>QWDA01000032.1 GCA_003605175.1 Paracoccaceae bacterium | reverse complement strand
GTTCACTCGATGATCTTCGAGACGACGCCGGCGCCGACGGTGCGGCCGCCTTCGCGGATCGCGAAGCGGAGGCCGTTCTCCATCGCGATCGGCGCGATCAGCTCCACCGTGAAGGCCACGTTGTCGCCCGGCATCACCATCTCGGTGCCTTCCTTCAGGTTCACCGTCCCGGTCACGTCCGTGGTGCGGAAGTAGAACTGCGGCCGGTAGTTCGCGAAGAACGGCGTGTGACGGCCGCCCTCTTCCTTCGTCAGGATATAGGCCTCGGCCTCGAACTTGGTGTGCGGCTTCACCGAGCCGGGCTTGCAGAGCACCTGGCCCCGCTCGACGCCGTCACGGTCGATGCCGCGCAGCAGCGCGCCGATGTTGTCGCCCGCCTCGCCGCGATCCAGCAGCTTGCGGAACATTTCGACGCCCGTGCAGGTCGTCTTGCGGGTGTCGCGGATGCCCACGATCTCCAGCTCGTCGCCCACGTTCACCACGCCGCGCTCGACCCGGCCGGTGACAACCGTGCCGCGGCCCGAGATCGAGAACACGTCCTCGATCGGCATCAGGAACGGCTGGTCCACGGCGCGCTCGGGCGTCGGGATGTACTCGTCGACCGCCGCCAGAAGCGCGCGGATCGAGGTCTCGCCGATCTCCGGGTCACGGCCTTCCATCGCCGCCAGCGCCGAGCCCTTGACGATCGGGATGTCGTCGCCGGGGAACTCGTAGGACGACAGAAGCTCGCGCACTTCCATCTCGACGAG
>QWDA01000031.1 GCA_003605175.1 Paracoccaceae bacterium | reverse complement strand
CATGCCCGCGGCCGCCCTCGCCGATTATCCGGAAAAGCCGGTGAACTTCGTCGTCCCGTTCCCGCCGGGCGATCTCGAGGACGTGCTGACGCGGATGATCGCGGAGGACTTCCAGGAAAAATACGGCGTGGCCGCGGCCGTGATCAACCGTCCCTCCGACAGCGGGCCGTTCCCCGGCGCCGCTTCGGTGGCCAGTGCCGCACCCGACGGCTATACGATCGGGTCGTTCGTGGTCGACATTCCGGTGGTCGGCCCCGAGCTCGGCATCCCCGCGCTCGATCCGAACCCGTTCGAACCGCTGGGCATCTTCCTGACCTATCCCTTCGTGATCGCCACCTCCGGCGATGCGCCCTACTCGACGATGGAGGAGCTCGCAGAGTACGCGCAGGACAACTCCGTCGTTCTCGGCCATTTCGGGTCCTTCCTGCTGCCGACGCAGGCCACGTTCGCCGCCGCGAAGGAACTCGGCTTCGAATGGGGTTCCGAGGCCTCGGCCGATGCGCTCGACTGCAACGCGCTGGCTTCCGGCGATTTCGATGTCATCAACACCACGATCCAGCAGATCCTTCCCTGCCTCGACGACGTGAAGATCCTTGCCAGCGTGACCGAGCAGCCGATTGCGATCGCGCCCGATGCGCCGATGCTGGGGGCGATCGCACCGGAGCTCGATGTGTCGCTCTGGAACGGGCTGTTCGTTCTCAGGGACACCCCTGCGGATGTGCGCGAGAAGATCATTGCCGTCGCCAGGGAGACGGTGATGTCCGAGCGCGCGCAGCAGCTTTCCGCGGAGACCGGCGCGCTGATCTACTGGATGGATGCCGCCGCCGCCGCCGAACGGATCGAGAGCGACATCGCCGTCACAAAGAGGATCAACGAGATGATCGGGCAGT
>QWDA01000030.1 GCA_003605175.1 Paracoccaceae bacterium | reverse complement strand
ATCGGAAACGCCTTGCAGAGGGTTTCGACCTCGGCGCGGACCTTGTCCTCGACGGCGCTGTTGTCGTCCTCGCCGTTCGCTGCGAGCCCGTCGACCACCTCGGTGATCCAGTCGGCGATCTGCCGGAACTCGGCCTCGCCGAAGCCGCGGGTGGTGCCGGCGGGGGTGCCCAGGCGGACGCCCGAGGTCACCGTCGGCTTCTCGCTGTCGAACGGGATGCCGTTCTTGTTGCAGGTGATATGCGCGCGGCCCAAGGCCTTCTCGGTCGCCGCCCCGGTCACGCCCTTCGGCCGCAGGTCGACCAGCATCAGATGCGTGTCGGTGCCGCCGGTGACGATGTCGAGCCCGCCCTTCATCAGCTGGTCGGCCAGCGCCTTGGCATTGGCCACCACCTGCTGCTGGTAGGTCTTGAACTCCGGCCGCAAGGCCTCGCCGAAGGCCACCGCCTTGGCCGCGATCACATGCATCAGCGGGCCGCCCTGGATGCCCGGGAAGATCGCCGAATTCACCTTCTTCGCGATATCTTCATCATTGGTCACGATCATGCCGCCGCGGGGCCCGCGCAGGGTCTTGTGCGTCGTCGTCGTCGCCACATGCGCATGCGGGAAGGGCGAGGGGTAGAGGCCCGCTGCCACCAGCCCGGCGAAATGCGCCATGTCGACCATCAGATAGGCGCCCACCGAATCCGCGATCTCGCGCATCTTCGCGAAATCGATCACCCGCGGGATCGCCGAGCCGCCGGCGATGATGATCTTCGGGCCATGCTCGGCCGCCAAGGCCGCGATCTGGTCGTAATCGATCTCCAGGTCCTGCCGCCGCACGCCGTATTGCACCGCGTTGAACCACTTGCCCG
Organism: Paracoccaceae bacterium; assembly: GCA_003605175.1. GTDB lineage: Bacteria > Pseudomonadota > Alphaproteobacteria > Rhodobacterales > Rhodobacteraceae > Ovoidimarina. The sequence goes on along the minus strand of QWDA01000030.1, from coordinate 265 downwards.
ACTGGTTCGGCTTCGCGCCATGGGTCAGGTGCCCGCCCGCGTCGAGGCTCATGCCGAGAATGGTGTCGCCGGGCTTCGCCAGCGCCTGCATCACCCCCTGGTTCGCCTGGGAGCCCGAATTGGGCTGCACGTTCGCGAAGCCGCAGCCGAAGAGCTGCTTCGCCCGTTCGATCGCCAGTTCCTCGGCGATGTCGACATACTGGCAGCCGCCATAATAGCGCCGGCCCGGATAGCCCTCGGCGTACTTGTTGGTCATCACCGAGCC
>QWDA01000029.1 GCA_003605175.1 Paracoccaceae bacterium | reverse complement strand
CAGGCTGCTGAAGAAGTCGGCCCTTGGCCCGGTTTGAGGAACATGATTCACCGGCTGCACGGTTTTGGCGGGGGATATGATGCGCGGGACGGATGAGGCGAGCGGGTCGCTGTTCAGCTATGTCGATCTGGAGGCGCGCATTCCCGCGCGGCACCCGCTGCGCAAGATCCGGCAGGTGGTGAACGAGGCGCTGGCCAGCCTCGATGGCGAGTTCGAGGCGCTTTACACCGACTTTGGCCGTCCCTCGATCCCGCCGGAACGGCTGATCCGGGCGAGCCTGATCCAGATCCTGTTCTCGGTCCGCTCCGAGCGGCAGCTGATGGAGCAGATGCGGTATAACCTCTTGTTCCGCTGGTTCGTCGGTCTCGGCATCGACGATCCTGTCTGGGTGCCGACCGTCTTCACCAAGAACCGCGACCGGCTGCTGACCACCGAGATGTCGCGCAAGGTGATGGCGGCGATCCTGGCGCATCGCGAGGTCGCGCCGCTGTTGTCGGATGACCACTTCTCAGTGGACGGCACCTTGGTGAAAGCCTGGGCCTCGATGAAGAGCTTCCAGCACAAGGCCGCCGGCACGCCGCCCGATGACGATCCGAGCAATCCGCCCGGACCCGACAGCCCCACCGAAGACCATGAACAGACCCCAACCGAGACCGCCCCGATGCCCCGCCCCGACCGCCAGTCCCGCAATGCCGAGGTCGACTTCCGGGGTAAGAAGCGGTCCAACGCCACCCATGCCTCGACGACCGATCCCGACGCGCGGCTCTACAAGAAGTCGCCCGGCACCGGTGCGATGCTCTGCTTCATGGGCCACGCCCTGATGGAGAACCGGAGCGGCCTGATCGTGCAGGCTGATCTCACCCAAGCCGACGGCACTGCCGAGCGCCGAGCGGCGATGTCCATGATCCATGCCCATTCCCCGGGCTCGACCCGCCAGCTGACCTTGGGGGCCGACAAGGGCTACGACAGCGCCGACTTCGTCCGCGACCTCAGGCAGGCCTGCGTCACGCCCCATATCGCGCGGAAATCCCGGCATTCGGCGATCGACGGCCGCACGACCCGACACGCGGGCTACGCCGTGTCCCAGAAGCACCGAAAGCGGATCGAGGAGCCGTTTGGCTGGGGCAAAACGGTCGGCGGCCTCGCCCAGACTGTCTATCGCGGCATCGAACGGGTCAGCGCCCACTTCGTCCTGACCATGGCCGCCAGCAACCTCGCCCGGCTGCCACGGCTGCTCGGGGCATGACGGTGACACCAACAGCGGCCAGTCCGTCCACGTCGTCGGCAGATCACCTGACAGCCGTCACTGCGAAAACAGAAAACCGTTCCCACGCCCTGACTTCTTCAGCAGCCTG
>QWDA01000002.1 GCA_003605175.1 Paracoccaceae bacterium | reverse complement strand
CCAGGTCTCGCAACCCGAACCTTTTCCGAAGATCGGCGATGACCGCCAGCGCTACCCCAGGCCGCGCGCTGCGATACGCCGGAGGCTCCGCGCGCGGCCTCCTACACCATGTGCCGGGACACTGCCGGGGTTTGCCGTGGGATTTTGGAAAGAAGGGCTCAAGACGCGCCATCTGCGCCTCCCTCAGCCAGAAAAGATCAGACATGGTCGCCGCTCGGTTTTCGGAGCGTGAATCATGACCCCAAGCGAAAATCAATGGGTCCTGACCCTAGCGCTGGCAGCGCCCTCCCAGGCTCGGGCGCTGCCCTTTGCCCTGCTTCCGCATCGTTTCGCCCTCGGACTTCACGGGACAAGCCGCAAGGGCTAGGCTGGCACTCAACCCTCGTGTCACCGGAGCTCTGCCCATGTCCATTCTCTCGCGCCTGTTCGGCGGTGGCTCGGCGCCCGAGCCGGAGCCCGAGATCTACAAGGATTTCAGGATCTTCCCTGCGCCGGTGAAGGAAGCGGGCGGATACCGGATCGCGGCGCGGATCGAGAAGGACGTGGCGGGCGAGACCCGGGTTCACCAACTCCTCCGGGCCGATACCGTGCAGGGCGAAGAGGAGGCCGTGGCCTTCTCGATCCGGAAGGCGCGGCAGGTGATCGACGAGCAGGGCGACGCGATTTTCTGAACCGGGGGGCGAGGGCGCGCGGGCTCTTCCTGCCTCGGGCGCTACCCGCCGCGCTCCGGCCCGTCGCTAATTCTCCGCTGGAGTCCACATCGGGTTGCCCGACACCGTATCGGTGACCTCTTCCTGGATCACGTCCCAGTGCTCCACGATCTTGCCGTCCACGACCCGGAACATGTCGACCCCGACCAGCGGCTTGGGTCCGAAGCCGGTTACCCGGAAATGTACCGCGACGAGACCGGCCGGCTCGTCTGCGATCACGTTGCCGATCAGGTAGTCGACGCCATCGCCGGGGGCGGCGGCAAAGCCCCGCAGCGTGTCGAGCCCGTTCGGGAACGCCGGATTGTGCTGGATGTAGTCCTCGGAGAAGTAGCGGTCGATCGCCGCCACGTCCGGCTCGACGAACACGGCGCGAAGCCCGTTGAGCACGGTCTCCCGCGCGGTTTCGGCAGCGGCGGTCAGGGGCATCGTGGCAAGAAGTGTCGTCAGAAGGAGGTGTCGCATCGGAAAGGTCCCTTGATGGCGTTCGATCCGTTTCGACGCTGTTTTCGCGGGCTCGGCAACCGCATTTTCGGCGGAGGACTGGCAAGCTTTTCGCTCGCAGTTCTCCCGTACGGCTTTTCGGGGCGCCCATTGGGGGCTTCGATCCGGCTTTGTCGGTCCGCGGCTTGCCTCGGCCCGATCCTTGCGGATCGGGCGTTCGCCGCTTCGGATCGTCCACCGGACGTTCCGATCCCGCTTCGCGGGACCGCGGCTCACCCCATGCTCGACCAGTCGCGGCGTTGGGAGGCGCGGCGCTGGTCGTCGCGCCAGCTCAAAAGGGCGACGCAGCCCCAGGTCAGAATGTAGAGCATCCCGAGCCCCAGCATCGCCCAGCCCGGCACCGGGCCGACCGCGGCACGCGCCACGAAATCGGCAAAGTCGATGAGCGGCTCGGGATGGACGATGAGCTTGCCCAGATAGGCCAGCGACTGGATCAGCAGGATCCAGAAGTAGTTCCGCCGGATCCGCCGCCCGATCGATACCCACATCGAGACATGGTAGCGCGGCCGCCAGTAATCCTCGGCCAGAGTGCGCTGCCAGCCCTCCTCGAGATGCAGGTCGCCGTCATGCAGCATCGGCGCGTAGATATGGGTCTCCAACCAGCGGCAACGGGCGCGCCAGACGTTGAAGTAGCGGTAGCGCCGCGCCTCGAGCATCAGGAAGAACAGGATCAGGACGCCGACCAGTACGAGTGGCAGGGGCGAGGCCTGCGGCGAGGAAAAGGAGATCGAGAGCGCCACGCCCAAGGTCACCACCGACCAGTTCGTCGTGGTGTCGAGTCGCTGCCGCCAGAGCGTCGAGCGGTAGACCTCGCCCCGGTAGAGATGCGCGATCGCACCCAATTCGGCCGCCGTGAACGGTCCCCGTTCCGCTCCGGGCTTTTCCTCCATGACGCCTCCCCTGTTCTTGGCGCCAGCTTGCACCGCCCCCACCCGGCGGGCAAGCCTCGCGGGCTCAGGTCGGCCGGATCGGCCAGCGCGTCGCGAGATCCTCGAGCCCCGCCCGGATCAGGTCGCGGAGAGCGCCCTCGTCGGCCTGGTCGAGCCGACTGAGGTAGAGGCAAGACTTGCCGCGCCGGTGCTTGCCGAGCCGCGCCATGATGTCCGGGAAGGGGGTGTAGCCCGGCAGGACATAGATCGTGATCTGCCGGGGCGCGGCCGCGAAACCGGTGGCCAGCCAGGTCCCGGAATGCCCGGTGGAGTAGGTGTAGTCGTAGCAACCGTAGCCGATCATCCGGCCCGACCAGAGCCGCGGCCGGAACCCGGTGATCTCGCGGAAGATCCCGTCGAGCCGCCGCGCCTCCGCCCGCCTCCGCTCCGGTTCGATCGCCGCGATATGGGCCTCCGCCGCCCCGGTCGTCTCCATCCCGTCAGGTCTCCCAGTCGGGCTTGCGCTTCTCGAGGAAGGCCGCGACGCCCTCGGTCGTTTCCGGCTCCATCATGTTCGCCACGATCACCTCGCCGGTATGGGCATAGGCCGCCGAGAGACCCATCTCGCGCTGCTCGTGGAAGGCACGCTTGCCGATCCGAACCGCCTTCGAGAGTTTGCCGGCGATCTGCCCGGCCAGCGCCATGGTCTCCGCCTCCAGCGTCTCGGGAGAGGCCACCCGGTTGACGAGGCCCAATTCGCGCGCCCGGCCGGCCTCGACGAAATCGCCGGTGACCAGCAGCTCGAACGCCTGTTTCGGCGGCACGCAGCGGGTCAGCGCCACCATGGGCGTCGAGCAGAACAGGCCGATATTCACGCCGTTCACCCCGAACCGGGTGCCCTCGGCGGCGACGGCAAGGTCGCAGGAGGCGACGAGCTGGCAGCCGGCGGCGGCGGCGAGGCCATGGACCTCGGCGATCACCGGCTGGGGCAGGCGGGGCAGGGTCTGCATCAGCGCGGAACAGGCGTCGAACAGGGCGGAAAGGCGTGCCTTGCCGCCATCGGGTTCCGCGCGCGCGTCGCGCAGTTCGGTCAGGTCGTGCCCGGCCGAGAAAGCCCGGCCCGCGCCGGCGATCACCACCACGCGGATCGCGCTCTCGCCGGCGATTGCATCGAGCGCGTCCTGCAACTCTGCCAGCATCGCGAAGGAGAGCGCGTTCAGCGCCTCGGGGCGGTTCAGGGTGAGGCGCGCCACATGCCCCAGATCTTCACGGATCACCAAAGCCATCTTGTGCTCCTCCCGGCTGCGGGTGAAGTCTAGGGGGTGCCTGGCGACGGGGGAAGCATGGAGCTGAAAATGGATGCGGCTGCGCTCGGGGCCTTCCTCGCGCGAGATTTTCCGCAGGTCTCGGGGGAGTTCACCGTGGACAGCGTCGCGCCGATGCAGGCGGTGATCCGGCTGAGCCCGTCCGATCGGCATCTCCGCCCGGGCGGCACGGTCTCGGGGCCCACGCTCTTCGCGCTGGCGGATCTGGCGATCTATCTCGCGCTTCTCGCGATCATCGGCCCCGAGGCGCTGGCGGTCACCACCAATGCCTCGATCGACTTCATGAGGAAGCCCGCTTCGGGGCGCGACCTGCTGGCCGAGGCGCGGCTTCTGAAGCTCGGGCGGGTGCTCGCCGTGGGCGACGTGCTGATCCGGTCGGAAGGCGAGGCGGAGCCCGTCGCGCGGGCCGCGCTCACCTATTCGATTCCGCCCGCGCGCCAGGCCGGGCTTGGGTAGGAGGCCGGGGGGTCAGTGGGCCAGTTCGGCAGGGCGGCGGAACTCGCCGGTGACCAGGCCGACGATCCCGGCGAGGCCCAGCGTGAAGACGGCGAGCACGGCGACAACCTGAAGGGCGATCATGGTCGGCAGGCCGATGGCGAGGAGGGCGGCAGCCGAGGTTCCGAGGCCGAAGAAGAAGGCGAAAACACTGGTACGCATTGGATCACTCCGAAAACACTGGCGCGGGAACATCCGCGTTGATGGTTGAGTATCGGCGATTTCTGGCGAGATCGGGGCATTTTTCCGAAAAATTGCTCGTAAATTTTGGTTTTTGCATTCAAGGTTAATGAGGTAATATGATACCTATCTTTTAAGTGTATGTATTTGCACTAAAAAATTAGGTCTGTTCCGCTTGACGCGGATTTCGAAATCCTTAGAACACGGCAATCCCGATGGTTCCAGGGCCGAGACAGTCGGCCAGACGGCGCCGGATCGGCAAAACTGAGGATACCGAACGATGAAGACATTCACCGCGACGCCGGCGGATATCGACAAGAAATGGATCCTGATCGACGCCGAGGGCGTGGTTCTGGGCCGTCTTGCCGCGATCGTGGCGACCCGCCTGCGCGGCAAGCACAAGCCGAGCTACACCCCGCATATGGACATGGGCGACAACGTGATCGTCATCAATGCCGAAAAGGTGCAGCTCACCGGCCGCAAGCGCGAGAAGCCGAACTATTGGCACACCGGCTATCCGGGCGGCATCAAGTCGCGCACCACGGGCCAGATCCTCGAGGGCGCGCATCCCGAGCGCGTGGTGATGCAGGCCGTGAAGCGGATGCTGCCGGGTAATCGCCTGAGCCGCCAGCAGATGACCAACCTGCGCGTCTATGCCGGTGCCGAGCATCCGCACGAGGCGCAGCAGCCCGAACTGCTCGACGTCAAGTCGATGAATTCCAAGAACAGCCGGAGCGCATGACGATGGCCGATCAGATCAATTCGCTCGAAGAGCTGAAAGAAGCCGTCGGCGGCGGTGCCGATGCGGCCGTCCTCGAGGCGCCGACGCACGAGCCGGTTCGCGACGAGCTGGGCCGCTCCTATGCCACGGGCAAGCGGAAGGACGCGGTGGCCCGCGTCTGGATCAAGCCGGGTTCGGGCAAGGTGACCGTGAACGGCAAGGAGATGGACGCCTATTTCGCCCGTCCGGTGCTGCAGATGATCCTGCGCCAGCCCTTCGAGGTCGCGGGCGTCGCCGGTGAGTTCGACGTGATGGCCACCGTCAAGGGCGGCGGCCTTTCGGGCCAGGCCGGCGCGGTCAAGCACGGCATCTCGAAGGCGCTCCAGCTTTACGAACCGGCGCTCCGCGCGCCGCTCAAGGCCGCCGGGTTCCTGACCCGCGACAGCCGCACCGTCGAGCGGAAGAAATACGGCAAGGCGAAGGCCCGGAAGAGCTTCCAGTTCTCCAAGCGCTGACCTCTGCCGGCTTGCAGTTCCGAACGGCCGCGCCCCCCGGGGTGCGGCCGTTCCGCTTTGGCGGTTCCGGCTTCCGGGCATTTGTCATGCCGGCGTCACGAAATCGCTCCAGTTTGCCGTCAAGCTCCGGAAAATGATGGGGCTTGCCAGCCGGCGGACGCCAGATATAGTTCGGATCAGGCTGGGGCTGTGCGCCCTGGAAGCGCGCCGCTCTGACGCCGGTGGACACGGGCAGGCGGGGAGTCTGGAATGGACGGTGATTTCAGGACCAGTTTCGTAAGGGAGCCTTCTTCGCTCCGGCACCATCCTGCGCTGGTTCTCAACGCGGATTACCGGCCGTTGTCCTACTATCCGCTGTCGCTCTGGCCCTGGCAGGAGGCGATCAAGGCGGCCTGGCTCGACCGGGTGACGATCCTTGCCGAATACGACGAGGTGGTGCGCTCGCCCTCGACCGAGCTCCGCATTCCCTCCGTGGTCGTGCTCAAGGATTACGTGAAGCCGCAGAAGCGCGTCGCCTTTACCCGGTTCAACCTGTTCCTGCGCGACGAGTTCTGCTGCCAGTATTGCGGTGCAAAGGGCGATCTGACCTTCGACCATGTGGTGCCCCGGGCGCGCGGCGGGATCACCAGCTGGGAGAACGTGGTCGCGGCCTGCGCGCGCTGCAACCTCCGGAAGGGCTCGAAGAGCCTGCGCCAGGCCGGCATGGCGCTGCGCCGCCCGCCGCGCCAGCCGGGGGCCGAGGAGCTCAGGAACCAGGGCCGGAGATTCCCGCCGAACCACCTCCACGAGACCTGGCTCGACTTCCTCTACTGGGATGCCGAACTCGAGGCCTGAGGCTTGCGGGGGTTCCCTCGAATTCGCGCCTTCAGCCGACGGTAAGGTTTCGCCGTCTACTTCTCCGGTGGGTTGGCCGGAGAGCGGAGACATGCATGTACGGGCTTGTGAACAACGGGATTCGAACCTTCATCGCGGAGCGCTATGGCGAGGAGATGTGGCATGCGATCTGCAGGGATGCGGGTCTCGACGACCCGAATTTCGAATCCATGCTCTCCTATGAAGACAAGGTGACCCACGACCTCGTGGGCGCGATCTGCCGCCATCTTGACCTGACCGCCGCCGAAGTGCTCGAGGTGTTCGGCGAATTCTGGGTCGGGTTCGCGCATGAAACCGCGATCGGCCAGGTCATGCAGTTCCAGGGCGACACCTTCCTCGAGCGCCTCGCCGGGCTCGACGAGATGCACGACCAGGTGCGCCTCGCGATGCCGCATCTGGTGCCGCCTTCGTTCGAGTTCGAGGAGGGCGCTGACGGCGTCCACCGGCTCCACTACCACAGCCACCGCGAAGGGTTGCAGCCGATGGTGATCGGGCTCCTCAAGGGGCTCTCGGAACAGACCGGCGTCGGCGTCGAGGTGACGCTCGTCGAAAGCCGCGCCGACGGCCACGATCACGATGTGTTCGAGCTCCGCGTCTCCACTGCAGGGGATGCCGCCGGGGAGGCTGCCTGACGGCAGCGTGGCGGTGGAAAGCGACCACGACCGGATCCGCCAGGACCCGCCGGACGGCATGGCGCTTTCCGGCGACGGGCTCGATGCGCTTGTCCCCATGCATCTCCTTGTCGCGCCGGGCGGCACGATCCTCCGGGCCGGGCCGGCCATGGCCAAGGTTCTGCCGGATGTTCCACTTGCCGGCGCTTCGCTGTTCGATGCGGTCAAGCTCATCAAGCCGCGCAAGCTCGCCGCCGAGCGCACGCTCGCCGGCTCGGGCACCCAGCGCGTGCAGGTCGTCATCGACACCAACGGAAAGCCCGTTCGTCTGAGCGGCCTGCTCCTGCCCATCGTCGTCGGTGCGCGCCACGAAAGAGCCTATCTCGTCGCGCTCACCCCGGGCCCGGCGCTTCCGCGGCTGATGGAGCAGTTCGGCTTCACCAATGCCGATGTTTCGGGCGCCGACGGGAGCTCGGACCTGGTGTTCCTCGTCAACGCCCAACAGCAGCTCATCCGCGACGCCCAGGACATGTCCGCGCGTCTCCTCGCCGCCAAGCACGAGGCCGAGAAGCTCTCGCGCAGCGACATGCTCACGGGTCTGCCGAACCGCCGGGCGCTCGAGACCCATCTGGTCCGGCTGCTGTCCCGGCCCGCCGCAGAGCGCCGGCGGGTTGCGCTCATGCATCTCGATCTCGACCGGTTCAAGGCGGTGAACGACACGCTCGGCCATGCCGCCGGCGATCTCGTGCTGGAAAGCGCCGCGCGGGTCCTTGGCGAGGTGATCGGCGAGAGCGGGTTCTGCGCCCGGGTCGGCGGCGACGAGTTCGTCGTGGTGATCGACGCGGCTCCCGACGATGCCGCGGTGGCTGAACTCGCGCGGCGGATCTGTGCCGGCCTGCGCCAGCCGGTCCAATATCGCAAGCAGCTTGCGGAAGTGGGCGCCAGCGTCGGCATCGCCATCGTCGAGCCCGAGGCGGAGATCCGCGCCGAACGGGTCATACTCGACGCCGATCTCGCGCTCTACGAGGTCAAGCGCCAAGGGCGCGGCCATGCCAGGTTCTGCACGCCCGAGCTGCGCCGCCGCTACGAGGATTTCCACCTCTTCGCGCGCGAGATCGAGGCCGGGCTCCAGCGCGGCGAGTTCGTGCCCTTCTTCCAGCCCCAGGTCGACGGCCGGACCGGGCGGGTGATCGGGGTCGAGATGCTGGCCCGCTGGCGGCATCCCGAGCGCGGCCTGCTCCTGCCCGGGCAGTTTCTCCATTTCGCCGAGATGGCCGGTCTCTTGGAGCGCCTCGATATAGATCTGCGCCGCGCCGCGCTCGACCATTACGCCGGCTGGCGGCGCGAGGGGATAGAGATCGCCAGTCTGGGCCTGAACCTCTCCAGCGCGCAGCTCAGAAACGAAGATCTCGCGGATCAGCTTGCCTGGGAGGCCGAGGCGGTCGGGCTCCCGGTCTCGTCGCTCTGCCTGGAAATCCTCGAATCGGTCATGTTCGAGGAGAACAGCGCGGTGCTCACGCGTGCCTGCGCGGCGCTGCACGCGGCCGGCTTCAGCCTCTCGCTCGACGATTTCGGCACCGGTCACGCGGCGATCTCGACGCTGATCCACCTGCCGGTCTCGCGCGTCAAGATCGACCGCTCCTTCGTCCAGGGCGTGAGCCGCGACCGGCGGATCCGGGCGCTGACCCGCTCGATCATCCTGATGGCGAAGAGCCTCGATATCGCGGTCCTTGCCGAGGGGGTCGAGGAGGACGAGGACCTGGCGACGATGCTCGAACTCGGCTGCAACGACTTTCAGGGCTTCCACTTCGCCATGCCGATGCCGGCGGAGGAACTCAGCACCTGGGTCCGCGCCGCGGAAGGCCGGGGCGGCCAGGGCGACCTTTGTCAGGTGAAGCGGACCTTGCCGATATAGGGCAGGTTGCGGTTCCGCTGGGCGTAGTCGATGCCGTAGCCCACCACGAACTCGTCCGGAATCTCGAACCCGGTCCAGGTCGCCTTGATGTCGACCTCGCGCCGGGACGGCTTGTCGAGGAGCGCGATGGTCTCGAGCCGCCGGGGCGCGCGCGCCTCGAGGAACTTCAGCACATGGGCGAGCGTGTGCCCGGTATCGACGATGTCCTCGACGACCAGCACGTCGCGCCCGCCGATCTCGCCGCGCAGGTCCTTCAGGATCCGCACCTCGCGTGAGCTTTCCATCGCGTTGCCGTAGGACGAGGTTTCGAGGAAATCGACCTCCACGTTCATGTCCAGCTCGCGCACCAGGTCGGCGATGAAGATGAACGAGCCGCGCAGGAGCCCGACCACCACGAGTTTGTCCGTGTCCGCGAAGCGCTGGCGGATCTCGCGGGCAAGCTCCTCGAGCCGCGCGTCGATCGCCTTCGCCGAGATGAGCTTGTCGATGACATAGGGCTGCGACATGCCCGGCACCCCCTTGATTTCCCCGCCAGCTTACGAAATCCAAAGCCCGCGACAACCCGACGGGAGAGCGATGCCCACCCATTCCGAGACCCGCAGGCTGCCCTACAGCGCCGACCAGATCTATGCGCTTGTGGCCGACGTGGCGCGCTATCCTGAATTCCTGCCCTGGTGTGCCGCCGCGCGGATCCGCGAGGTGACGGACAAGGGCGACCATACGGTGATGGAGGCGGATCTGGTGATCTCCTTCAAGGTGTTCCGCGAACGCTTCGGCAGCCGCGTGGTGCTCTGGCCCGGCGCGCGGCGGATCGAGACCGCCTATCTCGACGGGCCGTTCCGCCACATGGAATCGCGCTGGGAAGTGCGCGAGGCCGAGGGCGGCTGCGAGGTGGATTTCCACGTCGATTTCGAATTCCGCAACGCGATCCTGCAATCGGTGATCGGCGTTGTGTTCAATGACGCGATGCAGCGCATCGTCCGCGCCTTCGAACGCCGCGCGGCGGAGCTCTACGGCTCACCGGGCGCCAGCCCTATGCGGTGAGCACCGTCACGCCCGGGATCGTCGCGATCTCCTCGAGATCCTCCTCATAGGCCGCGCTCAGCTCTTCCACGAGCTCCTCGGTCCAGCCGTCGAGCCCGATTTCCTGTTCGAGCGCCTCGTCGGTCGCGTATTTCGCCAGATGCGCCGCCAGCGCCCGGCGCCGGGAATACTCGTCGGCGGGCGGCCGGCGCTCGAGGAACCGCGCATAGCGCGCATTGGCTTCGTCTCCCATGAGCCGCCGCGCGACATCGTGGCTGCCCTCGAGCCGGTCGGTCGGGTCGAGCGCCGCGATCTCGCGCAGGATCTCCGGCCAGAGGAGCGGCGTATCCTCGTCGCACCAGACCAGGATCTCGGCGTCGGAATTGGCCGCCCGGAGCCCCTCGACCACGCCGACCCAGCTCAGCGCCCGCGGGTCGAGCCGGGGTGGGAGGCCCGTCCCGGTCGCCTCCGAGAGCGCCGGCAGGAAGCTCGCGAGGTTTCGCAACCCGACCGCGAATCCGATCTCGCTGCTCGGGAAGGCATGGCGGAGCCGCGCGCTCCGGGCGACCGCGCCGTAGAGTTCGCCGCCCGCCAGCACCTCCGCCGCCGGGCAGAGAAAATCCGCATCCGAGAGGATCAGCCGCTCGACCGCATCGGTCTCGACAATCCCGTCCAGGATCGCCTCTTCCGCTTCCGCCGTCACCGGCGCCCCGTCCAGCCGCTCGAACACCCCGGAAAGCACCTTGCGGTAGCGCCCCGGCCCGGGCACGGCGACGCCCCGCCGGGCAAGAAGCCCGCGGTTCTTCAGAAGCGTGCGGACGAGTTGATCCCCGTCGGTGCAATGCGCCCCGATATGAAACACCACCTGCATGGGCGGCCGCGACCCCGTTTCCCCCTGTTCGGCCCAATATAGGGCGATAGCCCGGCGGGGCCATGCCGCCGGCGGCGTCGCTCGCCGTTGTCGCGCCGGTGTCACGCTTGCCCGGACCGGCCGGGGCTGCTACAGCGCGGTCGCGTGCCGGCTTAGCTCAGCTGGTAGAGCAACGGTTTTGTAAACCGTGGGTCGGGGGTTCGAGCCCCTCAGCCGGCACCACGCCACCTGCCCGAGGGGCAGGCGGAGAATCCGAGATCTTTCGCCCGGAATTCCTGTTTCAAGAATTTTGCCCCTTCGGGGGCGCGCGGCGCTTCAGGTCGGATCGACGATACCCATGGCGATCATCCGCAAACCCGTCATCGAGGGCACGAAGAAGTAATCCCCGCCGCGGCATTCGACGAAGGTTTTCAGCGAGCTCATCACATAGGCCGGGCAACCCTTCGCCCCGTCGCCCGGGATCGCGAAGCGCTTGTGGTGCTCATGGCCGCCGATCATCGGACAGGTGTTGTTGCCTTGGTGGAAATCGAGCCCGTACTCGATCCATTGCTGCTGCACGAATTCGAACTGCCGGAACAGGCTCGCGCCGACGATCATCATGGTCACGCCCTGCTCGGACTCGTCGCTGAGCGGCGTCCCCGGCGGCGGTCCGTAGGGCAGGCCGCGCCTGAGGATCCGCCGCCGCTTGTTGAGCGCGGTGGTGGCGTTCGGGTTGTCGCCATCGGGCTTGTTCAATGGGTCGAGATAGTCGCGCGGATTGGCCCGCCTGAGATGCGCGCCGCCCGGCGTGCGCAGTCCCATCATGTCGTCGGCATAGCGGAAATCCGAGGCCGCGGGCGAGCGCAGATAGGCGATCTGCGCGGTCAGCGCCTTCACCGGGTCGGGGTCGTTCAGCCCCAGCCTTTCCTGCTCGGCCTTCCACTCCGCGTGGGTCGGCGCCACCGCGAGCGGGATGCCGTCGGGCCAGCGCCCGCACATCTTGGCCTTCAGCGTGACCTCGGCCTCGGGTTTCTCGATCCCCATGACCGCGGCGTAGCGCTCGGCCTCGCCGCCCACCACTTCGGCGAAGCTCGTCACGTTCTGGTGCAGCTTCCGGTAGGCCATGAAGCTGCCATTGGTCATGAATTCGGTGGGCACGGCGGTGGGTGGCACCTCCTGGCTCTCGTCGGGATGGCCGAGGATGAACTCGCCCGCCTCGATCGGCTCCCAGCCATTGCCCATCCGCTTGCCGCGGCCGATCACCGCGATCTTTTCCTTCTCGGGCGGGTACTGGCCCTTGAAGACCGGATCGCCGATCCCGTCGGCAAAGCCGAAATGCTCGTTCGGCGTGGGCAGGAGCATCCCGCCAAGGTCGCGGAACACCGCCGAGGCGGCGTGATACTCCTGGTCGCCGTTCCGCCCGTTGGTCGCGAGGATCCGCACGCCCCCCTCCGAGCTCGCGCAGAGCCCGCGCAGCCAGACCGTCATCTCCTCGAGCGCGTCCACCGGCTCTGCGGTGCCCTCGGCCTTGAGCTGGGCATTCATCGAGATCCAGATATGGACATTGTCGGCGTCGAACCCGTCGCCGCGCCGGTTGCCCTGCCAGATCGGATCCCAGTGCTTGTCCCAATCCCTGTCGTCGGCCTCGGAGCGTGTCATGTCGCGGTCGCCCAGCAGGAACGCACGGTCCTTCATCCCGGCGATGAATTCCTCGGGCATGCTCTGCAAGGTTCGCATGGGCAGGCCCAGCCGGTAGAGCCCGAAGAAGGTGAAGCCCACGTTCAACGTGCATTGCGGCTGCGATGCCTTATCGGGCCAGTGCGTCGCGGTGGTCACCCGTTTCGCCACCTCGCCCACGAAGGCGCGGCCCTTCTCCAAGGCGGCGATGTTGAGGAAGAAATAGCGCGCGAACGGGTAGGAATAGCGGCCATAGGCGCGGACGAGATTGCCCTGGATGTCCTGCAATTCGAGGCGGTAGCTCATGGTGTCACCCCGCCATCGGCCTTGATCGAGATGACGCCGGGCGCCTGTGTCGGCCCGGCGCGGTTCGACGGTTTGTGCTTCTCGAGATAGGCGCTGAAGCCCTTGTGGAGGTCTTCCGTCGAGGCGCCCTGGCTGTCGACGGCGAAGTCCGCGAATGTCTGCTGCACATAGAGCGCCTTCAGGACCGAAGGCAGGGCATCGTGCGGCGCGGGCGGCAGGGGCTTCGCACCGTTTGCTAGGGCGAATCGGGCCGAGAGGAACACCGCGAGCGCGGTCACCGCAAGCGCGATGAGGAAGGCCCAGCCGGTATGGAATCCAAAGAGCCAGCCGAGAAGCGCGAGCAATGTCACCAGGGCCGGGATCCCCATTGCCGCCAGAAGCGCCTGTTTCGACAGGAGATTGAAGGCGGGCGGGGCGAGGTAATAATCGTGGAACGGCATCGTCGTTTCCACATGGCAGCGCTCGAGATAGTCGGCGAAGCCATGCGCGTCCGTCACCCCCTCGAACCCCTCGCAGTTCGTGTAGAGATCCTCCAGTTCCGGCCCCATCGTCTCCCACAGCTCGCGGGCATAGGCACGGCGCACGCGCGTCTGCGCCTCGGGCGTGAGCTCGGAGGGCAGGGGGGCGCCGTCCTCCTCCACCGCGTCGATCTCGGCGCAGAACACGAAATAGGCCGCGTTCAGCGTGTCGATCGGCTGCGGCTGAGCGGGGTTGATGCCGCGGAGCGTGGCGATCACCGGGTTGGTACCGACCCGCCCGTTGTAGATCACGTCGTCGAGGACGAACATCCGTGCCAGATGCGTCCGCCGGTTGCGCGCGAAGGGGCTGTTCATTGCCGTCTTCTGGGTCGCGGGCGACTGCATCGCGGTGGGCAGTTCGGAAAGCGCGATCCGCAGCCGCTGCCGGTGCGAGATCCCTTCGCCCTCTTCGGCACTGCCGCGCTTCACGGGAGCCAAAGTGGTGAGGAAGATGTGGCCGGTATCGAAATCAGGCATCGGGCTTGCCTCCCGCGCGGACCCGGTTGAACCCGGCCTGCGCCCTTCGCACGAAATCCTCGCGGTTCTGGTCGGCGCGCTCGGTATCGAGGCTCGCCACGGGGCCGAAGCCCGGATCGCCGAGCGCGGCCTGGATCCCGTTCAGCGTCTCGCGCCAGGTCTTGGCAAACTCTTCGGGAGACTGCGTCGCATGCGCCGTCTCGAGCGCGAGGACGGCGTCGTAGACCTTGGTGCAGCTCTTGATGTCGCGCTGCGCCGAGCCGGGGGTGGCGTTGTAGTAATAGTCGGTGAAGACCTGGTTGTAGGTGATGTAGTTCTTGAAGGGCGTGATCGGGATCGAGTGCGGGTATTTCGTGGCCGAGTACCAGAACAGATCTAGCCCCTTCGGAATGCCGTCCGAGAAGGCGTCGATATACTGGTCCCAGGTGCCGTTGAAATTCGAGCAGAACAGCACGTAGTCGTTCTGGAGCTTCTGCTTGCCCTGGCCCAGATCCGGCCAATCCTTGCGCTTGATGATCACCCAGCGCGCGAAGTGGATCAGCGACAGACCCAGTAGCCCCGCGAGATTCGCGGGCAGGCCGCGGGCGATCATGAAGAGCAGGCGGTTGATCCAGGTGATCCTGGGGTTGCTCGGCGTCACGACATTCATCGCATAGGCCTTGCCGGCAATATTCGACATCGCTGAATAGCCTTGAAAACAAATGACTTGGCGAAAGGCTAGCATGGCTTTCTCGCGCGCCATAGCGTTTTCCTGCGCGTCCAGATGTATACAATAATGTGGTTGATGTGGCTAAAAATCCGATGTTGACGGCAAACTGTATACATTCTAACGTCCGCCCCACATCGCGCCGTATCCGGGCGCGGGTCTTTGGAGGATCCATGAGCGACACGGCGCGTCTCAGCCAGGTAGAAAAGGCCGTGCTCGGCCTGCGCTCCCTGGTGATGGGCGGCGCGTTCGAGGCGAACACAAGGCTGCCCGAGGTTGCGCTCTCCGAACGGCTCGGCCTGTCACGCACGCCGCTCCGGCAGGCGATGGACCGGCTGGTGGCCGAGGGCCTGCTCGAGCGGATCGAGACCGGCGGCTGCCGTGTGGCGCGTTTCGCGCTCGAGGATATCCACGACGCGATCGAGATGCGCGGCGTGATCGAGGGCACCGCCGTCCGGCTGGCGGCCGAGCGCGGCGCCGACCCCGTGCTCCTCGCCGAAGCCGAAACCGTGCTGGACGGTATCGACGAAGCTCTCGAAGGGGACTTCGATTTCGATGCCTATGTCCGTCTCAACGCCCGGTTCCACGAATTGCTCGCCAGATTCTCCGGCAGCGCCATCGTGCGCCGTGAGGTCGAACGCGTGAGCCGCCTTCCGCTCGCCTCGCCCAGCGCGTTCCTGCGCGAACAGGGGCTGATCCCCGATTTCCGCTTTCGTCTCGTCGAGGCCCAGCGGCAGCACCGTGGCATGCTCGGCGCGATCCGGGCCCGCGAAGGCGCCCGCGCCGAAGCGCTCGCCCGCGAACATGCCCGCCAGGCGCGGGACAATCTCGACTACCTGACCAAGACCGAACCGAGCTTGGCCGGCTGCGTGCCCGGCCTGTCGCTCGTAACCCAAGAAACGCAATAGGAGGAACGCCCAATGCCCAGCCTTTCCGACGTGATGGCGCAGCACAAGAACCCTGTAGAGATGCTCCGCAACTCGAAGATCGGGATGTATGTCTACCCGGTGGTGACGCCGGAATTCGAGAACTGGCGCAACGAGCAGGTCGCCTGGCGCGAAACCGCCGTCCTGTTCGACCAGTCGCACCACATGGACGAACTGATCGTCGAAGGCCCGCAGGCCGAGGCGTTCCTTGCCCATCACGGCATCAACAGTTTCTCGAACTTCGACCTGAACCGCGCCAAGCATTACGTGCCCGTCACCCCGGCCGGCCACGTCATCGGCGACCACATCATCTTCCGCGAGCGCGAGGACAAGTTCATCCTTGTCGGCCGCGCGCCGACCTCGAACTGGCTGATGTTCTGCGCCGCCTGGGGCAAGTGGAACGTCCGGATCAAGCACGATCCCCGCTCCACCTCGCGGCCCGAGGGCGAGCGCGTGCTGCGCACCCATTACCGCTTCCAGATCCAGGGCCCCGACGCGCCGAAGATCTTCGAGAAGATGAACGGCGGGCCGATCCCGGACATCAAGTTCTTCCATGTCGACTGGATCAATATCGGCTCCAAGAAGGTTCAGGCGCTGCGCCACGGCATGTCCGGTGCGCCCGGCCTCGAGGTCTGGGGGCCCTATGAGGACAAGAGCTACATCCACTCGACGATCTTGCAGGCGGCCCGCGACGCGGGTGTCCGGCTCGTCCAGTGCGGCAGTCGCGCCTATTCGACGAACACGCTCGAATCGGGCTGGATTCCCTCGCCCCTGCCGGGGATCTACACCGGCGACGGGATGATGAAGGACTACCGCGACTGGCTGGGCGCCGAGATGTACGAGGCCGCGGGCGCGATCGGAGGCAGCTTCGTCTCGGACAATATCGAAGACTACTACGTGAACCCGTTCGAGCTCGGCTACGACTTCTACATCGGCTGGAAGAAGGACGATTTCATCGGCAAGGAGGCGCTCCTGAAGATGAAGGAGAGCACCACGAACCGCAAGAAGGTCACCTTCGAGTGGAACGCCGAGGACGTTCTCAAGGTGATCGCCTCGTCCTTCGAGCCGGGCACGCCCTGCAAGTGGATCGACTTCCCGCAGCCGAACTACGCGTCGTCCTCTGCCGACATGATCATGCAGGGCGACCGCATGGTCGGCATGTCGATGTTCAACGGCTACAGCTTCAACGAACGCTGCGTGCTGTCGCTCGGCGTCGTGGACCAGTCGGTCGAGGTGGGCGACGTGCTGACGCTGAAATGGGGCGAGCCGGACGACACCCAGAAGACCTCGACCGAGAAGCATCGCCAGGCCGAGATCCGGGTGCGCGTCTCGCCGACACCGTATTCGAGCCTCGCGCGCGAAAGCTACGCCGCCGACAGCTGGCGGACGAAGGCCGCCTAGGTCGCCGTCGGGCCGCCCGGCCTGTCCGGGCGGCGGCACTTGCAGGACGCGATGGCAACGTCGCCCCGCAAGTGCATGGTCTGTAAGACAAAGCCTCCTTCCCCCGCCGCGCTGGGGAAGGAGGCCGCTCTAGCGAGAATTTATCGCGAAAGCGGCGCTTTGAAATGGCGCCCGCGTTCCCGGCAAGGCAGTGTGCTCGTCACGCGTCTGTCGCGGACCCCGGACGCGGAGCCCGGCAAGGGCACGATGCCGGGTTTCCGAAAAGGCCGCGGGATCGCGTGGAGATCCCGTGGTCGGCAAAAGTGCCAATGGTACCAGGGAGGCTACATGACACTCATCAAGACACTGACCGCCGCCGTTCTCGCGGCCGGAGTGGCGGCACTGCCCGCCACGGCGCAGGAGCTGAAATTCGCGAATTTCACGCCGCCGTTCCACACGATCAACGCCTCGGTCATCGAGAAGATGAACGCCGACCTGTCGGCGGCCACCGGCGGCAGTCTGACGGTTCGCGGCTATCACGGCGGCGAGCTGGGCGCCGGCCCGGTCGAGCAGTACGTGCGCGCCGTGCAGGGCGCCGCCGACCTTGTCTGGGGCCTGCCGGGCTATACCTCGTCGCAGTTCAGGAAGACGATGATCGCCGAACTGCCGGGCGCGATCCCCGAGGGCAAGTCGGGCTACGACGCGCTGTGGGATGCCTATGACGAAATCGCCGGCGAGTTCCCGGGCACCAAACCGATCGCGCTCTGGACCTCCGAGCCGGTCATCATGATCATGAAGGACAAGGAGATCCGGACGCCTGCCGATCTCGCCGGCCTGAAGATCCGCGTCGCCGGCGCCACCGCCGCCGAAGTGGCCCAGGCGCTCGGCGCGACGCCGGTGCAGATGCCGATCAACGAAGTGTACAACGCGCTCCAGACCGGCCTGATCGACGGTGTGTTCACCGGTGCCTCGACGCTTTCCGACTTCAAGCTCGACGAGGTCGCCAACAGCTACACGCTCGGCGCGCCGCTCGGCCGGCTGGTGTTCTACACGGTGATGGGCCAGGGCTCGTACGACAAGCTCTCGGACGAGGCCAAGGCCGCCGTTGACGCCGAAGCGGGCCGGGCCATCTCGCAAAGCGCCGAGGATGCCTGGAACGCCACCGCCGACGCCGGGCTCGAGGTGGCCCGCGCGAGCGGCGACAACGTTGTCATCGACCTCTCCGACGCGGAGATCGCCGCCTTCGCCGAGGCCGTGGCCCCGGTGCGCGACGCCTATGTCGCCAGTGTCGGCGGCGAAGCTGCCCTCGCAGCCCTGCAGAAGTAACCGGGGCGTGGAAACCCTCCGCACTCTCACGGACAGGCTGATCGGCCTGTCCGCCAGCATCGGAGCGCTCGGCCTTCTGTTCGAGGTCGGCGTGATCCTCTTCGACGTGGTCGGCCGCGCCTTCGGCCATCCGCTCTACGGTTCGCAGGACCTCGTGACCATGTCGATGGTGATCCTGGTCTTCGGCGCCATGGCGCTTTGCGACCGCAAGGGCGGGCACATCGCTGTCGACCTGTTCGAACGCTACTACCCGAGCGCGCTGAACCGGTTGATCGACATTCTCTCAGCGCTCCTCGGTGCGGTGGTCTTCGCGGTGCTCGCGAAGGCGATTGCCGATGTGGCGCTCCTGAACCTGCACTTCGGGATCAGCTCCAGGACCAACCTCCTCGGCATCCCGATCGATTGGTTCCGCTGGACGCTCTGCGTCTTCGCGGTTCTGACCGCGCTCGGCATGGCGCTCCGCGCGGCCGAACTGCTCCTCACCGGCCGCGACATCCGCACCGCAGGCGGGGGGCGCCCGGAATGAGCGCCTCCGCCGCCGGCCTGACCGGCATCATCGCACTCTTCGTGCTGCTCGGGCTCCGCGTGCCCGTGGCCTTCGCGATGTTCCTCATCGGCTTCCTCGGGATCTGGTTCCTGAACGGCCTCAACGCCGCGACCAGCCTCCTCGCCTCCGAGGCCTTCACCCTCGGCTCCTCGCCCGAGCTGGTCGTGGTGCCGCTCTTCATCCTGATGGGCAACGTCGCCTCGGTCACCGGCATGAGCCGTCAGCTCTACGACGCGGCCTACGCGGTGGTCGGCCCGATCAAGGGCGGGCTCGCCTCGGCCACGGTGATCGGCTGCGGCGGTTTCGCGGCGCTGTCGGGCTCGTCGGTCGCCTCGGCGCTGACCATGGGCAAGGTCGCGCTGAAGGAGATGGACCGCTACAACTACGACCCGCGGCTTTCCACCGGTGTGGTCGCCGCGGGCGGTACCCTCGGCATCCTGATCCCGCCCTCCACCGGCTTCGTGATCTACGCGATCCTCACCGAGCAATCCATCGGCCGGCTGTTTCTCGCGGGTGTCCTGCCGGGGCTCCTGCTGCTGGCGCTCTTCGTCCTCGCGGTGACGCTGCTCTGCTATCTCCGCCCGGAGTTCGGCCCCGCCGGCCCCTCGACCTCGATGGCCGAGAAACTTCGTGCCGTGTCCGGGGCCGGGCCCATCGCCGGCGTCATCCTGCTGACCATCGGCGGTATCTATGGCGGGCTGTTCTCGCCGGTCGAGGCCGCGGCGGTGGGGGCCGGCGCGGTCACGCTCATCGGCTTCGTCACGCGGCGGCTCGGCCTCGTCCAGCTCTGGGAGGCCGCGAAGGACAGCGTCGTGACCACCGCCACGGTGATGCTGATCCTGATCGCGGCGCACCTGATCAACCCGTTCCTCGCGCTCAGCCACATCCCCTCGGCGGTGGGCGAACTGATCGAGGGGCTGGGCCTCTCGGCGACCGGCGTTCTGGTGCTGATCCTCGCGGTGTATCTCGTCCTCGGCTGTTTCCTCGAGGGATTCGCGATGCTGGTGCTCACGCTGCCGATCTTCTTCCCGATCGTGATCGATCTCGGCATCGACCCGATCTGGTTCGGTGTTCTATGCGTGCTGGCGCTGGAGATGGGGCTGATCTCACCGCCCGTTGGACTCAACGTCTTCATCGTGAAGTCGGTGGCGCCCAATGTCTCGCTCGGCCAGATCTTCTCCGGGGTGATCCTGTTCTGGCTGATGATGCTCCTGACGCTGGCGATCCTCGTCGCCTTCCCGCAGATCGCGCTCTACCTGCCGGATACGATGATCAACTAGCCGCGCCCGCGACAAGCGCATTGCACCGGGCCGAAATTCACCCGGGCGCGGCCGCTTGCCGGCTTCCGGCCGATCGCATAAGCGGTTGCGGAGCGTGACCGGACCGAAAGAGAGACAAGATGCGCCTTTCCCGTTATTTCCTGCCCGTCCTGAAGGAAACGCCCGCCGAGGCGCAGATCGTCTCGCACCGGCTGATGCTCCGGGCGGGAATGATCCGGCAGGCTTCGGCGGGGATCTATTCCTGGCTGCCGCTGGGCTACAGGGTGCTCCGGAACATCGAGCGGATCGTCCATGAGGAGCAGGCGCGCGCCGGGCATATCCCGCTCCTGATGCCAACCCTGCAATCGGCCGATCTCTGGCGGGAGAGCGGGCGCTACGACGCCTATGGCGAGGAGATGCTGCGGATCACCGACCGGAACAACCGCGACATGCTCTACGGGCCGACCAACGAGGAGCTGATCACCGACATCTTCCGGAGCCACGTCACCAGCTACAAGGACCTGCCGCTGACGCTCTACCACATCCAGTGGAAGTTCCGCGACGAGATCCGGCCGCGTTTCGGTGTCATGCGCGGGCGCGAGTTCCTGATGAAGGACGGCTACAATTTCGACGTCTCGAAGGAGGCGGCGCTCCATGCCTACAACCGGCATCTGGTGAGCTACCTGCGCACCTACGAGCGGATGGGGCTGCAGGCGATCCCGATGCGGGCCGAATCCGGGCCGATTGGCGGCGACGACACGCATGAGTTCCTGGTGCTCGCGTCGACCGGCGAGTCGGGCGTGTTCTACGACAGCGAGGTGACCGACCTGACCTTCGGCGACCGCGAGATCGACTACGACGATGTGGCGCAGTGCCAGGCGGTGCTCGAGGAGTTCACCTCGCGCTATGCGCGCACGGACGACACCCATGACGAGGCGGTGTTCCACGAACGCGTGCCCGAGGCGCGGCGCCGCGAGGCGCGCGGGATCGAGGTCGGGCAGATCTTCTATTTCGGCACCAAATATTCCGAGCCGATGGGCGCCATGGTCGATGACGGGCAGGGCAACCGGGTGCCGGTTCACATGGGCTCGCACGGGATCGGCGTGTCGCGTCTGGTGGGCGCGATCATCGAGGCGTCGCATGACGACAAGGGCATCGTCTGGCCCGAGGGGGTGACGCCGTTCCATTGCGGGATCGTCAACCTGCGCCAGGGCGACGGCGCGGCGGACGCGGCCTGCGAGGGGCTCTACAAGGCGCTGAGGGCGCAGGGGCTGGAGCCGCTCTACGACGACCGCGAGGAGCGCGCGGGCGCGAAATTCGCGACGATGGACCTGATCGGGCTGCCCTGGCGGATCACCGTGGGGCCGCGCGGGCTGGAGAAAGGTGTCGTGGAGCTCACCTCGCGGAAGAGTGGAGAGAGCGAGGAAATGTCGCCCGAGGCCGCCGTGGCGCGGATCGCGGAGATCTACACGGGCGTGTGAGGTCTCGGGGCCGTCCGGTTCCGGGCGGTCCGGACGCCGGACTGCATCGCAATGGCGGCGATCTCGGCAAGGGGATTCGCGCCGCGGGTGTATCTCTCGCTTTTGCGGTCGAGCGCGGGAAATCCTCATGGGTTTCGGGAAAGGGCAGGCATCTCCCGCCCGCGAATTGGTCCGCGCAAGAGGCGATTTCAGAGCCCGACGAGGCGGCGGATATCGGCCGGGCTTGCGCCGTCTTCCCGATAGGTGCGGATCGCGCGAGCATCGTCGCGCTTGGCGAGGCGCTTGCCGGTCTCGTCGCGGATCAGGCGGTGGTGGTGGTAGGTGGGCGTCGGCAGGTCGAGAAGATGCTGGAGGATCACCTGGATCGGCGCGAATTCGAAGAGGTCCTCGCCCCGGATGACATGGCTGATCCGCTGGTCGGCATCGTCGAAGGCGGAGGCCAGGAAATAGGCGACGATGTTCTCGCCCTTTCGGCCCAAGACGATATCGCCGATCGAAGCTCGGGCCTCGTCCGGATCGACCCGGTGCCGGCCGGCATGGGCCGGGCCGGTCTCGGTGAAGCCCAGGTCATGGCCCGCGAGGGCGGCGAGCGCCTTTTCGAGATCGAGCCGGAGCGCGTCGCCGGGCTGGCGGCTGGCCATTGGGCGGGATCGGCAGGTGCCTGGATAGACATTGTGGGCGGCGCCTTCCTGCGGGGCGGAGAGGGCCGCGCGGATATCGCCACGGCTGCAGGAACAGGGGTAGAGCAGGCCGAGCCCGGCGAGTGTGTCGAGCCGGGCGTTATAGGACGGGATGTGGTCGGACTGGCGGTGGACGGCCCCGTCCCAGGAGAGGCCGAGCCAGGCAAGGTCGTCCTGGATCAGGGCATCCCATTCGGGCTTGCTGCGCTCGAGGTCGGTATCCTCCATGCGGAGCAGGAACGTTCCCCCGGCCGCGCGCGCCATGTCGTGCGCGAGGATCGCCGAATAGGCATGGCCGAGATGCAGCGGGCCGGTGGGCGAGGGGGCGAAGCGGGTTCTCACAGTATCTCGAGCGGGTTCCGGGAAGCCAAGAGAAGCCGGCCGGGAGGCCCCGGGTCAAGCCCGGGGCACGCGGCGTGCCGGGGTTTCAGGCGGGGGCTTCGGCGGCTGCGGGGGCCACGGCGAGCCAGCCCTGCCAGTCGGCTTTCGCGCGGTCGGTATAGGCCTTGTAGCGGTCCTTGCGGCCACGGCGGCCGCCCTTGGCGTCGACGGGCGGGAACAGGCCGAAATTGACGTTCATCGGCTGGAAGGTCTTCGCCTCGGCGCCGCCCGTGATGTGGGTGACGAGCGCGCCGGTGGCTGTGGTGTCGGGCACCGGGGGCAGCACGGCGCCGGTGAGTTCGGCCGCGGCGAGGCGGCCGGCGAGGAGGCCCATGGCGGCGGATTCCACATAGCCCTCGACTCCGGTGATCTGTCCGGCGAAGCGGATATTGGGACGGGCCTTCAGCCGCATTTCGGCGTCCAGCAGCACGGGCGAGTGCAGGAAGGTGTTGCGGTGGATGCCGCCGAGCCGCGCGAAGGAGGCATCCTGGAGGCCCGGAATCATTCGGAATACTTCGGTTTGCGCGCCGTACTTCATCTTGGTCTGGAAGCCGACGATGTTGTAAAGCGTGCCGAGCTTGTTGTCGCGGCGGAGCTGGACGACGGCATAGGGTTTCTGGCCCGGTGCATGCGGGTTGGTGAGGCCGATGGGCTTCATCGGGCCGAAGCGCAGGGTCTCGCGCCCGCGTTCGGCCATCACCTCGATCGGCAGGCAGCCGTCGAAATAAGTGGCGGTCTCGCCCTCGTGGAACTCGGTCTTGTCGGCGGCGAGAAGCGCGTCGATGAAGGCCTCGTACTGGCCCTTGTCCATCGGGCAGTTGAGATAGGCGGTGCGTTCTTCCTGGGTTTCGCCCTTGTCGTAGCGCGACTGGCGCCAGGCGATGCCCATGTCGACCGTCTCGGCATAGACGATGGGGGCGATGGCGTCGAAGAAGGCGAGCTGGCCGGTGCCGGTGGCGGCGCTGATCGCCTCGGCCAGCGCGGGCGAGGTGAGCGGGCCGGTGGCGAAGATCCAGTTTCCCTCGCTGGGGAGGTCGGTGACCTCCTCGTGGCTGACGCGGACATTGGGGTGGCTGCGGAGCGCCTCGGTCACCGCTTCGGAGAAGGGATCGCGATCCACGGCCAGCGCGCCGCCCGCAGGCAGCTTGTGCCGGTCGGCCATCGCCATGACGAGTCCGCCCGCCGCGCGCATCTCCCAATGGAGGAGGCCCACCGCGTTCTGCTCGTCATCGTCGGAGCGGAACGAGTTCGAGCAGACCATTTCGGCGAGGTTGCCGGTCCTGTGCGCGAAGGTGCCGACATGGGGCCGCATCTCGTGGATCACCACGCGCAGGCCCGCCCGGGCCGCCTGCCAGGCTGCCTCGGATCCGGCCATGCCGCCGCCGACGATATGAAGCTCGCCCGTCACGAGCGGTGTTCTAGTGCTCCCGGCGGGGATTGTTAAGCCCGGGCGAGAAGTTGTGAAGAACGCGAGAGAAAGCCATGGTAGAATGACGGGCGGCCATGGGCCGGACGATTTTCGACGACCGATTTGCAACCTAACGATTTTGGGGATGGCCGATGGATGGCATTTTCGCCGCGCGCGGAGCGCAGATTTCCTGCCCCGACAGCGATCTGGACCTGACGCTGATCCGGGCGGAGATCCGGGAAGCGCTGATGGAGCTCTACACGATTCGCGCCGATGTGCTGGTCGAGACGGCACCCTCGGAGGAGTTCTTCGTCGGCAAGCGCTTTCTGATCGACATGCCCACGCGGAGCGGCCGGCGCTGGTTCCACGGCACCTGCGTGGCGGCGGAGCGGCGGGTGCCGGAGGATGGCGGGACGCTGTTCTCGCTCGTGCTCAGGCCGCGGCAATGGCTCCTCGGCGAGGCCAGCGATTGCCGGATCTTTCAGGAACTGAGCTGCATAGAAATAGCCAAGACCCTGGCGGGTGAGATCTGCGGCGGCGGGCTGAAGGACGAGCTGAGCACGAGCTGCCCGGCGCTCGGATTCACCGTGCAGTACCGGGAGAGTGCGCTCGCCTACCTCTCGCGGCTCTTCGAGGAGCACGGGCTGTTTTTCCTGTTCCGCCAGGAGGAGGCCGAGGAGACGCTCCTCGTCTGGGACGGGGAGAGCCGGGCGCCGGTGGTGCCCGAGGCAGGCGAGATCGTGTTCGACGATTCGCGCGAGGGCGATCTCGGCGACATGCCGCGGATGCTGGGCTTCGGCCCGCGCCGGGAGTTCGTGGCCCGCCGGATCGCGCAGACAGATTACGATTTCACCAAGGTCGGCGCGAACCTCTTCACCGAGCGCGCGGTGCCGGCGGTGCATGGCGAGGACGCGGCGGAGGAGTTCCGCTATCCGGGCGGCTATCGCGAGGTCGAGGACGGCGAGCGGCTGACCCGGACCCGCGCCGATGCCCGCTCGGCCGGGGAGGATGTCTGCACCGGCCGGACCAATGTGGACGAGCTGCGCCTCGCCCATACCTTCGAGCTGACCCAGCATCCCGATCCGGTGCTGAACCGGGAGTATTTCATCACCGGGCTCACCCATCACATCGTGGGCGAGAAGGCGCCGCTCGCGGCCGGCGCCGAGGAGGGGCCCTATCGCTGCAGCCTGACCGCGATCCCGCGTCGCGAGGTGCCTTTCCGGCCGCTGATGGCGACGCCCCGGTCGCGCATCTCCGGGATCCAGACCGCGGTGGTCACGGGGCCCGCCGGCGAGGAGATCTATACCGACCGCTACGGACGGGTGAAGCTCCAGTTCCACTGGGACCGGCGCGGCCAGCACGACGAGAATTCCTCCTGCTGGATCCGGGTTTCGACGCCCTGGGCCGGGCAGGGCTGGGGCTCGGTCGCGGTGCCCCGGATCGGCCAGGAGGTGGTGGTGCAGTTCGAGGAGGGCGACCCGGACCGGCCGATCGTCACGGGGATGCTGTTCAACGAGCGCAATCAGCCGCCCTATCCGCTTCCGGGCGGGGCGACGCTCTCGGGGCTGAAGTCGAACTCCTCGCCCGGCGGGCGCGGCGCCAACGAGATCCAGATGGAGGACGGCAAGGACCGCGAGGCGCTGAACGTCACCGCCGAGCGGGATTACGCGCTGACCGTGAAGAACGACGCCAACATCTCGGTGGGCTTCGAGAAGGGCGCGCCAGGCAGCATGGTGCAGAAGGTGAAGCAGGACCTGACCGAGGAAGTGGATGCGGGCAACCACAGCTTCACCGTGAAGGCGGGCAAGAGCACCGTGAAGATCGCCGCGGGCCGGACCGAGACGATCGAGGGCGGCGGCGACGGGCTCGACGTGACCGGCAAGCGCACGGTGAAGGCCTCGGAAAGCTACGAGGTCACGACGCCCAAGGCCTCGATCAATGCCGACAACGAGGCCGAGGTGGTCTCGACCACAACAACGGTGACGGGGAAGTCGAAGACGATGATCGGCGAGGCGGAGATCGAGGTGACCGGGACCACGGTGAAGATCACCGGCGCAACCTCGATCGAACTGGTCTCGGGGCCGAGTTCGATCAAGCTCGACGCGAGCGGGGTGACGGTGGCGGGGCCTATGGTGAAGTTGAATTAAGGCTCGAGATCGCCTCGGTCACCCGCCTTTCGATCAGCACGGGACTCGCCACGCCTCCCTGGAATGAAACGTCGCACTTGCCGACCGGAGCCGCAAATTCATCGAAGTGCCCGTTGGGAAACGTAAATGCATGCCGGGCCCGCTTGAACTTGTCGACAGGAAAGCCTTTGGCAAAGGTCGTAACAAATCCCTTCAGCCACAATTGATTGTTCGTTATTACCGGTTCTATCAGAAGCTGCGCAAAATCCCGCTCTTCGAACCGGGCAAGGTCGTCGTACACTTTCGCGGCAAAATAGACAAGATTGAGTTTTGCGGGAATCAACGGAACTTTCGCTTCGTTCTCCACAACCAGCCCAACGATGATCCTGCCATCCGAAAGTTCGGCATAGAAAAGGTCTCCGCGCTTCGGTCGCGCTCGGGACATTTCTTGCTTCTTGAAGGTCATGTTCATCTACCAGGGCATAATCGCGTTATTGGCCAACCAGTCGTTTCCGTGCGCCACGACATCGCTGTGGATAGCCCTGTTGGGTGATACTTCGTTACGCAGGTTTTGCAAGACACCGGTGCCGCGCGACGCCATGCCGAACTTTTCGATCAGTGCCTGTTCGACCGCGCGGGCTGTCTGCCTCGGCATCGCTGGACCAATGGCCTGCATGTAGAAGTCGCGATCGGCGTGCTGCAATGCCCGGCGTCCCAAGTCGTTGGTAATCCCCACGTAAACTATCTGGTTCGCATTGTTTCTACCGACGTAAACGAAAACATCCAGATCCTGCCCTGCACGGTTGATCCATTGGTTGAATGTGCACGCCAGACCGAGAGGATCGATCCAGGACCACGGGTTCGGTGCGTACATGTACAGATTCGGACCGCAACTCAGCCCCAGCGGGTCCTTGCTGACAAACTGCTGAAGTTCGGGTGCGAAGTAACGGAACCGGTTGTAGTGAAGGCCAATTTCCACATCACGCGTTTGCCCTTGATAGGCAAAGGAAGTCTGCCCATCGGGTATGCCAAAATGATCGGTATCCCAATTGGTGCAATCGGCACCATCAAGAGAAAACGCACCAAGAACCAATCCGATTGCGTCCACATCCAGGAAACTGGTTTCGTCGCCTGCTTGCGCCAGCGGGATAAACGTGAAGGGGCGATTGAGAATTGCGCGCGCGTTCGTTTGATCGCAGTCTCCAATTGACGCGTCGAGTTCCCAATAGAAGGTTCTCTTTTCATTCTTTACTGTCTTGGTCATACGACGCGAGAGAGCATCGTATCCGAACTCCACTGTATCACCGTTTTCGTTGACCGCCGAAACCAGCCGGTTCATCGCGTCCCATTCGAAAACGGCCTCCCCGGATGGTTTCCTCCGACGCACGAGATTTCCGGCCGTGTCGAACCGGTAGGAAATGCCGTTGTAGTTGCAGCGGCGCGGGTCGCCGGACTGGTCATCGCGCCTCAGAAGGTCCCCGTTCGGCGTGTACGCATAGGTCTCTGACGTCCCTTCGCTGTCCCGGCTCGCGACTATTCTCTGCATCGGGTCGTATGCGTATTGCACGGAGTTCCGCTCGGATCCCCGCTGGGTTTCGCGCTTCAGGACATTGCCGATTTGGTCGCGGGTGTAGAAGCGCTCAACCAGTGGCGTTCCGGCTTTCAGAATGTGGTGGCGGGCGATCATGCCGTCGGGACTGTATTCATATCCCCGTTGCAGGTTCGGGCCGAGCTCTTCGTGGGTGACCAGCCCGCGCTTGTCGTAGTTCATCCGGGCAAGCACTTCGCCGCCGAGGCGGATCTCGCGGGCGTGGCCGGCCTTGTCGTAGGCGTAGTCGACCGCGTGGCCGAGGCTGGAGAGGCGCCGGGTGCGGTTGCCGAGGAGGTCGTAGCTGTGGTCGAGCGCGAAGTCGCCCTGGGTTTCGCGCACGAGGTTGCCGTCCTCGTCATAGGCGCGGGTAACGTCGATGGTGTCGTTGATCGCCTCGGTGAGGTTGCCGTTGGCGTCGTAGGCGAAGGTCTCTTCGGAGCCGTCCTGGAAGCGGCGTTTCACGAGACGGCCGAGGTCGTCGTGCTCGAACCAGACGATCCGGTCGAGCGCGTCCTTTGTGGCCACCACGTTGCCGGCGCGGTCGTACTTGTATTGCTTCGGGTTGCCCCAGTAGTCGATCTCCTTGGTGACGCGGCCCAGCTCGTCGCGGATCAGGCGATAGCGTTCGCCGGCCTCGTTGATCACCGTGATCAGGCGCTCCTCGGTATCGTATTCGTAGCTCACCACCGTGCCGTCGGGCTGGTGCCGCTCGGCGACCTCTCCCAGGCCGAAATAGACGAAGCGGGTCTCATGGCCGTTGGCGTCGGTCACCGAGACGATGTTGTCGTTCGGGTCGTAGGCATAAAGCGTGGTCGCTCCCGAAGGCGAGCGGACCGACAGGAGCCGGCCCTTGAGATCGTGCTCGTAGCGGGTTTCGAAGCCGGCGCCGTCGCGGTGGAGGGAAATCTTGCCGAGCGCGTCGAACTCGAAACTCTGCACATTGCCGACCGGGTCCTCGATCCGCTTGATCTGGCCCAGCCGGTCATGGGCAAGCCGGGTTTCGCCACCGTTCGGGTCGGCGATGAGGACGAGGTCGCCCGCCGGGTCGTGGGCATAGCGCCAAGTCCCGCCGCGAGGCGAGACCCGGGACTTGAGCGCGCCGGCGGCGTCCCAGGCAAGCCGCCAGGCATGGCCGTTCGCGTCCATCTGCAGGACGGGCCTCCCGTCGCCGTCATACTCCGTGGTCAGAAGCGCGCCGTCGGGGCGGGTCAGCGTGGCGAGATTGCCGTCGGGGTCGTAATCGTAGAGCGTGGCGCGGCCGGCCGGATCGACCACCTCCACGGTGCGGCCGGCCTCGTCGTAGACGAAATTGGTGGTGCCGCCGGTGGGGTCGATCTCCTTGGTGATCTGGAACCGCTCGTCGTATTCGACGGTGGATTTGTGCCCGAGGGAATCGGTCACCTCGGTCCAGCGCGCCTCGGGATCGTAGTCGAAGCGGTAGTCGTAGAGCCCGCCATCGCCCCAGGTGTGCAGGACCCGGCCATCGGGGGCGAAGCGGTCGTACTCGTAGTGGAAGCTGAGGCCGTTCCGGTCGGTGTGCCGGACCATGACACCGTCGCGGTAGACGAAGCGGTAGGGATGGCCGAGCGCGTCCTTGACCGAGACGAGGGCGCCGTTCCCGTCGTAGCCGTATTCGATCAGCGGAATCTCGGGCGCGCCGTCGGGCGGTTCCAGCACCAGCCGGCGAAGGCGGCCGTCGCGGCTCTCGACGCGGATCCGGCGGCCGGTGTTCTCGACGATCCAGGCGAGGCCGCGCTCGTCGCGGGTGAAGCTCCACGAGTTGCCATGCGCGTCGGTGAGCGACGAGACCTCGATCTCGTGGCTCACCCGGCGGCTGGCGCGGACCGGGAAGTAATAGGTGAGCCCGCCCTTGCGCTTGAGCGCCAGGTGGCCCTCGACCCGCGACAGGAGCGCGCCATTGGTAGGGGCCGAGACCGGGCCGTCGCGGGGCAGGCGCTCGAACCAGGTGGCGACGCCGGCACCGTCATGGAACAGGACCGAGCCGTCTGGTTGCAGTTCCAGCCGCGCATCGGCCGGGGTCTCCCAGCCGAGGCCGCAATGGCCGGCGCGGGTGCGGCCCGAACGGTAGCTGCGGGCCCATTGGAGCGGGATCCGGCCGGGGAGCTCGAAGTCGAGCTGGTCCACCACCAACTCGCCGGTGACGGAATCGACCGGTTCGGCGCGCAGGATCGTGCATTTCAGGAAGCCCGGATCGAGGTTGCGGAACACGGCCCGGCGCGCATCGCGGAAGGCGTCCATCGCGCCCCGGACCGCGCGGGTGCCGCCGAGGCGTTTCAGAGCGCGGCCCAGGCCCGCCATGCCGAGGCTCATGGCGATGTTCATGAGCGAGATGGTGGGCGGGCCGCCGATCATCACCGGCGCGCCCTTGGAGATCGGCAGCACCACGCTGGTGGGCGCGAGCAGGGAGCGGATCTTGGAGCTGCGCATCCGGGGCGGCGGCGGCATCCCGACGCTCTGGCAGGAGAGGCAGGGCAGGCCCATATAGGCCGCCGCGTCGCCGTCGAGCGAGACCGTGGCGCTGCCCATGAAGTTCTCGCATTCGTTGCCGGGCAGGGGCGGCACGAAGACGCCGCCGATCGGGATATGGGCCGGCACGGCCTTGCCGGCGGTGCCGGCGATCGCGCGGTGGATGCCGTTCACCTTCACCGTGGAACCGATGAGCGGCAGATAGTCGGTCGGGTCGAACACGATGCCGACGAAAGGATGGATCATCGGCACCGGCGGCACCGGGCCGGGCGGCTGGATCATGTGGATGTCGACGCCGACCACCGGGTCGAAATGGGTCGCGGCGAGGCTCATGCGCTGCGCGCGGCGGCAGCGCCCTCCGGATCCCAGGCCGCGCCGAGGAGCGCGATCATGCGCGCATGGACCGTCTGTTTCTCGCGCGCCTCGTTCTGGTGGCCGGCGAGGAGGCGGAGCATCGCCTCGCCGACGAAGGGCAGGGTGGTGGCCGCGCGCTGACCGGGCGGAAGCGCCTCGCCCGCCGCGAGGGCGCGGGAGCAGGCGCGCCAGGCGGGCGATTTCCGGCCCTCGCATTCGTGGCAATAGCCGGCCATGCGCCAGGCCTCGAGCGCCTTCAGCGGGTCCTCGATCTCCTCGGCCAGTTCGCCGGCGGCGCGGAACGCCTCGGCGGCCTCCTCATGGGCCTCCGCGGCCACGAGCGCGGCGCCTTCGGTCAGGCGGATGATCGGTTTGAGCGTGGGCACCATCGGGTGGCTGGAACCGCGCGGGCTTTCGGCGAGGGCGAAGGCCTCGGTGCAGACCTTTGCGGCGTCGCGGAACCGCTTGGCGCCGACCAGTGCGCTGGCGAAGGCGAGATAGGCGGCGATCTCCTGATCGGTCCAGCCCTCCTTCTGCGCAACCGCCCGCGCGGTCCGGGCCGAGCGCCGCGCGGCGCTCATGTTTCCGCGGCTCGCGGCGGTGCCGATCCCGACGAAGGCGATGCGGAAATCCTTGCCGGGGCCGGGATTGCCCTCGCTTCGGACGAGTTCCTCCATCGCGGCGTTCATGTCGAGCGCGGGTTCCACCACGCGGACGCCGGGGAGGCTGTCGTCGAGCCCGGCGAGGAGCGGCGCGTCGGCGTTGTCCAGGACGACGATGCGCAGGCGCGGCGGCAGGTCGGCCGCGGCCATGCGGGCGAGGAATTTCGCCCAGGCGGCGGGGTCCGGGACTTCGGAGGGGGCGAGCCAGAGGACGAGGAGCCGGAAGCGTTCGCCATAGGCATGGATCACCGAGCGGCAGGCGGCGAGAAAGCGCGGCCCGCCGGCGAGCGCCCGATCGCGCGCCGTCCATTCCCAGGCACGGGAGAAGCCCATGCTCTCGGTCTCGTCGCGCGCCTCCTCGCAGGCCCGCACGATGGCGTCGGCGAGTGCGCCGGCGGCGGTGTCGGCCCCGGCGAAGGGGGTGTCGAGCTTCAGGAAAAGGTCGGGAGTGCTGCCGGTATCCTCGATCTGCAGGCGCAGATGCACCTCGACGAGTTGCAGGTCGCTCGGGGCGGGCATCCAGCGGATCAGTCGAACGCCATCTTCTCTGGCGATGGTGTCCCAGAGTTCGTCGATTTTCTGAATGCGTCTTTCGATCGCGTTCTTCATTGTAAAATGGCGCTTCAAATAACGGCGCAAGCGCCGGAAACGGGTAAATCACTTGCGGGGAAGGTTAGGCAGACCCGGCCCACAACGCAAGCGTGCGCGCGCGCCGGGCCGTTCACTTGGTCGCGATGGTCAGTGTCCGGCCGGGGCCGGTCCGTCCGCCGGCTTGCGCATCATCAGCGCGGTGAGGGCCAGCGTGCCAAAAAGCGCGGCGATGATCGTGAAGACGTCGATGAAGGACATCACGGTCGCCTGCTCGCGCACCCGGCCGACCATCTGCGCGATGGCGCCGCGTTGGCCGTCGAGCCCGCGGCCCGCCAGGTTCTGCGCCATCATGTTGAGCTGCCGCAGGGCCTCGGAATTGCTCCAGCTCACGCGCTCGGCCAGCCGCTCGTAATGCAGCGTGCCGCGATCGGTGAGGAGCGTGTTGATGACGGCAAGACCCACCGCGCCGCCGAGGTTGCGCGTCAGGTTGAAGACCCCCGAGGCACTCTTGACCTGCACTGGCGAGAGCGTGCCGAGCGCCAGGTTGTTGATCGGCACCATGCAGATCATCAGCGACACCCCGCGCAGGATCTGCGGCAGGAGGAGCTCCCGGAAATCCCAGTCGGGGGTCAGGCCGGTGAGCATCCAGGTGCTGGCGCCGAAACCGACAAAGCCGATCATCAGCATCACCCTGAGGTCCATCTTGCGCGACAGGATCCCGGCGACCGGCGCGGTCAGGAACATCGCGAGGCCACTGACGAAGACCGTCTCGCCGATCATCAGGCTGTCATAGCCGCGCACCCGCCCGAGATAGAGCGGGTAGAGATAGGTGAGCCCGTAGAGGCCGGTGCCCATCAAGAAGGAGAACAGCGAGCCGATCGCGAAATTGGCGTTGCGGAAGGCGGAGAGGTCGACGATCGGCTCGTCGCGGCTCAGGGCGCGCCAGAAGAAGGCGATGCCACCCAGGGTCATCACGATGGCGGTGGCCAGCACGGCCTCGTCGGCGAACCAGTCGTTCCCGGGCCCCTCTTCGAGCGTGTATTCCATGCAGCCGAGGAAGGCGGCCATGGCGAGGAGCCCCCACCAGTCGAAGCGGCGGGCGAGCGCCCGGTCGGGCTTGTCGAAATCGATCAGTGCGAAGGCGCCGAGCGCCACGAGGATGCCGGGGATCACGTTCACGAGGAAGAGCCAGTGCCAGGACATTGTGTGGCTCAGGTAGCCGCCCACGGTGGGGCCGACGGTGGGGGCGAGCGTCGCCACGAGGCCGATGATCGGCGAGACGATGGCGCGTTTCGAGGGCGGGAAGATGGTGAAGGCCGCGGCGAAGACCGAGGGGATCATGCCGCCGCCGATGAAGCCCTGGAGCGCGCGGTAGACGATCATCTGGTCGATATTCGTCGCCGTCGCGCAGAGGAAGCTCGCCGCGGTGAAGCCCGCCGCCGAAAGGCCGAACATGATCCGGGTGGAAAGCACCCGACCGAGGAAGCCCGAGAGCGGAATCATGATAACTTCGGCGATCAGATAGGAGGTCTGCACCCAGGAGATCTCGTCCGGCCCCGCGGAGAGCCCGGCCTGGATGTCGGAGAGGGACGCCGAGACGATCTGGATGTCGAGAATCGCCATGAACATCCCGAACACCATCACGAGGAAGGCGAGGATACGCCGGGGCGTCAGCTCTGTCGCGTCGTCGCCCACGGCATCAGTTCCCGGCTGCGGCGGTCCGGATCGGGGCTTCGGGCACGGCGCGGGTATCGACCGAGACCACGGCGCTCAGGCCCGCGCGGAGCCTTCCCTCCGCCGCATCGGCATCGGTGAGATCGATCCGGACCGGCACCCGCTGCACGATCTTGGTGAAGTTGCCGGTGGCGTTGTCGGCGGGCAGGAGCGAGAAGACCGATCCTGTCGCCGGCGCGGTCGAGGCGACGACCCCGTGGAAGGTCCGGCCGGGGATCGCGTCGATGGTGACGTTGACCGACGCGCCCGGTGCGATCTCGGCCAGCTCGGTTTCCTTGTAGTTCGCCTCCACATAGAGGCTGCCATCGGGCACCAGTGCCGCAAGCCGCGCCCCGGGCGAGACGAGGTCGCCCAGTTCGAAGGCGGTATTGGCGAGGATCCCGTCGGCGGGCGCGCGCAGCACCGTCTTGTCGAGGTTCCGCTGCGCCTGGTCGGCGGCGAGCTCGAGTTCGCGCTTCTGGCCCGCCGCCTCGGCGCGCTGCGCCTGAAGCACCGCGACATTTGCCTCGGCGCTCGCCACCCCGGCCTGCGCTTCGGTGAGCCTGGCGCGGGCGGTGTCGAGCCCCTCGGCGGCGGAATCGAGCGCGGCCTGCGAGACCACGTTGCCGTCCGCGAGCTGCTGCATCCTGTCGGCGGTCCGCTGCGCGATTCTCAGCGCGGCCTCGGCGGCGTCCTTCTGGGCGCCGGCCTGGGTCACCGCCGCGCGGGCGGCCGCGATCTGCGCGTCGATCCGCGCCAGCGTGTCCGCCATCGTGACGACCCGGCTCTTCGCGGTCTCGAGCGCGTTGCGATAATCGCCATCCTCGAGCCGCAGGATCACCTCGCCCTTCTTCACATGGGCGTTCTCCCGGACCGGCGCTTCGGCGACATAGCCCTGAATACGCGGGGAAATCTCGGTGATGCCGGCCTGGACATAGGCGTCGTCGGTCTCGACCATGAAACGCCCGGTGGTCCAGTATTCGTGCCCCTGGTATCCGGCCGCCGCCAGCGCGAGGACGCCCGCCGCACCGAGCAGGATCCGCCGCTTCGCCGCGCCGCCGGATTTCGGCGACCCGGCGTCGGGCGCTCCGGTTTCGGGCAGATCGGGCTCGATCTTCACCTTGTGGGTCGCGTCGGGGGTGAACTTGTCCTGTCTTGACATCGCGGCGTCCTCGAAACATGTAATCGAACCGAGCGGTTCGATCTGCGCTTCCACTTAGGGCGGAGGTGCGCTGAAAGCAAGTCGAAATGAACCGTTCGGTATGAAAATATTTTGGGAGCTGGCCGATGGCGCTCAGGAAGAAGGCAGGAGAGCCCGCGGATGGCGGCGGACGCCACGCCGCCGGAGAGGATCCCTCCAAGCGCACGCAGATCCTCGATGGCGCGAAACGGGTGTTCTCCCGGACCGGGTTCGACGGGGCGAGCATGAACGACATCACCCGCGAGGCCGGGGTGTCGAAGGGCACGGTCTATGTCTATTTTTCCAGCAAGGAAGACCTCTTCGGGGCGATGGTCGAGCGCGAGCGCGAGGTTCTCCTCGGCGATGTCATCGCGCTGCTCGAAGGGCCCGAGCCGACCGATGAACGGCTCACCCGCTATGCGCGCCGGTTGGTCACGCTGCTGTGTTCCGATGAGGTGGTGCGCTGGGTCCAGGTACTGATCGGCACCTCGGCGAAGATGCCGGAACTGGGCGCGAAATTCTACGAGGGCGGCGGCCAGAAGGGCTGGCGGAAGCTGCGGGAGTTTCTCGACCGGGAAGTGGAAGCGGGCCGCCTCGCGATCCCCGACACCGGGCTTGCCGCGCACCAGTTCGCGGTGCTCGCCACCGCCGGGCTCTGGCGCCGCCGGCTCTTCGCGCATCTCGCGGAGCCGCCGGATGCGGCGCTGGTCGAGAAGACGGTGGCCAGTGCGGTGCAGGTGTTTCTTGCCGCCTACGGGCGGTAGACGCAGGCCAGTTCCCCGGATTGGCCAAGGCGGGGCGCGACACCGGCGTCGCCGACATGTTCCACAGCGCGCGCGGGTTGTCCGGGAAGAAATGCCCGTTTCGTACCCGCCGGGGCCAGTTCGGCGCCGGCAAGGCGGGAATGCCGCGCGGCGACTGGCACGGGGAGAGCCCGGCGGAACCGTTGGCCGAGCTGGGCGTCGGCTCCTGACAGCTTGCCGCCGGCGCGATCGCCGCGCCGGTCGCGCTGATCCAGGTCAAGGGCGGCGCCTGCACGACATGCGAACATGGCGCGCGGAAGAATGGAGGACGGCATGTACAAGAACATCCTCATACCGATTGCCGGCGATCATGGCGGAACCACGCGCGAAGCGATGGCGGCGGCAAGGTTCCTGGCCGATCCGGACGCGAAGCTCACCGCGCTCACGGTGGTCGAGACGGTGCCGGGCCATGTGGCGGCCGAACTTCCGGCCGGGCTCATCGAGAGGGCGCGGGAAGCCGCCGAGGCGCATCTCCGGGAGCTTGTCGGCGACACGATGGTGCCCGTGGTGGTGACGGGGCACGCGGCGCGGACGATCAACGAATATGCCGCCGAGCACGGTATCGACTGCATCGTTGTGGCCTCGCACCGGCCCGGGCTTGCCGATTATTTCCTCGGATCGACCGCCGCGCATGTGGTGCGCCACGCGCCTTGCGCGGTGCATGTGGTGAGATAGGCCTTTCGGTTGCTGCGTTCCGCTCCGGGCCGTGGCAGAGTGGGCGCGCGAGAAGGAGGAGCCCATGCCCCAGATCACCAAAGGCGGCGACCAGCAGACCGTCATCACCACGTTCGAGATGTCGCCCGGAACCTGCCAGGACCTGCTGGACGAACTCCGGGAGGCCTATGTGGCGTTCATCTCGAAGCAGCCCGGTTTCGTCTCGGCGGCGCTCCATGTGAACGACGCGCAGACGCGGATCGCCAGTTATTCGCAATGGCGGCGGCGGGAGGATTTCCTCGCGATGCTCCGGACCGGGGAGATGCGCGAGCGGAATCGGCGGATAGGGGCGCTCTGCCGAAGCTTCGAGCCGGTCATGTACGACGTGGCCGAGGCCTTCGACTGACCGTCCGGGGCCGTCTCAGCGGCCCGAGTACTGCGCGTCGGTGACCGGTTCCGCCCAGTCGATATGGCTGCCGTTCTGGGCTTCCTGCATGGCCACATGGGTCATTTCGCTGTCGGGCGCGGCGCCGTGCCAGTGCCGCTCGCCTGGGGCGAACCACAACACGTCGCCGGGGCCGAATTCGACGATCGGGCCGCCCTCGCTCTGGGCGCGGCCCTTGCCGGAAATCACGTAGAGCGTCTGGCCGAGCGGATGGGTGTGCCAGTTGGTGCGCGCGCCGGGCTGGAACGTGACCACCGAGGCGCGGAGCCGAGCCGGGTCGGGTGCCTCGATCACCGGGGCGAGGCGGACCTCGCCGGTGAACCAGTCGGCCGGGACGGCGTGGGCCTCCCGTGTTTCTGACGGGCGATGCTCCATGGAATGCTCTCCTGACCTCGGTTATGGGGGCAGCATAGTGGCGCGTGGCGCGCAGGCAAGCGCCGCCGGATGCGCGGAACGGGGAGATCCACCATGAGCACGCATCGTCGCCTGTCGTCCGGGTCGGCTTACGAGCCGAGGATCGGCTATTGCCGCGCGGTCGCGACCGATGATGGCTGGATCCATGTGGCGGGCACCACCGGCACCGATCCCGCGACCATGCAGGTGCCCGAGGATGTGCGCGACCAGTGCCGGCTGGCCCTCTTGATCATCGAGCGGGCGCTCGAGGAGGCCGGGGCCACGTTCCGCGACGTGGTGCGGGTGCGCTACATCCTGCCCGACCGGCGCGATTTCGAGCCCTGCTGGCCGCTCCTGGCCGAGGTGTTCGGTGCGCATCCGCCGGCGGCGACGATGATCGAGGCGGGGCTGATCGACCCGGCGATGAAGATCGAGATCGAGGTCACCGCGAAGCGCGAGCTGCCCTGATCCGGGGTTTGACACGGATCAAGGTGCGCTGCGGCGTCCGGGTTACTGGTTTCCCAAGATGGAAAGGGAGCCTTGATGACCCATACGCCGCACGAGCTGGCCGCGGACTTTCCCGAGCACGCGCTCCGGATCGAGACGCTGAAGATGACGAACGCGCATTTCGCGCGTCTGGTGGACGAGTACCACGCGATCAACCGTCAGGTCCACCGCGCCGAGAGCGATGTGGAGCCGATGGGCGACGGTGGCGTGAACCTCCTGCGCAAGCGGCGGATGGCGCTGAAGGACCAGCTCTACGCGATACTCACCGGCGGCAATTGAGCTAGCCCGAGACCTTGTAGGGCAGCACGCCCCGGCGGTCGGGGTCGACCGTGAGGCGGCGTTCCAGCGGCGGGACCGAACGCTGGTGGCAATCGGCGCGCTCGCAGATCCGGCAGGAGATGCCGATCGGCTCGAAAGCCGCGGCGTTGCCGGTATCGAGATCGTCGGCATAGACCAGCGCCTCGGCATGGGCGATCTCGCAGCCGAGGCCGATCGCGTAGCGGCGCACGGGCGCGCGGAACGAACCGCCGGGTTTCGAGACGTCGCGGGCGAGGCAGAGATAGCGCACCCCGTCGGGGGTTTCGGCGAGCTGGCGCAGGAAGCGGCCCGGGGTCTCGAAGGCGCGGTGGACGTTCCACAGGGGGCAGGCGCCGCCGAAGCGGGCGAATTGCAGCCGCGTGGCGGAGTGGCGCTTGGTGATCGTGCCGGCCTGATCGACGCGGACGAAGAAGAACGGCACGCCCTTGGCGCCGGGGCGTTGCAGCGTCGAGAGCCGGTGCGCGACCTGCTCCATCGAGGCGCCGAAGCGGAGGCTCAGCGCCTCGAGGTCGTGGCGGGTCTCGCGCGCCGCCTCGAGGAAGGCGGTGTAGGGCAGGAGCGCCGCGCCGGCGAAATAGTTGGCGAGGCCGATCCGGGCGATGGCGCGGGCCTCGGGGGTCTGGAAGCGGGCGAGGTCGAGCGTGGCCTCGATCAGGTCGGCTCGGGTCAGGAGCGCAACCTGGTGCAGGATCTGGAAGCCCCGCGTGGCGGCGTCGGCGGTGGAAGACACGGTCAGGGTACGCGCCCCGGCGTCGTAGCCCCGGAGGTCGCCGTTCTCGGCGCTGCGGAGCGCGATGCCGAGCCGGTCGAGCGCCGCCTGCGCCGCCGCCATCGGCCCGCCCGCGGCGGAGGCGAAGCGTTCGGCGGCGCGGTCCACGGCGTCGATGTAGTTGTCGCAATAGTGGAAGAAGTCGCGCACCTCTTCCCAGGGCGAGGAGACCGCGCCCCGGTCCTCGCGGCCGAGCGCCTCGTCGAGCGAGGCGAGGCGCTCATGGGTCTGCCGGTAGGCGCGGTGCAGCGCGAGGAAGGCGCGGGCGAGGGCGGGGGCGTTGGCGGCGGCGAGGCGGAGATCGGCGATCGGCGGTTCCGCCTCGGCGAAAAGCGGATCGGCCAGCGCCTCGCGCATGTCGGAGACGAGGCGCTCGGAATCACTGGCCGAGAGCTCGGTCACGTCGAAGCCGAATTCCGAGGCGAGGGCCAGGACGACCGTTGTCGAGACCGGCCGGTTGTTGTTCTCCATCTGGTTCAGATAGGGGAGCGACACACCGAGCTTTCCGGCGAACTCCTTCTGGGTCAGGGCCAGGCGCGTGCGCGTCTCGCGCAGGGCCGCGCCGGCATAGAGTTTCTGCGTCGCCATGGCGCCCTCCTTTGCAAAGTCGTGGATAGCCTTTGCAAAGCCCGCCGCCAAGGGGTCAGGTGCGGCGGATGCCCGCCTCGCGCCGGATCACGTAGGCGATGGCCGCGGCGCCGAGGAGGCTCGAGAGGAACATGATCCACAGGAGCGGCGCCGCGCCGGTGCCGGGCGAAAGCACCGCGCCCGAGAGCGCCGAGAGCGCCGCGCCGCCGCCGATCATCATCGCGCCGCCGAGCCCGGAGGCGGTGCCGGCGAGATGCGGCCGGACGCTGAGCATCCCGGCGGTGGCGTTGGGCAGCACCATCCCGTTGCCGAAGCCGACGAAGGTCATGAAGCCGAAGAAGCCGACCGCCGTGCGGAACCCCAGAAGGTGAAGCCCGAGCGAGATGCCGGTTCCCGTGGCCGCCAGCACCGCGCCCCAGAGGATCATGGAATTGATGCCGAACCGCGCCGAGCAGGCGCCCGAGATGCCGTTGCCGATCATGTAGCCCACCGCCGGCGCGCCGAAGAGCAGGCCGAGCTCCGACGAGGACAGGCCGAACACCTCTGTCCCAACATAGGGCGCGCCGCCGAGATAGGCGAAGAAGGCGCCCGCCGAGAAGGCGGCGGTGAGGCAATAGCCCCAGAAACGGCGCGAGGTGAGCAGTTCCGGATACTGCCGGACCTGCGCGGCGAAGCTGGTGGAGCGGTTCAGCGCGGTTTCGCCGAGATCCTGGCGGATCAGCACGAAAAGCGCGATGCCGAGGACGAGGAGCAGCGCGAAGGAGGACTGCCATCCGAGCGTTTCGTCGAGAAAGCCGCCGACGGCCGGGCCGATCATCGGCACGACGGCCATGCCCATGGTCACATAGCCGATCATCGAGGCCGCCTGCTCCTGCGGGAACAGGTCGCGCACCACGGCGCGGCTGAGCACCATGCCGGTGACGATCACGCCCTGGATCATCCGGAAGACGAGGAAGATCTCGATCGTCGGCGCCAGCAGGCAGCCGAGCGTCGCCGCGCAGAATACCGCAACGGAAGAGAGCAGGACCGGGCGGCGCCCGAAGCGGTCGGAGATCGGGCCGATGAGGATCTGCAGCGCCGCGTTGACGGCGAGGTAGATCGGCACCGAGAGCTGCACCAGCCGGTAGTCGGCCGAGAAATAGGCGGCCATCGCCGGCAGCGAGGGCATGAAGATATTGAGGCTGAGGGCCGAGAGGCCGGCCATCAGGATCAGGGTGGCTATATGCGGGGGCGTGGTCCGGTCGAGAAAGCGGACCGTCACGGGAGCGGTCATGCTTGCGGTTTAGGTGGCGCGGCGCGCTCTGTCCATCGCGGGAAGGAGCATGCACAGTCCGGACGCCGTCCGCGCACAATAGCCGGTGCCGGTTATGGGTTTGCAAATTAGCAGTCGATATTTGCAAACAGTATGCAAATTTGCGGAATGACGCTTCCCGATCCGGGCGGCGACTGCTAGCACCCGGGCCAACCAGGAAGAAGGAGCCCGGCCATGGTCGAAATCCTGAAGGAGCTTGAGCGGCGGCGCGCGGGTGCACGGGCGGGCGGCGGCGAAAAGCGGGTCGCGGCGCAGCATGCCAAGGGCAAGCTGACGGCGCGGGAGCGGATCGAGGTGCTGCTCGACGAGGGCTCCTTCGAGGAATTCGACACCTTCGTCACGCACCGGACCACCGATTTCGACATGGCCGAGCAGAAATTCCCGGGCGACGGGGTCGTCACCGGCTGGGGTACGATCAACGGCCGGCAGGTCTATGTGTTCAGCCAGGATTTCACCGTGCTGGGCGGATCGGTATCGGAGACCCATGGCGCGAAGATCTGCAAGATCATGGACATGGCCTTGCAGAACGGCGCGCCGGTGATCGGGCTGAACGACTCGGGTGGGGCGCGGATCCAGGAGGGGGTGGGGTCGCTCGCGGCCTATGGCGAGGTGTTCCAGCGCAATATCGCGGCCTCGGCGGTGATCCCGCAGATCTCTGTCATCATGGGGCCCTGCGCGGGCGGCGCGGTCTATTCGCCGGCGATGACCGACTTCATCTTCATGGTGAAGGATTCGTCCTACATGTTCGTCACCGGGCCCGATGTGGTGAAGACCGTGACCAACGAGGTGGTGACGGCGGAGGAGCTGGGCGGCGCCTCGACCCATACCCGCAGATCCTCGGTCGCCGACGGTGCCTTCGAGAACGACGTGGAGGCGCTCTCCGAGATCCGGCGGCTCGTCGATTTCCTGCCGCTGTCGAACCGCGACATCCCGCCGGTGCGGCCGTTCTACGACGATCCGAACCGGGTGGAGGAAAGCCTGGACAGCCTGATCCCGAAGAACGCCAACACGCCCTACGACATGAAGGAACTGATCCTGAAGATCGCGGACGAGGGCGATTTCTACGAGATCCAGGAAGACTACGCGAAGAACATCATCACCGGCTTCATCCGGCTCGAGGGCTCGACCGTGGGCGTGGTGGCAAACCAGCCTATGGTGCTCGCGGGCGTGCTCGACATCGATTCGTCGCGCAAGGCGGCGCGCTTCGTTCGGTTCTGCGATGCGTTCGGCATCCCGATTCTCACGCTCGTCGACGTGCCGGGCTTCCTGCCCGGGACCAGCCAGGAGTATGGCGGGGTCATCAAGCACGGCGCGAAGCTCCTCTTCGCCTATGGCGAGGCGACGGTGCCCAAGGTCACGGTCATCACCCGCAAGGCCTATGGCGGCGCCTATGACGTCATGGCCTCGAAACATCTCGGTGCCGATATCAACTACGCCTGGCCCACGGCCGAGATCGCGGTGATGGGCGCCAAGGGGGCGGTGGAGATTCTCTATCGCTCGGATCTGGGCGACGCCGACAGGATCGGCGACCGGACCCGCGACTACGAAACGAATTTCGCCAATCCTTTCAAGGCCGCCGAGCGGGGATTCATCGACGAGGTGATCCAGCCGCGATCGACAAGGCGGCGGGTGGCGCGGGCTTTCGCGGCGCTGCGGCGCAAGCGAAAAGCGCTGCCCTGGAAGAAACACGACAACCTGCCGCTGTAGGAGGGGAATCATGACCGGACTGAACACACGCCCGGACCACTGCCCCGAGTGGCTGGACCTTGAAAACGCGCAAGATATTGCCGGTAGCACAGGGTGCTGTGGCTGTTCTGATGCATGCTGGCCACATTCCGCCGGTCTTGCGGAAGATGGATATTCTTCCCGAATCCGATACGTTAGGGTCTGG
Source organism: Paracoccaceae bacterium (assembly GCA_003605175.1). GTDB lineage: Bacteria > Pseudomonadota > Alphaproteobacteria > Rhodobacterales > Rhodobacteraceae > Ovoidimarina. Next base: position 511,598 of record QWDA01000002.1, on the reverse strand, counting down.
ACGGGTTCAACGAGAGCCCGTACCTCGTACGAGGGGCGGTGGTCTGCGATTGGTCGCGGCCATGCCCGGAACACAACCAGGAGACAGAGATGTCGCAGAGCATCAAAGCCGCTTTCCTCCTCAGCCTGCTCGCGCTCGGCGCGTGCGGTCAACAGGAAGAAGAAGTTGTCATGGTCGAGCCCGCGCCGATCACGGCCGAGCCTTCCTCGGGCAAGTACTGACTTTCCCGCCGGACGGGCTTTCGGGCCCGTCCGGCAAACCCTCCCCGCTTCGGGCCGCCTTCATGAGGTGTCGCCATGCTGAAGCACCGGGGATTTCCGGGGCGTCTGCCCGGAACCGATTTCCAGTTCACCATCCGGCGCGCCAATCCGCGCGGTGTCACACCGCTCGCGCGGCGTGAGCGCTATGCCGACCGCCGCCCGGCCGACCGCCGCGCCGACGAGGCCTTCCTGGCCGCGCTCTGGGCGCATTTCGGCGAGGAGCCGTTCGAGCGCGGCAATCTCGACGCGGGCCGCCTGTCCTGGCTGTTCGGCCGCGAGGTGATTCCGGCCGAGGAGCCGTTCGACCCCGAAAGCTATGACGCGCTATTGCGGATCGATCTCGCCGCGGCACGCGCCGCCTTTCCCGACGCGGTCGAGGAGTGAGCGCGTTCTCGCCGATATGTGCGGGATATGGCCGGCCGGCGAAGAAATCGCGCATAGGTTGTATTTTGGGGTTTGTTTCCTCCAACGAAGTGTGCAAATCTGACGACGGGGCGGTATCCCCCATGAACATTTCCGCCCCGAGTAAGAACCGTTACCCTTCCCCTTCAAGACGGTCCGGCCGACCCCAGGCCGGATCGTCGCTTCGTGCGTTCGGTGGGCGATTTGCTGCCGATCGGGAACGCAAACTTGTCTTGCGGCGTTCTGACCCAGAGGTAAGAAGCAGCACAAGCACTGGCGTCCTAGGAGTATGGGCATGCAGAAGATCACGACATTCGCGGCTTTGGCCGCTTTCCTGGGCCTCGCGGCCTGTGGCGACTCGATGGGCGAACAGGCCCTTATCGGCGGCGGTGTGGGGGCCGGCACGGCGCTCGTGCTCGACGCCGACCCGCTGGCCGGTGCGGCCGTGGGCGCCGGGGCGAACGTCCTCTATTGCGACAGGAACCCGCGCGCCTGCTGAGCGCCCGGGCGCCGGCCGTCTCGCGCCGGGCCCGCTGAAACCCGTGAACGCCGGTTCTGCCATGTGCGGGGCCGGCGTTTTCTCGTTTTGCCGGGGCGCGGCCCCGAGAGTTCCGGGGGAGAGATGTTCAAGAAGATCCTGATCGCGAACCGGGGCGAAATCGCCTGCCGCGTCATCAAGACCGCGCGCCGGATGGGCATCGCCACCGTGGCGGTCTATTCGGATGCCGACGCGGACGCGCTCCATGTCCGGATGGCGGACGAGGCGGTGCATATCGGCCCGCCGCCCGCCAACCAATCCTATATCGTGATCGACAGGATCATGGCGGCGATCCGCGAAACTGGCGCCGAGGCGGTGCATCCGGGCTATGGTTTTCTCTCCGAGAACCCGAAATTCGCCGAGGCGCTCGAGGCCGAGGGCGTCGCCTTCATCGGCCCGCCCCGGGGCGCCATCGAAGCGATGGGCGACAAGATCACCTCGAAGAAGCTCGCGGCCGAGGCGGGGGTTTCCACCGTGCCCGGTTACATGGGCCTAATCGGCGATGCCGACGAGGCAGTGAAGATCAGCCGGGAAATCGGCTATCCGGTGATGATCAAGGCCTCGGCGGGCGGCGGCGGCAAGGGGATGCGGATCGCCTGGAACGATGCCGAGGCGCGCGAGGGCTTCCAGTCCTCGAAGAACGAGGCGGCGAGTTCCTTCGGCGACGACCGGATCTTCATCGAGAAATTCGTCACCCAGCCGCGCCACATCGAGATCCAGGTTCTGGCCGACAGTCACGGCACATGCCTCTGGCTGAACGAGCGTGAATGCTCGATCCAGCGGCGGAACCAGAAGGTGATCGAGGAGGCGCCCTCGCCGTTCCTCGACGCGGCCACGCGGAAGGCCATGGGCGAACAGGCTTGCGCGCTGGCCCAGGCGGTGGGCTACGCGAGCGCGGGTACGGTCGAGTTCATCGTCGACGGCGCGAAGAACTTCTACTTCCTCGAGATGAACACGCGGCTTCAGGTCGAGCATCCGGTGACCGAGCTCATCACCGGGATCGACCTCGTGGAGCAGATGATCCGGGTGGCGGCGGGCGAGAGGCTTTCCTTCGGCCAGACGGATCTGGGCATCAACGGCTGGGCCATCGAAAGCCGGCTCTACGCCGAGGACCCGTACCGCAACTTCCTGCCCTCGATCGGAAGGCTCACGCGCTACCGCCCGCCGGCGGAAATGGCCGGGCCCGATCTGGCGGTGCGCAACGATACCGGCGTCTACGAGGGCGGCGAGATCCAGATGTATTACGACCCGATGATCGCCAAGCTCTGCACCTGGGCGCCGACGCGCGGAGCGGCGATCGAGGCGATGCGGGTGGCGCTCGACACGTTCGAGGTGGAGGGGATCGGCCACAACCTGCCGTTCCTCTCGGCGGTGATGGACCATGACCGCTTCGTCTCGGGCGAGATCACAACGGCCTTCATCGCCGAGGAATACCCCGAGGGTTTCGAAGGCGTGACGCTGGACGAGGCGGCGCTGCGGCGCGTTGCGGCCTCGGCGGCGGCGATGCACCGGGTCGCCGAAATCCGCCGCACCCGCGTCTCGGGCCGGATGGACAACCACGAACGCAAGGTCGGCCGCGACTGGGTGGTCTCGCTTGGTGGCAACGCCTATCCGGTCGCCATCGACGCCGAGCCCGGCGCGGCCACGGTGACCTTCGCCGATGGCGCCAGACACCGGGTCGAGGGTGACTGGGTGCCGGGGATGAGCCTCGCCTCGATGCGGGTCGACGGCGCGCCGCTCGTGATGAAGGTCGGCAAGATCCCGGGCGGCTTCCGGCTCCGGACGCGCGGGGCCGAGATCAAGGCGACGGTGCGCACGCCCCGGGTGGCGGAACTGGCCGCCCTGATGCCGGAGAAGCTGCCGCCCGACACCTCCAGGCTGCTCCTCTGCCCGATGCCTGGCCTGATCGTGAAGATCGACGTGGCGGCGGGAGACGAGGTGCAGGAGGGCCAGGCGCTCTGCACCGTCGAGGCGATGAAGATGGAGAACATCCTCCGCGCCGAGAGGAAGGGCGTCGTGGCCAGGGTCAACGCATCGACTGGCGACAGCCTCGGCGTCGACGAGGTGATCATGGAGTTCGAGTGAGTGGGCACCGCGAGATCGACCTGGCGGTTCTGTCGCTGCTGGCCCTTGCCTTCGGGGGTGCCTTCGCCGTGAGCGGGCTCGGCGGCGGAGTTTCGGCAGTGGTCGTGGCCTGGATCGTGTTCGGTCTCGCGTTTGCGCTCTACCTTGCGATCATTCCGCCGCTGCTGCGGCAGTCCTGCGGGCGGGTATCGTTGGTCTTCGCGCCGCTTCTGGCGCTTGGCGTATTGCTGGCCTGGAGCCTCCTGTCTGTCTTCGGCGTGAAGGTCGAAACCGCCGCGACCGGGTTGGTCGGCGGGACGATCATCGCACTGGGCTGGATCGTGACGTATCTGGTCACCGATGTCCGCGAGGAAGGCGTCCGCGCCGTCGTGTCGATCAATGCTGTACTGGGGGTCCCGGCGCCCGGCTCAGAAATCGCCGCTGATCGGGCGTTCCGGCGACTTTTCAGGCTGGTCGAGGTCCTTCCTCATCGCGCGCACCATGGCGTTCATATCCATAACATAGGGCCCGGGCGTAAAGATTTCAATTGCGCGGCAGGGCGTTACTCGGCCGCGCGGCGGGCGCGGAGCTCGTCCTGGCGGAGCGGCATCTTGTCGATCGAGCGGCTGAGTTCGCGCACATCCCAGGGGAAGGGCTTCCTCAGCTTCACGCCGCCGTCCTTGCCGATCAGCGCGAGCATGAAGCCGCGGGGGCGGAGCTTCTGGCGCACCGCCGAGCGGCCCGCCGGGTCGGTATCGACGATCACGATCACGTCGCGCTCGACAAGTTCGCCGGGCCGGGAGGTCAGAAGGTCGACCTGCTCGCGGAAGCGCGGATCGGCCGGCGTGTCGGCGAAGACGACGATGGGCCGCGCGATCCAGCGGAACGCCTCGAGGTCGATCCCCGCCGCGTCGACGATGGCGGTCGGGTCGGCCTGCCAGGCGGCGACCGGATCCGGCGCGTCGTCGGGCCGGGCCGGGCCGGTGGCGGCAAGGGCGGCCGCGAGAACCGTGAAAACGAATGGAAATGCGCGCATCGGGTCTCCTCTACCGCAAGATATAGGATGGCGCGGCGCGAAAACGAAGACGCAAACGAAGCCGGGGAAGACGCGATGACCGATTGGAAGGCGCTGGCGGAGCGGGAAATGAGGGGGCGCCCGCTCGAGACGCTCGACTGGGAGACGCTGGAGGGCATCCGGGTACGCCCGCTCTATACCGAGGCGGATCTGGCGGGGCTCGGGCATCTGGGCGGCGTGCCGGGCGTGGCGCCCTATACCCGCGGCGTGAAGGCGACGATGTATGCCGGGCGGCCCTGGACGATCCGGCAATATGCGGGCTTCTCCACGGCCGAGGAATCCAACGCCTTCTACCGCAAGGCGCTGGCGGCGGGGCAACAGGGCGTGTCGGTCGCCTTCGACCTCGCCACCCACCGGGGCTACGACAGCGACCATCCCCGCGTCGTCGGCGATGTGGGCAAGGCCGGCGTCGCCATCGACTCGGTCGAGGACATGAAGATCCTGTTCGACGGCATCCCCCTGGAAAAGGTTTCCGTCTCGATGACGATGAACGGCGCGGTGATCCCGGTTCTCGCCAATTTCATTGTCACCGGCGAGGAACAGGGGGTCGACCGCGCGGCGCTTTCCGGCACGATCCAGAACGACATTCTGAAGGAGTTCATGGTCCGGAACACCTATGTGTACCCGCCGGAGCCTTCGATGAGGATCGTCGCGGATATCATTGAATACACGGCGGGTGAGATGCCGCGCTTCAACTCGATCTCGATCAGCGGCTACCACATGCAGGAGGCTGGCGCGAACCTCGTGCAGGAGCTCGCCTTCACTCTCGCGGACGGGCGCGAATACGTGCGGACCGCCATCGCGCGCGGCATGGACGTGGACAAGTTCGCGCCCCGGCTTTCGTTCTTCTTCGCGATCGGGATGAATTTCTTCATGGAGGCTGCGAAGCTCCGCGCGGCGCGGCTTCTCTGGTCGCGGATCATGGCGGAGTTCGCGCCGACGGACCCGCGCTCCTCGATGCTCCGCACCCATTGCCAGACCTCGGGCGTCAGCCTCCAGGAGCAGGACCCCTACAACAACGTGATCCGCACCGCCTACGAGGCGATGTCGGCGGTGCTCGGCGGCACCCAGTCGCTGCACACCAACGCATTGGACGAAGCCATTGCGCTCCCCACGGAATTCTCCGCCCGGATCGCGCGGAACACCCAACTGATCCTGCAGGAGGAGACCGGCATCACCCATGTGGTCGATCCGCTGGCGGGCTCCTATTACGTGGAAAACCTCACGGCGGAACTGGCCGAGAAGGCCTGGGCGCTGATCGAGGAAGTCGAGGAAATGGGCGGCATGACCAGGGCAGTGGCCTCGGGCATGCCGAAGCTCCGGATCGAAGAATCCGCCGCCCGGCGGCAGGCGATGATCGACCGGGGCGAGGAGGTGATCGTCGGCGTCAACAAGTATCGCAAGGACAGGGAAGACCCGATCGACATTCTCGATATCGACAATGACGCGGTCCGCGCGGCGCAGGTGGCGCGGATCGACCGCACGCGGGCGTCCCGCGACCAGGCGGCCTGCGACGCGGCGCTGGAGGCGCTGGAACAGGGCGCGGCGGGCGACGGCAACCTTCTGGAACTGGCCGTCGAGGCGGCGCGGGCGCGGGCCACTGTGGGAGAGATTTCGATGGCGATGGAAAAGGTGTTCGGCCGCCACCGGGCCGAGGTGAAGACGCTGGCCGGGGTCTATGGCTCGGCCTATGAGGGCGACGCGGGCTTCGCCGCGATCCAGAAGGATGTGGAGGCCTTCGCCGAGGAGGAGGGACGGCGCCCGCGGATGCTGGTCGTCAAGATGGGCCAGGACGGGCATGACCGGGGCGCCAAGGTGATCGCCACCGCTTTCGCCGATATCGGCTTCGACGTGGATGTGGGCCCGCTGTTCCAGACCCCCGAGGAGGCGGCGCAGGACGCCATCGACAACGACGTTCACGTGGTGGGGATCTCCTCCCAGGCGGCGGGCCACAAGACGCTGGCACCGAAGCTGATCGAGGCGCTGGCGGCGGAGGGTGCGGGGGAAATCATCGTGATCTGCGGCGGCGTGATCCCGCAGCAGGATTACGAGTTCCTGAAGTCGAAGGGCGTGAAGGCGATCTTCGGGCCCGGCACCAACATCCCCGAGGCCGCCGCCGACATCCTGCAGTTGATCCGGGCGGCGCGTCCCGCCTGACCGGCCCGCTTGACTTCCCGGCCGGTGCCGGGATTGCTCGGCGGGTCGGATTGCAGGAGGGAACCCAAATGGACATCGTACTGCCGAGCGCGGCCAATCTCTGGATCTTCACGGGCGCCGCCCTGGCGCTCCTTTTGATCCCCGGTCCGGCGGTCCTCTTCATCATCGGCCGCTCGATCGAGCAGGGACGGCGGGCCGGGATCGTGTCGGATCTGGGCATCCACACCGCGACGCTCGTCCATGTCCTCGCGGCGGCGCTCGGGCTTTCGGCGATCCTCGCCTCCTCGGCGCTGGCCTTCTCGGTCGTGAAATACGCCGGTGCCGCCTATCTGATCTGGCTCGGGCTGAGGAAACTCCTTGGCTCCGACGTCGCGACCGACGAAGCGCTGGCGGCGCCCGCGCGGCACCGCTACCGCCGGCTCTTCCGCGACGGCTTCGTCGTGAACCTCCTGAACCCCAAGACGGCGCTCTTCTTCCTCGCCTTTCTACCGCAATTCGTCGATCCGACGCGCGGCCATATCGCCACACAGATCACCGTTCTGGGGATGATCTTCGTCGGCGTGGGGCTGATGACGGATGGCTGTTACGCGATGGCGGCGGGCACTGCGGGTGGCTGGCTGAAACGGAGCCGGGGCTGGCAGGCCTTCGAGCGCTATGTGAGCGGAATGCTCTATATCGGGCTCGGGCTCACCACGGCGCTTGGCGGCGCGAACCGCAAATAGCGCGGCGATTGCCGCTCCGGACCGATGCAGCTAGGCTCGCGTCGAACGGCCAGGGGAGGGCGCTATGATCGACCATGTGGGATATCCGGTACGCGACCTGGCGGCCTCGAAGGCGTTCTACGAACAGGCGCTGGCGCCGCTCGGCCATACGCTGCTGATGGAAGTGACCGAGGAGATGACCGGCGGGCACGGCGCCCATGCGGGCTTCGGCGCGGACAAGCCGGAATTCTGGATCGGCACCGGTCGGGAGCCGGTCTCGGCGGTTCATATCGCCTTCGCCGCCAAGTCGCGCGACGAGGTCGATGCGTTCCATGCGGCGGCGCTGAAGGCTGGCGGCACGGATAACGGCAAGCCGGGGCTGCGGCCGATCTACCATCCGAACTATTACGGCGCCTTCGTGCTCGATCATGACGGCAACAATGTCGAAGCGGTGTTTCACGGCGGCTGACGGGCGATGACGAAGCGCACCTCAATCGCGGCCGGCATGGCGGCGGGAGCACTGTGGGGCGCAGCGCTGATCTGGGTCGGTACGGCGCTGATCGTCCTGCCGGTCTTCTCGCTTTTGCCGGCCCTTGCCTTCGCCTTTCTCGGCCCCGGGATCGTGCTCGCGCTGATGATCGGCCGGCTGGCCCAGCGGCGCTTCTTCGACGACGCGACCATCGACGGCGAGGCCTTCGCGGCCGGGTCGCCGGGGGAGATCGACATGCGGGTTCTGCAGAACACCGTCGAGCAGCTGGTGCTGGCGCTGTGTCTCTGGCCGCCCGTGGCCTATCTCCTCGGCATCTCCGGCCCCGGCATCGCGGTGGCCCTGGGCTGCGGCTTCGCGCTCGCCCGGCTCGCCTTCTGGATCGGCTATCACCGGGCACCGCCCTTGCGCGCCTTCGGCTTTGCGGCGACCTTCTATCCGAGCGTGATGGCGCTGATCTGGGCGCTGCTGCAGCGGATCTGAGATGTGGAGGGGCTCTGCCCCGCCCGGCGCTGACGCGCCGGATTCCCCGGGATTTCCCGACCCAAAGAGCGGGGGCGCGGGGCAGGAAGGAGCGATGGGATGCGATTTGCGATCGTGGGTGCGGGCGGGATCGGCGGCTATCTGGCGGCGCGGCTGATCGCGGCGGGCGAGGAGGTGTCGCTCCTCGCGCGCGGCGCGCAGCTTCAGGCGATCCGTGCGGCGGGGCTCCGGCTGATCGACCCCGATGGCGACCTCACCGTGCGGCCCCATGTGGCGACCGACGATCCCGCCGCGCTCGGGGCGCCGGACGTGGTGGTGATGGCGGTGAAGGCGCATCAGCTCGCCGATGCGATCGCCCAGGTCGCGCCCGTGGTGGGGCCGGGGACGCGGGTCTTGCCGTTCCAGAACGGCGTCGACGCGCCCGACATGCTGGCCGGCGCCTTCGGCGAGAACCACGCGCTGATCGGCGTGGCGCGGTTCTTCGCCAATATCACCGCGCCGGGCGTCATCACCCGCTACGGCGCGCCGCGGGGCTTCACCATCGGCACGCTGGACGGCGGGCAGGCCGGGGTTGCGGATATCATCGCGCGGCTCCGGGGCGCCGGGATCGAGGCGCCCGACCATCCCGACGTCCGGGTCGATCTCTGGACCAAGTTCGTTCTCTTCAACGCCATGTCGAGCATCACGGCGGGCACCCGCAAACGCTTCGGTGTGCTGCGCACCCACCCCGAAGCGGTGGCGCTGGTGCGGCGGCTGATGGAGGAGGTCCGCGCGGTGGGCGCGGCCACGGGCGTGGCCCTGGGCGCGGATCTGGTCGAGGACTGCATGACGCTTTTCCTGGAGGTCCTGCCGGAGGAAGGCCGCACTTCCACGGCGCATGATCTCGAGGAAGGACGTGCGCTCGAGATCGATCATATCTGCGGTGCGGTGGCGCGGCGGGGCAGGGCGCTCGGGGTGGATGTCTCGGCGTCGGAGACGCTCTACGCGTTGCTCAGGCCCTGGCGCGACGGGGCCTGAGTGGCCTGCGCGAAGGTCGCGAAAGCCCGGTCGAGAAAGGCGGTTCGGGTAGCCGGCTTCTCCATCAGGAGCTCGTGCTCGGCGCCGGGCACGCGGGTAAAGCTGCCCCGGGTCCAGGGTTTCATCATGCTTTCCACGACCTCGCCGAGGACGATCCGCTCCCGCGCGCCCACACTCGCGTGAGCCGGCTGGTCCGGGCGGGGCGCGCGGGTCAGCCAGCGGCACTCGGCCAGCGCCTCGGCCAGCCAATTGAGGCTGGGCCCGCCCAGGCGGAAGCGTTCGACCTCCCGGGTCTGGGCCACCATATAGGCCCACATCTCGGGATCGGTGGTGAGCATGTTGTCCTCGAACGGGGTGTCGAGGAGGTAGGAGGGCGCGCCCGTCGTGGGGGTGCGGCGGTTGCCGAATCCAAGCCGCGCGGCGAGGACCGGCACGAATCTGGCGAGGGTTTCCATCTCGGGGCCGACGCGGATCCCCCACATCGGCGCGCTGAAGGCGGCGGCGGCGAAGGGGCTGCCCTCGATCAGGGTCCGGAGCCCGATGCAGCCACCCATCGAATGGGCGAGCAGCACCCAGGGCCTGGGCAGGCCTTCCGCGGCGGCGAAGTCGGTCAGCGCGGCGACATCGAGCTGGTAGTCGGAGAAACGGCGCACATGGCCGATACAGGGATCCTTCAGGAGCCGGTCGGCAAGCCCCTGGCCGCGCCAGTCCAGCGTGAGCGTGGCATGGCCCCTTGCGGCGATATCGCGCGCGGTGCGGCCGTATTTCTCGATATATTCGCAGCGGCCCGGGAGCAGGAAGACCGTGCCCGCCGCGCCGCTGCCCGGCCAGAGCCCCGCACGGATCCGCACCCCGTCGCGCGCGGCGAGCCAGACGGCCCGGCCGCCCTCTGGCCCGTCGGCCAGGTCGGCGTGGAACGGGGCCTCCTGCAAGGCTCCGGCCTAGGCCAGTGCCGAGCCGAGCCGCATCGCGGCGCCCATGTCGCCGTCGATCTTGAGCCGGCCCGACATGAAGGCGCCGGCCGGGTCGAGATCGCCCGAGAGGATCGCCTGGAACGTGTCGGTATCGGCGGTGAGCGTAACGTCGGCGTCGTCGTCGCCGGCATGGACGCCCGCGCCGTCGACCACGATGGCGCCTTCGCCCTCGATCACGAATTTCGCCGTGCCGTCGAAGCCGCCCGACATCTTTTCGCTCAGCGCGGCCACCGCCGCCTCAACCACGTCGCTCATCTGCAAGTCTCCGTATTTCGTGATCCGGGGAGGGGTGATTTTTTCGTACCGATCCCTATTGTGCCCGTTATGACCATCCTGCCTCAAAGGTTCAAACGTCTCGTTACGGCATTCTTGCTCGGGGTCCTCGCGGCGCTGGCGGCGGTGGCGCAGGAGCAGGATCTCGACGACCTCTTCAGCGCCTTGTCTCGGGCCGAGGAGCCGGCCGCCTCGGCGATCGAGGAAAAGATCTGGCAGGAATGGTCGCAATCGGGCTCGCCCTCGATGGATCTTCTGTTGCAGCGCGGGCGCGAGGCGCTGGAGGCGGGTGATCCGCAGCTTGCCATCGAGCATTTCACCGCGCTGATCGACCACGCGCCGGAGTTCGCGGAGGGCTACAACGCCCGTGCGACCGCCTATTTCCAGGCCGGGCTGTTCGGGCCCTCGCTCGGGGATATCCGCCAGGTTCTCGCCCGCAATCCCCGGCATTTCGGGGCGCTCGCGGGGCTGGCACTGATTCTCGAGGATCTGGGCGACAAGCAGGGCGCGCTCGCAGCCTACCGCGAAGTGCAGCGGATCTACCCGGCGCGCGAGGGGCTCGAGGAGAACATCGACCGTCTCGAACGGCAGGTCGAGGGTCAGGATATCTAGCGCGGAGATTCCGCAGTCACGGATGCAAGTCGTGCCCCGCCCGAATAGCGCCGAAGGCGCCGGGCGAGCGCTTGCCCGTTCCGGCGGGCTGGCGCTCTGGTGACGTTTGCGGGGACCGTCGAGGTCGGAGACGGGTGGCACCATAAAGTGATATGAAAACCGTTGCGGCGCCATCCGACGGGCAGGCGCTCGCCCGACTCGCGCTTGGTTGGGGCCGAAAGACGGCTACTCCCGCCCTGCGCGTCCCGCGCGTTCGCGCCCGAAACGTCCATCGGACGTTTCGCTGGCTGCGCCGGACCGGGGCTCACCCCCCCGGCCGCTGCCGGATGTTCTCCGGAAGCCAGGTCGCGAGATCGGGGAAGGCGATCAGCACGAAGACCATGACCACCATGATCAGGAACATCGGCACCGCCGCGCGGGCGATAAAGCTCATCTCGTGCCCGGTCATGCCCTGGAGCACGAAGAGGTTGAAGCCTATGGGCGGGGTGATCTGCGCCATCTCGACCACCACCACGATGAAGATCCCGAACCAGACGATGTCGATCCCCGCCTGGCGGATCATCGGTTCGACCACCGCCATGGTGAGGACCACCGACGAGATCCCGTCGAGGAAACAGCCGAGCACGATGTAGAACACGAGAAGCGCCATCAGGAGCTGGAAGCGGGAGAGGTCCCAGGATGCGATCAGGTCGGCGAGACCGCGGGGCAGGCCGGTGAAGCCCATCGACAGCGACAGGAACGCCGCCCCCGCCAGGATCAGCGCGATCATTGCCGAGGTGCGGGTCGCGCCCATCAGGCTCTCGGTGAAGGTGGACCAGGTGAGCGAACCCTGCGAACCCGCCAGGATCAGGGAACCGATCACCCCGAAGGAGGCCGCCTCGGTGGCGGTGGCGAAACCCAGGTACATCGAGCCGATCACCACGAGGATCAGGCAGATCACCGGGATCAGGAAACGCGAGTTCCTGAGCTTCTCGGTGAAACTCATCACCGGCTCGGGCTTCGGGTCGAAGCCCTTCGAGAGCTTCGCGGCAATCGCCACATAGGCCATGAACATCAGCGCCAGGACGAGCCCCGGCAGGATCCCCGCCATGAACAGCTTGGAGATGGATTCCCGCACCGTGACGCCATAGACGATCAGCGTCAGTGAGGGCGGGATCATCAGCCCGAGCGTCGCGGCCCCGGCCAGCGTGCCGATCACCATCCGCTCGGGATAGTTCCGGGACCGGAGCTCCGGCACCGACATCTTGCCCACCGTGGTGAGCGTGGCGGCCGAGGAGCCCGAGACGGCGGCGAAGACCGTGCAGCCGACGATATTGGTGTGGATGAGCCCGCCCGGCAGCCGCGCCATCCAGGGGGAAAGCCCCCGGAACATGTCCTCGGACAGCCTTGTCCGGTAAAGGATTTCCCCCATCCAGATGAACATCGGCAGCGCGGTCAGCGTCCAGGAGGACGAGGCCGTCCAGACCACGGTCGCCATCGCGTCGCCCACCGGCCGCGAGGTGAAGAGCTCCATGCCGACCCAGGCGACGCCCAGGAGCGCCAGGCCGACCCAGACGCCGGTGCCGAGCAGGAGGAACAGGACGAAGAGGAAGATCGTGATCGCATAGACTTCATGCATGGGGCTGGTCCTCCCCGGCAAGCTCCGCCTCGATCCCGTGATCGCCCGCCACTACGATGCGCAGGAGATGGTCGGTCAGCGCGATGGCGAAGACGACCGCGCCGAAGGCCACGAGGCTCTGCGGGATCCACAAGGGCGTCGCGTCCTGCCCCTGGCTCACATCGCCCAGCTTCCAGGACCACGAGACGAGGTTGACCATGTAGCGCGCGAGAAACCACGCCGCCACGCTGCCGATCGCGAAGCACCAGAGTTCCAGCCAGCGCCGGTGCCGTCCCACCGCGGTCAGAAGCAGCCCCACCCGGATATGCGCCCCCCGGTTCAGGGCCGAGGCGAAGGCGAGGAAGGACGAGGCCGCCATGCAATAGCCCGCATAGGAGGTCGCGCCGGGGAAGGTCACCCCGGTCCAGCGCGCGAGCATCTGCAGCACGATGATGACCAGAAGCGCGACCAGGAACAGGGCGGCCAGCACCCCGCAGGCGGTGTAGAGGCCGTCCAGCAAGCGGCGGAGGATCGTCATGGCTTCGCTCCCGCGATGATGAGGCTCGGCATCGGGATCTCGAAGCCCGAAGCACTGCGCCAGGGTTCGACGCGGGCGTTGATCGCGTCGCGGATCCGGTCCTGCACCGCCGGCTCCTGCGCCTCGACGATGCGCGGCACCCGCACGCCGAACTTCATGAAGAAGGCGAAGAAATCGCCCACGGGCGCACGGAGCACGTTCCGCACCGCCTTGGTCTCGATCTGCTCGAACCCGGCCTCCTTCATTGCCGCTCGGGCGGCAGCAGGGGTCGAGAGCGCATAGGCGTCCGGGGCAGGGGAAAGGCGGCTCACGTCGGCATGTTCGGCCAGCACGGCGGCGACTTCCCGGTAGAGGTCCGAGCTCTCGGGGCCCACCCACTGGCTGAAGGCGAAGCGCCCGCCGGGGCGCAGCACGCGCGCCGCCTCGGCGATGGCCCGGGCGGGATCGGCGAGGTGAAACAGCACGATATTGCTGGCGACGATGTCGACGCTCGCGTCGCCCATATCCAGTGCCTCGGCATCGCCCTGGCGGACATCGAGCCCCGGAAACCGCGCCCGGGCCTGCGCGACCATCGCCTCGGCGAAGTCGATCCCCGTCACCTCGGCCCCCAGCGCCGCCGCCGTCGCGGCCAGGTAGCCCGGCCCGCAGCCCATATCCAGCACGCGCGCCCCGTGGTAGAGCCGCGCCATGTGCAGAAGCATCGGGATCGACTGCAGGGTCGCCTGCGCGGTGGCCACGTCATAGACGTCCGCACGGGCATTCCAGCCATTCCGCTCGTCGTCGCGAAAGCCGGTGAATTGCATGGAAGGCTCCGGGTCGGGGGTGCGTGGGGCCATGGCGGACTAGCTCGACACGGGAACACGGCGCCTGCCGCCGAGCCGGCGCGGATGGCGGAGCGCCTGCTTGTAGTCGGAGCGGCTCACGAATGGCCAGACGGCGTAATCGCCCGCCGAAAAGAAGCGGCGTGCGCGGGCCCGCGCTCCGAAGAACGAGACTTGTTTGTGAACGTCACGGTGGTCCGCCAATCCGGGATTCGGCCGCTCGGGCCACAGGTACGGCAGGTCGCCGTCCAGGAACAGGAGCCACCGCAATGCCTCCCGTCGCAGCGATGGGTGAAGCGTGTAGCGGCCAGCGAGCTTGTGAGGATGCATGTCGGAGTAGAAACACCAGGCTGACGAAAAGACGGCCTCGATCACGGGATCGGTCGAGATGGGCTGACCGTCCTCGAAATCGTCGTTCGTGAGCTTGCCGGAAATCAGGCCGCGCAGCGATTGGGCGGCGGCATCGCGCGCGGTGCGGTCGATGGTTCCAAGAGGTTTGGCCAAATCGGAAAGGGCGGGCGGCGCTGACACGCCGCCCGCGATCTGCGTCAGTTGGACTTGAACGAGTCGACGATCGACTTGCCGTCGTCACCCGCGTTCGACAGCCATTCCTCGGTCATCGTCGCGCCGATGTCCTGGAGCCCGGCCTTCAGCTCGTCGCCCGGGGGCGCCACGCTCATGCCGCCCTCCTTCAGCCCGTCGAGATAGAACTGGGTCAGTTCCTTCGACTTGGCGAGGCCCTCCGCCTCGGCGCTTTCGGCGCAGCCGGTGATCGCGGCGCGCTGCGCGTCGGTCAGCCCGTTCCAGGCGTCGAGATTGACGAAGATCGTGTTGCGCGGCAGCCAGGCGTCGACCTGGTAGAAATTGGTCAGGTGCTCCCAGACCTTCTCGTCATAGCCGGTGGAGCCCGACGATACGAAGCTCTCGGCGACGCCGGTTGCGAGCGCCTGGCTCAGCTCGGCGGCCTCGATCTGCACCGGCTGCATCTTGGCGAGCTCCGCGAGCCGCGCGGTGGCGGCGTTGTAGGCGCGGAACTTGGTGCCTTCGAGATCGGCGACCGAGCTCACCTCCTTCTTGGTGTAGAGACCCTGCGGCGGCCAGGGCACGGAATAGAGGTAGTGCAGGTTCTGGCTTTCGAGGAGCTTCTCCAGCTCGGGCAGCGCCGCCTTGTTGAGCTTCACGCTGTCGTCGAAGGAGGTAGCGAGGAAGGGGATCGAATCGTAGCCGAAGAGCGCGTTCTCGTTGGCATGGGCCGAGAGAAGACGCTCGCCGATCAGCGCCTGACCGGTCTGCACCGCGCGCTTGATGTCGGCACCGGGGAAGAGCGAGCCGTTGGGGTGGGTCTTGATCTCGACTTCGCCGCCGGTGGCCTCGCCGACGCAGGCGGCGAAGCTCGCGGCGGTCTCGGAATGGAAGTTCGTCGCAGGGTAGGCCAGCGGCATGTCCCAGGTCTCGGCCAGCGCCGGCAAGGCGGAGGCGGCGAGCGCCGTGGCGGCGAGCAGGTGTGTCATCGTCTTCATTGTGTCTCCCTTTGGATCAAGCGCCGGCTGTTGCCGATCATTCTCATTGCCGTTTCGCAAACCGTGCGGGCGAATAGGGTGCGAGGTCAAGGTTTGGATGCCTTCCGGAGATGATCTGCGCAAGAATCCGGCCGGTCTTCGGGCCGCCCGTCAGACCCACATGATCGTGGCCGAAGCCCAGATAGGCGCCCGCGACAGCCGGTGCCGCCCCGATGAGCGGAATCGAGTCGGCGACCGAGGGGCGGTGGCCCATCCATTCGCGCGTATCCTTCCATTCGATCCCGGGGATTGCGGCGCGGATGCCCCGTTCGAGGAGCCGGAGCGGCGCGCGCGAGGGCGGCGCGTCGAGCCCGCCGAGCTCGACGATCCCGGCGAGCCTGAGCCGGCCCTCCATCGGCGTCGCGACGAATTTTCCCGACGCCACCATCACCGGCGCGCGCGGCATCACCGAGGGTTCCCAGAGCTCCAGGTGATAGCCGCGCTCGGTTTCGAGCGGCACGTTCACCCCGAGCGATTTCGCGAGCGGGCCCGACCACACGCCCGTCGCGAGCACCGCCGCGTCGCAGGGGATCGTTTCGCCGCCGGCGCGCACACCGGTCACCCGGCCGTTCTCGCGCGCGATGTCCGTCACCTCGGCAATCACCAGCCGCGCGCCCTGGGCCTCCGCGTGGGCAGCCAGCGCCTTCACATAGGCGCCCGGGTCCGAGATCCGGCCATGCCCGCCGAACCGTGCCGCGCAGGTCAGCGCCGGGCCCCAGGCCGGGTCGTAGTCGCGGAACGCCTGGCCCTCCAGCACGTCCCATTTGAACCCCAGCGCATCGCGGATGCCGAAGCCGAACGCGTCGCCCTCGTAATGCGCCCGGTCGCGGTAGAGGAACAGGTAGTCGGCAGGCACCACATAGCGTTCCGCCGGGGTGCCGCCCGCCAGCGCCATATGGTCGGCCAGGCTGTCGCCGATGATCGGCGCGAGCGCCGCCGCCCGGCGCCGTACCGCCTCCGCGCTGCCATGCGACAGGTAGCGCACGAGCCAGGGCAGGAGCTTCGGCAGGTAGCCCCATTTCAGGAATAGCGGGCCATCCTTGTCGAACAGCATCCCCGGTGCCTTCCGGAGCAGACCCGGCACCGTCACCGGCACCACCGAGCACGATGCCAGCACGCCGCCATTGCCGTAGCTCGTCCCCTCCGCCGGGCCCTTCCGGTCGACCAGCACCACCTCGTGCCCGTCGCGCTGCAGCCACAGCGCGGTCGAGACGCCCACGATCCCCGCGCCGATCACGACGACCCGGCTCATGCGACCCACTCCGACACCGGCGCCGCCGCCTCGTGCAAGGGCTGGGCGATCACGTCGATCAGCGTCGGCCCGTCATGGGCGAGCGCCTCGCGCAGGACCGGGCGCAGCGCGGCCGGGTCCTCCACCGTCCAGGCCTTCACGCCGAAGGCGCGGGCCACAGCGGCATGGTCGGTCCGCCCGAAATCGACGTTGTAGAACCGCTGCCCGAAGCCCGCATTCTGCCCCGCCTTGATCCAACCGAACGTCGCGTTCGAGAAGACGAGCGAGGTCACCGCCACCTTGTGCCGCACCAGCGTCTCGAGCTCCCCGCAGGCGAAGCCGAACGAGCCATCCCCCATCAACGCCACCACCGGCGCTTCCGGCCGCCCGATCTTTGCGCCCATCGCCGCCGCCAGCGCGTAGCCGAGCGCACCGTGCGCCCGGTTGGTGATGAAATGCCGCCCCGGCATTGGCCAGCGGTAATGGGCCGAGACATAGGGGCAGGGCGTGCCCGGATCGGCGACGATCACCGCGTCGTCGCTCAACACGTCCTGCAAGGCCGCGATCACCGCCTCTGGCCGGATCGGGCTTTCTGCGCTCGCAGCGAGGGGGGCGAAGGCGTCATGCTTCGCCGCCCATGCTGCGGCAGCGCGGCGATGGCCGTCCTGGCGCGGCATCGCCCGGCGCGCCTCGACCTCGGCGACGAGCGCCTCCAGGGCCAGCCGCGCATCGGCGACGATGGCGACGTCGGTCGGGTAGTTCGCGCCGATCACCATCGGGTCGCTGTCGATGTGGATGACCCGGATGCCGGGCTTCGGAACCCGCCAGCGCTCGGTCGTGACCGAGCCCGCGCGGCAGCCGATGAAGAGGATCAGGTCGGCCTCGTCAACGACGGCGCGGGTCGAGGGCACGCCGCCGTTCGAGCCGACGACGCCGACGGCGCGGGGGTCCGTCTCGGCGATGGCCCCCTGGCCCGAAACGGTCGTGGCGACGGGCAGGTCGAGGGCCTTGGCCAGCCGTTCGAGGCTGTCGAAGGCCCCCGCGATCACCGGGCCGCCGCCACAGATCGCCACGGCCGCGCGGGCCTCGCCCAGAAGGTCGGCGGCGGCGCGGATGTCCGCCGGGTCAGGTGCGGCGCGGCTCGCGGGGAAGGAACGGTGCCGCGGATTGGCCCAGATCTCCGCCTCCGGCACTTCCGCCTTCTGCACGTCGAACGGAAACGCCAGATGCACCGCGCCGGGCCGCCCGGTTGTCATCGCCCGGAACGCCTGCCGCATCGCCGCGGGCAGCCTTGCCGCGTCGCTCAGAACCGCGTTCCACTTGGTCAGAGGCCGGAACAGCGCCTCCTGGTCGAGCTCGGTCAGCGGATAGCGCCCCGCCGAGGTGGTCGCCACATCGGTGGTGATCGCCAGCACCGGCACCGAGCTCTCGTTCGCCTCTACCACGCCCGGCAGGATATAGGTCGCTCCGCCGCCCGAGGGCCCTTCGCAGATGCCGGGCCGTCCGGTCACGCGGGCATAGCCGTCGGCCATGTAACCCGCGTGCCGCTCGTCGCGGGTCAGGATATGGGTGATCCCGTGATCGAGCCGACAGAGCGCGTCATAAAACGGCAGCGTGGTATCGCCGCAGAGCCCGAACATGTGCCTGACCCCGTAGGCGTCCAGCATCTTCACCGCCGCCTCGGCGCCGGTCAGGTGGTTCGCGTCTCGCATGGGGCCCCCGTTCGTGTGCGACGCATCTTGGAAAAGCGCCCGGGCGGCGTCAATGATGCGCCGTGGAATGGCGGAGACGGCGATGAAGGTCACGGGCGGCAAGGCGATCTACGGCGCATCCCTGGGCATCCTGATGCTCGAAGCCCGGTTTCCGCGCATCCCGGGCGATATGGGGCACGCCGGAAGCTGGGATTTCCCGGTGCATTACCGCATCGTCCGCGGCGCCTCGCCCGACCGGGTAGTGCGCAAGGGGGCGGAGGGGCTCCTGCCCGATTTCCTCGATGCCGCGCGCGACCTCGTCCGCGACGGGGTCGACGGGATCGCCACGAATTGCGGCTTTCTCTCGCTGTTCCAGTCCGAACTGGCCGCGGCCGCGGGCGTGCCCGTCGCCGCCTCCTCGCTGATGCAGGTGGCCATGGTGAACCGGCTCCTTCCGCCCGGCCGCCGCGCCGGCATCCTGACGATTTCCGCCTCGACGCTCACCCCGGCCCATCTCGTCGCCGCGGGCGTGCCCGAGGAAACCCCGATCGGCAGCACCGAGGGCGGGCGCGAATTCACCCGCGCGATCCTCGGCGACGAACCTGAACTCGATATCGACGCCGCCCGCGCCGACAATATCGAAGCCGCCCTGGCGCTCCGGGCCACGCATCCCGATCTTGGCGCCATCGTGCTCGAATGCACCAACATGACGCCCTATGCCGCCGATATCCGCGCCGCGGCGGGCCTCCCGGTCTTCTCGATGGTGAGCTTCCTCACCTGGTTCCAGTCCGGCCTCGCCCCGCGCCGCTACCCGCTCTGACGGCAGTGCTTGCGGGCCGGTCCGGCGGGACCTAGGGTTGGTCCGGGGCCGGCGCAGGTCCGGATCGACAACGGAGGTAAGGTCATGTCCGCGAACAATATCCTTTACGGTATCGGCGGCCTCGCCATCGGGTTGATCGCCGGGGTGCTGATCGGCGGCGGGATCAGCGAGACCCGCGTGCGCGCGGCTGTGGCCGATGCGACCGGCGCCGCGCATGAGGCGGCGAAGGCCGCCGAGGCCGAGCGCACCGGCGCGATGACCGCGCTTGGCGAGCGGATCGCGGCACTCGAGGCCGCGGTGAGCGACACCGCGTCGCGCGATGCGGCGCTGAAGGCGTTCGAGGACAAATTGGCCGCGCTCGAAACGACGCTGGGCGACAGCGTCGGTGCGGCGGAGGAACAGGCCAAGGGGTTGAAATCCGACATCGCCGCGCTTGGCGCGGCCCTGAAGGACGCCGTGCAGGCGCCGGTACCCACTGTGGCGCCGGCCAGCGAAGCCGCGCCCGAACAGGCGGCGGCTCCCGCGCCGGCCGCCGACCTCCCGGCCCCCGATGGCTATGCCGCCGGCGACACCGCGATCTTCTCCGACGGCGCCTTCCGGGTCTTCGTCTCCCGCGTCGACGATGCCGCCGGCACTGCCCGGCTTTCGCTCAACGGCACGATGCACGAAGTGGCCGTGGGCGACACCGCGTCGATCCAGACCGGGACCGGCGGCTGCACCGTCTCGCTCGACGCCATCGACCGTGGCCATGCCACGCTCTCCGGCAGCTGCGACAGCGAAGAGGTGGCCGACCTGCCGACCCAGGTCCTGAAACCCGGCCATTCCGTGCCGCTCGCCGAGGGCCAGCTCTCGGTCTTCCTCTCCTCCGTCACCCCCTCCGGCGCCGCCCGCATCGCGGTGAACGGCGTCGAGGTGATCGATGTCGATCCGGGCGGGCGCGTCGACGCCACGGCATCCGACGGCACCGCCTGCCGGGTCTACGTGACGGCCACGGACGAGGATACCGCGACGGTGGCGGGCACCTGCGGCTGAGGCAAGAGCCCGTCTGATCGATTTCCGGCCCGGGCGACCAGCCCAGGCCATCGCTCCCGATGGGAGGGCGCAAGGCGAAGTCGGAACCCGCTCAGCCGTCGGTCGATGCTTTCAAGATGAGCCGCCGAGCACAGGCGGTCCGAAGGCGCCGTCCCAGGGTCGGCCGCGGCCCCTGTCACATGGTCACCGCACCCAGAACCCCTTCGCCTTGATCCGGTTGCGGATCGCCTGTTCGCGGCGGGGCAGGGCGTCGCGGTCGAACAGCGCCCGCACCTTGGCGCCGCGGCCGTGATAGATCATCAGCTTGAAGGGCTCGTGCCGCTTCAGGACCTTCTTCACCCGGTTCGGCGCCGCGACCTTTTCCAGAACCTCGACCACGCGGTCGCTCTCGCGCGCGTAGAGGAGCGGCATCACCCGCCAGTGGCAGGTCGCCGCGCCGTCGAGCCCGGCCAGTTCCGGCCCCGGCCGCCCGCCGCCGAAACCGTGGATCACGAGCGGCAACGCGATCTGGTCGAGCCAGGGATAGAGCGCCTGACAGACCAGCGCCTCGGGCGGGTTGTCGCGGATCCGGCGCATGACCTCGGTGAAGCGCGCGCCGAACACGGCGGGATCGGCGCCAAAGAACCAGCCCGCGTTGAAATAGAGATAGCGCTCCCAGTATTCGTCAGGCTGCGTCAGATCGAGCGAGCTTTCGAAATCGAGCCCGAACATCTCGTAGAGCGCGCCCCAGGTCGCGCCGTAGCCAGGCCCGTAGAGCTCGATCTCGGGCCAGGTCGCCTCGCGCTTCATCGACGCCGCCGGGCGGGAGAAATCGAAGTCGATCTCGCTCAGCGGCCCCGTCACAAGCGTGTCGCTGTCGAAGAACAGAAACGGCTCGCCCGCAGGCAGCGCCGCCAGCCCCTCGGCCTTGTTCGCATTGGGGTAGCTCTCGCCGAAGACCCGGCTTTCGAACGGGACCACCTCGGCCCCGAGCGCCTCCAGCGCGGCATAGAGCTCGGGATCGCCGATCCTCGGATCATTGGACCAGAGCGGCCCCGGTTGCGGTTCGGCCACGATCAGCCGGCCCGCGAAACCCGGGTCCATCTCGCGCAGGCTCGCGGCGAAGAGGAGCGCCTCGTAGCCGACCCGGCCGCGCTGACCGACCACCATGATGTTGAAGCGACTGCTCATTCAAGCCCCGGTTCCGTCCGGCGAGTATAGGGGTTCCGCCGGGCCGCCGGAAGGGTCAGGAGGCCGCGCGGGCGCTCTCGGTCAGCGGCTCGACGAGGATCAGCCGGCTCCGCCTGGACTGCCAGAGCAGGGGCGGCACGGCGGGCTCCGGGGCGGGCCGGCGGCGAAGCGCGGGGCGGCCGCGACGCGTAGACACATGTTCGACCCGGCCGACAACGCCCGGCCGCGGCGCCTCGGGGCGCAGCGCAGGCGCGGGCGTGGCGAGAAGAAGTGCACCGATCACCGCGAGATCGCGCCAGAACCCGGTGCCGGCCCCCGAATTCAACATCACGAGATAGCTCGACCAGAACAGCACATGGGCGAGGAGGAGGGCCGCCTCGCGCCGCCAGGGGCCGCCGAGCGTGAACCCGGCCAGAAGGACCACGAGGATCTTGGCAAGCGCCGAAGCCACGAGACCGGGGACGAGGAGCCCCGTCAGCCCGGTCTCGGCCGGCCAGTGCACCAGCCCCGCCACCATGCCCGTCAGATAGGCCAGGATCACCAGCCGGATCGCCAGAAAACCCGCCTCGGCCCCGTTCTGGTCCGTCGCCTGCATCACCCCGCTCCTCGCCCCTTGATGCAAAATCCGTGAACAATCTGTTGACGAATTGCGGCGAGGTTGTGGAAAAATCGCGGAATTTCAGGCCACTGCCGGCGTGGGCTCACGCCGGCGCCGACATCCGGGGCTCAGAACAGCCCGCGGCGGATCACCGGGCGGAGCGGATCGGGCGTGGCATAGGGCCGCGTCTCCGGCCCGCCGGTGCGGCGCGTTCCCAGGTCGAGCGTCAGCCCGGTGCGGAAGGTGGTCTCGTCCGGCGCGCCGTCGCGGCCCGAGAGCCCGTGGCGCGAAACCTCGGCGAAGGCGCCCCAGGGTTGTCCGTCGGGCCGGTAGGCGAGCGAGAGACCGACCGCATGGCTCAGCGCCTGGAGGTCGAGCTCGTCGATATCGGCCACCGATAACGAGAGGCCCAGCTCCAGATCCCGGCCGAGATCGCGATGGAGAGCACCTTCGGCGAACAGGAAGTCGAGCCCGGTGCCGTTCGCCAGCCCCAGACCGGCCCGCAGTTCCAGCGCGGTCCGTTCGCCCATCGCCAGGATCCCCTCGGCGCCGAAACCGCCATAGGCCGCCGAGCGCCCGTCGAAATCGCCGGCGAAGGCGAAGAGTCCGTATTTGTGGCCCGCGACCGGCATCATGTAGAGACGCGCCGCCATCCGCCCTTCAGTCCCGGTCTCGGTCGAGACCAGCGCCAGATCGCCCTGAAACCCGTGATGCTCGGTGATCGCCACATCGACGGTGAGGTCGCCGAAAGACAAACCGCCTTCGCTGTCCTCGGCCATGGCACGTGCCGAGATTCCGGTGACGCCGAGGCTCGATTGCGCCCGTGCGGGGGCGGACAAGACCGCGAAGAGGCCAGTGAGGAACAGGAGGGCACGGAACGACATGGGGCGCATACTCGGCATCTGGATACTGGAACGGCCGCCCCACCTCGACGACATCCCCAAGCTGTCAGAGCGGATGCGTTAACGAAACATTAAATTTAACAACTGGTTAACGAAAGGCCTTCGCGTCGCACCACAAGAGCGGCGCTGTGCCACGCCCGCGGGTCGGCCCGTCCGCCCGCGGGATCCTGCCGCCCGACCCGTTGTAGCCCGGCCCCGATCCAGCTAAGGCAGGGCCCAGAGCAGTCAACAGACCGGGACAGACGTGGCCTCCACCGCCCCCTTCGCGCGCTACGAGTGGCTGATCGCCTGGCGCTACCTGCGCGCCCGCCGGGCCGAGGGCGGGGTCAGCGTAATGACCTGGATCAGC
Source organism: Paracoccaceae bacterium (assembly GCA_003605175.1). GTDB lineage: Bacteria > Pseudomonadota > Alphaproteobacteria > Rhodobacterales > Rhodobacteraceae > Ovoidimarina. The sequence goes on along the minus strand of QWDA01000002.1, from coordinate 488,247 downwards.
CTGATCGGCATCACCCTCGCCGTTGCCGCGCTGATCATCACGCTTGCGGTCCGCACCGGCTTCCGCACCGAGTTCGTCGACACGATCCTCGGCGCCAACGCCCATGTGACGGTCTACGAGGAAACTCGCCAGACCGAGACCGGCGGCTTCACCCGCACGATCCCCGACTACGACGCGATGACCGAGCGGCTTCGCGCGGTCCCCGGCGTCACCCGCGCGGCGCCGCTGGTGCGGGGCCAGGTGATGGCCAACGCGCGCGACATGAACGCCGCGGCGGATGTCTACGGGATCCGTCCCGAAGACCTCGCGGGCTTGCCGCGCATCGTCGACCCCGAGACCTCGATCGGCGATCTCTCCCGGTTCCCCGACGGCATCGCGATCGGCTCGGAACTCGCGCGCGACCTGGGCGTGGGCGTGGGCGACGTGGTGCGCCTGATCAGCCCGAACGGCGTCAAGACCGCCTTCGGAACCTCGCCCCGGATCTCGAATTACGAGGTGGTCTACGTCTTCTCGGCGGGCCGGGCGGATATCGACCGGATCCGCGTCTACATGCCGCTCGCCGAGGCGCAGACCTATTTCAACCGCGACGGCGTGGCCGACCAGATCGAGGTCATGGTGGCCGATCCCGACCATGTGGACGCTCTCGGCCCCGCGCTCCTCGCCGCAGCCGGCGAGGGCAGCTATCTCTGGACCTGGAAGCAGAGCGCCGGCGCCTTCCTCGATGCGCTCGCGGTCGAGGACAACGTGATGTTCGTGTTGATGAGCGTCCTCGTCCTGATTGCCGCGATGAACATCATCTCGGGCCTCGTGATGCTTGTGAAGAACAAGGGCCGCGACATTGGCATCCTGCGCACCATGGGCCTCACCGAGGGTGCGGTGATGCGCGTCTTCTTCCTCTGCGGTGGCCTCGTGGGGCTCCTGGGCACGCTTTTCGGGGTGATCCTGGGTTCTCTCTTCGCGATCTATTTCGAGGATATCATGGCGCTGGTGAACAGCGCCTCGGGCGGCAATGTCTGGGACGGCTCGGTGCGCCCCACCTACCGGCTCCCGGCCGAACTGAGCTTCGCCGACGTGGGCAAGGCGGTGGGCCTCTCGCTGTTCCTGTCCTTCTTCGTCACGCTCTTCCCGGCCCGGCGCGCGGCGCGGCTGAACCCCGTGGAGGCGCTCCGCTATGAGTGAGGCGCTCAGGCTCGACGGGATCGCCAAGGCGTTCAACCCCGGCCGTCCGAACGAGGTGACGGTGCTGCAGGGCGCCTCGCTGACCCTCGCGCCGGGCGAGGTCGTGGCGCTCGTGGCGCCTTCGGGCGCGGGCAAATCCACACTCCTCCACATCGCCGGGCTTCTCGACACCGCCGATGCCGGCACCGTCGCCATTGCCGGGCAGGACCTGACAAGCGCCTCCGATCGCGCCCGCACCGAGGCGCGGCGCCGCGACGTGGGCTTCGTCTACCAGTTCCACCACCTCCTGCCCGAATTCACCGCCGCCGAAAACGTGATCCTGCCGCAGCTTGCCGATGGCGCGGGCGAGGGCAGGGCGGCCGAACGCGCCGCAGACCTCCTCGGCCGCGTCGGCCTCACCGGCCGCGCCTCCCACCGCCCCGCGGCGCTCTCGGGCGGCGAACAGCAGCGCGTCGCCTTCTGCCGGGCGCTCGCCAACGCGCCGAAACTGCTCCTCGCCGACGAGCCCACCGGCAATCTCGATCCGGCCACATCCGACGTGGTGTTCGACATGCTCCTCGGCCTCGTGCGCGAGACCGGCCTCGCCGCGCTGATCGCCACGCACAATCCCGAACTCGCCGCCAGGATGGACCGCACCGTAACGCTGGAGGCCGGCCAGCTCGTTTGATCGGCATCAAGGCGCGGCGCCACCCGAGGGGTGACGCTGTGGCGACAGCTTGATGGAGACGACCATGCGGAGCGTTCTGAAACTGGCGGCCGCCGCCGCGATGCTGCCCGGCCTCGCGCTCGCCGCCGATCCGAGGGCGGGCCGCGCCCTGTTCCAGGAAAATTGTGCCCCCTGCCACGGCGCCACCGCAAGGGGCGACGGGCCGATGCGCGACATCCTCTCCGTCGCGCCGGCCGACCTGACGCGGCTTTCCGAGGACGGGGTCTTTCCCATGACCGACGTGGTGCGCCGGATCGACGGGCGCGACATGCTCCTCGCCCATGGCGGGCCGATGCCGCTCTTCGGCTATATCCTCGAGGACCGGAGCGCGGTGATCGACGACCCGGACGGCACGCCGATCTTCACCAGCCAGGCCGTACTCGACATCGCGGCGTTTCTGGAGACGGTGCAGGAATAGCGCGGCCGTTTCGGTCGCATGAATCGCTCCAACGTTATGTCGAAAAGAAGCCGTTGCCGAAGTGTACGGCGGCAAAGCGCTACGCATGAGGATAGTTCAAGGCGGCAGAACCCTAATCCGACGATGAACAGAAGTCTTGGGATCAGATGACCATAAATGACTCCAACTCCATCCGAAGCTTGCTGAGCGCCGAAATATCATGGGTCAAGGTGGTCGGGAGTCCTGGCTGGCAAGGCCGCTATCGCGGCGCAAAGTGCGAACTGACGATGGGGGACTTCCCGGAAGAGCCTTTGTACAAGTTGGTTTGGCGAAGTCAGCGCGTTGAGTTCGATGACACGCCGGAAACGTGGAAGTTCCCGCGTTACTGATCGGCGCCGGGCCAATACTCCCGCCCGAATTGCGCCGAAGGCGCCGGGCGAGCGCCTGCCCGTCTCGGCGGGCTGGCGCTTTGGTGACATTTGCGCGCACCTTCGAGGTCGGAGGCAGGTGGCACCATCAAGCGCGTGGAAACCGGTAGTGGCGCCATCCCACGGGCAGGCGCTCGCCCGGCTTGTGCTTGTTACGACCGAAGGGCGGCTTCAGTGGGGCTTGTCCACCCCTAAAACCCGACCCGCTGCGTCAGCATCACCCCGAGCCCCATCAACCCGACCCCCGCCGCGCGACTGAGCGTCAAGGGCGAGATCCGCGCGCCGAACAGCCCGAAATGGTCGATCGCCGCCGCCGCGACAAGCTGGCCCAGCAACACGAAGAACACCGCGTTGCCGACGCCGAATTTCGGCGCGACCCAGGTGATCGAGATCACGTAGAACGCGACGAAAAGCCCGGCCAGGAACAGATGCTTCGGCTGCGCCGGCATCAGCGGAAAGGCCTTACCGCCGCCGGTCAGGAGCGCCACCAGAACCGCGCCGCAGAGCGCCACCACGAAGAGCACCGCCGCCGCCGCTGTCGGCGAGCCGATCCGGGCTCCCAGGTTCGCGTTCAGCGCCGCCAGCACCGGGATTCCGATCCCGGCCGCGAACATCACCGCCGCATGGCCCAGATGTCCCGACATGGCGCCCCCTTCAACCGTTCCCGGTTCCCGCGAACAGCCCGGCATCCTCCGCCGCCTTGCGGATCGCCCGGGCCTTGTTGACCGTCTCCTGATATTCCGCCTCGGGGTCGCTGTCATAGACCACGCCGCCGCCCGACTGGATGTAGAGCATCTCGTCCTTCACCACGGCGGTCCTGAGCGCGATGCACATGTCCATGTCGCCGCCGGAAGAGAAATACCCCACGCCGCCGCCATAGACGCCGCGCTTTTCCGGCTCCAGCTCGTCGATGATCTCCATCGCCCGCACCTTGGGCGCGCCCGAGACGGTGCCCGCCGGCAGACCCGCGAGGAGGGCGGACAAGGCGTCATGCTCCTCGGAGAGCTCGCCCACCACGTTCGAGACGATATGCATCACGTGGCTGTAGCGCTCTACGATGAACCGCTCGGTCGGCCGTACCGTGCCGATCCTGGCGACCCGGCCCACGTCGTTCCGCCCGAGATCGAGAAGCATCAGATGCTCGGCGCATTCCTTGGCGTCGGCCAGAAGCTCCGCCTCGAGCGCCCGGTCCGCGTCCGCCGTGGCGCCGCGCGGCCGCGTGCCCGCGATCGGGCGGATCGTCACCTCGCCGCCGAACACCCGCACGAGGATCTCCGGCGAGGCGCCGATCACCTGGAACCCGCCGAAATTGAAGTAGAACATGAAGGGCGAGGGGTTTGTCCTTCGCAAGCTTCGATAAAGCGCGAAGGGCGGCATCGGGAAAGGCTGCGCCCAGCGCTGCGAGGGCACCACCTGGAAGATGTCGCCCGCGCGGATGTACTCCTTCGCCTTCTCGACCGCCGCCAGATAGCCCGCATGGCTGAAATTCGACACCGGCTCCGGGATCTCCGCGGTATGGCCGAGCCCCCGCGTCTCGCCCGGCACCGAGCGGTCGAGATCGCGCACCGCATCCATCACCCGCTCGGCGGCCTGTGCATAGGCGGCCCGCGCCGACTGGCCGGAACCCGCCCAGGCCGGCGAGACTACCGTCACCTCGCCTTTCACGCCATCCAGAACCGCGATCACCGAGGGCCGCAGCATCACCGCGTCGGGCAGGCCCAGGGGGTCGGGGTTCACGTCGGGCAGGTGCTCGACCAGCCGGATCATGTCGTAGCCCAGGAACCCGAACAACCCCGCCGAGGCCGCCGGCAGATCGTCCGGCAGGTCGATCCGGCTTTCCGCCAGGAGCGCCCGGAGCGCCTCGAGCGGCGGGCCCGCCACCGGCTCGAACGCATCGCGGTCGAACCGCGCGTTGCGGTTCACCCGGCTGGTCTCGCCCCGGCATTCCCAGACCAGGTCCGGCTTCAGCCCGATGATCGAATAGCGCCCGCGCACCTCGCCGCCGGTGACCGATTCCAGCACGAAACTGTCGGTCCCGGCCTCCGACAGCTTCAGCATCAGCGAGACCGGCGTGTCGAGATCGGCGGCCAGCCGGGCATAGACCACCTGGTTCCGGCCCGCGTCGAAGCCGGCGGCGAAATCGCCAAGCGAAGGGGTCAGCGCGACCATCAGGGCAGCTGCGCGTGCACGGCGTTCACCGCCTGGCTGTTGATGGTGATCTCGTCCTGCGCCCGGAGCCGCGCCTCGAGCCGCGCGGAATACATGCCGAGCAGATCCTGTGCATAGTTCAGCTCGATCTGCCGCGCGAAACCGGCCTTCATCGCCTTTGCCTCGGGCGTGTCCGGATCGGGCGGGTCGATGCTGTCGAGCCGCACCAGCGTCGCGCCGCCATCGGCCTCGAACACCCGCACATCGCCCGGCTGCATCTGGAACACGCCCTCGACGAAGCTCGGCGGCGCGTCGTCGAGATAGGCGTTCCGCGCCAGCTTCCGCTCCGAACGCAGGGGCAGGTCGAGCCCGGCCATCTCCGCGCCGTTGCGGATCGCCTCCGCCGCCGCGAGCGCCTGCGCCCTGAGCTGCTCCTCGGCCTTCGCGCGTTCCCAGCCGGCGATCACCTCGGGCTTGACGTCATTCAGGGGCTGGAGCACCGGCGGGCGCACCTCGTCGACCCGGAGCGCCGCGATCGCGCCCTGGTCGATCTCGATCAGCTCGGGGAAGTCGCCCGGCTGCGCCACCAGGGCGGCATCGCGAAAGCCCTGATAGGCGGCGGGCCCGTCGGCCACGTCCTGGCGCCAGTCGATCTGGCCGAGTTCCATGTCGGTCTCGTCGGCCAGCTCCTCGATCGTCGCGCCCGCGGCCAGAAGATCGTCGATCTGGGTGATCTGATCCTCCACGGCGCGCCGGGCCCGGTCGCCCGCCAACTCGGCCTCGAGCTCGTCGCGCACGTCCTCGAACGGCGTCTCGCTTGCGGTCAGGATCGCGTTCACGCGGAACAGCGCCGGGCCGAGCGAGGAGGGCAGGGGCCCGGCGATCCCGGGCTCCTCGAGCGCGAAGACACCCTCGGCCGCCGCGCCCAGATCCCGTGCCGAGGCCTCGCCGAGATCCACGTCGTCGAGCGAGAGACCGCGCTCCGCGACGAGGTCGTCGAACGTGGTCTCGCCCGCGTCGATCCTGTCCCGCGCCGCCTGCGCATCGGCTTCGGAGACAAAGGCGAGCCGTTCCACCAGCCGCCGCTCGGGCTGGACGTACTCGTCGCTGCGCTGGTCGTAGAGCGCCCGGAGCGCGTCCTCGTCCACGGTGATCTTGTCCATCATCATCTCGGGCGTCAGCCAGGCATAGGTGATCGCCTTGGTCTCGCCGAGCGTGAAATCCGCCGCATGGGCCTCGTGATAGGCCGCCAGATCGGCATCCGAGGGCTCGGGCAGGGGCTCGGCCAGGTCGTCCTCGGTCAGCCGCGCCCAGGTGATGCCGCGGGTCTCGCGCGCCCAGGTAAAGAAGGTGTCGGTATACGTGTCGGGCGTCTTCACCGCACCGACCAGCGCTGCCCGCAGGATGTTCCGCGCCGTCTCCCGGCGCACCCGGGTCTCGAATTGCGGGATCGTCAGCCCGTTCTGCTTGAGCGCGTAGGCATAGAATTCGCGGTTGAACGACCCGTCCGGCCCCTGGAAATCCCGCAACGAGGTGATCTGGTTGCGCACCTCCTCGTCGCCCACCGACAGGCCGAGCCGCGCCGCCTCGGTGTCGAGCACCGCCTCGCCGATCATGCTCGCCAGCACAGCCCGGTCGAAGCCCATCAGTTGCGCCTGCGCAAAGGTCACGGGTTCGCCCGCCTCCTGCGAAAGCTGGCGCAGCCTCTGCTGCAGGTCGCGCGCATAGTCGCGGGTGGTGATCTCTTCGTCGCCCACCGTGGCCACATTGCTGAGCGCGCCGCCGAAATCGCGCGTGCCGAAGCCGATCAGTCCGACGAACAGCAGGCCCAGGATGGACCAGACGATCGCCTTCGATACGCTGCCCTTTTTCGCCATGGCTGCTCTGCCTCCTCTCGGTTCCGCTGCGGTTTATGTCACGCGCCGGGGGGCCGCAAGGCCGCGAGGCGGGAGAGCGTCTCGGCGATCCCGCGGGCATCTTGATTGGCGAAGGCCAGCCGCATCTCGCGCGCGCCCGCGGGGTCATCCGCGGGGCGGAACATCGTGCCCGGAAGCATCAGGAGCCCGGCCTCCGAAACCAGCCGCGGCGCGAGCTTGGCCGAACTCATCGCGAAGGGATGCCGCAGATAGGCGAAATAGGCGCCGCAGCCCAGAAGCTCCCAGCCTTCCAGTGCACCGATCCCCGCGCGCATCGCGCGCCCGCGCGACAGGATCTCGTCGCGCTCGCCCGCGAGCCATTGCGAGAGGTTGCGCATCCCCCAGAGCGCCGCGTGCTGGCCGAGCTGCGCGGGGCAGATGGTCACAGTGTCGAGATACTTCTCCACCTCCGCGAGCCGCGCCTCGGACGCGGTGATCGCGCCGACCCGGTGGCCGGTCAGCCGGTAGGCCTTCGAGAAGGAATAGAGCTGGATCAGGGTATCGTCCCAGTCCGGGTCCGCGAACAGCGCGTGCGGCGCGCCCGAGCCGGAATGGAAATCGCGATAAGTCTCGTCGAGGATCAGCGCGAGGCCCTTTTCCCGCGCGAGATCGCGGAACGCCGCCAGAAGCGCAGCGGGATATTCCGCGCCGCCTGGGTTGTTGGGCGAGATCAGCACGATGGCGCGGGTCCGGGGCGTGATCAGCGCCGCAGCCCGCTCCGGATCGGGCAGGAGCCCCGCGCCGGTCGGCAAGGGCACCGCGACCTGCGCGCCCATGTCGAGCGCCATCTTGTGGTTGAAATACCAGGGCACCGGCAAGAGCACCTCGTCGCCCGGGCCCGCCAGCGTCGCCAGCACCGCGCAGAACGCCTCGTTGCAGCCCGAGGTGATCGCGACCTGCGCGGACCTGACCGGTCCGCCATAGTCGCGGCTCCAGCGCGCGGCGATCTCCGCGCGCAGCTCGGGCAGGCCCAGAACCGGCCCGTAGAGATGCGCCGCCGGAGTGGTCAGCACGATTTCGGCCATCGCCCGCAGCATCGGCTCGGGCGGCGGATCGACCGGCGCGGCCTGCGACAGGTTCAGAAGCGGCATGCCCTTGGGCGGCACCGCCTCGGCGGCCCAGCGGCGGGCTTCCATTACCGGGGGCGGATCGGTCCGCGCCATATGCGGGTTCAGGACGAAACTCATTTCGGGCGCCTCTCGCGGATCGGTCGCTCCTTTCTGGGGCGGTTCCCGCCCGGGGTTCAAGCGGTCTTGATCCGCCGGTACTCGATCACCGTCAGCGCGATCACCGCGAGGTCGAGAAGGCTCAGGAGCACCAGCCCGATCCCGGGATGCATCACGAAGCGGTGCGCCTGGTAGAGGATGAACCCGCCGAGCACCGCCACCGCCAGCGGATAGGCCCAGAGGACCCCGCGGGCGAGCAGCGCCACGACCACGAGCTTCAGGACCCCGTGGCCGATCAGGTAGGTCGCGTAGAAATCCTGCGTGCCCACCGAAAAACCCTGCGCCGCGTGCATCAGGAATGCGGCGACCCTGTCGTTGGGATCCTCGGTGATCTCATGCGCGGTCATCCAGCGCGCCAGCGCCAGGATCCGGTCGTTCGCGACGAAATGGAGGAGCAGGCCCAGGAGCGTCTCGGCCCCGGCGAAGAGCCCCTTGAGCAGGAGTCCCGCCTCGAAGGTCCGGTGCAGGAACCGCGACGGCGACAGGCGCTCAGTCCCTTGCCCGGTAAGGCTCCACGTATTGCAGCGCCATGTCCCAGGGGAAGAAGATCCAGGTGTCCTGGCTGACCTCGGTGATGAAGGTGTCGACCATCGGCCGGCCCTTGGGCTTGGCATAGACGGTAGCCACATGGGCCTTGGGCATCAGCCGCCGCACCACTTCCAGCGTCCTGCCGGTATCGACGAGGTCGTCGACGATCAGCACCCCGGTGCCGTCGCCCACGACGCTCATGTCGGGGGTCTTGATCACCACCGGTTCGGACTGTTCCTGGTGGTTGTAGCTCTTCACCGAGATCGTATCGACCGTGCGGATATCGAGCTCGCGTGCCACGATCATCGCCGGCGCCATGCCGCCCCGCGTGATCGCGACGACGGCCTTCCAGCCGCCATCCTCCGGCCCCTGGCCGTCCAGCCGCCAGGCCAGCGCCCGCGAATCCCGGTGGATCTGGTCCCAGCTGACATGGAACCCCTTCTCGTGCGGCAGGCGGTCGGCCATCGGCGTCATTCCTTTCAGACCGTGGAAATGTCCGGCGCGTCGACCGCCTTCATGCCCACGGCGTGGTAGCCGGCATCCACGTGCAGCACCTCGCCGGTGACGCCCGAGCCGAGATCTGACAGGAGGTAGAGCGCCGAGCGGCCGACATCGTCGATGGTCACGTTGCGGCGGAGCGGCGAGTTCAGCTCGTTCCACTTCATGATGTAGCGGAAATCGCCGATGCCCGAGGCGGCCAGCGTCTTGATCGGCCCGGCCGAGATCGCGTTGCACCGGACCCCGTCCTTGCCCAGGTCCTCGGCGATGTAGCGCACCGAGGCCTCGAGCGCCGCCTTGCAGAGCCCCATCACATTGTAGTGCGGCATCACCTTCTCGGCGCCGTAATAGGTCAGCGTGAGCAGGGATCCGCCATCGTTCATCATCGCCGCCGCGCGCTGCGCGACCGCGGTGAAGGAATAGACCGAGATATCCATCGACATCAGGAAATTGTCGCGGCTGGTGTCCACGTAGCGGCCGCGCAGCTCGTTCTTGTCGGAGAAGCCGATCGCATGGACCGCGAAATCGAGCTTGCCCCAGCGCTCCTTCAGCGATGCGAAGAGCGCGTCGAGCGAGCCCATATCGGCCACGTCGCAGGGCAGGACGATGTCCGAACCGAGCTCTGCCGCCAGAGGATCCACCCGCTTCTTGAGCGCCTCGCCCTGGTAGGAAAAGGCCAGCTCCGCGCCGGCTTCCGACAGTGCCTTGGCGATCCCCCAGGCGATCGACTTGTCGTTCGCGAGGCCCATGATCAGCCCCCGCTTCCCGGCCATCAATGGTGCAGTCATGGCTCCCTCGCGTTCCCGTCCCGTGGTTCGGGTCGCATAGTCCATTCGACAGGGGGTATCAAGAACGGCCGGGGGTTGCGGAGGCGAGGCGGCGGGCGTATCCAGCACGTCTCGCGAGCATGGCGATGAGCGCGGGCAGGGGGGCTCGGCAACTTCGGAGGCGCAAAATGGCGTCCAGGTCCGGAATATTTGCAGGCGACGATCCGCTCCGGCTGGCCCAGGACTGGCTGGCCGAGGCGGAAAAGTCCGAGCCGAACGACCCGAACGCGATGCAGCTCGCGACGGTGGATGCCGGGGGGCTGCCGAATGTGCGGACCGTGCTCCTGAAGGAGATCACCTCAGACGGATTCGTCTTCTATACGAATTTCGGCAGCGCCAAGGGCCAGGAGATCGACGCGGCCGGCAAGGCGGCATTCGTGATGCACTGGAAGTCGCTGCGCCGCCAGCTCCGGGCGCGGGGTACCGTCAGCCGGGTACCCGATGCGCAGGCCGATGCCTATTTCGCCTCGCGCCCGCTCGAGAGCCGGATCGGCGCCTGGGCCTCGCGGCAATCCCGGCCACTCGCCTCACGCGAGTCGCTGATAGGTGAAGTCGCCCGCCAGGGGCTGCGGCTCGGCACGCATCCCGCGCGTCCGCCGTTCTGGGGCGGTTACCACATACAACCACTGGAGATGGAATTCTGGGCAGATGGGGCGTTCCGGTTGCATGACCGCTTTCGCTGGACGCGGGAAACGGCGGATTCGCCGTGGTCCGTGTGTCGTCTTTATCCGTGAACGTGCCGATGGGCGTGGTATTCCCGCATTAGGTCCGGGAATTCTCCTTGCAATGCCAAGGGGAGTCGTCGCTAACTGAACAAAACAAGCCCAAAATGGGCGAGGGAACGAAGTACGTTGAAATGAACGATCAGCAAGATCGCGACAGGACGGTTTCAGGGAGGGTCAAGTGGTTTGACCCCTCCAAGGGATTCGGCTTTGTCGTGGCCGACGAGGGCGGGCCGGATATTCTCCTGCATGCCAATGTGTTACGGAATTTCGGTCAGAGCTCTGTCGCCGATGCGGCCGGGATCACCATCGTGGTGCAGGAAACCGCGCGCGGGATCCAGGCGGTCGAGGTCCTCACTATCGAGCCTCCGGCCTCCGACGGCGCCGCCAAGCGACCGATCGACCCCAAGGGCGGGCTTGACGAGGAGGTCGACCTCTCGCTGCCGCGGCTTCCGGCGCGGGTGAAATGGTTCGACAAGACCAAGGGCTTCGGATTCGCCAACGTGTTCGGCCGCCCCGAGGACGTGTTCCTGCATATCGAGGTGCTCCGCCGCTCCGGGCTTGCCGATCTGCAGCCGGGCGAGGCGATCACGCTCCGCGTTGTCGACGGCGCCCGCGGGCGCATGGCCGTGCAGGTGACGAGTTGGGAATCCGCGCTCAGGGAAGACGAGTGATCCGCTTCCTTGTCGTGGCGATGCTGGCGCTTCAGACCGGTGCGGCCGGGGCGGCCTGTCGCGACGATGCGGTGGAGATCAAGGGCGGGTTCGGCACCGCGCGGTTCCGCGTCGCCGTGGCCGACAGCCCGCGCACCCGCGGCAAGGGATTGATGAACGTCTCCCGCATGCCGGCGTCGAAGGGAATGCTGTTCCTCTACGAAGCGCCGCAGCACGCCACTTTCTGGATGAAGAACACGCTCATACCGCTCGACATGATCTTCATGGACGAGACCGGCACGATCACCCGGATCCATGAGAACGCCGTGCCGATGGACGAAACCGTGATCGATGGCGGCCAGGGCGTGCGCGCGGTTCTCGAGATCAACGGCGGCATGGCGCGCAAGATCGGCATCGCCGAGGGCGACGCGCTGCGCCATCCCGGGCTCGACCAAGCCATGGCCGCCTGGCCCTGCGACGACGCTTCAGCGAAGTGATTGCCTCGGCGCCCCGGCCCCGCTAGAAGGCGCCACGGCCGGGGCGTGGCGCAGTCTGGTAGCGCACCTGTTTTGGGTACAGGGGGTCGTGAGTTCGAATCTCGCCGCCCCGACCACTTTCCCGAACCCGGCACCGTCGAGTTATCCACCAGGTCTTGTGGGTGGTTCCCAGGTTTTCCACGGATAGCCTCGCTATATATGGTGAGGGCCGCTTTCGCCCCCCCCCTAGATGCGGTGCGCTTTCGCGCGCTGTGGGATCTATCGGGGCAGGGCGTTTGCCGCTCTTCTGAATGCCCATGAAAGTGGCATGGAATCAGGAGGTTGGGCGCCGCAGTTCAGGCAAACTCAGCCCCCGGTGAATCAACAGCTTGTGTCCGCTCCGGCCAGTCAAACAAAATTTTGTCGCAAAACCCGGAAAATCCAGTTGACCGGACCCCCCTTGGACGGCAGGTTGTATGCGCTGACAGGGCGACCACAACATCTAGTGGCTGCGGTCAGGCGGGACACGACACACCGAAAGCGGCCCTCGGCCAACCCCACGGTCTCCCCAAGCGGGCGGCTACGGAGTTTTCGTGCCCTGTCTGACGACCTGTCGGCACGACAACAACGGGACACCGGCACGAAGCACGGACCCGGCAGCAGAGAGCGGGTACTATGAAGATCGAACGCACATTCACCGAAGCCGGTCAGGACGCCTACAAGGGCGTGGAGTTCGCGACGACGACCTCCGAGATTCGCAACCCCGACGGCACGGTGGTGTTCCGGCTCGACGCCGTCGAGGTGCCGACGCGCTGGAGCCAGGTGGCGTCCGACGTCATCGCCCAGAAATACTTCCGCAAGGCCGGCGTGCCCGCGCGGCTGAAGAAGGTCCGCGAAAAGGACGTGCCCGAGTTCCTGTGGCGCTCGGTCGCCGACGACGCGGCTCTCGCGCAACTGCCCGAGGACGAGCGGTTCGGCGGCGAAACCTCGTCGAAGCAGGTCTTCGACCGTCTTGCCGGCGCCTGGGCCTATTGGGGCTGGAAGGGCGGCTACTTCTCCACCGAGGAGGACGCCCGCGCCTATTACGACGAGATGCGCCACATGCTGGCGACCCAGCGCGCCGCGCCGAACTCGCCGCAATGGTTCAACACCGGCCTGCACTGGGCCTATGGCATCGACGGCCCGGCCCAGGGCCACCATTACGTGGACCACAAGACCGGCAAGCTCACCAAGTCGAAGAGCTCCTACGAACACCCGCAACCGCATGCCTGCTTCATTCAGGGCTGCGCCGATGACCTGGTGAATGAGGGCGGCATCATGGACCTCTGGGTCCGCGAGGCGCGGCTCTTCAAGTACGGCTCGGGCACCGGCACCAATTTCAGCCATCTCCGCGGCGAAGGCGAACGCCTCTCGGGTGGCGGCAAATCGTCGGGCCTCATGGGCTTCCTCAAGATCGGCGACCGCGCGGCCGGCGCCATCAAGTCGGGCGGCACCACGCGCCGGGCGGCCAAGATGGTGATCGTCGATGCCGACCATCCCGATATCGAGGAATTCATCGAGTGGAAGGTGAAGGAAGAGCAGAAGGTGGCCTCGCTGGTCGCCGGCTCCAAGATGCACGAGAAGATGCTCAACGGCATCTTCGCGGCGATCCGCGCATGGGACGGTGACGGAGAAGCGGCCTATGACCCCGCGTCGAACGACGGGCTCAAGGCCGCGATCCGCGAGGCCAAGCGGAACGCGATCCCCGAGACCTATATCAAGCGGATCCTCGACTACGCGCGGCAGGGCTACGACTCGATCGAGTTCCCGACCTACGACACCGACTGGGATTCGGAAGCCTACAACTCCGTCTCCGGCCAGAACTCGAACAACTCGATCCGCGTCACCGATGCCTTCCTGAAGGCCGTGAAGGACGACGCCGACTGGGAACTCTACCGCCGCACCGACGGCAAGGTCGCCAGGACCGTGAAGGCCCGCGAGCTCTGGGAAAAGGTCGGCCACGCCGCCTGGGCCTGCGCCGATCCCGGTATCCAGTTCCACGATACCGTGAACGCCTGGCACACCTGCCCGGCCGATGGCGAGATCCGCGGCTCGAACCCGTGCTCGGAGTACATGTTCCTCGACGACACGGCCTGCAACCTCGCCTCGATGAACCTTCTGACCTTCCTCAAGGACGGCCGGTTCCAGGCGGAAGACTATATGCACGCCACGAGGCTCTGGACGCTGACGCTGGAAATCTCGGTGATGATGGCGCAGTTCCCATCGAAGGAAATCGCCCAGCTCTCCTACGATTTCCGCACCCTCGGCCTCGGCTACGCCAATATCGGCGGCCTCCTGATGACCATGGGCCATGGCTACGACTCCAAGGAGGGCAGGGCGCTCTGCGGTGCCCTCACCGCGATCATGACCGGCGTGGCCTATGCCACCTCGGCCGAGATCGCCGGCGAACTCGGCGCCTTCCCGGCGCATGAGCGCAACGCCGAGCACATGCTCCGGGTGATCCGCAACCACCGCCGCGCCGCCTATGGCGAGACCGCGGGCTACGAGGCGATGAACGTGAACCCGGTTGCGCTCGACGCCAGGAACTGCCCCGATCCGATGCTGGTCGACCTCGCCCGCTCGGCCTGGGACGAGGCGCTGGCGCTGGGGGAGCGGAACGGCTTCCGCAACGCCCAGGCCACCGTCATCGCGCCCACCGGCACGATCGGCCTCGTGATGGACTGCGACACCACCGGCATCGAGCCCGACTTCGCGCTGGTGAAGTTCAAGAAGCTCGCCGGCGGCGGCTATTTCAAGATCATCAACCGCTCGGTGCCCGCCGCGCTCGAGGGTCTCGGCTATTCCTCCGCGCAGATCGAGGAAATCATCGCCTATGCCGTCGGCCACGGCACGCTCGGCAACGCGCCCGGCATCAACCACACGGCGCTTGTCGGCCACGGCTTCGGCGCCGCCGAGATCGAGAAGATCGAGGCCGCGCTGCCGCAGGCCTTCGACATCCGCTTCGTGTTCAACCAGTGGACGCTGGGCGCCGAGTTCTGCACCGAAGTGCTCGGCATCCCGGCGGCGAAGCTGAACGATCCGAGCTTCGACCTCCTGCGCCATCTCGGTTTCTCGCGGAAGGAGATCGAGGCCGCCAACGACCATGTCTGCGGCACCATGACCCTCGAAGGCGCGCCCTATCTGAAGGAGCGCGACCTGAGCGTCTTCGACTGCGCCAATCCCTGCGGCAAGAAGGGCAGGCGCTACCTCTCGGTCGAGAGCCATATCCGCATGATGGCCGCCGCCCAGTCCTTCATCTCGGGCGCGATCTCGAAGACCATCAACATGGCGAACTCGGCCACCATCGAGGACTGCCAGAAGGCCTACGAACTCTCCTGGTCGCTGGGCGTCAAGGCCAACGCGCTCTACCGCGACGGTTCGAAACTGTCGCAGCCCCTGGCCTCGGCGCTGGTCGAGGACGATGACGAGGCGCTCGAAACGCTCGAATCCGGGACCCCCGCCGAGAAGGCGCAGGTGCTGGCCGAGAAGATCGTCGAAAAGATCATCGTCAAGGAGATCGCCCGCGGCCGCGAGAAGCTGCCCGAGCGGCGCCGCGGCTACACCCAGAAGGCCATCGTCGGCGGCCACAAGGTGTACCTGCGCACCGGTGAATACCAGGACGGCAAGCTCGGCGAGATCTTCATCGACATGCACAAGGAAGGCGCGGGCTTCCGGGCGATGATGAACAACTTCGCCATCGCGGTATCGGTCGGCCTGCAATACGGGGTGCCGCTCGAGGAATTCGTCGACGCCTTCACCTTCACCCGGTTCGAACCGGCCGGGATGGTGCAGGGCAACGAGACGATCAAGAACGCGACCTCGATCCTCGACTACATCTTCCGCGAACTGGCGGTCAGCTATCTCGACCGCACCGATCTCGCCCATGTGAAGCCCGAGGGGACGACCTTCGACGAGATGGGCCGCGGCGAGGACGAGGGCAAACGCAACTTCACCGAAGTGCCCGACAGCGCCGCCTCGAGCGCTTTCGAGGTGATCAAGAAGGTGGCCTCGGCCGGCTACACCCGCGGCCGCCTGCCGCAGGAACTGGTGGTGCTCCAGGGCGGCATCGAGGCCATGGCGCTCGATAGCAGCCTCGCCACCGGCGCGGCGCTCCTCGAGACCAAGACCGCCATCGCCACCGGCACCGTCGCCATGGATGCCAAGACCAAGGCCCGGATGCAGGGCTACGAAGGCGACCCCTGCGGCGAATGCGGCAACTACACGCTCGTGCGCAACGGCACCTGCATGAAGTGCAACACCTGCGGGGGGACGAGCGGGTGCTCGTGATCCAGCGATTAAGGAGGCAATGCAATGCTTGTTGACGGTCGGTACGTAGCTAAGGCGAGCCTTCCAGGCCAAGCGCCAGTCACGGGAGTTCTCGTTGTGTCTGACGGAAGGATCCAGGGGCAAATTGGTCCCTTCACAGTGTCAGCCGCTTCCAAATTCGGCGAAACGCTCCCGTCGTCTACACGTGTGGAAATTGAATCGATCGATCCAAACGAACAGACGATCTTGGGATCTGACGTCCATATCGCTGGCAAGTTGTTCGGATTTGTCCAACCGAGAAAATCAAGCTTGGCGGTGGTCTTCGAAGGCGGCTTGTATCGAAAGTTGGCTATCGAGTTGACACCGTTCGAGAGCGCTTTTCGGGATTTCGAGAAGGCATAAGCGAACAGGACGGGGCGGTGCTTTAGCTCCGTCCGTCCTCACACGGGGCGGGTGCGCTCGCCCTGAACGCGGATCAGGCCGCAGGCAGAAACCGGGCGGTACAGACAGAGCCTGATCAGCGAAACTGGGGCCCCTTCGGGGGCCCCTTTCTCATTGCGGCTGGCGCCCGGTCACTGCGTCCGGAGGGCGCCGGGCGGAAACGCGCCTCTCACCTGCGCTGCCCCGGGCTCGACCCGGGGCCCCGACCGCCGGGGGCATCACGGCCGGAAGGCCACGGCGCGGGGCCGGGGCGGCCCCGTCCATGGCCCGCGTGGCCCCGCCATCCCAATAAGCAGAAGGGGGGCCGCGAAGGCCCCCCTCTGTTCCGTGAGTGTGGTCATGGGTCCGACGGCACCGTCACCGGAGCCCGTTTCGCGGTGCGCGCGCCCTCGCGGGTGCGGCGCCTGGAAAAATCTGGCGCCCGCTCTCCCGCGGTCCCGTTTGGCGGCGCTCCCGGCGTCGGTCGGCAGGAGGGGGCCTGCCGTCCCGATGCCGATGCCGTCGGTGACACCCAACTGCCCCATTCCGCCGCGCCGGACTGTGACCGCCCTCACAGAAGGATTGTGACGTTGGGTCACGCGCCGTCGATCCTTTCTTGCAGAATACGCGACGATCCGTTTCCATTTCGTGTACTGTTTACCTCATTCGCGCCCCATTCGCGCGGCAGCATGGCCGACACCGTGGGGGCGGTGGGCGAAAGGTCGGGGATGATCCGTCGCGCAGTCCGTTTGCCGCTGTTCCAGCCCATTGCAGTGGGTCTTTCGCTTGCGCTTTGCCTGGCCGCGCCGGTCCGCGCCGGCACCCCTGAGCCGGTACATCTCACCGCCACGAAATCCATCGCCGCGCCTGCCGGCTTTTCCGGCATCTGTGCCCGCTATGCCTGGGCCTGCGCCCGCCGCGCCGCCCAGACAAGGCCGATGTCCGAGCCCGAGCTCCTTGCCGCCGCCGAAAGCGTGAACCGCCGGGTCAACCGCACGATCCGCGAGATTTCCGATGCGCGCCAGTACCGCGAGGCCGAACACTGGGCCTTGCCGACCGCGCGGGGCGGCGATTGCGAGGATTTCGCGCTCCTGAAGAAACGCGAGCTGATCCGCGCCGGCGTCGCGCCCGACCGGCTCCTGATCGCCACCGCGCTCACCCGCAAGCGGCAGGCCCACGCGGTGCTGATCCTGCGGACCGCTTCGGGCGACATGGTGCTCGACAATCTCTCGCCCCGGATCCGGCGCTGGCAGGACACCGGCTATATGTTCCTGAGGATGCAGGACCCGGCCGCTCCGGGCCGCTGGCAGCTCCTCCTCGCCGAGACCGCGATCGCCGACAGCGCCACCGGCGCCCCCCGGCGCTAGCGCCCTGGCTTCGCCCGCCCCGGACATGAGGACAGTTTCGGAGTTGGGTGGAGAGGGGCCCGCGGCCTGATCCAGGCGGCGGGCCCCATCCGAACCGGACCGGCGGGTGCGGGATGCGCCATGGCTCACCGGCCACTCCCCTGCGCATCCGTCCCGTCGGCGCCCCCGCGCGCGGCAATCGCCACGCCCGCACCGGCGGGGCGTTCCGGGAGAGCGTCCCTGCGGCCCCTGTCCGCAGCTCGATCCCGGTCTGCCCGCGAGCGTCGTTCACCGCCCTCGATGGCGGAGATCTGTCAGCCGGGCCCCGCGCTGTCAAAAAAATTCGTTGATAAACAGTTAATTGTCTCGACGCTCTCGCCGATACGGGCGCACTGGCAGCGACTGTAACAGGAATGTGAAACGCTCGGGTCCGGTCGGTTGCGGCGAAGCCGATCGCCGATCGCCGCGCAGCGATCCCCCGGCGTCACGGATCCCCCGGCGTCACGCCGTTTCGGCGCCGTTCCCGTCGCGGAACAGCGCGGCGAAGGGCGCGGGCAGATCGAACTCCTCGAGCACGCGGGTGCGGGCTTCGGGCGACATCTTCCGTGCCGTCTTGCCGACGATGCCGAGGAGCTGCTCGGCCGGGCGGTCCGCGGCGAATCCCGGGAAATACCAGCGCAGGAACACGAAGCAGATCACGTCCTCGAGCGCCTGCACCTCCGGGTCGCGCTTGATCCCCTCCTTGCGGAGCATCGCCTCGGTGCGGGCGATCTCCTCGGGGCCGTAGCCCGCGTCCGCCATGATCCCGCCAACCCGCTGCGCATGTCGCCGCCCCTGGTCGCGGCGCCAGGCGAGATAGCCGGCCCGGCCCTCGGGATAGGCGCTCCGGGGCAGCATCCAGCGCTCCACATGCTGGCCCCGCGCGGCGATGCGCAACGGGTCGGGCGCGCCGGGAAAGAGCCGGTCGAGCTCGGAACTCATCCGTTCTCCGTAAAGCAGCGCCGCCGGGCGGCCATCCTCCAGCGTCGGATCCGCTCCGTTGGCGGCATCGATCGCCGCGATGGCCGCCTCGAGCCGGCTCACAACGCCCAACTCCGCGCGGCATTGACGGTCTCGGCCCCGGGCCGTTCGATCCGTGACGTTCGCATGGAGGAATAGGACGACGCCGGGACGCCAAAGGCAAGCGCCCGCACGAGGTTTCTCGGCCAACCGGAACGCGATTCCTGCGAGATTGATCAGCTCCGGGCCGCCGGCATCTGCCGCGCCCGAGCGCAGTTGCGGAACGAAATCGTTGGAGGAAGTGGCAGCCCGTAGGGGAGTCGAACCCCTCTTTCCAGGTTGAAAACCTGGCGTCCTAACCGATAGACGAACGGGCCGTGCCGACCGTGAGGGGCTATCTAGGGAAAGCGTCCGGCGGAGGCAAGTGGAATTTTCACGCCTCCGGCGCTTCCGGTGGGTGGTGCGTTTCAGCCGGCCGGAGCGGCGTCGGAGAGGCGCAGCTGGACCCGGCTCCGGCCCTGCCAGTGGTTCAGTTCCAGCCGTCCCGCGATGTGGAACCGCGCGCCGCCATGGTCCTCGAGCGCGGGGCCGAGCGGGCCGTCATAGGCGCCGAAGGCAATGGCGTCGATCGCCGCGGCTGTGCCGTCGCCGAAGCGCAGTTTCAGATGCGTCTCGCCGACCCGGCGCGTGCTGAGAATCGCCATGTCGGCAAAGGCGAAGCGCGGGGCAGGGGCGGCCTGGCCGAAGGGGCCGGCGGTCTCGAGCATCTCCACCAGTTCGGGCGTGGCGGCGCCGGGCATCAGGAGCCCGTCGATCCGCAGCGCACGAGGGCCCTCTGTGCCGGCGCCCTGCTTCGTCAGCAGCTCGGAGAGCCGCGCCATCGCCGGTTCCAGCCGGTCGCGGCCCACCGTCAGACCCGCCGCCATGCGGTGCCCGCCGCCCTTGATCAGGAGTCCCTCGGCCGCCACCCGCTGCACCGAGGCGCCAAGATCCACGCCCGCGACCGAGCGGCCCGAGCCCTTGCCCTCGCCGCCGTCGAGCCCGATCACCACCGCCGGCCGCCCCGTCGCCTCCTTGAGCCGCGCCGCGACGATGCCGACGACGCCCGGATGCCAGCCTTCGCCCGCGGCCCAGACCAAGGGCGCGTCGAGCCCGCGCGCCTCGGCCTGCGCCATGGCCTCTTCCTGCACCGCCGCCTCGATCGCGCGGCGCTCGGTATTGAGCGCATCGAGCCGTTCGGCGAGCACCCGCGCCTCGGCCGGGTCGGTGGCGGCCAGACAGCGCGCGCCCAGATCCGCCGCGCCGATCCGTCCGCCCGCATTGACCCGCGGACCGAGGAGGTAGCCGAGGTGATAGGCGGTGGGCGCGCTGTCGAGCCGGGCCACGTCCGACAAGGCGGCGATTCCCGGCCGGTCGCGGCGGGTCATCACCGTCAGGCCCTGCCGCACGAAGGCCCGGTTCACGCCAATGAGCGGCGCCACGTCGGCCACGGTCGCGAGCGCCACGAGGTCGAGCATCGCGATCAGGTCGGGGCCCGCCTTGCCGGCCGCGCGCAGCCGCCGGTTCGCCTCGACGAGGAACAGGAACACCACGCCCGCCGCGCAGAGATGGCCGAGATCGCCGCTCTCGTCCTGCCGGTTCGGATTCACGACCGCGAGCGCGGGGGGCAGGGTCTCGCTGCCCAGATGGTGGTCGAGGATCACCACATCGGCGTCCTGCGCCGCCGCGATAGCCTCGTGGCTCAGCGTGCCGCAGTCGACGCAGACGATCAGGTCATGGCCCTCTGCGAGCGCCGCCATCGCGGGCGGGTTCGGCCCATAGCCCTCGTCGATCCGGTCGGGGATGTAGAGCGTGGCCGGCAGGTCGAGCACCCGGAGCCAGCCGATCAGCAGCGCGGCGGAGGCACCGCCGTCGACGTCGTAATCGGCGAAGATCGCGATGTGCTGTCGTTTCCCGACCGCCTCGAGGAAGCGTTCCGCCGCCGCGCCCATGTCCTTCAGCCGCAGCGGATCGGGCAACAGGTCACGCAGGGCAGGGGCCAGGAAACCGCGCGCCTCCTCGGGTGCCACGCCGCGTGCCGCCAGTACCCGGCAGACCGGGTCGGGGAGACCCGTCTCCTGCGCGAGCCGCTCGGCCCGGCGGGTGTCCTCGTCGTCCGGCCCGACCCAGCGGCGGCCGGTCAGCGACGCATCGACCTTGAGGAAGGCTGGCAGCCCGTCCAGCGGCATCTCCACCACATCTCGATTTCTCTGATCTGCCTTACCCTAGATGGAGTAGGGGGCGCCCTTCAACCGATTCCCGGCCAAGGAGCCATTCGCCTTGCCGTTTCCGTGGCCGATCAGCGGCAGGGATAGGTTTCCGATAGGAAATCCAGGATCACCGGTGCGGCCAGGGTGGCGTGCTGGTCGGTTTCCGACGGAATCCGGCGGATCGCGTAGCGCCGGAACGCCCCGGCATCGAAACGGCCCTGTCCCGGTTCGACGCAGAATCTCGGTGCCGTCCCGCCCCGCGCATCGGTTTGCGCCGCGGTGATCACGCTCCGCAGATAGGTGCCGAGCCGGTCCCTTGCGGAGGGGTCTTCCTGCGCGGCCGAGATGCCCTCCAGAAGCTGATGCAAAGTCGCGTCGCCCTGCGCGGCGGCCGGCAGGGCCAACACGGGCGTAACAAGGATGGCGAGCATGCGAAGCGTGTGATGGCACATTCCATATCGTTATGCAGAAAAAAATTTCTGTACAACAATAAAGTTTGCCGCCAGAAAGCTGGGCACAACGGAAAAGGAGATCGTCATGGAGCCAACGAAACGTCGCCGCCGGATCGCCATCTGGAGCCGGGTACTCAGCGTGGCGCTCGTCCTCGCGGCAGTTCTCGTGCCCGCGCTCACGATGCTTGCGGTCGCCGTGATGTCACCGGATCAGCTCGCTGCGGCGGCGCATCTCGGGCCCGGTCGCATCGCGCAGCCGTCGGTCGGCGCCCATGCCGCGATCGTCGCCATTGCCGGGCTGCCCGCTCTGGTCTTTTCCTGTGGAGTGGCGGCCCTGCTGCCGGCCCTGACCGCGCTTCGCCGGGGCGATTTCTTTTCGGAAACCGCGTTCCGGGCGCTCCGGCGCTGCAGCGGGGCGCTGGTGATCGCGACCCTGCTGAGAATCGCCGCGACGCCGCTCTCGGGGCTCGTCCTGTCCCTCGGCGAGGCGGAGGGCAGCCTGTCGATTTCGGTGGGCTTCGACACGGTTCAGTCGCTGATCCTCGCCGGGGCGGTCTGGCTCCTGGCCTGGATCTTCGCCGAAGGCGCAGCGGTCGCGGCGGAAAACCGGCAGTTCGTCTGATGCCGATCGAGGTGCGGCTCTCGGTCATGCTGGCGGAGCGCGGCGTCAGCGGCCGTCGGCTCGCCGAGCATGTGGGCATCACCGAAGCCAATCTCTCGCTCTTGCGGCAGGGCAAGGTGAAGGGCGTCCGGTTTGAGACCCTGGCCGCGATCTGCGACTACCTGGACTGCCAGCCGGGCGACCTGCTGGTGTTCAGGCGCCCCTGATCGAGCCTGCCGCCCGGCAGCGCCCGGCGCCCGCCCGGCGCTATTTCGTCGGGTTGCGGTAGCTCATGCGCCGGACGGAGCCGGTCTTCGACCGCATCAGGATCGTCTCGGCGGTCAGGTGGCCCGGTTCACGCTTGATGCCGGGCAGGATCGAGCCGTCGGTCACTCCGGTCGCGGCAAAGATCACCTCGGCGGTCACCATGTCGTCGCGGGTATAGACCCGGTCGAGATTCTTGATCCCGGCCTTCTTCGCGCGGCCCCTTTCGTCGTCGTTGCGGAACAGGAGCTTGCCGAACATCTGCCCGCCCATGCATTTCAGCGCGGCGGCGGCCAGCACGCCCTCGGGCGCGCCGCCGGAGCCCATGTACATGTCGATCCCGGTCCGCTCCGCCTCGGCGCAGTGGATCACGCCGGCCACGTCGCCATCGGTGATCAGCCGGATCGCGCAGCCGGTGGTGCGCAACTCGGCGATCATCTCTTCGTGGCGCGGGCGCTCCAGCACGCAGACGGTGATGTCCTCGGTCGAGCAGCCCTTGGCGGAGGCCAGCGCCGAGACCCGCTCGGCCGGGCTCATCGCCAGTGTCACGGTGCCCGGCTTGAAGCCCGGGCCGATGGCCAGTTTCTCCATATAGACGTCGGGCGCGTGCAACAGCGTGCCGCGCGGCGCCATGGCGATCACGGTGAGCGCGTTCGGCATGTCCTTGGCGGTAAGCGTGGTGCCTTCCAGCGGATCGAGCGCGATATCCACCTCCGGGCCCGTGCCGGCACCCACCTCCTCGCCGATATAGAGCATCGGCGCCTCGTCACGCTCGCCCTCGCCGATCACCACGGTGCCGCGGATCTCGAGCTGGTTGAGCTGGTCGCGCATCGCGTTGACGGCGGCCTGGTCGGCGGCCTTCTCGTCGCCGCGGCCGATCAGCTTGGCCGAGGCCAGGGCGGCCGCCTCGCTGACGCGGGCGAGGCCGAGGGAAAGCATACGGTCATTGAAATCGTGGGAGTCGGCCATTCATCTGTCCTCGTTTGGGCGCGTTAACGGTTACCCTGCGGGCCGGCGCGCGACAAGTCGGCGCGCGCCTACACTTCCTCGATCCGGATCGCCACCGGCTCGGATTGCAGAACCCCGGTTTCGGCCATCGCCGCGATCGCCTCGTTCAGCGCGCCGCGCGTGGTCTTGTGGGTGACGATCAGGACCGGGGCGTTCGCGCCCTCGTGCCCGTATTGCCGCATCCGGTCGATCGAGATGCCCTGATCGCCCAGCTTCGCCGCGACCTTCGCGAGCGCGCCCGGTTTGTCGAGAAGCGTCATCCGCACGTAATAGGGCGTCGGCGCGGAAGCCTTTGCCGCACGCGCCTTCACGAGCCCCGTCGCCGGCTGTCCGAAGGTCGAAACCCGCGTGCCCCGCGCGATATCGACGATATCGGCCAGCACCGCGCTCGCCGTAGGCCCTTCGCCCGCGCCGGCGCCCCGGAGCACGATCTGGCCCACCGCGTCGCCCTCCAGCACCACCATGTTCATCGCGTTCTCGAGCTGACCGAGCGGCGAGGTGTCCGGCACCAGACAGGGCGACATCCGGCATTCGAGGCCCCGGCCGGTCATCTGCGCGACGCCCAGGAGCTTGATCTTGAAGCCCATGTCGGCGGCCTGGGCGATGTCTGCGGTGGTGACCCGCTCGATCCCCTCGATCTCCATCGCGTCGAAATCGACACGCGCGCCAAAGGCGATGGCGGCCAGCAGCGCGAGCTTGTGGCCGGCGTCGATCCCGCCCACGTCGAGCGTCGGGTCGGCCTCGAGATAGCCGAGCTTCTCGGCCTCGGCAAAGACCGCGTCATAGGTCAGGCCGGCCGATTCCATCCGCGTCAGGATGTAGTTGCAGGTGCCGTTCATCACCCCCATCACCCGGGTGATCCGGTTGCCCGCCAGCCCCTCGGTCAGCGCCTTCACCACCGGGATGCCGCCCGCGACGGCGGCCTCGAAGCGGATCACCGCGCCCTTTGCCTCGGCCGCCTCGGCCAGCGCCTGGCCGTGATGGGCCAGCATCGCCTTGTTGGCGGTGACCACGTCCTTGCCCCGGGCGATGGCGGCCTCGACGCTGGCCTTGGCATCGCCCTCGGCGCCGCCCATCAGCTCGACCACCACGTCCACGTCGTCGCGCGCGGCGAGCGCCGCCGGGTTGTTCTCCCAGGCATAGGCCGAGAGATCCACGCCCCGGTCCTTGTCGCGGCTGCGGGCGGAGACCGCGCTGATCGCGATTGGGCGCCCGGCCCGTGCCGCGAGCAGATCGGCATGGCGCTGCACGATCTTGACGACGCCCGCGCCGACGGTACCGAGCCCGGCAATGCCAAGGCGAAGGGGTTCGGTCATGGTCGCTCGCTCCGGGTCTTCGTCGTTTCGGGGCGGCTTAACGCATGTGTCCGGAGGGAGCAATCGCGGCTTCCCGCCGCGCGGTCACGCGAGCCGGGCATAGCGCGATTTCAGGAGCGCTTCCTCGTATTCCGCCTCGGCCGTGCTGTCGTAAACCAGCCCGCCGCCCACATCGAGCCGCGCATGGCCGTCTGGCGTGCAGACCAGCGTCCGGATCGCCACGTTGAACCGCATCGAGCCATCGGGCGCGATCCAGCCGATCGACCCGCAATAGGCGCCGCGCGGCGCGGCCTCGAGCTCGGCGATGATCTGCATCGCCCGGATCTTCGGCGCCCCGGTGATCGAGCCGCAGGGAAAGATCGCCCGGAAGATCTCGGCCACGGTGAGCCCCGGGCGCAGCTCGGCGGTGATCCGCGAGGTCATCTGGAACAGAGTCGCGTAACGCTCGATGGCGAAAAGCTCGGGCACCCTGACGCTGCCCGTCACCGCGAGCCGCCCCATGTCGTTGCGCATCAGGTCGACGATCATCAGGTTCTCGGCCCGGTTCTTCTCCGAGGTCCGGAGCCATTCGCACAGCGCCTCGTCCTCCACCGGGTCGCCGCCCCTCGGCGCGGTGCCCTTCATCGGCCGGCAGGTCATCCGGCCCGCGGCATCGAGCGCGAAGAACAGCTCGGGCGAGCGCGACAAGAGCACCGGCCCGCCCAGATCGACGAAGGCGCCGTGGGCGACCGGCTGGCGCCGCGCCAGCGCGGCATAGAGCGCGGCGGGCGTGCCGGTGAAGCGCGCGTCGAGCGGGAAAGTCAGGTTCGCCTGATAGATGTCGCCCGCCGCGATATAGTCGCGGACCCGGGCGAAGCGGCTGGCGTAATCCGCCGCGCTCCAGCGCGGTTCGGGCGGGCTCAGAGTAGCCGGGCCGGTCTCTGGCGCGCTCGGCGCTTCCGGGCCGTCGAACACGCCGAACAGCATCAGAGGGCAGGGGCGGTCCTCGGGCATCAGCGCCCGGAGCTTCGACGAGAACACGTAGCCGAGCTCGTAGCTCGCATAGCCGGCGAGCCACGCCCCCCCGGCCCGCGCCGCCTCGATCGCGTCAAGGGCTGCGGGCACCTCTTCGGGCCTGTCCGCCCGGATCAGCCGGCGCGGCGCCCGGAACAGGGTGCCGCTTCCCAGCGGCCCCTCGTCGAACAGGATGCACGGCTCCGGCATCGCCCGCCGCCCCGGTCAGAAATCCGCCGCGATGCGCAACTCGCGAAGCGGGCGGACCACGGTGATGGCGTCCTGGTAGACCGGATGCGCCTTGTAGGCGTCGAGCGCGGCCTGGTCGGGGAATTCGGCATAGACCACCACGTCGACCTCGCCCGAAAGCGCGTCGGCGCGCCGGTTCTCGCGCACCTCGAAGCTGCTGGAACCGGGGATTTCCGCCAGCCGCGACAGGCCGGCGACGATCCGCGGCACATCGGCCTTCTCGCGCGCGCTGAAGAACACGACATGGCGGATGAAGTTTCTGGGTGTCATGTGGTCAGCCTTCGGACGGAGCGGCGCGCAGCCGCGATAGAGCAGAACGGCGCGCGCGGCAACCGCTCAGGAGCCTCCCGCGTTCTTCAGCGCGGCCGCCCGCGCCTTGAGCGCCGCGATCCGTGCCGCCATCGCCGCATCCGCAGTCTCCGGCGCGCCGTCCTCCGCCGGCACCTCGGCTAGGACCTCCGAAATCGGCAGAAGCTCGGGGTAGCCCGAGCTTTCCGGTTCCGGGCCGAGCGCGGCCTCGACCTCGGGCGGCGGCGCGCAGCCCGCGAGTGCCATCAGGAGAACGAGGATCGGTCGCGACAGGGTCATGGCGCCGAGACTTACGCGCCGCCCGGCGCCCGGGCAAGTCGCGCTTGATGTGAACGATCGTTCAGATAACATGACGCCATGGCGCGCAAGAGCGGTTCCCATTCCGAGATCACCGGCCCAAGGATAAGGTCCGTCGCGCAGAGCCTGATCGCGCGGCACGGCTTCGCGGCGGTCTCGATGCGCCAGATCGCCGCCGAGGTGGGGGTGCGGGCCGGCACGATCTACCTCTACGTCGCCGACAAGCAGGCGCTGCTCTACGAGCTGATGGAAACCCATCTCGACACGCTCCTCGCCGCCTGGGAGGCGGTGCCGGTCCCCGAGGACCCGACCGAGGCGCTTCACGCCTTCACGAGCTTCCACCTGCGGTTCCATTTCGAACGGCCCGAGGAGGTCTTCATCGCCTATATGGAACTGAGGAACCTGACGCCGGAAAATTTCGCCAAGATCGAGGCCAGGCGCCGCGCCTACGAGGCGGCGCTCGAGGCGATCCTCGCCCGCGGTGCCGCCTCGTCCGCCTTCGACCTGCCGGATCCGCGGGTCACGACGATGGCGATCATCGCGATGTTGACCGGCGTGGGCACCTGGTATCGCGACGGTGGCCGCTTGTCGCGCGGCGAGGTCGAGGCGATCTACTGGCGCCTCGTCCGCCGCATGGTCCAAGGCGCGTGAGGGCGGCGGCGGGCTTCTTTCTCACCTGGCCATGGAATCTGACGGCGCCGCCGGAGGCGGCACAAACATGGCGTGGCTAGCCGCAGGCGAAACCGCCATAGCGGCCGGCGGAGAACAGGAGCGGCGCGCCCTCGCGGTATTCCGCGCCGGTGACGCGGCCGACCACGATCAGGTGATCGCCGCCATCGTGCTGCGCCACGCGGGTGCAGGCGAAGCGGGCAAGGCAGCCGGCGATCAGCGGCGCGCCGCCGGGGCCCGCCGCCCAGTCGAGCCCCGAGAAATCGTCGCCGGCCCGCGAAAAGCGGTGACTGAGCGCGTCCTGGTCGGCACCCAGCACGTGGATCGCGTAATGCTCGGCGCCCGCGAAGGCATCGAAGCGCCGCGAGGCGCGAGCCGGCGCCCAGAGCACCAGCGGCGGATCGAGCGAGACCGATGCGAAGGAATTCGCGGTGATCCCGAGCGGGCCCTCCCCGGTGTCCGTGGTGACCACGCAGACCCCGGTCGCGAAACGGCCGAGGGCGTGGCGGAATTCCCGCGCGGTGTCCTTTCCGGGCTCGAATGCCTGCATCTTTGGGCCGGCGCCTCCATCCGCCATCGTCACGGAACCTCGTGGCCCAGCGCGGCCGTGTAAAGCTCAAACCAGGTCTCGCGGTCGATCGCGACCTTCAGCGCGTCCGAAAGCGTGGCGATCCGGTCGAGCCGGTTGGTGCCCATCACCGGCAGGATCCCCGCCGGATGCGCGAGAATCCAGGCCACCGCCACCGCCGCGCGGTCGGTGCCCTGCGCCTCGGCCACGCGGTCAAGCGCGGCATTCATCTCCGGACGGCCACTGCCGAAGAGGCCACCGCCGCCGAGCGGCGACCAGGCCATCGGCGCAAGCCCGCGCTCCTGCAGGAAGGCGATGTCGCCATTGGTGAAGGGAGCGTGGGCGAGAAGGCTGATCTCGATCTGGTTGGTGACGAGCCGGGTCGCCATCGCCGATTGGAGAAGCGTGAAGTCCCAGGGCCGGAAGTTCGAGACGCCCACCGCAAGGACCTTGCCCGAGGCCACCAGCGCGTCGAGCGCCGGGCCGGTCTCGCGCGGGTCCATCATCGGGTCGGGCCGGTGGATCAGAAGGAGGTCGATCCGGTCGGTGCCCATCATCTCGAGGCTCGTCTCGACGCTTTGCACGATATGCTCCGGGCGCGTGTCGTAGTATTTCACCCGCTTTGCCGCATAGCGCCCCACCGGCGCCACGATGCCGCATTTGGTGACGATCTCGAGCCGGTCGCGCAGCCCCGGGGCCGCCTTCAGCGCCGCGCCAAGGAGCGCCTCGGCCGTGTAGCCGCCATAGATATCGGCCTGGTCGAGTGTGGTGATCTCCTGCGCCAGGCAGGCCTCGATCTTCGCCTGCACATGGGCGGGCGAGGTGTCGGCATCGTCGCCGAGCCGCCACATCCCGTAGACCAGCCGGCTCATCTCCAGCGCGTCGGAAAACCGGACCCGTTCCATCAGCGTCTCTCCCCGTTGCCCAGGGGCGTGGCCGGCACGTCTGCGGGTACCCGCCCGTAGACCTCCGGCAGCGAACATGTCTTCAACTCGGGCAGAACCCGCGTGCCGAACGAGATGCACTCGTCGATATGCGGATAGCCCGAGAAGATGAACGCCCGGATCCCCATTTTCCTGTATGCCTCGATCTCGCTCAGCACCTGGTCGGTCGAGCCCACCAGCGCCGCGCCGCAGCCCGAGCGCGCCCGGCCGATCCCGGTCCAGAGATGCGGTTCCACATAGCCGAACTGGTCGGCCAGCTCCCGCGCCCGCGCCTGATGCGACACCCCGAGCGAGCCCGAATCATGCGCCCGCTCGCGGATCAGCCTGCCGTATTCGTCGTCGAGCTTCGACACGAGATGCTCGGCGTAATCCCGCGCCTCCGCCTCGGTATCGCGCACGATCATGTGGACCCGCAGCCCGTAATCCAGCGTCCGCCCGTAGCGCTCGGCCACCGCGTGGACGGCCTTCATCCGCTCGGCGATCTGGTCCTTGGGCTCGGGCCACATCAGGTAGACATCGCAATGCTGCCCGCAAAGCTCCAGCGCGTCGGGCGAGTAGCCGCCGAAATACAGGAGCGGCCCGCCATTCTGCTGGTAGGGCCGCGCCGGGTCGGTGGGCACCCGGTCAAACCTGTAGACCTCGCCCTGGTAGCTGACCTCGTCCCGCGTCCAGGCCTGGCGCAGGATCTCCACCACCTCGCGCGAACGGCGGTAGCGGAACGCGCTCTCGGCCTTCTCGCCGGGGAAGTCCGAGGAGATGACGTTGATCGTCAGCCGCCCCTCCAGCATGTGGTCGAGCGTGGCGATGGTGCGTGCGAGCATGATCGGCTGCATCTCGCCGCAGCGCACCGCCGCCAGCATGTTGATCTTCGACGTCAACGGCGCGCAGCCCGCCACGAAGGACAGCGTGTCCTGCCCGACCTGGTAGGACGACGGGCAGAGGATGTTGCGGAAGCCCTGCTTCTCGGCCTCCAGCACGATGTCGCGGCAATGCGCCCAGCTCGACCGGAGCGCGCCGTCGGGCACGCCGAGATAGGCGTAGTCGTCCGAACAGAGCGCCGAGAACCAGGAGATTTCCGCGGCATCGAGATCGGCGGAAGTGACGGGAACCACGGTCATGGTCTGATCCTGCATCGCGTGTTTTCGCTTGCGTAGCACCGGGTTTGATGTAGATCAATCATGTATCAATTCCCGTGCAACGCATGAGCACCCGTCCGACGCCCCCGAAATACCTGACGGCCGCCGAGTTCCTGATCCGCGAGATCGCCGCCGGCCGGCTGTCGGATGGCGAACGCCTGTCGCCCGAGCGCGACATGGCCGCCGAGATGGGGCTCGCGGTGGGCACGCTTCGCCGGGCGCTGGCGGATCTCGAGGGGAAGGGCCTCCTCGAGCGCGTCCAGGGCTCGGGAAATTACATCAGGAACAGCCCGGACATCACCGGGCTCTACGGGTTTTTTCGCCTGGAACGCCCCGACGGCGGCGGTGTGCCCACGGCCGAAACCCTCTCGGTCGCGCTCCTGCCCAAACCCGCCCACGCACCCGATTTCGGCGCCGACCGAAACGGTCACCGCATCCGCCGCCTGCGTCGGCTCGACGGCATCCCGGTGGCGATCGAGGAGATCTGGCTCGACGGGGCCCGCGCCCGCGAGGTCCGGCAGGCCGACCTCTCCGACTCGCTCTACCTGTTCTACAGGAAGAGCCTCGGCTTCTGGATCGCCCGCACCGAGGACCGCGTCGGCCTCGCCCCGGTCCCCGGCTGGGCCCCCACCGGTTTCGCCCCGGCGCCCGGGGCGACCGCAGGCCATGTCGCCCGCCTCGCGCAAGACCAGGACGGGCAGGCCGTCGAGTTCTCCGAAACATGGTTCGACCCCGCCACCGCGCGCTACGTCGCGCGGCAACGCTAGGAGTGGCAATGAAGATCCTGAACTACGGCGTGATCGGCTGCGGCATGATGGGGCAGGAACACCTGCGCAACATCGCGCTCCTGCCCGGCGCGCGGGTCGCCGCGATCCACGATCCGGACGAGATCATGGCCGCGACGGCGAAGGCGATGGCCCCAAACGCCGTGGTCTACGATTCCGCCTGGGACCTGCTGGACCACCCCGATCTCGACTGCCTGCTGATCGCCAGCCCGAACCATCTCCACCTCGCGCAGATGGAGGAGATCGCCGCCCGCCGCCCGCTGCCGCTCCTCGTCGAGAAACCGCTCTACACCGATCCGGGCGACGCTGCCCGCATTGCGACCTTCGGCGAGCGCTACCCCGCGCCGATCTGGGTGGCGATGGAATACCGCTACATGCCCCCGGTAGCGAAGCTGATCGAGGAGGCACAGGTCGCGACCGGCGGGATCCGCATGCTGACGATCCGCGAGCACCGCTTTCCGTTCCTGAGGAAGGTCGGCGACTGGAACCGCTTCAACCGCAACTCGGGCGGCACGCTGGTCGAGAAATGCTGCCATTTCTTCGACCTGATGCGGCTGATCCTCCGCGACGAGCCGGTCCGGATCATGGCGAGCGCCGGCCAGGAGGTGAACCATCTCGACGAGAGCTATGGCGGCGAGGTGCCCGACATCTGGGACACGGCCTACGTGATCTGCGACTTCGCCGGCGGTGCCCGCGCCATGCTGGAGCTCTGCATGTATGCCGAGGGCGCGACCTTCCAGGAGGAGATTTCCGCGATCGGCCCCCGAGGCAAGATCGAGGCCCGGGTGCCCGGGCCCGGGCGGTTCTGGCCCAGCCATCTCGGCGCGCCGCCGGTGGCGCAGGTGATCGTCAGCCCGCGCCAGCCGAAGGGGCCCTCGAGCGTCGAAATTCCGGTCGATCCGACGATCCTCGCGGCGGGCGACCACAACGGCTCGACCTTCTTCCAGCACGCCCGGTTCGAGCGGATGCTTCGCGGCGAAGGTGCGGTGGAGGTGACGCTCCGCGACGGCGCACAGGCGGTGGCGATGGGCCACGCGGCGCAGGAATCCGCGGAGACGGGCAGGGTGGTGACGCTCGACCCTGGCGCCTGAAGGTCAAAGACGACGCTAAATGTCGGAAACGAAATGGCCGGGACGCGGCGCGGGGCGGATAGTCGCCCCATGATCCGCCTGCGGAGGCCGCCGATGACCGTCGCCGATCTTTCCGAAGTGCTCCTTCCCGTCGCGCAGGCCCGAGGCCTGCCCAACGCGCATTACACCAGCGCCGAGACCTTCCGGGCCGAACGCGACGCGGTGCTGTTCTCAAGCTGGGCCGGCCTCACCGTGGCAGCCGAGATCCCCGAGCCGGGCGACGCGGTGCCGGTCGATTTCGTCGGAATGCCGCTGGTGGCGGTGCGGGGCCGCGACGGCACGGTGCGCGTGTTCCAGAACACCTGCCGGCATCGCGGCATGATCCTCGTCGCGAAGAAGGGCAAGGTCGGCGGCGTGATCCGCTGCCCCTACCATTCCTGGTCCTACGCGCTCTCGGGCGAGTTGAAGGCGACCCCCCATGTGGGCGGACCCGGCTTCAACACCCATGAGGAGATCCGCCGCGACGAGCTCGGCCTCGTCGAGATCCGCTCCCATGTCTGGCGCGACGTGGTCTTCGTCAATGTCTCGGGCGATGCCGCGCCCTTCGAGGCCTACGCGGCCGGTGCCATCGCCCGCTGGGCCGAGTTCGACCGCCCGCTCCATCACGGCGGGCCGGACTCCACCTTCTCCTTCGACGTGGCGACCAACTGGAAGCTCGCGGTGGAGAATTACTGCGAGAGCTACCACCTCCCCTGGATCCATCCCGGCCTCAACGCCTATTCCCGGCTCGAGGACCATTACAACATCGAGGCGCCGGGCCGCTTCTCGGGGCAGGGCACCCTGGTCTACGACCCGAAGATCACCGGGGACGGCCGCCGCTTCCCGGATTTCGACGGACTCTCGCCGAAATGGGACCGGGCCGCGGAATATATCGCGCTCTACCCGAACGTGCTTTTCGGCGTCCATCGCGACCATTCCTTCGCGATCCTGCTCGCACCCTGCGCCACCGACCGTACGCGCGAGCATGTGCATCTCTACTACGCCACCCCCGAAGCGACCGGCCCCGCCATGGCCGACATGCGTGCGGCCAACACGCGGATGTGGCGCGAGGTCTTCGAGGAGGACATCTCGGTAGTCGAAGGCATGCAGGCCGGCCGCGCCGGGCTCTATTTCGACGGCGGCAAGTTCAGCCCGGCGATGGACGGGCCGACCCATTGCTTCCACGCCTGGATCGCCGGACGGATGACCGGGGGGCCGATTGCCGCCGAATGACGATGCCGAGCTTCTCGCCGCCCATGACGCGCGCGACGCCCACACCCTCGTGCGCCTCTACCGCGCAGCGGGCGACGCCGCCGAGGCTGCGGGCGAGATCGACCGGGCCTGCTTCCTGCTCACCCAGGCCTATGTCTGGGCGCTGGAGGCGGAGCACCCGGCGACGGCCGCGCTCCACGCACGGCTGAAGGCGCGGGGGCGCGAGGAATGAGAACCGACAGGACAGGGAGACGGGAATGAAGACGAGTGCGCGTGTGGTGGTGATCGGCGGCGGGGTCGTCGGCTGTTCGGTGCTCTATCACCTGACCAGGCTCGGCTGGTCGGACGTGATGCTTGTGGAGCGCTCGGAGCTGACCTCCGGCTCAACCTGGCACGCCGCGGGCGGCTTCCACACGTTGAACGGCGACACCAACATGGCCGCGCTCCAGGGCTACACGATCCGGCTCTACAAGGAGCTCGAGGAGATCACCGGCATGTCCTGCGGGTTGCACCATGTGGGCGGCATCACGCTGGCCGACGGGCCCGAGCGCTTCGACATGCTGAAGGCCGAGCGCGCCAAGCACCGCTACATGGGCCTCCATACCGAGATCCTCGGCCCCTCGGAGATCACCGCGCTGACCGACGGTCTCGTCAACACCGACGGCATCGTCGGTGCGCTCTACGACCCGCTCGACGGCCATCTCGACCCCTCCGGCACCACGCACGCCTATGCCAGGGCCGCACGGATGGGCGGCGCCGAGATCGTCACCAATTGTCGGGTCACCGAAACCAACCCGCGCCCCGACGGCAACTGGGACGTGGTGACCGAACAGGGCACGATCCATGCCGAGCACGTCGTCAACGCGGGCGGCCTCTGGGCCCGCGAGGTGGCGGCGATGGCCGGCCTCTACCTGCCGCTCCTGCCGATGGCGCACCAGTATCTCGTCACCGACGACCTTCCCGAAATCTACGAACGCGACCGCGAATTCCCCCATGTCATGGATCCGGGCGGCGAAAGCTATCTGCGCCAGGAGGGCAGGGGTCTCTGCATCGGCTTCTACGAGCAGAAATGCGAGCCCTGGGCGGTGAACGGCACGCCCTGGGGCTTCGGCCACGAACTCCTGCCCGACGATTTCGACAAGATCGAGGACTCCGTCGCCTTCGCCTATGGCCGCTTCCCGGTGCTGGAACGCGCCGGCGTCAAGCGGATGATCCACGGCCCCTTCACCTTCGCCCCGGATGGCAACCCGCTGGTCGGGCCGGTGCCGGGCCTGAGGAACTACTGGTCAGCCTGCGCGGTGATGGCCGGCTTCAGCCAGGGCGGCGGCGTCGGCCTCACGCTCGCGCAATGGATGGTCGAGGGCGAGCCCGAGCGCAACGTCTTCGCCATGGACGTGGCCCGCTTCGGCAAGTGGACCACGCCGGGCTACACCGTGCCCAAGGTGATCGAGAACTACCGCCGCCGCTTCTCGGTGAACTACCCGAACGAGGAACTGCCCGAGGCCCGCCGTTTCCGCACAACGCCCGCCTACGACATCTGGGACGGGATGGGCGCGGTCTGGGGTGCGCAATACGGGCTCGAGGTGCCGAACTGGTTCGCCGAAGGCGACGAGCCGCGCTACGAGACCCCGAGCTTCCGCCGCTCCAACGCCTTCGCCGCCACCGCCCGCGAAGTGGCCGCCGTGCGCGGTGCGGTGGGCATCAACGAGACCCACAACTTTTCCAAGTTCCGCGTGACCGGCAAGGACGCCCGCCCCTGGCTCGACCGGATCATGGCCGGCCGGATCCCGAAACCCGGCCGCCTCGCGCTGAACCCGATGCTCGCGCCCTCGGGCCGGATCGTCGGCGATTTCACCGTCTCCTGCCTGTCCGAGACCGAGTTCCGCCTGACGGCAAGCTACGGGTCGCAGGATTTCCACCTTCGCTGGTTCGAGAGCCATCTCGAGGGCGATGTCCGGGTCGAGAACCTCTCCGACACGATCACCGGCTTCCAGATTGCCGGCCCCCGCGCCCGCGACCTCCTCGCCAGGGTGACCACCGCCGAGATCGGACCCGAGGCGTTCCGCTTTCTCGACGTGAAACGGATGACCGTTGGCATGGCCGACTGCCTCGTGCAAAGGGTCAGCTACACCGGCGACCTGGGCTTCGAGATCTTCTGCGACCTTCCCAGCCAGCGGGCGCTGTTCCGCGCACTCTGGGAGGCGGGCCAGGCGTTCGGCATCCGGCCCTTCGGCATGCGCGCGATGATGTCGCTCCGCCTCGACCGGTTCTTCGGCTCCTGGCTGCGCGAGTTCTCGCCCGACTACACCGCCGCCGAAACCGGACTCGACCGTTTCATTGCCTGGAAGAAGGAAGCCGGGTTCATCGGCCGCGCGGCTGCCGAGGCGGAACGCGCCACACCCCCCGTCCGCACGCTCTGTGCCTTCACCGTCGAGGCGGCGGACGCCGATGTGGTGGCCTACGAGCCGGTCTGGCTCGACGGCGAGGTCGTGGGCTTCTGCACTTCGGGTGGATACTCGCACCACGCGCGGAAATCGGTCGCGCTCGGCTTCGTGCCCCGCGACCGGGCGAAGGACGGGCTCGAGGTGGAGATCGAGATCCTCGGCCAGCGCCGCTCGGCCCGCCTCGTGACGGAACCGCTCTTCGACCCCGAGGGCGCCCGCTTCCGCGACTGACGCGCCCCTCTCCCCCATCCCCTCTCCCGCCGGAAGAGGGGCGGCGCTGGCCGCACCCTTTGCGCCTCCCCCTCCCTCGGGAGGGGGAATGAGGGGGAGGGAGGGGAATGAGGGGGAGGGTGGGCGAACCGGTGGGATGAATCGACGAAATCCGCTTCCGCCGGTGTACGGGTTGTGTACAGGTTGTGTACGGGTTGTGCCGGCCGGATTCAGCCTCGGCCGATCATTTTCGCCCGCCGATAGGCCGCCTCGAGCGCCGCGTCCATCGCCGCCTCGAAAGGCCCGTCTTTCAGAACCGTTAAGCCCGCGGCCGTGGTTCCGGCATAGTCGATCATCTCCTGCACCGCCTCTTCGGGGGAGGCCCCCTCGGCCATGATCACCCCGGCGGCGTGGAAGAGCTGCCGCACCGCCCTGTCGGCCACCCCGGGCGCGATTCCGGCCTTCACCGCATGGGCCTTCATCGCCGCCGCGCAGGCCGCGACGAAGCCCGGCACGGGGCCGGTGATCGCGGTGAACCGGTCGAGTTGATCCTCGTCGGGCACCGCGTCGGTCAGCCCCACCGCGCCAAGCACGCGCGCGGCTTCGGCGCGATCTTCCGCGGTCGCGCCGAAGCCGGGACAATAGGGCGAATAGGCCAGCCTCCGCGCCGCCGCAGGGCTCGACATGGCGCGGATCACGCGCTCGGTTCCAGCGATATCCTTTAGTCTTTCCAAGGTGATGCCGGCCATGACGGAAATCACGGTGTGCCCCTCGGCGCGGATCGAGATTTCCCCGGCCGTGGCCGGCGGGACCGAGAGGATCACCGTCTCGCAAGCCGCCACCAGCGCCCGGCTGTCGCCGGTTACCCGCAACGCTTCGGCCCCGGAAAAGCGCGGCCCGGTGCCCGACCGGCTCGACACCCAGAGATCGCCTTCCGCCACGATGCCCGAGGCCAGGAGCCCCTCGGCGATCGCTCCGCCAAGCGCGCCGTTTCCGCCGATGATCCCGATCGTTCCGCCCATGACCTGCTCCTGATGCCCATGGGCATCTAGCCCGTCCCGGCGTGCGGGTGCAAACCGGCTGCGATTGTCCTTGCCGCCCGGATCGCTATCCTGACGCGAAAGCAGCGAAGGGCAGGGCATGAGCGGACTTCTGGCACTCCTCGACGACGTGGCGGCCATCGCCAAGGTGGCGGCGGCTTCAGTGGACGACGTGGTTGGCCAGGCGGTCAAGGCCTCGTCCAAGGCCGCGGGCGCGGTGATCGACGATGCCGCGGTGACGCCGAAATATGTCCATGGATTCAAGGCGGAGCGGGAACTCCCCATCGTCTGGAAGATCGCCAGGGGCTCGCTTTTCAACAAGATCGTGATCCTCCTGCCGGTGGCGCTCCTGCTGTCGAGTTTCGCGCCCTGGGCGATCCCGCCCCTCCTGATGCTGGGCGGCGCCTATCTCTGTTTCGAGGGAGCCGAGAAGGTCTGGCACGTGGTCAATCCCGGCGACCATCATGCCGAGGAGCTCTACAAGGAAAAGCTCGCCGACGCGCATCTCGAGGAGAAGAAGGTCGCCGGCGCGATCAAGACCGATTTCATCCTCTCGGCCGAGATCATGACGATCACCCTTTCGGCGCTGCCCGGGGATCTTTCGATCTGGTTGACCGCCGGTGCGCTGGCGGTCGCCGGAATCATCATCACCGTGGCCGTCTACGGCGCGGTCGCGCTGATCGTGAAGGCCGACGATCTCGGCCTCCTGATGTCCGCCCGCGGCCGCCTCGCCGCCACCCGCGCCATCGGTCAGGCCATCGTGCGCGGGATGCCGCGATTTCTGGTGGTGCTGGTGATCGTCGGCACCGCGGCGATGATCTGGGTGGGTGGCGCCATCATCGTGCATGGGCTGCACGAGTTGGGGTTCCACCGACCTTATGAGTTAATTCACGAAATCGCCGCCGCGGCGTCCCATGCCCTGCCACGGGCACAGGGGGCGGTGGAATGGGCCGTGACCGCGGCGCTGGACGGGGTTGTCGGGCTCGGCCTGGGCTTCCTCCTGATCCCGCTGGCGAAGTTCGTGATCGCGCCCGTGGCGGGCCTGTTCGGGCGGAACTGAGCGGTTTCGGTTGGAACCAATCACGCTCCTTCCCGGCGATTGCCCATGAAGCTTGCGCGGGCCGGATCGGGAATTGGACTTGCGCGCGGTCTTCGGTCTAGTATTGCCTGCGGTCAATTGGTTGTATTCTCCGAGTTCGATGTCGTTTGTCCATTTTCCCGGCGCCCGTCTTCAGTCGGTCGCCCTGATCGACCCGGTTGTCGGGGAAATCACCTACGGAACTCTCCAGGATCTCGCAGAAGATTGGCGCTGCGCCTTCGACCGATTGGTGCGCACAGGCGCAGAACGTCTCCTCATCGGTGTCGAAATTCACCCGAGGGCGCCCTCCATCGCCGCATATCTCGGTGCGTTGCGCGGCGGGCATCCGGTGATCCTTTCCGCTCCGGGCTCGCTCGGACCGGATTCGGCCATATCGCGGATATACCGACCCAACGTCGTCGTGACATTCGCCGGCGACGCTTGCGAGGTGGAGCGGCGCACCGATGACCCTGCGCCCCTCCATCAGGATCTGGCGCTGTTGCTCTCGACCTCAGGAACGACGGGGGATCCGAAGCTGGTGCGTCTCTCGATGGCGTCCCTCGCCTCCAATGCCGAAGCGATCGAGGAGTATCTCGGGCTTGGTTCGGACGATACCGGAATCACCTCTCTGCCGCTCCACTACAGCTATGGCATGTCGGTCCTGCACTCCCATCTCCAGGCTGGCGCACGGCTCGTCCTGACGCCGCATTCGGTGACGGCCGAGCCTTTCGCCGAGCTGTTCGCGGCGCACCGGGTGACCAACCTGGCCTGCGTTCCGCACCAGGTCGATCTCCTGACCGCCAGCCGGTTCGACTTCTCGCGCTCGCCCGCCTTCCGGTTCCTGACCCAGGCCGGCGGGCGTCTTGCCCCGGAGAAGGTGCGTGCCCTCGCCGGGCGGGGGCGGCGCGAAGGTTGGGACCTGATCGTGATGTACGGCCAGACCGAGGCCGCACCGCGCATGGCCTATCTGCCGGCGGACGCCACGATCGATCACTCCGACACGATCGGGAAGGCGATCCCGGGGGGAAGGCTGTTCGTTCTTGGCGAGGATGGCACCGAGGTGACGGAGCCGGGCCGGGCAGGACAACTGGCCTATGAAGGGCCGAACGTCATGATGGGGTACGCGGAAACCCGCGAAGACCTGGGTCGCGGGAGAGAGCAAGACCGCCTCCTTACCGGCGACATCGCCGAACGTAGCGAGGCCGGATACTTCCGGCTGCTCGGCCGCGAGAAGCGGTTCGTCAAGCTTTACGGGCTCCGCCTGAGCCTCGACGCGATCGAGGCCCGGCTGCAATCTGCCGGGCTTTCCGGTCATGCCGTCGCGCTCGGCGATCGCCTTGCGGTGATGACGACAGAACCCGGGCAGGAGCGCCGCATTGTCGAGGAACTGGCCGCGGCATACGAACTGCCGCAAGGCGACATTGCCGTTGAACAGCTCGAAACCCTTCCGCTTCAGACCAACGGCAAACCCGACCTCCGCGCGATTGCGGCAGAGGCACGTCGTGCGCTGGACCGCGGTGCCGAACCCAAGGGATCGCTCGAAGCGGTGTTCTGCGAGGCGTTGCGCCGTTCCAGTATTCCGCGAACCGAGAGCTTCGAGTCGCTCGGCGGCGACTCCATGGCCTTCCTCCATGTTCAACTCGCCATCGAGGAGCGGCTGGGCTACGCGCCGGAAAACTGGGAGAGTCTGACCCTGGCCGAGATCGAGGCGCTGGCACCACGGCCGCGCGCGCCCCGGATGCCGGTCGACGGTTCCGTTCTGCTTCGGCTTGCGTCGATCAGCTGCATGGTGCTGTGGCATCTCAATCTCTGGCCGCTGATCGGCGGGCGATACGCCCTGATCCTCCTGGTCGGCTATTCCGCCGCACGGTTCCAGCGCAGGGCCCTCTCCGAGGGCAAGTTGCTCAAGGTCGCGAGGAACTTCTTCCTGCCGATCCTCGCGGTCTATTTCGCGCTGATCCTGGGCTATGACATTCTGCGCGGCGAGGTGTCGCCAAGAGCCTATCTTCTCGTTGCGAATTACGGCGATCTGAGGATCGGAGCACCGTTGCTGTCGCCCTACTGGTTCATAAGCCTCTACGCGCAGCTCGCCGCCTTCATGATCGCGCTGGCCGTCTGGCCGAGGGCGCGAGAGATGATGGCCGAGCGGCCGTTTCTCTTCGGCATATCTGGGGTGTTCCTCTCGCTCGGTCTCGAGGTCGGGCTTCGCCTGTTCGCCGGGCTGATCGCCGAACCGGAGACGGCGCGGACCTTTTCCATGTTGACGCTAGGGGATCGCGGCCTGCCCCGGGCCCTGCCGTTCCTGCTCCTCGGCTGGGCACTCGCATTCGCGAAAACGACCGAAACGCGGCTGGTGGTTGCGGCGGGCGTTGTCGCCGTTCTGGCGTTGTCGAATATCACCGGGCCCGCGTATTTCGCTTTGATCATCATCGGCGCCATGCTGATGATGTTTCAATTGTCCCTCAGACTGCCGACTTCGCTGTCGCAGTTCCTTCAGAGCGCAGCCGCGGCGACGCTGTACGTGTATCTCTTCCACACGTTCGTCATCCACGCCGTCAAGCACGCTTCGCCGGTTCACCAGCTGGCAGGGCCCTGGATCGCCGGGGCGCTCACCCTCGCGGTCTCGTTTGCGCTCGGGATCGTCATGAGCAAGGCGGAGCGCCGGGCCGTTCGACTCTACCGGAACCTTTCTTTGTCTGGAGAAACGTTCGGTCGGTTCAGCGCCGCCAGGCGGTGACGCGGCAGCCGGTCGAGGTTGTTCCCGTGTAGGACGTGCCGTCTGCATGCGCCGTCATCTCAAGGGTATAGGAGACGCCCTTGAGATTTCCGGCGGCCTGGACCTGCCGGCCCCTGATCGTGGCGGTCATGCGGTCCGCCTGGCCCAGCGAGTCGTTCCAATCAAGGATGTAGCGGCTGCCCGAACGGGTCCATTTGTGGGTGCCGGTGGTCTTGATGAAGAGCGGGCAGGCGGCGCGGAACGCCCAGAGCCCGCCGGTCGGATCGAAATCCCAGGCGGCCGGGGCCGGGCAGACCCGGTTCTTCCAGCCCTGAAGTACCTTCAACGCCCTCCCGGAGCCGAGATCGCCGGGTGCGAGGCCGACATCTCCGGCATGCGAGAGGTAGCGCGCGAAGGCCTCGCGTGTGCGGGGGCCGGCCACCCCGTCGGCCTCGCCGGCGTCGCAGCCGAGGCGGTTCAGCTCGCGTTGCGTGTCGCGCATCGTGCTGCGTTCCGCGTCCGGTTCGTCGCTGTCGACATCGCGCATCTCACGGCTTTCCGGCGCGAGAGCGGCCAGCTCTTCTGCCTGGTCCGGCTCGGCCTCTGGCTGCGCCACTTCGCGCGCGGCGAGCATCTGCCGGGCGAGGCTGAGCTCGAACGCGTCGTCGCGGCCCTCGTAGCGGGTGACGAAGGCTTCCAGCGCTTCGCGCGAGCCGATCTCGCGGGCAAGGTCGAAGTCTTGACGGATCGGGTCATTGGCGGCCGGAGCCACCGCGGGCTCTGGGCCTTTCGAGGCGAGGTAGAAATCGCCCAGAAGCTCGTCGTAATAGGCCGGGAACTGCTGGTGGCCGACCGAGGCGGCGAGGTCGCGCACGTCCTGGCGGACCGCGCCGACCATCTCGCGAAGCTCCAGGTCGGGCTCCGCGAGGCGCGGCAGGAGCGCGCGGGTAAAGACCGAATTCCGGTCGTCGTCCTTGTCCGAAAGCCGGTCGAGCGCGAGCTGGCCGGCACCGGCGGAGAAGATCACGAAAGTGCCCTCGGGGGCGATCACCCGGCCGAGCCCCCGGGCGGTGCCGATACCGCGTCCGCCGGACTGCGCGAAGGGGTTCTCGCGGCAGGCGTCGATGATCGCCAGCGTGGTGCGTGCGCCGGTGGCGCGGATCCGGTCGAGAAGACGGGAGAGGGCGATGGATTCGGATTTCACGAAATCGCCGTCGCCCGGGCCCGGTGCCTCGATATCGACCGGCAGGAGGTAGTTCTCGCCGTCGATCTCGACGCCGTGGCCGGCATAGAACACCAGCGCGGTGTCGCCTGGCCGCAATCCCTGGGTGAAGTTGGAGATCGCCCGGTTGATCGCCCGCCGCGGCGCGTCGGTGAGGGTCGCCACGGTGAAGCCCTGCGCCTCGAGCGCACCCGTGATCGCCACGGCGTCGTTTACCGCCTTCTGCAGCCGCGGCACCCCGGCATAGGCATCGTTGCCGATCACCAGCGCGTGGCGTGACTGTGCGAGGGCCGGGAAACCGGCGAATGGAAGAAGTACCAGCGCGAGAACGAGGCTGGCGAGAAAACGGAGCGCGAGGGCATTTGCGGCTGTCATGGCCGCAACATCACCCATTTCGCCCGGGCCCGGTCAAGCACCGAGCCCAGGCTTCAAACTATTGTGCAGCCGAGAATAATTCCGGATTTCGGAAAATCAGAGCAATTCCCGTACCTTGCTCGCCACACCTTCGGCGGTGATGCCGAACTTCTCGTAGAGCACTTCGGCCGGTGCCGAGGCGCCGAAGCCCTCCATGCCGACGAAACCCGCCTTGTCGCGATGGCCGCGCTCGCCGTGGAGCCAGCGATCCCAGCCGAAGCGGACCATCGCCTCGACCCCGACGCGCACCGGGCCGGCAGGCAGGACCTTGCGGCGATAGGCCTCGTCCTGCGCCTCGAAAAGCTCCCAGCAGGGCATCGAGACGACGCGGGTGCCGATACCCTCCGCTTCGAGGATCTCGCGGGCCTTGAGCGCGACCTCGACCTCGGAGCCGGTGGCCATGAGGAT
Source organism: Paracoccaceae bacterium (assembly GCA_003605175.1). Lineage (GTDB taxonomy): Bacteria > Pseudomonadota > Alphaproteobacteria > Rhodobacterales > Rhodobacteraceae > Ovoidimarina. Next base: position 445,780 of record QWDA01000002.1, on the reverse strand, counting down.
CGCCTGCCGCTTACCGGTCGCCTCTGCGAGGACATAGGCGCCCTGGGCGGTGAGGTTCCAGATCTTGTGCTCGGTCCGGACGGTCGGGAGGTTCTGGCGGGTGAGGGCAAGGACCGAAGGCGTCGTGGTGGTGGAAAGCGCGAGTTCCCAGGCCTCGGCGGTCTCCACCGTGTCCGCGGGGCGGAACACGTTGATGTTCGGCGTGGCGCGCAGCATCGCGATGTGCTCGACCGGCTGGTGCGTCGGGCCGTCCTCACCGAGGCCGATGGAATCGTGCGTCATCACATAGACCGGGGCCACGCCCATCAGCGCCGAGAGCCGCATCGCGCCGCGCGCGTAATCGGTGAAGCAGAGGAAGGTGCCGCCATAGGGCTTGATCCCGCCATGCAGAACCATGCCGTTCATCGCCGCCGCCATGCCGTGCTCGCGGATCCCGAAATGGACATAGCGGCCCTTGCGGTTCGAGGCGTCGAAAATGCCCAGATCCTTGGTCAGCGTGTTGTTCGAGCCGGTAAGGTCGGCCGAACCGCCGATGGTCTCCGGCATCACCGGGTTGACCACCTCGAGCACCATCTCGGAGGATTTCCGCGTCGCCACCTTGGGCGCGCTGTCGGAGATCTGCTTCTTCAGCGCGCGGATCGTCGCCGAGAGCTTCTTCGGCGGCTCGCCGGCCATGACGCGGGCGAACTCCGCCTGGCGGCCGGTGCTCTGCTCGGCGAGCCGAGCCTCCCAGGCCGCGCGCTCCGCGCCGCCCTTCGCGCCGATGGCTTCCCAGGCCGATTTCACCTCGGCCGGAATCTCGAACGGGCCGTAGGGCCAGCCATAGGTTTCGCGGACCTTGAGGATTTCCTCCGCGCCCAGGGGCGAGCCATGCGCCTTGGCGCTGTCCTGTTTCGACGATCCGAAGCCGATATGGGTCTTGCAGGCGATCATCGTCGGCTTCTTCGAGGTCTTCGCCCTGCCGATCGCCGCGTCGATATCCTCGGGGTCGTGGCCGTCGCAGGACAGGACCTGCCAGCCCGCGGCCTGGAACCGCTTGCGCTGGTCGGTGACGTCCGAAAGCGAGATCCGGCCGTCAATGGAGATGTCATTGTCGTCCCAGAGCACGATCAGCTTGCCGAGTTTCTGCATCCCCGCGAGGCCGATCGCCTCGTGGCTGATGCCCTCCATCAGGCAGCCGTCTCCGGCGATCACATAGGTGAAGTGGTCGACGAGCTTCTTGCCGAAGCGGGCCCGGAGCGCCTCTTCCGCCATGGCGAAGCCGACCGCGTTGGCGATGCCCTGGCCGAGCGGGCCGGTGGTGGTCTCGATGCCCTTGGCGTGTCCGTATTCCGGGTGGCCGGCGGTCTTCGAGCCCCATTGGCGGAAGGCCTTGACCTGGTCGAGCGTCATGTCCTCGTAGCCGGTGAGGTGCAGGAGCGCGTAAAGAAGCATCGAGCCGTGCCCCGCAGACAGGATGAACCGGTCGCGGTCGGCCCAGTCAGGGGCCGAAGCATCGAACTTCAGGTGTTTCTCGAACAGGACCGTGGCAACGTCGGCCATGCCCATGGGCATGCCGGGATGGCCGGAATTCGCCGCCTGGACGGCGTCCATCGCGAGCGCGCGGATCGCGCAGGCCTTGGTCCAGTGGGCGGGGTGGAGATCCTTCAGGGTGGCGAGTTCCACGGCAGGCTTCCTTTGTCGACAGGGCCGGAATTGGCGCTCTGATAGCAGCCTCGCGCCCGAGCGCAAGCTGGGGCGGGCAGGGGGTCGAATTCACGGGCCAGTCGGATAAACTCGTTGCGCATCGCGAAGAGACGATTCGCGGCGCGGAGAACGAGGCTGGGCGACAGAAAAGGACTGGGGGCATGAGCGAGATTGCCGAGCTGGAGGGGCGGATCACCTCCGCCCTCGACAGGATATCGGTGGGCCTTGGCCGGATTGCCGAGTCCGGCGGAGCGGGGCTGGCCGACGAACTGGCGGCCGAGCGCGAGGCCAATGCCCAACTCGAGGAACGGGTTCGGGCGATCAAGGAAAAGCAGGAGACCATGGTGGCCGCGCTGCAATCCGAGGTGTCGGGCTTGCGCGAGGCGCTTGGCGCGGCCGATGCGGACCTGCAGCGGCTCAGATCGGTGAACGCCGAGCTCCGCGCCTCGAACTCCGCGCTGCGCCGGGCGAATGCCGCGGGGCTTGCCGATGCCGACCTCGTCAACGCGGCGCTCGCCGCCGAGATGGAGGCGCTGAGGGCGCTGGAGCAGGGCAACCGCGCCGAGATCGACCGGGCGCTCGGGCTCCTCGAGCCGATGCTGAAGGAGGCGGCCAATGCCTGAGATCCGGATTTCCGTGGGCGGCCGCGAGTTCGACGTGGCCTGCCAGGAGGGCGAGGAGCATTTCCTTCACGCCGCCGCGCAATCGCTCGATGCCGAGGCGCAGACGCTGATCAAGCAGATCGGCCGGATGCCCGAAGGCCGGATGCTCCTGATGGCGGGGCTTCTCCTGGCCGACAAGGCGGCGGGCTTCGAGGACAGGCTGCGCGAGATGGAACGCACGCTCGGCGCAATGCAGGCGCAGCTCGAGGAGGCCCGCGAGGCGGCGCGGACGCCGACGACAATCGAAGTGGCGCGGATCCCGGCCGAGGTCACCGACACGCTCGCCGAACTCGCGGCCCGCGCCGAGGCGATCGCCGACGCGGTCGACGATCACGTGACTGCACTCTGAGACCCCGCTCCGGGGCGTCCTAGGCGATGGGCACCGCGCGGATCAGGCCCGTCACCGGGAAATGGTCGCTCGCGCCGCGAAGGGTATTGCGGTCGAAGGCGCGCGGGCGGACCAGGTGGCGCGGCGCATCCTCGGCGAGGCGGCTGTTGGTCCACATGATCCGGGGCGTGTGGACCGCGAAATCGTCCTCCGTCATCTCCAGCCCCTGTCGGCCCAGCAGCAACCCGCGCGAGACGATCATCTGGTCGAACATCTGCTTGGTGCGGTTGGTGCCCTGCGAGAAGAAGATCGAGCCCGCGCCCGACTGCCCGAGCGGCCCCCAGGACAGGTTGTAGAGCGGCGGCTCGCGCCGGAGATAGGTTTCCACGTCCGAGCGGCGGATCCGCCCGTCGACGATCGCGCCGGGTTCGCCCTTGGGCGCCGGCAGTTCCTCCTCGATCTTGTCGAGGCTGTTCGAGGCGCCGAGTTCGGACAGGACCGAACGGTTGAACGGGTCATCGTTCAGGTCGCCCATGATCAGCACGTTCCGGTTCCAGCGCGCGTCGAGCTCGCCGGCGATGTCGATCAGAGACGGCGGCGCGAGAACGTCCTGGCGCGAAAGCTTCAGCACCTCGTCGGCCAGCCGCGCCTGATGCGAGGCAACGGTGATCCGGTAGGGCTCCGAGGCCGCCTCGCCCTGCCGCCGCGAGGGCCAGTGGTTGACGAAGACGACAAGTTCGGCGCCGGTCGCCCGGACGCGGAGCGGCACCTGAAAGATGTCGCGGGTCCGGAACCGCAGGAACGCCACATGGCCCACCGGATCGCCCGCCGGCTCGAAGATGTCGCCCGAGTAGATCAGCGAGGAGTCGATGCCGCGCAGATCCTCGGACTCGTCATGGGCGAAGGTCAGGTCGCTCCGCCCCAGACGGGCGTTCAGGGCGGTCGTGAAACGCTCGACCAGGGCGCGGTTCTCGATCTCGCAGATCCCGAACAGGTCCGGACCGCGGCCGCCGAACATCGTCGCGACCACTTCGACGAGCGCATCGACCTTGGCGTCGAGCACCGCTTCCGTCCAGCCATCGGCAGGGGTGAATTCGAGATCGGCGGCGATGGGCGACGCCGTGGTGTCGAAAAGGTTCTGGAGGTTCCAGAATGCAACGGAAATCGGGTCCATGGGGTCCTCTGGGATCGGGTCATCGAAATACCCCGCCACCCTAGCACGGCTTTGGCGACAGCGGTATGTCGCCGTCAGGCTTCGGGCCGCCGCGCCACTCGGCGACGGAGCGTTCCAGCTCGCCCCGGATCCAGCTCCGGAAACGCCGAACCTTGTTGCTCCGGGCGGGCGCTTGCCCGCGGGATGGCGCTGCAACGTTGATCGGAGCACTTCATGGTGCCACCCGCCTCCGACCTCGAAAGTCTGTGAAGACGTCACCAGAGCGCCAGCCCGCCAGGACGCGCAGGCGCTCGCCCGGCGCCTTGGGCGCCCTTCGGGCGGGGAGAAATTCAGCCGTCGCGGTGGGACGTCTTCACCTCCGGCCGGAGGAAACTAGCGGCCTCACCCCTCGCCGTCGCGTTCCTTCAGATAATCGTCGGTGGTCCGGACGCGCGGCCGCTCGCCGCCGCGGAACGGGGCCGAGCTGTCATGGTACTGCGCCCGGACCCGGCAGTCGTCGCACATGCGGATCAGCCGCGCGTTGTCGGAATGGGTGAACATCGCGTGCTTGCCTTCGAGCTTGGCCGAAATCCGCTCGATCGTGGACTTCACCCCGAAGAGCTTGCCGCATTCGATGCAGGCGAAGGGCTCCTCCTCGTGTAGCACCCGCAGCTTCAAGGCGTCGTCCGAGATGTCGAGCCGCGGTTCGAGCGTGATCGCGTTTTCCGGGCAGATCGTCCGGCAGATCCCGCATTGCAGGCAGGCGTCCTCCTTGAAACGCAGCTCCGGCCGGTCGGGGTTGTCGTCGAGCGCGCCCGAGGGGCAGAGGCCGACGCAGGAGAGGCAGAGCGTGCAGGCCTCGGTGTCCACCAGGACGGCGCCATAGGGGGCACCGGCCGGCAGCGGGATCGGCGCCTCGGTGCCGGAATCGAGCGCACGGGCGGCGAGCCGGGCCACGTCGCGGCGCCGGCCGAGGGGCAGGATCGGCTCGACGGCCGGGCCCACGGCGGGGCGGGTGTAAAGGAGGTCGGACAGCGCATCCGGTTCGGCCGGTTCGATCAGGCGGACGAGGGCGGCCGCGCGGCCGAGCCCGCCAAGGATCGCCCCGGCCAGGGCGACCTCCTGTGTCAGGCCTTCGCGCTCGGTCCGGGGCGACAACAGCACGTCGACCGCGACGAACCCCACCGCCAGCGCCGCCAGCATCTCGGCATGGCCGAACATCGCCACCGAGGGCAGGTCCAGCGGCAGCACATCCGCCGGCAGCCCGCGCCCGTAGCGGGCGGAAAGCGCGATCATCTCGCGGCCATGGGTCTCGTCATGGACCAGAAGGCGCGGCGACGTTCCGCCCGCCTCGCGACAGGTCGCGGCCAGGAGTTGCAGCCGCGCGAACACATCCGCCACCGGCGGCGCGTCGAAGCTGACGGCGCCGGACGGGCAGGCGGCCGAACAGGCGCCGCAGCCCGCGCAGATCATCGCGTCGATGGTGACCGCCTCTTCGCCGGACGTGATCGCCCCGGTCGGACAGAGGTCGAGGCAGCGGGTGCAGCCGGTCTGCCGCGCCCGCGCATGGGCGCAGAGCTCGGGCTCCAGCGTCACGTGGAGCAGTTTCTCGAAGGTCCCGACCATCGCCGCGGCCTCCGAGGCCGCCTTCGCCACGGCGCGCGGGCTCGCCGGATCGGCCCGGAGATAGCCGTCGCGCTTTTCCGGCGCCGGAAAGAGCGGCGCGGCACCGGTGAGGTCGAGGATGATGTCGCAGTCCGAGCGGCCGCCATCGCGCGCCGCCCCGAAGGCGGGCGCACCGCGCCCGCCGGGGCTCAGGGCGCGGAACCCGTCCACCGTCACCGTAAAGCCGCCGAACGCGCCCGCTGCGGTCCGGACCCGCCCGAGCGCCATGTCGAAACGGCGTTCCGGCTCCGGCACCAGGTCGGGCGCGTCGGTCAGAAGACAGGTCACCGACAGCGTCTCCGCCAGGTCCGCCGCGACCGGCAGCACGATCTCCGACGCGCCCATGACCAGGCACAGCCCCTCCGACGACACGTCCAGCGTCTTCGCCGGCGTGGCGGGCCGCAGCGCGTCCGCGAGGAGCGCCGCCTGCTTCGGCCCCGCGGCGCGCGCCTCGTCGGACCAGCCGGCGCGGTCGCGCAGATCCACCGCGAGCGGCGCCGACACGCCGAGCTCCTCCGCCAGCGCGGCAAAGGTCCGCGCCTCCTGTCCGCAGGCGACGATCACCTCGGCATCGGGATCGGCCATCGCCTCGGCTGCCAGGTCGATCTGCCGGGTGCAGAGATGGCTGTGAACGCGGCCCGCCTCGAGGCCCGTCGCGCGCGTCAGCGCGTCGCGGTCGATCCTCTGGCTGCCCTCGCAGTCGCAGAGCAAAAGCTTCGGCGGCATCGCTTCCTCCCATCGGGTCACTGGACAAGGAGCCCGGACCCGCCCGATACTTCGGGTCCGGGCCAGACTAGGACCGGGCCCGAGGGAGGACAAGCGGCCCGCGATGGAGGAAGAGCGACAGGTCTCGATGCAGATCGGCGTGGTGTTGCGCCGGACCCCCGGCGCGACCCGTTGGGCCTCCCACGCCTGGAGGGCCGTCGCGGTGCTGCCGGGCGCGCCGCCGGGCGGCTGGAAGGAGATCGCCCGCAACGGCGACGCCATCGACTATCACGCCGGTACCGTGCCCCTGGTCCTGCACCGCGCCGAGACCGAGGGATATCTCGTCGCGCTCAACGCCAAGGTCCCGACCGTCTGGGCGATCCTGCGCCGCGAGGCGGGCGGAGAGGCCAGGCCGTCGCTCGTGGCGGTCACCGCCTCGGCCCATGCCGCGCAGGACCACACCGACAACGGCGAAGACATCGTCGAGCCAATCGAGATGCCGGAGGGGCTCGCGGGCTGGGTCGCGGAATTCGTCCACCGCCATCACAGGGACGAGGTTTTCGTCAAGCGCAAGCGCAAGCCCCACATGGACGGTGCGCCGGAGCCCGGCCCGATCGCTGCGCCCTCGGATGTCTACCGCGCCCCCGGGGAGCGGAAGCGATGAGCCGGGAGGAGGACGGGTTCCTCGGCCGCTGGTCGCGGATGAAGAGGGCAGGGGACGTGGCCCCCGCCGAGCCGTCGCCGCCCGAGGAAGCCGCGCCCGAGCCGGAGCCGCCCGCCGCAGCGCCCGAAGAAACCGACGCCGAGATCCTCGCCCGGCTCGACCTGCCGGACCCCGACCTTCTCCAGCCCGGCGACGAATTCGCCCGCTATCTCCGCGCGCCCTTGCCGCCGCATCTGAAGCGCCGCGCCATGCGCCGGCTCTGGCGCTCGAATCCGGTCTTGGCCAATCTCGACGGGCTCAACGACTACGACACCGATTTCACCGGCGACTCGGTGCCTGCGGGCACCTTGAAGACCGCCTGGGAAATCGGGCGCGGTTTCGTCGGGAAGGCACAGGATGCCGGGCTCCCGGACGCGCCTGCGGATGACGCGCCGGCGGCGCCTCCCGAGGCTCTTCCGGAAGAAACGGCCGCGCAGGATCTTGCAGAGATTCCCGATCGATCTGAGAGTGCGGAGGAGGAGCATGATCATGCGCAGCCGCGTACGCTCCGGCGTATGGCCTTCCGCTTCGACGGCTAGACCCTATCCGCCCCGGTTGCGGCCAACCCCCGAAATGTGAACCAGAAATTCCTTGCCGGATGACCGAGGCCGCCGCTAGGCTTTACCCTAGGATGGCGTGCTGCACTCAGCCGCCTGGGAGGAAGATGAGCCAATCGGTCACAGGGGACGAGGATGCGCTTCGTGCGCATCTCTACGATTACCTCGGTGCGCTCCTGAGCGCGCCGCCCGGGAAGGATCTGATCGAGAAGACCCGCCAACTCGCCGGCGACAAGACCGATCTGGGCCGGGCGGTTTCCGCGCTTGCACGGGTCGCGGCAACGGTCGGTGCGCAGGACGTGGAGCGGGAATACCACGGGCTCTTCATAGGCATCGGCCGGGGCGAGCTTCTGCCCTATGCCAGCTTCTACATGACCGGCTTCCTGAACGAGAAGCCGCTCGCCGCACTCCGTGCGGACATGGCGCGGCTCGGGATCGAGCGGACCCCGAACGTTTTCGAGCCCGAGGACAATATCGGCTCGCTCTGCGAGATGATGGCCGGCCTGATCGACGGCCGGTTCGGCGAGCGGGCGAGCCTCGTGCGGCAGCAGGAGTTCTTCGGCCGGCACGTGGCGCCCTGGGCGACGCATTTCTTCACCGATCTCGAGGGGGCGCAGACATCGCTGTTCTACGCCCCCGTGGGCGCGGTGGGCCGAATCTTCATGGGAATCGAGAAAGACGCTTTCCGGATGGCGGGAATATCCGCCGCCTGAACCCAGCAATGCGGCCACGCCGGGAAGCGCGGCCGGACGCAAGGAGGAGGAGTGACGATGACAAGCCAGGCAGACGAGGCGAACGAAGGGCGCCGCAGCTTTCTGAAGCTCGCGGCACTGTCGGCACCGGCTGCGGCGGCGACGGCCGTCGGTGCGGGCGAGGCGGAGGCCGCGCCCGAGGAAAGCGCCGGGAACGGGCTGCGCAAGACGGCCCATGTCGAGGCCTATCTCGCCAGCGCCCGGTTCTGACCGGATTTCCCGAATTCATCGTCACGCGTCCCGGAGACCTCGCGGGACCAGGGGAGGATAGCAAGCCATGCTGAGGAAGAAAACCAACGCCGTCACGCGTGCCGCCGGGCGGGAAGGAATCCTGTCGCGCGCGGCCCAGACCCGGATCGACCGGCGCGGTTTCCTGAGGTCGTCCGGCCTCGCCGTCGGCGGTCTCGCCGCGCTCGGCGCCATCGGCGGAACCGTCCGCCGGGCCGAGGCGCAATCGGCGGTCGCGAACGCGGTCAGGAACGTCAAGTCCGTCTGCCCCCATTGCTCGGTCGGCTGCACGGTGGTCGCCGAGGTCCAGGACGGCGTCTGGATCGGCCAGGAACCCGGCTGGGACAGCCCCTTCAACCTCGGCGCCCATTGCGCCAAGGGCGCGGCGGTGCGCGAGAACGCCCATGGCGAGCGGCGGCTCAAGTATCCGACCAAGCTCGTGAACGGCGAATGGACGAAGGTCTCGTGGGAGCAGGCGATCAGCGAAATCGGCGACAAGATGCTCCAGATCCGCGAGGAAAGCGGACCGGACAGCGTCTACTGGCTCGGCTCGGCCAAGCACAACAACGAGCAGGCCTACCTGCTCCGCAAGTTCGCCGCCTACTGGGGCACGAACAACGTCGACCACCAGGCGCGGATCTGCCACTCCACCACCGTCGCCGGGGTTGCGAATACATGGGGCTACGGCGCCATGACCAACTCCTACAACGACATCCACAACTCCCAGGCGATCTTCCTGATCGGCGGCAACCCGGCCGAGGCGCATCCCGTGTCGCTGCAGCACATGCTGCGGACCAAGGAGCGCAACAACGCGCCGCTCATCGTCTGCGACCCGCGCTTCACCCGCACCGCGGCCCATGCCGACGAATATGTCCGCTTCCGGCCCGGCACCGACGTGGCGCTCGTCTGGGGCATCCTCTGGCACATCTTCGCGAACGGCTGGGAGGACAAGGAGTTCATCCGCACCCGAGTCTGGGGGATGGAGCAAATCAGGGACGAGGTGGCGAGCTGGACCCCCGAAGAGGTCGAGCGGGTCACCGGCGTGCCCGGCTCGCAGCTCGAACGGGTCGCGCGAACGCTGGCGAACAACCGCCCCGGCACCGTTATCTGGTGCATGGGCGGCACCCAGCACACCAACGGCAACAACAACACCCGTGCCTATTGCGTGCTGCAGCTCGCGCTCGGCAACATGGGCACCGCGGGCGGCGGCACCAACATCTTCCGCGGCCATGACAACGTGCAGGGCGCGACCGATCTCGGCGTCCTTGCCGACACACTGCCCGGCTATTACGGCCTGACCGATGGCTCCTGGGCGCATTGGGCCCGGGTCTGGGAAGAAGACCTCGACTGGCTCCGTGGCCGCTTCGCGGTGATGGAGGGCGCCGGCACCGACGGCGCCGACCGGATGATGATCAACGAAACCGGCATCCCGGTGAGCCGCTGGATCGATGGCGTGCTCGAGGCCAAGGAGAATATCGACCAGCCCGACAACACGCGGGCGATGGTGTTCTGGGGCCATGCGCCGAACTCGCAGACCCGCCTGCCGGACATGAAGAAGGCCATGGAGATGCTAGATCTCCTGGTGGTCATCGACCCGTTCCCCACTGTCACCGCGGTGATGCAGGACCGGACCGACGGCGTCTATCTCCTGCCGGCGACGACGCAGTTCGAAACCTATGGCTCGGTCACCGCGTCGAACCGGTCGCTGCAATGGCGCGACAAGGTCATCGAACCGATGTTCGAGTCGAAGCCCGACCACGTGATCCTGAAGCTCTTCGCCGACAAGTTCGGCTTCTCCGACCGGATCTTCCGCAACATCGCGGTGGAGGGCGACGAGCCGCTGATCGAGGACATCACCCGCGAATTCAATCGCGGCATGTGGACGGTCGGTTACACCGGACAGTCGCCGGAGCGGCTGAAGCTGCACATGGCGAACCAGCACACCTTCGACAGGACGACACTGCGCGCCAATGGCGGCCCGGCCGATGGCGATTTCTACGGCCTGCCCTGGCCCTGCTGGGGGACCGCCGAGATGGGCCACCCGGGTTCGGCGAACCTCTATGACATCTCGCTGCCGGTCGCCGAGGGCGGCATGGGCTTCCGTGCCCGCTTCGGGGTCGAACGCGATGGCGACAACCTCCTCGCCGAGGGGGTGGCGCCGGTCGGGTCGGAAATCCCCGACGGCTATCCCGAGTTCACCATGCAGATGCTGATGGACCTCGGCTGGGACGGCGATCTCACCGACGAGGAACGCGCCGCGATCGACGTGGTGGCTGGCCCCAATACGAACTGGAAGACCGACCTCTCGGGCGGCATCCAGAGGGTCGCGATCAAGCATGGCTGCGCGCCCTACGGCAATGCCAAGGCCCGCGCGGTGGTCTGGACCTTCCCCGACCCGGTGCCCCTGCACCGCGAGCCGCTCTACACGCCCCGGCGCGACCTGGTGGCCGATTACCCGACCTATGACGACAAGAAGTTCTGGCGGGTGCCGACCATGTACAAGTCGATCCAGGAGAACGACTTCTCGGGCGACTACCCCATCATCCTCACGTCGGGGCGCCTCGTCGAATACGAGGGCGGCGGCGACGAGACCCGGTCGAACCCGTGGCTCGCCGAGCTGCAGCAGGAGATGTTCGTCGAGGTGAACCCGCGCGACGCCAACAATCTCGGCCTCCGCGACGGCGGCGATGTCTGGGTCGAGGGCCCCGAGAAGGGCAGGGTGCGGGTCAAGGCGATGGTCACCGAGCGCGTCGCGCCGGGCGTCGCCTTCATGCCGTTCCACTTCGGCGGCTACTGGCAGGGCGAGGACCGAAGGTCGAAATACCCGAAGGGCGCCGACCCCTATGTGCTCGGCGAATCCAGCAATACCGCGCAGACCTATGGCTATGACTCCGTGACGCAGATGCAGGAGACCAAGGCCACGCTCTGCAAGATCACCGCGGCATAAGGGAGGAATGAGAGATGGCCAGAGCGAAATTCCTCTGCGACGCCGAACGCTGCATCGAGTGCAACGCCTGCGTCACCGCCTGCAAGAACGAGCACGAGGTGCCCTGGGGCATCAACCGCCGCCGCGTGGTGACGATCCAGGACGGCCAGCCCGGCGAACGATCGATCTCGGTCGCGTGCATGCATTGCTCCGACGCGCCCTGCATGGCGGTCTGTCCGGTCGACTGCTTCTACCAGACCGAGGACGGGGTGGTGCTGCACTCGAAGGATCTCTGCATCGGCTGCGGCTACTGCTTCTACGCCTGCCCGTTCGGCGCGCCGCAATATCCGCAGGCCGGCAATTTCGGATCGCGCGGCAAGATGGACAAATGCACCTTCTGCAACGGCGGTCCCGAAGAGGACATGTCGAAGGTGGAGTTCCAGAAATACGGCCGCAACCGGATCGCCGAGGGCAAGCTGCCGATCTGCGCCGAGATGTGCTCGACCAAGGCGCTTCTCGCCGGCGATGGTGACGATGTTTCCGCGATCTACCGCGAGCGCGTGGTGGCCCGCGGCTTCGGCTCGGGCGCCTGGGGCTGGGGCACCGCCTACGACCAGAAGGGCGGCTGACGGGACTGGACCGAAACGCCGGAGGCCGGTACGCTGGTTCGCGTGATCGGTCCGGACCCGGCGTGACGCAAGTGGGCCTGGGCAAGAAGGACGGGGGGCCGCAGGGGCGGGCCCCTGTACGTACCGGCCGAAACCTTCGGCGGGCGTCCTTGGGTGCCCGTCCGGAGGCCAGGGTCGGATCAGGGTTGCGAGGGTCGCCGCCCACGCGAAGACGGCGCACAGGAGGAGGGTAACTCCGCCTCGTGACCGGTAGGTCGCATGGGCGTCGAGGGATGTCGGAGGAGCATGTTGGCATGCCGGTCGGCCCATCCGAACTGAATCGCATCGCGTGGTCGCTACGCTGGAGCGACCGGCGCGAATCCTTCGCGGCAGCCCGCCGGGCGGCGGAAATGTCGGTGACGCGGGATCATCTGGAGCCCGGCCTAGCCTACCGCACGATGGCCTGGGCGCGCCTGTGGAGCGGCGCTTTCGACGAATCCGCGGTCGACTGCCGGATGGCCCGGAACTGTCTCGACGGCCTGGTGGGGCCAGAGGTCGAGGAAGCCCTGGCCGAGGTGGACGGAATGCTCGGGGTCATCCACTACAGCAAGGGCCGCTACGACCTTGCCCGCTCGGCCGTGGCAACCGGCCTCGCGCGGATCGCCGGCACAGCCGACAGTCCGGCCCGCGTCAGCCTCCTGACCACCGAGTGCACAATCCTGCGCCATCTCGGTCGGGTCGAGGCGGCGCGCGCGCGCTGCACCGAAGCTCTGGAGATTGCCGATCCCCGCAGCCGCGCCCGGATCCTGCACAATTTCGCGCGGTTCTATGTCGACCGGGACGAGGATGACGACGCCTTTGGCGCCGCCCTCGGCGCGGTGGCAGCGGCGCGCTGCCGGCAGAACCGGGTCGTGCTGCCCTATGCGCTCGAGATCCTCGGCTCCGTCCACATGAGGGCCGCACGCTACGGCCGCGCCGACGATTGCCTTTCAGAGGCTCTGGCCGTGGCCCGCGAGAATGGCGACAGACGCGTGGAGGCGCAGATCCTCTACCGGCTCGGCCTGCTCGACCTGAAGCTCTGCCGGATAGGCAAGGGCGTCGCCCGGCTCGAAGAGGGCCACCGGCAATGCGTCGCATTGGGCTACGTGCCCTGGCAGCAGCGCTACTGCAAGGCGCTTGCGCGTGCCTTCGAGGCACAGGGCGACCTGAAGCGGGCGCTCGACGCGATGAAACGGCTCGACGGCCTGCGCGCGCGGCTGGTCGCGTGACCACGGGAGACCTGACGCAATGAGACGACCCGCCCTGCTGATCGCCTTCCTCGCCGGCCTGACCCTCCTCGGCCCGGCCGCCCGGATCCATGCGCAAGCGGTCTCACCGCCGGAGGATCCCCCGGTCACGGCTGCCGAGGGCGGGCAGACGCTCGACGACATCCTCGCCCGCCAGCGCGGCGAGGGGGGCGCCCGTCCGCTGCGCGACATCGCGGCGCCGGCCGCGGGCGGCACCCCTCCCGGCGCCGGGCCGCTCGGCACGCTCGGCCCGGTCTCCGATTCCGGGCAGTGGGACCGGTTCCGTCACGGCACCGAGAAAGTCACGGTTTCCGCCGGCGGCGACACCGCCAAGATCGTGATCCAGGACGGCGGCATGTGGTGGCAGAAAACCCGGGTGGCGACCGCCCCCTGGGGCGGCTACCTGCTCCTGGCGATGATCGTCCTTCTCGCCGTGTTCTACCTCTTGCGCGGCCGTATCCGCCTCAGCCACGGGCCCGCCGGCATCACCATCGCGCGCTTCTCCGCGCTCGAACGCTTCGCCCATTGGCTGCTCGCAGGCTCGTTCATCCTGCTCGGCCTGACCGGCCTCTACTCGCTCTTCGCGCGCCAGATGCTCCTCTCGCCCCCCGGCACGGCCAATACCGAGGCCGCGATCCTTGCACGCCAGGGCGGGGCGCCCGCCGAAACGCTCCTCGCCTACACCAAGTGGATCCACAACAACGTCGCCTGGGCCTTCATCCTTGGCCTGATCCTCGTCTTCGTCTTCTGGGTGGCGCACAACATTCCGAACCGGACCGACCTCGTCTGGTTCGCCAAGGGCGGCGGCCTCGTCGGCAAGAGCCATCCGCCGGCGAAAAAGTTCAACGCCGGTCAGAAGATCATCTTCTGGGCGGTGATCCTGCTCGGCGGCTCCGTCGCCGCATCCGGGCTCTCGCTCCTCTTCCCGTTCGACCTTCCGCTTTTCGGCAAGACCTTTGCGGTGCTGAACCAGCTCGGAGCCCCCGGCTGGATTGGTCTCGATCCGCTGCCCGAGCAGCTCGCACCCCAGGAGGAGATGCAGTTCGCCCAGCTCTGGCACGCCATCGTCAGCTTTGTGCTCATGGCGATCATCATCGCGCATATCTATATCGGCACGGTCGGCATGGAGGGCGCCTGGGACGCCATGGGCTCGGGCGAGGTCGACCTGAACTGGGCAAAGGAGCATCACAGCCTCTGGGTCGAGGAGGTCGAGGCGAAATCCTCTGCCGGGTCCACGCAGGCGACGCCCGCCGAGTGATGGGCCGCGCCGCCCGCCTCATGGTTCTTCTCTCGTTCCTCGCGGGACCGCTCGGCGCCGAGGAGTTTCGCACCTTCCCCGGCCATGGCGGCCCGGTTATGTCGGTCGCGGTCGACGCCGCCGGCAAGACGCTCCTCACCGCGAGCTTCGACAATTCCGCCGGGCTCTGGACGCTCCCGGGCGGCGCCCCGCGCTGGCTCGAAGGCCACGCTGCCGCCGTCAATACCGCGATCTTCCTGCCCGGCGGCCGCGCCGCCACCGGCAGCGACGATTTCACCGTGATTCTCTGGGATCTCGCCTCCGGGACCGCGCTGCGCACTCTGGAGGGCCACAAGGGCAAGGTCTTCGGCCTCGCCGCCACCGCCGACGGCGCGCGGCTCGCTTCGGCGAGCTGGGACGGGTCGGTCCGGATCTGGGACACCGGGACGGGCCAGAGCCTCGCGGAACTCACCGAGCATGACGGGCCGGTGAACGCCGTCGCCTGGTCCGCCGACGCATCCCGCCTCTACACCGCCTCCCATGACGGCACACTCCTCGAATGGGACACGCTCGACTGGAGGCCGCTCCGCCGCCTCGCCGCGCACGGCTTCGGCATCAACGTGATCGCGCTCGACGAAACCGCCGGCTGGATCGCCTATGGCGCGCTCGACGGCGGCACCCGTGTTCTCGACCTCGCGACCGGTGCGGTCCTCGCCGACCTGACCGCCGACCGCCGCCCGATCCTGGCGCTGGCCCGGTCGCCGGATGGCGGGCGCATCGCGGTGGGCGACGGTCAGGGCTACATCATGGTGGTGGAGACCGGCACATGGCGCATCGAGTACGATTTCCACGCCGCGCTCCACGGGCCGATCTGGGCGCTCGCCTTCACCCGCTCGGGCGCGGGGATCGTCGCGGGCGGGATCGCCGACGAAGCCTATCTCTGGCCTCTCGGCGCCGGCGAGGACGCACCGCGCATGGCCGAGATCGAGCGCAGGTTCCATGTCGACCCGGGCGAGGTGTCGAACGGCGAACGCCAGTTCATGCGCAAATGCTCGATCTGCCACACGCTCCGGGGCGACGGCCGGCGCCGCGCCGGACCGCCGCTAGAGGGTCTGTTCGGGCGCAAGGCGGGGTCCGTACCGGGCTATCCCTATTCCGACGCGGTGCGGGCGAGCGGGCTTGTGTGGACGGCTGAGACCATAGACGCGCTTTTCGATCTGGGCCCGGAGCACTATATTCCCGGCACCAAGATGCCGATGCAGCGGATCGCGCGGCCCGAAGACCGCGCCGACCTGATCGCGTTCCTGAAGCGCGAAACCGATGTGGAGTAGCCGATGAAAGCCATGCTCGCCGCCTTCGCCGCCATCGTCGTGATCGCTGCCGGGGCGAATCTCGGATTGAAGCACGCCGGCTTTTCCTCCGGTGAGCGCCAGGCCGCGCCCAGCGTCCGGCTCGATTGATGCTGGGCTATATCTTCATCGACACGCCCGGGGGCGCCGACAGCCTCCTCACCGCCATCGCCGAGCGCCTGATGGCCGAGGGCTGGCCGCTCGCCGGCGCGGTCCAGGCCAATCCGGACGGCGCCAGCGGCGGCAAGTGCCATATGGATCTCCACGTGCTCGCCTCGGGCAGCGTGATCCGGATCAGCCAGGACCTCGGCGCCCTGGCCAGGGGCTGCCGCCTCGACCCGGCCGGCCTCGCCTCCGCCGTCGGCCTTGCCGAAGCCGCGCTCGACCGTGCTCCGCGCCTCGTCGTCGTGAACAAGTTCGGCAAGCAGGAAGTGGACGGCGGCGGTTTCCGACCGCTGATCGGCCGCGCGCTCTCGGAGGGCATCCCCGTCCTGACCGCGGTCGGCCCGGTGAACCTGCCGGGCTTCCTCGCCTTCGCCGGAGAATTCGCCGAACGGGTCCCCGCCGATGTCGACGGCGCGCTGGCCTGGGCCCGCTGCATCGCCCCCGACCGCGCCGCCGCGGAATAGCACGATCCGGGTCGCGCGATGCGGCCCTCCAGACCAGTTCTTGCCGTGCAGATCACAGCGGACCGGACCGATGGATCTCAGGAACAAAGCCATCATCGTCACCGGCGCCTCGAGCGGCATCGGTGCCGCCGCCACGCCCTTCGCCCGCGAGGGCGCCAATGTTGTCCTCGGCGCGCGAAGCGGCCACAACCTCGCCGAAGTGGCGGAACGGGCCGGCGGACAGACCGCCTGTCTCGCCGGCGACGTGAAGGACCCGGACTACGCCCCCGCGCTGGTGGCGCTGGCGAGATGGGCCCGCTCCATCCGCTGATCGACAGGACAGGGATCAAGGTCGAGGGTGAAGGCGAGTGGCACGCTCGAAAGCACGGCGGCCTTGGACGGCGGGTCTGACGCAAGAACTACCTCGGGATCGACGGACAAACGTTGGAAGTTCGGGCCGTCGAGATCACCGGGAGCTGTCTCATGCCGGTTTCCCGGTCTCGCGGCCATACGGTGGCCCCTTCATGAAGGCCGAATGCTGGCCAAAACGTTGTGGCAACACAAAGAGCGCATCGTGCGCATCCGGTATTCTTCTCTCAACAGCATTCAAACCGGAAAGGAAAGGGACATGCTGACGAGAAGAGCCGCGCTGATGGGCGTCGCGGGTGTTGCCGCGGTGCCCGTCCTGACAAAGGCCGCCAAGGCTGATGAAATCATGGATACCTCCATGGTCCCACCGATGGATTTGTCCGATCTCAAGCGCGTCAAGCGTCGGTTGGTGCGGCCGCCGATGGTTCACGACCACGAGCAGGACGCGCCCGCCGAGCCGCGCATCGTCGAGTTCGAGATGCAGATCGTGGAGAAGGAAGTTGAGGTGGGCAACGGCGCCTACCTGCAGGCGATGACCTTCAACGGGTCGATTCCCGGCCCGCTCATGGTGGTGCATGAAGGCGACTACGTCGAGCTGACGCTTTACAATTCGCCCGAGAACCTGATGCAGCACAACATTGATTTCCATGCTGCCACCGGCGCATTGGGGGGCGGATCTCTGACGCTTGTGAACCCCGGTGAGAAAACGGTCCTGCGCTTCAAGGCTACGCGACCGGGGACCTTCGTCTATCACTGCGCCCCCGGCGGTCCGATGATCCCCTGGCACGTCGTCAGCGGCATGTCCGGCGCGATCATGATCCTGCCCCGGGGCGGACTGAAGGACGACGCCGGCAATCCGGTCCGCTATGACCGCGTGTTCTATATCGGGGAGAACGACTTCTACGTCCCGCGGGATGAGAACGGCGACTTCAAGCGGTTCGAGGATGTGGCCGAAAGCTATCCCGACACGCTCGAAGTGATGAACGGTCTGATCCCGAGCCACGTGGTCTTCAACGGCAAGGTCGGCGCTCTGACTGGCGACAACGCGCTTCATGCCGCTCAGGGTGAAAAGGTGCTTTTCGTGCACAGCCAGGCCAACCGCGATACCCGCCCGCACCTGATCGGTGGGCACGGTGACCTGGTCTGGGAGACCGGCAAGTTCAACAATCCGCCGGAACGCGACCTGGAAACCTGGTTCATTCGCGGTGGCTCCGCCGGGGCGGCTCTCTACGAGTTCTTGCAGCCCGGGGTCTATGCCTATGTGAACCACAACCTGATCGAGGCGGTGAACCTTGGCGCGACAGCCCACGTCGTGGTCGAAGGCAACTGGAACAATGACCTGATGGAACAGGTTCAGGCGCCCGTCGAATACAACGCCGCTTACGAGGGCAGAACAGCCCTGCCGTAGGAGGACGCGGGTCGAGCAAGGAAGGGGACGTCCGGAACCTGCCGGCCGTCCCCTGAATTTTCGGGAGATCGGACATGGAACGGATGGCTCTGGTGGCTGGCCTTGCCGGTCTGGCAGCGGTCGCTGCGGTAATGCTTTGGCCGCGGACCGTTTCACCCCCGTTCACTTCCCCGGAACTGGTGGAGGTCCCTGCCGGGACGATCGCCTATCGCCCGTTCGGCAACTTCGCGCAGGACGGCAAGGCGCGGACTCCGCGAGAGTCCTCGGTGCGTGTCGACGGCTTCGCGATCATGAAGTATCAGGTCAGCCACGAACAATATGCCGCCTGCGTGGCAGCGGGTGCCTGCGAGACGGTCCCGGCCACGGGAGGCGGCCTGCCGCAGACACGGGTGAGCTGGCAGGACGCCAGCGCCTTTGCCGACTGGTATTCCGATGTGACAGGCGAAGTGTGGCGGTTGCCGACGGACCGGCAATGGCAGCTTGCCGCGGCCGAACGGTATGGCGATGCCGTTGCGGATCCGGGTGACCTCGACCCCGGGGAGCGGATGTTGGCCCAGTACCGGGCCGGCATCCTGCTGCGCGGCACCACCAGTCCGGCACTGCGCCCGGCGGGCAGTTTCGGAATCAATTCCCGAGGCATTGCGGACATGTCCGGAAACGTCTGGGAATGGACTGATGGCTGCATGCACAACGGCACGCTGAACCCCGACGGGACGGTCGCTGACAGCGAGCCCAATTGCTGGGTCCGCATCGCGGGCGGGCTGCATCGTGCGGCCGTGGTGGATTTCATTCGGGACGCCAGTGTCGGAGGTTGCGCCGTAGGCCTGCCGCCCGACCATCTCGGTTTCCGGCTGGTGCGCAAGGCATCGGCCGGTCGACGCCTGTTCTGAATTACGGAAAGCCCTTCGGCAATCGGGTCTCAGGACGCTTGGCTGTAGCGCACGCCGTCCGGCGCATGGGCGTCGAGGCGGCTGGCGATGATGCGCGTCAGGGCGCGTCCCTCCGGTCGTATCGTGACGCCGCCCCGTGTGGCTTCGACAAGGTCCCCGAAGGTCTCGGCCAGGCTTGCTACTTCCGGCCGCAGGCGATCGGCGGCCGTTCCGTAGGCGGCACGAAGGGCGGCAAGGTCGAGGCGAAAATCGCACATGATCATCTCGATGGCACGCGCGCGGAGGAGATCGTCTTCGGTCATTACATGGCCGCGCGACCCTGCGAGCTGTTCGGCCTCGATCCGCTGCACGTAGGCAGGAGTTGCGGCGGCGTTCTGGACAAAGCCCGACGGCAGGCGGGAAATCGAGGACGCGCCGAGCCCGATCAGCGTCGGGCAGGTGTCGTCCGTATAGCCCTGAAAATTGCGGCGCAGGCGACCGGAGACTGCGGCTATCGCCAGCGCGTCCTGCTTTCGGGCGAAATGGTCGATGCCTATGGCGCTGAACCCCGCATCGCAGAACCGCAGAGCGGCATGCGCTGCCAGTTCGAAGCGTGCGACTTCCTTCGGGAGGGTCGTCTCGTCGATCAGCTTCTGCCGCTTCGAAACCCAGGGCACATGCGCGTAGCCGAACAGCGCGACGCGATCCGGCGCGAGGTCGAGCACCTTGGACACGGTGTCGTCCAGTCGCGCGATGTCCTGATGCGGCAGGCCGTAGACCAGGTCGGCGTTCAGCGAACGTATGCCCGCGGCGCGCAGGTCCTCGACGCAGGCGCGGGTGACGTCGAAGGGCTGGATGCGGCCGATAGCTTTCTGCACGAGAGGATCGAAGTCCTGGATGCCGATGCTGGCACGGTTCATGCCCTCTGCGGCGAGCGCGTCGATCCTGGCTCGGTCGACCATGGTCGGGTCAATCTCGACCGAGAACTCCCACTCGGCGGCAGGCGGAATGACGGCCTTCACCGACCGGGCCAGCCGGTGGATCAGCTCGGGCGGCAGGATTGTCGGGGTTCCGCCGCCCCAGTGCATCCGCCCCATGCGCAGGCCGTCCGGCAGGATGCCCCGCAGCAGGAAAAGTTCCTGCTCCAGCGTTCCGATATAGGCCTCTACCGGTGCCAGCGTCTTCGTGCCCTGCGTCCGGCACGCACAGAACCAGCACAGCCGTTCGCAGAACGGGATGTGGAGGTAGACCGAAACCGGCTCGGCCGGATCCAGCGCAGCAAGCGCCTGCGCCGGTTGGGCTGCGCCGACCTCCGGGGAGAAGATTGGGGCGGTGGGATAGGAGGTGTAGCGGGGCACCCGGGCGTCGAAGAGGCCGAGGGATCGGAGGCGATCAATCTGTTTCATGCGCCCGTCATGGTCCCTTTGCGGCAGGGGGACTTTGCGCAGGATCAAGTTCAGAGCGGGAAGGGCGATACACCGATCACAAGGCTGTGCAGGTGAATCAGCGCGATCCAGAGCATGAGGCCGATCGTGGCACCGATCACAGTGCGCCGGATATTCGCCGCCCGCCAGCGCCCGTCGAACAGCGGGCGGAGGGAGAGGATCGCGGTGGCACCGAAGAACGGCGCGGCCCTGTGGCCCAGGTCTCTGCGTGCCATCGCGTCGAAAGCCGGTATGGCGGCAAGCGCGATGACCGTGAAGCTGCCGAAAAGGATGACATGGGCAAGGTTCCCGTTCGGGGCGAGATGCGACCCGGCCCAGAGCGCGAGTGCGAGGAAGAGCGGGTGGCGCGAGACAGCGGCGAAACCCGGATCGCCGGGATCGAGCTCGGCGTGACGGCTGCCGCCGAGAGTGAAGGGGTTGGTCAGGCCGGTCCCACAGGTAATCAGGATGGCAGCGAGCGGCAGCGCGATGTTCGGAACCCATCTCGTCCACGGCGTCTGGGGCCAGAACTCGACATGGGGCGCGCGTCCTGCCGCGACGATCACCCAGACCAGCAGGGCGAGGGAAAAGAGCCCGTAGGCCGAGAAATACAACCGACGCCCGACCGTCCTGATCAGATAGTCGCGGAGTCCACCGACGCGCGGCAAGAAGTGACTGGCGAAGAACAGCGCCATCGCAAGGATATATTCCGTCCAGCCGGTCATTCCGGGTCGGCTTGCCTCATCAGTCGCACGATATGGCAGGCGAAGGCCCATGTCGCGGGAAGGCCCAGGACCAGGCCTCCGGCGGCCGCTTCCCGAGGGGTCAGCACGCGCCAGCCCAGCCATGATCCGATGAGAGAGGCGAAGAAAAGGTTCACCCCCATCGCGCCGGCCCCGAACGGGTAGAGACCAACGAGAAGTCTCCACGGGGGTCTCATCTGAGTTTCACCAGTACTTGCACCGCCACCAGCGACAGGATCAGCGCAACGGAGGCGACGAGGAACCAGAACTCGGCCATCTCCGTCTGGGGCTGCGGGATCGGACGCTGGAAGCTTTCGGCGATGGCGGCGCCGGGCAGAGTCAGGGCGATGGCGAGGATGCGGGTCATGTCAGCTCTCCATGGTGAGGGTCTGGTAGATGTCGGGCAGGGCGCGGTTCAGGCGCGTCGGGTTCGGCAGCAATGTGAAGCCCGCACGGCCGAAGATCCGGGGGAACCAATCCTGCCCGTCCTGATCCACGATCACCCCGTGCACGGCCTGACCGAGCGCTCTGGCTTCGCGGACGGCCATGCGGCTGTCCTCGATCCCGTGGCTCCCCTCGTAGTGGTCGAGGTCGTTGGGCTTGCCGTCGGTCAGGACCAACAGCAGGCGGCGGGTCGCACATTCGTCTGTCAGCCGGGTCGA
Organism: Paracoccaceae bacterium; assembly: GCA_003605175.1. Classification (GTDB taxonomy): domain Bacteria; phylum Pseudomonadota; class Alphaproteobacteria; order Rhodobacterales; family Rhodobacteraceae; genus Ovoidimarina. Next base: position 423,852 of record QWDA01000002.1, on the reverse strand, counting down.
AACGTGGCGGATGGCCGCGCCGAGCCGTGTGTAATGGCCGGGCCGCAGCCCGCCGATGCGCGCGGTGACGTCGCGCGACATCGGTTCCTCGAAGGACTTCGCGCGATGCACGAAGACCCGGTCGCGGCGCAGCGAGGAGAAACCCCAGATACCCATCCGGTCGCCGGCGCTGTCGATGCCTTCGGCCAGCGACGACACGGCCTCGCGCGCAACGTCGATCACCGACATGTCGCCGATGGCGGCCTCAGTCGAGCGGGAGCAATCCATCAGGATCGCGACGGACAGGTCGCGTGCCATCGGCCGGTTCGATTGCCATACGCGGTCGCTGCCTTCGCGCCCGCAGGCGATTTCGGTGCGAGAGGTCACAATGGCGTCGAGGTCTGGTTCATCCCCGTCGATCTGCCGGGGAAGTGTGACGCGGCGCGGATGAAGCGGCGCGAACTGCCGTTTCACCCTGGCCACGAGGCGCGGATCGGGGGCATAATCGCCGCAGGGCTCCGCCTTGGCCTCCAGGACACAGGCATGGCCGGGCATGTAGTCGCCGGTCCGCCGGTTCCATTCAGGATAGGTGAACCGTCCCGCGAGCCGCTCGTGTTCGGCGTCCTGCGGCGAAAGGTCCAATGACAGACGCAGGCGCGTTGCCGCCCGCTTCATGTTCTGGCTGAGGGTCAGGTGATCCTGATCCTCGGCGGCCTTGGCGGCGTTGTCCTGATCGTCGTCGTCGACCATGCGGTTCAGGTTCAGGCTTTCTGCCCAGGACATTATGGATTCGAACCGGTGGATTATGAAGCTGTCGCGCCTATCCGCCTGATCGCGATCCTCGCGCCGGCCATCCTTGCGGGTCGGGACCGCCATGGCGGGGCCCGGGGCCTGCGGCTCTTCTGACGCGCCCTTGCTGGCGGTGGCTCCGGAGCGCAGACGCAGCCAGATCGGCACCGGCGCATAGGTTCGATAGCCGCGCGGGGCCGGGCAATTCAGGCATTCATCGGCATCCGAGGCGCCGGTCAGTTGATCGAGGATCAGCCGCTCGACCCCCGCCTCGCAGCGCGGAAGCCCGGTGCGCAGGCGGCTGGCCAGAATGGCCCGGCACATTGCGGCATGGGCCCCGCGCAGGCCCGGGCAGGCGGCCCAGGCCCGGTCCGAGGCATCGGCCAGCGCGGCGATTCCGGCGCGGTCTGTGGCGAGCGGGTCCGGCCCCGCCGTCGGGATGTCGGCAAAGGCGGCAAGTGCTGCGAGCCAGAGATAGCAGGCGCGGTTCAGATCATGGGTCGGGAAGACATCGATGACCGGCGGAAGGCGCAGTCGTTCGCCGTCGAAATCGGCAGGATGCGATTTCTCCTGCGGGGTGCCGATGCGGCGGACACGGTCGGGGCGGTGGCCGGAGGTTGCCAGCGGGGCCGGGGCGATCTCTACCCCTGGCGGGCCACCGAGTGCTCGGAACAAGGCTGCGACCGATGCGCGCATGTCCTCGAACGCCACCGCGCGGGTGGCGTCACTTTCGGCCGCGCCCCAGCGGGAGGCCATGTCGTGCCAGAGATTGCCGACCGTTTCCTCGGGCTCCATCAGGTCGAGAACATGGATCATGGCACTACCCATAGACCACGGCGGCCAGGTCGCGCAGCGCGGCTTGCGTGTCGGGCTCGTCGCTGAGGGGTTCGATGATCGCCGCTTCCAGCGCCCGGTCCACCGACATGCCGCCCGCGATCATCGTCGCCGCGTAGATCAACAGGCGGGTGGACACGCCTTCTTCCAGGTCCATCCCCGAGAGTGCGCGGATCCTGCCCGCCAGTCGAACGAGTGCGGCCGCGCGCGCCGGGTCCAGCCCGCTTTCGCGGATCACCACGGGGGTTTCCACCTCTGGCGTCGGGAAGTCGAAGCCGATGGAGACGAAACGTTGTCGGGTCGAGGGTTTCAGCTTCTTCAGGATGTTCTGGTAGCCGGGGTTGTAGCTGGCCACGAGCATGAAGGAGGCGGGGGCCGCCAGTTCCTCGCCCGTCCGGTCTATGACCAGCCGGCGGCGGTCGTCGGTCAGAGGGTGCAGGACGACGGTCACGTCCTTGCGCGCCTCCACCACCTCGTCGAGGTAACAGATGCCGCCTTCCCGCACCGCCCGGGTGAGCGGGCCGTCGGCCCAGACAGTTTCACCGCCCTTCAGCAGGTAGCGGCCGATCAGATCGGCGGCGCTGAGGTCGTCGTGGCAGGCCACGGTGTGGAGCGGCAGACCGAGCTTCGCGGCCATGTGTTCCACGAACCGGGTCTTGCCGCAGCCGGTCGGCCCCTTCAGAAGAAGGGGCAGACCGTTGGCCTGGGCCGTTTCGAACACCGAGCATTCGTCGGATTGCGCGTGGTAGAACGGCAGGTCGTCGTGTTGCAGGTCTTTCATGGCTCACTCTCCCGGAACGGCCAGGGGGCCTGGCTGGATGACCTCGCGGCGCACCACGAGCATCGAGTAGATGAAGAGCAGCGCACCCAGGACGACCGCCACGCCCGAACCGAAGCGCATCAGGTAGAACACGCCAAGCTGGTCCTGCACATCCATGTAATAGTCACCCACGATCCGCTGCATGTGCGTCTGGATCGTGCCGGCGAAGGTCAGGGTGAAGGTCATGAAGGCCATGCCGCCGGTCATCAGCCAGAAGCTCGCCATGTTGAGGACCTGGTTATAGGGCGCCCGATTCAGCAGCACCGGCATCGCGTAGGTGAACATCGCGAGGTTCAGGGCAACATAGGCGCCGTAGAAGGCGAGGTGCCCATGCGCGGCGGTGATCTGCGTGCCGTGGGTGTAGTAGTTCACCCCGTGCAGCGTGTGCAGGAAGCCCCAGACGCCCGCGCCGAAGAAGGCGACGGTGGAAGACCCCAGCGACCACAGAAGCGCGGCCTTGTTTGGGTGGTTCTTGCGGCCCTTCCAGACCATGACGAAGGCGAAGGACATCATGGCGAAGAACGGCACCACCTCGAAGGTCGAAAAGATCGAGCCGATCCACTGCCAGTAGCCCGGCGTGCCGATCCAGTAGAAGTGGTGGCCGGTGCCGAGGATGCCCGAGAAGAGCGCAGTGGCGACGATGACGTAGAGCCATTTCTCGATCACCTCGCGGTCCACGCCTGTGAGCTTCAACATCAGAAACCCGAGAATCGCGGCCATGACCAGTTCCCAGGTGGCCTCGACCCACAGGTGCACGACCATCCACCAGTACATCTTGTCGAGCGATAGGTTGTCCGGGTTGATGAAAGCGAAGACCCAGAGCAGGCACAAAAGCCAAAGGCCCATCATCAGGATGTTGGTGATCGCCGTCTTGCGCCCGGCAAGGAAGGTCAGCGAGACGTTCACGAGGAAGATCACCGCCGCCACGAGGATGCCGAACTTGACCCAGAGCGGTTGTTCGAGAAACTCGCGCCCGCCGTGGATGCCGACCAGGTAGGATCCGACCGCGCCGAGAGTGCCGATAACGAGGATGGCCAGCTGGATGTATGCGAGTTTGACCGAGAAGATCTCTCGCTCGCTTTCCTCTGGCACGAGGTAATAGGCCGCGCCGAAGAAACCGAGCAGAAGCCAGACGATCTGCGCGTTGGTGTGGATCATGCGAATGATATTGAAGGGAAGGATCTCGGACAGCGTGTTCGGTGATACGTAGACCCAGCCTGCCAGTAGCCCGCCCAGCACCTGGATGGCGAACAGGCCCATGGCCACAAGGAAATAGGCGTAGGCCACCTTTTGCGATTGATACTTCATGGTATTTCTCCTGTCAGAACATCAGCCGGCGTCGTTCGGCGGCCAGTTCTGGGTGTCGGTCTGATCGGCCCAACGGAGGAATTCGGCGAGGCCGCGCATCTCTTCCTCGGTGATCTCGAAATGCGGCATCTGGCGGCGACCTTCGATGCCCGAGGGCTGTGCGGCCATCCAGCCGTCCAGGATCTCGTAGGCCAGTTCGGGATCGTCCGCCGCGCCCCAGCGGGTCATCACGTTGCCGAGCTCGGGCGCGAAATAGGCGCCTTCGCCGTGCAGGGTGTGGCAATTGATACAGGAGTGGCGCTCCCAGACGTGTTTGCCCAGACTGACCTCCTCGGTCAGCGGCATCCCGGCGGTGGAGGTTTTCGTGATGTAACGATGGCTCTGCGCCGTGAGGGCCACGAACACGATGACGAAGAAACCCGATCCCCCGTAAAACACGTTCCTGGCCCGCGATTTCGTGAGTAGTTCTGACATGTCGCGGTCCCGACAATCTGTTGCGGATGGGCCAAGTCTACCGAGCACCGGTTGGCCGCTTGTTGTGGAAGCGCAAAGAACAGATCGATTGCCGGAGTCATCCTGGAACCGTCCCCAAAGGAGACGGCCATGCGGCGACCCTATCTAGACGACCCGGATATGTCCCTTGCCGACCTGTTTTCGGAATGGCCCGAGACCGCGCAGGCGTTCCTGGCCCGGCGGATGCTGTGTCCGGGTTGTCCGATTGCACCGTTTCACACCGTCACGGATGCCTGCCTCGAATACGATCTGGACGAAGACGCTTTCCGCAAGGAGGTCGCCGCGGCCGGGGCTTCGGTGAAATCGACGCAAGAGGCAGCTTGCCTGTCGCCGAAATCCCGATGACCTTTGCCCCACGATCAGTCCTGGGCGCCGCTCAGGATCACCAGACGGTGCGGATCCGTCACCACGATGTGCTTGCGCGTCGATTCCACGATCCCGTCTTTCTGCCAGGCGGACAGCAACCGGCTGACGGTGTGCAGCGTCGTCCCCGTCATGTCGGAGATGTTCTGCCGCGTCACAGGAAAGGCGATCTCGATCCCGTTCTCGGTCTTTATTCCGCTCTGGTTGGCCATGCGCAGGACAGCCGACGCCACGCGCTTCTCCACCGCCTGCGTCGCCATCTCGGTTAGCGTTTCCTGGATTTGCCCCAACCTTTGGCCGAGCGTCTTGTAACTCTCGGTCGCGAAACCGGGGTATTTGGCGGTGAAGTCCGGCCAGAGGCTTACCGGCCACGACAGGGCAATTGACTCGGCGGCAGCGATCGATGTTGCCGGGTAGGTGTCGCGCTGGAGGGCCGGGGCGATGCCGAACAGCTGTCCGGGTGAAATGTGCAGAACGATGATCTGGTCGCCGCCGGGAGTCGTGCGCACCACCCGCAGATAGCCATCGAGCAGCAGAAAGAACCTTTCGGCTTCCGCTCCTTCGTGGAAGATCGTCGTGCCTTCGTCGTAGCGGCGCGAAACCGCGTGATCGAGGATTTCCCGGATCTGCGCCCTGTTCAGCATCGAAAAGGGCGGCAGGCCGGTCAGCAGGCTTTCGTCGAGTTTCGCCATTTTCGCTTCAGGAGTTTGTTTCAGAGCAACGTCGGGTGTGCCGTCTAGTGCAGAACTGGCTCAAACGAAACAAGCGGATCTGGAAGAAAGGAAATTCCGATGCTCCTAAGACTGACAATGGCCGGCATGCTCGCCGTCGCTGCAGGCGGAGGCTGGGCGGACACACACGAGGTCAAGATGCTCAACAAGGGCGAAGCGGGGGCGATGGTCTTCGAGCCCGCCTTCGTGAAGGCCCAGCCAGGTGATGTTGTGCGCTTCGTGCCGACCGACAAGGGCCACAACGTGGAAAGCATCGACGGCATGCTTCCCGAGGGGGTCGAGAGCTTCAAGACCAAGTTCAACCAGGAGTTTGAACTGACCGTCGACCAGGAAGGTGTCTATGGCATCAAGTGCACGCCGCACTATGCGATGGGCATGATCGCCCTGGTCCAGGTCGGTGAGGCGGTCAACCTCGACGAAGCGGCGGCGGTGCCCCAGAAGGGCAAGGCGAAGGGCCGGATGGCCGATCTCGTCGCGCAGGTCGAATGACGCCTTGTGCCGCTACAGGCGACTTGACCGGGCGGGGCTGCTGGCACCGCCCGATCTACTTTCGGGCCGGAGTATCACCATGAAGCCGCGCGACGACGACCACGGGCTAGCCCTTTTCTCCTATGGATTTCGCCCCTTCTTCCTTTCGGCGACCCTGTTCGCACTGCTCGTCATTCCCGTCTGGTGGGCGGTCTGGCGCGGCTGGACCGATCTTGCCAGCCCCTTCGCTGCGGTGGACTGGCATATACACGAAATGATCTTCGGCTACGGCGCGGCGATTGTTGCGGGCTTCCTTTTCACCGCGGTCCCGAACTGGACGGGCCGGCTGCCGACCCGCGGCTGGCCGCTGATGGTGTTGTTGTCGATCTGGATAATCGGCCGTATCGCGGTTGCCGGGCTTGCCGGCAACGATCCGATCCTGGTGTTGCTCGTCGACCAGCTGTTCCTGCTTGCGGTCGCGGCGATGATCGCGCGGGAGATCTTTGCCGGAAGGAACTGGCGGAACCTGAAGGTGCTGATCCCGGTAACGCTGCTATGGCTCGCGAACATCCTGTTTCATGCCGAGGCCATGGTGCAGGGCACTGCGGAGCTTGGCCGCCGCCTGGGGATTGCGCTGCTGATCTTCCTGATCATGCTGATCGGTGGGCGGATCGTGCCGAGCTTCACCAGGAACTGGCTGGCGCAGCGGGGGGCGAAACGGCTGCCGGTGGCATTCAACCGGTTTGACGCGCTCTGCATCCTGTCAGGTATCCTCGGACTGGCGGCATGGGTCGTTGTGCCATTTCATTGGGTCTGTGCCCTGACGGCGGCCCTGGCCGCAGCTCTGCACATCGTTCGGCTCGCCCGGTGGCGCGGGCCTGCGACCTGGCCATCGCCGCTTCTGCTCATGCTGCACGTCGCGTACCTGATGATCCCGCTGGGCTTTCTTGCCGCCACTGGGGCGGCCCTGGGTTACGCGGACGCGGCGACCAGCGCACATGTGTTCGGAATCGGGGCAATCGGCGGGATGACCGTCGCGGTGATGATGCGGGCGACGATGGGGCATACCGGCCGTCCGCTTGTGGCCGGACCGGCCCTGACGGTGTCGTTCGCGTTAATCCTTGGCGCGGCCCTCGCACGTGTAGCGGGACAAACCCTGACCGTCGGCGAGTTCGACGGCATTGATCTCTCGGCACTGCTGTGGACGGTGGCCTTCGCTTTCCTCACGTGGCGGATCGGCCCGTGGCTGGCCCGACCAAGAGCCGGCCGAAAGTATCCGTCGGGACCGACCTCGCGCGTTCAATCATCATGACACCAACCGGCCGTCCAGAGTCGACGGCAAGCGGCTGTTGTACGGCGGAACAGGGCAGGGCGGGGACATGGCACGACCTGGATGCTGATTGACACCGCCGCGAAGGCCGGGCTGATCGGCCTCACGCAATCGCTTGCCCAGGACCATGCCGCCGAGGGCATCCGCGTCAACGTCCTTCTCCCGGGCGGCACAAGGACGGCGATGGCCGGCGACGACCCTGATGCCCACGCCTGGATCGCCGGGCTCCACCCGATGAGATGCAGGGCCGAGCCCGAGGAGATCGCCCAGGCAGCCCGCTCCTCGCCGATGGCGGGGTCTCGGTCCGGCTCGCCTGACCGGGGCTGCGTGATCGCGCCGCGGCGAGATGGCCGGTCCCGGAGACCTATTCCGCGGCGTCTTCGGGGCCGATCCAGGCAAAGGGGTTGTGCGCGATCTCCCAGAGATGCCCGTCGGGATCGCTGAAATAGGCGTGATACCCGCCCCACTCGGCCCGAGACGGTGGCTTCACCAGCGTGGCACCGGCGGCGACAGCCGCCTCCGCAACTTGCTCGACCTCCGCTTCGGTCCGGACGTTGTGGGCCAGGTTGAAGCCGGCATAGCCGCTTCCCTCGGCAGGCACGCCTGCATCGCGCGCCAGCGCCTTGCGCTCGGAAAGGCCGAGCCAGGTTCCGTTCAGGTTGAAGAACACGACGCCGGGCGGAGAGTCGAGGCGCGGAAGGCCCAGACCGGTTTCGTAGAACTCCCGGGCCCGGTCCAGATCTGCGACCCCGAGCGCGACCATGCTGATCCGTGGATTCATCCGGCTCTCCCCGATTATGCTGCGGGTGAGAACATAAAGTGAACACATGACCGCGTCAATCCGATCGGCCGCTGCATCGGACCGGCCTCGTCTCCGCGCGAGCAATGGGGGCCCGTCAGATTCCGCCGGCCCGCACCGTCACCGCATTGTCGAGCTGGCCGATCTCCTCGGGCGCGAAGGGGCAGGCGACCATCCGGTCGCCCTCGCTCCGTGTCTCGGGCACCAGCTCCGCGCAGGAGGGGCGCGCGACCGGGCAGCGGGTCCGGAACACACAGCCGGAGGGCGGCGCGAGCGGCGAGGGCAACTCGCCCGTCAGCGCCGCCTTCACCCGGACGCGCTCCACCGCCGGATCCGGTACCGGAATCGAGGCGATCAGCGCCTTGGTGTAGGGATGCCAGGGCTCGGCGATAAGCCGCTTGCCCGCGGCCACTTCCACCAGGCGTCCGAGATACATCACCGCGATCCGGTCCGAGACATGGCGCACCACGCTCAGATCATGGGCGATGAAGATGATCGACAGGCCGAACGCCCCCTGGATCTCCTTCAACAGGTTGATGACCTGCGCCTGCACCGAGACATCCAGCGCCGAGACCGGCTCGTCGCAGATCAGAAGCTTCGGCCGCAGGATCAGCGCCCGCGCGATGCCGATCCGCTGGCACTGGCCGCCCGAGAACTCGTGCGGATAGCGGTTGATCAGGTTCGGCAGAAGCCCGACCTGCGCCATGATCTCCTGCACCCGGGCCCGCGCCTCCTCGCGCGAGATCTCCGGGTGATGGGTCCGCAACGGCTCGGCGATGATCTGGCCCACGGTCATGCGCGGGTTGAGCGCCGCCAAGGGGTCCTGGAACACCATCTGCACGTCCTTCGCGTGCGCCCGTCGCGCCTCGCCGGAAAGCCCGGTGATGTCGCGCCCCTGCCAGATCACCTTGCCGCCGGTGGGCGGGATCGTCCCCAGGATCGCGCGCGCCAGGGTCGACTTGCCCGAGCCGGATTCGCCGACGACCCCCAGCGTTTCGCCCTCACGCAGCGTGAGGGAAACGCCCGCCACCGCCCGCAACAGGCGCGGCGGCGTCCAGGGCCAGTCGCCCTTGCCGCGGATCGGAAAGGTCACCTCGACGCCGCGGGTCTCCAGAAGCAGGCTCATGTCACCGCCTCCGGATCGGCATGGCAGGCGCGCCGCCGCCCGTCCCGTGTCACCAGCGCCGGCGTCTCGCGTTCGCAGATCTCGCTGCTCAGATTGCAGCGCGGATGGAACGGGCAGCCCGCCGGCATCCCCAGCATGTTCGGCGGCTCGCCGTCGATCGTCGGCAGGATCTCGTGGTCCACATCGAGCCGCGGGATCGCCTTCAGGAGCCCCAGCGTGTAGGGATGCGAAGGCCGGGCGAAGACTTTCTCGGTCGCCCCTTCCTCCATGATCCGCCCGCCATACATCACGAGCGTCCGCTCGCAGGTGCCGGCGACGATGCCGAGATCGTGGGTGATCAGGATCATCGCCATGCCGAATTCCGCGCGCAGTTCCGAGAGGAGCACCATGATCTGGTTCTGCACGGTCACGTCGAGCGCGGTTGTCGGTTCGTCGGCGATCAGGAGCGCCGGGCGGCACAAGAGCGCCATGGCGATCATGATCCGCTGCCGCATCCCGCCCGAGAACTCGTGCGGGTAGTTGTCGACCCGGTTCCGCGCATCCGGAATGCGCACTGCATCGAGCATCCGTGCGGCTTCATCCCAGGCCGCCTTTCGAGAGATGCCCTTGTGCAGCATCAAGACCTCGGTCATCTGGTCGGAGACCCGCAGATAGGGGTTCAGCGAGGTCATCGGGTCCTGGAAGATCATCGCGATCCTCTCGGCCCGGATCGAATTCAGCTGCGCGTCGGGGAGGTTCAGGATCTCCTGCCCCTCGAAGGCCACCTTGCCTGTCGCCCGGCCGTTTCGTGCCAGAAGCCCCATGATCGCGAATGCGGTCTGGCTCTTGCCCGAACCGGACTCGCCCACGATGGCGAGGGTTTCCCGGGGCTCGAGCCCGAAGGTGACGCCGTTCACCGCGTTGACCGTACCGTCGCCGGTCTGGAAGGCGACGCTGAGGTCGCTGACGGAAAGAAGGGATGCCATGCTCACCTGTCCTTCGGGTCGAGCGCGTCGCGGAGCCCGTCGCCCACGAAGAAGAAGGCGAACAGCGTGACGACGAAGAAGAAGAGCGGGAACAGGAGCTGCCAGATCGTGCCGTATTGCATCGTCCCCGTCCCGTCGCTGATCAGCGCGCCCCAGGAGGTGTTCGGCTCCTGCACGCCGAGCCCGAGGAACGAGACGAAGCTCTCGTAGATGATCATCTCGGGCACCAGGATCGTCGCGTAGACCACGACGACGCCCAGAAGATTGGGCACGATATGGCGCAGGATGATCGTCAGGGGCTTCACGCCCGTCGCCACCGCGGCCTCGACGAATTCCTTGTTCTTCAAGGACAGCGTCTGCCCGCGGGCGATCCGCGCCATGTCGAGCCAGGAGATCATCCCGATGCCGAGGAACAGCATGAAGATCGACCGGCCGAACACCATCAAGAGGAGGATCAGCACGAACATGTAGGGGATCGATTTCAGGATATCGACGATCCGCATCATCACGTTGTCGACCCGCCCGCCGACATAGCCCGAGGTCGCGCCGTAGAGCGTGCCCACGACGACCGCCACCAGCGCGCCGACGATGCCCACCATGAGCGAGATCCGCGTGCCCTGGACGACGCGGGCGTAGAGGTCGCGGGCCTGTTCGTCGAGCCCGAACCAGTGGCCGTTGGTGAGCGAGGGCGCGCCCTGTTCCTTGACCTGTCCGAGCAGCCCGAAATCGACATAGTCGGGCGGCGAGGCCGCCAGAAACTGCCCGAACGCCGCGAAGAGGCCGACGAGGACCAGCACCACGAGGCTTGCCGTCGCCGCGCGGTTGCGGAGAAACCGCGTCCGCGCGTCCTGCCAGAGCGAGCGGCCCGCGACCGGGGCGATATCGAGCCCGATGGGCTTTCTTCCGAGTGCCAGCGCCATGTCAGTACCGGATCCTTGGGTCGATCCAGGCATAGAGCAGGTCGACGACGAGGTTGAACACCACGGTCAGCGCGCCGAGCAGCACGGTGAGCCCCAGCATCAGCCCATAATCGCGGGCGAGCGCGGCGTTGACGAAGAACAGCCCGATCCCGCCGGTCGAGAAGATCAGGTCGACCACCACCGAACCGGTGATCATGCCCACGAAGGCCGGACCGAGATAGGACAGGACCGGCATCAGCGCCGGCTTCAGCGCGTGGTACATGACCACGCGGCGCATCGGCAGCCCCTTGGCCCGCGCGGTACGGATGAAGTTCGAATTCAGCGTCTCCAGCATCGACGCCCGGGTGATCCGCGCGATCGAGGCCATGTAGGAGGTCGAGAGCGCGATCACCGGCATGATGATGTACTGCCATTGCCCGCCCTGCCAGCCGCCGCCGGGCAGCCAGCCGAGCCAGAGCGTGAAGACCAGGATCAGGATCGGCCCCATCACGAAGTTCGGCAGCACCTGCGCGCCGATGGTGATGCCAACGGCGGCATAGTCGAGCCGCGTGTTCTGCCGGACCGCCGCGGTGACCCCCAGGCTCACGCCCACCACGACCGCCACCACGAACGCGATGCCGCCATAGACCAGCGTCACCGGAAACCCCTGCGCGATCAGGTCGTTCACCGTCCGGTCCTTGAGCCGGTAGGATTCACCGAAATCGCCATGGGCGACGATGTTCCAGATATAGATCCCCATCCGCTGGATCAGCGGCCGGTCGAGCCCGTACTTGGCCTCGAGATTGGCCAGCACGGCCGCCGGCACGCCGCGTTCCGTGGCGAAGGGCGAGCCCGGCGCGGCCTCCATCAGGAGGAAGGTGATCGCCACCAGGATCAGGAGCGTCGGGATCGCGATCGCGATGCGACGAAGCGTATAGTTGAGCACGTGATGCCCCCCGTATGAGCGGGGCGCGCCAGGGTCGGCACGCCCCCTCCGTCACCTACTCGGCGACGCGGTAGAGGTCTTTCGAGTACCAGTTCTGCTCGACATTGTCATAGGGCCAGCCCTTGATGTCCGCCGAAAGCAGGAACGCGTTGGAATAGTGGTAGATCGGGATGATCGCCATCTCGTCCGCCAGGATCTGCTCGACCTCGGTATAGGCCGCCTGGGGATCCATCGAGGTCTTCGATGCCGCCATCAACTCGTCCACGCGGGCGTTCGAATACTTGCCGTCGTTCGAGCCATGCGTCGTGGTGACGAGATCGAGGAAGGTCGAGGCCTCGTTGTAGTCGCCGCACCAGGCCGAGCGCGCCACGTCGAAGTTCCCCTCCTTGCGGACCTCGAGATAGGTCTGCCACTCCATGTTCTCCATGGTGACATTGACGCCGAGTTTCTGCTTCCACATCTGCGCCAGCACCGTGGCGATCGCCTTGTGCGCCTCGGAGGTGTTGTAGATCAGCTTGAGTTCGAGCGGCTCGCCGCCCTCGCCATAGCCGGCCTCGGTCATCAGCTCCTTGGCCTTGGCGTCGCGGTCCGCCTGGGTCCAGGTGCCGTAATCGATGGTCGGCATCTCGAATCCCGCGGTCTTTTCATGCGCGAAGTTGTAGGCCGCCGTCTGGCCGCCCTTCAGCACCTGGTCCACGATGATGTCGCGATCCACGGCATAGGACAGCGCCTTGCGGACCCGCACATCGCTCAGTGCCGGGTTCGCGCTGTCGCGGAAGTTGATCGCGTAGTAGTAGGAGCACAGCCGCGGCACCGAATGCGCCTGGTCGGGCATCTCGGCCAGGAGCGCCGGATACTGGCCCGCCGGCAGCGGCTCGTCATAGTCCATCTCGCCGGCCTTGTAGCGGGTGAGCGCGGTGTTGTCGTCGTTGATGACGATGCCGGTCACCGTCTCGATGATCGTCTCGTCGGCATTCCAGTAGGTGTCCGACTTGACCCGCGTATTGTACTCGTTCGGCACCAGTTCGGTCAGCTTGTAGGCGCCGTTCGAGACGATGTTCTCGGGCTTGGTCCACTCGGAGCCGAATTCCTCGACCACTTTCTGCGGCACCGGCGCGAAGGTCGCGTAGGTGGTCATCGCCGGGAAGTAGGGCAGGGGCGTTTCCAGAGTCACTTCCAGCGTGTGGTCGTCCAGCGCCTTCACGCCCAGCGTCTCGGGATCGGCATCGCCGGCCACGATCGCGCCGGCATTCTCGATCTGCGACAGCTCCACATACCAGGAATAGGGCGAGGCGGTGTCAGGATCGGCCGCGCGGCGCCAGGCATAGACGAAATCCTGCGCGGTCACCGGCTCGCCGTTCGACCATTTCGCCTCGGGACGCAGCTTGAACACCCAGGTCTTGTTGCCGTCGGGCGAGGACCACTCGGTCGCGACACCGGGGATCAGGTTGCCCTGGTCGTCCTGGATGATGAGGCCCTCGAAAATGTCGCGGATGACCTTGTGGCCTTCGGCTTCCTCGTTCAGCGCCGGGTCGATGGTCGGGAACTGGTCCATCATCCGGTAGGTGAAGGTCTGGTTGTCGGACAGGGCCTCGCCGGTCTCCGGATGCGTTCCGGCCGCGAGGAGCGGCGTTGCGGCAAGCAAGAGCGCTGTCGCCGACGACGCGAAAAAGTGTTTCATCTTCATGGGTAACTCCCTGATCTGATTGCCCTCGGGTCCTGGCCCGGTGCGGGTCGTGGTCTTTGGGCCACGCGAATGGCGCCATTCTCCGCCCTTTGCGCCCAATGGCAAGGGGGAAGCGCGCGATTGACGCGGCGGTAGCGAAGGGGGATGCATTTGGTGAAGATTTCACCCGAGGTTCCCCCCCGCAGCGTGCCGGCGGCGGATCCGGCCGGGCCGCCCGTCGATCGTGAGACGCGGGTCGTTGCGTGCCTGCCGCGAGATCACCTTGCCCCTGGCGATCACCGCCAGCCGGTCGGGGCGCAGCCGCAGCGCCTCCACCGGATCGCCGGCATCGAGCACCACGAGGGAGGCGGTGCAGCCGGGCTCCAGCCCGTAGCCCTCGAGATTGAGGATTTTCGCGTTCTCGGTCGTCACCATGTCGAAGCAGGCGCGCATTTCGTCCGGATGCGTCATCTGCGCGACATGGAGCCCCATGAAGGCCACGTCCAGCATGTCCGCGGTCCCCAGCGAATACCACGGGTCGCGCACGCAATCCTGCCCCCAGCCCACGGTGATCCCCTGGGCGCGCATCTCCTTCACCCGCGTCAGCCCGCGGCGCTTCGGGAAGCTGTCGTGCCGGCCCTGCAGCACGATGTTGATGAGCGGATTCGGGATCGCCGCCAGCCCGGCCTCGGCCATCAGCGGCAGCAGCTTCGAAACGTAATAGTTGTCCATCGAATGCATGCTTGTCAGGTGCGAGCCCGCCGCGCGGCCGTGCAGCCCCAGCCGGTTCACCTCATGGGCCAGCGTTTCCACATGCCGCGACATCGGGTCGTCGGTCTCGTCGCAATGCATGTCGACCATCAGCCCGCGCCCGGCGGCCAGCTCGCACAGGGCGGTCACGCTCCGCGCCCCCTCCGCCATGGTCCGCTCGAAATGCGGGATGCCGCCCACCACGTCGACGCCCCTGTCGAGCGCGCGCAGCGTGTTGCCCCAGGCGGTCGGGTCGCGGAATACCCCGTCCTGCGGGAAGGCGACCAGTTGCAGGTCGATATAGTCCTTCACCTTCTCCCGCACGTCGAGCAGCGCCTCGACTCCGAGCAGCCGGTCGTCGCACGTGTCCACATGGGAGCGGATCGCCAGAAGCCCCATCGATGCCGCCCAGTCGCAATAGACCAGCGCCCGGTCGCGCACCTCCTCATGGGTCATCACGGCCTTCAGCTCGCCCCAGAGCGCAATCCCCTCGAGCAGCGTTCCCGACGCATTGAGCCGGGGCAGCCCGTAGGAGAGCGTCGCATCCATGTGGAAATGCGGATCCACGAAGGGCGGCGACACGAGATCGCCCGCGGCTTCCACGGTCTCCCCCGCCTCGGCGCCCGCCAGATCTCCCAGGGCCGCGATCTTGGTGCCCCGTATCCCGATATCGGCAACCCGCCCATCGGGCAGGGTGCCGCCCCTCACCACCAGATCGAAGCTCATTCCCGGACCTCCTTGGGGCGCATGTTCGCGGTGCGCCGCACGCCCGGCGCGCTGCCGGCCGGGTCTTCCGGTGTACAGGTTGTGTACGGGTTGTGTACAGGTTGTGCGCCCCGGAATCCGCTTTCCACTCCCTGCACCACCGCGGGATTGTCGCGGCGGATCGGCGTTAACCAAACTTGGCAAGGTTGTCCCTTAGGGTTCCGCGAACCTTGCGGAACCGAGCCCGACCATGCGCGCAGCCCGTCCTTTCTCCCGATGTCACGCGTCCCCGGCGGCATGACGCGGCTGACGGTCGAGGGGCTGGCGGCCGTGGTGGAGGCCGGCGCGGCCGATACGGTCTTCGCCGGGTTCACGGACATGTATGGCAGGCTGATCGGGCGGCGGATCGAGGCGGGGTACTTCCAGAAATCCGGCCATCGCGAGCTCCGCGCCGCGCCCGAGCATTTGGCCGCCGACCTCGCAGGCACGGCGATACCGGGCCCCGCCGCGACCGGGGACCACATCCTCAAGCCCGATTTCGCCACCTTGCGCATGGCGGAGTGGGAGCCGCGCAGCGCGCTCGTGCTCTGCGACGTTTTCGACGCCACCGGCCATGCCACCGTGCCGTACAGCCCGCGCCAGGTCCTGAAAAAACAGGTGGTTCGCGCCAGGGAACTGGGCTTCGACGTGGTCGCCGCGACCGAGTTCGAATGTCAGCTTTTTCTGGAAGGATCCGCCACGCCCGCCCCGGCGCCGCTGGCGGTGGTCGAGGTGTTCCTAGCGGAACTTCGAACGGCTCTGGCGGCAAGCGACCTGCAGGCCGAATCCACCCGTGCCGCCGAGGGCCGAGCCAGGCTGAACCTCCGGCCCGCCGCGGCACTCGACGCCGCCGACGACCGCGCGGTGTTGCGCCATGCCGCGCAATCCGTCGGCGCGAGGCTGGGCCACCGGGTCGCGTTCCTGCCGAAATGGCAGCCCGACTGCCCCGGGGCGGCAGGTCACATCCATCTCGCGCTCTGGGCCGGGCGCGAGCCCGCCTTTCTCGACAACTCGCTCCCGCGCGGCATGTCGCGGCTGATGCGGGCCTTTCTCGGCGGGCTCCTGCGCGGCCTCGACGATTGCGCGCCGTTCTACGCACCGGGCGTCAATGCCTACAAGCGCCTCGGCGGCGTGGAGCCGATGCTCAAGGCCTGGTCGATCGCGAACCGCAACGCCGCCTTCCGGCTTTGCGGTGAGGGTACCGGCGCGATCCGGATCGAATGCCGCGCGCCCGGCGCCGATGCGAACCCCTATCTCGCCATGGCCGCATTCCTCGCCGCCGGTCTGGACGGGATCTCCCAGAAGCTCGATTGCGGCGATCCCGCGCCGGCCGGGACGGGGCAGGGCCCGGCGCTGCCGGGATCGCTCCGCGAGGCCGCCCTCGCGCTCCGGGGCTCGGCGATGCTGCGCGTGGCCCTGGGCGACGCGGTGGTCGACCACTATGTCCGTGCCGCCGAGTGGGAACAGCGCGCCTTCGACCGGGCGGTCACCGACTGGGAGATCGCCCGCGGGCTCGGCGCCGGCTGAGCGGCCAGGCCGGTCCGGCCGGTCACCGCCCTCCGGCGATCCGATGCGCCACGCCGCCCATGTCGAAGCCCGCCGCCCGGGTCGCGGCGAGGATCTCGGGCACCGGCATCAGACCGGCCTGGGCGAGTGCCCAGAGCATCGCCGAGCGGGTGCCGGAACGGCAATAGGCGAGGACCGGGCCGGGGAGCTCCCGGAGCGCCGCCCCGAGGGCCTGGGCGTCGGCGTCCTCGACCATTCCGGAGATCACGGGCAGGTACCGCGCCTCGAGACCGGCGGCCCGGGCGGCGCGCGCGATCTCCTCGAAGCCCGGCTGGCCGGGGTCTTCGCCATCGGGGCGGTTGCAGATGATCGCGCGGAAGCCCCGGTCCCGGATGGCCGGGATATCCGCCGCGGTGATCTGCGGCGCGACGGACAGGCTGTCGGAAATGCGCTTCGGGTCCATGGTTCTTTCCCTCGGAGGCCGTTGATCGGCACTTTCGGTATCGGGTCGCTGTCCCTGTCGTTGGGCACCGCGCCGACGCGTATCTTCGCCTGCAAGGGCGGGAGGTTCAACTTCGGCATGCCGAGCATCGCGTCCGGTGCGGAATTTCATGATCGCGACGCGCCGTCAGGGCGCGCCGCTCGAGCGCGGTGCCGTCGAGGATCGTCAGTGCACCAGGCGGCAAGGGGCGTCAGAGGAAGGGCACGAGCCCTTTCCAGATCAGGAGGAGCGAGAGCGCGAAGAGCATCGCCTCGATCACCCGGATATAGGCCCTGTCGGAGAGCCGGGCGACGAGCCAGCGGCCTGCGGCGGTGCCGGCGATCCCCGCTACGGCGAGATAGGCGAGGAGGTGCCAGTCGATATCGTCGAACTGGCCGAGCGCCCAGTAGCCCGGCAGTTTCGACAGGTTGCCGATGGCGAAGATGATGGCGATGGTGCCCGCGAGTTCAAGCTTCGGGAGCCGCTGCGGCAGGAGATAGGCCTGCGACGGCGGCGAGCCGGAATGGGTGATGAAGCTGGAGATGCCGGTCAGCACGCCCCAGAATAGGCCGGGCAGGATCCGGGCGGGGCGGGCGGGTCCATGCCCGCCGCCGAGCCAGTTCCGCCCGCAATACCACAGCCCGATCAGCCCGGTGACGAGCAAGAGGAGTTCCGGCGCGACATAGGGGATCGCGAGCGTCGAGACCAATGTGCCGGCGAGCATGGCGGGCGCGAGAATCGCAACGTTCCGGGCCGAGAAATCGCGGCGGTAGAGCCAGACCGCGACCCAGTCGGTGACGATGTAGACCGGCAGGAGCAGGGCGGCGGCCTGGATCGGCCCCATGGTGAGCGCGAGCGCGGGCACCACCACGGCGGCGGCGGAGGCGAGGCCGCCTTTCGACATGCCCACCACGAAGGCGCCGACGATGAGCCAGCCGAGATAGTCCAAGCTCGCGCCCTCCGTTCCGACCTGGCGCCAGAGAGCACCGGCCCGGGAGATTGGCAAGGAAACTGTTTCCAATCGCCCGCCTTACTTTTGCCATCTTTCCGGTTGTCGGCCGCGGGTGCCGGCGGAACAATGGGGCGGGTGAAACCGTCTGCCTCGCGGGCGGATACATGGGGGTGCGTGGCGGTGAACGAGGAATGGGGTCCCTGGATCAGGCATGACGGCCGCGGCTGCCCGGTGCCGAGCGGCACGGTGGTGGAAGTGGTCTGCGAGGACAGGTTCGGCTTCACGATGCGGGCGGTGACGCGGGTCGCGGGCGGCTCCTATTCCTCGTGGAACTGGGAGCATTTCCCGGAGCTGAAGAAGATCATCCGCTACCGGCAGAAGAAGCCGAAAGGGCTTCGGATCCTCGAGGGCGTGCTGAAATCCATCGATGCGCCGAAGGTCGCGAAGCGGATCAGCGTCGCGCGCGCCTGAAGGCGCGGCCTTCCATTCAAAAACGGGCGGCGGCGTCGCGCAGACGGTTCAGCGCGCTCCGGGCGGTGCCGATGCTGGTGGGCGCTTCGCAGGCGAGGAACACCAGCCGGTCGCTGCCCGGGATCGCGGCATAGAGGAGCCGGTGCCGGACGGTGGCGATTTCCGCGCCTTCCGGCGCGCCGTCGGCGCCCATGAAGCCATAGGACCCGGCGAGCGTTGCGAAGGAGGCGCGGCAGGTCTCCGCCAGGGCGCGGCAATGGGCGTCCTCGCCGTCGAGGACGAGGCACTCGCCCGAAGCGTCGGCGAGCCCGGCGGCGGAGAGGCCGCGGAGCGTGGCGGCGACCTGGCGCAGGGTGTCCGTGCCGGAGAGCGGGGCGTCTTCGGGCGCCCGGTCGGGCCCCGGTGCGGCGGGATCCGATGCGGGTTCGGGTTGGCGCGCGGGCGCGGCGGCTTCGGGTTCGGGCCGGGGTTCCCGGTCCGTGGCGGCGGGATCGCGGAACCCGTTCAGGAGCGCCTGCAGTCCGGCGCCGCCGGTCTGCTCCCAGCCCTCGGCATTGCTGGCACCCTTGATCAGCTTTCGGGCGCCCGAGACCATGAGGCAATCCGAGAAGATCCCGGCGGTTTCCTTCATCACCCGGTCGGCGATGCGCTGGCGGTCGCCGTCGGAGCGCAGCTTGTCGGCGCGGGTGATGGCGATGAGCGCGTGGCCGGGGCGCTCCTCGGCGAGGGTCTCCACGATGGTCTTCTCGGTGAGCCGCCAGGCCTGCGAGGCGATGGTGACCCAGATCATCACATCGGCGCCCCGGAGGAGGGCGCGCTGGTCTTCGGAGATCTCCTCGGCGCGGGTGAGGGGGATCTCGATAAGCTCGAACCCGGCGAGGGTCTTGGTGCCGTGCTGTACCTCGATGCGTTCTGCCCCTGCGAAGGCCAGGGTGTCCGGGTCGGCGGCGAGCTTGTCGCGGCTGCCGTCGGGATAGACCGCGATCATCGGGCAGCGGGGGCCATGGCCGACGGTGATCACCGGGCGGGGGCCGTCATCGCCGAGGCTCGCGGGCAGGACATTGGCGCGCAGGAGCAGGTTGACGAGGGTCGACTTGCCCGAGCGGACCTCGCCGCAGATGGCGACGCGGAAGGGTTTCCCGGCGGATTCCCCCGTGTCGTACACGGCTTCTGGGTTCTGCTTGAGCATCCCGCGCTACCTCAGGCCGCAGCAGCCTGGGCGGTGCCGGGCTCGGGTTTCGCCAGGGCGCTGTCGGTCACGGCGAGGTTGAGGAGACGGCGTTCGAGCACTTCCATCTGGCTCTGCAGCCGCTGGGTCATGTGGAGCTGGGCCTGGGGATCGCTGGCAACGCGCTCGAGCTCGGTCTTGTCGCGGCGGAGCCGCTGGGTGCGCTCGCCGACGCTGGTCTCGAGCATCCGCAGCATCACCCGGATCCTCGCGGTGCCGGCGCTGGCGCGCTCGACCTGGGCCTCGTTGAAGGCGGCGAGGAGCTTTTCGATCGAGGGGCGCATCTCCTCGACCGCGATCTGGCGGAGCGCGTCGACGGATTTCGCCACGTTCACCTTGGGGCGGCGCCAGAAGGCCCAGCCGCGATCGGCGATCATCTCCATCTGCAGCGACCGCTTGGCGAGGGTGAGGGTGGAGGAGAAGCCGTCATGGGGCAGCTCGTCGAGCGTGATGCTGCCGGTCGGGTCGTCGAACCTGGCGCCGATCGCGGCGCGGCAGGCCTCGATGCAGGTCGAGAGCGCGGCGTCGGTGCCCTCGCGGGACCTCGCGAAGCTCGCCTTCACCGCG
The DNA here is from genome assembly GCA_003605175.1 of Paracoccaceae bacterium. Taxonomy (GTDB): domain Bacteria; phylum Pseudomonadota; class Alphaproteobacteria; order Rhodobacterales; family Rhodobacteraceae; genus Ovoidimarina. The sequence goes on along the minus strand of QWDA01000002.1, from coordinate 403,617 downwards.
GTCTCGAGCCGTAGTTGCAGGGGCGTGAGTTCCACATGGAGCGTGCCGCCTCTTTCGCCGCCGGTGAGCGCCGCCTCGAATTGCGGGCGCTGTCCCGCGACATAGGTCTCGACCTCCCGCATCAGGCCGGCCTCGAGCGCGGCCCAGGCCTTGCCCACCACGCTGTCGATCTCGGTCTCGGCGGTCTCGGAGAAACCTTCGAGCTGGTCCTGCATCGCGCGGATCTCGGCGATCTCGCGCTCCAGCTCCGCGATGGCGCCCTCCGGGTTGCCGCCGACCTTCTCGATCTGGACCTGGAGCGAATCGCGCTCGCGCCTGGTGACGAACTGGATGCCGTTCAGCTCGGCGCGGACATCTTCCAGAAGCTGGCCGAGCTGGCTGCAGCCAATGCCGGTGTCGATCACGCCGGAAAGCGTTTCCTTGACCTGCGCGAGCCCCGAGCCGAGGAGGAGCCGGTCGATCTGGTCGTCGGGCACCTCGCCATGGGTGGCCTGAAGGAAGGCGTGCAGCTCCGCGTTGTCGGCAGCGTCGCGCATCTCCCGGGCATCCGCGTCGTCGCGCAGCGCGAGATCGGCGAGGAAGGCGCTGCCGGCGAGGATCTTGAACGCGATGTCGGGGATCGCTGCGGTCAGGCGTTTGGTGACGTCCTCGATCACGCGCGGCACCTCGGCGCTGTAATCGTCGAGCTCGTCGATCCGGTTCACGAAGATCAGGCAGTCCTTGTTGTCCTGCTTGGCGAGGATCCGGATCAGCGCGATATCGACCTCGGTCAGCGGCTGGTGCGCCGAGAGGACGACGATGAACACGTCGGACTTGTCGAGGCTGCGGCAGGTGAACTCGTCGCGGACAAGGAACGGATCGTTTACGCCCGGCGTGTCGGTGATGATTGTCGGCACCGCGAATTCCGGGAGCCGCATGAAGGCATTGGCGACCTTGGTCACGGCGGCGTAGCGGCCGAGCGAGTCGCGCTCCAGCCCGTCATCCGAGCCCGGCCCGGCGCAGACATAGCGCTTGAGCAGGTCGTTGGTCAGGAAGTCGTAGCTGTGCTCGCTGCCGAGAAGCGCCGGGTAATGCTTGCCGAGCCGCCGCTGCGCGCGGTCGCGCATCTCCTCGCTCTGCTTCTTCAAAAGCTCGGTGTCGAAGCCGGGCAGCATCTGTTCGGTCAGCTTGCGGATCCGCGAGGTGCCGGCGATGATCTCATCCCAGTCCTCTTCGGAGAAGAATTCGAACCGCGCGCCCGAGACCGGATCCTCGGGCATGTTGACGCGGATATTGGTGACCACCGAGGTCCAGGGGTTCACGTCCGAGGGCAGGAAATCGTGCTGGCCGAGGAAGGCGTTGAGGAAGGTCGACTTGCCGGCCTTGACCTGGCCGATCACCGCGACACGGGCGGCCCAACCGTCGAGCCGCGCCTTCAGGTCGCGGAAGCCCTGGCGCGACTTGCGGTCGACGGTCTCCTCGAGGCCCTCGAGCGTCTCGCGGAGGAAATCGAGTTGCTGGCGCTGGCCCGGTGCGATCTTCATGGCTCTCTCCCTTCCGCTCAGGCCTCTCCGCGCGATGCGGTGATCGCGCTCGCGACATTCCGCAGGATGCTGTCGGTGGCTTCGCCGTCCTGTACCCGGAGTTCGGGTTCCGCCGGGGCGTGGGCCGCGAGCGAGCGGTCGATCTCGGACAGCGTGGCCTCGATGCAGGCGAAGAGCGTGTCGGTGTCGCTCAGGTCGTGGCCGTAGCAGATCAGATTCCAGGTATCGCGGGCGAAGCCCGGATAGGGGCTGCGCACCGGGTGTGGGCCGGCAAGGCCGAAGGCGTCGTCCTTGCGCCGGTGCTCGGGCTGTCTGTCTTCCGGGGCGGGTTCCGTGTCGGTGGCGGCGTCCCGGGCCTCCGGCTCCGCTTCGGGGGCCACTGCCGTTTCGTCTTCGACCGTTGCGTCTTCGTCTTCAAGCACGGGCACCGCAGCCGCGTCCGGAGCCTCATCTTCCGGCGCCGCGTCTTCAAGGTCTTCGGCGGCGCGGGTGTCCGCGGCCACCTCGGCGGGGGCTGCGTCTTCCGGTGCTTCGGCGGCGGGTTCAACCTCGTCCGGCGCGTTCCGACCTTCCGCTTCGGCGGCGGCCGCTTCGTCCGTCTCGTCCGCCGTTTCGAGCGCGACGTCCGGGGCATCCGCGACCGGCGCGTCCGGTTCCGGATCCGCCGCGAGACACGCCCCGGCGGGGAGCGGCTGATCGAGGAGCAGAACGTCCGCCGACGCGGCCTCCGGTTCGGGCGGCAGGAGCGGGTTGCGGATGCGGCGCGGCGCGATGCGGCCGACCGAGGTCGCGCGGATCTCGCGGAGGATCTCGGTCATCGCGGGGTGGTCGGCAGAGGCCGGTACGATTCCGGCGAGGAGTGCCTCGAGCTGCTCGCCGATGGCGGCAATGTGATCGGGGTCGATCAGCGAGGCCATCATGATCGAGGCGAAATCCTCCTTCACGTCGCGGCGGACGCGGCGCATCACCTTGGCAGCGGCGTCCTCGTCGGGCATGCGGTCGGAATGGGTTACCAAGAGCACCGCGTTGTCGCGGAGCCGCTCGGGCATTTCCCGCCAGGCGGATTTCTCACTCTGGCGCCAGGCCTGGGTGGCGTTGGTGCACCAGATCACCGCGTCGGCATGGTCGATCATCCGCTCCCAGTACTCCGACGGGATGTTCGGGTCGGAATTGCCGGGCGTGTCGATGATGTCGAACTTCGCGAGGAACGGCGCGTCGAGGGAGAGCACGAGGTAATGGGTGCCGTCGAGCCGCGCGTCGTCCATGGAGGCGAGATCGTGGCGCGTCCCGTCGAGGGCGACGCGGAAGGCGGCATCGCCCTCGCCGATCAGCCAGACCGGCGGCAGCGAGGTGGAGACCACGTTCGAGGGCAGCACGTTCCGGCCGAGGAGCCCGTTGATGAGCCGGGTCTTGCCGGCGCTGAATTCGCCCGCGACCAGGATGCGGGGCTTGCGGGCGCAGGGCGCCCTTGCGGCCGGGTTCAGGCTGATGATGTTCATGCGGCCGACCTTCCGTTCTTTCTTGCGGGCTTGGTGCTGGGCTCGGCGCTGGCGCCTTCGGCGGCGCATTCGAGGATCGCGTGGACGAATCTGGCGCGGTCGGCAGCGAAATCGACGATCACGTCGCGGATCCGGTCCACCGCCGGGTCGAAATAGCCGGTCAGCAACTCGTCGATCAGCGGCGTGGTCTCGGCGATGACGAGCTCGCGGTAGCGCTCGTCGATCTTGCCGCCGAAGCGCCAGAAGCGGCGCCACCAGCGTCCCTCGAGATCGAGCGAGATCGTCCTGGCGAGCACGGTCGGCGCACGGTGATGCGGCTGTTCGGGGAAGGTGACGCTGGCGGTGTCCTGGTAGACGCCGAGATCCTGTTCGGTGATGTCGGCGAGCCCGTCGAGCACGATCTCGAACGCCGCCTCGCCCTCGCGCCGGAGCCGGGCGCAGGCGGAGGTGAAGGAGGTCTTCATCGTCATCCGCAGGCTTGTCGGGTCGTGGTTCCAGGTGCCGATCTCGCCGGCGACCTTCATATGTGCCGCGAGCGCCTCGAGCGCGGAGGTGACGAAGGCGTCCTGGGCACGGATCAGGCGTTTGTGCAGGTTATCGCGCAGGCTCGCCGCCGCGCCCTCGAAGGCGCCGACCGCCTTGTCGCGGACATCGGCGATCTTCATCGAGAACTCGGTTTCGGAGGGCAGGGCGTCGCGGCGGATGCCGGCGGTCGCATTCGCGATCGAGACGACGGAATCGTTCATCGCGAGGATCTGCTCGACCTCCTTCCGGACGTCGCGGAGAAAGGCCTCGCCCGGTCCCTCGACCACGCGGGTGGCAATGGCGCGGTGGAGCGCGCCGATACCCGAGGCCTCGAGCGCGGCGGCACGGAGCGCCTCGGGCGCGGCGAGGTCCTGGCCGGCGCAGAGGCTTTCGAGCGCGGCGCGGCTCGCCGGCTTCATCGCGTCGCAGCGGTCGTCGAGCGCACAATTGGCCCAGAGTCCGCTGCCGAACAGGATCTGGATCCCGTCGCCGAAGCCGAGCCGGGTGAGCGTCTTGCGGATGCCCGCGCCGATCTTCTCCTGCTCGGCGGCCGGGTCGGCCAGTTCGTCGATCCGGTTCACGAAGATCAGCACCTCGCGGGCCTCGACGCTGCAGATTATGCGGAGGAGCGCAAGATCCATCGTCGAGAGCGCCTGATGCGCCGAGAGGACAACGACGCAGACCCGGCTGTCGCTGATCGCGTTGAGCGTGATCTGCTCGCGCATCATGAAGGTGTCGTTCACGCCCGGCGTGTCGCGCAGGCAAAGCCCGCGGGGGAAGCCGTCGAGATCGACATAGAGGTCGGCCGACTTGGTGAGGTCGGCGAAGACGCCCTCGGCGGCGCCCCCGGCAAGCTCCTCGGGGTCGCCGTAGCAGATGTAGCGGTCGATCGTGTCGCGGTCGAGCTCGGGGAAGGCGTGGCTGGAGCCCAGCAGTGACTGGAACTTGTCGCCGAGGCGGGACTCGGTCGACTGGCGCATCTCTGTGACCTGGCTGCGGACTTCCTCGGCCTCGGCCTCGAAGCCGGCGCGGTCGGCCATTTCGCCCAGGCGGCCGCCGGTGGAGACCAGGCGGTCCCATTCATGGGCGTCGAAGAAGCGGAACACCGCGCGGGTGCGTGGCGGCCGGTGGCGGCTGTTCAGGTGGACCGCCGTTATGACAGAGGTCCAGGGGTTCACGTCCGAGGGCAAGAGCGAGGTCTCGCCGATCAGCGCGTTCAGCAGGGTGCTCTTGCCGGCCTTGACCTGGCCGATGACGCTGACCGCGGGCTCGAAGGCGCGGATCCGGTCGAGCACGCGCTCGACGGGCTCCTCGACAAAGCTCAGGGCCTCCTCGGCGAACGCCTCGACCGAGGATTCCAGATCCTCGATCCGGGTCCAGAAGCGGTTCAGTTCGTCGAAACCCTGTCGATGCTTTGCTAGAATGGGGTGCCCGTCGGACATCAGTTAACCTCTTAGGCAAATTCGGCGGATTTGTTTCGCGATCCGCTTCTTCGGCAGATCCCGCCGTCGTTCCGGCGGGGTGCGCCTCCCCGGCCGGCGGGGAGGCGCGTCGTCGGGGAAGGTCAGACCTTCAGGGTGCCTTCGATGTTCTTCACGTTGAGGCGGGCCATGCCGAGGTTGGCGGCCTTGCGGTCGAGCGCGACGTAGATGAACACGGTCGGGTTCGAGGCCAGCGGACGGATCAGGTGGTATTGGGTGCCGAGCGTGATGAGAATGTCCTCGATGTGGTCCTTGAGGCCGAGCGCCTGCATCGCCGCGTTCTTGGCGCGCACCACTTCGGTGTTCGCGGCGCCGGCGGCTTCAAGGTCGAACTTGGCCCCGCCACCCTCCGCTGCGAGCATCAGGCCGGTGTCGGAGTCAACGAGGCAGGCGCCGATGAAGCCGGCGATGTTCTTCAGGTCGGAGATATCGGTAGACATGGTAGAGGTACTCCCGGGTACGCTGTTACAACGCCCGTCTATGGCCATCGCATTTTGTCTAAACTTAGATCGAGATTTGATCTTTTTGCGCTTTGGTTAACCGGACGATTGCCGTTGCCTGCACCCGTGCAATTGGCGGTTGCGCTTCCGGCATCAGGGACTTGCGCGGTCTCAGGGGCTGGCCTGTCGCCCGATCCCGCGCGGAAGACGAGCCCATGGACCGGTCGCGCGATTCCGGGCGGGAAAATCCTTCGACTTCTCGCGCCACCGCGTCAGTTCAGCCGGCGGGCATAGGCGTCCTTGCAGCGCGGGTCGGTCGACATCACGAAGGCCACCGCGGCGCGCATCCGGTTGAAGCTGTCGCCGTAGAAATAGAGTGCGGTGCGGTCACCGACGCTGGCCGAGCCCTGGTAGAGCCCGGCGCCTTCCAGCGCGTCGGTGCAGGCCTCGAGGATGTCGAGCTTGTCCTCCTCGCCGGAGGCCGCGGACTGCGCGAGGTAGAGACCGAGCCCGTGGCTCTTGCCGAAGCACAGGAGGTCGGGGCATTCGGCGTTGCCGATCTGCGATCCCGCGGGCGCGTCGAGCCGTTCGAGGATGCCCGCCACGTGCTGCAGCGCGCGGGGCGCGTCGGTGGTGAGCGAAAGCGTGATCGTGAGCCCGGCCGGTTCGCCGTTCTCGTCGCGCGCGACCTCGAAGCCGGCGACGCGGCCAAGGCAGGAGATCCTCAGATCGCGGTCGAGCGGCTTGACGAAGGCGCGTTCGGCGAGGTCCGGCCCGATCCGCACCGGCATGCTCGCCCGTGCATAGAACCCGTCCACCTCGTGCTTCTGTGCCGCGGAACCGCGGATCGAACGGAACAGCATCCCGATACCTCGTCCGGAAATTTCACCCGGAACGGACGGTTGCAGCGCAATATGGCGGGAACGAGGCAATCCCGTGGCCGGTTACCGATTTGTGAACGGGTCTATTTGCGGAACTTGTCGAGGCTCAGGATCTCGGCATCGCGCGGCGCCGGGGGCGTATCGCCGTCCTCCGGTTCGTCGCCGAACGGGTCGTCATCCTCGGAGCCGTCGTCCCCTTGGGTCTCGAAGCGCAGGCCGAACTCCACCGACGGATCGACGAAGGTGCGGATCGCGTCATACGGGATGTAGAGCGGTTCCGGGGTGTCGCCGAAATTGAGCGTGACGGAGAAGCCTTCGTCGGTGACTTCGAGATTGTCGAACCAGTGCTGCATCACCACGGTCATCTCGTTGGGATAACGGTCCGACAGCCAGTCGGCGATCTCCACATCGGGATGCATCGTGTCGAAGGTGATGAAGAAATGATGCTGGCCCGGCAGGCCATGCGCCGCCACATCCTCCAGAACCTTCTGGATGAGGCCGCGCATCGCCTGATGCATCAGATTTCCGTAGTCGATCTTTCGCGTCATCGCCTTACCCGAACGTGGCGCCAGCATATTGGATTCGGTCCGGAAGGAAAGTGCGCAAGCGGGGTCAGGAGAGCAAGCCGAAGCCGAGCCCGAGAAACGCCGATATCGCGAGCACGCGGAAGAGCGGCCAGTGCAGCCCGAGGAGCAGGGCGGCCGAGACGAGCGCGAGGGCGGCCGCCAGCGGATCGAGGCTGCCAAGGTCGGGTGCCGCGAGGGAAAGGGGGCCCGCCTCGATGCGGCCGACGCTACCGAACAGCGTATGGAGCCCGAACCAGATCGACAGATTCAGGATGACGCCGACCACTGCCGCGGTAATCGCCGACAGCGCGCCGGTGAGCCGCGGCCGGCCGGCGATCCAGTCGAGATAGGGGGCGCCGGCGAAGATCCAGAGGAAACAGGGCGCGAAGGTGACCCAGAGCGTCACGGCGCCCGCGGCCAGGGCGAGCCCCAGCCCGGCCTCGCGGAAGCCCGCGAGGAAGCCGACGAACTCGGTGACGAGGATCAGCGGGCCGGGCGTGGTTTCCGCGAGCCCCAGCCCGTCGATCATCTGGGCGGTCGTCAGCCAGTGCCGGTCCTGCACCACCTCCTGGGTCATGTAGGCGAGGACGGCATAGGCGCCACCGAAGGTGACCACGGCCAGCTTCGAGAAGAACAGCGCGATCTCGGTCAGGAACCGCGCTCCGGCGGCCCAGAGCGCGAGGACGGGCAGGAGCCAGATCGCGGCCCAGACCGCTACCGTCCGGGCGAGCTGGCCGAAATCGGGCCGGGTTGCGCCGATGCCGTTGATGCCGGGGCTGGTCCAGAACCCCCAGAGGCCGGCGGCGGCGACGATCAGCGGAAACGGCAGGCCGAGGGCGAAGATGCCGAGAAAGGAGAGCCCGGCAACGGCATAGGCGGCCCGGCTCTTCAGCGCGCGTTTTGAGACCTTGACCAGCGCCTCGAGGACGATGGCGATCACCGCTGCCTTGACCCCGAGAAACAGCGCCGCGACCAGCGGCACGGTGCCGAGAAAGGCGTAGGTCAGGGAAAGCGCCAGCACGACCGCCGCGCCGGGCAGCACGAACAGGAGCCCGGCCGTGAGCCCGCCCGGCACGCCGCGGAGCCGCCAGCCGGCATAGGTGGCGAGCTGCATCGCCTCGGGGCCGGGCAAGAGCATGCAGAAGGAGAGCGCGCGGAGATACTCCGCCTCGGTTAGCCAGCCGCGCGCGTCCACCAGTTCGCGGTGCATCAGGGCGATCTGCGCGGCGGGGCCGCCGAAGGACATCAGCCCGATGCGGCCGAAGACTCGGAACAGGGCGGGCATGGTGCGGTCGGCCGGGGAAATGATTGCTTCCGCCATGGTTCAGCCCCGCCCCGCCGGCCAGTCGTGGCTCTCGTCGAAGCCGTCGCGCGCCCAGCGGTAGAGCGCGTCGTAGAGCGCCATTCCGGCGGCGAGCTGGGCCTGGTCGTCGCGGTACTGCCGCGAAAGCCCGACCGAGATCGCGAGCACGCCGGCGGCCTGGGGCGCGAGGTCGTGCCGGTCGGTATCGGCGCCGCGCACCACCCGCGACAGCCGGTCGAGCGCCTCGGTGCGGAGCGCGAATTCGTCGAGCATCGTGTCGAAGGTGCAGTTTTCGCCGCGATGGGACCAGAATACGTCCTCCACGTCGAAGGGCGTCGCGCCGTAGCGCTCGGCGACGCCGGCGACCTCGGAGGGCGAGACGAAGAGGAACCGGGCGGAAGTGTCGACGAAGCGCCGGATCAGCCAGGGGCAGGCGATGCGGTCGATCTTCGGGCGGTGCCGTGTGACCCAGAGCGTGGCGCCATCGACCGGCTCGGGCAGGGCGGCGGCGGGGATGCGCATGGCGCCCCTGGTGTCGCGCCAGCGATACATGCCGCCCGAGAGGTATTCGGCGCGGATCCCCTCGGCGCCGAGCCAGGCGGCCATGCCCTGGCTCAGCTTGATGCCCTTCTGGCAGGTGACCACTACCGGCCTGCCGGCCAGCCGCGCGACGAGACCCGCGCGGTCGGTATGGCTGTGCCGGAACGATCCGGGGATCAGGTAGGGATCGGCCGCGAAATCCGGGTCGATCGAGATATCGGCGATCACCGGGCACTCGGGCGTGCCGATCAGGCGGAGAAGCTGTTCGGGGGTGATTTCGTTCGGGGCGGGCATCGAGCATCCTTCCGGAAAGGGCAGAGGATGCGAAGCTTGGGCCATGGCCTCACGGGGCGTTCGCGTGGCCCCATGGGGCGAGTGTGCCGCCGGCGGGCGCGGCGGTCAAGGCTCAGAACAGCACCTGGCTGACCTCGCGGCGGATCTTCCGCCGGAGGGTCTCGGCATAGCTGGCATGGCCCTGTGCCGTCATCACGAAACCGTCGCGGGTGATGACGTGGCGGCGGTAGAAGGTGGTGATCGAACGGCCCATGCCCTCGATCGCCAGCCCGTTGATCTGGATCCCGCGCGCTTCGGCGAGGCGGCGCTCGGTATTGGGATCGGTGCCGGCGTTGTCGGTGCCGTCGCCGGAGATGTCGACGACATGCTTGCCGCAATCGGCCACCGGGCCGAACTGTGCGGCGGCGAAGCGGATGATGTCGCCCACCGCAGTGTCGGACATGATGAAGGCGCGCGGCAGGGTGCGGGCTTGGTCGGACAGCGCGATCACGTCGGCGTCGGAGCCGATCCGGGTCCAGGGGATCACCACCTGCTGGCTGCCCTTGCCCGACCACTGGATCACCGAGAGCGCGACACTGCCGCGGACCAGCGCCTCGCGCACCTCGGCGTCGCGCAGCGCCTCGGCGAGACCTTCGGTCTGGATCCGGTATTCCGTGGGGTCGATGGAATTGGAGACGTCGATGGCGAGCGCGAGCGCGATGGTGCAGGCCGGCGCCGGGGCGGCCGCCAGCGTCAGCGCGAGCGCGAGCGCCTCAATGCGCATCATGGATCTCCCGGCTGTCGGCCGGGGCTTCGTCGCGCGCGGTCATGCCGTAGTCGCGGATCACCCCGGCGACGCGGAGGCGGTAATCGGCGAAGAGCCGGGTCCGCCCGGCGCTTTGGGCGCGGCGGTGCTCGGCGAGACGGCGCCAGGCGTCGAGCGCGGCCTCGTCGCGCCAGACCGAGAGTGACAGGAGCTTGCCGGGGGTGGTGAGCGACTGGAAGCGCTCGACCGAGACGAAGCCGTCGATCTGCTCGGCCAGCGGGCGCATCTCGGCGGCCAAGTCGAGATAGGGGTCGGACATGCCCGCTTTCGGGGTGAGCTCGAAAATGACGGCGATCATGGGCGGCCTCCGGTGCTTCCCGGGAGTCTCGGGGAGACCGGGCCGGGTCGCAAGGAAAAGATGGCGCCGTCAGGGGGCTTTGCCCCCTCGCGCCTCGCCGGGGCGCTCACTCCCGGGAGTTCCGGACCCAAAGAAGGGCGATTATATACTTGACAAAGCATCCGCCTGATCCGATATTGGTTTCAGGGAGATGTTGGACATGTCAGTTACGACGACCATCAAGGATGAAGCCATAGGCTACGCACGCCGCGCGCGTGAGCTTGAGGCGGGCCTTCAGAAGGAAAAGCGTGGCCTTGAGGACCGCGTCCGTCAGCTTGAGATAGAGATAGGCTTACACAAGGCTGCGTTTGATCGCCTTCGCACCTTTGCGGTGCATTCTAACGGTGTGTACCAATGCCCCCGCTGTTGGATCGTACAGGAAATTTCGGCTGACCTGACCCCGAGTGGAGATGATAACGGGAACGACGTATTTCGCTGCACCGACTGCGGGCACGAGATCGTCATTCCTGCTTGAGAACAGACCCATGAACCTAACCGATCCGATCTTCACCGACAAAGAAGCCGCCCGCGAATACATGGAAGCGCAGCGCTGGTCTGACGGCGTGCATTGCGCGCATTGCGGTGGGACCGACAAGATCAAGAAGCTTGAGGGCAAATCGCACCGTCCTGGCCTCTACCAGTGCGGTGATTGTCGCCAGCAATTCACCGTGACTGTCGGCACCGTGTTCGAGCGCTCCAAGGTTCCGCTCAACAAGTGGCTTCTGGCCACCTTCATGATGGCCCAATCCAAGAAGGGCATGTCCGCGCATCAGCTTCATCGCTCCATTGGTGTTACGTACAAGACTGCATGGTTCATGTGGCACCGCATTCGCGAGGCCATGCGCTGCGATGGTTTCTCGCCCATGGGCGGCTCTGGCGGCATCGTGGAAGCCGATGAGACCTTCATCGGAAAGGACCCCACTCAGCCGAAGTTCAAGGAAAAGCAGCGCGGCTTTAAGCACAAGATGAAGGTGCTTTCCCTCGTGGATCGCGAGACCGGGCGGGCCCGCTCCTTCGTCGTGGACAACGTGAACCAAGCGACCATCCTTCCCATCGTACACGAGAACGTCGCCCGCGATACCCGAATGGTGACGGATGAGGCTAAGTGGTACTCGCCGCTCGGCAAGGAATACGCCTCGCACGATTTCGTCAGCCATGCCCAAGGCGAATACGGACGCGGAGAAATCACCACCAACACGGTGGAAGGGTACTTCTCGATCTTCAAGCGCGGCATGAAGGGCGTGTACCAGCACTGCGGCAAGCAGCATCTGCACCGCTATCTGGCCGAGTTCGACTTCCGCTATAACCACCGCGCCGCGCTGGACGTGGACGACAGGATGCGCGCCAACGCCATCATCAAAGGGGCCGAAGGCAAGCGCCTCACCTATCGGCGGCCTGACCAACTCCACTGAGTTCCGCAATCTTGTCGCCAGATTGCTGATGGACGAATAACTCACCCAAGTATCGTGTCCCCGTCATACAGCTTGCATGGCGGCGGGCCTCATCGCTTGACTCCGCCACCACGTTAAGGAGACGATCCTTGCCGTTGGATACATATTCAATTCCAAATATTCGGGGGGGCTGATTTTGGCTCAAGTCACATATCCTTGCTACATCCAGAGAAAAGACAACTCCGGCCAATGGTACTGGATCTATTACGCCAAGAATGGTGAGGCCATTGGGCGAAGCAGCGAAAGTTACCACAACCGATCTGACTGCACTCACGGGATTAAGCTGATGCAGGCGTCGGGAAGCGATCCTGTCTTCTATTACGACTAGCGGACTCGACTCGTCCGCGTGTCGCACTGTATCTTGTGGTTGCCATAGCCGACCCTTCAACGGGTGCCCCTGCCTGAACGTGGCGGGCAGAGCGCCCGGGAAAGGAGGTAACCATGGCAACCAATGCCAAGTCTTGTGGATGCAAGACCAAGCCTTCTGGGCGCAAGACGGTACGCGTTAAGCCGCACCCCCGTCGCAAGCCCCGCAAGTGCTAGTCATCCTCTGTTGAGGCGCTGCTAGCGGGAGGGCGGCGGTTCTGCCCGTCGCCCTTCTTCTCATCATCCACCTTGGCCTCGTCATGAGGCTTCGGCTTCATCTTGAGAAGGTTCTTCACCGTGTCTTCAAACGAAGTGTTCATAGATGGGTTGCGCCTCGTATTCAGTCCGAATTGGCAAGCACCGGGCGACGATGACAAGGAGGTATTTGCCGCAGTCGGCTCCGCATTATCGACTTGGACCATCCTAGAGGTAGAACTTCTCACAGTCTATCTCACTGCAGCAAGTCCTGGCTTGGCCCCCGCAGGTGTCTCTGCAGCATTTTCCTCCATCGCCAGTGTAGAAAGTCGCGTTCGGATGGTAGGGCTGATCCTTACCCATAGTCTGCACGTTAGCGACCCAGAGAACGCTGTGGCGATTGATGAGTGGACCCGAATTGCCAAAAAGATTCAGAAGAAAGCGCAGAAACGCCACGAATTGGCGCATGGAATGGTTATGACCAGAACAAAGGAAGGCACGGGCGAAGTCGTTCGTGGACCCTGCTGGTACCCCTTTGTGCACTACTCGAAGTTCACTGTTGGCGAGATGCCGAAAGGCACATTCCATGAGTCCGTCAAGGAACTTGGAGCGATGACCGCTGCCGATATTTCCAACCGTGAGGAAAGCTTCAAGCGACTGCATGACGAACTGAGAGCTTATAGGGTCGATACCCTGCTGCCGCTAATGCGGAAAAGATTCCGTCTTCGGAAACGGCCAAGACAATCAAGGGATCAAGATCCCACGTCTGATTGATCTGATCTGCGACAGCGCGGACCATTTCCGTGGTAACCTCAATTTCAATACCGGCCTGTCCGTTCTCATCTACCATTTCTGGCCTGCTTTCTCAAGTATATAATCGCCCAAAGAAGGGAGGCGACCGCTTTTGCCGGTGGAGCCGGGGGCGGCGGGCGCCCCCGGCCTTGTGTCAGGACGGGCGGGCGCCGTTGCCCGCGCTTCCGGCCGGGTCGGCCTCGGGGTTGGCGGGCGCCTCGGGGGTCTCGACCCGGGGCTCCGGCGTGCCGCCGTCGAGCGCATCGACGAGGCCGGCGATCGAGCCGTCGAAGTTCATGCCGAGTTCGCGGCCCAGGTTCTGCATCACCGGAAGCTGCATCGCGGCGCCGAGCATGGCGTCGAAGGCCTGGTTCACCGGCGCCTTGTCGCCGCCCGAGCCGCCGCCATTCGCGCCGAGTCCGCCGATCTGGTTGATGCGGATCGACTCGATCTTCTCGGCGGGCTTCACCGCCTCGGCGATCATCTTCGGCAGCGCTTCGAGCCGGGCGAGCATGATCTTCATCTCGACGATCTCGGGCGAGAGCGCGTTTTCCGAGCGCGCCAGCGCCTCGCGGCCCTCGGCCTCGGCGAGAAGATCCTTCTTCTTCGCCTCGGCGCGGATCGACACCGCGTCGGCATCGCCCTGCGCTTCCTCGCGGCGGGCGGCGGCGCGGTCCTCGGCGGCGGCGCGCTCGGCTTCGGCGGCGAGCTTGATGCGGGTCGCCTCGCGCTCGGCCTCGCGGGCGGCCTCGATCAGCGCGATCTGCTTGGTCCGTTCGGCCTCGGCCACGGCGCGGGCGGTTTCCACCGCCTCGGCCGCGCGCTTCGCCTCTGCGCGAGCGGTGTCGGCGGAGGCGCGGGCGCGGCTCTCCGCCTCGGACTTCTCGGCGATGACGATCTGGCGCTCCTGGTTTGCCACCTCGATCTCGCGCTCCTTGGTGATCTGCGCCTCCTCGAGCGCCCGGCCACGGGCGATCTCGGCGGCCTGGATCTCCTCCTCGCGCTTGATGCGAGCGCGCTCCTTCTCGGATTCCGAGCTCTCGCGGTTGCGGGCGATCTCGGCCTCCTGGGCGGCCTTCAGCACCTCGATCTCCTGGGTCCGGGCGATCCGGGCCTCTTCCTCGTCGCGGGCGATCTGGAGCTTGAGCTTCTCGGCCTCCATCGCCGAGCGACGCACGGAAACCTCGGCCTCGGCGTCGATCTCGGCACGCTCCTTCTTCGATTTCGCAATGACTTCGGCGAGCTTCCTCATGCCGACCGCGTTGAACGCGTTGTTCTCGTCGAGCGATTCGAAGGGCGTCTGGTCGAGCGCGGTGAGCGAGACGGATTCGAGCTCGAGGCCGTTCTTCAGGAGGTCGTTGGCGACGGTGTTCTGCACCTCCTGGACGAAGTTCGAGCGGTTCTCGTGCAATTCGTCCATGGTCATCCGGGCGGCCACGGCGCGGAGGCCGTCGATCAGCTTGCCCTCGATCATCTCGCGGAGCTGGTTCACGTCGAAGGTGCGGTCGCCCAGGGTCTGCGCCGCGCGGCTGATGCCGTCATCGGTGGCCTGCACCGAGACGTAGAACTCGACGCCCACATCGACGCGCATCCGGTCCTTGGTGATCAGCGCGGCGTCGGCCTGGCGGCGCACCTCGAGGCGCAGGGTGCGCATGTTGACCGGGCTGATCTCGTGCAGGAGCGGGATCACGATGGTGCCGCCGTCCATGATGACCTTCTTGCCGCCCGCGCCGGTCTTGACCAGCGAGGTCTCGCGCGTGGCGCGGCGGTAGAGCCGGCTCAGCACCATGCCGATGAGCAGGATGCAGACCAGAATGGCCGCGATGGCGACGATGAAGAAAGTGAGTTCCATTGAAGAACCTCCCGGTTAGGCGGCGCTTTCGGCGCCGGGAATGGGCAGAAGCCTGAGGGTGTACGCGCCGGGGGCGGCGCGTTCGCGGACGATGACCACATCGGTGCCCTCGGTGATTTCGGTGCAGTCCTCGAAAGGTTCGGCGCGGATGTAGTGCACGTTGCCGTGGCGGTCGTGCAGGCGGACCTCGGCCGGGCTGCCGCGACGGGCGGTGCCCTGGCTGACCGTGCCACGAAGGCCGCCGAAGAACTGCGCGCGGGTCGCGGTGGTTTCGGTCTTCGGCAGGACCGCGGCGAAGGCGCGGGCGAAGGTCCGCGCGCCGCCGAGGCCGAAGGGCAGGGTAAAGGCCACGGCGGCGGGCCAGGGCAGGGGCGCGCCGAAGACGCTCCGGATGACGCCCTGGATCAGGAGCCCCGAAAGCCCGAAGGCAAGCAGGAAGGCGGCGAACCACAGAAGCAACGGCACGCCGCTCAGGCCGAGGATGTCGAGGGCCGAACCGCCGTCCGGGCTGGCAGGGGCCGCGAGATCGCCCGGATCGGGAAGCCCGCCCGCGTCGATCTCGGCACCGGCGTCGAAGTCGAAGGCATCGCCCGCCGCGGCGGCGTCGAGGTCGAAATCGGGGCCGTCACCGGCGCCGAGCAGGCTGGTGCCCACCAGTTGCGTGACGATCTCGACGCCCAACAGCGCGAAAAGCAGGCCGAGCGCGAGGCTGAACGGCACCAAGGGCGCCGAGAGCAGCATGTCGATCATGGAAGTCCCCCTTTTCGTCAAATGCCCCGCTCTTCACATGGGGATCTTCTGAATGTGTGCCAAGGTATACAAATGATGACGCAGCGTCGGAAATCCGGCCGGGCCGTGTTTCCCGGCCTTGCTGGCAGGGCGGAGGCAGGGATGCGGCAATGTTGCGGCAACGGACTGTTCCCGCGAACTGTAGGCCGCGCCGACGGGCCGCGCAATTGCATGAACGACGCGGTTCAGGGCCTTGAAATGTGGGGAGATGCAGGCTTCTGTTGCCAGGTGCCTGCGAACCCCGCCTTACGCTGCTAGGCGCAAGGGCTTAGATTTCGATGGTTCGCACTGCTTACGCAGCGAGCGCCACCGGAGCACGGTTGTCGTTGGCAACTGTACTTGTCGGACCGATAACGGTGGTACCTCACCGAGACAAAGCAAACCCCTTTAGACGTCCGTCGATCCTGTTTCGGCCCCATGGTCCCCCAACGAGGGAGTCTGGTGGAGCCGCCGGGTACCGCCCCCGGGTCCGATCCGCTTATTACGAGCGCGTTTATGTCCATAGTTCCCGTGAGGGAACATTGCAGAGATAGGGGTTTCGGGGCGGCGGATCAAGCACAACGGAAGCCGGGCGAGCGCCTGCCCGTGGGTTGGCGCCCCAACGGCCGAGCGGCGCGGTTTATGGTGCAAGACCGCTGAACCGAGGTTCGGCGCGGAACGTCACCAATGCGCCAGCCCGGTCGTGCCGGAGGCAGGCCTCCGGCGTGACACGGGCAGGCGCTCGCCCGGCGCCTTCGGCGCCATTCGGGCGGGGCGGCTCGACCGCCGCTACTGCCGGAGCCGCCAGCCGGTGGTGAAGATCCACCAGATCACCGCGAGGCAGAGCCCGGTGAAGCCGAGGATCGCCGCAAGGCTGAGGCCGAGGGAGACGTCGGCGAGGCCGAAGAAGGCCCAGCGGAAGCCCGAGACAAGATAGACGACCGGGTTGAACAGCGTCACCGACTGCCAGAACGGCGGCAGCATCGAGATCGAGTAGAACGAGCCGCCGAGGAAGACGAGGGGAGTGATGACCAGGAGCGGGACGAGCTGGAGCTGCTCGAAGCTCCGTGCCCAGATGCCGATGATGAAGCCGAGAAGGCTGAACGAGAGGCAGGTCAGGACGAGGAAGATCACCATCCAGAACGGGTGCGCGATGGAAAGCTCGACGAAGAAGAACGAGGTGGCGAGGATGATCAGCCCGATCGCCAGCGATTTCGTGGCGGCGGCGAGGACATAGCCGGCGGTGATTTCCAGGAACGAGGCGGGCGCCGAGAGGTGCTCGTAGATCGTGCCGATGAACTTGGGGAAATAGATCCCGAAGGAGGCGTTGGAGACCGACTGGGTGAGCACCGTCAGCATGATCAGGCCCGGCACGATGAAGGCGCCGTAGCTGACCCCCTCGACCTCCTGGATTCGGCTGCCGATCGCGGCGCCGAAGACGATGAAATAGAGCGAGGTGGAGAGCACCGGCGACACCACCGATTGCAGGAGCGTGCGGAAGGTGCGGCCCATCTCGAAGACATAGATCGCGCGGACGGCTTCGAGGTTCATGATCTTTCCTCCCCGGCATCGCCGGCAACGAGGCCGACGAAGATCTCCTCGAGCGAGGATTCGCGGGTCGAGACGTCGCGGAGCTGCAGCCCGGCGGCCTGAAGATCGTTCAGGAGCCGGGTGATGCCGGTGCGCTCGCCCTGGCTGTCATAGGAATAGACCAGCGTGCCGGCGACCGGCCCGGGTTCGAGCCCGTATCCGGCGAGCGCTTCGGGGATCTCCTCGAGCGGCCGGTCGAGCTCGATCGTGAGCTGCTTCCGGCCCATCCGGCGCATGAGCTTGTCCTTTTCCTCGACGAGCAGGATCTGGCCCTTGGAGATCACCGCGATCCGGTCGGCGATGGCCTCGGCCTCCTCGATGTAATGGGTGGTGAGGATGATGGTGACGCCTTGCGCCTTCAGCTCCTTGACGATCTCCCACATGTCGCGGCGCAGTTCCACGTCGACCCCGGCGGTCGGTTCGTCGAGAAACAGGACGCGCGGTTCATGGGAGAGCGCCTTGGCGATCAGGACGCGGCGTTTCATGCCTCCCGAGAGCTCCTTGACCTGGCTGTCGCGCTTGTCCCAGAGCGAGAGCTTGCGGAGGATGCTCTCGACCAGCGCGTCGTCGCGGCGCTTGCCGAAGAGACCGCGCGAGAAGCGCACGGTGGTCAGCACCTTCTCGAAGGGTTCGAGAGAGATTTCCTGCGGCACGAGCCCGATCAGGGCGCGCGCGGCACGGTACGCACCGGCGATATCGTGGCCGCCGACGACGACCTGTCCCGCACTCGGGGAGACGATGCCGCAGATCGCCGAGATCAGCGTGGTCTTGCCGGCTCCGTTCGGTCCCAGGAGCGCGAGGATCTCGCCCTCCTCGATGGCGAGGTCCACTCCGTTCAGTGCAGTCAACCCGCCGTCGTAGGTCTTCCTGAGGTCCGAGATCGTGACGATAGCGCTCATGGCGCGACCTAAGCCGGGAAAGCGCCGCTGTGCAACAGCATCGCGCCTGTGCAGGCTTGCACATGTCGGTCGGCCGCATATCATTAGAACAATTCTAATCTATGGGGGCGGTGATGCTGTCGATGTTGTCGGGCCGGAAGCGGTTTCGCGAACTGAGCGAACAGGAAGTCCTGGCGCTGGCGATTTCCTCGGAGGAGGACGACGCCCGGATCTACCGGAGCTTCGCCGGGCGGCTGCGCGAGGATTTCCCGGCCACGGCGAAGCTCTTCGAGGGCATGGCCGGGGAAGAGGATACCCATCGGCAGATGCTGATCGACCTCCATGTGAAGCGATTCGGCGAGACGATCCCGCTGATCCGGCGCGAGCATGTCTCGGGCTTCTACGCGCGGCGGCCGGTCTGGCTGATGGCGGAGCTGCCGCTGGAGCGGATCCGCGAGATCGCCGGCGACATGGAAGCGGAGGCGGGGCGGTTCTATCAGAGCGCGGCGGCGCGGACCGAGGATGCCGAGACGCGGAAGCTCCTCGGCACGCTGGCAGCGGCGGAAGCGGGGCACGAGGAGAGCGCGGCGGCGCTGGCCGAGGAACATCTGACCGAGGCGGCGGTCGCGGGCGAGGACCGGGCGGCGCACCGGCAATTCGTGCTAACCTGGGTGCAGCCGGGGCTTGCCGGGCTGATGGACGGCTCGGTCTCGACGCTCGCGCCGATCTTCGCCGCGGCCTTCGCCACGGGGGATACCTGGAACACCTTCCTCGTGGGGCTCGCCGCTTCTGTGGGTGCGGGAATCTCCATGGGCTTCACCGAGGCGGCCTCGGACGATGGCGAGCTCTCGGGGCGCGGCTCGCCGGTGAAGCGTGGCGTGGCTTCGGGCGTGATGACCGCGCTCGGCGGGCTCGGCCACGCTCTGCCCTACCTGATCCCGCATTTCTGGACCGCGACGCTCATTGCCCTGGTCGTCGTCTTCGTCGAGCTCTGGGCGATCGCCTGGATCCAGAATCGCTACATGGACACCCCGTTCTGGCGCGCCACGTTGCAGGTGGTCGTGGGCGGCGGGCTGGTGCTGGCGGCGGGGGTGCTGATCGGCTCCGGCTGAGCGGCGGTCAGACCTCGGAATGCGCGCCGTCGCGGTCGATCAGCGCTGCCCTGATGGCATCGCTCAGGGGCAGCTTCGTGGTGCCGGCCTTGTCGGTGATGACGATCACCGCGCGCCCCGCCGCCTTGAGCCGCCCCTCGGACCAGACCGCGTATTCCTTGGTGAAGGAGGTGGTCCGGAAGGACGTGGCGCGGGCGGTCACCACGTAGGGTTCGTTCAGGAACATCGGCGCGTGGAAGTCGCAGGAGACGTGCCGGAGCACGAAGGTCGGATCCCCGGCGCCCATGCCCGAGAGCCCGTAGGCGGCGAACCAGCCGACCCGGATCGTCTCGAACCAGCGCAGATAAACGTTGTTGTTCACATGGCCGAGCGCATCGAGCTCGTAGAACCGCACCCGGTCGGCCTGGCCGAATCCCCAGGGCGCGGGAATGCCGAGGGCACGGAGCTTTTCGGCGTCGAGGGGGGTGAGGTATTCGGTCATGGCAGCCTTGGAGCGGGTGAAGGGAATCGAACCCTCGTCTTAAGCTTGGGAAGCTCCTGCTCTACCATTGAGCTACACCCGCGAACCGGGCTCACATAGCACCCTTCCTGAAATCTCTTCAAGCGCCTTGCCGCAAATCCGCATGCTGCGGGCATGCCGGCGGAGCGCTTTTTCGATCAGGCGCCTGATCTCGGGGTCGGCGATCGCCCCTCCCGGCGTCGCCAATCATGCCACGACCATTCTGGCTGCCAACTTCGTGCAATGAAATGAGATTTTGGCTCCGGCGGTAGGGATCGAACCTACGACCAATTGATTAACAGTCAACTGCTCTACCGCTGAGCTACGCCGGAACACCGGGGGGCGATATAGCAAGGGGGCGGGGGCGCGTCCAGAGGGTTGGGTGAAAAACTGGGGCCGTTTTTCACAGAAGGCGGAAGCTTGCGTCGAAGGCCAGTTCGGGCTCGGGGACGACGCGGTTTCTTTCCGTGAGATCAACGAGATGGGCGAGGGTGTTGCGGGCGGCGGCGGGGAGGAGCTGGGGGGCGATCCCGGTATAGATGCGGGCGGCCAGCGTGCTGGCGGAGGCGGGGCCCCGGGCGAGAGCTTCGAGGATCTGCGCCTCGCGGGCCTTGCGGTGGGCGACGAGCTCCGCGAGCCGGGCGCGGGGCGTCGCGACGGGAGCGCCGTGGCCGGGAAGGTAGAGGGTTTCGGGCCGGGCGAGGAGCCGGGCGCAGGAGGCGAGGAAGGCGGCGACATCGCCTTCGGGCGGCGAGATCAGCGTGGTGGACCAGCCCATGAGGTGGTCACCGGAGAACAGGGCTGTGCCCAGGGCGAAGGAGAGATGGCCGGGGAAATGGCCGGGGGTGTGGACGGCTTCCAGGCGGAGGGTGCCGAGGGCGAACGTGTCGCCATCCGCGAGGCTGCAGTCGGGGCGGAAGCCGTTGTCGACGCCTTCGCCGCCGCCGGCCTTTCCGGTGGCGGCGAGCCGGGCCATGGCCGGGCTGCGGCCGGCCTCGGGCGGGCCGAAGCCGAGCACCGGCGCGCCGGTCGCGGCGGCGAGGCGGGGGGCGAGGGCGCTGTGGTCGCGATGGGCGTGGGTGACGAGGATCGCGGCCAGTTCGGCGCCGCCAATGGCGGCGAGGAGGGCGGCGAGATGGGTATCGTCATCGGGGCCCGGGTCGATCAGCGCGAGAGGCCCGTCGCCGACCAGGTAGCTGTTGGTGCCCCAATGGGTCATCGGAGAGGGATTCGGCGCGAGAATGCGCCGGATTCCGGGCAGGATCTCCACAGCGCGGCCGGGTTCGGGGCGGTTGTCCATGCTTCACCCTTTTCGAGGCGCGTTCCGGATGCTTAGGGTTCTGCCATGAACTTCGGGCTTCTGAAATCCTTCACGCCGCGATCGCTGTTCGGCCGGGCGGCACTGATCCTTCTGGTGCCGATCCTGACGATCCAGATCGTCGTTTCCTACGTGTTCATCCAGCGCCTCTATGCTCGGGTGACCGAGCAGATGACGCTGTCGATCGTGCCCTCGCTGTCGCTGGTCCTGGCGGATGTGGCAGCGGCGGAGAGCCGGACGGAGATCGAGGGGCCGGTGCGCGAGCTGGCGCGCGGGCTGGGGATCAACGTGATCTTCGAGGAAGCGGCGGGGATCGTGGACCGCCGGGCGGCGTTCGATCTTTCGGGGCGGGTCGTGGTGCGGGTGCTGGAAGAGGCGCTGCCGGAGATCGCGGCGATCGACCTCGCCAGCAACGACCGGCGGGTGCGGCTCCGGGTAGAGACGGCGTTCGGGCCGATCCTCGTGGGGTTCCCGCGCGACCGGGTGTCGGCCTCGAACCCGCACCAGCTCCTGGTGCTGATGGTGGTCGTGGCGGCGTTCGTGACGCTGATCTCGTTCCTGTTCCTGAAGAACCAGGTGCGACCGATCCGGCGGCTGGCGGAGGCGGCTTCGGCCTTCGGCAAGGGGCAGGGGTTCGACTACCGGCCCTCCGGCGCGACCGAGGTGCGCCAGGCCGGGGCGGCGTTCCTCGAGATGCGCTCGCGGATCGAGCGGCATATCGAACAGCGGACGCTTCTTCTGTCGGGGGTGAGCCACGATCTCCGGACGCCGCTCACGCGGATGAAGCTGTCCTTGTCGATGATGCCCGAAGATCCCGAGCGGAGGGCGCTGGAGCAGGACGTGGAGGAGATGCAGCGGATGCTGGACACCTTCCTCGACTTCGCCGCGGTGGAGGCGAGCGAGGGGGCGGAGCCGGTCGATCCGCTGCGCCTGGCGCAGAAGCTGGTGGCGCGCGGGCAGACCGAGGGGCTGGCGATCGCGCTCGGCGAACTTGAGGGCGAGGGCCAGATCGAGGCGCGGCCGATGGCGGTGGAACGCGCGGTGCAGAACCTGATCAACAACGCGAAACGCCATGGCAAGACTGTGCGGCTGAGCGTGGCGATCGGCGAGAAATCGGTGCGGTTCTCGGTCGAGGACGACGGGCCGGGGATCCCGGCACACCGGCGGGAGGAGGCGATGAAGCCCTTCGCGCGGCTCGATCCGGCGCGGAACCAGGACCGGGGCGGCGGCGTGGGGCTCGGCCTCTCCATCGTGCGCGACATCGCGCGGCAGCACGGCGGGAGCTTGAGGCTCGGAGAGAGCGAGGCGCTCGGCGGGCTGCGGGCCGACCTGGTGCTGGCGCGGTAGGACTTGCGCGGCTTGGCGAGATGGCCAAAGCCCGGGCAGCTACTCCGCCGCCTTTCGGTAGATTGCGACCGACATTCGGTCGGATTCCAGTTCCGCCGCGAGATCGTATCTCTCGCGAAACCACGGCTCTTCGACCATGTCTTCAAGCAGTTCGCGCGGCGGCATTCTCGTCACCAGGAAGTCGGGTTCAAGTTCCCGCATGTGCCAGGAAAAATCGCCCTGCGCAACTTTCTCGCTTACCCCGGGTGTGGCGAGGCCAAGGCCGTCGATGACGGGTCCGTGAACGTAATAGTATCGAATGATGCCGATCTCGACGGTCGCGACTCTGTCCCCAGCTTTCGCGTGCTGGTTCAGCCATTGAGACGTTGCGACATAGCTTTCGTATTTTGCGTTGTAGGATCTTGGCGACAGCCTTGCGTGCGTAGCGAGTCCGACCACACATAGTCCCGCTAACGCGGCGATATGGACATGGGTCGCGTAACCGGGCACGATCCGCAAGACCTCGCGGATAACCCCGCTGAGGATATAGGCAACGGGAATCGCAAGGAAAACGCTGAATGGCGTATAGTACCAAGGGTATCCCGGGGGGTTGAGGATCAGGCCATAGGCAAGGGAATAAAGTATCCCCCAGAGACATACCGCTTCTACTGCGCCGGGAATCCGGATCCCCGCGCGGAAACGGAGGAAGCCCAGATAGAATATCCCCGCTGCCGATGCCGATAGCCATCCGGTCCGAAAGAAATCTGTCGACCAGGTTCGCGCGTCGAAGAAGCCGGCGAGGAAGATGAATCCCTCACCCCAGTAGCCGGTCTTTGTCTGCCCGAGCTTTGCTGCGAAGGTCGACGGCAGGATAGAGCCGAAATAGAGCAGCGAGAATATTGCCCACGCGGCCAGAGGGGCGAAAAAGACGGCGTGCAGGCAAAGCGATGGCAAGCGCCTGAGCCGGACGATCTCGAAGAAATACAGCACGGCGGAAAGGAGGATCATATCGGGCCGTGTCAAAACGCCCAGCGAGCTCAGCAGCCCGGCCGTCAGGACAGTGCCCCTGAAGAAAAAGAACACCTGTGCCGAGCCGAGGGCCAATGCGAGCGGCGCCTCCATGCCGACCGAATTGTATAGCAACGGACTGGCAACAAAAACCGACGGAAGCGCATAGGGAGCAAGGTGTTCGTCACCCTTGCCGCCAATCAAGAAGAGAAAGACGCAGGCGGCGAATACCGAAATTGCACCAATGATGTGACCGATCATCGGGAGAGCCGCGGCCTCTCCGGGGGATGTCAACCAACCCAGAACCGAAAGAGCCAGCGTATAGGTTGTCGATGTGGTCGCATTCACGTTCTCGCCCGGATTGAAAACATATCCGAAGCCATCGATCACATTCCGTGCGTAGGAGTAGAATATGTAGCTGTCGTCGCGCTGGAGGTACCGGTAGGAAACAAGCATGCTTGCCGCCAGTAGCGCAAAGACAACGTAGCATACGGCGTCGAATTTCCGGGTCTTCATATTCTCGTTCGTGCTCCGTGCCTCAGGCTCAAGACCTCGGCGAAAGCACGTCGGATCGCAAGACCGATCTGCCCAGGGTCAGTTGGAGAGCCCGGCGATGGATCGGTCCTCCTCTCGAGTGCTTCGCCCCTGTGCCCTCCTCTCGCATGTTCGGTGCCGGGGCACCTTCCGGGCCCGCGGGGCCCGCGCCGCGATACGCGGCGGGCTCTGGGCATCGGTCGTGGGGCTTGTGCCGAGGCAAACGCCGGAAAGTTGCCGAAACCGGGAGATTTCGCTCGGTAAGGGCTGATTCAAGGATTTGACCTAGAAGCGGGGGGCTTGGGGGACGATGCGGGTATCGGAGAAGGAATGCAGCCTGAAGACGCTGGTCTCCTAAAGCGCTTTGCCGCGAACCTTCCGGGGGCGGCCTTTCTCTATTCCGAGGACGGCGAGGGCCGGCAGTCGATCGCGTTCCTGAACGAGGGATGCGAGGAGGTCTGGGGCATTTCCACCGAGGAGCTGGGCGCCGATCCGGGCCGGTTGTGGGCCGCCGTCCATCCGGACGACCTGGAGCGTGTCGCGGAGTCAGCCGGGGAATCCGCGCGGGACCTGGGGATCTGGCAGTGCGAGTTCCGCATCACCGCCTGCGACGGCAAGAAGAAGCACATCCTGGCGCGCGGCACGCCCGAACGCCGGCCGGACGGCGGAACCACCTGGCTGACCTTCCTGTTCGACGTGACGGCACGGGTCGAGACCGAGGCGCGCGCCGAGACGGTCACCAACCATCTTCACCTTGCCAACGAGGCGATCCCCGACGGGTTCGCGATGTTCGACGCCGAGGAGCGCCTGATCATCTGCAACGCCCCGTTCCGGAGTTTCTACGGGCTCGAAGACGACGGTTCGAGTGTGGGGATGTCCTTCGAGGATGTGTTGCGCCACGCCCTCGAGAAGGGTTTGTTTCCCGAGGCGTCCGGGCGCGAGGCGGCATGGATCGAGGAGCGGCTCCAGACCTACCGCGACGGCAAGTCCCTCCTGGAGGAGCGCATCGGCGAGATGCGCTGGCTCAGGCTGATCGACCGGCCGACGGCGAATGGCGGACGGATCTGCATCCGGATCGAGACCACGCGAACGCGAGTGAAGCAGCTGGAACTCGAGCATGCCGCCGCCACCGATGCTGCGACCGGGCTCCTCAACCGCCGGGGCCTTGCCGAACGCCTCGCGTCCTGTGGCGAATGGATGGAACCGGGCGAGCGGCTGGCGATCCTGCATCTCGACCTCGACAACTTCAAGACGATCAACGATGCGTATGGCCACGATGCCGGCGATTTCGTCCTCGTGGAGATTGCCGCGAGACTGTCTGCCAATAGCGATCCCAGTTGCGTCATCGCGCGCGTGGGCGGCGATGAATTCGTCATCGTGCAGCCGATGGGGAGCCCCGAGACCGAGGCGATCCGTCTGGCGGAAACCTACCGGACCGAGATCACGCGCCCGATCCTGTTCGAGGGACGGGTGTGCCAGGTCGGCGCGAGCATCGGTGTCTCGTTCTGGGATCCGACGGGCGACGAAGCGATCCATCAGTGCATTCTGGACGCCGACACGGCGCTGCTGGCGGGCAAACGGCTCGGCCGCAACCGGACCGTGGTCTTCGCGGTCGCGATGCGCCAGCAGGCCGTCGAGACGGCGAACCTCGCCAGAGAGATCAAGGAGGGCCTCGCCGAGCACCGGTTCGTTCCGTTCTTCCAGCCGCAGATGGAGATGCCGGGCGGCCGGGTCTGCGGCGTGGAAACGCTTGTCCGGTGGCGCCGTCCTGACGGATCCCTGTTGCCTGCGTCCGCCTTCATCGAGGTCGCCAGGGATACCGGGCTTGTGGGCCTGATCGATCGGGACATGATGCGGGGCAGCTTCGATCTGTTGTCCGAGCTTTCGGCCGCCGGCCGGCCCGGGCTCCGGCTTTCGCTCAACTTCTCGAGCATCCAGCTGCGAGACCCCGAGATCGTCGAGCACCTTCTGGACGAGGCCCTCGCCCGGGGAATCGAAGCGGAAAGGGTGAATATCGAGATCGTGGAATCGACCCTGCTCGACGATTGCTCGAACAACATCTCGGCGAATATCCGGGCGCTGGCCGATGCGGGGTTTCGGATCGAGCTCGACGATTTCGGCACGGGGCACACCGCGCTTGCCAGCCTGCGCGAGTTTCCGGTGCACCGGATCAAGATCGACCGCAGCCTGATCCGCGACATCGATTCCGAACCGGCGTCGCGGGCCATTACCGAGGGGATCTTCGCGCTATGCCGCAAGCTCGGGGTCGAGGCGATTGCGGAGGGCGTGGAAACCGCCGCGGAATTCCAGACGCTGCGCGGCATGGGTTTCCGGCTGTTTCAGGGCTTCTACTTTTCCGGCCCGATGCCGCGGGACGCGCTGGTGGCCTGGCTTGCGGAGCAGGCGTCGAACCGCAGGACCGGATGATCCGGGGGGCGCGGGCAATCCGGTTGACGCGCGGATTTTCCGCTGACATCGCCTTCCGCCAAAGCGAAGTCTCCAGCCCGCCGGGACGGGCAGGCGCTCGCCCGGCGCCTCCGGTGCCATTCGGGCGGGAGCGACATCAAGGTTCAGGGGCGCACGATTGCGGCACAACTCCAATGCCGGGGGAAAACTCCGCCCTAGCGTTCCGGGATCAGCCCCCTGGGACTGAAGCGCAGGACGAGGAGCAGGATCACGCCCATGGTCAGGAGCCGCATATGGGCGGCGCTGTCGAGCAGGTGGGCCTTGAGCCAGGAGCCCTCGGGCATTCCCGAGGTGATCGCGCCGACCAGAATCTGGCCGAAGGGCTCGGCCTGGACCCAGAGGTACCAGATCAGGAAGCCACCCAGGATCGCGCCGAAATTGTTGCCCGAACCGCCCACGATCACCATCACCCAGATCAGGAAGGTGAAGCGCAGCGGCTGGTAGGTGCCCGGCGTGAGCTGGCCGTCGAGCGTGGTCATCATCGCGCCGGCGATGCCGCAGATCGCCGAGCCGAGGATGAAGACCTGGAGATGCCGGCGGGTGACGTCCTTGCCCATCGCCTCGGCGGCGACCTCGTTGTCGCGGATCGCGCGCATCATCCGGCCCCAGGGCGAGGCAAGCGCGGCCTGGGCGAGCCAGAGGAGCGCGAGCAGCACCGCGAGGAACAGGCCCGAATAGGCGAGCTTCACGGTGATCGAGGAGGCAGTGACCGGGTCGAAACCCCAGGCGGTCATGCGATCGACGAAGGCGGGGCTGTTCTGCAGGTCGATCTCGTAGGGAACGGGACGGGGGATGCCGATCACGTTCTTGACGCCGCGCGAGAGCCAGTCCTCGTTCTTCAGGACGGCGATGATGATCTCGGCGATGCCGAGCGTGGCGATGGCGAGATAGTCGGAGCGGAGGCCGAGCGCGGTCTTGCCGACGAACCAGGCGGCGCCGGCGGCGAGGAGCCCACCCACCGGCCAGGAGAAGAGCACCGGCAGGCCGAGCCCGCCGAGATAGCCGGTGGAGGCCGGGTTGATCGCCTCGACCTCGGCGACGCCCCCGTCGAACACCCGGCGGAAGATGATGAAGCCGACGACGAGGATGGCGATCAGCGCGGCCGCACGGGCCCTGCCCGGTGCCATGCGGGTCCAGGCGAGGACGGCCGCGGCGATGCTGGCCACGCCGAGCGCCAGGCCGAGCAGTACCCGGAGGCCGCCCGCCGCCCAGGCCTCGCCGACAGGCGGCATGGCGACGATCACCGAGCCGAGCCCGCCGAGCGCGACGAAGCCCATGACGCCGACGTTGAAAAGCCCGGCATAGCCCCATTGCATGTTCACGCCGAGCGCCATGATCGCGCTGATCAGGCCCATGTTGACGATCCCGAGCGCGACGTTCCAGCTGCTGGTCACGCCGGTGGCGGCGATCAGCCCGAAGACCACGAGGAACAGGAGGGTGTTCTTGACGGGCACGCTCATACCGATTTCCCCCGGAAGAGCCCTGTCGGCTTGAACAGGAGCACGATGATCAGGATCGCGAAGGAGACCGCGAACTTGTAGTCGGTGGAGAGAAGCTGGACGAGGCCGGAGGGTTCGAGCCCGTCGGGCAGCGCATAGCCCAGCACCTTCTTGAAGGCGTAGGTGACCGTCACCTCGGAAAAGGCGATCACGAAGCCGCCGGCGATGGCGCCCACCGGGCTGCCGAGCCCGCCGACGATCGCCGAGGCGAAGATCGGCAGGAGCAGCTGGAAATAGGTGAAGGGTTTGAACGACTTGTCGAGCCCGTAGAGCACGCCCGCGATGGTGGCGAGCGCGGCGACCAGGATCCAGGTGACGCGGACCACACGCTCGGGGTCGATGCCGGAAAGGAGCGCGAGGTCTTCGTTGTCGGAGAATGCGCGCATCGACTTGCCGGTACGGGTCCTGTTGAGGAACCAGAACAACGCGGCGACGGTGACGATCGCAGTGGCGACGGTGATGACGGTGGAGGTGCGGAGCACGAGCCCCTCGCTCAGGCCGGTCATCTCGCGGAAGCCGCGGGCGGAGACGACGAAGCGCGCGCCGTCGGCGAAGACCTGGTCGTCGACACCGATGATGAAGCGCACGATGCCGTTCATCACGAACATCACGCCCATCGAGACGATTACCAGGATCACCGGCGCGGCCTTCTGGCGGCGATAGAAGCGATAGACGGCACTGTCGGTGCCGATCAGCAGGAGCGCGGTGCCGGCGATGCCGAGCGGAAGCGCGAGCAGCGCCGTGGGCAGCGGGCCGAGGCTGACGCCCATGTCCTGCAGCTTCCAGGTGACGAGGATCGTCATCATGGTGCCGAAGGCCATGGTGTCGCCATGGGCGAAGTTCGAGAAGCGGAGTATACCGTAGATCAGCGTCACCCCCAGCGCGCCGAGCGCGAGCTGGCTCCCGTAGGAGAGCGCCGGAATGATGACGAAATTCGCGAGCGCGACCAGCGCGTTCAGGAGGTCCATGTCAGCGTCCCGGAAGGCTGTTGCAGGAGGCGAGCATCGCGGTCTCTCGGATCTTTTTCCGGCCGCTGCCGCGGCGGTCTGTTCGCGCTCACAGGGCGGACCATCGTTCGATATACCTTTCGTGGTTCCGGCAACGGCCGGTGCGGGTGGCTTCGCGCGACGCCTCGCTCGCGGAGCCATGGACCAGCATGTTGAAAGCGGCATGGCCCTCGAGGTCGATCCCGAGCGTGTAGTGGACCCCGGCCGCCCTGCCGGCGCGCACCAGCACGTCCTGGCCCTCGGTCGAGGTGATCGGCTGCGCGGCGGCCGGCAGCCGGAGCCCGCCGGTCAGCGCCATTTCCACGCGGAAAAGGCCCGGCAGATCCTTCAGGCTCGGCCGTGGCGTCAGGGTGACCTCGATGGCAGGTTCGCCCGGATAGGCTCCGGGAAACGAACAGGCCAAGGGTTTCGGGCCGATCCCCGTTGTTTCGATCACGGCCCCCAGCAGCAGCGCCTCCAGCATGTTGAACTTCCCCCGTTACCCACCAAGAAAACTCCGTCTCACTTCGGGGTCGGCCAGAAGGTCCTGGCCGG
Source organism: Paracoccaceae bacterium (assembly GCA_003605175.1). Lineage (GTDB taxonomy): Bacteria > Pseudomonadota > Alphaproteobacteria > Rhodobacterales > Rhodobacteraceae > Ovoidimarina. Next base: position 374,228 of record QWDA01000002.1, on the reverse strand, counting down.
TCCCGGTATAGGCATTGCGGCCCTGGACGAGGACATAGCCGGTATCGGCGATCTCCAGCGCCTGCCGCGCGTTCTGTTCCACCATCAGGATCGAGATGCCGGTGCGGGCGACCTCGATGATCCGGTCGAAGAGCTCGTCCATGACGATGGGGGAAACGCCGGCGGTGGGCTCGTCGAGCATCAGCACCTGTGGCTGGGTCATCAGCGCGCGGCCGACGGCGACCTGCTGGCGCTGGCCGCCCGAAAGCTCGCCCGCCGGCTGCCGGCGCTTGTCCTTGAGGATCGGGAACAGTTCGTAGACCTGCTCCATCGTCGGGCGGATGTCGTCGCGGCGCAGGAAGGCGCCCATCTCGAGGTTCTCCTCGACGGTCATCGAGGTGAAGATGTTCGAGGTCTGCGGCACGAAGGCCATGCCCTCGGCCACCCGGTCCTGCGGGCTGAGCGCGGTGATCTCCTTGCCGCCGATCCGGACCGCGCCCTCGCGCAGGTTCAGCATGCCGAAGACCGCCTTCATCGCGGTGGATTTGCCGGCGCCGTTCGGGCCGACGATCACCGCGATTTCGCCCTTGTTCACGGCGATGGTGCAGCCGTGCAGGATATCGGCGCCGCGCCCGTAGCCGCCGGTCATCGCGTCGCCGATCAGGTAGGGCTCGCCCTCGATGCCGGGCCGGGGTGTGCCATGCCCGGTCGCGGGCTGGAGGCCGCCCTGGCCGTTCGGATTGGTGATGGAGCGGTCCTTGTTGCCGCGGTCGTCCTGCCAGGGGTTGTCGCTCATGCCCCGGCCTCCGCCTTGGTCTTGTTCTTCAGGCCAGTGCCCAGATAGGCCTCGATCACGTGTTCGTTGGCCTTGATCTCGGCGAGCGTGCCTTCGGCGAGGACCTTGCCCTCGGCCATCACGATCACCGGGTCGCAGATGCGGCCGATGAAATCCATGTCGTGCTCGATGACGCAGAAGGTATAGCCGCGCTCCTGGTTGAGCCTGACGATGGCGTCGGCGATGGTGTTGAGGAGCGTGCGGTTCACCCCGGCGCCTACCTCGTCGAGGAACACGATCTTCGCGTCGACCATCATCGTGCGGCCGAGCTCTAGGAGCTTCTTCTGGCCGCCGGAGAGGTTGCCGGCGCGTTCGTCCCTGAGGTGGTCGATGGTGAGGAACTCCAGCACCTCGTCGGCCTTGGCGCGAAGGGCGCGTTCCTCCTCGGCGATGCGCCTGCGGCCGAACCAGGTGTTCCAGAGCGCCTCGCCCGATTGCGCACCGGGGACCATCATCAGGTTTTCCCGGACCGTGAGAGAGGAGAATTCATGCGCGATCTGGAAGGTCCGCAAGAGGCCCTTGTGGAACAGCGCGTGCGGCGGCAGGCCGGTGATGTCCTCGCCTGCCATCGTCACGCGGCCCGAGGTGGGCGGCAGCCGCCCGGCGATCACGTTGAACAGCGTAGTCTTTCCCGCGCCGTTCGGACCGATCAGGCCGGTGATGGAACCATTCGCGATTTCCAGCGTTGCCCCGTCGACAGCGCGGAAGCCGCCGAAGTGCTTATGGAGCTGATCGACCCGGATCATGCTTCTTCCCCAGGCACGTTGGCCGCGCCTTCTGTACCGTACCCCGTATGCGGCCGATTTCGGCTCCGCCGCTGAAGAAGCAGCCCGGTCGTCCCGCCGGGCTGCTTCGCGTTTTCGGGTCCGCCGGTCAGCGGAACTTGACCGTCTTTTCCTCGCCGCCCTCGTAGGTGATCTGGCGGTAGTTGCCGGCGCTCTCGCCCGGGCCGATCAGTTCAACCGCAGAGGCGCCGACATAGTCGATCTCGCCGCCGTCCTTGAGGATCTGCAGGCCCTTGGCGAGTTCGCCGGGGAAGATCTGCTCGCCGGGCGCGTTGGCGACATCCATGATCTTGTCCTTGTAGACGCCGGGATCGGTGGAGCCCGAGGCCTGCATGGCCAGCATGATCAGCGCGGCTGCGTCGTAGCTTTCCGGCGAGAACGGACCGGTCGGGTTGAACGCGTCGCCGGCGAGGTCGATATACATCTGCGCGCCGGGGCTGTCGGTGCCGGGGACGTCGGCCGAAGAGCCGTCGATCTCGCTACCGAAGTTCTCGACGAGCTTGTTCGAGACCATGCCGTCGGGGAAATGGAACGTGTCGAAGGCGCCCGCGTCGATCGCCGCGCGGGTGATGCCCGAGCCGCCGCCATCGACATAGCCCGCGACGACCAGCCGCTCGCCGCCCGCCGAAGCGAGGGCGCCGACCTCGGCCGAGTAGTCTGCCTTCTGGTCCTCATGGGCGGCGTTGATCGTCACCTCGCCGCCGGCGGCTTCGAACGCCGCCTGGAAAGCGTCGGCGAGGCCCTTGCCGTAGTCGTTGTTCACATAGGAGACCGCGACCGACTTAATGCCGGATTCGACCAGGATATCGGTGATGACCTGGCCCTGGCGCGCATCCGAGGGCGCGGTGCGGAAGAACAGGCCGTTGTCCTCGGCCGTCGAGAGGCCGGGCGAGGTGGCCGAGGGCGAGACCATGACGACGCCGTTCGGCAGCGCCACGTTCTGCAGGATCGCGCCGGTGACGCCCGAACAGTCGGCGCCGACGATGCCCTTGATCCCGTCGGAGGTGATCAGGCGCTCGGCCACGGCCGTTGCCGCGCCGGCATCGATGCAGGTCGAATCGCCGCGGATCGCCGTGACGGTGGCACCGTCGAGCAGCGCGCCGCTGTCGCTCACTTCGGCCATCGCCAATTCGGCGCCCGCGGCCATGTCGGGGGTGATCGATTCCAGAGGGCCGGTAAAGCCGAAGATCACACCAAGCTTGATGTCGTCGGCCTGGGCGGCCGAAACGGCGGCGCCGAACACGAGTGCGCTCGCGGCCGTGGCCGTGAGAAGTCGTTGCATTGTCGTCTCCCTGACGTGGTTATTATTCTGGGATGGGAAGTTATGCTGTCGGAATTGTAAAGGAAAGACTGGGAGGCGCTGGAGGACGAAATTTGCCCGGAGCAGGTTGCCCATCAGCATTTTCGGACCAGGTTTTGCCCGATGCAGAAACACTGGACGCCCGATGCGTGCGCTGATTGCCATCTTCCTTCTGATCGCGGTGCCCGGGGTATCGGTGGCGCTGGACAGCACGGCGGGGCCGATCCGGGCCGAGCCGATGGCGACCGGCCTGGACGACCCCTGGGGCCTCGCCTTCCTGCCCGGCGGTGGTTGGCTGATCACCGAGCGGGGCGGGCGTCTGCTGCATTACCGGCCCGACGGGGAAGCGGTGGCGGTCGCAGGCGTGCCGGAAGTGCGGGCCGAGGGGCAGGGCGGATTGCTGGGCGTGATGGTGCCGCGTGATTTCGCCGAAGCCCGCGAGGTTTTCCTGAGCTTTTCCAAGCCGCAGGGCACCGGGGTAGGCACCGCGCTGGCGGTCGGGCGGCTCTCGGAGGACGGCGCGCGGCTCACCGGCGTTCGGGTGATCTTCGAGATGTCGCCGGGGTCTTCGGGCGGGCGGCATTTCGGCTCGCGCATCGTCGAGGCGCCGGACGGGACGCTGTACCTGACGATTGGCGAGCGCGGCGAGCGGGAGGCGGCGCAGGATCTGTCGCGACACAACGGCTCGGTGGTCCGGATCGCCCGCGACGGCAGCGTCCCGGAGGACAACCCCTTCGTCGGCGTGGCGGGCGCGCTGCCGGAGATCTGGTCCTATGGACACCGCAATCCGCAGGGCGCGGCGCTCGATGCCGAGGGCCGGCTCTGGGTCAACGAGCACGGTGCCATGGGCGGCGACGAGGTGAACCGCATCGTGGCGGGGGCGAATTACGGCTGGCCGGTGATTTCCTACGGCCGACATTATTCCGGGCTGAGGATCGGCGAGGGCACCGCAAAGCCCGGCATGGAGCAGCCCGCGCATTACTGGGATCCTTCCATCGCGCCTTCGGGGATGGCGATCTATTCCGGCGCGCTCTGGCCCGATTGGGCGGGAGATTTCTTCGTGGGCTCGCTGAAATTCGGGCTGATCTCGCGGCTCGAGCGCCAGGGCGACCGGCTGGTCGATGCGGAGCGGATCGAGGGCGAGGAGACGCAAAGAGTGCGCGACGTGGTCGAGGCGCCGGACGGGGCGATCTGGTTTCTCTCGGTGGGGCAGGGCGCGGCCTACCGGCTGACGCCCGAATAAGTCAGGCGCAGGCGGCGCGCTCTGCCTTTTCCATCGCCTCTGCGGTGGCGGAGATCGCGAGCAGGATCGACTTGTGGCGGTTCCTGAAGTCGCGCGCCGGGATCAGCACGTCGAGCCCGTCGAAGGGCGCGTCGGGGGCGGGGCCGCCGGAAGTGAGCATCGCTTCAAGCTGGTCGCGGGCGGTCTCGATCTCGTTCCGGCTCCGGCCGATGGCATGGGCGCCGACCACCGCGGCGGCGGCCTGGCCGAGCGCGCAGGCGCGGACATCTTGGGCGAAATCGGCGATCCGGCCATCCTCGAGCCGCACGTCGACCGTGACAGTCGAGCCGCAATGGGGCGAGCGCAGCGTGGCGCTGGCCTGCGCGCTGTCGAGCCGGCCGGTATGGGGAATATCGGCGGCCAGCGCGAGGATGCGGCCCGAATAGAGCTTGATCAGATCGGTCTCGGGCATGGGTTCCCCTCTCCGGCAGTCCGACCTAGATAGGGCGGATTCCGCTCCGAGAAAAGGATGAAGCATGTCGTTCGATCCCGCAACTTTGCGCTACGACGCCGCCGGGCTGATTCCGGCCATCGCCCAGGATACGGCGACGGGCGAGGTCCTGATGATGGCCTGGATGAATGCCGAGGCGGTGGCGCGGACGCTGGAGACCGGGCGTGTGACCTACTGGTCGCGGTCGCGGCAGGCCTTCTGGGTGAAGGGCGAGAGTTCGGGCCATGTGCAGGAACTGGTGGAATTGCGGGTCGATTGCGACCGGGATTGCCTGTTGGCCGTGGTGCGGCAGACCGGGCCGGCCTGCCACACCAACCGGCGGGTCTGTTTCTACACCGCGATCCGCGACGGGGCGGAAGTGGAGCTGATGGCGCCGGAGGGGTAGCGGGGGGTGCACGCCCCACTTGGCGCGAAGCCGGGCGAGCGCCTGCCCGTGGGATGGCGCAGCTACGGTTGAGCGGTGCGATTTATGGTGCAAGCCCGCCGTACAATGGTTCGGCGCGGAGCCTCACCAGAGCGCCGGCCAGTGGGTCGGGCAGGCGCTCGCCCGGCGGCCCGTGCCGGGCCTTGATTCCGGGTGGGGCAAGGTACGTCTGTCGATGGAAGTTCGCCAGGTCAGCCCTCTACCGCCTCGTCCTCGTCGCCCTGGTCGGCGATGCGGGCGACCGAGACCACCTCCTCGCCGGCGGCGGTGTGGAACACCTTCACGCCGCCCGCCGAGCGGGAGCGGAAGGAGATGCCCTCGACCGGCACCCGGATCGACTGGCCCCTCGAGGTGGCGAGCATGATCTGGTCGCTGATCTCGACGGGGAAGGAGGCGACGAGCGTGGCGCTGGTATCGGCGAGGTGCTTCTGGCTGATCGCGTAGATGCCCTGACCGCCACGACCGCGCACGGTGTAGTCATGGCTCGAGCTCAACCGGCCGGAGCCGGCGGAGGTGATGGTCAGGATCAGGTCTTCGGCGGCCGACATCTCGGCATAGCGCTCGGGCGAGAGCTGGCCGTCGCCGGTCGCTTCCTCGTCCTCCTCGGCCTCGACCTCCTCCTCGGGCGCTCCGGCCATCAGGCGGCGCTGCTTGAGATAGGCGGCGCGTTCCTGCGGATCGGCCTCGAAATGCCGGATCACCGACATCGATACGACGCGGTCGCCCTCGGCAAGGCGGATGCCGCGCACGCCGGTGGAATCGCGGCCCTTGAACACGCGCACCTCGGTGGTCGGGAAGCGGATCGCGCGGCCCATGGCGGTGACGAGCATCACGTCGTCGTCCTCGGTGCAGATCCGGGCGTTCACCAGGGACACGCCCTCGGGGAGCTTCATCGCGATCTTGCCGTTGCGCATCACGTTGGTGAAGTCGGAGAGCGCGTTGCGGCGCACCGTGCCTTCCGAGGTGGCGAAGAAGATCTGCAGGTCGTCCCAATGCTCCTCGTCGCGGTCGACCGGCATGATCGCGGCGATCGAGACGCCCGTCGGGATCGGCAGGATGTTGACGATCGCCTTGCCCTTCGACGTGCGGCCGCCGAGCGGCAGGCGCCAGGTCTTGAGCTTGTAGACCATCCCGTCGGTGGTGAAGAACAGGAGCTGGGTGTGGGTGTTGGCGACGAAGAGCGTGGTCACCACGTCGTCTTCCTTGAGCCCGCCGCCCGAGAGCCCCTTGCCGCCGCGCTTCTGCGACCGGAACTCGGCCAGGGGCGTCCGCTTGGTGTAGCCCGAGGAGGTCACGGTCACCACCATGTCCTCGCGCTCGATCAGATCCTCGTCCTCGAGGTCTCCGGCCCAGTCGACGATCTCGGTGCGCCGCGGAACGGCGAATTCCGCTTTGATCGCGCGAAGCTCGTCGGAGATGATCGCCATGATCCGGTCGCGCGAGCGCAGGATGTCGAGGTAATCCTTGATCTTCGCGGCGAGCTCCTCGAGCTCGTCGGTGATCGTCTTGACGCCGAGCTGGGTCAGGCGCTGAAGTTGCAGGTCGAGGATCGCGCGGGCCTGGCGTTCCGAGAGGTTGTAGGTGCCGTCGTCGTTGATCGTGTGGGTCGGGTCGTCGATCAGGCGGATGTAGTCGGCGATCTTCTGCGCGGGCCAGCGCCGCGACATCAGCGCCTCACGGGCCTCCGCCGGGGTGGCCGAGGCGCGGATCGTAGCGACCACCTCGTCGACATTCGACACCGCGACGGCGAGGCCGCAGAGAATGTGGCTGCGCTCGCGGGCCTTGTTGAGCTCGAAGGCGGTGCGGCGGGCGATCACTTCTTCGCGGAAGGCGATGAAATGGGTGAGGAAGTCGCGCAGCGTGAGCTGTTCCGGCCGGCCGCCATTGAGCGCCAGCATGTTGCAGCCGAACGAGGTCTGCATCGCGGTAAAGCGCCAGAGCTGGTTCAGCACCACGTCGGGCGTCGCGTCGCGCTTCAGCTCGATCACCACGCGGACGCCGACCCGGTCGCTCTCGTCGGCGACGCCGGAGATGCCCTCGATCTTCTTTTCGCGCACGAGGTCGGCGATCTTCTCGATCATCGCCGCCTTGTTCACTTGGTAGGGGATCTCGTCGAGCACGATCGCGTAGCGGTCCTTACGGATCTCCTCGACCCGGGTCTTGGCACGGATCACCACGCTGCCGCGGCCCTCGAGATAGGCCTTCCGGGCGCCGGACCGGCCGAGGATGATACCGCCGGTGGGGAAATCGGGGGCCGGGATGTACTCCATCAGCGCCTCGGTGGAGAGATCGGAGTTCTCCATCAGGGCCAGCGTGCCGTCGATCACCTCGCCCAGATTGTGCGGCGGGATGCGGGTCGCCATGCCGACGGCGATGCCCTCGGCGCCGTTCACCAGCATGTTCGGGAACCGCGCCGGCAGCACGGTCGGCTCCTGCCGCTCGTTGGCGTAGTTCGGCATGAAGTCGACCGTGTCCTTGTCGATATCGACGAGGAGCGCTTCGGCGACCTTCTCGAGCCGGCTCTCGGTATAGCGGTAGGCCGCGGCCGGATCGCCGTCCATCGACCCGAAATTGCCCTGGCCGTCGATCAGCGGGACCGACATCGAGAAGTCCTGCGCCATCCGGACGAGGGATTCATAGACCGCCGAGTCGCCATGCGGGTGGTAGCGGCCCATCACGTCGCCGACGGCGGTGGCGCATTTTCGGTAGGGCTTGTTCTGGGTCTGGCCGTTTTCCCAGAGCGTATAAAGGATGCGCCGATGCACGGGTTTCAGGCCGTCGCGCAGATCGGGGATCGCGCGGGAAACGATGACCGACATGGCGTAATCCATGAAGGACGTCGCCATTTCCCGCTCGATCGCGATCGACGGCCCGTCGTAGGGCGGCCGCTCCGGCGGGGTTTCTCCGGTCATTTCAGGGGGTTCCGGCGTCTCGCTCACTCGATTGTGCCTCGTCCGCGCACATTACCATATTTTGTACGACGTGTTCTATCACCAGCCGGATATGGGGTGCAATGCCGCAATCCCCGCTTTGTCGGCAGCCACCTCTGGCGGGTGCTAACGGTCTGTTTTCATTGAAAAGACATAATTCCGGTGGCTCAATTGAGCGTGGGCATAAACCATGAGGTGCAGAATGGAAAGACGTGAGACCGAGTTGATGCTGTCGGGATACGGGCTGACGACGGCGGAGTTCTATTACCGGATGCCCGACTACCGGAATGTGCTGAACACGTTCATCTGGCAGGAGTACGATCTGGCACCGGACCACCCGAAGCTGTTCGGCTTCATCGAGTTCTGGCAGGACAAGATCGACGGGCCGCTGCATTCGGTGCGGTTCGTGCATCGCAAGATGATCTCGCCCGGCGAATGGACCAACGTAACCGGCGAGTTCACGATTCACTGAGCCGTCTCGGGCTCCACGCGCATGAAAGTGCCGGCGTTGCCGCCGCGCAGCGTGCGCGCTTCCCGCTCGGGTTCGCAAGCGATGCCCGTTCGGTTGCGGTCGAGCCGCCGGAAATAGCCCGGCTCGCCCTTTTTCGCCGGCATCGTGCCGATAAGACCGCCCACCGAGCAGCCCGCCGCCGAAGCGTAGTGCCGGACCGTATCGACAAGGCCGAAGGGGCTCGTGGCCATCAGATAGGCGGGAACGGCCAGGACCGGGCCGAAGATCGCGATCCGCCACAGGATCCACTCCCCGAGTGGCATCACATGGTCGGACGGCATGTCCCATTCGCGCCGGATCCCCGTAGGTCCGGCATCGCTGCCAATCTTCTTCTGCATGTGCGGAATCGCGTGTGGTTAACGACTCAGTGGGTCGGAACCTGTCGCAATTCCAGAAGCTTGGCTAGTCCCCCGCGCGCACGAAAGCGACGGATCCGTTGCCCTGCATGCGGCGCTGGACAGGCGGTTCGCAGGCGATCCCGTTCTGGTTCGGATCGAGACTGGCGTGGTAGCCTGGCTCGCCCTCCTTGGCCCCTTCGACGCCGAAATAGCCGGCCATCGTGCAGCCGGTGGCGGAGGCGTAGTGGGCGACCGTGTCGACCGGCGAGAACGGGCTGGTGACGAGGAGTGCCACCGGGACGGCAACGATCGTGCCGTAGATGCCGAGGCGCCAGAAGAGCTTGCCCCGATCTGACATCTGGTGATCGGCGGGCGTGTCCCAGACCCGCGGCATCGCCGGGTTGGGATCCGCCGGGCCTTCGGGCTCGGGCGTCAGCAGGGCCGGGTCGGCAAGCGGCGCCGGCTGCGGTTCGTCGAGGGTGCCGCTGTCGCCGAAGACGCTGTCGTCATAGGGGGTGATTTCGTCTTCCTCGACCGCCTCCGGGGCGGGTTGGGCCGGCGCGGAGAATGCGGCGGCCTCGGCGGCCTGGCGCAGGCGCAGCCGCTCAATCGGGGTCAGGACGCGTTCCGCCGGGGCGGTCTCCGCCGCCTCGACCGGATCCTCCTCGTCGTCGTCCTCGGCGTTGAGCGCGTCGCGGAGCGCCGCCCAGCGCTCGCTCCGCTCGTCCTTGCGGGGTGCCGGGGCAGGGGCGGGCTCGGCCGGCTTCGCGGCCGCCTCCGGGGCCTTCGCGGGGGCGTCCGCGGCCGGTGCCTGGTTGGCGATGAGGTCGCGGATCATCGAGATCGATTGTGCCTCGGGAACTTGCTTCTCGTTGGTCTCGTCGGGTTCGTCGCTCATGTCGCGCATCCTGCGGGCTGCCTATGCGCGTCAGGGATAACGGCAAAACCGGGCCGGAATCGGGCCTCAGGCGACGGATTTCTGGGCAGCTTTAAGCCAGATGATAACGAGTATGGCGGAGAGGATCGCGTTCCAGTTGGCCATGGAGAGGCCGAAGAGGAACGGCGTGAACTGGTCGCAGAGTACCAGCCGCGCCCCGTCGGTGGCGAGCAGGTCGCCGGCCGAGAGCCCGCCGATGCCGCCGCCCGCCGAGGTGCAGCTCGTGGGGCCGAGCCACCAGTGCCGCTCCACCCCGGCATGGTAGATCGCGATCCCCGTGGTGGTCGCGGCCGCGGCGGCGCCGAGAAGCGCCACGGGCCAGCGCGGCAGGAAGAACCCGACCGCGCCCACGAGCACCGCGGCGGCATGGGGCCAGCGCTGCCAGAGGCACATGGCGCAGGGCTGCCAGCCGAGCGCCTGGAACAGGAAGGCGCCGGCGAGCAGCGCGGCGGACCCGCCGGCGGCGAGGAGGATCAGGATGCGTGAGGTCATAGGTATTTCACCACGTAGAATCCGCCGATCAGCAAGATGCAGAACAGCGTGAAGACAAGGCCGAGCCGGCGCTCGATGAACTCGCGGATCGGTTCCCCGAACACGCGCAGGAGCCCGGCGATGACGAAGAAGATCGCGCCACGGGCGATCAGCGAGGCCAGCATGAAGGTGCCGAAATCGAGCCCGGTGGCGCCTGAGGTGATGGTGATCACCTTGTAGGGAAAGGGCGTGAGCCCGGCAAACAGCACCGCCCAGGCGCCGACCTCGTTGAACTTCGCCGCGAAGCTGTCGAAGGCGGCGGTCTTGCCGTAGAATTCGAGCACCGGCTGGCCGATCTGGGTGAAGAGCGCGGCGCCGATATAGTAGCCGAGCACGCCCCCCAGGACCGAGGCCACGGTGCAGACGCCGGCGATCAGCCAGGCCCGGCGCGGCGCGGCGATCACCATCGGGATCAGCAGGAGATGCGGCGGGATCGGGAAGACCGAGCTTTCCACGAAGGACACGACAGCGAGCGCCCAGAGTGCGTGGCGCGACGCGGCGAGCGAGATCGTCCAGTCGTAGAGCCTGCGGAGCATTCGGCCTGCCTCGGAATTTTCCCATCCCTAAAGTCACGAGGCGTTGCCGAGGTCAAGCCGGCAGGAAGGCCATGGGGGGGCGCAAGCCGGGCAGGCGGGTGCTCGCCCGGCGCCTTTCGCGCTTGTCCATTGATTGATCCGGCCCCGGCGTGATGCTGGGGCCACCGCACGCCAAGGATGGCGTGCGGTGGCGGGGCGCGTTGTTTCGAATCTGCGTCGCTCAGGCCGACCGCCGGTCCCGCATGACGAGCCAGATCAGCGCGCCGCCGGCGAGGGTCAGGAACGGCACCATGGCGAGGTTGACCGCGTTCCAGCCCTGGACCGGATCCCCGCCGGTGCAGTTCATCAGCCCGCCCGAGGCGAGCGAGGCGAGGGTCACACAGCCGAACACCAGCGCGTCGTTCATCCCCTGCACGGTACCGCGTTCATGCGGCAGGTGCTGTTCGGCCAGCAGCGTCGTCGCGCCGATGAAGCCGAAATTCCAGCCGAGCCCCAGGAGGATCAGCGCGCCGAAGAAATTGGTGAGCGTCACGCCCGACAGCGCGATGACGCCGGCGAGCGCGAGGAGGACGAGGCCGGCCGCGATGGTCCGCTCGACACCGAAACGGGCGATGACATGGCCGGTAAAAAAGGACGGTACGAACATCGCGAAGACATGGGCGGAGACCACGTTCGAGGCGTCGGCCATGGCAAATCCGCAGCCGACCACGGCGAGCGGGGTCGAGGTCATCACCAGGTTCATCAGCGCATAGGCGACCATGCCGCAGATCACCGCAACGCGGATCTCGGGGGTCGCGAGAAGCTGGCGGCGGGTGCGTCCCTCGGGCAGGTCGGCGGCGCGCGGGGCGGGCTTCGGGATCCTGAGGAAAGGGAAGATCAGCACCGCGGCGGCGTTCAGCGCCATGACCGTGAGATAGATCGGCAGGAACCGGTCCACCGTCGCGACGGGTCCGCCGGCGAGCATGGCGACAAGGCGCGGCCCGATGAAGGCCGAGAGGAGCCCGCCCGCCATCACGTAGGAGATCGCCTTGGGCCGGAAGGCAGACGAGGCGGTATCGGCGGCGGCGAAGCGGAAGAAGCCCTGCGCCGACATGTAGATGCCGGTGAGGTAGCTGCCGGCGAGAAAGAGCCAGAAACTCCCGAGCGCGATCCCGAGCGCCGCCAGCGCGGCGCCGCAGAAGCCGCCGGCCGCGCCCGCGAAGAACCCCGCGCGGCGGCCGTGGCGCTGCATGAAGGGCGAGAGCCAGGGCGCGGTGGTCATCGAGCCGAAGACGATCATCGAGATCGGCAGGGTGGCGAGGCAGGGAATCGGCGAGAGCTGCTGGCCCGCGAGGCCGCCGATCACGAAGATCATCGGCATCTGGTTGCCCAGCACCGCCTGCGCGGCGACGAGGACGGCGACGTTGCGCTTCGCCGTGGCGTCGTTGTCTGCGGTGACGGGGAAGGTGCTGCTCATGCGCTCCCGAATAGTCCCGCCGCGCGGGCGCGGCAAGGTGTGGAAAGGGGGCTGTCCGCCCGGCGCGCCGCCCGGTAATTAGGAGGCATGAGCATCGGACGGATCATCGAGACGCCCGCCTGCGTGGCCGAGGGCGCCGCTCATCTGGCACGGCAGGAGCCGCGTTTCGCCGCGGCGCTGGAGCTGACCGGCCCCTTGCCGCTCCGGCGCCGGAAGGACGGCTTCGCGGCGCTCCTGGACGCCATCGTGAGCCAGCAGGTCTCGGTCGCGGCGGCGGATGCGATCTGGGCGCGGATGAAGGCGGCGAACATGGTCGGCCCGCGCAAGGTCCTGCGGGCGAGCGACGAGGAGCTGCGTGCCTGCGGCCTTTCCCGGCAGAAGATCCGCTATGCCCGCGCGCTGGCCGAGGCGCGGTTGCCCTATGAAGCGCTGCGGGAAGCGCCGACCGGCGAGGTGATCGAGACGCTGATCGCGCTGCCGGGGATCGGCCGCTGGACGGCGGAGATCTACGCAATGTTCTCGCTCGGCCGGGCGGATGTTTTCGCCCCGGGCGACCTCGCGCTGCAGGAGGCCGCCCGGATCCTCTTTGCGCTGGAGGACCGCCCCTCCGAAAAGGCGCTCCGGGCGATGTCCGAGGCCTGGTCGCCCTGGCGCGGCGTTGCGGCGCGGCTGCTCTGGGCCTACTACCGGGTGGCGAGGGAGCGGGAAGGGATTCGATGAGCCAGGGCCTGACATTGCACCGGCGCGCGGCGCGCTCCGGCACCGCGACATCGCTGGTCGTGTTCCTGCACGGCTACGGTGCGAATGGCGAGGATCTGCTCGGTCTCGCCGATCCGCTGGCGCCGCACCTGCCCGACACCGCCTTCGTGGCGCCCGACGCGCCCGATCCCTGCATCAACAACCCGATTGGGTTCCAATGGGCGCCGGTGCCCTGGCTCGACGGCTCGGACGAGGTGCGGGCGGCGGCGGATTTCGCGCGCTCGGCCGACCTCGTGAACGCGATGCTCGACGGGCTCATCGCGGAAACTGGCCTCGGCCCGGACAAGGTGATCCTGTTCGGGTTCTCCCAGGGCACGATGCTGGCCCTGCATGTCGCGCCGCGCCGGACGGAACAGCTGGCCGGTGTCGCGGGGTTTTCGGGCCGGCTCATGGTGCCCGACCGGCTGGCGGCGGAGGCGGTCTCGAAACCGCCTGTGCTGCTGGTCCATGGCGATGCCGACGATGTCGTGCCGTTCCCCTCGATGGGCGAGGCCGGCCGCGTGCTGCAGGAGGCCGGGTTCACGGTCTATGGCCATGTGATGCATGGCACCGGGCATGGAATCGCGCCCGACGGGCTGGGCGTCGCGCTGACTTTCATGCGGGAGTGTCTGGGCACGGCCTGACCCCGCACGACCTGGGAGGAAGACCATGACACATCCGGCGATCCGGGCGGGACATGCGGCCGTCGTCACCGGCGGCGCGGCGGGGATCGGGCTGGCCATCGCCGCGCGGCTTGTCGGCGCGGGAATGCCGGTCGCGGTGATCGACCTGGGCGCCGAGCGGCTCGCGGCGGCGGAGGCGGCGCTGAAGGCGGCGGGCGCGGCGCAGGTGCTGACGCTCGAGGCCGACGTCTCCGATCCCGGCGCGATGGCGGCGGCCGCCGGAACGGTGGAGGCGGCGTTCGGCGCGCCTGCGATGCTCTTCGCCAATGCCGGGATCCAGCCCGGCAGTTCCATCTTCGGGCCGGAAGAAGAATGGGACCGGGTGCTCAAGGTCAATCTGCGCGGCATCGTCAACGCGGTGCGGGCCTTCGGGCCGGGCATGATCGCGCGGGGCGGGCCCGGGGCCATCGTCTGCACCGGCTCGAAACAGGGCATCACCACGCCGCCGGGGGATCCGGCCTACAATGTGGCGAAGGCGGGGGTGAAGGCCTTCGCGGAGGCGCTGGCCCATGAGCTGCGCAATACCGAGGGCTGCGAAATCAGCGCGCATCTTTTCATTCCGGGCTTCGTCTTCACCGGTCTGACCGCCAATGGCCGCACCGAGAAGCCGGCGGGCGCCTGGACGCCGGAACAGGTGACCGATTTCCTTTTCGAGAGCCTCGACCGGGGCGATTTCTACATCCTCTGCCCGGACAATGACGTTTCCCGCGCGCTCGACGAGAAACGCATGGCCTGGGCCATCGGCGACATCATCGAGAACCGCCCGCCGCTGTCGCGCTGGCATCCCGACTGGGCGGAGAAGTTCGAGCGGTTCCTTCGCGGGGCGTAGCTCAGGCGGGCAGCTTGCCCTCCGCGAGGCCGGGGAATTCGGCCGGGAACACCGGGTTGCTCTCGTCCACATGCGCCCAGGCCGGGGCCTGCGCAGCGTAGACGGTGATGTTCGGCGAAAGCAGGTTCATGTCGTCGAGGCTCGAGGCGCGGAGCGCGACCATGCCGGGCATGCCGGAATTCCGGGAGAGCACCGCCGAGCCGCAGGTGGGGCAGAAGCAGCGGGTAACGACATTGCCGCTATCGGCGGGTTTGGCGAATTCGGTGAGCGTTCCGGTGAGGGCGAACCCGGCCTCGGGCACCATCGCGTGGGTGCAGTGGCTGGTGCCGCTCGACCGCCGGCAGGCCTCGCAGAAGCAATGCCCGGCGACCATTACAGGACCTTCTGCCGCATAGCTGACGGCGCCGCAAAGACACCTCCCCGTGATGGCTTCGGTCACGGCGTCCTCCTCACTTGCGATTCGAGAGTTACTCTAGTTTATCGGTTGCATTTTGCAAGTGACTGGCTAGGGTCCGGCCTCATGACCGAGGAACACCGCTCGAAATGCCCGATCGCCACCTCGCTCGACATCCTGGGAGACCGCTGGACGCTTGTGATCGTGCGCGATCTCTTCACCGGCAAAAGCCGGTTCGGCGACTTCCTGGCCTCGCCGGAGGGCATCACGACAAGCGTGCTCGCGGACAGGCTGGCGCGGCTGGAACGGTTCGGGCTGGTGACGCGGACGCCCTATCAGGAGCGGCCGCTGCGCCATGCCTATGCGCTGACCGCACGGGGGCGGGGGCTGAAGTCGATGTTGCAGGAACTGTGCCTCTGGGCGAACGCGGCCTTTCCCGAAACCTGGGTGCCGCCGGCGAGCTTCATGGCGCGCGAGGGCTGAGCGCGCTTCGGCGTTGTGACGGGCGGAGCGATCCGGTATCCCGGTTGTCCAGTGGATCAGGAGAGCTCCGATGAAGGATCTCGAGAACATTCCCGCGCTCATGGCGGAGATCGGTACGCAGGCGAAGGCGGCGGCGGCGGAGCTGGCCTTTGCTTCGGCGGAGCGCAAGACGACGGCGCTCGAGGCGGCGGCGGATGCGATCTGGGCGCGGCGCGGCGAGATCGCCGAGGCCAATGCCAAGGACATGGTCTATGGCACGGAAAAGGGCCTCTCGCCGGCGATGCTCGACCGGCTGATGCTGGACGAGGGCCGGATCCGGAGCATGGCCGAGGGGCTGCGCGCGGTGGCCGGGCAGGAGGATCCGGTCGGCGCCGTGGTGGCCGAGTGGGACATGCCGTCCGGGCTTCATATCCGCCGGGTGCGCACGCCCCTGGGCGTCATCGGCGTGATCTACGAGAGCCGCCCCAACGTGACGGCCGATGCCGGCGCGCTCTGCCTCAAGGCCGGGAACGCGGTGATCCTGCGCGGCGGCTCGGAGAGCTTCCATTCCTCGGGCGCGATCCATGCCTGCCTGCTCGACGGGCTGAAGGCCGCCGGCCTGCCCGCGACGGCGATCCAGCGCGTGCCGACCCGCGACCGGGCGGCGGTGAGCGAGATGCTGACCATGACCGGCACGATCGACGTGATCGTGCCGCGCGGCGGCAAGGGGCTCGTCGGCCTCGTCCAGCGCGAGGCGCGGGTGCCGGTCTTCGCGCATCTGGAAGGCATCGTGCATATCTATATCGACAAGGCGGCTGATCCGGAAAAGGCGGCGAAGGTGGTGCTGAACGCCAAGACCCGGCGCACCGGGATCTGCGGCGCGGCGGAGTGCCTCCTGATCCATCGCGAGATCGCCGGCACCGTCGGGCAGGACGTGATCCGCGCGCTGATCGCGGCGGGGGTCGAGGTCCGGGCCGATGCGGCGCTTCTCGGAATCGAGGGCACCGTCGCGGCGGGTGCGGCGGATTGGGGCTGCGAATATCTCGACATGAAGATCGCGGCGAAGGTCGTGGCTTCGCTCGACGACGCGATGGCGCATATCCGCACCTATGGCTCGAACCATACCGACGCGATCCTCACCGGGGACGATACGGCCGCCGCCCGGTTCTTTGCCGAGCTCGACAGCGCGATCCTGATGCGCAACGCCTCGACCCAGTTCGCCGATGGCGGCGAGTTCGGCATGGGCGCCGAGATCGGCATCGCCACCGGCAAGATGCACGCCCGCGGCCCGGTGGGCGCGGCGCAGCTCACCTCGTTCAAGTATCTCGTGGACGGCGACGGCACCGTCCGGAGCTGAGGCGCTCGCCCGGCGGCCCTCCGGCCCCTGTCCCGGGCGGGGCAGGGCACGGCTCCTGTTCCGTGGAAACGCTTCCCGAGCTAGAGGGTGATCCGGATCTCCTTCTCCTTCAGCTCGGTCGCCACCCGGCAGCCGGCGCGGGTGGCGGCATCGGCCACGAGCGCGAAATGCACGCTCGCGGCGGTCAGCTCGACCTCGGCCCTGGGGTCGACGAGCAACGCCCAGAGACCGTAGTCGATCCGGGTGCGTTCGGCCGTGCCCGTCAGGCTCCAGCGGCCGCCTTCGCGAGAAATGTCGATCTGCCCGCCAAAGGGCATCGCCGTTTCCAGGCATTGCAGGAGCAGATAGGCGAGCTTCACTTCGCGGCGCGGCAGGTCGCCCTTGGCGATCCAGTTGTAGCTCAAGCGGTTGCCGCGCGAGAGATCGCGCAGGAGCGCATGGCAGTCGCTGCCCGCGACCATCTCGGTCGGGCCGGCGGCGCCGAAGGCGATGCGAAAGAAGCGGATCCGCGCATTGGCGTTCTCGACGCTCTCGCTGATCAGCGCGATCTCCGGCGCGGCCTTGATCCCGGACAGGCCGAGAAGTTCGATTCCGTTTCCGATCGCCCCGATCGGGCTGATAAGGTCATGGCAGATACGCGACCCCAGAAGGGAAGTCAGATCGCGTGGTGTCGTCATGGTGAGGGCCTGCGAATGAAGTACAATCCAGAGGAAGAGGGTGGGGCCGGCGGCATGGCCGACCTCCTGGAGCCGGGCATGCTGGTAAGGCACCCGACCGAGCCCCAATGGGGACTCGGCCAGGTCCAGTCGAACGTCTCGGGAAGGGTCACAGTGAATTTCGAGCATGCCGGCAAGGTGGTGATCGAAGCGCGGCGTGTTGATCTGACCATGGTCCTTGACGCGTGATCTGCGGTTGGTCGTCCCCTGACGATAGAGGAATCATGATGCCAGTCAATCGCAAGTTGAATCAAACTCGTGAGGCACCCGGCGCGTGGCAGAAAGTTGCGCGCGGGGGTGGCGGCGCCTGATGCGCGAAACGCATCAGGTTCCCGGTTTGGCGGATTTTCGAACCGGAAAGGTCTATCAACCTTTCCTGAAAATGCTTTAGAAGGCGCGGATCTCAGGGCGAACGGCCAAGGCATGGATCTCACCGACCCCAACCTCTCCGTCCGGCTCGCCGCGAGCGAGGACGACATCCGGGCCGCCCAGCGGCTGCGCTATGCCGTGTTCGTGGACGAGCTGGGCGCGTCGGGGGGCATGGTCGATCATGCGGCGGGCCTCGAGCAGGACGCCTATGACGCGGCGGCCGAGCACCTGATCCTCGAGGACCGGCGCCGCCCGGGCGCGGTGGTCGGGGTCTACCGTCTCCTGACCGAGGCGGCGGCGGCGCGGGCCGGGGGGTTCTATTCCGAGGCCGAATACGATCTCGCGCCGCTCAAGGCGTCGGGGCGGCGGCTTCTGGAACTGGGCCGCTCCTGCCTCCATCCCGAATATCGCGGCGGCACGTCGATGCTGCTGCTCTGGCGCGGGGTCGGCGAATACGTGCTCCGGAACCGGATCGAGGTGCTGTTCGGCGTCGCGAGCTTCCATGGCACCGATGTGGCGCCGCTGGCCGGGCCTCTCTCGCTGCTGCATCACCGGTTCCTCGCGCCGCCCGAGCTCCGGGTGCGGGCGCGGCAGGATGCCTTCCAGCCCATGGACCTGCTGCCGGAGGACGAAATCGACCGGGCCGCGGCGATGCGCGCCACCCCGGCGCTGATCAAGGCCTATCTCAAACTCGGCGGCTGTGTCGGCGAGGGCGCCTATGTCGACCGTGCCTTCAACACCATCGATGTCTGCCTGGTGATGGACACCGCTGCGATGGGCGCCGAGGCGCGGCGGCGCTATGGCGGGGAGGGGGCGTGAGCCCGACCTGGAACGCCGCGCCACCGCCGCCGGAGCCCGCGATCGGCCCCGGCGGCTGGGTGCGCGCGGTGGCGAAAGGCGCGGCGCTCGCCCTGCTGTTCCTCGGCGGGCTCTCGCTGCTCCTGCTGATCCGCCTCGTGGAACGGCCGGTCCACGGGGTGCAGCGGCCCTGGACACCCTGGATCTCGCAATGGGTGTGCCGCAGCGCCTTCCGGGTGATCGGCATGGCGCACCGCACCAAAGGGGAGCGGATGACCGCGCCCGGCGCGGTGGTGGCCAATCACGGCTCCTGGCTGGACATTCTCGCGCTCAATGCCCGCAAGCGGGTCTATTTCGTCTCGAAATCCGAGGTGGCGGACTGGCCCGGCATCGGCTGGCTGGCCCGGGCGACGGGCACGGTCTTCATCACCCGGACCGCGCGCGACGCGAAGGCGCAGAAGGCGCTGTTCGAGGAACGGCTCCGGGCGGGCCACAAGCTCCTGTTCTTTCCCGAGGGCACCTCCTCGGACGGCCGCCGGGTGCTGCCGTTCAAGTCGACGCTCTTCGCCGCCTTCTTCGCGCCGGAGCTCAGGGAGTTCGTGCGGATCCAGCCGGTGACGGTGGTCTACACGGCCCCCGAGGGCGCGGACCGGGCGTTCTACGGCTGGTGGGGCGACATGGAGTTCGGACACCATCTCCTGAAGATCCTCGCCGCGCCCCGGCAGGGGGCGGTGACGGTGATCTATCACGATCCGGTCGCGGTGGCCGAATTCGCCGACAGGAAGGCGCTGGCCCGGCATTGCGAGGCTCAGGTGCGCGGGGCGTTCCCGGCTATGGGCGCATCGCCGCCCTGAGTTCGGCGAGCGCCTGGGCGGCGTCGTCGGCGCGCCAGATCTCTTCGCCGATCGCGAAGAAATCGGTGACCGGGGCGAGGCTGCGGGCGATCTCGGCGGTGATGCCGCCCTCGGCGACGACCGGGATCTCGATCATCTCCGACCACCAGGCGAAAAGCTCCTGTTCCGCGAGCGAGCCGTCGCCGAGCGCGGCGCCGCTGACCGGGCCGAAGCTCACGTAATCCGCGCCGGTTTCGCCCGCCGTGATCCCGTCATGCCGCGAGTCGTGGCAGAACGCGCCGACAATGGCATCGGCGCCGAGCTCCTTGCGCAGTTTCCGCACCGACCGCGCCCCGTCGGTCAGATGCACGCCGTCGAGGCCGAGGCGTTGGGCGAGGGGGAGGTGGTTCTCGATGACGAGGGCGACATCGGCGCGGTGGCAGATCTCGCGGAGCGCGTCGGCGCTGCGGGCGATGCGGTCCGCGTCGCGGGTTGCCAGCGCGAGGCGCACGCAGGCCACCTCATGCGCGTCGAGAACATCGTCCAACCGGCTGGGGAAGCTCGACAATTCGAACTCCGGCGGCGTGACGAGATAGATCTGCGGTCCGTCCTGGGCGGCCATCTTCGGGCTCCTTCCTGCGCGTCGGATCGCTATAGCGGCCTTTCGCGGGCTTGGCTACGGGCGGCAGCACAACCTGTACACAACCTGTACACAACCCGTACACCGCCGGAGCCGCACGCCCGGCCGGCAGGAACCCCGGCGAAGGTCCACGGATCGCCCGGAGGCATCGGCGACAAGCGGCCGGCAATTGCCCAATTGGTTCCCGGATTCCGCCCCAATGCCGGGTCAGGCTCGCCCTGTCCCGCCCTGATCGGCGGGAAACCGCTCAGGGAGCGCCCACAATATGTGGCCTAACGGCAACGAACCTGCAAAATATGGCCGGATTGTCCTGCCTGGCGGCAAAATTAACGCTCGTCTGGCGGTTTTTCGCCGATGCTTCGCAGCAGAGCAGGGCCGCGTCACGAGACCCGGAGAAGGGCGCCTGACGGGTGCGGAAGGTTTCGAACCGGCCAAGACAAACAGACGCAGGACAGGCGCGTGAACCGTTTGGGTACCTTCTGGGGGCTGGTCTCGGCCTATTGGCGCTCCGAGCGCTGGAAAGAAGCCTGGCTTCTGACGCTGGTGATCTTCGCGATGACCACGCTCCTGTCGAAGGCCAGCGTCTGGGTCGCCACCGCCAGCGCCGATTTCCTGGCCGCGCTGGCCGGGTTCCACGATCAGGCGGGGGGCGATCCGGCGGCGATCCTGTTCCTTGCCGGTCTCACCTATCTCGGCCTGTTTCTCGCCCAAACCAGCGGCGTCGCGCTGCGCCACGTGGTCTCGACCACGCTGCATCGCCGCGCCCGGGCCTGGCTCGCCGCGCAATACGATGCCGCGATCCTGAAGAACGAGCGCATCGCCTATGACCTGATGAGCGACCGTTCCGACGAAGGCAGCGCCACCGGTCTGCCCGACGCCATCGACCAGCGCGTCGACGAATGCACCGGCGGGCTCTATGGCGGGATCATCGGCCTTGCGATGGGGCTCTGGGGCGCGGTGGCCTCGATCTGGTTCGTCTCGCAGGCGCTTCTGGAACGTTCGCGCCCGGTCGAGACGCTCGACCGCTGGGGCGCCGCGCTGCCCGATCTCCTCGCGCCGGTGCTCGGCCCCGACCTCGCGCGGCGCTTCGACTTCGCGCCCGGCGAGTACGGCACCGCGATGCTGGCGCTGCTCCTGGTCGCGGTCTACGTGCCCGCCTTCACCTTCATCGCCTGGCTGATCGGCCGGGTGCTGGAACGGCTGCAGCTCGAGCGCCAGAAGGTCGACGGGGCCTGGCGGGGCGAACTGGTCGCGATGCTGGGCCGGGTCTCGCAGATGGCCCAGTCGCGCGGCGAACGCGCGCAGCGCAAGATCAACGCCGGGCTCTACAGGAAGCTCGACCGCACCTGGCACAGGCAGAACGGCTGGTCGGCGGCAATGATGCTGTTCACCAACACCTACAACTTCCTGTCGCACCGGATGCTGGCCTACCTGCCTGCGCTGCCGGGCTACATGGCGGGCAGGATGTCGTTCCGCGATTTCGCCGCGAGCTCGGAGCTGACCGCCGCGCTGATCGGCGACGTTTCGTGGTTCATCAACGTGATGCCGGCGATCGCCACGCTGCGCGCCAATGCCGGGCGGCTGACCGAACTGGCGCGCGCCGTCGAGCGGGTCGAGGAACGCGCGGCCTTCTATGCCGAGACCGGGATTTCGGCCTTCGAGCGGCGGCGGGTCGAGACCGGCCCGGCACTCCGGATCGAGGCGCTGGCGCTGCATCACCGGGGTCATGACACCCAGGCCTTCCTGCAGGTGCCCGCGATCCGCGCCGATGCGGGCGACCGGGTCTATCTGCGCGGCCGGAACGGCTGCGGCAAGAGCTCGTTCCTGAAGGCCGTGGCCGGGATCTGGCCCTACGGCTCGGGCCGGATCGAGATGGCGGACGGCGCGCGGATGTTCTTCGCCGGGCAGGAGCCCGACCTGCCGGACCGGCTGAGCCTGGGCGAGCTTGTCTCCTATCCCGAGCCGGGCGGCACCCATGACGACCTCCGCGTCGCGGATGCGCTCTCGCGGGTCGGGCTCGGCGCCTTCATCCCCGCGATCCGCGACGAGCTCTTCCAGGGCAAGAACTGGCGCAACGTCTTCTCGGGCGGACAGAAGCAGCGGCTGGTTCTGGCGCGAATCCTGCTTCAGAAGCCCGATATCCTGCTGCTCGACGAGGCCACTTCGGCGCTCGACACCGACGCGGCGATGGATTTCCACCTGGCCTTGCGCGAAAGGCTGCCGAAAACCGCGATCCTCGCGGTTCTGCACGGCGAATCCGTGCCGCACGATCCCGATGGCGAACCGTTCTACAACAAGGTTCTCGACGTTCGGGAAGGCGTGGGGCAGGTAAGGGCTGTCAGCGGCCCGCAGCGCCTCACCCGCTACGCGGCGGAGTAACGGGCCGCCCCAATTGCCGGGGGTGCCGCCATCACTTTCGAGGAACAGGCGCGGTCCTATCTCGACCGCATGACGCTCGCCGAGAGGATCGGCCAGTTGAACCTGCTTGCCGCCGGCGAGGGGCTGGCGACCGGGGCGGGCGGCGACTCGCCGCTGGCGAAACGGCTCGACGAGGGGATGGTGGGCGCGGTGTTCGGCACCAAGTCGCGCGCCTCGGCGCGGGCGATGCAGGAGCGCGCGGTTAAGGGCTCGCGGCTGGGGATCGGCCTCTTCTTCGCGGAGGACGTGATCCACGGGCACCGGACGGTGTTTCCGCTGCCGGTGGCGCTGGCGTGCTCGTGGAACATGGATCTGGTCGAGGAGACGGCGGCCTTCGCGGCGGCGGAGGCGGCGGCCGAGGGGCTGCACCAGGTCTATTCGCCGATGATCGACATCGCGCGGGATCCCCGCTGGGGCCGGGTCGCCGAGAGCCCGGGCGAGGATCCGGTGCTGGCAGGCCGGATCGCCGCGGCGATGGTGCGCGGCTACCAGGGCGACGACCCTGCGGCGCCGGGCCGTGTGGCGGCGTGCCTGAAGCATTTCGTGGCCTATGGGGCGACCCAGTCGGGGCGCGACTACGACAATGCGTCCTTGGCCTGGGAGGAGCTGCTGGGCGTCTACCTGCCGCCTTTCGCCGACGGGGTCGCGGCGGGCGCGGCGAGCGTGATGGCGGCGTTCAACGCGGTGAACAAGTTGCCAATGCACGCGCATCGGGAGCTGATCGAGGATTGGCTCCGGCGCGGCGAAGGCTTCGGCGGGCTGGTGGTGTCGGATTACACCGGGGTGATGGAGCTGACCGCCCATGGCCTGGGCCCGCGCGAGGTGGCGGTGATCCGGGCGCTTTCCGCCGGGATCGACATGGACATGGTGGGCGAGGATTACCTCGCCTCCTTGCCGGGGTTGGCGGAAGCGGGGCTTTCGGCGCCGGAGGCCGGGCTGGAGGTGTCGGCGGGCGAGGTGCGCGAACTGATCGACCGGGCCTGTCTGCGGGTTCTCACCTTCAAGGCGCGGATGGGGGTTCTGGACGATCCCTTCGCGCGGCTGGGCGAGGGCACGGCGCCCGCGCGCGCGGCGGGGGTGGCATTGGCGCAGCGGGCGGCGGCGGAGAGTGCGGTGCTCCTGAGGAACGAAGGGGTGCTGCCACTGGCGGAGACCGCGCGGGTGGCGCTCGTGGGGCCCTTCGCGGAGGATTGCGCGAACATGCTGGGGACCTGGGCGGTCTCGGGCGACGCGCGCGAGGTCTGCTCGCTGCGCGAGGCGGTGGAGCGGGTCGCGGGCCGCGCTGTGCCCTGCGTGACCGGGGCGAACGTGGTCGCGGAGCCCTGGCTGATCGACCGGCTGAACGTGCATGGCACCACCGTCGCGCTGGACGAGCGGCCGGCCGAAGAAATGATCGCCGAGGCGGTGGCGGCGGCAGGCGCGGCCGAGGTCGCCATCGTCGCGCTCGGCGAGGCGAAGGAGCATGCGGGCGAGAGCTCCTCGGTGCTGGCGCCCGCACTGCCGGCGCCGCAGCGGGCGCTTCTCGCGGCGCTTCTCGAGACAGGCACGCCGCTCGTCGTCCTGATCTTCGCGGGCCGGCCGCTGGCGCTCGGGCCGGAAGCCGCGCAGGCCGATGCGCTGATCTATGCCTGGCATGGCGGGATCCGGGGGCCGGACGGGGTGGCCGACCTGATCTATGGCCGCGCCGCGCCCTCGGGCCGGCTCGCGGTGACGCTGCCCGCGCATCCCGGGCAGGTGCCGCTGCACCATTCCGAAGAGCCCACCGGGCGGCCCGATCCGGGGCGGTTCCAGAAGTTCCGCACCGGCTGGCTCGACCTGCCGGACGGGGCGGCGGGGTTTCCGTTCGGCTTCGGGCTGGGTTACGGCAAGGTCGCCTATGGCGCGCCGCAAGCGCGGGGCACGGGGCCGGTCGAGGTCGAGGTGACGGTGAGGAACACCGGGAAGGTGGCGCAGACCGAGACGGTGCAGCTTTACCTCTCCGACCCGGTGGCGCGGATCACCCGGCCGGCGCGCTGGCTCGCCGATTTCCGGCGGGTGACGCTGGCGCCGGGCGAGAGCGCGACGGTGGCATTCACGGTCACGCGCGAGATGGTCTCCTACTGGATCGCGCCCTCGCTGGAGGAGGCCGAGCGCGTCTCCGACCCCGGCGAGATCGTGCTCCACACCGGCCCGAACAGCCGCGACACGCAATCGGTGTCGGTCACGTGGCGGGGCTGACGACCGGGCTCGACGACGCGGCGTTGCGCGACCGGGTGGCGCAGGCGACGGCGCTCTATTTCACCGACTGGTCGCATCCGGGCTCGGGCATGGCGCGGGAGCGCAGCGCGGGCGCCTTCGGCTACGATGTGGACGATACGGTGACCACGGGCGGCACCGGCTTCGGGCTCCTGGCGCAGATCGTGGCGGCCGAGCGCGGCTGGCGGCCCCGGCGCGAGATCCTCGACCGGGTGGAGCGGCTGGCAGGGTTCCTCGAAGCCGCCGACCGCTTCGACGGGGTGTTCCCGCATTTCCTCTCCGGCGCCACGGGCAAGGTGCTGCCCTTCATGCCGGGCGACGATGGCGGCGATATCGTGGAGACGGCGTTCCTGATGCAGGGGCTCCTGGCGGTGGCCACCTATTTCACCGAGGCGCCGGATCTCGGCGCGCGGCTGGAGCGGCTTTACGCGCAGGTGAACTGGGCCGCCCATGTGCGGGCCGAGGACGGCGCGGTGATGTGGCATCGGCATCCCGAGCGCCCGTGGTCGCCCCAAGCGCTGCCGCTCAGGGGCTGGAACGAGGCCTTCCCGGTCTTCGTGCTCGGTGCGGGGGCGCCCGAGCACCCGATCCCGGCAAGGGCCTATCACGAGGTCTGGGCGCGGGCCGAGGCCTTCGCCAATGGTCGCGCCTATGGCGGGGTTACGCTGCCACTCGGGCCCGATTGGGGCGGGCCGCTGTTCCTGTCGCAATACCCGTTCCTCGCCTTCGATCCGCGCGGGCTGGTCAATGCCCATGCCGATTACGGGGTACAGGCGCGGGCCCATGCTCTGGTGAACCACGCCCATTGCGTCGCCAATCCCGGCAGCTGGGCCGGGTATGGCCCGGAGTGCTGGGGGCTGACGGCGAGCGACGATCCGGACGGCTACGTGGCGCATTCGCCCACCGAGGATACCGGGACGATCACGCCCACGGCGGCGCTCTCCTCGATGCCCTTCGCGCCCGAGGAAGGGATGCGCGCGCTCCGGCATTTCCACGATGTGTTGGGCGGGCGGATCTGGGGCGAGGCGGGGTTCGTCGACGCGTTCCATCTGGGCCGCGGCTGGGTGGCGGAGAGCCGGCTCGCCATCGACCAGGGGCCGATCGTTGTGGCCTTGGAGAATTACCGGTCGGGGCTGATCTGGCGGCTGATGATGCGGCGGCCCGAGGTGCAGGCGGGGTTCCGGGCGCTCGGCTTCCGGTCGCCCTATCTCGCCACGGCCTGACGCGCGGCGGCAGCGGCGAGGAAGGCAGCGGAAGACCAGGTGAGCGCCGGCGAGGAGGTGGGCGCGCCGGTCTCGCGATGGAATTGTTCGGGGAGGTCGTCGCCCTCGGGCGCGTAGTCGCGGACGGTTTGCAGGAAGGCGTCGCCGCGTTTGAAGGCCTGTTGGTCACCGGTCAGGGCGGCGCGGCGGTAGTGGTATTCCGCGAAGCCGAGGGTGACGGGGAACCAGGGGTTGCCGTCGAAGAAGACATCCGCCTCCCAGCGGCCCATGGCAGGGGCGGAACGGCCCCGGTTGATCGGATAGTGCCTGGCGAAGAGGGTTTCGAGGCTGTTTGCTGTAGTTCGCGTGGCGGGGGCGGTGAGCGCGAAGGGGCCTTCGGTGCGGCCGGCATGGAGGAGGGCGAGGAGCGTGGCGCTGTCCTGGTAGCCGGTCTCGACGGCTTCGCGCCAGCCCTCGGGGCCGAGGGCGGCGGGGAGGATCGCCTCGATCCTTGCGGCGGCCGCGCGGCAGGTTTCGGCGAGCGTGGGGAGGTGGCGGGCGCCCCGGTCGAGCGCGTCCCAGGTAGCGATCAGCGTGAAGGTGGAGCGGCGGGGCGGGTGCTCTTCCCAGGGGCCGAGGGCCGGGCGGCCGGCGATGGTCGCGAGATGGGCGAGGTCGCGGGCGATGAGATTTTCGGTGCCGGCGCTGCGCAGCTCCGGGCACCGCGCGGTCACCTCGATCAGCGCCGAGGCGCGGAGCGCGGGGCCATCGTCCTGCGGGCGGCCCCAGCGCTCGAGGTCGGGATTGCCATCGGCGGCCACGCGCGGTTCCTCGAGCCAGTCGGTGCCGGTGAGCGCCGCGAGTTCCGCGTCGGGGCGGAGGTACTGGCGGTGGTCGTCGCGCGCGCCGGTTTTGAGCGGGTTTTCGGTGGGGCCCCGGCGGTCGGGATCGGAGACCCGGAGCGAGAAGGCGACGTGGTCGTGGAAGGCCCGGATCCACCAGGGGCGCTCGGTCTCGGGCAGGGCGGCGAGGATCTCGGGCCAAGTTTTCACCACGATAGCGGCGTCGCGGATCCAGTGGTGGAAATAGTCGGGCTCCGGATCCCAGTGACAGGGAGCGGGGGAGGCGAGGATCGAGCCGGGCGCGGGGGTGACGCGCCAGCCGAAGCCGGGGCGGTCGTGGGTGAGGTGGGTGGCCGAGGTCGCGCGCCGGATCGCGCGGATCGCGGCCATGCGGCGGGTCTCGATCCAGGCGGCGAGGGTCACGCGAAGAGGGGTTCGCTGGCGGCGACCCGGCGAAGGAGGGCGTCGACCTGGGCGATTTCGGCGGGCGACATCACATGGGCGTCGCGGGGGAAGATCTCGCTTCTTACCCTTGCGCCCGCCGTGGCGAAGGCGCGGAGCGTTTCGGCGAATTCGGCGATCTTGATGAAGGGGTCGTGGCTGCCGGTGGAGATGTAGGCCTCGAGCCCGATGAGGTCGGCGACGGCGCGGACATGGCCCACGGCGCCGACGCGGTGGCCGGTGAGCGCGAAGAGCGCGCCGGGCCAGGGGCCGTGCGCGGCGGCGTATTCGAGCGCGAGGCAGGCGCCCTGGCTGAAACCGCCGATCACCACGGGGACACCCTTTGGCGCCTCGGCGAGCGCGGCAGCGAGATCGGCGCCGACCTGGGCGAGGGCGCGGGCGATCTCCGCCTCGGTTTCCGGCGTGATCGGGCCAGCGCTGGGGGCGGCGTACCAGCCTTCCCCGGGGCAGCGGGGCAGCACGTAATGCACGCCGGGCGCGGTGAGGTGGGAGACGAGATGCTCCATCATCGCCTCGGGCGCGCCGTAGCGGCCATGGATCGTCAGGCACACCACCAGCGCTTCCGCCGCCGGCACGCCGTGGCGCATCGCCGCTACCGGCACGGGGAGGGAACTTTCCGACGGTTCACGCGTATCTCCGCTCGACGGGCCGGCGAATCGAACACGCCGGTTCATGGCGGCGAGTGTCGCAGGTCGCAGGAGGCGGGAAAACGGGGGCGGGTCCGATAACGTGGCGATTGCAGGAAGACCGGCCACATGGCAAAGCGCACCGAAGGAATCGCATTTCGTTCAGCTACTTATGCGCCACGGCGAGGGTGGCGCCTCACGACACCGCTACAGCGACCGGCCAGATCGTGCCGATCGCATTTTGTCCTCTCGCCCCGGCCGCTTGCGGGACGTAATCTGTCGGACTGAGATTCAGGAGTGTTGCCGATCATGGCCAGGTCCAAAGCCATCCGTGTCACCGCCGGGCGCCGGTCGTTTCTTCTCGGCAGCGCCGCGATGCTGGCGGGGCTGGGCGCCGGGCGCGGGGCGCGCGCCGCGAATGACGAGGGCATGCCCTTCGATTTCGAGATCCTGACCCGGAAGGCGGAACGCCTCTCGGCCGCCCCCTACAAGGCGCCGGCGCCAACCGAGGGGCTGCCCGAGGGGCTGACCTACGACCTTTACCGGCAGATCGCCTTCGACCCGGACCATGCCCGCTGGCAGGACAGCGGCGCCAAGTTCCGGCTCCATGCCTTCCACATGGGCTGGCTCTTCCCGATCCCGGTCCTGCTCCACGAGGTGGCGGAGGGCATGGCGCGGCCGATGACCTTCAGCACCGACGATTTCCAGTACCGCCACGAGGCCGCGGGCATCCTGCCGCCGCATGCCGAGCTGCCGGGCGTCGCCGGGTTCCGGCTGCACTGGCCCCTGAACCGTGCCGACGTGATCGACGAGCTGATCGCCTTCCAGGGCGCGAGCTATTTCCGCGCGCTCGGCCGGGGCAGCGCCTACGGGCTCTCGGCGCGGGGGCTGGCGCTCTCGACTGCCTCCGACCGGCCCGAGGAATTCCCGACCTTCCAGGAATTCTACCTCGAACGCCCCGGCCCGGGCGACCGGCACCTGACGCTCTACGCCCTGCTCGACAGCCCCAGCGTGGCGGGCGCCTACCGGTTCGACATCCTGCCGGGCGAGGAGACCGTGACCGAGGTCACCGCGCGGCTGTTCTTCCGCAGCGACACGCCCGAGGTCGGCGTGGCGCCGCTCACCTCGATGTATCTCTACTCCGCCTCGAACCGGTCCGATTTCGACGATTACCGGCCTCAGGTCCATGACAGCGACGGGCTTTTCGTGGCGCGCGGCAATGGCGAGACCCTGTGGCGCGCGCTGCAGAACCCGGCCAACCTCGCGACCTCGTATTTCGCCGAGCCCGACCTCAAGGGTTTCGGCCTGTTCCAGCGCGACCGCGAATACGCGCATTACGAGGACCCGGGCGCGCGCTACCAGGACCGGCCCTCGGTGCTTGTCGAGCCAATCGGCGACTGGGGCGACGGCGATGTGCGGCTCGTCGAGATCCCGAGCGATCTGGAGGCCAACGACAACATCGTCGCCTATTGGCGGCCGCGCCACGGGGCAGCGGCGGGCGAGGCGCAGGAGTACCGCTACCGGCTTCACTGGGGCATGCTGCCGCCCGATCCCAAGGCGAGCCTCGCCTATGTGCTGGATACACGCAGCGGCAAGGGCGGCGTCTCGGGGGTGAAGACCGAGACCAAGGCGCGCAAGTTCATCGTCGATTTCGCGGGCGGGCTCCTGTCGGGCATGGACGGGACGGCGGATGTGTCGCCGGTGGTTGTGGCCGAGGGCGGCGCGATCGTCGACCAGGCGCTGTTCCGGGTGCCCGAAATGAATGCCTGGCGGCTGAGCTTCGACGTGGCGCCCGAGGGCGCTGGGCCGGTCGAGCTGATGGCGCATGTGGAAGGCTACGACCAGCGGCTCTCGGAGACCTGGCTGTTCCAATGGAACCCGCGCGGATGAACGGCACCGGTCTCCTGACGCCCCCGGGGCGCGATCTCAGGCTCGACGTGTTCCGCGGGCTCTGCCTGGTGATGATCTTCATCAACCACGTGCCGGGCACCGCCTGGGAATACCTGACGAACCGCAATTTCGGCTTTTCCGATGCCGCCGAGGGCTTCGTCATCATGTCCGGCATCGCGGCGGGGCTGGCCTATAGGCGGGTGGTGCTGCGCGACGGGATCTTCGCGGGCGCGCTGAAGACCTGGCGGCGGGCCTTCACGCTCTACTGGGTGCATATCACCACGACATTGATCGCGCTGGCGATCTCGGCGGCAGCGGCACGGTTCTTCGGCGTGACCGAGATGATCGAGACGAACAATGTCGGCATGTTCTACGAGGACCTGACGGGCGTCCTGATCGGGCTGCCGCTGATGGCGCACCAGATGGGCTATTTCAACATCCTGCCGCTCTATTGCGTGCTGTTGCTCGCGACGCCGGGGCTGATCGCGCTGGCGGGGCGGGCGCCGGGCCTGCTCCTGGGCGGGTCGGTGGCGCTGTGGTTCGCGACGGGCCTGTTCCGGCTGAACATTCCGAACTACCCGACCGAGGGCGGCTGGTTCTTCAACCCCTTCGCCTGGCAGCTGATCTTCGTGGTCGGGCTGATGACCGGGCTCGCGATGAAGGAGGGGCGGCGCTTCGTCCCGGTGAACGGGCGGCTCCTCTGGCTGGCGGGGGGCTATCTGGTGCTCTCGCTCGTCTGGGTCAAGGTGCCGCCGGTGATGCAGGCGGGACGCGAGGCCCTGCACGCGCTCTACGACCTGGGCCTGCCGTTCCACGTGGTGAGCTTCGACAAGACCTTCCTCGCGCTGCCGCGGATGCTGCATGTGCTGGCGCTGCTCTACGTGCTCTCCTGCCTGCCGCAGCTCGTGGGGATGGCCCGGGCGCGCTGGACGGCGCCCTTGGCCCTGATGGGGCGGCAGGCGCTGCCGGTCTTCGCGCTGGGGTCGGTGCTGTCGATCCTGGGGCAGGCGGTGGAGAAGGGGACGGGGGCGGGATTCCTCCTCGAAACCGCGATCCTCGCGGTGGGGCTGGGGCTGCAATACCTCTTCGCCCGCGCCTTTGACTGGCGGGCCGGGCGCGAGACGCGCCGTACCCCGGCGCCCCAGCCCGCCGCGCCACCGCTTGGCCTCGTGGCGACACCGGCGGAGTAGCGCAGGCGGAAAACCCCGGAAATTCCGTGCAGAGTTCCTGTTTCGGGAATTTCGGGCCCCTTCGTGGCGCGCCGTGCTACCGCCGCCGCCGGCGCCGCCCACCCTCGCCCGAGCCGCTCTCCCCGCCGGTGTTGAAGCTGACATCGGGCAGCGTCACCACCGTGCCGAGGATCGGGAACGGTTCGACCGCGTTCGGGATCGCGGAGGCGTTGACGAAATGCTCCTGGAAGCGCGGTTCGACCGCGGTCTCCACCTTGCGGATCTCGCGCACCGTCGCCTCGATCTCGGCCCGTGCCTCGCGGTTCAGAAGCGCGATCCGCGCCCCGGTGCCGGCGGCGTTGCCGGCCGAGACGACCTTGTCGAGCGCGCAATCTGGGATCATGCCCAGCACCATCGCGTGCTTGGGCGAGATATGCGCCCCGAAGGCGCCCGCCAGGACCACGCGGTCGACCGTGTCGGTCCCGCGCTTGTCCATCAGGAGCCGCGCGCCCGAGTAGAGCGCCGCCTTGGCCATCTGGATCTCGCGGATGTCGCGGTTGGTGACGGTGATGCCGCGGCCGTCCTCGCCCGCCTCGCGCACACGGTAGGAATAGGTCCGCCCGTCGAGGAAGCAGCGCTCGGTGCCGGTCTGCTCGGGCGAGCCGATGAGGCCCGAGGCGTCGAGGATCCCGGCCATCCGCATCTCGGCGACCATCTCGATGATGCCCGAGCCGCAGATGCCGGTGACGCCGGTTTCGGCCACCGCGGCCTCGAACCCGTCCTCGTCCGACCAGAGGTCGCAGCCGATCACCTTGTAGCGGGGGTCCTTGGTCACCGGGTCGATCTCGACCCGCTCGATCGCGCCGGGCGCGGCGCGCTGGCCGGCGGAGATCTGCGCGCCCTCGAAGGCCGGACCGGTGGGCGAGGAGCAGGCCAGCACGCCGCCCGTGCGGTCGCCAAGCTGGATCTCGGCATTGGTGCCGACATCGACGACCAGCACCAGGTCCGCCGATTTCTCCGGCGCCTCCGACAGCGTCACCGCCGCCGCGTCGGCGCCCACATGGCCCGCGATGCAGGGCAGGAGGTAGACCGAGGCCGCCGGATGCAGCGTGAGGTCGAGATCGCGCGCCCGGACATTCACCGCGTCCGAGGTCGCCAGCGCGAACGGCGCCTGGCCGAGTTCGAACGGGTCGATCCCGAGGAACAGGTGGTGCATCACCGGGTTGCAGACCACCACCGCGTCGAGAATGTCGCGCGGGTCCTCGCCGGCCTCGGCCGCGATCTCGGCGATCAGCCGGTTCATGCCCTCGCGCACCGCCCGGGTCATCTCCGCCGCGCCGCCCGGGTTCATCATCGAATAGCTGACCCGGCTCATCAGGTCCTCGCCGAAGCGGATCTGCGGGTTCATCAGGCCGGAGGAGGCCAGCACCTCGCCCGAGGCGAGGTCGCAGAGATGGCCGGCGATGGTGGTGGAGCCGAGATCCACGGCAAGGCCGGTCACGCGGCCCTCGTGGAAGCCGGGCCAGACCTGCAGGATGCGCGGCTCGGAACCCTCGGCCACCTGATGCACCGCGCAGGTCACCTTCCAGCCGCCCTTGCGCAGGATCGGCTGCAGCCCCTGCAGCACCGCGAAGCCGCAGCGCGCGCCCTTGAGCCCCCATTGCGTCTCGAGCGCCTGCGCGAGCCGCTCGGCATCGCCCGAGGGCTCGTGCATGTCGGGCTCCTGGACCTCGACGTAAAGCAGCCGCACGGCGGGGCTCATGACGATCTCGCGGGCCTCGGCGCGCTTGCGGACCACCTGCTTGTGGACCTGGCTCTCGGGCGGCACGTCGATCACCACATCGCCCAGGATCTGCGCCTGGCAGCCGAGCCGCCGGCCGGGCTGGAGCCCGCGCACCCGGTCGTAGCGGTCCTCGACGGCGTTGCGTCCCGAAAGCGCGCCCTCGGCCACCGTCAGCCCGTGCTTCGGAAATTCGCCAAGGCCGGGGGAAACCTGGCATTTCGAGCAGATACCGCGGCCGCCGCAGACCGAATCGAGATCCACGCCAAGTTGCCGCGCCGCCGTCAGTACAGGCGTGCCGAGTGCCACCCGTCCGCGTTTCCCGGAAGGGGTGAAGATCACCAGCGCGTCATCCGCCATGCTGTTGCTCCGAAGCTACGTCTGCCGCCTTGATATCTGTTTCCTGCCGATGGTGAAGCCATGCCGCGGCACAAAATCGCTCATCCGCGTCATCCCGCCCGGCGGGCGTTGCAGGAGGCCGCGCGAGGGGCCATCCCGGTACCGACCCCAGCCGTGTTCTTGAGCATGTCCGCACAGATCATTCTCCTCGTACCCATCCTTTATGTAGCGTTGCAATGGGCGGCGCTCCACAAGATGCGCGACGGCTGGCATGTCGCCGCCTTGCTTCCCGCCGTGGTGATGGGCCTGGCGCTGCTGTTCATGGTGGTCGGGCTTCTGGCCAGTGCCGATCTCGCGCTGCTGGCGCTGATGATCGGGCTTCCGATGGCCACGGCCTATCTCATGATCCTCTGGCCGCTGCACCTGATGCTGGGCCGGAACGGATAGGCGGACAGCGCGGGCGGGCCAACCGGGCCCGTCCCGCATCGTTTCCCTGCCGGTCAGGCCCGACGGCGGCGGCGTTCGCCGCGACCGCCACGACCACCGGCACCAGCGCCGGCAGCGGGCTTGTTGAGCCGGATCCAGTTGCCGCCCGAGGGGTCGTGGTTCAGGAGGAAGTCCGCGGCGCGGATCGACAGGGTCTCTTCCGAGGTCACTCCGATCTTGGGGCCGATGCCGAGCAGCGGGCCGAGCTTCGCCAGATCCGCATCCTCAGGCAGTTCGACGCCGAGCGCGGCGAGACGGGCGACCCGCTCCTGGACGAGATCCAACGAGGTGCCGAGCCCCACCAGCGGCCCGAGCGCGCCCAGGTCGACATCGTCGGGCACCGCGAAGCCGAACGCCTTCAGCTCGTCCACGCGGTCGGTGACGTTCTTCTTGGTCGCGGCCATCGCGACGGGGTTCATGATCGCCGATGTCATGCCATGCGAGGCAGCCATGGCGAGGAAGGCGTTGTTGATGCCGTGCCGGTTCGGCAAGCCGAAGGAGATGTTCGAAGCGCCGCAGGTGGTGTTGACGCCCAGTTCCTCGCGCAGGCGGCGGACCAGGGTAAAGACCTGCTGACCGGCGGTCGCCATGGCGCCGATCGGCATGACCAGCGGGTCGACCACGATGTCATGGGCCGGGATGCCGAAATCGGCGGCGCGGTGGACGATCTTCTTCGCCACCTCGAAACGGACCTCGGGGTCTTCCGAGATCCCGGTGTCGTCGTTCGAGATCGCGACCACGGGCACGTTGTACTTCTTGACGAGCGGCAGCACGAGATCGAGCCGGTCTTCTTCGCCGGTGACCGAGTTCAGCAGCGGCCGGCCGTTCGCGGTTTCGAGCCCCGCTTCCAGTGCGCCCGGCACCGAAGAGTCGATGCAGAGCGGCACATCGACCAGCCCCTGCACCAGTTCGACGACCTTGCGCATCAGCGGCGGCTCGGTCTCGTTCGGGTTGGGGTTCGAGTTGTAGACCACGCCCGCGTTGATATCGAGCACCTGGGCACCGCAGGCGACCTGCTCGAGCGCGTCTTTCTCGACGGTCGAGAAATCGCCGGCTTCGAGCTCCGCGGCGAGCTTCTTGCGGCCCGTGGGGTTGATCCGCTCGCCGATCACGCAGAACGGCTCGTCGAAGCCGATCACGACGGTCTTGGATTTCGATTCTAGGACGGTACGGGTCATAAGGCGGGGCCTCTCTGTGGAGCGGGGACGGGATCGGCCCCTGGCATGTCTCGGGCACGTGATCGGTCGATTCCGGCACCCTGTCGGGGCGGAATGCGACCTCGCGCATGACGGAAAAGACTCATAGGCGGTTCCGCCGTCCGGGGCGAGGGGCGGGCGGTTGAAAACTTCTCAAGATGGTCATGAAGCGGCCCGGTCACGCGGCGGCGCCGGAGAGGCTCTCGAGATGCGGGACGAGCCCCGGGTCGGTGAAATCGGCGAGCGTGTCGTCGGCGCCCGCGGCGATGAGCGCGTCGCGCCCGAGGCTCGAGCGGAGCCCGAGAACGCGGATCCCGGCGGCGCGGGCGGCGGCGAGGCCCGAGGGGCTGTCCTCGAAGGCGAGGGCGTTTTCCGGGCCGAGGCCGAACTGCGCGAGCGCGGCGAGATAGGGCGCGGGGTCGGGCTTGCCGGCCGCGCATTCCTCGCCGACGACCACCGCGTCGAAGGCGGTGCCGAGGCCCAGGGCGGCGAGCATCGCGTCGGCGTTGAGCCGGGGCGCGTTGGTGACGACGGCAAGGCCCCAGCCCGCCGCGCGGGCCCGGGCGATCAGTTCGGCCGCGCCAGGCACGGGCGGCACCGCGGCGTCGAGCGCCGCGCGGAACCGCGCTTCCTTTTCCAGATGCAGCGCCCAAGCATCCTCGCCGGGCATGTGCTCGGCGAAGATGTCGGTGTTGTGGCGTCCGTGGATGCGTTCGAGGTAGAACGCCGCGTCGATCTCCCGGCCCCGTTCGGCGAAGAGCTCGATGAAGATCCGCGCGTGCAACGGGTCGCTGTCGATCAGCGTCCCGTCGAGGTCGAAGAACAGCGCGGCCCGCGCCATTCCCCGGTCAGGAGAGCGCGGCCGGAACCGTCGAGGCGCCGCCGTTCTCGATCGCCCATTCGGCATTGGTCTTGATGCCGCCGAGCGGGAAGAAATGCACTGCCTCGATGCCGAAATCGGGGTTCGCCGCCTTGTGCTCCGCCAGTTCGCGGACCACGTCAGTGGGCTCGTAGGGCAGGACCAGCTTGGTCACGTCCATCGCGCGCTTCTGCAGTACCTTCAGAGACGGTCCGACGCCGCAGGCGATGGCGAACTTGATAAGGGTCTGGAGTTTCGCCGGGCCTGCCACGCCGATATGGACCGGGATCTCGATCCCCTCGGCCTTGAGCCGGTCGACCCATTTGATGATCGGCTTGGCATCGAAGGCGAACTGGGTGGCGATGGCCATCTTGGCGTCGGTGCGCTCGGAGAAGCCCTGCTTCCACTTGAGCGCTTCCATCACCATCTTGTCGCCGCCCGACGGGTCGATGTCGCGGTTGCCTTCGGGATGGCCGGCGACATGCAGCCGCTCGAAGCCGTATTTGTCGAAAAGCCCGGTCTCGATCATCTGGATCGAGGAGTGGAAATCGCCGCGCGGTTCGGGGATGCCGCCGCCGAGCAGCAGCGCCTGCTTGATGCCGGCCTCGCCCTGATAGCGGTTGATCCAGTCCTCCAGCACCGCCTGCGAGGCGATCGAACGCGCGGGCAGGTGCGGCATCACGTTGAAGCCGTCCTTCGCGAGGCGCGCGGCGGTCGCGACCATGTCGTCGATCTCGGTGCCGTCGATATGCGCGATGTAGACGCGGGTGCCCTCTGGCAGGAGCGCGCGGAAATCCTCGACCTTCTCGGCCGTCCGCGGCATCACCTCGATCGAATAGCCTTCAAGAAAGGCCTCGACCGCCGGGGACGAGATCTTCGGCGCGTCCTTGCGCTTGAACTTCAACAGAGCCATCAGAGCCTCCCATTGCGGCACGGGCATCAGCCGCGGCCTTCGTTCGCCACCAGCGCCCGGATTCGGTCGCTATCGTATTCCGCCTCGATCCGTGCCGCCTCGGCACGGGCCACTTCCACGGGGTCGCCGTCCTTCTCGCCCGACGGCACCTTGCGCCACTCGGCGAGATAGGCGTCGGTCTCGGCCGCGCCGCTTTTCATCGCGGCCCGGTCGATCGCCTGTTCGAAGCGCTCGGGAAGCTGCACCTTCGCGCCCCGGCGGCCCTTGCCCACAATGACTTGGGCCGGGATGTCGCGCCAGTAAACGATGGTCACTTCGGGCATTTGCGATTCCTTTGGTCCGCTCTCTCCTACGCGGCGCCGCCCCCCGGTCCCGGTGCGTTTTCGACATGCACCGCGCCGCAAGCGACGTCGCCACCGATTTACCCCGGTTGCCGCGCGGAGACCACCGGGTATTGCGGCGCGGGGCCGAGGCTTGCGCCGGGCGCGGCCTCCGCCTAGCATGCAGGCAACCTGAGTTGGAGGGCGACATGCCGCCCGAGCGTCCCACTGGTGCGGACGCGTTCCCGAAGCCGGTCGAGCGATCCGCGCCACGACCGCCCGATCCCGCGGACCTCTACGCCGCGCTGGATCTGGGCACGAACAGTTGCCGCATGCTGATTGCCCAGCCGCAGGGCAGTCAGTTTCATGTGGTGGACAGCTTTTCGAAATCCGTGCAACTGGGCTACGGGCTCGAGAGTTCCGGACGGCTGTCGCGCTCGTCGATGGTGCGGACGATCCACGCCCTCAGGATCTGCCAGGCGAAGCTCCGCAAGCACGAGGTGAGGCGGATGCGGCTGGTGGCCACCGAGGCCTGCCGGCGCGCACAGAACGCGCGGCATTTCATCGAGATGGTGCGCCAGGAAACCGAGCTCGGCCTCGAGATCATCGAGCCCGAGGAGGAGGCGCGCCTCGCGGTGATCTCCTGCGCGCCGCTCGTCTCGACCAAGACCGAGCAGCTCCTGGTGGTCGATATCGGCGGCGGCTCGACCGAGCTCGTGTGGATCGACCTGACCCGGGTGCCCCGCGCCGAGCGGCCGCGCGCGATCATGCGGCTCCATGCGGGGTTCACCAATACCGGCACGCCGTTTCCGGCGGCCCGCGTGGTGGACTGGATCTCGGTGCCGCTCGGCGTCGCGACGCTGCGCGAGCAGTTCAACGATGTCGCCGACGATTCCGCCCGCTTCGCACTGATGAGCTGGTTCTTCGAGGAGAACCTGTCGAAATTCTCGCCCTACGAGGCCGAGCAGACCCGCGAGGGGTTCCAGATCATCGGCACCTCAGGGACGATCACCACCGTCGCCGCCTCGCATCTGGGGCTGAAGCGCTACGACCGGACCCGTGTGGACGGGCTCCGGATGACCTCGGACCAGATCGACCGGGTGATCCGCGAATACCTCGCCCTCGGCCCTGCCGGCCGCCGCCGCGACCCGCGTATCGGCCGCGACCGCCAGGCGCTGATCATGTCCGGCGCGGCGATCCTTCAGGCCTTGCTCAGGATCTGGCCCACCGACCGGCTGACCGTCGCCGACCGCGGTCTGCGCGAAGGGCTGCTCTACGCGCAGATGTCGGCGGACGGGGTGCTGGAGGACGGGGCGTAACCGGATCCGCCCGGCCGGTCACGCGAGCAGCGCGTCGATCTCCTCGCCCGACACGCCGCCAAGGCCGGAGAAATCGCCGGCACCGAACATCGCGCGGCCCGCGTCCAGGATCACCTTGTGCGTGGCGCGCGCCAGCGCCGAGCCGAGCGAGATCCGGGCGATGCCCATCGCCGCGAACTCCGCCTTGCCAAGGCGCGTGAACGGGCCGGCCGCCAATGCGTTCACCGGTTTCGCGGTTGCCGCGACGACCCGGGCGAGCTCGTCCGGCGAGGGCGGCAGCGGCAGGTAGAGGCAATCCGCCCCGGCCGCGTCGAAGGCCCGGATCCGCCACAGCGCCTCTTCCATGTCGTAGACGCCGTTCATCACCCCGTCCGCCCGCGCCACCAGCACGAAATCGCGGGGCAGGGCGCGGGCGGCGGCGGCCGCCGCCCGGATCCGCTCGACCGCGAGGTCACGGTCATAGGCCGCCGCATCGGGCAGGGCAGTGTCTTCCAGCGAGATCCCCGCGAGCCCGGCTTCGAAGGCGAGCCGCACGGTTTCGGCCACCGTTTCGGGCGCATCGCCGAAGCCGTTCTCGAAATCGCCCGAAACCGGGACCTGCACGGCGGCCACGAGCGTCTCGGCATGGGCCAGCGCCTCGTCGCGGGTGACCCGGCCCATATCCGGCCGTCCGAGCGTGAACGCATGGGCCGCCGAGGAGGTGGCGATGGCCACGGCCCCGAGCGAGGCCAGCATCTTCGCGGAGCCCGCATCCCAGGCATTGGCGAGGATGAAGGGGTCTCCCGGGCGGTGCAATGCGCGCAGGTCGGCGCCGGCATCGTGGGTCATGACAGGCTCCTTGCAAACTCCGCGATCTCCTCCAGCGCGGCGGCGAAACCCCCGTCCTCCACGGTCATGGCGATCCGGAGATGGCCGGCTGCCGAGGTGCCGAAGGCTTCGCCCGGCATCACCGCGATGCGGCGCTCGTCGAGGAGGCGGTCGGCGAAGGCGAGCCCGGAGAGGCCGGTGGGGCGGATGTCGAGCATCAGGTACATCGCCGCTCGGGCGGGCAGGAGGCGGAGGCCGGGCCGGTTCGCCAGGATGTCGAGCGCCAGCGCACGGCGGCGCAGGAAGGGTGCGGCGATTTCGGCCTCGAACCCCGTGCCCTGCGCCAGCGCGAACTCGGCGGCGTCCTGGATGAAGCCCGGCA
Source organism: Paracoccaceae bacterium (assembly GCA_003605175.1). GTDB lineage: Bacteria > Pseudomonadota > Alphaproteobacteria > Rhodobacterales > Rhodobacteraceae > Ovoidimarina. The sequence continues at coordinate 334,869 of QWDA01000002.1, read as the reverse complement.
CGCCGTAATTCGTCGCGGTGGCGAGGTCGGTCAGGCGCGCGATCACAGGTTCGGGCCCGACCAGCCAGCCGATCCGGCTCCCGGTCATGGCGTGGCTCTTCGACATCGAGCCCATCACCAGCGTGCGCCCGGCCATGCCGGGGAGCGCGCGGGGGCTCAGATGGGCGCCGTCCCAGACCTGGGTGTCGTAGACCTCGTCGGAGATCAGCCAGAGCCCGTGCTCCGTGACCACGCGCGCGATCCCCTCGAGCGTCGCGCGCTCATAGAGCCCGCCGGTGGGGTTGTTCGGCGTGTTGATCAGGAGCGAGGCCGCGCCCGCCGCGTGTTCCGCCAGCGTCGCGGGATCGGGTCGGAACCCGTCGCGCGAACGGGTGGGAACCGCCACCGGCACCCCGCCCGCGGCCGCGATCGTGCCGGGATAAGTGGTGTAATAGGGGTCGATCATCAGCGCCCGGTCGCCCGGATCGAGCGCCGCCATATGCGCCGCGAAGAGCGCCGCCTGGGCGCCCGGCGTGATCAGCACGTTGTCGCGCCCGGTGGGCACGCCGGTCCGCGCGGAGACCCGCGCCGCCACCGCCGTGCGCAGCGTGTCGGTGCCCGGCACCGCGGCATAGCCGGTATGGCCGCCCCGCGCCGCGGCGTCCATCGCGGCGAGGATCGCCGGATCGGTGCCGATATCGTGCTCGCCGATGGTGAGTTCGGTCACCTTCGTGCCGGCGGCGATCATGGCGCGGGCGCGCAGGAACACCGACCAGCCGTCGGTGCTGCCGTCGAGCCCGCGGAGGCGTGCGGAAAGGGCAGGGGGATTCGTCATGGCGCCGATCTCGCCCGTTGCCCGCCTTCGGCACAAGGGGGGCCTTGAGATCGCGCGCAATTCGCGCTCACATGCCGGCTCGGGACCCATGGGGACGGGACGAATCGCACAGCTCCTTGACAGAAGCGCCAGGCGGGGATTGCTGCTGGTCAGCCCGACGCTGATCTATGCGGTGGCGCTCCTTGCCGTGCCGCTCGCCGCGATCCTCGTGTTCAGCTTCTGGAGCCAGGATTTCCTGACCGTCGACACCACGCCGACGCTCAAGAACTACCGCGAGGCGCTGACCGAACCGCTCTACCGGCTGCTGCTCATCCGCTCGATCCTGATCTCGGGCGCGGTCACCCTGGTGACGGTGCTCCTGGCCTTCCCGATCGCCTATTACGTGAGCTTCCACGTGCCGGCTCGGCGGAAATCGCTCTGGATCTTCCTGATCACCATCCCGTTCTGGACCTCCTACCTGGTGCGGGTGTTCCTGTGGAAGGTGATCCTCGGCTTCAACGGGGTGGTGAATTCCGGCCTGATGGCGCTCGGGATCATCGACGATCCGGTGACCTTCATCCTCTACAACGCCAACGCCGTGGTGATCACGCTGGCGCATGCCTTCGCGCCTTTCGCGATCCTGCCGATCTTCGTCGCGCTGGAAAAGATCGACCGCTCGCTGCTCGAAGCCTCGCGCGACCTGGGCGAAGGCCATGTGGTCACCTTCCTGCGGGTCACGCTGCCGCTCGCCATGCCGGGCGTCGTCGCGGCGGTGCTGATCGTCTTCATCCCGACCGTGGGCGACTACGTGACGCCCGAACTGGTCGGCGGGCCCGGCGGCACGATGATCGCCAACATGATCCAGACCCAGTTCCTCAAGATCAACAACGCGCCGATGGGCGCGGCGCTGGCGGTGATCGCGATGGCGGTGGTCACGGTGATCGCGCTGGCCTTCGTCTGGCTGAACCGCCGCTGGCTTGGGGTGCGGCAATGAAGGGCAGGGGGCTCCGCATCTACGCGCTGGCCTATCTGGTGTTCCTCTACGCGCCGATCGCGCTCCTGCCGCTCTTCGCGTTCAACGAGTCCACGATCATCGCCTTCCCGCTCAAGGGATTCACCACACACTGGTTCGCCGAGCTCTCGACCATCGAGGCGCTGCACGGAGCGGTCTGGACCTCGCTGTCCATCGCCGTCACCTCGGCGCTCCTGGCCACAGTGCTGGGGATCTGCGCGGCCCGTGCCGCCACCCGCTACCGGTTCCCGTTCAAGCCGGGGATCATGGGGCTGATCATGCTCCCGCTGGTGCTGCCCGAGATCATCGTCGCGGTCTCGCTGCTCGTCGTTGTGGTGCAGCTCTTCGGCCTGAACCTCTCGCGCTGGACGGTGATCGCGGCGCATACGCTGATCTGCACGCCGTTCTGCATCGCGATCCTGAACTCATCCTTCGGCAATCTCGATGCCTCGCTGGAGGAGGCCGCGGTCGACCTGGGCGAAACCCCGGCTTCGACCTTCCGGCTGATCACGCTGCCGCTCGTCATGCCGGGGATCATCTCGTCCTTGCTGATCTCCTTCACGATCTCGCTCGACGAGTTCATCATCGCCTTCTTCCTCACCGGGACCGAGCCGACGCTGCCGGTCTATATCTGGGGGCTCCTGCGTTTCCCGCAGCGGCTGCCGGTGGTGATGGCGCTGGGGACAATCCTCGTCGCGCTCTCGATCTGTCTTCTCGTCGTTGCCGAGTATTTCCGCCGCCGGGGCGTCGCCCGCGCTGGCCAGGAAGACCACGGAGGGTTCCTGTGAACATCAGCCACCAGCCGGCCCGTCGCGCGATCATCGAACTGCGCGACATCGAGAAGCACTATGGCGCGTATCATGCGCTGCGCGGCGTCAGCTTCGACATTCGAGAGGGCGAGTTCTTCTCGCTGCTCGGCCCCTCGGGCTGCGGCAAGACCACGCTCCTGAGAACCATCGCGGGATTCGAGGACCTGTCCTCGGGCACATTGACCCTCGACGGCCGCGACATGGAGGGCGTGCCGGCCAACAAGCGGCCCACCAACATGGTGTTCCAGTCCTACGCGATCTTCCCGCATCTGAGCGTGGCCGAGAATGTGGGCTTCGGCTTGCGCCGGTCGGGGAAATTGCGCGAGGAGAAGGCGAAACTCGTCGGCGAAGCCCTGGAAATGGTTGGACTTTCCGGATACGACGCGCGGGCGGCCCATGCGCTTTCGGGCGGCCAGCGGCAGCGGGTGGCGCTGGCCCGCGCGCTGATCCTGAAACCGCGGGTGCTGCTACTCGACGAACCGCTCTCGGCGCTCGACAAGAAGATGCGCGAGCAGATGCAGGTGGAGCTGATGCGGCTCCAGCGCCATGTGGGCATCACCTTCATCCTCGTCACCCATGACCAGGAAGAAGCGCTGATCATGTCCGACCGGATCGCGGTGATGTTCGACGGCAGCATCGAGCAGCTCGACGAACCCGAAGTGCTCTACCGCCGCCCGAACTCGAAGCGCGTCGCACAATTCATTGGAGTCATGAACTTTCTTCCCGGCGAGGCCCAGGGTCTCTCGGGCGGCAGGCTGGCGGTCGACGTGGCCGGTCTCGGCCGCGCCGAGATCGAGCCGGGCCAGTTCTCGCCGGATCTCGACCATGGCGCGGTGAGCGTCGGCATCCGCCCGGAAACCATGTCGCTCCTGTTCGAGGGCGAAGCCGACCGCGCGCGCGTGGCGTCCGGCACGGTGCGCGAGGTCGTTTATTACGGCGACATGACCTATTACGAGATCGTGCTCGACGGGCTCGACAGCCACGTGACGATCTCGATGAAGAACCTCGTCGACCGCCCGGTGCTCGACGTGGGCGCAAGAACCCGCGTCACTTGGGACGCCCGCGCGCTGGTAGCCTTCGCGGCCTGATCCTGGCGCATCTAGATTTTACATAATATTGATTATGCGCCTTATGTGCGCGGTGGACCGGGCGCCTCACCCCCGATCCGCCGTCCTGCCCGGGTCAGCCGATCAAGGGCGACCAGTGTTCGGAATTCTCGTCGTAATGCGCCCGGAGCCGCTGCAGCGCAATGCGGAGCACGATCTTGCCCGAGCGCGCCGACCAGCCCATGCGGCGTTCGGCCGTTTCGAGCCCTTCGAGGAAGCAGCAGCAGCGCACCGTGACGTCGCCGAGCCCCGGCCCAAGCGCCGCCAGCGCCGCGGCGAGCCGGTCGCGCGCCGCCGAGGCGCCGCCGCCGTCGCCGCTGCCGTAGCGGCTCGAACTGGTGCCGGCGGTCAGGAATCTCTGCCAGTCCTGGCCGACCTTGGCGCCCACCTGCGCCAGCTCGAAATCCTCGCGCAGCCTCTCGCCAGCCGCCACGAGCGCCTCGTCGAGGAACGGCCTGCCACCCTTGTCGCGGCGCCGCGACAAGGCGACCAGCGGGCTTTCGGCGAGCGTGTAACGCGCCTTGCGCGCCGCGATGCCCGAGTAATCGGCATCGTCGTCCTCCTCGTCGAGATCGGCGGCCGCGGTGCCGGCCTTGCGGGCGCGCGCGCTCTCGTCGCGGGCCACCATGGCCTTCAGCGCGGCCCGGCCCGCCGAGGTGATCCGGTAGCGCATGATCCGGCCCGTGCCCGAGGCCTCGATCCATTCCTTGATCGCCATCGCCTCGGCGATCATTCGCTCGACCACCGCGGTCCGCACCGCGGGCCCGTCGCCGGTGTCCCGCACCACGACGGCGGTTTCCATCGCCGGGGCCAGCGCCAGGCAGGCGCCGGGCTCGTTCAGTCGGCGCAGGACCCGCATCGCCTCGCGCTGCATCCTGGCTTCGTCTATGGTGGGAAGTTCGCTGTGCTTGCTCATGCTCTCGGGGTCCTCAAAGCCGTTGCTCGCCCCGCGGGGCGCGACGATCCGGCAACCGAGACGGTTCAGGGCAATGTCGACAAGCACATCGTCGCGCCGGTTCTCGATCCGGCGGATACGGCGGGAAATCGTCGACGGTTCGCATCCGAACGCCCGCGCGAGGCTCCGGATCGACGCACCTTCATGGGTGTGAATGAGGTAGGCGCGTACCGGCTCCGGTACCCACGCCGGCCACTCTCCCATGGTCGCGATTTTCTCCTGGCCTGACACCCTGCTCCTTCCGCGTCCCGTTACGTTCAACGTCGCGCCCGGTGCAACTTTTGGTTGCAATGTTTACTGCCAAGTTAACATCGGGCCGCATGAGAAACATTTGTATTAAATTGATAACTTCTCGGAGACGGTCAGAACGGTCTCGCCGGCTTTCCGCAACACCGGGTCGACCTGTGCGATCTGGAGTCCAGGCAAAGAAACGGAGTCCAGCAATGTTCGATGTCGTCAACCACCTCGCCGCGCTGCGCCGTCCCCGCCTGCTCATCCGCGCCGCCCGCATGGGCGTCGCCGATTACAAGCGCGAACGCGACCTCTGCCGGCTGATGAAGATCGCCGCGCTACCGAGCCCGCGCCATGCGGTGTCGACCCTCCTCGAGGAGGAGGGCCAGCTTGAGGAAGTCCGCAAGAGCGGCAACGCGAACTACTCGCCCATGCGCCATGTCGAGGTGTTGATCGCCTTGATGGCCGAGGCCCGCAGCCTGCACCGCGCGGGCCCCGAACTCATGTGAAGCTGTCGGGCATCGAGGCCTTCTTGCGCGCGACATACTCGGTCAGCGCCGCCTCGATGCCCGGGTCGATCGCCGGCGCCTGATAGTCGTTCAGGAGCCGCGCGACACGGGCCGTGGCCAGCGCCTGCGTGTCCCGCGCGCCCTCTTCGTCCCAGGTCTCGAACGGCTTGTAATCCAACAGATTCGTGCGCCAGAACGCGGTCTGGAAATTGGCCTGGGTATGGGCGCAGCCGAGATAATGGCCGCCCGGCCCCACCTCGCGGATCGCGTCCATGGCCTGGCCGTTCTCGCTGATATCCACACCTTTCGCGATATGGTGCAGCGCGCCAAGCTGGTCGGCATCCATCACGAATTTCTCGTAGGACGCCACCAGCCCGCCTTCCAGCCAGCCGCAGGAATGCAGCATGAAGTTGACGCCCGCGAGAAGCCCCACATTGAGCGAGTTCGCGGTCTCGTAGGCCGCCTGCGCATCGGGCAGTTTCGAGCCGCAGAACGAGCCGGCCGACCGGTACGGAAGGCCCAGCCGCCGGGCGAGCTGCCCGGTCCCGTAGGTGATCATCGCCGCCTCGGGCGTGCCGAAGGTCGGCGCGCCGGAGTTCATGTCGATCGAGGTCACGAAGGCGCCCATGATCACCGGCGCCCCCTTCCGGATCAGCTGCGAATAGGCGACCCCGGCCATCACTTCGGCCAGCACCTGGGTCAGCGTTCCGGCCACCGTCGTCGGAGCCATCGCGCCGCCGACGATGAACGGCGAGATGATCGCGGCCTGGTTCGCGGCCGCATAGACCTCGAGCGCCCCCATCATCACCGAATCGAAGGTTAACGGCGAGTTGATGTTGATCAGCGAGGTCATCACCGTGTTCTGGTCGACGAAATCCTCGCCGAACAGGATCTTCGACATCTCCACGCTGTCGGCCGCCCGCGACGGTTCGGTGACCGAGCCCATATAGGGTTTGTCCGAGAGCGTCATGTGGGCGAGCAGCATGTCGAGATGGCGCTTGTTCACCGCAACATCGGTGGGCTCGCAGACCGTGCCGCCGGAATGGTGCACCCATTTCGACATGTAGGCGAGCTTCACGAAGTTCCGGAAATCCTCCATCGTCGCATAGCGCCGGCCGCCGGCGGCATCGCGCACGAAGGGCGGGCCGTAGACCGGGGCGAGAACCAGGTTCCGCCCGCCGATCTCGACATTCCGCTCGGGGTTCCGCGCGTGCTGGATGAAGGACGAGGGCGCGGTCTTGCACAATTCGCGCGCGAGGCCCTTCGGCAGCCGCACCCGCTCGCCGTCGATATCGGCGCCCGCTTCTCTCCAGCGCTCGAGCGCGGCGGGGTTCTCGACGAAATTGACGCCGATCTCCTCGAGAACCGTCTCGGCATTGGCCTCGATGATCGAGAGCGCCTCGTCGTTCAGGATGTCGAGATTGGGGATGTTCCGCTCGATGAAGCGCGCGGCTTCGATTCGCACCGCCGTCCGCTCGGCGCGCCGCGCCGCACCGCCACCGCCCCTGCGACGTGTTCCCGCCTCACTCATGTCTCTCACCTCCGCGCCTTGGTCTCCCGCGGGATTACACGATCGTTCGCCCGTCCTAGGGCGAATTGCGCCCTTTCCGACGCGAAAGCGACATGCGGGCGATTGCGTTTCGCCCCTGCCCGGCCGAAAACCCCGAAATGGAGGATCTGACCACCACCTGGCGCCCGGTCCAGCGCCTGCGCGCCACCGCGATCGGCATCCTGCGGCGGGACGACCGGATCCTGGTGACGGCGGTCACCCAGGACGATGGCCGGATCACCGGCTGGCGCCCGCCCGGCGGCGGAATCGAGTTCGGCGAAACCGCCGACCAGGCACTCGTTCGCGAGCTGCGCGAGGAGCTCGCCGCCGAGGCCCGCGTTCTGCGCCGGCTGGGCGTGATCGAGAACCTGTTCTCGCATCACGGCACGCCGGGCCACGAGATCGTCTTCGCCTTCGAGGCCGAGCTGACATCGCCCGGCATCACCGGGCCCGAGCGCTTCGTCGTCGAGGACAGCGGCTACCGCGACCAGGCGGCCTGGATGCCGCTCGCCGATTTCCGGACCGGCCGCGCGCGGCTCTGGCCGGAGGGGCTCCTCGCACTGCTCTGACCCGGCGGGCTTGCCGTTCCCAGGCCGGCGGGGCCTTGCATGGCCGGCGGCTTGGCTCTAGTGCCGGGGCCATGAGCACCTCCGACCACGACCGCCTCCTGATCATAGATTTCGGCTCCCAGGTGACGCAGCTCATCGCGCGCCGCCTGCGCGAGCTCAGCGTCTATTGCGAGATCCACCCCTACCAGAACGTCACCGACGAATTCCTCGCGGAATTCGCGCCGAAGGCGGTGATCTTCTCGGGCGGGCCCGACAGCGTGACGCGCGAAGGCTCGCCGCGCCCGCCGCGCTCGGTCTACGGACTCGGCGTGCCGATCCTCGGCATCTGCTACGGCCAGCAGGTGATGATGCAGGATCTCGGCGGCCGCGTCGAAGGCGGCAAGATCTCGGGCGGCGGCGGCACCGCCGAGTTCGGCCGCGCCTTCGTCCGGCCCGAGGGCAAGCTCGACCTCCTCAGGGGCTGGTTCGAGAGCGAGCGCGAGCAGGTCTGGATGAGCCATGGCGACCATGTCGCCGCGCTGGCGCCGGGCTTCGAGGTGTTCGGCACCTCGCCGCACGCGCCCTTCGCCATCACCGCCGACACCGCGCGCAACTTCTACGCCGTGCAGTTCCATCCCGAGGTGCACCACACGCCCAACGGCGCGAAGCTCTACGAGAATTTCGTGACGCTCGCGGGCTTCGGGGGCGACTGGACCATGGGCGCCTATCGCGAGGAAGCCATCGCGAAGATCCGCGATCAGGTGGGCAGCGCCAAGGTGATCTGCGCGCTCTCGGGCGGAGTCGACAGTTCCGTCGCCGCCGCGCTGATCCACGAGGCGGTGGGCGACCAGCTCACCTGCGTCTTCGTCGACCACGGGCTCCTCCGGCTCGACGAGGCCGAGGAAGTGGTGGGCATGTTCCGCGACCACATGAACCTGCCCGTCATCCACGCCCAGGAGCAGGAGCTGTTCCTCGGCGCGCTCGAAGGCGTCTCGGACCCCGAGACCAAGCGCAAGATCATCGGCCGGCTCTTCATCGACGTGTTCCAGAAATACGCCGACCAGATCGCGGGCGCGCAGTTCCTCGCCCAGGGCACACTCTATCCGGATGTCATTGAATCGGTGAGTTTTTCCGGTGGCCCTTCGGTCACCATCAAGTCGCACCACAATGTGGGCGGCCTGCCCGAGAAGATGGGCCTGAAGCTCGTCGAACCGCTGCGCGAACTGTTCAAAGACGAGGTCCGCGCGCTCGGCCGCGAACTCGGCCTGCCCGCGCATTTCATCGGCCGCCACCCCTTCCCCGGCCCCGGCCTGGCGATCCGCTGCCCGGGCGAGATCACCCGCGCCAAGCTGGAGATCCTGAGGAAGGCCGATGCGGTCTATATCGACCAGATCCGCAAGCACGGGCTCTATGACGAGATCTGGCAGGCCTTCTGCGCGATCCTCCCCGTCCGCACCGTGGGCGTGATGGGCGACGGCCGCACCTACGACTACGCCTGCGCGCTCCGCGCCGTCACCTCGGTCGACGGCATGACCGCCGACTACTACCCGTTCAGCCACGATTTTCTCGGCGAGACGGCGACCCGGATCATCAACGAGGTCGAGGGCATCAACCGGGTGACCTACGACATCACCTCGAAACCGCCGGGCACGATCGAGTGGGAGTGACCCCTGCAGGGCGCAGGATGAGTGCTCCGCACCCATCACGCCTCTTGATCCGAACCCATTCCGCAGCAACGCAGCAATTTGCATATCGGCGCCGACCCCGATAGCGTTCCTCTGCCCGACAACAAGCTTCGAGAGCCCGTTCCCATACCCCCATCATTGCTCCGAAACCTGCGACGATGAACCGACGCACCCAGCCGCACCACCGGCACCCGTCGGTGGGCGATCTGCAGCATCTGCTGCTCGAGCCCTTGATCCGCGACCGGGTGGCGATCGCCTGTCGGCCGAAACAGGAGAACGACCCGCTGGCCGATCTGGCCGGCGTCGCGATCCGGGCCTCGGTCAGCGAGGAGGTCGACGCGAAGATCCGCGAGCAGATCAAGGCCGGCGTCTTCCCGATCCGGCTGAAGTCCGACGAATGGACGAGCGGCGAGATCAACTGGCTCCTCGACGTCATCGCCCCGGACCGCAAGTCGACGGCCTCTGTCATCGCCAACTTCAAGCAAGTCGTGAAGGAAGGCGACCTGCGCCTCCATCCCCTTGTCACCCAGCTGGTCGACAAGGAGGTTCTTGAGAAGATGGGCGCCCGCCGCACCCCGTCCGAGGGAGGGAACTGAGATGGTTTGGGCGATCGTGGGGCCGAATACAACCATCCCGCTTCACGCCGAAGCACAAAATCAAAATTTGAAGGACTATTACGCATCCCACCCGGAACTCAAGGCGAAGTACGGGAATGTCCACCGGTACATCAATAGAACTCTTCTAAAGTTCTACGAAGAGCGCGGAATCCGATACGATCGCGAAAGTGATCCGATCAGCTCCTTGGAAGACCATGAATGGCCCACTGAGTTTAAGACGAACCTGTCGATCGAAAAGCTCGAAAAGCTCAAGTCCCTTCTCGACATGAGAGGCGGCGGGACGATGCTGGTTGTCGATGAGGCGCTGAAAAACATCATCGAGAATCTCGAACCCGAAGTGCACCGGTTTAGGGCGGTGCGACTGACCACTTGGGACAACCAGGACTTCCCCCGGAAATTCTTCACCCTTCTGATAGGTCAATTTGTCGACAGCTTCTCCCCCCAGAACAGTGATTCCACTATCTATAATGGGGAGTTCGACACCATCAATAACCGGCAGCGCTACTCAAGCATTGGCGGTACCGGCCTCGCCTTTTCTCGCGAGGCATTCGGCGCCGCGCACCTGTGGCGCGAGAAATGCCTTTGGATGCCGGGGGTATTTCTCTCGAATGAGCTTCGTGACGCAATTAAAGATTCCGGATTGAAGATTACTTCTGTCTATCAAATGAAGGAAGTGGCATAATGGGCACTGGACTTCAGGGCCATCACCAAATCGCCCAGAACAATCTCAGCAAGCGTAGGATGGGTGCTCCGCACCCATCGCCTCTCCTCGTTCTCCAAACTCCCCATCGGCCGCCACCCCTTCCCCGGCCCCGGCCTGGCGATCCGCTGCCCGGGCGAGATCACCCGCGCCAAGCTGGAGATCCTGCGCAAGGCCGATGCGGTCTATATCGACCAGATCCGCAAGCACGGGCTCTATGACGAGATCTGGCAGGCCTTCTGCGCGATCCTCCCCGTCCGCACCGTGGGCGTGATGGGCGACGGCCGCACCTACGATTACGCCTGCGCGCTCCGCGCCGTCACCTCGGTCGACGGCATGACGGCGGATTACTACCCGTTCAGCCACGATTTTCTCGGCGAGACCGCGACCCGGATCATCAACGAGGTCGACGACATCAACCGGGTGACCTATGACATCACCTCGAAACACCCAGCGACGAACGCCCGAGGCGCGGGCCGGGGACCAGAGCGGTCGCCGAAGGCGAAACGGCTGACATGCGGATACTCCTGAAGCTTCTCCTTCTCATCCTCACCTCCATGGCCGCCGCGGTGATCGGCACGCTGGTCTACATGCTGGTCTACGCCGACCCCGATCCGATCCCCCGCGCCGCCGCCATCGTGGTGCTTTCGGGCCCCGGTGCCATCGAGCCCCTGCCAGTCGACGACACCCGCGACCGGGTGGACCGGGGCGTGGCGCTCTGGAAGGCGGGGCGCGCGCCCGTGCTCGTCATGTCCGGCGCCGGCGCCACCAAGACGGAGACCGGGTTGCCCGACAGCCACGGCATGAAGGCCTATGCACTCGGCCTCGGCGTCCCGGAAGAGGCGATCGTCGAGGAGGACCGCTCCTATTCCACGCTGCAGAACGCCTGGTTCACCGCCGCGCTCGACCGGATCGACCCGGCGGAAAAGCTGATTGTCGTCACCCACCGCTACCACCTGCCCCGCGCCTGGGCGAGCTTCCGCTGGGCCGGCTTTACCGACATTGCCCTCGTCGCCGCCGATACCGGTCCGGTCCGGATCGACCGGCAGCCATTCCTCGAAGGGGTGAAATGGCCCGCGAACCTGCTCCGCGCGGCCGTGTTCCGGGCCGCTCTCGCCCTTGGCGCGGACGAGGTCCGGGCGCTGCGCTGGCTCGAATGACCGACGCCCCTGCCCGCCCGCTCACCGCCGCGCTCTGGATGGCCGGCGCCATCGCCGCCTTCTCGGCGATGGCGATGGCGGGCCGCGCCGTGGCGGTGGAACTCGATACGTTCGAGACGATGATGTACCGGTCCTTCACGGGCATCTTCCTCGTCCTCGCGGGCGCGCGCCTGCTCGGCCGGACGGGCGAGATCGACACCGCCCGCCTGCCGCTGCACGCGCTCCGGAATCTCGCGCATTTCACCGGCCAGAACCTCTGGTTCTACGCGGTCGCGCTGATCCCCTTCGCGCAGCTTTTCGCGCTCGAGTTCACCGCGCCGCTCTGGGTCGGGCTGGTGGCACCGCTCTTCCTCGGCGAGCGGCTGACCCCGGTCCGGATCGCGACGCTGCTCCTCGGTTTCATCGGCATCCTGATCGTCGTCCATCCCGGCGCCGCGCCGATCAGCGCCGGGCTCCTCGCCGCCGCCGCCTCCTCGCTCGCTTTCGCCGCGACCACGATCCTGACCAAGCTCCTGACCCGCACCGCCTCGGTCACCTGCATCCTGTTCTGGCTGACGCTGATGCAGGCGGTCTTCGGCACGCTCTGCGCGGGCTACGATGGCGATATCGCGCTCCCCTCGGCCGCCCTCCTGCCCTTCGTCCTCCTGATCGGCTGCACCGGGCTCGCCGCACATCTATGCATAACCAACGCGCTTTCGGTCGCGCCGGCGAGCGTCGTCGTGCCGTTCGACTTCCTGCGCCTGCCGCTGATCGCGCTGATCGGCATGGCCTTCTACGACGAGCCGCTCGACCTCTACGTGATCCTCGGCGCGGCACTGATCTTCGGGGCGAACTACCTGAATATCTGGGTGGAAACCCGCCGGCCCCGCCCCGCCGTGACGTAACGACAAAAGCCCTGCTTTACGTTATGTAAAGAATTGACGACGCACGCGCCGTTTGCCTTCATCTGTTTCAAGCTCACATATTTGTGACCGAGATTTTGGGAGGATCCATGTCACGCCATCTCTTGCTGGCCGGCACCGCGCTCGCGATGCTGCCGTCCCTCGCCCTCGCCGCGGGCATCGAACGCAATGCACCCTCGTCGCGCATCCTCTTCGAGGACGGCCGCTACCTGGAGTTCTCGTTCAGCGCCATCGAGCCTGATCTGAGCGGCTCGGGCGCGGCGGTCGCGACGACCACCGGTGACCTTTTCAACGGCTACGGGACCGTTGGATTCGGCTACAAGGCCGACATCAACGACAAGCTTTCCTACGCCTTCATCCTCGACGAGCCGGTGGGCGTCGATACCACCTACCCCGTCGTCGCGGGCAGCACGTATAGCGGCACGACCGCCAAGCTCGATGGCATCCAGCTCAGCGGCATCCTCGCCTATGACGTCCAGCCCGACGTCAAGCTCTATGGCGGCCTCCGCGCCCAGCAGATCTCGGCTTCGGCCTCGATCCCGTTCGTCGGCTCCTACACCGTCGATGCCGATGCCGGCTGGGGCTTCGGCTATCTTGCCGGTGTCGCCTGGGAAAAACCCGAGATCGCCGCCCGCGTGGCGCTGACCTACTATTCCGAGATCGAGCACACGCTCGACACGGTGGAATTCGGATCGGTTGCGGGCGATGTCGACATCGCCACGCCGCAATCGGTGAACCTCGAGTTCCAGACCGGCATCGCGCCCGACACCCTGCTCTTCGGCTCGGTACGCTGGGTCGACTGGTCGGAATTCTCGATCGCGCCCGACAACTATCCGCTCGGGATCCTCGTGGATTACGAGAAGGACTGGACCACCTACACGCTCGGCCTCGGCCGGCGCTTCAACGAGACCTGGTCGGGCTCGGTCCTGGTGGGCTACGAACCGCCCACCGATACCGTCCTCACCACGCTCGGCCCCGTCGACGGGCGGACCTCCATCGGGGTCGCGGCGGTCTACACCAAGGACCACATGAAGGTCACGACCGGCATCACCTATGTCGATCTCGGCGACACGACCAACGTCCTCGGCACGGATTTCTCCGGCGGCGATGCCATCGGCGTCGGCATCCGGGTCGGATACACCTTCTGACCCGACGTACTTCGGGATAGCCTGGCCCTCCTCCGGGAGGGCCTTTTTTGCGTTCCACGCGCCGCGCCGCCCGCCGCCCGTACCGGTGCCGCGCCCGGTCACCGCCGAGGGCGCCGGGCGAACGCCAATCGGTTGCGGTGGCCGATCGAATCCTTGCGCAGGATCCGGGTCGCGCGCCCTGCCACGCCGCCGTTACACCAGCCCCATGAGCCCGCAGAAAACCCTTACCGCGCGCGCCTGGGCCGAGCTCTTTCTCCTCGCCACGATCTGGGGCGCCTCGTTCCTCTCGATCCGCATCGCGCTCGACGAGGTGCCGGTCGCCTGGACCGTCGCGCACCGGGTCGGCTGGGCGGCGGCGATCCTCTGGACCGTCGCCCGTCTCCGCCGCCTCCCCCTGCCCCGGAGCCCGCGTCTCTGGGGCGCCTGCCTGGTGATGGGTCTCCTCAACAACGTCATCCCGTTCTCGCTGATGGCCTGGGGCCAGCTCCATATCGAGACCGGGCTCACCTCGATCCTCAACGCCGCCACCGCGATCTTCGGAGTGATCGTGGCCACCATCGCCTTCGCCGACGAACGCCTGACCGCCCGCCGCGCGGCCGGCGTCGGCCTCGGCTTCGCCGGTGTCGCCACCGCCATCGGCCCCCGCGCGCTGGCCGAGCTCGACCTCCGCTCGCTGGGCCAGCTCGCGGTGCTCGCGGGCGCACTCTCCTATGCGTGCGCCGGCGCCTGGGCGCGGCGCACGCTCTCCGGCCTCCCGCCCGTCTCCGCCGCCGCCGGCATGCTCACCGCTTCGGCGCTCGTGATGATCCCGGCCGCCTGGGTGCACGACGGCCCGCCCGACCTGGCCCTCGCGCCGCGCACCTGGGCCGCGATCGGCTATTACACCGTCGCCGCAACCGCCCTCGCCTATCTGCTCTACTACCGCGTCCTCGCCATGGCGGGCGCCGGCAACCTTCTGCTCTGCACCCTCCTGATCCCGCCCATCGCGATCCTGCTCGGCGCGCTATTCCTCGGTGAGGCGCTGCCGCCCCGCGCCTTCGCCGGCTTCGCGCTCCTCGCGCTCGGCCTCCTCACCCTCGACGGCCGCCTCTTCCGCCGCCGCCCGCGCCCCGCCTGACGCGAAGCCGCTGGACCCGGTCGCGCCCGGAGGCTAGCACGGAGGCGAGGCAAGGGACGGCGCGGCATGATCTACCCCACGGCACAGGACTGGCTGAAGGCCCCGGCGAAGCGCATCGCGCTGTTCGGCATGTCGGGTCTCGGAAAGACCCATCTGTCGAACATGCTCCGCGCCCGGGGCGGCTGGTTCCACTACTCGGTCGATTACCGGATCGGCACGCGCTACATGGGCGAACATATCGCCGACAGCTTCAAGACCGCGGCGATGAAGGTGCCCGATCTCGCCGAGCTCCTGCGCTCCGATTCGATCTACATCGCCTCGAACATCACTTTCGACAATCTCGCACCCCTGTCGAAATATCTCGGCAAGCCCGGCGACCCGGCGAAGGGCGGCCTGCCCTTCGAGGAATACCTGCGCCGCCAGGAGCTGCACCGGCAGGCCGAGATCTCGGCCATGCTCGACACGGCGCATTTCATCGACCGGGCGAAGCGGCTCTACGATTACGACCATTTCGTCTGCGACACCTCGGGCTCGCTCTGCGAGGTGGTCGACCCCGCCGATCCCGCCGACCCGGTGCTGACCGCGATCTCCGAGCACATGCTGCTGATCTGGATCGAGGGCACCGAGGCCCATACCGAGGCGCTGGTGCAGCGCTTCGACCGCGCGCCGAAGCCGATGTACTACCAGCCCGATTTCCTGCACGCGGCCTGGGCCGAATACACCGAGGCGAACGCGCTTGCCGAGGACGCCGTCGACCCCGACGCCTTCGTCCGCTGGACCTATGCCCGCGCGCTGGCCCACCGCCAGCCCCGCTACCGCGCCATCGCCGAGACCTGGGGCGTGACCGTCGCCGCCATGGACGTCGCGAAGGTCGCGTCGGCGGAAGACTTCGAGGCGCTCATCGCCGGCGCGATCGACAGACGTGGGCGTTGACGAACCTCCCCTAGGAGATGATCTTCACAAGCCGCTGCGCCATGGCCAGAAGCTCAGTCGCGGCCTTCAGTGCCGTCGCCAGCTGCTCCAGCTCCTCCAGCCGGCTTCGCGCGACCGCAACCGCGTTGTTCAACTGCGCCACCGCGCTCGGCCCCCCGTCCTCCGGCGGCGTGGTCAGCTCAACGATCTGCGCGCGGCGGATCCGTGTCAGGAACTTCGAATATTCCTGCGCCTTGTCGGCAAGCTTCTTCCGTTCGCCGGCATCATCGGACTCGTCGCGGCGGTCGAGAAGCTTTGACCGCGCCGCATGGCCGAACTCGAACAAGGTCTGGAAAGTCTTCAATCGGCGAATGTCGTTCTGTGCCGTCATGGCGCGTCCCCATTCCTGAAATCAGTCTTCGGTCAATGCCTTGATGTCCTCGAGCAGATCGAGCGTGGCGGCGGGATCTCCCGGCGCGTTGATCCGGCTCCGAAGCGCCTCGTTCGCTTTCCAGACGGACATCAACCGCGCTGCCTGGCTCTTCTTCATCTGAGCCACATAGCTTTCATGCTGGGCCTCGTAGCGTTCTATCGCCTGGGAATAGGCCGCCGCGTTGCCGCCGTCCTGACGGTCGAGCATCTCGAAATAGGCAGTGTCGAGGTTCTCCATCGCGGTCACCAGGTCGTCGGACCGGTCGGAATAGGCGATGAGTTCCTGAACGATAACCGTCACCGCGTCATGAGAGTCATTGACGAGCCGACGCAACGCCCGCACCCGCGCCCGCTCGGCCAGATTTCCGAGAATGCCCGATAGCGGCCGGATATCCGACGGATCGACGACCGCGAATTTCGGATCCTTGTTCGCTTCGGCGAAGAAGCCGTTGGTCGCGGTCAGGAAGTTCCTGAATTCGGCCTCGATCTCGGTCGGCGCGTTCGAACTCGCGATGGCCTTCACCGTCTCGCCATAGCTCTGGAGCGCGCTCCAGCCCTCGAGGGCGTAGCCCGCGCTGCCGCGCGGCGCGGGCACGGCAAAGAGCGGTGCCAGCCGGCAATCGGCCACGCTCGCATCCAGGTTTCCTTCCGAAAGCTTCGCGCATTCATCGGGAAACTCGTAGAGCTTCGCGCCACCGGCAATGGCGCGTTTCCGGGCGGCGGCAGTTTCGCGCGAACGCGCCGGAGTGAATGCCGAACGCAAAGGAGCGTCCGCGGCCTTGATGGAAGCGGCAAGTACATCGACCTGATCCGATGGATCGGGTGCTGTGCACGCCGCTGCCGCAAGCACGGGCAGGCACAGGAAGAGATCGCGGAAATACATGCACTCCCCCAGGAAAACATTTCGATCAAATTGCGCGGGCCAGTTTAGCACAGAATTCGCGATTTCGGTCGATTCCTGCGCTGACATCGCTCGCGTCTGGACGCGCAGGCGAATACTGCCTATCTCCAAGCCTCCGAAACCACCGAGGCCTCCGATGCCGATCACGCTGCCCGAAAACCTGCCCGCCTTCTCGGTCCTGTCGAACGAGGGCGTCATGGTCATGTCGGACACCCGCGCGGCACGGCAGGACATCCGGCCGCTCCGCATCGGTCTCCTCAACCTGATGCCGAAGAAGATCCAGACCGAGAACCAGTTCGCCCGGCTGATCGGCGCGACGCCCCTGCAGATCGACTTCCAGCTGATCCGCATGTCGGAGCACCAGACCAGGAACACCGCCGCCGAGCACATGGCCGAGTTCTACCGGCCGTTCCAGGAGGTGAAGTCCGAGCGCTTCGACGGGCTCATCATCACCGGCGCGCCGATCGAGCACCTGCCCTTCGAGGAGGTCACCTACTGGGACGAGCTCTGCGAGGTGATGGACTGGACCCAGACCCATGTCCATTCCACCTTCGGCGTCTGCTGGGGCGGCATGGCGATGATCAACCATTTCCACGGCCTCGCGAAGCACATGCTCGATGCCAAGGCCTTCGGCTGCTTCCGGCACCAGAACCTTGCCCCGCAAAGCCCCTATCTGAGGGGGTTTTCCGACGATTGCGTGATCCCGGTCAGCCGCTGGACCGAGATGCGCCAGGACGAGATCGACGCGGTGCCGGCGCTGATCACCCTTCTCGGCTCCGACGAGGTCGGCCCCTGCCTGGTGCAGGATCCCGACCACCGCGCGCTCTACATCTTCAACCATTTCGAGTACGACCGCGACACGCTGAAACAGGAATACGACCGCGACGTGGCGAACGGCACGCCGATCAACGTACCCCTGAACTACTATCCCGACGACGATCCCGCCCGGGTGCCGCTGAACCGCTGGCGCAGCCACGCGCATCTGCTCTACGGCAACTGGATCAACGAGATCTACCAGTCGACCCCCTACGACCTGGCGGAAATTGGGCGCGGCTAGCCTTCTCTCCCTGGTCCTCGGCACCGCCGGTGCCGGGACCTGGTTCTCGGCCTCCCGTCGGGCGGCCGAAGCCGAGCGCCGCCACCCGCCCGAGGGCGAGTTCATCGAGGTCGGCGGCACCCGCGTCCACGCGGTGATCCAGGGCAAGGGGCCCGATCTGGTGCTGCTCCACGGCGCCTTCGGTTCGCTGCGCGACTTCACCTTCGCGCTGACCGACCGGCTCGCCTCCCGCTACCGGGTGATCGCCTTCGACCGGCCCGGCCACGGCTTCACCGATCCGCTCGCCCGCGGGCTGTTCCCCGCCAGGGACGGGCCCGCCGAGCAGGCCGCGCTCCTCGCCGAGGCGGCGCGCAGGCTCGGGGCGGAAAGGCCCGTCGTCGCCGGCCATTCCTACGGCGGCGCGGTCGCGCTCGCCTGGGCGCTCGACCAGAACCCGGCGGCGCTCGCGATCTTTGCCGGGGTAGCGATGCCCTGGCCCGGCCGCCTCGGGAGGATCTACGAGGTGAACGGCTCGCAGATCGGCAGCGCGCTCGCCGCGCCCCTGATCAGCGCCTGGACCCCGCCCGCGATCCTCCGCGAGGCCTCCGACCGTACCTTCGCACCGCAGGAAGCGCCCGAAGGATACGCCGCCCATATCGGCCCCTACATGCCGGTCCGCCTCGGCGCGCTCCGCGCCACCACCCGCCAGGTCAAGACGCTCCGGCCGCAGATCGTCGCGATGGAACGCCGCTACGAGGGGCTCACGCTCCCGATCGAGCTGGTCCATGGCGCCGCCGACGCCACCGTGCCGCTCGAGATCCACGCGCTGCCCTTCGCCGAGAAGGTGGCGAGCGCCCGGCTCCGGGTACTCGACGGTATAGGCCACATGCCGCACCACGCCGACCCCGGCGCGGCCGTCGCCGCCATCGACCGGGCCGCCACCCGCGCCGGCCTCACCTCCCGATAGTGTTACAGTCCGAAATGGATTGTTGCCTGACACGCACCGCAAAATGCGGCACTATGTTAACACTTTGGGGAACGCGGCCGAAGAGGGGGATGCCGCGAAATGGTGCCCAATTTGGCAACCGACAGCCCACAAATGACCACGTCTGAGTGATCCCCTCTGGTTGGGACGGTCTGGCAGTCCGATGTCCATGGAACAGACCGTTCAGGTCCCGAGTTGGTTAAGGGACCGGAAAGGAGTAGGTCATGGACAAGGACGAGTACCAGGCGCCGCGGAACCAGAAATCCGACGAGACCGCCGAACAGTCGCAGCGCGTACCGGGGCCCCAGGCGCCGGAAACTTATAAATTCGAAGACTGGGCGCTGATCTAGCGCCCATTTTCTTTCGGGCCGGCCCATGGGCCCGTCCCGCAGGGTGCGGATACGATCACCAGATTGTATTCCCTGCGTTTTCCGGCTCCCGGATGCGCCGCGCCCGCCGGGAGCCCGGTTCAGGCGCCGGCCCGTGCAGGGCCCACGCCTCCCGCCCGGCCCGTCCGGGCCAAGAATCCGGTTCCGCCCGGCCCGTCGGCGCCATAGAATCGCCGAGCCATGTCCGAACCCGTCTCATCGATCCGCAATCTGGGCCCCGCCACCGAGGCCGCCTTCGCCCGCGCCGGCGTCAATTCGGCCGAGGAATTGCGCGCGCTCGGCACCGACGCGGCCTATGCGCGGCTCCTCGAATGTGGCACGCGGCCGCATTTCATCGGGTATTACGTGATCGAAATGGGGCTGCAGGGACGCCCGTGGAACGACTGCAAAGGCAAGGAAAAGGCAGAATTGCGGAAGCGATTCGACGCAATCGTTAACGCCCATCGCGCGTCCGGCCGCTCCGAACTGGAGCGCATGCTCGACATGATCGGGGTCCGCGCGCGGGCCAAGTAGTCCAGGTTCCCCTTGCCCGGAGCCAAGGCGCGTAGTGCAGCCGGGCAGCGCCCGACCACCCCCCGGGCGGGCGCTCTTGAACCCTCAGACCCCGTAAAGCGCCCCGAACTTCGCCTCGAGATAGGCCAGGAGCGGCCCCGCCCCCGGTTCCCGCCCGCAGGCCCGGGTGATGACCTCGCGCGGCAGGTAGAGCCCGCCATGGCGCTGGAGCGCATCGCGCAGCCAACCCGTCGCGCCCGCCAGATGCCCCTCGGCGAGCTGCGCGTCGAGATCGGGCAAAGCCGCGCGCAGGGCTTCATGGAGACAGCCCGCGTAGACGTTCCCCAAGGTGTAGGTCGGGAAATAGCCGAACAGCCCCGCCGACCAGTGCACGTCCTGCAACACCCCCTGCGACGGCCTCTCCACCGGCACCCCGAAATCCCGCGCGAAACGCTCGTTCCAGGCGCCCGGCAGGTCCGCCACCGCCAGATCCCCCGCGATCAGCGCCCGCTCCAGGTCGAAGCGCAGCATGATGTGCAGGTTGTACTGCACCTCGTCCGCCTCGGTCCGGATATAGCCGCGATGCACCCGGTTCGCCGCGCGGTAGAACTCCCGCGCATCGGCGATGCCGAACTCGCCGAACACCGCCGTCATCCGGTTGAAGAGGAAGCCGGTAAAGGCCTCCGACCGGCCGAGCTGGTTCTCGTAGATCCGGCTCTGGCTCTCATGCACCCCCATCGAGGCGCCGCGCCCGATCGGCGTCAGGAGAAAGTCCCGCTCCACCGCCTGCTCGTAGGTCGCGTGGCCGACCTCGTGGATCGTCGAGTAGATGCAGTTGAACGGATCGCGCGGATCGGTCCGCGTGGTGATCCGCACGTCGAGCCCCGAGCCGGACGAGAACGGATGCACCGCCTTGTCGATCCTTCCATGGGCCAGATCGTAGCCGAACACTTCCGCCAACTCGGCCGAAAGCCGCAACTGCCCCGCCTCATCGAAACCGTGGTCGAGCACCGGAACCGCCACTTCCGCGCCGAGGATCCGCTCGCGGAGCGAGACCAGCCCCGGCCTGAGCTCGTCGAACAGGGCGGCGATCTCCGCCGCACTCGTCCCCGGCTCGTAATCCTCGATCAGCGCGTCATAGGCATCGCCGCCCGCGCCCGCGAGCGCCGCGCCCTCCTCGCGGCGGAGCGCCACGATCCGCGCCAGCACCGGCTCGAATGCCGCCCAGTCCTCGGCGGCCCGCGCCTCGGCCCAGACCCCGTGCGCGAGGCTCGTCTCCCGCGCGATCTCGGCGGCAAGCCGCGCCGGCACCTTGGTGTTGCGCGCATAGCTGCGCTGGATCTCGCGGATCTGCGCCGCCGCGACGGGCCCCTCGGGCCTGGCCTCCGCCAGCCAGTCGCCGATCCGCGGGTCGGTCCGCCGCGCATGCAGCACCGCCTCGATCGCCGCCATCTCCTCGCCGCGCTGGGGCGCCGCGCCCTTCGGCATCGCCGCCTCCTGGTCCCAGGAAAGCCGCCCGGCGATCTGCCCCAGCGCCTCGGTCTCGCGCTGGAACGCCATCAGCGCGTCGAATGCAGACATGCCCTATCCCCGTACCGATTGCGCCGGCGGATAGCCGGCAAGGAAACGCGCCCGGACGATCAGGACCAGAAGCAGGATCGCGCCAATCTGGTGGGTGATCGCCACGTGGAGCTGTGCGGAATAGAGCACGGTCATGATCCCGAGCGCCACCTGCAAGACCAACATCGCCATCACCGCGTTGAAGGCGAACCGCGTCTTCCTGTTGGGCGAGCCGGCCGCGCGGCGCCAGACCACGATCCCGAAGACGAACAGGAGATAGCCCGACATCCGGTGGACGAACTGCACGAGCCCCGCATCCTCGAAGAAATTGCGCCACAGGGGCGTGATCTGGAACGGATCCGGCGGGAAGAACCCGTCGCCCATCAGGGGCCAGGTCGGAAAGGCGCGGCCCGCGTCGATCCCCGCCACCAACGCGCCGAAGAGGATCTGCAGCCCCGCAAAATGCATCAGCCCCGTCGCCATGGAGAAGAGCTTCGCCTCGCGCCCGCGCCGCGCCTGCAACAGATCGGCCTCCGACCGGCCGAGCAGCAGCACGAACCAGGCGATCAGCGCGAGGATCGTGAAGGCCAGCCCCAGGTGGATCGCCAGCCGGTAGGAGGCCACGTCGGTCATCCCCGCCTCGAGCCCCGAAGAGACCATCCACCAGCCGATCGCGCCCTGCAGCCCGCCAAGCGCGCCCAGGGCCAACAGCCGCCCGGTCCAGCCCGGCGGGATCTTCCGCGCCGCGAGGAAGGTGACGAAACCCAGCGCCCAGACCAGCCCGATCACCCGGCCGAGCTGCCGGTGCCCCCATTCCCACCAGAAGATCGCCTTGAACTCCGAAAGGCTCATCCCCTTGTTCTGCAACTGATATTCCTGGCTCGCCTTGTAGGCGTCGAATTCCGCGTTCCAGGCCGCATCACCCATGGGCGGCAGCGCGCCCGAGACCGGCGCCCATTCGGTGATCGACAGCCCCGAGTCGGTCAGCCGCGTCAGCCCGCCCACCACGATCATCGCCGCCACCAGCGCGAACAGCAGGCAGAGCCAGAGCCGGATCGGCCCCCGCGCGCCCCTGCGCCCGCTGCCGATCATCCCGCCCGCGGGCGCCGCGGCCTTCTCCCCGCCGCCGACCTCTTCGAAGATGCTGCGCTTGCCGCTCATGATCCGTCCCGCCTGTCTGATCCTTCGCCGCCGCGCTCCTTCCAGCGGACCATCTGCCGCATCGTGCCGTGCAAGATCTGCACATCGGCCCTCGTGAGAGGCATCCGGCTCCAGAGGTTCCTGAGCGTCACCTTCATGCCCGGCGCCTTCTCGGGCGGAAAGAAGAACCCGGCCGCCTCCAGCCGGTCCTCGTAATGCCGCGCCAGATGCTCGACCTCCTCGCCAGAGGCCCATTCTGTCCCGGCCATCTCCATCTCCGCCGGCACGATCTCGGCGGTCGCCCGGCGCCACTCATAGGCGCAGAGGAGCACGCATTGCGCGAGGTTGAGCGAGGGAAACTCCGGGTTCACCGGCACCGTGATCAGCGCGTTGGCCTTGGCCACGTCCTCGTTCTCGAGCCCCGCGCGCTCGGGGCCGAACATCACCGCGACCGAAACGCCCTGGCCCGCCAGCTCCGCCGCCTTCGCCATCGCCTCCTCGGGCGAGAAGACCGGCTTCGTGAGGTCGCGGCTCCGCGCCGTGGTGGCGAAGACGAAACCGGTATCGCCAAGCGCGCCCGCAAGCGTCGAATGGAGCCCCGCTCCGTCGAGCACCCGCCCCGCGCCCGAGGCCATCGCCACCGCCTTGGGGTTCGGCCAGCCGTCGCGCGGCGCCACGACCCTCATCCGCGACAGGCCGAAATTCCACATCGCCCGCGCGGCGGCGCCGATATTCTCGCCCATCTGCGGGCGGACGAGGACGAAGACGGGATCCGGCATGAGGCCTCTTCTGCGCGTTGCGCGCCGTGTTACAAGGGGCAATGGCAGGGTGCAAGGGAGGCAGGGATGGCCTATGACGAAGGGCTCGCGACGCTCCTGCGCGAGGATCTCGCACAGGAGCCGGGGATTACCGAGAAGAAGATGTTCGGCGGGCTGTGTTTCCTGAAGGACGGCAACATGCTGGCGGGCGTCCACGGTACCGGCGGCGCGATGTTCCGTGTCGGCAAGGCGGCGGAGGCCGAGGCCCTGGCGATCGAAGGCGCGGGCCCCATGGAGATGACCGGCCAAAGGATGGGCGGCTTCATCGATGTGCGCGACCCCGATGCGCTCGCCGACGACACCCGCCGCAACCGCTGGCTCGACCTCGCGCTCGCCCATGTCCGGAGCCTGCCGGCGAAGTGACCCGCCTGCACGGCACTTGCACGAGACGCCATCATCCCCTGCACGGGCGCCTGCCAGACCGGCGGCGTACCGGACAGGGAGAGAAACATGCCCCTCACCATCCGCGGCCTGCCTCGCCGCCTCGCCGAAGACGCCTGGTGGCTCGACGGGCCCGCCCGGCGGCCAGGTCTGATCCAGAGGAGCGCCTCTGGCGCACATCCTCTGGCCCTCCGGGACGCCGCGGAGCGGCGCCCTGCGGGCGGTGGGCGCCAGGCCGCGGACGCGCCCTGCAACTTCTCCTGGAAGGAAATACTCCGGGGTGAACTGGCCGAAGGCCAGGAGGGGCAGCGCCCCTCCACGCGCCCGGCCGCGGAACGCGGGCGGGCGCGGGTCGACGCCGGAGGCGGCGAAACCGTCCCCGGCCACCTGGCCCCCGCGCCACCGCGCCCGAACCGTGCCCGCCTCTGCCTCCTCCTCGCGCTCCTCGTCCTCCTCGCGGACGCCCTCTTGTGGCACCAACCCGCCCCCGGCCTCGCCCTCCCGCTCTTCGCTCTCGCGCTCTTCGCCG
This sequence comes from Paracoccaceae bacterium, assembly GCA_003605175.1. Classification (GTDB taxonomy): domain Bacteria; phylum Pseudomonadota; class Alphaproteobacteria; order Rhodobacterales; family Rhodobacteraceae; genus Ovoidimarina. The sequence goes on along the minus strand of QWDA01000002.1, from coordinate 310,453 downwards.
CCGCCACCCTGGACCTCCGCCCAAGCCGCCTCCACGGCCCCGCCGCCCTCCTCCTCCTCGGCGCGCTCCCCGCGCTCGACCATGTCCAGCCGCTCTCGCTCGCCCTCCTCGCCGCCGCGCTCGCGCTTTCCCTCGCCTGGGCCCGCCGCCCCGGCGCCAGGCTCGCGGCGCTCCCCGCCGCCGCGCTCGGCCTCGTCGCCCGCCTCCCCGCGCGCTGGGCCCTCTGCCTCCGCGCCCCGGCCCGGCACCGCCCGAGAGCCTGGCCCTGCCGATCCCCGAGGCCCGGCTTCCCGGCCTCAACCCGGGCTCGGTCCGCCGCGCGCTCTGGCTGTTCAACCTGGTGATCGGCGTCCAGACCGGGCTCGACGCCTCGATCCTGCTCGGCGGAGCCGCGCTCCCCGCGGGCATGACCTACGCCGCCTACGCCCATCGCGGCGCCTACCCGCTGCTCGCCACGGCGCTGCTCGCCGGCGGCTTCGCCCTCGCCGCCCGCCCCTTCCTCGCCGCGCAGCCGGGCCTCCGCCCGCTGCTCCTGCTCTGGCTGGCCCAGAACATCGTGCTCAGTCTCTCGGCCTTCCTCCGCCTCGACCTCTACGTCGGTGCCTACGGCCTCACCTGGCTCCGGCTCTACGCGCTGATCTGGATCGCGCTCACCGCCGCCGGCCTCGCGCTCACCCTCTGGCAGGTCGCCCGCGCGAGGCCCAATCGCTGGCTCGTCAGCCGCACCGCCGCCCTCCTCCTCGCCACCGTCTACGCCCTCGGCTTCGTCAACCTCGCCGGTGTCATCGCGGAGCGGAACCTTGCGCTGCCCAGACCCGATTTCGATTACCTCTGCAGCCTCGGCCCGATGGCCAGCGCCGCCACCGCGCGCGCCATGGCCGAAGACCCGTCCCCGGCCCGTGAGCTCGCCTTCTGCATCGCGCCCCCGGCCCAGACCGGCTGGCGCGGCTGGAGCCTCCGCGCCTGGCGCGTCCGCCACGCCATCGCCCTGCTCCCGCCCGCCGGGGCCGGACAGGGCTGGCAACTCCTCCCCGGCCCCGGCAGGGCGGTTGAGCGCGATCAGGCCGCGCCGGTCACGCGCCAGATCACGTCGCCGACATCGTCCGCCACGAGGAGCGATTTCCGGTCCGCCCCGACCGCCACGCCGACCGGCCGGCCATAGGCCAGCTTCTCGTCCTCCGACAGGAACCCCGTCAGCACATCCCTGGGCGGGCCGCTCGGCGCGCCATTGGCGAAGGGCACGAAGACGACCCGGTAGCCGCTCAGCTTCGAGCGGTTCCACGACCCGTGCTGGCCGATCACCATGCCCTCGCCGAAGCCCGGCAAGGTGCCCTCAGGCAGCCAGCAGAGCCCGAGCGAGGCCGTGTGCCCGCCGAGCGCGTAATCCGGCGTGAGCGCCGTCGCGACCAGCGCGGCATCCTGCGGCACGCGGTCGTCCACGACCCTGTCCCAGTAGCAATAGGGCCAGCCGTAGAAGCCGCCGTCCCGCACCGAGGTCAGGTAGTCGGGCGGCGTCTCGTCGCCCAAGCCGTCACGCTCGTTCACCACGGTCCAGAGCGCACCGGTGCCGGGTTCCCAGGCCATCCCGACCGGATTGCGCAGGCCCGAGGCGAATACCCGTGCCTCTTCGGTCCTGACGTCGAGCTCCCAGATCGCGGCGCGGCCGGCCTCGGCCTCCATGCCTTGATCGCCGATATTGGAGAGCGAACCCACGCCCGCATAGATCTTCGCGCCGTCCGGCGAAACGATCAGGCTGCGGGTCCAGTGCCCGTGCGGCTTGAACTCCACCAGCCTGCGCCCGGGGCCCCTGAGCGCGGTTTCACCGGGGGTATGGTCGAACACCTTGATGCCGTCGGTATTGCCCAGGTAGAAGCGGTCCCCGACCACCGCCATGCCGAACGGCTGGTTCTCGTTCTCGACGAAGACCTCGCGGATCTCCGCCATCCCGTCGCCATCGGCGTCGCGCCACAAGGACACCCGGTTCGCGCTGTCGCCGATCGCCTTCACCGCCCGCATCGTCGCCTGCGCGGCGTGGTCCATCAGCGTCTTCGGCGGCCCGGCCTGCTCCTTCGATTCCGCCACCAGCACATCACCGTTCGGCAGGACCTCTATCCAGCGCGGATGGTCCAGCCCGCTGGCGAAGGCGTTCACCCTCAGACCGGGGGCACAGGCCGGAACATGGCCGCCCTTCCATCCCTCCGCCACGGGCATCTTCAAGGTCATGATCCCCTGCGTCCTCGCCGCCGGGATCTCGGGCGAGATCCCCACCGCCTGACGCGCCGGGGCGTTCATCCGGCGCGCCCACGCGACGGTGCCGCCGATCAGCGCCGTCGCCCTTGCCATCCAATCCATGAAAGCCTCCGCGCCTGCGATCCTCGGGAAGTGTCTCCCCGACCCTAGACCGTCGCGGCCCCGGACGGTAGCCGGTCGCACGGATCCCCCGTCGCCCCCCCTGACACCACATGTCGCGCCCGCCCGCAAACCCCGCAGCCCCCAACCGACCGGAGATCGCTTGACCTGAGGAGCCAACTCCGACCTAAGTGAAGGAGGCTAGGACGGACACGTCTTGCACCGGCTTGCGCAATGTCCGGGCAGGATCGAGAAGAGCAGCAATGCAATCAGGCACAACCGCACTTGCGACGATCGGTTCACTGTGGGTGGGCGCCGAGCTCAGTTGGCTGGAACAGCTCTGCCTGAAATCGTTCCTCGACCACGGCCACAAGGTGGTCCTGTTCACATATGGCGCGGTCAAGGGCGTTCCGGACGGCGTCCAGATCGCGCATGCCAACGAGATCCTCCCGTCCGACCGCATCATAACCCACGCCAAGACCGGCAGCCCCGCATATCACGCCGACATGTTTCGCCTTCACATGCTGAAGGAAACCGATTTTGTCTGGGCGGACACCGATGCATTCTGCTGCCGGCCCTGGAAACGCACCGACAATCATTTCCACGGCTGGATTTCCGATGACAAGCCGCTCGTCAACAACGGCGTGCTCGGGCTTCCCAGGGATTCCATGACCCTGGCGGCAATGCTGGAGTTCACCAGCGACGAATATCCGATCCCGCCATGGTATGACGCGGAGCATCAGGCGAATCTGCGTGCTGCGAAAGAGCGCGGGCAAGGTACCCATGTCTCGCTGCTGCCCTGGGGCGTATGGGGCCCCAATGCCATTACCTGGTTTCTGAAGGAAACCGGTGAAATCGTGCATTCGCTTGCACCGCACATGCTCTATCCCATTCCGTTCAAGAACGCCGGTTTTCCGCTCAATCCGGCAAGATCCGATCGGGTGAGGAAACTGCTGCGCGAAGATACCTTGTCGATTCACTTCTGGGGCCGCCGGTTTCGCAACATCGCCGCCAAATACGACGGCGTGCCCGCCGAAGGCTCCCTGATGCGCGAATTGCTGGAGCGGCACGGAATCGACCCCATGAAGACGCACCACCTTCTGAAAGGCCAGGAAGACGTGAACGATACTCAAGCTCCGGATCTGGATTTCTCGGTGTTCAGCGATGCGGATGTCGCGAACCTGATACTTCAGCGATCGGAAATTGCGACGGAACAGGAAATGATCCGGGATTGGATGGCGGGCAACGATGCGCCGCTCCTGACCTATGCCGCCCGGAACCGGGATCGAATCCTGAAACACGGCTACGAAATCGCCGGGCGCGAATGCGCCATCTTCTGGGATGCCGCCGACGAGATTTCCCCCGAGCGATTTGCCGATATCGGCTGCGGCTACGCATTCGCCGATCTGCACGCCTATCGTCGCTATGGCTGCGACATCGTGCTGATCGATATCGAAACGGGCGGGGATCGCCATTTCGGCTTCCAGACCAGCCATCCCGGCTACACCTCACTGAACACCGCTCGTGAATTCCTGGTGAAGAACGGGGTTCCCGAGGAGAAAATCACAATCGTCAATCCCAACGTGACCAAGATCGACAGTGCCGGCTCGGTCGATCTCGCGATCAGCCTCGCATCATGCGGTTTCCATTATCCCGTGACGATCTACAGGGAATTCTTCCACGATCAGATCAGCGACCGGGGCGGCATCGTTCTGGATATTCGCAAGGGCTCGGGCGGCATTGCGCAGATGAAGGAATTCGGCGAGGTGCAGGTGCTGGCGAAACACGAAAAGTACTCGACGGTTCTGACGCGAAAGCAGGCGAAGCAATGAGTGAAACGCTGGTAACCCACGGAGTTCAAATTCCATTCGATCCGGCGATCATCACCGAGAAGATCGCGAAATCCATTCGCGGCGACAGGTACGAGCTGGAAGAGGTCGAAGGCACTTCGAAGTTCATCGAGAGCACCGACAGGGTGATCGAGCTTGGCGCCGGTATCGGATTCATTTCCACCTTCGTGATGACCAGGCTTGGCGTCCAGACGGTGGTTTGCGTCGAGGCCGATCCAAATCTTTGCGAATTCATCAAGGTCGTGCACGCGCTCAACGGCACCAGCCAGGCCACCGTGCGCAATTGTGTCGCACTCAATGACAATGAAGAGGAAGGCACGAAAAGATTCTACGTCCGGGAGCAATTCTGGTCATCATCCCTCGACGGCGAAAGTCCCTATGTTTCGGCTGTCGACGTTCCCGGCGTGAAACTCTCCAGCCTGATCCGCGAATTCAGCGCCAATACGCTGATTGTGGACATCGAGGGCGGCGAAGAGCACCTGTTCGCCCCGGCCGACCTGACCGGGATCGACAAGATCTTTCTCGAGATCCACACCCGCAAGATCAAGAGGATCGGCATCAAACGCTGCTTCGACGCCCTGTCGGAGCGGGGTTTCGCCTACGATCAGCAGGTTAGCCGAGGTGGATCGGTGCTGTTCCGGCGGATTCCGAAATGGCAACTGAAATAACACCCCGTTTCGGCGACGATACAGTCAACGACGCAATTCTGTCGTTGGATCTCGATGACGTCAGGCATGTCGCCGACCTGGGCGCCCAGGCCCCCGAATTCGCCATTCGGCTGCATCAGCGCTATGGCTGCGTGATCCACGTCATCGGGCTGGATGAGAATGGCGCGCGCGTGGATACTGCGCGGCCGGAAACGGATGCGTATCTGAAGCACCTGATTTCCGCCGGCGTCGGCCGGGACGCCATCAAGCTCGTCACCGGAGAGAACGCGATTTCGGCATGCGACGTCGTTCTTTCACTGAACGGCTACGGCGTTCGTTTCGGCGTCCGGAAAGCGAAACGTTTCTTCGATGTGCTGCTGCATTCCGGAAGCAGGGTGATTGCGGAGATTCACAAGGGCTCGGGCGCCTATCCCTTCTTCAACGCCTATGGCAGTTGCGCGACCGTTGTTCCGGTCGAGAAGGAAAGCAACGGGCTTGTCGTCGTCTCGGTGGAGCCGAATGACCAAGCGGCGGGCGATTGGTCCAGCGTTGCAAGATCGATCATGGGAGATGGCGGGTTCTTCGATGATCTCGGCGCGCATTCGTTTCTCCACATCTCCCGTGGAGACACCCTGGTGGTGACCTTCGACAATCTCGACATTGCCATGACGAAACGGGATGACAGAAGGCCCTGGGGTTTCGAATTCATCAGGGCTCAGGGCTGGTCGATGCTCGCAGTCATGTCCAGCGGCTGGACCTGGTTCCGTTCGAAGGATGTCGTGGACAGATTCACGGAATTGCGCGACGCCGGCTTCTTTTCGCAATTCGAGAGGGTCGTCTTCTACGGCGCCTCGATGGGGGGCTATGCGGCGGCCGCCTATGCCGCCGTCTGTCCGAATTCGACCGTATTCGCGATCAGCCCGCAATCCACCCTGAACCGGGATCTGGTGCCATGGGAAACGCGGTACAAGCGCGCCTGGTCGCTCGATTTCACCGGAGATTTCGGCGATGCCGCCGCCGCCAGCCGATCCATTCAACAGGTCAACATCCTGTTCGACCCGTATGTAGAGCTGGATGCGGCCCATGCAGCCCGGTTCACCGGGGCCAATGTCGCTCTGTGGCGTTGCCCGCTGATGGGGCACAGGCTCGGATCGTCGCTGGCGCAGATGGGCGTTCTCGGAGACATCTCGCGGAAGATAATCCTCGGAGACCTCTCAAGGCTCGAATTCTACAATCTCTTGCGAAAGCGGCATGGTTTTTCGCGTTTTCAGCGTGAACTGGCGAACTTGGCATTGAGCAAGGGCCATCCGGACCTGGCGGCGAAGGTCTGTACCTATGCGCTCCGCCAGCAGGAGGAACCCTATTTTCGCCGGATGCTGGATCGGCTTTCCCGACCTGCAACCGGCGCGTAGCCTTCCCCGCCGCCCCAATCCCGCCTAGGGTTGCCGCGGACCCGGAGGACCAGCCCATGACCCTGCCTTTTGTCGGTGAAATCAGCGCCTTCTTCGAGAACGAGGCGCCGAAGGCAATCCGCAGGGCGATCGAAAAGGGCGATGACGACGACATCCTCACGGGCAGCTACCCCTACGAGACCTGGCTGAAGAAGAAGGTCTACAAGGCCGAAATGGAGCCCCTGCAGCTCGAACTGGTGAAGCTCCAGCACGACGTGAAGGAGACCGGCAAGCGTGTCGTCATCCTGTTCGAGGGCCGCGACGCCGCCGGCAAGGGCGGCGCCATCGAGCGGATGCGCGCCAACATGAACCCACGCGTCGCGCGGATCGTGGCGCTCTCGAAGCCCAGCGAGACCGAGGCCGGGCAATGGTATTTCCAGCGCTATATCGAGGAGCTGCCCACCGCCGGCGAGATCGCGCTGTTCGACCGCTCCTGGTACAACCGGGGCGTGGTCGAGCATGTGTTCGGCTTCTGCACCCCCGAGAGCCGCGAGACGTTCTTCCACCAGGTCCCCCGCTTCGAGGACATGCTGGTCGATGACGGGGTGATCCTGATCAAGCTCTGGCTCAACGTGGGCCGTGCCGAGCAGCTGCGGCGATTCCTCGGCCGCGAGAAGGACCCGCGGAAGCAGTGGAAACTCTCCTGGATCGACGTGGAAGGGCTGAAGAAATGGGAGGCCTATTCCGCCGCCATCGAGGAAACCCTGCGGCGGACCCATTCGACCCACGCGCCCTGGACGGTGATCCGCGCCGACGACAAGTACCGCGCCCGGATCGCGGCGATCCGGACCCTGCTGGCGCAGGTCGACTATGCCGGCAAGATCGACATGGGCGCTCCCGACGGGAAGATCTGCGGCGGCCCGGAGCTCTGGACCCCGGATGTCTAAACGCGGCTACCATCACGGCAACCTGCGCGAGGCGCTGGTGGAGGCGGCCCTTGTCCTGATTGAAGCGAAGGGCCCGACCGGCTTCACCCTCTCGGAGGCGGCGAAACAGGCCGGCGTGACCCCCGCCGCCGTCTACCGCCATTTCGCCGGCCGCGAGGACCTCATCGCCGAGATCGCCCGCCAGGGCTACGACATCTTCGCCGACCTGATCGCCTACGCCTTCGAGACCGGCCAGCCCTCCGCCCTCGCCTCCTTCGAGGCCACCGGCCGCGCCTATCTCGCCTTCGCGCGGAAATACCCGGGCCATTACGTGGCGATGTTCGAAAGCGGCATCTCGATCAACCGCACCCCCGAGCTCGCCCATGTGGCCGGCCGCGCCATGGAGGTGCTGCAACGCGCCGCCGCGCAGCTCTCCGAACACATCCCCGCCGACAAGCGCCCGCCGCCGCAGATGTTCTCGGCCCATATCTGGGCGATGAGCCACGGCGTCGTGGAGCTCTTCGCCCGCGGCTCCCCAGGCACCCGCTCGCCCTTCCCGCCCGAGGATCTGCTGGAAACCGGGATCGGCATCTATCTCCGCGGCCTGGGGCTGATTCCGCCGGATCAATAGGGTTTGGGTCCACCCGGAAACGGTCGCTCCCAGCATGAAACCGCACTTCCGCTACTCCGAAGTGCAAGCCGGGCGAGCGCCTGCCCGTGGGATGGCGCTGCAACGGCTGCGGTCTGCGCTTTATGCTGCCACCCCGCCGTACAATCGTTCGGCGCGGAACGTCACCACAGCGCCAGCCCGGTCGTGCCGGAGGCACGCCTCTGGCGTGACACGGGCAGGCGCTCGCCCGGCGCCTTCGGCGCTGATCGGGCGGGGCCAACCACGCGGCCTCGCGAACACGCCTACCCCACGCCGACTTCTCCAACCGCCCAAAATCGCACCACCGCGCCGCCGCCCCGCAAAGACCTGCACGCGGTCTCTTCCATGTCCGAAAGATTTCTGATTTCGTCGGAGAGATGGCCGGGAACAGCAATACACCGAACTATTTCAACGAGATGTTCTCGGGCGACGGCGTCAGGCCGCCCTACCGGGGCCTCGAGAGCTGGTCGAACGACATGCCGCTCGAACTGCGCTCGCTCAAGCAGTCCGAGGCCGAGGCGCTGTTCCGCCGCATCGGCATCACCTTCGCGGTCTATGGCGAGGGCGGCGACCCCGACCGGCTGATCCCCTTCGACATGTTCCCCCGCGTCTTCTCCGGCGAGGAATGGCGCAAGCTCGACCGCGGCGTGAAGCAGCGCGCGCGGGCGCTCAACGCCTTCCTCTGCGACGTCTACAATCGCGGCGAGATCGTCCGCGCCGGCAAGATCCCCGGCCACCTGGTCTATTCGAACGAGGCCTACGAGCGCGCCGTCGCCGGCTTCCGCCCGCCCGGAAATGTCTATTCGCATATCGTCGGCATCGACCTCGTCCGCACCGGGCCCGACGAGTTCTTCGTGCTCGAGGACAATTGCCGCACCCCCTCGGGCGTCTCCTACATGCTGGAGAACCGCGAGATCATGATGCGGATGTTCCCGCAGCTGTTCCGCGAGAACCGGATCGCGCCGGTGGAGAACTACCCCCGCCTCCTGCGTCGCACCCTGGGCTCGGTCGCGCCCCTGAAATGCGAGGACGAGCCGCGCGTGGTGATCCTGACGCCGGGGCATTATAACTCGGCCTATTACGAGCATTCCTTCCTCGCCGACATGATGGGCGTGGAACTGGTCGAGGCCGCCGACCTTTTCGTCGAGGGCGATTTCGTCTGGATGCGCACCACCGAGGGCCCGCGCCGGGTCGACGTGATCTACCGCCGGATCGACGACGCCTTCCTCGACCCGCTCTGCTTCCGCCCGGATTCGATGCTGGGGATTCCCGGACTGATGAATGTCTACCGCTCGGGCGGCGTCACCATCGCCTCGGCGCCGGGCGCGGGCGTCGCCGACGACAAGGCGATCTACACCTTCGTGCCCGAGATGATCCGCTTCTATCTCGGCGAGGAACCGATCCTGAACAACGTCCCCACCTGGCAATGCGCCCGGGAGGACGATTGCGGATACGTGCTGGCGAACCTCAAGGACCTCGTCGTCAAGGAGGTGCACGGCTCGGGCGGCTACGGCATGCTGGTGGGCCCGTGCTCGACGAAGGAGCAGATCGCGGCCTTCGCCGACAAGATCCGCGAAAACCCCGGCAACTACATCGCCCAGCCGACGCTGGCGCTCTCCACCTGCCCGACCTTCACCAAGGAGGGCATCGCGCCGCGGCATGTGGACCTGCGCCCCTACTGCCTCGTGGGCGACGGCATGATCGAACTGGTACCCGGCGGCCTTACCCGCGTCGCGCTCACCGAGGGCTCGCTGGTGGTGAACTCGTCCCAGGGCGGCGGGGTCAAGGACACCTGGGTGATGGCGGAATGACATGCTGAGCCGCACCGCCTCCAACCTGTTCTGGATCGGCCGCTACATGGAGCGGGGCGAGACCGGCGCGCGGCTCCTCGCGGTGGGCGCGCGCAACGCGATGATCCCCAATATCGGCGGCGGCTACCGCAACGAATGGGAATCGGTGCTCGCCGCCGGCGGCCACGCCGAGGCCTTCTCCGAGAAATACGGCGAGCCCCGGCAGCGCAACATCGAGAGCTTCCTGTTCTTCGACCAGGACAACCCCTCCTCGGTGGCCTCCTGCATCGAACAGGCGCGCGAGAACGGCCGCATCGTCCGCACCGCGCTCACCGGCCAGGTCTGGGACGCGCTGAACTCCGGCTTCCAGGAGATGAAGGGGCTCAGGCGCACCGAGCGCTCGCGGCTCTCGATCTCCGACCTGATCGACTGGACGACGCGACAATGCGCGCTGGTGCGCGGCGCCATCGACGACACCCAGCTCAGGAATGACGGCTACGATTTCGTGCATCTGGGCTATGCGCTCGAACGCGCCGATTCGACGGCCCGGCTTCTCGACGTGAAATATTACGTGCTGCTGCCGCAGGTCGATTTCGTGGGCTCGGGCTACGACAACTACCAGTGGTCGACGATCCTGCGCGCGATGTCGGCGCACCGGGCGTTCCACTGGGCCTATGGCGGCGACATCACCCCGGCCAAGATCGCGGATTTCCTGATCCTGAACCGCAAGAGCCCGCGCTCGCTCATCACCTCGGCCGAAGACGTGATGTTCCATCTCGACCGGCTCGCCCGCGGCTACGGTCGCACCACCGAGGCGCAGGCCCGGATCCGCTCCGTCGTCGGAGAGCTCGCCGAGGCCAGGATCGACGACATCTTCGACGAGGGCCTGCACGAGTTCCTCTCCCGGATGATCGGCGAGGTCCGCGTGCTCGCCACGCTGATCCACGAAATCTACCTCTCGGGAGAGGCGCGATGAGGCTCCGGGTCGATCACGAAAGCACCTACCGCTTCGATCCGCCGATGCGCGGGGTGGTGCAGTCGCTGCGGCTGACGCCGACGCTCTGCGAGAACCAGCAGGTCGCCGACTGGGCGATCTCGGTCGAGGGCGCCACGATGGGCGCCGGCTTCCGCGACGGCGCCGGCGACTGGATCGAGACCGCGATGCTGCTCGGCCCGGTCGACACGGTGACGATCCGCGTCGAGGGCGAGATCGAGACCTTCGACCGCGGCGGCATCCTCAAGGGCAACCGCGAGAAGATCCCGCCCGAAGCCTATCTCCGCCCGACCCGCGTGACCAAGCCCGACCGGGCGTTGCGCGAACTGGCCGAAACGGCGGTGGAGGGCATCGACCCCGCCGCGATCCTCGACCGCGCCCACGCGCTCTCCCATGCCGTCGAGCAGGCCATCGCCTACACGCCCGGCCAGACCGCCGAAAGCACCAGCGCCGCCGAGGCGCTCGCGCTCGGAAAGGGCGTCTGCCAGGACCACGCCCACGCGCTGATCGCCGCCGCGCTCTGCGTCGGCATCCCCGCGCGCTACGTCACCGGCTACCTGTTCTCCACCGAGGAGGACGGCGCGCAGGAGGCCAGCCACGCCTGGGCCGAACTCGCGATCCCCATTCTCGGCTGGGTCGGCTTCGACCCCTCGAACGGCACCTGCCCCGACGAGCGCTACATCCGCCTCGGCTCCGGCGGCGACGCCACCGAAGCCGCCCCGATCCGCGGCATCGCCAATGGCGCGGGCGAGGAAAACCTCGACGTCAAGGTCGTGGTCAAGGAGAGCCAGAGCCAGCACCAGCAGTAGGCTGAGCCGCCAGCGCGAAGCCGGGCGAGCGCCTGCCCGTGGGATGGCGCCGCTACAGCTGAGCGAAGCGCATTGTTTCACCAAGTCCGCTGCACAGGCGTTCGGCGCGGAACGTCACCAGAGCGCCAGCCCGCCGGGACGGGCAGGCGCTCGCCCGGCGCCTTCGACGCTGTTCGGGCGGAGGGGGCGACACCTTCCCCCGCTCAGCTCTCGTACCGGTTGCTCCCCCGCCGGTGCGCGTCCAGCGGCAGGTCCATGAACACCGGCTGATGCGCCCGCTGCGAACAGGCCGGGCGCGGGCAGAGCTGGCAGTTGATCCCGATCTGCGCGAACAGCCCCGCATCGTCGAGATTGTACTTCGACGCATAACCGATCCGCCCGGCATGGCGCAGCTCGCATCCCAAGGCCAGGGTCAGCCGCCTATCCTGCGTGTCCCAGGAAAACACCGGCCGATGCACCGTCCGGCTCACCGTGAAATACCGGCTCCCGTCCGGCAGCTCGACGAATTGCGGCAGGATCACCCCCGGCGCGTAGAACGCCGTGTGCACGTTCCAGACCGGGCAGGACCCGCCGAATTCCGCCAGCGTGAACGAAGTGGCGTTGAACCTCTTCGTCACGTTCCCGGCCCGGTCCATCCGCAGGAAGAAGAACGGCACCCCTCTTGCATCCTCGCGCCCAAGCGTGGTCAGCCGGTGACAGACCTGCTCGAACGACACCGAGAACGCCGTCGCGATCCGGTCGAGATCGTAGCGGCTCGCCTCCGCCGCCTCGTAGAACGCCCGGTACGGCATCAGATAGGCCGCCGCGAAATAGTTGGCGAGCTCGACCCTGAGCCGCGCCGCCGCCGCGCCCTGCCTTATCCCGCTCTCGGCGACCCGCCGGTCAAACAGCTCACGGCACTCCACCAGCCCCAGCACATGGGCGAGCTGGAAACACCGGTTCGGCGCGTCCAGCGCCTGGCTCAACAGGATCTTCCGCGCATCCATGTCGTAATGCCGGAGCGCCTCGTTCATCGCGTCGATCGGCAGCACCGTGACCGCGATCCCGTGATCGTTCCGGAGCCGGGCCTTCAGCGCGGTGAAGTGCTCCTCGGGCTGCGTCGGATGGGCCTCGCGGGAGCGTTCCGCCGCCTCCTCCAGCTCGGGAAAATAGTTCCCCCGGTCGCGGAAGTAATCGTGGATCACCGCCTCGGGCGAGGCATGGACCAGATCCTCGCGCCCCAGCGTCGCCGACAGCCGCATCACCCGGTCCAGCGCCGCCTGATGTGCCTGGTAGAGGTAGAGAAACCGCTCCACCAGCCGCGGCGCATGGTCGAGCGCGGCGCGGCATTCCTGCAGGTCCGGCGCGCCCTCGCCGAAGATCGGATCCTTCATCGCGCTCCGCAGCTCGACCATCCGCTCGGCGCTGTCGTCGGCGGTCAGCTCGCGCCAGTCCACGTCATAGGTCTCGGCGATCGTCGTCAGCACGCTCACCGATAGCGACCGCTGGTTGTTCTCGAGCAGGTTCACATAGGACGTGCTCAACCCCAGGGCCTCGGCCATCTCGGCCTGTGTCTGCCCGTGCTCGTGGCGCAACCGCCGGAGCTTCGGGCCGATGAACGTCTTTGCCATGCGCCGCCTCCGGTCCTGTAATTTACAATATTACAAACTCGGCGCCGATTGAAACTCAAACGTTACACATTTGCACCAATTAGCTCGCCGCGCCCTCGCAAGCAACTATATTGCGCAATGAAACGGGCGTGCCGTCGCGCGCCCTGGAACGATTCGGAGGAAGATCATGACCTATCGCGTACTGATTCTCGGGGCTTCCTACGGATCGCTTCTGGGCACCAAGCTCCTGATGGCCGGGCACGATGTCACGCTGGTCTGCCGCGACAAGACCGCGCGCCTCATCAATGACGAGGGCACCGAGGTCCGGATCAAGCTGCGCGACGAGGACACGCACCGTGCCTTCAAATCGGGCGAACTGCCCGGCACGCTCGATGCCGTCGCGCCCGACGATGTCGACCTGTCGCGCTACGACATGGTCGCGCTGGCGATGTCCGAACCGCAATACGGCACCGAGGAGATCATGGCGCTGATGCAGCGGATCGCCCCTTCGGGCCTGCCCTGCCTCTCGATCATGAACATGCCGCCCCTGCCCTATCTCGAGCGGATCGAGGGGCTCGACGCGAGCCTTCTGAAAGGCAGCTTCAACTGCCCCGAGGCCTGGTCCGGCTTCACCCCGGGTAATGTCACGCTCTGCTCACCCGACCCGCAGGCGTTCCGCCTGCCCGATACCGGCGCGAACGTGCTCCATGTCGGCCTGCCCACCAATTTCAAATCCGCGCCCTTCGCCTCCGAGGCGCATAACGCGATCCTCAACACGCTCGCCGACGACATCGAGGCGGTGCGCGTCGACGGCAAGGACGTGCCGGTCAAGCTGCGCGTCCACGATTCGCTTTTCGTGCCCTTCGCCAAGTGGAGCATGCTGCTCACCGGCAATTACCGCTGCGTCCTCCCCGAGGGCGCGCAGCCGATCCGCGATGCGGTCCATGGCGACGTGAAGCGGTCGCAGGCGATCTATGAGAGCGTCTCGGCCGTGGTGATGCGGCTCGGCGCCGACGAGGCCGATCTCGTGCCCTTCATCAAATACGCCAAGGCGGCGACCGGGCTCCAGAAACCCTCCTCCGCGGCCCGCGCCATCGAGAGCGGCGCCTGCGAGATCGAACGGGTCGATCTTCTGGTGGCGCTGATCGCCGACCAGCTCGGCATGATGACGGCCGAGATCGGCGCCGTCGCCGACACGGTCAGCACCCGGCTCCTCCAGAACCAGCGCGCGGCCGCCTGAGGCGGCGCGCCGGCGCCCGGATTCTCTCGCAAAGGACGCAGGCTTGACCGGTTCGGCTGCCTGCTTCCGCTGCACCGCCGGTGTACAGGTTGTGTACGGGCTGTGTACAGGTTGTGCAGGCCCCGCGAGTGCCCGTTTTACCCGTTAACCACGCGGTACGGTCAGTCTCGCAGCCGATGCAACGCTTGCGCGCCGGGCCAGATCCCCGCAGCCTCGGCGGCAGGCAAATCAGGCGGGAGACGCGGAAATGAAGGTCGACGGCACGCATTACCGTTCGCTCTGGTGGGACGCGGAAAAGCAGGTTCTCACCATCATCGACCAGCGCTGGCTGCCCCACGAATTCCGCATCGACACCCTCCCCACCCTCGAGGCCTTCGCCGCCGCGATCTCCGAGATGCGCGTCCGCGGCGCGCCGCTGATCGGCGCCACCGCGGCCTATGGGATGGCGCTTGCGGCGCGGCTCGATCCGACCGATGGCGCGCTATCGAAGGCTCGGAAATATCTATATGAAACAAGACCTACTGCGGTGAATCTCAGGTGGGCGCTCGACCGCGTGATCGCCCGCCTCGCACCGCTTCCGGAGGCCGCCCGCGCCGAGGCCGCGCTCAGGCTCGCCCATGAGATCGCCGACGAGGATGTTGAAATCAACCGCATGATCGGCGTGCATGGCCTGGAGATCATCCGCGAGATCGCCGCCACGAAACCCGCCGGCGCGCCGGTGAACATCCTCACCCATTGCAACGCCGGCTGGCTCGCCACGGTCGACTGGGGCACCGCCACCTCGCCGATCTACCAGGCCCACGAGGCGGGCATCCCGGTCCATGTCTGGGTCGACGAGACCCGCCCCCGCAACCAGGGCGCGCTCACCGCCTGGGAGCTCGGCAGCCATGGCATTCCCCACACCTATGTCGTTGATAATGCAGGCGGACACCTGATGCAGCACGGTCTCGTCGACATGGTCATCACCGGCACTGACCGCACCACCCGGCGGGGCGATGTCTGCAACAAGATCGGCACCTACCTGAAGGCCCTCGCCGCCCACGACAACGGCGTCCCCTTCTTCGTCGCGCTGCCCTCGCCGACCATCGACTGGACCGTCGAGGACGGCCTCGCCGCGATCCCCATCGAGGAGCGCGACGGCGGCGAGATCAGCGATATCCAGGGTCAGACCCCGGCGGGAATCGGCACCGTCCGGGTCACGCCCGCCGGCACCGGCACAGGCAACCCGGCCTTCGACGTGACACCGAACCGCCTCGTGACCGGCCTTGTGACTGAGCGCGGCACCGCGCCGGCCACCGCCGAGGGCCTCGCCGCGCTCTTTCCGGACCTCGCCCGTGAGGCGCAACCGGCGTGATCCGCGCGGATCCTCCGGAGTTATTTCAATTTCAACAGGATACGGGCGCCTCCTAACGCAGTGCCGTCGCGATCAGAGTCGCGAGTTCGGA
The DNA here is from genome assembly GCA_003605175.1 of Paracoccaceae bacterium. GTDB lineage: Bacteria > Pseudomonadota > Alphaproteobacteria > Rhodobacterales > Rhodobacteraceae > Ovoidimarina. The sequence continues at coordinate 294,774 of QWDA01000002.1, read as the reverse complement.
GATCGCTTCCCCCTGCGCCGCGGCCAGCGCGCCCGGCGCCTCGCCCCGTATCGGCACCCGGATCTCGAAGCTCCGGATGAACTCGCGCACCACCCGGTCGGGCGAGGCGACGGCGAATTGCCCCGCCATCTCGAACGACCCGTCGGACCGGGCATAGAACTGCGCCACCCGCACATCGAGCCGCACCTGCGCCGGATCGGTCAGCGGCCAGGGCTCGGCCGCCACAGTGGCGTTCGTCCGCGCCGAAAGCGCCGTCACCAGCGCCGAGGTCACGCCCTGCGCCGGATCGTCGGCCCAGAGGCCATTGCCATGCGGATAGAGCGCGCCATCGGTGCACTCGGCCAGAATCGCGGGTTCGGCGGCATAGGCCGGCAGCGTCACCTCACGCAGCTCGATGGTGCCCGCCGCGATCCGCATCCGCGCCGAGATAGGTGCGGGTTCGATCCGGAAACGCGGCTCATCGGCGCCGCTGCAGGCGGCCAGCAGCACAACCAGGAAAAAGGCTTGTCGGGTCATTTCAGCGTCCCAGGATGATCGAATTCGGGTTGCGTTCCAGCGCGCGCGCCAGTTGCGACACGGCGCGGGCCGCGTCCTTGATCTCACGCAGCGCCGACAGAGTCTCGGAATTGAACGAGGAACGGTCGCCATAGGCACCGATCAGCGCTTCGCTGCGGGCGACGAGCGCTTCGAGCCGGGCCGAAAGCGCGGGCAGGCCCTCCGCCGCGGCCGCGACGGAATCGGCGGCGTCGCGGGCCGATTCCATCGTCGCGTTGGCATTCGCCACCACGTCGCCCGCGTTGAGCGCGGCGAGCGTCGTGCGGATCTCTGCGAGCGCGCCGGCGAGCGCCGGCGGCAGGTCGCGCGCGCCCTCGGTTCCGATCAGCGCGTCGGCGCTGTCGAGCAGCCGGGTCGCCGCCGCCATCAGGTCTTCCGCCGGCAGGCTGTTCGCCTTGGCGGCCACCGCGCGCAATTCCTCGACCAGGGCGGGCACCTGCCCGGAAGCCTCGGCGAGGTTCCGCGCCACCAGGTCGGCCGATTCCAGCGCGGCGCTCAGACGCTCCACGGCCCTGCTTTCCTCGAGCCCCGCCACCACGCCCCGAAGTTCGGCCACCGCCGCCCGGATCTCGCCCGGGATCGCCCGCGTTTCGGGATCGGCGACCAGCGCGCGCGCCTCCCCGATCAGCGCGGCGGCGGCACCGGGCACCTCGCGCAGCCCGTCATCGGCGGCGAACGCCTCGATGCTGCGCATCGTCCGGACCGCCTGCTCGAGCACTTCCTCGATCGGGAGTTCGTTGATCCGCTCGAGCACGCCTTCCGCCGTTGCGGTGAAGTCGGGCAGGTTCGAGGGCGCGCTCGGCAGGGTCGGATAGGGCTCGCTGGTCCGGTCGAAGGCGGCGCGCGCGGCATCGGGCACCTCGGCGAGTTCCACGACGAGGCTGCCCGAGAGCAGGCTTTCGGTGGCGAGCCGGGCGCGGAGCCCATGCGCCACCGCGTTCTCGAAGAAATCGTAGCTACCCTCCTTTCCGGCGCTGCCGGAGAGGCCGAGCAACACCGGGTCGATATCGAGTTTCGCCACGAGTTGCACCGCCGGGCCGCCGCGACCCTCTTCGATCCGGGCGGAGATGCTGCCCACCTGCCCCACCCGGAGGCCGCCATAGCGCACATCCGCGCCCGGCAGGAGCCCGTCGACCGATTCAGTGAACGCGACCGAGAGGCTCACGGGATCGGCGATGGCGCGGGCAAAGGCGGTGCGCCGCGCGGTGGCCTCGTCGGGATAGATCTCGAAGACGTAGCCCGGCCCGATCGGCTCGCCGCCCTCGTAGATCGAGTCGAAGACGAGCCCGCCCGAGACCAGCGAGGACAGGCTGTCGACATCGAGCGAGAGCCCGCCCGCGCCGAACGAGACGGAAAAGCCGGAGGCGTCCCAGAACCGCGTCGCGGTGTCCAGACGCCGGTCATGCGGCGCATCGATGAAGCCGTCCACCACGATGGAATTGCCGTTCAGCGTCAGCCGTGGCGCCTCGAGCACGCCCACCTCGATGCCACGAAACAGGATCGGCGCCCCGGCGCTGATCTGGCGGGCGTCCTCGGTCCGGAGCGTGATCTTGGTGCCCGGGCGGCCCGGCCGGGTCAGCGGCGCGCGTTCGAGCCCCTCGAAGCGGACCTTCGCGGCGCCTGGCGTCCCGTCCCAGTCGCCCTCGATGTAGACGCCCGAAAGGACCGTGTTCAGCCCTGTGATCCCGCGTGCGCTGACCTCGGGTCGGACCACCCAGAACGCGGCATCCTCATCGAGATAGGGCGCGACCTCCTTGTCGATCCGGGCCGTGACGCGCACTTCCGAGAGCCCTTCGGAAAAGCCCACTTTCTCGACGGTGCCGATCGCCACGTCGCGGTAACGGATCGTGGTCTCGCCCGCGACGACGCCCGCGGCGTTTGGAAAACTGATCTCGACCTCGACACCGCGCTCGGAATAGGCCTGCCAGGCGATGACGAGCGAGACGGCGATGGCCAGAATCGGCACCAGCCAGACCGGCGAGAGGTTGCGCCAGAACGACCGACGCCGTTCCTCGATCGCATAGTCCGCGGGGCCGGTCGGCTCGGTCATCGGCTGTCTCGCTCCTCGGCGTCCCAGATCAGGCGCGGGTCGAAGCTCTGCGCCGAAAGCATGGTGAAGGCAACCGAGAGCGCGAAGGTGGCGGCCGCGATGCCGGGATTGATCGTCGCGGCAAAGCCGAACTGCACCAGGGCCGAGAGGATCGCCACGACGAAGACGTCGATCATCGACCAGCGGCCGATGAATTCGACGACCTCGTGGAGCCGGTGGCGGCCATGCCTGCCGAGCGCGGTGGGGAGCTTCAGCGAGAGCGCGAGATAGGCGATGGCGAGGAACTTGCCGACCGGGATCAGGACACTTGCGGCGAAGACGATGGCCGCGACGCCGTAATCGCCGTGATGGGCGAGGTCGAGGGCGCCGCCGATGATGGTGTTCTCGCGCACATGCCCGAACCTCGAGGTGAGGAGCATGGGGTAGAGATTGGCGGGGATGTAGGCGATGAGCCCGGCAAGCCACCAGGCCCAGACCCTCTGCAGGCTGGTCGGGTCGCGCGACGCGAGACGCGCGCCGCAGCGCGCGCAGGCACCGGTGCCCGCCGCGCTGACCCGCCCGCAGGCGCGGCAGCCGAGGAGACCCGCATCGCGGGCGGTCAGGAGGCGTGGCGTTCCGAGAGCGTCTTCCAAACCGTGAGCCTGCACATGATGCTGTCCTTGCGGACCGTGATGAGAACGAGGAGGCAGAACGCCCAGAAGGCCGGCCCGAGCGTGACCGTGGCAAGGCCCGCGACCTTCACCAGGGCCACCGCGACGCCGACGATGAACACCTCGGCCATGGCCCAGGGGCGCATTTTCTCGGCCCAGCGGAAGGCCAGCGCGGCGTGCCGCCACGGTTGCCAGCCGAGCGCCATCGGGCCGAGCGTGTAGAGCAGCGCCAGGAGCCGCGCCGCGGGCAGGAGCACGATCAGGAGCGCCAGCGCGAGCGACAGGGGCGCCGTCCGCCCGTCGGAGAAGGCGAGGATCGCGTCGACCACCGAGCTCCGCTGCTGGAGGCCCATCTCGCTGAGCTCGAGAAACGGGAAGGACACGGCGGCGACCATCAGAACGAGCGCGGCGCCGGCAAGCATGGTGATCCGCGTCATCGCCCCGGATTGCGGCGCCGCCAGCACCGTGCCGCAGCGCCGGCACCGCGCCACCTCGTCAGCACCGATCCGCCGCTCGCGGTAGAGCGCGTCGCAGGTCGGGCAGGCAATCAGTCCGGTCGGATCGGGGGCGGCCATGGCGTCCTTTCGCGGCTTCCGGACATGATAGCCTGATCGGCGCGCATCGCCAGCCCGTCAGGGCGCGGCGTCGCTGCCGACACCCGGGAAGGCGACGGAGACGCTGTCTTCGTCGAACCTCTCGAAGCTCTTGCGCCAGACCCGGCCAGGCCAGGCCAGTTCGAGAGCCCGTTCGCGCGGCCTGTAGGCAGCCGTGTAGAGCGTGCCGAAGCCCTTGGAGAACGCCGTGGAGTAGAGTGGCGGGCGGAGGAAGGCGCCGATGAACCGCTCCTGCGTTTCCGGGTGGAGCGTGAGACGCTGGAGGAGGTAGCGTTCGCGCTCGACAGTGGCGGTGAACCGCGCGTGGCTCGACCATTCCACCCGTTCCTGGTGGTTGGTGGCCACCGCCGCATGGGTCAGGACCGCCGGCCGGTCGGGCGCGAGATAGGCCGTCAGAAAATGCCGCTCCGCGTCGAGCGCGGTGACGTTGTAGCTCATGTGGCAGGGAATCCGGCTCAGGACCGCACCCGCCTCCCCGGCGGTCGCGCAGGTCTGCAGGATGTAGCGGAGGATCAGGGGCACGCCGAAGCCCTCGCCGATCTCGCGCCGCCCGCCGAAAGTCAGCGACAGCGCGAGCCCCTGGTCGTTGATCCCGTCGACCAGGCCGAAGAGCCCGTCCGAGGTGCCGATCACCCCGCGCCCCTGCCAGCGGGTCTTCAACACTACCGCGTCAAAGGCGCGCGGGTGGTAATCGTAGTTCCGCACCATCAGGGGCTCGTCGCCCGGCCAGATCGCCTGGCTGCACCCGGCCAGATAGCGCGGCGGGCAGAAGAACGAGAGAAACCGCGCCTCGCGGTCGCCGCCCCCGGCAAGCTCGGCGAGGTCGTCATAAAGCCCGGCGATCTCCGGCATGTGCTCCCGGATCGCGCGGCGGCAGTCGAGATAGGTCGGTCGCGCCGCCACCCCTTCCCGCGCCCACCAAGCGCTGTAGGCGGGCCAGTACCCCCGGAACAGCGCCGCCCATTTCGGGCCGGGATCGTCTTCGGAAACCGCACGGAAGGTCACGCTCATCGGGACGTTCTGGGGCGAAACGGGTTTCGCTTCAAGGGCGCGCAATCGGTGCTGGCCCCCTGCCCCGTCCTGCTGCTAAACCCGGCCCCATGCTGAAGACCCGCATCATCCCCTGTCTCGACGTGGCCGACGGGCGCGTGGTCAAGGGCGTGAATTTCGTCGATCTGGTCGATGCCGGCGACCCTGTGGAGAGCGCGCGCGCCTATGACGCCGCGGGCGCCGACGAGCTCTGTTTCCTCGACATCCACGCCACGCATGAAAACCGCGGCACGATGTACGATCTGGCCACCCGCACCGCCGAACAATGCTTCATGCCGCTGACCATCGGCGGCGGCGTGCGGACGGTGGAGGATGTGCGCAACCTGCTCCTGGCGGGCGCCGACAAGGTGAGCTTCAACTCCGCCGCCGTGGCCGACCCCGACGTCGTGGCCCGCGCCGCCGACCGGTTCGGGTCGCAATGCATCGTCGTGGCGATCGACGCCAAGACGGTGGAGCCGGGGCGCTGGGAGATCTTCACCCATGGCGGCCGCAAGCCCACCGGGATCGACGCGGTGGAATTCGCGCGGACAGTCGCCGAAAAGGGCGCGGGCGAGATCCTCCTGACCTCGATGGACCGCGACGGAACCCGCGCCGGCTTCAACCTGCCGCTCACCCGCGCCATCGCCGACGCGGTGCCGGTGCCGGTGATCACCTCTGGCGGCGTCGGCACGCTCGATCACCTGGTCGAGGGGGTGACCGAGGGCCACGCCTCGGCCGTGCTCGCCGCCTCGATCTTCCATTTCGGCGATTTCACGATCCGCGAGGCAAAGACGCACATGGCCGCGGCGGGTATCCCGGTGAGGCTGACATGAGCGCGCTCGAACGGCTGGCGGCGGTGATCGCCGCGCGCAAGGGAACGGATCCCGAGACCTCCTGGACGGCGAAGCTCCTTGCCAAGGGGCCGGAGAAATGCGCCGAGAAGTTCGGCGAGGAGGCGGTGGAAGCGGTGATCGAGGCGGTGAAGGGCGACCGGGCGCGGCTGACCGCGGAGGCGGCGGACGTGCTCTACCACCTCCTTGTCATGCTGGCCGCGCGCGATGTGTCGCTGGCCGACGTACTGAAAGAGCTGGAGCGCCGCGAGGGTGTTTCTGGCATTGCCGAAAAGGCGTCACGCACCTGATTTTCCACGGCTTTCCGGACAAAAAACGCGCCCGAAGCGAAGCCCGGGCGCGAGTCGCGGAACGAGGGACAGTGAAGTGGGATACGCAAGTTCCGAATGCGCATCCACGAGGTACATTTAGGCGTTCGGAACGCCTATGAAAGAGCTTCTTTCGAATTCGTGAACGGCTGGTAAACGCGCCGTTCATCTTGATGAAACGGCGGAGTTATCCACAGAATTCTCCACCGGGGGCGCGCCGGGCGCCACTTCGATAACCGAAAAACCCTCAGCGCCGCCCGGCCGCGTAGAGCGCGACGGCCGCGGCGTTCGAGACGTTGAGCGAGCCGAATTCGCCCGCCGGGTCGATCCGGACCAGCCGGTCGCAGGTGGTCCGCGTCTTGTCGCGGAGCCCCGGCCCCTCGGCGCCGAGCACCAGCGCGAGCGGTCCGGGCCCGGCCGCAGCGAGCCCCTGCTCCAGCGTCTCATCCGCCTCCCCAGCGAGACCGAGGAGCGTGAAGCCCATGGCCTTCAGCTCCTCCATCGCCCGCGAGAGATTCGCGACCCTGAGATAGGGCTGGCGCTCCAGCGCGCCGGAGGCCGATTTCGCCAGCGCCCCGGTCTCCGGCGCGGAATGGCGCGCGGGGGCGATGAGCGCGGCGGCGCCGAACACTTCGGCCGAGCGCAGGATTGCGCCCACATTGTGCGGGTCCGTCACCCGGTCGAGACAAACCACCAGCGGCGCCACACCCTCGCGCAGCACGACCTCTTCCAGCGCCCCCCAGGCGAGCGGCTTCACCTCGAGCGCCGCCCCCTGGTGCACCGAACCCGGGTCGAGCGGCACCGGAAACCGGCGCGGATCGGCGGTTTCGGGCGCGATCCCGGCCAGCCCCACCGCCTCTCCCAGCCGGTCGAGCGCGTTCTGGGTGACCACCAGGCGGAGCTTCTCGCGGCGCGGATTGGCCAGCGCGTCGCGCACCGCGTGCAGCCCGAACAGCCACACCGTCTCTGCCGCCGACTTGCGCCGCGCCTGTTCCTTCTCGATCACCCATTTCGGCTTTTTCATCGACCCGCTCCGTTCCGCGCGGCACCTTGCGCAGGGCACCGTATCCTCCGCAAGCCGAAAGCGGAATTTGCGGTTGACGGGCATTCGGGCGACGTCTATCCCACGCCTCCGTGGGCGACAGGCCGCAAGGTGTGGCAGGGGACTGTAACTCCCTCGAGGCGACTCACGCCTGGTTCGATTCCAGGGTCGCCCACCAACTTTCCGAACGCGCGAGCGGCGGGGATCAGATGTCCTCGCCGGCCATGAAACCGGCCGCCGAGACGCCGAGCGCGCGGCTGATCGCGACATACATCTCGTCGAACCCCTCGAAGAGCGCGCGGTTGAGCGCCTGGCCGGCCGGGGTCTCGCTGATCGCGATATAGGCCTCGAGATCGGCGTCGGCGAGCGGCTGGTAGGCCATCGCCAGATAGGAATGCACCCAGAGATCTGTCTCGGACCGGATCTCGTCCTCCTGCGCCCAGACATCTGCCACAACGTCGCTGTCGGTCAGAGAGCCGTCGAATGCACCGCCCGCCATCAGGCCCTGGTAGAAGGCGTAGTTCGAGTTCATCGCGCCCATGACGTTCGAATCCACGAGGTCGTTGACCTGGACGAAGCGTTCGATCAGGCCGAGCGCATCGGGATCCTCGGCGCGGATCTCGAGAAAGCGCTGCCGGGCGGCCTCCTCGATGTCCGAATCCATCAGCGCGGAACGGGCGCTGACCTCGTAGGCGATGATCTCGCGGCCCCGCTCCGAGGAGAAGAAGGCGAGGAGATCGTCGATTTCCGTCTCGGCCAGCCCCTCGACCATCGCGTTCACCACTGTGGCCTGCATCATCGCCGGGTCGTAGATCGTGTCGACCCTGGCACGCCAGGCCTTGCCGCCCTTGCCGGGGAACATCTGGTCCTCCATGTCGGAGCCGTAGTCGAGTCCCTCGGCGCGCATCACCTCGATGATCTGCGGCAACCCCAGCGCGGCGGCGAGTTCCTCGGTTTCCTCACGGGTTGCGGCGCCGGCCGGCTGGACGGCGAGGCCGAGGATGGCGGCAAGGAAAAGCGGGCGCATGGAACTTCCTTCGCGTCGGATCGTCCTGAAACTACTCTTCCCGCGCCCGGTTTCCAAGGGCCGCGCATTGTTGTCGGTCGGGCGCGCCGAAAGTGGTTGCAAGGGATGCGCCGATCCCCTACATCGCGCCGGACCCTTCGCGGAGAGGTGCCGGAGTGGTCGAACGGGGCGGTCTCGAAAACCGTTGTGGGCGCAAGTCCACCCAGGGTTCGAATCCCTGTCTCTCCGCCACTTTCCTTCAGGTGCATCCCCCTCCATGGGGGCGTTGGCGGTGTGTGCGCCACGGATGCTTCGCGTGTCGAGGCTGGAAACGGCCGGAGCGTCATTCGGCGTTCTGCATGGTTGCCAGTCGCAGGTCCCCGCGCCCTGCCAAGAAGTCGTCTTCCGTCAGTCGCGACGCCTCGAGATGGTCGGGGATCCCCAAAGACCGGGCAAGAACCCCGCCGCGGGAAACTCGCGCAGCGCGCGTGGTGTAACGCCGGACATCCGGGCGCGAAAAGCGCATGTCGAGCCCCAGGCTACCAGAGCCACCGGTGCCGGCAATGGCGACGCGGCTCGGAGCGGCCGCAAGGGCTCGGGCTCCAGCGCGGCGAGCGGCCCCAGGAGCCGCGGAAACAGCGCCGCCACGGCCGGGACGAGCATCCCGATCCCGGCGATCATGTGAAAGGGCGTGCATTGAAAGGCGCCGAAACTGTGGATCGTCGTTTCGCCCTGGAGGTTGATTTCCATTAGGAATTCAGGGGTCCGAAAGTGCAGGATCCGCTGCCCCCACGGCACTTCCTCGCCGCCGATGAGATAGCGGACCGCCGCGAGAATGAAACCGCCGACCCGGACCATTCCCCGGCTTTACAGCGCGCCGAGGAAGACAGCAGTGTGGCCGCGGCAGTCGCGCAAGCGCAGAAACGGTCTTCGCCGACGACACAGGTGTACTGAACCGGGATGTCGATCAGGACCGCATAACCTTTGCCAGGAGCGGCCGGAAGCGCCAGCGCGTGGCCGGCACGAAACCCCGCGCCGGTCCATTGCGGCGACCGGCGCGGGGCACCCGTATCGTCAGCGTCAGCCCACAGCGGCCGCGTTTTCCTCGGCGCGGAGGACGTCCTTGCTCCCGGCCTCCTCGAAATGGTCGAACTCGGCCGAGAGCCAGGCCGTTCCGCGGGTGCCGCCGCCGAGCGCGCGCAGGAGCTCGTCGAGCGCCGCCGCCGGAATCAGCGCCGAGAACACGTCCCAGCCTGCCGCGGTCGGATGCGCCTCGAAGCCGAGGACCTGACCGCGATGTCCGCTTACCGTAGGCACCAGCCCGCCGGCGAAAAGCGAGGGCACGTGGATCTCCACCTTGAGGATCGGCTGCAGGACGATCGTCCCGACCTGCTGCAAGGCTTCCTTCACCGCGTTCCGGCCGGCCGTGCGGAAGGCATAGTCCGACGAATCCACCGCATGGTGCTTGCCGTCCTTCAGGGTCACGTGGACATCGACCACCGGGTATCCGTTCGGCCCCTCGGCTAGACCGTCCACCGCCCCGGCCTCGACCGAGGGAATGTAGTTCCGCGGCACCGCGCCGCCCTTGACCACTTCCTCGAAGCGGAACCCTGCCCCGCGCGGCTCGGGGCCAACCGCGATGACAACGTCGGCGAACTGCCCTGCCCCGCCCGATTGCTTGCGGTGACGGTGGTGGTGCTCGATCGCGCGGGTGACGGTCTCGCGGAACGCCGGCGGCACCGGGGCCTGGACGGTCTCGATGCCGAAATCCTCCGCGAGGCGCTGCACCACCTGCCGGGCGTGGAGCGGCCCCTGCGCGGCCAAGATCGCGTTGCCTGTGGTCTCGTCCTGCGCGACCGCGAGACCGTGGTCGATGCCCTGGAGCTTGCCGAGCGCGGTGGACAGCCGCACGTCGTCGCGGTCGTTCGCGGCGCGGATGATCTGCCGCACCATCGGCGGGCGCGGCACGGTCCAGGGCGGGAGCTCGGCGGAGCCGGTCGCGGTCCAGGTGCAGGCGGGCATCAGGTGGTCCGATTTCGCGGCGAGGCCGATCTCGCCGGGAGCCACGGATTTCACCGGGGTCTTGCCGTCGATGCCGGTCAGCGCGCCGAGGGTCTCGCCGCCGAGCGGTGCGGCGGTGGACAGCCCGGCACCGAGGGCCCGGAGAAGGACGACCTTGCCGAGATGCTTGCGGATATCGGCGGGGCCGGAGATGGCGAGCGTGCCCCCGCCGACACGTTCGGCGAGCGCCTCGGGGCCGGGCGCCTCGTGGCGGAGGGATTTCATCAGCCGGGTGACGCCATTGCCGTGGCTGGCGGCGCCGAGAAAGGCGGAGACGAGGTCGGAATGCTGCAGCACCTTGGTCGCGACCTCGAAGATCTCGTCGGTCATCGGCGTCTGGTCCTCGATCAGCTGCTCGAGCAGATGATCGTCGAAATCCGCCAGGGATTCCAACAACTCCGACCGCGCCTCCCGCTCCCGCCCGGCCATCTCGGACGGCAGTTCGATGAGCGCCGAGGGCGCGCCTTCGCGGTATTGCCAGGCGCGTTCGGAGATGAGGTCGACGGCGCCGGTGATGGTGGTGCCGTCACGGATCGGGACCTGGCGGAGGACGATGTGGTGGCTGCAATAGGCCTGGAGTGCGGCAACGATGTCACGCACCCGGCCGGTCATGGCGTCGACGCGGTTAATGAAGAGATCGCAGGGGATCCCCGCCTCCTCGATGAGCCGCAGATAGGGCGCGGCCAGGACGGCGGCGTCCTCGTCGGCGGGCACGCAGACCACGGCGGTGTCGCTCATGGCGAGCGCGGGCCCCGCGAGCGCCAGCATGTCGGCACCGCCCGGCACCTCGAGCGCCGTCCAGTCCTCGCCCAGATAGGTGAAGTTCCGGACCCCGACGCCGCCAACCTGGGCGGTTGCCCCGCTCCCGGGACCGTCGAGGCCCGCCAATGCTTCGACCAATGTCGACTTTCCGGACCCCGAGGGTCCCAGTACGGTGAAAACTCTCATGGCAGGTCCTCCCATCGCCGCGCGCCTGATGCCGCTGCCCGATGCGAGGCTTCGCCAGACCGCCTCCTCCTCCGGGAGACGCCTGCCTGCATGGTCCTGCCCGACCGGGCGCTCCGGCTTCTAGAGCCCCAGATCCGTCGCCCTCGGGCCGGTCCGGACGCGCCGTGGTCATCGCCACTGTTTCAGGGAGGGGTTCGCCGCGTCAAGCCGCCAGATCCGGGGGGCGCGAGATAGTGCCGCGAATTGTCCGAATCCGCCCCGCACCCGATATCAGGAAGGGCCGCGAAAGCCCCGTGCCACAACGAATTTCTCGGAACTGTCGGCGCGCGACGCGGGCGGCTTCACGTTGGCGACGCTGTCGAAGCGCTGCTTGAGCAGGGTCTGCAGGCTGCCCTCGGCGCCACCGGCAAGAACCTTGGCGACGAAGGTGCCGCCGGGTTCGAGCACGTCGAAGGCCAGTTCCGCCGCCGCCTCGCAAAGCGCGACGATGCGGATATGGTCGGTCTGCTTGTGGCCCGAGGAGGCCGCGGCCATGTCGGACATCACCACGTCGGCCGGGCCGCCGAGCCAGGTCTTGACCTGGTCGTCGGCGCCTTCGGCAAGGAAATCGAGCTGGTGGATCTCGGCGCCGGCGATCGGCTCCACGGCCTGAAGATCGACACCCAGCACCCGGCCCACGGCCTTGCCGGATTTCTCGCCGAGCGCGTTCACGCGGCTGACCGCGACCTGACACCAGCCCCCGGGGGCGCAGCCCAGATCCACCACCCGCGCGCCGGGCACCAGGAAGCGGAACTTGTCGTCGAGTTCCAGGATCTTGTAGGCCGCCCTGCCCCGATAGCCGTCGGCCTTGGCGCGCTTGACATAGGGGTCGTTCAATTGCCGCTCGAGCCAGCGGGTTGACGAGAGCTTGCGCCCGCGCGCGGACTTGACCTTAACCTTCAGATCGCGCTGCCCGCGGCCGCTCGTGGGTTTTTTTACCATGGCGTTGCCTACTCCGAGCCGCGCGCCACCGCAAGAATCCGCCGCGCACAACCCGTACACAACCTGTACACAACCCGTACACCGGCTGTGCGGGGTGTCGGGGCGGGGGATGAGTGCCTCAGGGGCGGTCGTCGCGTTCACTGGTTCAGAACTGAACCATGCTCGTGCGGGTCGGTGAGAGCAAAGGGTCGCGCCCGAGCCTGGGAGGGCGCTGCCGGTCCGCTTGTGGTCAGCGTTTATCTCGAAAGCATCGGACGACGTCCAAGCGGCGCACGACATCGCCAAAGCGCTCTCCCGGGGGAGGGTCGAACGGAGAGCTATCGCTCCTATCGGGCGGTTTCGGCCTTCTCCTCGAGCAGGAGCCATTCCTCCTCGGCGGCGGAGAGCGCCTCCTGCCGCGCGACCAGCGCCTCGGTGGCCTTGGCGAACTTGGCGGGCTCGCGAGTGAAGAGCTCCGGATCGGCGAGGAGCTGGGTGAGCTTGCCGATCTCGGCCTCGAGCCGGGCGATCCGGGCGGGAAGCTCCTTGAGCCGGTGCGCCTCGGTGAAGCTGAGCCCCTCGGCGCGGGATTTCGCCTGCGGTTTCGGCGCGGGCTCCGGCGCGGGTTTCTTCGCAGCCGCCGAAGCCGGTTTCGCCGCCCCCTCGCCCCGCTGCGCCCGGTAATCCGACCAGCCGCCGGCATAGAGCACCGCGCGCCCGTCGCCCTCGAGCGCCACCGTCGCCGTGGCCACCCGGTCGAGGAAATCGCGGTCGTGGCTGACCACGATCACCGTGCCGTCATAGTCGCCGATCAGTTCCTGCAGCAGGTCGAGCGTCTCGATGTCGAGATCGTTCGTCGGTTCGTCGAGCACGAGCAGGTTCGAGGGCTGCGCCATCAGGCGCGCCAGGAGGAGCCGCGCCTTTTCGCCGCCCGAGAGCGACCGGACGGGGGCGCGGGCCTGGGCTTCGGAGAACAGGAAATCCTTGAGGTAGCCCACAACGTGCTGCGGCTGGCCGCGCACCATCACCTGATCGGCCCGGCCCGAGACGCGCATCTCGGGCGAGCCGGTCAGGCTGTCCCAGAGCGACATGTCGGGATCGAGCGCGGCGCGCGACTGGTCGAAGACCGCGGTGTCGAGGCCGGTGCCAAGGCGCACCGTGCCGGTATCCGGGGCAAGTTCGCCGGTGAGGATCTTCAGAAGCGTGGTCTTGCCCGCGCCGTTCGGACCGACCAGCGCGACCCGGTCGCCGCGCATCAGCCGAAGCGAGACGTCGCGGAGAATGAGTTTGCCGTCGAAGGTCTTGGAAACGTTCGTGAGTTCCGAGACGAGGCGGCCGCTTTTCTTGCCCGCGTCGAGCGCCATGGCGGCGGTGCCGGCACGGGCGATCATGTCGCGGCGTTCTTCCCGGAGCGATTGCAGCGCGCGCAGGCGGCCCTGGTTGCGGGTGCGGCGGGCGGAGATTCCCTCGACCGCCCAGCGGGCCTCGGCCTTGATCTTGCGGTCGAGCTTGTGGCGGGCGGTGTCTTCCTCGTCCCAGGTCTTGTCGCGCCAGGCCTCGAAGGCGTCGTAGCCCTTGTCCTGGCGGCGCAGCGTGCCGCGGTCGAGCCAGAGCGTGCCCTTGGCAAGCGCCCGGAGAAAGGCGCGGTCGTGCGAGATCAGCACCATGGCGGCGCGGCTGGCGCGGAGGGTTTCCTCGAGCCAGAGGACGGCGCCGATGTCGAGATGGTTGGTGGGCTCGTCGAGGAGCATGAGTTCGGGGGCTTCCGCCATCAGCTTGGCGAGCGCGGCGCGGCGGCGTTCACCGCCCGAGGCGGTGGCGGTGGGGGTTACGGGATCGAAGCCGAGCCCTTCGGCGGCGGCCGCGACGCGGTACTCCTCGCCCGGGTCGAGGGCGCTCGCGGCGAAGTCGCCGAGGGTGGCGTGGGCGGAAAGGTCGGGATCCTGCTCCATGTAGCCGACGCGGACGCCCTGAGGCAGCGTGACGGCGCCGGAATCGGCGGCGACGAGCCCCGCCATCAGCTTCATCAGCGTGGATTTGCCCGAGCCGTTGCGGCCCACCAGCGCGAGCCGGTCGCCCGGCTGGACGGTGAGGCCGAGCCCGGCGAACAGGGGATCGCCGCCGAAAGTGAGCGCGATGTCGGAGAGCTGGAGGAGCGGTGCGGCCATGGCGGCGCGCTATCGCGGGGCCGGGCTTGCGTCAAGCGCCGGAAGCTGTGAACGCTGCGCCGGGCCAAGGAAGGGTCGAGGGGTGTTCATGGGTGAGGTTACGGTGACGGCGCTGTTGTGCGGGCTTCTCGGCGGTGGGGCCACGGAGGTGCGGCACGAGTTCGTCAATCTAGGCGTGACGCGGGCGGTGCGGATCGACTGCGAGACGCCGACCCATGTGATCGAGGTGGGGCTCGACACGTCCAGCGGCAGCCGTGACAGCCTGCACCAGGCGCTGTTCGCCGCCGCGCTGACCGGCAAGGCGCCAGCGGTGGTCCTGATCGACACCGACGGGGTCGAGGGGCGCTACGAGTACGAGATGCGCGTGGTGGCGGCGCGGGCGGGCGTGGCGTATCGGAGTTGCAGCCAGGGGTTTGTGGAGCGCTGGCGGGCCACCTCGCCGTGGCGCGGGGTCGGGCTCGACAAGAGCCTCGACGACCTGCCCCGGAACGCCAACGCGGCGTCGCGCTGCGATCTGGGCGCGCTGTTCGACATGCCGGGCGCGGTGCCGGTGCCGACGACCGATTGAGCGCGAAGCCGGGCGAGCGCCTGCCCGTGGGATGGCGCCGCAACGCTCGAGCGGGGCACTTTATCTCACCACCCCGCGGTACAATCGTTCGGCGCAGGACGTCCCCAGAGCGCCAGCCCGTGGGGCGGGCAGGCGCTCGCCCGGCGCCTTCGGCGCTGATCGGGCGGGGACAGCCGGCAGGTGGCGACTCGGGGTACCTTGTCTCGCGTCAGCCCAGCACGCTGCGCAACAGGCGGGCGCGAGCGGGGGGGATCGCGGCGATCTCGAGGCCGGTGAAGACGTGGAGCGTGCCGAGGTCGCGGTCGATCACGGCGTGGTCGGAGACCCAGCCGCCCATGGCGAGGTAGCTGCGGAGCAAAGGCGGCATGGTGAGCATCGCGCGTTTCGCATCCGGTTTGCGGCGGAGACGGCGGGCGAAGCGGAACACGTCGGGCGCCTTGACCTTGGGGAGCCAGCGCTTTGGCGCGAGATGCCGGTCCTTCAGCATGGCGAAGGCGTCGAGATAGGCCGCCCCATCGGTGCCGCGGAACGAGGAGCAGCCGAAGATCAGCGCCACGCCTTCGGCGTCGACATAGGCGGTCATCGCGGCCCAGGCGGTGCGCAGGATGTCGGGATCGACAAGGCCCGGGAGCACGCAGAACCGGCCCATCTCGACCATCCGGCCGGGATAGGAGGCAAGGCCCGAAAGCTCGTAGTACTGCGCCGAGTAGCTCGCGCCGATGGCGCTGCCGTCGGCGAGCGGCAGGATCCGGAAACAGGCCACCAGCGCGCCGCTGCGTTTCTCCTCGATCAGGACATGGCGGCAGAGCGGGTCGAACCCGTCGGCGTCACGGCCGTCCGACCGCGGCGCGGCGCCGCCCCCCTCGATGAAGGCCCGGTGACGGAGCGCCTGCGCGGCGAGGAGATCGGCCCCGGTCTCGGCGAAGCGGGCGCGATAGCGCGAACGTGACAGCCTGATCATCCGATTCGGGCTCCGATCCGATTGCGGGGGCCGAAGCCCGGATTAAATATCGTCCCGGGGCGCATCGCATACAAGCATGACGCCGGGGCGACATGACAGCGACGGAGGGACGATGGACAAGGTGATGAAATCGGAGGCGGAGTGGAAGGCGGAGCTCTCGGAACTCGCCTACAAGGTCACGCGGCGGCACGGCACCGAGCGCGCCGGCACCCATGACAACTTTCCGAAGGCGCCCGGAACCTTCACCTGTACCTGTTGCGGCGCCCCCCTGTTCGACCAGGCGCACAAGTTCGACTCCGGTACCGGCTGGCCCTCGTTCTACCAGCCGCTCGACCCCGAGATGGTGGGCGAGAGCGAGGACCGGACGCTCTGGATGCGGCGAACCGAGGTGCATTGCAACCGCTGCGACGCGCATCTGGGCCATGTCTTCGACGACGGGCCGCAGCCCACGGGCCTGCGCTACTGCATCAACGGCGTGGCGCTGGAGTTCGAGCCGGAGGGGTGAGCCAGTCGATCCGGAGCGGCGCGGGCCTGTCCGGGGAATTCGCGGCTTCTGTCTGGCGGGCAGCAAGCCCGGGAGCCGGTTGCGCGGAGCGTGCCCGTCAGTTCCCGCTGTCGCCGTCGCCGACCAGGCTGCCGGTGTCGAAGCGGCCGAGATTGCCGAAGGCCTGGCGCAGGAAGCCGACGCCCTTGGTGTTCTCGGTGGTCACCCGGCGCGAGAGCGGCACGATGCGGCCGCGTTCGAGGCCGAAGAGCTCGATATTGGTGACGACGCCCGAGGGGTCGAAGCTGATCGCGAGCACCTGGCGGTCGATCTCTTCCGGCGCCTGGTAGGCGAAGGTGCGGAAGCGCGAGCGGACATAGTACCAGCCCGAGCTGTCGACGATGCCCGAGACGCCGGGGCGGCCGACCGAGGCGGCGACGGTCTCGCGGGTATCGACGCCGGGGAGGATATTCGCCAGATCCTCCTCGGGCGGGATGTAGCCGTGATTGCGGTAGATCGCCGAGCAGCCCGCGACGAGGACGAGGCAGAGGAACGCCGGGGCCAGCCGCAGCCAGATCGCCTTTGCCATTCTCACCCCTTGCCAATCGCACGCTTCGGTGTTCGGCTTATAGCACCGCGCCTTGGCGGTTCAAGAATGGAACACCCGATGGGGAAGAGCGAGAGCCCGACACGGATCCGCGTGGCCGACCTTCCGGCAGGTCGCGCCCTGCCCTTTTCGCTGGCGCCCGATCCGGTGACGCTGGGCGCGTTGGCCGCGGAGCTGGGGCTGAACGCGCTCAGGAAGGTGCGGTTCGCGGGGCGGCTCGAACCGGTGGGGCGCGGCGACTGGCGGCTGGTGGCGGAGCTGGGCGCGACGATGGTGCAGCCCTGCGTGGTGACGCTGGTGCCGGTGACGACGCGGGTGGACGAGCCGGTGGAGCGGCATTACCTGGCCGAGCCGCCGCCCCCGCCCGAGGGCGAGGCGGAGATGCCGGAGGACGAGGCGGCAGAGCCCCTTCCCGAGGTGATCGATCTCGAGGCGATCCTGGCCGAGGCGCTGGCGCTGGCTGTGCCGGCCTATCCGCGCGCGGATGGCGCGGCGCTGGAGGAGAGCCGGTTCACCGGTCCCGGCGTGGCGCCGATGTCGGATGAGGAGGCCCGGCCCTTTGCGGGGCTCGCGGCGCTGAAGGACAAGCTCGGCGGCGGCGAGGAGTGAGCCGCGATGCAGCGGTTTCCTTCCTGCAACAGGTGGCCAGAAAAACCTTGCGCACTGGTGGAATCGCAGTATGTTCCGCGCCTCGCTGAGAAAGAGAGATTGCACTCGGGCCACGCGGTGGCGTATCAGGCCCGTGAACACGTGAAACCCGGGGGGATGGCCCCCCACGAGATCCGAGGTTGAGACATGGCCGTCCCGCAGAACCGCGTTACCCGCTCGCGCCGCAACATGCGCCGCGCGCACGATTCGCTCGTTGCCGGCAACCCCGCCGAGTGCCCGAATTGCGGTGAGCTGAAGCGCCCGCATCACGTTTGCGGCGCCTGCGGCCATTACGATGACCGCGAGATCGTGGCACAGGCCGACGAGATCGACCTCGACGACGAAGACGCGGCGTAAGCGCCGCCCGATCGAGGGCTCGAGGCGCCCATGCCTGAGACGAGAGCGCCCGAAGCCGGAAAGATCGTGATTTCGGTCGACGCCATGGGCGGCGACATGGGGCCGGCAGCCGTGGTTGCCGGCCTTGCCAAGTCTGCCGCCAAGAATCCCGAGATCCGCTTCCTCCTGCATGGCGCCCGGCCGGTGCTGGCGCCGCTTGTCGCGCGCCGGCGACTGGACGGGATCTGCGAGATCCGCGACGTGCCGGGCACCGTCCGGATGGACGAGAAGCCCCGCGACGTGTTGAAGCGCGGCCAGGACACCTCGATGTGGTCGGCGCTGGAGGCGGTGAAGACCGGCGAGGCGCAGGCCTGCGTTTCCTGCGGCAATACCGGCGCCCTGATGCTCCTGTCGGTGATGCGGCTGAGGAAGATCGAGGGCGTGAGCCGACCGGCGATCGCCTGCCTCTGGCCATCGCGCAATCCGGGCGGGTTCAACGTGATGCTCGACGTGGGTGCCGACATCAAGGCCGATGCCCGCGACCTGGTGCAATACGCGCTGATGGGCATGTCCTATGCAAGGAACGGGCTCGGCATCGACCACCCGCGGGTGGGCATCCTCAATCTCGGCACCGAGGAGCACAAGGGCCGGGCCGAGCTCAAGGAAGCACATGACATGGTGGCCGGGATGGCGCCGAATGCCGGGTTCGATTTCGTCGGCTTCGTCGAGGGCGGCGATATCCCCTCGGACCGGGTCGACGTGATCGTCACCGACGGCTTCACCGGGAACATCGCGCTGAAGACCGGCGAGGGCACCGCCTCGCTCATCCGCGACTTCCTGCGCGAGGCGTTCAGCGCCACGCCCCTGTCACGGATCGCGGCGCTTCTGGCGATCACCTCGCTGAAGCGCCTGCAGAAGCGGATCGACCCGCGCCGGGTGAATGGCGGAGTGTTCCTGGGTCTCAACGGCACGGTCGTCAAATCGCATGGCTCGGCAGATGCGACCGGCGTCGCCGCGGCGATCAAGCTTGCCTCCACGCTTGCGAAGTCACGCTTCGCGGAGCGGCTCGCGGCGCGGGTTGCATCGGTTCCGGCGGCACGCCAAGATGCGCTCCACGCAGAGGATGAGAGCGGACAAAAACAATGACAACGCGCGCCGTGGTGCGGGGGGTAGGGCATTACCTTCCCGAGCGGGTGGTTCCGAACGCCGAATTCGAACAATCCGTCGACACATCGGATGAATGGATCCGGTCGCGGTCGGGAATCGAGCGCCGGCACTTCGCCGCGGAGGGGGAAACCACCTCGCAGATGGCCGCGAAGGCGGCGCGGGCGGCGCTGGATATGGCGGGGCTGACGCCGGCGGATATCGACGCGGTGATCGTCGCGACCTCGACGGCCGACCTGACCTTTCCCTCGGCCGCGACCATGGTGCAGGACGCGCTGGGCATGGATCAGGGCTTTGCCTTCGACGTGCAGGCGGTCTGCGCGGGCTTCGTCTTCGCGCTTTCGAATGCCAATGCGATGATCGTCTCGGGCCAGGTGCGCCGGGTCCTGGTGATCGGCGCCGAGACCTTCAGCCGGATCCTCGACTGGACCGACCGGGCGACCTGCGTCCTGTTCGGCGACGGCGCGGGCGCGCTGGTGCTGGAGGCCGCGGAGGGCGACGGGACCAATGCCGATCGCGGCATCCTCTCGGTCGATCTCCATTCGGACGGGCGGCATCGCGACATTCTCTATGTCGATGGCGGCGTCTCGACCGGGACCACCGGGCATCTGCGGATGGAGGGCCGCGAGGTGTTCCGCCACGCGGTCGAGAAGCTTGCGGAAACGGCGCATACCGCCTTGGGAAAGATCGGACTTTCCGGCGCGGATGTGGACTGGATCGTGCCGCACCAGGCCAATCTCAGGATCATCAAGGCCACCGCGCAGAAGATGGGCGTGCCGATGGACCGGGTGGTGGTGACGGTGCAGGACCACGGCAACACTTCGGCCGCGTCGATCCCGCTGGCGCTTTCGGTCGGGATGGCCCGCGGGCAGATCCGCGAGGGGCAGCTTGTCGTCACCGAGGCGATCGGCGGCGGCCTCGCCTGGGGCTCGGTGGTGATCCGCTGGTAGGCCCTCTCAAGGCTGCCCGGCAAGCCATTGATATTGACTCGGAAAAATCCCCGGCCCTATGGTGGCGAAACGGTCTGGAGGGGACAGTGGGATGAGCGAGAAGACTCTGACGAGGATGGATCTGAGCGAGGCGGTCTTCCGGGCCGTCGGGCTTTCCCGAAACGAGAGCGCCCAGCTTGTCGAAAGCGTGCTCCAGCACATGTCGGACGCGCTCGCAACCGGCGAACAAGTCAAGATTTCTTCCTTCGGAACCTTCAGCGTCCGCGAGAAGGCCGCCCGGGTCGGACGGAATCCCAAGACCGGTGAGGAAGTGCCGATCCACCCGCGCCGGGTGCTGACCTTCCGCCCGTCGCATCTGATGAAGGATCGCGTGGCGGCGGGCAACAAGCGATAGGCCGATGGACAAATCCCCGGACGCGTTCCGGACGATCTCCGAAGTTGCCGAGTGGCTCGACATTCCCACGCATGTGTTGCGGTTCTGGGAGAGCCGATTCGCGCAGATCAAGCCGGTGAAGCGCGCCGGCGGGCGGCGCTATTACCGGCCCGCGGACATGCGGCTGATCGGCGGGATCAAACGTCTGCTGCATGACGAGGGGATGACGATTCGCGGCGTTCAGAAGCTGTTGCGCGAAGAGGGCGTGAAGCACGTCCAGGGCTATTCGCAGCCGCTCGAGCACGAGATGGAGGGCACGATCGAGATGCCGGCGGCGGCGCTGGAGGGGGCGGAGGACGAGATGTCCCTGCCCTTCCTGCCGGCGGGCCGCGCGGCGATCCCGGAGGACGAGGAGGAGGAGGCGCTGCCGCTCGCGCCCGAAGAGCTGGCGGATGCGGCCTGGGCCGAGGAGAGCACGGCACCGGAGGAGGCGGCCGCGCCGGAGCCCGAGGCGGAGGAGGCGCCGGTGCTGTCGTTCGGCTCGGTGCGGAAACAGGCGCCGGCGGAGCAGCCCATGTTGACGGGATTCGAGGCCGACCCCGAACCCGAGCCGGAAGACGAACCCGAGCCGGAGCCCGAACCGGCCCCGCCTGCCCCGCTCCTCGCCGATGTCCCCGAGACCGACCCCGAGGACGAGGACGAGGCCCATGCCGCGCCTCCGGGAATTGCGGCGCGGCTCCTGCTGCTCGACCGGTCGAAGCTGGCGCGCGATCCGATCCGGATCGAGCAGGTGGTCGCGGCGCTGCGTGCGGTTCGCGACCGTTCCGCCTGATTTCGCCGGTTTCGCCCCTTGTCCCTGCCGGGAATTTCAGTAAGTAGGGGCGGCGTCGGGCTATGGCGCAGCCTGGTAGCGCGTCCGTCTGGGGGACGGAAGGTCGCAGGTTCAAGTCCTGCTAGCCCGACCAACACCGAACGCCCCGGTCCTGCGACCGCGGGCGTTTTGTCTTGAAGGGGGCCGCCATGTCCGGAGTTCTGCCGTCCCAGGCGCTGGAAGCGCTGGCTGAAGCGGGGGCGATCCTGTCCGACCGGCCGTTGACCGAGGGACAGGTGCAGCCCGCCTCGCTCGACCTCCGGCTGGGGGCCCGCGCCTACCGGGTGCGGGCGAGCTTTCTGGCCGGGCGCGGCGCCAGGGTTGCGGACCGGTTGGCCAAGTTCACCATGCACGAGATCGACCTCACGGGCGGTGCGGTGCTGGAGAAGGGCTGCGTCTACGTCGTGCCCTTGATGGAGCGGCTGGCGCTGCCCGGGGGCGTGCAGGCGGTGGCGAATGCCAAGAGCTCGACCGGGCGGCTCGACCTTCTGACGCGGCTGATCACCGATGGCGGGACGGAATTCGACCGGATCCGACCGGGATATGCCGGGCCGCTCTATGCCGAGATCTGTCCGCGCTCCTTCTCGGTGCTGGTGCGGCCGGGGATGCGGCTGAACCAGGTGCGGTTTCGCGAGGGCGAAGCGATGCTGGACGATGCGGCATTGGCGGCGTTGCACGCGGCGAGCCCCCTGGTGAGCGGCGAGGCGGTGATCTCGGAAGGCCTGGGGTTCTCGGTCGATCTTCGCCCCGAGACGGGCGATCTGGTGGGCTACCGCGCCAAGCCCCATACCGGGGTGATCGACCTCGACTGGGTTGGCGCCTACGAGCCCTCCGAGTTCTGGGAGGAGGTCCGCACCACCACCGGGCGGATCATCCTCGACCCCGGCGCGTTCTACATCCTGGTGAGCCGCGAGGCGGTGACGATCCCGCCCGACCATGCCGCCGAGATGGCGCCCTACATGGCGATGGTGGGCGAGTTCCGGGTGCATTACGCGGGCTTCTTCGATCCGGGCTTCGGCTGGGCCGAGGCCGGTGGCGCGGGCTCGCGCGGGGTTCTGGAGGTGCGCTGCCACGAGGCGCCGTTCGTGCTGGAGCACGGCCAGGTGGTCGGGCGGCTGGTCTACGAGCGCATGGCCGCGCGGCCCGAGACGCTTTACGGCGCCGGAATCGCGTCGAACTACCAGGGACAGGGGCTCAAGCTTTCCAAGCACTTCCGCGGCTGAGCCCGGGGCGCTTCAGTGGATCGGGCGGGTGCCGAAGGGGGGGAAGGCCAGGGCGATTCCGGCGCCCGAGAACCCTTCGGGCAGAGGTACCCCGCCCAGATGGCCGATGAACGCGGCGAGTTCGCCCGTCGGGGTGATCTTCTTTTGCAAACGGTCGCCGACGCTGCGCGCGATCAGCCGCCAGCTGCCGTTCACGTCGCTCCAGAGCACGATACGGACCGTATCGCGCCCGGAGGCGTTGCCGGGTCCGGACAGGAGCACCCAGAGCGTCTCGTGCAGCACCAGGGTCACCGAGGGCACCGCAAAGAGCGGGACCGCCGTGGCATCGGCGCAGAATTCGATCCGGTCCCCGCGCAGGCCGCCGAGTTCGCGGAACCGGCGCGCCAGCGTCCCGAGGATCGCCGAGACCGTCATCGCGCCGACCGGCCCGTCGGCCCCGAACAGCACTTCCTCGACCGCGGCGAGGCGTTCGATCCGGTGGCGCAGGCTGCTACCCGAGGCACCACGCAGCACCGATTCTGCAGCGGGCGAACGCACCGGCCCGGACCCGGGGGGCGTCCGCGTGACTGTCGAAGTGTTGCGCGCGCGGTGCGATTCGCCGAGCCCCGGGCCGGGCTCGCCGACCAGAAGCACATGGCTCAATTGCCCGCTGGCATCGACCAGGCCGCGGGTGCGGAAATGAACGACATGCCCGGCATAGGGGCCAAGGAGGAGCGTGCCGCTGCAACTGCTCCAGAGGCCGCGCGCCGCGAATTCGGTCGAGGGCAGGGCCGCCTTTCCGGACATGTCCAGATAGTCGGCGACCGCATCGCCGCGAACCGCATCCGCATCGAGGCCGAACAGGGCCTCGGCGGCGCGGTTGAGAGCGCGGATCCTGCCATCGGGGTCGACCGAGAAGGTCGGCGCACCGAGCACCCGAGTCCTGCGCGGCGACCGCGCGATCATCGGCCGGGCCTCCCGGTTCGGGCCAGGGCCATGGATTGCGCGACGATCCGGCGATGACCGCCGCCAGACGCCTTCGCTCGCACCAGAATGCGGCGCTGGACCCTGTTCCGGTCAAGCGCGCCGCTGGCCTTCTGGCCAGACCCTGTCATGGATCCCCTCCCGCTGGAGGTTACAAGGATGCCAGTTTCAACTCAGGGTTGCAAGCTGGCAAAAACCCTGCGGAGGGCCATCAACTTTCCGAAGCGTCGAACAATTCGTCCTGTTCCTCGGCCTCGTCGCCCTCCGCGGGCTCGCCGGGCGGCGGGCGATTCTCCAGGAGTCCCGCCGAGCGGAGCTCCTTGACGCCCGGCAGGTCGCGGGCGCTTTCGAGGCCGAAATGGTCGAGGAATTCCTGGGTGACGACGAAGGTCACCGGGCGGCCCGGTGTCATGCGGCGGCGGCCGAAGCGGATCCATTCGAGTTCGAGAAGCTGGTCGATGGTGCCGCGGCTGACCGAGACGCCGCGGATCTCCTCGATCTCGGCGCGGGTCACCGGCTGGTGATAGGCGACGATGGCCAGCGTCTCGATGGCGGCACGCGAGAGCTTGCGGGTCTCGGTGGTTTCCTTCTGCATCAGGAAGCCGAGATCGGGTGCGGTGCGGATCGCCCAGGCCTCGCCGACCTTCACCACCGCGACTCCCCTGCCCTCGTAGCGCTTGCGGAGCAGGTCCACCGCCGCCGCGCCATCGGCGCCGTGCGGCATCCTCGCGTTGAGTTCGGCGACCGTGACCGGCTCGGCCGAGGCGAAGAGGATCGCTTCGACCATGCGCTCCTGTTCACCGAGCGGCGGGGCCTCGAAGAGGCTGGGCCCGTCGTCTTCCGCCCCAGGCGCGGTATCGGCGAGATCGTCCTCCTCAGCCATCGCGGCGGCACCGGAGCTGGATCGGGTCGAAGCTGGCGGTCTGGCGGATCTCGGCCTTGCCCGCCTTCACCAGTTCCAGCGCGGCGGCGAAGGTTGCCGCGGTGGCCGAGCGGCGGCGGGCCGGTTCGAGCCGCCAGCCCTCGGGGAGATAGGTGGCCAGGTAGGTCCATTCGCCGGCGAAGCCGATGACGTGGCGCATGGATTCCAGCGCTTCTTCCATCGAGAGGATCGATTCCCGGTCCATCACATAGGGGCGGAACTCGTCCTTGGTGCGGATCTGCGCATAGGCCTGCATCAGGTCGAGCAGCGTCGCGGTGTATTTCACCTTGCGCAGGCGGGTGACGTCTTCGGGGACGCCGCGCACGAAGAAGTCGCGGCCCTTCTGGTCGCGGGCCATGAGCCGGGCGGCGACGTCGCGCATCGCCTCAAGCCGTTCGAGTTGGAAAGCCAGATGCGCGGCGAGTTCCTCGCCCGAAGGGCCCTCGTCGGCGGGATCGGGCGGCAGGAGGAGGCGGGATTTGAGGAAGGCGAGCCAGGCGGCCATGACCAGGTAGTCGGCCGCAAGTTCGATCCGCAGCTCCTTGGCCTGCTTGATGAATTCGAGATACTGTTCGGCGAGTGCGAGGACCGAGATCTTGCGGAGATCGACCTTCTGGGTGCGCGAGAGCGTCAGGAGAAGGTCGAGCGGACCCTCGAAGCCGTCGACATCAACGATCAGCGCCTCGGCTTCGAGCCGGGCGTCGAGCGAAACCACCGTCGCGTCAGTCTCTGTCGAACTCGGGGTCATTCCCGCCGCCCTCGATCAGCTTCTGCAGAGCGTACTCAAGCACGGCGGCTTCGTTGTCAATCGACGAAGCCGGAGCGCGGCGGAGCGTCAGCGTCTCGGCGGCGCGGCGCGCGGCAGTGTCGGACAGGGTGCCGGCGGCGGCAACGACGGCTTCCATCTCGGCGCGGTCGCCATTGCAATGAAGCGCCAGGTCGCAGCCCGCAGCAATGCCGGCGGCGCTGCGCTCGCCGATGCTGCCCGGCAGCGCCTCCATTGACAGATCGTCGGTCATCAGGAGGCCATCGAAGCCGATCTCCTCGCGGATCAGGCGGATCATGGTCGGCGAGATGGTGGCCGGGAGGTCGGGATCGAAGGCGGTGTAGACGACGTGGGCGGTCATGGCCATGACCGGCAACTCGGCGAGCGCACGGAACGGGGCGAAATCGGTTTCGCGTAGGGTCGCGGCGGAAGCGTCAACCACCGGGAGCGCCTTGTGGCTGTCCTTGGTGGCGCGGCCGTGGCCGGGGATGTGCTTCAGGACCGGGAGGACGCCGTTCATGAGTTGGCCGTCGATCACCGCTCTTGCGTTCTCGGCGACCTGGGGCGCCTCGGTGCCGAGGCAGCGGTTCCTGAGGAAAGGATGCGTGTCGGGGCCGGCGATATCGGCGCAGGGGGTGCAGTTCGTGTCGATGCCGAGCGCGCCGAGCTCCAGCGCGATGATCTGGGAGCGCAGGCACAGTCCGCGGGCAGCCTGCGGGCCGGTGGCTGCCACCTGGTCGAGCGGCGGCAGCCATTCGCGGGCCATAGGTGGGCGGAGGCGTTGGACGCGGCCGCCTTCCTGGTCGATCAGGATCGGCGCGTCACGGCCGACGGCATCGCGCAGGGCGGCGGTCAGGCTCCGGACTTGATCAGGAGCCTCGAGGTTGCGGGTGAAGAGGATGAAGCCCCAGGGGTCGGCATCGCGGAAGAACGCGGCCTCGTCCGGGGCGAGGACGGGGCCGGCCGGCCCGAGGATATACGCGCCGGCCGCCATGTCAGCCGGTCAGCGGCGGATGACCGGGATGCAGTTCGCCTTCTCGGCCACGAGGACCGAGCAGAAGCGGCGGGCGTCGGAGAGGTCGTTGAAGCCCATCGCGCGGAGCCGATAGAAGGTGGAGCCGCCGGCGGCGGCCTCCTGCACCACGCGTAGCTTGCCGTCGAGATAGTCGCCGAACTTCACCTCCAGCGCGTCCCAGGCCTTGCGGGCTTCCTCGACGCTGGGGAAGGCGCCGAGCTGCACCAGGCGGGTGCCGGGCGGGATCTCGGCGGCAGCGATCTCGATGCCGTCGGCGGCGGGCGGGATCGCGGAGGGCGCTGGGGCCGGTTCCGGCGCGTTGTTCAGCACGGTGGCGACGCGTTCGAGCCGCGCCGGACGGGCCGGCGGGCGCGGCGATTCGACCACACCGGCGATGGAGGCGGGAATGATCCGGACCCGCGCGGTGTCGGAGCTGGTCATCACCGCGTTCTGAACCGTCTCGATGCCGACCGGTTCGCCGAGCGCCTCGGCCAGGGCAAGCTCGATCGCCGATTTCGGCGCGGCCTGCACCTCTTCGACTTCCTCGGGCGTGGTCGACGGCGTGTCGGGGATCAGCGCGGCAACCGGCAGATCCTCCTCGGTCAGCGCGACCGGTGGCGGCGCCAGGATGACCCGCTCGGTCGGGGTTTCCTCGGCGCCCTCGACGGCGACCTGGGTCACCGAAAACCCTTGATAATCGGCCTGTTCGCCGCCCGGATCCTCGGGCGCGATGCGCATCGGCCCTTCCAGCGCGCGCACCACGGGGACGCCGGTCACGTCACGCACCAGGAGCTTGTAGCCCCAGACCGCCAGTCCGACGATCAGGAGAAAGGATACCGCCGCGCCGGCCCAGTTCATCAGCGCGCCGACCGGGATCGGCCGTTGCTCGAAGGACGCGGAATCGCCCTCATCGAAATATGTCGTCATACCGCCTCGCTCGCCCGCCGATACGTGCCGGGGGCTGTCTTGCCTTTTGCCTCGACGCCGGCGGCGGCGCTTTGGTCAGCGCATTTCTTCCGCGGGAGTCACGCCCAAGATACCCAATCCGGCTGAAATAACAACGGCAACGGCCCGGGGCAGCGCGATTTTCGCAGCCGTCGCCTCGGGGTCGTTCTCGTGCAGGAAACGCAGCGACGGGTTCTCGTTGCCCTTGTTCCAGAGCGCGTGGAATTCGGAGGCCAACTCGTAGAGGTAGAAGGCAACCCGGTGGGGTTCGTGATTGCGCGCGGCGATCTCGACGAGGCGCGGCCATTCGGCGATCTTTCGCGCCACCGCCCATTCGGCGGGATCTTCCAGAACCGGGTGATCCGAGAGCGGCAGCCCCGCGGCCTCGGCCTTGCGGATCACCGATCGGATCCTTGCATGCGCGTATTGCACGTAGAAGACCGGGTTGTCCTTCGACTGCTCGGTCACACGCGCGAAGTCGAAATCGAGCGGCGCGTCGTTCTTGCGGGTGAGCATGTGGAAGCGCACCACGTCGGCGCCCACTTCGTCGACCACGTCGCGGAGGGTGATGAAGGTCCCTGCCCGCTTCGACATCTTGTAGGGTTCGCCGTTCTTGAAGAGCCGGACGAGCTGGGTGAGCTTGATGTCGAGCGGCACGGCACCGTCCGAGAGCGCCGAGACCGCCGCCTTCATCCGCTTGACGTAGCCGCCGTGGTCGGCGCCGAAGATGTCGATCAGCTCGTCGAAGGCGCGGGCGATCTTGTCGTAATGATAGGCGATGTCGGGGGCGAAATAGGTCCAGGCGCCGTCGGATTTCTTGATCGGGCGGTCGACGTCGTCGCCATGGGCGGTGGAGCGGAACAGGGTCTGTTCGCGGGGTTCCCAATCCTCGGGCATCTTGCCCTTGGGCGGCTCGAGCGTGCCGCGATAGATCAGGTCCTTCATTTCCAGCGTCTTCAGCGCGGATTCGATGCGGCCGGTGCCGTAGAGGGATTTCTCCGAGAAGTAGACGTCCATCTCGATGCCGAGGGCGGCCAGATCCTCGCGGATCAGGTCCATCATGCGTTCGGTGGCGAATTCGCGCACCTCGGCGAGCCAGTATTGCTCACCCTTGTCGAGGAGCGTGTCGCCGAAGGCCTCCTTCAGCGCCTCACCCACGGGCACCAGGTAATCGCCGGGATAGAGGCCCTCGGCGATCTCGGGTTCGAGCCCGTGCGCCTCGCGGTAGCGTTCATAGGCCGAGCGGGCCAGCGTATCGACCTGGGCGCCGCCATCGTTGATGTAGTATTCGCGGCAGACCTCGTAACCCGCCGCCTGAAGGAGGCTGCACAGCGCATCGCCGAACACCGCGCCGCGGGTATGGCCCACATGGAGCGGACCGGTGGGGTTCGCCGAGACGTATTCGACATTCACCTTCACATGCGCGCCCATGCCGGAATGGCCGAAGCTCTGGCCGGCGTCGATCGCTTCGGTCACGATGTCGTGCCAGCACTGGCCGTCGAGGATCAGGTTGATGAAGCCCGGTCCCGCCACCTCGGCCACGGCGATGCGCCGGTCGGACTTGAGCCGCCTAGCGAGATCTTCGGCGATTGCGCGCGGCGCGATCCGCGCGGGCTTCGCCAGCACCATCGCGGCGTTGGTGGCCATGTCGCCATGGGCGGCGTCGCGCGGCGGCTCCACCGCGACGGCGCCGTAGTTGAGGCCCGTGGGCAGCGCCCCGTCGGCCACCATGGCGTCCAGCGTTTCGATGACGAGCGTGCGGATATCGGAGAACAGGTTCATGAACAGCCTCTTACCACCAGCGCCGGCGCGGTCAACGGAGAGCGCCCGCCGCAAGGCCCATAAGGCGGGTCTCCACCCTGGGTTGGATTGCCGATCCCACGGCTGGATGAGCAGGGTGGCGGCGTGGTCGGGGCGTCGTGAAACAGATTTGGTGTGCCAAAGATGAAATCTCCTACGCTTGACCCGAGCCCCCGTCGGGGAACGACGATGTCCCGCGCCTTCCTCGGCGCCGCGACTCTCGCCCTCGCCGCCGCCTTCACGGTGGCGCCCGCAGTCTTCGCGCCGGACGCGATGGGCGATGCCGCCCATGCAAAGGGCGGCAATGGCAATGGCGGCGGAAATGGCAATGGCGGCGGCGGTGGAAACGGCGGCGGCAATGGCGGCGGAAACGGGAACGGCAAGGACAAGTCGTCGTCGAACGGTGGCGGCGCCTCCAGATCCTCCTCCTCGGCCAGCAGCAATCGCGGCCAGGAGAAGAAGGCCGAGCGCACCGCTTCGGTCTCGGGCGACGCGGCCGAAACCGGCCTCGCGCCGAACCAAAAGGGCCGCTGGAACGCCGCCAAGGCGAACCAGGCGGCGATCGACGCCCATATCCGCAACGGCAATTTCAATGGCACCATCGGCGCCCTGTCGCAGTTCCAACTGGCCGCCAAGGCTGCGAGCGGCGCCGAACTGACCCCCGAGGAGCAGGCTGCACTCGACGGTCTGGTCGGCGAGGTCGGCGATGTGGAATTCACCGATGACCAACTCGAGGCGCTGCTGAACGGTGCCGGTGCCGAGGGCGATCCGGTGTTCGACGTGGTCGACGGCCAGGCGAGCTGCGTGGCGAATTGCGATGCCGAGGGCTACGATCCGCAGACCATCGACGCCGACGCCAATGCCGCGCTCGCCGCCTATCGCGAGGCCGAACAGGCTGCGGCGCAGGAGCAGGCGGTCAAGGATTTCTACGACGCTTCGGAGCAGCGGATCCTCGACGAATCGAACAAGCCGACCGAGGGGATCGAGGACGAGCTGCTCGACGGCATCGCGGCGGATCTCGGCGTGACGCGCCCGGCCCCGGAGCCCGAAGTGGTCGAGCCGCCGGTCGAGGACGACCTGGCCGGGGGCGAGGAGCCGATCCCTGGCGACGAGGACGTGCCGCCGCCGCCGCTTCTCTGATCGCTATGGTCGAGGGCGAGGCCGCTTCAAAGCGCCCTCGATCGCCGGCGGGGTCCAGAAGGCTCCGCCGGCGCCTTTTTCTGGGGGGGGGATGCCCGTCCCTCTCCCCCATCCCCTCTCCCAAGGGAGAGGGGAGGCGCCCGGTACCACTGTCCCAGTTTGCCCCGCCCGAACAGTATCCGTGTTCGGTCGAGCCTGTTTCGGGACCCGGGGCCGGCGCTAGCGACGCAACGCCGGCTCGGTTCCCCCGCCCGAATGGCGCCGAAGGCGCCGGGCGAGCGTTGGCCCGGCCGGTTCGGGCCTAGCGCCCGGCCAGCGGGAACGGGTCGGTCACGCCACCCTTGCCGACGAATTGCTGATGGCACTGGATCGCGAAGCGGTCGGTCATGCCGGCGATGTAATCCGAGACGATCCGGGCGAGCGCGGTCTCCCCCTCGGCCTCCTCCACGTCCTTGCGCCATTGCTTGGGCAACTGGTCGGGGTTGGCGATGAAGAAGGGGAAGAGATCGTTCACCACTTCGGTCACCTGGGCCCGCATGGCGACGACTTCGGGGGCGCGGTACATGCGCTGGAAGAGGAAGCGGCGGATCACCGAAAGGTCGTGCCAGAGGGTTTCGGAGAAGCGGATCACCGAGCGGCCGGCATGGCGGATGTCGTCGGCGCTTTGCGGATCGATCTCGGCGAGCTTGGCCCGGGCGATGCCGATCACGTCCTCGACGAGGATGCCGAAGAAGCGGCGCAGCGCCTCGTGGCGGCGGCGGTAGTAGTTGAGGCCGGGATAAAGCCGGTCGACCTCGGCGAAACAGGTGTCGAGGATCGGCAGTTCGGCGAGCTCGTCGGTGGAGAACAGCTCGGCCCGGAGCCCGTCATGCAGGTCGTGGTGGTTGTACGCCACGTCGTCGGCGATGGCCGCGACCTGGGCCTCGGCCGAGGCGCGGGTGGCGAGCTCGAGGTCGAACTCCGCCTGGCAGGCCGCCAGCGCCCAGGGCAGCGGGCCGGTGACCGGGCCATTGTGCTTGGCGAGGCCTTCGAGCGTCTCCCAAGTGAGGTTCAGCCCGTCGAACTCGGCATAGTGGCGCTCGAGCGAAGTAACGATGCGGATCGCCTGCGCGTTGTGGTCGAAACCGCCATGGGGCGCCATCAGCGCCTGGAGCGCGTCCTCGCCGGTGTGGCCGAAGGGCGGGTGGCCGAGATCGTGGGCGAGCGCCAGGGCCTCGGTCAGTTCCGCGTTGAGGCCGAGCACCCCGGCGATGGTGCGGGCGACCTGGGCGACCTCGATGGAATGGGTCAGACGGGTGCGGTAGTAATCGCCCTCGTGCTCGATGAAGACCTGGGTCTTGTGCTTGAGCCGCCGGAAGGCCGAGGCATGGATGATCCTGTCCCGGTCGCGCTGGAAGCACGAGCGGAAGGTGGATTCCTCCTCCTTGTGGCGCCGGCCGCGGCTCGCGGCCGGATTCGAGGCGTAGGGTTTCATGCCCGTTCCCTGCCTTTGTCCCGGGGAGAGGCTTAGCGGCTCGGGCGGGCCAAGGACAAGGCGTTAAACCGGGACGGTGGCGCCCGTGACGGCATCCAGCGGGATCGTCGGCGGGGCGGCGTTGAGCTTGTTGATCGCGAAACCGGCGGCGGCCTTGTAGCCGGCCATGAACTCCGCGCGCTCTTCCGGCGGCACCACGTCGTCGATGTTCCCGAACTCCCCGCCGGAGCGTTCGTGGACCAGGTTGAGCAGCCCGAACGGCCCTGCCCCACGATTCCGGAGAATCAGCGCCGAAACCGGGCCGCAGAGCGCCTCGTCAAAGGCCGCGAGCGCCTCGGCGGTCGGCCCGAGCGCCAGCATCTTCGCCCCGAGGACGCGGGCGTCGACGATCGCCTGGCTCGCCCCGTTCGACCCGGTGGGGTACATCGCGTGGGCCGCATCGCCGATCAGCGCCACCGGCCCGTCGCGCCAGGTCGGTACCGGGTCGCGGTCGATCATCGGGTTCTCATAGGCCATCTCGGCCCCGCGCAGCAGCGCCGGAACGTCGAGCCAGTCGTAGCGCCAGCTCTCGAAGTGGTGGATGAACTCGGAGATCTCGACCGGCTTGAACCAGCCGCTGTCGCGGGCGCCGGGATCGTCATAGGTGACCTCGGCGATCCAGTTGATCTCGGCGAGGCCCTGGGCGTCGGGATGCGAGATCGGGTAGATCACCATGCGCTTGCGATGGGTGCCGAGCCCTATGAAAGAGGAGCCGGTGCGGATCGGTTTCGCCCTTGTCGTGCCCCGCCACATCACGGCGCCGCCCCAGTGGATCGGCGGCTGGTCGGGATGCATCTGCGCGCGAATGGCCGAGTGGATACCATCGGCGCCGATCAGGAGCGTGCCGGTTTCGCGCTCCTGCGTGCCGCCCGCGGTTTCGACCAGCGCGGTCACGGTGCCGTCCGGGTTGGTCTCGTATCCGGTCACGCGGGCGCCGAGCCGGACCGCGCCCGCCCCGGCCCGGGCCAGCAGCGTGCGGTAGAGCAGCATGTGGAAGGCACCGCGATGCATCGCGTATTGCGGCCAGTTGTAGCCGGCTTCGAGTCCGCGCGGTTCGGAATAGATGTCCTTGCCGTTGCGCCCGACCAGCGCCCATTCCCGCGCGGGCACGCCGACCGTGTCGAGCGCGTCGGCCCCGATTCCGAGATCGTAGAGTTCGCGCACGGCGTTCGGCTGGATGTTGATCCCGACGCCGAGGGGCCGCAGCTCGCGGACGCTCTCGAACACGATCGGTCGGATCCCGATCTGGTCGAGCGTCAGTGCGAGCGCGAGCCCCGCGATCCCGCCGCCGGCGATCAGAATGCGCGGTTCGGCCATCGTCTTCTCCCCCTGCCAGTCAAGGCCGTTAACCTTTTTTGCAGGCAGGCCCCCACATTTCAACGCTGTTTCGAGGCGCACCGGACTCAGGCCGCCGCGCGGGCGGCGACCTCGCGGATCCGGGCGACCATTGCGCGGAGGCCGTTCGAGCGCTGCGCGGAGAGGTGATCGTTGAGGCCGAGCCGGCCGAGTTCGGCGGGCGCGTCAACGGCGCCGACCTGGTCGACGCTCAACCCGTTGTAGAGCGCCCCCAGGACCGCGATGAGGCCGCGCACGATGATCGCGTCGCTGTCGCCCCGGAACGAGAAGCGGGCGCCGGCGCCGGCGCCCTCGATCTCGGGCACCAGCCAGACCTGGCTCGCGCAGCCCTCGACCCTGGTGGCCGGCACCTTCAGCGCCTCTTCGAGGGGCGGCATCGCCTTGCCGAGCTCGATCACGTAGCGGTAGCGCTCCTCCCAGTCCTCGAGGAACTCGAAGGTGTCGGCGATCTCCTGGAAGGCGTCGGTGGTCATGCTCTCTCTCCGGTTCCTTCTGAGGTAGGCGAGAGCGCGGCCGAGGTCCAGCGCCGGCGCGGGCTTTTCAGGGCTGGCGGGATCGGGTAATCGCGGGGGACGGGATGGGGGATAAGGGTTCGGTATGGTGAGACGGTTGGTGCTGGCGGGGCTCGTGGCGATGTCCGTGGCGTCCTGCGCGCGGATTTCCGAGAGCCGGATGAACCCGTTCAACTGGTTCGGCGGCGACCAGAGCAGCCCCGAGACGCTGCCCGTTGCCGAGGTGGCCGTGGCGCACGACCCGCGCGTGGTGGTGGACGCGGTGGTCGCGGTCCGGATCGAGCGGACGCCCGGGGGCGCGATCCTCATGGCCACCGGGCTGCCGCCGTCGCAGGGCTATTACGACGCCGCGCTGGTTCCGGACGCCGAGCGGAGCGCACCGGGGCGGCTCGTGTACCAGTTCCGCGCACAGCCGCCGGTGCAGCCCGGGCCGGTCTCGACGCCGCGCTCGCGCGAACTGCGCGCGGCGCTGTTCCTGACGGATCAGGACCTCGCCGGCGTG
The DNA here is from genome assembly GCA_003605175.1 of Paracoccaceae bacterium. GTDB lineage: Bacteria > Pseudomonadota > Alphaproteobacteria > Rhodobacterales > Rhodobacteraceae > Ovoidimarina. Next base: position 260,913 of record QWDA01000002.1, on the reverse strand, counting down.
CGTGAGGTGCAGGTTTTGGGCGCACAGGCGTCGCGGTCGGTGCGGCGGTAGCGGAATTTTCACATATTCCGCCCCGGAAAATGTGCATTTTCCGGGGTCGCGCGGGCGGCGTTCAGAGCTCGATCAGCTTCACCGTGCTGCCCTTGGCGGTAAGGGCCACCTCTCCTGCGCAGAGCCGCAGCGCGTCGTCGCCGAAGACGGTCTTGCGCCAGCCCTTGAGCGACGGGACGTTGCGCATCCCGGCGGCGATCTCGTCGAGTTCCGAGGCCGTGGCGATCAGCTTCTGCGCCACGCCCGCCTTTTCGGATTTCGCCTTGAGAAGCACGCGGAGAAGGTCGGCCAGCGCCGGGTTGACCTGGAGCTTGTCGCGTGAACGGTCGGGTTCGGGGAAGCCCGAGGGATCGGCCTCGGACCCGGCCGCCACCGCGGCGAGGATGCCGTCGGCGATGTCGCCCTTGCGCGCCTCGCGCTGGAGCAGCCGCGAGCGGCCGAGATCGCCCGCGCTTTTCGGCTTGGTCGAGGCGATCTCCATCAGCGCGTCGTCCTTGAAGACCCGCGTCCGTGGCACGTTCTTTTCCTGCGCATAGATCTCGCGGAACCGGGCAAGCTCGCGCACGATGGCCAGGAAGCGGCCGGAATTGGTACGGGTCTTGAGCCGGCGCCAAGCCTCGTCGGGATCCACCACATAGGTCGCGGGATCCGACAGCGTGGCGAGTTCCTCCTCGACCCATGCATGGCGGCCGCGCTTCTCGAGATCCTCCTCGAGATGCTCGTAGATCGCCCTGAGATGGGTCACGTCGGCGAGCGCGTAGACCTTCTGTGCCTCGGTCAGCGGGCGGCGCGACCAGTCGGTGAAGCGCGAGGTCTTGTCGAGATTGGCCTTGGCGATCTTTCGCACCAGCGTCTCGTAGCCCACCTGCTCGCCAAAGCCCGCGACCATGGCCGCGACCTGGGTGTCGAACAGCGGCGCCGGGATCACACCGGCCTCGACATAGAAGATCTCGAGATCCTGCCGCGCGGCGTGGAACACCTTGACCACGCTTTCGTTGCGGAAAAGGTCGTACATCGGGTCGAGCGAGAGGCCGTCCACCAGCGGATCGACCAGCACCGCGTCCTCCTCGGCATCGCCGGGGATGGCGAGCTGCACGAGGCAGAGCTTGGCGTAATAGGTCCGTTCGCGGAGGAACTCGGTGTCGACGGTGACATAGGGGGCCCGGGCGGCCCTCTCACAGAAGGCGGCGAGCGCCTCGGTCGTGGTTATGGTGATCATCGGGCCTCACATAGCCAAGGCCGTGGGCCTGTTCCAGCCCATTTTCGCGCAAGCACCGGCTATGGAAGCAGGATTGGCGTCCGGTCGCCACAGGCAAAGCGGCGGAGAACCGCCGGGTAGAGACGGTGCTCCATGGCGAGCACCCGCGCGGCGAGCGTTTCGGGCGTGTCGCCGGCCTCAACGGGCACCCGGCCCTGGCCGAGGATCGGGCCGTCGTCGAGGATCTCGGTGACCTCGTGGACAGTGCAGCCGGCCTCTCCATCGCCCGCCTCGAGCGCGCGGGCATGGGTGTGGAGGCCGGGATATTTCGGGAGGAGCGAGGGATGGGTATTGAGCATCCGCCCCGACCACCGGGCGATGAAGCCGGGGGTCAGGATCCGCATGAACCCCGCGAGGCAGAGGATCTCGGCCCCCGTCCGCGCGAGCTCGGCCTGGATCTCGGCCTCGAAGCCGGCGCGGTTCTCGCCATGGGGCCGGTGATCGACCACCGCCGTGGGCACGCCCATCGCCGCGGCCCTGGCGAGCCCGCCCGCATCGGCGCGGTTCGACAGCACCAGGCAGGGACGCGCGGGATGGTCGCCGGTCATGCTTTCGACCAGGCGGACCATGTTCGAGCCGCCACCCGAGATCAGGATCGCGACGCGCTTCACGCCAGTGTGCCGGAGTAGCGCACCCCCTGCCCCGCCACGACCCGGCCGATCCGGGCGGTGTGCTCGCCGGTGCCGGCGAGCGCGGCCTCGACGGTCTCGGCCTTGTCGGCGGCGGCGACAATCACCATGCCGATCCCGGAATTGAAGGTCTTGAGGAGTTCCGGCGCGGCGATCCCGCCCGTATCGGCCAGCCAGCGGAACACCGGGGGCAGTGTCCAGGCCGAAAGGTCGATCTCGACGCCGAGCCCCTCTGGCAGCACGCGCGGGACGTTCTCGGTGAGCCCGCCGCCAGTGACATGGGCGAGCCCGTGCACCCCGCCCGCACGGATCGCGGCCAGCGCGGCGGTGACGTAGAGCCGGGTCGGCGCGAGGAGCGCGGCGCCGAGCGTGCCCTCGGAGAAGGGAGAGGCCGCGTCCCAGCCCAGCCCGGCGGTTTCGACCACACGGCGCACCAGCGAATAGCCGTTGGAATGGACGCCATTCGAGGCGAGGCCGATCAGCACGTCGCCCTCCTGCACCCGGGCCGGCAGCGCGGTGCCGCGCTCCATCGCGCCCACGGCGAAGCCCGCGAGATCGAAATCGCCCGCCGGGTACATGCCCGGCATCTCGGCGGTCTCTCCGCCGATCAGCGCGGTGCCGCAGGCGGCGCAGGCCCGGGCGATGCCCTCGACCACGCGCGCGGCCATGTCGACCGAAAGCTTGCCGGTGGCGAAATAGTCGAGGAAGAACAGCGGCTCGGCGCCCTGGCAGACGAGATCGTTGACGCACATGGCGACGAGATCCTGGCCGAGCCCGTCGACGAGGCCGGTGTCGATGCCGATGCGGAGCTTGGTGCCCACGCCGTCGGTGGCGGCGACGAGGATCGGGTCGGTATACCCCGCGGCCTTGAGGTCGAAGAGCCCGCCGAAGCCGCCGAGCCCCGCCATCACGCCCGGGCGGTCGGTGGCTCTCGCGGCCGGCTTGATCCGTTCGACCAGCGCGTTGCCCGCGTCGATATCGACACCCGCCTCGGCATAGGTCAGCCCGTTCCGCAGATCCGCCATCTCGTTCCCCTTGCTGCGCGCGCGGGGCGAGGACTAGAGCAATGCCGGCGGACAGGCAATGCGCCTTGACCGACCGGCCCCGCGCCCCTAAGCCATGGCGCGGCCGGGCCTGTAGCTCAATTGGTTAGAGCAGAGCGCTCATAACGCTTTGGTTGGGGGTTCGAGTCCCTCCGGGCCTACCATCCCGCCTATCGGCACAAATGTTTCCAGTAACTTAACCGGCAGATTGTCAAACCTCCGCTCCGGGTTTGACTGTTTTCGTTCTCTTTTCGTGCGACTTGCTGTAAACGCCATAGCCGTATTCAAACGGACCACCGTGACGACAGAAGGGAAGCCGCGCGTGAAGAAGGTGCTACTTTTGGCCATGGCAATTGCGGTTCCCTCGTCAGCAGTGGCTAACATCTTCGGTCCCGAGCCGATTACCGGTTTCTGCGTCACGGATCATTCAGAATTTACCCAACTCATCGACCGATATGACTACCAATTGGCGCAAACCAGCGAAGCGCACCACGGCCGTCGAGTTGAGCTGTATCGGGCAGGTGCAGAGTTCATGGTCGCTGTTGCGGACGAGGGTCGTTCTCGTTGGTGTGTTCAGTTTACAGGCGAGGACTTGGATGAGTTTATCCGGTTTTTGGTGGGGCGCTACGACCCCACGACGCGGGGCGACGAAGGAACCAATTGAGCCAGCTCCGGATGGCGTCTCAGTTCTCTAGATGTCCTCATTTGTAGCTTTCTTTTCATGCGCCGCCACCTGCTTCCCGGGCGAGCCGGAGCTTGTCGGCAGCGTCGATATAGGTCAGGACTACCTTCAGATTCCGGTGGCCCGAGATGGCCATGATCTGAGGGGCCGTGCAGCCAGCCTCAGCGAGTCGACGGCAGGCGGCCTTCCGGAGCCCGTGCGCCGACAAGCCAAGGGGGCAGACCAGCCTCGCTTACGCGGTCTCTGAACCAGTTGCCGAAGCCTGCCACGGCGAAGGGCTTGCCATAGTCGGTCAGAAGGAAGGTTATGTTCTTCTTCAGCAGCGCATCCAGAGACGCACGCAGTTCAAGGTGAAGCGGTATCTCAACCTCGGTCCCTGTCTTGGACTGCCGGATCGTCAGAACGTCGTCACGAACCTGCTGGCGACCCATATGGTGTCCGGGTCGAGTCCCATCCGGTGCAGCTCCGCAAAGCCGTCTTTCCCGTTCTTCCGATCTAGGTTGAGCACGGCGATACCGCTGTCGCGCCCGGTGACGATGCCCGAAACGAAGCCCGGCCATTTCCGGGACCAGCGCCGTATCTGCGTCGGATCGGTCGTGCCCTTCTCGGGCCACCCTTCGATATTGGGAGTATTCGGCCCGCGAAGCTCACCACTCTTCATTGTAGCTGCGTCCCGGCGGAGCAGGATGACAGGTATTCCTGCTGCGGCCAGCTGCATCGCCACTTGTAGGTTGGCCTCAATTGGGGTAATTAATTACCGTGACTTTCGTGTCTCGAAAGGTATCAATTTACCGCCCCTACAGCGATCTACTTGAACCCCTCGCCATTGAGGTCCTTGGCAGGGGGGTCTTCGTTTCAGATGTTGGAGCAGAGGTTTGACGACCGCCGAGAAAGCCCTTGCAGCTCAGTGCAGGCTTTCACATGGGTTTGACTCTGTAAGAGGCTGATTTTCCGAAGAGACCTAAATCCCTCCGGGCCTACCACTGTCAGCCGATCAGCGCCTACCCGAAGCCCAATGCCGTCCTGAAGGAGGCAAGGCACCGGGCGGCGGAGACCCGGCGAGCGGTGTCAGATCGACGAGGCCAGCGCGTCCCGGCGCCGCGGTTCGACCATCAGGTCCAATGCCAGCTTGTCGAGGAACGCCTTGCCGTCGCCGGTGCCGAGCCTGTCCTTGCCGATCACCATCATCGCGACATGAAGCAGCTGGTGCCGCCGGGTGTCGTCCAGTCCGCTGCCGAGATGCGAAAGGTCCGGCGTTTCGGGCTGGACCCGCACATAGCCGATCATCTTGCGCATCTGGTCGGGACTGACCTGGCCGGTCGTGAACTGCCCGGCGATGGCGCAGATCGCGGCGACCTCGCGGTCCTCGATCTCGCCGTCGGCCAAGGCGGCGCGGCAGGAGGTTTCGAGCACCCGGTTGCGAAACTCCACTGCGGCCGGGCCGGGCGCGGCCGAGCGCCGGAAGCCTCCGGCCCGAAACTTCATGAAAGCCACGATGAGGGCGAAGCTGCCCCAGAAGAAGGGCGTGATCGTCTGGAGCAGCGTCAGTTCGGGTTCGTCCGGCAGGTCGGCCGGCAGCACGCCGGTGTTCCTGTACAGGGCCAGCTTGATCGGCGCGATGTCGTAATAGTACTCGGTGTCGCATCTGTCGGGCGCCAGGACATAGCCTTCCGAACTGAAATAGAGCGGCATGAAGAAGAAATGGGTGTACGAGACCCGATGGCAAAGCGACAGCTTTCCTTCCCCGACCTGGTTCGGAAGCGTGGTTTCGGCCACGTAGTCGAGCATCTCGCGGTCGCCCCAGATAGCGACCCCACGGCCGGCTTCCGCGGGCGAGGCGATACCGAAGGTCAGCGCGGCGAGGATTGCAAAAAGAATGTTGCGCATCGAAAGCGAGCCCCAAATTACTGTTTCCAAAAGAGGAACTTGCAAGCAAATACGGTTAAAATGAGGAAAATGAGCGGAAACTGCTTTTCCCAAGTTCCCACCCGGCGCGACGCGGTTGGCGGCACGTTCAGGGCGGGATCCCTGCCCCGCGGCGTATTGCGCCGCGCATCCAAGTCGACAGTGGCGGTGCCGCGATACCGAGCCCCGGACGTGCGTGAACGGCCATAGCCGCGTCAGGCGCCTTCGGCGGGCGTCTCCTGCCGCGGGAGCCCCTGTTCGAACCGCGCGAAGACGCAGCGCGCGACGAAGAGCGGCACGCCGTTCTCGCGGGCCAGGTTCAGGATGAAGGCCTTGCGCGTCTCGGGGTCATTGAACGCGGCGGGCACCGCATCGCCCGAGGCGAGGCCCTCGAGGAAACGGAAGAATTTCCGCACCCGCCAGGCGGCGATCAGGGGCAGGACGACACCGTGATAGCCGATGATCCAGGCGATGATGAAGGTGATGAGGAGTGGGTATTGCCCGTGTTCGGCCTCGAACAGGAGGTACCAGCCGGCATAGGGCACCAGCGTGACGAGGCCGAGGATCCAGACGAGGAAGGCGCGGGCCATTCAGGCGTCGTCCTCGCCCGAGGCACGCATCCGGTCGAAGACCCGGCGGCCGAGATAGCTGCCGAAGACGAAGGAGGAGAAGCACATCATCATGCCGAGATCGAGCCGCGGGGCGCTCCACATCAGGACGAAACCGAGTGCGGTGAACCCGCCGGAGATAACGAACAGCGCAAGCCAGGGTTTCATCGGGAAATCGCCTCCTCAGGATGTGGTCCCGGCATCGTCCGAGAAGCATTTGAAGGCCTTATGCCCCGTCGCGGCGCCCAGGACGAACAGCGCCGACCAGTAGAGCAGCCCCGAGAGCGGGCTCGTCGCGATGGAATAGAGCGTGCCGCCGAACAGGTTGAACAGCAGAAACACCGCGAAAAACGCGATCCAGGCTTTCATGTCGCTTCACTCCGATACCGCTTCGCGTCCAACCAAGCGCAGAAAGGTGGCAAAAATCGGGTCGCGGGTGATATTAGGTGATCTCTGGCGGCACCGGCGGCGCCATCGGCTCGCAGACCGTGAAATGGCGGTTGAGGCGCCGCATGTAGTCGACGATGTCGTTCGGACCCCACCAGGTGAAGGGCTCCCAATCGGAATACTCGGCCGCCCCACCCGGCTCGCGCAGGAGATGCGCGACGGTGCTGCAGCAATTCCGGTTCAGGGTGCGGAACACCCGATCCGTCTTCCACTGGTCCCATGCGCGGACCATCGCCATTTCCATGATGAACTGTCCGCCCAGATTGATCTGGAAGCAGCGGTTCGGCGCCTGCCCCTCGATCGCGACATCCTCGGAATAGGTCTTCTCGTCGGCCGGGTTGTCGGCGAACGGGTCGATATGGCCATAGTCGACGGGCCACCAGGACACGTAGCGCGATTGCGCCGGATCGCGGCGTTCGATGTACATCGTGCCGTGCCCCCAGGCGTCATCGCGCGGTGTCCAGACATAGACGTAGATCATCCCCGTGTTTCCCTCCGGAACGTTCCACGCGGAAAGTCTACGCGCGCTCTGGAGAAATCCAAAGCGCGGTTTCGCGGTCAGGCCCGGCCGAGCCTGGCCAGACGGGCGTCGCGCAGGCGGGCGAAATCGTCGCCGGCATGGTAGGAGGAGCGGGTGAGCGGCGTGGCCGAGACCATCAGGAAGCCCTTGCCATAGGCGGCTTTCTCGTAGGCCATGAACTCGTCGGGCGTCACGAAACGGTCCACCCGGTGATGCTTCGGCGTCGGTTGCAGGTACTGGCCGATGGTCAGGAAATCCACGTCGGCCGAGCGCATGTCATCCATCACCTGCAGCACCCCCTGCCGATCCTCGCCGAGGCCGACCATGATGCCGGACTTGGTGAACATCGAAGGGTCGAGTTCCTTGACCTTCTGGAGAAGCCGGAGCGAGTGGAAATAGCGGGCGCCGGGCCGGACCTCGGGATAGAGGCCGGGGACAGTTTCGAGATTATGGTTGAACACGTCCGGTTTCGCCTCGACCACGGTTTCGAGCGCGGCGGGCGGGCATTTCAGGAAGTCCGGGGTGAGGATCTCGATGGTGGTCGCGGGCGCGCGGTGGCGGATCGCGCGGATCGTCTGCGCGAAATGCTCGGCGCCCCCGTCTTCGAGGTCGTCACGGTCGACAGAGGTGATGACGACGTGGTTCAATCCGAGTGTTTCGACCGCGTGGGCCACCCTGCCCGGCTCGAAAACGTCAAGCGTGTCGGGCCGGCCGGTGGCGACGTTGCAGAAGGTGCAGCCGCGGGTGCAGATCTCGCCCATGATCATCATGGTGGCATGGCCCTGCGACCAGCATTCGCCGACATTGGGGCAGCCGGCCTCCTCGCAGACCGTCACCAGCCTGTTCTCGCGGAGGATGTCGCGGGTCTGCCTGTAGCCCGCGCTGGTCGGCGCCTTTACGCGGATCCAGTCGGGCTTCTTCGGCTGCGCGTTGTCGGCGCGATGCGCCTTTTCGGGATGGCGCTCGCCGGGGATCTTCAGGTCTCTGGGGCTCATTCGGCTTCCTCCGGAGGTCCTCCGAGGACATAGGCCGGTTTTCGCGCGCTGTCCAACGCCGCGGGCGGCAGGCAGGTTTGCGCGGAGAGCAAGGGAGCTAGCGGGTCGCGGGTTTCGCCGAGGCACGGTTGGCGGTGCCGGCGGTGAAACCGACCATGAAGGCCTCCATCAGGGCAGACATCTGCATGGGCTGGGGCGATGTGCGGTCGTGCCGCCCCGCCAGTGCGAGCAGCACGAGGCCAAGGCCGAGATAGAGGGCGCCTGTCACCAGCGCGGCGGTGAAGGCCCCCTGGGTCGTGGCGAGAACGATCCAGAGGGCGACGGTCAGGAAGCCGAGCCCGGCCACGAGGAAGAGCGCGCCGAGCGCCGAGAAGCCCGCGCGGCGCGCGGCCGTGCGGACCTCGGTTCGGATCCCCTCGAGGAGCACCATTTCAGCGGCGCCCTGTGAGGATATAGCCCGCCAGGAAGCCGAGCGCGGCGGCGAGGCCGAGCGCGGTGCCGGGCTGTTCGCGCATGTAGTCGCGCGCGTCCTCGAGCCGAGCCTCACCCGCGGCCTTCAGGTCTTCGCCACGGCTGCGGGCGGCGGCGACAAGGCGTTCCTTCTCGCTCTTGCCGACCCTACCGAGGGTTTCGGTCAGGCCGGCGAGATCGGCGCGCAGGGTCGCGATCTGCTCGGCGAGCTCTTCGTAGTTTGCACCCGTCAGGGTGCCGTTCGTCTTCTCGGAGGCCGATTGAGACATGATGGTCCTCACTGTTTGCGTGTCTGCCCCCTCAACGCTCCGCCGCCCGGGCCGGTTCCGCCGCAGCGGCGATCTCGCGGATGTCCGAGGTCAGGACCAGGCTCCACACCAGAAGCGGAATCGCGACCACGGCACCGATCGGGCCCCAGAGCCACATGAAGAGGACGAGCGAGAGGAAGACGAAAAGCGGGTTGACCGAGAGGCTGCGGCCGACCAGCGCGGGGGTGACGAATTGCGATTCGAGAATGTTCAGCGCGAGGTAGGTCGCGGCCGGCAGGAGCGCCTGGGCGCCGTCGAACACGGTGATCCCGCCGATGAGGAGCGCGCCGACCAGGCCGGCGGGGCCGACATAGATGAAGAAGTTCAGGAAGAAGGCCATGGCGCCCCAGATCGCCGGCGACGGCATGCCGATCGCCGCCATGGCGGTGCCGACGCAGATGCCGAGGCCGAGATTGATGAAGCTGATCGTAAGGAAATAGCGCGCGACCTGGCGCTCGGCGAAGCGGAGCCGGAGCGCGGTCTCGTCCTCGAGTCCGGGGCGCGCGAGCCCGGCCGCGAGCGCGCGGTAGGTCTCGGCCCGGGAGAAGATGAAAAAGAACAGCGCGCCGATGAAGATCACCACCTGCCCGGCGATGGCGGGGGCCATGAAGATCACATCCTCGACCGAGGGCAGCGCGCTTTCGCCGGAGTCGCCTTCCGCCTTCTCGTCCGCAGGCGCCGCGGAACGGGGCTTGTCGGAGGACGGGTCGAAAAGGCCCCGCACCTCGGCCTGGATTTCGTTGAGGCCGCGGATCTCGCCGCGGACGCTGTACATGGCGCTGTTGAGTTCGCGCCAGATCGTGGGAAAGGCATCGACCGTGCGCATCACCATCGGCTGGAGCAGGAGCACCAGGGCGACGATGCCGAGAAGCCCCGTCGCGAGGCTGCCGAAGGCGGCGACCGGGTGCGGGAGGCCGAGCCGGTCGAGCCCGTCGGTGACCGGCGAGAGCACGATCCCGGTCACCAGCGCGAGCACGATCGGTGCCAGGATCTGGCGCGCGGCGCCGAGCGCGGCGAGGACGAACAGGCAGGCGATCACGATCAGCGCCCATTGCGCCGCGCGTGCGGTGATTGACATGTGAACTCCCCCTTTGGGGCGCAACGCCTGCCGCGCCCCGGGGGTTCCCTGCCGGTCCGCTCAGCCGAGCGCGTAGCCTGCGCCTCGGACGGTGCGCACCGGGTCCTCTCCGCCATGCTGGCAGAGCGCCTTGCGGAGCCGGCCGATATGCACGTCGACGGTGCGGGTATCGACATAGATGTCACGGCCCCAGACCCGGTCGAGGAGCTGTTCGCGGCTCCAGACCCGGCCCGGGCGCTCCATGAAGGTCGTGAGGAGGCGGAACTCGGTGGGGCCGAGCTTGAGGGTCTTGTCCTGCCGCGTGACCCGGTGGGTTTCGGCATCGAGGACGATATCGTCGAACTCGAGCCGCTCGCCTACGGTGGCGGGCCGCACCCGGCGGAGCTGGGTCCGGACCCGGGCCATCAGCTCTATCACCGAATAGGGCTTCACCACGTAATCGTCGGCGCCGGTCTCGAGGCCGCGCACCCGGTCGACCTCCTCGGAGCGGGCCGAGAGCATGATGACCGGGATCGCCCGGGTCTCGGAGCGCATCTTCACCCGGCGGCAGACCTCGATCCCGGAGATGCCCGGGAGCATCCAGTCGAGCACGATGATGTCGGGCGCCTCCTCGTCGATCTTGAGCATCGCCTCGTCGCCGGTGCCGGCCCGCGACACGGCGAAGCCCTCGGCCTCGAGATTGTAGGAGAGCACCTCGCGCTGCGCCGGTTCGTCCTCGACGACCAGGACCGTGGGGCGGTCGGCCGTCATCAGTCCGCTCCGGCCCCGGAGGACATGTAGGGCGTCCGGTCACCCTTGGGGCGGGTATCGTCGGGCATCTCGCCATGGACGAGATAGATCACCTGGTCGGCGATCGAGGTCACGTGGTCGCCCATCCGCTCGATATTCTTGGCGATGAAGTGGAGATGCATGCAGGAGGTGATGTTGCGCGGATCCTCCATCATGAAGGTCAGGAACTCGCGGAACAGCGCGTTGTACATCTGGTCGACATCGGCGTCGCGCAGGCGGACCTGCTCGGCGAGCTCGGCATCGCGCTGGATATAGGCGTCGAGCGCGTCCTTCATCATCGCCTCCACCTCGCGGCTCATGCGCCGGATCGAGGCGGTGGCGCCTTCGGGAAGCTGCATCTGCACCAGGGTCGAGGTGCGCTTGGCAATGTTCTTGGCATGGTCGCCGCAGCGTTCGAGATTGCCGGAGATCTTCATCACCGAAAGCACGGTGCGGAGGTCGCTGGCCGCAGGTGAGCGGAGCGCGAGCACGCGGGCGGCCTTCTCGTTGACCTGCTCCTCGAGCGCGTCGATGGCGCTGTCCTGCTCGCGCACCCGGGCGGCGAGCTCGCTGTCGGCCTCGGCGAGCGCGCGGGTGGAATCGCCGATGGCCGCCTCCACCAGACCGCCCATCTTCATGATCGTGGCCTGGATCGCCTCGAGATCGTGGTCGAAGGCGGAAAGAATGTGCTGGGTCTCGTTCATTGCAGGGCTCCGTTCAGCCGATGCGGCCCGTGATGTAGGATTCCGTTCTGGGATCCCTGGGATTGGTGAAGATCTGGGCGGTCTCGCCGTATTCCACAAGCACGCCGAGATGGAAGAAGGCGGTTTTCTGGCTGACGCGGGCAGCCTGCTGCATCGAGTGGGTGACGATGACGACCGAGAAGTTCTCCTTCAGTTCGGAGATCAGCTCCTCGACCTGGCTGGTGGCGATCGGGTCGAGCGCCGAGCAGGGTTCGTCCATCAGGAGCACTTCGGGCTCGGTCGCCACGGCGCGGGCGATGCAGAGGCGCTGCTGCTGGCCACCCGAGAGGCCGGTGCCGGGGGCGTGCAGCCGGTCCTTCACCTCGTCCCAGATCGCACCGCGGCGAAGCGATTTCTCGACGATCTCGTCGAGCTCGGCCTTCGAGCGGGCGAGACCGTGGATCCGCGGCCCGTAGGCGACGTTGTCGTAGATCGATTTCGGGAACGGGTTCGGCTTCTGGAACACCATGCCGACCTTGGCGCGGAGCTGCACCGGGTCGACACGCTTGTCGTAGATGTCCTCGTTGTCGAGGCGGATATCGCCCTCGACCCGGCAGATGTCGATGGTGTCGTTCATCCGGTTGAGGCAGCGCAGGAAGGTCGACTTGCCGCAGCCCGAGGGACCGATGAAGGCGGTCACGGTCTTGTCCTGGATGTCGACATCGACATCCTTGATGGCGTGGTTGTCGCCGTAATAGACCTGAACCCCGCGCGCGGAGATCTTGCTTTCCGCCATGGTGACGTCTTCCCGTTCGGTCAGTCTCATCTCGTTCATTGTTGGACTCCTACCAGCGGCGCTCGAAACGGCGGCGCAGGACGATGGCGACCGCGTTCATCACTATCAGAAATACGAGAAGGACGATAATGGCCCCCGAGGCGCGCTCGACAAAGGCCGGATCCGAGCGCTGGGTCCAGTTGTAGATCTGGACCGGCAGCGCCGTCGCCGGGTCGAACAGCCCTTCGGGCGGCGCGGCCGGGAAATCGCGGACGAAGGCGACCATGCCGATCAGCAGCAGCGGCGCGGTTTCGCCGAGCGCCTGGGCAAGACCGATGATCAGGCCGGTGAGGATGCCGGGCGCGGCGAGCGGCAGGACGTGGTGGAACACGGTCTGCATCTTCGAGGCGCCGACCCCGAGCGCGGCCTCGCGGATCGAAGGCGGCACCGCCTGGATCGCGGCACGGGCGGGAATGATGATCCGCGGCAGGGTCATCAGGCTGAGCACCAGCCCGCCGACGATGGGCGCCGATTGCGGCAGCCCGCCGAAATTGATGAAAAGCGCCAGGCCGAGGATCCCGTAGACGATGGAGGGCACCGCGGCGAGGTTCGAGATGTTCACCTCGATCAGGTCGGTGAACCAGTTCCTGGGCGCGAATTCCTCGAGATAGATCGAGGCGGCGACGCCGATCGGCAGCGCGAGCGCGAGCACCACGAACATCATGTAGAGCGACCCGATGATCGCCACGCCGAGCCCGGCGGCTTCGGGCCGGTTCTCGGAAGCGTCGGGCCAGAGGATGAAGTTCCAGTTGAACCTTGTCTCGACGAGGCCCGCCTCCTTCAGGGCATCGGCCAGGCGAAGCTGCTCGGGCGAGACGTTGGAGTCGCGTTCCGCCGATTGCATCGTGACCCGGCCCTTGTAGAAGCCGTCGATCCGGCCCGAGGCGAGCATATCGAAGGTCCGGCTGCCGCCGATCACCTCCGGATGCGCGAGGACGTAGTTGCGGATCTGCGCCGCGGCGTCTTCCGACACCAGGCTTTCGGGCTTCTTGAGCCCGTCGATCGCGATCCCCTGAGCCGCCATGGCGTCCTGGATCGCGGCCTTGATCAGGGGCTTGTAGCCGAAGGTCGAGACCTTGGCCATTTCCGCCGGATCGCGGTTGCCGTTCTTGTCGAGCTTGTCGGCGGGGAGCGCGACCTCGAGCGAGATATAGGTCTGGGTGAAAGCGCCGGCGCCGTTCCTCACGACCGAGGTCAGCAGGAAGATCAGCGCCAGGATCGCCACGCCGATGGCGAGGATGCCATAGAGCCTGAAGCGCGCCTCGGCCGCGTTGCGGCGCCGCGTGCGGTCGTCCGGCGCGAGGATCGAGTTCGGCCGGCCCGGGGAAGCGTGGGTGATGTCGGTCATTCGTACTGCTCCCGGTAGCGGCGCACGATCCAGAGCGCGAGGATGTTGAGCCCCAGCGTCACCACGAAGAGCGAGAGGCCGAGCGCGAAGGCGACGAGCGTCTCGGGCGAGGCGAATTCGGTGTCGCCGGTGAGCTGGCTGACGATCTTGACGGTGATCGTCGTCATCGCCTCGAACGGGTTCACGCTGAGCTTGGCCGAGGCCCCTGCCCCCATCACCACGATCATCGTCTCGCCGATCGCCCGGGAAGCGGCGAGGAGGATCGCGCCGATCACCCCGGGCAGCGCCGCGGGAACGATGACCTGGCGGATCGTCTCGGACTTGGTGGCGCCGAGCCCGTAGGAGCCGTCGCGCAGGGATTGCGGCACCGCGTTGATGATGTCGTCGGAGAGCGAGGAGACGAAGGGGATCAGCATGATGCCCATGACGAGCCCCGCGGTCATCACCGAGGAGGAACTGTTCCCGAGGCCCATCGGCTCGGCGAAGTAGTCGCGCAGGAGCGGGCCGACGGTGATCAGCGCGAAGAGGCCGTAGACGATGGTCGGGATGCCCGCGAGGATCTCGATCAGCGGCTTCACTACGGAACGCACGCGCCTGGTGGCGTATTCCGCCATGTAGATCGCTGCCATCAGCCCGATCGGCACGGCGAAGAGAAGCGCCACGAAGGAGACGTAGAGCGTGCCCCAGAGAAGCGGCAGGATGCCGAGATCGGAGCCGCCGCGGAATTGCGGGTTCCAGGTCGCGTTGAACAGGAAATCCTGCCACGGGTAGAGCCGGAAGAAATGCGCGCTTTCGAAGAGCAGCGACAGGACGATCCCGGCGGTGGTGAGGATCGCGACGCAGGAGGCGAGGAGCAGGAGCATCCGGACGGCGGTTTCCGAAACGTTCCGGGCGCGGAATTCGGGGCTGAGGCGCGTGTAGGCAAACGCCGCGCCGGCCAGGCTGAGGCCGATCACGGCGACGCTCATCGCGCCCCGCAGCATGCCGGTCACGCGGCGATATTCCTCGGCGGCCCGCAGGACCCCCGGCCGGATGTCCGAGCCGACGGCGATGCCGACTTCGCCGAGACGGCTCCGGATGTCGTCCGGGGCGGCATGGATCCGGGCAAGGTCATCCGCGCTCAGGACACCCTGGCCGATGGCGGCGTCGAGCCCCGTCGCGATGCGCCGGACATCGGACATGACCAGGTTCTGCGAGCTGCCCTCGGCGATGTCGGCGGCGTCGATCATGCCGGCAACGCGGGTTTCGACATAGAGCGGCTGGAAGACGAGCCAGAACGCCATCAGGATCAGCGCGGGCGCGACGGCGAAGACGAGCACGGCCTGACCGGAATAGCCCGGCAGCGAATGCAGCTTGCGGATATCTCCACCGGCGGTTGTCAGGGCACGGCTCCGGCCCGCGACGAAGCCGGCCGCTCCGATCAGGAGAACGATCAGTGTGATGAGCCCGACGGCCATGTCACCCCCCGGTGAGCCTCAGAAAGACGGACGGCGCCTGGACCGGCGCCGCCCCTGTTCGTTGTCCACTCAGTTGAGCGGCGCCATCGGCGTGCCGCCCGCGGCAACCATGGCCTGGGTGGCCGCAAGCTCCGGATCCGACACGAGGCCGTATTCGGCAAGCGGGCCGTCCGGGCCGGCGATCTCGTCGGAGACGAAGAAGTCGATGTATTCCTGCAGGCCCGGGATCACGCCGAGATGCGCGAGCTTCACGTAGAAGTAGAGCGGGCGCGAGACCGGATATTCGCCGGTGGCGATCGACTCGGTCGAGGGCACGACGCCGTCCATGGTCGCGACACGCAGCTTGTCGGTGTTGTTCTCGTAGAACGACAGACCGAACACGCCGACCGCCTGCGGGTTGGCGTCGAGACGCGCGAGCGTCTCGGTATAGTCGCCGTCGATATCCACCGAGGCGCCGTCGGTGCGGAGCTTCAGGCATTCGTTTTCGTCGCCGAGCGCCTCGGCGGCGCCGGTGGCCGCGCAGCCGGCCTCGAGGACCTTCACGTCGAAGACTTCGCGGGTGCCGTGCTTGGTGCCCGGGATGAAGGCCAGGATGTCCTGCGCCGGAAGCGCCGGATTGACGTCGGCCCAGGTCTTGTTCGGGTTGGCGACGAGCTTGCCGTCGACCATGACCTGCGCGGCGATGGCATTGTACCAGTCGGCGGGCGTGAAGGCGAATTCCGCGCCGTCGATGTCGGAGGCGAAGACGATGCCGTCATAGCCGATCCGCACTTCCATGACATCGGCGACGCCGTTCGAGGCGCAGAGCTCGATATCGCTCGGCTTGATGCGGCTCGACGAGTTGGCGATGTCGATGGTGTTCTCGCCGACGCCCTCGCAGAGCGCCTTGCGGCCGGCGCCCGAACCGCCGCCTTCCACGACCGGGGTCGGGAAGTCGAAATTCTCGCCGAAGGCCTCGGCGACGATGGTCGCATAGGGCAGAACCGTGGACGACCCCTTGATCTGGATGTTGTCGCGCGCGAGCGCGGCGCCGGCGGAAACGGCAGCGATCGCCAGCGTCGAGGCGGTCAGTTTCACGAAAGACATATGGTTGCTCCTGAGAGTTCCTGGTCGGGCGCTATCCCCACGCCCCGGTAGCTCGTCCCTAGTGCCGTGCGACAATGCTTTTGTGACGGGTACGTAACAGTTTCATGACAAGCGCCCTTCTCAGCGGACGGGCAGGATCACCGTGAAGCGGCTGCCCTCGCCGGGCACGCTGTCGATCCGGAGCCTTCCACGATGGCGGTTGACGATATGCTTGACGATGGCGAGGCCGAGCCCGGTGCCGCCAAGCTCGCGCGAGCGGTGATCGTCGACGCGGTAGAAACGCTCTGTCAGCCGCGGAATATGGACCGTATCTATCCCCGGCCCGTCGTCGGAGACGTGAACGATTACGGCAGGGCCGCGAATCGCCGGTTCGTGCTCGCTGCGAAGGAGCTGCACTTCGACCGACACGCCCTTCCGGCCGTATTTCACCGCGTTCTCGATCAGGTTCGCGAAGACCTGCGAGAGCTGGTCGGTATCGCCGGGCACGTCGGCTGCCGCCTCGGCGCCGGTCAGGGTGACTTTCGCGCCCGCTTCCTCGACGAGCGGCCGGAGCGTCGTCATCACGGCGCGGAGAATCGCCGCGGCATCCGCCGGGGTGCCGGGGCGCAGCCGCTGCTGGCTTTCCACCCGGCTGAGCGACAGGAGGTCGCGCACCAGCCGGTTCATCCGGCTCGCTTCCTTTTCCATGATGCCGAGGAACCTGTCCCGCGCCGCCGGATCGTCCCGTGCGGCGCCCCGCAGGGTTTCGATGAAGCCGAGGACCGCGGTGAGCGGCGTTTTCAGCTCGTGGCTGACATTCGCAACGAAATCACGGCGAATCTGCCCGGCTTCCTGCAGGTCGGTGGTATCGACGAAGGTGATGAGGGCGGCCGGCCCGGTTTCGAGAACGACTTTCGCCGCGGTGACGCGGAAGGTCGTCTCGCGCATGGCCTGGGAGGCAAGGTAATCCGCCTCTGCCCTGTCCAGCCGGCCGGCCAGTACCGCCTCGATCGCGTCGAGCACGGCCGGCTGTCTGAGAAAGGTCACGTAGTGCCGGGATTCGGCACCCGACCCCAGCAGTGCCCGCGCCCCGGAATTCGCCGCGATGACGCGATCGTCGCGGCCGATGAGCAGCATCGGGACCGGCGAAGCGGCAAGTATCGAGATGCAGGCGTCGCGGCTCATGTTCAGATCCGTCCTTCCGGGCAGGCGATCCAGTTCGGAGCGGCCCTGATTGGAGAATATGGCGAGAAAATGACAGACATAATGCCCTTGGAGCATTGCAAATTACGCGTTTCCACCTAAACGTGTACCCATGTGGTTTGCATCCGGAAGTTTCCGGGCAGGGAATGCAGCGAAGACCACAGGTGGTGGTTCGGTATCAGTTCATCGTTTTCATGACACGCGCGCCGATAGAGGAGGGCGTCCGGCGGGCATTTGACGTGTAGTCGGGGGACTTCATGACCAAATTCGATCAGATACTCTATCCGTTCGAGGCGTCGAGAGCAGATCCGCAGCATTGCAGGGCTCTGGCAATCGGTGCGCGACAGTTGCGGCTTTCCGAGGAAGCTGCGCCTTCCGGCGGGACGCTCTGCGTGCATCTGGAATTCGACGAGTTGCGCGACTCCGCGCTCGCGATCCATGATCCGCAGCTGATTTTCAGCCCGGTCGTTGCAAAGGGTTTCGACTGTATCGACGTGGCGGCACGCCTTTCGGAACTGAATTTCGCCGGCGCCTACAGGGCCCTTACCCATCGATTGCCGAATCCGGACATCGTGAAACGGGAAGTGCGGGCGGTTTTCCCGGAGCTCGATTTCGACGTTCTGACCATTTCGGACGCGCATGCCGAGAAGCCGGGTTCATTTGCCTAGCGGTTCGAGCCCGTCCCGGTAGAGGGCGACCCGCGCCTGATAACCGCGCGCGGTCGCGAGAAGCCGTTCCCGCGCATCGGTGCCGAGCTCGCGGACCACTTTCGCGGGCGAGCCCACCGCGAGGCTGCCGGCGGGAATCGTCTTGCCCTCGGTCACGAGCGCTCCGGCCCCGATCAGCGCCCCGGTGCCGATCCGGGCCCCGTTCAGGACGGCCGCCCCCATGCCGATCAGCGCGCCATCCTCGACGAGGCAGCCATGGACGATCGCGGAATGGCCCACGGTGACATTGGCGCCGAGGGTCATGGGAAAACCCGGGTCCGAATGCGCGACGGCATTGTCCTGGACGTTGCTGCCGGGCCCGATCTCCAGCCATTCGTTGTCGCCGCGCAGCACCGCGCCGAACCAGACGCTGGCCCCGGCGCCGATGCGCACCTTGCCGATCACCTGGGCGCTGGGCGCGATCCAGGCATCGGGGTGGATCTCGGGCGCCTGCCCGTTCAGCGCGTAGAGGCTCATGTCCCCTCCTCGAACTCCTGCTGCAGGTGGCGGACATGCTCGACGAGGCCGGGCTGCTGGGTGCTGCGCAGCCGTTCGCTCGAGACGATCGTCCGGAGCCGTTCCTCGGTCACGTCGAGATCGTCGTTCACCAGTACGTAGTCGTAGGCGTCCCAGTGGCTGATCTCGTCCCAGCTCCTCTGCATCCGCCGGCCGATGGTCTCGGCATCGTCCTGGCCGCGCGAATTGAGCCTGCGCCGAAGCTCGGCGATGGAGGGCGGCAGGAGGAAGATCGAAAGCACGTGGCTCGCGAGCGTGCTCTTCTGGATCTGCTGCGCACCCTGCCAGTCGATGTCGAAGAGCACGTCCGAGCCCGCCTCGATCGCCTCGCGGACCGGCGCGGCGGGCGAGCCGTAGAAATTGCCGAACACATGGGCATGTTCCAGCATCTGCCCTTCGCGGACCATGCGCTTGAAGGTCGGCTCGTCGGTGAAATGGTAGTCGACCCCATCCACTTCGCCGGTCCTGGGCGTCCGCGTGGTGGCCGAGACCGAGAAACGGATGGTCGGATCCCAGTTGCGCAATTGCCTCGCGAGCGTCGACTTGCCGGCGCCCGAGGGCGAGGAAAGGATGATCAGTAACCCGCGCCGCGCCATCCCTACTCCACGTTTTGAACCTGCTCGCGCATCTGGTCGATGACGTGCTTGAGGTCAAGGCCGATGGCGGTGAGCTCGGCGAATTGCGCCTTGGAGCACAGGGTGTTGGCCTCGCGGTTGAATTCCTGGGTGAGGAAGTCGAGCTTGCGGCCCTTCGGCCCGGCCTCGGCGAGTAGCGTGCGCGCCGCGGCGACATGGGCGCCGAGACGGTCGAGCTCCTCGGTGATGTCGGCCTTGATCCCGAGCACGGCGAGCTCCTGCGCGATGCGCTGCTCGTCGATCCCTTCGGCCGTATCGAGGATCTTCGCCACGGCGGCGCGGAACGCCTCGGCCACATGGGCGCTGCGCCTTTCGAGGAGCGCGCGGGCCGCGGCGGTGAGTTCGTCGATGCGGTCGATCTGGCCCCTGAGCAGCGCCTCGAGCGCCGCGCCCTCGGCCGCGCGGGCAGCGTTGAAGGCGGCGATCAGCGGCTCCACCTCGGCGAGGAGCGCGGTGCGGAGCGCCTCGGGATCGTCCTCGGGCGCCTGGTGTTCCATCACGCCGCGGATCGCGAGGATCTCGGCGGCGCCGGTCTCGCGGAGCGCCACGCCCGCGGACCCGGCGGCGGTCTCGACCTCCTTCAGGAGCCCGAGCACCTGCGCGAGCGCGGTGTGGTTCAGCGCGCCCGAGGCGACCGCCTCTTCACGCGAGAGCTTTAGCCCGAGCGTCACGTTCCCGCGTGCCACAGCGCCCTGGAGCGCGGCACGCAGGGGCGCTTCGAGCCCGTCGATCTGGTCGCTCAGGCGCAGCCGCAGATCGAGCCCGCGCCCGTTCACGGACCGGAGCTCCCAGCTCCAGCGCCAGCCCTCGATGCCGCCCTCGCGGCTGGCATAGCCCGTCATCGAGCGCGTCATCGCAGTCCCCCTCCAGAGCGCAGGATTAACCTTTTGTTCACTTTATCCGGATTTTTCGCCAATTTTCTGTCATTCTATCTAAAGCGAGAGAAACCGTGATTTTCGTTATCAGAGGGGGATCGCCGTCACAACAGCGGGGGCTGTGCGGCATCCAAGGTGAGCCATGACTGCTGAGGTAATCAATCTGATCGAACGCCGCGCGTCGGCTTCCGATCCCGTGCTCAACCAGGTCGAGGCCTATTGGGACGGGCTCCGGGCGGGCCGCGTGGCCCCGGCCCGGGCCGAGGTGAGCCCGCGCGGGCTGACCGATGTGCTTTCGAAATGCTTCATCCTGGAGCGCGTCGCCCCGGGCTTCGCGCGGTTCCGGGTCTTCGGCCGCCATGTGGGCGACCTGATGGGCGGCGATCTGAGGAACATGCCGATCTCGGCGCTGTTCTATGCCGAGGACCGCGAAATTCTCGAGGAAACCCTGATCCAGGTCTTCGACCAGCCCGCGACCGCGCGGCTCGCCATCGAGAGCCCGCCGAGCTTCGGCAAGGAGCGGCTGACCTGCCGGATGACGATCCTGCCCCTGCGCGACGATCTGGGCCATATGAACCGGGCGCTCGGCGCGATCACGGTCTCCGGAAAGATCGGCCGCGCCCCGCGCCGGCTGACGATTACCGCGAAAACCCTGA
Organism: Paracoccaceae bacterium; assembly: GCA_003605175.1. Taxonomy (GTDB): domain Bacteria; phylum Pseudomonadota; class Alphaproteobacteria; order Rhodobacterales; family Rhodobacteraceae; genus Ovoidimarina. The sequence continues at coordinate 240,170 of QWDA01000002.1, read as the reverse complement.
CCGGCATACCCCAGGGCATCGCGATGCGCGCGCCGACGACACCGCTTCCGGCACGCGAAAAGCGGCCCGACAGCTCGGGCGTCGTGGTGCAACTGCCTCTTTCGGTCGATTGAGCCTGCGCGGCGGGACGCTGGAACGTCCCGCCTGAGACCGTCCCGGCGTCAGACGGCGGCCGCTGCCGCTTTCCGCTCGCGACGGGCCGACAATTCCTCCGCCACGAGGAACGCCAGTTCGAGCGCCTGGGAGGCGTTCAGACGCGGATCGCAGGCGGTGTGGTAGCGGTCCGAGAGATCCTCGTCCGAGACTGCCCGGACACCGCCGGTGCATTCGGTCACGTCCTGGCCGGTCATCTCGAAATGGACGCCGCCCGGGATGGTGCCCTCCGCATTGTGGATCGCGAAGAATTCCTGCACCTCGCGCAGCACGCTCTCGAACGGCCGGGTCTTGTAGCCCGAGGACGACTTGATCGTGTTGCCGTGCATCGGATCGCAGGACCAGAGCACCTGCGCCCCCTCCTCGCGCACCGCCCGGATCAGACGCGGCAGGTGCTCGCCGACCTTGCCTGCCCCGAAGCGCGCGATCAGCGTGAGCCGGCCCGCCTCGTTCTTCGGGTTCAGCTTCGCCATCAACACCTTGAGGTCATCGGCACTGGTCGACGGCCCGCATTTCAGCCCGATCGGGTTGGTGACACCGCGGCAGAACTCCACATGCGCGCCGTCCGGCTGCCGCGTGCGGTCGCCGATCCAGATCATGTGGCCCGAGCCGGCGATCCACTGGCCGGTGGTGGAATCGACCCGCGTCAGCGCCTCTTCGTATTCCAGAAGGAGCGCCTCGTGCGAGGTGTAGAAATCCACCGTGCCCAGTTCGTGCTGGGTCTCGGCGGTCATCCCCGCGGCGGCCATGAAATCCAGCGTGTCCTGGATCCGGTTCGCCATATCCCGGTACTTCTCGGCTTCCTCCCGGTCGGTGAAGCCCAGCGTCCAGGCATGGACCCGGTGCACATCGGCGAAACCGCCGGTCGAGAACGCGCGGAGGAGGTTCAGCGTCGCGGCGGCCTGGGTGTAGGCCTGCATCATCTTTTCCGGGTCCGGGATCCGCGCCTCGGGCGTGAAGGCCAACTCGTTGATGATGTCGCCGCGATAGGAGGGCAGCTCCAGGCCGTCCTTGACCTCGGTCGGCGCCGAGCGCGGCTTGGCGAACTGCCCGGCCATGCGGCCGACCTTCACCACCGGCACCTTGGCGCCATAGGTGAGGACCATCGCCATCTGCAGGAGCACCTTGAACGTGTCGCGGATGTTGTCGGCGCGGAATTCGGCAAAGCTTTCGGCGCAATCGCCGCCCTGGAGGAGAAAGGCTTCCCCCCGCGCCGCCTGCCCCAGGCTCGCCCGCAGCCTGCGCGCCTCGCCGGCGAAAACCAGCGGCGGATAGCTCGCAAGCCGGGTTTCGACTCGCTTCAGGGCTTCGGCATCCGTATAGTCGGGCATCTGTACCCGCGGCTTCTCACGCCATCCGGTCTTTTGCCATTCGCCCATCGGTCCAACCCTCGGTTTTCTACGGTGCCGGGGCTTATAGCTCCCGCCGCGGTGCTTGGAAACCGCCAATTCGGCAGACCGGCCGTGCCGAAAAACGGCGCTTGATGGGGCAACACATTCCTGTTTCGGTACGTGCGCTTCGAGTCGGAACAACACCCAGTGTCAAAAAACGTATCCTCCACGCCATCTGCGCCGCGCGCCGGGCTTGCGCGCCGGCATGTCTTCGTCCTGTTGGACAAGTTCACGATGCTGAGTTTCGCCTGTGCCGTGGAGGCGCTGAGGATCGCCAACCGGATGGCCGGCCGCGAGCTCTATTCCTGGAGCCTCCTCGGCGAGGGCGGCGAAACCGCGACCTGCTCGAACGGATCCGTGTTCCGGCTGCATGGCGATCTCGAGGAGCTCGAGCGCGATGACCGTGTCTTCGTCTGCGGCGGGATCGACGTGGCGCGCGCCTCGACCAAGCGCATCCTCAACTGGCTCCGGCGCGAGGCCCGCCGCGGCGTCACGATCGGCGGGCTTTGCACCGCGAGCCACACGCTTGCGATGGCGGGCCTTCTCGACGGCAAGAAGGCGACGATCCACTGGGAAAACCAGGACAGCTTCGCCGAGGAATTCGAAGAGGTCACCCTGACCAAGTCGGTCTTCGTGATCGACGGCAACCGGATCACCACGGCGGGCGGCACCTCCTCGATCGACCTGATGCTGAAGCTGATCGCCGACGACCATGGCGAGGATCTGGCCAGCGCGGTGGCGGACCAGTTCATCTACACGTCGATCCGTGCCGGCCAGGACACGCAGCGCCTGTCGATGCCCACACGTATCGGGGTCCGCCATCCCAAACTCGCCAGCGTCATCCAGACGATGGAGCAGAACATCGAGGATCCGATCAGCCCGGCGACCCTGGCCCGCGACGTCGGCATGTCGACCCGCCAGCTGGAGCGGCTGTTCCGCCGTTATCTGAACCGCTCGCCCAAGCGCTATTACATGGAGCTCAGGCTCCAGAAGGCGCGCAACCTCTTGATGCAGACCGACATGAGCGTGATCAACGTGGCGCTCGCCTGTGGCTTCACCAGCCCCTCGCATTTCTCTAAATGCTACCGGTCGCAATACCAGACCACGCCCTATCGCGAGCGAGGCACCCACGCGGCGCGGCTGTCGATCTGACACGATTCACGACCAATAAACCTAAACTTGGAGCTATCGTTGACCGGTGAGAATTCGGCTAACGATCACTAAAGATTCAGCTGGAGAACGCCACACAATTGCCGCATTTCGCCGACATTCGACAATTGAAATGACGGCGCGGATCTTCCCGTCAATAACAATACGCCGATGTCCGCCCAAGTGGCGTGCGTGAAGGAGAAAAGCATGCCGGGTCACGCCCCCTCTCACCCATTGTCCCGTCGTTTCCGGGCCTTTAGCCGAGAATCCGAGGGATCGGTTACCGTATTCGCACTGTGCATCTTTCTCATGATGCTGTTCGTCGCCGGGATGGCCGTTGATCTCATGCGCTTTGAGACGCGGCGGACGGCCCTGCAAAACTCGATCGACAGTGCCGTACTCGCGAGCGCGAGCGTGAACCGCTCGGCCAACTGCGAAGACCTGATCCGCGAGTTCATGAGCAAGCGCGGATACGATGCGGACAAAGTGACGGCAGATTGCGACGAGGATTGGATCGGCACCAACGACGATGGCACCGGCGGAACGCTGGTGGCGCGGAACGCCACCGCGTCCTACGACCTCGCCGTCGACACCTTCTTCATGAAACTCCTCGGCATCGACGTCCTGAACGGCCGTTCCACGGGCGGTGCGATGGAAGAGAACATTCCGATCGAGATCTCGCTGGTGCTCGACATCTCCGGCTCGATGCGCTGGGATGAGTATGGAAGTTCGCCGAGCAGCCTGACCGCGGACAACCGGATCAACGATCTCAAGCTTGCGGTGGAAGACTTCCTCAAGGAGGTCCTGGATGTGACCTGCGATTCCTCGGGCAAGGACTGCACCCAGTCGGAAGCGAGCCGGTTGATATCGATCAACATCATCCCCTATGCCGGCAACGTGAACCCCGGCCCCGAACTGTTCAGTCTGATCGGAGGCACGGAGTGGCATACCTGGTCGCATTGCAAGGAAGTCACCGACGACGACTTCGACGACGCCGACCTGCCGGATGACAGCAGCAACCAGTTGCCGCATTTCATGTACTGGGCTGTCAACTGGACCTGGATGAACTGGGGCTTCTGCCCGAAGGACGATGCGGCCATCCTGGCGATGCAGAACGACTTCGATACGATCAACGACTACGTTCAGGGTCTCAAGCTGCATGACGGGACGGCCACGCATATCGGCATGAAATACGGACTTGCCCTGCTCAACCCGACGTCGCGCGACGAGGTGTCGGCGCTTGCCTCTGCCGGGATCGTCGATTCCGATTTCGCGTCGCGCCCCGCGAACTGGAACGATGACGTCAAGAAGATCATCGTCCTGATGACCGACGGGGTCACGACCGCCCAGTTCCGGCCGAAGTATGTGGACAAGAACGGAACCTCGCGGGAATGGGACTATTCCGTTGTCGAGAACGGCACGACGATCCTTGCAAAGATCAAGAATTACATGGCGGATGGTGACAGCCTGTCGGAAGCTGTCGACAAGCTCAGCGCCGATGATAGCATGCGATGGTCCTGGTTCGAACCGATCCTCGATCAGTACGGATCCATTGACAGCGAGCTCGAAAACAATCCGGCAGCCGATGTGGAGAGCTTTTATCCCTCAAGCACCGTCTACAAGGAAAACGGGTTCGAGCACTCGGAAACCCACAACAATGAACACATCACCGCAATGTGCAACGAGGCCAAGACCCCGGTCTATGACACCGACGGTTCGAAACTTCGGAACACGCGGGTCACCGTTTACACGATCGCCTTCCTTGCGCCGACGAGTGCGCAGGATCTGATGCGTGACTGCGCCACGACTCCGAGCTATTTCTTCAATGTGCAGGACACCAGCATCAGCTCGGCCTTCAATTCGATCGCGGCGCAGATCAACAGGCTGCGGCTCACCCAGTAATGGCAACCGCGCCCAAGAACCGAGCCATGCGGAATTCGTTTCGCATGGCTCGGTCTTCGGCATTCTGCTCATGCGTCCGGTTCTTCCCCAGGCTGCTGCGCCTGATCCTGCCGGCTCTGCTTGCCGCCTGCGCGAGCCGGCCGCTCACGCCTTCCGAGCGCGCCTTCACCGGCACGGTGATGGGGGAGGCTGTCGACGTCGATGAGGTGCGGCTGGTCAAGGGTGCGGTGGTCGGCCTGATCCCCGTCACCGTCAACCCGCGACCCCGGACCGCCTGCCGGGAGAAGCTCTACCCGCCGCTCGAGGAGCCGATACGGGCCAATTTTCCGGCCTTCGCGCGGGGCCGCACGATCTACTACACTCGCGCCTTCTGGTCCGAGGATTTCCTGGCGGGCTACCCCGCGATGCTCGATCTCGACCAGGCGATGCGGCTTGCACACGAGATGACCCATGTCTGGCAGTGGCAGGAGCGGCGGAACACCGGCTACAGCCCCTTCGCCGCGGCCTTCGAGCATGTGGGCGGCGACGATCCCTACCTGGTGGAGATCGACCCCGCGCGCGCCTTCACCGATTACGGCTGGGAACAGCAGGGTTCGATCGTCGAGGAATTCGTCTGCTGCCGCGCGCTGGATCCGGATGGCGCGCGCACGAAGCAGCTCACCGACCTAGTGCGCCAGGTGTTTCCCGGGGCGGCCCCGGCGGACGCGCTGCCGAGGGGGCGGACGCGGATTCCCTGGGCCAGGGCCGAGCTTCGCGGGATCTGCAGCTAGGGGCACCACATCGATTGCGCGGGGCAGCTCATGCTGCAGGCCCGCTGAACATCCGTTTCGACGTGGAATCCCACGATATCGCCAGCCCGCCGGAGCGGGCCGGCACGAGACCGGCCCGTGCTAGCTGCCGATCAGGATCGCCGAGAGCGGCGCCAGCACGATATCGGTGCGGCGGTTTTCCTCGGACCAGGACTGGAGGACCTGAAGCACCAGCGGATCGGCCGGCGCGGCAACGACGATGCCGCCCTCCTGCCGGGCGCGCAGGGCCGCCGCCGCGAGGGCGCGGGACATCGCGCCCATGTCCTCGAGCTCCAGTTCGCGGAACACCAGCGCGGAACGGACGCCCTCCTCTCCGGCCAGCTTCTGCGCGGTGTTGAAGCCGCGCGGCCAGGTCAGGAGCCCGTGTCCGCTTTCGGCCACAGCTGCGACAACGCTCGCCGTGGCGGCGCGGCTGTCCTGGAAGCCGCCATCCATCACCGCAACCGCCTGCGGGATCGCATCGAGGGAGATCGGCAGCGCCTGCTCCACATCCTGCGCGCGCGGATGCGGCGGCAGGTCGGGGATCACCACGATCTCGAGCCCGGCCTTCCGGTAGGTACTGGCGAGCTCGGCCGCGTTCGAGAGGCTCGACGGGATCGCCACGGTCACCGGCATCGCCAGACCGCCGAGGCTCTCGAGTTCGAGGGCCTTGCCGTCGCCCTGGATCAGCACAACCGAGATCAGGCCGGCGCCGGCAGGCGCCTCGAACGGCACCTTGTTGCGGTCGAGCGCCGGAAGATCGGCGGCGGCCTCCGCCTCCACCGCGGGCGCCCCTGCCCCGGACTGGGTGGCTGCCACGCCGATCCGCGGCAGGCCGCTCACCCGCTGGCCCGGCAGCGAAGGCGTGTTCCCCGCGATCTTCAGGACGCGCGGGCCGTCCTCCGCTTCGGCGTCGGCGATCTCCACCGCCGGCTCCGGCGCGGGTTCGGGGTCCGTCTCGGGCGAGGCCGGCATTGGCGCCTCGGCGATCTCCAGCGCCTTGGGCGCAGGGGTCGGCGCCGCCGAAGGGGCGGGAGCCGGGGTTTCCTCGACAGTCTCGGCGACAACCGGCGGTTCGACGCGCACGGGCTCCGGCATCGGGGCCGGCGGCGGCGTGGCCTCGGCGATCTCCACAGCATCCTGATCCGGCACCACGAGAACCGGCACATCGCCGTTGCGGCGGGGCTGCGCGACCTCGGCGGCCCCGGCAGCGGCGGGCGCGGCCGATTCCGCGACCGGCGCCTGTGCGACGGGCGCCCTCTCGGCCACGGCGGGCGCCTGCTCGGCGCGTTCCGCCACGACCGGCGCGGGATCGGCTTCGGGCGCCGTCGTGACCTGGAGGACCGGGGCGGCGTTCCGCGATGTCGCGGCAGCCGCCGGCGCGGCGGGCGGTGCGGAGGTTTCTTCGGCCGTGGCAATGGCCACCGGCGGGGTTTCGGCGGCGGGCAAGGCGGGCGGCGCGGTGTCGAGCATCGGCGCGGAGATCTCGTCGGCCGCGCCCGAGGCGATTTCGATCTGCGGCACCGACCCGGGCACCTTCGGCGCACGTTCGGCCGCCGCGACGACGGCAGGCGCCCGGTCGACCGGGGTTGCCGGAACCGCCGGCGCGATCTCGGGCTCGCTGGTTTCCGCCGTGACCGCGGGCGACAGATCCCGCCATCCGGCCAGTTGCGAAATCAGCGCGATCATCACCGCACCGATCACCGCGCCCCAGAGCCCACCCGCAATAATTCCGCGTATCACCTGTTCGTCTCCGTGCTCTGCCCCTTCCGGCCCGGACCGCCCCGCGTCATTTCACGCACGTGACTCGCCTTGACCGGCCATCGCCGTTCTGGTCCTTGTATAGCGCGACCGGGTCTCCGAGGGTATCCCCGGCGTGGGCCGGCGCCGAAACATGGGATTTTCGTACCACATGCTGCTTCTCATCGATAACTACGACAGTTTCACCTACAATCTGGTTCATTATTTGGGCGAGCTTGGGGCGGAAGTGCGCGTGGCCCGGAACGACAGGCTGAACGTGCAGGAAGCGATGGGTCTGAAGCCCGACGCGATCATGCTTTCCCCCGGTCCCTGCACGCCGAGCGAGGCGGGGATCTGCCTCGCGCTGGTCGAGGCCGCCGCGGAGACGAAGACGCCGCTGATCGGCGTCTGTCTCGGGCATCAGGCGATCGGGCAGGCCTTCGGCGGCAAGGTGGTGCGCGCGGGCGAGATCGTTCATGGCAAGATGGGCGAGGTCCGCCACGAGGGCGCGGGCGTCTTCTCCGGCCTGCCCACGCCGTTCCAAGCGACGCGCTACCATTCGCTGGTGGTCGAACGGGAGAGCCTTCCGGAGGCGCTCGAGGTAACCGCCGCGCTTGCGGATGGCACGATCATGGGGCTCCGGCACCGCGATCTGCCGATCCACGGGGTACAGTTCCATCCCGAGAGCATCGCCTCGGAACACGGCCACAAGCTCCTGAAGAACTTTCTGGACATGGTTCCGGTCCCGACATGAGCGACGCGCTGAAACCGCTGATCGCCGCCGCCGTCGACCGCCCGCTTACCCGCGCCGAGGCGGAGGCCGCGTTCAATATCCTGTTCGAGGGCGAGGCCACCCCGAGCCAGATCGGCGGCTTCCTGATGACGCTCCGCACAAGGGGCGAGACGGTGGAGGAATATGCTGCCGCCGCCGCGGTGATGCGCGCCAAGTGCCGGAAGGTGCGCGCGCCCGCCGGTGCCATCGACATCGTCGGCACCGGCGGCGACGGGCGCGGCACGCTCAACATCTCCACCGCGGCGGCCTTCGTGGTGGCGGGGGCCGGCGTGGTCGTCGCCAAGCACGGCAACCGCAACCTCTCGTCGAAATCCGGCGCCTCGGACGCGCTCGGACAGCTCGGGATCGACGTGATGGTCGGACCGGAAGTGGTTGAAAAGGCGCTCGAACAGATTGGCGTGGCCTTCATGATGGCGCCGATGCATCACCCTGCCATCGCCCATGTCATGCCGACCCGGGTCGAGCTCGGGACGCGGACGGTGTTCAACATCCTTGGCCCGCTCACCAACCCCGCCGGGGTGACGCGACAGCTCACCGGCGCCTTTTCGCGGGCGATGATCCGGCCGATGGCGGAGACGCTTTCGCAGCTCGGCGCCGAGGCGGCCTGGTTGGTGCATGGCTCGGACGGGACCGACGAGCTGACGATCACCGGCGAGAGCTGGGTTGCCGAGCTGGCCGACGGCGCGGTGACCGACCGGGTGGTGCATCCCGAGGAGGCGGGCCTGCCGGTTCACAGCTTCGACGCGATCCAGGGCGGCACGCCCGAGGAGAACGGCAAGGCGTTCCGGGCGCTGCTCGACGGCGCCGCCTCGGGCTACCGCGACGCGGTTCTTTTGAACGCCGCGGCGGCGCTCCTGGTGGCCGGGCGGGTCGCGACGCTGGTGGACGGCGCGGCGATGGCGGCCGAAAGCATCGACTCGGGCCGGGCGAAGGAGAAGGTCGAGGGGCTGGCGCGGATCACCCAGGGCAAGGGGTGATGCACGACCTTTCGCGCCTCGGCGCCTGGGCCGGCCTGCCGTTCTTCACCTCCGACCTTCCCGCCATCGAGAGGGCGCTGGCCGCCGAGACGCGCGAGATCCTGCCGCCTGCTCCGCAGCGCTTCGCGGCGCTCGAACGGTGCCAGCCCGACGCCACCCGCGTCGTGATCCTCGGGCAGGACCCCTACCCCACGCCGGGCCATGCCCATGGCCTCGCCTTCTCGGTGACCGCCGAAACGCCGCTGCCGCGGTCGCTCAGGAACATCTTTCGCGAAATGGAAGACGATATCGGCGGGGCGCCGGTCGCCGGCGATCTGAGCAACTGGGCCGACCAGGGGGTGCTGCTTCTCAATACCGCGCTCAGCGTGCCGGCCGGCGCGGCGGGCGGCCATGCGAAACTCGGCTGGACGCGCCTGACGCGGCAGGTGCTGGAGCGGCTTGGCGACCGGCCCCGCGCCTTCCTGCTCTGGGGAAGGCCCGCGCAGGCGTTCCGGAAGCATATCCCCGGCGAGGACCATCTCTTCATCGAGACGGCGCATCCCTCGCCGCTCTCCGCCTCCCGCGGCTTCTTCGGCTCGCGGCCCTTCTCACGGGTCGATGCCTGGCGCGCCGCGCGTGGCGAGGCGCCGATCCGCTGGGCGTAGCACGACGAGGAATTTCCGGATTTCCTGCAGAATCCTTCTCAAGGAATTTGCTCCCGCTCCGGCGACGCGCTATCCCCACGGCCATGACCAACGTTCTCGACCGCATCAAGGCCTACAAGCTCGAAGAGATCGCCGCCGCGAAGGCGGCCCTGCCGCTCGCCGAGGTGGAGGCCGCCGCCCGCGCGGCAACGCCGGTGCGGGGCTTCGCCGCTGCGCTCCGCCGCGCTTCCGCGAGGGGTTACGGGCTCATCGCCGAGATCAAGAAGGCCTCGCCGTCGAAGGGCCTGATCCGCGCCGAGTTCGACCCGCCCGCGCTGGCCCGCGCCTACGAGGAAGGCGGCGCCACCTGCCTTTCGGTCCTGACCGACACGCCGTCGTTCCAGGGCGCGCCCGGCTACCTGATCGCTGCCCGCGCCGCGGTCGCGCTCCCGGTCCTGCGCAAGGATTTCCTCTACGATCCCTACCAGGTCGCAGAGGCGCGGGCCTGGGGTGCCGACTGCATCCTGATCATCATGGCGAGCGTGTCGGACGCGCAGGCGACCGAGCTCGAGGACGCGGCCGAGGGCTGGGGCATGGACGTTCTGGTGGAAGTCCATGACGAGGCGGAACTCGACCGGGCCCTGGCGCTTTCCTCGCCGCTTCTCGGCGTCAACAACCGCAACCTGAAGACCTTCGAGACCGACCTCGGCACCACGCGCCGTCTCGCGAAACGGGCACCGACCGACAAGCTCCTCGTCGCCGAATCCGGGCTCTTCACGCCGGACGATCTCGCGAGCCTCGCCCGCGAGGGCGCCCGCGCCTTCCTGATCGGCGAGAGCCTGATGCGGCAGGACGACGTCGCCGCCGCGACCCGCGCGATCCTGGCCGATCCGCTGCCCGCGCGAGGCGCGGCGTGAGCGGCCTTACCCATTTCGACGGCGAAGGCCGGGCGCATATGGTGGACGTGTCCGGAAAGCCGGTGACCGCGCGCGTCGCCGAGGCGCGCGGACACGTGAAGATGCTCCCGGAAACACTTGATCTGGTTGAGCAAGGTACCGCCAGAAAGGGCGACGTGATCGGCGTGGCGCGGCTCGCGGGGATCATGGGGGCGAAACGGACCGCCGAGCTGATCCCGCTCTGCCACCCGCTGCCGATCACCAGGGTCGCTCTCGATCTCCTGCCCGACCGGGCGCTCCCCGGCATCCGGGTCACCGCCACGGTGAAGACCACCGGGCAGACCGGGGTCGAGATGGAGGCGCTGACGGCGGTCTCGGTCGCCTGTCTCACGGTCTACGACATGCTGAAGGCGGTGCAGCGCGACATGGAGATCGGCGGGATCGCGGTCACGCTCAAGGATGGCGGCAAATCGGGGCGCTACGAGGCGCCATGATCAGCGTCGAGGCCGCGCTTGGCCACCTTTTCGCGCTGGTCGAACCGCTCGAGGTCGAGGAGGTTCCGCTCCGCGCGGCGGCGGGGCGGGTTCTGGCCCGCCCGGTGGCGGCAACGCGCGACCAGCCGCCGTTCCGGACCGCGGTGATGGACGGCTACGCGGTGCGGTCGGCCGATATCCGGCCGGGCGCGGTGCTCGCCGTCACCGGCGAGGCGGCGGCGGGCCATGCGACTGGGCGCGCCGTGGGTCCGGGCGAGGCGATCCGGATCTTCACCGGGGCGCCGGTGCCCGAGGGGGCCGACAGGGTGCTGATCCAGGAGGACACCGAACGCTCGGGCGATGCGATCACGGTGGGCGCGGCTCCCGATCCGGGCCCCTATATCCGCGCCGCCGGGCGGGATTTCCGGGCTGGCGACACCATCCCGGCACCACGGCGCCTGAGGCCCGCCGATGTCGTTCTCGCGGCGGCCATGAACCTGCTCGCCCTGCCCTGCACCCGCCGGCCCGAGATCGCGCTGATCGCCACGGGCGACGAGCTGGTGCAGCCGGGCGAGACCCCGCGCCCGGACCAGATCATCGCCTCGAACACGTTCGGGCTGGCCGCGATGTTGGAGGCCGAGGGCGCGATCTCCCGGGTGATGCCGGTGGCGCGCGATACCGCCGAGAGCCTCGCCGGTATCTTCGAACTTGCGCGCGGCGCCGACATGATCGTCACCATCGGCGGCGCCTCGGTGGGGGATCACGACCTAGTGCAGGCCACGGCACGCGCGGGCGGCATGGAGCCGGCCTTCTACAAGGTCGCGATGCGGCCCGGAAAGCCGCTGATGGCGGGGCGCTTGCAGGGCGTGCCGATGATCGGCCTTCCCGGAAACCCGGTCTCGTCGATGGTCTGCGGCCAGGTCTTTCTCCTCCCCGCGCTCCGCGTGATGCTGGGCCTGCCACCCGCCCCCGCCACGCGACGCCGCGCGCCGCTCGCCGAGGATATCGCGGCGAACGGGCCCCGGGAGCACTACATGCGTGCCCGGATCGGCCCGGATGGCGCGATCACCCCCGCCGAATCCCAGGACAGCGGGCTGATGGGCATCCTCGCCTCGGCCGATGCACTCCTCGTGCGGCCGCCCCACGCACCGGCGGCGCCCGCCGGGACGCTTGTGGACTATCTGCCGCTCTGACCGCGGGCCAGGCCAAGCGCCGTTGACACAAAAAGTGAACATCGCTAGAACGTACACTGAACGCACCGGCAAGGTGCGCGGCGAGGTCATGGCAGGAGGGGCGCGATGCTCACCCGTAAGCAGTTGGAACTTCTGGATTTCATCAACAAGCGTATGACACGCGACGGCGTGCCGCCCTCTTTCGACGAGATGAAGGAGGCGCTCGACCTCAGGTCGAAATCCGGCATTCACCGGCTGATCACCGCGCTCGAGGAACGCGGCTTCATCCGCCGCCTGCCGCATCGCGCACGGGCGCTCGAGATCGTCAAGCTGCCCGAGGCGCTCGACCGGAAAGGGTTCACGCCCCGGGTGATCGAGGGCGACCGGAAGGACCCGCCGCCCGCCGCGCTCCCCGTCGAGGCGCTGGCGCAGGAGATCCCGGTGATGGGCCGGATCGCCGCGGGGGTACCGATCGAGGCGATCAGCGAGGTATCGCATTCGGTCGCGGTGCCCGGGAGCATGCTCTCGGGACGCGGGCGGCATTATGCGCTCGAGGTGCGCGGGGATTCGATGATCGATGCCGGGATCAACAACGGCGATATCGTGGTGATCCGCGAGGAGTCGACCGCCGAGAATGGCGATATCGTGGTGGCGCTGGTGCAGGACCACGAGGCGACCCTGAAGCGGTTCCGGCGCAACGGCTCGACCATCGCGCTCGAGGCGGCGAACCCGGCCTACGAGACCCGGATCTTCCGCGACGACCAGGTGAAGGTGCAGGGACGGCTCGTCGGCCTGATCCGCACCTACTGACGCGGCGGCCCCGACCAGAGCCGCTTGCCGTCGCGCGTCGCGGTGACCCTGAGGCGGTCTCCGCCGGCAAAGACCGCGAGCGGGCCGGTTGTTGCCAGTTTCGCGCGGTCGATCAGCAGGCAGGAGCCGCCCATGTTGGCGAGTTCCGCCGCGACCACCACGACAGCCGCGCGGGCACAGGCCTCTGCCGCCCGCCCGGCCGCGCCCCGGCCCCAGAGGTGACGCGCGTCCTGGCCCGCCAGAACGAAGCCGAGATCGCCGCGATCGCCCGAGAATCCGGCGCGCTCGTAGGCGGTCGGCTGGTCGGCGCCGTCGCCGTCGTTCTCGAGCCAGCTCTGCGCGGAAAAGCCCTGCCCCCGCGGTTTCGACAGGCTGCGGCCTTCTGCGGTCATCAGCCCGACGAGGCCGCCATCGCCCGAGACGAGGAGCAGCGGGCGCTCCACCTGTGTCCAGAACGCGAGCATGGCCACGATGGGCACGGCCCCGGCCCAGCGGGCCCGGCCCTGCCAGAGGATGATCCAGAGCGCGCCGAGCGCGAAGACCGGCAGGACGAGGGGCTGCGGTGCCGGAACGTGGCTCACCGCGCCGTCGAGTCCGGCGACGCGGTCGGCGACAGTGAGAATCCAGTCGATCCCGGGCGCCATCACGCGAAGGCCGATCCAGGCGAACCCGAATGGCGCCAGTACCGCGGCGAGAACCGCACCCGGCATCACCAGGCTGCCCATGACCGGCACGGCCAGCAGGTTGGCGACCAGTCCGAAATGCGGCACCCGGTTGAAATGCGCCGCGGCGATGGGCGCGGTGGCGAGGCCCGCGACGGCGGAGGAGATCACCAGCGCCGCGACCCAGCGCGCAGCGGGCGGCCAGCGCCAGAGGTTGCTGCCGCGCAGCAGCGAGAACACCCAGATCAGCGCCGCCGTGGCCGAGAAGGACATCTGGAAGCCCGGGCCCAGCATCGCCTCGGGGCGCAGGACCAGGATCACCAGCGCGGCGAAGGCCACCGAGCGCAGGGTCAGCGCCCGCCGGTCGAGGAGGACCGCGAGGAACATCACCGCGACCATGACATAGGCGCGCTCGGTGGCGACGCTGCCGCCGGAGAGCGCGAGGTAGAACGCGCCCGCGACGAGCGCCACGATGGCGCCGATCTTGTGCAGCGGCCAGGTGAGCGCCAGGCGCGGCCAGAGCGCCAGCCCGTAGCGGGTGAGCGCGTAGAGGAAGCCGGTGAGCATGCCCATATGGAGCCCGGAGATCGCCAGGAGATGCGCGAGGTTCGAGACCCTGAGCGCCTCGAGCGTGGGCTCGTCCATGGCGGAGCGGTCGCCCGTGGTCACCGCCGCCGCAAAGGCTCCGGTGCGGCCCGGCAGGACGTTCTGCACATAGGCCGAGATCGCCGCGCGCATCCGGTTGACGAAGAGCCCTGCCCTGCCCGCCTCGGCCGGTTGGAGCGCCAGGACCGGAGTGCGGGTGTAGCCCACCGCACCGAGCCGCTGGAACCAGGCCTGGCGCTGGAAGTCGAAGCCACCGGGTTCGACCGGCCCTTCCGGCCCGGCGAGATGGCCGGTCAGGATCACCGTCAGGCCCGGCTCGGGGGCGATGAAGCCCTGCTCGCCATGGAGCGAGACCCGCACCCGCGCGGGCGTATCCTCCGGATCGACCCGCGACAGGACGACCCGGTCGAGCGTGAGGCGCGGCACGTCGGAGGCGGAGCGGTCGACCTTGACGATCCGCCCCTGAATCGGGCCGTAATAGCGGAAGTCGAGCACCGGCGCGGCGACGGAATGGGCGCGGAAGGCGGCCGTGCCGAACCCGGCGAGGACGAGGGTCAGGGCGATCAGGAGCGGCGCGCGCAGGCCGAGACGGAAGAGCGCCAGCAGGCAGAGCGCGCCGAGGGCCGCCAGCGTGCCGGCGAACCCGGGGGACGGTTCGAAACGGAGCGCGAAATAGCCGCCAATGCCGATCCCGAAGAACACCGGCGCCCAGGGAAAGAGATGCCCGCGCTGCCCGTCGATCACCTCCGCGATGGCCCGGACGCCCCGCACCCTTGTTCTCTCCCGGTCGGTTGGGTACACCCGCGCAAGCCTCGCTTCCCTTGGTTTCCAAAAGATTAACGGACCTTCATGCCCGACACGCCCGTCGTCACCCGGATCGCGCCCTCACCCACGGGCTACATGCATATCGGCACGGCGCGGACGGCGCTCTTCAACTGGCTCTATGCCCGCGGCCGCGGCGGCAAGTTCCTGCTACGGATCGAGGACACCGACCGGGCGCGGTCGACGCCCGAGGCGACACAGGCGATCCTGGACGGGATGGCCTGGCTCGGGCTCGACTACGATGGCGCGGCGGTAAGCCAGTTCGAGCGGCGCGATCGCCATGCCGAGGTAGCGTACGCGATGCTGGCAGCGGGCGCGGCCTACAAATGCTTCGCCACCCAGGTAGAGATCGAGGCGTTCCGCGAAAAGGCCCGGGCCGAGGGCGGCTCGACGCTCTATCGCTCGCCCTGGCGCGACGCCGATCCGGCGACCCATCCCGACGCGCCCTTCGCGATCCGCGTGAAGGCCCCGCGCGAGGGCGAGACGGTGATCCGCGACGTGGTTCAGGGCGACGTGACGATTCGCAATTCCGAGCTCGACGACATGATCGTGCTGCGCTCGGACGGGACGCCCACCTACATGCTGGCGGTGGTGGTCGACGACCACGACATGGGCGTGACCCATGTGATCCGGGGCGACGACCACCTGAACAACGCCGCGCGGCAGATGCTGGTCTATGCGGCGATGGGCTGGCCGTTGCCGGTCTGGGCCCATATCCCGCTGATCCATGGCGAGGACGGCAAGAAGCTGTCGAAACGCCATGGCGCGCTCGGGATCATGGACTGGGCGGCGCAGGGCTACCCGGCCTCGGCAATGCGCAACTACCTCGCCCGGCTCGGGTGGAGCCACGGGGATGACGAGTTCTTCGGCGATGCCGAGGCGCTGGACTGGTTCGACATCACCGGAATCAAGAAGGCGCCCGCGCGTCTGGACCCGAAGAAGCTGGAAAAACTGTCGGGCCAGCACATCGCCGCGATGGATGACGCGGCGATCCTCGCCGGGATCGACGGCTATTTCGCAGCCGCAGGAAAACCTGCCACCACGGAACAGGACCGCGCCCGGCTGATCTCGGCCATGCCCTGCCTGAAAGATCGGGCCAAGACCTTCCCGGAACTGCTTGAAAAAGCGAGATTTGTCTTGATCGACCGCCCGATCGGCCGGGACGAAAAGGCGAAAGCCGCGCTGAACTCGGTATCCAATGGCATACTGTCGGAATTGACGTCGCACTTGCAGAATGCTACGTGGTCGCGGAATGTCCTGGAGGGCATCCTCACCGAGTTTGCCGACACGCAGGGAATGAAGTTCGGTACCCTCGCCGCGCCGCTTCGCGCCGCGCTGGCGGGCCGCACCACAAGCCCGAGCGTCTATGACATGATGTTGGTCCTGGGGCGCGAGGAAACGCTTTCCAGGATCGGGGAGGCAACGGTCTGAAAAAGACCGATCGCGGGATCCGGGAGGGATCCGGCACTGGTACCCACTGGACGGCGCTTGCCGTCAAGCTTTGGAAGGATGGACATGCCTGACACCCATCGGGACGCAAAGACCGCGACGCTCAGCTTCGGCGACAAGACCCTCGAACTGCCGATGCTGACCCCCACCGCCGGGCCGGACGTCATCGACATCCGAAAGCTCTACAGCCAGGGCGGCGTCTTCACCTACGATCCGGGCTTCACCTCCACGGCTTCCTGCGATTCCACCATCACCTATATCGACGGCGACAAGGGCGAGCTCCTGCATCGGGGCTACCCGATCGACCAGTTGGCCGAGAAGTCGCATTTTCTCGAGGTCTGCTATCTCCTGCTCTACGGCGATCTGCCCACCGCCGACCAGCTCGAGGATTTCGAGAGCCGGGTGACCAGCCACACGATGCTGCATGAGCAGATGCAGTATTTCTTCCGCGGGTTCCGCCGCGACGCGCATCCGATGGCGACGATGGTCGGAGTCGTCGGCGCGATGTCGGCCTTCTACCACGATTCGACCGACATCCATGACCCGTGGCAACGCGAGGTCGCGACGATCCGGCTGATCGCGAAGATGCCGACCATCGCGGCCTGGGCCTACAAGTACCATATCGGCCAGCCCTTCATCTATCCGCGCAACGATCTCGATTACGCGGCGAATTTCCTGCACATGTGCTTTGCCGTGCCGGCCGAGACCTACAATGTGAACCCGATCATCGCCCGCGCGATGGACCGGATCTTCACGCTCCATGCCGATCACGAGCAGAACGCCTCCACATCGACGGTGCGGCTCGCATCCTCGTCCGGCGCGAACCCGTTTGCCTGCATCGCGGCCGGCATCGCCTGCCTCTGGGGACCGGCCCATGGCGGTGCCAACCAGGCCTGTCTCGAGATGCTGCGCGAGATCGGCTCGCCGAACCGGATCCCGGAATTCATCGAACGCGCCAAGGACAAGGACGATCCGTTCCGCCTGATGGGCTTCGGGCACCGGGTCTACAAGAACTTCGATCCCCGCGCGCGGGTGATGAAGCAGTCGGCCGACGAGGTGCTGGAGCTTCTCGGGATCGAGAACAATCCGACGCTGCAGGTCGCCAAGGAACTCGAGGCCATCGCGCTCAAGGACGACTATTTCGTCGAGAAGAAGCTCTACCCGAACGTGGATTTCTATTCCGGGATCATCCTGGATGCGATCGGCTTCCCGACCTCGATGTTCACCCCGATCTTCGCGCTGGCGCGGACCGTGGGCTGGGTGTCGCAGTGGAAGGAAATGATCGCCGATCCGCAGCTCAAGATCGGTCGCCCGCGGCAGCTCTATGTGGGTGCGACATCGCGTGACTACGTGGATGTCGAGAACCGCTGAGATCGGCGCCGGGGTCGCTGCCGCTCAGAGGCCCCGGAGCGGATCGTTGTAGGCACCGAAACCGCCGGTCCATTGCGTGCGTTGTGTCGAGACCAGATGGCGCGCGATGAAGCGGCTGTCGGTGTCGGTGACTTGGGAATCGGCAAAGACCGTCTCTCCTCCGACGCCGGCGCCCGCGCCGTGGACCTCGCTATCGGGCGCGCGCGACATGTTGTGCATCAACTCGTGCAGCACGATCCGCCCTCCGAACCCGTCGGGCTTGCCGCGTAGTTCGCTGTAGTAGATTTCGGAGGCCGAGAGCCCCGAGCTGCCGGTCTGGAACCGGGTCCAGCCCGCCAGCCCCGAGGGTGGCGTCGTCGGCCCGCCGATTCCGCCGGCCGAGCCGATGATGCTGTCGGACCGGTCGCGGACGACATAGCATAGAAGGTCGAATCCCTCGGGCTGCGGGTTCTGGCTGGTCCAGCTCACTTCGATCTGCGCGTCGACGTTGCGATCCGCAGCGACGCGCCTGAGCGCGGTTTCCAGAAATGTCCGGATCGGTGCCGGTGTCTGAACGACGCCGGGCAGGTCGGCCAGAAAGACCCTTACCCTGGGCATGGAACTCTCCCACGTTCTCTCGCGAGACGTGCAAGCGTAGATCCGGGCACCCGGTTCGGTCAATCCGCCCGTGCGCCGGGCTCAGCGCCCCTCGAAGTTCGGCGGGCGTTTCTCGGTGAAGGCCACGACCCCTTCCTTGAAGTCCCGGGTCTTTCCGGCAAGCCCCTGCAGATGCGCCTCGAGCGCCAGTTGCTCTTCCAGCCCGTTCGACCAGGTGCTCCGCAGCGCGTCCTTCACGCCGCGATAGGCCACGGTCGGTCCGTGCGCGAGCTGCGCCGCCCGCGCATGCCAGCGGCCGGCGAAGTCGATGTCGGGCACCGCCTCCCAGATCATGCCCCAGTCGCTGGCCTGCCGCGCGGAGATCGGCTCGGCAAAGAGCGCCGCGCCCATCGCCTTGGCGAAGCCCATCTGGCGGGGAAGCCAGTAGGTGCCGCCCGCATCCGGCAGAAGGCCGATCCGGGTGAAGGCCTGGAGGAACACCGCGCTTTCGGTGGCGATCACCACATCGGCGGCGAGCGCCAGGTTGGCCCCTGCCCCGGCGGCGGCACCGTTCACCGCGGCGATCGTCGGCACCGGGCAGTCGAAGATCGCCCGCAGCATCGGCTCGTACTCGTCGCGCAGCACCCGTTCGAGATCGATATTCGCCGCCGTCGCCCGGTCGCCCAGATCCTGGCCCGAGCAGAAGGCCCGGCCCTCTCCGGTCATCACCGCCACCCGCGCCTCGCGGCCGGCCACCTGAATCGCATGCAGAAGCTCGGCGCGCATCTGCGTGTTCAGCGCGTTCATCACATCGGGCCGGGCCAGCGTGATCGTGGCGATGTCGTCGGCGATCTCGAGCCGGATCGTCTGGTAGTCCATGCGCGTCTCCTGCAGTTCCGGCCCCGGCATAACTGAACCGAACGGTTCAGAAAAGCCCGACCCGGCGTCACTCGCGCATGAGATCGGCGAGCCGCGCCTTCTCGTCGTCGCTGAGCGCGTCCGGTGCCTCGGGCCGCGCGCGCCGGCGCATCAGGTAGAGGGCCGCCATGCCGCCGCCGGCGAGGAGAAGCGCCGGCGCGGCCAGCCAGAGGATGAGGTTGGCGCCCTCGGCATTGGGCTTCAGGAGCACATACTCGCCGTAGCGGTCCACTAGGTACTGCACCGCCTCGGCATCGCTGTCACCCGCCACCAGACGCTCGCGCAGGAGCAGCCGGATATCGCGGGCGATCTCGGCATGCGATTCGTCGATGCTCTCGTTGCGGCAGACCGGGCAGCGCAGGTTCTGCGACAACTCCCGCGCCCGCGCTTCGAGCGCGGGGTCGTCCAGCACCTCGTCGGGCTGCACCGCGAAGGCCGGTGCCGCGGCCAGCGCAAGGGCCAGGAGAAGCCGCCTCATTCCGCCGGCACCCCGGCCCGCTGCGCCTTGCGGGCCCCGGCGGCCACGCGGAAGCGCCGGTCGGAGAGGCTCAGAAGCCCGCCCATCGCCATGATCGCCGCCCCGGCCCAGATCCAGCTCGCATAGGGCTTGATGAAGGTCCGGACCGCCCAGCCGCCGCCCTCCTGCGGGTCGCCGATCACCACATAGAGGTCGCGGGTGAGTCCATTGTCGATCGCGGCCTCGGTGGTGGGCATGCCGGCCACCGGGTAGATCCGCTTTTCCGGCAGGAGCCGCAGCGAAGGGCGGCCATGGTCGCTCACGTCCACCTCGGCGATGGTCGAATAATAGTTCGGTCCCTCGGTCTGGCCGACATCGACCAGCGTCACCCGGTAGCCCGCCACGTCCCAGCTCTCGCCGATCCGGGCCACGCGGATATCCTCGACCGTCCAGGCCGTCAGCGCGGCGATCCCGAAGATCGTGACGCCGAAGCCGGTATGGCCCAGGCTCTTGCCCCAGTCGGCGCGGGGCAGCCGCGCGAGCCGCCGGGCGCGGGCGGCGATCGGGCCGCGGCCGCCGCGGGACCAGAGATCCGCCGCCGCACCGAAGACGATCCAGGCGCCCAGCACGGCGCCCACGGGCGCGAGAGCGGATTTCTCGGTCTCGACCGCGAAGACCAGCGCGCCGAGCGCCAGTGCAAGGATCAGCGCCGGCATCAGCACCCGCATCGCCCGGTCGAGCCGCGCGCGTTTCCAGGGCAGCACCGCGCCGATTGGTAGGAGCACCGCGAGCGCGGTCATGATCGGGGTGAAGGCGGCCTCGAAGAACGGCGCGCCGACCGAAACCTTGCGCCCGTCCGCGAGTTCGGTCACCAGCGGCCAGATCGTGCCGATGAAGACCACGAAACAGGCGACGGCCAGGAACACGTTGTTGGCGATGAGCCCGCCCTCGCGGCTCACCGGCTGGAACATGCCCTTCGCCTGCAGGGCTTCCGCCCGGGCGGCGAAGAGTGTCAGCGCCCCGCCCATGAACACCGCCGTCATCGCGAGCAGATAGACACCGCGCTCGGGGTCGTTCGCGAAGGCGTGGACCGAGGTGATGACACCGGATCGGACGATGAACGCGCCGATCAGCGAGAAGCCGAAGGCCAGGATCGCCAGCAGGATCGTCCAGGCTTTCAGCGCCTCGCGCTTCTCGACGACGATGGCCGAATGCAGGAGCGCCGCGGAAAGGAGCCAGGGCATGAAGGAGGCGTTCTCGACCGGATCCCAGAACCAGAACCCGCCCCAGCCCAGTTCGTAATAGGCCCACCAGGAGCCGAGCGCGATGCCGATGGTCAGGAAGATCCAGGCGGTGAGCGTCCAGGGCCGGACCCAGCGGCCCCAGGCGGCATCGACCCTTCCCTCGATCAGCGCGGCTATGGCGAAGGAGAACGAGACCGAAAGGCCGACATAGCCGAGATAGAGAAAGGGCGGGTGGAACGCGAGGCCCGGATCCTGCAGGAGCGGGTTCAGGTCATGGCCATTGAAGGGCGGCGTGGCGAGGCGCAGGAACGGGTTCGAGGTGAAGATCAGGAAGGCGAGCGAGGCCGCGCCAACAGCGCCCTGAACGGCGAGCACCCGCGCGCGCAGCCGGGGCGGCAGCCCGCCGCCGAACCAGGCCACGAACGCGCCATAGAGCGCGAGGATCAGGCACCAGAGCAGCATCGAGCCCTCGTGGTTGCCCCAGACACCGGTGACCTTGTAGAGCATCGGCTTCAGCGTGTGGGAGTTCTCGGTAACGATGCGGAGCGAGAAATCCGAGGTCACGAAGGCGTAGATCAGCGCCGTGAAGGACCAGGCGATGCAGAAGAGCTGGAGCGTCGCCGCGGGCTCGGCCATCGCCATCCAGCCGCGCCAACCGCGCGCGGCACCGACCACGGGCACGAAGGCCTGCACGCAGGCGATCGCGAAGGCGAGGATCAGGGTGAAATGGCCGAGCTCGACGAACATGGCTCCTGTCTAGCCTGCGGCGCGCGCGGGCGAAAGCGCCGCTCTGACGCAGGCCGCAGGGATCAGGGTTCGAGATAGAGGATCAGGAGCACAATTGCTGCGATCACCGGGGCGGTGATCATGAAGGCGTTGATCCCCACGCTCTTCCGGATCACGGCGAAGTGATGTGCCGCCCCCACGAAATAGAGGCCGATGAACAGGCCCATGACCTCGTGGTTGTTCATGATCGGCGTACGGTCCAGCGCCCGGTAGATCGCGTACCAGGCCAGCAATGTGGCGCTGCCGAGCTTGCAGAGCGCCATCCCCAGTGCCAGCGGCGTCGCGCGGTTGTACCAGAGCCAGAAGAAACTGACCGAGATCACCAGGGCCATGGACGCCACCATGCCGTAGGCGATGGCGAAGGAGGTGTCGTGGCCGAACTGGTGCGACATCACCACGAAGACGGTCACGAACACGATCAAGGGCAGGAACGTGTGTCTCATCGTTGCAATACCTCGCGCACGGCGGCGTCGAGCCGATCCGCCGCCTTGTTGTTCCGGACCAGCGTCTCTTCGAGGCGCGATCCGATCAGCAGGAGTCTGGTAAGGCGGGTCAGGAAGCCGGTTCTCTGCATCTCCATGTCAAAGCCTCGGCAGCCGTTCGCGAATGATCGTCGAGACTTCGGTCAGGACGAGCGAGTTGTTGTCGATCACGCCGCGGGTGATCTTGTCCTTCTCGAGATCCCGGTAGAGCAGGTAGAAGACCAGCATCACCCACGGCCCGTGCTCGGAGAGGATGCGGAGGATCGTGTCATCCATCGCGTCTCTCCCGCCAGGCCGCGAGCGCGGGATTGTCCGCCGCCGCGCCCTTGCCCCTGACCGCCTCGGTTTCCGCCTCGAGTTCCGCGATCTGCCGGGCGACGTCCGGGGCATTGGCCATCGTCCGGGCGAGCGAGCGCTGGAATTCCTGGGTCTTGGCCTGATGCCGCGCCCCGAAATAGAACGAGACGATCACGCCGAGGAGCCACCAGAGCGGTTCCGGCACCAAGGCGATCCCGGTCATCCGCGCCGCGAACCAGATCGGATCGACCATCGCCGAGACGAAAAGCGCCAGCGTCCCGAGCGCCAGCGCCGGCCGCGGCAGGCGGTTGACCGCGTCGAGCAACCTGTCGAACAGCCCCTGGCGCGGCAAAGCGAACTCGGCCGCGAACTGCTCCAGCGCCGCGCCGCGCATCGTGGCGGCCCGCTTGGCGCCGGCCTCGGCGTTCTCGCGGAACACCTCCGCCGTATCGCGGACCACATTGCCGCCACCGCCGAAGAACAGCGTAAGAACCTGGGAGATCAGCCCCATGCGCGTGTCCTCATCAGGTGTTCCTCGTCGGTCAGGTGGTAGCGGGGCGAGATGAATTCCTCGGCGCGGCGGATCCAGCCGCCCTTGCCGCCATCCCGGCGCAGCACGTATTTGCGCGCCGATGGCCGGCGGTTTGCCAGCGCGTAGTAGAAATTCCGCCGGGCGATCCCGTAGGCATCGGCGATGTAATCCGGCGCGGCCACCGCGGCCCGCTCCGCTGCGGCAATGGTTTGCGGCCCGATCGCCCCGTCCACGGAAACCGGCTCGTCCATGTCGCAGAGAAGCTGTTGCAGGATCCGGATCGCCCGCGCGCCCGCATTCACCTGCATGTCGAACACCGGCGCGTGCAGGACCGGAGGCAACCGCGAGATGCCCGGCCGCACGAAATAATGCTCGATCAGGATGTCGCGCGCCTGTGCCTTCGACAGCCGCCGCACGTCGTCCTTGTCGACATCGCCGTCGCCGTCGATATCGGCGCCGAGGCGCTGCATGGTGCCGATGGTGATGCCGTGATTGGTCGCCCCGCCCGGATCGTCCGGGTCATCGACATAGCCGCCTTCCCGGGACAGAATCCCTTCGGCGATCTCCTGGACTGTCGGCATGAGTTACGCTCCCGCATGAGGATCTGCGGGGCGGACCATCGATCTTTTCGATTAACCTGCTGGGAAGACGCCGTTCCTTTCGGTTAATCCGCCGGAACCTAACCGTTCGGTCCAGCGTCCGGCGCCACGTAGACGCCCTGCTCCTTCAGCGCGTCGATCACCTCGGCGGGCATGTAGGTCTCGTCATGGCGGGCAAGGATCTCGGTCGCCACGAAGACACCGTTCTCCATGCGGCCGGTCCCGACCATCCCCTCGCCCTCGCCGAAGAGGTCCGGCAGGACGCCGGTATAGGCGACCGGCACCGCGGCGCCGCCATCGGTGACGCGGAAGGTGATCGTCTCCCCCTGCCCGCGCACCAGGCTCCCCTCCTCCACCAGCCCGCCGATACGAAAGACTTCGGTAGAGTTCGGCGGGGACTTGGCCACCTGGCTCGGCGTCCGGAAGAACTGGAAGGCGTCCCCCGGCAGGAAATACAGGATGAAGAGCACGCCGATAAGACAGGCTCCGGCAATCGAGAGAACCTGGATCCTGCGCCGCTTCTTCAAGCCCTTCATGGCCGCCTCACGGGAACATGGGCGCGAGCATCAGACCGGCGGTCTCCTCCTCGCCCAACATCAGGTTGGCATTCTGCACCGCCTGGCCCGACGACCCCTTGGTGAGGTTGTCGAGCACCGCGACCACCGTCGCGCAGCCCGGCACCCTGTCGCCGACGACGCCGAGATGGCAGAAATTCGAGCCCCGCACATCCTTCATCTGCGGCAACGAGCCGAAGGGCAGGACATGGATGAACGCTTCTGCGGCATAGGCCGCCGAAAGCGCGCCATGCGCCGCCCGCGGATCGCCCTTCACATGGGCCGTCACCACGATGCCGCGCGCCGCCGGGATCAGGTGCGGCGACATCCGGATTCGGACAGGCCTTCCGGCAATCGCCGAGAATTCCTGATCGAACTCGCCCAGATGCCTGTGCTTGCCGCCCATCGAATAGGGCAGGACGTTCTCGTAGAGCTCCGCCATCAGGAGATGCTCCTTGGCCGAGCGCCCCGCCCCGGAGGCCGCCGCCTTGAGGTCGATCACGATATCGTCGAGGTCGATCACCCCCGCCGCGATCAGCGGACGCAGCGCGAATTGCCCGGTTGCGGCATTGCAGCCGGTGCCGGCGACCAGCCGGGCGGCGCAGATCTCGTCGCGGTAGAACTCGGTCAGCCCGTAGACCGCCTCGGGCAGAAGCTTCGGCGCGGCATGGGGCTTGCCGTACCAGGTCTCGTAGGCCGCCGGGTCCTTGATCCGGAAATCCGCCGAAAGATCGACAATCTTCAGGTCGCGCGGCAGGCCCGCGATCACCTCGGCGCTGGTCCCGTGCGGCAGCGCGCAGAAGGCAAGGTCGATGCCCCCGAAATCGACATCCTCGACCCGGACCAGATCGGGCAGCGCCAGATGGCGCAGGTGCGGGTACACGGCGGACATGGCCATGCCGGCTTTACGCTCCCCCGCCAGCGCGGTGATTTCCATCGTCGGATGGGTGGCGATCAGCCGGACCAGTTCGGCGCCGGTGTAGCCGCTCGCGCCCAGAATGGCGATCCTGTGGGACATTGGGCTCCCTTTCATGTCCTGCGATCTAGGAGAACTTCACCCCGTGCGCAATCACGCAGGGTCGAAAGCGATCCTTCGTCGCAGGAACTGGGTGGCCTTGGAGGAGACCTTCCGGGGGTCGCCTGTCGTCAGGAATTGCGAGACCGTGCCCGGCCCCAGCATCTCGGGGCGCCGCTCGAGATAATCGGCAAGGCTGGAGGCCACCAGCTCGGGCTGGCTCAGCACCCGCACATCCGGTCCGAGCGCGTCGCGGAACACTTCTTCGACCAGCGGGTAATGGGTACAGCCCAACACCGCCGCGTCCGGGTTCGGCATCTTCCGCTTCAGGGCATCCACATGGCTGCGCACCAATGCCTCGGCGAGGATCTCGTCGCCCTCCTCGATCGCGTCCACCACGCCACCACAGGATTGCGCTTCCACATCGACCCCGATGGCCCGGAACGCCAGCTCGCGCTGGAAGGCCCGCGACGAGACCGTGGCCGGCGTCGCGAACAGGGCCACATGCTTCACCGCCACCTCGCGCGGCGGCGAGTTGTCGCCCCAGCGCCGCTCGGTCAGCGACTCGATCAGCGGCACGAACACGCCGAGCACGCGCTTGTCCTTCGGCACCCAGCCGTCCTGCATCCGCCGGAGCGCCGCCGCCGATGCCGTGTTGCAGGCGAGGATCACCAGGTCGCAACCCGCCGCGAACAGCCGTTCCACACCCCGCGTTGTCAGGTTGTAGATATCCTCGGGGTCGCGCACCCCGTAGGGCGTGTGGGCGTTGTCGCCGAAATAGACGAACGGCACGTCCGGCAAGCGCCGTGTCACCGCGTCGAGGACGGTCAGGCCGCCCAGCCCAGAATCGAAAATACCAACGGCCATGGATCAGACCTTATAGCGCTCCTCGAACTCGAACCCGTAATCCACGGATCTGAGCGGTTCCGGAGAGAGGGCATAGGTCCGTTGCCGGAGAAAGTCCATCATCGCCCGCGTGTCGCCGCGATGTGCCGCGATCTCCTCAGGCGCGATTGCCTCGCCGATCACCACGCGCACCGGTTCGTCGACCCGGCGCTTGAACTCGCTGATCAGGAGCGCGAGCCGGAGCGTCTGGTGCAGATGGCTGGCCACCTGGAAGAGCCGCGAATTGGCGCCGTCGAAATAGACCGGCACCACCGCCGCCGCGCTCTTCGCGATCATCCTGGCGGTGAAGGAGCGCCAGCCCGGGTCCATCGGCCGCCCGAAGGGTCGCTGCGCCGTCGAGACGGTGCCGCCGGGAAACACCCCGATGGCTCCGCCCCCGGCCAGATAGCGCAGCGCGGTCATCCGGGTTTCGATGTTCTGCGCCACGGCCTCTTTCGTCTCGTCGAAGGAAACCGGGAGGATGATCCGGTCGAGCTCCGCCGCCCTGCGGAACACCCGATGCGCGAGAATCCGGAAGTCGCCGCGCACGGTCGAGAGCATGTAGCCCATCATCAGCCCGTCGAGGATGCCGAAGGGGTGGTTCGCGACGAGGATCACGGGCCCCGCGCGCGGGATGTTCGCCAGGCTCCCGCCCGCCAACTCGAGCCCCAGCCCGTAGCGTTCGGCCATCACCGCCCAGAAATCCCGGCCCTCGGCCACGTCCCGTTCGTATCCCTCGGCGCGCTTGATGAGCCGGATCCGTCCGGTCGCGTTCTCGATCACACGGATCACGGCCCGCCCGCCCCGGGTCGCGGCCGAACTCGCATAGCTGATCTCGCGTGTCGCGCGGCGCCGCGCGTCTATTTCGGTCTTCGGATCCATCGCCGCCGCAGGATTACGCCTGGCATGCGGTTCTGGCCACGAATCATGACGTTCCCGCGACAGTGCCGCAGCGGCTACGGCAATCCGGCCACTACTCGGCCGCCTGGCTGAACGCGGTTGGCCCGGCCTCCAGCGCCGCCAGCAGCTCCTGCCGCCGCTGCGCCGCCTTCTTCGCGTTCTCGTGCTTCACCGGCCCGAAGCCCCGTACCGAAAGCGGCAGTTCCGCCAGCGCGATCGCCGCTTCGGGATGATCCGCGGCCCTGGCGAGGAGCGTCTTCAGGTCACGCTCGTATTGCCGGATCAGCCGCCGCTCCATGCGCCGCTCGCCGGAATATCCGAACGGATCGAACGGCGTGCCGCGCAGGAACCTGAGCCGGGCGAGGAGCGGGAAAAGCCGCTCCATCCGGCGCCCGAAGGCGCGCTTCACCGGACGCCCGTCCGCCCCGGGCCGCGCAAGGACCGGTGGCGCAAGGTGGTAGGTCAGGTTCAGCTCGCCCTCGAACGCCGCCTCGGCTTGTTCCCGCGATCGGGCCAGAAGCCGCGCCACCTCGTATTCGTCCTTGTAGGCCAGCACCTTGTGGTACCCCTTCGCCACCGCCTCGCGCAGGCGCGGATCGGCGATCCCGTCGAGACATTTCAGGTAGCGGCGGGCCAGCGCCGGGCCCTGGTAGGCCGTCAGATGATCGGCACGAAGCGCGATGCGGTCGTCCAGTGTCTTGGGTTTCGGTGTGAATTTCGCGCCGAGGACCTCCGCCGCCTTGGCCGGAAACGCCGCCGTCCAACGCCCGAGATCGAAAGCCTCGCGGTTCTTCTCCACCGCCGCGCCATTGAGCGCGATCGCCCGCCGGATCGCTTCGAGCGAGACGGGAATCAGGCCCCGCTGCCAGGCTGCGCCGAAGACCATCATGTTCGAGAAAATCGAGTCGCCCATCAGCGCCTCCGCGAGCGCCGAGGCGTCGAAGAACGTCACACCCTCGCGCAGCTTCCGCTCCATCGAGAGCCTGAGCCGGTCCGAGGGAATCCGGAACTCGGTGTTGCGGGTGAACTCGCCGGTGATGATCTCGTGGCTGTTCACCACCGCGCCGGTGCGCCCGCCCGTGGTCAGGCCCAGCGTCTTCGCCCCCGCGCTGACCACCAGATCGCCGCCGATCAGCGCATCGCATTCGCCGGTCGCGACCCGGATCGCGCTGATCCCTTCCGGGCTCTCGGCGATCCGGCAATGGATATGCACCGCGCCGCCCTTCTGGGCCAGCCCGGCCATCTCCATCATCCCCGCGCCCAGCCCGTCGAGATGCGCCGCCATTGCCAGGACCGCGCCGATGGTCACCACCCCGGTGCCGCCGACACCGGTGATGACCACGTTGTGCGTGCCCGCAATCGCCGGTAGCTCCGGCATCGGCAGATCGCCCAGATGGACCTTCCTGGTGGGGGCCTTGCGGATCTTGCCGCCCTCGACCGTCACGAAGGACGGGCAGAACCCTTTGAGGCAGGAATAGTCCTTGTTGCAGGACGATTGATCGATGGCCCGCTTGCGTCCGAATTCGGTCTCGACCGGAACGATGGAGACGCAGTTCGACTGCACGCCGCAATCACCGCAGCCCTCGCAGACATCGGTGTTGATGAAGACCCGCCGATCCGGGTCCGGGAACTTGCCCTTCTTCCGCCTCCGGCGCTTCTCGGCCGCGCAAGTCTGGATGAAGATGATCGCGGAAACCCCTTCGACACCTTTCATTTCCTCCTGAACGGCCGGGAGCTGGTCGCGTTCGTGCCAACCCACCGTCCGGGGGAATGCCGAGCGCTCCGGTTCCTCCTTCGGGTCATAGACCACCGCGATCCTCTTCACGCCCATGGCCTTGAGCTCCCGCGCGATCCGGTCGGGCGAGAGCCCGCCCTCGTTGGCCTGGCCGCCGGTCATCGCGACGGCGTCGTTATAGAGAATCTTGTAGGTGATGTTGGTCCCGGCGGCCAGGGCGGCGCGGATCGCGAGCAGGCCGGAATGGTTGTAGGTTCCATCGCCAAGCTGTTGAAACACATGAGGAGTTGTCGAGAACGGCGCTTCGCCGATCCAGTTCGCCCCCTCGCCGCCCATATGGGTGTAGCCCGACACGCCCCGGTCCATCCAGAGCGCCATGATGTGGCATCCGATCCCGCCATAGGCCCGGCTCCCGTCGGGGAGCCTGGTCGAGGTGTTGTGCGGACAGCCCGAGCAGAAATAGGGCACCCGGGTCGCGATCTCCTCGGCGTTGTCGGCGCGCCTGGTCTCGCCGATCCGCTCCAGCGCCGCCTTGACAGGCTCCGTGCCGCGCCCCTCCTCCACAAGGATCCCGCCGATCTTCTCGGCGATCATCACTGGATCGAGCGCCATCCGCGTCGGGAACAATTCCTCGGAATGCATCCCCCCCGCGCCGCCCTTGTACCAGCCATAGACCCGGCGGCCGCGGCGGTCGTCGAAGATCGCCTCCTTGATCTGGATCTCGATCAGCTTGCGCTTCTCTTCCACCACTACGATCAGATCGAGCCCCTCGGCCCAGTCGTGGAAAGAGGCCATGTCCATCGGGAAGGTCTGGCCGATCTTGTAGGTGGTGATCCCGAGCCGCCCGGCCTCCGCCTCGTCGATCCCGAGAAGTGCCATGGCATGGACGAGATCCAGCCAGTTCTTTCCCGCCGCCACGAAGCCGATCTTGGCGCCCGGCTTGCCCCAGACCCGCCTGTCGAGCCGGTTCGCCCGCGAGAACGCCTCGGCCGCGAAGCGCTTGTGGTCGATCATCCGCGCTTCCTGGGCGATCCAGTGGTCATTCAGACGGATGTTCAGCCCGCCCTCGGGCATCGGAAACTCGGGCGTCACGAAGCTCATCCGGTCGGGCCGCCCGTCCACCACCGAGGTGACCTCGATCGTGTCCTTCATCACCTTGAGCCCGGTCCAGACACCCGCGAACCGCGACAGGGCGTACCCATAGAGCCCGTAATCGAGGATCTCCTGCACCCCCGCCGGCGACAGGACCGGCATGTAGGTATCGACCATCGCCCAGTCCGACTGGTGGCAAACGGTCGAGCTTTCGCCGGTATGGTCGTCCCCCATCGCCATCAGCACGCCGCCATGGGCCGCCGACCCGGCCATGTTCGCGTGGCGCATCACGTCGCCCGACCGGTCCACGCCCGGCCCCTTGCCGTACCAGAGCCCGAACACCCCGTCGAACCTGCCGTCGCCCCGCAGCCCCGCCTGCTGCGTGCCCCAAAGCGCCGTGGCCGCCAGATCCTCGTTCAGTCCGGCCTGAAAGGTGATGTCGGCCGCTTTCAGATCCGCCCGCGCCTGCGCCATCGTCATATCGACGGCGCCCAGCGGCGACCCGCGATAGCCCGTCACGTAACCTGCCGTGTGCAACCCGGTGGCCCTGTCGCGCTCTTTTTGCATCAGCATGAGGCGCACCAGCGCCTGGGTTCCATTCAAAAGCACGGAATCTTTTGTCAGATCGTAACGATCGTGCAGGGTGACATCGCGCATGGTCATGCCGGGCTCCTCCTGCCTCATTATAGGTCAAGAAAGCTGACCTACAAAACAAATATTCCGCGCGTAAGAGGTTTGCACACCGGCGCCGCTACCGAGTAAAGGCGTTGCGCGTTGGGCGTGAATTGCGTTCGAGAAGGGACGAGATGGACTGGGACAAGCTCAGAATCTTTCACGCGGTCGCGGATGCCGGCAGCCTGACACATGCCGGCGAAGTTCTCCACCTCTCGCAATCGGCCGTCTCCCGCCAGATTCGCGCGCTTGAGGAGAGCCTGAACACCACCCTGTTCCATCGCCATGCACGCGGGCTGATTCTCACCGAGCAGGGCGAACTGCTGTTCGACGCCACCTCGGCCATGTCGCGCCGCCTCGACACCGCCGAGGCGCGGATCCGCGACAGCGAGGAGGAGGTCTTCGGCGAACTCCGGGTGACGACGACCACCGCCTTCGGATCGCTTTGGCTGGTGCCCCGCCTGCCGAAGCTCTACGAGCGCTATCCCGAGCTCAAGATCGACCTCAACCTGGAGGAACGCGTGCTCGACCTGCCGATGCGCGAGGCCGATGTCGCGATCCGCATGAAGGAACCGTCCCAGGCCGACCTGATCCGGCGCCGGCTGATGTCGGTCAGGATGCGCCTTTACGCGACGCCGGAATATCTCGACACCGTGGGCCGGCCCAAGGACGTGAGCGATCTGGGCACGCACCGCCTGATCTGCCAGAACACCAGCTCGTTCCAGGTCGCCGCCGGGGCGAGCCTCGTACAGGAACTGATGTCGAACCACGTTCACTCGCTCCTCACCGTGAACAACTATTTCGGCGTCCTTCAGGGCGTGCTCGCCAATCTCGGTGTCGGCGTCCTGCCGGATTACGTGATCCAGGACTTCCCGCAGATCGAGCGCGTGCTGCCCGATATCGAGTCGAACGAGGTGCCCGTTTTTCTGGCGTTTCCCGAGGAGCTTCGCCACTCCAAGCGTATCGCCGCCTTCCGCGATTTCGTGACCGATGAAATCATCGCCCATCGCCGCCGGCTGAAAGGCGACACCGCCTGAGCCAAAGCCATGCGCATGGCGCATAGCTGCTTTGCGCAGATCCTTCGCAGATCGCCTTGAACGCCGGCAAATCGCCGATTAAGTGAGCGCTATCGGAAGCGGATGTTCCATTTCCTGCCTCCGATAACCTCCCTGTTGGACTTGGGCCGAGCTTAGTGCTCGGCCTTTTTTTGCCTACACCCTACCATAAGCGTCTTTTCGCCCGCCCGAATCTGAGCTTTTCTTTCGGGATGGACTACGGCGTACTCGTCAATCCGAATCCCCCTCCGGCCGGCCAGGTGCTGCACCGGCTGTTGTCGCAGGCCTTCGCGCATATGGAAGGGCGGATCGATCCGCCCTCTTCGATGTCACGGCTCGACGTCGGGGGAATCGAGTCGCGCCTCGGCATGGAAGACCTGGTGGTCGCCCGCGCCGGAGACCGGGTCGTCGGCTGCCTTTTCGCCGCGCAGGACGGGGACAACTACTGCCTGGGCAAGATCGCCGTTGCCCACGCCATGCGCCAGAAGGGCATCGCCCGCGCCATGGTCGAGGCCGCCGCCGACCGTGCGATTTCGCTCGGACTCACGAGCCTTACGCTCCACAGCCGGATCGAACTGACCGAGAACCACGCCGCGTTCAACGCCATGGGGTTCCGCCAGACCGGGACCTTCACCCATCCCGGCTTCGACCACCCCACGAGCCTCGTCTTCACCCGCCCCCTTCCCCCGCGCGGCCCCCTGTCCTAAAGACGGTCGAAACTTTCCCCGGGGGACAGGGACGGCATGCAGGAACCCGCAATCACGCCCGAGCTGATCGAGGCGCATGGGCTCAAGCCCGACGAATACGATCGCATTCTCGAGATCATCGGACGCGAACCGACCTTCACCGAGCTCGGCATCTTCTCGGCGATGTGGAACGAGCATTGCTCGTACAAATCCTCGAAGAAATGGCTCCGGACCCTGCCCACCGAAGGGCCGCAGGTGATTTGCGGGCCGGGCGAGAATGCCGGAATCGTCGATATCGGCGATGGCCAGGCGGTGGTCTTCAAGATGGAGAGCCACAACCACCCGTCGTATATCGAGCCCTATCAGGGCGCGGCGACGGGCGTGGGCGGCATACTCCGCGACGTCTTCACCATGGGCGCCCGCCCGATCGCGGCGATGAATTCGCTCTCCTTCGGCGCGCCCGACCATCCCAAGACGAAACGCCTTCTCGCCGGCGTGGTCGAGGGCGTCGGCGGCTACGGCAATGCCTTCGGCGTGCCCACCGTGGGCGGCGAGGTACGGTTTCACCCCGCCTATAACGGCAACTGCCTGGTCAACGCCTTCGCGGCGGGCCTCGCCGAGGCCGACAAGATCTTCTACTCCGCTGCCTCCGGCGTCGGCATGCCGGTGGTCTATCTCGGCGCCAAGACCGGGCGCGACGGCGTCGGCGGCGCCACCATGGCCTCGGCCGAATTCGACGAGACCATCGAGGAAAAGCGCCCCACCGTGCAGGTCGGCGACCCGTTCACCGAGAAGCGCCTGCTCGAGGCCTGCCTCGAACTGATGGCCTCGGGCGCGGTGATCTCGATCCAGGACATGGGCGCCGCCGGCCTCACCTGCTCGGCCGTCGAGATGGGCGACAAGGGCGGCCTCGGCATCCGGCTCGACCTCGACCGGGTGCCGGTCCGCGAGCGCGCGATGACGGCCTACGAGATGATGCTCTCGGAAAGCCAGGAGCGCATGCTCATGGTCCTCCGCCCCGAGAAGGAGGAGGAGGCCAAGGCGATCTTCGACAAATGGGATCTCGACTTCGCAATCGTCGGCGAGACCATCGCCGAGGACCGCTTCCTGATCCTGCACGGCAACGAGACCAAGGCCGACCTGCCGCTCTCGAAACTCGCAAGCTCCGCTCCCGAGTATGACCGCCCCTGGACCGCGCCCGAACCCGCCACCGCGCTGGCCGAAGAGGTGGAGATCGACGCCATCGAAGGGCTCTGCGCGCTGCTCTCCTCGCCGAACCACGCCGCCAAGCAATGGGTCTACGAGCAGTACGATTCCATGGTCATGGCCGATACCGTCCGCAGCCCCGGCCTCGGCGCCGGCGTGGTCAGGGTCCACGGCACCGGCAAGATGCTCGCCTTCACCTCCGACGTGACGCCGCGCTATGTCCGCGCGAACCCGAAGGAAGGCGGCAAGCAGGCGGTGGCCGAGGCCTACAGGAACCTCGTCGCCGTGGGCGCCACGCCCCTCGCCTCCACCGACAACCTGAATTTCGGCAACCCCGAGAAATCCGAGATCATGGGCCAGTTCGTCGGCGCGATCCAAGGCATCGGCGAGGCCTGCGCGGCGCTCGGCATGCCGATCGTCTCGGGCAACGTCTCGCTCTACAACGAGACCGACGGCAAGGCGATCCTGCCCACGCCGACAATCGGTGCCGTCGGCCTGATCCCGACGCCCGAACGGCTGATCGGCTCGATCCCGGCAGAGGGCGACATCGCACTCCTCCTCGGCCGCGCTGGCGGGCATCTCGGCCAGTCGGCACTCCTCGCCGAGGCCTTCGGCCAGGAAGAGGGCGACGCGCCGCCGGTCGATCTGGCGGCCGAGAAGGCGCATGGCGCATTCGTCCTCGCCCAGCACGCCCGGATCCGCGCCTGCACCGACCTCTCCGATGGCGGTCTCGCGCTCGCGGCCTTCGAACTGGCCGAGGTGGGCGGCATCGGCGTGACCCTCGACACCGGCGGCACCGCGCGGCTCTTCGGCGAGGACCAGGGCCGCTACCTGATCGCCTGCGCTCCGGACGAGGCCGAACCGCTTCTAACCGCGGCAGAGGCGGCCGGTGTTCCGCTCGCCAGGGTCGGCCGGTTCGGCGGCGACGCGGTAACGCTCGGCAAGCGCCAGGCGCCGCTCGCGGACCTGGTCTCGATCTTCCGCACCAGCTTCGCGGCCACCGTCGGCTGATCGGCTCGGGCCGCTTTCCCTTGCGGGGGGGGCGAGGCGTCCCTAGATTCGAGCACAGACCGAAGAAAGGACCGACTCAGCCGATGCCGATGCGCGCCGAAGAAATCGAAGACCTGATCCGCGCCGGTTTCCCCGCCGCGAAGATCACCGTGACGGACCTGGCGGGCGACGGGAACCACTATGCGGCTGAGGTCATTGACGAAAGCTTCCGCGGCCAGAACCGCGTACAGCAGCAGCGCGCGGTCTATGCCGCCCTGAAGGGCGCGATGGACGGCTCGAACGGCGCACTCCACGCGCTGGCGCTGACGACGAAGGCGCCCGACTGACATGCCGGTCTCTTGGATCGCGGCAGGAATCCTCCTGCTCCTGACGGCTGTCGGTGTTACATGCATCGTCTTGAACCGGCTTGTCGAGCTACGCCACGGAAAGTCCAGGCGGGGCGTCGAGCCGGGAGAACGCGATCACCTGATCGTCACCGGAACCGGCTTTCAGCCCAAGGCGGGAAGGCATATCGAGAAGCGAAAGATTTACGGCGTCACACGGGATCCACAGGACTATGCCAGGATCTTCGTTCCCGGGCGACCCAGGAAGGACAAATGACATGACCGCAGAAGACACGATCAAGACCACCGTGACCTCGAACGACGTGGTGCTGTTCATGAAGGGCACGAAGTCGATGCCGCAATGCGGATTCTCGTCCCGCGTGGCTGGCGTGCTCAACTACATGGGCGTCGATTATGCCGATGTGAACGTGCTCTCCGACGACGCGATCCGCCAGGGCATCAAGGAGTATTCCGACTGGCCGACGATTCCGCAGCTCTATGTGAAGGGCGAGTTCGTCGGCGGCTGCGACATCATCACCGAGATGACGCTCTCGGGAGAGCTCGACGCGCTTTTCGACAAGGCCGGCGTTTCCTACGACAAGGACGCAGCCGAAAAGATCCGCCAGCACAACGCCTGAGCCTCGACGGGCTGACCGGCCTCAGCTCTCGCCGTGCCGCTTGGCCCCGGTGGCCGCGTCGGTCATCGCGGCACGCGCGGCGTCGCGGTCACGCGTGAGATCCTCGTCCCAGGCAGCGACCAGCGGCTCCACCGCCTCGGGCGAGCCCAGATCGGCGGCGCGCGGCGGCCGTGGCAGGATCGCATCGACCAGCATGACGATCACGCCCAGGACCAGCACGCCCAATACCCCGCCGACCCAGCCGATCAGCAGCGTCGCGCCCCAGCCGAACCCGGCCATCCGGGCGAGATAACCCGAGACGAGCGCCACCACCCAGCTCATGACGAGAAGCTGGATGACGTTCATCCTGCGGTCGTCGATATGGTCCCTGCTCCCGAAATCGCCGTCGAACATCGCCCTCTCCGATCCCTGCGGGACGGCCACCGCCGAACCTGCGGAGCGGCGCCGTGCCGATACCTCGGCAGGCAGTATTAAGGATCAGAGGTAAACGGGCGGCAAATCGCCGATCTGACGTAGCCGTGTTTCCCAAGGGTCCGTCCCCTGTCGGGCCGAAGCGAGCGATGGGTTCAAGGCCTTGTTGCTCCCGTGCTTTCGACCCCAGTTCCGGCTGTGCAGCCAACGCGGCAGATGATCGTCGGGTTGATCCGAGGTCTGGCGGAGGCGGGCGTAGGTCCGTTCCTTCATCGCCGTCTTGATGAAGCGCTTCGCCCTGCCATTGGTCTTCGGCGTGCAGGGCCGGCCCAATCCCCGGGACCGGCAGCCTTTTCCATTGTCAGTCATGACCCGTGCGATGGTCACGCCGTGCCTCGCGCAGAAGGCCACCGCCCGTCGCATGGGGCCGCCATGGCGCCGACCGGCCTCCCGTCCGGGAACCCCCGAGAGTCGGTGGTGCGGGAATACTCGTCAATGGCGTCATGGACATACTCCCGGCCTACGCCCGGGCCGGTCCTCCATTGCGACGCGGCGCGCAACTGCCCCTCGACGATGGCGGGGAGAGGCGGACATTCTCATGACCGTCCATCCGGGCCACCCCTGACCTCCGATGCAGCCCGGCTCCGGTCTCCCCGGTTCGGCCCCGGTGGACAAACTGATGAAAGCGCGGGGTCTAGCGAATCCCGACCGGCGCCCCGAGATCCTTCGGCGCGATGGAGGCGGCATAGGCCAGGATCGCGTCGAGTTCGTCGGACGTGATCTCCACGGGCGCGATATGCGGCGGGCTCAGCGGATCGAACGATTCCGTGATCCCGTCCACCTGGGTGAAGGACGGGTGCGGATTGGCCGCCCAGAAGGCCCGGAACTTGTCCTCCCAGCCCGGGATCGCCCGCAGCGCGCCGAACGAGGGAGTCGAGCCGATCCCGCCCATCCGGTTGATCTCGCCCACCACATGGCAGCGCCCGCAATGATCCAACGCGAGCCGTGCGCCCCGGGTCGTGTCACCGGTGACCGGCGCGGGTGCGGGCGTGGCAATTTCGGGGGCGCCGGGGCGATAGGCGATGCCGCCGGTGGCCGCGAAGGCCTCGATGGTCGCCTGCCCGACCGGGCCGGCGATCCAGTCGCGGAACATCTTGGCATCGGCAGGGCCGTCGGGGGCGAGACGCACCGCGTAGGCTTCCGGCGGCTCCGCACCATCGCGGTGGAACACCACGTGGCCGCCCGGAACGGCCTCCACGTGCGCCAGCACAAGATCCGCCCGCGCATCGGTAAGGGCATCCGGGGGCGCCGTCTCCAGCTCGGGGCGGATCCGGTGCTTGAGGGTGAAACGCGGCAGGAGGAAGCCAAGGAGCCCCGATTGCTCCAGCCGCTCGTCGGCCAGAAGCACGAACCCCCGCGCCTCCTCCGCCGCCGCGCCCCGCAGGAGCCCGCTCCCGAGCAGGGCCGCGACAAGGAATATCCGACCGGGATGCATGGCGCTCCTCCCCCGATGCCCTTGAACCTTCTCCGACTATGCATAACACAGGTGGCAAGCGGGCGCCGAACCCGGAGTTGCCCCCTGGAGGGGACGCCCGGCCTCGGCCGCGACAAGGACATGGGGCCCGGCGGCCCCGGAGGGGAAATCTCGTGACTGTAACGCGCGACGACGTGCTGACGGCCCTGAAGGCCATAACCAACCCGGCGACCGGGACCGATCTCGTCGCCTCCGATATCGTCCGCGCCCTCACCGTCGAGGCCGGCAAGGTGCGGTTCGTGCTCGAGGTGGACGCGGCGCAGGGAAAGGCAATGGAGCCGGTGCGCCAGGCGGCGATGTCGGCGGTCGAGGCCGTGGCTGGCGCCGGCAACGTCACCGCGCTCCTCACCGCGCACAGCCAGCAGAAACCGCCGCCCGACCTGAAGATCGGCCGCCACCCCACACCCCAGGCCGGGCCCGCGAAGGTGCCCGGGGTCAACGCGATCCTCGCCATCGCCTCGGGCAAGGGCGGGGTCGGCAAGTCGACGGTCTCGGCCAACCTCGCGGTGGCGCTGGCGGCCGAGGGCAAGAAGGTCGGCATGCTCGACGCCGATGTCTACGGCCCCTCGCAGCCGCGAATGCTGGGGATCTCCGGCCGCCCCGCCTCGCCCGATGGCAAGACGATCCTTCCCTTGCGGAACCACGGCGTCACGATGATGTCGGTGGGCCTGATGACCAAGGAGGACGAAGCCGTGGTCTGGCGCGGCCCGATGCTAATGGGCGCGCTTCAACAGATGCTGAACCAGGTGCAGTGGGGCAACCTCGACGTCCTGATCGTCGACTTGCCGCCCGGCACCGGCGACGTGCAGCTCACGCTTTCCCAGAAGGCCGAGGTCTCGGGTGCCATCGTGGTGTCGACGCCGCAGGACATCGCGCTCCTGGATGCGCGCAAGGCCCTGAACATGTTCGAGAAGACCGGCGTGAAGGTGCTGGGCATGATCGAGAACATGTCCACGTATATCTGCCCGAATTGCGGCCACGAGGCGCATATCTTCGGCCATGGCGGTGCGCGGGCCGACGCCGCGCGCCTCGGCCTCCCGTTCCTCGGCGAGATTCCCCTCGACCTCGACATCCGTCTCGCCGGTGACGGCGGCGCGCCGATCGTCGCCTCCAAGCCCGAGAGCCCGCAGGCGCAGGCGTTCCGGGCGATCGCGCGCAAGCTGATCGACGATGGGGTTGTCTGAGCCGGCGGCAGCGGATCCGAGCCTCCCGCCCCTGTTTTCCGGCCAGGCGGCGGAGCAACCGTTCCAAGCCGCCATCGCCGCGGCCCGGACCGGCACCGCGCCCGGCCTTCTCACCCATCGGATCCGTTCCGACCACCTTTCCGCCGCGTTGGTCCTCGCGCCGGAGGTGCCGCTCGTGGACGCCATGGCGATGGTGCTTGCCGCCGCGAACGGGTTCGCCGATGCGTTCGGCGCGCTTGCGCCTTCGGAGATGGCCTGCCAGTTCGACTGGCCCGGCACGATCCGGATCAACGGCGGCCGGGCCGGGGCGATCCGCGCTGCCGCCTCGACGCGCGACCCGCAGGCGGAACCCGACTGGCTGGTGATCGGTCTCGATCTCGCCTTTTCGGCGGAGACGGATCGCGAACCCGGCGAGACACCGGAGGAGACCACGCTCCGCGAGGAGGGCTGCGGCGACATCGCGCCGACCCTCATGCTCGAAAGCTGGTCGCGCCATACCCTGGTCCGGATCCATGACTGGACCGAGGCGGGCATCGCCCGGCTGCACCGCGACTGGCTGGGCCGGGCGCTTGGCCATGGCATGGAAATCGAGGTCCGGCTGCCGGGCAAAACGGTCAGCGGACGCTTCACCGGGCTCGACGAGAAGGGCGGGCTCCTGTTGACAAGCGCGGGCGCCACCCGCCTGATCCCGCTGACGGCCATGCTGGAAGAGGCGCCATGACCAAGCTCGCCCGGACGATCCATTTCGACGAAAGCGACGCGAACATCTTCGCGCGGCCCGCCGAAAGCGGCGAATGGGCGATCCCGGGCGGGTTCGAATTCTCGAACTGGACCGAGGGCGACCTCACCGGCAAGGCGCGCCAGGCCTTCGCCAATGGCTGGCTGGCGCTCGACAGCTTCGGCCGCGCCACGCTGGTCGCGGTGACGCGGATCGAACCGGCCGAACGTGCGGCGCTTGAGACCCGCCTCGCCGACCATTTCGTCGCGCTCTACGGCGCGCCCGACCGCGCCGCCGCCCTGCCCCATGCCGCGGCCGAACTGGCCTACATGGAAGATCTCTGCTCCGATCACGCGCCCAACACGCTCCTCGTGGTGAGCCGCGAACTGACCGGGGCCGGCGTGAAGGAGAGCTTCCGCGCGATCACGCCCGCCGAGGCCGCGATCGACATGGTCGCGCGACACGGCGATTAGCGCCCAGACTCTCTTCTTCTGGCCCGAAATACTCCCGGGGAGCGCGAGGGGCGGGCAGCCCCTCGCCCGCCGCGGCGCCGGAGGCAACGCAAACCGGAGGCGCGCGCCGCAGGCGCTCAATCAGGAAACGGCGGCCGCTTCCCGAACCAGGGGCTTGCCGCCTCGAGCTGCGCCGCGAGCGCGATCAGCAGCTCGTCCGCCCCCATCGGGCCCGCGAAATGCACACCGATCGGCAGGCCGGCTTCGCTCCAGTAGAGGGGCACCGACATGGCCGGCTGGCCCGAGGCGTTGAACGCCGCACAGAAGGGCGAGTAGTCGAACACCCCGCCGGGGCCGGTCCGGTAGGCCATGAAATCGGCGAACTCCGCGCGGGTATGTGCGAAGCGGCCGATCTCGGCCGGGGGCTCCGCCATCGTCGCCGAAAGGAGAACGTCGTGGCCGTCGAGGAAGCGCGCCATCGCCCGGCCGTAATCGTGGACCGTCTCGACGGCCTCGAGGTAATCCGTGCCGCTCAGCCCATCGGCCAGACGCAGCGCGCCGGCGAGGACCGGCTCGATATGATCCTCGGCCCGGACGCCCTTCTTCCGGGCGAGCGCACGGATCCAGCTCGCCGATCCGCAGGCGACGATCCTTGTCCAGGCAGCGATCATGCCTCGGTGATCGGCCGTGGGCCGCGCCTCCCTGACCTCATGGCCGAGCGCCCCTAGAAGCGCTGCCGTCTCCTCCACGGCACGGCGGCACTCGGGATGAATCGGGTCGCCGTCGAAGGTGCCGAAACTCACCGCGACGCGAAGCCGCCCGGTGGGACGGCCGAGCGCCTCGACATGGCTGCCCGTCATCGGCGGCGGCCAGTAGGGCACGCCCAGATCGGGGCCCGCCAGGATGTCGAGCAGGAGCGCGGTGTCGCGCACCGAGCGGGTCAGCACCCCGTCCTGCGCCATCCCGGCCCAGCCCTCGCCGGCATAGGGGCCGTCGGGGATGCGCCCGCGCGATGGCTTGAACCCGAAGAGCCCGCAATTCGAGGCCGGGATCCGGATCGACCCGCCGCCGTCGGAGCCATGCGCCGCCGGCACGATCCCGGCCGCCACCGCCGCGCCGGCGCCGCCGGAGGACCCCCCCGGCGTCCGCGTCTGGTCCCAGGGGTTGCGGGTCGGCGCACCATAGGCGGCGGCCTCGGTCACCGGGCCCACGGCGCCCTCCGGGCAGGCAGTGCGGCCGAAGGTCACGAGCCCCGCCCCGCGGAGCCGGTCGTAGACCGTCGAGGTCAGCGCATGCCTTGTGCCCTGCCCCAGCCGCGAGCCGAGCGAGACCGGGAAGTCGGGGGTCTCGCAGCCGATATCCTTGATCAGGAACGGCACGCCCCGGAGCGGCCCCTCGGGAAGGCCCGAAGCGATCGCCGACCGGGCCAGGTCCGGGTCCTGCGAGACCACGGCGGTGAGCGCCGGGTTCCGCCGCGCCACCCGGTCCAGCGCCGCGTCGAGGAGCGCCTCCGCCGTCACCTCTCCCGCCGCGACCAGGGCGGCGAGCCCGGTCGCGTCGTACCCTTCATAGGCTTCCATGCGCTTGGTCTCCGGGTCAGGCGCCGCGCTCAGGCATCCATCCGCACGTTCTGGCGCTGAACGCCAAGCCCTTCGATCTCGAGTTCCATCACGTCGCCGGGCTTGAGATAGACCGGCTCCGGCTTCATGCCCAGGCCGACGCCCGGCGGCGTTCCGGTCGAGACCACGTCGCCCGGGTGCAGCGTCATCAACTCGGAGAGATGCGATACGATCTGCGCCACGGTGAAGATCATCGTCGCCGTGTTCCCGGTCTGCATCCGCTTGCCGTTCACGTCGAGCCGCATCGCCAGGGCCTGCGGGTCGGGCACCTCGTCGCGGGTGACGAGCCAGGGGCCGGTCGGCCCGAACGTGTCGCAGCCCTTGCCCTTGGTCCACTGGCCCGAGAGGTTCATCTGGAAATGCCGCTCGGAGACGTCGTTGATCACGCAATATCCGGCCACATGGTCGAGCGCGTCGGCCTCGGACACGTATTTCGCCGGCTTGCCGATCACCACGCCCAGTTCGACCTCCCAGTCGGTATGGGTCGAGCCGCGCGGCATCACCACGTCGTCACAGGCGCCCACCACCGAGGAATTCGCCTTGTAGAACAGGATCGGGTGCTCGGGGATCGGCAGGCCGGATTCCGCGGCATGGTCGGAATAGTTGAGGCCGATGCAGAGGAACTTGCCGATGCCGCCGACACACGGCCCGAAGCGGACGCCGCCCGGCACCGGCGGCAGCCCTTCGGCGTCGAGCGCCCGCAGCCTCGCTAGGCCATCGTCACCCAGCACCTCGCCGGCGATGTCGGACACATGGGCACTGAGGTCGCGCAGCGTTCCCGACGCGTCGATCAGCCCCGGGCGCTCCTGCCCGGGCTCGCCATAACGAACGAGTTTCATCTATCTCTCCATCCCTCTGCATTTTAGATGATTGTCGCGCGAAATGGCCTCGCGGGCCAGATCGCGACAGGAGTCCGCGCCGGGGGGCATCACGCCGCGCTCCTCCCGTTTGCGGAAGATCTCCCGCCCGGGCGTCTCGCAGGGCGACGCAACCGATCCGGGTCAGGTGCGGCCCTGCCCCGGCTTCCGGGGATGCCGCACCGGTGCCTTGACCCAGGTTTCATTGTCATTTCAACACCTTGTCCGGCATTCTGCCTGCCGCCTCCGCGCCCGGACGATCGCAGGTCCGATCTCGTTCAATGGCCTAGCCCATGGTCTGGCGGATTGCTAGGCCGGAGACCGGCCGCAGCGCTGCCTGGTTTTGGGGGCGACGCCGCCGCCCAGGTTGCGGATTTCTTGCCCGAGCCGCATCTCGTAAAAAAAACGATCGCTTTCCTTTTGCACTTCCAGAAGGTTAGCCTATTGCAAGGGGTGAGAGTTTGAGAATCGGAGTGGGAGGCCGAGTGACCATGCGCCCCTTTGCGTTGTCTTTGTTCGTTCTGTTGCTGGCGGTTCCCGCGCAGGCTGCCGACCGGATCGCGCTGCTGTTCGGGATGGCGAACTATGAGACCGTTCCGCCCCTGGACAACACTACGAGAGACGCCACCGGCATCGCCGAGACGCTGGAAGCCATCGGCTTCGAAGTGACGACGCTGCTCGACGCCGGACAGGACGAGATGCGCGCGGCACTCGACAGGTTCGCCTTCGAGTCCGAGACGGCCGACCTCGCGCTGATCTATTTCGCCGGCCACGCGGTCGAGGTGGGCGGCGAGAACTTCTTCATCCCGGTCGATGCGCAGGTGAATTCGAACCGCGACGTCCAGGGCCAGGCGCTGACGCTCACCGATTTCCTTTCGGCGGTCGATCACGCAAGGAAGATGCGGATCGTCATCCTCGATTCCTGCCGCAACAACCCGTTCGGCGATGCGATCGACACCACGAGCACCGCCGCGTCCGAAGGCAGCTCGACCGGCACGCGCAGCGCCGGCGGCGGCGGGCTCGCGCCCGCGAACCCCGACCGGGGCACGCTGGTCGCCTATGCCGCGAAGGACGGCCAGGTCGCGTTCGACGGGACCGGGGGGCATTCGCCCTTTGCCCAGGCGCTGATCGACTTGCTGCCGAAGCAGGATCTCGAGATCAGCCTGATGTTCCGGCAGGTCCGCGACGCGGTGCTTTCCAAGACCGGCAACCTCCAGGAACCCCATACCTACGGCTCGCTGACCGGGATCCCGTTCTATCTGGCCGGCACATCCGACGAGGGCGTCCAGATCGCCAGCGCCGATCCGCGCGTCGCCTGGGCGGCCCTCAAGGCGGACCAGACCAAGCAGCTCGCGGCGCTGGCCGAAACGGGCGACACCCGCTCGCTCCTCGGGCTGGCCTATATTCACTTGAACCCCGACAGCGACGCCTTCGAGCCGGACGAGGCGATCTCGCTCCTGACCCGGGCCGCCGACGAAGGCTCGGCCGAAGCGCAGTACGAACTCGCCAAGCTCTACGAGCAGGGCCTCGGCGTCGAGGCCGATCCGGCGCGCGCACTGGAGCTCTACCGGCAATCGGCGAGCCAGAACTTTCCCGACGCGATCAATGACCTGGGGTTCCTGACCTATCAGGGCGCGCTCGGCCTCCGCGCCGACAAGAAGGCCGCGCTGCGGCTGTTCGAACTGGCGGCCGACCTGCGGCATCCGCAGGCGATGTACAATTTCGCCGCGCTGATCGACGATGGTCTGATCGAGAG
Organism: Paracoccaceae bacterium; assembly: GCA_003605175.1. Taxonomy (GTDB): domain Bacteria; phylum Pseudomonadota; class Alphaproteobacteria; order Rhodobacterales; family Rhodobacteraceae; genus Ovoidimarina. The sequence goes on along the minus strand of QWDA01000002.1, from coordinate 196,199 downwards.
CAAGGGCCCGGAAGACGCGGCGCAGTACCTCTACCAGGCGCTCCGCACCGGCAGCCGGGACGTGCTCAAGATCCTCTCGGACCGGCCGGCGATGTTCACCCCCGCCACCCGCCGCGAGTTGCAGCGGATCCTGCAGGAGAACGCGTTCTACGCCGGCGCGATCGACGGCGATTTCGGCCAGGGCACCCAGCGAGGGTTGCGCCGCGCCTACGGCCTCGAAGACTGATTTTTCCCGCCCCATCCGATTGAGGAGATCCCCATGTTCGGAAAGCAGATTGCCCAGACCCTTTGCGTCGCCGCCGCATCGGCACTGTCCTCCAGCCCGGCCACGGCCGCCGCGCCGTTCAGCAGGATGGACTTCCCGCACCTGACGGCGGGGATGGGAAAGCTCGACCTGGCGTCCGACTGCGACGAAGATGACGGTGGCGGAACCAGTACGACCACTGGCAGCGAGACCACCAGTGAGGGCTTCTACTTTCCCGACGGCCCGCTTCCCTATGACAATTTCGCCTTCGGGATCGTCCCGGACGCCGACGCGCTCCCCGAGCCGATCCCGGCGAATTGCCACAATGAACCGCCGGTGGGCCCAAAGCCGACGCCCGAAGTCACCAAGGAGATCTCCAAGGCGCTTGAGGATACCGGCGAGTTCTGCGGCTGGCTGCCGGCGAATGTCCGGATCGACTGCGTGGCCGACAGGATGCGGACCGTGGCTCGTGGTCTGCCGCGTGGCGGCGACTATGCGGTGGTCCGGCAGGCGCTCGAGAAGGGCGCGCGCGATCTTGCCGCCATTTCCAGAGCGAACGATTCCGGCGGCGACCGCAAGCGGTTTTCGGTGAAGCCGCCCGATGGCAGCGCGCGGCGGCCCACCGCGCCCTTGCGCGAGGTGTCGCCCGACCGGATTGCCGAGGCGAGCGCCGCGGCGGCCAGGGTGATCGAGGAGACCCAGACGGTGCTTCTGCGTTCCGCGGAGAACTCCCGCACCCGGATGGCGGCCTTCCAGGAGATCGCCGCGGCGCTGGATTCGTCGAAGGTTCTGCTCCGCTCCACCTGACCGGCAGACAATACCCGGAAAATCCTCGCGCGCTCCACAATCAGGGGTGGATGCCGGCCGCCAAGCAGTGAATTATGGCGGCGATCGTTCCGCGGATACCCGCGCACTCGTCACTCACCGAGGGGTCCGGCAGGCGGTCTACGCATGAGGTTCAAGAATGGCCGACACAGTCCGCCTGGACTCTTCGGACAATGTGGTCACGGCGGTCCGCCAGCTCGCGCCCGGCAGTGAGGTGGCAGGCACCGTCGTGGCCGATCCGATCCCGTCCGGGCACAAGCTCGCCACCCAGCCGATTCCGGCTGGCACGCCGGTCCGGAAATACGCGCAGGTGATCGGCTATGCCGCATCCGACATCGCGCCGGGCACACATGTGCACACCCACAACGTCGCCTTCCGCAATACCGAGGCCGATTACGAGTTCTCCACCGACCTTCGCCCGGCAACCCCGGCGGCGGTGCCGGACATGTTCATGGGCTACCGGCGCGACACCGGAAAGGTCGGGACCCGCAACTACATCGCCATCGTCACCTCGGTGAACTGCTCGGCCACCGCGGCACGGCGGATCGCCGACGCATTCGGCCCCGAGGAGCTCGCCGCCTACCCGAATGTCGACGGGGTCTGCGCCTTCGTCCACGGCACCGGCTGCGGCATGGGCGGCGATGGCGAAGGCTTCGAGGCGCTGCAGCGGGTGATGTGGGGCTATGCGCGGCATCCGAACCATGCCGGCGTCCTCATGGTGGGCCTCGGCTGCGAGATGAACCAGATCGACTGGCTGCTCGAGGCCTACGGGCTGAAGCAGGGCCCGCTGTTCCAGGTGATGAACATCCAGGGGGTCGCTGGCCTGCGCCGGACCATCGAGGCCGGGATCGAGAAGGTCCGCGCGATGCTGCCCCTCGCCAACGCCGCCAACCGCACCCCCTGCCCGGCCTCGGAGCTCACGGTGGCGCTCCAGTGCGGCGGATCGGACGCCTGGTCGGGGATCACCGCGAACCCCGCACTCGGCCATGCCTGCGACCTGCTCGTTGCCCAGGGCGGCACCGGGGTGCTTGCGGAAACGCCGGAGATCTACGGCGCCGAGCACCTGCTGACCTGCCGCGCGGTGGATGCGCAGGTGGGCGAGCGGCTGGTGAACCTGATCCGCTGGTGGGAGGACTACACCACCCGCAACAAGGGCTCGATGGACAACAACCCCTCGCCCGGCAACAAGAAGGGCGGGTTGACGACGATCCTCGAGAAATCGCTCGGCGCGGCGGCCAAGGGCGGCACGACCCCGCTCACCGGGGTCTTCCGATATGCCGAGGAGATCCGCGCGAAGGGCTTCACCTTCATGGACAGCCCCGGCTACGATCCGGCCTCGGTCACCGGCCAGATCGCCGCCGGCTGCAACCTCGTCTGCTTCACCACCGGCCGCGGCTCCGCCTTCGGCTCGAAGCCCGCGCCCACGATCAAGGTCGCGACCAATTCCGAGATGTATGCGCGCATGACCGAGGACATGGACGTGAACGCCGGCGAGATCCTCACCGGGGGCGCGAGCGTCGAGGAGAAGGGCCGCGAGATCTACGAGCTCTTCCTCCGCGTTGCCTCGGGCGAGGTGACGAAATCCGAGGCCCAGGGGCTTGGCGACTACGAGTTCGTTCCCTGGCAGATCGGCGCCGTGATGTAGCAGGGCGCGGGAATTCGGAGATGCCAGCCAGATACCCCCACCCAGACCCGGGCCGCGCCGCATGAGGGTCGCCATCGTCGGGACCGGCATGATCGGGTCTGCCGCAGCGCGTCACCTTGCCAAGGCGGGCCACACGGTCACGCTGATCGGCCCGGACGAACCCCAGGGCGACTGGGCCGCGCATGACGGCGTGTTCTCGAGCCATTACGACGAGGGACGGATCACCCGGATCAACGACCGCCGCCCGTATTTCGCAACGGTATCCGCAGCGGCGATCGGGCGCTACGGCGAGATCGAGGCCGAGAGCGGCATCCCGTTCTTCACCGAATCCGGCGCGCTGATCGCGGCGGGGCGCGACTACATGGCCGAGGTGGACCATGCCAGGGACGGGCTCGACGTCACCTTCGACTGGCTCGACGCGGACGGCCTCGCGCGCCGCTTCCCGTTCTTCCGCTTCCCCGACGGCCATATCGGCGCGCACGAGCCCAGTCGCGCCGGCCATATCAGCCCGCGCCGGCTCGTCGCCGCCCAGATCCGCGCGGCCCGCCGCCAGGGTGCGCACCTGTTGCATGCCGAGGCCGACCGCGTCGCGCCGGGGCGCGTCGAGACCCGGCTCGGCATTGTCGAGGCCGACGAGGTGATCGTCGCCGCCGGCGGCTGGACCGACATGCTGCTCGGCCGGGCCAAGTCCTTCACCGTCCGGCCCCGCACCGTCGCGCTTCACGAGATCGGACCGGCGGAGGCCACGCGCCTGGCACGGATGCCATCCCTGGTCTACGAAACGCCCAACGGCGCCTATGTCCTGCCGCCCATTCGCTATCCCGACGGGCGGCTCTGGCTGAAGATCGGCGGCGATCCGGTCGACGACGAACTGACGGGTTCGGCCGAGATCAACGCCTGGTACCACGGCGGCGGGTCTCCCCGGGTGCGGGATTTTCTGACCGCCCAGTTGGCCGACCTGATCCCGGGCCTGGCCTTCGAAAACGTGCGGATGGCGCCCTGCATCACGACCTGGACGCGCTCCGGCCTGCCGGAGATCGAACGCGTCGCCCCCGGGCTCACCGTCGCCTCGGGCGGCAATGGCGGAGCGGCGAAATGCTCCGACGAGCTCGGCCGGCTTGCCGCGGTCCTGGCCGTGGAAACGCAGCCGGCCTGACCGGCGCGCGCGCCCTGGCTATCGCGCGGCGCGGGCCGCCTTGAAGGCCATGTCACGCCGCCGTTTCTCGTGGACCACCTGCTGCGGCACCCAGGTATAGCGCGGATCCTCGAGCGTCTTGTTCCAGGTCAGGATCCCGCCCTTGCGCCAGGGGTCAAGCACGATGCCGTCGAACATGTCGTCGCCCTTGGCGCTGATGATCGCGGTGGAATGATCGATCAGGAACGGGTTCGAGGCATTCGCGATGGCCCGGTGCATCTCGAGCGTCTCGAATTGCTCCGCGTCGAGCCGGTTCTCGATGTCCTCGGCCCAGTGCCAGCAGAGGCCGCGCGGCTTCTTGCCCGCGTTGACCTTCGTGTTGTGGATCAGCGGCGAATCCTCGATCTCGTATTCCTCCGCCAGCTGGCGGGTATACTGATAGGCGATCCGCGCCGCCCGCGCGGCTTCCTCCGGGTCCACATCGGGCCCCAGAGCCTGGATCGCGTTCCGGAGTGCCAGCACCTGGTCGGGCTCGTAATGGCCCGGACCGCCCTGCGGGGGCGCCGCGCAGGCTCCAAGCACGATCAGCGCCGCGAACGAAATAAGAGCCACAAACCGTTTCAACGATCTCGATCCCTGCCCGTTTCTCACCTCGCCGCAGGACCTAGCGCCCGCATCGGAGCTTGTCGAGCCAGTGCGCACGGCCCGGCCGCGTCCTGCGGCAGCCGGGGCACGCCTCAGCGCTGCGCGGTACGCCAGTCGGGATGCTCCCAGGGCACGTCGTTCGCCGGCGCGAGCGGCGCCCGCCCAAGAATGTGGTCCGCCGCCTTCTCGCCCACCATGATCGACGGCGCGTTGAGATTGCCGTTGGTGATCCTGGGAAAGATCGAGCTGTCGGCCACCCGGAGCCCGTCGACGCCGATCACCCGGCATTCCGGGTCGACGACCGCCATCGGATCGTCCGCCGCGCCCATCTTCGCGGTGCCGCAGGGGTGAAACGCGCTTTCGGCGTGATCGCGCACCACCGCGTCGAGCGCCTCGTCGCTTTGCACATCCGCGCCGGGCTGGATCTCCCGCCCCCTGAAGGGCTTGAACGCGTCCTGGTCCAGAACCTCGCGGACGAGCCGGATCGCGGACCGGAAATCCGCCCAGTCCTTCTCGTGGGACATGTAGTTGAAGCGGATCACCGGCGCGTCCGCCGGGTTGGCCGAACGCAGCGAGACCGATCCCCGCGACGGGCTCAGCATCGGGCCGACATGGGCCTGGAAGCCGTGCCCCTCGGCCACCGCGCGCCCGTCATAGCGCACCGCGATGGGCAGGAAATGGAACTGGATGTCGGGATATTCGACCCCCGCCGCGCTGCGGATGAAGCCGCCGGATTCGAACTGGTTCGATCCGCCGGGGCCGCGCCCGGTCAGGAGCCAGAGTGCGCCCACATAGGCCTTTCCGAGGAGGTTCCAGTACTTGTAGAGGCTGACCGGCTGCGTCGCCGCGACCTGCACGTAAAGCTCCAGGTGGTCTTGCAGGTTCGCGCCCACGCCGGGCCGGTCGGCGACCACCGGGAGGCCGTGCTCGGCCAGATGCGCGCCCGGGCCTATGCCCGAGAGCATCAGGAGCTTCGGCGAGTTGATCGACGAGGCCGCCAGGATCACCTCGGCCCGCGCGCGGATCACCACGCGCTTGCTCCCGCGCAGCACCTCCACGCCGGTCGCGCGGCCCTCCTCGATCACCACCTTCTGCACCAGCCCGCGGACAAGCGCGCAATTCTTCCGCTTCAGCGCCGGCCGGAGATAGGCCGTAGCCGCCGACCAGCGCCGGCCCTTCCAGATCGTCCGGTCCCAGGGCCCGAACCCTTCCTGCCGGAACCCGTTGTAATCCTGCGTGCCCTGGTAGCCGGCCTGCTTGCCGGCCTCGATGAAGGCGCGCGACAACGGGTTGTCGATCGCGCCGCGGGTGACATGGAGCGGCCCGTCGGCCCCACGCCAGGACGGATCCCCGCCATGGCCGCCATCGTCCCAGGATTCCATCCGCCGGAAATAGGGCAGCACGTCGGCAAAGCCCCAGCCGGTGGCGCCCGCCTCGGCCCAGCCGTCGAAGTCGCGGGGATGGCCGCGGACATAGACCATGCCGTTGATCGAGGAGGAGCCGCCGATCACCTTGCCGCGCGGCACCGCCATGCGACGGCCGCCGAGATTGGGTTCGGGTTCGGACCGGTAGCCCCAGTCGTAGACGCCCATGTTCATCGGGAAGCTCAGCGCACCGGGCATCTGGATGAACGGCCCGGCGTCGGAGCCGCCATGTTCGACGACCAGCACCGAGCGCCCGGCCTCGGCCAGCCGATAGGCAATGGCCGATCCGGCCGATCCGGCCCCGACGATCACATAATCCGCTTCCACGCTTTCCCTCATTGTGCAGCCGCCCGGTCCGGACCTGTCAAGGACGGGCGCAGCCCGCCGCCTGAGGCGGGCGCAGATCCTTGACAGGGCCGAACCGGGTCACAGGCTCGAACTCGCGCCTTGAGGAGCAGCCCGCTCCTCAAGCGCCTCTCGGCGGGACGCCACCCGCCCGCAAGCGGTGCGGCGCCAATCCTGATGCGTCCCGGTCCAAACACCGCCCGGCGCGCCGCAGGCGCGCCCCCCGGGGGACCGGGGCACCAGCGCCGAAGGCGCGCAGGGACCGGGGCGCAAACCCGCATCACGCGGCGCCGCCCGACACGTAGACGGTTTTCACCTCGCTCCAGGCCTCGATCGCCGCATGGCCGTTCTCCCGGCCGACGCCCGAGGCCTTGACGCCGCCGAACGGCACCTCGACCGGGGTCAGGTTGTAGGCATTGATCCAGCAACTCCCGGCCTTCAGCCGCCCCACAACCCGGTGCCCCCGCGCGAGGTCGCGCGTATAGACCCCGGCCGCGAGCCCGAACGGCGTCGCATTGGCGCGGGCCACGGCCTCGTCCTCGGTCTCGAAATCGAGCACCGCCATGACCGGCCCGAAAATCTCTTCCCTGGCGATGGTCATGCCGTCCGTGACCCCGGCAAAGATCGTCGGCTCCATCCAGAACCCCGCGCCCGCACCGCGGCCCCCGCCGCAGACGAGCCGCGCGCCCTCGTCGCGGCCCTTGGCCACGTAACCTTCGACGATCTCGCGCTGGCGGGCCGAGACCATCGGCCCGAACGTGGTCGCCTCGTCCATCGGATCGCCGGGGACGAGGCCCTGCACCGCCGCCGTCATCTTCTCGAGGAACGCTTCGCGCACCCGGGCCTCCACGAAGACCCGCGTGCCGTTCGAGCAGATCTGCCCCGAGGAGTAGAAATTCCCCAGCATCGCGCCTTCGACCGCCGCGTCGAGATCGGCATCGGCGAAGACGATGATCGGAGATTTTCCGCCGAGTTCCATCGTCACGTGCTTCAACCCGCGCGCCGCGGCCTCGTAGACCCGCCGCCCCGTGGGTACCGAACCGGTAAGCGAGACCTTTGCCACCCGGTCGTCCTCGACCAGCGCTGCGCCCACCGGACCGAGCCCCTGCACCACGTTGAACACGCCCGGCGGCGCGCCCGCCTCGGTCAGGATCTCCGCTACCTTCAGCGCGCAGAGCGGCGTCATCTCCGAGGGCTTGAACACCATCGTGTTGCCGCAGGCGAGCGACGGCGCGCCCTTCCAGCAGGCGATCTGCGTCGGATAGTTCCAGGCGCCAATCCCGACGGTGACCCCCAGCGCGGACCGGACCGTATAGGCCCAGTCGCCGCCATCCAGCGAAACATGCTGCCCGGCGAGCGTCCCGGCCATGCCGCCGAAATATTCCAGCGCATCGGCACCTGAAGATGCGTCCGCAACCAGTGTTTCCGAAAGGGGTTTTCCGGTATCGAGGGTCTCGAGCTCGGAGAGCTCGCGGTTCCGCGCGCGGATGATCTGCGCGGCGCGGGTCAGGATCCGCCCCCGCGCGCGACCGGTCATTGCCGCCCAGTCCTCCTGCGCCGCCGCCGCGGCCGCGAGCGCCCGCTCGACGATAGCGGGCGTTGCCGAACGGACCGTCGCAATCACCTCGCCGGTATAGGGATAGACGACGGGGATCTCGTCGCCGGCCGTGTCCTCGATGTACTCACCATTTATGTAATGGCTGGCAACGGGTTGCGGATCGTAGCTCATCTTATTCGCCCCTCGGGAAGCGCTGGTTTTCCTCGACCACGTTCAGGTCCATGTGGTTGCGCATGAACCGTTCCGAGGCCTTCTGCAGGGGCTGGTAGTCCCACGGGTAATAGGCGCCGTTCCGGAGCGCTTCGTAGACCACCCAGCGCCGCGCCTGGCTCTCGCGCACCTCGGCGTCGAACCTGGCGAGGTCCCAGCGGGCGTCGGCATCGCGTCGGCATTGCGTCAGTATCGCGTCGGTGCCGGGATCCGGATCCTCGGCCAGGTTCCGCAGCTCATGCGGGTCCGCCTCGAGGTCGAACAGCTGCTCGGGGTCAAGCGCGCAGCGATTGTATTTCCATCGGCCCGAGCGGAGCGACACGAGCGGCGCATAAGAGGCCTCGGCGGCATATTCCATCGCAACCGCACTGGTTCGCTCCGCACCGTTGGCAAGCGGCAGCAGCGTCTCGCCATCGGTCCAGGGCGCGACGTCCTCCATCGACACCCCGGCCAGATCGGCAAGCGTTGGCGTCACGTCGATGGTCGAGACCGGCGCGTCGATCCGCTGCGGCGCGAGGCCGGGCGCCGCCAACATCAGCGGGACCCGGGCCGACCCCTCATAGAAGCACATCTTGAACCAGAGGCCGCGCTCGCCCAGCATGTCGCCGTGGTCCGAGACGAAGAGGATCGCAGCCTCCTGCACGGTCCGCTCCAGCACGTCGAGGATGCCGCCGACCTTCTCGTCGAGATAGGAGATGTTGGCGAAATAGGCCCGGCGCGAGCGGCGGATGTCTTCCTCGGTGATGTCGAAGGCCCGCCAGTCGTTCGCGTCGAAGATCCGCTTCGCGTGGGGGTCGTGCGCCTCGTAGGCCATCGCCGGCACCTCGGGCAGCAGGTGCTCGCAATCCTCGTAGAGATCCCAGAATTTCTTGCGCGCCACATAGGGGTCGTGCGGATGGGTGAAGCTCACCGTCAGGCACCAGGGCCGGTCGTCATGGCCGCGCGCGAGGTCGTAGAGCTTCTGCTCCGCCATGAAGGCGACCTCGTCGTCATACTCCATCTGGTTGGTGATCTCGGCCACCCCCGCGCCCGTCACCGAGCCCATGTTGTGATACCACCAGTCGATCCGCTCTCCGGGCTTGCGGTAGTCCGGCGTCCAGCCGAAATCGGCCGGGTAGATGTCGGTCGTCAGCCGCTCCTCGAAGCCGTGGAGCTGATCGGGGCCGACGAAATGCATCTTGCCCGAGAGGCAGGTGCGGTAGCCCGCACGGCGCAGGTGATGCGCATAGGTGGGGATCGAGGAGGCGAACTCGGCGGCGTTGTCGTAGACCCGCGTTCGCGACGGAAGCTGGCCCGACATGAACGAGGCCCGGCCCGGCGCGCAGAGCGGCGAGGCGGTATAGGCATTGCGGAACCGGACGGAGCGTGCCGCCAGCCGCTTCAGGTTCGGCGCATGGAGCCAGTCGGCGGGGCCGTCGGGGAACAGCGTGCCATTCAGCTGGTCGACCATCAGGATCAGGACGTTGGGGCGGGTCATGGGCGCGCCTCCACGAGCCGACCGATATAGTCCAGCACGAGGTTCGCCGCATTCCCGGCGTCTTGCGCGCCGGGGGCCAGCCCCTGCCGGATGTAGAGCCCGTCGATCATTGCCGCGATCCCCTCGGCGGCCTCGGTCGCGTGCGGCCCGAGCAACGGCCGCAACGAGTGCCGCAGGTTCGAGGCGAGCCGGCCCTTGTAGACCGCGAGGAGCCGTGCCGCCTCGGGCACGGTCTGGGCGGAGAGATAGAACATCAGCCACGACGCGATCACTTCGCGCCGGAAGTTCGACGGCGCGAAGCTGGCGCGCACGATCGCCTCGACCCGCGCGCGCGGGGTTTCCGCACCGGCCAGCGCGGCCCGGACCTCACCCGCATAGATCGACATGATATGGCGCATCGCGGAGAGGAAGATCGCTTCCTTCGTGCCGAAATAGTGATGCGCCAGCGCCGGCGAAACGCCCGCGCGCCGTGCGATCTGCCCGACAGTGACGTCGAGCGAACCTTTCGTTCCGATCTCATGGATCGTCGCGGCCACGAGTGCATCGCGACGGATCGGCTCCATACCGAGCTTCGGCATCGTCTACTCCCCGGGGATGGCAACGTTCATCCGCCGGTACCAATTGCTGATTGATCAGTCAATCAAATCCCGGAAATGCGCCGAAAGAGGCTTGCACTCCCTGCCCCACCTCGGCTTCATTGCGGCAATCCTCAATAAACGAACTCAGGGAGAAACCTCATGAAGAACCTTCTCGCCGCGACGGCGAGCCTCGCGCTCCTGGCCGGGCCGGCACTGGCCGATTGCGACAATGTCGTGTTCTCGGATGTGGGCTGGACCGACATCACCGCCACCACGGCCGCCACGACCGTCCTGCTCGGCGCGCTCGGCTACGACACCGACATCAAGGTGCTTTCGGTGCCGGTGACCTATACCTCGCTCGCCGGCGGCGACGTGGACGTGTTCCTCGGCAACTGGATGCCGACCATGGAAGCCGATATCGCGCCCTACCGCGACGCCGGCACGGTCGACACGGTGCGCGCCAATCTCGAAGGCGCGAAATACACGCTCGCGGCCAACAAGGCGGCGGCCGATCTCGGCATCCACAGCTTTGCCGATATCGCCGCGCACATGGACGAGCTCGAGGGCAAGATCTACGGCATCGAGCCCGGCAATGACGGCAACCGGCTGATCATGGACATGATCGACCAGGACGCCTTCGGCCTGAAGGGCTTCGAGGTCGTGGAAAGCTCCGAACAGGGCATGCTCGCCCAGGTCGAGCGCGCCGACCGCCGCGGCGAGCCGGTGATCTTCCTCGGCTGGGAACCGCACCCGATGAACGCGGCCTTCGAGATGACCTATCTCGAGGATGGCGACGACTGGTTCGGCCCGAATTACGGCGGCGCGACGGTCTATACCAACACCACCGCCGGCTTCGGCGAGACCTGCCCGAATCTCGGCAAGCTCCTGAACAATCTCGAATTCTCCCTGAAAATGGAGAACGAGATCATGGGGGCGATCCTGAACGACGGCGAGGACCCGGCCGATGCGGCGACCGATTGGCTCAAGGCCAATCCGGGCGTGCTCGACGCCTGGCTCGACGGCGTGACCAGCAAGGATGGCGGCGACGCCATGGCCGCCGCGAAGGGCGCGCTGGGTCTCTGAGGCTCTTTGGCCCGGGCGCTTGATCGGCGCCCGGGCAATCCCGACCGCCTATCCCGCCGGGACGTCCTGCGGCATCAGCGCCTCGTCGATCTCGCGGGCCCGGATTGCGGCGGGGCGGGCGAGGATGCGGGCGGCATAGGCGCCGAAGCCGGGCCGTTCGGGAAGCGTGCCGAATTGCAGACCCCAGGCGATCTGCGCGCCAAGATAGACATCGGCCGTGCTGAAGCTCTCGCCGAGTATGTGGTCGCGGCCGTCCGAAAGGAGCCTCTCCAGCGTGTCGCAGACCCGGTCGAGACTGCCATAGCCGGTGCGGCGCTGCTTCTGGGGATCGTCGACGGTGAAGCCGAAGCTCGCGTTGATCACCGCCTGCTCCACCGGACCCGCGCCGAAGAACAGCCAGCGGTAATAGGATCCGCGCTCCGGCGTGCCGTGCGGCGGCGCCAGGCCCGCTTCGGGGAAGGCATCGGCCAGATAGGCGCAGATCGCGGCGCATTCGGTGATGACCGCTCCGTCATGGACGAGGGTCGGCACCTTGCCCATCGGGTTGAGGCCCAGATAGTCGGCCGATTTCATCTCGGGCCCGTAGCCCACGACGCGCGTCTCGTATTCCGCGCCGACCTCCTCGAGCATCCAGCGCACGATGCGCCCGCGCGACATCGGGTTCGTGTAGAAGATCATGGCCATGTCGGGTCCTCCCGGCGCCACTTTTCCGTGTCCGGAGCCCCTCCGCAAGACCGGGAACGCGCGCCGGCGAACCGGCGCGCAAGCCGTGGCTCAGTATTTTGCCACGTTGACCATGTAGGGATCTTCCTTGGTCGGCTCCGCCACCTTCTCCATCAGGTTGATCGAGATATGCGGCCAGCGGATCAGCCCGGCCTCGCCGTCGCGACGGCGGAAGAAGTCGAGGAAGATGAACTGGGTATAGGCCAGCGCGAGCTTGGGCTTGCCGTTCACTTTCTCCGCCAGCTCCATGATGTAGAAGACCGAGCGCATCAGGTTCGCGTCCGCCTGCCGCTCGATGAACGGGATGTTGTGGATCCCGGCCATCTGCAACTCGGTCGTCATGCGGAGCTCGGTGGTCCGCTCGACGTCAAGGAAGCTGAGCGCCTTCTTCAAGGTGTCGAACGGCGTCCTGACGCTGAAGATCCCCTCGAACGGGGTCTCGGCGAACTTGCGGTAGGGGTTCAGGTAGTCGCGCGGGTTCACCGCCTCTTCGACCGATTGCTCGATCGTCTTGCCCGCCGCCACGTCGTCTTCGCTCTGCGCGCCGATCGGGAAACCCGAGGCGCTGTCGATGTTCTGCGGCGCCCCGTCATAGGTCTTCGACCTGCCGATGAGGGTGGCCGCGTTGCCGTGCGGAACGGTGGCGAGCCGCGCCACGTCGATCCCGTCGGTCTGCTCGTTGATCATGTGCAGGAACAGGCCGGGCTCGTGATGGATCGGCAGATCGCCCTCTCCGGCCAGCGGCGTGTCGGCATCGTCCTGCGCCTTCTTCTGGCGGATCGACTGCTGGTAATCGAGCGTGACGAGGAACTGGTCGGTGGTCATCGGCGGGAACTTGACCCCCCGGTTCGGCACCTTGTCGTCCACGAACATGAAACGCAGCTGTTCGTTGTACTGGTTCATCAGGAGCCGGTAGGGCGGATGGCCGTCCTGCGCGAAGGGAAGCGCGATCAGGTTCCAGCCTCGGCTGTCGGTCTTGCTGCCGTCCTCCTCCACGTTCATCCAGAGACCGGGAAGGTGCTGGAGCGGGCCGAGATCCTTTTCGTCTGTCGCGGCGGGGTCGAACTCGCGTTGACGGACTTCGTAGATACCGCCCGCTTTCTGCTCTTCGAGCATGGCAAATCTCCTTTGATCGAAACATTTTGCAATCGAAACCGGCCCCGGAAATTACCGATGGGGGCACGCGCGAAGCATACCACAACTCAAGCGGGCTGGGAACAATTGCGGCGCTTGTAGCCGCCGGACTGCCGGTCCATCATCGCGCCAAAGGGACAGGGACAAGGGGCACGGGCATGGAGTGGCTGACCGACGAGAAGATCCCAGTTGGCAAGACCGCCAAGCTGATCTTCGACTGGCTGAAGGACAACGGCGCCTTGTTCTTCGACGGCATCTCGGACGCAATGGACGCGATGATCGACGGGATTCTCTGGATCCTGCAAACACCGCACCCGCTGGTCGTGATCGCCGCCTTCGTGGCCCTTACCTGGGTTCTTCAGCGGAACTGGAAGACCTGCCTCTTCGTATTCCTCGGCTTTCTCTTCATCCTGAACCAGGGCTACTGGAAGGAGACCACCGAGAGCATGACCCTGGTGCTTTCGGCCTGCGTGGTCTGCATGGCGATCGGCGTGCCGATCGGCATCGCCGCGGCGCACCGCCCCAAGCTCTACGCCTGGATGCGGCCGGTCCTCGACCTGATGCAGACGCTGCCCACCTTCGTCTACCTGATCCCGGCCATCGTGTTCTTCGGGATCGGCATGGTGCCGGGCCTCCTGGCCACGGTGATCTTCGTGGTGCCCGCACCGATCCGGCTCACCCATCTCGGCGTGTCCTCGACACCGAAACCCCTGCTCGAGGCTTCCGTCGCCTTTGGCGGCACGCCCTGGCAGACGCTCACCAAGGTGGAACTGCCCTATGCCTTTCCGCAGATCATGGCCGGGCTCAACCAGACCATCATGCTTTCGCTCTCGATGGTCGTGATCGCCGCGCTCGTCGGCGCCAACGGGCTCGGCGTTCCGGTGGTGCGGGCACTGAACTCGGTCAATACCGCGCTCGGTTTCGAGAGCGGCTTCGTCATCGTCGTCCTGGCGATCATGCTCGACCGGATGCTGAGGATGGAACAGAAATGAGCGATATCGCGGTAGAATTCGACAAGGTTTCCATCGTCTTCGGCGGCAATCCCGATGCGGCCCTGCCGCTGATGGACGAGATGAAGGAACGCGCCGAGATCCAGGAGGCCACGGGGCAGATCCTGGGTGTGCATGACTGCTCGCTGACGGTCGGCGAAGGCGAGATCCTCGTCCTGATGGGCCTTTCCGGCTCCGGCAAATCCACCCTCCTGCGCGCGGTGAACGGGCTCAACCCGGTGGTGCGGGGCCGTGTGCGGGTATCGGACGGCGAAAGCCTCGTTGACGTCACCAATGCCGACAAGGCGACGCTCCGGCAGATCCGCCTCTCCCGCGTCGCCATGGTGTTCCAGCAATTCGGCCTCCTGCCCTGGCGGACCGTGCGCGACAATGTTGGGCTCGGCCTCGAACTCGGTGGCATGGCCAGGGCGGAACAGCGCGAACGGGTCGATGCCCAGCTCGCCATGGTCGGGCTCTCCGACTGGGCCGAGCGCAAGGTGGGCGAGCTTTCGGGCGGGATGCAGCAGCGCGTCGGCCTCGCCCGCGCCTTCGCAACCGAGGCGCCGATCCTCCTGATGGACGAGCCGTTCTCGGCGCTCGATCCGCTCATTCGCACCAAGCTGCAGGACGAACTCCTGGACCTCCAGGCCAAACTCCGGCGCACCATCATCTTCGTCAGCCACGACCTCGACGAGGCGTTCAAGATCGGCAACCGGATCGCGATCATGGAAGGTGGCCGGATCGTGCAATGCGGCACGCCGCAGGAGATCTTCTCGAACCCGGTCAACGAATACGTGGCCGATTTCGTCGCGCATATGAACCCCCTGGGCGTGCTGTGCGCCCGCGATGTCATGGAACCGGCCGAGGGCACGCCCGAGATCACCGTGGGCCCCGAGGACGACATCCGCGACGTGATGAAATCGGTGACCGAGACCGGGCGCCCGGTGGGGGTGGCGGAGAACGGCAGGATCGTCGGCCAGATCACCAGGGACGGCGTTCTCGCCAAGCTCCTCGATCCGCGCGGCTGACCCTTGCGCGCACCCGTCGAGCGGCTAGCCTGAGGGAAATCGCGACTGGGGGAACCATGGCCGACGAAAAGCTCGTGATCCGCAATATCGGCCTGATGCTCTCGGGCCGGATCGAGGCGCCGATCCTCGATGCCGATTGCCTGATCGCCGAGGGCGGCCGGATCGCCGCCTGGGGCAAGGAAGCCGATCTCGACACCGAGGGCGCCACGACGGTGATCGACGCCAGGGGCGTCACCCTCGCGCCCGGGCTGATCGACAGCCATGTCCACCCGGTCGTGGGCGACTACACCCCGCGCCAGCAACAGCTCCACTGGATCGATTCGACGCTCCATGGCGGCGTCACCACGATGATCTCGGCGGGCGAGGTCCACATGCCGGGCCGGCCCAACGATCCCATCGGCACCGTTGCGATGGCGATCGCGGCGCAGCGCTGGTACGACAATCTCCGCCCCTCGGGCGTGAAGGTCCATGCCGGCGCGCCACTCCTGCAACAGGGGCTCGAGGAGGAACACTTCCGGCAGATGGCCGAGGGCGGCGTCAAGCTGATCGGCGAGGTCGGCCTTGGCACCGTCAAGGACGGCAAGACCGCCAACCGGATGATCGGCTGGGCGCGGAAATACGGGATGCAATCCACGATCCACACCGGCGGCCCGTCGATTCCCGGCTCCGGCCTGATCGACGCCGACATGGTGCTGGAGACCGGCACCGATGTCGTCGGCCATATCAATGGCGGCCACTCGGCGCTGCCGGACGACCAGATCGTCTGCCTCTGCGAGAACTGCAAGGCGGCGCTGGAAATCGTCCATAACGGCAACGAACGCGCGGCACTGCTCACGCTCAACACCGCGCGCGAACTCGGCAAGCTCGACCAGCTCATTCTCGGCACTGATGGGCCCGCCGGCTCGGGCGTCCAGCCGCTCGGCATCCTGCGGATGGTCGCCATGCTTTCGGCCCTGGGCAACGTCCCGGCCGAAATCGCCTTCTGCTTCGCCACCGGCAACACCGCGCGGCGCCGCGACCTCGACGTGGGCCTGATCGAAAAGGGCTTTGCCGCCGATTTCGTCCTCATGGACCAGGCCCAGCACGCACCGGGCAAGACGCTCCTCGAGTCGGTCGGGCTCGGCAACCTGCCCGGTATCGGCATGACGGTGATCGACGGCAAGGTCACCAGCCAGCGCAGCCGCAACACGCCGCCCGCCACGCGCCTGCCGGAACTGGTCTGACCCCGTCCGGAAACTGCGGGTCAAGGATCGAAGACCGCCGGAGGCGGCGCCGAAGGCGTCCTGAGGAGGCACAAGCCTCCCTCAGGCGCCTCCCCGGCAAAGACCGCGCCTCCGGAGGAGGCGCCAAAGGAAAGGAATGCGCCCGAAGGGCGCTCCGCCGGATCAAGCTCAGTCGTGCTGGATGAAACTCGGCGCGACCGGTGCGCCCAGATCCTCGGTCGCCTCGGCCTCCACCAGATCGCGGATCCGCTTGCGGTAGACGTTGGGCCCCTTGTCGATGGCGATCCGCACCGGCTTCCGCCGTTGCGGCCGCGCCTCCGAGACGTGGATCGCCTCGAGGATCTCCTTGTCCTCCGCGAAGGCGACCCGGAACATCGCGTCCATCTGCGCCGAGGCGGCTTCGTCGCCCAGGGCCGTGTTCCGGACATGCATCCAGTGATCCACCGTCTCGTCGGCGTTGACGGGCGTCACGAAGTGGATCGCGAAGATCCGCACCCCCTGCCCCCGGTCCTCCTCCGCCAGCGCCAGCGCGGCGTCGGCCGAGCCGAAATCGATCACCGCGGTCGAGGGCAGATGCAGGTGGTAATAATGCCAGCGGTCCACGTTCCCGGAGAACCCGCCGAACGCCTTGAAGAACCCGATTGGCTCGGCATCCCGGATCCAGCGCCAGGCGGTGATCACCGCGCCAGAGGTGCTCACATGAACGGGCACGTTCTCGCTCGCCGCGTTTCCGAGCGTGGTCGGGTGGACGAAGCTCACATGGGCCGGATCGACGAGGTTCTCGGCCACGTTCAGGTAATGCGCCCGGATGTGCAGCGCGTCGCCCTGGTGCACGTGCCAGGACGGGTCGGCCAACTCGGGCATGTCGAACACCGCGTCCCGATCTGCCTTTTCCGGCTCGCCCGGCCAGACCCAGACGATGCCGTGCCGCTCCTCCACCGGATAGGCGGCGACATAGGCCGAGGCCGGCAGGTTCTCCTGCCCGGGCACTCGCACGCAGCGCCCGTCGGTGCCGAAGGTCATGCCGTGATAGCCGCACTGGACCGTATCGCCGATCCGCTTTCCCTTCGAGAGCGGCAGGAGCCGGTGCGGGCAGCGGTCCTCGAGCGCGATCACCCGGCCATCGGAGGCGCGGTACAGCACCATGTGCTCGCCGGTGATCTCCAGCGGCCTGAGCGCCGCGCCGAAATCCCGCGACCAGCCCGCGACGTACCAGGCGTTGCGGACGAACTGCGTCACTAGCGAAGCCCGTCCTTGCCCTCGGCGTCCTCGTGGGTGAGGCCGCCAACCCGCGGCAAGGGTCGCCCGCTATCGGTCACGGCCACCGCGACGAGGATCTCGTTCGCCCGCGGCGCATCGTTCATCCGCACCTCGACCCCATCGAAATGTGAACGCACATAGGCGGCGTCCTTGTGCCCGAGCGGCACGTCGAGGTCTTGCCCGGGCCCGCCCATCTTCTTCGACGAGGGCACCAGGGCCGCGCCCTTCTCGACTGCGGCACGCAAGGGCGCGCCGAGCTTCGGGTGCAGGATCGCCGCGGCATGCTCCAACTCGCCGTTCTCGCCGACCATCGCCGCTTTGCCGTAGCTCTGCGCCTCGGCCGGTGCGATCCCGAGCGCCGCGACGGCGCGGCGGCCGAGCAGGTCGCCGAGCTCGGCGCCGATCTCCATCAGGTCCGACAGATCCTCGACATAGCGGCCGGCGAAGGGGTTCTCGATCACCGCCACCGCCACCGCCTTGCGGGTCGGCGGCGCGATCTCGCGGCCCATCTCGCGATGGGTTTCCTCGACCCAGACCGCGAGCTTGCGGATCGACGCCTTCATCCCCTCACCCCTTCCCCCCGGCTCAGAGGTAGTCCGACCTCTGCAACCCGTATTTCGCCATCTTCTCGTTCAGCGTCCGGCGCGGCAGGCAAAGCTCGTCCATCACCGCCGCGATCGACCCCTTGTGCCGCCGCATGGTGTTGTCGATCAGCATCCGCTCGAAGGCTTCCACATATTCCTTCAGGGGCTTGCCCTCGGTGGTCATCGCCGGGGTCTGGGTGTCCTCGTCGGACATCAAGAGCGAGGCAATGGTGCCCGAGCCGCGACGCGACTGGAGCACCGCCCGCTCGGCCACGTTGATGAGCTGCCGCACGTTGCCGGGCCAGGGCGCCTGCAGAAGCTGCGCCGCCTCCTGCGCACCGACTTCCGGTGCGTCGCAACCGTATTCGTCGGCATATTGCTCGGCGAAGCGCGTGAACAGCGTCAGCACGTCATCGCCGCGGGCGCGCAAGGGCGGGATCGTGATCTTCATCGCCGCGAGCCGGTAGTAGAGATCGGGCCGCAGCACGTCCTCGCAGGTCTTGCCTTGCTCCTGCAGGTTAGAGATCGCCACGATCCGGGTCTCGGGCGGCATGCCCTGGCCGTTGATCCAGGTCAGGAGCCGGCCCTGCAGCCCCTGGGGCAGCGCGTCGATATCCTCGAGCACCAGCGTCCCGCCCCGCGCCTCCTCGACCAGCGGGATCTGCCCGCCCTCTTCCAGCGGCCCGAAGAGCCGCTTCTCCAATGCCTCTTCACCCAGCGAGGCGCAGGAGAAGATCACGAACTTGCGGCCCGGATTGGCGCCCACCGCATGCAGCGCATGGGCCACCAGCGTCTTGCCCGTGCCGGTCTCGCCGTCGATCAGGACGTGGCCGTCGGCCTGGCCGAGATCAAGGATGTCCTCCCTGAGCCGCTCCATCAACGTCGAGGCGCCCATCAGCTTCTTCATGATGCCGGTGCCGTCGCCCAGCTCGCGGCGCAGCGCCCGGTTGTCCAGCGTCAGCCGCCGCGACGAGGTGGCCTTCTTTGCAAGCTCGGTCATCCGGTCAGGGTTGAACGGCTTCTCGAGGAAGTCGTAGGCGCCCACCCGCATCGCCTCCACCGCCATCGGCACATCGCCATGGCCGGTGATCATGATGACCGGCAAGCCGCTGTCGACGCTCATCAGCTTCTTCAGGAACTGCATGCCGTCCATGCCGGGCATCTTGATGTCCGACACCACCACGCCCGGATAGTCGGGGCCGACCGATTTCAGAGCGTCCTCCGCGCTCGAATAGGTCTCGGTGTCAAAGCCCGACAGGGCCAGCCACTGGCTGATCGACTGCCGCATGTCCTGTTCGTCGTCGACGATCGCAACTTTCATGGCCTGGGCCATTTTGTGTCCTCACTCCGCCGCCTGGCTGCCGACCTGGTGGATCGGCAGCCGGATTTCGAAAACCGCACCGCCGGTGCGGCCGTTCCGCGCCGTCAGGCGCCCCCCGAGGTCACTGACGATACCCGAGGAAATGGCAAGCCCCAAGCCGACACCGTCGCCGGGGGCCTTGGTCGTGTAGAACGGCTCGAACAGCGCGTCGAGATCCTCGATCCCGTGCCCGTTGTCCCTGACCGAGATCACCGCCCGCTCGCCCGCGCTCAAGACGATGTCGATCGTCGGCGCCTCGACCTCCAGGGTCGCGTCGATGGCGTTCCTCAGAAGGTTGATGATCACCTGCTCCAGCCGGACCCGGTCGGCCAGGATCCGCACCGGCTGGCGCGGGATCGTGCGGTTGATCTGCACCCGCGACCGCTTCAGCTGCGGCTCCATCATCTCGAGCGCCACCGAGACGCAATCCCTTGCATCCACGGGCTCGAACGCGTCTCCGCCCTTCCTGGCATAGCTTTTCAACTGCCGCGTGATCGAGGTCATCCGGTCGATCAGCCCGTCGATCCGCTGGAACGACGACAGGGCCTCCTCCGAGCGCTTCCGCTGCAGGAGGAGCCGGGCGCCGGCGAGATAGGTCTTCATCGCCGCCAAGGGCTGGTTCAGCTCGTGGCTGACCGAGGCCGACATCTCGCCGAGCAGGGCCAGTTTCGACGATTGCTGGATCGTCTGTTCGGCCACTTCGAGGTTCTTTTCCGCCCTTTCGCGCTCGGCGATTTCCCGCTGCAGCGCCTCGTTGAGCTGGCGGAGCTCCGCCGACTCGCGCTGGAACAGGGTCGAGCGATACTGGGCGCGGCGCGACACGAAATAGAAAGCGACCGCCAGGAGAATCGCGAAAACCATGATCTCGAGCGCGAGCACCGCGTTCACACGCTCGCGCACGTTCTGGTAGGTGGTGAACGAGGTCATCCGCCAGCCCTGGAAGTTGACCCGCGCTTCCTGCCGCATCACCGCATCGCCGTTGAAGAACGCCTCGACCGGCAGCGCCGCCCAATCCGCCGTCGCCTGCACCGCGCGCTGGATCGCCGAGGGCGCGTCCCGCGCGGCAAGCGCCGCCTCCTCCGTCAGGCCCCGCCAGCGGCTCTCGGTGGCAAGGATGATCTCGCCCTCGGAATTGGTGACCATCACCGCGTCCTGGAAGCCCGACCAGTAATTCTGGAACTTGCCCAGATCGACGCCCACGACGATCACGCCCACCGCGCTGCCATTGGCGTCGATGCGCCGCGAATAGCTGAAGGAGATCGGCGCGTCCTCCGGCTTGTAGGTGGTGAAGACCGTCTCGTTCGACCGCATCGCATCGACGAAATACGGGTTCGTGCGGCGCTGGCTCGACAGCACGTTGCGGTCGGTCGCCGCCACCACCCGTCCGTCGGTATCGAGCAGCATCAGGCTCGCCGCGCCGATTTCCTGCCGGTACGAGATCAGCCGCTGCGTCGATTGCGAGAAGTCGCCCGAATTGAGCGCCCCGATCAGCGCCGGATCGCGCGAAAGCAGGAGCGGCACGACCGAGTTCCGCTGCAGCTCCGACAGCAGGTTCCCCGAGTAGAGCGCCAGCCGCACCTCGGCCCGCGACCGCACGGTGTCGGTGAAGCGCTGCGTCAGGAAGGAGTTGGTGACCCAGACCACCGAGACGGCGATGGCGACAAACAGGATGAAGAAGGCCCGGATGCGCCAGATCGCGCCGGGTTCAAGCTCCGTCTCTTCTTCGGTGTCGCCACGGCCCATGCTTCAACCTACAGGGGCCGGTGTCGCGGCTCAAGCGTTGGCGACAAGCCCCGCGAGAGACTGGAAAAGCCGCGCGCCGTCGCGGCCCGGATGCGCCGGGTCTGCCGCCCGTTCCGGATGCGGCATCAGCCCCAGCACCCGGCGGTTGTCGGACAGGACGCCCGCGATATCCTCGACCGATCCGTTGACCGGCTCGCCATAGGTGAAGGCGATCCGGTCCTCCGCCTTCAGTGCCGCCACCTGCTCGGCGGTTGCGGTGTAGTTTCCGTCGTGATGCGCCACCGGGAAATGCACGGTCTCGCCACTGGAATAGCCCGAGGTAAACGCGCTTTCGGCCGTCGCGACGGTGAGCTTCACGTTCCGGCAGACGAATTTCAGCCCCGCATTGCGCATCAGGACACCCGGGAGCAGGCCGGTTTCGGTCAGGACCTGGAATCCGTTGCAGATCCCGATCGCATAGCCGCCGGCTTTCACGTGCTTCACCAGTGCCGCCGTGACCGGCGACCGCGCCGCGATGGCGCCGCAGCGCAGGTAATCCCCGAACGAGAACCCCCCCGGCACGCCGACCAGGTCGACGCCGGCCGGCAGGGCGGTATCCTTGTGCCAGACCATGGTGACGTCCATGCCGGCAGCACGGAACGCCACCGCGAGATCGCGGTCGCAATTCGATCCGGGGAACACGATGACAGCGGCTTTCATGGCGCCTCCATGCCCGATTCCGCGGCGTGGCGCCAGCCCTGCCGGCCGTCCTGCGACACTCCGCCGGGCTTGTCCGCCCATCCACCCGTTCCGATCTGAACCCCATGGGAAAACCTGAAGCGCGCCGCCCATGGCGGCCATGAGGCAGACATGATCGAACGCAAATCCACCTCGCGCGGCGACATCCTTGAATTCCGCATCACCGGTACCGTGACCGACGAGGATTACCGCACGGTCCTGCTGCCGGCGCTCGACGAGGCGATCGCGGAACATGACCGGATCCGCCTGCTCGCCCATTTCGACGCGGGGTTCGAGGGCTATACCGCCGGCGCCATCCGCGAAGACGCCCGGCTCGGCCTGCGGCACTGGCGCGGCTTCGACCGCGTGGCGGCGGTCGCCGAGGAAGGCTGGATCACCCGCGCCATTCGCGCGTTCGGCATCCTCATGCCCTGCCCGGTCATGGTCTTTCCGCTCGCCGAGCACGAGGACGCGAGGCGCTGGCTGACCGAGTCGCTCGGCACGATCCACCAGACCGATCTCGGGAACGGGGCTCTCCTCGTCCAGCTTCTCGGCAAGCTCGACGCGGCGGCCTATGCCCGGGAAGACGCGGCCATGAACGCCTTCATCCGCGAGCACGGCCGCATCCGCCTGTTGCTGGACCTGCGCGAATTCGACGGCTGGCAGGGTCTGGATGCCCTGGCACAGCATCTCTCGCTTGTCCGCGACCACAGGAGCTTCGTCCGGAAACTCGCCATCGTCGGCACCAATGCGTTCGAGAAGATGGCCAGGCGCCTCGCGCCGCTCTTCATCAATGCCGAGGTGGAATATTTCGGCGAGGACGGTTTCGAGGGCGCGAAACACTGGATCAAGGCGGGCCCGGACACCGGTCGATGATGCAGGCGATCCCCCGCCTTCGAACGGGTGCAAGCGCGCGGGAGACGCGGGGCCAGGACCTACCCCGCGAGATCCGTCACCACCGCCACCCCCGGCGGGGTCGGCCCGTTGAAGGCGCGCAACTCCTCCGACACGCCCGATAGCCCGATCTCGCGGGCGATCATCGGCGTTACATCCACGCGGCCCGAGGCGATGAGGTCCAGAAGCGACGGATATTTCCAGGCCGGCATGCCCCGCGTGCCGAACAGCGCGAGATTCTTCATGTAGACCGCGTTCATGTCGATCTCCATGCGCGCGGTATGACCGACCGGCATGCCCACCTGGACATGCCGCCCGAGCGCCCGCAGGCAGGCGATCGAGCCGTTCGTCGTCTCCGGGATCCCCAGCGCCTCGACCGAGACATGCGCCCCGCCGCCGGTGATCTCGCGGATCCGCGCGGCCACGTCGCCCGCGCGTGCGTCCACCGCCGCCTCGGCGCCCAGACCAACCGCATGGCGCAGCTTTTCCGCGACCACGTCGACGACGACGACACGGGCGCCCATGGCCCGGCCCAGGATCAGGCAGGCGAGCCCGATGCCGCCCGTCCCGTGCACCGCCAGCCACTCGCCCGGCTGCAACGCCGCGCGGCCGGTCAGCGCGTGCCAGGCGGTCGTCACCCGGCAGCCCAGCCCCGCCGCCACCGCCGGCGACAAGGTTTCCGGCAACGGCGCGAGGTTGTGGTCGTAGGGCACCGCCACGTATTCCGCGAAGGCCCCCGGCTCGGTGAAGCCCGGCAGACGCTGGTCGGGACAGGTGTTCGAATGTCCCGACTGGCAGGCGGGGCAGAGCCCGCAGGCCAGGATGAACGGGGCGATCAGCCGGTCGCCGACCCGGTGCGTGGCTTCCGGCCCCGCCGCGACGACCTCGCCGCAATATTCATGCCCGCCGATCTGGCCCGGCTTCACCCGCGGATGCTCGCCCACCCAGCCATGCCAGTCCGACCGGCAGACGCCGCAGGCCAGCACCTTGAGCACCACCCCGTTCGCCGGGCAGGCCGGGTCCGGCACCTCCTCGAGCGACAGGTCCTCGTTATAGGCCCGGAGGACCGCCGCCCGCATCAGATCAGTTCGATCCGGTAGCTCTCGATCACCGTGTTCGCGAGCAGCTTCTCGCACATGTCGGCAACCTGTTCATGGGCGGCCGTGCTGTCGGCCTCGGCGAGGTCGAGCTCGATCACCTTGCCCTGCCGCACGCCGTCGACACCCTCGAAGCCCATCGCTCCGAGCGCATGGCGCACCGCCTCGCCCTGGGGGTCGAGGACCCCCTCCTTCAGCATCACATGCACGCGAGCCTTCATGATCCCTCCGAGTCCGGTCGTACCGCCCTATAGCGGCGGCGCCGCGTGGGCTCAATCCATGGCGCGAGGATCGGGCCTTTCGGCCGGCCCGGCGCCTTGGCATAAGGCCGGCGTGAACCTGGGGGCGAGAACGATGAACGACCGGCGTGGAAGGCACCCTGCATGACGCGAGAGGCGGACATCCTCTGCATCGGCTCGGTCCTCTGGGACGTGATCGGCCGCTCGGGCGCGGTGATGCGGGTGGGCTCCGACGTGCCGGGAAGGATCACTCGGCTACCCGGCGGGGTGGCGATGAACATCGCGATGACGCTCCGTCGATTCGGGCTCATACCCGCCCTCCTCACCGCGATCGGGCGCGACGCCGAAGGTAGCGAATTGCTGGATGCGGCGGCCCGGATGGGGCTTGTCACCGAGCATGTCTACCGCTCGGACGATCTGCCCACCGACCGCTACATGGCGGTCGAGGGCGCGAACGGGCTCGTCGCGGCCATCGCCGACGCGCATTCGCTCGAGGCGGCGGGCGACAAGATCCTGCGCCCGCTCGCCGATGGCCGCCTGGGCACGGCAGACCGTCCCTGGTCCGGCCCTGTGGCGCTGGACGGCAACCTGACCGAGGCGCTTCTGGCCGAGATCGCCGAGAGCCCGCTTTTCGCCGCCGCCGATCTGCGCGTGGCCCCGGCCTCGCCGGGCAAGGCCGAACGGCTCCTGCCGCTGCTCTCCTGTCCGAGGGCGGTGCTTTACGTCAATCTTGAGGAAGCGGGCCTTCTCGCCCAGGACCGCTTCACCGACGCGACCGAGGCGGCGCAGGCGCTGGTCGCCCGGGGCGCGGCGCGGGTGCTGGTGACCGATGGCGGGCGGAAGGCGGCCGATTGCGGTCCCGCCGGCTGTGTCTGGGCGACACCGCCCGAGGTGCTGGTCACGCGGGTGACGGGCGCGGGCGACACGTTCATGGCGGCGCATATCGCCGCCGAAATGCGCGGAGAAAGCGGCGCCCGTGCGCTCGAAACCGCGCTGGCGGCGGCAGCGGCCTATGTTTCGGGAGATGTGGCATGACGGAAACGGTGGACCTGAACGCGGAGGTGGCGCAGGCGCTGGCCGAGGGCCGGCCCGTCGTCGCGCTGGAATCGACGATCATCACCCATGGGATGCCCTATCCCGAGAATCTCGAGACCGCGCGCGCGGTCGAGGCAGAGATCCGCAGCGCCGGCGCCACACCGGCCACGATCGCGGTCCTGGACGGCGTGCTCCGCGCCGGGCTCGACCAGGCGGATCTCGAGGCGCTGGCCCGGGCGAAGGGCGTCGCGAAACTCTCCCGCGCCGATCTCGCGGTGGCGGTGGCCACCGGCCGGACCGGCTCGACCACCGTGGCGGCGACGATGATCGTGGCGCGACTCGCCGGGATCGATGTCTTCGCCACCGGCGGGATCGGCGGGGTTCACAAGGGCGCCGAGGAGAGCTTCGACATCTCGGCCGACCTCCAGGAACTCGCGCAGACCGCCGTGACGGTGGTGGCGGCGGGTGCCAAGGCGATCCTCGACCTGCCGAAGACGCTCGAGGTGCTGGAGACCCTGGGCGTGCCGGTGATCGCGGTCGGACAGGACGCCTTCCCGGCCTTCTGGTCGCGCGATGCAGGCCTTGCCGCACCCCTGCGGCTCGACAGCCCGGAGGACATCGCGAAGGCGCATCTGACCCGGCGCCGCCTCGGCATTCCCGGCGGCCAACTCGTGGCGAACCCGATTCCGGCCGAGGCCGAGATCCCGGCCGAGGAACTGGCCCCGGTGATCGCACAGGCGCAGTCGGAAGCCGACGCGAGAGGGATCGCCGGAAAGGCCGTCACACCCTTCCTCCTGGGCCGCATCACCGAGCTGTCCGGGGGCCGGACTCTCACCTCCAACATCGCGCTTGTGCTCAACAATGCACGTCTCGGCGCCGCCATCGCCCGCGAGATTTGCAACCGCGAGATCGGTTAGCAATATCGCCACCGAAGCCATTGTAAGGCCCCGGCAAACCCCCTACCTTCACTTGGTGCGGTGAGACGCGGGAAATGACGAAACCTTTCGAAGACCTCGACCCGAAGGAATCCAGGAAGAAGCGCCGCCACCCGATTCTCGGGGGGCTTCGCGCGAACTTTCTCACGGGCCTCATCGTCATCGCCCCGATCGGGCTGACGGCCTGGCTGATCTGGACCGTGGTCGGCTGGATCGACGGCTGGGTCCTGCCCTTCGTGCCGTACCAGTTCCGGCCCGAGCAATATATCCACATCAACCTCCGCGGCGTCGGCGTGATCTTCTTCCTTGTCTTCACCCTGCTGGTCGGCTGGGTCGCCAAGGGGATCATCGGCCGCTCGCTGCTTGCCTGGGCCGAGACGCTGGTCGAGACACTGCCGGTGGTGCGGTCGGTCTATTCCGGACTGAAGCAGATCGCCGAGACGGTCTTCGCCCAGGGAGATGCGAGTTTCGAGAAGGCCTGCCTCGTCGAATATCCGCGCAAGGGGATCTGGGCCATCGCCTTCATCTCCTCGCCGGCCAAGCACGAGATCGATGCGAAGATGCCCGGCAGCGACCCGAAGGTCGCGGTGTTCCTGCCGACCACGCCGAACCCGACCTCGGGGTTCCTGCTGTTCGTGCACAAGAGCGAGGTCAAGGAACTCGACATGTCGGTCGAGGATGCCGCCAAGCTGATCATCTCGGCCGGCCTCGTCTATCCCGGTCAGCGCCCGAACTCGCGGCCGGTCGAATTCACCCCGCCGACCCGGCTCGCGGGCGAGTAGCTAACCGAACATCTCCGTCAGGTTCACGCTCGGCTCCTTGCCGAGCTTGCCGATGCTCTCGTCGAGGAACCGCTCGGCCGCCGCCCGGCCGGCCGCCTGCAACTGCCCGAGCAGAAGCGGCGCGGGCACCATCTTCGTCGCCACCGAAAGGCTGGTCATCAGATCATCATCGGCGATCATGTGGATCAGCACGTTCTTCATCGCGCCTTCCGTGATCTTGCCTTCGCGGATCAGCCGCCGGACGAACTCGATGGCCCGAAGCTCGCGCAGCAGCGACGAGTTGAAGCTGACCTCGTTGATCCGGTTGAGGATGTCCTGCGGCGTCATCGGCACTTCGTCGCGCAGGAGCGGGTTGATGTTCACGATCACGATGTCGTCGGGAAATTCCGGCGGAAAGAGCGGGAAGAGCGCCGGGTTGCCGGCATAGCCGCCATCCCAGAACGCCTCCATCTTCTTCGTCTTCGGATCGACGAATTCCACCGCCTGGAACAGGGTCGGCAGACAGGCCGAGGCGAGAAGCGCGTCGGAGGTGATCTCGTCGCCCTCGAACACGCGGATCTTGCCGGTGCGCACATTGGTGGCCGAGACGAACAGCGCCGGCCCTTCGCCGGCACAGACGCGGTCGAACCTGAACTGCCTGGTGATCCGCTCGAGCGAGTTGAAGTAGAACGGGCCCAGCGCATAGGGCGAGGTGATCCGGCTCGCGGTTTCCAGTAGCGAGAACGGCAGCGAGTATTCCAGAGCCTGGCTGACCAGCCCCGGCGCCGGGCTTACCGCGGCCAACCAGTGCGTCAGCCGCAGATCCCCCTGCGCGCCCACCTGTCCCCAGAGCCATGCGAGGTTCTCGCGCGCGCCCTCGCGCCCGCCCGCAACCATCCCCGCCTTGAAGGCGGCCCCGTTCAGCGCCCCGGCGGAGGTGCCGGAGATCGCCGCGATCTCGATCTCCTCCTCGTCGAGGAGCCGGTCGAGCACGCCCCAGGTGAAGGCCCCATGCGCGCCGCCGCCCTGCAGCGCGAGATTGATGCGGATCGGCTCAGCCATCGTTCCGCGCCCCGCATCCACGGAACGGATCGGCATCGCGAACCCGCGTGCCGGCAAGGTCGGCGTTGTCGCAGACCACGCCTGCGGTCGTCACATCATCGAACCGTGCCGCGATCAATTGCGAGTCGCTCGCTTCCATGCCGGGCAGGCTAGCACGGCGGAGCCGCGCGCCGCAGAGGAACCTGCTGCCGATGTCGAGCCGGCCGCGCGCCGACGGCATCAAAGCGCCGTCCATCCGCCATCGACGCTGATCGTCGTGCCAGTGATCTGCGCCGCGGCGTCCGAGCAGAGGAACACCACGGTGCCGCCCAGTTGCTCCACGGTGGCGAATTCCTTCGACGGCTGCCGCTCGAGCATGACCTTCTTGATCACCTCCTCGCGGCTCATGTCGTATTTCGCCATGGTGTCGGGGATCTGCGCCTCGACGAGCGGCGTGAGCACATAGCCCGGGCAGATCGCGTTCGCGGTGATCGGTTCCTCGGCGGTCTCGAGCGCAACCACCTTGGTCATCCCGACGATCCCGTGCTTGGCCGCCACATAGGCCGATTTGTAGGGCGACGCGGTCAGCCCGTGCGCCGAGGCGATGTTGACCACCCTGCCCCAGCCCGCCTTGCGCATCACCGGCAGCGCGGCGGCGGTGGTGTGGAAGGCCGAGCTCAGGTTGATCGCCAGGATCGCGTCCCATTTCTCGACCGGGAACTCGTCGATCGGCGCCACGTGCTGGATCCCCGCATTGTTCACCAGGATGTCGCAGGCACCGGCTTTCTCCACGAGCGCGCGGCACTCCTCGCCCTTCGACATGTCCGCCTTGATGTAGCGTGCCGCCACGCCCGTCTCGCCGGCGATCTTCTCGGCGAGGGCATGGTCCTCGTCACGGTCGGTGAAGGAGTTCAGGACGACATCGGCACCGGCGCGGGCAAGCTCCCACGCGATGCCCAGACCGATGCCCGAATTGGACCCGGTGACGATGGCGGTTCTTCCGGAAAGCGACATGGGAAACCTCTTCTCTTGCTCGCGCGAGCATACATGCTGCACCTGCGAAGAAAACACGCGATGGACAGAACCGGTTCCGCTCCATAGAGCGGAAACATGGAGCGCTCCGACCTTCACGACACCCCCTATTCCTGGGCCCGGCTGGCCCTGACCCTGCTCATCGGCTGCATCGGCAGCGTGGGCATGTGGGCGGTGATCGTGGTCCTGCCCGGCATCCAGGCCGAATTCGGCATCGACCGCGGCGATGCGTCGCTCCCCTACACGGTCTGCATGGCGGGTTTCGCGCTCGGCAGCCTCTCGATCGGCCGCTGGGTTGACCGGTTCGGCATCACGCCCTGCCTTGCCGCGGCGGCGCTGGTGCAGGCGGCGGGTTTCGCACTTGCCGGGATCAGCGGCTCCGTCCTTCTGGTGACGCTTCCGCATTTCGCGGTCGGTTTCGGCGCGGCCGCCTGTTTCGCGCCCCTGATCGCCGATGTCTCGCACTGGTTCCTCAGGCGCCGGGGCACCGCGGTCGCGGTAGCGGCCAGCGGCAACTATGTCGCCGGCGCGGTCTGGCCCCTGATCCTTCGCGGCATCCTCGAAACCGGCGGCTGGCGCAGCGCCTACATGGTGATCGCGCTGGCCCTGCCCGTCACCGTCCTGCCACTTGCGCTGTTCCTCCGCCGCCAGGTCTCGGCCGAGGCCACCGCGCATTCCGACGGCCTCGCCACCCTGCGCCGCCGCAGCACCGGGCTCTCGAGCCGGCTCATGATCGGGCTCCTCTTCGTCGCCGGGATCGCCTGCTGCGTGGCGATGTCGATGCCGCAGGTCCATATCGTTGCGCTCTGCACCGATCTCGGCTTCGGCCCCGCCGTGGGCGCCGAGATGCTCTCGCTGATGCTCGCGGGCGGGATCGTCTCGCGCCTCGTCTCGGGTGCCCTGGCCGACCGTCTGGGCGGTCTGCGCACGCTCCTGATCGGCTCCACGCTGCAATGCGTCGCGCTCGCGCTCTATCTCCGCGCCGGCGACCTGGTGTCGCTCTACGTCGTCTCGGCTGTGTTCGGATTGAGCCAGGGTGGCATCGTGCCGAGCTACTCGATCATCGTCCGCGAATACCTCCCTGCTCGTGAGGCGGGTGCCCGTGTCGGCCTCCTGACCTTCGCGACCATCGTCGGCATGGCGTTCGGCGGCTGGCTCTCGGGGGCGCTCTACGACCTCACCGGGTCCTACCGGCTCGCGATCCTGAACGGCATCGGCTGGAACCTTCTCAATCTCGCCATCGCGGCGGCGATTCTCCGGGCCTCCCGGCCCCGTGCCGTGACCGCCTGAAACGCCAATAAAAAAACGCCGGCACAAGGCCGGCGTCCAGTTATTGAGGCAGGTTTCATACAGGCAAGAAACCTATCGAGCAGTGCCCTCTTTATACGCAAGCCTTCGCCGCTGGCCAAGCTAAAAGTTTGAAAAGCCACGAGTCCCCGGGTACGATTTGCATAAGAATACCAACAGAGCAGGGGATTGTTGCCCAGATGAGCATGGAGTTCTTTACCGGCCTGCGGCGGGCGACAGCCCTTGCCGCGCTGGTTTGCCTCGCCGGCACCGCCTGGGCCGAGCCGAAGCATGGCATAGCTATGTATGGGGAACCGGCGCTCCCACCGGATTTTGTGTCGCTCCCCTATGCCAACCCCGATGCGCCCGGGGGCGGCAGGATCGTTCAGGGCGAGGTCGGCAGCTTCGACTCGCTCAACCCGTACATCCTGAAAGGGAGTACGCCCTGGCAACTCAGTTTCCTCACGTCCGAAAGCCTGATGGGCCGGAACTGGGACGAACCCTTCTCGCTCTACGGCCTTCTGGCCGAATCGGTGGAGACCGATCCGGAGCGGAGCTGGGTCGAGTTCACCCTCCGGCCCGAGGCGCGCTTCTCCGACGGCAGCCCGGTGACGGTCGAGGACGTGCTCTGGACCTACGAGACGCTCGGCACCCAGGGCCACCCGCGCTACCGCGGAAGCTGGGCCAAGGTCGCCAAGGCGGAACAGACCGGCGAGCGCAAGCTGCGCTTCACCTTCACCGAGCCCGACCGGGAACTGGCGCTGATCATGGGGATGCGGCCGATCCTCCAGAAGGCGCAATGGGATGGCCAAGACTTCGCCGAATCCGGGCTCGACGTGGTGCCGATCACCAGCGCGCCCTATGTCATCGACGATTTCGAGGCCGGCCGCTTCGTCAGCCTCAGGCGCAACCCCGATTACTGGGGCAAGGACCTGCCCTTCATGCGCGGCCAGGCCAATCTCGACGAGATCCGGATGGAGTTCTTCGGCGACGCCAACGTGATGTTCGAAGCCTTCAAGGGCGGCATTCTCAACACGATGCGCGAGACCAACCAGCAGAAATGGGACACCGCCTACAATTTCCCCGCGGCGAAGTCGGGCGATGTCGTGAAGTCGGTAATCCCGCACCAGCGCCCCTCTGGCATCACCGGCCTCGTGATGAACACCCGCCTGCCCCAGTTCCAGGACTGGCGCGTGCGCGAGGCGCTGATCCTCGCCTTCAACTACGAGTTCATCAACCAGACGCTCAATGGCGGCGAGCTGCCGCGCATCACCTCCTATTTCTCCAACTCGCTCCTCGCCATGGAGCCGGGGCCCGCCGAGGGAAAGGTGCGCGAATTCCTCGAACCCTTCGCCGACAGCCTGCCGCCGGGCGCGCTCGAAGGCTATGACATGCCCGTCTCGGACGGAACCGAGCGCAACCGCGGCAATATACGCAAGGCCCAGGCGCTCCTCGAGGAAGCCGGCTGGACCGTCCGGGACGGCGTCCTCAGGAACGCAGCCGGCGAGCCCTTCACCTTCGAGATCGTCCTGCAGCAGGGCGCCACGGAAACGCATCAGATCGTCGACCTCTACACGCCCGCGCTCGCGCGGCTCGGGATCGTGCCCGGAATCACCGCGATCGACAGCGCGCAATATACCGAGCGCACATCGGGTTTCGATTTCGGCATGACCTGGTATACCCGCGGCCTCTCGCTCAGCCCCGGCAACGAACAGGCGCTCTACTGGGGCAGCGAGGCCGCCGACACCGAAGGCTCGCGCAACTGGATGGGCATGAAGAGCCCGGCCGCCGACGCGATGATCGGCAAGCTCCTCACCTCCGAAAGCCACGACGATTTCGTCGCAGCGACCCGCGCGCTCGACCGTGTGCTGACGGCGGGCCGCTACGTGATCCCGGTCTGGTACAGCCCCGACGCCAAGATTGCCCATGTCAAGGAACTGAAGTATCCCGAACATCTGCCGATCTACGGCGACTGGATCGGCTTCCAGCCGGACGTCTGGTGGTATGAGGACTAGGGATGAGACAGCTTCTGATCGCGGCGCTTTGCCTCGGGCTTTGGGGATGCAACACGGTAGAGGGAATGGGCGAGGATCTCTCGTCCGGCGCGCGTTCGGTCAAGAACTCCTTCTGAACGTCCTCAGACGTTAGCTTTGTCTTTACGCCCGTGCCCCATGCTCGGTTTGCGAGGGTATGGAGGCATCCATGAATTGGCACGACGTTCAGGACGCCTGGGAGGATCTGGGAGACCAGATCCAGAACCAGTGGCCCGCGACGAAGGCGCTCGACCTGGCGATCATCGCCGGCGACAAGATCCGTTTCACCGCCTATCTCGCGAAGGTTCACGACCTGACCCTGGCAGAAGCGGACGAGGCCATCGACCTCTGGCTGCTCCGCGTCCGAGCGGCCCATTCCGACCACAGGCTGCGCAGGGCCGGGTAGCCCGCCCGGAACGCCCGGGGCCGTTCGGTTCCAACCTGCGCCATATCCGGCAGCCTTGAAGCAATTCCGGCACGTGCCGGCCCGTGAGTGCGGGCGGCCAGATGTCCCAGGGCGCCCGGTCAGGCGGCGGCGAGGATCCGGGCGGGGCCAGCGCGGAGCGCCTTGCGGGCGGGCGGGCCGTAATGGTCCGGGGCGGCGCGGAGCACCGGGAACGCCTTGAAGAGCGCTTCGCGCTGGGCAGGGTCGAGCCCGTCGAGGCTGTAGGCGCCGGGGTGGTAGCTTTCGGCCGGCGCGCCCTCGGCGGTGAGGATCGCGTGGCGGTCCAGCATCAGGTGGTGCCAGGTCACTTCCGCGCAGGGCTCCTGGGTTACGGTGCGGCCGTCGACGAGAGCCTTGGCGGGCACCAGCACCTCCTCCTCGCCGAAATAGAGCTGCGTGCGGGGGTCGCGCACCAGCATCCGGTGCTGCGGCGAAACGATGAGCGTGCGCGCGTTGCCGATGGCGCCGGCCGCGAAGCGGACGGGGGTGCCGGCGCCGACGCCGGGCACGGTGCGATGCCCGTGCCAGCGGATCGGTTGCGGGCCGTGATCGGCGGTCAGCACGAGATCGCCGGGCGTGAGGCTGTCGATCGGCCGGGGGCCGTGCGGCGTGTCGATGAGCGTACCGGAGGCGAAGCAGATGATCGTCTCGACGCCGGTGAAGGTGAGCGTGGTGCCGTCGAGCAGCGTCGCCGTGCCCGAGAGCCCGCCGGCGCTGTCGTCCTCGTTCGAATAGACGATCGAGCCCTTCGAGAGCTGGCCCGCGAAATCGAGCGTGTCGCCCGCTGTCTCGTCGCCCTCGCCGCCATCGACCGAGATCGTGCCGCCACCGAGGAGGCTCGGATCGACGATGAAGGTGTCGTCGCCATCGCCACCCGAGGCGGTGTCGCCGTCGCCGAGATAGATCGTGTCGTCGCCGGTGCCGCCGTCGAGGATGTCGGCGCCTTCGCCGCCCCTGAGCGTGTCGTTTCCGGCCTCGCCATAGACCGTGTCGTCGCCCAGCCCGGCATCGACCACGTCATTGCCGTCGCCGGCCTGGATCAGGTCATCATTGGTACCGAGCGGCACGGCATCGAAATGCAGGTCGGTGAAGTAGATCGCCTGCTGGGTATTGCCGCCATTGTCGTAGTCGATGACGATCCGCGCGACCGGCCCGGCGATCTCGACCAGGACAGAACCCGCGGCCTGGCTCTCGGTGTTGCTGGTGATCGCGGCGGTGATGGTCTGATCGCTCAGGGAATCGTCGCCCGAGATGGTGATGGTCACCGGCACCTCGTTGCCGTCCGCGTCGTAGGCGGTGATCGTGACGATGTCCCGAAAGTTGTTGGCGGAGTTGATCACCCCGTCGATATCGTTGATCCGGAAGCTGACATTCTGGACCTCGTCCTCGAAGCCCGAGCCCGAGACGGCGGAGAAATCGAAGGTGACCTGCGCGTCGGTCGCGTTGCCGTTCTGGTAGAGATAGGCGCTCGAATTCGCGGTAAAGCCCTCGCCTGAGGCGACGTATTGCGTGCTCGTGTGCTCGGCCGAGAACTCGCCGCCCGAGGGGCCGGTATAGGCGACGTCCACCTGGATCCCGCCGGTGTCCTGGCTGACCCCGCCGGAAAGGTTGGTTTCGTCTGAATAATCGGTCCAGTTGAACCGGAGCGCGGTGAACGGGTCGCTCGACGGGTTGTCGTAGCCGTCCACCACGTCGCCATCCGGGTCGCCCGAATAGTCGCCGTCGATCACATCGTCGCCGGAGCTCCCTTCGACGATCCCGTCGGGCACCGCGAAATCGTAATCGGCATAGCTGAAGACGGGGTCGCCGCTGGTGTTGGCGTTCGGGTTGTTGTCGTAATTGACGGTCTGGTAGCTCCGGCCGGCCACGAGCGGGATCTCGGAGAGCAGGTAATAGCCGGCGGCGGCGCCGTTCTCGACCTCGAACGTGACCACCTGGAAGGTCTGGCCCGTCACGGTGTCGCGGAGGGTCCAGCCCTCTTCGGCGTCCACGCTGCTGCCGGTGGAACTGTTGCCGCCGATGGTGACGTCGGCCGTCGCGGTTTCGGTCGCGTTGTCGTCGTCGAGGACGGCACCCGCGGCGCCGGTTCCGTTGTCGGTGATGACGGCGGTGCCCTCGGCATCCGCCGGGCCGGTATAGGTGGCGCTGCCCCCGTTGGACCGGCTGAAGATCAAGTACGGATCGGCGTTGTAGAACCGGAACGTATAGGTTGCCATGCGTCACCTCGAGACGAGAAGAACACGCGCGAAAAGTAAGGAATTGCAAAGAAATCCGACGACAATGGGGACGCGCGGTGGCAATGTCGCGACCCTCCTGCGGAAAGGGCCGGCCGGGGGGCGGAATTCGCCCGGCGGGACTTGCCCCCCCGGACCCGCATGGGGCAAGGTGGGAGAAGGTCCGGGCGTGCGCGACCGGGGTTGAACGGACAACACCTTTGACCCATCTCTAGCAGGCCGAGACAGGGGAAGGCCGGTGCCGCCGCGAAGCGGGGCGAGGCATTCCTGCCAACGATAAGGAAAAAACATGACAGAGCAAAAACTTACGAGCTACCCGGTCCTGCCGCTGCGGGATATCGTGGTGTTCCCCCACATGATCGTGCCGCTCTTCGTCGGCCGCGAGAAGTCGGTTCGGGCGCTCGAGGCCGTCATGAAGGACGACAAGCAGATCCTTCTGTCGAGTCAGGTCGATCCGGCGGTGGACGACCCGTCCGAGGAGGGGATCTACAAGTCCGGCGTTCTTGCCAACGTATTGCAATTGCTCAAACTTCCCGACGGAACCGTGAAGGTTCTGGTCGAGGGACGGGTGCGCGTGCGGATCACCGAGTTCCTGACGAACGAGTCCTATTTCGAGGCGCGCGCCGAGGAACTGGCCGAGGAGATCGGCGACAAGGACGTGGTCGAGGCGCTGCTGCGCTCGGTCGGCGACGAGTTCCAGCGCTACACCAAGGTCAAGAAGAACATCCCCGAGGAGGCGCTGGTCGCGGTGGCGGAGACCCGCGAGCCGGCGAAGCTCGCCGATCTGGTGGCGGGCCATCTGGGGGTCGAGGTCAAGCAGAAGCAGGATCTTCTGGAGACGCTCTCGGTCGCCGAGCGGCTGGAGAAGGTCTATGGCCTGATGCAGGGCGAAATGAGCGTCCTGCAGGTCGAGAAGAAGATCAAGACGCGCGTCAAGAGCCAGATGGAGCGGACGCAGCGCGAGTATTATCTGAATGAGCAGATGAAGGCCATTCAGAAGGAGCTGGGCGACGGCGAGGACGGCTCGAACGAGATCGCCGAGCTCGAGGAGCAGATCGCCGGGACCAAGCTCTCGAAGGAAGCGCGCGAGAAGGCCCTGGGCGAACTGAAGAAGCTCAAGTCGATGTCGCCGATGTCGGCCGAGGCGACGGTGGTGCGCAACTATCTCGACTGGATGCTGTCGATCCCCTGGGGCACGCGCTCGCGGGTCAAGAAGGATCTGCACCGGGCGCAGAACGTGCTCGATGACGACCATTACGGCCTTGTGAAGGTCAAGGAGCGGATCGTCGAGCATCTCGCGGTGCAGCAGCGCTCGAAGAAGCTGAAGGGGCCGATCCTGTGCCTCGTCGGCCCGCCGGGCGTGGGCAAGACCTCGCTGGGCAAGTCGGTCGCCAAGGCGACGGGCCGCGAATTCATCCGGATCTCGCTGGGCGGGGTCCGCGACGAGAGCGAGATCCGCGGCCACCGGCGGACCTATATCGGCTCGATGCCGGGCAAGATCATCCAGTCGATGAAGAAGGCCAAGACGACGAACCCGTTGATCCTGCTCGATGAAATCGACAAGATGGGGCAGGATTTCCGGGGCGATCCGGCTTCGGCGATGCTCGAGGTGCTCGATCCCGAGCAGAACTCGACCTTCACCGACCACTATCTCGAGGTGGAGTACGATCTGTCGGACGTGATGTTCCTGACCACGGCGAACTCCTACAACATGCCGGGGCCGCTCCTGGACCGGATGGAGATCATCACGCTCGCGGGCTACACCGAGGACGAGAAGCGCGAGATCGCGAAGCAGCACCTGATCCCCAAGCAGGTGAAGGCGCACGGGCTGCGGAAGGCCGAGTTCGGCCTGGGCGACGACACGCTGACCGACGTGATCCGCTACTACACCCGCGAGGCGGGGGTGCGGAACCTCGAGCGCGAGCTGGCCAAGCTGGCGCGGAAGGCGGTGACGCGGATCATCAAGAAGGAGGACGAGAGCGTCACGGTCTCGCCGGAGAAGCTCGAGGAGTTTCTGGGCGTCCGCAAGTTCCGCTACGGGCTGGCCGAGAAGGAAGACCAGATCGGCGTCGTGACCGGCCTCGCCTGGACGTCGGTCGGCGGCGACCTTCTGTCGGTCGAGGCGCTTCGGCTGCCCGGCAAGGGCCGGATGAAGACCACCGGCAAGCTGGGCGACGTGATGAAGGAATCGATCGACGCGGCGTCGTCCTTCGTTCGCTCCATCGCGCCCTCGATCGGGGTGAAGCCGCCGCGTTTCGACACGATCGACATCCATGTCCACGTGCCCGAGGGCGCGACACCCAAGGACGGGCCCTCGGCCGGGGTGGCGATGGTGACCTCGATCGTCTCGGTGCTGACGCAGATCCCGGTCCGCAAGGACATCGCCATGACCGGCGAGGTGACCCTGCGAGGCAATGTCCTGGCGATCGGCGGGCTCAAGGAGAAGCTCCTCGCGGCCTTGCGCGGCGGCGTGAAGACGGTGCTGATCCCCGAGGAGAACGCCAAGGACCTTCCCGAGATCCCGGACAACGTGAAGAACGGGCTGGAGATCATCCCGGTCAGCCATGTGTCCGAGGTGCTGAACCACGCGCTGGTGCGCCAGCCCGAGCCGATCGAATGGGACGAGGCGGCCGAGGAAGCCGCCGCGGCCGCGCGGGCGGCCGCCTCGGCGCAGGAGACGGCGGCGACCACCCATTGACCGGGTGACGCCGCGCCGCCGGCGCATCTGACTTCGGCCGGAAAACGAGGAGCGCGCGTTTCGACGCGCGCTCCTTTCCTGTTCGGGATCGATGAAATGCCGGCAAGGGCGGGCCCCGGCGTCCTGGGGCCGGACCGGCTTCGGCGCCCGCCCGTCCGTCCGTCCACCCGGTCGCCTTGCGCCCGCCCGTTGATCCGCTGCTGACGCCGCCCGCGGGACGGCGGGCGGGGCGATCCGCGCCAGCGGGAGCGTCGCACGGCGTCACCGCCGGTGTACGGGTTGTGTACAGGTTGTGTACGGGTTGTGCGCCCGCTCAGAGCGGCGCGATGTCGCCTTCCGCCCGCGCCGCGTGGAACGCCGCCTCCCAGGACGCGAACCGCCCCTCGGCGATGGCGTCCCGCATCCCCGCCATCAACTCCTGGAAGTAATGCAGGTTGTGCCAGGTCAGCAGCATCCCCGAGATCATCTCGCCCGCCCGGAACACGTGGTGCAGGTAGGCGCGCGAATAATCCTTGCAGGCCGGGCAGTTGCAGGCCTCGTCGAGCGGTCGCGGATCGTCCTGGTGTCGCGCGTTCTTGATGTTCACCACGCCCCGGCGGGTGAAGGCCTGCCCGGTCCGCCCCGACCGCGACGGCAACACGCAATCCATCATGTCGACCCCGCGCTTCACCGCGCCCACGATGTCGTCGGGCTTGCCCACCCCCATCAGGTAGCGCGGCCGGTCCTCCGGCAGCATCCCCGGCGCGTAATCCAGCACCCCGAACATCGCCTCCTGCCCCTCGCCCACCGCGAGCCCGCCTATGGCGTAGCCGTCGAAACCGATTTCCCGAAGCTTTTCCGCGCTCTCGGCGCGCAGCTCCTCCGTCACGCCCCCCTGCTGGATCCCGAACAGCGCATGCCCCGGCCGCTCGCCGAACGCCTCCTTCGACCTGAGCGCCCAGCGCATCGAGAGCCGCATGCTCTCGGCCACCCGCTTCTCGTCCGCCGGCAGCGCCGGGCATTCGTCGAAGGCCATCACGATGTCCGAGCCGAGAAGCCCCTGGATCTCCATCGACCGCTCCGGCGTCAGGAGGTGCTTCGAACCGTCGATATGGCTCGCGAAGCGCACCCCCTCCTCGGTCAGCTTCCTGAGCCCCGCGAGGCTCATCACCTGGAACCCGCCGGAGTCGGTCAGGATCGGCGGCGACCAGTTCATGAACCGGTGCAGCCCGCCCAGCCGCGCCACCCGCTCGGCGCCGGGGCGCAGCATCAGGTGATAGGTGTTGCCCAGAAGGATATCCGCCCCGGTCGCGGCCACGCTCCCGGGCAGCATCGCCTTCACCGTCCCGGCGGTCCCCACCGGCATGAAGGCGGGCGTGCGGATCACCCCACGCGGGGTCGCGATCTCGCCGGTACGGGCGGCGCCGTCGGTGGCGCGGAGAGAGTAGGAAAAGCCGGTCATGGCCCGGGCTTCTTCGGCAAATCCCGCCCGGGTGCAAGCGCCTTCGTCACGCGGGCGGGGTGAGGATCGAGGGCTCGCGCCTGGCGATACAGGCTTCGCGCGGGCAGATCCGGCAAGTCGGCCCGATCGGGATCGCCGACGCCGCGCGCCGTTCGCCCGCCGGCTCGGGCAGGATCAGCATGGTCGCCTCGAACACCGTGGGCTGCTCGAACCCCGCGGGATGCGCCGGCTGCGCGACCGCATAGGTCACGAAGCGCCGCCGGCCGTGGCCGGGCAGCTCGACCACCGCGCGCACCGGGCTCATCGGCCGCCCCAACGCCTGGTAGAGCGGCAGGAGCGGACAGGCAGCGCCGAACCGAGGCAGCGAAAAGCCGTCGATCGGCTTGCGGAAGGTCAGCGTTCCCGAGGCGTCGCAGATCGCGATCCCGGCGGGCTCGGACAGGTCGTCCCCGGACAAGGCGGCCAGCCGCCGGAACACGCAGGCGAGATCCGCCCCGAACCGCGCGGCCAGCGCCGCCGGATCGGTCCCGGTCTCCGCCAGCGCGGCCCGAAGCGGTCCGAGCGGCAGGCGCCGCGCGTCGTCGCGATAGCGGGAGAGGTAGCGCTGCGCCAGGTCCCGCGCGGCGGGCGAGCCCAGGGCCCCGGCCCCGCGCACGAGCCCCGCCGGATCGGGCGGCAAGGCCCGCTCCAGTTCCGCCACGTGATGCCCCCGCCCGGTCAGCCAGGCCTCCAGTTCCTCCTGCGGCGTCAGCGTTCCCCGGTCGGCATCGGAGCCGGCGTCGAGATAGGTCACCAGCCCCTGCGAGGCCTCGGCGAGCCGTCGGCTGTCCTCGTGGATGTTGCGGTGAAACCGCGCCCGCCATTCCGGATCGATATCGTCATCCTCGACGAGAATCGCCGAGGATGACCGGATCGCCGTCACCGCCGAGAGGATATCGTGCAGCGCGGCGGCAAGCTGCGGGTCGTGACTCAACCGATCGTTCAGGGCCGCGACCATCCGCTCCAGCGCCTCGATCCGCGCCGCCTGCCCGGCGATCAGCCGCGCCCAGCCCGGAAAGCGGCCCGCCAGCTCCTCGGCCCGGTCGGTTTCGGCCCGCGCGGCCAGCGCTCCGGCCGCGGCCCCGCTCAGCGCATCGATCAGCGCCGTGTCCGCCCCTTCGGTCAGCGAGGACGGCTCGACCTCCAGCGCCTCGGCGATCGCGTTGAGCAGTTTGCCCCCGATCGAGCGGCGATTGTGCTCGATCAGGTTGAGATAGGAGGCCGAGATCCCGCAGGCCTCGGCCAGCCGCGCCTGCCGCATCCCCAGCGTGATCCGCCGCTCGCGGATCCGGCTGCCGGTCAGTGCGGTGCGGGCCAAGGCATTTGTCCTTCCCTTTCAAGCACTTTCTGCACCTGCGCGAAAATTAGTTGACTCGCCAGGTTAACCACTTGTTGATTCATTTACAAAAAAACCTCGTGATTCAATAGCGTTGTTGCACAATTTTCTGTTCTGCAGTGATACTTCGTCCAGCCTTTACGGCCAATATGGGCATTCCCTGACCTGGGATGCGACCACTCGGGAGGACAAGATGACGAAATCGAATTTCACACGCCGCGGTCTGTTGAAGACTTCGGCGGTGGCCGGCGCCGGCCTCGCCGCGCCGACGATCTTCACCGCCAGCTCCGCCAGCGCCTTCACCAACGAGCCCACCGGCTCCACCGTGACGCTCGGCTTCAACGTACCGCAGACCGGCCCCTATGCCGAAGAGGGCGCCGACGAACTGCGCGCCTTCGAACTTGCCGTCGAGCACCTGAACGGTGAAGGCGACGGCGGCATGATCAACACCTTCTCGTCGAAGACCCTCGACGGGACCGGGATCCTCGGCAAGAAGGTCGGCTTCGTCACCGGCGACACCCAGACCAAATCCGACGCCGCCCGCGCCTCGGCCCGCTCGATGATCGAGAAGGACGGCGCGATCATGATCTCCGGCGGCTCGTCCTCGGGCGTCGCCGTCGCGGTCCAGGGCCTCTGCCAGGAAGCGGGCATCGTCTTCATGGCCGGCCTCACCCACTCGAACGACACCACCGGCAAGGACCGGCAGGCGAACGGGTTCCGCCACTTCTTCAACGCCTACATGTCGGCCGCCGCGCTGGCGCCGGTGCTGAAGAACCTCTATGGCAGCGACCGCAAGGCCTATCACCTGACCGCCGACTACACCTGGGGCTGGACGCAGCAGGAAT
The DNA here is from genome assembly GCA_003605175.1 of Paracoccaceae bacterium. Classification (GTDB taxonomy): domain Bacteria; phylum Pseudomonadota; class Alphaproteobacteria; order Rhodobacterales; family Rhodobacteraceae; genus Ovoidimarina. The sequence goes on along the minus strand of QWDA01000002.1, from coordinate 154,877 downwards.
CGATCGCGGCGGCGACCGAGGCGCTGGGCTGGGAAACCGTCGAGAACGTGCTCACCCCGCTCGCCTCCACGGACTTCTCGTCCTATATCGCGCCCGCGCTGAACTCCGGCGCAGACGTGCTCGTGCTGAACCACTACGGCGGCAACATGGTCAACTCGCTGACCCAGGCGGTGCAGTTCGGTGCCCGGGACAAGACCGTGAACGGCAAGCAGTTCGAGATCATCGTGCCGCTCTACTCGGAGCTCATGGCCCGCGGCGCCGGCCAGAACATCGCCGGCATCCCGGGCTCGCAGAACTGGGACTGGAAACTCGAGAACCAGTTGGGCTCGCGCTATTCCGGCACCAATGCCTTCGTGCAGTCCTTCGGCACGAAGTACGGCTTCCCGCCGAGCCAGGCGGCGCAGACCTGCTACGCACAGACTCTGATCTATGCCGATGCGGTGAACCGCGCAGGGAGCTTCAACCCCTGCGCCGTCGGGGAAGCACTTGCCGACTTCGAGTTCGACGGCCTCGGCAACGGCCCGACGCTCTATCGCGGCGCCGACCACCAGTGCTTCAAGGACGTCGTCGTGGTGCGCGGCAAGGCGAACCCGGAGAACGAGTTCGATCTCGTCGAGATCGTCGAGGTCACGCCGGCCGAACAGGTCACCTACCCGCCGAACCATCCGATGTTCGGCGGCGACGAAGCTTCGCTGGGTGAGTGCAACCCGGGCGCGTAACGAGTTACCACTCACGAGAGCAGGGGTCGGGCACCTTCGGGTGCCCGACCGACACGGCGCCGCGAACCGGCGGGCGCCACCCGAGACAGGTGCAAGACAAACATGGATGCGATCATCCTCCAGGTCCTCAACGGGCTCGACAAGGGGTCGGCTTATGCGCTCATCGCGCTCGGCCTGACGCTGATCTTCGGCACGCTCGGGGTCGTGAACTTTGCCCATGGCGCGCTGTTCATGATCGGCGCCTTCTGTGCGGTGACGCTACAGAAGCTTCTCACGCTGTCGAAGATCACACTCGACGAGACACGAACGGACTTCCTCGGCAATCCGATGAAGATCGAGACGCCCTATGTCTCGGGCTGGTTCGGCGACAGCGCCGGGGCCGCGATCATCGACTGGTCGGTGCCGCTCGCCATCCTCTTCGCGATCCCGGTGATGATGCTGATCGGCTTCGCCATGGAGCGCGGGCTGATCAAGCATTTCTACCGGCGCCCCCATGCCGACCAGATCCTCGTCACCTTCGGTCTCGCCATCGTGCTCCAGGAGATCGTCAAGTATTTCTTCGGCGCGAACCCGATCCCGACGCCCGCCCCCGCCGCCTTCAAGGGCTCCTTCGATTTCGGCGTGCTCCTCGGCTTCGATCCCTTCGCGATCATCTACCCCTACTGGCGGCTGATCTACTTCGCCTTCGCCATGGTGATCATCGGTGCCGTCTTCGCCTTCCTGCAATTCACCACCTTCGGCATGGTGGTCCGCGCCGGCATGGCCGACCGGGAAACCGTGGGCCTTCTCGGCATCGACATCGACCGGCGCTTCACGCTGATGTTCGGTATCGCCGCGGCCGTGGCGGGGCTCGCGGGCGTGATGTACACGCCGATCAACTCGCCCAACTACCACATGGGCATGGATTTTCTGGTGATCTCCTTCGTCGTCGTGGTGGTGGGCGGCATGGGCTCCCTGCCCGGCGCCGTCCTCGCGGGGTTCCTGCTCGGCATCCTCGAGGCCTTCGCCTCGATGACCGAGGTGATCGCGCTCATTCCCGGCATCAACCAGATCATCATCTACCTTGTCGCCATCGTCGTCCTCCTGACCCGTCCACGGGGGCTCATGGGGCGCAAGGGCGTGATGGAGGAATAAGCCATGCTCGGTCTGGACAAGCGCGACCTGACGCTCCTCGCGATCGTGGCGGTGCTCTGCCTCTGCGCGCCGATCCTCTTGAACCCGTTTCCCACCGGATCGGAGCTCGCCCAGTTCAACGCGGGCTATCCCGACCTGATGCAGCGGTTCATCATCTTCGGGATCTTCGCGATCGGCTTCAACATCCTGTTCGGCCTCACCGGCTATCTCAGCTTCGGCCATGCCGCCTTCCTCGGCGTCGGCTCCTACGCGACGGTGTGGATGTTCAAGCTCCTCGGCTACAACATCGTGCCGGGCATCCTCCTGTCACTCCTCGTCTCCGGACTCTTCGCGCTCGCCATCGGCTACATCTCGCTGCGCCGCTCGGGGATCTACTTCTCGATCCTCACGCTCGCCTTCGCGCAGATGTCCTTCGCGCTGGCCTATTCGGTGCTCTCGCCGATCACCAATGGCGAGACCGGCCTCCAGGTCTACGGCACCGACCCGCAATACCTGATGGGCCCCGACTCGCCCAACATCCCGCATCTCTTCGGCCTCGAGATGCGCGCGACCCATTTCATCGAAGTCGGTCCCTGGCTCTGGCAGTTCAACGCCGGCTATTACTTCTGCGCCGTGGTGATGCTCGTCGCCTTCTACATCGCGATCCGGATCTTCCGCTCGCCCTTCGGCATGATGCTCCGCGCGGTGAAGTCGAACCAGCAGCGGATGCGCTATACCGGGCTGAACCCCCGCCCCTACACGCTCGCCGCCTTCGTGATCTCTGGCATGTATGCCGGGCTCGCCGGCGGGCTCATGGCCTCGATGGACCCGCTCGCCGGCGCCGAGCGGATGCAATGGACGGCGTCGGGCGAGGTCGTGCTGATGACGATCCTCGGCGGCGCGGGCACACTGATCGGCCCGGTTCTCGGCGCCGGGATGATCAAGTATCTCGAGAACATCCTCTCCAAGATCAACGACTCGATCCTGCACCAGTGGTTCTCGTTCCTGCCCGACGGGCTCGAGGATGCCGCCGTCTTCATGATCCATCCCTTCATCGGCAAGGGCTGGCACCTGACGCTCGGGATCATCTTCATGCTCGTGGTGATCTTCCTGCCCGGCGGGTTGGTCGAGGGCGGGCAGCGGATCGGCCGGCTGTTCCGGCGCCGGGGCAAGGCGTCCGACGATGCCGTCCATCCGCCCAAGGCGGCACCCCATGTGGGCGAATAGGGAGCGCTGAACGATGGGTATCCTCGAGGTCAAGGGCGTCAACAAGCGCTTCGGCGGGCTCCAGGCGCTCGGCGACGTGAACCTCTCCGTCGCCGAGAACTCGGTCCACGCGATCATCGGCCCGAACGGTGCCGGCAAGTCGACGCTGCTCAATTGCCTCGTCGGCAAGCTCATCCCCGATACCGGCTCGGTGATGTTCGACGGCCAGTCCGTGCTCGGCCGCACGCCGCACGAGATCAACCAGATGGGCATCTCCCGGGTGTTCCAGACCCCCGAGATCTTCGGCGACCTCACGGTGTTCGAGAACGTGATGATCCCCTGCTTCGCCCGCCGCGACGGGGCGTTCAGGCTCCACGCCTTCGAGACGGTGATGAACGAGCAAAGCCTCGTCGAGCAGGCCGAAGAGATCCTGACCGACATGAACATGATCGACAAACGCCACATGCATTCCGCCTCGCTCTCGCGCGGCGACAAGCGGCGGCTCGAGATGGCCATGTGCCTCGTCCAGGAGCCGCGGCTCCTCCTCCTCGACGAGCCCACCGCCGGCATGGCGCGCGCCGACACCAACAACACCATCGACCTCCTCCGGGAGATCAAGGAAAAGCGCGACATCACCATGGCGATCATCGAACACGACATGCATGTGGTGTTCTCGCTCGCCGACCGGATCACGGTGCTCGCCCAGGGCACCCCGCTGGTCGAGGACATTCCCGAGAAGATCAAGGGCCATCCGAAAGTTCAGGAAGCCTATCTCGGACAGGCGCAATGAGGTGGCCGCAATGAACGAACACCCGGATTTCTCGAAGCACGCCAACAAGGCCGCCACCGCACCGGCCTTCCTGTCGGTGAACGACATCCACGCCTATTACGGCGAGAGCTACATCGTGCAGGGCGTGAGCTTCAACGTCCACGAGGGCGAGATCCTGGCGCTTCTCGGCCGCAACGGCGCCGGCAAGACCTCGACCCTGCGCTCCATCGCCCGCGTCGGCTCGCCCCTCGTCACCCATGGCGAGATCTGGCTCGACCATCAGCCGCTCCACAAAATGTCCGCCCACCAGGCCGCGCAGGCCGGGCTCGGCCTCGTTCCCGAGGACCGTCGCATCATCTCCGGCCTCACGGTGGAGGAAAACCTGCAGCTTGCGCAGATCGCCCCGCCGATCGGCTGGTCGCTCGAACGGCTCTACGAGCTGTTCCCCCGCCTCGGCGAACGCCGCAAGCAGGAGGGCACCACGCTGTCGGGCGGCGAACAGCAGATGCTCGCCATCGCCCGCGCGCTCGCCCGCGACCTCAAGGTACTGCTGCTCGACGAACCCTATGAGGGCCTCGCCCCCGTCATCGTGGACGAGATCGAGAAGACGCTCACCCATATCAAGGAACAGGGCATCACCACGGTCATCGTCGAGCAGAACGCGGTGCGCGCGCTCAAGCTCTCCGACCGTGCGGTGATCCTCGACACCGGCAGCATCGTCTTCGACGGCGCCGCGGCGGACGTTCTCGAAAACGACGCGCTCCGCGCCGAGTACCTGGCAATCTGACGCGGCCGGCCGATTCGGGAGCGCATCGACACGCCCCGGCGCGAAAGCCGGGCCGTTGGCGGATTCTTCGCGCGAAACCAACGGCGTTTCGTACCTGGGTACTATTGCCCAGCGCGGCCAAACATCGCCTCGTGCAACCCTCGGGTTAACGAATGTGGCGCCGCACCGCGTATGAGCGAACTGATTCTGCGATTTCTGAAGATCCGGTCACAGGTCATCGACATGATGACCCGGCTGATCCAGGAGACCGGAGCCGATTGCGGCATCATCGCCGTGCCGAAACGCGAAACCGAATTCTTCCGCGTCATCATCTACGGCCTGCCCGAGAACCCGGCCGACGAAGAAGCCCTGCTGCCGTTCGAAAGCACCCCGCTCTGCGTCTCGGTGCTCGAAACCGGGGGGCCGGTCAGGGTGCCAGATGTCGCGGCACTCCCGCCAGAGAACAGCTGTACCTTCCTCCTCGCCGAAAACTTCGCGGGTTTCCTCGGCCTTCCGCTCCGGGTCGACAAGACCGGCGAGGACGCGGTCCTGGCGCTCCTTTCCCACCCGGTCCGCGACTGGAGCGAGGCGGACGCGACGCGCCTCCTCGAGGCCGCCGCCCGGATCGGCCCGATGCTCGGGGCCGCCTGCACCCGCCCGATCCAGTAGTGCCCGCGTGCCGGGCTCGGGCCCATGCGCCACCCGTTCTCTCCGCGACCGACCGTAGCCTTCACTGTCCGGCCGGAAATCATCGACCCCTGGCGCCCGGTCGACCGCGCGCTCCTCCTCACCGCCATCCCGGTGATCCGCCACCGGCCCGGCGCTATCGACGCAGACGATATCGGCTTCCACCCATGGGCGCCGTCGAGGCTACCAATTCGGTACTGCCCGCGCAGGGCCAGGATCCCGGTCACGCCCGACACGCGCCCCGCCGACCACCCGGGCGCGCTGGCGAATGCACCGTCCTCGGCACTCGGCACGAACGGGATGCGCTGCCTCGGCCCGGCGTCCACGGCACTTCGCCAGAACCGGCCCGGAAAGGATCCTGGTCACAGAAGGTTACACCACGATCTTCGCACGCTGGCTCCGCGAAAGGCGCTGTGACTCCAGGGGACTCGCCGCCGAATTCGAGGGCGAAACCTTCAAGGCCGCGTTCGTGGACACGTCGGCATCGCGCGACGCGCTCGACAGCAGACAGGTTCGGACTCCCCATCTTCGCGCAGGAACACCCCCACGGGCTACAGGGACGATTTCTACGCCGCCGCCAACATCAAAGGAAACCGCCACCTGTCCCGCCAGGCACGCCGCCCGCCAGACCGAGGCCCGCACCGCCCGCAGCACCCTGCCCAAGCGCAACACCGCTTCGCTTCTCGCCACCCACATCCAGGCGATCGAGGACGCCCGGGTAGACTGAGCCGCGGCGCCCCCGCCCAGAATGTGATGCACCACCCCCTGCGGCCCTGCCCGTTGCCAAGCGGGGTGCCGCTGCCTACACCTGCATGCAAGGACCACAGGGAGGGTTTCATGTCCGACAAAGCACCCGGATTCGACACGCTGCAGATCCATGGCGGGGCCGCCCCCGACAGCGCCACCGGCGCGCGGCAGGTGCCGATCTACCAGACCACCGCCTATGTGTTCCGCGATGCCGCCCATGCCGCGGCGCTGTTCAACCTCCAGGAAATCGGCTTCATCTATTCCCGCCTGACCAACCCCACGGTCTCGGCGCTGGCCGACCGGATCAACACGCTCGAGGGCGGCGCCGGCACGATCTGCTGCTCCTCGGGCCACGCCGCCCAGATCATGGCGCTGTTCCCGCTGATGGGCCCGGGCTGCAACGTGGTGGCCTCGACCCGGCTCTATGGCGGCACCGTCACCCAGCTCTCGAACACGATCCGCCGCTTCGGCTGGTCGGCAACCTTCGTCGACACCGACGATCTCGATGCGGTGAAGGCTGCCTGCGACGCGAACACCCGCGCGATCTTCTGCGAATCCATCGCGAACCCGGGCGGCTACATCTCCGACATTCCCGCACTCGCGAAGATCGCCGACGCGGCGGGCGTGCCGCTCATCGTCGACAACACCTCGGCCACCGCCTATCTCTGCCGTCCGATCGAGATGGGCGCGACCCTCGTGGTGAACTCGACGACCAAGTACCTCACCGGCAACGGCACGGTCACCGGCGGCTCGGTCACGGATTCCGGCAGGTTCGACTGGACCGCGTCGGACAAGTTCCCCTCGCTCTCGCAGCCCGAGCCCGCCTATCACGGCCTCGCCTTCGGCCCGGCCCTCGGCCCCATGGCCTTCACCTTCCACTCCATCGCCGTCGGCCTGCGCGATCTCGGCATGACCATGAACCCGCAAGGCGCGCATTACACGCTGATGGGCATCGAGACGCTCTCGCTCCGGATGGAGAAGCATGTGGCGAACGCCGTGAAGGTCGCCGAATGGCTCGAGAACGACCCGCGCGTGGAGTTCGTGACCTATGCCGGGCTCAAATCCTCGCCCTACCATGACCGTGTCGCGAGGATCTGCCCCAAGGGCGCCGGCGCGATCTTCACCTTCGGGCTGAAGGGCGGCTACGACACCTGCGTGAAGCTGATCGACAACGTGAACCTCTTCAGCCATGTGGCAAATCTCGGCGACGCGCGCTCGCTGATCATCCACTCGGCCTCGACCACGCACCGCCAGCTCTCCGACGAGCAGCAGATCGCCGCGGGTGCGGCGCCCAACGTGGTCCGCGTCTCCATCGGCATCGAGGATGCCGACGACATCATCGCCGATCTCGACCAGGCCCTCGCCGCCGCCATGGCCTGATAGGCTTCGGGGCCGTCCCGCCCGGGCCGGCCCCCGCAAACCGGCATCGAAATCCGCCCGCCGGTGTACAGGTTGTGTACGGGTTGTGTACGGGTTGTGCGCCCCTATTCGGCGATCTCGTAGACCAGCGTCACCGCGTCGTCGAATTCCACGTCGGCCGCGGCGATGGAAACATTCGGCACACCATCGGAACTCGGCTCCATCATCACGACCTCCTCGTCAAACATCCCCCCCAGCAGGCTATCTCCCTCGGTGAAATCGACAAGCCTGCCCAGCGTCACCCCCGACGCCTCGGCATAAAGCGCCGCCTTGTCGCGCGCATCCTTCACCGAACGCCGCCGCGCTTCCGCGATATGGGGCGTCGGGTCGTCGACCCGGAACGACAGGCTGTTGATGTCGTTCGCGCCGCTCGACGACACCGCGGTCAGGATCGCCCCGAGCGCATCGAGCTCCCGGACCGTCACCAGAAGCGTGTTCGAAACCCCGTAGCGCGGCGGCGGCGGCTCGTCCTCGTCCCTGTGGCTCCCACTCGGCTCGTAGATCCGAAACCGGGTCGTCCGGATATCGCCCTCGGCCACGCCCGCAGCGCGGATCTGTCCGATAACCTCCTTCATCGTCACGGAATTCGAGGCAACAGCCTCGCCGAGAACGTCGCTCTTGGTCTCGACGCCGATCGAGATCTCGGCAAGCTCCGCCGGCACCGAAATCATGGCCATCCCGACCACCCGGAACCGACCAGTCGCCTCCTCGGCCATCACCGAGACCGGCGCGCCCACCAACGCAAGACACAGGGCTACCGTCCTGAAACCCATTCCCATCGTCCTCACTCCCCGATCTCGTAAACCAGCACCACCCGCGCCGTCACCGACACCTCGCCCGAGGCGACCGGCACCTCGTTCGATGCACTCCGCAGCATCTCCGCCTGCATCATCACCGGCCCCGGCCTCGCGCTCATCTCCTCGCTCAGCGTCACCAGATCGCCCAGTGCCACCCCCGCCGCTTCGGCATAGAGCGCGGCCTTCCGTTTCGCCTCCGTGACCGCCGCCTTCCGGGCGGCGTCCTCCGCCGGCCCCGGATCCTGCAGCCCGAAGCTCAGCCCCTGGAACCTGTTCGCCCCGTCCCGCGCCACCGCATCGAGGATGCCGCCCAGCCCGTTCAGGTCGCGCACCCGCACCAGCACGGTGTTCTGCGCCACGAACCCGGCGATACCCTGGGTCCCGTCCGGGAGCGACCTCTGGTCGTAGCGTGGCCAGACCGAGAAATCCGAGGTCTGCAGGTCGCGCTCGGCGATCCCCGCCTCGCCCAACCGGGTCAGCACCGCCGCCATTGCCCGGGAATTCTCGTCGATCGCCTCGCGCGCGCCCTTGGCCTCGGTGGTCACGCCGAGCGTCACCGTGGCCATGTCGGGCGCGCTGTCGATATGGCCCTCGCCCACCACGGTGATCTGTCGCACCCCCTCAGCCAGACCCGCGCAGGGCAGGCAGGCAAGAACCGCGATACACATCCATTTCAACGACATTTTTTTCTCCAGAAGGCCCCGAGTCGTCCGGCCAGCCTGCCCGTTTTTCGCAGTGCCGTCACCTTTTCCTCGAGCAGCACCTGCGCTAAGGTTTTCCTGCGGGGGGGGGCGGCTGGCGGTGGCGGCCTGAAAGGTTCGGTACAGAAGATATGCCAGCGTTCGCGCTAGATCTCGACCCGGACGGGATTCGCCTGTTGCGGCGGGACGGTGACGGCTGGGAGGAGATCGACAGCGTCGCGCTCGACGATCCGATGCTGCCCAAGCGCCTCAAGGCGCTCCGGGTCCGCGCAGAGGTTATGGCGAAGGGCCCGCTCGAAACCGAACTGGTGATCCCGCCCTCGCAGATCCTCTACACCGAGATCTCGGCCACGACGGACGACCCGGAGGCCGTGGACGTGGCCCGCGCGCTCGACGGGCTGACCCCCTGCCCGGTCGACGAGATGGTGTTCGACTGGCGCCGCGACGGCGGGACGATCCGCATTGCCGCGCTCGACATCAACACGCTCGACGAGGCCGAGAGCTTCGCCGTCAGCTACGGGTTCAATCCGATCCGTTTCGTGGCCTGGCCCGATCCGGCGCAATTCCCCGGCACGCCCGATTTCGGGGCCACGCAATTCGTCCAGCACCGCGCGGAGACCGAAGCGGCGCATGCCGCGCCGGCGGCCCCGGCAACGGGCGATCCCCGCCCCATCGTCGATCCGCCCCGGATCGACCCGCCCACAGGCGCCGCTCCCACGCTCCCGCCGGCCCCGCCGCCCCTGAACGCCGCCCCCGCGCCGCGCGCCGAAAGGCACAGCCCGTCCCCGCCCTCCGGGGCCTGGCCGAACCGCAATCTCTGGGCCACCGTCGCGGCGGCGGTGCTGACCTGCGGCGTGCTGGTCTGGACCGCGCTCTACCTCGTCTCGCCGAAACCGCAGCGGAAGCTGCCCGAAGTGGCCGCGACGCCGGAATTCCAGCCCGAAGAGCAGATCGCCGCCGGCGAACCTCGCCGCGAACCGAGCCGCCACCCGCCGCGGCTCGTCCAGGACAGCCCGCTGCCCGCGCTCCCCGCAACCGAGGCTGCGCTGGCGCAGGAAATGGCCGCGCGCCGCGCGACAACGCTCTTCGCGGCCACGGCGCCGGACCCGGAGAGCGAGGTCGGCCTGCTCGACGCGGCCGATTTCTGGCAGGTGCCGCCGCGGCCGCTGATCGAACCCACGCCCGAAACGGCGGACGATCTGTACCTCGCGGCGGTGGATCCGGCCGTCCGGGTCGACGATGCCTTCGCGCTCGCGCAACCCTCGGAGGATCTGGCCGCGCTCGACGAACCGCCGCCGCCGCCGCAGCCCGGAGACGTCTTCGAACTCGACGAACGTGGTTTCGTGCGCGCCACCGCCGAGGGCGCGATGACCCCGAACGGGGTGCTGGTGACGGCAGGCCGGCCGGTGAAACGCCCGCCGCCCCGCCCGGTCACGGCGGTAATCGTGCCCGATCCCGAAATCGCTCTGGCGTTGGCGGGGAAATCGCCCCGGGCGCGGCCGCGCGACCTGACCGACCGGATGGAACGGGCGAATTTCGGCGGGCGCACGCTCGAGGAACTGTCCGACATGCGGCCAAGGGCCCGCCCTGCCTCGGCCCAGCAGGAAGCCGCCGACGCGGAAGGCGCCGCCCCCAGCGCGCTGGCCGTCGCGGTCTCCCGCGCGCCGTCGCACCGGCCGGCCGATTTCGCGGTGATCGTCGCCACCGCGCAGCAGGCCCGGGTCACGGCGCCCGAGACCGCCACGGCAGTGGTCGCCGCCGCCGCGGCCGTGGTTCCCCCGGCCGGCCCGACGATTCCCAGCTCGGCCTCGGTCGCGCGCCAGGCCACGATCGAGGACGCGATCAAGCTGAACCGGCTCAACCTGATCGGCGTCTACGGTTCGGATGCGAACCGCCGCGCGCTGCTGCGCCTACCCTCGGGCCGCTACGTGAAGGTGAAGGTCGGAGACCGCATAGATGGCGGCCAGATCGCCTCGATCGGCGACAACGAACTGACCTATGTGAAGGGCGGGCGGAACCACACCCTGAAGGTCCCTTCGAGCTAGACGGCGCCGAAATCGGGCTCAGCCGGCTTTCTTCACCGATCCGTAGTCGCCCCGCGCCATCTCCTCGGCCTCGATCGACTCGAAGAGCGCCTTGAAGTTGCCCTCCCCGAAGCCGTCATCGCCCTTCCGCTGGATGAACTCGAAGAAGATCGGCCCGATCACCGTCTTCGAGAAGATCTGCAGGAGGACCTTCGTCTCGCCGCCATCCACCACGCCCTCGCCGTCGATCAGGATGCCGTGCTTCATCATCCGGTCGAGCGGCTCCTCGTGCCTTTGCACCCGCTCGGTCGAAAGCCGATAGTAGCTCTCGGGGGGGCTGGGCATGAAACGGATACCCTTCTCGTGGATCGCGTCGGTCGCGGCGTAGATATCCTCGGCGCCCACCGCGATGTGCTGGATCCCCTCGCCCTTGTATTTCCTGAGATAGTTCACGATCTGCCCGGTCTCGCCCCGGTCCTCGTTGATCGGGATCCGGATCTTGCCGCAGGGCGAGGTCAGCGCGCGGGAATAGAGCCCGGTGAACTTCCCCTCGATGTCGAAGAACCGGATCTGCCGGAAGTTGAACAGCTCGCTGTAGAACCGGAACCAGGTGTCCATGTTGCCCTTGAACACATTGTGGGTCAGATGGTCGAGATAGTAGAATCCGACGCCCTTCGGATGGGCCTTCGCCACCCAGTCGAACTCGGCATTGTACGGGCTCTCCTCGTAATAGGTGTCGATGAAGTAGATCAGGCTGCCGCCGATCCCGACAATCGCGGGCACGTCCACCACCTTGCCCGGCCCCTCGAACGGCGTGGCCCCCTTCGCGACCGCATGTTCGAAGGCGTGCCGCGCATCGACCACGCGCCAGCCCATGGACGGCGCGCAGGGCCCGTGCTCCTCGATGAATGCCGCCGCATGGGTCCCGGGCTCGGCATTGAGCACATAGGTGATATCGCCCTGCTGCCAGAGCTCGACCGCCATCTTCTTGTGCGTTGCGGTGTGGGTGAAGCCCATCTTCGCGAACAGGTCGCGCAGGGCACCGGGGTCGGGATGGGCGAACTCGACGAACTCGAACCCGTCGGTGCCGGCGGGGTTCTCTTCGGTGATCTCGGATTTCGGCGCGTCGTGCGGAAACGGTCCCATGGGGTCCTCCTGTGGCTCGCGCTCACCATAGCGCGAAACGCGTGCGTCGTTTGCGCGAAACATGGTGCAATTACCGAGAGTTTCGCACATACTACGCATCAGATAAGATCCATACGCGAACTTCCCGCATGAAACTCGACCCAACCGATGCAAAACTCCTCGCCGCGCTCCAGGAAGACGCGCATCTGACCGCGCAGGATCTGGGCGAACGGCTCAACCTTTCGCCCTCCCAGGCCGGCCGGCGCCGCCAGCGGCTCGAGGCCGAGGGGTATATCGAGGCCTACCGCGCGCGGCTTTCCGCGCAGCGCCTCGGCCTCACCGTGCAGGCTTTCGTGCAGGTTCAGATGGCCACCCACGCCCCCGACCTCGTCCGCACCTTCACGCGTATCATCGAGACCCGCCCGGAGGTGACCTCCGCGTGGACAATGACCGGCGAAGCGGACTATCTTCTGAGGGTGTATTGCGCCGATCTGCCCGCCCTGAACGCCCTGATTCACGAGATCCTGCTGCCGCACCCCGCGGTGGCCCGGGTGCAGAGCCAGATCGTCATGAATCAGTTGAAGGCGGACGCTCCCCTGCCGCTTTAAGGACCCCGGATGGAAGGCTTTCTCACCCAGGCCTCGATCTACCTCGCCGCGGCCGTCATTTCGGTTCCGCTCGCGGCCCGGCTCGGGCTGGGCTCGGTGCTCGGCTACCTTCTCGCGGGCATCGTGATCGGCCCGCTTTTCGGGCTCGTGGGCTCGGAAACCGCGGACCTGCAGCATTTCGCCGAATTCGGCGTGGTGATGATGCTGTTCCTGATCGGCCTCGAACTGGAGCCCCGCGCGCTCTGGGACATGCGCCACAGGCTGATCGGGCTCGGCGGCCTGCAGATCATCGCCACCGCGGCGATCATCACGGCAGGCGCCATGGCGCTCGACTACGCCTGGCAGACCGCGCTGGCCATGGGGCTCATCTTCGCGCTGTCCTCGACCGCGATCGTGCTGCAGACCCTGACCGAAAAGGGGTTGATGCAGACCGGCGGCGGGCGCTCGATCTTTTCGGTGCTCCTGACCCAGGACATTGCCGTGATCCCGATGCTGGTGCTCCTGCCGCTTCTCGCGCTCGGCACGCAGGCCAGCATCAACCCCGACGGCTCGATCTCGCGCCCGGTCGATCACGCCGCCGAGGATGCGCATCACGCGATCTCGCTGGTCGAGGGATTGCCGGCCTGGGGCGTCACCCTCGCCACGCTCGCCTCCATCGTGCTGATCATCCTCTTCGGCATCTACGCCTCGCGGCCGCTCTTCCGCTTCATCCACGCCGCCCGGCTGCGCGAGATGTACACCGCCTTCGCGCTCCTGATCGTCGTCGGCATCGCCTCACTGATGTTCCTCGTGGGTCTCTCCCCGGCGCTCGGGACCTTCCTCGCGGGCGTGGTTCTCGCGAACTCGGAGTTCCGGCACGAACTCGAAAGCGACCTCGAGCCGTTCAAGGGCCTCCTGCTCGGGCTCTTCTTCATCACCGTCGGCGCCGGGATCGACTTCAAGATCCTCTTCGCCGATCCGCTCACCATCGTCGGCATTACCTTCGCGGTGATGTTCCTCAAGGGCGCGGTGCTGTTCCTCCTGGCCATGATCTTCCGGATCCGCGGCCGCGACCGCTGGCTGTTCACCCTCGGTCTCGCGCAGGCCGGCGAATTCGGCTTCGTGCTGATTTCCTTCTCGATCCAGCAGGGCGTCCTGCCGCAGGGTCTCGCCGGAGTGATGCTCCTGGTGATCAGCCTCTCGATGCTGCTTACCCCCCTGTTCTTCATCGCCTATGAGCGGATCTCGGCGCGGATGGCGGAAACCCGCGAGGAGCACGAACCCGACGAGATCGACGACCAGCAGCCGGTGATCATCGCCGGGATCGGCCGCTTCGGCCAGGTGGTGAACCGGCTGCTGCAGATCGCCGGCTTCCAGACCACGGTGCTCGACAACAACCTGGCGACGATCCAGCTCATGCGCCGCTTCGGCTTCAAGGGTTTCTTCGGCGATCCGACCCGGCCTGACCTGCTGCACGCCGCGGGCCTCGCCACGGCCAAGGTTCTGGTGGTCGCGCTCGACGACAGGAAGGCGGCGGTGCGGCTGGTGCAGATCGCGCGGCGCGAGCGGCCCGACCTGCACATCATCGCCCGCGCCAACGACCGGGTGCATACCTACGAGCTCTACCGCGCCGGTGCCGACGACATCGTGCGCGAGATGTTCGATTCCTCTCTTCGCGCCGGGCGCTATGTGCTCGAGAACATGGGGCTTTCGGAATACGAAGCCGCGAACATCACCCAGGATTTCTTCAAGGGCGACCGCGCCGCAGTGGCCGAACTGGCGACGCTCTGGGACCCGGACATCCCCGTCAACGAGAACGCGGCCTATATCAAGCGGGCGCGGGAACTCGACCACGACCTGGAGGTCCAGATCGTCGCCAAGATGGAAGAGGCGGCCGACGACCGCACGCCGCGCAAGAAGCGCGCCTGAACGCGAAACGCCACCCCAAGGGGCGGCGTCCCGATGCGAAATCGGCGATGGCTCAGGCCGCGCGGCTCTCCAGCACGTCACCGACCTGGCGCTGCGCCGCGCCTTCGTCCGAGCCCGACACCGCGGCCACTTCGCGGGTCAGCCGCTCCAGCGCCGCTTCGTAAAGCTGACGCTCGGAATAGGACTGCTCGCGCTGGTCGTCGGTACGGTGCAGGTCGCGCACCACCTCGGCGATGGCGATCAGATCGCCGGAATTGATCTTCTGCTCGTATTCCTGCGCCCGGCGCGACCACATCGCACGCTTCACGCGGGCCTTGCCCTTCAGCGTGGTCAGCGCCTTCGACACGATGTCCGGCGAGGACAGCGAACGCATCCCCACATCCTCGGCCTTGTTGGTCGGGACGCGAAGGGTCATCTTGTCCTTCTCGAACGAGATCACGAACAGCTCGAGCGGGATTCCGGCAATCTCCTGTTTTTCGATGGATACGATCTGGCCCACACCGTGCGCGGGGTACACGACATAGTCGTTGGGCCGGAACTCCGAACTCTTGGTCTTGCTCATCTAGTGCGGTCTTCCTCTTGAAACCCTTGGATTTCGCCGACAAAAATAGCGGCAGGGACACATGATGGATCTCCCCGTCGCTTGATTCTTTTCCGCCGATCTCCTCAGCACGCTTCGGTACATATCCGAACGCGCGCGGCAGGGTTTGGGCTGGTTGTCACACAAACATAGCAAAAAACGCAGAGGTTTTCCAGCGCCATCGTGGTAAACCCCCGCTGTCGCTGCAAAATCAAGGATTTCCGCAGTGCAGAACCCGGTGCGGCGGCCCCGCGCCGCCGCGAATCGGTCTCAGCCGCCCTCGCCCGGCGTCTCCGAGAAGTACTTGTCGAGCTTGCCGGTCTCGCCGTCGCGCTCCTCGGCCTCGGGAAGCGGGTCCTTCTTGGTGACGATCACCGGCCAGAGCTCGGAGTATTTCCGGTTGAACTCGACCCAGTTCTCCATCTCCGGCTCGGTATCGGGTCGGATCGCATCGGCCGGGCATTCCGGTTCGCAGACGCCGCAATCGATGCACTCGTCCGGATGGATCACCAGCATGTTCTCGCCCTCGTAGAAGCAGTCCACGGGGCAGACTTCCACGCAGTCGGTGTATTTGCAGGCAATGCAGTTGTCGGTGACGACATAGGTCATCTGCGAATCCCAGATCGGTGAATCCCGCACCGGTGCTAGTCGAGCCGGCGGCGGAGGGCAACCGAACTCGGCCCTATTCGGCCTCGATCGCCTCGTAATGCATCTGCGCCTCCTCAGCCGGGCCGCGCCGCTCCGGCAGCCCGGTGACGCGCAGCACCCGCACCGCGCGCCCCTGGACCAGGGTCAGGACGTCGCCCGGCCCAACAGGCGCCGCCGGCTTCTTCACCGGCTGGCGGTTCACCCGCACCTTGCCGCGCGACACCATCTCGGTCGCGAGCGTCCGGGTCTTGTAGATCCGGGCGTGCCAGAGCCACTTGTCGAGCCGCATCGTCGGCCGCTCAGCCAGGGCAGGTCACTCCTTGGTCTTGAGCCCCATCAGCGCCGCCGCGAAGGGGTTGTCCGGGTCGATCCGGTCCTTGCGCTCGGGCCGCGACGAGAAGGTCTTCGGCTTGTCCTCGCGCGGTGGCCGCTTGTTCTTGTCGCCGCGGCGCGGCTTGCCGCCCTGGGCCGGCTTCGGCTTGCCGCCGCCCTTGCGTCGCTCGCCGCCGCCCTCGCGCCGGGCACGGTTGCCGCCCCAGGTGAAGGTGTAGAACACCTCGAGTTCCGGGCCCTCCGGCACGCCGGCAGCCTCGGCCGCCGGCGCTTCGGCGGTGGTGTCCTCGGCCGGCGCGGGTTCGGCCGGCGCCTCGTGTGCGGGCGTTTCCCCCTCGACGGACGCCTCCGGCGCAGGAGCTTCCGCCTCGGCGGATCCTTCCGGCGCGGCGTCTTCCGTGGGCAGATCGGCCGGCGCCTCGACCGGGGCCTCCGCCGCAGGTGCCTCCGCCGACTTCGCCTTCTCGCGCTCGCCCCGCTCGGCCTTGTACCCAAGCCCGTCCATCAGCGCCGCGAACTGCTCCAGCGTCATGCCGGTGATCGACAGCATGTCGGCCTTCGCCTCGAAGCCGCCCCGGCTGTCCTCGGCGCGCAGCATGTCGGCCAGCCGCTCCAGCATGTCGATCCGGATCGCCCGCTCGCCCGCCGGGCGATAGCCCGCCATCAGGTGATAGCCCTCGGGCGCGTCCTTCGCGCTCGGCACCGTCACCAGCCCCGGCGGCGGGCTCTCGGGGAACTCGTCGAGCCCCTTCGCGAGCGCCCAGAGCACCAGCCGCAGCCGCGTCGGCGCGGGTTTCAGCAGCGCCGGCATGAACACGGTGTACTGGCCGAAGCGGATGCCGTGCTTGCGCAGGCTGCCCCGCGCGTCCTGGTCGAGCTCCTTCACCTCGGATGCCACGTCGGATCGGGCAATCACGCCCAGGTTCTCGACCATGCGGAACGCGAATCCACGCGCCAGTCCGCTCAGCGCCTCGTCGCGGCCCAAGGCGATCAGGGGCTCGAACAGCGTCGCCACCTTGCGGTCGATGAAATGCTGCAGCCGCCGCGCCACCTTCTGCGCCACCTCGGCCCCGGCCTCGTCGTCGACGAAGGGATGCACCTGCGGTTTCAGCGGTTCGGGCCCGGCGACGAGCTTGCCCACGGCCTGATCGCCCCACATCAGCCCGCCCTGCTCGGTGAAGTCGATCTCGGTATCGGGCGCGTTGTAGAACCGGTCCGCGCGCAAATGGAAATGCGGCGCCAGGGCCTGTTCGCTGGCCTGCCGGACCGTCTTCGCCTCGTCCGGACTGCCGGACGCGTCCTGCCGGAAACGGAAACCCTCGATGCGACCGACGAACTGGCCCTCGACGGTCACCTCCCCCTTCTCGTTCACTTCGGCCACAAGGACCTCCTTCTGTTTCAACCGGCGCAGGAGCACGCTCGTCCGCCGGTCGACAAATGCTTGTGTCAGGACGCCGTGCAGCGCGTCCGACAGGCGGTCTTCTACCGCGCGGGTCTCACCGCGCCAATGGCTTTCGTCCCCGGTCCATCCCGGGCGTTGCGCCACATAGGTCCATGTGCGGATAAATGCCAACCTGCGGGACAACGCATCTATGCCGCCTTCGGTCCGGTCGATGCGGTGGATCTGCTTCGCGAGCCAGTCGTCGGGCACCCGGCCCGCGCCATGCAGGAACCCGAAGATCGCCTGCAGAAGGCCGGCATGTTCGGCATGGCTGATTCCCCGGAAATCCGGGATTCGGCAGACATCCCAGAGAAGCTTCACCGCCGCCCCGCCGCGCGCCTCGTCGCGGATCTCGGGCAGTGCGGCGAGCGCCTTCAGGGCCATCAGGTCGTCGGCCTCGCGGGTGCGGATCAGCCAGGGATCGTCGGTCGGCGCCTCGAGCGAGGCGATCAGCGCCTCGACCGTATGGAAGCTCAGGTCGGAATTGCGCCATTGCAGCTTCGCCACCGGGGCAAAGCGGTGCTCGACGATGGCGCCCACCACCTCGTCGGTGAGCGGCGGCGCCTCGCCCGTCACCCCGAAGGTTCCCGGCGCGGTATAGCGCCCCGCCCGCCCCGCGATCTGCGCCAGCTCGTTCGGCCAGAGCGCCCGCATCCGCCGCCCGTCGAACTTCGACAGGCCCGAGAACGCCACGTGGTCGATATCGAGATTGAGCCCCATCCCGATCGCGTCGGTGGCCACCATGTAATCGACATCGCCGTTCTGGTAGAGTTCGACCTGCGCGTTCCGCGTGCGCGGCGAAAGCGCCCCCATCACCACCGCCGCGCCGCCCTTCTGGCGCCGGATGACCTCGGCGATGGCATAGACATTTTCAACCGAGAACCCCACCACGGCGGCCCTGGGCGGCATCCGGCTTATCTTTTTCGAACCCGTGTAGCTCAGCGCCGAGAATCGCTCGCGGCGCATGAACTGGGCGCCCGGCACCAGCGCCGCGATGGCCCCGCGCATGGTCTCGGCGCCGAGGAACAGCGTCTCGTGCAGCCCCCGCGCGTGCAAGAGCCGGTCGGTGAAGACATGGCCGCGCTCCGGGTCGGCGCAAAGCTGGATCTCGTCCACCGCGACGAAATCGGCGCCGATCTCCTGCGGCATCGCCTCGACCGTGGCGACCCAGTATTGCGCGCGGGGCGGCACGATCCGCTCCTCGCCAGTGACGAGCGCCACCACCGAGGGTCCGCGGAGGGCGACGATCTTGTCATAGACCTCGCGGGCCAGAAGCCTCAACGGCAGGCCGATCACGCCGGTCCGGTGCGCCAGCATCCGCTCGATCGCGTAATGGGTCTTGCCGGTGTTGGTCGGTCCCAGCACCGCCGCGATCCGGCCGTTTCCCTGTGTCATCAGATCCGTCTCTTCGCCTCGCCCGGACTTAACCCCGGCGCGGCGCGATCAACAAGGGCGGGCTAGTCCTTCCCGACCGGGCCGCCCTTTGCGACCCAGTCGGTGAACCCGTCCGCAAGATGCGCCGCGGCGAAGCCCATGTCGTTCAGGGCCGCCACCGCCAGGGCCGAGCGCCAGCCGCTGGCGCAATGCAGGACATAGCGTTTGTCCTGTCCGAAAACCTCGCGATAATAAGGGCTTGCCGGATCCACCCAGAATTCGAGCATGCCGCGTGGCGCGTGCACGCTGCCCGGGATGAAGCCCGAACGCTGGCGTTCGCGGATGTCGCGGATGTCGACGATCACCACGTCGGGACCGCCGTGCATGGCGATCAGATCCTCGGTCGAAACCTCCTCGATCCGGGCGCGGGCCCGGGCCACGAGTTCGGCGGCGGATGTCTTCAAGGCGGTCATGAACCCTCCTGGTGGCGCCCCGATCAGGACGGAAACCGGCGCGGGTTGCAAGGGTGCGGAAGCTGAAAACGGGGGCGCACAACCTGTACACAACCCGTACACAACCCGTACACCGGCACGGCGGCCCCGGTGCCCCGCATTCGAATGCCTGCCTGCTCCCTTGGCCCCGGAACCTCCCCCTCGATCCCCCTCCCGAGGGAGGGGGAGGCGCCTGTGGGGGACGGCGGTTTCAGGCGAGGCGGTCGGGGATCGCGTCGCGGCAATGGGCGGCGATCTCTCCCGCGCGGGTGATCCAGACCCGGTCGCGGTGGGCGGCGATATGGGCAAGCGCGCGGCGCAGCGGCCGGAACCGGTGCGGCTGACCGGTGATGTAGGGATGAAGCGCGATGCCCATGACGAGGGACGGGCCGCGCGAAGCCTGTTCCAGCATCTCGTCGAAGCCGTCGACGATCATCCGGGCGAAATCCTCAGCCCCGTCCTTGCGGGCGGCGATGGAAGGAATGTCGTTCAGCTCCTGCGGATAGGGCACCGAAAGGAGCGGGCCGGCGCGCGTGCGCATCCAGACCGGCTGGTCGTCCATGCACCAGTTGAGCGTGTAGCGGTAGCCCGCCTCGGCCAGCAGATCCGGGGTCACCGCGCTTTCGGCGATCCAGGGGCTGAGCCAGCCCTTGGGGCGGCGCCCCTCGGCCGTTTCGATCGCCTGCGTCGCCTCGGCGATCATCGCGCGTTCGGTGGCCTCGCCCATCTCGCTCTGGCGCTCGGAATTGGTCCGGCCATGGCCCGCCACCTCGTCGCCCCGCGCCCGGAACGCCGCCATGAGCGCGGGCGCGTAGCCATACATCGCACTGTTGGCCAGAACCGTCGCGGGCAGATCCAGCGCGTCGAGCATCTCGAGCATCCGCCAGGCGCCGACGCGGTTGCCGTAATCGCGCCAGGCGTAGTTCAGCACGTCGGGCTGCGGACCGCCGGGGGCGAGCTCGGCGCCGAGCCCCTCGCCGAACGCGAAATGTTCGAGGTTCACCCCCAGATAGACCGCCAGCCGATTGCCCCCGGGCCAGGCGAATTCGGCCCGTTCGGTGATCGGCACATAGTCGTAGCGACCATGGCCGGCCAGCGTCACAGCGGCGTCTCGGCCAGGCCGGCGCGGTCGAGCAGGATTTCGGCGCTGTCGTTCCAGACCTGGCTTTCGACGATCAGCCCGTCGCGCAGCGTGAAAATGTCGATATAGCGGTTGGTCTCGAAGGGCGTGCCGTCGGGCCATTCGCCGTAGAGATAGCCGGTGTTGAAGACGCGGATCTCGCCGGTCTCGCGGTCATGGGCGGCATCGGTGCGCAGGAAGCGTTTCTTCACCCATCTGTAGCGCTTCGCGTTGAAGGCGGCGCTTTCGGCGGGCGAGGAGAAGCGGCGCCCCCCGGTGAAGATCAGCCGGTAGCCGGGGGCGACATGGCGGGCGGCCGCCTCCGGGTCGGGGATCATGGAAAGCTCGAGATAGCGTTCGACCCAGGCCACGGCCTCGTCGAGGCGCCTGTCTCTGTCGTCCATTTGCGTCTCTCCTCTCAGGCGGCGAATCCCGCGGCGGCGACGGCGAGATGGGCCGAGGCTGCGACCCCGTCGATCAGCCGCACGCCGCTGCGGCGCGCGAGATCGGCGGCCATGGGCGCCATGCCGGCGCAGCCGAGGAGCACCGCCCCTGCCCCGTCGGCCTCCTTCGCCTCGCGGATCGCCTCGGCGAGGGTGCGGCGGGTTTCCTCGCTGCCCTCCTCGATGGTCAGGACCGGGAGCCCGCTGGCCCGGACCGAGGCGCAATGGGCACGGACACCGAGCCGGTCGATATTCGCCTCGATCACCGGCAGCGAGGCCGCGGTCGAGGTGACGACAGAGAAGCGGAGACCCTGAAGCGCGGCCATCAGGTAGGCGGCCTGGCCGATGCCGAGCACCGGACAGCCTGCGCCGGCCTGCGCCGCGGCAAGTCCGGTATCGTCGAAACAGGCGATGACGATGGCGTCGGAGCTGGCCTCTGCCGCGGCGATGTGGCGTTCGAGGCCGGGGAGCGCGGCGCGGCCGTCCGCCTCGCCCTGGATCGCCGGCGGGCCGTCGGTGTTGGTGAGGCCGGTGATGCTTGCCGAGGGAAGCGCGGCGCGGGCCACGGCAACCACAGCGTCGGTCATCGCCCGGGTCGCGTTCGGGTTGATATAGGTGAGCCGCATCAGACGCCTTTCCCCGCGTCCGAGCCGTGCCGCGCCCGGCGCTTGCCCATCACCCAGACGGCAAGGAGGAAGGCGCCGATCACCAGGAAGGAGAACAGCGTGGTGAGCGTGCCGAGGGCATAGATCACCGGGGTGGTGACATTGGTGGTCATCCCGAAGATCTCGAGCGGCAGCGTGTTGTAGCTGCCCGCGGTCAGGAGCGTGCGGGCGAATTCGTCGTAGGAGAGCGTGAAGCCGAACAGCGCGACGCCGAGGAGCGAGGGCGCGATGATCGGGATCACCACGTGGCGCAGCGTCTGCCAGGCGGTGGCGCCCTGGTCGCGGGCGGCTTCCTCGTAGCTCTTGTCGAACCGGTTGAAGACCGCGAACATGATCAGGAGGCCGAAGGGCAGCGTCCAGGTGAGCTGCGAGCCGAAGCCGGAAGTGGTCCAGTGGATCTTGAGCCCGAGCTGGGTGAAGATCAGGCCGACGCCCAGCGAGACCAGGATCGAGGGGATCACCAGGGACGCGATGGCGAGGTAGAACAGGAGCCCCGCGCCCGGGAAGCGCTTGCGGAAGGCGAGCCCGGCCATCACCGAGATCACAACGGTCGTCACCATCACCATGAGGCCGAGCGCGAAGGAGCGGCGGAACGCGCCCCAGATGTCGCCCACCGCCTGCTCCTGGAACAGCTCGCGGAACCAGTTGAGCGAGACGCCGCGCATCGGGAAGGTCAGCCCGCCCTCGGGCCCCTGGAAGGACAGGATGCCGATGGTGATCGTCGGCCCGTAGAGGAACAGCACGAAGAGCGCGAAGAAACCGGTGAGAAAGTAGAAGCTCGTGGGGCGCGGCTCCATCTCAGAGCTCCTTCCGGATGTTCACGAAGCGCAGGAGGATGCCGATCACGATCAGCACCGTGCACAGGAGCACCACCGCCGTCGCCGCCGCCGAGGGGTATTGCAGGAGCCCGATATCGTTCGAGATCAGGCGGCCCACATTGGCCTTCTGCGAGCCCGACATGAAGCGCACGGTGATGAAATCGCCCATCACCAGGGTGACGACGAAGATCGTGCCGATCATGATCCCGGGCTTGGTCAGCGGCAGGATCACATGCACCAGCGTCTGGAAGCCCGAGGCGCCATTGTCGCGCGCGGCTTCGAGGAGCGATTTGTCGATCCGCATCATGGTGTTGAAGATCGGCACCACCATGAACAGCGTGTAGAGATGCACGAAGGCGAGGATCACCGCGAAATCGGAGTAGAGGAGCCATTCCAGCGGCGCGTCGATCAGCCCCCAGTCGATCAGCGCCTGGTTGGCGATGCCGTTGCGGCCGAGGAACGGGATCCAGGAGATCATCCGGATGATGTTCGAGGTCCAGAACGGGATCGTGCAGAGCAGGAACAGCGCGATCTGCACGGTCTGGCTGCGGATGTGGAAGGCGAGATAATAGGCGACGGTGAAGCCGATCGCCAGGGTCGCCGCCCAGGTGACCAGCGCGTACTTGAACGTCGCGAGGAACACCCTGTAGGTGACCGGCGAGCCGAACAGGAACTCGTAGTTCTCGAAGGAGAAGGCGGGGATGATCGAGAACTCGGTCGCCTTCCAGAAGCTCACCACCACGATCATCGCGATGGGCGCCACCAGGAAGGCCAGGAGGATCGCCGCGAGCGGCGCCGCCTGGAGCCAGCCGGCCACCGCCTTCGACAGGCCCGCCACCGGCCGCGCCGCGACCGGCGCCGCCGCCGCCCGGACTTCACCCGCCATCTCGGTCACAACGGCTCCATTTCTTCTGGCCCAAATACTCTCAGGGGGGTGCGGGGGGCAGAATGCCCCCCGCCCGGATCGACGCCGTCAGGCGGCGATGAACTCGTTCCACTTGCGGACCATGTACTGGTTCTCGTCCATCACCGAGTTCCAGCAGGCCACGCGGCCCATCCGCTCGTAGAAGTCGCCGCCGTCGCGGGTCTCGCCGGCCTGCGCCAGCGCGTCGCCGCCGGGCGAGGTGATCACGTCGGTGGCTTCCTTGCCCTCGAACCAGTAGCCCCACTCGTTCGCGCTCATGAACTCCTTCGAGGTTTCCGGCACGGCGGAGTAGTAGCCCTGGCGCATCAGGTAGCCGCCGACCCAGCCGGAGAGATACCAGTTGATGTAGTCGTAGGCCGCATCGAGCTCCATGCCCGAGAGCGATTTCGACAGGCCGATGCCGCCGCCCCAGCTCCGGTAGCCTTCCTTCAGCGGCTGGTAGACGCAGGGGATGCCGCGCGACTTCACCGCGGTGATCGCCGGCGACCACATCGACTGGATCACCACCTCGCCCGACGCCATCAGGTTCACGCTCTCGTCGAAGGTCTTCCAGAAGGCGCGGAACTGGCCGTTCTTCTTCGCCTCGGTGAAGATCGCCATCGTCTTGTCGATCTCCTCGCGGGTCATGTTGCCCTTGTCGCCATACTGGATCTCGCCCATCGCCTCGCAGACCATGGCCATGTCCATGATGCCGATCGACGAGATGTCCAGGAGCGAGGCCTTGCCCTTGAACTCGGGGTTCAGAAGCTCGGTCCAGCTCTCGATCGGCCGGCCGATCAGGTCGGGCCGGATGCCGAGCGTGTCGGCGTTGTAGATCGTCGGGATCAGGGTCATCCAGCCGGTCTCCTCGCTGGCGAAACTGGTCCCGTCCGGTCCCTCGACGAAGCCCACCGTGTGCGGCGCGGTCCCCTGGGCGATCGTGCTCTCGGGCGTCAGCTTGCCCGAACGGAAGATGCCGACGATCTTGTCGTAATTGGCGATCCTCGAGGTATCCATCGCCTGCAGGTTGCCGGTGGGCCAGACCTTCTTGCAGATCCAGTACTCGATATCGGCGATGTCGAAGCTGTCGGGCTGGGTCGCGGCGCGCTGGGTCACCGCGTCGGAATCGAGCGCGGTCATCTCGAGCGTGAAGCCGAGATCCTCCTTCACCTTCTTCGCCACGTCATTGAGGTTCGACACGCCGGTGCCGAACTGGCGCAGGACGATGTTCTTGGTCTCCTGCGCCCAGATCATCGGCGCGGGCAGCGCGCTCGCCGCAACCGCCGCGCCGCCGGTCTTCAGGAGCGACCGCCGTGTATATCCAGTTTTCGCCATTTCTTCCCTCTCTGTCTCGGTGTTCTTGTGAGTGGTGGTGGTTCGACCGTTCAGGCCAGGAGACGGTGCAGCCGCCCCTCGTCCCAGTCGAGGCAGACCGCATCGCCCGGGTTTTTCGGATTCGCGAAGAAATGCGCCTCGGGCACCAGCGCCAGCACCTCGGCCGGCCCGAGCCGCGCGGTGACGGCGACCCGGTCGCCCTGGTATTCGACGATGGTCACCGTGGCCGGGCGCCCCTCCTCGGCGAGGCGCACCTCGTCGGCGCGGAGCGCATAGCGCGCGCCCTCGAGCTCGATCACGTTGTGCCCGCCGATGAAGCGCGCGACGAACTCGGTCCTGGGCGCGCCGAACACGTCGCGCGCGGTGCCGGCCTGCTCGATGACCGCGTCGTTCATCACCACGATCTCGTCGGCGAGCGCCAGCGCCTCGTCCTGGCCGTGGGTGACATGGATGAAGGAGATACCCAGTTCGCGCTGGAGCCGCTTGAGTTCGCCCCGGACCCGGATCCGGAGGAACGGGTCGAGCGCCGACAGCGGTTCGTCGAGGAGCAGCACGCGGGGTTTGGTGACCAATGCGCGGGCCAGCGCCACACGCTGCTGCTGGCCGCCCGAGAGCTGTGCCGGGAGCCGTTCGGCGAGGTGGCCCATATCCACCAGTTCGAGCATCTCGTCGGCCGCCTTGTGGCGGGCGGGTTTGCCGGTGCCCTTCATGCGGAGCGAGAAGGCGACGTTGTCGCGGACCGAGAGATGCGGGAACAGCGCGTAGCTCTGGAACATCATCGCGGTGCCGCGCCTGGCGGGCGGCAGCGCCGAGATATCCTGGCCGTCGAGCACGATCCCGCCTTCCGAGACGCTTTCATGCCCGGCGATCATCCGCAGCGTCGTCGACTTGCCGCAGCCCGAGGGGCCGAGCAGGCAGACATAGGTGCCGTTCCGGAACACGTGGTTGAGGTCGCGCACCGCCACGGTGCCGCCGTAGCGCTTGGTCAGGTGAACCAGTTCCAGATCGTTGCCGGTGCGCATGCAGATGTCCCATTCGCGTTCGCCTTGGCGAAGCTGAGCGAGTCGCGCCGCAAAGCGCAGGCCTATCCGACGCGCCGGGGCCCCCAGACAGCAGATGCCCGTTTTTTGTGCGCAACGCAGGGTGAGACGCTCAACATCCCATCCAATTTCGTATACAATCTGGCGTGCAATCTCAAGCCCGGCTTGTCCGTCTCCGAAAGGGAGGCCACAGTCGGCCCGGCGAAAAGGAGACGCGAGCCGCATGGACGGGTCCGAGAAATCGATCACCAGCGAGAGGATCGCCCGCGACCTGGCCGAGGCGATCCACGAGCACCGGCTTGCCCCCGGTTCGAAGCTGAACGAGGACGAGGTCGGCGCGGTCTATGGCGTGAGTCGCACGGTGGCGCGGTCGGCGCTCCAGAGCCTCGCGCATCAGCGCCTGGTCGAGCTGCGCCGGAACCGCGGCGCCTATGTCGCCCAGCCCTCGGCGCGCGAGGCCCGCGAGGTGTTCGAGGCCCGCGCGCTCCTGGAGCCGCGCACCGCGCGCTCGGCGGCCTTGCGGATGACCGAGGCCGACATCGCGCGGCTCCAGTCCCATATCGACGAGGAGCACGCGGCGATCCGCGATGGCCGGCCGGGGCGGGCGCTGCATCTCTCCGGCCTCTTTCATGTGGAGATCGCCCGGATCGCCGAGCAGAAGACGATCGAGGAATTCGTCGCGCTTCTGGTGGCGCGGTCCTCGCTGATCATCGCGCTCTACTGGCAGCGGCGCTCGGCGCTCTGCGAGAGCCACGCCCATGAAGCGCTGATCCGGGCCTTCGAGGCGCGCGACGGCGATCTGGCGGAGGAGCTGATGAAGAACCACCTGCTCGACCTGGTGACCTCTCTGGATCTCAGGAACATCACCTCTGCCCCCGCCTCGCTGCGCGAGGTCTTGTCGCCGTGAGCGGGGCCGCCTTCCGCACCGCGCATGCGGGTGAGGTCGCGACGATGCTCGACTGGGCGGCGGAGGAGGGTTGGAACCCGGGGCTCGAGGATGCCGCGGCCTTCCACGCCGCCGATCCGGGCGGTTTCTTCATCGCCGAGCTGGGCGGCGAAGCGGTGGCCGCGATCAGCGTGGTGAACCACGCGCCCGACATGGCGTTCCTCGGGCTCTATCTCTGCCGCCCGGAATTTCGCGGGCGCGGGATCGGCATGGGGCTCTGGACCCATGCACTGGCCCATGCCGGGGCACGCACCGTCGGGCTCGACGGGGTGGCGGCGCAGGAGGCGAATTACGCGAAATCGGGCTTCCTGCGGGCGGACGCCTCGGTGCGCCTGGAGGGGCGGCTCGCGGCGGAGGAGCACCCGGCGATCCGTGCCGCGATGCCAGGCGATGGCCGTGCGCTCGACGCGCTCGACCGGGGGGCGAACGGCTACGGGCGGCCCGCGTTTCTGGCGGAATGGACCGCGCCGCGGGAGAGCCGGGGAACGGTGGTCCTCGACCGGGGCGGCAGCCCCGAAGGCTTCGCCACGATCCGCCGCTGCCGCGACGGCGCGAAGATCGGCCCCATCGTCGCGCCGGACCCGGGCGCCGCGATGGCCCTGGCCCGCGCCGCGCTGGCAGCTATCCCGGCCGAGCGCGCGATCCTCGACATGCCCGACCGCGACACCGCCTTCGCCGACGCGCTGCGCGCCACAGGCTTCGTCGAAACCTTCGCCACCGCGCGGATGTACCGGGGCCCCGCGCCCGTGCGGGGCGCGATGCTGATGGCCATCGCGACGATGGAGCTCGGGTGAGGCCAAATTTCTTGGCCGTATGTATCAAACGCGCCGTTCAGCCCCATAGGTGATACATGCCCGAGCAAACTGAGTGGGAAGCTAAGGCCGCGAAGCTACTGAAGGCGGAACTCGAACGTCATGGGGTGACATACGATCAGCTAGCGGACATGATCGGCGACAAAGAGGTCAACATTCGCAACAAGCTGTCGCGGGGCAAATTCAGTGCCGCTTTTCTTCTGCAATGTCCGAGCGTAGTAGGGGTGGGCCACCTCTACTTGTAAGCGCAATTTTTGTTGCGGTTTTTGCCTTTCTGTTCATCGGCTTAGCCTTCTCAGAAGGGAGACGGGCTGGCGAACAGGAGATTCATCAACAGCGCCACACCGCAGAATATACCGCCCAATCCGAGGAGCAGATAGCCCAATGCGGCACCTTCGGAGAGGCAAAGGCTGTTTCGGAATGCGTGACCAAAGTAATAGAAGCCACCAATGAGCATAAGCGCTCCGAGCGGGAAATTGTAGCGCAGACTGACATGGCCCAATGGGCCTTTTGGATGCTGATCGTCGCGATCTTCACCTTCGGCGTTACGGCGGCGGGGGTCTGGTATGTGCGAAGCACGCTGGAACAAACCCGGATTGCGACTGCCGCCGCGCTCGATACCGCCGCCGCCGCTCACGAGATGAACAAGATCGCCTTGGAGGCTGCCACTGCAGACCGCCGACCTTGGATCAAGATCACAGTGAGAATAGGCGGAAGGGTTGTCCCAAACAGAGACGGCCACTTCCACGCATTCTTCGGCGTCACGATGGAAAACATTGGTCGCACACCGGCCTCTGGGGTATGGCCCGAAGTCGAGATAACGCCATGGCCAAGAACAAATGTCGTTGAAGGTGGAAAGGCGTATACTGCTGCACTCAACCGAAATTTTACCGGATCGGTTGGCTATACTATTCTTCCTGGGGAGCAGGAAACCATCAACATGGGAGTGAATTTTGAGTATGCTGCAATGCGTGAAGAATTTGCAATTATGCAGAATCCAGATTTGAAGTTTGTCTGCCCACAGATCACTGTGGTCGTTTCCTACATGTACGCCGGTGCCCCCAAGCCAGGCAGCATCACGCGCATTTTTGATATGTGCGAGGTTCGACCCGAACTTCCAAGTGGCGGCGCGGTCTTCTTGGATCAGGGGGAAATACCCCCAGAGCGGCTGCTTCTCCGGCAACACATTGCCCAGATTGAAGCTAGCTAGCGCCAGCACCAGTGCCTTAATCACCGGCCCGCTCCGGGCTTGGTGCTTTTGCTACATAAGGCCGCAAGAAATCTGCACGGAATTTGTGAAAACTCCGCGCCTGCCCGGCCGCGAGCGCGGTCAGAACACCCCGAGCGCGAGCCCGGCCGCGAGCGCGGCGCCCAACTCCCGGCACTTGCCGAGCACGTCTTCGGGGATCGTCTTCGGGGCGAGGATCGCCTCCGGGGTCTGCGCGCCGACCACGTGGATCAGCGGCGGCTGTACCTCGCGGAGCCGCCAGCCCGTCGCGATCCGCGCGGTCTGCCGCGCGGCGTTCGCGCCGTCCGACCCCGCGCAGACGATCTGCGCATAGGGCCGCCCCTCGATCTTGCCGAGGACGGCGTAGTAGCTGCGGTCGTAGAAGGTCTTCATCGGTCCGGAGATCGCCGCCAGCGTCTCGGGGGTGCAGAACAGGTAGCCCGAGGCCGCGAGCAGATCCTCCGGCCCGGCCTCCCCTGCCCGCTTCAGCGTGCAGCCGCCCTCCTCCCGCGCCGCCGCGGCCGCCGCCTCGGCCATCTGCCGGGTGCCGCCGGTGGCGGAGTGATAGACGATCAGGAGCCCCATCGCGGCCGCACCCCCATAAATCCCGGGCGCCGAACCCTACGAACTCCCGGCGAAACCCGCAAGAAACCGGCCGGATGGCTGCGGATCAGACCTCGTCGAGCCTCACCGGGCCGCCAGCCGCGGCCGAGCGGGTGGCGGCTTCGGCCATGGCGAGGGCGGTGACGCCATCGTCGAGCGTCACCGGGAACGCCGCACCAGTGGCGACGGCCTCGACGAAGGTGGCCCATTCGGCGGCATAGGCCGGCATGTAGCGTTCGAGGAAGAAATAGGTGGGCTTGGCGCCGGTCACCCCGCCGCCGGTCGACTTGACCACGGTGTTCTCGAGCATGTTCTGCGCCTGCAGAAGCCCTTCGGAACCCAGCAGTTCGACCCGCTGGTCATAGCCGTAGGCCGCACGGCGGGAGTTCTTGATCACCGCGATCCGCCCGTCGGCATAGGTGAGCGTGACCACCGCCGTGGTGACATCGCCGGCGGCGCCGATCTCGGGATCGACGATCGCGCTTCCGGTGGCCATGACCGTGACCGGCGCGTCGCCCATCAGGAAATTCGCCATGTCGAAATCGTGGATCATCATGTCGCGGAACAGCCCGCCCGAGACCTTGATATAGGCGACCGGCGGCGGCGCCGGATCGAAGGAGGTGATCGACAGGAGCTCGGGCCGGCCGATCTCGCCGGCGGCGAGCGAAGCCTTGAGCGCGCCGAAGCTCGGGTCGAAGCGCCGGTTGAAGCCGATCATCACCGGTTTCCCGGTGGCGGCGACCGCCGCCTGGCAGGCGCGGGCGCGCGCGAGGCTGAGATCGACGGGCTTTTCGCACAGCACGGCCTTGCCCGCCGCCGTCGCCGCCTCGATCAGGCCGGAATGGGTGTCGGTCGAGGTGGCGATGAGCACCGCGTCGATGGCCGGATCGGCGATGATCGCCTCGGACGTGGCCGCGGCGGCGCCGTAGCGGGAGGCAAGCGCCTCGGCCGCCGGCGCGTTGACGTCGGAGACGGCGGCGAGCGTGCTGCCGGGATGGCCGGCGATGTTGACGGCGTGGACCTGGCCGATGCGGCCCGCGCCGAGGAGACCGACTTTGAGCATCTGGAATGTCCTCCGAGAGGGGATCCGGGGCCGGATCTTGGGTGAATCTCAGGCGCCGCGCGCCATGGCGCAGGCGTCGCATGCGACATCCCCGATCGGCGCGGAATGTTCAAGCACCCGGTCGCCGCCGGCCCCGGCACCGGCGCGGAAATCGCGGAACGCCGCGAGCCGGAAGGCCGGGGCACGGTCTTGCCGAGGCGCGGCCGCCGAGGCGGGAGGCGCAGGCGGTATCGCTGGGTTTCGGGTTCTTCACCGCACGGAGAACGTCCGAGCCCCCTCGCGCCCGCCGCGTCCGCCGCTAAGGTGGCGCGATGAACCGTCCGTTTCTCGACAACCCGATCGCCCGCCGCCTGTTCCTCGACCGGCATCTGCTGCTCCGCCCCGGATCGGGGTCGGGCAAGGGCGCCGATCTCGAGGGCGTGCTGCACGCGCTCGGCTTCGTCCAGGTCGACAGCGTCAACACGCTGGCGCGGGCGCATGACCTGATCCTCTGGTCGCGGCGCGGGCAGTACCGGCCGCGCGCGCTCGGGGCGCTGGTGGCGGAGCGCCGCAGCGCCTTCGAGCACTGGACCCACGACGCCGCCATCGTGCCGATGGACTTCTACCCGATGTGGCGGCTCAAGTTCGCCCGCGACGAGGCGCGGATGCGGGCACGCTGGCCGGCCTGGCGGCGCGACGGCTGGCACGCGGAGATCGACAACGTGCTGCGGCATGTCGCCGACAACGGCCCGGCCTCGTCGCTCGACGTGGGCGGCGATGAGAAGAAGGGCTCCTCGGGCTGGTGGGACTGGCACCCGTCGAAGACGGCGCTGGAATTCCTGTGGCGCTCGGGGCGGCTGGCGATCTGCCATCGCGAGGGGTTCCGGAAGTTCTACGACCTGGCCGAACGGGTGATCCCGGCGGCGCAACTGGCGGCGCGGCGGGAGGACGCGGAGATCGTCAACTGGGCGATGTCGGAGGCGCTCGACCGGCTGGGCTTCGGCACCAGCGGCGAACTGGCGGCGTTCTTCGAGATCGCGACGCGGGAGGAAGCCAGGGCCTGGTGCGCGGCGGCACTGGCCGAGGGCCGGATCGTCGAGGCCGAGATCGGCATGGCGGACGGCACGCGGCGGCGGAGCTTCACCCGGACGGCGATCCTCGACGCGACGGCCTCCCTGCCCGCGCCCTCCGGCCGGGTGCGGCTCCTCTCGCCCTTCGATCCGGCCCTGCGCGACCGGGCCCGTGCCGAGCGGCTGTTCGGCTTCCACTACCGGATCGAGATCTTCGTACCGGAGCCGAAGCGGCGCTACGGCTATTACGTGTTCCCGGTGCTGCAGGGCGCGCGGGTGATCGGCCGGATCGACGTCAGGCGGAGCGGAACGGCGCTCGCGGTCCGGGCGTTCTGGCCGGAAGCCGGGGTGGCGATGGGCAAGGCGCGGATCGCCGGGCTTCTGGCGGAGCTGGAGCGGGTCCGGCACCTCGCGGGGGCGGAGCGCGTGGAACTGGCCGCGGACTGGCTGCGGCGGTGAGCGGCCGATCATGCGCCTGCGCGGATGGTCCGCCTGCGGCTTGACCCGGCAAGGCGCATCACATAATCACGGCGACGCCGAGCGGGCGTTGTGTAGTGGTAAGACCTCAGCCTTCCAAGCTGATGACGCGGGTTCGATTCCCGCCGCCCGCTCCAAGGCAGGATTCCCCGAAGATCGAAACCGGCACCGGCGCGCGATGTCGCCCGGCCACGACATTCCCCGATCCTTGCAGATGGCGGTTCGCAGGCGCCACGAGCGCCGGCCAACCGGCTGGCATCTCCCGAGGCGGAGGATTGATCCAGCCGCCTCCGGTTCCAGCGGCGAACCGGCCTTGCCCCGCCTGCGTCCGGCGCCCAGGTCGGGCGAAGCTCCGAATACCGCAATCGCTCGCGTGCTCGAATTTCTCACTCCGCAGTGACGCAACGGGTTTTCAACAGCCTGTCGAGCCGCTCGAAGACCGATTTCATCCCGGCCTCCATGCCCATGTCCCTGACCGACTGCATGGCCCCGGCACTCTCGTAGGTCGCCACGATCTGGACCACGGTCCGGGATCCGGTTTCCTCGAAGGTCACGTCCCAGACCGATACCGGCATGTCGGGGTTCACCGCGCCGGTCTCGTCGCTGAAGGCGTCCCGCGCGCGGTAGCTGTCGATCGGGTCGATCGCCTCGTAGTCGAACCGCGCCCAGTATTCGGCGCCGTCGGGGTCGATCATGGCAAAGTGCCAGTGCCCGCCCTCGCGGAACTCCATCGATCTCGTCCGCGCCGTCAGGGGCTCGGGCGCGAACCATTGGTCGAGCAGTTCCGCCTTGGTGCAACAGTCCCAGACAAGCGCCTTGGGCGCGTCGAAGCTGCGCCGGATGGTCAGCCGGTTCGTCTGCATGTCGGCGGTGATGCTGAGGGGAAGGTCGGCGGTCATTCTGTCTGTCCTTTCAGGCTGTCGAGAAGTGCATCGAGCTTTCCGTAGCGCGACGCCCAGTTCCTGCGTTGCTCGGTGAGCCAGCGCTCCACCTCGGCGTAGCGCGCCGGGTTGATCTCGCAGGTCCGGACCCGGCCGTTCTTTCGCGTGACGATCAGGCCCGCGTTCTCCAGCGTCCTGATATGCTTCATGAACGGCGGCAGAGCCATGTCGAACGGGGCCGACAGCTCGCTGACCGAGGCCGGGCCCTGCCCGAGTCGCCGAAGCACGGCGCGCCGGGTGGGGTCGGCGAAGGCCAGGAACACGGTGTCGAGATCGGGGCTATTGTTATCCATATGGGTAACCATGGGCCGAGTCGTTACTTACCGCAAGGGGTAAGTGTTGCCGCGCCCTCGGTCATGCCATGGCGAGCGCCTGGCGGGCGGCAAGGTGCGCGAGGCGTGGGTTCGGCGTCAGATCGTGCCGGGGACTCCGCAAGGCAGCGTCATCGCCAGCCGGGCACGCCGCGCCTCGCCCTCGAGGCCGCGCCTTTCGGCCAGGGCGGCCGCGCCATCGAGCGTCCCCTGCCCGGCCCCGCGCCGTCGCTCGAGCGCACCGGCGAGCCGCAGCGCGGCGGTTTCGAGCACGAGATACCCGGCGGCGCGGGCGGTCTTCAGCGCCTCCGCCGCGCGGCGTTCGGTCTCGTCCTCGCGGCCCTCGACCAGCGCCAGTTCGCCCCATCTGAGGGCGAGACAGGCTGCGAACTGGTGCAGCGCAAGCCGCCGCGCCTCGGGCTCCTGCCGCGCGAGCAGCCGGCGGGCGTCCTCGATGCGGCCGAGCGAGATATGGGCGGGCGCGAGATCGCAGCCGAACCAGACCTTGAACAGCGGCGCGTCGACCGCTTCGGCGATCTCCATGGCCTCCTCCATCTGCGCCGCCGCCTCGGCGAAGGCCCCCCGTTCCAGGAGCAGGTCGCCGCGGCGATGCATCGCGAAGACCCGGTCGAGCGGGCGCGCGGTTTCCCCGGCCAGCGCGAGGGCGCGGTCGGCATGGGCCTCGGCCCGCGGCAGGTCGCCCGACAGGCAGAGCACATGGGCCAGATGCCCGTGACACCAGATCGCTCGCGTTCCGGTCTGGAAGAATCGCTCGGTCGGATGCGCGTCGTAGAACGGCAGGGCGGGCTCCAGCGCGGCGCGGGTGCCGGCGATATCGCCCCGGAGGCTCAACGCCTGCCCCAGCGCCAGGCGCGCTTCCGCGGCAAGATAATCCGTTCCGCCCGCATGTCCGGCCGCCCTCCCGGCAGAGGTCACGGCCTCGTCGAGCGCGCCATGGGTGCTGAAGAGATAGCTCTTCGAGATATGCACCTTCGCCGCGAGCGCCGCCTTGCCGAGCCGTCCCGACAGCGCCTCGGCGGCCTCGAGATGCGCGCGCGCCTGGCCGTAGTCGCCGAGCGGCACGAGGACGGGCCGCAGCCGGAGATGGAGCTCGAGTTCCGCCCGCGGATCGGGCGTCGCAACCTGCCGCGCCGCGTCGAGCGCCTCCAGATAGGCGTCGCGCGCCTGGCTGCAGGCGGTGATCTCCGCGAAGGCATCGCCGGCGGCGCGAAACCATCGGCTCGCGGCCTCCCAGTCCCGACAGGCCCTGGCGTGGTAGGCCAGCACCGCCGGATCGGCGCCTTCCCCGGACAGAAGCGCGAGCGTCCGGCGGTGCAGCTCCCGCCGATCCCGGTTCAGGAGCGTGCCATAGGCGACCTCGTGGATCAGCGCGTGGCGGAACCGGAGGCCGCCGCCCGCCGCGCGGACCAGAAGCTCGCTCGCAAGGAGCGCCGCGAGGGCATCGTCGAAAGACTCCGCCTCCATCTCCGCGAGCCGGGCAAGCAGCGGCTGCGGCGCCTCCACGCCAAGGACCGACGCGGTGAGGAGCAGCCGCCGCGCCGGCGCCGGAAGCTGCCCGAGCCGCGCGGCGAGAAGGTCGGCGATGGTGGCCGGCGTTCCCTGCGGACCCTCCTCGGCAAGATCGGCGCGGACCAGTTCCTCGACGAAGAGCGGGATCCCGCCCGCGCTCTCGGTGATGCGGGCGCGGAGTTTCCGCGGATCGCCGCCGAGCCCGGCGATCAGGTCCTCGATGGCGGCGCCGGCGAGCGGGCGCAGGCGGATCAGCTCGAACAGGCTGCGCCCGACCCAGCGGCTCTGGTATTCGGGCCGGTAGGTGGCGACGACCAGAACCGGCGCGGCGTGGAGGTCGAGCACGACGGCATCGAGAAGCGCCTCGGTCTCGCTGTCGATCCAATGCATGTCCTCGACCACGAGGATCAGCGGGCCAGCCCGCGCCGCGATCGCGACGGCGTTCCGGACAAGGCCGATGATGCGGCGGCGCCGGTCGCCCGCCTCGCGCTCGGTCCAGTCCCGGGCACCGGACCCGCCGAGCACCGCATCGAGCGCCTGCCGGCTGTCCGGGTCGAGCGCGGCACGCCCGTAGCGATCCTGCCAGTCGGCAAGGAACCGCGGCAGCGGGCCGAAGGGACGTGCCTGCATCCGCTCGGCCAGCGTGAGTTCCAGCGCGGTCGCACGGCCGGCCGGCTCCGCCTTCAGGAACTCGTGGACGAGACGCGACTTGCCGATCCCCGCATCGCCGACGACCGCGACCACCCGGCCCTCGCCCGCCGCGGCGCGCTCACGCATCCGCAGGAGTTTCGCTAGTTCGGCCGCGCGCCCGACGAAGGGGGCGGACGGGCGATCCTGCCACGCCTGCCAGCGGTTCGTCGCCCCGGTCTCCGCTAGGAGGCGGGCGCTGGCGCCGGCGGGCGCGAGCGCGAAGAACCCGGCCAGCGCGGCGGCCATCTCGGGCGAGACCCGGATCTCGCCCGGGGCGGCATCCGCCGCCAGGGCGCCCGCGGCGGCGATCAGCGGCCCGGCGCCGTCGGGATCGACCCGCATCGCACCCCCGGTCTCGCGGAGAAGCGCGGGGCCCGAGGCGAGCCCGCAGCGGAGCCCCGCCTGCCCTGCGCCGATCTGCCAGGCGAAGCGCGCGGCCGCGACCGCGTGGCTCTCGCCCGCGGCGAAGACGACGAGAACGCCCTGCCCCGTGGCGGAGAGGAGCTCGCCCGAACCGGGCTCCAGCGCGTCGGCCACCCGTGCGCGCAACGCGGCGATCGCGCCGGCGAAAAGCTCCGGGTCGGCCGGCGCTCCGGCGGGCATCAGCGCCAGGAGCGTGACGGCCCGCCGCTCCGATGCCGGCACGGCGACCGGCGACGACGGCGGCGCGGGTTCCGGTGCCGGGGCGCACCGCGAGGCGGCGATGCGGTCGCGCATCGCCACCGTGGCCGCATCGGGCTCGACCCCCAGTTCCGCGCGCAGCCGGCCGGCGATCTCCGAACAGAGCGCCAGCGCCGCCGATCGCTGGCCCGTCGCGGCAAGCGCCGCCATCTGGAGTTGCGCCGCCGCCTCGTCGAGCGGATCGAGCCGGAGCAGCGCCGCGGCCGCCCGGCTCGCCTCGCCGTGCCGCCCGGCCTCCGCCGAACGTGCCGCATGGGCGCGCAGCGCCTCCGACACCGCGTCCGAGAGCGCAGCCTGCTCGATCCGAAGCCAGTCGTCGAAGGCCGGGTCGATCCCGGCGCAGCCGAACAGCAGTGGTCCGCCGAATAGCTCCGGCAAGGCCGCGGGATCGGTCGCAGCCGCCTGCCGCACCGCGTCCACATCGCTCCGGATGCCGCGAAGCCCCACCTGCCGCCTGTCGGCGAGGATCGGCGGCGGGTCGAGATCGCCCAGCGTCTTTCTCAGGTGGTAGAGCGTCTGCCGGAGCGACGCCATCGCCTGCGCCTCGCCGCGTGCGCTCCACAGGAGCGCGACGAGCGCCTCCCGCGACATCCGCTGCCCGGGCGCGAGCGCGAGGATCGCCAGGACGAGGCCGCAATGCCGCGTCGGGAAGGTGAGCGGCCGGCCGTTCCGGCGAATGTCCAGCCCGCCCATGAGCCGGAGCTCCACCGCCGCACCCTGATCCGCCCGCCCGTCCATTTGAACAATCTAGCACCGATTTGACGCTGATGCGACGCGCGGGCACCCTGCCTGAGACGGCGGCGAGACGCGGCGGTGCCAGAAAGGGTGGCAGCAACTCGAACCGGAGAGACCGACATGACCCACAGCGCAACACCCCTGCCGCATCTGACCGGCGAGATCGTCCTGACCGATGGCGGGATCGAGACCACGCTGATCTTCGAATTCGGCTTCGACCTGCCCTGTTTCGCCGCCTTCCCGCTGCTCTGGACCGACGACGGCCGCGCGGCACTCAGGGCCTACTACCGCCGCCACGCCGCGATCGCTGCCGCCCATGGCATGGGCTTCGTCTTCGAGAGCGCCACCTGGCGGGCCAGCCAGGACTGGGGCGACCGGCTCGGGTTCGCGGCGGAGGACATCGCCCGGGCGAACCGCGACGCGATCGCGCTCCTGGAAGAAGTCCGCAGCGAGTTTCCGACGCTCCGAAGCGTGATTTCCGGCTGCGTCGGCCCTCGCGGCGATGGCTACGATCCCGGCATGCTGATGAGCGCGAGCGCGGCCGAGGCCTACCACGCGCCGCAGATCCGCGCCCTGTCCGGGACCGCGGCGGATTTCGTCACCGCGATCACCATGACCAACACGCCCGAGGCCATCGGCGTGGTCCGCGCCGCCGGCGCCGCAGGACTGCCGGCGGTGATTTCCTTCACCGTCGAGACCGATGGGCGCCTGCCGACCGGCCAGCCGCTTGGCGAGGCGATCGAGGAGGTCGATGCCGCGACCGACCGCGCGGCGCGCTACTTCATGATCAACTGCGCCCATCCCGACCACTTCCGGGACACCCTCGCCGCCGGCGGCGACTGGCTGCGCCGGCTCTGCGGCATCCGCGCCAATGCCTCGCGCCTCAGCCATGCCGAGCTCGACGAAGCGGAAGAGCTCGACGCGGGCGACCCCGGGGAAACCGGCCGCGACTATGCCGAGCTCCGGCAGATGCTGCCGCATCTCCTCGTGCTGGGCGGCTGCTGCGGCACCGATCACCGGCATATCGAACAGGTGGCCATCGCCACCGCCGGACCTGCTTGACCGGAGGAAATGCGCCATGCCCGATACCGGCAAGACAGCCGCCGCCCGCGAAGACGCCACGCGGCCCAAGAGAGAAACCATGTCGACATTCCCGATCAGGCATGCCGAACCCGGGGACGCGGCGGCGCTGCACGCGATCCTGACCAGCGATCACGTGGTCGCCGGCACGATGCGGCTGCCCCATGCCGCGCTCGCGACGACCGAGGCCCGCCTCGCGCCGCAGCCCGACCGGGTGCAGCTCGTCGCCCTTTTGGACGGCGAAGTGGCGGGCTTCGCCGAGGTGCTCACCCAGTTCGGCAATCCGCGCGCCTGCCATGCCGCGGTGCTCAACATGATCGTCACGCGGGAGGATAGGTGCCGGAGCGGCGTCGGCACCGCGCTCCTGGAGGCTGTCCTGGACCTCGCCGACAATCACTGGGGCCTCCGCCGCCTCGGCCTGACGGTCTGGGCCGACAACGACACGGCGATCCGTCTCTACCAGCGCTTCGGCTTCGTCGAGGAAGGAAAGCACGGCGCCTATGTGCGCGCCGGGCCCGGTTTCAAGGATGCCCTGACCATGGCCCGGCTCCGCTAGGCCGGGCCGCGACCGTTCCCACATGCGGGCGAAGGCGCCCCGGCCCGCCAGGGCCGGAGCACTCGCGCGCCCATTCCGGGAGACCCCTGATGCTCGACGACCAGACCACGCGCAACGCGGTGCTCGGCGTCCTCGCCGACCGCCGGATCCGGAAGCTCGATTTCCGCGTCGCGACCTACCGAATCCAGAGCCACCACTACCGCCAGGTCGCCGACCGGATCCGCGAGGGCCGGGTCGACGTCGCCCACGACGCCAGACTGTCCGATACCGCCGAATACGGGCCCGTCGAGAACACCGTCTATCTCGGCTACATCCGCGCGACGCACCTGCACCAGAAGGCCCACGTCGTCCACGAATGCACCCACGCGGTCTGCGACATGCTGCGCCTCAACCTGATGGACACGATCGTCTCGGAAGCCGCCGCCTACATCGCTCAGTGCATCTTCTACGGCGCGGACATGCATCCCGCGGAGCGCCGGAGGTCCAGCTTTCCGGATGACGGCCGCTACAATTCCGGACCGATCATGAACTCGGCCTGGCGTATCGCCCACGCCACGCTGCTCAACCAGGAACACGGCCGGACCGCTTCCGGCTGGGGGGTGGATGCCGACTACCAGGCCCTGGAGGACGCGATCCGCAATTCCAGCCTCTACGCGAAGAAGACCGGCCGGACCTCGGTCTACGATGGGGTCTGACCGGATCGATCAGACGCCGCGCTTGTTGCCCCAGATCAGGACGTGAAGCTGCGGCAGGATGCGCGGCGCGAACCAGAGATCCGCCATCGCGGTCTCGGTCAGCCAGCCGAGCCGGTCGGCCAGTGCCTGCGGGTCGACCGGCACATCGGGATCGACCTCGGGATTGCCGGGTTGCAGGTAAAGCGGCAACTGCGGGTGGCGGGCATGGGCACCCTTGGCCCATTCGTAATCGGCGCGGTCGAAGATCACGATCTTCATCACGGTCTCGCGGGCACCGCGACCGGCCGCAACGCAGTCGGCGAAGACGGCCCAGTCGACCGTCTCGCCGCTGGAAGGCGGCTTCGGCGAAAGCACCAGTGTGTCGAGACCGGCAAACCAGGGACGCGCGACCGAGCCCTGTGTCTCGCAGGCGAAGCGATAGCCTGCCGCACGGCCGAGCGCGATGAGCGGACCGAAATCCTGAATCGCCGGATTGCCGCCGCTGAGCGAGATGGTGACCGGCTGCCCGCCCGAAAGGCGGCGCAGCTCTGCCCAGACCGCCTCGGGGCTCATCGGCTTCCAGTCGTGGCGATAGGCGCTGTCCACCGCGTGCGGGCTGTCGCACCACGCACAGCGGTAATCGCAGCCGCCCGCGCGCACGAACAGCGTGGGCGCGCCGATCAGCGCGCCCTCGCCCTGGATCGTCGGGCCGAAGATCTCGGCGATGCGGAGGGTCGTCACGGCCGGTACTCCGCCCAGGTCTTGGGCGTCTCGCTGACCATCGCCGCGCTGGTTTCCGGCCAGCGGGCCTTGCACCAGCAATAGAAATGCTTGGCCATGTTCTCGGCGGTCGACGGCATGTCGAGCACGTCGTTCAGATGCCGATGGTCGAACGTCTCGTCGATATAGGTCTTGAGCGCCTTGAGGTCGTGATAGTCGCGCACGAAGCCATCTGCGTTCAGCTCCTCCGAGGCCAGTTCGACCACCACGATGTAGTTGTGCCCGTGCAACCGGGCGCATTGGTGGCCGGCCGGCAGATGGGCAAGCTGGTGCGAGGCGGAGAAATGGAATTCCTTTCGGATGCGGAACATCAGCGCGCCTCCCGCGCGGCCACGGCGCCGGCCCAGAAATCGGGATCGGCATAGACCGTGGGATCGGCGACCCCCGCAAGGTGGAAGGCCTCGCGCCGCTCGACGCAGGTGCCGCAGCGGCCGCAATGCACCTCGCCGCCCTTGTAGCACGACCATGTCTCGGCGAAGGGCGTGCCGTGTTTCGCGCCTGCGGCCACGATATCGGCCTTCGTCTGCGTCACGAACGGCGTGCAAAGCCGCACATCGGCATATCCGTCGAGCGCAAGGCGCTGCATCGCGTCGAAGGCCTGCGTGAAGCCCGGGCGGCAATCCGGGTAGATGAAGTGGTCGCCGCCATGCACCGCGGTCGCGACGGCATCGTCTCCGTTGGCGGCGGCGACACCGAAACCGATCGCCAGCATGATCGCGTTGCGGTTCGGCACGACGGTGATGCGCATGGTCTCCTCGGCATAGTGCCCGTCGGGCACGTCGATGTCATCGGTAAGCGCCGATCCCGTCAGCGCGGCACCGACGGTGCGCATGTCGATCAGGTGATGCGGAACCCCAAGGCGGCGCGCGGCTGCAGCGGCGAAATCGAGCTCCTTGCGGTGGCGCTGGCCGTAATCGAAGGAAACCAGCCGCGTGAGCCGATGCTCGGCGGCGGTGATATGGGCGAGCGACACGGAATCGAGCCCGCCGGAGCAGATGACGAGAGTATTCATTCGGGGCCCTTGTTTTGTTGACCGGGTAGGCTGCGACCGGTGGGCGCCGTGTAGACGCAATGTCGCCACCGCGCAAGCCGGACACCCGGACCGGCCGCGCTCGCCGGCCGGAAGGCCGTCTCTCCGACTTTCGACCTGGGCGCGGCGAACGGTTACCGCGAATTCAGCCGGTTGCCGCTTCCCATTGGGGAACTGATCGCATGTCGCGAAAAGCGACCCGGGATCATCAGCTTACGGGGATACAGTGGCGCGCTGGGGAGGATTCGAACCCCCGACCCCTTGATTCGTAGTCAAGTACTCTATCCAACTGAGCTACCAGCGCGTGGAGGCGTCACATAGACAAGGCGTCCGGGCGATGCAAGGGGCTCTCCGCACAAAAGCGGATCAGAGCGTGGCGGCCTCGAGGGCGATCACCGATTTCGGCAGCGCGATGGCGAAGGCGGTGCCCTTGGGGCCGCTGTGCAGGAGCGTGAGCTCGCCGCCATGGCCGCGCACCAGTTCGGCGGCGATGGCGAGGCCGAGGCCGGAGCCGCCCTTGCGCGCGCCGCCCTGGAAGGCGCGGAACAGGTTCTCGCGGGCCTTCGGCGGCAGGCCCGGCCCGTCATCCTCGACGCGGAGCCGCCAGCAGCTCTCGTCCTCGCCCGCAGAGACGGTCACGGTGCCCGGGCGGCCCGCCGCCTCGAGCGCCTGGCGGGCGTTGCGGATCAGGTTCGACAGGACCCGGTGGAGCTGTTCGGGATCGGCGCGGAGCATCAGCCCGGGCGGCACCTCGGTGCGGAACGACACGCAGTCGGCGGCGGCGAGCGCCTCGGCCTCGATCACCTCGTCGACCAGTGCGGCGAGGCGCACCCGGTCGAGCGCGGGTGGCGGCTCCTCGGCGCGGCCGAAGGCAAGCGTGGATTCGCAGAGGCGGACGGCGCGGCCGATCGAGCCCACCAGCTTCGGCGCTAGCCGCGAGACGGTGGGATCGGCGGAATGCTCGATCCGGTCGGCGAAAAGCTGGGCGGTGGTGAGGATGTTGCGCAGGTCGTGGCTGATCTTCGCCACCGCGCCGCCGAGCTGGGCGAGCCGCTCCTTCTGGCGGAGCGCGTTGGTAAGCTCGGTCTCGAGCCGCCGGAGCGTGTCCTCGGCATCGCGCAGCTCGCGCACGCCGGCCGACGGCATGATGATCCGCCGCGCGTCCTCGGGCGCCGAGGCATAGCTCTGCATCGCCTCGATCACCCCTCGGATCGGTTTCACCAGGAGCTTGCGCACCGCGAGGAACAGCAGCGCGGCGGTAAAGACCGAGATCACCGCCGAGAGGATCAGGATACGCAGCCCGTAATCGATCATCGCCATGCGCAGGGGCGCGCTGGCGAGCGTCACCTCGATCAGCAGGCCGGCGCCGCGGGCGGGTTCGCCGATCACCCGGATCACGTCGTCGCGCGGGTTCACCAGCCGCGAGAGCGCGTCGCCGATCAGCTCCCAGGCGGTCGCGCCGCGCAGGTCGAAGGTGGCGGCCACCGGCGCGGGGATCGGCGAGGAGAGCATCAGCTCGCGCATCTCGTCGCGGCGCAGCACCACGTTGTAGACCCCGGCATTCGCCAGCAGTTCGCGTTCCAGTTCCGGGTCGATCATGTCGTTCGCCTCGACCGCCAGCGAGGCGATCTGCGCCCGTTCCAGCCGGTTCAGGAGGTAGTCCTGCCGGAACCGCGCGATCGACGGCACGAAGATCAGCACTTCGGCAAGCATGACGAAGATGATCGTCAGGAGCAGGAAGCGGCCGGAAAGCGTGTTCAGGAACATGGGCGTCCGCTCAGGTCTCTCAGGGCAGGAACCGCTGGACCAGCCCGACGACCTGCTTGACCCTCGGGTTATCAAAGAGTTTCGGGGAGAAATAGGCCCCAGCCGCACGCTTCGAGATTTCGCCCAGCGTCGGATAGGGCGCGACCATGCCGGCCACGGCCGACATCTTGAGGCGGTTGGCCAGCGCGAGCGCCCAGATGCCGATCAGTTCGCCCGCCTGCGCGCCGGTGATGGTGGCGCCCACGGGCCGGCCTTTCACCACCATCACCTTGGCGAAACCGGCGGTCCGGCCCTCGGCGATGGCGCGGTCGTTCTCGGCATAGTCGAAGCGGGCGATTGTCAGCGCGGCCCCGTGTCGCGCGCGCGCCTCGGCCTCGGTGAGGCCGACCTGAGCGAGTTCCGGGTCGGTATAGGTCACCCAGGGGATATGGTCGGTCCGCGCCTTCGCGGGCAGGCCGAACAGCGCGGAGCGGATGACGATCCCGGCTTGGTAGCCCGCCACATGGGTGAACTGGAGCCCGCCCGCCGCGTCACCCACCGCGTAGACCCGGCGGTTCGAGACCGAGCGGAGCCCGGCATCGACCGTGACCGCGCGGTCATGTGCCACGCCCGCCCGGGCGAGGTCGAGCCGGTCGAGATTGACCTTGCGACCCACCGCCATCAGGAGATGGGAGCCGGTGAAGCGGCCGCCCTCCGTTTCCACGGTGATGCGGCCCGCGCTGCCGGTGACCCGTGTGACCGGCGCACCCTCGACGATCTCGACGCCCTCGGCGCGGAGCGCGGCGAGGACCAGTGCGGCGGCCTCCGGGTCGTCCTTGCCGAGCGCCTTCATCCCCTCGATCACCGTCACCTTCGAACCGAGCCGGACATGGGCCTGTGCCATCTCCATGCCGATGGGACCGCCGCCGACGATCAAGAGGTGTTCGGGCTGCGCGCGCAGATCGAAGATCGTCTCGTTGGTGTGGACTTCCACCCCGTCGAGCCCGGGGATCGGCGGTACCAGTGGCGAAGAGCCGGTGGCGATCACGAAGCGCCGCGCGGCGATCAGCGCATCGCCTGCCTGGAGCTCGGTCTGGGAGACGAAGCGCCCCCAGTCGCGGATCACCCGGACGCCGAGCCCCTCGAACCGCTCCTGGCTGTCCACCGGCGCGATGGCCGCGATCACCCGCGCCACGTGGTCCTTGGCGGCGGCATAGTCGATCTGGGGCGCCACCGGCGCCACGCCGAACCCTGCCCCGCCCCGCATCGCCTGGGCGCGCTTCCCGGCCGCAAGCAGCGCCTTCGACGGAACGCAGCCGTAGTTCAGGCAGTCGCCGCCCATTCTGTGGCCCTCGACCAGCACCACCGAGGCGCCCATCTGCACCGCGCCCGCCGCCACCGAGAGCCCGCCCGAACCGGCGCCGATCACGCAGAGATCCGCCTTGATCCGCTCCATCAGAACGCCTTCCTGCCGCGCAGCGCCCTGAGCCCGATGGGGAGCGCGGCGAGCGCGCAGAGCCCGAGGATCGGCAGCAGGATGCGCGGCTCGAAGATCACGCCAAGATCCGGGCTCTCGCCGCGCGCGAAGACCTCGCCCAGACCGGCGCCGACCGAGGTATAGACCAGCGCGCCGGGGACGATCCCGAGGAAGGTCGTCACCACGAAGCGGCAAAGCGGCACGCCCACCAGCGCGGGCACGAGATTCGCCACGAAGAACGGCACCGCGGGAACGAGGCGGATCAGGAACAGCATCTCCCACTGGTTCGCGTCGATCCCTTCCTTGATCCGCTTCACCCGCCCGTCCGCGGCATCCATCCGCGCGGCGAGCCGTTCCCCGGCGCCCCGGCGCGCGGCGAGGAAGATCAGCGTCGCGCCAGTGGTGGCGG
Source organism: Paracoccaceae bacterium (assembly GCA_003605175.1). Taxonomy (GTDB): domain Bacteria; phylum Pseudomonadota; class Alphaproteobacteria; order Rhodobacterales; family Rhodobacteraceae; genus Ovoidimarina. The sequence goes on along the minus strand of QWDA01000002.1, from coordinate 110,278 downwards.
CGATCACGTTGAACAGCGCGCCCGGGAAGGTCGCGAACAGGAACCCGCCCGTGAGCGTCGCCACGGTGGCGCCCGGGAGCGAGAAGGCGACGATCGCCACATAGACCGCGAGAAAGGCGAGCAGCGTCGCGAGATAATGCGCGTCGCGGAAGGCGAGGAGCATGTCGCGATGCGCCGCCAGCGCCTCGAAGCTCAGCATGTCGCGGAGCGTGAACGCGCCGAGGAGCGCCACCGCGAGAATCGCGAGGAGCGGCAGGGCGCGCAAGGGGCCGCTTCGGGGCGGGCTTTGGGAAATCTCGGTCATCGGCCGCTTCCTTGTCATGGTCGGGTTGTGGCACAAGATCGGCGCGGAACCGAGACGGCGGAGATCCGATCACGCCGCCTTGATGCGCGGTGAGGAAAAGCGGTCCTTCCTTTCAGGGAGCTGCGCGGGCTGTAACATTGCCGCCCTGCCCCCGGGCGCGAAATGTTGCAGTTTCTGCGCGCCCTTTCCGTTGACTTGCTCCCGATCAGCCTCTAGAGACCGGGCTCTCGAACATGATGGGCTCGAATCCGGCGGATTGGAGCGACCGACGGAGACCGATGCGATGAAACGCACCTTTCAGCCTTCGAACCTCGTGCGCAAGCGGCGCCATGGGTTCCGCGCGCGCATGGCCACCAAGGCCGGCCGCATGATCATCAACACCCGCCGCGCCCGCGGCCGGAAGAAGCTGACGGCCTGACCGCCGACAGTCTTGCGGACATGACACCGCCGGGAGCGACAGGGGCAGGCGAGAACGCCGGAGCCGCTGAACCGTCCCCGGCGGTGTCCGTTTGTCCGGACATCCTGAAGAAGCGCGCCGATTTCCTGGCCGCGGCGCGCGGGCGCCGGCAGGCGATGCCGGGATTCGTGCTGCAGGGCCGCGCCCGCGGCGACGGCAGCGCGGCGATCCGGGTGGGCTTCACCTGTTCCAAGAAGGTCGGCAACGCGGTGGCCCGGAACCGGGCCAAGCGGCGGCTGCGCGAGATCGCGCGGCTTGGCTTGCCGGGCGGCGGCCGGGCGGGCTGGGATTACGTGCTGATCGGGCGCCACGCGGCGACGGCCGCCCTGCCCTTCGAGGTGCTGCGCGCCGATCTCGCCCGGGCACTGCAGCGGCTTCACGGGTCCGGAGCGTGACGCCGCTGGCGTTCCTGCTGTCGCTGCCCGTCCGGGCCTATCGCCTTGTCCTCAGCCCCTGGGTCGGCCGGAGTTGCCGCTACGACCCGACCTGCTCGGCCTATGCGCTGGAGGCGCTGCGGGTCCATGGCGGGCTCAAGGGCGGCTGGCTCGCCCTGCGGCGGATCCTGCGCTGCCATCCCTGGGGCGGGATGGGCGTGGACGACGTGCCGCCGAAGTAGCGTGGCAAGGCTGGTTGAGCGGCGACCCCCGCCCGGAATCAAGGCCCGGCTCCGCACTATGACTCCGCGACCCGCTCCCAGCGATGCAGCACGTCCCCGCCCAGCGCCTCGGCCGAGACCAGCCGGAACCGCGGCGCCTCGCCCAGCGCCTCGAGGCCGAGCGCGCCGATCGCCGGACGGCCTTCGGCACCGATGGCGAGCCCGGCGGTGAAGCCCACCAGCTCGTCCACCAGCCCGGCATGGAGAAGCGAGGCGGCAAGGCTGCCGCCACCCTCGCAGAACACCCGCGTCAGCCCCGCCGCGCCGAGTGCCGCCAGCATCGCCCCGGGGTCGAGCCGCCCGCCCGGCGCCACCGGCACCGGGAACAGCCGCGCGCCCCGCGCCTCCCAGCGCGCCGCATGCCCGCTTTCCACCTCGCGGTCGCCATGGATCAGCCAGAGCGGCACCTCGCCCGCGCTGCGCGCCAGCGCCCCGTCCTCGGGCAGCCCCAGGCTCCGCGCCGCGACGATCCGCACCGGCTGCCGCACCGCGCCGAGCCCGCGCACGGTCAGTGACGGGTCGTCGGCCCGCGCAGTGCCGCCGCCCACCAGCACCGCGTCATGGGACGCCCGGAGCCCGTGCACCCGGCGCCGCGCCTCCGGCCCGGTGATCCACCGGCTCTCGCCCGAGGCCGTCGCAATCCGCCCGTCGAAACTGGTCGCGAGCTTGAGCGTCAGCATCGGCCGCCCGTCGCGCACCCGGGTGAGGAACCCGCGATGCGCCGCCCCGGCCGCCGCCGCCATCAGCCCGGTTTCCACCGAGATCCCGGCCGCGCGGAGCCGCGCGTGGCCCTGCCCCGCCACGCGCGGATCGGGATCCTCGAGCGCGGTCACCACCCGTGCCACGCCCGCCGCCACCAGCGCCTCGGCGCAGGGCGGCGTTCGCCCGTGATGGGCGCAGGGTTCGAGAGAGACATAGGCCGTGGCGCCACGCGCCGCCGCGCCGGCCTGAGCCAGCGCCTGGGTCTCGGCATGGGGCCTTCCGCCCGGCGCGGTCGCGCCGCGCCCGACGATCCGGCCATCCGTCACCAGGACGCAGCCCACCGCCGGGTTCGGCCAGACATGGCCCAGCCCGCGCCGCCCCAGCGCCAGCGCGAGCCCCATGAACCGCGCGTCGGCGGCGCCGGTCACTCGCTGTCGGGGATCGGCGGCCGAAGATCCTGGACGAAATCCTCGAAATCGTCGGCGGCCTGGAAGTTCTTGTAGACGCTCGCGAAGCGCACATAGGCGACCATGTCGATCCGGGCGAGGCTCTCCATCACGATCTCGCCGATGGTCTTCGACGGAATGTCCGTCTCGCCCATCGATTCGAGCCGCCGCACGATGCCGGAGATCATCTGGTCGAGCCGCTCGGGCTCGATCGGGCGTTTCTGCATCGCGATCCGGATCGAGCGTTCGAGCTTGTCGCGGTCGAAATCCTCGCGCTTGCCGGAGGATTTGATCACCACGAGGTCGCGCAGCTGCACCCGTTCATAGGTCGTGAACCGCCCGCCGCAGGCCGGGCAGAACCGCCGCCGGCGGATCGCCACGTGATCCTCGGCAGGCCGGGAATCCTTCACCTGCGTGTCGATGTTTCCGCAAAACGGGCAGCGCATTCCTGTCCCCCAAATCCGCTCGTGATCCTGCCTTTTGGGGTCAGCCAGCCCCCGCACGCCGCCACTATAGGGCCTCGCCCAGACTTTGGGTAGACGTGAATTTGCCCCACAAGATCCGGGAAATCCAGCAGCGCGGCCCGGACAGGAGCCCGACAAACCCGGGCAATCGCGTCTTTTCTTGAGCGGCAACACAACATATAGTGTGCCCCAGCGCCGGGTGGGGCAGCCCGGGACACGGGATCAAGGGACAGATCGTGGCGCATATTATCGTCGTCGGCAACGAAAAGGGCGGTTCGGGCAAGTCGACCACCTCCATGCATGTGGCCACCGCGCTGGTGCGGATGGGGCACAGCGTCGGCTGTCTGGATCTCGACCTGCGCCAGAAATCGCTGGCCCGCTATATCGAGAACCGGCGCGCCTTCATCGCGCGCGAGGGGCTCGACCTGCCCTGCCCCGAGTTCCGCGACCTTCCGCCGGTGACCGAAGAGGGGCTCCGGGCGGGTGAGAACCCGAACGACCGGCGCCTCTCGGCCGCCGTGGTGGGCATGGAAGAGGCCTGCGAGTTCATCCTGATCGACTGCCCGGGCTCGCACACGCGGCTTTCGCAGGTGGCGCATTCGCTGGCCGACACGCTGGTCACGCCGCTGAACGACAGCTTCATCGATTTCGACCTCCTCGCCCATGCCGACCCGGAGACCAACAAGATCCTCGGCCCCTCGATCTATTCCGAAATGGTCTGGAACGCGCGGCAGCTCCGCGCGCAGGCCGGGCTCCGGGCGATCGACTGGGTGGTGGTCCGCAACCGGCTCGGTGCGCAGGCGATGCACAACAAGCGCAAGATGGGCGAGGCGCTCGACAATCTCGGCCGGCGGATCGGGTTCCGCGTGGTGCCGGGCTTTTCCGAGCGGGTGATCTTCCGCGAGCTGTTCCCGCGCGGGCTGACGCTTCTCGACCTGCGCGACATCGGCGTGAAGGGTCAGATGAACATCTCGAACGTGGCCGCGCGGCAGGAGCTGCGCGACATCGTCAAAGAGCTTCGTCTTCCGGGCGTGACCGTCGATTTCTGAGGGCGCGGACAGCGCGCCCGGTCAGGCTCGACAGCGCGCGGCCCGCGAGCCAGAGCATCGCCCAGAGCCCCTGCCCCAGGATCTTCAATCCGGTCACGAGCGGATTCGGACCGGCGGCGATCTTCGCCGCCTCGCGGTCGGCGCTGCGGATCTCGCGCTGCGACGGGATCGGCGCGAAGTTGGGATGGTTCTTCCTCGGCGCCGGGCTGGCCTCGGACATGTCCTCGTCGTCATCGCCGAACCCGGCGGCGGGCACCATGGCACGCCAGACCTGCGCGGCCGCGGCCATCGCCACCAGGATCAGGGCCGCGACAAAGACGAGGTACTGCCCGGCCGCCGCCAGCGGCGCCGAAAGCGCGGCCTCGCGGCCCTGGAGATAGGGCACGACGGAAACGAAGCGATCGGCCAGCGAGATGTTCATGACGGCCAGCGCCCCATGGGCGACAAGCTCAACCTCCCGCGGATCCCGCCCCTCGCCGTCAAGCAGCGCCAGCGCGCCGAAATGCCCCTCTCCAATGATCTCCTCGGCGATCTCCGCCGCATCCTGCGGCACCGCGTCCGGCCCGGAGATCGGGATGACGATCACACCCGCCGCCGAGAGATTCGGCACGCCGGCGACGACCCGCCGCTCGACCTGGGCCTTGAGCACGCCGGCGTCCTTGCCCTCGCGTTCGGCCAGGAGCGCGGCACCGATATCGCTGACCGGAAACACCGGCACCAGCCGTACCCAGGCCTGGGGATCACTGTGCCGGACCGGCAGCGTGACGGCGGCCGACATGTCGATCTCGCCGAACATCCGCACCTCGCCGGCGGCCGCGATGTCGGATTCCGGGTCGAAATCCTGGATCAGGACCGGCGCGGGCGGCCCCTGCCGGAGCGCCAGCTCGCGGTCGGCCTGGTTCTGCACCTCGGCATAGGTCAGGAACAGCCCGCCGGCCGCGACGAGAAGCGCCGCGAGAAGCACCTTCCGCGGGTCCAGAATCTCGTAGAGGGTCGATGGCAGGCGACGCATCTCCTACCGGCTCCTTTGTTCATCCCGCGCGCAAGCTCGCAGAGCAACGCGGCACGATGATGGCGAAGCATTGATAAATTTGGAGTGGTCGTCCGGCGAAAGCATGGTCGCCGCCGCAAGCAAGGCCCTGAAACAAAAAGGTTTCCCATGGCCTCCATTCACAAGTCGTACCTTCTTGCGGCAGAATCCCGCCGGATCCGTCAGGTTTGGCCGAGACCCGCGCCCGTGGTGGCGGCATCGTCCTTCACCGCCTCCATCGACACGTAGCTCGAGGTCGCGGCGACATGCGGCAGCGCCGAGATCACCTCGCCCAGCACGTGGCGGTAGTCGCGCATGTCGCGGGTCCGGACCTTGAGCAGGTAATCGAACGACCCCGCGATCATGTGGCATTCCTCGATCTCGGGTACCTTCCTTGCGGCGGCATTGAACGCGCCGAGGCTCTTTTCGGTCGTGTCCGAAAGGCGCACCTCGGTGAAGGCCACATGGTCGCGGCCGAGCTTTGCCGGGTCCAGCACCGCGCGGAAGCCGGTGATGTAGCCTTCCTCCTGCAAACGGCGCATCCTGATCTGGCAGGGGGTCTTCGAGAGCCCTACCCGCCGCGCCAGTTCGGTGACCGAAATCCGGCCGTCGCGGGTCAGTTCGTCCAGGATTTTCCGGTCTATTCGGTCAATTCGGCTATCCATGTCGATTTTCATCATCCTTCGGCCCGTAAATTACCTGAACAATAGACGTATGTCCCGTGAAACGCCAGAGATTGGTCGGATCGCCTGTGGGCGCTATGCTAAAGAGGGCCATCAGGATTGGAGGCCGCTCATGGACAAGCTCGCAGACGCCCGCGCCCGGATGCGCGAAGACCATCTCGCCGACGAGGCGCTGCTGCTCGAGCGCCTGGCCGGCGCGTCGGGGATCACGCCCGAACTGCGCAAGTCCGCCGTCGCGCGCGGCGCGAAGCTGGTGGAGGCGATCCGTGCCGACGACGATCCCGGCCTGATGGAGGTGTTCCTCGCCGAATACGGTCTCTCGACCGAGGAGGGCATCGCGCTGATGTGCCTCGCCGAGGCGCTCCTGCGCGTGCCCGATGCCGACACGATCGACGCGCTGATCGAAGACAAGATCGCGCCGTCGGAATGGAGCGCGCATCTGGGCAAATCCTCCTCGCCGCTCGTCAACGCCTCGACCTGGGGCCTCCTGCTCACCGGCAAGGTGCTGCAGGAAGGGCGCGGCGTCGCGCATGTGCTGAAAGACGCGATCCGCCGTCTGGGCGAGCCGGTGATCCGCGCCGCCGTCAGCCGTGCAATGCGCGAGATGGGCGCGCAATTCGTCCTGGGCGAGACCATCGAGGCGGCACTGAAGCGCGGCCGCAAGCGGGTCGCGGAGGGCTATTCCTATTCCTACGACATGCTGGGCGAGGCGGCGCGGACGGCGGAGGACGCCGACGCCTATTTCAAGGCCTATTCCGAGGCCATCGCGCGGCTCGCGAAGGAGACGACCGGCGATCTGCGGACCGGCCCCGGCATCTCGATCAAGCTCTCCGCCCTGCATCCGCGCTACGAGGAGAGCCAGACGGACCGCGTGATGACCGAGCTCGTGGAGCGCACGCTCGAGCTCGCGCTCCAGGCCCGCGCGGCCGGGATGGGGCTCAATATCGACGCCGAGGAAGCCGACCGGCTCGACCTCTCGCTCGACGTGATCGAAGCGGTGGCGCGCGACGAACGCCTCGCCGGATGGGACGGGTTCGGCGTGGTGGTGCAGGCCTATGGCAAACGCGCCCCGGCGGTGCTCGACTGGCTCCACGCGCTGGCCGAGACGCTCGACCGCAGGTTCATGGTGCGCCTCGTGAAGGGCGCCTACTGGGACACCGAGATCAAGCGCAGCCAGGTCGAGGGGCTGAAGGGTTTCCCGGTCTGGACCCGCAAGGCGGCGACCGACGTCGCTTATCTCTGCTGCGCGCAGAAGCTTCTGGGCATGACCGACCGGATCTACCCGCAATTCGCCACCCACAACGCCCATACCGTCGCCGCGATCCTCGAGATGGGCGCGCCGAAGGCGGCCTACGAATTCCAGCGCCTGCACGGCATGGGCGAGAGCCTGCACGACAAGGTCCACCGCGCCGAGGGCGCGCGCTGCCGGATCTACGCCCCGGTGGGCGCCCATCGCGACCTCCTCGCCTATCTCGTGCGCCGGCTCCTCGAGAACGGCGCGAACTCCTCCTTCGTGAACCAGATCGTCGACGCGGACGTGCCCGCCGAAACGGTCGCGGCCGATCCGTTCGACACGCTGGCGCGCGCCGGCGACAACCGCGCGGTGATCGCTCCGGCCGACCTGTTCCGCCCCGAGCGCGCCAATTCGCGCGGCTGGGACCTGCACGACCGCACCGATCTCGACGAGATCCACGCCGCCCGGGCGTCGCATGCGGCGGTGGCCTGGTCGGCGGGTCCGCTGATCGCGGGCGAGGTGCAGGGAAGCGAAACCATGGACATCCGAAACCCGGCGGAGCTTGCCGAGGCGGTGGGCACCGTCCGGCTTGCGAGCGAGGCCGACGTGGAGACCGCGCTCGCCGCCGCCCGTCCCTGGGACGCGCCGGCAGCGGAGCGCGCCCGCGTGCTGTCGCAAGCCGCCGAGCTCTACGAAGCGCGCTTCGGCGAGATCTTCGCGCTTCTGACCCGCGAGGCCGGCAAGACCACCCGCGATGCCATCGCCGAGCTGCGCGAGGCGGTGGACTTCCTGCGCTACTACGCCGCGCGCGGCCGCGAGCTCGACGCCCCGGCGCGCGGGATCTTCACCTGCATCTCCCCCTGGAATTTCCCGCTCGCGATCTTCACCGGCCAGATCGCCGCCGCACTGGCCGCCGGCAACGGCGTGCTCGCCAAGCCGGCCGAGAGCACCGGCCTCATCGCGCATCTGGCCGTCTCCTGCCTGCACGAGGCCGGCGTCCCGAGAACCGCGCTGCAGCTCCTGCCCGGCCTCGGCCCGGTGGTCGGCCGCGCGCTGACCTCGGATGCCCGCATCGCCGGGGTCTGCTTCACCGGCTCCACCGCGACCGCGCAGGCGATCAACCGCGCCATGGCCGCCAGTATGGATCCGGCCGCGCCGCTCATCGCGGAGACCGGCGGGCTCAACGCGATGGTGGTCGATTCCACCGCGCTGCCGGAACAGGCGGTGCGCGACATCGTCGCCTCGGCCTTCCAGTCGGCCGGCCAGCGCTGCTCGGCGCTGCGCCTGCTCTATGTACAGGAGGATGTGAAGGACACGCTGCTCACGATGCTGTTCGGCGCGATGGACGAGCTGCGCGTCGCCGATCCCTGGGACATGGCGACCGATCTCGGCCCGGTGATCGACGCGGCTGCCAAGACCGGCATCGACGCCCATGTGGCGCAGGCCAAGGCCGAGGGGCGGCTCCTGAAACAGCTCGCGGCGCCCGGGGCCGGCCATTTCGTCGGCCCGGCGGTTATCCGGGTCGGCGGGATCGCGGATCTGGAGCGCGAGGTCTTCGGGCCGATCCTGCATGTGGCGACGTTCAGGGCCGGCGAACTCGACGCGGTGGTCGATGCGGTGAACGCCTCCGGATACGGCCTCACCTTCGGGATCCACAGCCGGATCGACGACCGGGTCGACCAGGTCGCGCGGCGGCTGAAGGTCGGGAACCTCTACGTGAACCGCAACCAGATCGGCGCCATCGTGGGGTCGCAGCCCTTTGGCGGCGAGGGGCTCTCGGGCACCGGACCGAAGGCCGGCGGGCCGAACTATGTGCCGCGCTTCGCCCGGCCGGGCCGCCGCCTCGCCGAGGGCCCCGCCGCGCCCCCCGCCCCGGTCGACGCGGTGCAGGCGGCGCTGACGGCGGCGGGGCGCCCGGCGAACGGGCCCTTGTCGGCCGAGAGCCTGCCCGGGCCGACCGGCGAATCGAACCGGCTCTCGGTGCATCCGCGCGGAACCGTGCTCTGCCTCGGCCCGACGCTGGAACTGGCGCACCGGCAGGCCCGGATCGCCCGCGGCGCCGGCTGCCCGGCGGTGGTGGTGGCGCCGGGCGCCGACGGCAAGGGCGAGATCGCGGGCGTACTCGACCGCGACGCCCTGACGGAGCTGACGGGCATCGACGCGGTGGCGCTGGCCGCCTCCGACACGGACGACCTGCGCCGCGCCCGCGCCGCCCTCGCCCGCCGCGACGGGCCGATCGTGCCGCTTCTGTCGGAGGACGATCTCGAGGAACGCGTCGTGGTGGAGCGCCATCTCTGCGTGGACACCACGGCAGCGGGCGGCAACGCGCGCCTCCTGGCGCAATCGGCATGAGCGTCGCCCGCGCATGTTTCCGGCCCGGGGCCCGCAGGCCCCCGCGCCGGGCCGCAGCGTGATGCGCTGCCGCAACAATCCGCCGTGCCACGAATTGTCACAATTTTTTTCTTGAAAACTCGGCCGCGATTCTCCAAATGGCCCCGCAAGACGCCAACGCACGCGCCTCTGGCCAGCCGGCACATCCGGCTCGCGTTTATGTAGCGACGGTAACGTCTCCCTTGGAACTGAGCGGTCATATATGGCCGGGTCTATTGGAGATGACCATGTACGCTACTGCCGCCGCCCTGGTGGGCCGTCCCGCTGCGCCCACCCGTATCGAAGCCTTCATCCGTCAGACCCAGTTCGAGCGCCCGACGCTGGTGCTCGATATCAACCAGGTTGAAGCCCAGTACCAGGCGCTTGCCCAGGGCCTCGGCCGCGCCCGCGTGCACTATGCGGTGAAGGCGAACCCGGCCCGCGAGATCGTCGAGCGCCTGGTGCGGCTCGGCGCGCATTTCGATGCGGCCTCGCGCGGCGAGATCGAGCTCTGCCTGTCGCTCGGCGCGGCGCCCGAGGATATCAGCTTCGGCAACACCGTGAAGCGGCCCGCCGACATCGCCTTCGCGTACAATGTCGGGATCGACCTGTTCGCGGCCGATGCCGAGGAAGAGCTCGAGAAGATCGCCGAGCACGCGCCCGGCGCGCGGGTCTATATTCGCCTGATCGTCGACGCCTCCGAGGCTGACTGGCCGCTCAGCCGCAAGTTCGGCTGCGCCCGCGACAAGGCGCTGGCGCTGCTCGGCCTTGCCCGCGAGCTCGGCCTCGATCCGGTGGGTTTCTCGTTCCATGTCGGCTCGCAGACCAAGCGCGCCGAAATGTGGACCGCGACGCTCGACCAGATCGCGCAGATCTGGGCCGAGGCGCAGGCGGCCGGTTTCGGCCTCACGCTGCTGAACATCGGCGGCGGCTTTCCGGCCTTCTACGGCGAGGAAGTCCAGCACCCGACCGCCTATGCCGCCCGCGTGATGGAGCTGATCCACGACCGTTTCGGCGAGGTGCCCGAGATCATGGCCGAGCCCGGCCGCGGCCTCGTCGCGGAAGCCGGCATGATCGCGGCCGAGGTGCTGCTCGTGTCGCGCAAATCGGACAACGACCTGCACCGCTGGGTCTATCTCGACATCGGCAAGTTCTCGGGTCTCGCCGAGACGATGGACGAGGCGATCCGCTACCAGTTCATCACCGACCGCGACCACGAGGCGCATGGCCCCTGCATCCTCGCCGGCCCGTCCTGCGACAGCGCCGACGTGCTCTATGAAAAGCGCATGGTGGACCTTCCGCAGGGCCTCAAGGCGGGCGACCGCATGATCATCCGCTCCTGCGGCGCCTATACGTCGAGCTATTCCTCGGTCGGTTTCAACGGCTTCCCGCCGCTGGACGTGGTGGTGATCTGAACCGCGACAACGCGGCAGGGACAGTACAGGGCCGGGGCCAGTTCCCCGGCCTTTTTCGTCGATGGCGGAGGTTCCAGACCGAATGCAGCGCCGCGGCTGCCGCCTTTCAACGGTCGCTCATTGCCCCCGCCCGAGCAGCGCCAAAGGCTGCCCGTGCGAGCGCCATCTGGATGACTTACGGCCGGTGCGTCGGTCCGCCGAACCTGGGCCACCCTAACTCGCCGGGTCGTACATGAACTCGCGAAGCTCCTGCGCGCAGCGGCAGGCCGCCGCGAACTTCCGCGCCCAGTCCTCGGCCTCCGCGCGGGTCGGCACCTCCAGCACCGCGAAGCCGCCGGACAGCCGGCTGCCCGGATAGAGCTCGGACGACACTGCCCCGTCGCCGGAGACCAGCACCGGATCGACCTGCTCCGCGATACCGCCGGCGAACACGTAAACCCCCACGGCCTTCGCCGCCGCGATCACCGCATGCGACTCGGCGACGACCGCCGGAAACTCCTCCTCGGTGAGCACCATCGCCTCGCTCGGAAACGAGATGAGATATTTCGTCATGCGCTTTTCTCCCTGGGGCGGCCGCGTCGGATCGCGGAGACCATCGGTCAGGCCCGCACGCGCCGAACCAGCCAGATCCGGACTGCCTCGGCACCCGTGCCGGCGACGAGGCCCCACATCGGATCGGCCAGGAGCGTCGCCGCTGCGGCGAGGGCGATCACCGGGCGGCAGGAGGGCCTGCAATCCAGGAGCCGCCGCGACAGCGCCAGTTCGGCGGAGGCGACGAGCAGCAGGGCACCGAGGCCCGCCGCGGGGATGGCGCCGAGGATCGCGAAGGCGGTGCCCGCCGGGAGAGCCGCAAGCGCCAGCAGCGCGAGGCCGAGCAGGAGGGGCGCGGTGCCCGAGCGCGCGCCGAAGCGGTGATGCGCGGCGACGCCCCCTGCCCCGTGGCACATCGGCAGCGCGCCGAACGGCGCCAGGAGGAGATTGGCGAGCCCCGAACTCAGCGCCAGCCGGCGCGGGGTGACATGCGCGGCGGAGGGCCCGAAATAGTCGCCCGCCACCAGCGCGGTCAGGAACACCGCATTGGTGAGCGTCAGCGCGAGCTGCGGCAGCGCGACCCGGGTGGCGCCCTGCGCGAAATCGTCGAGCCCCGGCCATACGAAGGCCAGCCCCGAATGGAGCCCTTCCGGCAGCGACAGCGCGGGCGCGCCGGTGAGCGCGCCGAGCCCGATCGCCGCGCCAAGCCCGATCGCCGCCCCCGGCAGGCGCGGCAGGGCGAGGAGCGCCGCCAGCAGCGCGGCGACGGTGAGGCCCAGAAGCGGGCTCGTCCCGATCAGCCGCAGCGCCACGAGCGCGAGCGAGAGGCCGAGACCGAGCTGGAGCCCCGCCAGCACCGATTGCGGCACCAGCCGCCCGAGCCGGTCGGCGAGCCCGGTCAGCGCGAGGAGGATCAGCACCGCGCCGATCATCACGCCGCTCGCCGCCAGCATGCCCGGCGCGACCGCCTGGGTCATCAGCAGCGCCGCGACCGCCTTCATCGGCTGGACCGGGATCGGCAGGCGGTAGGTGACGGCGCTGGCGATGTAGAAGGCGGCGAAACCGGCGAGGACCGGCACCGGCGACAGCCCGGCCACGGCGAGGCAGCCGAGCATCAACGGCAGCAGCGTGCCGAGATCGCCCAGCGCGCCATTGACCTCCTTGAGGTCGAACCGGAATGCCGCTCCCCGTGTCAGCGCCGTCCTCCCCTGGGTTCCGCGCCCATTCTAGCGGCGCAAGGGTGAAAACGCCATCAGCCTTGGGTCGGCCCCTCCGCGGCAAGCGCCGCCATCGCCGCGTCGGCCAGCGTCTCCAGGGCGGCGGCGTCGAGGCTCTCGCTCCGAAGCACTGCGCGCACCGCGCCTTCCCAGCGCCCGCGCGACCTGGCGTAGCGCGGGTCGTAGTGGCATTCGACCAGCTTGGCCGCGAGTTCCACATGGGCGCCCTCGCGCGCCATCGCCTGCCAGGCTTCCACCCGCTCGGCCCCGTGAAACGGCCGGAGCAGCGCCAGCAGCGCCGCAATCCGCTCGGGATCGGCGGTGAGGTCGCCATAGGCGCGGGCGAGGTATTCGGCCCGGGCCGGGACGGGCGCCTCGATCACCAGCCGGGGCGCCGCGCGCAAGAGCGCCCAGAGGCTCGGCGGCACGATCAGGTCGCCCACCTTGCTCGATTCCGCCTCGACCACCACCGGCCGCGCCGGGTCGCATCCGGCGAGCGCCATGGCGATGCCGCTCTCGAACGCCTTCTGCGAGGGCTGGCCGCGCGGATCGGGCCCCAGCACCGAGCCCCGGTGCCGCGCAAGGCCCTCCAGGTCGATCACCTGCGCGCCGCGCGCCGCGAGCCGGGCCAGAAGCGCCGTCTTGGCGGTGCCGGTATTGCCGTCCAGCACCAGGAGCCGCGTCGGCCAGGGCTCTTCGTAGAGCGCCTTTACCACAAGCCGCCGGTAGCTCCGGTAGCCGCCCTCGATAAGCTCGGTGCGCCAGCCGATCTGCGCCAGGATCGCGGCGAAGGATCCCGAGCGCTGCCCGCCCCGCCAGCAATAGACCAGCGGCCGCCAGCCGCCGCCCTTCTCGGCCAGCGCCGTCTCGATATGCCGCGCGGCGTTGCGCGCCACCAGCGCGGCGCCGATCTTGCGCGCCTTGAACGGGCTTTCCTGCTTGTAGATCGTGCCGACCCGGGCGCGTTCCGCGTCGTCGAGCACCGGCAGGCTGATCGCGCCCGGCAGGTGATCCTCGGCGAATTCCGCGGGCGCGCGCACGTCGATCACCGTGTCGGCCTCGAGCGTCAGGAGGTCGGAAAGCGCGTGCAGTTTCAGCGCCATGTCCCGCCCCGTCCGTGTTTCGCTGCCCCGATCATCGCCCACCCATCGCCGCTGCCGCTGCCCGGGTCAAGCGGGGCCTCGCAAACCCGGAACGCACGCCCTAGATAGGGGAAATGACCTTGCGCCCCGCCTCCCTCCTCGCCGGCCTCGTCGCGGCCCTGCCTCTCCTCTCTCCCGCCCCCGCCCGCGCCGATTGCGTGGTGCTCCTGCACGGGCTGGCACGCAGCGCGGCCTCGTTCTTCGTGATGGAACGCGCGCTCGAAGGGGCGGGCTACAAGGTGGTGAACCACACCTACCCCTCGACCGACCTGTCGGTCGAGGAGCTCGTCGCCCGCGCGGTGCCCAGATCGGTCGCCGAATGCGGCAGCGACCGCACCCATTTCGTGACCCATTCCATGGGCGGCATCCTCGCCCGCGCCTGGCTCGAGGACCACCGGCCCGAGACCATGGGCCGCGTGGTGATGCTGGCGCCGCCGAACCACGGCTCCGAACTGGTGGACGCTTTCGGCGATCTCGGCGCGTTCCGCTGGATGACCGGGCCGGCGGGGATGGAGCTCGGCACCGGCCCCGACGCGCTGCCGAACCTGCTCAGCATGCCCGATGTCTCGATCGGCGTCATCGCCGGCGACCGGACGCTGAACCCGGTCTATTCGCGCATCATCAAGGGCCCCGACGACGGCAAGGTCTCGGTCGCGAGCACGCTGATGCCGGGGCTCGCAGACCATATCGTGCTGCCGGTCACCCATACCTTCATGATGAACGACCCGGTGGTGATCGCCGAGGTGATGGAATTCCTGAAGTCCGGGCAGTTCGACCACGCGCTCGATTTCCCAGCGGCGGTGCGGGATCTGATCGAGGAAGAATAGGCGCTGGATCGGCCCGCGCGGAAACGGCCGCTCTGGCTGCCTTTCTGACCGTCCAACGTGGCGCAAGCCGGGCGGGGGCCTGCCCGTGGGATGGCGCCGCAACGGTTGATCGGGGCGATTTATGGTGCAACCCCGCCGTACAGCCGTTCGGCGCGGGATGTCACCAGAGCGCCAGCCCGGTCGTGCCGGAGGCACGCCTCTGGCGTGACACGGGCAGGCGCTCGCCCGGCGGCCCTGCGGGCCTTGTCCCGGGCGGGGCATAGCTGTTGCGAGGGCGCTCGCTCCAAGCGATGCAATTCCCCGCATCTCCCTGCCGTTGTCCATATTCTCGCCACGCTCCCATGGCAGGACCGCCCCATGGACAGCGCGCTTCCCGCGGGCCGGAGCCTGGCGCCCGGCGTCGCCCTTTCGATTCTGGCCCTCCTCCCCTCCGTCATGGTGCTCCATGACGGGCTCATGGCGCTGCCGCCCGAGGCCGCGCTCTGGGCGATGCCGATACCGGTGGCCGCCGCATTGCTGGCGCTGGCGGGCACGGGGTTCCTCGCCGCGCGCGGTCAGACACCGCGGCTCGACCGCAGCGGCCGCCTGCTCGCCCTCGCCACGCTGGCCCTGTTCCTCTGGGCCTCGCTCGCGACGCTCCTGCGCGCCACAGATCCGGCCTACGGTTTCCTCCGGCTTTTCGAGGTTGCGCTGGCCGCGGCGGTGGCGCTGGCGCTCGCCGGGCTCGTCCGGACCGGCGGCACCGCGCTCGGCCGGCAGATGGCGCTGGCGCTCGTCCTCGGCATCGCGGCCGCACTCTTGCCGATGACGCTGGCCCGCGCCGCAAGCTGGCCCGAAGGCTTCGGCAAGCTCGACCTCGCCGGCTTCACCCATATCCGCATCCTCGGCTTCTCGCTGACGCTCGGCCTCGCCGCCGCCACCGGGCTCTGGGCCGGCGAAACCGGACGCGCCCGCGCGCGCCTCTTCGCGGCGATGGTCGCGATGGCGGCGGCGATGTTCTGGTCGGGCGGGCGCGGCGCGCTGGCGGCGCTGGTCCTGCCGCTGCCGGTCCTCGCCCTCTTCCTGCCGACGCTCCGCCCCGGCCTCCTCGCCCTCCTCGCCGCGCTGGTCGCCGGCGCGCTGGCGGCAAGCCTCCTGCCCGGCGTTTCCGCCGAGTTCGGCCTCTTCGGACGGCTCACCGACCTGGGCGAAAGCGCTTCGGCCGACACGCTCGCCTCCGGACGGCTGGCGATCTGGCGCATCCTCATGGGCGCGTCCGCCGAGGCACCGCTGCTCGGCCATGGCATGGCTCAGGTCCACTGGATCCTCGCCGCCGCCGGAGAGAAGGTCGCGCATCTGCACGCCCACAACTTCGTCGTCGAGGCGGCGCTGGCGCTCGGCTGGCCGGGAACCGTCGCGGCGATCCTCGCCTGCGCCGCCGCCTGGATCCGCTGGCTGCTCCGCGCCCGCGCAAGCGGCGATCCTCTCCATGCCACGGGCCTCGCCCTGGTCAGCGCCTTCCTCGCCGCCGCCCTTGTCGACGGGCCCTATTTCTACTGGCAGGGGCTCCTGCCGCTCGCGCTCGGCTTCGCGCTCCTCGCGCCGTGCCGCGAAGGTCAGGCGCCGGCACCCTGATCCGGCTCCCCCAGCGCCTGCCTGACAGCGGCCCGCAACACGCCGAGATTGATCGGTTTCTGCAGGAACGGCACATCGCCGATCGTGGCCAGCTTCTCGCGGTTCGCCGCCGAATCATAGCCCGACATCAGGAGCACCGGCAGGCCCGGATAACGCTGCCGGATCCGCGCGGCGAGATCGTAGCCCTGCATCGCGCCGGGCATGATGATATCGGCGATGACCAGCTCCGGCCGCAGCCCCTCCCGCAGGAGCGCGAGCGCCTCTTCCGCATCGCCGGCGACGCGCACGCTGTGGCCATCGAGCTCGAGCTGGTTCGCGATCACGCGATGCACCGGTTCGTCGTCGTCCACGACGAGGATCCCGCCGCACGCGACATGGCGCGTCGTCGCGACCTCCGTGGGCAGGTCCTCGTCCTTCGGCCGTTCCACCACCGGGAACGCCAGGATCACATCGGTGCCGTGCCCGGGCGAGCTTTCGATCCGCATGCCCCCGCCCGACTGGCGGCAGAAACCCGAGACGGTCGAGAGGCCGAGCCCGGTGCCCGACCCGGATTGCTTCGTGGTGAAGAACGGCTCGGCGGCCCGGCGCGCGGTGTCCGGATCCATCCCGACACCGGTATCCCGGACGGTGATCGTGGCATAGGCTCCCGGCGCGAGCGTGTCCGTGCCGCCGATGCCCGCGACGTCCTGCGCCGTCATCGGCCCGGCGCGGCCGATGACCGTGATGGTGCCGCCGCCCTCGATGGCATCGCGGGCGTTGATCAGGATGTTCAGCACCGCCTGCTGGAACGCCACGGCGTCGAGCCGGACCACCGCTTCGCCGAAGGCGAGGTCCCGCGAGATCTCGATACTGGCCGGACAGACCCGGCGGAACATGGTCAGGGCGGGGTCCAGCGCGTCGTCCATCCGCACCAGGCGCGGCGAGAGCCGGGATTTCCGGCCATAGGCGAGGAGCTGCTGGGTGAGAAGCGCCGCCCGGTTCGCCGCCGCTATCGATTCCGCGAGATAACCCTGCCGCTGCTCCGCATCGGGATTGGCCTCCATCAGCTCCAGATTGCCGAGGACCACACTCAGCGTGTTGTTGAAATCATGCGCCACCCCGGCGACGAGAAGACCCAGCGCCTCGACCTTCTGCGCCCGCTCGGCCGCGAGCTCCATCTCCTTCCGCCGGAGTTCGCTCTTGATGTAATCGGCCTCCGCCGCCACGCTCCGCCGTTCGGCCAGGTTGGCAAGATAGGCGAACCCGATCACCGCCACCGCCGCCGCGGCGATGATGAGATAGGTCAGCAGCGCCAGCCGAAAGCCCACGGTCATGTAGTGGGTCTCGACGGCGCGCTTGGTGAACATGCAGAAGACCAGCGTCGCCGCGATGATCACCGGCAGCACGCGGCGCGCCATCTGGCTGCCGGTCTCGGGGCCGAGCAGCACCCCGATCCAGCCCTTGCCGGGCTCCGAGAGCAGGAGCGAACCGTGCAGCGCGAGATAGGCGATGGCCGTGTGCAGGGCCATCTTGGTGTAGACCGGATTGTCGAACAGGTCCTGGGCATCGAACAGGTAGCCGATGAGGCAGACCGAGATGAGCGCCGAGGCCAGCGTCGTGCAGATGATCGCGACGCCATGGATGCGGAAGCTCCGCATCGCGAGACCGGTCGCGAGAAGGAGCGCCGCGAGCATGCTCGCGACGGACATGCCGTCGCGGCTCCGGTACTCGGCCGGCAGAAGCGGGGTGTTGAGGTTGACGATCACCAAAACGACGATCGCGGATGCCGCGGTCAGGATGATCCAGCGCGCCGCGCGCCGGTAGAGCGCGAGCGCGCCGATGCTGCCGAGGAGAATGTCGGCGGCGGTGGCGGGCACCATCGCCGGATAGCCGGGCGCGATCCGGCGGAAGGCGTCGATCCCGAGGACCCAGCCGAGGATCAGCACCGAAAGCGCGATCAGGGCGACCGTACCGGCAAGCGCGGTGCCGAAAGATCGTCGGTCAGGACGAAGTGCGATGCTCTCCGCATCGCCGATCGAGAGCCCCTCCTGCACGCGTTACCTGCTAAAGCTGCTGCTATACAACCATAGCGCGACATTCGAAACGGCGCAAATCGAAACCCCGACCGCCAACTGGCCATTCGACGCATTGCCCGCCGCGCCCTCGCCCGCTATCCGTCACACCGGACAGATGCCGGAGGACCAAATGGCCGAGACCCGCACCGAAACCGACAGCTTCGGCCCGCTCGAAGTGCCCGCCGACAAGTACTGGGGCGCCCAGACCCAGCGCTCGATCCTGAATTTCCCGATCGGCTGGGAGCGCCAGCCGGTGCCGATCATCCGCGCGCTTGGCGTGGTCAAGAAGGCCTGCGCGATGGCCAACAGGGAGCTCGGCACGCTCCCGCCCGAGCTCGCCGACGCGATCATCGCCGCCGCGACCGAGGTGATCGACGGCAGGTTCGACGACAACTTCCCGCTCGTCGTCTGGCAGACCGGCTCGGGCACCCAGTCGAACATGAACGCCAACGAGGTGATCTCGAACCGCGCCATCGAGATGCTGGGCGGCGCGATGGGCTCGAAGACGCCGGTCCACCCGAACGACCATTGCAACATGGGCCAGTCCTCGAACGACACCTTCCCGACCGCGATGCATGTGGGCATCGCGATGCAGGCGCGCGACGTTCTGCTGCCGGGGCTGAAAAAGCTCCACGCCGCGCTCGCCGCGAAGTCGGAGGAGTTCAAGGACATCATCAAGATCGGCCGCACCCATACCCAGGACGCGACGCCGCTCACGCTCGGCCAGGAATTCTCCGGCTACACCCACCAGGTGAAGAAGGGCATCGAGCGCGTCGAGGCCTGCCTCGGCGACATCTACGAACTGGCCCAGGGCGGCACCGCCGTCGGCACCGGGCTGAACACCAAGCCCGGCTGGGCCGAGATGGTCGCGCGGAACATGGCCGAGATCACCGGCCTGCCCTTCGTCACCGCGCCGAACAAGTTCGAGGCGCTCGCCGCCCATGACGCGATGGTGATGTTCTCGGGCGCGCTGAAGACCGTCGCGGCGAGCCTGTTCAAGATCGCCAACGACATGCGGCTCCTCGGCTCCGGCCCCCGCTCGGGCCTGGGCGAGCTGATCCTGCCCGAGAACGAGCCCGGCTCCTCGATCATGCCCGGCAAGGTGAACCCGACCCAGGCCGAGGCGCTGACGATGGTCTGCGCCCATGTCATGGGCAACGACGCCGCCGTGGGCTTCGCCGGAAGCCAGGGCCATTTCGAGCTGAACGTCTACAACCCGATGATGAGCTACAACGTGCTCCAGTCGATGCAGCTCTTGGGCGACAGCGCCTCGGCCTTCACCGACAACATGGTGGTGGGCACCAAGGCCAATGTCGAACGGATCGACAAGCTGATGAAGGAAAGCCTGATGCTGGTCACCGCGCTCGCGCCCACCATCGGCTACGACAACGCCACCAAGGTCGCCAAGACCGCGCACAGGAACGGCACCACGCTCAAGGAAGAGGCCATCGCGCTCGGCTTCGTCGACGAGGCGACCTTCGACGCGGTGGTGCGCCCGGAGCAGATGATCGGGCCGAAGTGACGGCCCGGGGGCGTTCCGGACCCGGGTGATCCGGCGGAAGCTCCGCTCGTCCGCACAATGCCCCCGCCCGAATGGCGCCGATGGCGCCGGGCGAGCGCCTGCCCGTGGGATGGCGCTGCGACGGCTGATCGGTGCGCTTTATGGCGCCAGCCCGTCGTACATCCGTTCGGCGCGGGACATCACCAGAGCGCCAGCCCGTGGGGACGGGCAGGCGCTCGCCCGGCGGCCCTGCGGGCCTTGATTCCGGGCGGGGAGCCCACGCACGACCGGTGGAACACACTGACTGTCCGCTACAGGCCATGCGAGCGCTTCCAGCCTCCGAAATTCTCCCCAAGCGCCACCGTTTCACGGCTCGCGGCCAGCCGCCGCGCACGAACAATACGCTGGACTCGCGGGTGGAACTGGAGGACCACCTCTGGGCATGGAGAAGCCCGTCAACCTGAACCGGTTCCGCAAGGACAAGGCCCGCACCGAGAAGCGGGCCCGGGGAGATGCGAACGCGGTGAAGTTCGGGCGGACCGGGGCGCAGAAGGCGGCCGAGGAGAAAGACCGGGAAAGGTCGGCGCGCGCGCTCGATCAGCACCGGCGCGACCCCTCCCCCCCATCCCGCCTCCGGACGGAGGGGGGCGGCGCCTCGCCCGATCCCTCGCGGCCCCCCACTCCCGGCGGGAGAGGGGATGGGGGAGAGGGCGGCGACGCATGACCGCCCGGCCCGTCAAACGCTCGCTGACACTCCGGGGGCACCGGACCTCGGTCTCGCTCGAGGATGAGTTCTGGCGCGAATTCTGCCGCATCGCCCGCGAAAGAGGCAAGGCGATCAACGCGCTGGCCGCCGAGATCGACGCCGCGCGCGGCACCGAGGCGGGGCTCGCCTCGGCGATCCGGGTCTATGTCCTCGAGGATCTGCGGCGGCGCGTCGGTGCCTCCGCCGACCGGCCCTAGCTCATCCCGTAGAGCGCCGAACGGATCTTGCGCGTCGTCGCGACCTGCTGGCGCTCGCGGCGCGTCATCGGTGTCAGGATCAGGTCGCTCGGATTCAGCGCCGCGTCGAGCAGGCGCTTGAACTCCTCGCGGCTGGCGGCCGGACGCGCCGCCCTTTCCCCCGTATCGATCTTCTTTCCGTAAAGCGGTGCCCAGATCGGCACCGCGATGCGCAGGACGGGGCGTGGAGGCACCTCGTCATGCCGGATGGCAGAATGCAACATACCGTTCCCCCCAATGGAGCAGCAGTTCAGGTTCCGACAGGCGTCACTTGTCAAAAAACCGGGTGCGAGTGGTTCGCTGCCGCCATCCCCGAAGGCAGCGCACACGCGGTGTGTTTCCGGTTTCGGGTGATTCGCCCGATCCAACAAGCATTGGTTGTAGCTTCGTTAACTATTTTTTCCGCTACGTGACGTCAGCGCCGCGATCCCGCGGAGAAAGCTCAAGAAAGATGCCGTCTTGCGACCGGACCGTAAGGTGCGCGACCGGCACCGGCGCGGCCCGTGTCGCGGGCAGGAGCCGCCAGGCGGCCGTCACATGGGCCAGGAACAGCGCGCCCTCGGCCATGGCGAATCCCGCGCCGGGGCAGACGCGCGGGCCGGCGGAGAACGGCAGATAGGCCTCGCGCGGCGCGCCCTCGCCCGCCCAGCGGGACGGGTCGAACCCGTCCGGGTCGCGCCAGAGCCGCGGGTTGCGATGGAGATGCCACGGCGAGATCACCACCTGGCTGCCCCGGGGCACGCGCCTGCCGCGGAACCGCTCGGCGCGCGCGGCTTGCCGCACCATCATCGGCACCGGCGGGTAGAGCCGGAGCGTCTCGCGGAACACGTCGCGCGTTCGCGGCAGCACCGAGAGCCGGGCCCCGGGGTCGGCGAGGAACGCCCTGCCCTCCGCCGCCACCTCCTCCTGCGCCCCGGGATGGGTGGCGAGGAGGTAGAGCGCCCAGGCAAGGGCCGCCGCCGAGGTCTCGTGCCCGGCCAGGAAGAAGATCGCCACCTGGTCGACCATCTCCTCGGCGCCGAAGCCCTGGCCGGTCTCGGGGTCCACCGCCGTCATGATCCGCGTGGCGAGGTCGTCGGGCGCGGTGCCGCCCGCGATCGCGTCGCGCCGCGCCGCGACCAGGTCGACCAGCGCCGCGCGGATCTCCCCCGCCGCCCGGAGCGTCCGCCGCCGGTGCAGCCGCGGCACCCAGCGCGGCAGGGGCAGGAAGGCGCCGAGATTGAGGATCGGCTGGCTCCGCTGATAGGCGCGGAACGCATCGTAGACCGCGGCCGCCAGCCGGTGCTCGATCGGCACCGAGAAGAGCGTGCGGAAGATCACGTCGGCGGTCGCGTGCGAGGCCCATGCCTCGATCTCCACCTCGCCCGGCGCGAGCCGCGCCACCGCCGCCTCGGCCGCCGCGCGCATCGCCGGCAGCGTGGCGGCAAGCCGCGCGGTCTCGAAGGCCGGGTCGATGATCCGCCGCTGCCGCGCCCAGGCGGCGCCGTTGGTGACGAAGACCGCGTCGCCGAGGAGCGGCCGGAGCCCCTCGGTCACACGGTCGGATTTCGGGAAATCGCCGGGCCGCGCCTTCAGCACCTCGGCGACCAGCTCGGGTTCGTTCAGGAGGAAGGAGCGGAAGAACGGCGTGCGGAACTCGGCCATCTTGGCGGCATAGAGATGCGCGGGCTGGGCCGAGAGGATGTCGCGCCGGAACGCGCGCAGATGCCGCCAGAGCGGCACCCGGCGGCGGCGCGGCACCGGCTTCGGCGGCAGCGTCATGCCGCCATCGAGACATGGCCCGAGGCGGGAACGTCGATCCGGCTCGCCGAGGGCGGCCGCCCGGCGAAGCGTTCGGCCAGCGTCTCGGGCCCGGCGGTGATCCGGAAATAGTCGTAGCGCGACGGGTCATCGAAGGCGCAGAGATACTGGAAATGCAGCCGGAAATAGCGGCGTTTCAGGGCCTTCAGCCGCGCGGGCGAAAGCGTCTGCGAGAACGCCGCCGAGACGACCAGCGGCCAGAGCTTGCCCTCGGCCGGCGCCACGCCGGTAACCGCCACCGCATCGGTCAGCGCGAAGCAGCAGCCGTCGCCCGGCGCCGAGACGTCGACCCAGGCGAGGCGCGGATCCTTGGACAGCTCGTGCAGGTCGCGGCGGAGCCGGGCGGCGCCGGGCAGGAAGGAGGTCATCGGGATCGCCTGACCCAGGGACAGGAGCGAGAGCGCGGGGCCGTTCCCGGGCAGGTCGCGGGAGCGCAGAAGCTCGGCCAGCGCGCTCACCGCCAGCGTCGCGCCGGAGGAATGGCCGACGACCAGCACCTCGTCGGCCCCGCCCTCGAGCGCCGCGCCGATGCGCTCGGCAAATGCGGTGATCCGCGCCGCGAGCTCGGGCGGATAGGCCCCGTTCTCGCGCACCGAATAGGCGAAATCGTGCATCAGGTAATGCACGAAGACCCGCCCGTCGCGGCGCCGCGCCCAGACCAGCACCGCCGCCGCCACGGCAAGCCCCACGAGCCAGCCGAGCCAGGCCCAGCTCAGCCCCTCGATGACGAAGTCGGAGAGCCAGCCGAACACGCCCGCGACGATCCCGCCGGCAATCCGGCCCGCGACGATGGCGGCGAGCGCCTGCAACAGAAGACCGATGATCGGGTAGAAGGCGGCGAGGAGCGGGGCGCGGCCGAGCCAGGTCAGCCGCCGGAGCGCGCCGGTGGAGACATAGACCCAGATCACCCGCAGCATCTGCAGATAGGTCGCGGGCAGCGATTGCGCCATCGTGGCCTGCACGATGTCGGCCCAGCCCAGCACCTCGAACCGCGCCCTTGTCCGCCGCCCGTCGATCTCGGCCGCCACCTCCCAGCCATTGCCCCTGCCGGCGGGCCTGAGGTCGAGCCGGTAGCCCGCGATCTTCGCCTGCTCGGCGCCCTCGGTCCGGTAGAGCTCGCGGTAGCGGCGCGGCGGATGCGGGTCGTAGCCCGGGATGTAGAACACCCGGCGCTTCGAGACATGCGGCTTTCCGTCGGTCATGGACCCGTTCCGTGCTGCCCGCCCCCGGCGCGACTATGCTCGGGCGGGCGACCCAGGCGCAAGCCCTCCGGGCTCAGCCGAACTGCTGCAGGACCGGCAAGTGTTCGTTCAGCCACCAGCTGAAGTCGGTGAACTTGCCGGTGAGCATCAGGAGCCCCACGGTCCAGAGCAGGAGCCCCATCACCTTCTCGATCCGGTCCATGTGGCGCTTCATGAAGCCCATGACGCCCGCGAGCTGCGGGAACCAGATCGCGACCAGGAGGAACGGGATCCCGAGCCCGATCGCATAGGCGGCGAGCAGCGCGGTGCCGCGCGCGATGCTGGCCTCGGAGGCGGCGATGGTGAGGATCGCGCCGAGGATCGGGCCGATGCAGGGGGTCCAGCCGAAGGCGAAGGCAAGGCCGAGCACATAGGCGCCGAAGGCCGAGCCGCCCCGGTCGCCCGCCTCCATACGCATCTCGCGGTCCATCACCCCGATCCGGTAGATTCCCAGGAAATGCGCGCCGAAGACCATGATGACGATCCCCGCGAAGGTGACGAAGTAATCCTGGTTCGACAGGAAGAACCGCCCGAAGGCCGAGGCGGTGAAGCCGAGGAACAGGAACACCGTCGAGAGGCCGAGCACGAAGAACAGCGCCGAATGGACCACCCGGCGGCGGCCCGAGCCCTCGGCGCCCATCTCGGTCATCGTGATCCCGCCCATATAGGCGAGATAGGGCGGCACGATGGGGAGGACGCAGGGGCTGAGGAACGACAGGAGCCCCGCGGCGAGCGCGATCAGGAGCGCCGGCAGGAGGCTCGCGTCGAGGATATCCAGTCCGAACATTGTGGCTCCCGTCCCGTGCGTTCCCGTCCCTTACAGGGACCGGGCGCCGAGGTCACCACACAAGGTCTCACAAGCCGGTGGACAAAATGTAACATCCGTCCTTAGGTCGCGGCCATGGACCACGATCACGATCTCGACGCGCGCGGCTTGCTCTGCCCGCTCCCGGTCTTGAAGGCGGCGAAGCGGCTGCGCGCGCTGGCGCCGGGCGATGTGCTGCGGCTCGTCACCGACGATCCGGCGGCGGTGGTGGACGTGCCGCATTACTGCGCGGAAAGCGGCAACGCCTATCTCGGGCTCGAGGAAGAGGGCGGCGCGCAGGTGCATTTCATCCGGAAGGTCTGATCCGGCGGAGCGCGGCCTGCGGCCGCGCGCAGGATCCGTTTGCGCCGCCTCCGGCGGTGAGGCGTGGTGCGGCGCAGCGGCTGAACGCTCCGGGGGAGCTTTCAAGCGCCGAACGGGCGGAGCCCCATCTTGTCGCTGAATTCGCTGCGTGGCCCGGGCTGGAAGCCCGGGCCGAAAGTCCGGCCTAGCGGCCCATCGACCACCAGCCCTTGCGGCGCGGTTTCGCCGGCTGTTCCGGTTCCGCCGCGGCCTCGGCCATTTCCGGAACGCGTTCCGGCTCGGGCGCCGGCGCGGGCTCGGCTTCGGCGACCGGCTCGGGTTCCGGCTCCGGAGCGGGCTCGGACGGCGCCTCGGCGACCGGCTCCGGTTCGGGCTCGGGGGCCGGTTCCGGGGCAGGCTCCTGCGCGGCGACCGGTTCCGGCGCCTCTTCGCCGGGCGCATCGTCTGTCGCGGGGGCCTCGGCTTCGGCCTCCGCCACCTCCGGCTTCTTCCGGCGGGTGCGGGTGCGTTTCGGCTTGGGCGCCGGTTCCGCCTCGGCCTCCGGGGCCTCTGCGGGCGCGGCGTCGGCAGTCTCGGCCTCCGCCTCGGCAGGTTCGGACTTCTTGCGCCGCCGGCTCCGGGTCCGCTTCTTCGGCGCCTCCTCCTCGGCCTCCGGTTCGGCCTCGGCTGCAACCGGCTCGGCCTCTTGCGCCTCATCCGCATCGCCCGCTTCGGCCGGCTCGGACGACATCGCGTCGTCGCGCGCCTCCTCGCCCCGGGCCTCGTCACCATCGCGGCCGCCGCCACGCCGCCGCCGGCGCCGGCGCCGGCGCTTGCGGCCGCCCGACTGCTGGTCCGCGGCTTCCGCCTCTTGCGTCTCGGACCCTTCGGGTGCCTCGGGCGCCTCGTCCTCGGCCACCTCGATCTCGGCCTCCTCGGCTTCCGCCTCCTCGTCGATCTCCGACATCAGCGAGGCATCCGCGGAAATGACCGGCGGGGCTTCCCGCACCACGCGCGTCGCCGTCTTGAACTTCTCGAGCGTGAAATCCGGGCTGATCAGGAACGGATCGGCCTCGATCCGCACCGCCATGCCGTAGCGCGCCTCGATCTGCGCGATATGCTCGCGCTTCTGGTTCATCAGGAAGTTGACGATGGCGACCGGCGCCTTGATCAGCACCTCGCGGGCGCGGCGGCGGGTGCCCTCTTCCTCGATCTGCCGCAGGATCGTCAGGCCGAGCGAATCGTCCGAGCGGACGAGGCCGGTGCCGTGGCAGGAAGGACAGGGCTGGGTCGTCGCCTCGAGCATCCCCGGGCGCAGCCGCTGCCGCGACATCTCCAGAAGGCCGAAGCCCGAGATCCGGCCCACCTGGATGCGGGCCCGGTCGGTCTTGAGCTTGTCCTTCAGGCGCTTCTCGACGGCGGCGTTGTTCTTGCGCTCCTCCATGTCGATGAAGTCGATCACGATCAGCCCCGCGAGGTCGCGCAGGCGCAATTGCCGCGCCACCTCGTCGGCCGCCTCGAGATTGGTCTTGAGCGCGGTGTCCTCGATCGAGCCTTCCTTGGTGGCCCTTCCGGAGTTCACGTCGATCGCCACCAGCGCCTCGGTGACGCCGATCACGATATAGCCGCCCGACTTGAGCTGCACCGTCGGGTTGAACATGCCGCCCAGGTAGCTTTCCACCTGGTAGCGCGCGAAGAGCGGCATCGGCTCGGTGTAGAGCTTCACGTTCTTGGCGTGGGACGGCATGATCATCTTCATGAAGTCCTTGGCGGTGCGGTAACCGCCTTCGCCCTCCACGAAGACCTCGTCGATATCGCGGTTGTAGAGATCGCGGATCGACCGCTTGATGAGGTTGCCCTCCTCGTAGATCTTCGCCGGCGCGATCGACTTCAGCGTCAGCTCGCGGATCTGCTCCCAGAGCCGCTGCAGATATTCGTAGTCGCGCTTGATCTCGGTCTTGGTGCGCTTCGCGCCGGCGGTCCGGACGATCAGCCCGGCGCCGCGCGGCACGTCGATCTCGGAGGCGATCTCCTTGAGCTTCTTGCGGTCGGCGGCATTGGTGATCTTGCGGCTGATGCCGCCGCCCCGGGCGGTGTTCGGCATCAAGACGCAATAGCGGCCGGCGAGCGAGAGATAGGTGGTCAGCGCCGCGCCCTTGTTGCCGCGCTCTTCCTTGACGACCTGCACGAGCAGGATCTGCCGGACCTTGACGACCTCCTG
This sequence comes from Paracoccaceae bacterium, assembly GCA_003605175.1. Lineage (GTDB taxonomy): Bacteria > Pseudomonadota > Alphaproteobacteria > Rhodobacterales > Rhodobacteraceae > Ovoidimarina. The sequence goes on along the minus strand of QWDA01000002.1, from coordinate 83,211 downwards.
GATCTTGTACTTGCGGAGCTTCGGACGGCGCGGCGCGCGGATCTCCTCGGCGACGTCCTCCTCGGCGACGGACTCGATCGTGTCGTCGCGATCGGACGCATCGTCGACGGCGTCGTAGGGCACGTCCTTTTCGGCGGCCGGCGCCTCGGGCTCGCCCTCCTCGTCATCCTCGGCGGTGGGCGTCTCGACCGGGGTCTCGGCCACGCGCTCCATCGGGCTCGAGGCCTCGTCATCCGGCACCTCGGCTTCCTCGTCACCCAGATCGACCACATCCATGCCGGGAATGTCGCGGGTATCCACCGCGTCCCCGGAGGTGCCCGCCGCCTCGGCCTTGGGCTTGCCGCGCGGCCGGCGCGAGCGCGTCCGCCGCTTGGGCTTCTCCTCCTCGTCCTCGTCGGCCTCGGCCAGCGCCATTTCCTCGGCGAGCAGCGCCTCACGGTCGGCGACCGGGATCTGGTAGTAGTCCGGGTGGATCTCCGAGAAGGCCAGGAAGCCGTGGCGGTTGCCGCCATATTCCACGAAAGCCGCCTGCAGGGACGGTTCGACCCTGGTGACCTTGGCGAGATAGATATTGCCGGCTAGCTGGCGCTTGTTTTCCGATTCAAAGTCGAATTCCTCGACCTTGTTTCCGTCCACCACCACGACGCGGGTCTCTTCCGCGTGGGTGGCGTCGATGAGCATTTTCTTTGCCATGTTGTCTTTCGGCACGTCGCATCGGGCGCCCGCCCCGGCGGGGAAAGCGAATTTGCGGCGTGGCTGATTGGGGTGGGACGCGGTGCCGCCCGAAGCGGAGTCCGACCATATCCGGTCGGGGGCGCATCTGGGCTGTGGCCTGCTCGCGTCGTCACGTTTCTTCTCCGGCGCCGGACGGCGCCATTTCCTTCGTCCGTCGGCCTTGGGCCGTGCCCGGACATGCGCTGGCCCGAGGGCCGATATTTGCGTTTCGAAACAGCCGGGTGAGGGCCCGGAACCATCCTTCTCGAAACCGCGAAACCAATGAGAAGCCATGCACCCCGGGGGGGGCGCGACACTCCATCCCCGCACCATAGAGCCTGACGGGCCCCATTGACAATCACCAATTTCAGGGCCGTGGCCCGCCACTCGCGTGAAGGGAGGTCCGGCCCGGCGCGGGCGAAATCCGGATCCTTCTCAAGAGGATCTGCAGAAGTCTTGAGGCCGTAATTCGGCCGGCCGCAGCGCGACCGGCAGCGCCTCGACCGAAACGCATTCGCCCGAGAGACAAAGAAAGGCCGCCCGGATCAGCCCGCGCGCCCGCATCGCCGCCGCCTCGGCCTGCCCCCGCGCCAGCGCCTCGGCCACCTCTCCGGGCGCGAGCGGGCCGAGCCCCGTCACCACCGCCCGCGCGCCGAGATCGCTCTCGGGGTCGATCTCCCGCGCCGGCCGCCGCCGGATCGCCGGGTGCCCCGGCAGGTCCACCGCATTGGCGATCAGCGTCGCCGCCGCGTCCGCCGCAGCCGCGTTCGCCGCGAGCACCGTCACACTGTCGGCGATGCCGAGCGAGAGGCTGCGCCCGCCCCGCCCGCTCGTTGCGATCCCGCCGACCCGGTCCTCCGCGCCGATCTCCACCCTGCCCAGACCATCGCCACGGAGGCCCCGGATCGCGGCGCTGAAGCGCCGGTCCGGGGCGAGCCGGAGCGCGATGTCGCCGCCATTGTTCACATAGGCCCGGCCGGGTTCCGCCGCGCCGCAGATCGCCGCCAGCACCTCGTCGGCCACCGCGCCGGCCACCGCCGCCATCGGCGTCACGAAAACCGCCTCCGCGTGCGGCAGCACCGCCGCCCGCATCCGCCGCGCGACCGGCCCCGTCACCTCCGGCCCCGCCGCCCGCCGCAACACCGGCAACTCGGCCACCAGCTCCTCCAGCACCGTCTCGAACCGCGCCGCCGCCGCGCGGAACGCCGCCTCGCGCGCGCCGTCGGCCCCGATCACCAGGTCGATCGGCCCGTGCTGCAGGTGAAGCCGCCCGCCCGGCAGAGGCGCCGCGACCGGCCCGGTCACTTCCGGATCCGCCGTGTGTCGGGCGAAAGCACCTCCTCGACCTTGCGGATCCGCTCCACATGGCCGCCCAGCGCCGCGTAATCCACGGCGCGCATGGTGAACTCGATCGGCGCCACCAGCGCCGGCGTCGGCACATAGCCGAAGGCGTTCGAGGGCATCTGCGTCACATCCGCCATCACCGTGATGCCGCCGCCGGGCCAGACATAGGCCTCGGCCCCGCCGCAGGTCACCCGGGTCAGCGCGTCCTTCACGCTGCGGGTCAGCCGCACCGGGTTCGTGGTGACGCCCGCGCGCAGGCTGCCGCCGGCGCCGCCCATGAACAGGACCGAGCACAGCGCCGGCTCGCAATTCTCGGCAATCAGCGCGGCCGAGGCGCGCAGCGTCTCCGACGCCTCCGCCGGCACCGGCCGCAGCGCCTCGTCCAGCTCGAAATAGCCCCATTGCTCGCCGGTGGTCGACACCATGAACAACCTGAGCCCCGGCCAGGCCAGCTTGGGATCGGCCTCCTTCAGGATCGCCAGCGGGTCCTCGATATCGGTGCCGCCCCAGCCGGTGCCGTGCCCCGCCACCTGGAAATACCGCCCCGGCGTCGAGCGCCGGCCCTTCACCCGGATCCCCGTGGGCGGGATGTCCAGCATCCGCCCCGCCTGGTGTTCGGTCAGGACCCCGGTTATGTGGTCATCGACCACGATCACCTCGTCGGCCAGCCCCTGCCAACGCGCCGCGAACATGCCGATGGCGGCCGAACCGCAGCCCACCCGCATCAGCGTCTCGGCATGGCCGTCGATCACCGGCGGCTTGCCGGCCTCGATCAGCACGGAGGCGCCGTCGTCGATACTCACCTCCACCGGCTCGCAATTGCAAAGCCTGAGCAGCGCGTCGCAGGTCACCCGACCTTCGGATTTCGACCCGCCGGTCAGGTGCTCGACCCCGCCGAGGGAGAGCATCTTCGAGCCGTACTCGGCGGTCATCACATGACCCACCGCCTCGCCCGCCACCCGCACCACGGCGCGTTCGGGGCCGATATGCCGGTCGGTGTCGATCTTCACCTTGACACCGCAATAGCTGAAGATCCCCTCGGTCACGACCGTGACCATGTCGACACCCTCGATCTCCTGGGAAACGATGAACGGCGCGGGCTTGTAGTCCGGATAGGTCGTCCCGGCGCCGATCGCCGTCACGAAGGGCCGGCTCGCCTGCAGGATGTCGCCGTCCCATTCCGCGCCCGTGCCCTCGCCCAGGAACGGCACCGCGTCGCCGCCCTGCTCGATCACCGTCAAGGGGTCCAGCCGCACCAGTTCGCCGCCATGGTTGGCATAGCGGTCGCAGGCGCCCGCGCGGCCCTCGGCGATGTAGCACAGGACCGGGCAGGCATCGCAGCGGATCTTGTCCTCGGGCCGGACCCGGTTCATGCGCCCTCCCCGGCGGCGAGGATCGCGGCGCGCAGCCGGTCGGGCGTGACCGGCACCTGCCGCAGCACGGCCCCCGTCGCGCGTCGGATCGCGTTCAGGATCGCCGGCGCGGTCGGAATCAGCGCGTGCTCGCCCAGCCCCTTGGCGCCGTGCGGCCCGTGCGGGTCCGGCACCTCGACGAGGATCGTCTCGATCTCGGGCACGTCGCCGATGGTCGGGATCAGGTAGTCGTGCAGGTTCTCGGTCCGCCCGGGCAGGTATTCCTCCATCAGCGCCATGCCGAGCCCCTGCGCCACGCCGCCCTGGATCTGGCCCTCGGCGAGCACCGGGTTGATCGCGCGGCCCACGTCATGGGCGGCGGTGATCGTGACCGGCCGCACCGTGCCGAGCCGCGTGTCCACCTCGACCACCGCCATCTGCGCGGCGTAACCGTATTGCGCATAGGGCTCCCCCTGCCCGTCCGCGTCGAGCGCCGAAGTGGGCGGGTCGTAGCTCTCCTCGGCCGAAATCACATAGCCCAGCGCGTCCTCCTCGAGCCCGGCGAGCGGCACCGCATGGGTCTCGCCGCCGCGGCGCACCTCCAGCCCGCCGGCGCCGGGCACGATCTCGGCCCGCGCATCCTCGACATTCACCCGCCGCAGGATCTCCGCGCGGAGCGCCGCGCCCGCCCGCATCGCCGCGTTTCCGGTGATGAAGGTCTGCCGCGAGGCCGAGGTCTTGCCCGCGTCGGGCGTCACGTCGGTATCCGCCCCGACCCGCTCCACCGCGGCGACGGGCACGCCCAGCGCCTCGGCAAAGATCTGGGCGATCACGGTGTTCGAGCCCTGGCCGATATCCACCGCGCCCTGGTGCAGCACCACCCGGCCGTCGCGCGTGATCCCGGCGCGGATCGTCGCCGGGTTCGGCAGGCCGGTATTGCCGCAGCCGTACCAGCCCGCGCCGACGCCCGCGCCCCGCCGCAGCGCGCTGCCCTCGGCCCGGGCCAGCGCGTTGAACGCCTCGGTCTCGGCCCAGGCCGCGGCCCAGCCCGGCCGCAGCGCCTCGAAACAGGCACCGATCCCCACGCCGCTTTCGAAGACCTGGCCGCAGACCGTGGGCTCGCCGTCGCGGAGCGCGTTGGCGATGCGGAAGGCCAGCGGGTCCTGGCCCAGCGCGTCGGCCAGTTCATCCAGCAGGAGCTCAAGCGCGATGGTCGCCTGTGGCACGCCGAAACCCCGGAACGCGCCGGCGGGCGGGCAGTTGGTGTAGACCCCCGCCGTCTCCGCCAGATAGCCGCCCATCCGGTAGGGGCCCGAGGCGTGGATCGGCACCCGGCTCGCCACGGTCGGCCCCCAGGAGGCATAGGCGCCGGTGTTGAACACCCCGTCGAAGCGCAACCCGGTGATGCGCCCCTCCGCATCGGCGCCGATCTCGAGCGCGATGTCGGACGGGTGCCGCTTGGTGGTCGACTGCATCGACTCGCTGCGCGCATAGGCCATCCGCACCGGCCGCCCCAGCCTCAGCGCGGCGATGGCGAGGAAGGGCTGGGTCGAGAGGTCGAGCTTCGAGCCGAAGCCGCCGCCCACAGCGGTCGGGCGGATCACCACCGCCTCGGGCGCGAGGCCGAGGACCGAGGCCAGCGCCTCGCGGTTCATCGCCGGCGCCTGGGTGCAGGCATGGATCGCGACGCCATCCCCTTCCGGCGCGGGCACGACATAGCCCGCCTCGGGTTCGAGATAGGCATGCTCGACGAAAGCCGTCCGGAACCGCCCCGACACGCAGTGGACCGCGCCGGCCAGTCCCGCCTCGGCATCGCCCCGGCACACCCGGCCGCGGCACATCACGTTGCCCGGCACATGCAGAACCGGCGCGCCCGGCGCCCGCGCCGCCTCGGGCGTCAGCGCCGCCGGCAGAACCTCCCACTCGACGGGAAACTCCGCGAGGTCGAGCGCCGCCGCCCGCTCCGGCTCGGCCACCACCGCGGCCACCGCCTCGCCGCGAAACCAGACCTCGCCCTCGGCGAAGACCGGCTGGTCGATATAGCCCGGGATCATCCCCATGCGGTTCGCGCCCGGCACTTCGGCGGCGGTCAGCACCAGGGCCAGCCCGTGCCGCGCCCGGTAGGCGTCGAGATCGCCGAAGCGGAACCGCGCCCGGCTGTACGGCGAGCGGATCACCTTCAGGACCAGCGCCTCGGGCGGGGCCACGTCGTCGCCGAAGACCTCGCCGCCCGAGATCTTCGCCCCGCCGTCGACCCGCGCGATCGGATCGCCCACGCGCCCGCCCGGCGGCAGCGCCGTCTCGCGCCCCTGCCCGGCCGCGACCACCGCCTCGACGATCTTCGAATAGCCGGTGCAGCGGCAGAGCACGCCGCCCAGCGCGTCGCGGACCGCCTCCGGCCCGGGCGCCGTCGTGCCGCGCAGCAGCGCCACCGCCGAAACCACCATCCCGGGCGTGCAGAACCCGCATTGCGACGCGCCGAGCGCCAGGAAGGCCTGCGCCAGCCGCACACCGTCCGGATCGGTGGCGGTCAGCCCCGCCGCCGTCTCGACCGTGGCGCCGCGCACCTGCTGGGTCGGCACCAGGCAGGCGCAGGCCGGGGCGCCGTCGATCAAGACCGTGCAGGCGCCGCAATCGCCGGCATTGCAGCCGACCTTCACGTCACGCGCGCCCAGCCGTTCGCGCAGGCTCTGCGACAGCCGCTCGCCCGCCACGGGGTCCACCGCCGCCTCCGCCCCGTTCAAAAGGAAGGTCACCAGTTCGGACTCGGTCCGCCTGTCCATCAGCGCGGGCTCCGCGACAGGGCGTCGAGCACTGTGCGCCGGCACAGCTCGGCGATGGCATCGCACCGGTACTCCGCGCTGCCCCGCACATCGGAGACCGGGGCGAGCGGCGCGAGATGCTCGGGCCGCACGAAACCCGGATCGGCCAGCGCCGCCGCGTCCGCCCCCTCGAGCGCCGCCTCCAGCGCCGGCAGCCGCCGCGCCACCGGCGAGGCCGCCCCCACCGCGACGCGGGCATTGGCGATCCGCCCGGCCGCATCGCAGCGCAGCACCGCCGCGACCATCGCGATCGAGATCACCAGATAGCGCCGCGCGCCGAGCTTCCGGAACGCCGCCGAACGCTCGCAGACGCCGCGCGGGACAAGCACCCCGGCCACGATCTCGCCCTGTCGCATCCCGGTCTGCCGCGGCCCGCGGAGGAAATCCGGAAGGTCCATCCGCCGGGTGCCGCGCGGGCCGACCAGGATCACCTTCGCGTTCAGCGTGAGAAGCGGCGGGATCCCGTCCGCGGCCGGCGAGGCATTGCAGATATTGCCGACCAGCGTGGCGCGGTTCTGGATCTGCACCGATCCCACCTCGCGCGCCGCCGCCTTCAGCCCGTCGAAACCGGAGGGCATCTCGGCCCGCAGGATCTCGCTCCAGGTCGTGCCGGCGCCGATCAACCAGCCGTCGGGGCATTGACCCATCTCGTTCAGATCCCGGATCCGCCCCAGATCGACGAGATCGCCATCGGGCAACCGGTCGCCCAACTGGGGAAACAGGTCGGTTCCCCCGGCAACGACGCGCGCGCGCGCGCCCTCGACCATCGCAATGGCGTCTTCGATACTGTCCGGCCGAAGATACAAACCGAGTCCCCGTGGTGCCCTGCTGCGAGGTGCCTGAGGTGGTGCCTTTGAGTTCCCCGCCCCGATTGGAGTACTGTCGGCCCAATGAGTCAACAGGGAAGAGGCTCGCCCGGCCCGCCCGAACCCGCATGCGCCCGCAGCCTTTCGGTCAGACGGCGATGCGCACGGCGGTGCCGGTTGCGCTGGTGGAACGCCACATAGACCGCCTGCCGGATCGGCGGCGCATCCGCCACCGGCACGAAGCCCTGCCCCGCCAGTGCCGCCGCCGCATCCTCCAGCACATAGCCCGCCCCGCCCCGCGCGGTCAGCAGCGCGACCACGGTGTCGGTCTGCCCCGACACGACCGGCGCCGCATGGAGCTGCGGCAGGAGCGCGGCATGGGTGCGCGAGAAGGCCGGGGAAAAATCGGTCAGGACATAGCGCTCGGCGGTGACCGCCGCGAGGTCCGGCCCGGCATCCGACACCATCCGGTAGCAGACCTCGCCCAGCGTCTCGAAATAGAGATCGGGATGCGGCTTCGGCGAATAGAGGATCGCCAGGTCCCGCTCGCCGGTCATCAGGTCGGCGCACATCTGCGCCGAGAAATCCGCCTCAACGTAGAACCGCGCCTCGGGGAACACCGCCTGGCAGCAGGCCAGCCAGGCAGCGGTGCGCGGGCCGGCCACGTCGTGCTGGATCGACAGCCGCAGCGCCGAGGCCCCGCCCTGCTCGCGCACCGCCGCCACCGCCTCGGACCAGGACAGCCGCAGCGCCCGCGCATGCGGCTCGAAGCGCATCCCCTCCACGGTCAGCTCGGTCCCCGCCCGGCTGCGGCGGAACAGGGGCCGTCCGAACCGGCGCTCCAGCGTGCGGATCCGCCCCGAGACGGTGGATTGCGTCACCCCCAGCCGCTCGGCGGTGCGGTTGAAGCTGCGGGTCTCGCAGAGGTCGAGGAAGGTCTCGACAAGCTCGATCTGCATCGGCGCCTCCTGATCGGACATTCCGATCAATATTCATGTGCAGATTGAATTGAAAGCCGCCCCCGCCGCGGGGAATATCCCGGCGGGACGAGACGGCGAACGGAGCGGCGCATGGCGGATCTGCATGAACGGGCACGGGTGGTGATCATCGGCGGCGGCGCCGTGGGAACCTCGGCGCTCTATCACCTGGCGAAGGCCGGCTGGACCGACTGCGTGCTCCTCGAAAGGAACGAGCTCACCGCCGGCTCCACCTGGCACGCCGCCGGCAACGTGCCCACCTTCTCGACCTCCTGGTCGGTGATGAACATGCAGCGCTATTCGACCGAGCTCTACCGGGGCCTCGCCGAGGCGGTGTCCTACCCGATGAACTACCACGTCACCGGCTCGATCCGCCTCGCCCACTCGAAGGAACGGATGCAGGAATTCGCCCGCGCCAGGGGCATGGGCCGTTACCAGGGCATGGCGCTCGACGTGCTCGGCGTGGACGAGATCAGGCCGCTCTACCCGTTCCTCGAAACCCACGACCTCGTGGGCGCGCTCTACGACCCGGCCGATGGCGATATCGACCCCGCCCAGCTCACCCAGGCGCTGGCGAAGGGCGCCCGCGACCTCGGCGCCACCATCGTCCGCTTCTGCCCCGCCACCGGCGTCAGCCGTGCCAATGGCGAATGGACCGTCCACACCCCACAGGGAGACATCGCCTGCGAGGTCGTCGTGAACGCCGCGGGCTACTACGCGGGCCAGGTCTCTGAATGGTTCCTGCCCTTCGGCGGCCGCCGCGTGCCGATCGCGGTGATGAGCCATCAATACATGCTCTTCGACGAGCTCGACGCGGTGAAGGCGCGCACCGAAGCGACCGGCCACAAGCTCCCGCTCCTGCGCGACGTGGACTCGTCCTACTACCTCCGGCAGGAGAAAAACGGTTTCAACCTCGGGCCTTACGAGCGGAATTGCAAGGCGCACTGGGTCACGCCCGACGACCCGTTTCCGCAAGATTTCAGCTTCCAGCTCTACCCCGACGACCTCGACCGGCTCGAATGGTATATCGAGGACGCCATCGCCCGCGTGCCGCTCCTCGCCGAGGCGGGCGTCACCAAGATCATCAACGGCCCGATCCCCTACGCCCCCGACGGCAACCCGCTCCTCGGCCCGATGCCCGGCGTGCCGAACGCCTTCGAGGCCTGCGTCTTCACCTTCGGCATCGCCCAGGCCGGCGGCGCCGGCAAGGTGCTCGCCGAATGGGTCACCGAGGGCGCGACCGAGTGGGACATGTGGTCCTGCGACCCGCGCCGCTTCACCGGCTACACCGATCCGGAGTACTGCGTGGCCAAGGCGAAGGAAGTCTACGGCCAGGAATACGCGATGCACTTCCCCTGGCACCGCTGGCCCGCAGCGCCCGACCGCCGGGTCTCGCCGGTCCACGCGAAGGTGAAGGCGCAGGGCGGCCAGATGGGTGCCTATAACGGCTGGGAAAGGGCGAACTGGTTCGCGCAGCCCGGCGACGACACCTCCGAGGAAGCAACCCGGACCTGGACCCGCGCCGGCCCCTGGGAGCCGCGCATCCGCGAGGAATGCGAGGCGGTGCGCGACGGTGTCGGCGTGCTCGACCTGCCCGGGTTCTCGCGCTTCCACCTGTCCGGCGCCGGCGCCGGCGACTGGCTCCTCACCCGGATCGCCGGCGGATTGCCGCGCCCCGGGAGGCTCGGCCTCGCCTATTTCCCCGACGACGCGGGCCGGATCGTCACCGAGATGTCCGTCGCCTGCAACGGCCCCGACGACTTCACCCTGATCACCGCCGCCGCCGCCGAATGGCACGACTGCGATTGGCTCGCCCGTACCTTGCCCGAGAGCCTGACGCTCCTGAACCGAACCGAGGATCTCTCGACCCTCATCGTCACCGGCCCGGCCTCGCGCGCGCTGTTCGAGCGGATCTCCGATGCCGACCTTTCTCTCCCTTGGCTCACCCACGAGATGGGAACCGTCGCGGGCCGCAAGGCGGTGCTCGCCCGGGTCTCCTTCGCGGGCGAGCTTGGCTGGGAGGTTCACGCGCCCCTCACCGAGATCCCCGCCATCTACGACGCGATCCTCGACGCCGGTGCGAAACCCTTCGGCATGTGGGCGCTGAACTCCCTGCGCATCGAAAAGGGCTACCGCGCCTGGAAAGGCGATTTGTCTACCGATTACAACCTTCTGGAAGGCGGTCTTGACCGCTTCATCCGCTTCGACAAGCCCGATTTCATCGGCAAACCGGCACTCCTCGCGCAAAGACAGCAGGGCGTGAAGAAACGCTTCGTCACCCTCATCGTCGACGCGGGCGATTGTGACGCCCCCTACATGTCGACCCTCTGGAAGGGCGACGAGATCGTCGGCGAGACCACCTCCGGCGCCTGGGGCTACCGGGTGAATGCCTCGATCGCCCTCGGCATGCTCCGGACCGACCTCACCGAACCCGGCACCGAGATCGAGGTGGAGATCTACGGCACCCGCCACCGCGCCATCGTGCAACCCGACCGGCCCCTCTGGGATCCGGAGAACGAAAGACTGAAGGCATGAGCGACCCGGCCCCCGACCTGCCCCCCGTCGAACCGCGCCGCGCCGCCCGCTCCGGCGGCCGCGCCGCCCGCGTCGCGCTCCGCGCCGCGCCCTTGGCCGAAGACCTCCGCCCGGTCCGCCCCGGCCTCCCCGGCGGCACCTACCGGCCACTCACCGACGACGGCATCGCGCGGATCCACGCGGCCGCGCTCGAGGCGCTCGAAGTGGTCGGCCTCTCCCAGGCCCCCGCCTCCGGCGTGGAGGCGATGACCCGCGCGGGCGCGATCCAGGGCGAGGACGGCCGCCTGCGCTATCCCCGTGCGCTGGTCGAGGACATGCTCGCGAAAGCCGCCCGCGACATCACGCTCTGTGCCCGCGACCCGAAATACGACCTCCACCTCGCCGGCAGCCGCGTCCACTACGGCACCGCCGGCGCCGCCGTCCACATCGTCGACCCGGTGACCCGCAGCTACCGCGACTCCACCGTCGCCGACCTCTACGCCTCGGCGCAACTCGTCCACCATCTCGACAACGTGCATTTCTTCCAGCGCACCATGGTCTGCCGCGACATCGCCGACAATCTGGCGATGGACCTCAACACGCTCTACGCCGCCTGCGCCGGCACCACGAAACATGTCGGCACCTCCTTCTCCGAACCCGCCCATGTGGCGCCCTGCTTCGAGATGCTGCACATGATCGCCGGCGGCGAAGCGGCCTGGCGCGCCCGGCCCTTCGTGTCGAACTCGAACTGCTTCGTCGTCCCGCCGATGAAATTCGCCGAGGAAAGCTGCATCGCGATGGAGCACTGCATCCGCGAAGGCATGCCGGTGCTCCTGCTCTCCGCCGGTCAGGCCGGCGCCACCGCGCCCGCGCCGATCGCCCTCGCCATCGTCCAGGCGGTCGCCGAATGCCTCGCCGGCATGGTTTACGTCAACGCCGTAAGCCCGGGACATCCCGCGATTTTCGGCACCTGGCCCTTCGTCTCCGACCTCCGCACCGGCGCCATGTCGGGCGGCTCGGCGGAACAGGCGCTGCTCTCGGCCGGCTGCGCCCAGATGCACCGCTTCTACGGCCTGCCCGGCGGCGCGGCGGGCGGCATCTCCGACTCCAAGCTCCCCGACATGCAGGCCGGCTGGGAACAGGGCATCACCAACGTGATGGCCGGCCTCGCCGGGCTCAACATGGTCTACGAGGCGGTCGGCATGCACGCCTCGCTCCTCGGCTTCTGCCTCGAAAGCCTCGTCCTCGGCGACGACATCCTCGGCCAGGCGCTGCGCTGCGTGCGGGGCATCGAGGTGACCGAGGATTCTGTGTCCATCGACGCGATGAAGGAGGCCTGCCTCGGCGGGCCGGGCCACTATCTCGGCTCCGACCAGACCCTGAAACTGATGCAGACCGAGTATGTCTATCCCAATGTCGGCAACCGGATGAGCCCGAAGGAATGGAACGAGGCCGACCGGCCCGACCTTCTCGAAAAGGCCATCGAACGGAAGAACGCGATCCTCGCGAAGGCGGGCCGGATGATCGACCCCGAAATCGACCGCGCGATCCGCGCGAAATTCCCGATCCACCTGCCATGATCCGCTACGGCTTCATCGGTCTCGGCAATCTCGGGCAGGGCCTCGCCGGAAGCCTCCTGCGCGGCGGCTTCCCGCTCCGGGTGCATGACCGCGACCGGGGCCGGGCCGAACCGCTCATCGCCGAGGGCGCGGTCTGGGCCGACGATCCCGCCGGGCTCGCCGCCTCGGTCGACGCGGTGATCACCTGCCTGCCCTCGCCCGCGATCTCCGAGACGGTCCTCGACACGCTCCTGCCTGCCATGCGCCCCGGCGCCACATGGATCGAAACCTCCACCATCGGCCGCGAGGACATCCTGCGGCTCTCCGCCAGGGCCGCCGGCTACGGGATCAAGACGCTCGAATGCCCGGTCACCGGCGGCGTCCACCTCGCGCGGTCGGGCGAAATCACCGTGCTCGTCGGCGGCGGCGACGCGCTGTTCGCCCGGCACCAGCCGGCGCTCGAGGCGATGGGCGGAACCGTGCTCCGGATCGGCGAACTGGGGTCCGCCTCGGTGATCAAGGTCATCACCAACATGCTCGCCTTCATCCACCTCGTCGCCGATGGCGAGGCGCTGATGCTGGCGAAACGCGGCGGGCTCGACCTCGCGCGGGCCTGGGCGGCGATCAAGGCGTCGTCGGGCAATTCCTTCGTCCACGAGACCGAGGGCCAGCTGATCCTGAACGGCAGCTACGACATCGCCTTCACCATGGACCTCGCGCTGAAGGACCTCGGCTTCGCCGAAGGCTTCGGCGCGGAATTCGGCGTGCCGCTCAAGCTCGCGGCGCTCACCCGCGCGATCTTCGAGGAGGGCCGCGCCACTTATGGCGGCGACGCGCAATCCACCCAAATCGTCAAGCTCCTCGAGGACGCGCTCGGCACCGACCTCCGCGCCGAAGGCTTCCCGCCCCGGCTCTGAGCCGCTACACGCGCACCCATGGAGCGGATCCCCGCCCCGCACGATTGCACCGACGGTCTCCTCCGCCGCCGCGACGCCCTCGACTGCGGCTACCGCCTCGTCACTGCCGCCTGAGCCCCGGAAACACTCTGTTCGCACTGCCCCCTGTCGCGGAGCGAAACTTCGATGTTACGCTTTTCCCCGTAAGCTGGGGGGCTTGACATGATTAGAACGATCCTTGCCGCGCTTTGCGCGCTCTTCGCCGCAAATGCGGCTTTTTCTCAGGAAACCGTCACCTGGTCCGACAATGTGGCCGGCTGGAAGGTGAATGTCGACCGCACGATCGGTGATTCCTGCTTCATCATCGCCGCGTTCGAAAACGACTATGTGGTGCGGTTCCAGTTCAACAATCGCCAGAAGAACGTGCAATTCATCATTGGAAGCCTGCTCTGGGGCTCGCTCGAAGAGGGCGCGAGCTATGACATGGAAGTGGCCTTCGGCGAGCGTCCGGCCTGGTCCGGCGAGGGCGTCGGCTACCGCTGGAACGACATCCTCCCGACCCTCGTGCTCTCGGTGCCGGTCGAGGGCGAGAAGGCCTCGCATTTCATCGACGAGTTCGCCGGCATGCCCGAGGTGCGGGTCACCTCGGAGGGCCTGGAGATCGCCAAGCTGGCGCTCTCGGGCGCCGACCAGGCGGTGGCCGAGATGATGGCCTGCCAGGCCACCATGCTGTCGAATTCGCACCAGGATCCCTTCGCCTCGCTGCCGCAGAAGCCGGCCGAGTCGCTCTGATCCCGGCCTGGCCGGCGGGCGACCGCCGGCCGCCTCAACGTTCCACTTGCGCGACTCGCGCGATTGCACTGAACTCCGTCTTCAGCCGGGGCGCACGAGGCTCCGCACGGCCGCCGCAAGGATTTTCCCCAGGGCCACCTCCTCGATTTCGGACAACAGGATGCGCGCAGATTACGCCGCCGACCTCTCCCACACCCGGCTCCGATGCCGGCCCATGGTCTGAGGTCCCCGACATGCTTCTCGTCAAGACCAATGTCGCCATGAGCCCGATCCACGGCCTTGGCGTTTTTGCTGCCGAGCCGATCCCGGCCGGCACGCCGATCTGGGCGCTCGACGCCCTGCTCGACCGGGTGTTCCCCGCCGCGGCGCTCGCGGACTATCCCGAGCATGTCCGCGAGTATCTGGAACATTACTGCGAGTATTTCCCCGAAACCGATGAGCTCGTGCTCTCCGGCGACGGCGACCGCTTCACCAACCATTCCGACGACCCGAATACCGCGGTCGCCGGGCGGAACGCGCCGGATGCGCGGGTGGTGGCGGTGCGCGACATCGCCGAGGGCGAGGAGATCACCTGCAGCTACGCCGTGATCCGCTCGCTGAAATGGAGCGCGGCCGAGGCCGAGGTGGCCTGAGACCGGATTTGATCCCGATCATGTCGCGGCGCCCCGCGCCCGGGCAGTCTCGCCCCATGAGCACAGATCCGACCGGCCTCGACGCCTACGCCCCCGCCGACATCGCCCGCCTGGTCGAGGCCGCGGGCGTGCGCAAGGCCGCGCTCCCCGCGGTGCAGATGCTGACGCTGGCGGTGCTCGCCGGCGCCTTCATCGGCTTCGGCGGCGCGGCCTACACCATGGCGATGACCGGCGCCGATCCCGGCTTCGGTCCCGCCCGGCTGCTCGGGGGGCTGGTGTTCTCGCTCGGGCTGATCCTGGTGATCGTCGCCGGCGCCGAACTCTTCACCGGCAACGCGCTCATGGTGATGGCCGCGGTCGACCGGCGCATCGCCCCCGCCGCCCTCGCCCGGAGCTGGACCCTCGTCTATCTCGGCAACGCGCTCGGCGCCGCCGGGCTCGCCCTCGCCTTCGCCGCCACCGGCCTCCTCGACGGGCCCATGGGAGCCACCGCCCGCGCCATCGCCGAGAGCAAACTGGCGCTCGACCCGGTCGAGGCCTTCGCCCGCGGCGCGCTCTGCAACGCGCTGGTCTGCCTCGCGGTCTGGCTCACCGTCGCCGCCCGCAGCGCCACCGGCAAGATCCTCGCGATCCTCTGGCCGATCTCGGGCTTCGTGCTGCTCGGGCTCGAGCACTCGGTCGCGAACATGTACCTGCTGCCCCAGGCCGCGCTCGCGGGCGGCACCGTCCCAATGGGCGCCGCGCTCGCGAACCTCCTCTGGGTCACCCTCGGCAACATCCTCGGCGGCGCCGGCGGCGTTGCCCTCGCCTACCGCCTCGCCTACGGCCCGCAGCACGGCTGACCCGCCCGCCGGCCGTCGCATTCCCTACGACACCCCCACCCCGGCCCGATCTTCCGGCATGATCCTTCCCATCGGAGAGGAGAAATCCCATGAGAAACGGCAACACCAACCAGGACAGGAAAGACAGCTCGAACACCCGCACCGGCCGGCCGATGCCGAAGACCTTCCGGTTCACCGACTGGGCGATGATCTGAGCGGACGCTCAGCCGAACACCCCGGCGAGAAAGCCCGGCAGGCGCTCGGAGATCTGATCCAGCCGATCGACCTTCAACGCGGACGGATAAAGGCCGCCGACATCATGGTCGATGCCGATGCCGGCAAGGCTGAAACCGGGCGTCGCGACGACATCCTCGATGACAGCCTTCAGGTGATCCCACAGAAAGCGCGGCCCGTTCTCGGCCAGGCTGGAATCGTCCACCGGCGCTCCGTCCGAGATCACCAGGATCACGTTCCGCGCCGCGTTCAGGTTCTTCAGCCGTTCCGAGGCCCAGAACAGCGCCTCGCCGTCGATATTCTCCTTCAGGAGACCGCTGCGCAGCAGATGGTAGATCGTCCCGGGGGTAGCCCCATGAGGGTCCGATGCCTCCCGATAGCGAATGTGCATCAGGTCGTTGAGACGGCCCGGATTGGCCGGACGTCCCTTCGAAATCCACAGCCTGCGGGACTGCCCCCCTCTCCACGCAGCGGTCGTGAATCCGAGGATCTCGAACTTCACGCCCAGCCTTTCGAGGAAATCGCCGACCATCAGAGTGAGTAGGCAGGCGATCATTGCCTTCTGGCCCCTGAGCGACCCCGAATGGTCGACAAGGACAGAGACCGCCGTCGTCGCGGCGATGTCGGGGTGCCTCCCGAGAACCTTGTCGACCGCTGCAAGGCCGTTCAGACCGGTCCTGGTCCGCTCGAGCTCGGTCGCTCGCTCGAACGCCCGGATCTGCTCCTGCCACAGCGCCTGCGCCCCGGGGGCCAGCGTAGCGCAGAGCTTCGCGCCGGAAATCTCGACATCGAAATCGGTGGTGAAGATCGAATAGCCGACCACGTCGCGCTGCTGCCAGGACCAGGTCACATCCGCACTCTCTACCTCGTTCCCGGCGACGGTAGTTCACCGGCCCCCGCGGTTCAACGATGCAGCGGGCCGTGACAACGGGCGCGCAATCCCGCGGCACAGGCCCCGCTTTCCGACAGGCGCACACCTCCTCCGAGCGCATGTTAACCTTTCGTTAACCATTTCGGACCGACCCTGCTCCCAAGGAAAGGGGGCCCGATGCGCAAGCCGCTCCTCGCCGCCGCCGGCGCGATCTGCGCCATGATTGCCGCCCCGAGGGCGGAGGCCGGCCCCTGGGCCCGCGGCGAAGACAACACCTTCCTCTCCTTCGCCTACGAGCTCACCTTCGACCGCGACGCCCCGGTCCCCGAGATGAACCACGCCCTCCTGCTCTACGGCGAGCGCGGCCTGACCCCGCGGCTCAGCTTCGTCCTCGACGGCGCCGCCGATTTCAACGACGGCGAGCGCACCCTGATCGCCGCCCTGAGCCGCGCCCTTGCCGAGCCCGGCGCGGTGCACCAGTTCGCGCTCCTCGGCGGCGTCGGCACCACGCGGGATGGCGCCGGAGCCCGGACCTTTCCCGTGCTCGGCGCGGCCTGGGGCCGCGGCTTCGAAACCCGCTGGGGCGGCGGCTGGACCACTGCCGAGGCACAATACCGCGCCGCCGGCAACGCCCGGGCGCTCGCCAAGCTCGACCTCACCCTCGGCTTGCGCCCCAGTGAGAAGAGCCTTCTCTACGGCCAGCTCCGCCTTGCCGACCAGCAGGGCAGCGAGCCCACCGCGCGGCTCTCGGCGACCATGGTGCTCGACGTGACCGAGACGATGAAAGCCGAGCTCGGCCTCCTCTACGGGCTCCACAACGACACCGAGACCGGGCTCCGCAGCGGCCTCTGGCTCGATTTCTGACCCCGAAGCAGAACGCCATGGCCCGCTCCCGCCATTTCCCGGCGGATGGCGCAAGTCGCTACCCCTCGCCCCCAGGAAGGCCGGAGCCCCTCATCAGGCAGGCCGCCCGCCCCACCGAAATCGGCTTGCAGGCGCGCCCCGCCGAGGCTAAGGAAACGGACGCTCTGGCGACGTGGCGGAGTGGTTACGCAGCGGATTGCAAATCCGTGCACACCGGTTCGATTCCGGTCGTCGCCTCCAGCTTCCCCTCACGCATTCCACTTCACGCCGCCCAGGAGCGCCGTGTCGTAGCCGCGCATCCGGGCGGCGCGGTCGCGGAAGGCGGGGCTTTCGGTGAAGGCGAGGAGCGCCTGCATCGGCGGCTCGAACCAGGCGCGGCGGTCGGCGAGGATGTCGAACTCCTCCTCGATCACCGGCACGAAGGCGAGCCCGTAGGGTTGCGCCAGCGCCTCGAGCCCGAAGGCGGCGTCGGCCTCGCCCTGGGCCACCGCCAGCACCGCGTCCTGTTCGCTGCGCGAGGGCGCGATCAGCGTGAAATCGTCCTGCGACACACCCGCCTCGGCCAGGAGCTCGCGGAACATCAGCTCCGCCCCCGCCTCGCTCTGCCGGGGCGCCACGCGCAGCCCCGCGAGATCGGTGAGCCCGCCGATCTTCCCCGCCATCTCCGGCCGGATCACCAGCCCCCGCCGGCGCCGCGCCCAGCGGATCAGCACCGCGTCGAGATCGCCCGCCGCCCGCGCCGCCGCTCCCGCGTTCCAGCCGCCGGCCTCGCGCACATGGAGCCCGGCCGCGACCCCCTCGCCCGCCGCAAAGCGCGCCAGCCCGTCGAGGCTCGAATCGAAGAAGGTCGCCAGCCCGGAGCGCGACTCCCGCAAGGCCCAGTCAAGGAGCGGCTCATGGCTGCCGAGGAACACCGCCGGCCGCTCGGGCCGGCCGCCCGGCCCGGTCCGGTTCTCGTCGATCCAGGCGCGGATCTCGCCCGCCGGGAACAACAGCTTGCCCGTCGCGCGGGAACAGGGCACCTGGCCCGAGGCGGCAAGATCGTAGACCTTGCGCTCCTTGATCCGCAGAAGCTCGGCAAGCTCCTTTACGGTCAGGAATTCCGGTCTTGTGGTGAGCGTATCTGTCATGGCCGGATCATGCCCCGAGCCGTGCGGGGCGGCAAGCGCCGCCCTGCCCTGCGCCGTCACTCCGCCGGCGCGTTCGGGAAGAACAGCTGCTGGTCGGCCACCCTGTAGCCGGCGATCGCGTCCTGCCCGTCCTTCGACAGGATCCAGTCGATGAACTCCTGGCCCTCCGCCGCCTTGACCGAGGGGCATTTCTCCGGGTTCACCAGGATCACGCCGTACTGGTTGAACAGGTCGTCGTCGCCCTCGACCGCGATCCTGTAATCCTGCTTGTTCCCGAAGCTGATCCAGGTCGCCCGGTCGGTCAGCACATAGGCGCCCATGCCGATCCCGGCATTGAGCGTCGCGCCCATGCCCGAGCCGGTCTCGCGGTACCATTCGCCCGAGCCCGCCTTCGGATCGACGCCCGCCGCCTTCCAGAGCGCGATCTCCTTCTTGTTGGTGCCGGAATCGTCGCCGCGCGAGGCAAACAGAGCGCCCTTCCCGGCGATCTGGCTCAGCGCCACCTCGACATCGGTCGTTCCGGCCACGCCCGCCGGGTCGCTCGCCGGGCCCACGATCACGAAATCGTTGTACATCAGGTCGGTCCGCTCCACGCCGCCGCCCTCGGCGATGAACTTCTCCTCCGCCGGCCTGGCGTGGACCAGGAGCACGTCGCCATCGCAATTCGCGGCGTTCTTGATCGCCTGCCCGGTGCCCACGGCGACCACGTTCACAGTGATCCCGGTCTTGTCGTTGAAGATCGGCAGGAGGTAATCGTAGAGCCCCGAATTCGCGGTCGAGGTGGTCGACTGGACGATGATCGACCTGTCCTGGGCCTCGGCCCCCGCGGCGATCAGAAGCGCGAGCGTGGCCGCGCCGAACATGCGGCGTGAAAGTTTTTCCATTTTCCCTGACTTTCCGTTTCTCAGTGGCTCAAAGGACGAGATGCCCGGCGAGATAGGCCCGGGCGACCGCGCTGTCGGGCGCGGCGAAAAAACATTCTGCGGGGCTGTGCTCGGCAACCCAGCCGCCGGCGATGAAGACCACGTCATCGGCCATCCGCCGCGCCTGGCCGATATCATGGGAGACGAACAGCACCTTGGTCCCCTGCCGCGCCACGTCGGCCACGATCGCCTCGAAGGCCTGCACCGAGGCCGGGTCGAGGCTCGCCGTGGGCTCGTCGAGCAGGAGCACCTCGGGCTCGGTGGCAAGCGCCCGGGCGAGCGCGAGGCGCTGCTGCTCGCCGCCCGAGAGGAGCCGCGCGGGCTGGCCGCCCCGGCCCGCGAGGCCGACGCGCGCAAGAAGCGCCTCGCGCGTGGATGCCGAGGCCCTGCCGCGCGCCTTCAGGACGAAATCCAGATTGGCCGCGACCGACCGGCGCAGGAGCACCGGCTTCTGGAACACCAGCGCCTGCCGCCGCGTGATCGCGGGCGAGACCGGCGCCCCGCCCCAGAGGATCTCGCCGGCGCAAGGCGCGATCAGCCCGTGGACGAGCCGCAAGAGCAGGCTCTTGCCCGCGCCGTTCGGCCCCATCACCATGGTGATCCCGCCCCGGTCGAGCGTGAGGTCCAGCCCGTGGATCAGCGTCCGGCCCTGCCGCGCGAACCGCAGCCCCTGGATCCGGAGCGGCAGCGTCGCCGGCGCGAGCTCCGCGCGGCCCGCGGCAATGAAGTGGTCGAGCGCCAGGTCACGCATAGGCGAACCTCGCCGCGGTCAGGCGGATGCTCTGCACCGCCGCGTTCACCCCCAGCGCGATGACCATCAGCACGATGCCCAGCGCCAGCGCGAGGCCCAGATCGCCCTTCGAGGTCTCGAGCGCGATCGCCGTGGTCATCACCCGTGTCAGGTGGTCGATATTTCCGCCCACGATCATCACCGCGCCCACCTCGGCCACCGCGCGGCCGAACCCGGCCAAAGCCACGGTCAGGAGCGCGTAGCGCCCGTCCCACAAGAGCGCCTGCACCTCCTGCCGGCGGGTCAGGCAGAGCGAACGGAACTGCTCGGCATATTCGGCGTGCAGATCCTCGATCAGCTGCCGCGACAAGGCCGCGACGATGGGCGTGATCAGCACGGTCTGCGCGACGATCATCGCCGTGGGCGTATAGAGCACGCCGAGGACTCCGAGCGGCCCGGCGCGGGACAGTGCCAGGTAGATCAGGAGCCCCACCACCACTGGCGGCAAGCCCATCAGCGCGTTCACGACGATGATCGCCGGCATGCGGCCCGGAAAGCGGCTGACCGCGAGGAACGCCCCGAGCGGCAGCCCGATCAGGCAGGCAAGCCCCGTGGCCGACAGGCTCACCCGCAGCGACAGGGCGACGATCTCGACGAGATCGGCATCCCCGGACGCGACGAGGCCAAAGGCCAGGCCGAAAGCTTCCCCGAAATCCTGCAATTTTCCTCCCTGAACTGCAAAATTTCCCGCCCGCCCATCCTAGCGCCCCACTCTTCGGGCCGCAAGTGCCAAGAAAACCGGGGCATGCATTTGCCATGCTTCTCTATCTTTGTGCATGACTGCATAATTTCCGGCGCGCCCGGCTGCGCTTCCCGACACACAGCGGCACGGAAATCGCCCTCGCGCGGCTTGGAACGGCTGCGGCGCGTTTCTATAAGCGCCGGGACACCGGAAGGAGCGCCCCATGCGCAAGGCCAGCATCACGCGGAAGACCGCGGAAACCGACATCGCCGTCGAGATCGACCTCGACGGCAGCGGCGCCTATGACAACCGGACCGGCGTCGGGTTCTTCGACCACATGCTCGACCAGCTCGCCCGCCACGCGATGATCGACATGAAGGTCACCTGCACGGGCGACCTCCATATCGACGACCACCACAGCGTCGAGGATACCGGCATCGCGCTCGGCCAGGCGCTGGCGCAGGCGCTCGGCGACAAGGCCGGCATCCGCCGCTACGGCGAATGCGCCCTGCCGATGGACGACGCTCAGGTCCGCGCCGCGCTCGACCTCTCGGGCCGGCCCTACCTCGTGTGGAACCTTGCGATGCCGACGCCGAAGATCGGCACCTTCGACACCGAACTGGTGCGCGAATTCTTCCAGGCCTTCGCGACCCATGGCGGCATCACGCTGCACGTGGACCTCGTCCACGGCCTGAACAGCCACCACATCGCCGAAGCCGCCTTCAAATCCGTCGCCCGCGCGCTCCGCATCGCCGTCGAACCAGACCCCCGCGCCGCCGGCCGCGTCCCCTCGACCAAGGGCGCGCTCTGAGGGGGCACCAGCTAAGCAGGTCGCCGAAAGCGATCGGAGCCAGACGCTTGCCGAGCGGATGCCCGCGCGGTCAACCTGGAACATGCTGATTGCACGGCCGTTGCGGCACTTCATTGTGTGTTCAACTTTCCATTTCGGCTGGGAGACAGAGCAAGTGTTGAGCCATGAGTATGGCGGCCCCGCGTTCTTTGCATTCAGGCAAGGAGACCACACGCTTGATCTCATCGCGAAGCATCTGAGGGTGTTGTTTCAGGACGCTGTCAGAACCTCGCGAAGACCGAACTGGAAGGTTCTGTTGGACAAGGTCGCGTCGACGATTCCTCGCGGCACGAAGTTTAGATTGATGGATGAACGGAACAGCGTCGGAATTTCTCTTGGATACGAGAGCATCGCGACCGCGTCCGCACTTGATCGAAAACTTGGTCTGATCGTCGACGAAGCAGGGAAGCAAGCGAGGTTCGGGTTTTCCGAAATGGAGATCGCTCACGTTTGTGCCGCGGACCCCATGGCAGCATTGGCGTTCATAACCTCCCGCTCCGGCTTCGTCCGAGAGCTTGGATTGTCACGGATCGACGGCCTGGGTCCGAACATTGGCTTCGCGTTGGTCGTTCTACGGCTCAACGACCGGGTGCCAGAAGTGCGCGCCGCGGCGGTCAACACCATTGAAAGACTGATGAGGAATGACGTCGGCCCCAATGGCGGACTGGCGTTCAATATTGCGGGTTCAATCGGGTTGCTGCTGAACAGCAAAAAACTCAATCGCATGTCACAGCCCGAGAGGGCCGTCGCAGAGGCGCTCATCAGGTACCCTGGCGTGAAAGAGGCAATACGTTCCATTCTCCTCTTTGGGAGTACAGGTGACCACAACAACCAAAATCTGCGAGCGATCATTCAAGCCGGCTTCGCCGATGATTTGCTGCCCGAAATTGCGGAAAGATCTGAGTGTTCCTATCGGCGGCTGATCGCGTCACGCTCCATTCTGTACGGAAAGTACAGCTGGAAGGACGAAGGTCGGTCTTTGGAAAGGAAGTTGGGGTTGGATGCGTACACCGCGCAGGTTGTCAGGAGCGCACTGCTGGACAAGTCGGCCAACGTTGCCTTTGCCGCGCTTGGCTACCTGATCGAAACCCGGGATTTGAGAGGACTGGACAATCGCACCGTCGAAAAACTGCTGATGAGGCAAGAAGCATCCCTCCAACGACGAATTGGCGTGCTGCGCGGCATGGTCGGGAAATAGACAAAGCGGATCCCTGCCCTGACTCCCCAACCCGCCCCCAGCCACCCGACCGCCTTGGCACCGGCCCCGCCGTGGTCTAGTCAGGCGCCGACACAAGACACCGGATCAAGCCGCCCATGCGCACCGTCCTCATCGACTACGAAAGCGGCAACCTGCACTCCGCCCTGAAGGCGTTCCAGCGGATGGCCCGCGAAACCGATGCCGGCGAGGTGATCGTCACCGACCGGGCCGAGGACGTGGCCCGCGCCGACCGCATCGTGCTCCCCGGCGACGGCGCCTTCCCCGCCTGCATGGACGCGCTCAAGGGCCGCTCCGGCCTGCACCAGGCCATGGTCGAGGCGGTCGAGGAGAAGGGCCGCCCCTTCCTCGGCATCTGCGTCGGCATGCAGCTCATGGCGCGGAAGGGGTTCGAATACCGCGAGACCGACGGGCTCGGCTGGATCGACGGCGCGGTGCGCCGGATCGCCCCCGCCGACCCTGCGCTGAAGGTGCCGCATATGGGCTGGAATGATCTGGTGATCGACCGGCCCCACCCCGTGCTCGACGGCATCAACACCGGCGACCACGCCTATTTCGTCCACTCCTACCAGATGGAAATGGCCGCGCCGGACGAACTCCTCGCCCATTGCGACTACGGCGGGCCGGTCACCGCCATCGTCGGCACCGGCAACCGCATCGGCACCCAGTTCCACCCCGAGAAAAGCCAGCAGGCCGGCCTGCGCCTGATCGCCAATTTCCTCGCCTGGCGGCCCTGACCCTATTTCACCCGCCGCCAGACCTGCCCGTCGCAGACCGGCCCCTTGCAGCCCGTCACCTCGAGCCGGTCGCCCACCAGCACCATCCGCGCCTCGGCCACCACGTTCAGGAGCGGCACGCGCACCGTGCCGCCGCCATAGCGGCCGCCGCCCTCGGGCCGCAGGTCCCAGAACAGCTCGCGCCCCACATGGGGCGTCACCACCTCGCGGCCCGCGCTGTCGAAAGCATGCAGCACCCGGCCGCAAAGCGCCGCGCCGCAGCGCCTTATCGCGATATGGGAGACGAGGTTCTTCCGGTCGGGCTCGGTCCGCCACAGCCCCTCGGCCGGATCGCCCGCCAGCGCGGGCCCGGACAGAAAAACAAGCAACGCAAGCACCGGCCAGCGCATCGAGACACCCCTCACTGCGCCCCCGAGAATACCGGCAATTCTCGCCCGAAGGCGTAACGGCTTCGTGAATGCGCGCGGGGCCGCGACGGCCTCAGTTCACCCGGCGCCAGGTCTGCCCCCGGCAGATCCCGAAGACGCAGCCCGAGACCTTCAGCGTGTCGCCCGAAAGCGCCATCTTGCTGGAGTAGGT
The DNA here is from genome assembly GCA_003605175.1 of Paracoccaceae bacterium. Classification (GTDB taxonomy): domain Bacteria; phylum Pseudomonadota; class Alphaproteobacteria; order Rhodobacterales; family Rhodobacteraceae; genus Ovoidimarina. The sequence continues at coordinate 59,106 of QWDA01000002.1, read as the reverse complement.
CTTGTCGCGGTCCGGCGCCCAGATCTTGCCGCCCCCATAGGCGCCGTCGCCCTCGGGCGCCATGTCCCAGATCATCCGCTTGCCGATATTGTCCGACGGCCGCTCGGCGCCCGAGGCGCTGAACGCCTTGCGGATCACCCCGCAGATCTGCGCCCCGCAGGAATAGATCTCCACATGGCCGAAATTGCCGTTGTCGTCGGGCTGGGTCATCCACATCCCCTCGACGGGGTCGGCCTCCGCGGCCGTCGCGGCGGCCACCAGCACAGCGGCCATGAGAAAGCGTTTCATCTCGGTCCTCCGGTTCCCTGGCGCGCATCCTGCCAGCGGCGCGGCGCCCCGCAAGCATGACGTCGGGTCGCCCACGGCACCCGCGCCCCTCTCCCCCATCCCCTCTCCCGCCGGGAGAGCCGGGAGAGGGGAGGCGCCGTCCGCCACGGTACCGCCTCCCCCTCCCGGCGGGAGGGGGATCGAGGGGGAGGGTATCGCCGGGACCACAGCCCTCTTGGCAATTCCCGCACAAGGCGGCAGAAGGCGCCCAAGCCAAGCCGGAGCCCGCACCGATGATCCTCTACCCCGCCATCGACCTGAAGGACGGCCAATGCGTCCGCCTGCTCCGCGGCGAGATGGCGGCGGCCACCGTCTTCAACGACGACCCGGCCGCGCAGGCCCGGGCCTTCGAGGCGGCAGGCTGCGAATGGATCCACCTCGTCGACCTGAACGGCGCCTTCGCCGGCGCGCCGGTGAACGCCTCCGCCGTCGAGGCGATCCTCGCCGCGATCTCGGTCCCCGCCCAGCTCGGCGGCGGCATCCGCGACTTGGCGACCATCGAGGCCTGGCTGTCGAAGGGCCTCGCCCGGGTGATCCTCGGCACCGTGGCGGTGGAGAACCCCGGCCTCGTCCGCGAGGCCGCCCGCGCCTTCCCGGGCCGGGTCGCGGTGGGCATCGACGCGCGCGGCGGCCGCGTCGCCACCAAGGGCTGGGCCGAGGAGACCGATGTCGAGGTCACCGACCTCGCCCGCGCCTTCGAGGATGCCGGCATCGCCGCCATCGTCTACACCGATATCGACCGCGACGGCGCCATGGGCGGCCCCAATATCGCCGCCACCGAGGCGCTCGCCCGCGCCGTCTCGATCCCGGTGATCGCCTCGGGCGGCGTCTCTTCGCTGGGCGACCTGATCCGCCTCCGCGACACCGGCGCCATCGCCGGCGCGATCTCGGGCCGCGCACTCTACGACGGCGCCATCGACCTTGGCGAGGCGTTGGCCGCGCTCAGGGGCTGACCTGCCCGATGCCGGGCGCCCCCGAGTTCCTCTTCCTCTGGCCGCTGCTGATCGCCGGCTGCATCCCCGGCTGCCGCAATACCCTGGCCCGCCGGCTGCTCGGCACCTACGCGCTCAGCGTCCTTGCCGAGCGCGTCTGTAATCTCATCTTTCGCACGTGGCTCGCCCGGAACGGATGCATCGACCCGCTCGGCGACCTCCATTGCAGCGTCGGCGTCGTCTCCGAAAACGCGCTCCGCGCTCTCTTCATGACTGACCTCGCCGCGATCTACCTGCTGCTTCTGACGACGCCGGTCGCCATTCTCGGCGCAGGCTGGGTGGAATGGCGCCACCGCCGGCGCGCGCCGCGTTAACAGCCGAAACCGCGCATCGCCGGTGTACAGGTTGTGTACGGGTTGTGTACGGGTTGTGCCGGCCTGTTTGCGGCCGTTTACATGATCTTGAAGGCCGGATCCTCGAAGGTCTGGACCGAGGGCAGCGGCCTTGCGTAATAGCTCGCCTTGATCCCGTCGATCCACTTCTTCGCCTTCGCGGTGAGCTGGAAACTCTTGGTCATCGACCGCCCCCGCGTCACCAGGATCCCGAGATCGGCGCCCTCGTAGCGATAGTCGCCAACATTCGAGATTCTCAGGAAAAACGCTTCGTCCTCGGTCTCCACCGCGCGGCGGTGATAGTCGAACCGGTCAAAGACCACCCGCCCGTCCGGCAGCATCTTGTAGATCCCCGATTGCGGCGCGTGGGTGATGATGTCGACGGTGTCCTGGGTATGCTTGATCACCATCTGCGACCAGCTGTCGATCATGTCCGGATCGGCCCAGCGCGCGTTCAGCTCCTCCACGTCGAGCTTGAAGGGTTTCTTCGAGAATTCAAGGAGATGGAACAGGAACAACGGCGCATCCGCATGGGCAAAGGCGGCGTGGTTCGTCATCGACGAGGCGCCGGTGATGCGCGGATTCAGCTCGCCCAGCCAGATGTCGTCGTTCTTCTTGTCGATCAGGAAATCCAGCTCGAAATAGCCGCGATAGCCCTCCTTCCGGAGCTGTTCGCCGAACTTGAAGGTCAGTTCCCGCGCCTTCTGCCGCTGCTTCGGCGTGAAGGCGGTCGAGAAGATCTCGTTGCCGCACCAGCCGCCGCGATAGGGCGTAAGCTCCTTGAATCCCACGAGTTCCGTCATCAAGGGGCCGACGATGGTGCCCTGGGACGTGGCGCAGGCCTCGATCGCCGAGCCCCGGCAGTCGATCCGCTTCATGATCTTGATCTCGCCCTCGCCGACGATCTCGTGCTCGTGCTTGCGGAAATCGGCCTCCGACTTGATGAAGAAGGTGGTGTGCCCGCTATCCCCGAACGCCGATTGCAGCACCAGGTCCTTGCCCAGCCCCGCTTTCTCGCACAGCCCCTGCAAATGCTCGTAGCTCTTTACCTCCGAGAGCGTGTTCGGCACCGAGGGCACCCCCGCCTTGTTGCCGACCCGCACGGTCTCGATCTTGTTGTCCATTGACTGGCGCAGCTTCGCCTTGGGGAACCAGACCTCGCCGCCCAGTTCCTTGGCGAGCTTCTCGGTCTTCTCGTCGAACATCAGGAACACGAATTTCGGCTTGCCGCCACGCGCCTTGACGTAGTCGACCACCTCCTTGTGCGACAGGAGATAGTTGTTGATGTCCTCGATCGACTGGAACTCGTCATGGGGCAGTTCCGTTGGGCACAGCACGTTCGGATGCCGGCCGTCGAAACAGTCCATGTAGCAGATATACTTGAAGTTCTTCACCCATTCGTCGAGCCCGAGCAGGTTGAAGTTGGTGGCCGAGACGAAATAGATCGGGTCGCTGTTGGTGTGGAAATGCCGGCGGATCTCCGAGATGTTCTTCAGCGTCTTCTTCGGCATGGGGACTGTCCTCCGCTTTCGGTCACTTCCTTGATTGTTTCTTGAGGGCCTCGGGGGTGAACACCCGGAGCCCCAGGTCCGGCCGGTAGCCGTGGATCTCGCTCACGTCGAGCGCGCGCATGAAGGAGAGGATCTCGGGCGAGATCACCTGCCCCGGCACCAGGATAGGGAAGCCCGGCGGATAGGGGATGATGAACGAGGCCGAGACCAGTTCCTCGCCGGCCTCGAGCCGCGTCATCAGCGCGTTGTCGAGATCGAGATAGTCGCAATTATCCTCGTCATAGGCGAGGAAGAAGGCGGTGCGGATATCCCCCTCGGGCGTCTCCGCGCCGTCGCGGAACGCATCGTGGAAGCGCGAGAAATCCGGCAGCGGCGGCACATGTTCGACCAGCGCGGCGACGCGGTTCTCGAACGAGCGGCGCTCCATCTTCGAGGCGTCGTCGAGGCGGTCGTCGAGGTCGTGGGCGATCTCCACCAGCACCTCGATCAGATAGGCGACCGAGCTTCGCGTTGTGCCGATATTCGTCATGAAAAGCACGGTGTTGCGCGAGGTCTTGTTGATCTGGATCCCGTATTTGTCCATCAGGATCCGGGTCTTGAACGTGTCGCCGTCCCAGCCGGTGCCGCCCACCGCGAGGGTCACCCTTGTCGGGTCGAGCACGAATTCGTCGCGGGTCCAGACATCCCAGATATCCGACCAGCCCTTCTCGGGGTCGTAATAGGAGGTGACGCCGCTCTTGCGGTACTCCTCGGGGATCATGTCGGCGACGGTCAGCACCTTGAAATATTTCTTCAGGAGCGGATGCGATGCCACCGCGCGGCGGATCGCCATCGCGCTGTCGACCTGGCGCTGGACGAACTCGAACCCTTCCAGCTCCACCTGCCGCCGTCCCACGTCGAGCGAGGCGATGATCTGGTAATTGGGCGAGGTCGAGGTATGGGTCATGTAGGCTTCATGGAAGCTCTGCTCGACCTCGCCCTTGAAGTCCTGGTCGTTGACATGGATCATCGAGCCCTGCCGGAGCGAGGTCAGGGTCTTGTGCGTGGATTGCGTCGCGTAGACCCGCACGCGGGCATCGGGCGGCGGCACCAGCCGGGTCTTCAACAGCGTCGCCTCGTCGGCACCCTCGAGCTTCGCCTGCTGCTTCTCCCAGGCCGCCCGGGCCTCGGGCGTGCGGAGCGTCTCGCGCATGGTGTTGGCGACGCCCATGGCGGTGCGCGGCCGGTAGGTTGGCGCGAAGCGGGCGAAGGCGAACCAGGCCTCGTCCCAGAGAAAGATCAGGTCCTTCTTGATCGCGAGGCATTCCTCCATCACCCGCTGCACGTTGTAGACGAGCCCGTCGAAAGTGCAGTTGGTCAGAAGGATCATGCGCACCCGGTCGAGCTTGCCCGCCGCCTTCAGCTTCAGCAGGTGGTGCTTGATCTCGTGCGTCGGCACGGCGCCGTACATCGAGTATTCGTGCAGCGGATAGCTGTCCATGTAGACCACGCTCGCCCCCGACAGCACCATCCCGTAATGGTGCGACTTGTGGCAGTCGCGGTCGACGAGCACGATATCTCCAGGCCTGATAAGGGATTGCACGACGATCTTGTTGCAGGTCGAGGTGCCGTTGGTGGCGAAGAAGGTCTGCTTCGAACCGAAGGCCCGGGCCGCCATGTCCTGCGCTTCCTTGATCGGTCCGCGCGGTTCCAGCAGCGAGTCGAGCCCTCCGCTGGTGGCCGAGGTCTCGGCCAGGAAGATGTTGGGGCCGTAGAAGGCGCCCATGTCCTGGATCCAGTGCGAGCGCGAGATCGACTTGCCGCGCGAGATCGGCATCGCGTGGAACACGCCGGTCGGCTGCTTGGAATATTCCTTCAGCGCGGTGAAGAACGGCGTCTTGTAGCGCCGGTTCACGCCGCGGAGGATGTTCAGGTGCAGTTCCAGGAAGTCTTCCTGGTTGTAGAACACCCGGCGGCAGCGGCCGAGATCGAGCCCGGCTATATCCTCGGCCGAGCGGTCGGTGATCAGATAGGCGTCAAGCTCGGGACGGACCTTGGCGATCAGGCGGCAGGTCTCGGGGCCATAGTCATGGGCCTGGAGCGCGTCCACGTCCTCGCCCTCGCCGTACTGGTTCAGGTATTGCTTGAGGAGCGGCAGATCGTTCTTCGACTTCAGCGTCAGGCCGGGGCGCACAACCACCGCCTGGACGTTGTAGTTGAAGAGAATACCCATCAGCGCGTCTTCGAGGCTGGGCACGACCACCGCCTCGTAGATGAACGGATCTTCCGCACGGCGGGCGCGACGCAGGTTGGCCTTGAGGAAGCGTTCCTGATGCTCGTTGACATTGTCGACGATCAGGACCTCGAAATAGGGCCGTCCCAGCGCCCGGTCCTCGGGCGCGAGGGTGCTCTCGTCGTCGAAATCCTCGCCGTCGATCTCCTCGCCGCCGATCGGCACGGTGCGGCGGCGGTAGGCGCCCGAGCTCAGCGCACGGGCGACCCGGCGCAGCGACAGCGCCAGATCCTCGATATTGCGCTGATCGAGAAGCCGTCGCAGATGCGCGAAGGCATGCGCGCCGGGAAACGCCCAGTAGAGCTCGATCGGCTCCAGCGCGTCGAACAGCCCCTCGGCGGCGACGATGAGCTTCTTGCCCTGGCGCCCCTCGACCCCGTGGGACGAGAGCGTCTCCACCGTTTCCCGGAGGGCGCTCCATCGGTCGGCCCGGAGTTGCGTGGCGCTGTAGTAGTCGCCAATCGACAGTTGCTTCGCGTCCGTGGCCTGGACGTTCATCGGTCAGTCCTTTCTCCGTCGGCTTCTGCCGGCGGCTCCTCCCTGGTCTTCGCGTCTATTCGGTACCCGTTCTGCTCTTGAAGATCGGTACGGCATCCGTGGCCGGCCGGCCGGCTTCGGCGAAACCGAGCGCGGTGCGCGGATCGGCCGCCTCCACGCCCGACCGGGACCCCTTGGTCGGCGTCTCCAACGGACCCAATGTGTGAAGATAGGCATCCGTTCCGCTGGAACGGTCATAGACCGGGAAGTCGGCCTCGCGGTCGCGGAAGCTCTTCAGCACCTGGCCGAGGCCCTTGAGCCCGGTCTCGCGCTGGCGGCGCACCATGTCGAGGTCGATCTCGATCGGGAACATGTCCTCCTGCCCGGCCGACTGGTGCAGCACCGTGGCCGAGGGATCGACCACCAGCGACCGCCCGACCCCGCCCGCGGCGAGCCCGTTCACGTCGAACACGTAGCACTGGAATTGCGCCGCGGTGGCGCGCGCGATGGCGATCTCGGCCTCGCGGTCGGTGGTGCCGGTGAGCACCGGGTGCAGCAGCACCTCGACGCCCTGGCTGGTGAGCTGGCGGGTCGTCTCCGGGAACCAGATGTCGTAGCAGATCGAGAGGCCGAAACGGCCGATCCCGGGCACGTCGAAGACGCAGAACTCGGTGCCCGAGGAAATCCCCTGCTCGTAGGGCCTGAAGGGGAACATCTTCGAGTATTTCGCGACGATCTCGCCGTCGGGATTGATCACCACCGATGTGTTGTAGATCCGCCCGTCCTCGCGCCGCTCGAACATCGAGCCCGGGATGAGCCAGATCCCGAAACGCCGGGCGTCGTCCTGGAACTGGGCAATCGCGTCGTTCGGGAAGGGCTGGGCGAAGCGGTCCAGCGGCCCGTAGGGCGCCAGCTCGGAAAACAGGACCATCTGGGTCCAGGGAAAGCGCGCCATGAGGATCTCGATCCTGTGGCGCATGCCTTCGACGTTCGAGTGCAGCGCGGCGACGTGCATCTGCACGCCTGCGATTGCAAAGGGAGTCATTCGGGTTGTCTCTCCATAGGGTTGGTCCCTGTTGGATGTTGCTCTTGTTGGGCCCCGGCGGCCTTGATGGTCCCGGTCAGCGCGCGACCAGGACAGGAAGGGTTGCATGGCGCACAACCTTGTCCGCATTCGAGCCGACAAGCAAGGATTTCAGCTCGTTCGGCGGATGCGAGGCCATGACGATCAGATCGGCGCCCAGTTCGCCGGCGATCCTCAGGATCGTCTCGGGCACATGGCCGTGCCCGACATGGACCCGGACCCGGGCCGGATCGGGGAATTCCCGCGCGGCGAAATCCTGGAGATCGGCCTTGAGCCGCTCCATCGCCTTCCTCTCGAAATCCTCCGGCAGGTAGGAGGCGATCATCGCCGCCCCGAGGTCGTGGACGATCCCGAGGACGTGGACCTCACCCGAAGTCCCCGCGCAGCGAAGCGCCATGGGCAGCGCCTTTTCCCAGCTTTCGGGATGGGTCACGTCGATCGGAAGGAGAACCTTGTCGAACATCGCCTGCCCTCCCCTCACGCCGTTGCCGGTTCGGGCCGGACCCGGCCGCGCTGGAGCATCACCACCCCGGCAAGCGCCAGGAGCGCCGGGATGAACATCCAGTATTTCGACGGTTGCGAGACCGGCATCAGCACCTCGACGATCTTCTGATCCCAGTCGAACCCGGCCTTCTGCGCCGCGCTGTCGAAGGTGACATTGTCGATCACCACATCGTCGCCGTCGGCGATGTATTCGAGGCCCGCTCCGGCGAGCTTGTCGGCCCCGGTCGGGCCCTCGCCCAACGGCAGGAGCGCGGTAAAGGTCACCGGATCGCCCACCGAGTCGACGCCGTTCACCGTCAGCCGGAGCTTTTCGCCCGCCGGCGTATCGGCCGCGGCCTGTTCGATCTGGGACGGCGCGACATTTGCATAGGGCGGGGCCAGCATGTCCATCCAGAAGCCCGGCCTGAAGAAGGTGAAGGCGATGAGCAGGAGCGCCACGGTCTCGTAGATCCGGCTCCGCGTCAGGAACCAGCCCTGGGTCGCGGCCGCGAACAGGAGCATCGCCACGGTCGCCGTGATGAACACGAAGATGCCGTGTATCCAGTCGACATTGATCAGGAGAAGATCGGTGTTGAAGATGAACAGGAACGGCAGCGCCGCGGTACGGAGCGAATAGAAGAACGCCACCGCGCCGGTCTTGATCGGATCGCCCCCGGAGACCGCCGCCGCCGCGAAGGAGGCTAGGCCCACGGGCGGGGTCACATCGGCCATGATCCCGAAATAGAACACGAAGAGGTGGACGGCGATCAACGGCACGATCAGCCCGTTCTGCTGCCCGAGCGTCACGATAACCGGAGCGAGGAGCGCCGAAACCACGATGTAGTTCGCGGTGGTGGGCAGCCCCATGCCGAGGATCAAGGACAGGATCGCGGTCAGGAACAGGATCGCGAGGATGTTGCCGCCCGAAAGCACCTCGACCACATCGGCGAGCGCCGAGCCGACGCCGGTCTGGCTCACCACGCCGACGATGATGCCGGCGGTTGCCGTGGCGATGCCGATACCGATCATGTTGCGCGCGCCGGAGACCAGACCGTCGAGGAGATCGGCGAAGCCCGCGCGGAGTTCCGTCGGCATGTCGCCGCCCTGCCCCCGCAGGATGGCCATGATCGGACGCTGGGTGACGAGGATGAACACCATGAACGCCGCCGCCCAGAAGGCCGAGAGGCCTGGCGAGAGGCGGTCGATCATCAGCGCCCAGACCAACACCACCACAGGAAGCAGGAAGTGCAGGCCCGAGCGGATCGTCGGCCCCGGAAGCGGCAGCCTGGTGATCGGGGCGTTCGGGTCCTCGAGCTTCAGCGGCGCCTCGCGGGAGGCGACCCAGAGGAGCGCCACATAGACCGCGACCAGCAGTGCGAAAACCACGTAGCTGGCCGAGGCCCCGAAGGCGGGCCGGATCCAGCCCATGCCATAATAGACGGCGAACGACAGCGCGCAGATCACCGCGATGGTGAAGGCGAGGCTCATGAGCCAGGCCACGAGCGGCTTCGGCGCGGTCGCGCGCGGCAGGCCGCGCATATCCGCCTTCATCGCCTCGAGATGCACGATGTAGACCAGCGCGATATAGCTGATGACGGCGGGCACGAAGGCGTGCTTGACCACGTCGAAATAGGGAATGCCCACATATTCGACCATCAGGAACGCCGCCGCGCCCATGACGGGTGGCATGATCTGGCCGTTGACCGAGGAGGCCACCTCGACCGCACCGGCCTTTTCCGACGAGAAGCCCACGCGTTTCATCAAGGGGATGGTGAAGGTGCCGGTGGTGACCACGTTGGCGATGGAGGAACCGGAAATCAGCCCGGTCATCGCCGAGGAGACCACCGCCGCCTTGGCCGGCCCGCCGCGCATGTGGCCCATGAGCGAGAAGGCGACCTGGATGAAATAGTTCCCCGCGCCCGCCTTATCGAGAAGTGAACCGAACAGCACAAAGAGGAACACGAAGGAGGTCGAGACGCCGAGCGCGATGCCGAACACGCCCTCGGTGGTGATCCACTGGTGGTTCACCACCTCCGAAAGGTTGTTGCCCTTGTGGGCGATGATCCCCGGCATGTGCGGCCCGAGGAACGTGTAGGTCAGGAACACCGTGGCCACGATCATCAGCGCCGGGCCGAGCGCCCGGCGGGTGGCTTCGAGCAGCACCAGAAGGCCGATCACCGCCGCCACGAAATCCTGCAGGATCGGCGCACCGACCCGCTGGGCGATGCCGTCATAGGCGAAGTAGATGTAGAGCGAGGCCACCGCACCGGCGATGGCGAGGCCCCATTCCCAGGGGGGGATGCGGTCCTTGGGCGAGCCGAGCAGGATCGCGGCAATCACCGCGGCACCGACGATGGGAATCCACCAGATCGGGGTTCCGGCCTTGGCGCCATACATGAAAAGACCGACCAGGAGCGCCGGCACCGCGATGGCGAGGCCGAGCTGCACCGGCGTGCGGGCAGCGGGATAGGCGAGGAAGGCGAGGAGCAGCGCGAAGGCGAGATGGATGGATCGGGCCTCGGTGTCGTTGAAGACGCCCCAGCCGACCATGAAGGGGATCGGCGAGGCGATCCAGAGCTGGAACAGCGACCAGACCAGCGCGGTGACCACCATGAAGCTCCCGACCGCGCCGGCCGGGCTGCGTCCGCCGGTATCGGAGGAGGCGACGAGTTCGTCGAGCTCTTCCTGGCTGAGTCCGCCCCTGCCGGCGGCCTCCTGCTCCACGGCCGCAGCCTGGAACTGCTTGTCGTCGCTCATCGTCGTGTCCCCCTGTCCAGCTTGTTCCGGAGGGACCGGCCGCACCGCCGGTCACCCGATCACTCCCGGCCGGGCGGCCTGCTGGGACCGCCCGTCAGGTCGGCGCGAGGCCGGCTGTTACATCCAGCCGCGTTCCTTGTAGTACTTCTCGGCGCCCGGATGCAGCGGCGCGGAAAGGCCGTCCGAGATCATGTCCTCTTCCTTGAGGTTCGCGAAGGCCGGGTGCAGGCCCTTGAAGCGGTCGAAATTGTCGAACACCGCCTTCACAACCTCGTAGACCACCTCGTCGGGCACATCGGCCGAGGTCACGAAGGTCGCCTTCACGCCGAAGGTCTCCACGTCCTCGTCGGTGCCGGCATACATGCCGCCCGGGATCACCGCCTTGGCGTAGTACGGGTTCTCGTTCACGAGCTTGTCGATCGCCTCGCCGGTCACCGGCACGAGCTTCGCTTCGACCGTCGAGGTGGCCTCCTGGATCGAGCCGTTCGGGTGGCCGACGGTGTAGATGATCGCGTCGACCTTGTTGTCGCCGAGCGCGGCCGATTGCTCGGCGGGCTTGAGCTCGGAGGCGAGCGCGAAATCCCCGTCGGATTTGCCCATGGCGCCGAGCACCACGTCCATCGTCGCGCGCTGGCCCGAGCCCGGGTTGCCGACGTTCACGCGCTTTCCGAACAGGTCGTCGAACTTCTCGACGCCGGAATCGGCGCGGGCGACCACGGTGAAGGGCTCGCTATGCACCGAGAACACGGCACGGAGCTTGTCCACCTTCTTGCCCTCGAACTCGGAGTCGCCGTTATAGGCGTGGTACTGCCAATCGGACTGGGCCACGCCCATGTCCATGTCGCCGGCCGCGATCGCGTTGATATTGGCGATCGACCCGCCGGTGGAGGGCGCGGTGCATTTCAGCCCGGTCTTGGCGGAATCGCGATTCACCAGCCGGCAGATCGACTGGCCGACCACGAAATAGACGCCCGTCTGGCCGCCGGTTCCGATGGTGATGAATTTCTCCTGTGCCGTCGCGACATGCCCGGCGAGCGCGGCCGCGAGTGCAAGGGTGGTCATCCTAAAGGTCTTCATGAAGGTCTCCCTGGTCGTCGAACGATTGCTTGTGAGAAGCCCGAAAAGGCCGGAATGCGTTCGGTTATCCTGCGAAGGTAGCACGCGATTCCCGGGCGGCAACTCGCAACCTTGCCTAGACGTTCGCAGGCATGCCTCTTGACAAGGAAATGAACAACGAAGTGCACCACATTGAAATACAGCATCAAAACGTCGGCGGCGTGCAGGCGCTGACGATCACGCAGGCGATCTCGCCGAGATTGCGGAACCGGTGCGGCAGACGGCTGTCGAAGATGTACCCATCGCCCGGATTCAGCACGCGAATCTGGTCGGCGACCGAGATCTCGATGATCCCCGAAACGACCACACCGGCCTCCTCGCCCTCGTGGCTCAGGAGGTCCGGGCCGGTATCGGAGCCGGGCGGATAGGTTTCGTGCAGGACCTGGAGCGCGTGGTGCCTCGCATTGCCGAGCTGCCGGAGCGAGACCCGCGCGGCCCCTTGCCCGAGCCCGGCATCCTGCGGCGACAATTCGATGAACTCGCCCGCGGAATAGAAGTATTTCGGCGCGGCGTTTTCCTCGACCTCGGAAAAGAAGTCCGACATCGTCATCGGCAGCGCGTCGAGCAGCCGTTTGAGCGAGGCGACCGAAGGCGAGGACTTGTTCTGCTCGATCAGCGAGATCGCCCCGTTGGTGAGGCCCGCGCGGGCAGCCAGATCGCGCTGCGAGAGCCCCCGCGCCTCGCGCATCGCCTTCAACCTGCCGCCGATATCCAAGGCCTGCTCGCTTCTTTGACCGCTTGATTGGAATATTAAGCAGGCCGTTTTCCGACCCGTCAACAACATTCGGCCCTTTGCGCAAGCGAAACGCAGCCAATGCACCGCCCCGCCCAATCGGAATCCAGTTGACAATTATTTTAAACGGCGTACCAGAATTCTGATCGTTTAGCCCTGACCAGGAGCGCCCCAATGACCAAGACGACCACGAGATCCCGCAAGGCGAGCACCGCACCGAAAGCGAAGCGGGAGACCGCGGCCGCGGAACCTGCCCCCAGGCAAGGCACCGGCGGCACCAATGCCGCGCTGCTCGCCCGGCGCGAGGCGGCCGTCGCGCGCGGCGTCGCCTCGGCGGCACCGGTCTTTGCGGCAAAGGCCGAGAATGCCGAACTCTGGGACGTCGAGGGCAACCGCTATATCGACTTCGCGGGCGGCATCGCCGTTCTGAACACCGGGCACCGCCACCCCAAGGTGGTCGCGGCCGCGAAGGCGCAGGAAGACCTCTACACCCACACCTCGTTCCAGGTCGTGCCCTACGAGCCCTATGTCGCGCTCTCCGAAAAGCTGAACGCGCTGGCCCCGGGCGATGCACCGAAGAAGACGCTCCTTGTCACGACCGGCGCGGAAGCCGTTGAAAACGCGGTGAAGATCGCCCGCGCCCATACCGGTCGCCCGGGCGTGATCGCGTTTTCGGGCGGCTATCACGGCCGCACCATGCTGACGCTCGGGCTGACCGGCAAGGTTTCCCCCTACAAGAAGGGCTTCGGCCCCTTCCCGGCCGACATCTTCCGGGCGCCCTTCCCCGATGCGCGGGCCGGCGTGACGGTGGACGACGCGCTGGCCGCGCTGGAAACCCTGTTCCTGACCGATGCGGATCCGACCCGCGTCGCCGCGATCATCCTCGAGCCCGTCCTGGGCGAAGGCGGCTACCTGCCGGTGCCCGCCGAGATGTGGCAGCGGCTCCGGGCGACCTGCGACCGGCACGGGATCGTGCTGATCTCCGACGAGATCCAGGCGGGTTTCGGACGCACCGGCACCTGGTTCGGGATCGAACATTCGGGCGTGGTGCCCGACCTCATCACCTTCGCCAAATCGGTGGCGGGCGGCTATCCCATTGCCGGCGTGGTGGGCCGCGCCGACATCATGGACGCCCCGGCCCCGGGCGGCCTCGGCGGCACCTATGGCGGCAACCCGGTGGCCTGCGCCGCCGCGCTGGCGGCCATCGAGGCGATCGAGACCGAGGGGCTCCTCGCCCGGTCGACCGCGCTTGGCGAGACCTTCCGCGCCCGCTTGGCCGAGACCGGCGCCCGCACCGCGCCGTTCCGGATGTGGGACATCCGCGGTATCGGCGCGATGCTCGCCATCGAATTCGTGACCGACTTCGAAACCGCGACGCCCGATGCGGCCTTCACCAAGTCGGTGATCGGCCACGCGCTGAACCGCGGCCTGATCCTGCTCGCCTGCGGCATGCACGGCAACGCGGTTCGGATCATGGTCCCGCTCACCGCCTCGGACGCGATCATCGAGGAAGGCCTCGGCATCTTCGAAGCGGCGCTCGCCGATGCGGTCGCCGAAGCGGAGACCCTCGCGGCGGAGTAATCCGCCGCCCGGACTCCGCGGCGCAGGGAGGAGCGCCGCGGGGTTTGGCGACCTGCCCGCCCCCCGCTAGTCTCGTTCTGCCGATGCCAGAAGGACCGGGCCCATGTCGCATATCTTTCCCCGCCATTCGAAGCTCGATCCGCCGGTCGCCGTGGCCGGCGAGGGCTGCTACCTGATTGACGCCTCGGGCAAGCGCTATCTCGACGGCTCGGGCGGCGCGGCGGTGTCCTGCCTGGGCCATGGCGACAAGGCCGTCACCGAGGCGATCAAGGCGCAGCTCGACCGGCTCGCCTTCGCCCATACCGGCTTCTTCACCTCCGAACCGGCCGAGGCGCTCGCCGATCTGCTGATCGCGAATGCCCCGGCGGGGCTCGACCGGGTCTATCTCGTCTCGGGCGGCTCAGAGGCCACCGAGGCGGCGATCAAGCTCGCCCGGCAATACTGGGTCGAGAAGGGCGCGCCCGAGAGGGCCAAGCTGATCGCCCGGAAGCAGAGCTATCACGGCAACACCATCGGCGCGCTCTCGGCGGGCGGCAACGAGTGGCGGCGGGCGCAGTTCGGGCCGCTCCTTCTCGACGTGAGCCATATCGCGCCCTGCTACGAGTACCGGCTCCGGCAGGGCGGCGAGAGTCTCGAGGCCTACGGCCTCCGCGCCGCGCAGGCGCTGGAAGACGAGATCCTCCGCCTCGGCCCCGAAACGGTGATGGCCTTCATGGCCGAACCCGTGGTCGGCGCCACGGCGGGCGCGCTCGCCCCCGCCCCGGGCTATTTCCGCCGGATCCGCGAGATCTGCGATCGCTACGGCGTGCTCCTGATCCTCGACGAGGTGATGTGCGGCATGGGCCGGACCGGCTCGCTCTTCGCCTGCGAGCAGGATGGGATCGCGCCCGACATCGCCTGCATCGCCAAGGGGCTGGGCGCGGGCTACCAGCCGGTGGGCGCGATGCTCTGCACCGCCGAAATCTACGACACTCTCGCGAACGGTTCCGGCTTCTTCCAGCACGGCCACACCTATATCGGCCACCCCGCGGCCGCCGCCGCGGGGCTGGCCGTGGTCACGGCGCTGCTCGACCGCGGCCTTGTCCCGCGGGTGCGGGAACAGGGCGCGAAACTGGCGGAGCGGCTCCGCGACAGGTTCGGCCAGCACCCCCATGTGGGCGATATCCGCGGCCGCGGCCTGTTTCGCGGGATCGAGCTGGTGCAGGACCGGGCGACCAAGGAACCGTTCGACCCGACCCGGGGCGTCGCCGGCAGGATCAAGAAGGCGGCCTTCGAGGCCGGGCTGATCTGTTACCCGATGGCCGGCACCATCGACGGGCGCCGCGGCGACCACATCCTCCTGGCGCCGCCCTTCATCATCGAGGACGGGCAACTCGACGAGCTGACCGACAAGCTCGACCAGGCCATCGGCGCGGTGATCTGACCCAGGCGGCGCGATGCCTAGCCGGTTGAACTCTGCCCGCGCCTGCACTACCCGGTTGCGCGAGGAACTCCCGCGCATGCCATTACCCGCGCGCGCGATCGCCAACGATCTCCAACCGAGCCAGAAAGAGGGTCACGGACATGGGTGCAGAAAACTCTCCCGACATTGTGTATACCATCGTAGACGAAGCGCCGCAGCTCGCGAGCGCCTCGCTCCTGCCGATCATCCAGAGCTTCGCGGCAGCGGCCGGGATCGGCGTCGGCACCAGGGACATCTCGCTCGCGGGCCGGATTCTTGCCGCCTTTCCCGAGAGCCTGGGCGACGGCCAGCGCCAGTCCGACGACCTCGCCCTACTGGGCGAACTGGTGAAGACGCCCGCCGCGAACGTCATCAAGCTCCCGAACGTCTCGGCCTCGGTGCCGCAGTTGGTCGCCGCCATTGCCGAGCTGCAGACGCAGGGCTACGCGGTGCCGGACTACCCGGAAGCCCCGCAAACCGAGGCGGAAAAGACCGCGCGGGCGCGCTACGACGCGATCAAG
This sequence comes from Paracoccaceae bacterium, assembly GCA_003605175.1. Taxonomy (GTDB): domain Bacteria; phylum Pseudomonadota; class Alphaproteobacteria; order Rhodobacterales; family Rhodobacteraceae; genus Ovoidimarina. Next base: position 43,479 of record QWDA01000002.1, on the reverse strand, counting down.
GGATCGGCGGTGAACCCGGTCCTGCGCGAGGGCAATTCCGACCGGCGCGCGGCGGTGGCGGTGAAGAACTTCGCCAAGGCGAACCCGCATTCGATGGGCAAATGGTCGCCGGACTCGAAAACCCGCGTCTCGTCGATGTCGGGCGGCGACTTCTTTTCGAACGAGACCTCCGTGACGCTGACCGATGCGCAGGCCGGGCCGGCGAAGATCGTGCTCACCGGCAAGGACGGCTCGGAAACCGTGCTGAAGGAGGGCGTGTCCTTCCCGGCCGGAACGGTGGTCGACGCGACCTTCATGTCGGCAAAGGCGCTCGACACGTTCCTCGCCGGGCAGATCGAAGCGACGAAAGCCGAAGGCACGCTGTTCTCGCTGCACATGAAGGCGACGATGATGAAGGTCTCGGACCCGATCATCTTCGGCCACGCGGTCAGGGCCTGGCTGGCGCCGGTCTTCGAAGCCCATGGCGACGAGATGAAAGCCTTGGGCGTGAACCCGAATTCGGGCCTCGGCGACCTGCTCGACCGGGTCAAGGACAACGACGCGATCATGGCCGCGATCCAGGCCTGCACCGCCGAACGCCCGCCCATGTACATGGTCAATTCCGACCGCGGCATCACCAACCTGCACGTTCCCTCGGACGTGATCATCGACGCCTCAATGCCCGCGCTCATTCGCGCCGGCGGCAAGGGCTGGGGCCCGGACGGCAAGGAGGGGGATTGCAACTGCGTGATCCCCGACAATTCCTATGCGCCGGTCTACGAGGAGACCATCGCCTATTTCAAGGAGACCGGCGCGCTCGACCCGGCCACCGCGGGCGCGGTGCAGAACATCGGGCTGATGGCGCAGAAGGCCGAGGAATACGGCTCGCATCCGACCACTTTCGAGATCCCAAAGGACGGCACCGTGAAGATCATCGCGGCCAATGGCGACGTGCTGCATTCGCATGAGGTCGAGGCTGGCGACATCTGGCGCTCGGCCTCGGCGCGCAAGGCGCCGATCGAGGACTGGGTCAATCTCGCCATCGACCGGCAGAAGGCCGAGGGCTGCGAGGCGATCTTCTGGCTCGACGAGAACCGCGCCCATGACGCCGAGCTGATCAAATACGTCACGCCGATCCTCGCGGCGAAAGGCGTGGCCAACCGGTTCGCGATCCTGTCGCCCGCGAAGGCCACCCGCCGGACGCTGGAGACGATCCGCAGGGGCGAGAACTCCATCGCGGTGACCGGCAACGTGCTGCGCGACTACCTGACCGACCTGTTCCCGATCCTCGAGCTCGGCACCTCGGCCAAGATGCTCTCCATTGTCAAGCTGATGCAGGGCGGCGGCCTCTTCGAGACCGGCGCGGGGGGATCGGCGCCGAAGCACGTCCAGCAGCTTGTCGAACAGGGGCACCTGCGCTGGGATTCGCTGGGCGAGTTCTGCGCCCTCGGCGAGAGCTTCCGCTTCCACGGCGAGACCAGCGGCAACGCCAAGGCGCTGGTGATGGCGAAGGCGGTGGAGGACGCGACCGAGAAGGTGCTCGCGAACGATCGCTCGCCGCGCCGCAAGGTGGGCGAGCCCGACAACCGCGACAGCCACTACTGGTTCGCCCGCTACTGGGCCGAGGCGCTGGCCGCGCAATCCCAGGACGGCGCGCTCGCGGCGCATTTCGCGCCCATCGCCAAGGCGCTGGCCGAGGGCGAGGCGCAGATCCTCGCCGAACTGGCCGCGGCGCAAGGCAAACCGGCGGATCTGGGCGGCTATTACCGCACCGACCCCGCCAGGACGGCAGCGGTGATGCGCCCGAGCCCGGCACTGAACGCCATCATCGGCTGACATGTTTTCGGGAGGCGGCCCGACCGCCTCCCTCCCCCGCTCCGTCACGCCGAGACGACGCCTCCGCGGCCGGGTCGACAGCAAACGGTTCCGACCGGGAGAGGACAGATGAGCGGCGAGCCTTACAATCCGGAAGCCGATGGCGCGAAGGTGGCCTTCGACAAGGCCATGTCCTACGGCGACTACCTCCACCTTGACGCTCTGCTGAGCCAGCAGCATCCGCTGAGCGGTGCCCATGACGAGCTGCTGTTCATCGTTCAGCACCAGACCAGCGAACTCTGGATGACGCTGATCCTGCACGAACTGGGCGCGGCCCGCACGGCGCTGATCGAAGGCCGGATCCCGGCCATGTTCAAGATGCTGGCGCGCGTCAGCCGCATCTTCGAACAGCTCAACAACCAATGGGACGTGCTTCGGACGATGACGCCGGCCGATTATACCCGGTTCCGCGAAAGCCTCGGGCCGTCGTCGGGCTTCCAGTCGCATCAGTACCGGCTCATCGAGTTCGTGCTCGGCAACCGGAATCCCAACATGATGAAGCCGCACGCACACATCCCCGCGATCCACGCCGCGCTGACGGAAGAACTGGCACGCCCCAGCTTCTACGACGAGGTGATCCGCTTGCTGTTCCGCACGCTCGAAGGGACCGAGGCAAACCTTCCGGCCCCGCAACTGGACCGCCCGCACCAGGCCGACCCCGAGATCCAGGCGCGCTGGAAGATCGTCTACCGCGACATCGACACGCACTGGACGCTCTACGAGCTGGCCGAGAAGCTGATCGACCTGGAGGATTATTTCCGCCGCTGGCGCTTCAATCACGTGACCACCGTCGAGCGCGTGATCGGCTTCAAGCGCGGCACCGGCGGCACATCGGGTGTCGCCTATCTCCGGCGCATGCTCGACGTCGAGCTTTTCCCCGAACTCTGGCATCTGAGAGGTGAATTGTGACGCTGCCACGCAAGGAGCTTTTCGATCTGCCCGAGGGCGTCGTCTATCTCGACGGTAACTCTCTGGGCCCCCTGCCCAAGGGGGCGGCGGAACGTGCCGCCCGTGTCATCGAGGCGGAATGGGGCGGAGAACTGATCCGCGCCTGGAACACGGCCGGATGGATGTCCCTGCCGGAACGGGTGGGAAACCGGATCGCCAGGCTGATCGGCGCCCCGGAGGGCAGCGTCGCGACGGGCGACACCCTGTCCATCAAGGTCTACCAGGCGCTCGCCGCCGCCCTGAAGATGCGCCCGGAGCGCCGGGTCATCCTGTCGGACAGCGGCAACTTTCCGACCGACCTCTACATGGCGCAGGGGCTGATCGACCTGATCGGCAAGGATCATGTCCTGCGCACCCCAGCCCCCGAGGATGTCGCCGCTGCCATCGCCGATGACGTCGCCGTGGTGATGCTGACCGAGGTCGATTACCGCACCGGGCGAAAACACGACATGCAGGCGATCACGCGCCTGGCCCGGGCCAATGGCGCGGTGATGATCTGGGATCTTGCCCATTCGGCGGGCGCCCTGCCCGTCGACCTGACGGCATCCGGGGCCGAGTTTGCCGTCGGCTGCACCTACAAGTACCTCAATGGCGGCCCCGGCGCGCCTGCCTTCATCTATGCCCGGCCCGACCTGATCGAGAAGGTACAACCCGCGCTGGCCGGCTGGATGGGCCATGACGCGCCGTTTGCGATGGAGCTCGGCTATCGCCCGGCGATGTCGACCGAACGGTTGCGCGTCGGGACTCCGCCCATCGTGCAGCTGTCGATCCTCGATGCCGCGCTGGACCTCTGGGACGAGGTCGACATGGAGGAGCTTCGCGCGGCCTCCCTGGCCCTGTCCGAACTCTTCATCGCCGAGGTCGAGGCGCGTTGCCCCGCGCTGCGCCTGGCCAGTCCGCGCGAGCCCGGACAAAGAGGCAGTCAGGTCTCGTTCCGGTTCGAACACGGTTACGCCGCCATGCAGGCCCTGATCGACCGCGGCGTGATCGGCGATTTCCGCGCCCCCGACATCATGCGGTTCGGGTTCACGCCGCTCTATCTGGACAGTGCCGACGTCCTGGCCGCCGCCCGCGCGATCGCGGACGTGATCGACAACAGGCTCTGGGCCGATCCGAAATATCGGACGAAATCCCGCGTGACCTGAGGGACCAGCAAGGCTTCACGAGGCCGCACTGCGCGGAAAGGGTGAATGACGCGGTCGAGGGCATGTTCAGCGAGCGGCCGGGCCCCGGCACACGGCCATGCCAACGGGTTCTGATGCCCGAGGGAGCCCTCCATTTCGGCGGCCAGCCGCGCCCAATCTCACAGGGATCTGCTGCGGTGCCGGTCTCCATTCTCGAGATAGGCCGCAAGCTCGTCCGGCGTTCCGTTCGGGAACGCCTCTCTCAGATGCTTCAGGAAGGCCGATACGCGCGCGCTCAGCAGCCGGCGCGTCGGATAGAGCGTCCAAAGGGCAATCTCCGACCCTTCCACGTCGCCCCAGTGGACCAGCCTGCCGTCGGCGAGATCGTGACTGACGAGCGATACCGGAAGGCGCGCGGCGCCCGCGCCCATCCGCACGGCGTCGCGAACCATGATGAGCGACGACAGGCTGAGGATCGGAATGACGGAGATGCTTGCCCGGCCGGTAGGTGTGGTCACGTTCCACGTTTCCGCCTGCTTCGCCGCCCCGCGGACGATCGCGGGAACGGCCGCTCCCTCCGTCGGCGGCGCCAGATCGGGGCTCGCCACGACCGCCAGCCGGTCATGCAGAAAGACCCGCCCGACGAGGCTCTCGTCCGGTTCCGGGTTGACCCGGATCACCAGATCATAGGCTTCCTCGACCATGTCGACAGACCGGTCCTCGGTCGTGACCTCCAGGCGCACTTCCGGATATCTGAGCGCGAAGCCGGCGGCCAGCTTTCCCATCGCGGTTTGCGAGAAAAGCAGCGGTGCGCTGATGCGCAAGCGCCCTCGGGGCTGTGCGCCGCCCGAGGCGATGGCGGCCGTCGTCTCGTCGAGCTCGGTCAGCAGACGGCTCGTCCGTTCGAACAGCGCGCGCCCCTCCTCTGTCAGCTTCAGGTCGCGCGCGCCGCGCTCGAACAGCCGCAAGTCCAGGCTCATTTCCAGTTCCGCCACCCGGCGGGACAGTGTCGCCTTGGGGCGCCCCGCCGCCCGTGAGGCTTTCCCGAACCCGCCGTGGCGGGCGACCAGGTTGAAATCGGACAGAGCGAGGAGGTCCATGAGTGTTCCATCAGTGAGACATACCGTCCAGATGTAGCATCTACCGGTACGAATGTGGATCTCTACTTTCAGGGAAGGCAAACAGCCCAACCCAAGGAGTGACCACCATGACCATCCTCGTGACCGGCGCCACCGGCAATGTCGGAAGCAACGTCGTCGAACAGCTCGCCCGGCGCGGTGCCGATATCCGCGCCCTGGTCCGCGACCCGTCGAAGGCGCGCCTTCCCGAGGGCGTCGCAATCGTCCAGGGCGATTTGCTCGACATCGACTCGCTGCGCAGCGCCATGAAGGGCGTCTCCACCCTGTTCCTGCTGAACGGCGTCGTCGCCGATGAGTTCACCCAGGCGCTGATCGCGCTGAACGCCGCCCGCGAAGCCGGGATCGAGCGGATCGTCTATCTGTCGGTGATCCACAGCGACATCTACGTCAACGTTCCGCATTTCGCGGGCAAGTTCGGCGTCGAGCGGATGATCGAGCAGATGGGGATGAACGCCACCATCCTGCGCCCGGCCTATTACATGGACAACGAAATCACGATCAAGGATGCGATCGCCGGCTACGGCATCTATCCGATGCCGATCGGCGACAAGGGCCTGGCGATGATCGACGCCCGCGACATCGGCGAGATCGCCGCGCTCGAACTGCTCCGCCGCGAACAGTCGCCCACGCCGCTCCCGATCACCCGCATCAACCTGGTCGGTCCCGATACGTTGACCGGCGCGAGTGCCGCCGCCATCTGGAGCGAGGTTCTCGGCCGCGAGATCGCCTATCCGGGCGACGACACCGCCGGATTCGAGCAGAACATGCGCCAGTTCATGCCGGGCTGGATGGCCTACGACATGCGCCTGATGGCCGAGCGCTTCGTGTCCGACGGCATGCTGCCCGAACCCGGCGATGTGGACCGGCTCACCACGCTGCTGGGCCGTCCGCTGCGCAGCTACCGCGATTTCGTCGCGCAGATCGCCGGCTGACGCCGCCGCACCTCACCGACAAGGACCAGAATCATGATCCATTCGACCGCAACCGTTCCGGTGAACCCGGAAGGCGAAACCCCGCTCACCCGCGAGCAGGTCTGGAAGGGACTCGAACTGAAGGCCCGCGATGCGCGCCTGTTCCTCCCGCCCGGCCTGTGCAGCAGATGCGACGTCACCGGGGAGAGCGCCACGCATTTCGTCCGCGACGCCACCATCGCCGGCGCCGACCTGCGCGAGATCGTCGTGCTCGAGCCGCAGCGCAAGGTCACCTTCTTCCAGGCGACCGGCCCGCGCGAAGGCGCCATCGTCAACGAATTGTTCGAGGACGAAACCGGCGCGCTCCGGCTCAGGTTCTACTGCTACCTCGGACTGCGCGACAAGCAGCCGAACGGCCCCGAGGAACGGGCCGAGCGGGCGCAGTTCGACAGCGACAAGGGCTACAGGGCCGCCCTGCTCTCCACCCTGAAGCGCACCCGCGAGTTGCTCGCCGAAGGCAAGCTCTGATCCTCGCGCCCAACCGGACCGATGAATTCAGAAAGAACTCCGAGGACAGATCCCTGGTCGCCCGTGAAGCCCGGCAAACTGCACCTGCCGCATGGCTTCTGCATCCGACGAGTGGAAGTACCGACAGCGGCGGCGGCCGATCTCGGCTTCACCGATCATCCGCGTGCATGTCCTCCCGGCGACACCGGGCTGGCCGCACCCCTGACCTGCCCGGACCGGAGATCTCCGGCGCGGGGACGACCGGATGCGAAGGCTGGCAGGGCGGTGGTCTGCGAGAAGCCGGTCGACCTCGGCCTCGCCCGCGCCGGGCAATGCCTGAGGATCGGCGAAGCGGGCAACGACGATTGTCCGCGGCCTTCGAGCGTGGCAAGATCCCGCCTCATGCGTGGCGGCCGGTTGCGACGAAAGTCGCCGCCCACACCAGATTACCGTGCCGTTCATCCGGCGTTTGTGTGAATCTGGGTCCGTCGCGGGAGGAACGCGAGACGACATGAATACGATCCAGTATCGGGAGGAAGACGTGCTTCACAATGATTTTCGTGGGCCCAGGGCCTTGATCGGAGCGGCTGCGCTGATCGCAGTCGGCTTGGGAACGCAGGCGCTTGCGCAGGACCAGCTCTCAATCGCCACCGGCGGCACCGGCGGGGTCTACTACCCGATGGGCGGCGGCCTGGCCGAGGTCATCAACAACCATGTCGAGGGCTACTCGGCCACCGCCGAGGTCACCGGCGCATCGGTCGAGAACATGGGGCTGATCGCCACGGGAGATGCGGACCTTGCGATCGGTCTCGCCGACACGGTGCAACAGGCACATAGCGGCACCGGCCGCTTCGAGGGCCAACAACTGCCGATGATCCGCGGACTCGCATCGCTCTATGCAAACATGGTGCATATCGTGGCGCTCGAGGGCAGCGGCATCGCGACGCTCGACGACCTTCGCGGCAAGCGGGTGTCGATCGGCGCGCCCGGTTCGGGCACCGAGGTCAACACCGCCGCCATTCTCGAGGCGAACGGGATCACTTATGACGACATCGACGAACAGCGGCTGAATTTCAACGAGACGGCCGACGCGCTGGCCAATGGCGATATCGATGCAGGCTTCTGGTCGGTGGGTGCACCGACCTCGTCGATCCTCAACCTTGCCACGACGCAGAACATCGTGATCATCCCGCTCAGCGAGGAAGAGCTTGCCGCCGCCGCGGCCGCCGACGCCACCTTCACCGTGACCACCCTGCCGGGCGGCACCTATACAGGGGTGGACGAGGATACCGTCGTCCTTGGAATTCCGAACGTTCTGACCGTGTCCTCGGAGATGTCCGACGATCTCGCCCATGCGATCACCAGCGCCATGTTCGAGAACATCGCCGAGATGCAGGCGGTGCATCCCGCGGCGAATCAGACAACGGTCGAGTTCACCCTGAACGCGACCCCGGTGCCACTGCACCCCGGTGCGATCCGCTACTTCGAGGAAATCGGCGCCGAGGTGCCGGATCGCCTGCGCCCGTGACCCGCTTGGCGAGAGGGGGGCGTTGTCTCGCCCTCCTCCTGTCCGCCATGGCCTCGGCCGCTCAAGCGGAGACGCTTGTCGCCCTGCGCGAGACCGGAGAGGAGATCGCGCGGTTTGACGTGCCGAACGGCGCCGAGTGGTGCGTTTTGTGGCGTCATTCCGTGAAGGGGTTCGAGGTTTCGGACTGCTACGAGAACCGGGACGGGCGCATGGTGCTCATCTGGTCGCATCTGCCGGACTTCGCCGCGGGGCTCGATCACATACCCGGACGCGGGCGGCAGGTCTCCGACGGAGAAGGCGGCTACTTGATCCTCGAGATCGACGAACCCGTGCCCGGCAACGCCTATGTGCTGCGGCCAGGCGCCGGATCCGTCGATCACAGACTGGCAATGGGCGACAGGGTGGTTTCCCTGTCGGCAACGGCGGCGCACCAACGTGTGACCATCGCCTTGATTGGGACGAACCACCAATGACAACAGAAACCGACCTGACCCCGGCTCCATCGCCTCAGTCGCCCATCGTATTGCGTGCGATCATGGTGATCGGGATCGCCTTGTCGCTGTTCCAGCTCTGGGCGGCGGGGGTTTATCCGCTGGGCCTGTTCTTCCAGCGCCCGATCCACCTGGGATTCATTCTCGTGCTGTGCTTCCTGATCTATCCCGCGTTCGGGCGGGACCGGCCGCGCGGGATGCTCGGCTGGGTGATCGACGGTCCGCTGATCCTCGCAGGGATCGCGGCCGGGACCTGGGTGCCGCTCAACATCGACACCATCGCCAATCAGATCTTTCCCCGGCAGATCGACGTCTGGATGGGGATCCTGACCATGATCGTCGTGCTGGAAGGCGCGCGCCGGGCGGTGGGGCTCGGCATGTCGATCATCGGCGTGGTCTTCATTGCCTACGCCTTCGCGGGCAGTCGTGGCGAGTTGCCCTTCATCGCCGACTGGATGCCCGGGATCCTGAACCATCGCGGCTATTCATTGGACCGCGTGGCCAGCCAGATGACGCTGGGAGCGGAAGGCATCTTCGGCATCCCGCTTGGCGTCGCCGCGACCTTCGTGTTCATTTTCGTTCTCTTCGGTGCCTTTCTTGAAGTCACAGGCGCAGGCAAGTTCTTCATCGACCTCGCCTATGCCGCCACGGGCCGGCAGCGCGGCGGCCCGGCCAAGGCGGCGGTGATCGCCAGCGCGGGCATGGGGTCGATCTCGGGCTCCGCCATCGCGAACGTCGTCACCACGGGCGCCTTCACCATCCCGCTCATGAAGAAGCTCGGTTACCGCCCCGCGCAGGCCGGCGGGATCGAGGCTGCGGCATCGACCGGCGGGCAGATCATGCCGCCCCTGATGGGCGCGGGCGCCTTCCTCATGTCCGAATTCACCCGGGTGCCCTATGTCGAGATCGTGCTGGTCTCGATCTTCCCGGCCCTCCTCTATTTCGGGGTCGTCTACCTTCTGGTGCATATCGCCGCCGTGAAACAGGGCATGACGGGCTTGCCGGCAGACGAATTGCCGCGCACCCGGGAAGTGCTGGCCACGGGCTGGCACTTCCTTCTGCCGCTCGTCGCCCTCATGGCCCTTCTGGTCGCGGGCTACTCGCCGATGCGCGTGGGCTTCTACGCGATCCTGTCGATCGTCGCGGCGGCCTCGGCCCGGGCGCTCTGGACCTTCTTCGCCTCCGGACCCAGCATGGCGGGCTTCCTCACCCTGTGCCGCCGCGGGCTGGCATTGACGCTCGAGGCGCTCGAACTCGGCGCGCGGAACGCCGTCGCCGTCTCGATGGCCTGCGCCGTGGCGGGTATCATCGTGGGTGTCGTGGGCCTCACCGGGCTGGGGCTCAAGTTCTCGGCGATGATGATCGCCTTCTCGGGCGGCAACCTGGTGCTGGCACTGATCCTCGTGGTGATCGCTTCGCTGATCCTGGGCATGGGTCTTCCGGTGACGGCGGCCTATATCGTGCTCATCATCCTCGTCGGCCCCGCCCTGACCGAGGAATTCGGCATCCCGCTTCTGATCGCGCATCTGCTGGTCTTCTGGTATTCCCAGGACAGCAACGTGACCCCGCCCGTGGCGCTGGCAGGTTTCGCCGGGGCGGCCATTGCCGGGTCCAAACCGATGGAAACGAGCGTCCAGGCATGGAAATACGCGAAGGGGCTGTATCTGATCCCGCTTTTCATGGTCTTCAACGAGGAAATCATCCTCGGCGGCCCGATCCCGATAGTGCTCTGGAGCGGGGCCATCGCCATTCTCGGCCTCGTCGCCTTTGCCGCGGTCCTCGAAGCCTTCCTCTGGGGGCCCATGCAGCTGTGGATGCGGCTGCTGCTGATGCCCGGTATCGTGGCGCTGTTCTGGCCCTCGCTGACGATCGAGATCGCGGGCGCGGCCCTGGTGGTGGCATTGCTGTCGCTCAACTGGGCACAGGCACGAAGGGAGCGTGGACAGGCCCCCGTGACGCCATGAGGGAGGCCCATTTCCCGGCCGGCAGGGCCAAGGCCGCGCATTTGCCGATTGCGCACTGAACGTGACGCGGTCCGTCATCCTTGCCTGCCTGTCCGCCGCGCTCGTGTGGTTCGTCGCGCAGTTCGTGGCGGTGGGGGCGGCCCGCCAGGAACTGGACCAGACGCTGTTGCTCACGACCCGGGCGGTCGAGGCGGAAATCGACCGGCTGCGCGCCCTGCCGGCCGTGGCCGCCGAAGACGCCCGCATCCGACAGGCTCTGGCCGGAACCGCGCCCTTGCAGGATGCAAACGACTATCTCGAAACGATTGCGGCCTACGCCGGGGCAGATGAACTGTTCCTGATCGATGAAAGGGGCGAAACGATCGCCGCGTCGAACTGGGACCAGCCCGGCAGCTTCGTCGGGCAGAACTACGCGTTTCGCCCCTATTTCCAGGATGCGCTTTCCAGGGGACAGGGGCAATTCTATGCAATCGGCGTGACGACGGGCGTGCCGGGATACTTCCTGTCGGCGCGGGTCGATAGCGGCGGCAGACCGGGCGTGATGGTCGTAAAGCTCGACCTGCGTCCGTTGCAGCAAACCTGGCGTGCCGCCGAGGCCGATGTTGCGCTGGCGGACGAGCATGGCGTCGTGTTCCTGTCGGCCCGGCCCGAATGGCAATATCGCCCGCTTGTCGGCTTGTCGCGCGAAACGCTCGATCACCTCGTCGCAACCCGGGCCTACGACGGGGTCCGCCTGGGCGAAGCCGCGCCACTTCTCTCCCAGCCGCCGGTCGGCGCGGATGCGCTGGGCGATGGCTGGATCGCCCGCATCGGGTCCGTTCCGGCGACAGGCGGTCAGGTCATAGCGGCCCGCCCGCTGCGTGGATTGCAACTGGTGGCCTTGGGGTGGGCCGCGCTGGCTGCCCTGACGGCACTCGCCATGGCGGCAACCGTCAAGGGCATCGAGCAGCGCCGCCAGATCGTTGCGATGCGACTGTCGGAGTCGGAGAAGCTCGAGGCAATGGTGGTTGCGCGCACCGCCGATCTGGCCCGCGAGGTCGAGGCCCGCAAGCAGGCCGAGACCGATCTTCGGACCGCGCAGGAGGCCCTGATCCATACCGAGAAGATGGCCGCCATGGGCCGCATGTCGGCTGCCATCGTCCACGAGATCAGCCAACCGCTGGCCGCGATGGAGGCGACACTGTCTGCGGCCGAGCTCGGCATGCGGTCCGGCGACAGCAAGATGTCAGGCAGGATCGGCAAGGCCCGGGACATGATCCGCCGGATGCAGCGGACCACGAAGCACCTCAAGAGCTTTGCCCGCAAGGATACGGTGGAGCTTAGCCTCGTCGATCTGCGCGCACCCCTGAAATCCGCGCTCGACCTGGTGTTGCCGCGCGCGAAGGCGGTCGGGGTGACACCGGCCCTGCAGATGCCGACGGACCCTGTGCCCGTGATGGCCGGGGCCGTCCGGATCGAACAGGTCGTCGCGAACCTGCTGCTCAACGCTCTTGACGCGATCGAGGCGACGCCGGAACCCGAGGTCAGCGTCACGCTCTCGGTCGAGGGCGCGAACGCGGTGATCACGGTGCGCGACAACGGCTCCGGCATCGGCGACACGGATCTGCCGCGCGTGACGGAACCCTTCTTCTCGACCAAGCAAACGGGCGAAGGTCTCGGGCTGGGCCTCGCCATCTGCAAGGTGATCCTTGCGGATTTCTCCGGAACGCTCGACATTCGCTCCTACCCGCAGGATGGAACGCAAGTCATCGTCTCGCTTCCGCTTTCGGAGGCACGGGACGGATCCGAATGACAGAACGCATTGATATCGTGGACGACGATGTCGACCACCTGACGGCGCTGTCCGACCTTGTCGAGACGGCCGGCTACGAGGTGCGCGCATTTTCTGCCGCCTCCGAGCTGCTGACCGCAATGACGACCCCGCCGGACATGGTGATCAGCGACCTGCGCATGCCGCAGATCGACGGCATCGCGCTGCTCCTTGCCTTGCGCGAAAGGGCGCTTGAGGTGCCCGTGATTCTGCTCACGGGCCATGGCGATGTCGCGCAAGCCGTCGAGGCGATCCGCGCCGGAGCCGAGGATTTCCTCGAGAAACCCTACGACTCCACCCATCTTCTGTCGGTCATCCGGCGCACGCTGGACGCGCAGGCCGCCCGGCGCGAAGTCGCACGGCTTCAGCGCGTCCTCCTCGAACGGGACGAGGTGAGCATCCTCGGAAGGTCCCGTGCCATGCGTGCCTTTCGCAACCGTATCTCGGAACTGGCCTCGGTCGACCTGGATGTCGTGATCAGCGGCGAGACCGGCACAGGCAAGGAGCTTGCCGCCCGTGCGATCCATGCCGGCAGCGAGCGCGCGGACGGCCCCTTTGTCGCGCTCAACTGCGCGGCCCTGTCCGATGCGACGGCCGAAATCATCCTCTTCGGCCATGGCGCGGGCGTCTTCGCCCATGACGTGGCCGGGCGGGCGGGAAAGCTGGAAGCCGCCAATGGCGGCACCCTGATGCTGGACGAGGTCGAGACGATGCCGCCGTCGATCCAGGCCAAGCTGCTTCGCGTCCTGCAAGAGCGAACGGTGGAGCGTATCGGGGAAACCGCGCCGCGCGCGCTCGACATACGGGTGATCGCCACTACGAAATCGCCGTTGCGCCAGGTCGAGGGTTTCCGGCCGGATCTCTATTTCAGATTGGCGGGCACCGAGCTTTCGACCCCGGACTTGCGCGAGGCGGGCGAGGATATCCCGCTGATATTCGCCCATTACGCCCAGCTGGCGGCACGGCGCTACGGTCGCGCCGATCCGAACATCCCGTGGACACTGCAACAGAAGCTCAAGCGCTCCGCCTGGCCCGGCAATGTCCGAGAGCTGAAGGCCAGCGCCGAAGCCTACGCGCTGGGGCTGTTCGAGATGCCGGGCACCACCGCCGCGAAGGCAACCCCTCCGACACTTGCCGACCGTGTCGCGGACTTCGAGGCGCGCGAGATCGCGGCAGCGCTCGACACCCATGTCGGCAACACGCTGCGCGCATCGGAAACGCTGGGGATTCCGCGCCGCACGCTGAACGACAAGATGCGCCGCTACGGCCTGTCGTCGGATCCGGATGCAAACGGCGAGGATTGACCGGCCCTTCCGGCCCCGGACCACAAGCGCTCGATCGTGAAACCCATGTGTCCGAAAGGCCTTGCGCCTCCCCACTTGACGGGGACTTGCGCGCAGTTGGGACATGGCCGGTCCGGGCAAGCCGTTTGGCGGCGAATGACGGTCGAATCAATGCTCTGCCCGGGATGGTTCGCGGGCCGTTTGCCTTCCCCTCGGGGCCGCGCCCGATTGCCAGCGAGCCACGGCGCTTGAGCGCTTCGTCACAGGCCGGCCGGCTCCTGGCCCTGCAGGTCAGCGGCAGAGGGCTGGCCACGCATCTTGGCTGCCATGCGGGATTCCTGAAATGATTCCGTCACGCGGTCTGTGCAGCAGAGGCGGTCCGGTCCGAAGGGCGAATCCGGGCAGGCTGGGTCTGGTGCCCGGCCTCCCGGGAGACAGGCTCCAGCGAGGATACCCCGGGCGATCGCAACAATATTGACATACTATGCATACTTCGGATACCATCTGGTATGTAAGAGATTACACCCGCCGGTCTTCGGAGCTTTGAGGAGAAGCGACCGGCGCAAACGGGAGGAAGAGATGGCAGACATGGGAATGGCTCCTGCGAGCCTCGAAACCCTTATCGGCAAGGCGGGCGGGGCGCTGAACCTGCTTCGGGGCTCCAATCTGGGGCCCTATGTGTTTCCGGGCATTCCGCCGGAATTCAGCAACTGGCGGGCGGAACAGCGGGCCTGGCAGGATTCGGTGGCGCTGCTCGAACAATCCTACCACATGACCGAACTGCATCTGCACGGCTCCGGAGTCATTCCGTTCCTGTCGGAACTCGCGCTCAACAAGCTCGACCCGTTCCAGGTGAAACGCGCTAAGCAGATCGTGCTGGCCGGCCATGACGGCAACTACCTTGCCGATGCGATCCTGTTCCGCGAGGACGAGGCGTTCTTCCGCGTCGTCGGCGCCCCCTTCGCAAGCGACTGGCTGCTCTACAACGCCGACAAGACCTCGCATGACGTCTCGGCGGTCAAGGACGACAACTGGTCGGTGGGCCAGCGCCCGCGCCACAGCTTCCGGCTTCAGATCCAGGGCCCGAACGCCCTGCCGCTGATGCAGGAGGTGACCGGCGGCACCCTGCCCGAGATCAGGTTCTTCCACATGGGCGACATGACCATTGCCGGAAAACCCGTCCGGGCGCTCCGCCACGGCATGGCCGGCACGCCGGGCTTCGAGCTCTACGGCGCCTGGGACGACCAGCAGGCGGTGCGCGCGGCCCTCGAGAAAGCCGGCGAGAACCACGGCATGCGCAAGGTGGGCGCGATGGCCTATTCCACCACGGCCCAGCATTCCGGCTGGATGCCGATGCCGATCCCGGCGATCTACTCGAGCGCCGAGATGAAACCCTACCGGGAATGGCTCAACGCCTATTTCCTCGAATCCGTCGCCTCGCTCGGCGGCAGCCTCGTCTCGGACAAGATCGAGGACTACTATGTCGATCCGATCGAGCTGGGCTATGGCGGCCTCGTGGACTGGAACCGCGATTTCGTCGGCAGCGCCGCCCTGAAGGAGAAGAAGGCGAACCAGCGCCGCGCCAAGGTGACGCTCGTCTGGAACGACGAGGATACCGCCCGGGTGATGGCCGACGCGATCTACCAGCGCGACGGCGGGGCGCAATACGTCGCCATGCCCATGCCGATGTACGCCACCTTCCAGGCCGACGCGCTGACCAGGGGCGGCAACAATGTCGGCATCTCCACCTGGCCGGGCTTCACCGCGCTCAACAGCAAGATGATCTCGCTGGGCCTCGTGAATATCGAGGATGCGGAGCCGGGCACCGAGCTGACCTTGCTCTGGGGCGAACCGGGCTCGCAGCGGCGCACCGTCGACCCGCATACCCTGCGCGAGATCCGCGTCACCGTGGCACCCGCGCCCTATTTCGACAAGGTCATCAAGACCGGAAACCAATAATAAACTGCTGAAAATACAGCAGAAAACACTGGCTCCGCCCCGCCGCCGCATTCGTGCGCCGATGCCGTAATGCCTTCGGGGCGGCCCGCCAGGAAACTGACAAGGGACATGGAGGAGACCCAATGAAACGCAACCTGGCATTCGCCGGGCTGGTGGCCATGCTGTGCCATCCGGCCTTCGCGGACGACAAGGCCCCCGGCCTGCCGCAGGGCGTCCTGGCGCAGATCAATCTCGGCCGCGCCGGCCTCTTGTGGCAGTCCTATTCGAACGATCAGTACGGCACCATCCAGACCCGGATCGGCGAAGCCCGCGCCACCTATGCCGCGGTCGGCGCGGGCGGGCCGACGACCGGCTACCAGGATGGCAACACCGTGCTCATCCCGGTGCTGAAGGCCGGCCACGCGCTCGCCGACGGGAAATCCTATCTGCGGTTCGAACTGAAGGGCGCCTTTGACGATGCCGCCGCCAACCAGGTCGAGAACGACGGGGTCGTGAGCTTTCTTCAGTTCACCTACCAGACCTTCCCGAGCGTCGACACGATGTACTCGTTCGGGGTCTTCGCCGAGAACGCCAACTACGACATCGTCGGCGGCGAAGTCGACCGGACGGGCTTCGGCCTCCGCCTGGACGGGATCTCCAGGCTCAGCGATCATTGGGGGGTCGCCGCGCGCGCCCAGTATTCGCTCGGTGAAGCCGGGCTCCGGGTTCCGATCTCTCCGGGTGTCACGCTCGAGCGCGACCAGGGCAGCGACATCTTCTACACCCAGGTGGATCTG
Organism: Paracoccaceae bacterium; assembly: GCA_003605175.1. Taxonomy (GTDB): domain Bacteria; phylum Pseudomonadota; class Alphaproteobacteria; order Rhodobacterales; family Rhodobacteraceae; genus Ovoidimarina. The sequence goes on along the minus strand of QWDA01000002.1, from coordinate 27,185 downwards.
GTCGGTCAGTATCGCAACGACGACATGGCCTGGATCCCCGGCGGCTGGGCGCTCTACCCGATCATCGGCGGGCAGTACCAGCGCAACTCCATCGAGGAAGTCACCGACAGCCTCGGCGGCGTCATGTCGGGCGTGAACGGCGATACCGAGGAATACGGCACCGCCTGGGTGAAGGCGCAGCTCCAGATAGAGGTCCCGCCGGGCCATTGGGCGCCCAATTTCACGCTCGGGTTCGAGCGGGAATGGACCAACAGCCTGGACGATTATGTCGACGAGCCCACCTATGTCTTCGTCGAGGCCAGCCTTTCGAAGATGTTCGAGAACGGCAATCGGCTCGACCTGATCTACGGCCGGCACCAGGGCCTGAACGGCGATCGCTACAGCCAATCGCTGCTCGCCTCGTTCAACATCGCGTTCTGACGGGGCCATGCGAATGTTTGCTGTCGCCGCAGCCGTGCGTGTTCCGGTGCGCTCCCTCATCCGGGACGGCAGCAAATGACCGCAGCGATCCCCCGGCCAGCGGATGGCAAGGAGCTCCTGCTCTACGCCAGCTGGGGGTGCCCGTTCTCCCACCGGGTCCTCGCGGCGCTGCATGTCACTGGACTGGCAGAGCATCTGCCAGTCCATTTTGTCGAAGACGTCAAACGTGAAGAGGGCTGGCGCCTTGCCAGACCCGACCCGGTCTTCGGCGCAACGACGCTGCCCGAACTCTATCGCATCGCGATGCCGGGGGCCGACCTGCGCCCCTCGGTTCCCGTGCTGCTCGACCGGAAGGCCCGGCGCATCGTCTCGACCGGGTCACGCGAGATGGTCCGCTTCGTGGCGACGGGCCTTGCCGGGCTCCACCGCCCCTCGATCGAGCTCTGCCCGAGCCGGCTCGAAACCGAGATCGGAACGATCCTGCCCTGGCTCAACGACCGGATCACCCGCGCGGTCTACCGGGTCGGGCTCACCCGCGACCAGGCGAGCTACGAAAGCGAATGCCGCGCCCTCTTCGCCGCGCTCAACAGGATGGAGGCGCATCTCGCGGACCGCCCGTTTCTTCTGGGCGAAAGCCTGACCGAGGCCGACCTCTTCCTCTTCCCCACCCTCGCCCGGTTCGACGCGATCTACGCGCCGCTGTTTCGCTGTTCGCTCCGCCGGATCGCCGATTACCCCGCCCTCTCCGCATATCTGGCCCGCCTCCTCGCCGATCCCGCGCTTGCGGCCAGCTTCGACCTCGCACGGGCCAAGCGGAACTATTTCCTGAGCGTCATCCATCGCCCGGAGGGGATCTTCGAGATCAACCCCTCAGGCATCGTCCCGCTCTAGGATCACGACGCTTCGACGGCGGCTATCCGGACAAGGCTGCAGGGCCTATTGTGCAACTGGTTCGATCTCGCACGCATCGTAGGCGGCAGGAACATGAAATGGATAGCCCGGCGATGCAGAGCATCCCATGGTTGATACGCAATTTCCGGATCGGGTTCGATGATGGCCGCAGAAGTTGAGCGCTTTTTCGACGGGGAAACCTGGAATCGCCGGGCGGTCATGGAGGCTCAGCGAACCAGAGCCACTGCCAATGCCCGGAAACTCGGGTGGGAGCCGACGGCTCGGAGCTTCTTGTCGGACCCGCTCGATGAAGCATTTGTCGAGGAGTTCGAGCGCAGTCACCAGACAAGCCTCCCCTTCGAGTACCGCTCGTTCCTGCTTCAGGTCGGTGATGGCGGGGATGGACCCGGCCTCTACATGCGACCGCTTGGCGCTCCCCTCGACGACAGTGTGCCGTGGGAAGCAGGAACAATCCACCGCTCGCCGGAAGAGCCCAATGAGCTGCTTCACAGGCCATTCATCTACAGGAACGCGGTTTTCCTGCCGCCTGAGGAAGCCTCGCCGGAGACGACCGCCGGGGCACTGTTCCTCTTTGACCATGGCTGCGCCATGTGGGATTTGCTCGTCGTAACAGGCGAAGAAAAGGGGGAAATCTGGCTGGATCGGCTGGCGGACGGCGAAGGATTTGCGCCCGCATTGGACGGCCGTGGCCAACGCGTGGGCTTTGCCCAGCATTACTGTAACTGGCTGCTGGGGCCATAGGCGTCCCGAAGTCCGGCAGGGAACGGTCTTCTCGCGGCTCAATGAAGACCGCGCACCCACCTGCCCCGCTCAACCCGGCACCACCTCTTCACCGAGATAGGCCCTGAGCACGTCCGGGCTCCGCTTCATCTCCTCGGCGGGACCCTGCCCCGCGATATGCCCGTTCTCCAGTAGGTAGCAGTCGTCGGCGATCCCGAGGCTCAGCTTGGCGTTCTGCTCGACCAGGAGCACCCCCACATCGGTTTCGTCGGCGATCCGGCGCAGGGTCCGGAACATCTCCTGCGACAGGATCGGCGACAGCCCCAGCGACGGCTCGTCGAGGAGGAGGAAATCCGGATGCGACATCAGCGCCCGGCCCATCGCCACCATCTGCTGCTCGCCGCCCGACATGGTCCGCACGGTCTGGCCCAGCCGCTCGCCGAGGCGCGGGAACAGGTTCAGGACCTGACCGAGCCGCGCGCCTCCGTCGGCCCGGGCGCGCTGGGCATAGCCCCCCAGATGCAGGTTCTCAGCCACCGAGAGGCTGCGGAAGATGCCGCGGTTCTCGGGCACCAGCGCCACCCCCGCCTCGACCCGCCCGTGCGCCGGCAACCCGGCGATCTCGATCCCGCCCACGCGGATCGAGGCCCCCGGCCGGGTGGAAACCAGCCCGCCGATCGCCTTCAGGAACGTCGACTTCCCGGCCCCGTTCGCCCCCAGAAGCACCGCGATCCGGCCGCGTTCGAGCCGGGCCGAGACGTCGAAAAGCGCCTGATGGCGGCCATAGCGCACCGAAACCCGCTCGATCTCCAGCATTTCACTCGTCTCCCAGATATGCCGCCATCACATGCGGATCCGCCAGCACCGCGGCGGTGTCCCCCTCGGCGATCTTGGCGCCGGTGTTCATCACCACGCAGCGGTCGCAAAGCGAGCGGATCGCATCCATCACATGCTCGACCATGATGATGGTCATCCCGTCCGCATGAATCTCCTTCAGGAGTTCGATGGCCGTCTGAAGCTCCGTAGGGTTGAGCCCCGCGAGCCATTCGTCGAGCAGAAGAACCCGCGGATCGGCGGCCAGCGCCCGCGCCAGCTCCACCCGCTTCTGGTCGATATAGGTCATCGCCGAGAGCGGCAGTTCGGCGCGCTCCTCCAGCCCCACGCGGCCCAGGAGCCGCCGCGCGGTCGCTTCGGCCGCCACGCCCCAGAGACCGGCCCGGGAAAAGACCGCACCAGCAACCACATTCTCGACCGCGGTCATGCCCGGCAGCACGCGGACGAGCTGGAACGTCCGCGCCACGCCGGCCCGCGAAATCACCGAAGGCGACAGCCCCGAAATCGGCGCGCCGTCGAGGCGGATCTCGCCCGCCGTCGGCGCCAGCGCCCCCGAGACAAGGTTCATCGTCGTCGTCTTGCCCGACCCGTTCGGCCCGATCAGCCCGAGAAGCTCCCCCTCGGCCAGCGCGAAACTGACGTCGTTCACCGCGACAAGCCCGCCGAACGCCTTCGACAGTGACGCGACTTCCAGAATCGGCCCGCTCATGCCCTTCCCTCCCCGGTCACGCTTGCCGCCCGGCGCCGGCGCCCCAGCGCCTGCTCGATCGCCCCGGTCACCCCGTCCTTCAGAAGATAGACGACGGCCAGAAACGCGAGGCCGATGATGACGTTGAAGTGGTCGGGAAAATTGGCCGAGATGAAATCGGCGACGATGGTGAAGGGCACCACGCCGACGAGTGGGCCCCAGAGCCGCCGCGTGCCGCCCAGAAGCGCCATGATGACCACGAGGAAGCTCATCGTCGGATTGAACGCCGATTGCGGCTCGATATAGGCATAGCGCGGCGCCATGATCGCGCCGACCATGGCGATGAACGCGCCCGAGACCATGAACAGGATGACCTTCGAACGCGCCACCTCGATCCCGAAATGCCGTGCCACCACCTCGTCATTGCCGATCACCCGCATCGCGAAACCGAGCCGTGCCCGCCCGATCAGCCAGCCCACCAGGAAGATCGCCGCGATCAGCCCGAGCAGGTAGCGGAAAAGGTCGCCCTCGCCGTGATCGGTCAGCACGAAGAGCCCCATGGAGCCGAAGACCTTGGTCTGGAGATAGGCGACGACCTGCCGGGTGAGTTCCGCAAGGCCCAGCGTGAAGATCACGAAATAGGCCCCGGAGACCCGCAGGGTGGCGGCCCCGACGAGGGCGGCGAACAGCGCGCCCGCCACACCGCCGCAGAGGATCAGGAGCGGAAAGGGCAGGATCTCGATGCCGATCGCCACCGAATAGGTGCCGATTCCGAAAAACGCCGCCGTCGCCAGTGACACAAGATGCGTCGGCCCCGAGAACAGCGTCCAGGCGGTGCAGAGCGCGATGTAGAGCGCCATGTTGACCGCGAGCGTCAGGTAGAAGCCCTCGGTCACGAAAGGCAGAGCGGCAAGCGCGGCAAAGGCGGCCGCCGCGGTGAAGAGCGTCAGACCCTCGGAACGTGTCATCCTGCGGCTCCTCCGAACAGGCCCTGCGGGCGGAACAACAGGATCGTGACAAACAGCCCGTAGGTCGCGGTCAGCGTCAGGCCGGGATCGACCAGGCTCGCCACGAGCGTCTCGATCACGCCGAGGATCAGCGCGGCGAGCACCGCGCCCCGCACATCGCCGACGCCGCCCATGATGACGATGATCAGCGCCTTGATCATGAAGATCCCGCCCATCGAGGCCTCGAAGGTGTAGAAGGTCGACAGAAGCGCCCCGCCGCAGGCGGTGATCGCCCCGCCCAGCGCGAAGGCGAAGAGCGCCACGAACTCCACGTCGATCGCCACCAGCCGGGCGGCGTCCGGATCGACCGCGACGGCGCGGATCGCGGTGCCGAACCGTGTCCGGTAGAGAAAGAACGCCAGCAGCACCGAGATGATCGCCGCCGCCGCGAAGGCCACGACGCGGTTCAGCGCGTAGCTTTCGCCCAGAAGCTCGAACGGCACGGCAAGGAACTGGTAGTTGAAGAACGAGCCGCCGAAGATCAGATGCATCGCGCCTTCGAACAGGAACAGAAGCCCGAAAGTGGCGAGGATCGCGTCGACCTCGAGCGCTCCCTGGGTCACGGCCCGCCGCACCAGCGGCCTCAGAAGGCCCGCATAGATCAGCCCGTTCGCGACGAAGCCCAGGGGCGCGATGATCAGAAGCCCCCAGAGCGGGCTGATCTGCGCCGCGGTGAAAAGGAGCCACGCCCCGAAGCAGGCCGCGACGAGCGTTTCGCCGTTCGCCAGGTTCATGATCCGCGCGACACCGTATTGCAGGGTCAGGCCCAACGCGATGAGCGCATAGGTCCCGCCAAGCAGAACGCCTGTGATTAGGATTTCCATGGGATGTTCGGTCCGACCAGGGATGAGGTGCCGCCCGCCCCGGGCGGCACCGTTTGGTTAGATCAGTTGGGCCAGGCTGGCTTGACGAATGGCTCGGCCGCCGGCTCGATGCCCTTGGCGTTGATCCCGTGGAACACGCCGTCATGCCATTGTCCGACGTTCCAGACCTGCCCGACGATGTTGTTGTCGAAGCTGACCTCGCCGATCACGGTCTCGAAGGTCCCGCCCTGGATCTCCGCGATCACCGCCTCCCTGTCGAGGCTGCCGACCCGCTCGATCGCCTGCTTCAGGATCTCCATGCTGGCATAGACCACCGGATTGGCCCAGTAATCCGGTTCGACCCCGGTCAGTTCGATATGCTCCTTGCGGAAGGCCTCATAGGCCGGATCCTCGGGGTTCACGCCACCCATCGCCATGACGCCCTCGACGGCATCCCCGAAACGCTGCCCGAAGCCCGAGAGCGCACCGCCGACACCGACATAGAAGACCTTCGCGTTGAACCCCTGCACCTGCGCCTGCTCGGTGAGCGCGAAGCTGTCGGGCGGGTAGGAATAGGCCACGAAGGCATCGGGGCCGGCTTCCTTGGCGCCCGAGATCACCGGCGCCAGATCCTGCGTGCCCAGGGGATAGGAGGTCTCGTAGACGATTTCGAACCCGGCCGCTTCAAGCGCCGGCTTGCCGCCCGCCATCATCTCCAGGCCGAAGGCGTCGGCCACATGGACCAGAGCCACCTTGTTGCCGATCTCTCCGGCGTCGCGCATCTCGCTCAGCGTCCCGACGATGCCGGTCGACAGATCGGTCGCCCGGCCGAGAAGCCAGAACGTGTTCGGCCATTTCTGGACGAAGGGTTCGAGATCGTTGAGGTTGCCGGTGGCGACGATCTGCGGATAACCGGCCTTGGCGATCAGGGGGGCCGTGGCGAGGTTGATCCCCGTCGAGTAGGGCGCCGCCAGGAAATCGACCTTGTCCTGGGTCGCGAGGCGCTGGATGTTCTTCACCGCCTCCTCGGGGGCGCTCTTGTCGTCGTATTCGACAAGCTCGACGGTCATCATCTCGCCGCCGACATCGATGCCGCCGGCCTTGTTCACGTTCTCGGCCCATAGCTCGATGGTCGGCCAGTAGACGGCCCCCGCCGCGCCGGCCTGCGGGCCGCTTTTCGGCGCGCTCACGCCGATCTTCACGGATCCGGCAATGGCCTGTCCGCCAATCAGCATCGCGCCAAGCGCGAGCCCGAGCGTAGCTCTGCGTATCATCATGTCTCCTCCCCTGGTTTCCGCACTGCCAACGGCCGGAGGCCATGGCTGCGCGATGATACCGTACCGGATCGTAATACCGATTGGTATCTGAAATCAAGTCTCGATTGCCCGTCAGGCGGTCCCGGCGTCCGGACCTCGGACCGCCATCGGCACGCCCATACCCCCCGCATGCCGCCTGCTGCGGCACTTTCGGTGTACGGGTTGTGTACAGGTTGTGTACGGGTTGTGCGGCCTCGGGCACCGGATCGCCAGGGCCGCGCTCAATCCTCCGGAGCGATGGTCAGCGCGATCCGCGAAAGCGACGACGAGAACGGAATCTGGCAGCTCAGCCGCGATTCCGGCCTCCGCCAGTCCGACCCGTCAAGAAGGTCGTCCTCGTCGCGGCCCAACCCGGGAAGCTCGGCGCCCTCGGGCAGATGGTCGATATAGACGTGGCATGTCGCGCAGGACAGGCAGCCGCCGCACATGGCCGCCAGCTCGTCGATCCCGGCATCGCGGATGAGCTCCATGATCGGCACGCCCTCGCGCGCCTCGATTTCGTGAACGCTCCCGTCACGGGTCTTCAGCGTGATCGTCCCCATCGTTCCTCCCGATCCCTCGATTCAAACCACCTCCAAAAGCTCCCGGAGCGGGCGCTCGGGGTCTTTCAGAAGATCGGCCGGCACATGGCACCCGGCTTCAATCAACTTCCGGGCCTGGACGAAGTCCTTGGCCGCATTGATGCAATCGGCCGCAATGACTACCCCTTCGCGCAGATAGACCAGGCTGAATGTGCGGCCCGCCGGGTCGCCCCTCAGCACCGTGGCGTCGTGGCCCAGGTTCAGACCCACGGTCTGCAATTTCAGGTCGTACTGGTTCGACCAGAACCAGGGAGTCGCGGCATAGGGTTCGGGCCTGCCGCAAATCGCCTTCGCGACAGTGGCGGCCTGATCGTTCGCGTTCTGCACCGACTCGATCCGGATCCCCGGCCCGTCCCGCAGAATCGCGCAGTCGCCGATGCACCAGACATCCGGCAGCGAGGTCCGGCAGAACGCATCCACCTCGATCCCGTCGCGCGCCCTTGCACCCGCCTCGGCCAGGGGTCCAATTTCCGGCAGGATCCCTATCCCGACCACAACCAGATCCGCCGGGCAGTCGCGCCCGTCCGAAAGGCGGACCGTGCAGCCGCCACCCTCGGCACCCGCGATCTCCTCGACCCCGGTGCCCAGCAGGACCTGCACCCCCTGCGCCCGGTGCTCGGCCTCGCAGAAGCGCGAGACCGGCTCGGCCGCGACCCGGGCCAGAACCCGCTCCTGTGCCTCGACAAGCGTCACCGCCTTGCCAAGCTCCCGCAGCACCGCCGCCGCCTCGAGCCCGATATAGCCGCCGCCGACGATCACGACGCGGCGGATCCCCGGCAACGCGGCGATCATCCGGTCGCTGTCGGCCCTGGAGCGCAGGTACTGCACCGCAGGATGGTCATGGCCCGCGCAGGTCAGCCGGCGCGGCACCCCGCCCGTGGCCCAGATCAGATGCCGGTATTCGATGGTGCTGCCGTCGTCGCATCCAAGCGCGCGGGCCGCGGGGTCGACGGAGACCACACGGCGGCCGAGGCGGAGCGCGATGCCCCGCTCGGCCCAGAAAGCCTCGGGGCGCAGCCGCAGCCGCTCGAACGGTTTCTTGCCGGCCAGATAGTCCTTCGACAGCGATGGCCGGTCATAGGGCAGTTCCGTCTCGTCGCCGATCATCGCGACGCTGCCTTCGAACCCGTTCTGGCGCAGCGCCTGCGCCGCCTGGGCGCCGCCATGGCCCGCACCGACGATCACGCAATCGAACCGTTCCATCCGCCCGCCCTCCGTTATCGCTCAGCCGCGAACGGCGCCGATCAGGACGAAGCAAAGCGTCGCCGGCCGGTCGCTCCTGTTGCGCCAGGCGTGGCGGGTGCCGCATTGCACGGCAATGTCGCCCTGCCCCAGCCGGGTCTCGGCGCCGTCGTCGAGCTCCAGCCAGATCTCGCCGTCGAGCACGATGTCGTAATCCACCGTGTCGGTGGTGTGCATCCCCGGCGCCTCGGGCTCGAATGCGTCGATCAGACCCGGAATGTGCTCGGCCTGCTCGCCGATCGCCGCGCCGATATCGGCATTCGCGAAGACCGTGTCGGGCGGGAACACGACAATCATCAGCCGGGTCTCGCCGGGGCCGGGCGGGATCGGCATCCGGGGCGGCGCCTGCTCGGCCTCCGCCTGGGGCAGGCCCGGTTTCGCGGCGGTGGCATAGATCACCGAGGTCATGTGTCCCGGAAGCGCATCGTAGTGATGCGCGTTCGGCACCGGGCCGTCCGAGACGAAGACCGACTTGCCGTCCCGGATCCCGGTCACCACGCGCCGCGGCACGGCCGGTCTGACGAAACTACTCATAGCGAAGCCCTTTCTCTGCAAGCCGTTCGCGCATGTCGTTGACGTCGAGGCTGAGCTGGCCGGCGGCGTAGAGCAGCCGCTTCTCCTCCTCCATCGCCGCCCGTTTTTCCGCCTTCTTCAGCACTTCGGCGGCGCCCGCGCGCGGCACCACGCAAACCCCGTCGTCATCGGCGACGATCACATCGCCCGGATGCACCAGTGCCTCCGCACAAACCACGGGCACCTGCAAGTTGCCGACCGTCTCCTTGACCGTCCCCTGCGCGAAGACGGCCTTGGTCCAGACCGGGAAGCCCATCCCGCGCAGATCGGCCACATCGCGCACGCCGGCGTCGATGACGATCCCGCGGATGCCGCGGGCCTTGGCCGAGGTCGCGAGAAGATCGCCGAAATAGCCGTCGTCGCAGGGCGAGGTCGGCGTCACCACCAGGATGTCACCGTGCCGGGCCCGCTCCATCGCCACGTGCAACATCCAGTTGTCACCCGGCGCCACCTCGCAGGTCAGGGCCGTGCCGCCGATCCGCACACCCTGCTGGATCGGCCGGATCCGCGCGGCCATCAGCCCGGTTCGCCCCTGCGCCTCATGCACCGTCGAAACGCCCAGCGCGCCCAGCGCATCGCACAGCCCGATTGCCGCCCGTTCTGCGTTTGTCACGACCCGCGCCATGTCAGACCGCCATCTCGGCCAGATAGCTCCGGTCGAAGGCGCCAAGCGCGTTCGCGCGGTCCGCCTCGTCCAGAAGCCCCGCCCGGATCATCAGGTCGATCGAGGTGTCGAGCGCCCGTTCGGTGATCGCCAGCCCCTCGGGCCACATCCCCAGATCGCGCATGTAGATCAGGCCCTTCCCTGCCAGATCGGCATCGTCGGGCGTCGTGATCCGCTGGAAGATCGGCAGGATCTCCTTGGCCCGCGCGGGGTCGTTGGTGATCGCATGGGCCTCGCTCAAGGCGGCCAGAAGCCGGTCCACCGTGCCCCGGTTCTCGCGCAGCCAGGCATCGTTGCCGATCAGCGCGGTGAAGATCACCTCGGGGATGGCCGCGGCCACCTCGCCGATCAGGTTGTAGCCCTCGCGCTCGGCCAGGAAATTCCAGGGCGCGGGCTGCGGGGCGGCGTCGATGGTACCGTCCTTCAACGCCTGCCATCGCGTCGTGTGGATGCCGGCCAGTTCGAACCCGTAATCGTCGGGATAGGAGAGCCCCGCCTCGGCCAGCATGATCTGTGTGTAGATCGCCGTGCCTTCGGTCAGCGACGAGGTGCCGATCTTCTTGCCCCTGAGCCCCGCCGGTTCGGTGATGCCGGGGGCGGCGACCAGCGACATCGGCAGCCTGAGCGCATTGGCGGCGACGATCCTCAACGCGCCGCCCCTGACGAAATCGGCCAGCGCGCCTTCGGGCGGGGTGATCGCCAGCTCGGCATCGCCGTCGAGCACCGCCCTGGTGGCGAGCGCCACGCCGCCCAGCTTCTTGTATTCGACCTTCAGCCCGTGCTTTTCGAACAGCCCGAACTCATCGGCCACGAAGACCGGCAGCCAGTTGAAGCCCTGCGCGCCGCCGGCGAACCTGAATTGCGTCATCTCCGTCATCTTCGTCTCCTGTCCTGGTCTTGGGCGGCGGGCGCGATCACTCGGCGCCGCCCATCCTGCGCCACGGCGCCGATCGGCCCGGTGCCGAGACCGGGGATCAGGGCAACAGCACCCAAACCGCAGCGCGCCCTGGCGGTCATTTCGGTGGTCTCTTGCATCGCGGCGCTCCTCCCAAGGCCTTCGCCGTACCCGGTCATCGGCCCTGCGATTTCAGGCGTTTGTCCAGCCGCGGATAGACCCGCCGCGCATTGCCCTCGAACACCGCATGGCGGTCCTCGTCGGATAGCCCGAGCGCATCGATATAGCGTTTGGTGTCGTCGAACGGGTGCCCGGTTTCCGGATCGGTGGCCTTCACCGCCCCCAGAAGCTCGGAGCCGAACAGGATGTTTCCGGGCTCCACCACCCGGAACAGCGTGTCGATCCCGGCCTGGTGATAGACGCAGGTGTCGAAATAGAGATTGCCCATAAGATGTTCGGCCAGCGAGGGCTTTCCCAGCATCATCGACAGGCCACGGTAGCGCCCCCAGTGATAGGGCGCCGCGCCGCCGCCATGGGGAATGATCAGGCGCAAATCCGGATGCCGCTCGAACAGGTCGCCCTGGATGAGCTGCATGAAGACCGCGGTATCGCCGTTGATGTAGTGGGCGCCGGTCGTGTGCAGGCAACGCTCGCAGGAGCCCGAGACATGGATCATCGCCGGCATGTCCAGGCGCACCATCGCCTCCCACAGGGGATCCCACCACGCGTCGTAAACCGGCGGCGCCGACCAGGCCCCGCCCGACGGGTCCGGGTTCAGGTTGCAGCCGACGAATCCCGCCTCGACACAGCGCTCCAGCTCCGCGACCGCCGGCGCCAGATCGCCCCTCACGGTCTGCGGCAATTGGCATACACCGGCGAAATTCTCCGGGAACATCCCGAAGATCCGGGCGATGTTGCCATTCGAGATCCGCGCCCATTCCCCGGCCACGTCGTCACCGCCCACATGGTGGCCCATGCCGCTGGCGCGCGGGCTCAGGATGGTGACATCCGACCCGCGCTCGCGCTGCATCCTCAACTGGTTGGCCGCGATGATCTCGCTCAGTTCCTCATCCGGAATTCCCGGATAGACCGGCCGTTCCCCCGCGCCTTCCGCGAAAGCGACCTGCGCCTTGCGAAAGTCATGGTGGTATTGCGGCTCGGTCGTGAAATGGCCGTGGCAGTCGATGATCAGCGTCATCAGGCATCCCACCTGGCGTGGAGCTCTTTGACGCCGCGGAAGCGCCAGCCGATGGCCTTCACCTCCTTCTCGGGGTCGAGGCGCAGGTTCGGCAATTGCCGGAACGCCTCGGCCAACGCGATCTCTCCCATCGCCCGGCTCAGGAAGTGACCCGAGCAGAAATGCGGCCGGAAACCGAAGGCCAGGTGCGGCTTCTTCTTGCGGAACATGTCGAACCGGTCGGGGTCTTCGAAGCGGTCCTCGTCGCGATTGGCCGAGGACATCACGATGGCCACCGTCGAGCCCTCGGGGATCTTCACGCCGTTCAGCTCGAAATCCTCGGTGGCCACGCGCGGCGTGACACCGATCGGCGAGATCCACCGCAACCCTTCGTCATAGGCGTTGAGTGCATGCGCGTCCGGATCGCCGGCAAAGGCCCGGGCCTGCTCCGGATCGGCGAGGATGCCGGCCGTGGCGTTCGCCGCGCCATGGCCCGGCTCCTGGAATCCGCCGAGGATCATCACGCGGATCGTCGGCATCATCTCGTCGAGCGAGCGCACGGTGCCTTCCGGAACGCCGATATGCATCATGTGGCTGATCAGCGAGTGACCCGGCTTTTCGAGGCTTGCCTCGTAATGCGCCCGGGATTCGCGGAGGATGCTTTCGTCGGCCCTGTCGAGACGATCCCAGACCGATTGCGGATCGTCATGCGGCATTCCGGCGCCGAGCGCGAGACCGTCGACCATGGCGTAGAACCACTCGAAGAGATCCTCAGTCGAGGTGTTTTCGTAGCCCATCAGATCGCCGACGCAGCGCACCGAGACCGGCTCGAAAAGCTCGGTCGTCAGGTTGGCCTCGCCCTTGCCCCGGAGCTTGGCCAGATACTCGTTGACCACCGGCCGGGTCAGCTTCTCGACATAGGACCGCACCGCGGTCTGGGTGAGGTTCTGGTCGATCCCCTGGCGCAGGCAGCCATGCGCCTCGCCGCTCATGGTCAAGACGTTGGGCATCCCCATGACGCGGAATTCGGGACGCCCCTCGGTGGCGGCGGGGCCGAAGATCCTGTCGTTCGAGCCGACCGTTCGGCAATCGTCGTAGCGCGTCACGAGAAACTCGTGGGTGCCTTCCCAGAAATGCACCGGCGCCTCTTTCCGCAAGCGCGCGAACACCGGATACGGATCTGCAAACAGCGCCTCGGGGTTCAGATAGTCCATGGCCATCGCGACACTCCTCCCTGTCGTTCTTCGGCTATACTCCCGGCGAGCGGGCCTCCTCGCCCGCCCCTGAACACATTGGCTTTTGGATACCAATAAGTGTTCAGATACTTTTTGGTATCTTAAATCCGTTTTCGTGTCAACGCACAGGATGCAGGTGACACCGGCGGTTCCGGCGTTCAGATGTGGATCAGATAGCTGGTGAAGCCGCCGTTGCCGTTGGCCGCACCGGAAATGCCTTCGTTGATCTCGTCGAGCGGCCAGGACCGGGTTTCGAGCACCGAAAGATCGACCGCGCCGCTGCGCACCATTCCGGCCATCTCATGGCCTTCCGCGACCGTGAACCAGACCGAGCCGATCAGCTCCATCTGCTCGTCCATCCACCATTTCACGTCGACCGAGAGGTCGCCGGCCGTGCCGCCGATATTCACGATCCGCCCGCCCCGGCGCACCCCCGCCATGGCGTCCTTCATCGCTTCGAGCGAGGCGACCGCGCCCAGCGTATCGATCATGAAGTCCGCGCCGGCGCCGCCGGTCGCCGACCGCGCCCAGTCGGCCGTGCCGCCATCGCGATTGGAGAACACCTCGATCCGGTTCGGCGCCAGCGCCTTCAGCCGCTCGAGCAGGGCTTCACCGCGCGCGACCGACAGGATCTTCGAAGCCCCCATGGCCAGCGCGAACAGCGTCGCCCCGACCCCGAGCGTTCCGGTGCCGCCATTGATCAGCACCGTGCGCCCGGCCAGCGGGCCGAGTTTCCGCACCGCCGAATAGGCCGTGCCGAGATAGCCGAAGCGGGTCGCCTGCTCGAAGCTCAGGTTGTCCGGCAATGGAACGAGCGCGTTCGCCGGCGCGCGCATGTATTCGCAGAAACCGCCATGGGGATAGCGCTTGTAGACCTCGAGGCTGTTTTCGTTGAACCCGAAATAGCCGTTGAAGGTCCAGTAATCGCATTTCTGCGGCTGGCCCGAGCTGCAGGCATGGCAGCCGCCGCAGGACCGGCCCGGATTGACATACACCCGGTCGCCCGGCCCGACGTTCAAAACCCCCTCGCCGACCTGGTGAACGACCCCGACCGGATCGAGCCCGAAGATCGCCGGCAGCGGCGGCAGCGGCATCTGGGGATACCATGTCTGCCAGTTGGCCAGCACATTGGCCAGGTTCGGGACCATCCCGCAGGCCTTCACCTCGACGATCACGTCGTTTCCCGACGCAGCCGGCTTCTCCACGGCGTCGATCGTCATCGGCGTCCCAACCGTATGCAGCCGCGCCGCGCGCATCGTCTTGCCCATGGTTCCTCCCCTGCTCGCCACCCTCCCGGCAGCAAGTCAACTTGACATTCCGTTCGGTATGCCGATACCATTTGGTATAGGTCATAGCAAGACCCAACCGGGGCTTAGGGAGGAACGGGATGGAGCTGTTGAGCGATCTCAGGCTGCTGCAGATCCTGTGCGCAGTTTGGTTCGTGCCGCATATCGTCGGCAAGATCATCCACTTCCCGAGAGCCAGGGGCACGTTCGAAGCGGCGGGGTTCCGGCCCGGCGGCGCGTTCCTGATCCTCGCCGTCTGCATGGAGGTCGCCGCACTTCTCGGGCTGCTTCTGGGCATCCAGGTCAGGGCTGCCTCGCTCCTTGCCGCGATGGTCCTCCTGGGCGCGGCCTATACCGTCGTCCGAATCAACGGATGGAACTGGCGCTGGCAGAAGATGGGGCCGGAATACCCGATTTTCTGGGCCGCGGTCTGCGTCCTTGCCGGCTTCGGAGGCGTGGCTTAGACAGAGCCGGTAGCATTGGAGCAAGCATGACGGCGACCGCCCCCAAGAAGAAGCGCCTTTCCCGCGTCGAAAGCCAGGCGCTGACACGGCAGAAGCTGCTCGACTCGGCGTTCACCGTGGTTTCGGAATATGGCTACGACGGCGCCTCGGTCGAGCGGATCTCCGAGGATGCCGGGTTTTCCAAAGGCGCGTTCTACTCGAACTTCTCAAGCAAGGAAGACGTGCTTCAGGAGCTCCTGCGGGTGAATGCGTCGAACGATGTCGAGGACCTGACCGCCCTTCTCGAGCCGCTGAAGGATACCGATGAGATCCTGGCGGCGATCCGGAAGTGGAGCGACAGCCGAAGTGCTGGGCAGCGCTGGGGCACAATCGCGATAGAGTTCGTCCGGCGCGTGATCCGGGATTCCGGGCCCGGCAGCCCGCAGCTCCAGATCTTCGAGCGGCAGTGGAGCGGCGTGGGCCAGCTCCTGCTCGACAAGCTCGACCTCCCCGGGACGCAGATCTCCCCGCTCAACCTGGGCGGTCTGGTTCTCGAGGTCACCTATGGCGGCATTTCCGGCTTCCTGCAGGTGAACACCTCGGGCGAGATGATCGAGGATATGCTGCGGCTGATGATCGGCCGCGCCGCCGCGAAACCGGCATCCCGCGCGACCTGAAACCCGTCCGCATTTCACCCCTGTTCACCCGGCTTGATCGGCGGCTGCGCGGCGCAGTCCGTGCACGTATTGCGCTTTGATACCAATTAGAACTTGAATACCGAATAGTATTTAAGTACCCTCGCTCCGACAGGCGCTCCTCGGAAACGGAGCGCAGACCTGCATGATTCTGAAGGAGGACAGAGGATGGCAGAGCTTCCCATCACCATGACGGTTGCGCGCATGCACGAGGTCGGCGGCGCCCTCAGGATCGAAGAGGTCCCCGTCCCCAAGCCGGGTTCATCCGACGTCCTCGTGCGCGTGAGATCCTGCGGGATCGTTCCCAATCTCGGCAACATCCTGGCGAACTGGACCACCTGGTTTCCCGAAATGCCGCTGCCGCCCCTGCCCGCAGTCTTCGGCCTCGACCCTGCGGGCGAGATCGCCGCGACCGGCGATCTTGTCCACAACCTGAAGCCCGGCGACCGGGTCTATGTGAACCCGCTCCGCACCTGCGGCTCCTGCCGCCACTGCCGCAGGGGCGATCCCCGCTCCTGCCGCCACGCCGCCTTCCAGGGCTATTTCGGATTCTCGAACCACGCGCTCCAGACCTTCGGCGACTACGATACCGGGGGCCTTGGCGAATACATGGTCGCCCCGGCCTCCGCCATCGTCACCCTGCCCGACACCATGAGCTTCGACCACGCCGCGCGGCTCGGCTATATGGGCACCGCCTATTCCGCGCTGAAGAAGGCGCGGGTCGGCCCCACCGACACGATCCTTGTGAACGGGATCTCCGGCACCCTCGGCATCGGCTGCGTGGTGTTCGGCCTCGCCATGGGGGTCAAGAAGATCCTCGGCACCGCCCGAAACCACGCGCTCTTGCAGGAATTCAAGGCGCTGGCCCCGCACCGGATCGAAGTCCACAGCATCGACGACGGCCCCATCGACGCCTGGGCGCGCGGCTTCACCGATGACGGCGAAGGCGTCGACGCGTTCATCGACTGCAACGGCCCCGGCGCCCGGCACGAGAGCTTCCTGCAGGGCATGCGCGCGCTCCGCCGCGGCGGCCGCGCGGTGGATATCGGTGCGCTGATGGGCGACGTGCCGCTGGACGTCCATTTCATGATGGACAACAACCAGTCGCTCATCGGCTCGCAGTGGTTCACCACCGAGGAAGGCCAGGAAATGGCCGACATGGTGGGCTCGGGCGTCGCCGACTTTTCCTGCCTGGAAACCCAGGCCGCGCCGCTCGCGCAGGTGAACGCGGCGATCTCCGGCATCGCCGAGCGCCATGGCGGCTTCTCGAACTTCGTCATCCACCCGTAACGGAGGAGACAGGACCATGAAAACCGTCTCCGTCCTCGTCGCGGGCGGCGGCCCGGTCGGGCTCACGCTCGCGCGCGATCTCGCCCGCCGCGGCATCGATGTCCTCCTGGTCGAGCGCAACCCGACCACGACGCGCCACCCCAAGATGGACAACACCAATGTCCGCAGCATGGAGCTCTTCCGTCTCTCCGGGCTCGAAGACCGCCTGCGTGCGGTCGCCGTGCCCGAGGATCACCCGTTCGATGTTTCCTGGGTGACCACCATGTCCGGGCACGAACTCAAGCGCTTTGCCTACCCCTCGCCCGCCCGCGACCGCGAGCGCTACCGCGAGATCAACGACGGCGCCCGGCCCTTCGCCCCGCCGATGCGGGTCAGCCAGGCGGAAATCGAACCGGTCCTGCGCGCCGCGCTCGAGGAGGAGCCCCTTGCCGAAATCCGCTTCTCGACTGCACTCACCGATCTCGAGGAGGACGGCACGGGCGTCACCGCGACGATTCGCGACGAAGCGACGGGAGCCACAGAGCAGGTCCGCTGCAAGTACCTCGCCGCTTGCGACGGCGGCGGCTCGACCGCGCGCGAAGCGGTGGGCATCGGGCTTGACGGCCAGTTCAAGATCATGCCCCGCTTCATGACCCATTTCCGCACCGACGACGCGGAGGCGCGCCGGCTCCTGCAGCGCTGGGGCATGACCTGGCACTACCAGTCGGTCCACGGCACGCTGATCGCGCAGAACGACGTCGACACCTGGACACTGCACACCCGCTACCCGGAAAACGCCGCCGACGGCGCCAGCCCCGAGACGCTGGTCGCCCGCTTCGCCGGCCGCGAAATCCCGATGCAGGTCCTGGTCGCGAACCCCTGGTCGCCGCATCTGGCTGTCGCCCGCAACGCCGGAACCGCGCGGGTGCTGCTCGCCGGCGATGCGGGGCATCAATACATCCCCACCGGCGGCTACGGCATGAATACCGGCATCGGCGACGCCTGCGGCCTCGGATGGATGCTGGCCGCCGTGCTAAGTGGCTTCGCCGGCCCGGGGCTGCTCGAAGCCTACAAGCAGGAGCGCCTGCCGGTCTGGAACCGGAACCTCGCCGGGGCGCGCGGGCACAACGACGTGCGGGTCCGGATTGCCGGCCTCTACGACGAGGCAATCCACGCCGACGGCCCCGAGGGAGACAGCGCCCGGGCCGGCGCCGCGGCGCGTATCGCCGCCATCGGCAATGCCGAGAACGAAAGCCTCGGGCTGGAACTGGGCTATCACTATGCCGGATCGCCAGTCATTGCGGCCGAGACCGGCACGACCCCGCCCGCCGATCCGGTGAACTACGAACCGACGACCCTGCCCGGCGGACGCTTGCCGAGCCTGTATCTGTCCGACGGCCGCGCCGTCTTCGACGCGCTTGGTCGCTGGTTCACATTGCTCGCCTTCGGGCAGGCGGACGGCGCGGCGCTGGAAAAGGCCGCCGCGGTGCACGGCCTGCCGCTGACGGTGCTGCGCTATATCGACCCGCATGCGAGACATGTCTACGACGCCGATCTCCTTCTGGTCCGGCCCGATCAACACGTCGCCTGGCGGGGCAACGCACCGCCGGACGCTTCCGCCGCGAGCGGAATCCTTGGAAAAGCGCTCGGCTGGACCACCTGAGCAGCGCGTGCCGCGCGCGGGCGACGGGCCCGGCAGGTGGCCGGCGTACTCTCCGTCGCAGATCGCAGGCCCGAAGAAGGAGGTCGCCAAGCTCAAGGCGGAGCGTGACATCCCAAAGCGTTTCGATCCGAGCCTGAATCGGGAGGGATCCCGTTGAAGGGTCAGATGCGATTCCTCCTGTTCGGGAGGATGGATCATGTCCGCACCCTTGCCATCGGCGCTCCGGGCGCGGTCGGGACCGGCGACATCCTCTGCCTCCTCGGCCCGGACGGCTGCAGCGAGACCACGCCCTTCCGCACGCTCCTCGGACTGGCTCCGCCGCTCGAGATCAGACGCTCAGGTCCCAGATCACCTGACGACGGACACAGCAATGCGCCGGTTCGGCTCGCGAATCCGTCAAGGTCAGGACAAAAGGATATCCGCACCCGGTGAGAGGCGCCTTCTTCGCGCCTCCGCCTACAGGAACCTCGCCGCCCCGATCACCGATGCACTCAGACGGGCGCCCCCGGCGGCGATGTAGCTCTCGAGCTGGTCCCGCATCCTCGGTTCCCAGAAGTCGCGAATATGCGCGGCGATCCTTTCGGACTGATCGCTTCCGGGCTGGCTGTCGAAGAAGGTGGCGATCTGGTTGGCCATGTGGACCATCTTCTCAGGCGACATGCGGAACCTCCGACAGGATGCGTTCGGGATGAGAGTAGACGTCGTAGGCATTCTCCCGCGCGAAGGCGGCGAGCGTGATGCCGGCGCTTTCGGCGAGACGCAGGGCGTGAGCCGTCGGCGCCGAGACCGCGATCAGAACCGGGCATCCGGCCATCGCCGTTTTCTGCACCAGTTCGATGGAGATGCGGGAGGTCAGGACAAAGGCACCGGTCGCAGGGTCGAGTCCCTCGCGTGCCAGTCCTCCGATCAGCTTGTCGAGCGCGCTGTGCCGACCGACATCCTCGCGCACGGCCACCATACCCTTCTCCGGAAGAAGGAATCCGGCCGCGTGGGTCGCGCGAGTGCGATCGTGCAGCGGTTGATGCGCGCGCAGCTGGTTCGTCGCGGTCGCGATCTCCGTCATGCGGAACGCGAGGCTCCCGGTCGATACCGTCGGCACCGGGCGGACGGCCTGGGCGAGGCTTTCGATGCCGCAAAGCCCGCATCCGACGGGCCCGGCCATGCTGCGCCGTCGCTCCGCGAGGGCGCGTGCGCGATCATCGACCACCCAGAGCCGCGCCTCGATGCCCGTCTCGAAGGCGATGATCTCGCAGCCCACGATGTCGCTCGGCGCGCCGACGATGCCCTCGGTCAGGGCGAAGCCCGTAGAGAAGTCCTCGAGATCGGCGGGCGTCGCCATCATTACCGCGTGCGTGGAGCCATTCACGGTCACGGCGACCGCAGTTTCTTCCGGCAGGCTCCTCGTCACGCGGGTCCGGTCGCCGATCCGGATGCTCAGACCTGCGTGACTCCGGGAGGAACAGGTCTCCACTACTCGCCCGCCGGAAGGATGCGGCGCGACCGTTCGGCCCGCGCGGTGTACGCCTCCTGCCAGTCGGTCGGGCCGTTCGACGGCATGACCTGCACCGCCGTCACCTTGTATTCCGGGCAGTTCGTCGCCCAGTCGGAGAAGTCGGTTGTGATCACGTTGGCCTGCGTGTCGGGGTGGTGGAAGGTCGTGTAGACCACGCCCGGGCTCACCCGGTCGGTGAGTTTCGCGCGGAGCGCGGTCTCGCCCGAACGCGAGGCGAGCCTGACCCAGTCGCCGTCCTTGATGCCCCGGTTCTCGGCGTCGTGCGGATGGATCTCCAGTACGTCGGCATCGTGCCAGACGACGTTGTCGGTCCGCCGTGTCTGGGCGCCGACATTGTACTGCGAGAGAATCCGGCCGGTGGTGAGGAGGAGCGGGAAGCGCGGCCCGGTCCTTTCGTCGGTCGCCACGTATTCGGTGACGATGAACCGCCCCTTGCCGCGGACGAACCCGTCCACGTGCATGAGCGGCGTGCCCTCGGGATGTTCCGCGTTACAGGGCCACTGGACCGAGCCTTTTTCCTCGAGCACGGTGTAATCGACCCCGGCGAAGCTGGGCGTGGTCGCGGCAATCTCCGCCATGATCTGCGAGGGGTGGGTATAGGTCCAGCCGGCCCCCATGGCATTGGCCAGCATCTGGGTGACCTGCCAATCCTCGTAGCCGTTCTTCGGCGCCATCACCTTGCGCACGCGGTTGATGCGGCGCTCGGCATTGGTGAAGGTGCCGTCCTTTTCGAGGAAGGACGATCCCGGCAGGAACACATGCGCGTAGTTCGCCGTCTCGTTCAGGAACAGGTCGTGGACGATCACGCACTCCATCGCGGCGAGGCCGGCGGCGACATGCTTCGTGTCGGGGTCCGATTGCAGGATGTCCTCGCCTTGGCAGTAGAGCCCCTTGAACGTGCCATCCACCGCCGCGTCGAGCATGTTCGGAATGCGGAGGCCCGGCTCGGGGTCGATCTCCACACCCCAGGCCTTCTCGTAGACCGCCCGCACCTCGGGCAGCTTGACGTGCCGGTAGCCGGGCAACTCGTGCGGGAAAGAGCCCATGTCGCAGGAGCCCTGCACGTTGTTCTGGCCGCGGAGCGGGTTCACGCCGACGCCTTTCCTGCCGACATTGCCGGTCAGCATCGCGAGGTTGGCGATGGCCATAACGGTGGTCGAGCCCTGGCTGTGCTCGGTCACGCCGAGGCCGTAATAGATCGCACCCCTGCCGCCGGTCGCGAACAGCCGTGCCGCCGCGCGGAGCTCCTCCGGCGCGACGCCGGTCAGCATGGCCGTCGCCTCGGGGCTGTGGCGCGTGTCGGAGACGAAGGCGGCGTAGTCCTGGAACGTGTCCCAATCGCAGCGCTCGCGGATGAACGCCTCGTCCATCAGTCCTTCGGTCACGATCACATGCGCCAGCGCCGTGACGACCGCGACGTTGGTGCCCGGGCGCAGCGGCAAATGGTGCGCGGCCTCGACATGCGCGGATTTCACCAGGTCGATCCGGCGCGGATCGATCACGATCAGTCGCGCGCCGGCCCGCAGGCGCTTCTTCAGCCGCGAGGCGAAGACCGGGTGGCCGTCGGTCGGGTTGGCACCGATCACGATCACCACGTCGGTGTGTTCCACCGAATCGAAATCCTGCGTGCCCGCCGAAGTGCCGAAAGTCTGGCCGAGCCCGTACCCCGTCGGTGAATGACAGACGCGCGCGCAGGTATCGGTATTGTTGTTGCGGAACACCGCGCGCGTCAGCTTCTGGACGAGGTAGGTCTCCTCGTTGGTGCAGCGGCTCGACGTGATGACGCCGATGGATTGGCGGCCATACGTCTCCTGAAGCCACTTCAGCCGGGTCGCGGCGAAGCTGAGCGCCTCGTCCCAGCTCACTTCGCGCCAGGGCGCGTCGATGGTCTCGCGGATCATCGGGCTCAGGATCCGGTCCCTGTGGCTCGCATAGCCATAGGCGAACCGCCCCTTCACGCAGCTGTGCCCTCGGTTCGCCTTGCCGTGCTTCCAGGGCACCATCCGCACCAACTGGTCGCCGTTCAGCTCGGCCTTGAACGAACAGCCGACACCGCAATAGGCGCAGGTGGTGATCACCGACCGCTCGGGCCTGCCCATCTCGGCGATGGATTTCTCCTGCAGCGTGGCGGTGGGGCAGGCCTGCACGCAGGCGCCGCAGCTCACGCAGTCGGAGGCGAGGAAGTTCTCGGCGCCGACCGAGACCCGGCTGTCGAAACCCCGGCCCTCGATGGTCAGCGCGAAAGTGCCCTGCACCTCCTCGCAGGCACGGACGCAACGGTTGCAAACGATGCATTTCGACGGGTCGTAGCTGAAATACGGGTTGGAGTCGTCCTTCGGGATATAATGCGGGTTGCCGAGATCGCCCTCGGGTGCCCGCGCCCGGGCGTCGCCCTCGGCAAGCGTTCCGGCGCCGGTCCGGTCGTAGTGGTTCCGGCCCGGCGTGAAGCGCATGTCGCGGAAACCCACAGCGCCCGCCATGTCCTGCAACTCGCAGTCGCCGTTCGCCGAACAGGTGAGGCAGTCGAGCGGATGGTCGGAGATGTAGAGTTCCATCACCCCCTTGCGGATCTTCCGGACCTTCTCGGCCTGGGTGTGGACCACCATGCCCGGCGCGACCGGCGTGGTGCAGGAGGCCGGCGTGCCGCGCAGCCCCTCGATCTCGACGACGCAGAGCCGGCACGATCCGAACGCTTCCAGGCTGTCGGTGGCGCAGAGCTTCGGCACCTGGATACCGGCTTCCGCGGCCGCGCGCATGACCGAGGTGCCCTCGGGCACCGTCACCGCGAACCCGTCGATGGTCAGCGTGACCGGAGCGCCTTCCTTCGCGGGGGTGCCCTTGTCGATGTCGTCCCAGGGGATGATGAAATCCTTCATTCCGCGGCCTCCTTCCGGGTGGCGAAATCGTCGGGGAAATGGATGAGCGCGGACATCACCGGATAGGGCGTGAAGCCCCCCAGCGCGCAGAGCGAGCCGTCCTTCATCGTCTCGCAGAGATCGGTCAGGATCGGCACCGCCCGCGCATCGCCCGCCGCGATCCGGTCGATCGTCTCGACCCCGCGCACCGCGCCGATCCGGCAGGGCGTGCACTTGCCACAGCTCTCGGCGGCGCAGAACTCCATCGCGAAGCGCGCCATCCGCAGCATGTCGGCGGTATCGTCGAACACCACGAGCCCGGCATGGCCGATCAGCCCGCCCTCGGCATCGAACTCCTCGTAGCCCATCGCCGTGTGGAACTTCTCGCGCGGCATGTAGGCCCCCAGCGGCCCTCCGACCTGCACCGCCTTGACCGGCCGGCCCGATGCGGTGCCGCCGGCGATGTCGTCGACGACCTCGCCGAGGCTGATCCCGAACGCCGTCTCGAACAGCCCGCCGCGCCTCACATTGCCCGCGATCTGCAGCGTCGCCGTGCCGCGCGACCGGCCGCAGCCGAACCTGGCATAGGCCGCCGCGCCCCGCTCGAAGATCACCGGCACCGTGGCGAGCGAAATCACGTTGTTCACCACCGTCGGCCGCCCGAAGAACCCTTCGAGCGCAGGCAGGGGCGGCTTCGCCCGCACCACGCCGCGCTTGCCCTCGAGCGAGTTCAGAAGCGCGGTTTCCTCGCCGCAGACATAGGCCCCGGCGCCGACGCGGATCTCCATGTCGAAGGCCCGGTCCGAGCCCAGCACCCGCGCGCCCAGAACCCCGGCCGCGCGGGCCCGCGCCACCGCTTCCTGCATGACCGCGATGGCATCGGGGTATTCCGAACGAAGGTAGACATAGCCCCGGGTCGCGCCGACCCCGAGCCCGGCGATCGCCATGCCCTCGATCAGCGAAAACGGATCGCCCTCCATGATCATCCGGTCGGCGAACGTGCCGCTGTCGCCCTCGTCGGCGTTGCAGACGATGTATTTCTGCGGAGCCTCGGCGCCCAGCACGGTCTGCCACTTGATCCCGGTCGGAAAGCCCGCGCCGCCGCGACCGCGCAGGCCCGAGGCCGTCACCTCCCCGACGATCTCCTCGCACGTCATCGCAAGCGCCCGGCGCAGCCCGGCAAGACCGCCATGCGCCGCGTAGTCAGCGAGGTCGAGCGGGTCGATGACCCCGCAGCGCGCAAAGGTCAGCCGCGTCTGACGGGCGAAGAACGGGATCTCCTCGACCGGCCCGAGGGTCTCCATCCTGCCCTCGAGAAGTGCAGGAACATCATCGGGCGCGACCGGCCCATAAGCGATCCGCCCCTCGCCAGTATCGACCTCGACCAGCGGTTCGAGCCAGACCATCCCGCGGCTGCCGTTGCGGATGATCTGAACCTCGAGCTTCCGCACCTTCGCTTCGCTGCGGATCGTCGCGGCCACGTCGTCGGCACCGAGCGCCTTTGCGGCGCTGTCCATCGGGACGTAGATGATCATGCGCCGGCCTCCGCGAGCAGCGACGCCATGCGGTCCTCGTCGACGCGGCCCACAACCTTGTCGTCGACCATTGCCGCCGGGCCGCAGGCACAAAGACCGAGGCAATAGACGGGTTCGACCGTCACCGCGCCATTCGCGGTCGTGCCATGCCAGCCGAGGCCCAGCCTTTCGAGCGTCGCTTCCGCGAGACGAGCCGCCCCCACCGCCTGGCAGGCTTCCGCCCGGCAGATCTTCACGACATGCCGTCCCGCCGGCGCCGCGCGGAAATCGTGGTAGAAACTGACGACGCCGTGAAGTTCGGCCCGCGTGATGTTCAGCGCGTCCGCGATCAGCGGCATCGCATTCGGGGGGATGTAGCCGAACCTGTCCTGGATCCGGTGAAGCATCGGCAGCAGCGGGCCCTCGAGCGAACGGAGCTCCTCGATGATCATCCGGATTTCGTCGTCGTCCGGAGTCCGGGCTTGCGACGCTGGATTCATGGCTGGCCTCCCATGCACTTGCACCTGTTGTGCAAAGCCCGGTCCCGCCGTTCAATAATGCAGATCCGTCAGGTCATTGGCTTTTCCGAACGAAAGCCACGGTTCACCTCGGCGCGCTGGCCATCTTGCGCACCTCGGCCATGAGTGCCCGGATCATTGGCGTATGCGGCTCCTGATAGGGAGCCACCACCCCCACCGCGTGACCGGTACGGCCGCCGGTTACTTCTACAGTCGCCAGTTTCTGTCCCGACGCGAGGAACGAGGCGAGTTCCCGCGGCAGAATGGTGAAGCATTCGCTCTTCGCAACCTTCGCGGCGAGTATGATCGTCGAATTCGACTCGATCCAGACGTTTGGGGTAACCCCGGCATCCGCGAAGTTCCGATCAATGATCCGACGGTTCTGCATGTCTTGCGTGAGAAGGGCGAGCTTCTGGCCGGCGAGATCGGACCATGCAACACTCCCTGCCCGGGCGATCTCGGCATCCCGCGCGCAGACGAGCATGTAGGTCTCATGGTAGAGCACCTCCGTTGTGACGCGACCCAGCGGCTCGTTGTCGAGATAGGTGATTCCGGCGTCGATCTCGATATTCTCGAGCATGCGCAGGATTTCGGCCGAATTGCGCGAATGCACCGTGAACCGCACGTCGGGATGCCGTCTGCCGAACGCGCTGACCATGTCGGCCGACCATGTCAGGGCCGTCGGGATTACTGCGATTCTGAGCTGCCCCGTCAGCCCCCTGCGCGTGAACCTCATTTCCTCGCGCAGGCGTCGCGCGTCCCCGACGATCTGACGCGCGCGCTCAAGCGCGAGTTGCCCCTCCGGCGTGAGCCCACCAAACCGCGAGCCCCGAAAGATGAGCTTCACGCCGAGCTGGTCTTCCAGTTGCCGAATGGAGGAAGAGAGCGTCGGCTGACTGATCCCGAGCCCCTCCGCGGCGCGTCCGAAATGCTCTTCCGTCGCCACGGCGATGAACATTTCGAGCTTGTCGATCATAAGGCGAAACCCACCAGAATTTCGCATCAGATTGCATAATCCTGTGAAATTTCCAAGCGGACTCGCGGCTGAGATCAGGAGGGACCTGTCCAAGGTACTCGACCTTGCGCGAAAAGTGCCCGTTGCGGGCCGTGAGAGTTAGGGATGCGTTTGCATCCTGCGGCCCGCTGGCGGCCCTTGTGGCCGAAGAGCTCGAGGTCGGCCTTGACCAGATCACCGTAAAGCATGGCCCGGTCGCGTCTGCGTATTGCAACCCCGGCCGTGAGTGTCTTCCTGCTGGAGCCGGATGTTCGCAAGCGCGTTGTCGCGGAACACCGAAAGGCTCCTCGCCATCTCGCCGATCTCGTCGGCATCGTCCGCGAATGGCACATCGATCTCGAGATCGCGCTGCGCGACGGACAGGGTTCACTCATTGAGCGCCTTGAGGCGGCGTACGAGGCGGCGCGTCAAGATGTCAGCGAATGTGCTAGTGAAGAGAAGCACGGCAGGGATCAGGCCGCCGACCGCGGGCATGGGCAGCAAGGCCAGGTTTGACTGCCCGCTGACGCGGTATCACCTGGCGGATGCTCTCGGGCTGAGTGCCGTCCACGTCAATCGCGTCCTGCGGCAGCTTCGCGAGAGCGAACTGGTGACCTTTCGTGACGGTCACGTGGCCTTTCATGACTATGGCCGGTTGACGGATTTCGCCGGCTTCGACCCGGAATACCTGGATCAGACGGGGCCTCTGCTTGCCTGAAGCCGGAGGAACCGCCGCCCGGAGGTCAGATGCGGCCAAGCAGCATCAGGATGACCACGATGATCAGGATCGTGCCGAGGACACCTGTCCCGGCATGACCGAAGCCATAGCCGTAGCCCCCGAAGCGCCCGCTGAACCCGCCGAGCAGAAAAATGACAAGAATTACGATCAGAATTGTACCGATTGACATGGTGTTATCTCCTTTGTCGGCGCGCGCCAGAATGGGGTTGCGCTCCGTTGGTGACTGCGGCTGTACGGGGCGCGTCAGTTGCCCTCGATGGTGACACCTTCCTCGTTGATCTCGATATCGATGCCGCTTTGGCGTTCCTGATAGTAGAGATAACCCGCCCCGATGAGGCAGACGGCGAGCACTCCGATCAGGATGAGAAGCAAGTTCCGGCTCATTGACATGCCTCCTGCCGGTTTTCGGGACCTGAAGAGAAGGTGGAATTGCGCCGGCAAGAAGCCTTGCCGCCGAGCCAGTTGCCCCCAGGAACAGGCACGCTTGCAGAGCCGGGCTCCCTAGCAGGCTGCTGAAGAAGTCGGCCCTTGGCCCGGTTTGAGGAACATGATTCACCGGCTGCACGGTTTTGGCGGGGGATATGATGCGCGGGACGGATGAGGCGAGCGGGTCGCTGTTCAGCTATGTC
>QWDA01000028.1 GCA_003605175.1 Paracoccaceae bacterium | reverse complement strand
GGATAGTGTCCCACCGAATGGTGTAAGAGCGCCGTCCCTCTGAGAGGTCCGCGTTGATCAGGATGCCACGGCGGGCAGCCTGACGGTGGGAGTGTCGGTGACGCGTGCGAGGGTTTCAAGGCTCATGTAACGCCGTGCGACGGCCCATTCGTCATTGGTCTCGAGCATGAGCGCGCCAACGAGGCGGATGATGGCCTCGTCGTTGGGGAAGATGCCGATGACGTCTGAACGACGCTTCACCTCGCGGTTCACCCGTTCCAGGGGGTTCGTGCTGGCGATCTGGGTCCAATGCTCGCGGGGGAAGGACATGTAGGCCAGAACATCGTCACGGGCGGCATCCATCAGTGCGCCGAGTTTGGGCTGCTTTTCCCGGAGCGCATCGGCCACGACTTCCCACTGCGCTTCAGCTTCGGTTTTGGTCTCCTGGGCGAAGATCGTCTTCAGCATTGCCGCCACGGCGGTGCGCTGCTTGGCCGGGGCGTGCGCCAGGGCGTTCCTCATCCAATGAATCCGACATCTCTGGTGAGTCGCGTTGAAGACCCGGCGCGCGGCGGCTCGTAGACCCTTGTGGTCGTCGGCAATCACCAGTTTCACCCCGCGCAGGCCGCGATCAGCGAGGGAGCGCAGGAACTCGGTCCAGAATGTCTCGGCCTCGGAGGGGCCGGTGGCGACGCCCAGCACCTCGCGCTTGCCATCCTCGTTGACCGCGACAGCGATTATCACGGCGCGGCTGACGATGCGCCCGCCCTCGCGGACCTTCAGGTAAGTGGCGTCGAGCCAGAGATAGGGCCAGGCGCCCTCCAGAGGCCGTGTGAGGAACGCATTCACCCGCTCGTCGATCTCGCCACAGAGGCGGCTGACCTGGCTCTTCGACATGCCGCCCGCACCCATCGCCTTGACCAGATCGTCCACGGACCGGGTCGAGATGCCGTGCACGTAGGCTTCCTGGATGACGGCCGCCAAGGCCTTCTCTGCCGTCCGGCGCGGCTCGAGAAAGCTCGGGAAGTAGCTGCCCTTCCTGAGCTTCGGGATCTCCAGCGCGATCCGCCCTGCTCGCGTATCCCAGTCGCGGTCGCGGTATCCGTTGCGCTGAACCTCCCGCAGCGGCGATCGTGCACCCTTGGCCGCCCCCGTCCGGGCCTCAACCTCCGCCTCCATGATCCGTTCGGCCGCAAAGGCCAGCATCTCGCGCACAAGATCGCCATCGGCCTGCTTCTCAACCAGCTCGATCAGCGCCATTCTCTCTTCGGTCATCGTCGTCTCCGTTGTGGGTTCCAGGTCTCGCAACCCGAACCTTTTCCGAAGATCGGCGATGACCGCCAGCGCTACCCCAGGCCGCGCGCTGCGATACGCCGGAGGCTCCGCGCGCGGCCTCCTACACCATGTGCCGGGACACTGCCG
>QWDA01000027.1 GCA_003605175.1 Paracoccaceae bacterium | reverse complement strand
GCTCGGGGCATGACGGTGACACCAACAGCGGCCAGTCCGTCCACGTCGTCGGCAGATCACCTGACAGCCGTCACTGCGAAAACAGAAAACCGTTCCCACGCCCTGACTTCTTCAGCAGCCTGTTAGGGCGCGTCCTTATCAGGAACGGGCTCTAGGCAGCAGTGCTGCCCCAAGCCTGTAGTCTTGGCCTAAGGTGACGATCCCTCGCGTAGAAAGGCGGCCGTTTGACTTTCTTGTGCCATGGCACCTCAAGCCATCTATTCGGCGTCTTAGCGCGCAGCTAGATAGGCATCATGGATGACAGCCTGTTCCAAAGATACGCCTCTGTACTAACTGATCGCGTGCCGCCGAGCGTCCGCGATCCGCGCCTTCTGATCGCTCAAGATGGCAGGCTGAAAGTCTATTACGCACCTTTCGAACACGTGAACACAGCAGCGCGCATTGTCCTTGTCGGGATCACACCAGGACCGACACAGATGGTGAACGCGAACAGCGCGGCAAGACAGGCGCTATTGCGCGGTCTTGGGACTGATGAGGCGATCATGCGGGCAAAGCTTACAGCGTCGTTTAGCGGCGAACCCATGCGCAGCAATCTGGTGGGAGAGCTTAATCACTGGGGCGTTTCGCAGTGGCTCGGTCTTGATAATGCGGCACGCTTGTTCGGCGATCATGCTCACCTTGTTCAATCGACTTCGCTGCTACGCTATCCGACCTTCGTCGCCGACGAGGATTATCGCGGCAGTCCTGATATGACCCGCAATGTTTTCTTGAAATCTTTCCTGTATGAGCACTTCGTAAATGAAGTTGCCGAGCTGCCGAATGCGCTGTTCTTCAGTTTAGGACCGAAAGTACAGCGTGTCCTGGAGCAGTTGGTGCAGGAAAGCAGGGTCACCGCTGATCGCGTGGTGACGGGTTTGTTGCACCCTTCGCCTAACAACACCTATCGCATCAAGTACCTGCTCGGTGATCGCCGCGAGCCTGTGCCGCACATGACAAATCCTGCGACTTATGACGCGGGGCGTGCGAAGTTTCGCGAGATGCTCGCGCTCGGTTGCTCGTTGTAGTCGAGTGACTTGGTTGCTCAATGCCAATGATCGCCTGGGCGCGGTACACGAGTTCGCTAAGAGCCAATAGCTGCGTTTCTGCATCCGCCATCGGATCGATGACTTCGGCAAGGGCAGCACATGCCAGATCAGTGGCGTGCTGTATCGGCTCACGGTCTTTATACATGGAACCGATCATGCCCCATCTGAATGCGCTTTAAAGCCCTATTCGCGGCAATACCTGTGGGCTTGTGGATAACTCAAGGTGTATGCGCGTGCTTTCAGCCGCTCAGAAGCTCTAGAATACAAGCCCCGGAACAACCTCGAAAAGGTATAGATGTCTTCTTAGATAGCAGCTTTTTGACATCTTCAATGCAGTTTGTACTGATTATAAAACGTGGAATTAAGCTGTCTGAAATCTCGGAAACAGACTCCAGAAGACCAAATAGATCAGCGTTGGGATCATGTTCGTCGTATCCATATGATGAATCGAGAAGACCAAGCATCATGACTTCCTGATACTCAGCAACAGAGAAGACATTGGATTACTACTTATATTTATATAGCCATCCATCCACATCTATGCCGAGCTCGATGGAGGCTAAGATAGCCTGCCGTCCAAGGATATTCGGGGCGTTGTCGGCAAATAATACAGGCCCACAAATCTGATTGCCCTCGACTTCGAGAACAACTTTCTGCACTAAGTGAAACGTGCTTCGTGCCCCGTTGGCCAGCTTGGTAGCGACCACAGGGGCATTTCTGGGGTCATAGCCCGCACGTATCCCTAAGCGGATATCGAGTTGAACAATATCCGCGCCAGTATCTACCAGTGACCACACCGGAATGAGTGCGCCGCTCGTGCCGACGAGACCGAGAGCTGTATAAGGCCTGCTACTGTACCTGTTATCTTTGGTGCCCCACTCATAGCGATGCACAAAGTCAATCGTAAGCGACTTGCTCATTGGAAGGGCTCGAAGTCGACGAAGGCTATGATCGGTCCGCGATGCTCGCGCATGTCTCCCTCCAATCGCTCAAGAAGCTCGTCGACGTTTTCGCTGACGAGCAGAACTTCGTTGTCGCGGAATGCAATCCACCTGTCCTGGAGTTCCCCCAAGGTCTCGGGGTTCCACATACGATGCAACGCTATGGCATCTTCACGTGTTGCCATTTCCAGGCCTCTTCGTTCTTACAGGTGCTTTCGGGGCGGGCGCATCAGTCACTTCGTCCTCGCCGGAGAGATATTGCTGCTGCCCAACCGGCTTGAACTTGAGGCGTATCTTGCTGACTGTCTCGCCCTTTACCGATGCGCCCGCGTCAATGAGCCAGAACTTTATACCGCCCTTGCCTTCGGCGGCAGCAGATACTGAAAGCTCCATCTCACACTCGGCCAGTTCGATCACCGCGTCTTCGCCAGTTGATCTAGCCTCACGTAGTTCAGCTGCAGTGCTCTGAATGAGCTCTGACAGCGAAAGTCCGGGCACTTGTTTCTTTGCCATCTGTAGTCTCCATAGAATTCGTTCGAGATGATGTAGTTATGACGTTCTGCACTAATCTGGTCGCCTATCATGCCAGAATGGCTTTGAGACGCGGTTCAATCTTTTCCTTTAGCAATACGACCAGTTCCGGATCACCGCGCTCATACTCATCAGGGATGTTCAGCGTGATGATGCGGCTATCAGGTGGACGCTGCTTGAACTTCTTTCGGATGCGTTCGCGGTGGTGGTTTTCCATCGCAAAGATCATGTCAGCGGACGCAACAAGGTCCTTAGTTAGCGGACGCGGTGCGCTTGCATCCGTGCCCGCAGAGATCGCTTCAATGCCCGGATAATCCCGAAAGACATCTTCAGCCGTCGGGCTCCTTAGCTTGTTGGCGGTGCAAACGAACAGGATACGCATGCCGGCACTTTAGCAGGCAGGGGGCAGATTGGCAGCGCTAATGCCTTACGCGCCGAACTTGGATGGTGCGGTAGCCTTGTTCCGCTGGCATGCCTTCGGCATCTGCACCGCATTTGCCATGCTGTCTTCGGGTCGCTTGTGCTGCATAGCCTTCGATCTGTTTCGCGCGCCGATCGCCATCGTCTCCCTAACAGGCTGCTGAAGAAGTCGGCCCTTGGCCCGGTTTGAGGAACATGATTCACCGGCTGCACGGTTTTGGCGGGGGATATGATGCGCGGGACGGATGAGGCGAGCGGGTCGCTGTTCAGCTATGT
>QWDA01000026.1 GCA_003605175.1 Paracoccaceae bacterium | reverse complement strand
CCAGGTCTCGCAACCCGAACCTTTTCCGAAGATCGGCGATGACCGCCAGCGCTACCCCAGGCCGCGCGCTGCGATACGCCGGAGGCTCCGCGCGCGGCCTCCTACACCATGTGCCGGGACACTGCCGCCTGAAGGTGCTGCACAGGACAGGGCGTGTCATATGCCGCTCTAGCAGGACAATCGCTGCCTGCAGCTCCGAAGTTCTGACGTCTTCATCCGCACATCGGAACGTCGCCTCACGAAGAACGGTCATGGCGTCGCGCAGCAGCCGGTTCTGGCTGCTGGCTTCTGCCCAATGTCCAAAATGGGCGACCTTATCCTGATTGTCAGATGAGAACATTGAGCGAACATAGCCGAGATTCGGAATCCAAACAAATGAAAATCCTTTGCCTGCGACTTGGGCAGACAAAGGCACTGGTTAGATCGTCGGATGCGCCGACGTGCGCTTTGAGATAGCGCGGTTAATGTTCTCGATGCTTGCGAGAGCGTTGCGTCGCTCCTGGCTATCAGCTTCGCTGGAAACCAGATCATCGTGAACTTTTCGGAATAAAGCCCGAAGCTCAGGCAAGCTGCGTTCGTCTAGGGCTGCGGCTGTGAAAACCTTCGACATGGTAATCTCCTTGTCTGTTTTGTCTGGCCCCGACCACCGAGGCCTTTCGCCGCTCACCCACCATCATCATCGGCAAAGAAGGCCTTGTGGACGGAAGGTCAGAAGGAAAACAGGCAAGCGTGGTTGCACAAAGAGAAGAAGGAACGGGCAAGAAGAAGGGACATGCAGTAGCGATGAGCGCTGGTGCTTATTGCGAATAGGAAATTACAAAGTTGGCTTGCAGAGCCGATTAGCGGGTGCAGCATAGATAAAATGCTGCGCAAAATTAACCGAATGCTAAGCCCGCGCTGACATGCTAAAAGTATATTTAATTTAATTTAATTATGGTCATTTTGGATGACGAAGAAATTTCAGGGCAAACCGTCCCCGTATCTTACGGTGGACTACACACGCTTAGGCACAATATCGCTAGACGAATTCAGGCAGGCGATCCTAACCGATCTGCATGTGCTGGAGGATGTTCACGGTGTCGAGTTCATCACCGCGCCGCTCCTGCGGATCAAGGTCACAGACGACTACGGTGAACCGCATCCTGTCCGGAGCTTAGGCGACGGAAAGCCCATATATCGCATGCATACACGTCATTTTAGGCCAGCCTGTTGGGACTATGAGCCGTGACGAACATGCACGAAAGGAGGTCACATGGAACCGCCATGTTATCTGCGTATCGATCAGGCGAGAAAGGTACTCGCCGAGATGGGGATCGAACTTAGCGAGCGCCAAATCAAGCGCGCCGCCGACCCTGATCCAAACGGAAAACGCAAGCTTCCGTTCTTTGTTGATCCGATTGATGGACGGCTAAAGATAGAAAAGGGCACGCTTGTGCGTATTTATCGCGAAGCGCAAATAAATGCTGAAAATAACTCCAAAGTTTGATAGCGTGGAGAACTTTTCAAGAACAAAATTTGTAATTAGTTATGTCCGATATAAGAAAAAGAACCGGAAACAAAGGAACGACGTACCAGGTTAGATACGCGAGCAGCGCCACCAAGTCAGGATACGCTTACAAGACCTTTGGCACGATGAAGGAAGCCAGAGCCTTTCTTGAAAGTGGCCGAGCGTTGGAAGCGGGGCAGATCGAAGATCGACCGATCTCTGTTGATGAGGGCATTCGCATCTGGCTCGACGCCTGTGAGAAGGAAGGCCGCGGAGGCCGAAACCCCGTCACCACATACACGCTGAAGACCTATCGCTACCGCGCAGGCATCATACGTGACTACCCATGGACCAAACCGCTGAACGAACTGGGCGCGCCCGATGTTGTCGAGTTTCGCTCATGGCTCCTTCAGAACCACAGTCGTGATCAGGCAAGGAAGGTGCTCTCTTACTTCCACTCAATGGTGCTCGAACTCGTGAATCGCGGATTTCTCCGCCACGACTTCGCTGCCGGTGTGAAGGTTAGCGGAACATCGCGCTACGACGAACCTGTATCGATACCTTCAGAAAAGGATATCCAGGAACTACTGCTTGCAGTTGACCGCCTCGCGAACTCGAAGAATGCTCAGATAGCGAAGACTTGGGAGCGTTATCGCCCCATGCTCTACCTTGCGGTCGATAGCGGGATGCGTCCGCAGGAATATCTCGTCGTCGCGAAGTCGAGCTTTGATGATCGCGGTGTGCGCGTTGAACGAGCCCTCGATGCTGGCGGTAAGAAGATATCTGTCACCAAGACGATCTCAGGTCGGCGTATCATCGACCTGAGCCCGGAAACGATCGATATGGTGCGCTACTATACGGATCGTATTGCTGCTGAAAATCAGTTCGATTTGGCATTCCCTACATCCAACGGTCGTTGGGTCAGCAGCAACAACTGGCGCCGTCGCGGCTTCCTAGCAGCATGCAATGAGGCCGGCTTGGTTTCTTCTGAAGAGGTAAACGGCAAGCTTGTCGATGTTCCGAAGTACAAGCCATACGATCTCCGGCACTTCTACGCATCAATGCTGATCGAGAATCGCGTTAGCCTGAAGCGCATTCAGAAGCTAATGGGACATGCAGATATTCAGACAACCTTGAACGTCTACGGTCATGTCATCGAGCGCGTCGAAGATGAGCAGGAAAGCCGTACATGCCTGATATCCGGATTGGCTCAAAATTCTTGTGGCAAATCTGTGGCAAGTACTCTGTAAGTCGCGCTATGCCTAGCTTTTGAAAGACTTGAAAATCCTTGTGTCGGTGGTTCAAATCCGCCCCAGGGCACCACTTAAAAATCAATCACTTAGCCAAATATTCTGGAAAGAAACTGCCCAAATTCGGGGTTTTTGCCACAAGTTATCGATCCTCTGTGATCCGCAGAAATCCGCCATTGTCTTTTCCGTGCTGAAATTCCTTGTGGCAAATTTGTGGCAAGAACCTCACGGGCGTCTTTTGCTTTCTGGAGGGCAATAGAGCTCGATGACTCGGTCAATCACGTCTTCAACGCTTTGTTCGTGCCTATAATTCATTCTGCGTGCCCACTCGAACTCTAAAACGCTAAGCGTTGTGCGGTAGCCGAGTGGTACCTGGTTTGTTTTCGCGACATGCGGGATGTTGGAAAACAGGTATGCCATACAAAACCTCTTCGCCTCGTTACCTTTTTCCCGTACGTCCGTGTGAGCAGAGACAGCATCTATCATCACATCCCAGCGCTGATCTTCGTTCATGCGGTAAAATTCGTTGTAGCTCGTCTCGGCGCAGGCGGTGCCTGCAGCACCCACTAGCATCACTGATGCTGCGACACTCCTGCTGATCGTTCTAACAGGCTGCTGAAGAAGTCGGCCCTTGGCCCGGTTTGAGGAACATGATTCACCGGCTGCACGGTTTTGGCGGGGGATATGATGCGCGGGACGGATGAGGCGAGCGGGTCGCTGTTCAGCTATGTCGAT
>QWDA01000025.1 GCA_003605175.1 Paracoccaceae bacterium | reverse complement strand
ACATAGCTGAACAGCGACCCGCTCGCCTCATCCGTCCCGCGCATCATATCCCCCGCCAAAACCGTGCAGCCGGTGAATCATGTTCCTCAAACCGGGCCAAGGGCCGACTTCTTCAGCAGCCTGCTAAAGCCCCTACGCCCGTGTCCAACCCGTGTCGTGGTAATCGCGCCGCGCACAACAAACCTTCCAACCAACACGACAATCCACGCGCCGCAAGAAAGGCGCGCATCAGGAGAGATTAGATGGAAGGCAGCTTTATCGCCTATGGCGCCGCAGGAATATTCGGGCTTTGCCTGCTCGGCTGGCGCTTTCAGAAAAACCCTGAGACCTACGGCACGGCCTCATATCTTGAGCCGTGGAAGGCACTTAAGCGCGGCCTATTCAAGCGCAAGGGCATCCTTGTTGGCGACTGGACCGGCCTTCTGCCCGTCTACTACGAGGACACCCACGCCATCACCTTTGGTGCTTCGGGCGCCGGCAAGGGGGCAACTGCCATCCTGCCGAACATGCTCGAAAAACCCTTCCTGTTTGCCAATGACCCAGGCGGCGAGAACACGGCTGTCGCGATCAAGGAATGGAGGCGCGCGGGTTATAAGGTCTGCGTCATCAACCCCTTCGGAATGTTCCCCGAAGCGCCTTGGGAGCTGCCCAGACAGGGCTTTAATCCGCTCGATATCCTTGATCCCGAGAGCGAAACGTTTGCCTCTGAAGCGCTGCTGATCGCAGAGCTTCTGATCGTGCGCTCGGGCAAGGAAGACGGCAGTTCGCTGTATTTCAAGAACGCGGCGACCAGCTTCCTGCAGGCGGTGCTCATGCATGTGATCACCACCATGCCCAAAAGCGAGCATCATCTCGGCACGGTCTATGACCTCGTCAATGCTGACGCTGAAAGCTGGGAAGCTTTGCTCGACGCCATGCGCGCAAACCCTGCCGGCGGCGGCTTTGTCGCAAAGACGGCGGGCTCAATGGAGCGCCGCGAAGAGCAAGCCCCCGCGGAGTTCTCGG
Organism: Paracoccaceae bacterium; assembly: GCA_003605175.1. Lineage (GTDB taxonomy): Bacteria > Pseudomonadota > Alphaproteobacteria > Rhodobacterales > Rhodobacteraceae > Ovoidimarina. The sequence continues at coordinate 2,659 of QWDA01000025.1, read as the reverse complement.
CCGTCATGTCCACCGTCCAGCAAGACCTTGCCTGGCTCGGAGACACGATTGTCCGCGAGAACATGAAGCACAGCGACGTTGATTTCTCGGTACTCAAGGGCATCGACGGCAATGGCAAAGCCGTTAAGGGCGGTATCGTCTCGGTCGTTCTGCCGCTGCAGTACAACGAGAGCCACGCCGCCATCCCGCGCCTCGCGCTAGGCCGCGCCATCTGGGAGATGCAGCGCGCCCCGCTCGCCCGCGAGAAAGCGCTCTTTGTCATCGACGAAGCGGCTGCGCTCGGCAAAATCACGCGGTTTCCGAACTGGCTTGCTACGCTGCGCCGCTACCGCGTCGTGCTGTGGCCGATCTTTCAGAATATCGGCCAGGTTAAAGCCCTGTACGGGGAGCATTGGCAGACCTTCATCGCCAATTGCGGCCTGCGGCAGTTCATTGGCGTTGCCGATCTTGAGACGGCTGAATACGTGCACAAGCTGCTCGGCGAGTTCACGACCGAAAGCCGCTCGACTAGTCCCGACGGCAAAACGAGCACGTCAGAGACGCGCCGCGCATTGCGGACGCCCGATGAGATTCTGCATTTCGATGAGAGGCGGCAGCTTTCTTTCATCGGCAATCTCAAAGCGTGCCCGCTCAAAAAGACTGCTTACTGGGAACGCCCCGAGCTGCGCGGCCGGTTTCATCGCAATCCTTATCAGAAGCGCAAGAGCCCGCTCACATTCGGCACGGGTTTCAAGGCGCTCTACGGCAATTTGTACTACGCGCTGGTCTGTCTGCTCGCTCCGCACCCGATGATCGGCGCGGTCTATCTTGCCGCCATCGCGGCCGTCATCGCGTATTATCGGGGAGGCACGTGATGGAACTGCTTGTTGGCGCAGTCATCCTTCTATTCGGGATGGCTGCCGCCTGCTGCGTCTTTGCCTTCGTCTTTGCCGTCTGCTTGGCGCTCGCCATTAACACGATCTGGTACTCGCCGCTGATCCTGTTGCTCTCGGCAAAGCACCTGCTGATCGGCATGCGCCTGCTTGCCGCCGTCCTCGCGATCACCATCCGTGATCTGGGCAAGGAAGCGGCGCGCGGCATGACAGTGTTCGAGGCACAGCCGCAATGGCAGAGCGAAGCCCGCGCCCGCGCCAAAGCTGAAGCCGCGATCCCGAAGATCGATTGCTGGGAAGCGGCCTGCACCTTGCTCGGCCTTTCGCTCGACGGCTTCGGCAAGACCGAGCTCTCCCGCGCCTATCGCGCCGCCATCGTAACCGCTCACCCTGATCTCGGGGGCAATCCGCAACTCGCTCAAGCCGTCAACGTCGCCCGCGATCTAATCCGTGACAGCCAGGGCTGGAAATAATGAAGGAGACCACCATGAACGAGCACACCACACCGAACGCCACGACAAACCCAGCGCTCGACCTAAAGAGCCTGGATCGTCAATCAGATGCGACACTGACCGATCTGATCGCCCACGCCCAAAGCTTGCTGGCCGCACGCGAGACCGAACGCAAGCGCACGGCAGTCGCCGAGATCAAGGCGCTGGCCAAGGCGAACGGACTAAACATCACCATTGAGCCGACCAAAAAGCGCCGTGGCCGCAAGCGGGCAAATGAGAAAAATACTGAATAGAAAGGACCAAACTATGAAACTGGATATCAAACTTCCTAAAGAACTGACTGGTCTGGATGCCGTTCGTTTGCTTTGCAACGCAATTCAGAAAGTGCAGCATTTCGATCAAGAGGGAGAAGGAATAAGTCCGGCATGCTCAACATTCGGGGAGTACATGCTCTGCGATGCTCTTCAGTATCTGGCATATGGGGATACGGCCGGTGCGCGCGCCCGCATGGATGAATATGATCACTGGGTCAAAACCGGTGAGGCATCGTGGATTTACAACACGCGTGAAGACCCGCTCTCTCGCGCCCTGCAACTCCGTCATCGGATGAGACAGGACGAAGAAGACAGCCCCGAACTACCGTTCTAAATGGAAAAGCCGCCCGCATATCCGCTGGCGGCTTTTTCAATCAAGTTTATTCTTAGGCTGCGATCAGATTACCGCTGGTGATCAGCGCCTGCTCATCCGTCAGACCAGTGATGCCTTCGAGCGTGGCAACCTGCGTGCCTGCACCGAAGCTGCCTGCACCTGTCGTGTCGATCTTCACGACTGAGTCAGAGCCGCTATCGGTGATCTCCAGCCAGTCTGTGATGTCATCAACACCGTGAACATAGGACGTGTTGTCCAGGATGTCCGAGATATCCAGTACGTCGTCATCGGTTGCGATGTCGAAGTCTTTGATCACGTCGGTATCGGCAAAAGCTGTCGTGTCTTCCAGGAAGAAGGTGTCCGCGCCTGCGCCGCCGAACATGGTATCCAGACCATCTTCGCCGTAGAGCAGATCATCGCCAATACCGCCATGCATGAAGTCATCGTCATCGCCGCCTTCGAGCGTATCGGCACCGGCACCGCCATAAAGCGTATCGTTACCGCCAAAGCCCTGCATCGTATCATCACCGCCATAGCCAAGCATGACATGAGCCGAAGCACTAGCAGGCTGCTGAAGAAGTCGGCCCTTGGCCCGGTTTGAGGAACATGATTCACCGGCTGCACGGTTTTGGCGGGGGATATGATGCGCGGGACGGATGAGGCGAGCGGGTCGCTGTTCAGCTATGT
>QWDA01000035.1 GCA_003605175.1 Paracoccaceae bacterium | reverse complement strand
CGGAAGGGCTTGAGAGCCGGGATGCGGAGGTTTTCGGTGCGATCCGGTCGGAGCTTGGGCGTCAGCGGGACGAGATCGAGCTGATCGCCTCGGAGAACATCGTCTCTGCGGCGGTGATGGAAGCCCAAGGCTCGGTGATGACCAACAAGTACGCCGAGGGCTATCCGGGCCGGCGCTATTATGGCGGCTGCCAGTATGTCGACATCGCCGAGGAACTGGCGATCGAACGGGCGAAGCAGCTCTTCGGCTGCGGCT
>QWDA01000034.1 GCA_003605175.1 Paracoccaceae bacterium | reverse complement strand
GAAGGATGTGCTCGCGGGTCTGCGGCATCGGGCCGTCGGCGGCGTTCACCACCAGGATCGCGCCGTCCATCTGCGCCGCACCGGTGATCATGTTCTTCACGTAGTCGGCATGGCCCGGGCAGTCCACATGCGCGTAGTGCCGCGCCTCGGTCTCGTATTCCACATGCGCCGTCGAGATCGTGATCCCGCGCGCCTTCTCCTCGGGCGCCCCGTCGATCTGATCGTAGGCCTTGAAATCCCCGAAATACTTCGTGA
>QWDA01000033.1 GCA_003605175.1 Paracoccaceae bacterium | reverse complement strand
TGAACGCCGCCGACGGCCCGATGCCGCAGACCCGCGAGCACATCCTTCTGGCGCGCCAGGTCGGCGTTCCGGCGCTGGTGGTGTATCTGAACAAGGTCGACCAGGTGGATGACGAGGAGCTCCTGGAACTCGTCGAGATGGAAGTGCGCGAGCTTCTGTCGTCCTACGAGTTCCCCGGCGACGACATCCCGATCGTCAAGGGCTCGGCGCTGGCGGCGATGGAAGGCCGTGACCCGGAGATCGGCGAGACCTCGA
>QWDA01000024.1 GCA_003605175.1 Paracoccaceae bacterium | reverse complement strand
TGCTCGGGGCATGACGGTGACACCAACAGCGGCCAGTCCGTCCACGTCGTCGGCAGATCACCTGACAGCCGTCACTGCGAAAACAGAAAACCGTTCCCACGCCCTGACTTCTTCAGCAGCCTGCTAAAGGGCATAAGCGCAATCCTATTTGGTCTCTGCGCATGTTCGGCGCTGTCGTTCCGTACTTCAATCCAGTTCTGCCCTGAGTGATGGCGGCAATTGTTCGTGAACACGGAGCTATCCTTAACACGGATGGCTCTTGCGTGAGCACATGACGCCTTCCGTATAGGCGTTCCTCAAACCCAGACGCTTTTCTGGCCGGCCGCACCGTCCGGTCAACCACCTGCCCGCGCCATCTGTCTTCGCCTTCGGCTTCGTCAGACCGTGTTGGCGGTACACGCTCATCTATGAGCGCTGACCATCCGGTTTCTGCGCCCGTCCTTCCGGGGCGCGTCTTGAGGAAACGACAAACGGAAGGAAACAGCCATGACCCGCAAAGACGAAACCACCCGCAAGGATATCTACACCCGCATCACTGACCAGATCATCGCCGCCCTTGAGCAGGGCATCAAACCCTGGACGCAGCCCTGGAACGCCGCACATGCCGCAGGACCGGTCTCGCGCCCGCTTCGCCACAACGGTCAGCCCTATAGCGGCATCAATGTCCTGACGCTCTGGGCATCCTCGATGGAACGCCACTTCGCCGCGCCGATCTGGATGACCTTCAAACAAGCACGCGAACTCGGCGGCTGTGTCCGCAAAGGCGAGAGAGGATCGCCCGTTGTCTACGCCAACACGCTGACGCGCACAGAACTCGACGAAGCCACAGGCGAAGAGGTCGACCAGACCATTCCCTTCATGAAGGGCTACACGGTCTTCAACATCGAGCAGATCGATGGCTTGCCCTCGCACTACTACGCACCTGCGGAGACGGCGCTCAATCCCGATCAACGGATCGCCGCAGCCGATGCCTTCTTCAGCGATACCCGCGCCGATATCCGCCATGGCGGCAACAGTGCCTTCTACTGCCCGCCTGAGGATTTCATCCAGATGCCCGTCTTTGAGAGCTTCCGCGATGCCGAAAGTTACTACGCGACACTCGCGCATGAATGCACCCACTGGACGCGGCACAAGCGCCGCCTGGATCGTGACTTTGGTCGCGAGAAGTTCGGTGATGCTGGCTATGCCCGCGAAGAACTAGTTGCCGAGCTTGGTGCAGCATTCCTCTGCGCTGATCTCGGGATCACCCTCGAAGATCGCGAAGATCACGCCGCCTATATCGGCAGCTGGCTAAAAGTCCTGAAGGATGACAAGCGCGCCATCTTCGCGGCCGCAGTTCATGCGCAGCGTGCCGCGGACTTCTTGCACGGCTTGCAGCCAGTGATCGATGACGACGAAGCGAAAGAGGCCGCCGCTTAGGCGGCCTCAAAGGCATCACTAATCTCTTACAAGCTTCATGCTGCTGAAATATGAAAAGTTGTTTTTCAAATTAATTACACAACTTACACAGGAAAAAAATATAATTCAAGTAGTGAGATTAATTTAGAATTGTATACAATTACTATAATTAAAAAGAGAAATCTCAAAACATGAAATTACAGAACTTTACACTGGTAGCATTATTCGCCTTGGCAATTTTTCTTGCTGCCTCGAAACCGGCCAGTTCAGGATCGCAGGAAGTGAACTTAGATAAAGACAATGCTGTCGCTAGGGCAGAATCGAAAGAAAATTCTAGCGTTGATGAGGGTGCGCTAAAGGATGCTCGTACACTACGGGAATTACTGCGGCAAGCCGAGAAGATGAGAGTTGGGTCGGAGGCGGATCAGGACGCATTAAGCCGTGCAGTTAGGTCTCTTATGATGAACTGTTGCGCAACATACAGCGAGGCAGTACGGGAGGCGAATAGAGCGGGTTTTGATGAAATCATTGATCGTACGGAAAATTATCTTAAATTACCACGATTTCGCCTATCCATTTCTGACGATATTGAATTTGACAAGGTATTGACGTCAGAAAAGACGGCAATCGTTTGGGAGAGGCCTCGCGATAAGAGTATAGCAAGCATACTACACGCCCTCATTCCTAAATCGAGGCAGAAGCGGATAACAATGTACTTCAATGAGCAAAGGCTAGTAGAGGTGCGAGCAGTTATACATACAGAAGGATTATAAGACCCGACAAGGAGAAATCATGGCAGACGAGCAGATAGTAGTATTTTATAAAGAATTATTTAACGCTGAAGTATATCATAAGTATGCGCTTTACATTGATGGCGATGGCAATGTGAAGGGCTTTGCGAGACTGGGACAGAGCAATAATGACACTGCTGACTTTTATGGCAAGGAAAGTCCAGGTGACCTAGGTACTTGCTTCTTTGGAAAGCTATATGGCTATGCCGACGACGGAGAAAAGTGGGTAACCAACAATCACGACTGGGACGCTAGTCTGATCGTGGACCCAGTTGACGGAGAAATTACTTCAGATCGAGAACACTTTGTCGTGGCATCTGAGGCTGATCTGTCCGCAGAATGGGCGGCCATAAAGGCAAACATCGCGGATATTGATTCTTGGGATGAGCCATACAATCCATATAGAACAAACTGCAACAGTGGACTGGATACGGCCCTTCAGAATGTCGTTACCGCACAATTTCCGACCGGGCTTGACCTTCCAGACAATGATGACTTTGGGGAGAATTGGTCGCCGGGTTCGGGGTGGATACGTACGGACACGGCAAAAGATTGCGAAAAGGAAGTCGTCGACAAATCAAGTGTTACTGACTTCTTTGGTGAGGCGAAGAATACGGCTTCGCCTCTTGTGCTCGACCTAGATGACTCCGGCACCATCGATTTGATCAGTCTTGCCAGCAGTAGTGCTTGGTGGGACATAGATCAGGATGGCTTTCGTGAAGTTAGCGGTTGGGTCGATGGTGCGGATGGGCTTTTAGCGATTGATTTGAACGACGACGGGATAATCAATGACAATGGTGAGCTGTTCGGTACTGCAGATACAGACGGATTTTCTGTGCTTTCGGTTTATGACTCAAATGATGACGGCGTCATTGACTCACAAGACTCTGTCTGGAGAGAACTAATAATCTGGCAAGATGCGGATGAGGACGCGTTCTCGCAGAGTAGTGAGCTAAAATCTCTTGATGAATGGGACATTGTCTCTATTGACCTATCAGCTACGGAGGTGGCCCAGACCAATCAAGGTCATAGCGTTACCCACACAAGTACCTTTACGATCGATGACGGCGTCAATCCGATAGACACACGTGCTATTCATGATGTCTGGTTTCAATACGACAACGTCAATTCGGCATATATTTATAGTGGCGCCTTGGATGAAGCCGCATCGTTACTTCCGACACTACGAGGCTTTGGCCTTATTCCTGATATGCATTATGTGACATCTTCAGACTATACCGGAACCGGAAATTTGCGCGACCTCGTTGGAGACTTATTCACGACATCATTGGAAAATCTATTCACCGACGACTCCACAATAATGGATGATGTTCGTGACATCATGTATCGCTGGGCAGAAGTAGATGATGTCGACCCCAGTACTCGTGGGGCCTATGTAGACGCTCAGGAACTCGCATTCTTGGAGGCCTATGTTGGCGAGGATTTCTTGCAGCGCGGTATTCACACTAACCCTGGTCCATGGGCATCTGCTGATATTGAAGAGGGTTTTGCAGTTGCACAGAATGAGATTTACGCGCGTCTGCTAATTCAGGGACAAGGCGAAATGCTTTTCACAGGGGATGTGTACTACGATGGTACCATTGACTCTGTCGAAGGCATCACAGGTCTTAACCAATCAACGATCGATGACCTTGAGACACAAGGTATGAGCGAAACAAATGTCGATGTCTTTTGGCAAAACGTCGTTCGAGTCATCGAGTATACAGTCGGTGTCAGCAATCTATCTGGTGCGGATCAGACCTATCTGGATGATGCGATCTATGCGACCGACAACTCACTAAGTTTGTCGGGCATAGTTTCTGATTTGGCCTACGAATCCCCACTTGGCACGACGTACAATGGTACGTCGAGCGGTGAGAGTTTGACAGGTGGAAGCGGTCATGATGAGCTAAACGGCTATGCTGGCAACGACGTTCTGACCGGAAATGCGGGTGGTGATTACCTTCGTGGAGGCGATGGTGATGATCAGTACATCTGGGCAGTAGGCGACGGCTCGGACATCATCCGCGAAGAAGGCGTGGGCACAGGCAACGATGACGACCGCATCGTTCTTGGATCAGGCTTCGATAGTGGCGATCTAACGATCACACGTGTCGGTAACACTGACCTGGTGATCGATATCGATAATGGTACGGATACTGGCCAGATCATTATCGAGAACCAGTTCAACTACGCCTCTGGTGGCGGCCACGTTGAGTTGATCGAGTTCTCCGACTCCTCGACTTACCGTCTGGACGACAAGAACTACACGCTTACGGGCACGAGCAGCGCCGATGAGCTTCGCGGCGTGAACACAGGCGGTGCCGATGCCGATACGATCTATGGTGGCGCCGGTAACGATGAAATCTACGGCTACGCGCCCAACCAGACCAGCGATACCGCGACCAACAACCTCTACGGTGAGGCCGGCGACGATGAGATTTATGGCGGTATCGGCACGGACTACATGTATGGCGGCGCCGATGACGACTACATGGATGGCAATGCCGGTGATGACGTCATGGATGGCGGAGCGGGCGATGACTATGCGCGTGGCGATAGCGGCGATGATGAATTCATCTACACGAGTGGCCACGATACGTTCTTCGACAATAGCGGCAGCGCAGACAAGATCACGCTGGATGCTTCATACGATAGTGTGACGCCGAGCTACTTCCGCTTCGACGATGACCTGCAAATCTACTGGGATTCGAACAACACCATCACGATCTCGGATTTCTATGGCAGCAACTCCATCGAAACCATGGTCTTCGATGACACCACGACCGTGACGCTCAGCTCAGTTTCGGCGATCACGCAAGGCGGCTCGGGTAACGATACGATCACCGGAACGACCGGCGATGACATCTTCTACGGCAATGGCGGTGATGATGCTCTGAACGGTGGCACGGGTAGTAACGGCAACGATACGCTTTATGGCGGCACAGGCGATGACACGCTGCGCGGGGGCTACGGCAATGACTACCTGGTCGGCGGTGCTGGTGATGACAGCATGGAAGGTCACGGTGATGACGACCACTACGTCTACACCAGTGGTCATGACACGATGAAAGACCTGTCAGGTGATGACATTCTGGAATTCATCGCAGGGTGGGAGTACGGCGATCTGTCCTTCTCCCGCTACACGGCGGTGGATGTGAATGACCTGGTCATTGAGATTAACGCCTCGAACTCCATCAAGCTGGAGAACCAGTTCTATAGCGGCAACAAGACCGAAACCCTTCGTATGAACGACGGGACTGGTGATGTGACGCTCACTTCGCTGAACATCACGTCCTATGGCGACAGCGGCAACAACACGATGAACGGCGTTGTGGCCAATGCCGGTGAAGATGACATCATGTACGGCCTTGCAGGCAACGATACGTTGCGCGGCAAGGATGGTGCCGACACGCTTTATGGTGGCGACGGTGACGACACGGTCGACGGTGATGCAGGCAACGACATCCTCGATGGCGGTGCAGGTGATGACACCTATTACGGTGACGCCGGTGATGATTTGTTCGTCTACACCGAGGGTCTGGACACCATGTTTGATAACAGCAGCGGCACAGATACGCTCTGGCTGACTGGCGGCATCACGGCGGACGACATCTCGATTGCTGATCACAGCAGCTACGACGCCAAGATCACGATCAACAGCAGCGTGGACGAGATCATCATCGATAATCTACGCTCAAGCACTCAGTTCCATATCGAAACCATCAAATTCGATGACGGGTTCGAGGCCGATCTGCCAAGCTACGGTAGTTGGATGACAGGCACAGGATCATCCGACGCCATGTCTTCTAGCAGGCTGCTGAAGAAGTCAGGGCGTGGGAACGGTTTTCTGTTTTCGCAGTGACGGCTGTCAGGTGATCTGCCGACGACGTGGACGGACTGGCCGCTGTTGGTGTCACCGTCATGCCCCGAGC
>QWDA01000023.1 GCA_003605175.1 Paracoccaceae bacterium | reverse complement strand
GCTCGGGGCATGACGGTGACACCAACAGCGGCCAGTCCGTCCACGTCGTCGGCAGATCACCTGACAGCCGTCACTGCGAAAACAGAAAACCGTTCCCACGCCCTGACTTCTTCAGCAGCCTGCTAGATTCTGCTCAATGGCATTGGGGTCATCCCGGCTGTTCTTGAGCGTGTGCTCGATGTAGAGATACGCGGTGCAGGATGTGTTGAGGCCGCAGTTGCTCTTCAAAGCAACGCTCAATGCAAACTCGACCTGCCGGAGCGTCGTCTCGACCAGTGTTAGCTCATTGAGCGGGATGGGTGTGACGTCGAACCTTCCGGTTTCGAGGTCGAACTCCATGGCCTCGGCTTGCGGAAGCTTCTCAGCCAGAAACTCCGCCTCGATGTCCCGGATCAGCCGCGCGACATGCGCCGCGCCCTTTTCCCAATCCTCATCCTCGATCAGCGCCACCTGCTCCTGAAGGTCCCACGGCAACGGCGTGCCGTTCAGCATCCCTTCGTACCAGCGCGCCCAGAAGCCCCACTTGTCAGGATCGGCCTCGAAAAACTGTCCAATCCCATCGACAAACGTTTCCCAGGACCAACCACCCGTGTCGATCAGCCACAACGGGGTTCGGAATAGCTCCGCCACTTCACCAACACCTTCCAGCCTGGTCGCATCAGCATCAGCATCAGCATCAGTGGCGTAGTAGGCGGCGGAGCGGGCGGCGGATTTCACTTCGGGGGGTTGGTCGCACTGCCGCAACCCCCGAAGCGAGGGTGGCACGCATGACCGGCAAGGCAATGTCGCCCAGCGTCGCGGGGGGCGCCAGGGCGATCCCCGGAAGCCCACGCAGGGCGCAACGCGCCGCAAAGGCAACGCGGCTTGCCCTCAAGCCACGCCCGCGCGCTCTTCTCATCCGTGATCGCCACCCCAAGCCCCCGCTTGCCAAACCCCTAAATCCAAATCATATGCCCGAGCATGACCGACCTCGCCCATATCCGCAATTTCTCCATCGTCGCGCATATCGACCACGGGAAATCCACCCTCGCCGACCGGCTGATCCAGCTCACCGGGACGGTGGCCGAGCGCGACATGAAGGAGCAGATGCTCGACTCGATGGATATCGAGCGCGAGCGGGGGATCACCATTAAGGCCAACACCGTCCGCATCGAATACCCCGCGAAGGACGGCCAGACCTATGTGCTGAACCTGATCGACACGCCGGGCCATGTGGACTTCGCCTACGAGGTCTCGCGCTCGATGCGCGCCGTCGAGGGCTCGCTCCTCGTGGTCGACGCCTCCCAGGGGGTCGAGGCGCAGACGCTGGCGAATGTCTACCAGGCCATCGACGCCGACCACGACATCGTGCCGGTCCTGAACAAGATCGACCTCCCCGCCGCCGAACCCGCCCGCGTGAAGGAGCAGATCGAGGACGTGATCGGCATCGAGGCCCATGACGCCATCGAGATCAGCGCCAAGACCGGCCTCGGCATCCCCGACGTGCTCGAGGCCATCGTCACCCGCCTGCCCGCGCCCAAGGGCGACCGCAATGCGCCCCTGAAGGCGATGCTGGTCGACAGCTGGTACGACCCCTATCTCGGCGTCGTCGTGATGATCCGCGTGATCGACGGGGTGATCCGCAAGGGCGACCAGGTCAAGATGATGCAGACCGGCGCCCGCTACGGCATCGACCGGCTCGCCGTGCTCCGCCCCGCCATGACCGACATCGCCGAACTGGGGCCGGGCGAGATCGGCGTGCTCACCGCCTCGATCAAGCAGGTCCGCGACACCCGCGTCGGCGACACCATCACCCACGAGCGCAAGCCCTGCGAGACACCGCTCCCCGGCTTCAAGCCCTCGATCCCGGTGGTTTTCTGCGGCCTCTTCCCCGCCGACGCCAACGATTTCGAGGACCTCCGCGACGCCATCGAGAAACTCGCGCTCAACGACGCCTCCTTCACCTACGAGATGGAGACCTCCGCCGCGCTCGGCTTCGGCTTCCGCTGCGGCTTCCTCGGCCTCCTGCATCTCGAGGTGATCCGCGACCGGATCGAGCGCGAATACGATATCGACCTGATCACCACCGCCCCCTCGGTGGTCTACAAGATCCACATGAAGGACGGCGAGACCCGCGAGCTTCACAACCCCGCCGACATGCCCGACCTCACCTATGTCGACCATATCGAGGAGCCGCGCATCAAGGCGACGATCCTGGTGCCCGACGACTACCTCGGCGACGTGCTGAAACTCTGCCAGGACCGCCGCGGCATCCAGCTCGACCTCACCTACGCGGGCTCCCGCGCCATGGTGGTCTACGACCTGCCCCTGAACGAGGTGGTGTTCGACTTCTACGACCGGCTCAAGTCCGTCACCAAGGGCTATGCCAGCTTCGACTACCAGATGGCGGGCTACCGCGAGGACAAGCTCGTCAAGATGCAGATCCTCGTGAACGACGAACCGGTGGACGCGCTCTCGATGATGGTCCACCGCGACCGGGCCGAGATGCGCGGCCGCGCCATGTGCGAGAAGCTGAAGGACCTGATCCCCCGCCACATGTTCAAGATCCCGATCCAGGCGGCGATCGGCGGCAAGGTCATCGCGCGGGAGACGCTGTCAGCCTTGCGCAAGGACGTGACCGCGAAATGCTACGGCGGCGACGCGACCCGGAAGCGGAAGTTGTTGGACAAGCAGAAAGCGGGTAAGAAGAAGATGCGCCAGTTCGGGAAGGTCGAGATCCCGCAGGAGGCGTTTATTTCGGCGTTGAAGATGGACAGCTAGTTGTCCATCTTCAGTGCGGGTAGGCGGTTTGCGCAGCAAACTGTGACCGCGCACCGCGAAATGGCGTGCGACAATTATTGTTAAAGATGGGTGGGCGAAATTTCATCCTGATAGAAGTCTAGTTTTCGAATTGCCAGCGTTGAGAAAAACATGCATGATTTTCCGTTCGATAGACTCTACAAGCACTGCGAAAGTAGGTTCCTTCCGGAAGCGGGTAGAAAGCTTAGGATTGGAACTCTGTCTGACTACCGAACGCATGAGAACGAAAAGGTTAGAGATATTGCCGAGGGGAAGTTCTTTCATACATTGAGGTTCGATGGTTCTCGCCTAATCAGGAAGTCTTGGCTGAGTGACATTTGTTTCGGGGTTCCGGGTATTTCCATTACTGGAATTGGCGAGGCTCGTAATAATGTGGCAGGTGGCATATTCGTTGGCAGTGAAGTGATTGGTGTCGTACAGACAACGGATGACATTCGAACTATCGAGTTCACTGCTGACGCAGTCCGCCTGGAGGGAAGTCTCAACATTGAATTTGAAGGATGCGATGCATTTGTCTTCTGCATTTCGACAAAGCGTGAGCATGGTAGCGTCATCAACGATGACGACTACGATGCCTGCTGGTCAATCTCAGCCGATGATCTTGGCGAGTTTCAACGTCGAATGGCCATCTCTCTGATCAGCAAAGCAGAAGGGATCAAGGAAGAGACCATAGGTCCAGTTGTCTCACCTCCGTTTGATCCGTTTCGTATGCTCGGTGACCCAAGCCCTTCGCTTAGATTGCATCCAAGTTTTTCAAAAATTATCTACCGCAGCAAATCAGCCTTGATTTCGGAGGGCACTGAAGTTTCCAGGGAAGAAATAAAAAACTTGCTCGATTGCTCCGCAAGAACCAAGCCTTTGGAGTTCGAAAGCGAGTCCGAGTATAGGTTTATTTTTCAGCCAAGCCTAGTTTCATCCGATGGGCAGAGAATGGTTCCGCTTCCGAACTATTGCGAAGCAAGGCTCATTGACTGCGAACCTTTTCTCGACCTGATAAGGATCGAGTAAGCGAAGCGCGAGTAATCTGCTCAACTAACCACCCGAAACCCTTGCCGCCAAGCCGGGCGAGCGCCTGCCCGTGGGATGGCGCCGCAACGTCTGACCGGCGCGCTTTATCCCGCCACCCCGCCGAACACCCGTCCGGCGCGGAACGTCACCAGAGCGCCAGCCCGGTCGTGCCGGAGGCACGCCTCTGGCGTGACACGGGCACGCGCTCGCCCGGCGGCCCGTGCCGGGCCTTGATTCCGGGCGGGGGCATCGTACCGGCGGTGCACTGGCGCGCGGCCCTTCGCTTGCGCTCCGGGCATTCGGCCCTTCGGATCGTTCCCCGGACGATCCGATCCGGCCCTGCCGGGCCGGTTCCCCTTGACCCAAATCATGTCCAAACCATGCCCGCCCCTCTAGCGTTGTGCCGACGAGCACGCGTGGAGGAACACCCCATGACCGACTGGTCCAGCCAGCAAAACACCCTGAAAGCCCGCCGGGCGGAGCTCATGGGCGAGATCGCCGGGATCGAGGACGCGCTCGACGACCCGGCGCCGAAGGACTGGGAGGAGGCCGCCTCCGAGCGGCAGGGGGACGAGGTGCTGACCGCGCTCGGGATCCATGACGCCGCCGAGATCCGCCGGATCGACGCCGCGCTCGCCCGGATCGCCGAGGGCAGCTACGGCACCTGCGTCACCTGCGGCGCACAGATCGGCGCGGCGCGTCTCGACACGCTGCCCGACACGCCGTTCTGCATCTCCTGCGCCTGAGCCCCGGCAAGCCTCCGCCGAACACGTCCGTTTGACATACGTCCGGCCGGGCGCCGTGCTATGTTCTCCCTTGCCGGCCAGAACGGCCGCACAGGGAGAAGGTACCATGATGAAGAAACTGACCGCCGCCGCGTTTGCCGCGGCGCTTCTGTCGACCCCCGCCTTCGCGTTCCATTGCCCGGCCGACATGGCCGCCATCGACGCGGCGCTGCCGACGGCCAACCTCTCGGCGGCGGATCTCGCGAAGGTGCAGGAACTCCGCGCGCTGGGCGAGGAGCAGCACAATGCCGGGGATCACAACGCCTCGGTGGCGACGCTCGCCGAGGCCAAGGCGCTCCTCGGCCTCAACTGACGCGACCGCGCGACACGGCCCCCGCCCGCGTGACCCGCGGGCGGGGCGGCGTCACATCGAGTCCTGCGCCTCGTCGGTGATCGCGCCGCCGGCGGTCGAGACGTCTCTTCCGAAGCCCTCGACGGTGTTGCAGGCGGCCAGGAGGCCGAGGGCGAGCAGGCAGAAGGCGATGCGGGGCATGGGACACTCCGTTCCATTGGTTCCCCACCGGAACGCGCATCCCGCCCGCCCGGTTCCGCGTGCCTCGCGAGCCCGGATCAGTCCTCCTCCTCCGCCCAGGGGTCGCGCCCCTGCGCCAGCTTCTCGAACGTCCCCCAGCCCGGCCGCCGCGACAGGCCGCGCGTCATCGCCGTCATTCCGCCCGGCTCGTCGAGGATGCCCGCGAGCCGCGCCTTGACGAAGGCCCGGACCACGGTGTTGAGCACCCCCTGCCAGCCCGGCCCGAAGGCGCGGAAGAACCGCACCAGGTCCTCGTCCATCCGCAGCGTGACGCGGGTCTTGCCCTTGACCGGCTCGGCCTCGAGGCTCCGGCGCCATTCCTCGGGCAGCACCCGCCGCCCCCAGATCGCGTGGCGCAGGTCGTAGTCGAACTGCATCGCCTGGTCGTGGAAGAAGCGGTATTGCAGCTTCTGCCGTGCGGTCAGGCCGGTGGTGATATCGTCGCGCTTGTCCATGGCGGCGACAATGCCGCGCGCGCATTGCCAAGGGGTGAGAAGGCCGCGCGCTGCGGCCTGCTCCCCCGGTTTCCCGCCCCGATGCACCCGCACGACCGTCCTGATCGCCGGCGCGGGCCTCGTCTACGACGCGAACGGCAACCAGACCACCGGCTACGGCGCCAGGACCATGAGCTATGACGGCGAGAACCGCCCGCTCGCGGTCACCTATGCCGGCACCACCACGAGCTATGTCTACGGCCCCGACGGCCAGCGTCTGAAGATGATCGTCACCGACGGCCTGGGCACCGAGACCACGCGTCTCATGCAGGCGACGTGGAGATCCGGAACTACGGGCAGGGGTCCTCCGAGATCGTCACCCGCCACGCCGACGCCACCGTCCGCGAGGTCAACGGCACCCAGAGCCTCCTGGCCCGCGACCATCTCGCCTCGGTCCTCCTCGTCACCGACGCCACCGGCCTCGCCGCCCGCACCACCTCCTACATCCCCTATGGCGAGATCGCCGACGAGACCGTGCTCAACGCCGCCGTCGAGACGGAGTCGAAGGGTTTCATCGGCGAGCGCTACGACGCCGACGCAGGACTCCAGTACCTCAATGCAAGGTACTACGACCCGGCCCTCGGGCTCTTCATCCAGCCGGACTGGTTCGAGGTCACCATGCGGGGCGTCGGGACCAATAGGTACATGTACTCGGGTGGCGATCCCGTGAACGGGAGCGATCCGGGGGGGAACGTGACCTACAATCCGGGAGGATCCACAAGCACTGGACTCAACAATCAGGGCCTGCCGAACGAAACGTACACTAGTTGGACAGATCGAAATTCATCGAATTACGGAAACTATTCGACCGTCGACTCCCCAGCTGCAAAATTTAACAATGGTCCCCATTTCGGCATCTCGGTGAAGACTGGCGGCGACGGGAGACGGGACCCTGGCGACGAAGTTCAAACCTTTGGTTCCGCATTTGGAATGGCGGGGCAATCGTCACTAGATTTCGACATTGCGCTAAGTGTGGGCGGGGCAGCAAGGGTTGCTTGGTCAGAGTTAGAAGCCGGATGGGCTGGGATTAAATCTGCTGCAAGCAGCGGAGTTTGGAATCTGACTCCAACAACACGCGGCCAAGTAATCGAACAGATGCTCGGGCAAAATCTGCCTAGGAATTTCCCTGTCATTGATCGGTGGGTAAATGGGGTGGCCACCAGCATCAAGTCCCTTGACCTCAACGCCGCAACATATCAAAACATGACACGCCTCAGCCAAAGACTGACGGGCTATATTGACAAGGTAGCGGGGTTCCAAGGACGCACATGGGCTGGTGTTCAAGTGCGGGGTGTAACCGGTCGTGTACTCGAACTTGTGGTCCCGAATAGTGGGTCGGCCGTTCAGCAATCCGTGATCAATCAAGCAGTACAGTATGGAGCGTCTCTACCTCGCAAGGTAATCGTGAACGTAATAAAGATGCCTTAGTCTATGGAGCAGAGCGTGAAATCAGCGACAATATACGAGCGTGATGGCAAGCTCATCGTGCATAGCCAAGCAAAAACGACTGCAGATCTTTGGTTGCTAAGCCCTCCTATTTTGACACCCAACATAGAGGATGAAAGTGACGTAGGTCGCGCGGTAACCGCCTGTCTTTCTCAATCTGTTGAGGGCATTCCTCACCCGAATTCGTTTGCAAATCTATTCCGACCCTTGCTGAAGGTAGCAGGCGTCAATTCATACCGTGCATTCGCGAAATCAGCGAAATGCGTTCAAATCGAGACTGGCGACGACCTTACTGTGACTTTCTTGGCCACGCGCAACTTAGGAGTTAGAGAGGGTTTCGTTCCGCTTTCGAAAAAAGCTGTGGCCAAACTTGGTTCAAATGAGAAATTAGGCTCGGCGGCGATTGCAGCGCTGGCGATGTCGGAATGAGGCACCCATGAACTTGTATTAGTTAGCCCTGTAGCGCTAAATAGATCGTGCTCGTTGGTGGGTAGAAGAAGTTCGAACAACTCTAACGTCGAGAAGGTTAAGTGGACAGGCAAGATTACTCGCCTCTACGATCCTGTGCCATGGAAGCACGACGTAGCGCGCATGAGTGCACGCACCGATCGCCGACCGCGACCCATCTGAGCCGCTCCCCGGTGTACGGTCTGTGTACAGGTTGTGTACGGGTTGTGCGCCCAGATTTTGGGCCCGGACGCCGCCCCGCGCGCCCCTCTTCCGGGCAGAAAATTCACTCCACCTCCACCCCCAGATCGACCTGCCGTACCCGCCCCACACCGGCCCCGAACGGCACGACGCCCGCCGCCTCCGCCCAGATCAGCACCGGCAGCGCCGCTGTCTCCCCCTCGAACCGGGTCTCCTCCTCCGCCACCAGATAGCGCAGCCGAACCGCCCCGCCCCGGAACATGACCCCTTCCCGCGCAATCGAAATTTCCGGGTACGCACTCGCCACGCGAAGCGAGACCCAAAGCGCCCCATCCTCCCGCACCGCCGCCCGCAGATCCAGATCGTCATGCAGCGGAAACCCGTCCCGCCGCACCCGCGCCGCTCACCGGTGTACGGGTTGTGTACGGGCTGTGTACGGGTTGTGCGGGGGCGTTTTTCCTTCGCAGGTGCAGAAACCGGGGCAGGGCGGGACGGCGCGGGTTTTCCCCGCGCAAGTGCTTCTATCCACGGTTGATTTTCGACTTCTCCACCGGAAATCCACAAGGAATATCAACAACTTATCCCCAGGAAAATTTCATGCTGCAGTGCTATTTCCTTGTGCGACTCGGGGCGCTTTGTAACAGTTTCCTTACCGCAAGGGATCTTCGGATCCGGAGCGGTTGGCAGAGGCCCGAAAGGCTAGGGCGGAAGAGAGCGGAACTTCGGTACTGCGCTGTTTCGCAAGGGTTTTTCCGGGAGAGGCCGGGCAATCGGCAGGCTCCGAGGGGTTTTGTCACTGGGCCGGGATGCCCTCCGGGGCGGAGCGGGTCAGGAAGGCGTCAGGGTGCGGCTCCGGCCGCGATGCGAAGACCGCGTCTGAGCACCTGGCGCCTTTTCCCGTTCGTGCCACTCCCTCGCGGACAAAAAGAAGCGGGGCCCGCTTGCGTTTCGCAACCGAGCCCCGTCAGCGTCAGCTGATGCAGTACCGCGTCTATTGCACCTGTAGCGCCACTCCTACGCCGGAGCCGCGCGAAAATCAACCAGATGTTGCCGCAAGTTTGACGAAAACCGCTAGATGCGGTCGGCGGCATCGAGGAAGACGCGAACCGCCGCCTCGAACTCGCGCGGCTTCTCGGCATGGAGCCAGTGCCCCGCACCGGGGATCTTCGCGAAGCGTGCCGCCGGGAACAGCGCCCGGATCCGGTCGCGGTGCTCGGGCCGGACGTAATCGCTCTCGTCGCCCGAGAGGAACAGCGCCGGCCCGACGAACCGCCCCTCCACCTCGGGGAACCCCACGATCCGCCCCATCTCGGCCGAAAGTACGTCGAGATTGAGCCGCCAGCGCCGCCCCTTCACGTCGAGCGATTGCAACAGGAACGCCCGCACCCCGTCCTCGGGCACAAGCTCGCGCAACTGCCGGTCGGCATCGCCGCGGGTCTCGACCCCCGACAGATCGACCGCGCGCATCGCGTCGATATATTTCTGCTGGCTATGCCCGTAGGCGACCGGCGCGATGTCGGCGACCACTAGCCGCCGCACCTTTTCCGGTCGGGTCAGCGCCAGCACCATCGCCGCCTTGCCGCCCATGGAATGGCCGAGCACGTCCCAGCGCCCGTCGATCGCGCCCGCCAGATCGTCCGCCATCTCGGGATAGCCCTGCCGGTCCGCCCAGGGGCTCTCGCCATGGTTCCGCATGTCCACCGCGACCACCGGACGGGTGTCCGACAGCCGCCGGGCGATCACCCCCCAGTTCCGCGCCGAGCCGTAGAGCCCGTGCGCGATCAGGAGCGGCACGCTCGCCGCTCCGTCGCCATGGCGGATGGTGTTGAGCGCCGCCGTCACTTGTCCTGATAGATCGGAAACGCCTTGCAGAGGGTTTCGACCTCGGCGCGGACCTTGTCCTCGACGGCGCTGTTGTCGTCCTCGCCGTTCGCTGCGAGCCCGTCGACCACCTCGGTGATCCAGTCGGCGATCTGCCGGA
>QWDA01000022.1 GCA_003605175.1 Paracoccaceae bacterium | reverse complement strand
TCGGGGCATGACGGTGACACCAACAGCGGCCAGTCCGTCCACGTCGTCGGCAGATCACCTGACAGCCGTCACTGCGAAAACAGAAAACCGTTCCCACGCCCTGACTTCTTCAGCAGCCTGTTAGGAGTTCCGTCATCACGGTAGAGCGGTATGTTCCGGAGCACCTGAGAACCCGCCGTCGTAACGGATTGATTTCTTCTTTGGAGCAGTACGCTCGAGTACTGCAATCTACGTGGCCTCTTTGGATAGTTTCTGGGGGGATGACGGGGATCAAACCCAGAAACGACATGCCAACATGTAAACAAATATTTCTTGCCGTTTTTTTTGAGCAGAAATCCTGATGCTCGGTTTAGTATTTTTCCAGTTTCGTCGACCCCCTCGAGTCGCACGACTCTCATTGATGGATAGAACGAATGTGATTTTTGGGAGCGCATTAAAAGCTTCTTCTGGCTCAGTTGGCTTAAACATCCAACTCCTCAACAAACCGCGCATTCTCCTGAATATACTGGAAGCGCAGCTCCGGCTTCTTCCCCATCAGCCGTTCCACGAGGTCCGCCGTCTCGCCCGGCTCCTCGTCGCCCACGGTCACCCGGATCAAGGTCCGCGTCTCGGGGTTCATCGTGGTGTCCTTCAGATCCTTCGCGTCCATCTCGCCCAGACCCTTGAAGCGCTGGACGTCGATCTTGCCCTTACCGCCCAGCCCCTTGGCCAGCATCCGCTCCTTCTCGGCGTCGTCGGCGACATAGACGCGCCGCGCCCCCTGCGTCAGCCGGTAGAGCGGCGGGCAGGCCAGGTAGAGATGCCCCTTGTCGATCAGCCCGCGCATCTGGGTGAAGAAGAAGGTCATCAGGAGCGAGGCGATATGCGCCCCGTCCACATCCGCGTCGGTCATGATGATGACCTTCTCGTAGCGCAGATCGTCGATGTTGAAGCGCGAGCCCATGCCGCAGCCCAGCGCGTCGCAGAGATCCTTGATCTCGGCATTGGTCGAGAGCTTCGCCGAGGCCGCGCCGAGCACGTTCAGGATCTTGCCCTTCAAGGGCAGCATCGCCTGGGTCTTCCGGTCGCGCGCCGCCTTGCCCGAGCCGCCCGCGCTGTCGCCCTCGACGATGAACAGCTCGGTCCCGTCGCGGGTCTGCAGCGAGCAATCCACCAGCTTGCCCGGCAGCCGCAGCTTCTTGGTCGCCGATTTCCGCGCGGTCTCCTTCTCCTGCCGCCGCCGCTGCCGCTCCTCGGCGCGCAGCACGAGGAAATCGAGGATCGCGCCCGCCGCCTTGATGTCGGCGGTGAGCCAGTGGTCGAAATGGTCGCGCACTGCACCCTCGGTCATCTTCGCCGCCGCCTCGGTCGAGAGCCGGTCCTTGGTCTGGCCGACGAAGGCCGGGTCGCGGATGAAGCAGGAGACCAGCGCGCAGGCGCCGCCCATGAGGTCCTCGCGGGTGATCTCCTTGGCCTTGCGGTTGCCGGCGCGCTCGCCATAGGCGCGAATGCCCTTGAGGATCGCCGCCCAGAACCCGGCCTCGTGGGTGCCGCCCTCGGGGGTCGGCACGGTGTTGCAATAGGACTGGATGAACCCGTCCCGCGCCGCGGTCCAGTTGATCGCCCATTCGACCGAGCCGGGCTCGTCATACTTGTCCTGGAACGACACCTTCCCGGCGAAGGGCCGGTCGGCATAGGTGGTGGAACTCCCCAGCGTCTCGCCCAGGTAATCCGCCAGCCCGCCGGGGAAGTGGAACGTGGCCTCACCCGGGGTCTCGCCGTCGTCGATGGCCGTCTTCCAGCGGATCTCGACACCGGAGAACAGGTAGGCCTTGGAGCGCACCATCTTGAAGAGCCGCGCCGGTTTCATCCGGTGATGGCCGAAGATCTCCGCGTCGGGGTGGAAGCTCACCGTGCTGCCGCGCCGGTTCTGCGTGGGCCCGAGCTTCTGCAGCCCGCCCTGCGGGATCCCGCGCGAGAATTCCTGCGCGAAGAGCTCCTTGTTCCGCGCCACCTCGACCCGCAGCCGGTCGGAAAGCGCGTTCACCACCGTCGCACCGACGCCGTGCAGCCCGCCCGAGGTCTGGTAGGCCTTGCCCGAGAACTTGCCGCCGGCATGGAGCTCGGTGAAGATCACCTCGAGCGCGGATTTCTTGGGGAATTTCGGATGCGCGTCCACCGGGATGCCACGGCCGTTGTCGCGCACGGTGATCGCGCCATCGGCCAGAAGCTCCACCTCGATCCGGTTCGCATGGCCCGCCACCGCCTCGTCCATGGCGTTGTCGAGGATCTCGGCCGCCATGTGATGCAGCGCGCGCTCGTCGGTGCCGCCGATATACATGCCCGGACGCTTCCGGACCGCCTCCATCGCGTCGAGATGCTCGATCGAGGAGGCGTCGTAAACGCCGCCGGACCCGTCGGAGAAGAAATCGTCGGCCATGGGCTCTCTGCTCGTCATTTGGTGTTTCGCCGAGGATACGCCACGAGATACGGGCGCGGCAATGGGCCGGGGCGGCAATCGGGGCGTTTTCCTCAGGCCGGGGCGCCGCGCTCGCCCCAGACCTCGTCCACCGCCCGGAACGCGCAGTCGATCCGCTTGTCGCGGCGCCGCGAGGTGAGCGTGACGAAGCGCAGCGTGGTCCGGAAGGCCGGCCCCTCCACCACCACCAGCCCATGGGCGCGCCGCTCCTCCCGGGCGATGCTGTCGCGGCACAGGCAAAGCCCCACCCCCGAACGCACCAGGGTCAGCATCGAGGGCTCCTGGTCGACCAGCGCCACCTTGTTCTGCACCGCGCCGGCCTCGGCGAAGGCCCGTGACAACAGGCGGTTATGCACCGAACTGTCCGGCGTCGCGATCCAGGGCAGCCGCGCCAGCTCGGCCAGGCTCCTGCCGCGCACCCGCCCCTGCCAGCCCGGCGGCGCGACGATCCGGTAGGTCATCTCGGCGAGCGGCCTGTCGGCAAAGACCGGCTCCACGTCGAGCGCCTCGCCCGGCGGCGGGCTCAACTGCGCCTCAGGATCGCCCAAGAAGAAACAGGCGTCGATCTCGCCCGCCACCACCCGGCGCAGGACCTCGCCCGAGGTGCCATGCACGAGCTGCGGCTCCACTCCGGGCGCCAACCGCACCAGCGCCATCAGGACCGCGCCCAGCCGGGTGAACTCCGGGTCGATGATCGTGCCGATCCGGAGCCGCCCCTTCACCTGCCCAGTGAGCTGCCGCGCGGTCTGGCCCACATCGATCAGCGCGGTCAGCGCCAGTTCCGCCTTGGCCGACAGGATCGAGCCCTCCCTGGTCAGTTCCAGCCCGCCCGCCACGCGGCGGAACAGCGTGAGCCCGGTCTCCTCCGACAGCCGCTTCAGATGCTGGCTGACCGCCGGCTGGGTCAGGTTCAGAACCTCGGCGGCGCGGGTGACATTGCCGACCCGCGCCACGGTGACGAAGGATTGCAGGATCCTGTGATCGGTCAGATTGAGCACCATAAGCACCCGTTATAAAGCCCCGGCGAGACCTAATTGGACATTTCCCGCGTTCAGAGCAAGGGTCATGGCCAAGGTCAAAATGGAGAACCGCCATGACAATCTCGGAAATCGGCCACTGGATCGACGACGAACATCGCGCCGGCGCCAGCGGCCGCGCGCAGGACATCTACAACCCCGCCACCGGTGAAAAGACCGGCAGCGTCGCGCTGGCAAGCACCGACGAGGTGGCCGCCGCCGTCGCCGCCGCCAGGGCCGCCTTCCCGGCCTGGGCCGCCGTGCCGCCGATCCGCCGCGCGCGGCTGATGATGAACTTCCTGCGGCTCCTGAACGACAACAAGGACGAGCTCGCCCGCACCATCACCGCCGAGCACGGCAAGGTCTTCACCGATGCCCGCGGCGAGGTGGAGCGCGGCATCGACATCGTCGAATTCGCCTGCGGCATACCGCAGCTCCTCAAGGGCGACTATACCGAGCAGGTCTCGACCGGCATCGACAACTGGACGATGCGCCAGCCGCTCGGCGTCGTGGCCGGGATCACGCCCTTCAACTTCCCCGCCATGGTGCCGATGTGGATGTTCCCGCTCGCCATCGCGGCCGGCAACACCTTCGTGCTGAAACCCTCGCCCACCGACCCCTCGGTCTCGATCCTCTACGCGAAACTGATGCAGGAGGCCGGCTTCCCGAAAGGCGTGTTCAACATCGTTCAGGGCGACAAGGTCGCGGTGGACGCGATCCTCGAACATCCCGACATCCAGGCCGTCTCCTTCGTCGGCTCCACGCCGATCGCCAATTACATCTACGAGACCGGCGCGCGGCACGGCAAGCGCGTACAGGCGCTCGGCGGCGCCAAGAACCACATGCTGGTGATGCCCGACGCGGATCTCGACAAGACCGTCGACGCGCTGATGGGCGCGGCCTATGGCTCGGCCGGCGAGCGCTGCATGGCGATCTCGGTGGCGACGCTGGTGGGCGACGTGGGCGACAAGGTGGTGCCGATGCTGGCCGAGCGGCTGCAGACGCTGAAGGTCAAGAACGGCATGGAGCTCGACGCCGAGATGGGCCCGATCGTCACCGCCGCGGCGCGCGACCGGATCACCGGCTATATCGAGAAGGGCGTCACCGAGGGCGCCGAACTCGTGGTCGACGGCCGCGGCCATACCGTGGCGGGCCACAACCAGGGCTTCTGGCTCGGCGGCACGCTGTTCGACCACGTCAAACCCGACATGACGATCTACCGCGAGGAGATCTTCGGCCCGGTGCTTTCCTGCGTCCGCGTGGATGACTTTGCCGAAGGCGTCAGGCTCATCAACGAGCACGAATTCGGCAACGGCGTCAGCCTCTTCACCCGCGACGGCAACGTGGCCCGCGAATTCGGCCGCCACGTCCAGGTCGGCATGGTCGGCATCAACGTCCCGATCCCGGTGCCGATGGCCTGGCACGGCTTCGGCGGCTGGAAACGCAGCCTGTTCGGCGACATGCATGCCTATGGCGAAGAGGGCGTGCGCTTCTACACCAAGCAGAAGTCGATCATGCAGCGCTGGCCCGAGAGCATCTCGAAAGGCGCCGAATTCACCATGCCCGTGGCCGTCTGACCCAGGCTCCCGGGCGGCCGGCCGCGGCCGCCCGGCACCGCGCCTTCCCCGCCTCGCGGGCGCGCTTTCCGCGCACACAAGGCAGGCGTGCATCACTCCCCCGTCTACGACCTTGGTTGGAGATCCAGCGAAAACTCCTTTGATAGAATTTCTTTATGCTGCAATAATCTGAAATTATGTGACGCAGCCACGCGGCTCGACCCGCGACAGCTACGGGAGGAAATTCATGCTGAAGGCGCTGGTGATCGACCCGGGGAAATGTACCGGGTGCAAGCAATGCGAGATGGCGTGCAGTCTCGAGAACGAAGGTGTCTTCAACCCCTCCAAGTCCCGGATACGCGTGTTCGACTTCCATGAGGACGCGCGCTTCGTGCCCTATACCTGCACCCAGTGCGACGAGGCCTGGTGCCAGCAGGCCTGCCCGGTGAACGCCATCACCACCGACGCGATGGGCGTCAAGGTGGTGCATGACAACCTCTGCGTCGGCTGCAAGGTCTGCACCATCGCCTGCCCGTTCGGCACGGTTAACTACAACGCCTCCACCGGGAAGGTCATCAAGTGCGACCTCTGCGGCGGCGAACCGGCCTGCGCCGATGCCTGCCCGACCGACGCGATCACCTATCGCGACGTCGAACAGTCCGGCTACGACAAGATGAAGGTCTGGGCCACGAGGACGTCCGCGGGCACCGAGTCGCACGGCCCCAACACGCCCGCCTGAACGCGCCCCCCGGCACCCCGGGGCGCGGCGCCGAAAGCAACAGAATTACAGGAGAGTTCCCGATGGGATGGACCGGAAAGATACTCAGGATCGACCTGAGCAAGGGGACGGTCAAGACCGAGCCCCTGAACATGGACTGGGCCGACAAGTATCTCGGCCAGCGCGGCCTCGCCTCGAAATACCTGGTCGAGGAGATCGACCCCAAGACCGACCCGCTCGGCCCCGACAACAAGGTGATCTTCGCCACCGGCCCGCTGACCGGCACCTGCGCGTCGACGGGCGGCCGCTACTCGGTCATCACCAAGGGCCCGCTCACCGGCGCCATCGCCTGCTCCAACTCGGGCGGCTATTTCGGCGCCGAGATGAAATTCGCCGGCTGGGACATGGTGATCGTCGAGGGCGCCGCGGCGAAGCCGGTCTATCTCACGATCTTCGACGATGACGTGCAGATCCGCGACGCCGGCGACATCTGGGGCAAGTCGGTCTGGGAAACCGACAAGTGGATCAAGGCGGCGCATCAGGATCCGATGATCCACGTCGCCACCATCGGCGTCTCGGGCGAGAACGCGGTGCTCTATTCCTGCGTCGTCAACGACCTGCACCGCGCCGCCGGACGCTCCGGCGTGGGCGCCGTCCTCGGCTCGAAGAACCTCAAGGCGGTCGCGATCCGCGGCACCGGCGGGGTCTCGGTCAAGGACCCGAAGGAATTCCTCAAGGCCACCAAGGCCGGCAAGAAGGTGTTGAAGGACAACGCCGTCACCGGCCAGGGCCTGCCGACCTACGGCACCCAGGTCCTGATGAACGTCATCAACGAGGCGGGCGCGATGCCCACCCGGAACGGCCGCGACGTGCAGTTCGAAAGCGCCGGCGACATCTCTGCCGAGGCCATGGCCGAACCGCGCCGCTCGGACGGGCATCCGAACCTGCTCACCAACCAGGCCTGCTTCGGCTGCACCATCGCCTGCGGCCGGATCTCGAAGATCGACGAGACCCATTACACGGTGCAGAACAAGCCGGAATACTGGCACGCCTCGGGCGGGCTGGAATACGAGGCCGCCTGGGCGCTCGGCAGCGCCACCGGGGTGAAGGACCTCGAGGCGCTGACCTATGCCAACTTCATCTGCAACGAACAGGGCCTCGACCCCATCTCCTTCGGCGCCACCGTCGGCGCGGCAATGGAGCTCTACGAGGACGGCGTGATCACCTCGGAGACCACCGGCGGCATCGAGCTCAAGTTCGGCTCGGCCGAGGCGCTGACCAGATGCGTCGAACTCACCGGCAAGGCCGAGGGCTTCGGCAAGGAGCTCGGCATGGGCTCGGCGCGTCTGACCGCCAAATACGGCCGCCCCGAACTGTCGATGACGGTGAAGAGCCAGGAATTCCCGGCCTACGACCCGCGCGGCATCCAGGGCATGGGCCTCACCTACGCCACCTCCAACCGCGGCGCCTGCCACCTGCGCTCCTACACCGTCGCGTCGGAAATCCTCGGCATCCCCGAGAAGACCGACCCGCTGGCGACCGAGGGCAAGGCCGGGCTCGTCAAGGCCTTTCAGGACGCCACTGCCGCGGTCGATAGCTCGGGCCTCTGCGTCTTCACCACCTTCGCCTGGACGCTCGAGGACATCGCGCCCCAGGTCGACGCCGCCTGCAAAGGCGACTGGTCGGTGGAGAAGATGCTCGAGGTCGGCGAGCGGATCTGGAACATGGAGCGGATCTTCAACAACAAGGCCGGCTTCACCGCCAAGGACGACAGGCTCCCCGAGCGGCTGATGAAGGATGCGGCCAAGACCGGCCCCGCCAAGGGCCTCGTCGCCACCGTCGACAAGATGCTGCCCGAGTATTACGACCTCCGCGGCTGGACCTCCGAGGGCGTGCCGACGAACGAGACGCTGGAGCGCCTCGCCGTCTAGGCGGGGCACCGGAGACGACAACCGGCCGGGGCGCGCTCGTCTTGCCCCGGCCTCTTTTCAGGCGGCGCCCGCGTCCTCGCCGACAGCGCGCCGCCGATCACTGGGAGGCTCGCCATGCACCACGTCATCCTGGGAGCGGGGCCGGCCGGCGTCACCGCCGCCGAAACCCTGCGCAAGCACGCGCCCGACGCCCAGATCACCCTGGTCAGCGGCGAACCCGAACCGCCCTATTCGCGGATGGCGATCCCCTATCTGCTCGAAGGCAAGATCGGCGAAGCGGGCACCCATCTCCGCCAGACCGACGGCCATTACGACGCCAAACGGATCGCCTACAAGCAGGGCCCCGTCTCGAAAGTCGACACCTCCGCCAAGGCGCTCACGCTGAACGACGGCAGCACGCTCGCCTATGACAAGCTCCTGATCGCCACCGGCGCAACGCCGGTCCGGCCGCCGGTCTCCGGCCTCGACCTGCCCGGTGTCCACACCTGCTGGACGCTCGACGACGCCCGCCACATCGCCGAACTCGCCAAGCCCGGCGTGCCCGTGGTGCTGGTCGGCGCCGGCTTCATCGGCTGCATCATCCTCGAGGCGCTCGCCAAGATGGGCGTCAAGCTCACCGTGGTCGAAATGGGCGACCGCATGGTGCCCCGCATGCTCGACGAGGTGGCCGGCAACATGCTGCGCCGCTGGTGCGAGGAGAAGGGCGTCAAGGTGGTGACCGGCGCGGTGGTGGAATCGATATCCCCCGCCGGCGGCGCCCAGCCGAAACCCGCGCCGGAAGCGGCCGCGCCCACGCCCGAACCGAAACGCCCGGGCTTCTTCGCCCGCCTGTTCGGCGCGAAATCCGAAACGGCCCCCGCCCCGGCGCAAGCCACCGGCTTCGCCGAGGAAGCCCCCGGTTTCGCGGGCGCCCCCGAGAACGGCCTCACCGTCACGCTCAAGGACGGCCAGAAACTCCCCGCCGCCCTCGTCGTGGTCGCCGCCGGGGTGAAATCGAATATCGGCTTCCTCGACGGCAGCGGCATCGACACCGGCCGCGGCGTCAAGGTCGACGCCTTCCACGAGACCAGCATCAAGGACGTCTACGCCGCCGGCGACGTGGCCGAGGGGATCAACCTCTCCACCGGCCACAACGACATGCTCGCGATCCAGCCCGTCGCCGTCGAGCACGGCTATATCGCCGCGCTCAACATGTGCGGCGTCGCGACCCGGCATCGCGGCAGCCTCAACATGAACGTGCTCGACACGCTCGGCCTGATCTCCTCCTCCTTCGGCACCTGGGAAGGGGTCGAGGGCGGCAGCCGCGCGACGATGGTCGACGAAAAGGCCAACCGCTACATCCGGCTCGAATTCGACGGCGACCGGCTGATCGGCGCGCAATGCGTCGGCCTGACCGACCATATCGGCATGCTGCGCGGGATGATCCAGACCCACTTGCCGCTCGGCAAATGGAAGGACAAGCTGATGGAATCGCCGGCCCGGATCCCCGAGGCCTATGTCGCCGTCGTCCAGAGCGCGCCGCAGGTCGGGCCGACCGGGCCGAAGGTCGCCTTACCGGCCTGAGCCGCACCAAGGGGAGCCGCCTTGCAGGTCAAGCTCAAGCTGTTCGCCTCGCTCGCCCGCTACCTGCCCGACGGGTCGGAGCGCAACGTGGCGCGTCTCGACATCGCCGAGGGCACGACGATCTGGTCGCTCCTGGACGCCCACAACGTACCGCGCGGCTCCTGCCATCTGGTGCTGGTGAACGGCATCTACCAGGGCCCCGAGGCCCGTTACAACGCGCTGAAGGAGGGCGACGAGCTCGCCGTCTGGCCACCGGTCGCGGGCGGCTGAGATGAGCCGCGACCCGGCGCCGGGCGATTTCGTCGAGAAGCTGATGTCCTGCACCCGGGCCGAGTTCGAAACCGGGATCGAACGGCTCACCGGCGCCCCGGCCCGGCAGGACGCGGAAGGCGCCTACGACCTCTCCGCCGCTGCCGGCGGCCGCCCCGTCACCTGCGCCTTCACGCCCCAGCCCGACGCGGTGCTCGGCGGGCTCGTGCGCCTGCCCCGGGTCCGCGTCACGCTCCGCCTCGCCGCGCTCGACCCGGCCGCGCGCGGCGATCTCCTCGCGCGCTTCGACCGCACCTTCCAGCGTGGCGGCGGCTGAGCCTAGACCACCGGCGCGCCGAAGCCGTAGCTGTAGGGCACCGGCCCCGAGAACGCGATCACATCGCCCTCGTCCAGCACCGTGTCCACGTTGATCTCGGCGCCCACCAGCCCCGGCGTCACGTCGCGCCCGTTCCGCATGCACAGGAAAACCTCGGCCTTCGGCAGGCCCCATTTCTCCAGCACGTCGCGCACCGTCGATCCCGCCGGCAGCGTGAACCGCTCGCGGCAGCTCCGGTCGCCGCTGAACCTGGTGAGGGAGTTGAAGAGCCGGGACTCGATGGTCACCGTCGCCCCCTCCGAATTGTGCCCAAACTGGTCGATGTCAATCGTCACGGGATCTCTCCGCTCTGGTTTTCGGTCGGCGCGACCCTTGCAGAATCCGCGTGCGGGAACGTTGACCCAGATCATGCTCGCGCTTGAATCCGCGCCGCGCTGCGCTTCTACTCGGGCCCGTGGCCGAAAGGAGACAGCCCCTCATGGATGACCGGCAATTGCTGCGCTACAGCCGCCACATCCTGCTCTCCGAGATCGGCATCGCGGGCCAGGAACGGATCCTCGCCGGCCATGTGCTGATCGTCGGCGCGGGCGGGCTCGGCTCCCCGGTCGCGACCTATCTCGCTTCGGCCGGCGTGGGGCGCCTGACGATCTGCGACGGCGACGCGGTCGACCTCACCAACCTGCAGCGCCAGATCCTCCACCGCGAGAGCCGGATCGGCATGAACAAGGCCCTGTCCGCCCAGATCGCGATCGCCGATATCAACCCCGATTGCCGGGTCACCCCCGTGACCGCCCGCGTCGGCGCCGAGGACCTCGCCGCGCTGGCGGCGGCGGCCGATCTCGTGGTCGAGGCCAGCGACAATTTCGCCACCCGCCACGCCGTCAACCGCGCCTGCGTCGCGGCGGGGAAACCGCTCGTCTCCGGCGCCGCGATCCGCACCGCCGGCCAGATCGCCGTCTACGACACAAGCGACGACGCCTCGCCCTGCTATGCCTGCCTCCTGCCCGAGGACACGCCCGCCGAGGAGGAGCGCTGCGCCACCATGGGCGTCCTCGCGCCGCTCACCGGCACGATTGGCGCGATGCAGGCCACCGAGGCGCTGCACCTCCTCGCCAGCGGCCGCTCCGACCTCACCGGCCGGCTGCTGCTCTACGATGCGATGTCGGCCGAGTGGCACTCCGTCCCCGTCCCCCGGAACCCCGCCTGCCCGGTCTGCGCGGCGCGCCCCTAGAGACGCCGATCTCGACAATCGGCCCGCACCCCGCCACCGCGCGCCATGACCGGCGTGGCGTGCGGTGGCCCCGGCATCACGCCGGGGCCGGGTCAATCAATAGACAAGCGCCGATGGCTGCCCGGGCGTGCGGCTGCCAATGGTTGCGCCACGGGTCCGAGCGACCATTGGCGACGCCGTGTCACGCCACAGGCGTGCCTCTGGCACGACCGGGCTGGCCGTCGTAGCGGTTGTGCGGCAGCCCCGCCCGGGACAAGGCCCGAAGGGCAGCCGGGCGAGCGCCTGCCCGTTCGGGCGGGCTGGCGCTGTGTCAACGTTTGCGCGGACCTTCGAGGTCGGAGGTGGGTGGGACCATAAATCGCGCCGATCAACCGTGGTTGCGCCATCCCACGGGCAGGCGCTCGCCCGGCTTCGCGCTTCGTCGCAACCTCGGCACGAACCCGCCTCTCGGCCTAACTCCGCCGCGCGCGCCGCACCCAGCCCAGCGCCGCCAGCCCCGTGGCGAGCAGCCACAGCCCCGCCGGCAGCGGCACCTCGGCGGGCGTGTGCGGGAATGGCCCCTCTGCGCCGTAGAAGGTGAGATGCGACAATTCCCTGCCGCCCAGGGTGAACCAGGACCCGCCCGTCACCGGCGTCAGGGGATCGGTGTGGAACCAGACGAACCCGCCGCCCGATTTCGCCACCCATCCGGTGATCGCCGCGCAGGCCTGGCAGGGATCGTAACTCCAGCCGCCGGAACTCCGGCCCGCATCGTCGAAGGAGACCGAGAACATCGCCGCCAGAACCTCGGGAAACCCGGCGCCGATCTCGGTCACCACGCCATCGGCATCGGTCTTGGCCACCGAAACCGCCCCGTCCGGCGCGACGCAATTGGAGAAGCCCCGCCCGAACGCGCCCGAGCAGTCGTTGAGCCCTTTCGAGGCGTAGGAGGTGGTGTCGGCCAGCACGGTCATGGCCGGGGCGGCGGACGCCCAGACGAGAGCCGCAAGAATGGCCAGCACGCTTCGCATTGCGCCATAGAGCGCGCAAAGGGTGAACGCCCGGTTAACCAGGATTGCACTCGGCGCTCAGCGGCCGGGCTCCGGCCGCGACGGGGCCCTCGGCCCACGCGCGACCGCCCGCTCCGGGCCGGGCAGGTCCGGCGCGCCTTCCTCGCCGCGCGGCCTCGAAACCACCGGCCTCCCGGCGCGTGCCGGCCGCGGTGCCGCCGCCCGATCCGCAAGCGGCAGCACCTCCATCGCCGCCGCAACCGGCCTGGCGATCGTCGAGCATGGCGGGGTGATGGGTG
>QWDA01000021.1 GCA_003605175.1 Paracoccaceae bacterium | reverse complement strand
CATAGCTGAACAGCGACCCGCTCGCCTCATCCGTCCCGCGCATCATATCCCCCGCCAAAACCGTGCAGCCGGTGAATCATGTTCCTCAAACCGGGCCAAGGGCCGACTTCTTCAGCAGCCTGCTAGGACTTCTAGAAGACTGCGACGACGCGATACTCTGTATGACCAAGGATGCCTTCCCAAGAATTGCAGTAGAGTTTAGCGAGGACGACATCCTGAGCGGGTTTGTCTCAATGGCGCGTGAGTTTACCAATGCGCCGATATACGACTACAAGTCCGGCACCGTCTTCTTGGGACCCTGCCGAACCATCTCTTTCGATCTCGCTTGATGCCCGCACAAATCTTTCTTCGGCCTCAGTCGAGTCGATTTTACCATTTTCGTGAGCTTTTGAACGATCTCCTGATTCTTCTTCTTCAGCATCGGACACCAATCGTTTGACAGTCATGCCCGGTGGCCCCGCCGGCGGGAACAAGGGCACCCCCCCTTGAGAACATAAGACGAACATCCTATCCTCTCCCCATGTCCCGCCCCGCCGCAGCCCATCTCCTGACCGGCCACCGCCGCCCGGCCCACGCCGCCCCCGGCCCGCGCTTTCTCGGCCCGCTCGGTCTCGCCCCGGCCCGGGCGCACGAGATCTGCGGCCCGGCGCGGCGCACCCTCGCCCTCACCATCGGCCGCGCGATGACGGGCGAGATCTTCTGGATCCGCCCCGCCTGGGCGCCCGACCGGCTGAACGGCGCGGCGCTGGTGAACTGGCTCGACCCGGGCCGGATCACCTTCCTCAGCCCGGTCCGGGCGGAGGACCTGCTCTGGTCGATGGAGGAGGTGCTGCGTGCCGGCTGCGTGCCGCTCGTGGTGGCCGACCTGCCCGAACCGCCCGGCCTCACCCCGGTCCGCCGCCTGCATCTCGCCGCCGAGACCGGGGCCGAGACCGGCCGCGCCCCCGTCGGCCTGATCCTCACCCCCGGACGGGGCGGCGCGCCGGGCGTCGAAAGCCGCTGGTCCTTCGCGCCGCGCCACGGGCCCCGCGGCCGTTCGGCCTGGGCGCTCACCCGGCTGCGCGCCCGGAGCGCCCCGCCCGCCGCCTGGGAGGTGACCCCGGCGCGGGGCGGCGGCCTCGCCCTCGGCGCCTCATGTCCGATCACCGAAGAATGACCGCGGGGCCGGCCCCAGCGCCCCGGCACGGCCGCCTTGCGCAAGCCGGGGAAGTCGCGCAGGCTCGGCCCGGAACCATGCGGATTTCTCGATGTCCCGGCCCCGGATCCAGTCTCGCGTCGAAGACGCCGGCCCCGGCCGGGCGCATCAGGCCGGCCGCTAGGTGGCGCTGCGCCCCGCCTTGCGCCGCGCATTGCGCATCGCGGTCACGCTCGCGGTCGCCGTCCCGCTCCTGATCCTCGCGCATCGCCTCGGCGTCTGGATCGAGCACTGGCTCGCCGCCGAACTGACGCCGCAGGGCGAAACGACGATCCGCGCGACGATCTTCTTCGCCTTCGTGACCTACACGCTCCTGATGGCGCTCCCATTCGTGCCCGGTGTCGAGATCGGCCTCGCGCTCATCGCGATGTTCGGCGCGCGGGTGGTCCCGCTGGTCTATGGCGGAACGGTGCTCGCGCTCACCCTCTCCTTCCTCGCCGGCCGGCTGATCCCGCAATCCAGCGTGATCCGGATCCTCGCCGCGCTCCGGATGCGCCGGGCCGCCGCGCTGCTCGAAAGCCTCGACGGGCTCGCCCCCGAGGCGCGGCTCTCGGCACTCCTGCGCAACCCCTCCTCGCGGCTCGTGCCACGGCTCCTGCGCCACCGGCACCTCGCGCTCGCCGCCGCGTTCAACCTGCCCGGCAACTCGCTTGTCGGCGGCGGCGGCGGGATCGGCCTCGCCGCCGGCTTCTCGCGCCTGTTCGGCTTCGCCGACTACGTGCTCACCGTCGCGCTCGCCGTCGCACCGGTGCCGGTGATCGTGCTGCTATTCGGAAGCTGAAGGGTGCAAGCCGGGCGAGCCGAAGCTCAAGCCGCAATCAGAAGCCAGGAAACGGCCTACCCCGCCACCGGCACCACATCCACCGCCTGCATCGTGCTGTGCGCCCCCAGCCCCCGCATCGCACCCAGGACCGGCGCCACGTCGTCGTAATCCCGGCCATGGCCCACCGTCAGGTGGTCGGCGCCGCTCATCCGCCCGTTGGTCGGGTCGTACTCGATCCAGCCCATCTCGCCGCCGACCCAGGCCCGCACCCAGGCATGCATCGCGTCGGCGCCTTCGAGCCTGGGCTGGCCCGGCGGCGGATCGGTACGCAGGAAGCCCGAGACATAGCCCGCCGGCACGCCCAGCCCCCGCAGCGCCGCGATCATCACATGGGAGAAATCCTGGCAAACCCCGCTCCGCGTCGAAAAGGCGATCTCGGCCGGCGTGTCCACATCGGTCGCCTCGGGGTCGAAGACCATCTCGCGGTGCAGCGCCTCGCCCACCGCCACCACGGCCTGGAGCGCGCTCATCGACGGATCCACCCAGCCCCGCACCGCCGCCATCAGGTCGGGCCAGGCCGTCGCCCGCCGCGACCGTGCCGCGAAATGATGCGGCGAGAGCGACCCGATATCGCGGTACTCCGCCAGCTCCTCGGCCAGCCGCGGCAGCGTCGGCGAGATGTCGAGCTCGGATTCGAAGGCAGACCGGTCGATCCGGGCGACCAGCCTCACCGTGAACGCGTCGATCGGATCGTGCCACATCACCGAGGTGGTGGCGTTGCCGAAGAAATCGCGCCCATCGAAGCGCTCGGTGGGCAGCGGATCGACCGTGAGCAGCCGCGAGAGCACGCGCTGGTTGTTCGGGATGTCCTGCGGCAAAAGCCGGAACAGGTTGCGCGAATGGTCCGACGGCGCCGCGTAATCGTAGCCGATGGTCAGGTTGATGTCGTAGAGCATCGCTTCACCTCAGATAGGTCTGGGTGATCCGGTCCGAGACCTGGAACAGCGTGCCGCGGATCCCGGCAAGCTCCTCCTGCGTCACCTCGTCCGGCAGCACCACCGCCAACCGCGTGGTGAGCGGCATGACCAAGCGCAGGATCGGCCCCGGCCGCCCGCCCTCCGCGGCGTTCGACAGTTCCTCCAGCAGCCGCCGGAGCCGGTTCAGCTGGAACAGCACCGAGCGCGGGTTGTCGGCATCGAGCGCCAAGAGATCGACCACCGTGTCGCGGTTGGTGGCCACCCGGTAACGGCGCTGATGGGTGATCACGCTGTCGCCCACCTCCACGGCAAGATCCAGCGCGCCGGGCGGAAGATCGGGCTCGGTGAAGGCCACCAGCATCGAGAGCAGCGCATCGGCCCGCTCGATCGCCCGGCCGATCGACAGGAAACGCCAGCCGGAAAACCGGTACATGTTCTCGTGCACCAGGCCGGAAAACCCGGTGATCTTCCTGAGCAGCACCCCCATCGCCCGGGCGGCATCGTCGCCGGGACGGGCGGTCTCGACCATCCCGTGCGCCGATTGCGCAAGGTCCTTCAGCGCCAGCCAGCCATCGGTGGAGAACCGGTCGCGCACCTTGAACGAGCAGTTCTGCGCCATGTCGATCCGGTCGATCAGCGCCTCCGGCACCGGCCGCGTCGGTTCGAACCCGATTTGCGTCATGAAATCGGAAAGCGCCTTCAGGAGCCGGTCATCCGGTTCCGGCGCGGCGGCAAGGCGCAGGTGATAGGCCCGGATCAGCCGCGTCGCGTCCTCGCAGCGCTCCACGTAGCGGCCGAGCCAGAACAGGTTGTCCGCCGCCCGCGCCGGCAGGGTGCCCTCGCCGCTCCGCCGGAACTCGCCCTTCGGGCTCTCCACGAGGCTCGGCTGCGGCACCGGCGTATCGGAGACGATCCACACATCCGACACCGCGCCGCCGCTCTGCATCGAAAGCGTGGTGGTGTCGCCCTCGAGCCCGATCCGCGCATAGCCCCCCGGCATGAAGCTCCAGCCGTTCGGCCCCCGCGCCGCGAAGACCCGGATCGTCATCGGCCGGGGCCGGAGCTCGCCGCCCGCCTCGGTCTCGCACCAGGCCGGCGTGGTCGAAAGCGTGACCGCCTCCTGGCCCACCAGTTCCTCGGCCCCCGAGCGCAGCCATTCCGCGATCGGCATATGCGCGGCCTTCCTCAGCCGCCCGCCCAGCGCGGTGGCGGCATCGACGGTAAAGGGCAGATCGACCGAAAGCGCCGGGCCGATCATCATCCTTTCCACGTTTTCAAGCACGTAATCGCGCTCGGCCGTGCCGCCGCACCACCAGGTCGCGATATTCGGGATCTTCAGCGCCCCGCCCTGCAGCACCTCCGCGATCCGCGGCAGGAAGGCCAGCATCGCGCGGGTCTCGAGCGCGCCGGAGCCCAGCGCGTTGACCATGGCGAGATTGCCGAAGCGCACCGCCTCCATCAGCCCCGGCGCGCCGATCCGGCTCGTCGGATTGAACTCGATCGGATCGGCGAACCCGGCGTCGATCCGCCGCCAGAGCACGCCCAGCGGCTGCGGCCCCTCGATGGTCCGCACCATCGCCTGGCCGTTGCGGACCAGCAGATCCTCGCCCTCGAGCAGCGGAATGCCCAGGTAGCGGGCGATATAGGTGTGCTCGTAATAGGCGTCGTTCGCCGGCCCCGGCGTCAGGATCCCCGCGCCCCGCAACATCCCGTTCGACCAGCCGAGCCCGGTCAGCGCGGCCCGGAACCCGTTGAAGAAGGCCGCCAGCCGGTGGATCCGCTCGCCCGCGAAATGCTCCGGAAAGATCCGCGTCGTCGCCACCCGGTTCTCGAGCGCGAAGCCCGCGCCCGAGGGCGCCTGGGTCCGGTCGCCCAGCACCAGCCAGGATCCGTCAGGCGACCGGCCCAGCTCGAAGGCCAGGAAATGCAGGAAATGCCCGCCCCTCGGCGCCACCCCCACCATGGGCCGTAGCCAGTGCGGATTGCCCGCCACCAGCTCCGCCGGCAGATGCCCCTCGCTCACGAGCCGCCCCGGTCCGTAGAGATCGGCCATCACCGCCTCCAGAAGGTCGGCGCGCTGGGTCAGCCCCTCGCAGATCGTCGTCCAGTCGCTCTCGTGCAAGAGCACCGGCACATGGCTCAGCGGCCATTCCCGCTCTTGCAGCGGATCGTTGGAATATTGCCGGAAATAGACGCCCGCATCGCGCAGGTACTGGTTGCCCCGCTCGAACCGTTCGCGCGTCTCCTCGGGCGACATCGCGCAAAGCCGCTCGACAAAGGGCTTCCAGACCGGCCGCATGACCCCGTCCCGGTCATAGAGTTCGTCGGCCACGCCAGGGGCGGGCCGATAGCCGGCCAGTCTCGGATCCTCCGCCATGGGCCGTGCCCGCTCCTGCATCGTCCCTCCTCGTCCCGGCCCTAGACGAGACCGACGGGCCGCCTCAGGTCAAGCGTCATCGGAAACTCCGGATGCGGCGCCTCGGGCTCCGGCCGGTAGCCGCCCGCCGCGTGACCATGCGCCTCGAACCGGGCAAGCCGCCGCGCCTCGGCCTCGTAGCCGTTTACCGGGAAGGTGTCGTAGCTCCGCCCGCCCGGATGCGCCACGTGATAGGTGCAGCCCGCCAGCGCGTGGCCCGTCCACTCGTCGTAGATGTCGAAGGTCAGCGGCGCATGGACCGGGATCGTCGGGTGCAGCGCTTCGGGCGGCTGCCACGCCTTGTAGCGCACCCCGCCCACCGAGACGCCCGAGGTCTCGGTCCGGTGCAGCGGCACCGGGCGGCGGTTGCACATCACGCGATACCGGTCCTGATGCGTCGCGGTCAGCTTCACCTGCAGCCGCTCCACCGAACTGTCGGTATAGCGCACCGTACCGCCGATCGCGCCGGTCTCGCCCAGCACATGCCACGGCTCCATTGCCTGCCGGATCTCCAGATGGGTCTCGCCCGCCTTGATCTGCCCGCAGAACGGGAACCGGAACTCGGCCTGCGCCTCGAACCACACCGGGTCGAGGTCGAAGCCGTGATAGCGCAGGTCGGCAAGCAGGTCGAGGAAATCCTGCCACAGGAAATGCGGCAGCATGAACCGGTCGTGCAGCACCGTGCCCCAGCGCACCGGGCGGCCCTCCACCGGCGCCTTCCAGCAGCGCGCGATGATCGCCCTTATCAGCACCTGCTGGGCGAGGCTCATGCGCGGATGCGGCGGCATCTCGAAGCCGCGGAACTCGACGAGGCCCAGCCGTCCGGTCGGGCCATCGGGCGAATAGAGCTTGTCGATGCAGATCTCGGCGCGATGCGTGTTGCCGGTGACGTCGGTCAGCATGTTGCGCAGAAGCCGGTCCACCAGCCAGGGCGGCGGCGACATATCCGGTTTGATCTGGTTCAGCGCGATCTCCAGCTCGTAGAGCGTGTCGTGCCGCGCCTCGTCGATCCGGGGCGCCTGCGAGGTCGGCCCGATGAACAGCCCCGAGAACAGGTAGCTGATCGAAGGATGCCGCTGCCAGATCAGGATCAGCGATTTCAACAGGTCGGGCCGGCGCAGGAACGGCGAATCGTTCGGTGTCTCGCCGCCCACCACAACGTGGTTGCCGCCGCCGGTGCCGGTATGGCGCCCGTCGATCATGAACTTGTCGGCGCCGAGCCGGCAGAGCCGCGCCTCCTCGTAGATCGCCTCGGTGGTGGCGACGCAATCCTCCCAGCCATGGGCGGGATGGATGTTCACCTCGATCACGCCCGGATCGGGCGCCACCCGGATCACGTTCATCCGCGGGTCGTGCGGCGGCGCGTAGCCCTCGATATGGATCGGCAACCCGATCTCCTCGGCCGCCTTCTCCGCCGCCGACAGGAGGTCGAGATAATCCTCCACATCCTCGACCGGCGGCATGAACACGCAGAGCCGCCCGTCGCGCGGCTCCACCGCCAGCGCGGTCCGCACCGCGCCGAACCCGTCGCCCAGTTCCTGCTCGATCACGTCCTGAACCGGCGTCGTGGCCTGCGGCGCCGTCACCGGCTGGCAGCGCTCGGCCGTCACCTCGGGCAAGTC
Source organism: Paracoccaceae bacterium (assembly GCA_003605175.1). Classification (GTDB taxonomy): domain Bacteria; phylum Pseudomonadota; class Alphaproteobacteria; order Rhodobacterales; family Rhodobacteraceae; genus Ovoidimarina. Next base: position 6,385 of record QWDA01000021.1, on the reverse strand, counting down.
CTCCGCCCCGGCCTCGGCGTGGTAGTCCGGCAAGGGCCCGCGCGGCACCGTCGGGTCGGTGATATAGGTGTAGGGAAATTGCGAGGGCGGCACGAAAGGCAGCGTGCCCAAGGGCAGCCGGTAGCCCGCCGGGCTGTCGCCGGGGACGAGGAACACATGCCCCCGCCGCAGCTTCCAGCGCTCCGACCGCCAGCGGCGCCCACCGGCCTTGGCCTGCCAGGCCTGGATCGGCAGCACGTAGCCCGCCGGCTCGGTCAGACCCCGCGCGAATACGCGGGCGATGCGGGCGCGCTCTTCAGGGTCCTTCAGCTTGGAGTTCTCGGGCGTGACGTTCTCGGGAAGGTTGCCCTCCTTGATGATCCACTCCGCCGGGTCCTCGAAGGCCGGCACCGCCATTTCGGGCTCGACGCCCAGATTTTCCGCCATTGCGTGCAGGAGCTTCTCGGCATCTTCCGCCGTGGCGCCGGTCTCGGCCCCCTCCTCCGCGACGAGCCCCGCATCCTTCCACACCGGCTTGCCGTCACGGCGCCAGTAGAGCGAGAAGGTCCAGCGCGGAAGCGTCTCGCCCGGATACCACTTGCCCTGCCCGTAATGCAGGAAGCCGCCCGGCGCGAAACGGTCGCGCAGCCGGCGGATCATCTGGTCGGCCAGCCCGCGCTTCATCGGCCCCACCGCTGCGGTGTTCCACTCGTCGCTCTCGAAATCGTCGATCGAGACGAAGGTCGGCTCGCCCCCCATGGTCAACCGAACGTCGCCCGCCTTCAGGCTCTCGTCCACCTGCCGGCCAAGCGCGTTCAGCCGGTCCCAGGCCTCGTCCGAGAACGGCTTGGTGATCCGCGGATGCTCGGCGACGCGCGTCACCTTCATGTCGAACTGGAAATCCACCTCCGGCGCGCCCGCCGAGGAAAACCCGCCCGCGATCGGCGCCGCGTTCCGGAAGTGCGGTGTCGCCGCCAGCGGGATATGGCTCTCCCCGGTCAGGAGCCCCGAAGTCGGGTCGAGCCCGATCCATCCCGCACCGGGCAGGTAGACCTCGCACCAGGCATGCAGGTCGGTGAAGTCGTGATCCGTCCCCGGCGGCCCGTCGAGCGCAACGATGTCGGGCTTGAGCTGGATCAGGTAGCCGGAGACAAACCGCGCCGCGAACCCGAGATTTCTCAACACGTTGACCAGAAGCCAGCTCGAATCGCGACACGATCCCAGCGCCTTGCCCAGGGTCTCGTCCGGGCTCTGCACGCCCGGCTCCATCCGGATCGTGTATTCCACCTCGTTTGCCACCCGCGCATTCAGCGCCACGAGGAAATCCACCGTGCGCTGATGCTCCGACTTGTCGACGCCTTCGAGGAACTTTGCCAGGAGCGGCGAGGCCGGCTCGTGGTTGCGGTAGATGGTCAGATCCTCGCGCAGATCCTCGGGATAGTGGAACGGCCAGTGCTCGGCCGAATCCTCCACGAAGAAGTCGAACGGGTTGTAGACCGACATGTCGGCGACCAGATCGACCTCGATCTTCAATTCCCGCACCGGCTCGGGAAACACGAACCGCGCCAGCCAGTTGCCGTAAGGGTCCTGCTGGTGATTCACGAAATGCCCGCCCGGGCTGACCTTCAGCGAATGCGAGATCACCCCCGTCCGCGAATGCGGCGCCGGCCTGAGCCGGATGATCTGCGGGCCCAGCGTCACCGGCCGGTCATAGCTGTAATGGGTCAGGTGATAGATGCTTGCGTGAATCGCCATGGGTCGTCCGGTCCGTTCCGCTCTCGCCCCTTGATAGGGCGCCGCGCGGGAGACCACACCCGCAAACGCGCCCGGCTGCAAGCTTCCTGGGCGCCCGGCGCAGCTTTCGCTGAATTCTGCGGCACATGGCGGCGAGCCGGGCCGGATCCGCTGCGGCTCCCGGACTGCCGGCGCGGGGTGCCCGGCAAAGTGGCGCCATGCGATTGGACTTGATGAACGGACCCCAAGGCCCCAAGCTGAAGCCAGGCGCGCGGAGTGCTCGCCGAAAGACTTGCAAGCAAATCCAATTTATTCGTGGGAACAGGACATGGCCAATTCCGCCTATACCAATCAGCCGATCCCCCAGGGCAAATGGTGCATTACGATCATCACGTTTCCCGGCCCCTCAGGATCCGGCGGCGACTCGTCCGGGGCCAGTTTCGGCGGCCACGCGCACCTCGCCTTCGAATGGCTCACAAGCGGCGGCACGGCGACCAAGCATGTGGTCTTTCACCTGGTGGGTAGCCGCCGGGAGGCCGTTCCGGCGGCCCATATGGTTTACAATGTCGCCTCCGTCGAGCGTTTCATCGTAAAGCCCGCCGGCGCGCGCAGCTCCGGCAACCGCAGCAACCACACCGCCTCTCTCGGCGAACAAAACTCGAGCACGCCGACCAACTGGTTCGGAAACAAGACGATCAACACCTCCAGCATTCTCGTGGACAGCAGCAAGGGCATCAAGGCGCTTGGCCTATGCCGGCGAATGACCGCCGGAGTGCAGGGCGAAAGGACCGGCAATATCGAGGACAAGAACTTCTCCCTGATCGGCGCCAATATCGGGCTCGGAACAAATTGCATTACGTTTTGCCAGCAGATTCTGCGGGAAATCGGCGTGGAAATGGACTGGAAGATGTATGCCGCGTCGTTCCTGTCGAGCAACGCGGCCATGAAGCTCGGTTCCCTGCGCGAGGCGCCGGCGAAACTGAAGCAGAGCTGATCCGCCTCGGATAGGCCCCAGCGTTCCGGGACGATAGCGAGGACGCCTGGGTCGCAGCGCGACCGGCGGCACTCCTCCGCTTTCCGGGAGATTTGGTGGCAGGGGCGGAGGGTCTCGAACCCCCGACCTACGGTTTTGGAGACCGTCGCTCTACCAACTGAGCTACACCCCTAAGGCCGGGCCGAGGCCTATGCCAGCGGGCCACCGGAATCAAGAGACAAACCGCGTTCAGCCCGGATAGCGCAGCCTGAGCTGCACCGCGAGCGAGACCGCCCCCGCCGCGATCAACTCGCGCGCGAACTGGCCCACCTGCTCCTGCGGCAGCCCGGCGGCCATGGCGCTGTCGAACCGGGCCCGTCCGCCGCCGGAATCGCCCGACCGTACCATCGCGACCGCCGCGTAATACTGGCCCCAGGCATCCTTTGGGTTCAGTTCGAGCGCCGTCTCCGCCGCCTCGGCCGCCACCGACGGATCCTCGAGTTCAAGCGCGATCTGGGCCATCAGGAGGTAATCGCTGGAATCGGCCCCGTCGAGCGTGGTGGCCCGGCGGATCAGCTCCAGCGCCTCCTCGTAGCGCCCGTCGTAATAAAGCGTGTCGGCATGCCAGTAGAGCAACGAGTTGCTCGGCTCCACTGCGGCTTCCGCCGCCTCGAAGGTCTCGAGAGACTCGCTCCGGCGCTCCAGCGCGACCAATGCCAGGCCACGCTGCACATATCCCGCCGGCAGGTCGGGATGATCGGCGATCAGCCGGTCGGCATCGCGCAGGGCCTGCGCGTTCCGGTCCAGGAGCCGGAGCGCGATGATCCGCATGATCCGCGCGCCCAGATCCTCCGGATCCCCGTCGAGCGCGAGGTTGAAATAGTAGAGCGCGTCCTCGGCCTCCTCGAGCCGCAAGAGCGCCCGCCCCGCGCCGTAGGCGGCATTCACATCGGCCGGAAACCGCGCCAGCGTGTCCTCGAACACCGCCAGTGCCTCCTCGTTTCCACCCTCGTCGAACCAGCTCCAGCCGATCTCGCGCCGCGCCCAGTCGTAATCCGGGTCGATGGCCAGCGCGGCTTCAAGGTATTCCCGCGCCTCGGCGCCCGACATCGCGCCGATCACCCGCCCGGTCGCCGCCCGCCCCGCCAGCGCGCTCGCCGTGGTCTCGGCCTCGAGCGCCGCGCCGAAGGCCTCGTAGGCCGCCGCGTCGTCCTCGATCGCGCGCAGCGACCAGCCGCGCCCGGAATGGGCCCGCGCCGAACTTGGGACGAGCGCGATCGCCGCCTCGAAATACGGCACCGCCTCCTCGTCGCGCCCGGCAAAGCTCAGCGCATCGCCGAGCCCCACCAGGAGATCCGCGCGAAGATCGTCGGTCAGGTCGGGCGCGGCGAGCGCCTCCTCGCAGGCCTCGACCAGCCGCTCCGGCGCCTCTTCCTGCGCAAGGCAGAGCCGCGCGAGGGTTTCTTCGGAACTGGTGATCAAGGGTTTTGCCGCCACCGGCAACGTGGCGGCGAATGCGGAAATCAGAACGAAGGCACCAAATCGCTGCATGCCAAAACCTTACCCGGCATTGTTTCGGGGCGCGACAATCTCCGGCGAAACTGGCGAGGTTGAGGCGATTTGGTGACACAGCCGCCCGATGGCCTCGGCATCGTCCGCGCAGAGCGCCGCCTCGTGTTCGAGGATCCGCGCGATCGGCCAATCCCACCAGGCCAGCCGCAAGAGCGCTGCCACCGTCTCTGGCGCGAACCGCATCCGCACCACCCGGCCCGGATTGCCCGCGACCACCGCGTAATCGGGCACCCTGCCCGCCACCACCGCGCCCGCGCCGACGATCACCCCCGAACCGATCCGCGCGCCCGGCAGGAGCCGCGCGCCCTGCCCGATCCAGACATCGTGGCCGACCACCGTGTCGGGATAGCTGCCCGGCGGCGGCAGCGAGGCGCGTCCCTCGCCGAACCCGTCGAACACCGCGAAAGGATAGGTCGTCACCCCGTCGCGGCGGTGATTGGCCGAGGCGGTGATGAATTTCACCCCGTCCGCGATCTGGCAGAATCGCCCGATCACCAGCCGCTCCGCCGAGCCCGGGTAGAGATAGGGCGCGAGATGCGCCGCCCAGTCGGCCGGCGGCCGATGGGCCGAGGCATAGCTGTAGACGCCGACCTCCCAGCGGGGATGGTCGATTGCCGGTCTCAGGAAGACGGTGCCTTCGTGGGTCGTGCCATCGGGAAGGGTCAGGGGATGCCGGGTCTCCGGCGCGGGGAAGCGTGCCTGCATGGTGAACCTCGTGTTCCGAAATGCGTCTCGGCGCGACCTCGGTCGCGCGCGGGCTCTCTCAGAAGCGGGCGATCACCATTTTGGCCTCCTGTTCACGGGGCTCCTCTAGCACGGGAACCCCCGCGGGGCCAGCCTCACCACCAGTCGAGCCGCCGCAGGACCGCCACCTGAAGCACCGCCACCAGAACCAGGAGCCCGGTGAACACCCAGAACGCCCAGGGCCAGCCGGCGCCCGGCATCCCCGCGAGATTGATCCCCATCAGCCCGGTCAGGACGCCGAGCGGCAGGAACACCGCCGAGATCATCGAGAGCCGGTAGAGGTTGCGGTTCAGCTTCTCGTCGAGCGCCGCCGAAAGCTCGTCCTTCAGCACCACCAGCCGGTCGCGCAGCGATTCCGCCGTTTCGAGCGCACGATGCGCGTTCTCCTGCGCCTCGGCCAGCCGGAGCCGCACCTCCTCGCCGCAGAACGGCAGCTCCATCGCCGCGAGCCGCGCCAGCGCGTCGCGCTGCGGCAGGATGAACTGCCTGAGGTCCACCAGATCGCCGCGAATGTCCGAGACCCGCGCCCGGAGCGACGGATCCGCCGCCTCGAGGATCGCCTTCTCCAGCTCGTCGCCCTCGGCATCGAGCGCGTCGATATGAGCCGAGAGCTTGTCGGTCAGCCCGTCGATCACCACCCGGAGCAGCGTCTCGGCATTCCGCGGCCCGCTGCCGGCATCCAGCGCGGCGGCCAGCGTGCGGATCGTCGCCAGCTCGCGGATCGACATCGACACCACCCGCGCCTCCTCGACCCAGAGCCGGAGCGAGACCATGTCCTCGGGCTCGGCGCCCTCGTTGGTGTTCAGCCCGCGCAGGATCAGGAGCACGCCCCCGCCCACCTTCAGCGCGCGGGGTCGCGACATGGTCGAGGTCAGCGCCTCGCGCACCGTCTCGGGCAGGTAGTCGAGCTGCTCCGCGATCCAGGCGGCCGAACCCGGATCGTCGGCCTGCATGTGCAGCCAGGCCGGCGCCGGATCGCGCAGAAGTCGCGAGAGCTCGCCCGGGTCGGTGATCTGGCGCTGCGCGGCGAGGTCGTAGGCATGGCGGATGAATTCGGTCATCGGGTCTCCATGGGGCTCGGGTCGGCACCATCAGGGCCGGGAGCGCACGGGGATGCAACCCTCGGAAACGGCAACGGGCCCCGGCATCGCTGCACGGGGCCCGTTCGATCTTTCGTCCCGCCTGGGCGGCGTGGCTCACTCGATGAACTTCGACACCATCCTTCCGGCGCGTCTCGGGATCACCGAGCGAGCTTCGTTCACTCGATGATCTTCGAGACGACGCCGGCGCCGACGGTGCGGCCGCCTTCGCGGATCGCGAAGCGGAGGCCGTTCTCCATCGCGATCGGCGCGATCAGCTCCACCGTGAAGGCCACGTTGTCGC
>QWDA01000020.1 GCA_003605175.1 Paracoccaceae bacterium | reverse complement strand
ACATAGCTGAACAGCGACCCGCTCGCCTCATCCGTCCCGCGCATCATATCCCCCGCCAAAACCGTGCAGCCGGTGAATCATGTTCCTCAAACCGGGCCAAGGGCCGACTTCTTCAGCAGCCTGCTAATGTTTACAAAGAGCGTGAAAACTGAAAGCATGACATGAACTCAGTCACGCTTGCTCTAAGAGCCAATGTCGCCAATGACGACGCTATAATGACGAAATCGACCGAAAACCCCCTTGAAGCAATTCGTATTGCGGCGAAGCTAATAGCAAGAATACTGTCCAATGTTTCGAAAGAGTTGGCTTCCAAGTTGTCAGATGTAATTGTCAATTTGTTGAATAGTGACAAGAATATTGTTATGGTCCAAGATTCAAAAATTGATAACAAGATGAGTGAAGAAAAGATGAGTACAGATAAGTTAATTGAAGAAGAAAAGAAGCGCGAGGCGTTGTTGCGGCAATGGGAAGAATCCGGCGAAGTAATTCTGCCAAATGGCGTTAAAGCCGAGTATATTGTTGATCAAGGCGTCCTAGAGTTGATCGTACTGACGGATGAAGAAGGAAATGAAATGGAAGTACCTCCAGCGCTCTTTGATCTCAGTCTGCTTGAGCCAGGCATAAAGCCATAAATTTTTCGAGAGCGGGGCCACTTCATGGTTTTTGATCACAGCAGATTCAAGGCTGCGTGTCATGCCCGCGCAATGAACGTCGCAATTGTTGCGATGTCCAAGCCATTCAAGTCTGTACTGATCACCGAACATTGCGCCTCTTTTCCTGAGCGCGAATCTGAATGCTATGTACAGATCGTCTTGAACTCACGAGGTCGGGCGTACAAGTCGCTGAAGCAAAACGAGCACTTTTCATTGAGTTTGTTGGCACGATCGCAAACTGAAATTGCAAGAGCGATTTATCGCGGCGATTTGGATCGAACGATGTGGGAAAAGATGCACAATGTTCCCTATGTCCGAAAAGCAAATTCAGTATTCTTGTGTAGCGTCTTCAGGAATACGCCAGTAGGTGCTACAAGGCTGATTGTCGGGCATGTTTTTAGAGTTGTCACAAGGGAAGAGACAGAAAGACCGCTCGTCAACTATCAGAAGAACTTTTGCTCGATTGATGACGACCTTGAATCGGTGGCAGACGCCTCTGTTCAAAACCCGCGATTGGAGGACTGAAAGCAGTTCCTGATAAAGTGCGGAAATTGAGCCGGGAGCCCAAGCAGCTTAGCCGCGGCAAAGCGTTTCACCGGCGGGTGCAGGCAGCGTGGGCGGGAGAAATTTCCGGTGCGCCGATCCTGGCCGAGAAGACCGTCGGTCTGGTGGACGGGCCGGACGGAACCGTTCGCCGTGGCAGTGGACGCATCGATATTCTCGTGAGTCAGTACGACGACTTTGTCTCTGTCATCGAGATCAAGGCAACCAATTGGGACCGGATAAAGCCTGCCAATGTCCGACGGAACCTGGCCTCTCACGTCCGGCAGGCGCTTTCATATATCGACGCCTATGTCGAAGGCGAAGGCGTCAATGTCTGCGCGGGGATCATCTACCCGTCAGCGCCGCGTTCATCCTCGCTCAAATCCGAGATCGAAACCTATCTGAACGAGCAGGGCTTTCAGGTCGTCTGGTTCGACGATCAGCCGTAGACTTAACGCGTTCTTATTGATGGTGGTCTGGCTGGCAACCGCTCGCGGGCGGCGTGCTTGCGATTGGATGGGCACAGAGCGATGGCCTGAAGCTTTGGCGGGATTGCCGGATTGTTCGCGCGGTCGGTCTTCCCAGCTCTTCCCAAGGTTTCGTTTCAACGACCAGTGACGCTTACGCAGGGCGCGGCGTCATGCAACCGGCTGCCCGCTCCATTCGCTCCGCTCCCGTGTTGCCGGTTCCCCGCTGTCGCGGTGCATGCCGCCTTCGACGCCCTGACGTGCGGTGCAGGTCATCTTGAAACGAAGAAACCTTGAAAAGGATAAGACCTATGAAACGCACGAACAAAAAACAGCAAACCCAGGAAGCCAAAGCACCGGCCTTGATCGCCTACCATGTTCCCGATCGCGAGAACGCCCCCTGGACCCGCATCGGGGCCGCTTGGGACCACAAGGACGAACGCGGCTTCACGCTGCAGCTCGATCTGGTTCCCGTCGCCGCTGGCCGCATCGTCCTGCGGGAATTCGATCCCAAGATGATCGAAGAAGAAGAGAGCGCCGCATAGGCGCTCTCCCTATCGGGCAGCAGCCGGTCGGTATCGCCGACCGGCTGCATCACGTTTCCAATGCCGGGTGTTAGGCTGTCAGTGCAACCAAACCAGCGATCCGGACTCCTCAAGATTCAGTCTTTCGGCGAGCGCGTCGGTCTCGGCACTTGCATCGCTTGGCCGCCCAAGATCGGGAAAGTCGAGGCCTTCTCTACGTCGCCTCAGGGCGTTTTCGAGAAGGTCCCCGAGAAACTCTACTATGTGCTCGAAGCCTTCATCATTCATTTCTTGCTCCGCGAACGCGGACAGGTGATCGGGGAGTACGATCCGGAAATGTTTCATACCTCGGTCCTTTCCTAGAAGGGAATGTCGTCCTTCTCCCACGACATCTCGATTTTGGTCGATCTGCCGTCGGGGCCGCGCACATGCCGCGGATAGATCACCAGCGCGGGCAGGAGTTGCGGCAGGTCTTCCGCATCTTTCTCCCGCGCCATCTCGTGATTGAGGGCGCCGTGAAGGAGCGCTGTGAGATAAGTGCGTGCATCCTCCAGCTCGAATTCTTCGGCTTGTTCGGCGGCGAAGCCGAGCGCGCTGTAGTCCAGATGAAATGTGACTAGAGGCATTTTCATTCTCCCGGATAATCATCTTCGTGCCAGACCCCGCCGCCGGGATCGGTCACAAGATTGTCGAGCCAGTCATCGTCGGGCTCGTCCTCAAACCGCCATGTGGCGGCAAGAAATTCCTGGGCAAGATGCTGACGGAAGAGCTCGTCCAGCCAGGCTTCTCCGCTCGCAAAGCCATTCGCCTTTGCCCAGCAATTGATGGCTTCCATGTCCTTGTCGCTGAGTTCAATTACGATCCGCGCCATCAGCTTTTCCTTTCTGTTGATTGCCGCGACAATGTCGCCGCCGGGCCATCGCCGCTGAAGAACACAGGCTGGTCACGCCGCTCACCAGCCGTGGGCGGCGCGGATGATGTCTGCCGAGCGGTTGATCGTCTGCGCATGTTCCAGATCGCCGCCCGCATCGGGGTGCGCTGTCCTGATGGCGCTGCGATAAGCTTTCTTGAACGTCGCCTTGTCGAAGCTGTTCGGCTCAAGACCGAGGAACCAGCAGGCCGCTTCATACGGCGTGCGAAACGGGGCCTTCGCCTTCTGCTCGGGCTCCGGCTCCTCTTCTTCGAAACGGGCTTCGTGCTCTTGCTCGAAATTGTCTTCGAATTCCGGCTCGAACTCCTCATCCATCTCTTCCCACGGATCGACACGCCGAAGTCGCCGGAACGGCACACAAAGCAGGAACCACAGAAGGCGCAGCGGAAGCGTGATCGTCAGAAGCAGCAGCTTTAGGATCGTGCTGATCGTGACCCAGGTACACACCGCCACAAACTGCACGAGATAGACTATCAGCATGCCGATAAGCGGGCCGATCTCTGCGAACACAAAGCAGAAGATCAGCCAGGCTATGAAGAAGCCAACCAGCATTTCCATCACGCGGGACCTTCACCGGCCATGGACAGGAGCCACAGCAAAAGCGTGATGGTGACGGCGACAGCCGGATGCGGTGCCATCAGACATACAAGCAGGTAGTAGAAGCCGCCCTTCAGCTTCCCGAGACTATCGAACAGGCCGGGTCTTGGCGTCCTGCGCTCACGGTACGGGTTGTTGTGGAAGCGGCGGCGAAAGCGCGGCTGCTTCCAGTAGGGCGTCTTCCTGAGCACCAGCGGCCAGAGTCTGCCCATGAGGACAATCTGCTCGCCGCCGTCGGTGCGCATCAGCTCTTCGGGCATGACGAGCGGCCTTGCCGTCTCCGAGATCGAGACCTCGCCACGGCCGTTCTTCGTCTCGGTCCTGATCGTGCTTGCGCCGATCATCTGGCTGAGCATCCTGGCCGAGTAGTAGTCGCCGACGCCAAGGACCTGCAGCAGCTCGCAGTTGCTGACGATCGCTTCCCAGCCATTGTCGTAGGTCTGGTAAATCTGGACGAGGCTCTGCCAGATCGTCCAGAAGCCGACATTGTACTTGCGCAGCGTGGCAAGCCAGTTCGGCAGGCGTTTGATCTGACCGAGCGCTGCCGCTTCATCGATCAGGAACAGCACCTTGTTCCGGGCGTAAGGTCGGCGCTGCAGGCTGAGGACCGCGCAGGCCATCGCCAGTCTGGTGATCGCTGCATGGCTCTCGATGTATTCAAGAGGTATGACAACGCTGATCGCGGTGCCCTTGCGGTTGCTGCCCGCACCTTTGAGTGCCTGGAAATCGACGTCGTTTCTGCCGAGCGTTTCACGCACCTGCGGATCGGCAAGAAATGCGAGGTCTTGCTGGATCGTCGACATGATCGCCGAGAATTCTTCGGCGGCCTGCTGCTCGATGCGCTCCAGCTTGTTCGCTTCAAAAGCTGCCAATCTGCCGCAGGCGGGGTTGGCCTTCATCGCGTTGATGAGAGCGCCCCAGCCATCCGCATCGGCATAGGCGTAGTCATAGAGCGTGCCGATATTCTGGCGCTCCTCCGGCTCGCTCGTCTTGATATGGACGATCATCGCGCGCTTCGCGCTGGTCGCCGCGTCCTTGAAGTACGAGGTGTTGCCGCCCTCACTCGCGAGTCGCGGCGTCAGCATCTCGGCGATCAGCAGGGCATCGGCAGCAAAGCTTGACGACTGCGGATCGATGGCCGCGAGCGGGTTGAAGCCATTGACCGGCAGACCCCACGGTCCTTCGGTGAACAAACCGAACGGGTTGATGCAGCGAAAGCTCATGCCCTTGCGCCGCCACGCCCTGCAGGCAATTGCCGTGTTTTCGCCGCCGGGATCGACGACGAACATCCATTTTTGCTCAAGAAGGTTCGGCAGGATAGCTGCCGTGCCTTTGCCGCAGCCGGTAACGCCGACGCTCAGGGCATGAGCGCCCTGATACCGGACGGCAAGGCGACCGATCCAGTCACCGACATAGAGCCCTTTTGACTTGAACAGCTTTGCGCGGAAGGCTTCCCAAACTGTGCACCACCGCGCTGCGCCGTGCGTGTCTTTGGTCTTGCCGCCGAAGCGCCAGGACAGAAGCCAACACACACAGATGAAAAGTATGAGTAACGCCATGTTCAATCTCCTGCTTTGCCCGCAAGGATGCGGACATCGCGCAGAAGGTGACCGTGGCGCAGCGCTGGCCGAAGATCATGGACAGGTCATGCCGTTCGCGGCACTGGTCACAGACTGGTCAGGCGGCACGCTAAGGTTGACCGGCACAGATCGAGTGCCGATCATTGGGGCGACTAATCTGGAGAACAGTGCGCCCATGGCAGATGAAGCCATCCCTGCCACCTATGATGTCGAAGGACGGGCAGAGGTCCGCGCCGCCATCAAGGCCTATATGAAGGCGAACGGGATCGGTGTTCCGACCCTTTGGGACCGCGTATCCAGGGCCGATCCAAAGCATCGCGAGATTTCTTTGCCGACATTGCAGCGCTTTGTTCGCGGCACGCATCACACTGGCGACATGCTAGTCGAGATGTGTGTTCACTTCCTTCGCGCCGAGGATTTTCCAATCGTTCCCGAAAGCGCTCAGGAAGTGTTCGCTTCGGCACTCGCACAGTTTCATGTTGCCGCAGACGACACGCCAAAACCTATCCACACTGATCTCCGCAAAGCGCTTGCTGGAACGTACCTGCCGGTGCGAAGCCAGGAAGCCGAACACAACGGGACAGAGACGGAGCTAACGATCACGGACTCGGACGATGAGCGCTTCCTGCTTGTGGGCGAGACCGAAAGCACTGATGCCGGAATTAGCCTGTCTGAACACGAAGGCGCTCTGATCGTGAACGGCCCACTGGTCTACATTGCGCTTCGCGACAAGCTGACCGGCGTACCGAAATCCTACTATCTGGAAAGACTGAAGGCGCATGAAAGCTATCCCGGCACCTATCTGAGCGGCCATGTCATCGCCCAAGCAGGCTTCCGGGTCGTCGGCGATCAGACCAGCACGATCAGCCGCGCAGAACCGATCCTGATTGAATCCGGGAGGGCAGCCAATGCTGTGGATTGAGACCGACGACCAGAACCGGCCAATCGCGCTCGACCGGCCGCGCTATGCGCCAGATGACATGCTCGCTGCAGCACGTCGCGGCGATACCAAGAGCGTTCTTGCAGCGCTCGCAAACGGCAACGACGTGAATGCGACCGACGGCCAGACCGGACTGTCTGCGCTCCACCTGGCGGTGGCGTCCAACAACATGGAGCTGACCACAGCGCTGGTCGAAAAGCATGCTGCCAGCTTCTTCTCCGACAAGGCAGGACGGTGGCCGAGCCTGATCGCCGCAGAAATGACCGGAGTCAGCGAAGAGCTCTCAGACTATGTCGTCGAGGCCGAGGCACGTTTTCTTGGGATAGTTGGCAAATAATATTCAAAAACTTGCATATTATGACAAATCTATGATATTGTGACTTCTTTTTCTGCAAAGGAGTTACAAGTAATGAGTTCGAAACAACAATTTTACTATGGCGCGTGTCCAGGATTGGCGCTGGATGAACAGGGTCGGCCCATCCCGATGGATCGCCCTCGTTATGATAAGGACGATATGCTCGCTGCTGCATTTCGGGGCGAGACCGAAACGGTACTTGCCGCGATTGCCGACGGCAAAAACGTAGATTTCACGGATGAGCGAACAGGTCTGTCGGCTCTGCACATCGCTGTAGGCTCAAACAATCTGCCCCTAACCAGGGCGCTCGTTGAAACCTGCAACGCTTCGTTCTTCTCCGACCGCTTTGGTCGCTGGCCGAGCGTGGTCGCGCTTGAATGCAAGGCAGGTGATGAAATGGCTGACTATATCTGCCACGCCGAAGCGCGCTTTCTAGGGATGGGTGTATAGCACTACCCCTGCTGGCCACCGAAAATATCCTTTCACGAAATGCCTTTCGTGAAAGCCGCGGATACGCCTCGCGTATCCGCGAGTCCGCGTGACCAAGATTTGACCAACACACTGAATTCATGCACTATAACCCGCACTCACCTTTGGTTTGCGCCCGATGGTTAAGGCTTCGTTAATACCCCCAATGTCATAATGGAGTGAGAGGTCTTTAAGGCCGAATACAAGATGTGCGCGGGGTCCCCGCGCCATCTTGGCAAGGGGGTGCTACCGCCCCCCGTTGCATCCCCCAGCTCAGCGGCATCATCAGGCATCGAGCCTTCTGTTGCCGCTTGCGCCGCGCAATCCCGAACCTCCGGCAAACGGTCCGTGACCAGTTTGTGAGCTTCTAAATTGCGCGCCGCTTCCGATCTTCTTCGTGACCATCAGAAGATCGGGCAGGGGGAGAAGTCTCTCTCCCCCGTGCACCCCCATAGATCAGGGCATTCGCGCCCTGAACCACGACCAATGGGAGACTTCGCTCTCCCCTTGGAACCCCATCGCCCAAAGAGCCTTCGCGCCCTTTGGAAACCTGATGAGGGGACACCGGTCCCCTTCAAACCCGCGCCACCGTTTCGCCGGTGGAGCACGAGCAGGGAAGCCCCCTGCAGAGCGAGAAGGACATGGCCCGCAGCGGCAGCGAAAATCGCAAGCGCCAGATACCGCTGAAGGCGCGCTTCGACGAGGCGGAAGCCGCTCTCGTTCGCAAGCGTGCCGCTTGCGCTGGTATCACCGTTGCCGCCTATATTCGCTACGTTGCCCTTGGCCAGAAGCCGCTCCGCAATTCGCGCACCCCGCCGCTCGATCGCAAGCTTGCAGCCCAGCTTCTTGGCCAACTTGGCGTTCTCGCCACAGCCCTTCGTGATGCGACCGGAGATGAAAATGCTCGCGAGGCCGCGGTCATCGACGCCGTTCATCACGACCTGGCCGAGCTCCGCACCGTGCTCTTCGAAGCGCTCGGTCGCAGGCCATGAGGACGCTGCGCCATGATCCTTAAAGGCAGCCAGCGCGCGAACGGCTCCGATCTCGCCATCCATCTGATGAACTGCTTTGACAACGAGCGTATCGAGATCGCCCATCTGCGTGGGGCGGTTTCGGATGATCTCTACGGTGCGTTCGCTGAGTTCGAAGCCGTCGCTGCGGGCACCAGGGCAGAGAAATATCTCTACAGCCTGTCCATCAATCCGCCCGAGCCGCTCACCCGCGATCAGTATCTCGATGCCGTCGCCACCATCGAAGACCGGCTTGGTTTGACTGGTCAGCCGCGGGCGGTCGTCTTTCATGTCAAACCCGATGAGCACGGCATTGGCCGTGAGCACTGCCATGTCGTCTGGTCGCGGATCGACATCGAAAAGATGAAGGCGATCCATTTGAGTCACGACAAGACGCGGCTGATGGATTGCGCCGTCGAGCTCGCACACCGCTTCGATCTGGACCTGCCGCCCGGTCTCAAAGCCTGGGAGGAAAAGCGCGGCTTCACCAAGGACAAGCTGGAACCAACCCTCGCCGAGAAATCGCAAGCCGAGACCACCGGCATCACAGCGGAAGAGCGCCGCACCGAGATCACGCAGGCTTATGAGCAGGCCGATACGGCAGAAGCCTTCCGCGCCGCGCTCGACGAGAAAGGCTATGTCCTGGCCAAGGGCGATCGCCGAGGCTTTGTTGTCGTCGATGGGCAGTGCAATGTGCACAGCCTCACGCGTTACATCAAAGGCCATAAGGCTAAGAACATCAAAGCCAAGCTCGCCGTCATCGATCTGGACGCGCTGCCGTCAGTCGATGAAGCCAAAGACATTGTCCGCCAGCGCGGCCAGAAAATAGGTGAAAGCCAAGGCGAAAGTGAGGGCAAGTCAGGCGAGCCTGAGGCCGCGCTTGCACAGATGCGCAAGGCGCTTGAGCGGCGGCTTGCTGAAAAGCAGGCGCGCAGGCAGGCGGAGATCAACGGGCGCGAACAAGAGCTTCTTACCCGTCAGCAATCAGAGCGCATGGCGCTTCATGCCGCCCAGTTGCGCCAGAGTAGGGGGCTACTGTTTCGGGCGCGGCGCGCCGTTGCCGATCTGATCGAAAAGACGCCAGGGCTACGCTCGGTGCTCGGTCCCATCCAGAAGCTCGCCCATCTCGATCCGACGCAGCGTCAGAGTGCAGAGCGCGACGCGCTCGCCCGCCGCCATGAGCGCGAGAAGCTGGACATCGAACGCAAGCGGCGCATGGCGGCCCGGCTTGCGACGCGTGAGCATCAGGCGATGGAGCGCCGGATGAAACGAGCCGAGCTGAAGACGGAAGGTCTGGGTCAGCATCCGCGGCAGGACTTCTTCGAGGCCGCGCGTGATCGCCGTGTGAAAACATCAACGGATATGCCGGATGGAAAGCTTGCCGAGCAATTCAACGATGCTGGTGAATTTGCCGAAGGTCTGGAAGAAGCGCGCGCGGCTGATCTCGAAGATGAAAATACGAAGAGCTGGAAGCAGCGGGCCGAGGGCCGGCAGCGAGGTCGCAAGCAGAGAAGCCGTCGCACCCCGCGCGGGCGCGGCCTTCGTCGTGACGACGAGAATTGACGCTTTAGCGCTGATTACTTGTCTTTGCCGCGTCCGGTATCGCCGCGCCCCGGATTGGGGATCGACTCTTTCTGCGTCGTGCTTGGGTGCTTGTCCGCGTAGGTCTTCTTCACGAACTTACCTGTGGTCGAGCTGCGGTAGCCGGTATGGCTCTGCTTCTTGCCCATGATCATGTCTCCATAGAAAGGATACTACCTCATATATGGGTAGGCGCATCCGGCCATACAAGATGTGCGGTTCGCTCACCGTGACCATCTTGTGAACATCTCGGACGCTACGGGCGTCTGCTATTGGGGAGGCGCAAAAAAAGCAGGAGCGCTAGATATGCGTGTCTTCCTCGATGATAGCCGTCCGACGCCCGAAGGCTGGGTCCGCGTCTACTGGCCGGAAGAGGCCATTACCCTGCTGGAAACGGAAGAGGTCGAGCTCATCAGCCTCGACTACGATCTTGGTGATGGCGAGCGCCGTACCGGCATGGACGTATTGGTCTGGCTGGAGACTGCTGTCGCCGAAGGGCGAATCGACGCCCCCCTGATCCGCATCCACAGCGATCACCGTTTCGGACGGATCAAGATGCAGATGATGGCGGAAGCGATCTGCGGCTAGAAGTTATTCTGCAGATTACACATGTAATCTCGGATGAGTTGACCGATTTCGTGCCGCTCACCGACAATGGGGTTGATAAGGCTCTTTCCATCGATGCTGACGGTACTGAAGGCATCGCCCAGATCACTGCGATCGCGGGATTAACAGGTTTGACAGAAGAAGCAGCCGCGGTCACGAGCGATAATCTTGCAATCGTGAAGGTGAAACGCCGCCCCAATTGGGGCGGCGGTCCTGTTCAGTCCTCCATATCACCGTAGTACTTCGGTGCAGGCTTCTTCGGCACGAACTGCTCGGTCATGTAGCGGGACTCTTGCTGGATGCGATCCTGCTGCTGCCGAAGTGCTTCCTTGGTACGAAGCAGCTCGTTCTCCGCGTAAGTCAGATAGGGATTGTAGCTCATCGCTTGCTCCTTTGGTTTGCGTTGCGATGGTGCCCTTCTGACTGAAGCAGTAGCGTTTTGATTGAACATGACCTGGTCACGGTCGTCGTATCTTTGAAGCTCCGATCCACCAGCGAAGCTGGCCCTCACCGCGTCTTGTCGTCATCATCGCCCCTGCAGGGTGAGGGCGACGATGGCTCCGGCGAAGCGGCTTCGGTGCCGCTTGGGACAATTTTGGGACACTCGGTAGCCGATTCAGGCGACATCGGGCGACATCCAGCGACACTTAAGTCAATGACAAGATTGAAAAATGCCGAAAGTTCAGGGGCTTGAGATAGCCCTCCGAAGGCAGAGGTCACAGGTTCGAATCCTGTCGGGTGCGCCACTTAACCATTTGTAAATAAACAATATTGCGGGTCAGAAGCTCTGGCTTCAGCGCTCGCTTGCAACATACTTGCAATGTGGTGCGCAGGGAGCGCCGCGCTGAAGGTTGTTTGCCGATTGTTGCCTGACTCGCGCCAAAGTCCTGCCATAACTGCGACGGCGACAGCGGTTTCGGAAGCATCGCGTTGAGGTCTGCCTTGCACAGGTTCGCGAGCGGGTCGGTCATTGGGCGTCTCCCTGAATCGGATCACCCGGAACCCATTCGCGGTCGTCGGCAGGTGTTTGGTAGGTCATGTCGATTACTCCGTTGCTAACGTCCTGAAAACAGAACGGGAACGGGTGTTTCGATAAGACCCTTCCCCGGATACCTGTCAACCGGGATGCGTCAGATGCCGAGTTGGCCGATGGCCTCCGTCACCGTCCAGACTCCCATGCCGAACGAACCGAGAGACGCGAGCGCGCAAACCATCGCGAGGATATGGAACCCAAGCCGCCACGGACGCAGGCGTCGAGTGCGTGGCTGCTCCTCGAAGTACGGATTTTCCCAAGTTTCCTGATAGGATCTCGAGATGTCGCTATCGAGCATGTTAACGAGATAGGCGAGCACCGCTGTGACCGCGGCAAACCCGACACCAAAAGCAAACCATGATATGGGAGCGACGAGTGCGGCGGCGTTGATCGTTGCAGCGTCTGCGCCCGACTCCAGAGATCCGACGAAGGCAAGAAGTGCGATCACCGCTGCGCCATTGATGAGGATCAGCGACCGGATCGCGACGTTCGCCGACTCGATTGCAGCCCTTTGGTAGTGAGCCGTCGCAGCTTGGTTCTGCTCGTGGGCACGGAGCGCATGCTCGCGCTCAATGTGCATGCGATATAGGTTCATCTCTCGGAAGCTATCATCACTCTCGCCCATACTAGATAAGGTAGGCATGAAGCGGTCGGACACAAGGGGCGAATGGCTTGACGCGTGAGGGCGGTCTAGCGTCTTCGGGCGCAGCGGCACCTGGAATTCGGAATCGCCCACTCACGCCTCGAATCTCGCGGCGCTGGACGGCTTTTCGCGTCGGTCACCCGCAATACCCAGCCAGCCTGAACTGCTGAAACTCGCCGCGCTGATCGAAGTGGGTCGTCTTCAGGTAGGCGACGCTCCCAGTCTGCTAGAACCTCAAACAGAGTGTTCGAACTTTCTCCTTCGAGGTGCGCCATCTCACATTCGTTGCTGCAAAAGCAACCTAAAGCCTTGAACGGCAAGGCTAAATTAGGTGATCGAAGCCCCTCATTTCGGCAGTAGGGCAAAGGCTCTACAAAAGCCAATCTGAGCACCATTTTCTCCAGGGTGAGATCGGAGTTTTTCGATATACTCCAAAGGCTTGCGAGGAATCGCATGGCGTGTTCGAACGACTCCTCAAAGGTATGCAGCGGCCTGCCGCTTTGGGCGAGCTGCTCTTCGGCGAGAACTTTCTCGCGTTCGAGCTTGGCAATGCGTTTCTCATAGGCCGAAACCACAGAACCGTTGCTCGCATCGTCAATGCGATCGAGGAGTTGGTCGATCTGCTTTTCAAGCTGCTTGATATTGCCCGTTATGCCCTTGGCGACCTCGGAGGCCTGCGCAAGGCGCATGTCCCATGCGTCATGGAACATCGCCTTCACCAGCGCGAACACCCGAGCGTGTTCGCGCTTCGGACGCCGGGCTCCGCCTCGTGGTCCACGACCGCCTTCTGCGTCGGTTCTCTGAACAGCTTCAGCCACTTGTAGAGAGAGTACGTGCTGACGCCCAACCGCCGGGACACCGCCCGCACCGGATACCCGCGCACCGTGATCTGATGGACCGCGTCGCGCTTGAACTCGTCGCTGTAACTGCTTGTCCCCATGGTCGCCTCTCCGGCTCAAAGCAAGCGGGCAAAGCCTCTACAAATCCAGGGGCACCTCACTTGTTTTTCTGGTTGTAGGCCACAAGCTTCCACGCTTTTCTTGGCGCGCGGGCCGTGGCATTGCGGATCGCGCGGCCGAACGGGCTCGAACCTGCTGCCGCAAACTGGGGGAGTGAACAGACATGACTACGAGAACGAGATTTATCCTCGGCACCGCAATCGCCGTCAGCGTCGGGATGTCGGCGGGAGCACAGTCGATGGACGAACTGGATTCCGCCGCGAAAGCCGAGGGCCTGCTCAGCACGATCGCACTGCCACACAGCTGGTGCGGATACGGGGACGTCATCGCCGGTTTCAAGGCGAAGTATCCCGATATCAGCGTCAACGAACTCAATCCCGATGCGGGCTCGGCCGACGAGCTTGAAGCCATCCGCGCGAACAAGGACAACACCGGACCGCAGGCGCCCGACGTGCTCGATGTCGGCTTCGCCTTCGGGCCGCAAGCCAAGGACGAGGGGCTGACGCAGCCATACAAGGTTGCGACATGGGACACGATCCCGGGCGATGCGAAGGACGCGGACGGGCACTGGTACGGCGACTACTACGGTGTGCTCTCCTTCGTCGTGAACACCGACCTCGTGGAGAATGTCCCGCAGGACTGGGACGACCTCCTGAAGCCCGAACACGCGAATTCCGTCGCGCTCGCGGGGGACCCGCGGGCCTCGAACCAGGCGATCCTCGCGGTGATGGCCGCGGGTCTCGCCAAGGGCGGCGAGGCCGGGACCGGCTCGGGCGAGGCCGGGCTCGCCTTCTTCAAGGCGCTGAATGCGGCCGGAAACTTCGTGCCGGTGATCGGCAAGGCCGGGACCATCGCGCAGGGCGCGACGCCGATCGTGATCGCGTGGGACTACAACGGGCTCGCCTGGCGCGATTCGCTGGAAGGTAATCCGCCGCTCGAGGTCGTGGTGCCGAAGTCGGGCGTCGTTGCGGGGGTCTACGTGCAGGCGATCTCGGCCTACGCCCCGCAACCCAATGCCGCGAAGCTCTGGATGGAATATCTCTATTCGGACGAGGGCCAGCTTGGTTGGCTCAAGGGCTACTGCCACCCGATCCGCTTCAACGACCTCGCCGCGAAGGGCGCGATTCCGCAGGAACTGCTCGACGCGCTGCCGCCGGCGGCAGCCTACGAGAAGGCCGTCTTCCCGACCCTCGACCAGCAGGCCGGGAACAAGGAAGCGGTGACCGGCGGGTGGGATTCCGTGGTCGGCGCGAACGTCCAGTAAGCGAAGGACGCTCCGCCCGGAATGCCGGGCGGAGCTTCTGCGGATGCCCCTCCACGACACCAGAGCGCGTTCTCCGAGAGCCAAGCTGCCGCTGGCATGGCTGGGCCTCGTGCCGTTTGTCGCGTTCGCACTTCTGTTCCTGATCCTGCCGACGATGCACATCGTCGTCGGTGCGTTCCGAACGGTCGATGGAACACCGACGCTCCAGAACCTCGCAAACCTCTTTCAGCCTTCGATCCTCGCCGCCTACTGGATCTCCATCCGGATTTCCTTCGCAACCGCGCTTCTCGGCTGCCTGATCGGCTTCGCGATTGCGGCGGCAATCACCTTTGGCGGAGTTCCGAAAGCGATCCGCGGACCCGTGCTGACCTTCTCCGGCGTCGCCTCGAACTTCGCGGGTGTGCCTCTCTCCTTCGCCTTCCTCGCGACGCTCGGCCGGGTCGGCCTTGTCACCGTGCTTCTGCGCGACTGGTTCGGGATCAATATCTACACGCTAGGCTTCAACCTTCTGAGCTTCTGGGGCCTGACGCTTGTCTACCTGTTCTTCCAGATCCCGCTGATGATCCTCATCATCACCCCCGCGCTGGAAGGCATGAAGCGAGAATGGCGCGAGGCCGCCGACATTCTCGGTGCGACCGGCGCGCAATACTGGCGCATGGTCGCGCTGCCGATCCTGACGCCCTCGCTGCTCGGGACCTTCGCGCTTCTTTTCGCCAATTCCTTCGGCGCGGTTGCCACAGCCTATGCGCTCACAGGCTCGTCGCTCTCGATCGTGCCCATCGTGCTCTTCGCGCAGATCCGCGGCGACGTGCTGCAGGATCCGCATCTCGGCTACGCGCTCGCCTTCGGCATGATCGTCGTGACCGGCATCGCCAACGGGCTCTACGTCTGGCTCCGGGCCCGCACCGAGAGGTGGACACGATGAGGGCGAAGATCTGGTCCTGGGTCGCGCTCGCGATCGGTTTCATCTACTTCCTGCTGCCGCTGATCGGCACGATCGAGTTCAGCTTGAGGAAGCGCCGCGGCGAATACTCCCTCGACGCCTACCGATCGGTGTTCGAGGATCCGCGCTTCCGCGAGACCTTCAGCTATTCGGTCGCGATGGCGCTCTTCACCATCCTCGTCGGGGTCCTGATCGTTGTGCCGACCGCCTACTGGGTACGACTGCGCTTTCCGCGCCTGCGGCCCGTCGTCGAGTTCGTCACGCTCCTGCCCCTCGTGATCCCGCCTATCGTGATCGTGTTCGGCTACATCCGTCTCTACAACACCGGTTCGATCCTGCCGCTCACCGGCACCGCAATGGGCACCAACTTCCTCTTGATGATGGGTTACGCGACGCTGTCCTTGCCCTACATGTATCGCGCGGTCGACACGGGGCTCCGCGCGATCGACGTTCGCACCCTGTCGGAGGCGGCGCAGAGCCTCGGAGCGGGCTGGCCCGTGATCATCGCCCGCGTGATCCTGCCGAACGTGCTTGTCGCCGTCCTCTCCGGCGCCTTCCTGACCTTCGCCATCGTGATCGGCGAGTTCGTCATGGCCGCGCTCCTCAATCGTCCCGCCTTCGGACCATACCTGCAGCTCATCGGCGCGAACCAGGCCTACGAGCCGGCCGCGCTCGCGGTCATCGCCTTCGCGATCACATGGTTCTGCATGGGGCTCATCCAACTCGTTTCGCGCTTCTCGGCGCATGGCCGCGCGAAGAGGTCCTGATGTCATTTCTCGAGATCGAGCACATCGACAAGTCCTTCGGCGCGACCCGCGTCGTGAAGGATTTCAATCTTTCCATCGAACGGGGTGAATTCATCTCGCTCCTCGGTCCCTCGGGCTGCGGCAAGACGACAGTCCTGCGCATGGTGGCGGGTTTCGAGACGCCGAGCTCGGGTTCGATCCGGATAGACGGCCGCGAGGTCACGAACCTGCGCCCGAACCAGCGCAACATCGGTATGGTCTTTCAGGCCTACGCGCTGTTTCCGAACCTCACGGTTGCCGACAACGTGGCGTTCGGTCTTAGGGTCAAGGGCATGGCCCGGTCCGCGCGGGAGGCGCGCGTCGCCGAGATGCTGCGCCTGATCGGCCTCGAGGGCTTCGGCGAAAGGTTCCCGTTCCAGCTTTCGGGCGGGCAGCAGCAACGCGTGGCACTCGCCCGTGCGCTCGCCATCGAGCCGGCAGTGCTCCTTCTCGACGAACCGCTCTCCGCTCTCGACGCGAAGATCCGGGTTTCGCTTCGCGAAGAGATCCGGTCGATCCAGCGCCGGCTCGGGATCACCACGATCTTCGTGACACACGACCAGGAAGAGGCGCTGTCGATTTCCGACCGCGTCGTCGTGATGAACGCGGGCGTCGCCGACCAGATCGGTCCGCCCTTCGAAATCTACAACCGCCCCGCAACCCGGTTCGTGGCCGAGTTCGTCGGCACGCTGAACCTGCTGCAGGCCGATGTGCTGGAACCAACGAGCGGACGGCTTCGCCTTGGCAGCGCCGAAGTGACGCTCGGCAGGCCGCTGCCAGAGGGGAGAGTCACCGTCGCGATGCGTCCGGAAGTTGTCACCCTGGGCAGAGCGGAAGGCAACGAGGTCGTGTTCGAAGGGATGATCGACGACGTACACTTTCTGGGGTCTGTCATCCGGGTCGAGGCGTCGGTCGCAGGCGATCGAATCCTTCTCGACACCTTCAATCGGCCGAACCTGCCACCGCCCGCCCCCGGCAGCAGAGCTGAGTTCTCGATGCGCAAGGATGACCTCCTGATCCTCTAGAAGCGTGAAGCGGTGCAGCCAAGCTCCTGCGGGGTTTGAAACCACGGCAGGCACCGCGCAGAGAAGTACCGGCAAGCGGCCGCGCGACCCGCTTGGCGGGGTTTTTCGATGCGCATGAAAATCATCTCTCCCGCGAGTCCGGTACCTCCAGCGGCCGGAGTACTTGCGGCTGATGTCGGTTCAGAAGCGTCACGTGTCCGTGTCGTCGGTCATACCGACACCGTGGGTTCTGCTGCCTATAACCAACAGCTGAGCCGAGATCGGGCTTTGGCCGTCGCGCGCATCCTGATCAGGGACGACGTATCCTCGTCGCGGATAAGCTACTTCGGGCGGGGCTTCAGCGAACCGATCACGACGAACGCCACTGCTGCAGGCAGGGCCCAGAACCGTCGGGTCGAAATCGTGATCACGCCGACGCGCTGACCTGCATCAGCACGAGATCGAGGTCGTTGTCGCAATATGCACCTGGCCGTCATGCGTTGTGGCGGCCGCAACCCGTGGAAGGGGGCAAGAAATGGACAAGGATCGCATGGTCGGTTCCGCAAAGGTCGTCAAAGGCAAGGCCAAAGTTGCAATTGGCAAGGTGATCGGCGACGCGAAGCTCGAAGCGGAGGGTGAGGCCGACAAGGCCGAGGGCAAGATCCGGAACGCGGCCGGCGGCATCAAGGATACGATCCGTGACGTCTAGCAGGCTGCTGAAGAAGTCAGGGCGTGGGAACGGTTTTCTGTTTTCGCAGTGACGGCTGTCAGGTGATCTGCCGACGACGTGGACGGACTGGCCGCTGTTGGTGTCACCGTCATGCCCCGAGC
>QWDA01000001.1 GCA_003605175.1 Paracoccaceae bacterium | reverse complement strand
TCGAGGTCTCGCCGATCTCCGGGTCACGGCCTTCCATCGCCGCCAGCGCCGAGCCCTTGACGATCGGGATGTCGTCGCCGGGGAACTCGTAGGACGACAGAAGCTCGCGCACTTCCATCTCGACGAGCTCCAGGAGCTCCTCGTCATCCACCTGGTCGACCTTGTTCAGATACACCACCAGCGCCGGAACGCCGACCTGGCGCGCCAGAAGGATGTGCTCGCGGGTCTGCGGCATCGGGCCGTCGGCGGCGTTCACCACCAGGATCGCGCCGTCCATCTGCGCCGCACCGGTGATCATGTTCTTCACGTAGTCGGCATGGCCCGGGCAGTCCACGTGCGCGTAGTGCCGCGCCTCGGTCTCGTATTCCACATGCGCCGTCGAGATCGTGATCCCGCGCGCCTTCTCCTCGGGCGCCCCGTCGATCTGATCGTAGGCCTTGAAATCCCCGAAATACTTCGTGATCGCCGCCGTCAGCGTCGTCTTCCCGTGGTCAACGTGACCAATCGTCCCGATGTTCACGTGCGGTTTCGTCCGCTCAAACTTTGCCTTCGCCATGGCGCCGTCGCCTCATCCTTCCTGTGGGCCGCTCGTGGCCCGGTTTCGATACCGCGCGCTAGCTACTTACTCGGGAAGAGGAATTCAAGCCTCAGTTGGCCGCCTCGGCGGAGGCCGCTTCCGGGGCTTCCTCGTCCGCCGCCGCGCCCTCCGCCGTCGTATCCGGTTCGGGCGGCGGATCGACCGCCCGGCCGGTCGCCGGATCGCGGCTGAAGGGCACCCGCTCGCGGTCCGGCTTCGGCCCGAACCACTGCGTCTCATGCGCCCTCAGATAGGTCTCGACCTCCTCGGCCGCGCGGAACGCCAGCGCCTGCAATTGCGCGTGCTTGCTCCGCACCGCCCCCGAGCCCACGAAGGGCCCCGCCTCGTTCTCGAAGGCGGTGATCCGGATCGGCTTGGGGTTCAGCTTCTCCTGGGTCGCATCGTCCCAGATGTTCAACGCGATGAGCAGCACCGAGCGCGGCGCGAAAACCCCCGGCACCCCGGCGCGCCCCATGGAATAGGCCTCGATCCGGAGCCCGACATGGTAGAGCCCGTCGCCGTCATAACGGCCGAGCCGCGCCTCCACCGCGGATCGGAGCGCCTCGGTCAGCTCCGCCTCGCTCGCCTCGCGCGAGCCGGGCGCGCGGGTCACGTCATTCGCCACCGCGATGTTGAAGCCCATGCGGAAATCGCCGATCGGCGTCACCTCCGCGGGCAGCTCCTCGGTCGGCGCGCCGCAGGACGCGAGCGCGAGCAGCCCCGCCAGCGCCAGGGCCGTGCGAAGCCCGCCCCTCATTCGAACCTGTTCGAGCGCGGGAAACCGTAGGGCGGGCGCTTGCCCACCCCGGCGCGCTTGCCGAGCCATTCGGTCAGGTCCGGCTCGTGCCGGGTCTTGCCGCCGCCCATGGTCCAGCTCAGCCCGGTCGCGAAATCGAAGGTGGTGAGATCGGCGAGCCCGCCATCCAGCTCCAGCACCCCCTGCTTGCCGCGCGCCTGCTTGTATTTCTGGATCCGGACGCCCTTGCCGCGGGTCATCTCGGGCAGTTCCTCCGTCGGGAAGACCAGGAACTTGCCGTTCTCCGAAACCACCGCCACGTGGTCGCCCGCGAGCGCGGTGCAGACCTTGGCCGTGACCCCGTCCTTGACGTTCAGCACCTGCTTGCCGGCGCGCGTCTGCGCCACCACGTCGTCCTCGGGCACCACGAAGCCGTCGCCCGCCGTCGAGGCGACGACCAGCTTCCCGCCCGGCCGGTGAATGCGCAGGCTGACGATCTGCGCCTCGTTCGGCAGGTCCACCATCAGCCGCACCGGTTCGCCCATGCCGCGCCCGCCCGGCAGGTCGGAGGCGCGCAACGTGTAGAACCGCCCGTTCGAGCCGAACAGGAGGATCTTGTCGGTGGTCTCGGCATGGAAGGCGAAACGCGGCCCGTCGCCATCCTTGAACTTGAACTCCTGGTCGAGCGCCACATGGCCCTTCATGGCGCGGATCCAGCCCATCTGCGAACAGACCACGGTGACCGGCTCGCGCTCGATCATCGCCTCGAGCGGCACCTCCTCGATCTCGGCCGCCTCGGCAAAGGCGGTGCGGCGCGCGCCGATCGGATGGCTGGCGCCGAATTTCTTTTTGGTTTCCTTGAGTTCCTCGCCGATCCTCTTCCACTGGAGATCGTCCGAGCCCAGGAGATCCTCGATCGCCGCCCGCTCCTTGACCAGCTCGTCGAATTCCCGCCGCAGTTCCAGCTCCTCGAGCCGCCGGAGCGCGCGCAGCCGCATGTTCAGGATCGCCTCGGCCTGAACCTCGGAAAGTTCGCCATCGTCCTCGCCCGCCGGCAGGGGCGAGACATAGGCCGCCTCGTTCTCGGCGCGCGGCGGCACCTTCGACCAGTCCTGCGCCATCAGCGCCGGCTTCGGCGCGTCGTCGTAGCGGATGATCTCGATCACCCGGTCGAGATTGAGGAACGCGGTGATGAAGCCTTCCAGCACCTCCAAGCGGTGGTCGATCTTGCCGAGCCGGAACCGCGTGCGCCGCATGAGCACCGCCCGGCGGTGGTCGAGAAAGGCGCGCAGCACTTCCTTCAGCGTCGAGACCACGGGCGTGCGGCCGTCGATCAGCACGTTCATGTTGAGCGAGAACCGGACCTCGAGGTCGGAGTTGCGGAACAGCATGCCCATCAGCACGTCGGGATCGACGTTCTTCGTGCGCGGCTCCAGCACGATCCGCACATCCTCGGCGCTCTCGTCGCGCACATCGGCGAGGATCGGCACCTTCTTGAGCTGGATCAGCTCGGCCAGCCGCTCGATCAGCTTCGATTTCTGCACCTGGTAGGGGATCTCGGTGACCACCACCTGCCACTGGCCCCGGCCCATGTCCTCGATCTCGTATTTCGCCCGCGTCCGGAAGCTGCCCCGCCCGGTGCGATAGGCTTCCACGATATTCTCGCGCGGCTCGACGATGATCCCGCCGGTGGGGAAATCCGGGCCCTTCACCATCTCGATCAGCGTGTCGTCGCGCACGAGCTCGGAATTCTGCTTCCCCGCCAGGTGGATACAGGCCGTCAGCACATCGTCGAGATTGTGCGGCGGGATGTTCGTCGCCATCCCGACCGCGATGCCCGAGGATCCGTTCGCCAAGAGGTTCGGGAAGGCCGCCGGCAGCACCGCCGGCTCCTGCAGCCGCCCGTCATAATTGTCGCGGAAATCCACCGCGTCCTCGTCGAGCCCTTCCAGCAGCGCCTCGGCGAATTCGGTCAGCCGCGCCTCGGTGTAGCGCGACGCCGCCGGGTTGTCGCCGTCGATATTGCCGAAATTGCCCTGCCCGTCGACCAGCGGATAGCGAATCGTGAAATCCTGTGCGAGCCGCGCCATCGCGTCATAGATCGCGCCATCGCCATGGGGATGGAAATCGCCCATAGTGTCGCCGGAAATCTTCGCCGATTTCAGGAACTTGCCGCCCGAAGTGAGGTTCAGCCGGCTCATCGCGTAGAGGATTCGCCGATGCACCGGCTTCAGCCCGTCGCGCGCGTCCGGCAGCGCCCGGTGCATGATCGTCGAGAGCGCATAGGTCAGGTAGCGCTCGCCGATCGCCCGGCGCAGCGGTTCGATGGGGTTTCTGAAAGAGGCCTCGCCTGTATCTTCGCCGTCGCTCATACCAGATCTTGTAGACCGACCTCCGCGCCCCCGCAAGCGGACCCGCGCGTCGGGAAACAGTCTCTTTCGCCGCTCCCCGGCCCCAATCCCTCCCTTCTGGGCTACACTACCGCCCGGGGGCGCCTCTGGGAGAAATCCGATGCGGTGGGTCCTGTCCTTCCTCACGCTAGGGGCACTGTTCGCGGCCGGAGCGATCGCGCCCGACCGTCCGCCGGTGCCGCGCGCCGCGCGGCTCAGCGTCTCGGCACTCCCGGCGCAGGACATTGCCGAGCTCTCCGACACGAGCGCCCGCGAAGCCTATGTCAGCCCCATCTCCGCCGCCGAGGCGGTCGCGATCGCGCTCGCCCGCGGCGCCGAGATCGCCGCTACCCGCGAAGCCACGACGCCGCAGCACCGCCTCGCCGCCCGGGTCGCGACCCCCGTCATCCTGCCCCAGGCCGACCCGGCCGAAAGCCTCGCGCTCCGCGTCATCGCCGACCGGGTGAATCTCCGGGGCGGCCCCGGCACCGAAAATCCCGTGGTCGGCAGTGCCGCCGCGGGCGACCGGCTGGTCCCCGTCGACGACCCGGTGGGCGACTGGATCGAGATCCGCCGCCCGGCCGGCGAAACCGCCTGGATCCACACCAGCTTCCTCGCCGCCGAGGGCTGAGCGCCGATTGACAGCCGCCCCGCCCCCTGCGAAGGGGCGGAAATGGCGCGCCCCCGCACGATCCTCATCACCGGCTGTTCCTCGGGCATCGGCTACGACGCCGCCCATGGACTCCGCGCCCGTGGCTGGCGCGTCTTCGCGAGCTGCCGCAAACCCGAGGACTGCGCCCGGCTGCGGGCCGCAGGCTTCGAAAGCCCCCGCATCGACTATGCCGACCCGGCCAGCATCGAGACCGGCCTCGCCGAAGTGCTCGCCGCCACCGGCGGCACGCTCGACGCGCTCTTCAACAACGGCGCCCACGGCCTTCCCGGCGCTGTCGAGGACCTGCCCACCGAGGGGCTCCGCGCGGCCTTCGAGGTGAACCTCTTTGGCTGGCACAGCCTCACCCGCGCGGTCATCCCGGTGATGCGCGCGCAAGGTTCCGGCCGCATCGTGCAGAATTCGAGCGTCCTCGGCCTCGTCACCATGCGCTGGCGCGGCGCCTATGTGGCGACGAAATTCGCCCTGGAGGGCCTCACCGACACGCTGCGCCTCGAAATGGCCGATACCGGCATCAAGGTGATCCTGATCGAGCCCGGCCCCGTCACCTCGAGGATCCGCGTCAATTCGATCCCGCATTTCGAGCGCTGGATCGACTGGAAATCCTCGCCCCGTCGGGCGCAATACGAGGCGACGCTCCTGAAACGGCTCTACAGGGAGAAGGACGGCAAGGACCCGTTCGAACTGCCGCCCTCGGCGGTGACGAAGAAACTCGTCCACGCGCTCGAAGCGCCGAACCCGCGCCCCCGCTACTACGTGACGACCCCGACCCATATCATGGGCACGCTGCGGCGGCTCCTGCCGACACGGCTGCTCGACCGGGTGCTGGGCCGGAGCTGACCCGCGACGCCTTGACCGTTCGCATTCCCGCCCGGCGCTGCTAGGTGGGACGGAAAGGAGAGACAAGATGATGTCCGACCCGTTCCTGATCGTCGTCACGCTCGCCTGCCTCGTGGTGCTGGGGATCCTGATGCTGGGCATCGGCGGCTTCGGCAAGGGCGGCGAGTTCAACCGCAAACATGCCAATCGGCTGATGCGCTACCGGATCGCGGCGCAGTTCGTTGCGGTGATGCTGATCCTCGCCTATGTCGCCTGGAGGGGAAGCGGAGGCTGAGATGGTTGTCCTGAACAAGATCTATACCCGTACCGGCGATGCCGGCGACACCGCGCTCGGCAATGGCGACCGGGTGGCCAAGTACAGTCCGCGCGTCACCGCCTACGGCACCGCGGACGAGCTGAACTCGGTCGTCGGCCTCGCCCGGCTCCATGCCGAGGGCGATCTCGACTCGCGGCTCTCGGTGATCCAGAACGACCTGTTCGATCTCGGCGCCGATCTCTGCCGCCCCGATCTCGAGGGCGACGCGGCGGCCGAATACCCGCCCCTCAGGATGACCGGGGGCCAGACCGCCCGGCTCGAGACCGAGATCGACGCGATGACCGCCGTTCTCGCGCCCTTGCGCTCCTTCATCCTGCCCGCCGGCAGCCCGCTCGCGGCGCATCTCCACCATTGCCGCACCGTCGCCCGCCGCGCCGAGCGCCTCGCGGTGGAGCTTGCGGCGACGGAACAGGTCAACCCGCACGCGGTGACCTTCCTCAACCGCCTCTCCGACTGGTTCTTCTGCGCCGCCCGCATCGCCAATGACGACGGCCGCGCGGATGTCTTGTGGATTCCGGGTGCGAACCGCTGAAAGCGGCGCTCCAACTTCCAGTACGTCGAAAGAGATCCCCCGCCCGGAATCAAGGCCCGGCACGGGCCGCCGGGCGAGCGCCTGCCCGTCCCCACGGGCTGGCGCCTTGGTCACGTTCCGCGCCGAACGTCTGTGCAGCGGACTTGAGAGATAAAGTGCCCCGCTCAAGTGTTGCGGCGCCATCCCACGGGCAGGCGCTCGCCCGGCTCCCGCTGCTCGTTGGGGCCGAGGAACCGTGCACGCCGGTGTACGGGTTGTGTACAGGTTGTGTACGGGTTGTGCGCCGCGGATTCCGGCCCCTCAGGGCTTCAGCAGGATCTTCCCGCGATGCGTCGCTGCCTCCATCAGCGCATGCGCCTCGGCCGCCTGGTCGAGCGACAGGATCTTGTGCGTCACCGGCCGGAGACGCCCGGCGGCGAAGAGCGGCCAGACGTTCTTGCGCAGCGCCGCCGCCACCGCCGCCTTGAAGGCGGGCGCGCGCGAGCGCAGGGTCGATCCGGTATAGTTCAGCCTTTTCAACATGATGGGCATGAGGTTGATCTCGACCTTGCTGCCCGCGTTGAAGGCCAGCTGGATGATCCGCGCGTCGTGGCGGGCCGCCTTGAAGTTCCGCGCGATGTAGTCGCCGCCGATGATGTCGAGAATGATGTCGGCGCCGCCGGCCTCGCGCACCACCTCGACGAAATCCTCCCGCCGGAAGTTGATCGCCCGCGCCGCGCCCAGCTCCACCGCAAACTCCGCCTCATCCGGAGCCCCCACCGTCGTCAGCACCTCGAGCCCCAGCGCCGCCCCGAGCTGCACCGCGGTCGAGCCGATGCCGCCCGCGCCGCCATGAACGAGGAACCGCGCGCCCTCGGGCACCTCATGACCGTGGAACACGTTGCTCCAGACCGTGAAATACGTTTCGCAAAGCCCGCCCGCATCCTCGAGCGAGACGCCTTCGGGGACCGGCAGCACATGGCCCGCGTCCACCGCGACGAACTCGGCATATCCGCCGCCATTCGTCAGCGCGCAGACCTGATCGCCCACCGCCCAGCCGGTCACGCCCTCGCCCAGCTCGGCCACGGTGCCGGAGACCTCGAGGCCGAGGAGATCGGAGGCGCCCTCGGGCGGCGGGTAATGCCCGCGCCGCTGCACGAGGTCGGGGCCGTTCACGCCCGCCGCCGCCACGGCGATCAGCACTTCGCCCGGCCCCGGTGCCGGCTTCTCCCGTTCGCCCGGCACCAGCACTTCCGGGCCGCCCGGCTCGGCGCAGTCCACGATCCGCATGGAAGTCATCGCAAGTCTCCCGTCAGTCTTCGGGCCTTGCTACCCCGCAACGGACTCGGATTGAACCGCATTCTGCGCGGCCAGCGCGGAAAGGATCGCCGGGGCGACCTCGTCCGGGCTCTGGGCGATCTGCACCCCTGACCGGGTCAGGCAGGCGATCTTCTCCTTGGCACTCGGCAGACCGAAGATCGAGAGGGTGCCGGCATGCCCCATCCGGCGCCCCACGGGCGCATGGCGGCCCACGACCAGCGCCACCACGGGCTTGCCGTAGTCGAGCGAGGAGAGGTATTCGGCCGCGTCCTCCTCCTCGGTGCCGCCGATCTCGCCCACGAGGACGACGACCCTGGTCTCGTCATCCTCGCGGAACCGTTTCAGGCAATCGACGAAGCCGATGCCATGGAGCGTATCGCCGCCGACGCCGACGGTGGTTGACTGGCCGAGATCCGCCGCCGAGCAGCGCGCCAGCACCTCGGAAGTGAGCGAGGCCGAACGCGAGGCGATGCCCACCGGGCCGGGTTTCGCGTCGCGCGTGGGCATGACACCGATCTTGCACTGGCCCGGCGTCAGGATGCCCTGCGAATTCGGCCCGATAAGCGCGGTCTTCGATCCGGCGAGCGCCGCCTTCACCCGGCTCATGTCGTGCTGCGGCACCCGTTCGGTCACGCAGACCACAACGTCGAGTTCGGCCTCGATCGCCTCGATCATGGCGGCCGCGGCCTTGTCGGCCGGCGCCACGACGAGGCTCGCGGTGGCGCCGGTCTCGGCCTTCGCCTCGGCGACACCGTGGAAGACCGGCAGGCCCAGATGTTTCGACCCGCCCTTGCCGGGCCGGACGCCGGCCACATAGGTCGGCGCATAGCGCATCGCCTGGTCGGTGTAGAAGGTTCCGGCGCGGCCGGTCATGCCCTGCACGAGCACCCTAGTGCCGCTGTCCACGTAGATCGCCATCTCAGCGCCCTCCCCTGGCAAGCTCGACCGCGCGCTTCACCGCCTCGCCCATCGTGCCGTAAGTCTCGACCGGCACTTTCCGGTCCTTCAGGATCCGGTGCCCCCAATCGGCGTTCTGTCCGGCCAGCCGCGCCACCACGGGCGGCTTCTTCTGAGCCCGGGCATAGGCGAAGGCCACGCCCTCGGCCACCGTGTCGCAGACCGTCATGCCGCCGCCATGAACGTTCAGGAGCACCACTTTCACATTCGGATCCTTGAGGATCAGGTCAACCCCCTTGGCGATGTCGAAACTGGTCGCCGTGGTGCGGAGGTCCATGAAGTTCGCCGGTTCGCCGCCGGCATCGACGATCATGTCGTTGGTGGCAAGGCCGAGCCCCGCGCCGTTCACCACGACGCCGATATCGCCGTCGAGCTTCACGAGGTTGATGTCGCTCTTCTGTGCCTCGCGCTCGATGCCCACCAGTTCGTCGTCCGAGGCGAGGGTCTCGTATTCCGGGTGGCGGAAGGCCGCGTTCTTGTCGAGCGAGATCTTGGCGTCGATGGCGAGCCAGTCCCCCTTGTCGGTCCGGGCGAAGGGGTTGATCTCGAGGAGCAGCATGTCCGTCTCGACGAAGGCGCGGCGCGCGGCCATCACCGCATCGACCGCCGCGACGTCGGCGATGCCGATGCCGGCGAGGAACTCGGCGAGCGCCGCCCTGTCGGCGTCGCCCGCCCCGTCCAGCGCCAGCGTGCGGACGGCCTCCGGGTCCATCCGTGCGCGCTCCTCGAACTCCACACCGCCCTGGTCGGAGGCGAGGAGGAGCGGCGCGCCCGAACGCGGGTCGAGCGCGAAACCGATATAGAAACTTTCCTTCAGGGTCATCGCCGCCTCGACATAGACCGAGGCGATTTCCTCGCCGTCCGGACCGGTCTGTGCCGTCACCAGCTTCGAGCCCAGAAGCCGCCGCGCCTCCTCGGCCACCGAAGACGGCGTCGCGGCAAAGCGGATGCCACCGCCAAGACCCCGCCCGCCGGCCGCGATCTGCGCCTTGACCACGTATTTCTCGGCCCTGATCTCACGGCAGCGGGCCTCCGCCTCTTCCGGCGTGGCGGCGATCCGGCCTTCGGGAATCGGCATCCCGTACTGGGCCACGAGTTCCTTCGACTTGTACTCCGACAAGAGCATCCGCTTCCCCCCTGGTCCGGACCTGCGCCGTTTGGTATCTGGTATGCCAGAATTTGCCCGGTTCGTCAACGCAACCTTCGGGCGGGTTGACCGTTCCGGCAGCGCGGAATTGCACCCCACGCCGCAGCGGGCGATAAGAGAGACGCCCCAGCCGGACCACGGACCCATGCTTGAGCTGCGCGACCTGAAATTCCTCTCGGCCCTCGCCCGGCACCGGCATTTCGCGCGGGCCGCCGACGAGTGCGGCGTTTCGCAGCCGGCGTTCTCGATGCGCATCCGCAAGCTGGAGGAACGGCTCGACACGCCGATCGTCTTGCGCGGCAACCGTTTCCAGGGCCTGACCGAGGAAGGCGAGGCGATCGTGCGCCATGCCCGCGAGATCCTCGAGGAGGTGCGCTCGCTCGAGGAAATCATCCGCGCGGCGAAATCCGATATCTCCGGCCCGCTGCGGCTCGGCACCGTCCCAACCGCCGTCGCCGCTGCCGCACGGCTGGCAAGCGATCTGCACAACCACCATCCGCGGGTACGGGTACGGGTCGAGACCACCACCGCGCAGGAGATCGGCAAGCGGCTGGAGGATGGCAGTCTCGATGCGGGCCTGACCTACAGCGATGCGGCACGCGGCGAGACCCAGGTGATCAACCGCCTTTATGACGAGCACTACGTCCTGCTCGCGCCCCTGGCGATCGCGCCGCGACAAAGCGGCGTGGCGACCTGGGAGGAAGCCGCCGCGCTGCCGCTCTGCCTTCTGGAGCCCGGCATGCAGAACCGCCAGATCATCGACCGGGTGTTCCGCGAGATCGGCTGCAACCCCGAACTCGTGGCCGAAACCGACGAGCTGGGCAGCGCCATGCTGACCGCCGCCCACGGCCTTGGCGCGACGATCCTGCCCGAGGTCCTGGTCAGCGATCTCGGCCAGCCGCCGGGCACGATTGCCCTGCCTCTGGTGAAACCGACACTTGAACATTCGATGGTTTTGGTGACACAGAACCGAGGCACGCCGCTGCCCGCCGTCGAGGCATTGCGGCGCTGTGCGGTGCTGGCGTTCGATAAGCGTTGATTATCGTGCCTTCACCAATCTCGATTTGACGATTGGTATTCTTAATACCAGTGTGCGGGAGTATACATGGGAGGCGAAATGGCACCGCTGGATCAGGGAAAGGGCGTCTGGAAGTCCGGCAAGGGCCGGGGCCGCAAGACGCCGAAGGGCCGCCAGGTCGAGGATCAGGCCTGGGAAGAGGTACGCGCGCTCCTTGGCGACAGACCCCGCCGGCGCGATCTTCTGATCGAATTCCTGCATCTCATCCAGGACAAGTACGGCCACCTGTCGGCGGCGCATATGCGTGCGCTGGCCGAGGAAATGCGCCTCGCGCAGGCGGAGATCTGGGAAGTCGCCACGTTCTATGCCCATTTCGACCTGGTCAAGGAAGGCGAGACCCCGCCCCCTGCCCTGACGATCCGGGTCTGCGATTCGCTGTCCTGCGAACTCGCCGGCGCGCAGCAGCTCAAGGCGGCGCTGGAGGACGGGCTCGACCCGAGCGAGGTCCGCGTGCTGCGCGCGCCCTGCATGGGCCGCTGCGACACCGCGCCGGTTCTCGAGATCGGACACAACCACATCGACAACGCGACGCCCGAAAAGGTGCAGGCCGCCATCGCTTCGGACGATACCCATCCGCACATCCCCGCCTATGAGGCCCTCGACGCCTATGTCGGCGCCGGCGGCTACGAGGCGCTGAAGGCGCTCCGCACCGGCGGCAACTGGGAAGAGGTGCAGGAAACGATCCTGGCTTCCGGCCTTCGCGGCCTCGGCGGCGCGGGCTTCCCCTCGGGCCGGAAATGGGGCTTCGTGCGCGCCAACGAAGGCCCGCGCTACCTGGCGGTGAACGGCGACGAGGGCGAGCCCGGCACCTTCAAGGACCGCTTCTACCTCGAACGCCAGCCGCATCTCTTCCTCGAAGGCATGCTGATCGCCGCCTGGGCCGTCGAGGCCGAGAAGGCCTTCATCTACATGCGCGACGAATACCCCGCCGTGCTGAAGATCCTCCGCACCGAGATCGCCGCGCTGGAAAAGGCCGGGATCGTGGAACCCGGCTATATCGACCTCCGCCGCGGCGCGGGCGCCTATATCTGCGGCGAAGAAAGCGCGATGATCGAATCGATCGAGGGCAAGCGCGGCCTGCCCCGCCACCGCCCGCCCTTCGTGGCGCAGGTCGGCATCTTCGACCGCCCCACCCTCGTCCACAATGTCGAGACGCTCTACTGGGTCGCGAAGATCTGCCGCGAAGGGCCTGAATGCCTGAACGCGACGGAAAAGAACGGCCGCAAGGGCCTGCGCAGCTACTCGGTATCGGGCCGCGTGGCCAATCCCGGGGTCTACCTGCTGCCTGCCGGCTCGACGATCCTCGACATCATCGAGGCCTGCGGCGGCATGGCCGAGGGCCATGCCTTCAAGGCCTACCAGCCCGGCGGCCCCTCCTCGGGCCTCCTGCCCGCCTCGATGGACGACATCCCGCTGGATTTCGACACGCTGCAACCGCACGGGACCTTCATCGGTTCGGCGGCGGTGGTTGTGCTGTCCGACAAGGACAGCGCAAAACAGGCCGCGCTCAACATGCTGCGGTTCTTCGAGGACGAAAGCTGCGGCCAGTGCACCCCTTGCCGGGTGGGCTGCGAGAAGGCGGTCAAGCTGATGGAAGCGGATCGCTGGGATCAGGGGCTCCTGGAAGAGCTGTGCACCACGATGGCCGATGCCTCGATCTGCGGCCTCGGACAGGCGGCGCCGAACCCGATCCGGCTGACAATGAAACATTTCCCGGAGGAGATCTGACATGGCGGCCGATGGCGGACAGATCAAGACCATCACCTTCTCGCTCGACGGGAAGGATGTGCAGGCCTTCGAGGGCGAAACCATCTGGCAGGTGGCGAAGCGCGAAGGCACCACGATCCCGCATCTCTGCCACAAGGATGCGCCGGGCTACCGCTCGGACGGGAACTGCCGGGCCTGCATGGTCGCGGTGGAGGGCGAGCGGACGCTGGTGGCGTCCTGCATCCGCCCGGTCACGGATGGCATGAAGGTCACCACCGAGGGCGACCGCGAGGCCAAGGCGCGCAAGATGGTGGTCGAGATGCTGGTGGCCGACCAGCCGAAGCGCGCGGAAGCGCACGACAAGTCCTCGCATTTCTGGGACATGGCCGAGGCGCAGGGCGTTTCCGAGAGCCGCTTCCCGGCGATGGACAGGGCCCGCGTGCCGCTGCTCGACGACAGCCACGTGGCGATGCGCGTCAATCTCGACGCCTGCATCCAGTGCAATCTCTGCGTCCGCGCCTGCCGCGAAGTGCAGGTCAATGACGTGATCGGCATGGCCGGGCGGGGGCATGACAGCTTCCCGGTCTTCGACATGTCCGACCCGATGGGCCAATCCACCTGCGTCGCCTGCGGCGAATGCGTGCAGGCCTGCCCCACCGGCGCACTGATGGAAGCGAGCGTGGTCGACGAGGCCCAGGTGGGCGACTCGAAGGATTACGACCGCGAGGTAGAGAGCGTCTGCCCCTATTGCGGCGTCGGCTGCCAGATCTCGCTGAAGATCAAGGACGGCAAGATCAAGTATGTCGAGGGCATCGACGGGCCGGCGAACGAGAACCGGCTCTGCGTCAAGGGCCGCTTCGGCTTCGACTACATCGCTCACCCGCACCGGCTGACGAAGCCGCTGATCCGCCGCGAGGATGCGCCGGAGAAAGGGCTGAACGTCGATCCGTCGAACGTCTACACCCATTTCCGCGAAGCCAGCTGGGATGAGGCTCTCGACTTCGCCGCCAGGGGCCTCGCCGATCTCCGCGCCGACAAGGGCACCCGTGTGGCGGGCTTCGGCTCGGCCAAGTGCTCGAACGAGGAAGCCTATCTTTTCCAGAAGCTGATCCGGCAGGGCTTCGGCCACAACAACGTCGACCACTGCACCCGCCTGTGCCACGCCTCGTCCGTGGCCGCGCTGATGGAGAATGTCGGCTCGGGCGCGGTGACCGCGACCTTCAACGAGATCGAGAATGCCGACGTCGCCATCGTCATCGGCTGCAACCCGATCGAGAACCATCCCGTCGCCGCGACCTATTTCAAGCAGTTCGCCAAGCGCGGCGGCAAGCTGATCGTGATGGATCCGCGCGGCGTGGGCCTCAAGCGTTTCGCCTCGCACATGCTCCAGTTCCGCCCCGGCGCCGACGTGTCGATGCTGAACGCGATCATGAACGTGATCGTCGAGGAAGGGCTCTACGACGAGCAGTACATCCAGGCCTTCACCGAGAACTGGGCGGGAATGAAGGCGCATCTCGCCGATTTCACGCCCGAGAAGATGTCGAAGATCTGCGGCATCGAACCGGAAGTCCTGCGCGACGTCGCCCGCACCTTTGCCACCGCGAAGGCCGGGATGATCTTCTGGGGCATGGGCATCAGCCAGCACATCCACGGCACCGACAACTCGCGCTGCCTGATCTCGCTCGCCCTGATGGCCGGCCAGGTCGGCCGCCCGGGCTCGGGCCTGCACCCGCTCCGCGGCCAGAACAACGTGCAGGGCGCTTCCGATGCCGGCCTGATCCCGATGTTCCTGCCCGACTATCAGCCGGTCACCGATGACGGCGTGCGCTCGGCCTTCACCGAGGTCTGGGGCTCGGAGGATTTCTCGAACCAGAAGGGCCTGACCGTGGTCGAGATCATGGACGCGATCCATGACGGCGAGATCAAGGGCATGTATATCCTGGGCGAAAACCCGGCGATGTCCGACCCGGATGTCGACCATGCCCGTGACGCGCTCGCCAAGCTCGACCATCTGGTGGTGCAGGACATCTTCCTGACCGAGACCGCGAACTATGCCGACGTGATCCTGCCCTCCTCGGCCTTTGCCGAAAAGACCGGGACGGTGACCAACACCAACCGGCAGGTGCAGATGGGCCGGCCCGCGGTGCCGCCGCCCGGCGAGGCCAAGGAAGACTGGTGGATCGAGGTGGAACTCGCCAAGCGGCTGGGCCTCGCCTGGGAATACACCCATCCGCGCGAGGTCTTCGCCGAGATGAAGCGCAACATGAAGTCGCTCGACAACATCACCTGGGAGCGGCTCGAGGGCGCGGCGGTCACCTACCCGTCGCTTTCGCCCGAGGATCCGGGCCAGCCGATCGTGTTCGGCGACGGCTTCCCGCGCCCCGACGGACGCGCGCGCTTTACGCCCGCGAATGTCATCGCGCCCGACGAGAGCCCGGATGCCGAATACCCGATGATCCTGATCACCGGCCGGCAGTTGGAGCACTGGCATACCGGCTCGATG
The DNA here is from genome assembly GCA_003605175.1 of Paracoccaceae bacterium. Classification (GTDB taxonomy): domain Bacteria; phylum Pseudomonadota; class Alphaproteobacteria; order Rhodobacterales; family Rhodobacteraceae; genus Ovoidimarina. The sequence goes on along the minus strand of QWDA01000001.1, from coordinate 612,425 downwards.
ACCCGCCGCGCCACGGTGCTCGACGCCGTCGAGCCGGAAGCGAACTGCTCGCTCAACCCCAAGACGCTCCGGCGCCTGGGGGTCGAACCCGGCGGCATGATCCGGCTGACCACCCGGCGCGGCAGCGTCACGGTCATGGCGCGGGCCGACCGGGCGGTCGCCGAGGATAACGTGTTCCTGCCCTTCGCCTATGTCGAGGCGGCCGCGAATATCCTGACGAACGCGGCGCTCGACCCGTTCGGCAAGATCCCGGAGTTCAAGTTCTCCGCCGTCCGCGTCGAAGCCGCGGGCGACGGCACGGCGGTCGCCGCCGAGTAACGCTTCCCTGTCCCTCGGGTCCCCGGCCGCCTCCGCGCGGCCGGGCTTTTTTTCTATCAGAACCCCTTGCCGACGCGCGGCAGGCGGCTGCTCGCCGTCTGCCCGGGCATGCGCGGATTTCGCGCCGGAAATGTCATTTCCACCCGAGATTAACGCTTGGCGAATCCGTACCCCCTGGTCTATGGTATACCAGTCGGTGGCATTACGATGCCCCAGGGGGAGGACCACGCGGTTTGAAACTGCGACCGATCGATACGAGCTTCACGCTGAAGGACCATGTCTACGACATGCTTCGCGAGGCCATCGTAGGGATGAACATCTACGATCAGGCAACCGACCTGAGACTGGATGAACGTTCGCTCGCCGAGCAACTCGGAATCTCCCGAACTCCTCTGCGCGAGGCCCTGGCCCGCCTGGAACAGGAAGGCTTCGTCGAGATCCGTCCGCGCCGCGGCGTCTTCGTGCGGCGGATGACGCTTGAGGAAGTGCTCGACCTGATCGTTGCCTGGGCCGCGCTGGAGAGCATGGCCGCAAGTCTCGCCGCGATCTCGGCGAGCGAGGGCCAGCTCGAAGCGCTCCGCAAGCACGCGATGTCTCATTCCGAAAGCGCCGCCCGCGCCGATCTGCACGAGTATTCCGAGGCGAACCTCAAGTTCCACCAGATGATCCTCGAGATGTCCGGCTCGCCAATGCTGCAGCGGCTTGCCGAGGGGCTCTTCGTGCACATGTACGCGGTCCGGCGCCGGGCGCTGACCGAAGATGGCCGTGCCGTGCGCTCGGTCGTCGATCACATGGCGATCATCGAGGCGCTCGAGGCGCGCGATGCCGATCTCGCCTCGCGGCTGGTCCGCGAGCACACGATGAAACTGCACGCACATGTGCGGCGCCTCTGGACCCGCCTCGACGGGTTGAGCGCGGCCGCGGCGAACTGAACGAGACCGATTGAACGACGCAGGCAACGCACCTGCCTTAGGAGGATACGATGGGAGTGATCGAAGCGGATGACGATCTGAAGGCGCGGGCAGAAACCGCACCGGAGACCCTGACGGACGGGTTTCACCTCCTGATCGACGCCCTCAAGCTGAACGGGGTCGAGACGATCTACAACGTCCCGGGCATCCCGATCACCGATCTCGGCCGCTACGCGCAGGCGCAGGGGATGCGGGTTCTGTCGTTCCGCCACGAGCAGCATGCCGGTTATGCCGCCGCCGCCGCCGGTTTCCTGACAAAGAAGCCGGGTATCTGCATGACGGTCTCCGCGCCGGGCTTCCTGAACGGCCTGACCGCGCTGGCCCATGCCACCACCAATTGCTGGCCGATGATCCTGATTTCCGGCTCGTCCGAACGCGAGATCGTCGATCTCCAGCGCGGCGACTACGAGGAGATGGACCAGCTCGCCATCGCCCGTCCCCATGCCAAGGCCGCCTACCGGATCCTCCATGCCGAGGATATCGGCCTGGGCGTCGCCCGCGCGATCCGCGCGGCGCTGACCGGCCGTCCGGGAGGGGTCTATCTCGACGTGCCCGGCGCGCTGCTGGGCCAGGTCATGGATGCCGCGGAGGGCGCGAAATCGCTCATCGAAGTGGTTGATCCCAACCCGAAATCCGTCCCCTCGCCCGAAGCGATCTCGCGCGCGGTCGAGGTGATGAAATCGGCCGAAAAGCCGCTCATCATCATCGGCAAGGGCGCAGCCTATGCCCAGTGCGACGACAAGGTCCGGGAACTGGTCGAGACCCTCGGCTTCCCCTACCTGCCGATGTCGATGGCCAAGGGCCTCCTGCCCGACACCCATCCGCAATGCGCCTCCGCCGCCCGCTCCCTGGTGCTGAAGGAAAGCGATTGCGTGTTCCTGATCGGCGCCCGGCTGAACTGGCTCCTCTCCCATGGCCAGGGCAAGGCCTGGGGCGAGAAAGGCGCCAAGAAATTCGTGCAGATCGACATCGAGCCGACCGAGATGGATTCGAACCAGAAGATCTCGGCCCCGCTGATCGGCGATATCGAAAGCTGCGCCACCGCGCTGCTCGACGCCATCGGGTCCGACTGGAAGAAACCATCCGAGGACTGGACCGGCGCGGTCCGCAGCAAGGTCGAGACCAATGTCGCGAAAATGGCGCCGCGCCTGAAGAACAACAACTCGCCGATGGACTACCAGGGCTCGCTCGGCGTGCTGAAGGACCTGATCGCCGAAAACCCCGATGTGGTGCTGGTGAACGAGGGCGCCAACGCGCTCGACCAGTGCCGCTCGATCGTCGACATCCACAAGCCCCGCAAGCGGCTCGACGTCGGCACCTGGGGGATCATGGGGGTCGGCATGGGCTCGGCGGTCGCCGCCGCGGTCGAGACCGGCAACCAGGTCCTCGCGGTCGAGGGCGACAGCGCCTTCGGGTTCTGCGGCATGGAGATCGAGACGGTCTGCCGCTACAACCTGCCGGTCTGCATCGTCATCATGAACAACAACGGCATCTATCGCGGCGACGGCGAGAACTGGTCGGGCGGCGAAGACCCGGCGACCACCGTCTTTGTCAAGGGGTCGCGCTACGACCTGATGATGCAGGCCTTCGGCGGCGAAGGCGTGACCGTCGACAACCCGGACGCGCTGCGCCAGGCCGTCAAGGACGCCTTCGCGAGCCGCAAGCCCACGCTGATCAACGCGGTCATCGCCGAGGACGCCGGCAGGGAAAGCGGCAATATCGGCAATCTGAACCCATCCTCGGTCGTGGCGCAGGCGCGCTACCCGCAGGCAAAGAAAATCTGATCTAGGAAGCGTTACGATGAAAGCTCTTGAAGGCGTCAAGATCCTCGACTTCACCCATGTCCAGTCGGGACCGACCTGCACGCAGCTCCTCGCCTGGTTTGGCGCCGACGTGATCAAGGTGGAACGTCCGGGCGTGGGCGACGCGACGCGCAAGCAGCTCGTGGACGTGCCCGGGGCGGACAGCCTCTATTTCACGATGCTGAATCACAACAAGCGCTCGATCGAGCTCAACTCGAAGAACGAGACCGGCAAGGAAGTGCTCACGCGCCTCATCAAGGAGTGCGACGTGATGGTCGAGAACTTCGCGCCGGGCGCGCTTGACCGCATGGGGTTCGGCTGGGAGAAGATCCAGGAACTTAACCCCCGGATGATCATGGCCTCGGTCAAGGGCTTCGGCCCGGGCAAGTACGAGGACTGCAAGGTCTACGAGAACGTCGCCCAATGCGCCGGCGGCGCGGCTTCGACCACCGGCTTCCTCGACGGCCCGCCGCTGGTGACCGGCGCGCAGATCGGCGACTCGGGCACCGGCCTGCACCTCGCCCTCGGGATCGTCACCGCGCTCTTCCAGCGGGAGAAATCCGGCCGCGGCCAGAAGGTGCTCGCGCCGATGCAGGACGGGGTCATCAACCTCTGCCGGGTGAAGCTGCGCGACCAGCAGCGCCTCGCCGCGGGGCCCCTGAAGGAATATTCGCAGTTCGGCGAAGGCATCCCGTTCGGCGATGCGACACCGCGCGCGGGCAACGACTCGGGCGGCGGCCAGCCGGGCCGGATCCTCAAGTGCAAGGGCTGGGAGACCGATCCGAACGCCTACACCTACTTCATCACCCAGGCCGCGGCGTGGGAGAAGGTGTGCGACGTGATCGGCGAGCCCGAGTGGAAGACCAAGCCGGGCTACGCGACCCCGCCCGAGCGGCTCGACAAGCTGAACGAGATCTTCGGCCGGATCGAGGAATGGACCATGACCAAGACCAAGTTCGAGGTCATGGACATCTGCAACCCGCTCGACATCCCGGTCGGCCCGATCCTGTCGACCAAGGAAATCATGGAAGACGACGGCCTCCGGGCGACCGGTACCATCGTCGATGTCGATCATCCGAAGCGCGGCAAGTACGTATCCGTCGGCTGCCCGATCAAGCTGTCGGACTCACCTGTGGAAGTGACCCGTTCACCGCTTCTGGGCGAGCACACCCTGGAGATCCTCGAACGGGTCCTGGGCTATTCCGGAGAAGATCTCGACCGGGTCGTGAAGTCGGGCGCGGTCGGCGAGCCGAATACGCTTGCAGCAGAGTAAGTGTTGTGTTTCAGTAACTTAGGGGTGAAGTTGGAGTTACGTTAATCCATCAGAACTGTCGAAACACGGGGAGGCGGCAAGCCGGAACGGAGCCGGCGCCGCCGTGGGAGGAATGAATGCGTTTGATCGTGATGGGGCAGCAAGCCTTCGGTAAGGATGTGCTTGCAAAGCTTCTGGACACCGGAACCGATGAAGTCGTGGCCGTCTATTGCGAGCCCGACCGGGACGGCAAGCCGGTTGACCCGATCAAGGAATACGCCCTCGAAAAGGGGCTCCCCGTCGAGCAGCCGGCGAATTTCGACGACCCGGCGACACTCGAGACCCTGGCCGGCTTCAAGGCCGACCTGATGGTGATGGCCTTCGTCAACGTCTTCGTCCCCGAAGCCGCCCGCGACACGCCCACGCACGGATCGATCTGCTTCCACCCGTCGCTCCTGCCGCTGCACCGCGGTCCCTCCGCGGTGAACTGGCCGATCATCATGGGCTCGAAGAAGTCCGGCTTCTCCTGGTTCTACCCGTCCGACGGGCTCGACGAGGGCGACAGCCTGATGCAATGGGAATGCGAGATCGGCCCCGACGACACGGTGATCGACCTCTATTTCAAGAAGATCTACCCGGTGGCCGTCGACAGCGTGCTCGAAGTGGTCGACCACTTCCGCGGCGGAAACCCGCCCCGCATCGTCGCGAACGAGGACGACGCGACCTACGAGCGGCGCTGCACCAGGCGGCATTCCGGGATCGACTGGAACAAGCCCGTCGGCCAGGTCCACGACCTGATCCGCGGCACGAATCCCTCGCCCGGGGCCTGGACCCGGTTCAACGGCGCCGAACTCGGCATCTTCGATTGCACCCGCGTTCCCGGTGACGGAATCTCGTCGCGCGTCCGTGCCGTCACCGATGACGGTTTCGAGGTCCAGTGCGTCGGCGGGCGGATACTCGTGAAACGCGTGAAGCCGGAAGGTGGCGCCAAGATCCCCGCCGCCGAGTGGGCATCTTCCGTCGGGCTTAAGCCCGGCGACGAATTTGGACTCTAAATCTCAGGAAACCCGAATGTCCGACATTGAAATCGCCCGCAAAGCCAACAAGAAGCCGATCCAGGAGATCGGTGAGAAGCTTGGCATCCCGACCGAAGCACTCCTGCCCTACGGCCACGACAAGGCGAAGATCGGCCAGGATTTCATCGCCTCCCTGAAAGACCGGCCGAACGGCAAGCTGATCCTGGTCACCGCGATCAACCCGACGCCCGCCGGCGAAGGCAAGACGACCACGACGGTCGGCCTCGGCGACGGCCTGAACGCGATCGGCAAGAAGGCGATGATCTGCATCCGCGAGGCCTCGCTCGGCCCGAACTTCGGCATGAAGGGCGGCGCCGCGGGCGGCGGCTATGCCCAGGTCGTGCCGATGGAGGAGATGAACCTCCACTTCACCGGCGACTTCCACGCGATCACCTCGGCCCACAACCTCTTGTCCGCGATGATCGACAACCACATCTACTGGGGCAACGAGTGCGAGATCGACATCCGCCGCGTCGCCTGGCGCCGGGTCCTGGACATGAACGACCGGGCGCTGCGCTCGATCGTCTGCAACCTCGGCGGCGTCGCCAACGGCTTCCCGCGCGAGACCGGCTTCGACATCACCGTGGCCTCCGAGGTCATGGCGATCCTCTGCCTCGCCACCGACCTGAAGGACCTCGAGAAGCGCCTCGGCGACATGATCGTCGCCTATCGCCGCGACCGGACCCCGGTCTATGCCCGTGACATCAAGGCCGACGGCGCGATGACGGTGCTCCTCAAGGACGCGATGCAGCCGAACCTGGTGCAGACGCTCGAGAACAACCCCGCCTTCGTCCATGGCGGCCCGTTCGCGAACATCGCCCATGGCTGCAACACCGTGATCGCCACCACCACCGCCCTGAAGCTCGCCGACTACGTGGTGACCGAGGCCGGCTTCGGGGCCGACCTGGGCGCCGAGAAGTTCTTCGACATCAAGTGCCGCAAGGCGGGCCTCAAGCCCGACGCGGTGGTGCTGGTCGCCACGGTGCGCGCGATGAAGATGAACGGCGGCGTGAAGAAGGACGATCTCGGCGCGGAAAACGTCGAAGCGGTCCAGAAGGGTTGCGCCAACCTCGGCCGGCACATCGAGAACCTCAAGAAGTTCGGCGTGCCGCTCGTCGTGGGCATCAACCACTTCGTCACCGACACCGATGCCGAAGTGCAGGCGATCAAGGACTACTGCGCCACGATGGGCGTCGAGGCGATCCTCAACACGCATTGGGCCAATGGCGGCGAAGGCATCAAGGAGACCGCGAAGAAGGTGGTCGAACTCTGCGAAGCCGGCACTGCGCAGTTCGCGCCGCTCTACGAAGACGACATGTCGCTGTTCCAGAAGATCGAGACCATCGCCAAGGGCATCTACCGCGCCGACGAGGTGCTTGCGGACCAGAAGATCCGCAGCCAGCTCAAGGAATGGGAAGATCAGGGCTACGGCAATCTTCCGGTCTGCATGGCCAAGACCCAGTACAGCTTCACCACCGACCCGAACCGGCGCGGCGCGCCGACGGGCCACAGCCTGCCGGTCCGCGAAGTGCGGCTTTCGGCCGGCGCCGGCTTCGTGGTGGCAATCTGCGGTGAGATCATGACCATGCCCGGCCTGCCGCGGAAGCCGTCGGCGGAAGCCATCAGACTCAACGCCGAAGGCCAGATCGAAGGCCTGTTCTGACGGGAAAGGGACGCCAAGTGCTTAGCAAGATCCTCGTTCCGGTACGCGGCGACGGCAAGGGCGATCTCGTCCTTGCTCACGCAGCCGCCCTCGCCCGGCGTTCAGCCGCGCATGTGGTCGTGGCCCATTGCAGGGCCCGGCCCGAGGACATGATGCCATTTGGCGTCCCCCTCCCCGCCTTCGCGCGTGAGACCTTTCTCAAGCAGGCCAGGGAACTGGCCGACCAGGAGGAAGAAAGCATCCGCAAGGAACTGCACGGACTGGCCGGCAAGCTCGGCCTGTCCGAAACCGATCCGCCGCACGGCGACACCGCGACGATCGAGTTCATCGAAGAACAGGGGCGGATGGTCGACATCGTGAAACATCACGGCCGACTCGCCGACCTGATCGCGGTGCCGAAACCGGACCGGGACCGCAATGTCGGCACCAACACGCTGAAGGCGGCCCTGTTCCGCACCGGCCGTCCCGTGCTGATGACGCCGCCCTCCGAACCGCCCGCCGATCTGGGCGCGCGGATCGCGATCGGCTGGAACGGTTCGATGGAGGCAGCACGTGCCGTGGCCGCGACCACCGGACTGGTCGCGGATGCCCAGGAGGTGACGATCCTGACCGGCGGCGGCAGCGAACCGGATGGCGCCACGACGCAGGAACTCGTCGCCTATTACAGGCTCCGTGGCGTGGAAGCGAAGGTCCGGAGCTTCAGCGGCAAGGATATCGGCCGCGGGCTTCTGTCCGAAACCCAGGCCGCCGGCGCCAATCTCCTGATCATGGGCGCATACGGCGACAGCCACGAACGCGAAACGCTGTTCGGGGGCAACACGCAGACCGTCGTGGACCATTCCACCGTACCGGTGGTTCTGGTCCACTAGGGGTAACAGGGAAAAAGCAACGGAGGAGACGAAGGGACTACCGCAAATCTTACCGACGTGATCGCGCCAGAAGTGCCGCAGCAAAGAACGGCGCATTGCCAATGCCGATCACCAACAGAACGTCGAAGAACTCGACCTGGAGGAAAACAAATGGAACTTTCGAAGCGTATGTTTATCGGTCTCGCTGGCGCAGCCATGGCGACGACCATGATCCCCGCGGCCGCGATGGCCTGGGAACCCAAGAAGCCGATCGATTTCGTGATCATGGCAGGTCCGGGCGGCGGTGCCGACCAGATTGCCCGCTTCCTGCAATCGGTGGCCGAGAAGAAGGACATGACGAACCGTCCGCTCGTCCCGAACAACAAGGGCGGCGGCTCGGGTGCCGAGGCGCTGATCGCGCTGGCGACCACGAACGACCCGGATCACACGATCCTCGTCACGCTGAACTCGTTCTTCACCACGCCCCTGCGGCAGTCGAACCTCGGGATCGACATCCAGACCTTCACGCCGATTGCGATGATGGCCGTCGACCCGTTCGTGCTCTGGGTCCACAAGGACTCCGGCATCACGACCTTCGAAGAGTGGGTCGACACGGTGAAGGGGATGGACGGCGAATACGTCATGGGTGGCACCGGCAAGGGCCAGGAAGACTCGATCGTGATCGCGTACCTCTCGGGGGCCTACGATCTCAAGATCAAGTACATCCCCTATGACGGCGGCGGCGCCGTGGCCAAGGATCTCGCGGGCCAGCAGATCATGGCGACGGTGAACAACCCGGCCGAGGCCAAGGGCTTCTATGCCAACGGCGACTTCGTGCCGCTCCTGTCGTTCTCGGACGAGCGTTCGGAAAACTTCCCGGACGTGCCGACGCTCAAGGAAAAGGGCCACGATTTCAGCTACAACAACCAGCGGGCCGTCGTCGGCGCGCCGGGGATGTCGGAAGAAGCCGCGGCCTACTACCAGACGCTCTTCAAGGACATCTACGACACCGAGGAATGGCAGGGCTACATGGCGTCCGAAAGCCTCGCGCCCCTGTGGATGACCCCGGAAGAAACGCGCGAGTTCTGGAAGGTCCAGGTCGCACGCCACCAGGAACTGCTGGTTGCCATGGGCGAGTGAGCCCTAACACCGCGTAGCTGAAAACGAAGCTTGGGAGGGCCGGATGCGGCTTGGAGAAATCATCACTGCGGGCGTTCTGGCCCTCCTTTCAATCTACATGATGTTCAAGAGCACCGAGCTCAACATCGGCTATGTCCGGGGCGAGGGCCCCGGCGGCGGCTTCTGGCCCTTCTGGCTCTCGGCGCTCATGCTCATCTCGACCGGCTGGATCGCGTTCAACTGGTACCGGCGTACCAGCCCGCCGTCGCAGTCGGACGAGCCGGTACTCGACGAGTACGGCTGGAAGATGCTGTTCCTCGTCGGAGGCAGCATTCTCGTGTTCGTCGGCCTGATCCCGGTGATCTCGATGTACGGCGCCATCGCCGTGTTCCTGATCTACTACCTGAAATTCCTCGGACGGCACTCGTGGCCCCTCACGCTGGTCCTGGCGATCGGCCTTCCCATCGGCTTCTTCTTCTTCTTCGAAGGGGTGATGCGGATCACAATGCCCAAGGGCCTGTCTTTCACCGAGCCGTTCTTCAACGTGCTCTACGACATCATCTACTAGGCCGTCGCGGTCGCGAACCAGGCACGGAGTAAGACATGGATATCCTCGGGCACCTCGCAGACGGCATGCTGTTGTCGATCCAGCCGCTGAACCTGCTTCTGATCACGATCGGTGTGACGGTCGGCCTGTTCATCGGCGCAATGCCCGGCCTCGGCTCGGTCAACGGGGTGGCGATCCTCCTGCCGGTCACCTTCCTCGTCCCGCCCGGCTCGGCGATCATCTTCCTCGCCGCCATCTACTACGGCGCGATGTACGGCGGCGCGATCTCCTCGGTCACGCTCGGCATCCCGGGCGCCTCGACCGCGGTCGCGACGACCTTCGACGGGCGGCCGCTCGCGCTCCAGGGCCGCGCGGGCCTGGCGCTGGTCTGCGCCGCCATCGCCTCCTTCATCGGCGGTACGGTCGCGAACATCCTCTTCACGCTCTTCGCGCCGCTTCTCGCCTCTGTCGCGCTCTCCTTCGGCCCGCCGGAGATCTTCGCGCTGATGCTCCTCGCCTTCGCGACCTTCGTGGGCCTCGGCGGCGACGACATCCCGAAGACGATCCTCTCGATCTGCATGGGCCTCGTCTTCGCGGCGGTCGGCTTCGACCAGGTTTCCGGCGCGCCCCGCCTGATCCTCTTCAACATCAACGGCTTCCTGCACGGCATCAACTTCCTCGTGCTCGCGATCGGCGTCTACGGCATCGGCGAGATGCTCTGGACGATCTACTCGACCCGCGGGGAGATCACCTCGACCAAGGCGGAGATCTCCGCCGCCCAGATCGGACGCGACGCAAAGGAATGCATGCAGCGCGGATGGAAGGGGACCACGATCGGCTCGCTTCTCGGCTTCTTCGTGGGCGTCCTGCCCGCGGCCGGCGCCACCCCGGGCTCGCTGATGTCCTACGGCGTCACCAAGATGCTGTCGAAGAACCCGAAGGAATTCGGCAAGGGCCACCCCGCAGGGGTCTGCGCGCCGGAAGCGGCGAACAACTCGGCCTCCACGGGTGCCATGCTGCCGATGCTGACCCTCGGCATCCCCGGCTCGCCCACCACCGCGGTCCTGCTGGGCGGCATGGTGATCTGGGGCCTGACCCCCGGCCCGCGCCTTTTCGTCGAGCAAAGCGACTTCGTCTGGGGCCTGATCGGGTCGTTCTATGTCTCGAACCTCGCCGCGGTGATCATCAACCTCGCCTTCATCCCGCTCTTCATCTGGATGCTCCGGATGCCGTTCACGGTGCTGGCCCCCCTGATCTTCGTGCTCTCGGTGATCGGCGGCTACGCGGCGATGCGCGACATGCACGACCTATGGCTGATGGTGGCCTTCGGCGCGGGCGCCTTCTTCCTCCGCCGCTTCGACTATCCGCTGGCACCCGCGGTTCTGGCAATCGTTCTCGGCCCCATCGCCGAGCCCACATTGCGCCAGTCGTTGCTGCTCTCCTCGGGCGATCCGACGATCTTCGTGACGCGGCCCGTCGCCGGTCCCATCACGGTGATCGCGATTGTCCTGATCCTGCTGCCCGCGCTGAAGTTCTTCCGCAAGGGCAAGCCGGCCCCGGCCGAATAACGGCCGGCCAGACACCTTTCTCCCTGCCGGCGCCGTCGGCCTCGCCCCCGCCTCTCCGAGACGGGGGCATTTTCATGGCAGCTCGGTTGTTGCCCCGCAACCGAAGTGCGAGGCCGCCGTTTCCCCCGGCGAACTGCCCGACAAACCTTCGTTAATCGCCCATTAAACTGCGCGGGGTAGCGTCCTCGCCGGAAGGGGGGCGCCGGACCTTTCCCGAAAGCATTTCACCGGCCGCAACCGCCTGTCGTTCGACGCGCGCGCGGAACCTTCCCAAAGGGGTGGTGCCGGCACCGGACGGCCAGGGAAAGTACGGAGCGAAGACTTGCCACCCTTCGAAACATGGGTCCCCGCGATCCTCCTCGCCTTTTTCCAGATCCTCGCCACACCCGCCACGGCCGGCACGATCAGCCTGCCCAGCGGCATCGAGGGCGACGGCGTCAGTTTCGTCGCGCTCTCCGATTTCGGCTCCGCCCCGGGCATCTCAGGCTTCACCGGCACCGTCCGGGCGATCGTCACGGTGACTTCCGGCGCCGCGAAGATCTCCACCACGACCGGCCTCACCGCCCCCACCGGCTATTCGAGCAGCGACTGGACGACCGGCGCGGCGGAAATCGGCTTCGAGGGATCCACGGCGGATGTGGACACGGCGCTCGCGACCCTCGCCTACAAGGGCGCCTCGGCCACGCTCACGGTGGACGTCGTCCCCGGTGGAAGCGCCTACAACCCGGATACCGGCAGCTACTACGAATATGTCAGCACGCCACTGACCTGGGCGGCGGCGAAGACCGCGGCCGAAGGCATGAGCTTCGACGGCGCTTCGGGCTACCTCGCCACCGTCACCACCTCTGCCGAGCTGAACTTCCTGCTCGCCAAGGTGGGGGTCGGAACCCAGGTCTGGCTGGGCGGCACCGACGGCGCCGTCGAAGACACCTGGCGCTGGGTCAACAGTGCCGGCGTGCCGGCCGCGGAACGTGACGCGGTGTTCTTCACCAACAACGCCACTGCCGACGACGCCGCGGATTTCTGGTGCAGCGGCGAACCGAACGATTCCGGCGGCGCCGAGGACGCGCTGCAGATCAATGCGGCCGGATGCTGGAACGACCTGCCGGACAGCAGCTCGACACTGGGCTACATCGTCGAGTACACGCCCACGAGTGGCGGCTCGGCGGCGCAGGAAACCCGCAGCATCACCGCCGAGACCGTCGCGCCGACGCTCGCGATCTCCGCCGCCTCGACGACGCTGGTGCCGGGCGGCACGACGACGGTGACCTTCACCTTCAGCGAGACCCCGGTCGGCTTCACCTCCGGCGACATCTCGGTTTCGGACGGATCGCTTTCGGCTTTCGCCGTCTCGGGCACCGACGACAAGGTCTACACCGCCACCTATACCGCCGGGACAGGGGGCGGAACCGTGACGATCTCGGTTGCGGACGACAGTTATACCGACACCGTCGGCAACAACGGATCGGGTGACAGCCTCGATCTGACCACCGGGTCGCCCGCCACGGAATTCGAGGAACACGAAGAAGAGATCCGCGCCGTGATCGTCGGGGCCGCCGAGCGGTCGCTGCGCAGCACGATGGAAACCAACCGGCGCCTGTCGCGCGAGGCGCGTACCCGCTTCATCCTGGGCCGCTTCGCGGCTTCGGGCGAGGCACGGGAGTTCGCCACCCGGGCCGATATCCCCTTCGACATCCACGGCGTGGTGGAGGTCGACCAGGACGCCATCCGCAGCGTGGGAACCTTCTTCCAGCAGCACGGTACCGCCGATGGCGGCACCCGCCGCCTGTTCTTCGGCGATTTCGACGTGCAGAGCGACGAAGACGCCACGACCGCCACATTGACCGGCAAGCTCGCCTGGGAACGGATGGCCTCCGACCGGACCATGCTTGGTTATTTCATCGGCGGCGAACTCGCCCATTCGAACGTCTCCGGCAGCTTCGAGGGCGACCAGAACAGCTTCGGGGTCTCGGTCGGCGGCTATTTCACCAGCCAGCTGCGCGACCGGCTCTATGCCGACGGGTTCGTGTCGTTCGGGATCGGACAGAACGCTCTCGAGATGGGCAACGGCACACTCGAACTCGAGAGCGATTACCGCACCCGCACCGCCACCGTCGGCGCCGCGCTGACCGGGGTGATCGAGCGGAGCGGCTATGCGATCTGGCCGGAGCTGGCGCTCACCTACGGCAAAACCTTCATCGGCAACGTGGATTTCACCGGAACCGCCTACGGCCTCGTCGACAACAATCTGAGTCTCGACGCTGGCAACGTCTCGATCCTCAACCTGACGCTGCGCCCCGAGGTTCGTGTGCCGGTCGACGGCCGCGACGAGGATGCCAGCAACGCGCTTCTCACCTTCTCGCCCCGCCTGCTTTGCGAACGGGTGGTGACCAGCGAAACCACCGAGGATTGCGGCGCCGGCGCCGAGATCGGCTTCGCCGGAGCCTCTGCGGACGGCATGGCCGAACTCAGCGCCCGGGTCAGTTTCGACCGTATCGGGAGCACCGAACGCGCAGGGCTCCAGATCCTGTTCCAGCGGAGATTCTGACCCGCGGGCGGATCTCGAAGCGTGGCTTCCGCCCCCTACTCCCGTATCATCGACAATCCGCGCGAAGGACGCTAACTTTCAGTCAGGCGAGCCGGGCGGGAAGAACATCCGTTTCGGCCATGGGGGCGCCGCTGCGGGAACGGGCTGGTGCTGGAAAACCTCGAGAAGCTGATACGCGCCGAAACCATCGACTCCGTATGGGACTTGCACGTCCGGAGCATGGCCGGGTTCGGCTTCGACCGGCTGATCTATGGGCTCAGCTACGAAGCCGGCACCATCGGGCTCGGAACGCTCGAGGACATGCTGATCCTCTCGAACCACGGCGCCGCCTATCTCGACAAGTTCCTTGGCGAAGGACTCTTCCGGGATGCCCCCATGCTCCGCTGGGCGCAGTCCCATACCGGCGCCTGCACCTGGCGGCGCGTGCATCTGGTGGCGTCCACGCTGACGCCAAGAGAGCGCGAGGTGATCGCCTTCAACCGCAAGATGGGGGTCACCGCCGGCGTCACGATCAGCTTCGGCGTGGCGCCACCCTGCGGGCGCTCGCTGATCGCGCTGACCGCGAAGCCCGACATGGACCAGGAGGCCGTCGATTCCCTCTGGGAGCGCGAGGGACGCCAGATCGAGCTGCTGAACCAGGTCGCGAATCTGAAGATCGCCACCCTGCCCCGCACCCATTTCGCGCGCCAGCTCACCCCCCGGCAGCGCGAGGTGCTGCAACTCGTGGGTGCGGGCAAGACCTCGGCCGAAATCGCCATCCTCATGGGCGTGAGCCAGGTGACCATCGAAAAACACCTCCGACTTGCCCGTGAACAGCTCGGCGCCGAAACATCGGCCCAGGCGCTGTTGAAAGCTGCGGTGCAGAGCCAGATCTTTCTGCCGCGCAGCACCGCGGAAGAAGGCGCAACCTGACGTTGAACTGCAACATGCGCCGTAATTTCAGCGGGTATGGAAATCCATACTAGAATTCTCCCTCCGAGCGTATCATCGTAGAAGTGTTCCGTGAGTGGTGGCAATTTCGCTATGGAACATTCGTCGGTTAGGCCCGTGATACTAGGGCACTATGGGCGGAACCGGGAAACCGGGCCGACTCGGGGTCGTATTGGGGATTCGGGGTTAGGCGAAAATTAGTCAGTGTCGAGGCGCCCAGTCTCATCCCAACTGTCCCAGGGCGCTGAGAGAGAGACGGAAACGGCGCACCCTCGGGTGCGTCGTTTTTTCTCTTGGCGTCGGAACTTTTCGGCTAGCACCGTGAAGCCGGCGGCAAGGCCCGCGGGCAGGACGCTTCTGGCGAATTTCCCGCCCGGTGCCGCAAGGCCCGCAGTGTCATGCGCCCGTCCGGCGGGAGGATGGCGCGGAGGCCCGGGGCGCGGACGCCCCGGACCCGGTGCTTCAGGGAGGGATTCAGCCCTGGGCGACTTTCGCCACCTCGGCCGCGAAATCCTCTTCCTCTTTCTCGATGCCCTCGCCCCTGGCGAGACGCACGAACCCGGTGATCTCGATTCCGGCCGCCTTCGCGGCATCGCCGACGGTCTGCTTGCCGTCCTCGCTGCGCACATAGGGCTGGCTGAGAAGCGTCACCTCCGACAGGAATTTCTGGATGCGGCCGCCGATCATCTTCTCGATCACCGCCTCGGGCTTGCCCGATTCGCGGGCCTGCTCGGCAAGGATGTTCTTCTCGCGCTCGAGGATCGCGGGATCGAGATCCGCCTCGCTGAGCGATGCCGGATTGATCGCCGCGATATGCATCGCGATGCCGCGCGCGGTTTCCGCATCGGCGCCGGTGAAGGCCACCAGCACGCCGATCTGACCCATGCTGTCGCCCGCCGCGTTGTGGACATAGGCGACGACATTCTGGCCCCCGAGCTTTACCATCCGGCGCAGCGTCATGTTCTCGCCGATCTTGGCGACCGCGTCGGTCAGCACTTCCGACACCGGCTTGCCGCCCATGTCGGCCGCTTTCAGCGCCTCGACATCCGCCACGCCGAGCGCAACCTCGGCAATCCCGGCCACCATCGACTGGAACTCGGCGTTCTTCGCCACGAAGTCGGTCTCCGAGTTCACCTCGACCGCCACGCCGGCACCACCCGCGACCTTGACGGCCACGAGGCCCTCGGCCGCGGTCCGGCCGGATTTCTTGGCGGCCTTGGCAAGGCCCTTGGTGCGCAGCCAGTCGACCGCGGCTTCCATGTCGCCATCGGTTTCGGTCAGCGCCTTCTTGGCGTCCATCATGCCCGCGCCGGTCTTGTCGCGGAGTTCTTTCACGAGGGCGGCAGTAACGGCCATTGTGGCTCTCCTTGAGAATCTTCGAAAAGGGTCTGGCGCGGGCCCTGCCCGCGCCATGTATCTGCTCCGTGACAGGCTCAGCTGTCGGCGGTCTCGGCCTCGGGCTCCGCCGCCGCTTCCGTCAGCGCCTCTTCCACGGCCGCCTCTTCCAGCGCGCCGATATCGACGCCGGCGGCGCCGAGCTGGGCGCTCATCCCGTCAAGCGCGGCCCGCGCGGCGAGATCGCAATAGAGCGCGATCGCGCGGGCGGCGTCGTCATTGCCCGGGATGATGTAATCCACGCCCGCGGGCGAGCAGTTGGTATCGACCACCGCCACGACCGGGATGCCCAGCTTCTTGGCCTCGAGGATCGCCAGATCCTCCTTGTTCACGTCGATCACGAAGAGGAGGTCGGGAACACCCCCCATGTCACGGATCCCGCCCAGCGAGGCCTGAAGCTTCGCCTGGTCGCGTTCCATGCCGAGCCGTTCCTTCTTGGTCAGGCCCTCGGCGCCATCGGCCATGTGCTCGTCGATCGCCTTCAGGCGCTGGATCGACTGCGACACGGTCTTCCAGTTGGTCAGCGTGCCGCCCAGCCAGCGGTGGTTCATGTAGTACTGGGCGCATTTCTCGGCCGCATCGGCGATCGGCTTCTGCGCCTGCCGCTTGGTCCCCACGAACAGGATCCGGCCGCCCTTGGCGACGGTCTCGCGGATCACGTTGAGCGCCGCGTCGAGCATCGGCACGGTCTGGGTCAGGTCGATGATGTGGATGCCGTTCCGGTCCCCATAGATGAACTCGCCCATCCGGGGGTTCCAACGCTGGGTCTGGTGGCCGAAGTGAACGCCGGCTTCCAGAAGCTGGCGCAAAGAGAAATCAGGCAGTGCCATGTGCACGTCTATCCTTTTCCGGTTTCATGTCCTCGGCGCGGTCATGCAGCCCCGTCGGGGGCAACCGGCGGACCTTTGGGGATGTCTCCCCCATCGGCCCAGACCACGCCTGTGAAGTGAGAGCGCCCCATACGCGAAGCCGGGAGGATTGGCAAGCCCCGCCGGGCGGACCGGAACCGGGGAAATCGCCGCGCAAGGGGCCGACTGCCCCTACCCGCCCCGCATCTCGCGGAACCGCGCCCGCTGCCGCGGCGTCCAGCGCACCGTCAGCCGCCAGCCCTCCTCGCCCTGCTCCTCGCCCGAGACGATGCCCTGCTCGTGCAACCAGGCCCTGAGCCGCCCCTCGGCAAAGGGCAGCTCCAGCGCCTCCTCGCTCCGCGCCCCGTCGAGCCGCTCGGAAACCCGCGCCACCAGCGCCGGAAGGCCCTCACCGGTCAGCGCCGAGAGGATCAGCGCCCCTTCGGTCCGCGCCGCCTGCGCCTCGACCACCGCCCGGGCCTCCTCACCCAACGCGTCGGCCTTGTTCCAGACCTCGATCATCGGCACCTCGCGGCCGACGCCAAGCTCCTCGAGGATCCCCCGCACGTCCTCGGCCTGCGCCTCGGTGCCGGGATGCGAGATGTCGCGCACATGGCAGATCAGGTCGGCCGCCAGAACCTCCTCCAGCGTCGCCCGGAATGCCGCGACAAGCTGGGTCGGCAGGTCCGAGATGAACCCCACCGTGTCCGACAGGATGATCTCGGTCCCGCCCGGCAGCGTGACCGCCCGCATCGTCGGGTCGAGCGTCGCGAAAAGCATGTCCTCGGCCATCACGCCCGCCCCGGTGAGCCGGTTGAACAGCGTCGACTTGCCCGCGTTGGTGTAGCCCACCAGCGCGACCACGGGAAAGGGCACCTTGGCCCGCGCCGCCCGGTGCAAGCCGCGGGTCTTCACAACCTTCGAAAGCTGCCGCTTCAGCTTGACGATCTGCTCGTCGATGGCGCGGCGGTCCGCCTCGATCTGGGTCTCGCCGGGGCCGCCGACGAAGCCGAGCCCGCCGCGCTGGCGCTCCAGGTGGGTCCAGGCCCGCACCAGCCGCGTCCGCTGGTAGCTGAGCGCCGCCAGCTCGACCTGCAACACGCCCTCCCGGGTCCGCGCCCGGTCGGCGAAGATCTCCAGGATCAGCCCGGTCCGGTCGAGGATCTTCAGCCCCCATTCCCGCTCCAGGTTGCGTTGCTGCACCGGGCTCACCGGCCCGTCGATGAACACGAGGCCGATCTCCTCGGCCTCGAACCGCGTCTTCAGCGTCTCGACCTTTCCCGATCCGAACAGCATCCCGGGCTGGGCCCTCGGAAGCCGAACCACCTCGCCGCCCGCCAGTTCGAGCCCCGGCAGGGCGGCGGCCAGCGACATGGCCTCTTCAAGCGCCGCGCGCGGCTCGCGCCGGCCGGACTCGCTGTGGATATCGGGATGCAGGACGAAGGCGCGCAGGGCCTCCGGCCGGGCTTCCGTCATGTGCTCAATCTTCGCCCTCGTAGAGGCTGATCGGCTGCGACGGCATGATCGTCGAGATCGCATGCTTGTACACAAGCTGCGACTGGCCGTCGCGACGCAAGAGCACACAGAAATTGTCGAACCAGGTAATCACGCCCTGCAGCTTCAC
Organism: Paracoccaceae bacterium; assembly: GCA_003605175.1. Classification (GTDB taxonomy): domain Bacteria; phylum Pseudomonadota; class Alphaproteobacteria; order Rhodobacterales; family Rhodobacteraceae; genus Ovoidimarina. The sequence goes on along the minus strand of QWDA01000001.1, from coordinate 593,916 downwards.
GCCGTTGATGAGGAATATCGTAACCGGAACCTTTGTCTTCCTGACATGATTCAGGAATGCATCTTGTAAATTCTGTCTGTCCGACGCCATGGTCTAGTCAGCCTTGTTTTTCTCTTGGCCCCCCTTCTGGGAAGCATGCGCAACCCACTATGAAGACAGATTCCTCCGGATTCCACCCCAAATGCGCAACATGCAACCTTGGTCGGGAGAGGGCTGTCAGCGGCGCCAGAAATCGGGGTTCAGAAGCGCGATAATGGCCAGTGTTTCAAGGCGTCCGACCACCATCGAGGCGGCGTAGATCATCCGCGCGGCATCGCCGATCTGGGCCGGATCGACCGGTGCGGATCCGACCACATGGGTCAACGGTCCGGTGGTGGTGAGCCCCGCGATGGTCAGGAGCAGCACTGCGTCGAAATCGAGCCCGGTGGTGGAAAGAAGCAGCATGAAACCCGCAATCGAGATCGCGAAGAGCATGAAGAAGATCCAGGCCAGATAGGCGCCCTGCCGGCGGATCTTGCGCATGATCGGCCCCGAACCGCCGATGGAATGCGGGTGCACCAGCCGCTCCAGTTCCCTCAGCCCGTGCTTGTAGAGCGCATAGACCCGCAGGAGCTTCACGCCCCCCGCCGTGGTCGCCACGCCGCCGCCGAACACCGCGAGCCCCATCAGGATCAGCCCCGGCGCCTCCAGCCCCGACCAGCCCCGCGCGGTGGCCCAGTGGTCGCTCTCGAACCCGGTCGTTGTGAGGAAGGAGATCGTCGTGAAGGCCGCGCCCCAGAGTGTCTGCAGGAACGAGGCGAAATCGGTCTCGGTCCGCTGCTCGATGGCGCCCACCCAGTGCCGCGCCGCCAGCAGGACCGGCAGCACCACGACGAAAAGCAGCCCGATCCGAAGCTCGGGGTCACGCAGGAGCGAGCCCCAGCCTTCGGGCCGCTCGTCGGCGGCGAAGGTCAGCCGCGACAGCGCGAAGACCATGAACAGCGCCATGATCGCCTCGCCCGGCACGCCCGAGACGCCACCGCCCACCGGCGAGATCCCAGAGGTGGCCATCACCGACATGGCATGGCTGACCGCGACAAGCGCCGGCTCGCCCGCGATGTAGAGCAGCATCCAGAGCATCAGGGTCAGCCCGACATAGATCGGCGCCAGCCGGACCGCATAGCGCACCAGCCGTTCGGACGTGTCCGCGACCCTGGTGATCTGCGACATGCCGGAGGGCGCGCGGGCGATCTCGGCACTGTCGCCGCGCACCTCGAACCCGCCCAGGTTCATCGGCGCCAGCACCGCCACCGCGGTCAGCCAGACGAAGAACCCGCCGAGCCAGCCCACCTCCGCCCGCCAGAGATGCAGCGACGGCGGCAGCCTTTCGGGCCGGAACAGCGTGGCCCCGGTGGTGGTCAGGCTCGAGACCATCTCGAAATAGGCATTGAGGAAGCTCGTGTCCTTCACCACCTCGGCGAAGGGCACCGCCAGCATCACCGGGATCACCGTGAAGGTCGCCACCAGCGAGATCAGGTGGCTGCGCGCCTGCCGCCGGATCCGCATGTTCGAGGTCGCCACCGCGATCATGCCGAACAGCGTCAGGAACAAGACGCCCGAATAGAAGAACGCCCGCGCCGTCCGGTGATCGTTGACCAGGAGCGCATGGGTCGCCGGCAGGAACATCGCCGCCGCCCCGATCCCCATGACCAGGACGATGAGCGGCTGCCCGGTGAGCCGGGCGACCATCAGAAGAAGTCGATCGAGACCTGGAACAGGCGCTCGACCTCGGGAACGTCGGCGGCCATGGCGAAGACGACGATCACGTCGCCCTCGTCGACCCGGGTCTCGGCGAGGGGCCGGATCACCTTGCCGTCCTTCATCACCGCGCCCACGAGCACGCCCTCGGGGAAGTCGATATCGCGGATCGTCTTGCCCGCGATGGGCGAGGTCGAAAGCACCTGCGCCTCGATCACCTCGGCCTCGGCATCGCCGATGGAATAGACCGTCCGCACCCGTCCGTGCCGGATATGGCGCAGGATCGACGAGACCGTGGTGGCGCGCGGGTTGATATAGGCGTCGATCTTCAGCGGCGTCATCAGGGGCACCAACGTCGGATCGTTCACGAGACAGATCGTGTAGGGGCAGCCGGCCGACTTGGCCCGCACAGCCGCAAGAAGGTTGGTCTTGTCGTCGTCGGTCACCGCCAGCACCGCGTCGGCCCGCTCGATCCCCGCCTCGCGCAGAAGCTCGATCGAAAGCCCGTCGCCATTGAGCACGATGGTCCGCTCCAGCGCATCCGCGGCACGTTCGGCCGAGGCGCGGCTTTTCTCGATCACCTTCACCCGCATCCGCTCGACGCGCGATTCCAGCGATTTCGCCACCGCGAGTCCGACATTGCCGCCGCCGACGATGACGATCCGGCTCTGCTTGCTCACGGTCTTGCCGAAGATCTCGACCGTGCGCTCCACGTCGTCCACATGGGACAGGACATAGATCTGGTCCTCGGCGAAAAGCTGGTCGCCGGCCTCGGGCGCGAACAGCCGCTTGCCGCGCCGCACCCCCACCACCACCGCGCGGAGCGTCGAAAAGAGGTCGGTGAGCTGCCGGAGCGGCGTGTCGAGCACCGGGCAATCCTCGTCGAGCGACAGGCCCAGGAGTTGCGCCTTGCCGTCCATGAAGCTCTGCGTGTCGAAGGCCGCCGGCGCCGAAAGCCGCCGCAGCGCCGCCTCGGCCACCTCGCGCTCGGGCGAGATGATCACGTCGATCGGCATGTGATCGCGGCGGTAGAGATCGGAATATTCCGGATCGAGATAGTTCTGCGACCGGATCCGCGCGATCTTCCGCGTGATCCCGAACACCGAATGGGCCACCTGGCAGGTGACCATGTTCACCTCGTCCGAAAAGGTCGCGGCGATCAGCATATCGGCATCGCGCGCGCCCGCCCGATCCAGCACGTCAGGGTGGCTCGCGAAGCCCGCGATACCCTGCACGTCCAGCGTGTCCGTCGCCCGGCGCACCAGGTCGGGATTGCTGTCGACGACGGTCACGTCGTTGTTCTCGCCCGACAAATGGCGCGCGATCTGCCAGCCCACCTGGCCCGCACCGCAGATGATGACCTTCATGCGGTCTCCCCGGATATGTCAGACCGAGGCTTGGCAGATGGGCCGGGGAGCGTCAATCACGCGTCCTGCTGCTCGTCCACATGGGCGACCCGGGCGCCGGACTTGTTCGAGGTCACCACGTTCAGGCTCTTCAGCTTGCGGTGCAGCGCCGAGCGCTCCATCCCGACGAAGTTCGCCGTCCGGCTGATATTGCCGCCGAAGCGGTTGATCTGGGTGAGAAGATACTCCCGCTCGAACAGCTCCCGCGCCTCGCGCAGGGGCAGCGTCGCCAGCGCGCCGGTGAGCACCATCCGCCCCTCGTCCCGCGTCTCGGGCTCGGAATTGGGCAATTCGTCGGCCGCGATCTCCTCGCGGTCGCCCCCAAGGATCAGCACCCGTTCGATCACGTTCCGGAGCTGCCGGACATTGCCGGGCCAGGGCATCGTCTGGAGCATCGTCCTGGCCTCGTCCGAAAGCGCCCTGAGCGGCAAGCCCTGCTCCTTGTTCAGGACCTTGATGAAATGCGCGGCGAGGTCCGGAATGTCCTCGCGCCGCTCCTCAAGCGAAGGCACCGAGATCGGCACAACGTTCAGCCGGTGATAGAGCTCCTGGCGGAAGGTGCCGGACTCGACCTCGGCCGACAGGTCCTTGTTCGTGCTCGACAATACCCGGATATCCACGCGCACCTTGTCGACCCCGCCGACGCGGGTGAACTGCTGCTCGGTCAACACGCGCAACAGCTTCGACTGGGTGCCGAGCGGCATGTCCGCCACCTCGTCGAGATAGAGGAAGCCGCCATGGGCCTGCTCGAGAAGCCCCGACTCGATGCCGCGCTCGGGCGATTCCCGGCCGAACAGCACCTCCTCCATCCGTTCCGGCGCGATCGAGGCCGACGAGACCGAGACGAAGGGCGCCGCCGCCCGGGGCGAATGGGCATGGACATAGCGTGCCGCCACCTCCTTGCCGGCCCCCGCCGGGCCGGTGAACATCACCCGCCCGTTCGAATTCGTCACCTTGTCAAGCTGCGCCTTGAGCGCCTTGAACGAAGCCGAACTGCCGATCATCTCGGCCGCCGCCACGTCCTTGCGCTTCAGCGCCGAATTCTCCCGCCGCAGCCGCGAGGCCTCGAGCGCGCGCGTGATCACCACCAGGAGCTGGTCGATATTGAAGGGCTTCTCGATGAAATCGTAGGCGCCCTGCTTGATCGCGGCGACGGCGATCTCGATATTGCCGTGCCCCGAGATGATCACGATTGGTACGCCCGGATTGTCGCGCTTCACCGTCTTCAGGATGTCGATCCCGTCCATGTGGCTGTCCTTCAGCCAGATATCCAGGATCAGCAGCTCCGGCGGCTCGCGGTTGATCTCCGCCATCGCGTCGTCCGAGTTCCCGGCCAGCCGCGCGGTGTGGCCCTCGTCGCGCAGGATGTCCCCGATCAGCTCTCGAATGTCGCGTTCGTCGTCGACGATAAGAATGTCGCCCATGTCGCTCTCCCTCTATTCCTTCTCCGGTGCCGCGAGAGCCGGTATGCGGATCTCGGCTTCGGCCCCGACCTGTCCTGTCTCATCCAGGGGCTTTCCGTCGCGGAGCATCAGGCTGCCGCCATGCTCCTCCACGATCTTCTTCACGATGGGAAGGCCCAGCCCGGTGCCTTTCTCCCGCGTCGTCACGTAGGGCTCGAACAGTCGCGCCCGGTCTTCGGGCAGGCCGATCCCGTTATCGGTAATCCGCACCAGCGCGCCGTCGGGCTGGATCTCCAGCCGCACCCTGACCCGCGCCGCATGTCCTTCCGGCGCGCCCTTTTCCCGCAGGGATTCAATCGCCTCGCAGGCATTCTTGATCATGTTGGTCAGGGCCTGCCCGATCATCGTCGCGTCGAATTCCGCCACGAAGGGCGCGTCGGGAAGCTCGGCGGAGACCTCGATATCCTCGAAGGCTGCGTCCTGCAAAAGCACCGCGTCGCGCACCAGTGGCACGAGATCGTGCGCGCGCCGCACCGGCTCGGGCATCCGCGCGAACTCCGAGAACTCGTCGACGATCCGCCTGAGATCGCCGGTCTGCCGCACGATCACGTCGGTGAGCTGCTCGACCGTCCCCGCGTCCTCGCCCGCAAGCGGCGCGAGCTTGCGCCTTATCCGCTCGGCCGAAAGCTGGATCGGCGTCAGCGGGTTCTTGATCTCATGCGCTATCCGCCGCGCCACGTCGCCCCAGGCCGCCATCCGCTGCGCGCTCACCAGGTCGGTCACGTCGTCGAAGGCCACCACATAGCCTTCGAGCCCGCCATCCTCGCCCCGCCGGGTCGCCATCCGCACCAACAGGTTCTCGATCTTGCCGCCCCGGCTCAGCCGGATCTCCTCCTGCGCCACCTCGCCCCGCGCAGTGGTGAGCTTCTCGAAGAGCCCGGCGAATTCCGGCACCGCCACCGCGACGGGCGTGCCGGCGGAATCGATATGCTCCTCGTCCAGGATCCGCGCCGCCGAGCGGTTTGCAAAGGTCACCCGGCCGCCTTCGTCGAGCCCGATCACGCCGGAGGTCACCGAGGACAGCACCGAATCGAACAGCCGCCGCCGCCGCTCCACCCGTTCATTGGTGTCGAGCAGCGTCTCGCGCTGGCCCTTCAGCTGCCGTGTCATCTGGTTGAAGACCCGCCCCAGCATGGCGATCTCGTCATCGCCCGGCTCCTCGTAGACCTGCACGTCGAGATCGCCCGCGCCCACCCGCTGCGCCGCGCCCGCAAGCCGCCCCACCGGACGCGACAGCCGCTCGGCGAACCACAGCCCCAGCCAGATCGCCGCAAGCACCAGGATCAGCGCGAAGCCCAGATAGAGAAGCCCGAACTCGAAGACGAGCCGCCCGCGCTCGCTTTCGAGCTGGGTGTAGAGCCGCGAGGTTTCCTCGGCATCGTCCAGAAGCTTCAGGATCCGCCCGTCGACCTCGCGGCTCACATAGAGATAGCGGTCGGTGTAGTTGGAAAGCGCGATCAGCGCGCGGAACTCGTTGTGGTCGAGATCCTCGACGATCTCCACCCCGCCGGTCAGCGCCGCCTCGATCCGGTCGGTCCCGGGATCCTCGAAATCGAACAGGTACGACCGTTCGCCCCGGGCCCGGATCGCCCGGGCGCCGTCGATCACATAGGCCTCCTGGAGGCCCCGCTGGATAAGCGCCTGACCCTGTGTAAGAAGCTGCCGCAACTCGCTGTCGGCAATAAAGAAATCCGCTTCCCGTGCGCTCTCCAGATAGCGCGCGAGCGAGCGCGTGTCGGTCTCCAGATCGCGCCGCTGGTCCTCGCGATAGGCCTCCGCCGCCGCGAGCGAGGCGCCAACCGCGCTGCGCACCCGGTCGGAGAACCAGCCCTCGAGGCCGACATTCACGGTGAGCCCGGCGAAGATCGCCACGGTCACCGTCGGGATCAGCGCGATCAGCGCGAAGACGCCCGTCAGGCGCAGGTGCAGCCGCGACCCGGCCGAGCGCGCCCGCCGTGCGGCGATCATCCGGGCGATGGTGCCGAGGATCAGCGTGGCGATGACGAGGACATAGACGAGGTCGGCGAGAAGCACGAGCCGAAGCCCCAGCGCCGAAGCGCCCTGGTCGAGCGGCCCGAGCACCAGGAAGGTGAAGAACGCCAGCACCGGCCCCAGAACCACGAGCCCGAACGTGCCCATGCTCTGCAGACGGCGCGAAATACGCGGCCGGAACAGCCAGTCCTGCGTGATCCTGCGCGCGGCACTCGCCACGACGATACCTCAACCCGATGTGCCGCCTAAGGCGGCGTCCGCCATATCTGGATGCCGTTCCCCGCCCCAAGGCAGATCGGCAACTCTGCTGTTGCGGTTTTACATCAATTTTCGGCGGCGTGTAACCCTAATGTCGAGATCGGTGATTTTCTTCCGAAGGGTATTCCGGTTGATCCCGAGAAGGTCGGCGCATTTCGCCTGGTTGCCCCCCGTCGCATCCAGCGCGATCTCGATCAGGGGCATCTCCACCTCGCGCAGGATCCGCTGGTAGAGCCCCGGCGGCGGCAACACCCCGCCATGGAGGTCGAAATAGCGCCTGAGATGCTTGCCCACCGCGACCGAGAGCTTCTCGACCTCCCCGCCCTCCGACAAGGGCTCCATCGCCGGCTGGTTGCCCAGCACCAGCTCGACCTCCCCGCGCGTGATGTCGTCCTCGCCGCCGGTGATGATCAGCCGCCGGATCGTGTTCTCGAGCTGCCGCACATTGCCCGGCCAGCTATAGGCCCGGATCAGCTCCATCGCGCCCGAATCGAAGCGCCGCACCGGCAGCCCGTCGCGCTCGGCCCGGGCCAGGAAATGTTCGGCCAGAAGCGGGATGTCATCGACCCGCTCACGCAGCGACGGCACCGTCAGCGTGACCCCGCCCAGCCGGTAGAACAGGTCCTTGCGGAACGAATCCGTCTCCATCTTCCGGCTGAGGTCGGATTGCGTCGAGGCGATCACACGCGGCGCATTGTCGGTGAAGCTGTCGAGCATCCGCACGATCCGCGCCTGCGCGTCATCATCGAGATCGCCCACCTCGTCGAACAGGATCGTGCCGTTCTTGGCCCGGCTGATGACCGTGGCCGGCCCTTCCATCGTCGCCAGGTCCGAAGCGCCGGCCAGCACGAACGGCAGGGTGCGCCGGTCGCTCAGATCGTGGATCGCCCTGGCGATCAGCGACTTTCCGGTGCCCGACTCCCCGGTGATCAGCACCGGCATGTCGGTATTCATCACCCGCGCAACCAGCCGGTAGAGCGCCTGCATCGCCGGCGTCCGCCCCACGAGCGGCAGGTCGCTCCCGCCGCCAGCGCCCGGCGCCTTGGCCTCGGCCGGCGCCTCGCGCGCCGGCTGCACCCGCCGCTTCACCTCAAGCGCGCGGGCCGCCCGCTTCATCAGGTCCGGCAGGTCGAACGGCTTCGGCAGGTAGTCGAACGCATCCGCCTCGGCGGCCTGGATCGCGGTCATGATCGTGTTCTGCGCCGAGATCACGATCACCGGCATCCCCGGCCGCTGCTCGGCGATCTTCGGCAGCTGATCGAGCCCGTTCCCGTCCGGCATGATCACGTCCGAGATCACCAGGTCGCCCTTGCCCTCCTCGACCCAGCGCATCAGCGTCACGATCGACGAGGTCGCATGCACCTTGCACCCCGCCCGGGTCAGCGCCTGGGTCAGCACCGTCCGGATCGTGCGGTCGTCATCGGCAACGAGGACAGTTCCGTCCATGCTCTCAATCTCCACTTTCTTTCGGGGCGACGGGCAACGAGATACGGAACACCGTCCGCCCCGGCACGCTGTCGAGCGAAATCCAACCGTCATGGTCGGAGACGATCTTCGAGACCAGCGCCAGCCCCAGGCCGGTGCCGTTCTCGCGGCCCGAAACGAAGGGCTCGAAAATGTCTTCCGCGATCTCGGGCGGAATGCCCGGACCGTCGTCAATGATCTCGATCTGCAAGGGCAGCGCCGCCGTGGCGCCCCTCTTCCGGAGCCGGAGCGACAGGTCGTAGAAGGTCCGGAGCCGGATCGTGCCGCCCTTGCCGCAGGCCTCGGCGGCATTCTTCATCAGGTTCTGGAACACCTGGATCATCTGGTCGCCGTCGACGAAGGTCGGCGGCAGCGAGGGGTCGTAATCCTCGACGAACTTCATCGAGGCGGCGAATCCAACCGCCGCGACCTTTCGCGCCCGCTCCAGCAGATCGTGCACGTTCCAGACCCGCTTCTGCGGCGGGCGCAGGTTGCCGAACTGCTCCACCTGCTCGAGCAATGCCAGGATCCGCCGCGCCTCGTTCACGATGAGGTCGGTCATCTCCTGGTCCTCGCCGGTGAGGTTCATCGACAGAAGCTGCGCCGCCCCGGTGATGCCCGCGAGCGGGTTCTTGATTTCGTGCGCCAGCATCTCCGACATGCCGATCGCCGATTTCGCCGCCGCCTTCACCGACATCTGCCGCCCGAGCCGGTCGGCGAGTTGCCTGGGCTCCATCAGGATCAGCACGAAACCCGGCATCGCGATCATCGGCGCGACTTGGACATTGCACTGCTCCGGCTTGCGGTCTCCCGAGCCCACGAAGACATCGTTGATCGAGAGCGAAGCCTGGTCGGTCCGGACCCGGCGGAACGCGTCGTCGATCGGCGCGTCGATCATCAGCTTGTCGAAGACCGGCGACCCCTTCAGCGAGCGCGCCGAGAGGTTCAGGAACTGCTCGGCGGCGAGGTTGACCTCGGCGATCATGTCACCCGGATCGAGCAGGAATGCCGGGATCGGCATGGAATTCCACAGAACGTCTCCGAAACCGGCCGAGATCATGCTGCCTCCACCATGTCGGGCGCCGGCACGGGGGTCAGCGCATCGGGCAGCAGCCGCAGCACCTCGGAGGGCGTCCCGGTCAGCACCTCGCGGCGCAGCGCCCCGGGCGTGCCGGCCGCGTCCATGTACCAGCCCAGATGCTTGCGGACCACGCGCGCGCCGAGCGCCGCGCCGTAGAAGCCCAGCGTGTCCTCGTAATGCACGGCCACCATCTCCGCGAGCGCCGCGCCCTTGGGCGGCTCCGGAGCCTCTTCCCCCGCAAGTTCCGCCGCGATCTGCGCGATCTGCCAGGGCCGCCCCTGGATCCCGCGCCCGACCATCACGCCATCCGCGCCCGAGGCCTCCAGCGCCGCCCGAGCCGTCGTACCGCAAACGATATCGCCATTCGCCACCACCGGCACCGACACCGCCTCCCTGATCGCCCGGATCGCCGCCCAGTCGGCCCGCCCCTTGTAGAACTGGCACCGCGTGCGGCCATGGATCGTGATCATCCGCACGCCTGCCGCCTCGGCCCGCGCCGCCAGCGCCGGCGCGGCGGTGTGATCGTCCCAGCCCAGCCGGGTCTTCAGCGTCACCGGCACGTCCACCGCGCCCACCACCGCCTCGATCAGCGAAACCGCGTGGTCGAGATCGCGCAGGAGCGCCGAGCCCGAAAGCCCGCCCGTCACATTCTTCGCCGGGCAGCCCATGTTGATGTCGATGATCTCCGCACCATTCGCCGCGACCATCCGCGCCGCCTCGGCCATCCAGTGCGGATCGCGCCCCGCCAGCTGTACCGCCGTCCGCGCCTCGCCGAACCCCAGCTCGGCGCGTTCGCGCACGCCGGGCTTCGCCTGCACCATCTCCTGACTCGCCACCATTTCGCTGACGACCAGGCCGGCGCCGAACCGGCCGACCAGCCGGCGGAAGGGCAAATCGGTAATTCCGGCCATCGGCGCAAGCAGCACCGGCATCCGATCTGGAAAAACCGCCCCACTGACTGACAAATGCTCAATCCTTGTGCATACCCGATCCGGGGTATCCCTCCCTCGCGGCGAACGCAATTTGGCGCCTGTCGCAGAGAGCCGTCCGGCGGCATGCTGCCACTTTTTTAAGCAGACATGCCGACAAAATGTCACCGATTGTCATGACCCGCCGCTTTGCCTAGAGAGAGGCGCCCGAGGAAAGCTGTGCCGCATGTCCGATCCCGCCCACCCCGTCACCGCCGCCGTGATCGTCGCCGCCGGCCGCGGCGTCCGGGCGGGCGGCGGTATTCCCAAGCAATGGCAAGCGCTTGCGGGTCGCAGGGTGATCGAATGGACGCTCGACGCCTTCCGCGCCGCGCCGGAAATCGGGCCCCTCGTCGTGGTCCTGCACGAAGACGAGATGGACCGCCTCCCCGACCTTGATCTGATCCGCGTCGCGGGTGGCGCGACGCGGGCCGACTCGGTCCGCGCCGGGCTCGAGGCGCTCGCAGGCACCGGCGTCGCCCGCGTGCTCATCCACGACGCCGCCCGAGCCTGCGTCACGCCCGCGACGATCGCCGGGATCGTCCGCGCGCTCGATAGCTGCGATGCCGCCGCCCCCGGCCTGCCCGTCACCGACGCTCTCTGGCGGGCCGAGGGCGACACCGTCGCCGGCCCGCACCCGCGCGATGGCCTCTACCGCGCCCAGACCCCCCAGGGCTTCCGCTTCTACGCGATCCTCGCCGCCCACCGCGCGCATGCGGGCGACGCCGCCGACGATGTGGAGATCGCCCGCGCCGCCGGGCTTGCGGTCCGCATCGTCCCGGGCGACGAAGGCAACCTCAAGATCACCGGCCCCGGCGACTTCGCCCGTGCCGAACGCCAGCTCAGGGCCCGCATGACCCCGGATATCCGCATCGGCAACGGCTTCGACGTCCACCGCTTCGGCCCGGGCGGCCACGTGATCCTCTGCGGCGTCAAGATCCCGCATGACAGGGGCCTCCAGGGCCATTCCGACGCCGATGTGGGCCTCCACACCGTCACCGACGCGCTCTACGGCGCGCTCGCGGAAGGCGATATCGGCCGCCACTTCCCGCCCTCGGACCCGAAATGGAAAGGCGCCGACAGCGCCATCTTCCTCGACCACGCCGTCGCCCTCGTCACCGCACGCGGCTTCGCGATCTCGAATGTCGACCTCACCTTCCTCTGCGAGCGCCCGAAGATCGGCCCCCATGCCGCCGCCATGACCGCGCGCCTCGCCGAACTCCTCCGCCTCGAGCCCTCCCGTGTCTCGGTCAAGGCCACCACCACCGAGCGGCTCGGCTTCACCGGCCGCGAAGAGGGCATCGCCGCCATGGCCACAACCACCCTGGTCCGCCCATGATCCGCCTCATCGTCACCTTTTTCTACGCCGGCCATCTCCGCCCCGCCCCCGGCACCTGGGGCTCCCTCGCTGCCATCCCCGCCGCCTGGGCGCTGCACCTCATCGGCGGCCCGCTGCTCCTCGTCTCGGCCACGATCCTCGCCTTCCTCTCCGGCCTCTGGGCGACAGAGCGCTACATCGCTGGGGCCGACGACCACGACCCCTCCGAGATCGTCATCGACGAGGTGGTCGGCCAGTGGATCGCGCTCCTCCCCGTCTCGCTCGGCGCCGCCCATGCCGGCGCCGCCGTCACCCAGCTCTGGCCCGGCGTGCTCGCCGCCTTCCTGTTCTTCCGGCTGTTCGACATCTGGAAACCCGGCCCCGTCGGCCTCGCCGACCGCATGGACAACGCCCTGGGCGTGATGCTCGACGACGTCGCCGCGGGCTGGATCGCTTGCCTCTGCGTCGCCGTCGCGGCCTTCGTCGCGCATGGAATCCTCGGCCTGTGAGCGCCGAAGCGCTCCTCGACGCCGCCCGCAGGGCCGGGCTCCGCATCGCCACCGCCGAAAGCTGCACCGGCGGCATGATCGCCGCCGCGCTCACCGATATCGCGGGGTCATCCGACGTGTTCGACCGCGGCTTCGTGACCTATTCGAACGGCGCGAAGCAGGACATGCTTGGCGTCTCCGCGGTCACCCTCGCCGCCCATGGCGCGGTCTCCGAAGAAGTCGCGCGTGAAATGGCCGAGGGCGCGCTGGCCCGCTCCGCCGCCGGTCTCGCGGTCTCGGTCACCGGCATCGCCGGCCCCGGCGGCTCCGAGTTCAAGCCCGAGGGCCGGGTCTGCTTCGGCCTCGCCGCAAAGGGCCGGGACACGTTCACCGAGACCGTCGAATTCGGCGCCCCGGGCCGGGCACAAGTGCGCGCCGCCGCGCGCAACCACGCGATCGCCCTGCTCCTCAAGGCGGCGACGAGATCACCGTAGAAACCTGCGGGAACAGCGTCGATCCTTCCGGCCGACGCCCCGGGCTTGACCCGGGGCCTCGCCTTCGAGGGCCGCGCAACCGAGAGGCCCCGGCTCAAGGCCGGGGCAGCGTCTGCCTGCCTCCGATCGGGCGCGATCTACCCATCCGGAAGCCGGCCGAAACCTTACATCCCCAGCGCGGCCTTGTACATCTCCAGCACCGCCTCTTCTTCGGCGATATCGTCCTTGTCGCGCTTCCTCAGCGCGATCACCTTGCGCATCACCTTGGTGTCGTAGCCGCGCCCCTTCGCCTCGGCCATCACCTCCTTCTGCTGCTCGGCGATGTCCTTCTTCTCGGCCTCGAGCCGCTCGTAGCGCTCGATGAACTGCCTCAGCTCATCCGCCGCGACACGGTAGGTTTCGGGCTTTTCGTCAACAACGCTCATGTCCGACATCGGGGCCTCGCAGATCGGAAGGGAAGGTCGAGGCGCCTGCCTACCCATGCCGCCGGGCTTCCGCAAGGGCTTGTGCCCGCGCGCCCGGACGGCTAACCGCTCGGCCCCATGGACGCGCTCATCTGGATCGGCACCGGCTTCACGCTCCTCGGCATCGCCGGGCTCGGGCTCTGCATCCGCGAGGCCGCCCGCGCCAGACGCGAGGAGACCGAGGACGCCGCGCTGAAGGCCCGGCTCCAGAAGGTCGTCGCCTGGAATCTGGGCGCCCTCGGCGTGTCGGCCATCGGCCTCATGCTCGTGGTGACGGGCGCGATCCTCGGCTGAGCCTCAGCCGTTCACCGCCTCGAACCCCTCGCCCCGGTTCAGGAGATCGGTCCAGAGCCCCGCCGGCTGCCAGAGCTCGGGCGCGTCGGCCGCGAACCCGTCGAGATCGCGCTTGACCCGCAGCAATCCGGCGAGCTCGGCCGCCATCATCGGCCCGCCCCGCGTCCGGGGAAAGCCGAAGACCTGCACCATCAGCACGTCGATATCCGACGGCCGCTGCGCCACACCGTCCTGCACCAGGTGCGCGCCGCGATTTGCCAGCGCGGCGAGCGTGCGGCGCAGGATCTCCTCGTCGGAAGGCGGCGTCGCGCCCCGCGGCAGGCGCCCGAACAGGGTCGCGATCTTCGGATCCGGCACGGGAGTCTTCGCGCCGTAGCGGTAGAACCCCCTACCCGCGCGGCGCCCGGTCCGGCCCGCCTTCATCATGCGCCCGAACACATCCTCCGCCAGGGCGGCGGTCGCGCTCTCCGGGCCGCGCTCGATCGCCCGGAGCATGTCGATCCCGATCGCGTCGGCCAGCATCAGGGGGCCCATGGCGAAGCCGTAGCCGGTGAGCGCCGCGTCGATCCGCTCCACCGTCGCGCCGCGCGACATCAGGAACAGCGCCGCATCCACCAGCGTCGCCGCCATCCGAAGCGCCACATGGCCGCTGCTCACCGCGCTGGCGACCGGGATCTTGCCCAGGCGCCGCACCAGGTCGAACGCCGTCGCCACTACCGGGTCGGCGGTAGCGGCGCCCACAACCACCTCCACCGCCCGCATCCGGTAGGCCGGCGGAAAGAAATGCAGCCCCACCACATGCCGCACGCGCCCAGTTGCGGCGGCGAGCCCGTCGAGATCCAGCGTCGAGGTGGTGCTCGCCAGGATCGCATCGCGCTTCATCACCGCGTCGAGCGTGGCGAAGACCCGGCGCTTGATCGCCGGATCGTCGGGCACCGCCTCGATCACCAGGTCGGCGCCCGCAAGCATCGCGGGGTCGGTGGTGCCGTTCAGCAGGCCGATCCGCCGGTCGCGGGTCAACTCGTCCATCCGCTTGGCCTCGATCTCCTGGTCGTAGAGGTCGATCACCGCCTCGACGCCCTCCTCGAGCCGCTCGATATCGCTCTCGATCAGCGTCACGGGGATCCCCGAGTCCAGGCAGGCCGCCACCACGCCGCGACCGATCCGGCCCGCGCCAACCACGCCGATCCGGTCGATCTTGCGCGGTTTCGCCGGGTGGTCCAGCGGCGGCACCTGGGTCCGCAGCTCGGCCCGCGCCACATGGCGCAGCGCGCGCGATTGCGGCGCGGCGAGGCAATCCTCGTAGGCCGCCTTCTCTTTCTCGATGGCCACCTCATAGGGCAGGATCAGGCTCGCCTCCAGGCAGTCGAGCATCGCGCCGCGCGCCGTGGACTTGCCGCCACCCAGGGCCGCGCGAACGCTCTTGACCACTTCGAGATGGTGGTCGACCGGCTGCAACCCCGCCTCCAGCGCCCGCGTCGGACGCGGCGCCAGCCCGGCCTCAAGCCGCGCGCGGATCCAGCCCAGCACGAAATCCGGCAATGGCCCCTTCGCCACCGCATCGACCAGATGCATCGTCTCGGCATCGCCGGCCGAGACCATGCGCCCCGACGTCAGGAGATCCACCGCATGCTCGGCACCGATCAGCCGCGGCAGCCGCTGCGTGCCGCCCGCGCCCGGCGTCAGCCCCAGCCGCACCGCCGGGAATCCGAACTGCGCCCGCCGGTCGGCGATCCGGTAATGCGCCGCCAGCGCCAGCTCCAGACCCGGCCCGGCCACCGGCCCATGCAGCGCCGCGATCACCGGTTTCCGGCAGGCTTCGATCCGGTCGGCCAATGCCGGCAACCCCGGCTCGGCGGCGGAATCCTCCGTATCGTCGGGATCCGGCCCCGACGCATAGCCACGGCCGCGCGCCGCCAGCACCACGGCCCGCACCTCGGCCTCCTGCGCCACATGCGCGAGCGCCCGCGAAAGCGCCGCTCGGACGGCGCCCGAAAGCGCGTTGTTCGGCGGCTGATCCACCGTCAGAACGGCGACGCCGCCGGTAATCTGAACCGAGACCGGCTGGTGCATGATTCCCTAGTCGCCAATCCCCGCATCATGAGCGCCAGGGGCGACCGGACACGGGGCGTGATCCCCCGTTCCGGTTCTATCTGTCCCGCCGCAAATGGCAAGCCGGCGCCCGGGGATCGGGGGCCGGACAGCTCCGGAGCGGCGGGGCATCGCGGGAAACCGCCGGAACCGGAGTTCCGGAAGCGACCGGCCAGGGCGGCCGCGGGCACCGCGGGGTCACGTTTCACAAGACCGGACGCTCACGCGCTGCCCCGCTTCACCGGCATGGTCTGGATTCGGCCGCTTCCGACGCCGTACCGGACGGTGCCGCGGGCGCCCCGCTTCCGGCCACCGTTCACCGGAACGTTCTCTCCGCGCAAGGCGCAAGCGGCCGTGTCGCGACACGCGCCATTCGAAACGCAGCCGCTTCATCGGCGCCGGGGCCCTGTCTTCGAGATCGTTCCCGCCCATGCGCCCATATCCTTCTTGACGGATATCAGCCGCAGGCCGGGCGCGCGGGCGGCGCCTTGTTCCGGGTCAACAGCGGGTGTTTGCGCGCGGCGGTGCTAGACGGGCACGTTGTTCCACAGATCGTCGGCCTCCGCCGGCTCCTCCGCTCGGTGTCCCTGCGGCTCTCCGCTCAGGGTCACGACGCGCTCGACGACCGACTCGCGCGGGTAGGCAGACCGTTCATTCGCGGCCTCACGCCCCGATACCGCCGCCACGGATACGCTGGTGCTTCTGTCCACGATGCATTCCTCCCTCAACCATCGGCTCCTATACAGACGTTAGTCTTAACGCGAATTGTGACAGGGACGCCACAACCATTGGGCGATCAGCCGAAATTTTCACTCACCTTGGCGGATTCCTGCCCGGATTTTGGGCAGCCTGCCCGGGCCGCCGGCAAAACTGCTCGTAAAGCACCGCGATCACCGGCGCGACCCGCTGGTCCGACAGGCGGTAGCGCATCATCCGTCCGTCGCGCGTCGCCGTGACCAGCCCCTCCTCCCGCAGTCGCGCGAGCTGCTGGCTCACATAGGCCTGGCCGAGATCCAGGGCCACCTCCAGCTCGCCCACCGTCCGCTCCGCGCCGACCAGCGAGCAAAGCAGCATCAGCCGCGCGGGGTTCGACAGCGCCCGCAGGACCGAAGCGGCCTCCGCCGCCGCCGCGGCCATCTCCGACGGCCTGATCTCCGTTTCCCCTGCGACAGCCATTCGACGCTCTCCGAAAATCTATATATAGCGATATTGAAATGTGTTTGAACGGGCACTAGCTTGTCCGCATCGCGCGCTTCCCGGGGGCGGCGCACAATGCCGGCACAGTGATAGACCTTCCCGTTTTCGGGATGCAACCCGGCGCGGGGCAATGCGATGGGACCAAAGGAAAAGACATGCCGACCGAGTGGATATCCGGCCTCGTCGGGGGCCTGATGATCGGCGCCGCCGCGGCGCTGTTTCTCCTGGCCAATGGCCGCATCATGGGTGCCTCGGGCATCGTCGGCGGCCTCGTCGATGGCTCGGGCCGCGGCAACCGGGTCGAGCGCGCCGCCTTCCTCGCCGGCCTCGTCGCGGTGCCGGGCTTCCTCGCCGCCCTCTTCGGCGGCGACACCCATGCGAGCACCAACCTCGCCGTTGCGGTCGCCGCCGGTCTCCTCGTCGGCATCGGCACGCGGATCGCCAATGGCTGCACCTCCGGCCACGGCGTTTGCGGCATCTCCCGCCTCTCGCTTCGCGGCATCGTCGCGACGGTGTTCTACATCCTCGCGGGCGGCCTCTCCGTTCTCCTCTTCAAGCACCTTCTGGGGGCGATCTGATGCGCAGCCTCTACGCCTTCCTCTCCGGCGGCCTGTTCGGCGCGGGGCTCTATGTCTCGGGGATGACCGACACCCGCAAGGTGCAGGGCTGGCTCGACGTGTTCGGCGACTGGGACCCGACCCTCGCCTTCGTCCTCGCCGGCGCGATCCTGCCCATGGCGGTGGCCTGGCGCCTCACCCATGCGCGCAGGCCACTCGTCGGCGGCAGCTTCCCTGCCCCGGCCGAGGCGCGCATCGGCTGGCCGCTCGTCGCCGGCTCGATCCTCTTCGGCATCGGCTGGGGCCTCATGGGCCTCTGCCCCGGCCCGTCGATGGCCTCGATCACCTATGGCGGCACCCCGGGCGCGGTGTTCCTCGCCGCCATGCTCGCCGGCATGCGCGCCGCGCCGCCGCTCCGCCGCCGCCTCGACGCCCTCACCACGGCCTGAACCGCGATGAGGCGGGCCGGCACCCGCCGCTCAGATCCCCACCCGGCCGCCGCGCGGCCCGGCCAGAAGCCAGACGATGGCCCCGAGCACCGGCAGGAGCAGGATCACCAGAACCCAAAGGAGCTTTGCCCCGGTCGAAGCCCCGGACCCGAGAATCTGGATGATCGCGTAGATATCGATGACGAGGACAAGCAGTCCCAGAAGGCCATATTCCATGGCGGGTCTCCCAAAAGTGGCTGTTGCCCAGTCAACGGCTCCGAACCACCACCGGTTCCCGCCCGTCCTGCTACGCTCGAACTGCGCCCCCGCCCGGAATCAAGGCCCGCAGGGCCGCCGGGCGAGCGCCTGCCCGTCCCGGCGGGCTGGCGCTGAAGTGCGGTCCCGCGCCGGACGGGTGTTCGGCGGGGTGACGGGATAAAGCGCGCTGGCCAGAGGTTGCAGCGCCATCCCACGGGCAGACGCTCGCCCGGCTTGCGACAGAACAGTAAAGGAAACCATATTTCGCTTGCCCGCCTATCGACCACCGGCCTAGCTTGAACCATCAAAGACAACGCCAGCGCTGAAATTGAGGCAGACAATGACCGTTGGCATATACCTTCAAACCCCATTCCCAACGATAATTTCTGATTGCCTTGTTACAAAGCGAAACCTAGAGGAACGCGAGTTTTCACCGTCGGACATTGAGGAAGCCCCAAATGGTGATGCCGAAAGAACTTCCATACTTTGCTCGAAACTCATGTTCCTTGACAACAAGACCGTACTCTCCTTCGCCGGGTCATCCGAAAACATCATGGAGTTTATGAAGAATTTTCCTGAAATTTGGGCAAGCCGCCCCAGCCACCTTAGACCTATGGAGTATCTTCGCGACGTCGACTACAGCCTATCCGAGACACGGCCTGGATGGAATTGCTCGATTTTGGGGGCGTCGGTCCTTGGAGATTTAGAGGGTGGCTGTCAAGTTAATAACTACGCCAGCCTTAACGACAGCTGGAAATTCGATACGAAAAACTTTGGTACCTGCTTTTCAATCGGAAGCGGAGCGCAATATTTGGAAAATAGAATACGTGAGGTTGATCGGAGGACCGGAATCCGGGACCAAGATCAATCCGATCTGGCAGGATACGCGATTATCGTTGGCGCCCTGAATTCAGAAAAGCTATTTCAAAAGTCGGATGAAAAATATTTCGCTAGTTGGGGAGGCTATCTTCAGGACGCAATGTACTTCTCACATCTTGGAAGGTGGGTCAGGTCTGGGCCATGGTATCATCTTGCGGTAGCCTTCTCCGATAGCTCACTAAAACAAGCAACCCCTCATCCCAAAGTGGTTTTCCACGCTCCGCATCCGAGCAACAGGAACCAGAGTGATCTATTTGCCTACTACGGATTCGGCGAGCAAAGAAGGAAATACCATTGGAAGATTACACGCCCAGATCTGGATTGGGACGAGCCGTCTATGAAAATCTACGACACCCTCGACGGCATACTAGTGACGGTAACAGAGATTATTGATGGCGATAAACCAATATTTTGGCCAATCACACTTCCGCTTAGGCAGTGGCACCCAGCGCTATCATGCGCAAGAAAATCGTTTAGTGAATTGGACTTTTCCGTTCGGCATAAGGAATTGGCAACGACGATGCGAGCAATCCTACAAGAAATGGAAGAATTTCGAAATATCGTGGGAAGCTAACGCCCCCTCCGCCTCACATTCCCCCCACGCTGCCCCGCCTTCCCCGCCGTGGACCGCCCCTTCGAGCCAACGGCCGCCTCCGCCGCCGCCTCGACCGCCGATTGCCGCGCCAACGGGTCGTCGGCAATCGCCAGGTCCACCGCCTCCAGCCGCTTGATCTCGTCGCGGAGCCGCGCGGCCTCCTCGAATTCGAGGTTCTCCGCCGCCTTGCGCATGTCGGTCCGGAGCCCGTTCAGCACCGCCTCGAGGTTCGAGCCATGGAGCAGCCGGTCGACCTTCGCCGTGACCCGCGACATGTCGGTATCGCCCTTGTAGAGCCCCGACAGCACGTCATCGACATTCTTCCGGATCGTCTCGGGGGTGATGCCATGTTCGAGGTTATAGGCGATCTGCTTCTCCCGCCGCCGGTCGGTTTCCGCCAGCGCGCGCTCCATCGAGCCGGTGATCCGGTCGGCATACATGATGACCCTGCCCTCGGCGTTCCGCGCCGCCCGGCCGATGGTCTGAATGAGCGAGGTCTCCGAGCGCAGGAACCCCTCCTTGTCGGCATCGAGGATCGCCACCAGCCCGCATTCGGGAATGTCGAGCCCCTCGCGCAAGAGGTTGATGCCCACCAGCACGTCGAACGCGCCCAGCCGCAGATCGCGCAGGATCTCGATGCGCTCCAGCGTGTCGATGTCGGAGTGCATATATCTGACGCGGATCCCCTGTTCGTGCAGATATTCCGTCAGGTCCTCCGCCATCCGCTTGGTGAGCGTGGTGACCAGGGTCCGGAGCCCCCGCGCCGCGACCTTGCGGATCTCGTCGAGGAGATCGTCCACCTGCATCTCCACGGGGCGGATCTCGACCTGCGGGTCGAGAAGCCCGGTGGGCCGGATCACCTGCTCGGTGAACACCCCGCCGGTCTGTTCCAGCTCCCAGGCCTGCGGCGTCGCCGAAACGAAGACCGACTGCGGCCGCATCGCGTCCCATTCCTCGAACTTGAGCGGCCGGTTGTCGGTGCAGGACGGCAGCCGGAACCCGTGCTCGGCCAGCGTGAACTTGCGCCGGTAGTCGCCCCGGAACATGCCGCCGATCTGCGGGACGCTCACATGGCTCTCGTCGGCGAAGACGATGGCGTTGTCGGGGATGAACTCGAACAGCGTCGGCGGCGGCTCCCCGGGCGCGCGGCCGGTGAGATAGCGCGAATAGTTCTCGATCCCGGCGCAGGAGCCGGTGGCCTCGAGCATCTCGAGGTCGAAATTCGTCCGCTGCTCCAGCCGCTGCGCCTCGAGCAGCTTGCCCTCGCCCACGAGCTGGTCGAGCCGCAGCTGGAGCTCCGCCTTGATCCCCTTGATCGCCTGCTGCAGCGTCGGCCGCGGCGTGACATAGTGCGAGTTCGCGTAGATCCGGATCCGGTCGAAAGTATCGGTCTTCGCGCCGGTCAACGGATCGAATTCGGTGATGGATTCAAGCTCGTTGCCAAAGAAGCTCATCCGCCAGGCCCGGTCCTCGAGGTGGGCGGGCCAGAGCTCCAGCACGTCGCCCCGCACCCGGAACGAGCCGCGCTGGAAGGCCTGGTCGTTGCGGCGGTATTGCTGGGCGATCAGGTCGGCCATGATCTGCCGCTGGTCGTAGTCGCGGCCCGCATGGAGATCGAGCGTCATCGCGCCGTAGGTCTCGACCGAGCCGATGCCGTAGATGCAGGAGACCGAGGCGACGATGATCACGTCGTCGCGTTCCAGGAGCGCCCGGGTCGCCGAGTGGCGCATCCGGTCGATCTGCTCGTTGATCATCGACTCCTTCTCGATATAGGTGTCGGTGCGCGCGACATAGGCCTCGGGCTGGTAGTAATCGTAGTAGCTCACGAAGTACTCGACCGAGTTCTCCGGGAAGAACCCCTTAAATTCCCCGTATAATTGCGCCGCCAGCGTCTTGTTCGGGGCAAGGATGATCGCCGGCCGCTGGGTCTCCTCGATCACCTTCGCCATGGTGTAGGTCTTGCCGGTCCCGGTGGCGCCGAGCAGCACCTGGTCGCGCTCGCCATCGCGCACGCCCTGGCTCAATTCGGCGATGGCGGTGGGCTGGTCGCCGGCCGGCTGGAACTCGGTATGCATGACGAAGCGCCGGCCACCCTCGAGCTTCTCGCGCGGCGTGGCGGGGCTGTTGAGCACGGGCATGTGCTCGGGCGAGTTGTTGTGCATGGGCGGGCTCCGGGAGTTGCCTCCAGAATTGTGCGTCCGGCGCCGGGGTTCAAGAGCCCATCCTGACAAAGGCTGTCAGGAGCGATGGCGGGCGCCTCCCCCTCGATCCCCCTCCCGGGGGGAGGGGGAGGCGCAAACGGTAGGGACGGCACCCGGCAAGCAGGCGGTGGCCTTGACCCGGCCGAGGCACGCGGGTCAGGTGGCGCGCATGGGATTTCAGGACCATATGGCGGCGGCGCTCGACGAGGCGCGGGCGGCGGCGGCGCGGGGCGAGGTGCCGGTGGGCGCCGTCATGGTCGCCCCCGACGGCACGCCCGTGGCCCGGGCCGGGAACCGGGTGCTCGAGCTTTCCGACCCCACCGCCCATGCCGAGATCCTGGCGCTCCGTGCCGCCTGCGCCGCCGCCGGCTCCGAACGCCTGCCCGGCCATGCGCTCTACGTCACGCTCGAGCCCTGCCCGATGTGCGCCTCGGCCATCGCCCAGGCGCGGATCGCCCGGCTGGTCTACGGCGCCGCGGACCCGAAATCGGGCGGGGTGGCGCAGGGGCCGCGGGTGTACTCACATTCGCAATGCCACCACCGCCCGGAAGTGGTGGACGGGATCGGCGCCGAGGACGCCGCCGCGCTTCTCAGGGAGTTCTTTCAGGGGCGGCGGTAGCGCAATTGCTTGGCCCGGGCGACCAGCCCGGGCCGCGCCCGACCCTCCCCCCGGGAGGGCGCATGGCGATGTCGCACGCCGCTCCGAGCGAGTCCGGGGCTTTCGAGACAAACCGCTGACCACGGGCGTTTCGAAGGCGCCCTCCCGGGCCGCCCGCGCCGTAAGGCTCAAAGCCCCATGCAGTTCGCGTAATAGGTCACCGTCGCCGGCCAGTCCGAGAAGATCCCGACAATGCCCACATCCTGCGCCAGCACGTCGAGCACCTCGTAGTAATCCCCGTCATTGTCCACCGCGTCCGTGACCGACTGGAAATACCAGCCGCCGCCGGTCTTCAGCGGCCCCGACCGCTCCAGCGACCAGGTGATGATCCCGAGCCCCGCCGCCTTCGCCTCCTCGGCATAGACCGAGGGTACGATCTCGCCGGCATCGTCCAGCGTCACCAGCATCCAGATCGGCGGCGCGATGTAGTTCACCCCCATCCCCGCCAGCTCCGCCATGGTGGGCTTGAACGTCGCCGCATCCATCGGGTCGATCTGCCCCTCGTCGTCGCCCCAGGCCTCATAACGGTCGTCGAGATAGACCGCCTGCGCGCCGAATTCGGGTTCGTTCTCTATCCAGTACCTGATGTCGTCGAGATTGAACGACTGCGCCCAGACCCGGCCCGGATCGATCCCGGCGGCCTTGTACTCGTCGATCATCGCCTGCGCGTAATCGGCCTGGGTGAAGCCCTCATGGGGCATCTCCACCGCCGGCGCCTTGAGTTCCGGCGTGAAATCCGCGCCGAAGCTGTCGAACAGCGCGATCGACTCCCTGTGCGTCACGATCGTGGCGCCATCGGCATAGAGATCGGTCCGCCAGGGCGCGGTGCCGCCCACGAATTCCTCGGGCGTCGCGGCGGTCTTCAAGGCCGCGTCCATCTTCGGCGCGAGGGTCTTGAACTCGGCCAGCGTCAGGTCGGAGGTGCGGCAGTCGGCGGACGCCTCGGCATCGCCCGACGCCGGGCTGAACCCCTTGGTGCATTTCCCCGCCAGATCCGAGACCACGATATTCGTCGTCGTCGCCAGGTCGTCCTGGGCGTGGCGGCACACGAGCTGCTTGTCGGCGGTGAAGGTCACGTCGCATTCCATGATCCCCGCGCCCTGCCGCGCGCCTGCGCGATAGCCCTCGGCGGTATGCTCGGGATACATCAAGGGCGCGCCGCGATGGCTGATCGAGAACCTGGTGCGCTGCGGCACCTGCCCGGCGCAGGAGGCCAGCTTCTCCTTGAGCGGGCCGTCTTCCATCTGGTCGATCAGATGGAACGGGCGGTCGCCATAGGAAAGCCCGTCGGCCCGGGCATTCGCGGCAGGCAGGACCAGCGCGGCGGCCGCGCCGGCAAGAATGATACGGTGCATGAAATCCCCCTGTAGGTTGCACATGTGCAGCTATAGGGAGCGAGTGTCACATACACGCGACGGTTGCGCAACGGCGGCGTGACACGCCTACATGAAGCCGAGCTCCAGCCGCGCCTCGTCCGACATCATGTCCATGCCCCAGGGCGGATCCCAGGTGATCTCCACATCCACCGTCTTCACCCCCGGCAGGGGTTCGATCGCGTCAGCCAGCCAGCCCGGCATCTCGCCCGCCACCGGGCAGCCCGGCGCGGTGAGCGTCATCACCACACCCACATCGCCCTCTTGGGTGATGTCGATAGTGTAGACCAGGCCCAGGTCGTAGATGTTCACCGGGATCTCCGGGTCGAACACGGTGCGGCACGCCTCGACCACGGGGTCGTAGAGCGGGTGATCGGTGGTCGACGGCCGGATCAGTGGCGCGCCTTCCAGCTTGTCTTTCGGTTCGGCGGTCATGCGGGAGCCTTCCCGTCGGAGGATTTGTTGACTCAATATATAAGGATTGCGCCGGGGGGCGTAAAGGGACGCAAAGCGCGGCCCGCCCTCAGCCGAGCTCCCGCAGCCCTGCCCGCAGCGCCTCGGGCGTCAGCGCGACCAGGCGGGCATCGACAAGATCGTGCGTCGCCCGCCAGACCGGCAGCGCCCCGATCAGCGCCGTGCGCCCGGTATCGGTCAGCGCGATCCGCCGGGCGCGGGCGTCCTTCCGGTCCGGCGCGCCCGCCACGAACCCCTTCCGCTCCAACGGCTTCAGCGCCGCCGTCAGCGTCGTCCGGTCCATCGAGAGAAACGGCGCCAGCTCCCCCAGCCGCGGCGGCTCGGGCCGGTTCAGCGCCATCATCAGCGAGAACTGCCCGTTGGTCAGCCCATGTGGCCGCAACGCCTCGTCGAAGATCCGCGCCAGCGCCCGCGCCGCCCGCTGGGCATGCAGGCAGAGGCAACGGTCGCGGACCTCTCGGGTCGTGGAAAGGGGCAGTTCGGCATCCATGAGATTTATGTTGATATCAACCTGAATCGCTGTCAAGCTGATCCGGCGAATCCGAACAGGGAGTGTCCGAAATGTCTTTCGTCAGCGGATTTCTTCTCGCGGTCCCGACCGCAAACAAGCAGGCCTACAAGGAAATGGCCGAAAAGGTCTGGCCGCTCTTCGAGGAATACGGCGCGCTGTCGATGCGCGAGAACTGGGGCGTCGACGTGCCGGACGGCAAGGTGACGTCGTTTCCGATGTCGGTGAAGAAGACGGCGGACGAGACGGTCGTGTTCTCCTGGATCGAATGGCCTGACAAGGCGACCGCCGACAAGGGTTTCGCGACGATGATGGAGGATCCGCGCATGAAGGACATGTCGCCCGAGACGATCCCCTTCGACGGCATGCGGATGATGTGGGGCGGGTTCGAGGAACTGGTCAATGTCAGCGCCTGAGTTCGAGCTCGCCGCCTTCGCCCGGGTGCCGGACCTCGCGCACGGCCGCGTGCATGACAGCCGCCCAGTCGGGCGCTCGGGAAGGCCGGCCCGGGCGACCGCACAAAGCACCTGAAGGCGGGCGACGGCGACCGGCCTGCCGCACCCGGCCCTTCGGACACCAGGGCGAGGATCGGGCCGGGGCCGCGACGAAACGCGCGTTTCGCGAAAACGGCCGCCTGAAATCTCCCCGGCAGCGTGAACGGCCGGAACAATCCGCCGTGCCGCAGCGCGCCCTTCGTCTTTGACAGACCCGTCAGGACCGGCGATAGTTTCCGCAAAACAAGCGCCGACGCGAAACGCGCTGCGGGGGGGAGGATCGGTCATGGCGGGAAAAGTCCTGCTGATCGAGGACGAACCGAACATTATCGAGGCGATCCGCTTCATCCTGGCCCGCGACGGCTGGGAGGTCGACGTGCATTCCGACGGCGCGACGGCGCTCGACGCGGTGGCCCGGAAATCGCCCGATCTGGTGATCCTCGACGTCATGCTGCCGAACCGCTCGGGCTACGACATCCTCGCCGATCTCCGCGCCGGCGCCGGCACCGCCGCCCTGCCCGTCCTGATGCTCACCGCGCGCGGCCAGTCGAAGGACCGCGAGATGGCCGAGCGCATCGGCGCCAGCCGCTTCATGACCAAGCCGTTCTCGAATGCCGAGGTGCTCGCCTCGGTCCGCGAGCTCGCCGGCCGGTGAGGGGGCCGCGCTCCGAACCCCTGTTCCTCGCGCGCGACACCTACCGGCGCCGCCGGATCATGGACGCCGCCCGCTTCCTGCCGGTGGCGGCGATGTTCCTCTTCACCGTCCCGGTGCTCTGGGCGCGGACCACGGGCACGGCCGCCGGGCTGCTCTACCTCTTCGGCGCCTGGTTCCTCCTGATCCTCGCTGCCGGCGCCATCGCCCGCGCCCTGCCCTACCTGCCAGGGACCGACCCCGACGACGCGCCCGCGCCGCCGCCGGGAGACGGCGGGACCGGCTGATGCTCTCGTTCAACCTGCTGCTCGCCGTCTCGATCGGCTATGCGAGCTTCCTCTTCCTCGTCGCCTTCGCGACCGAGCGCCGGGCGCTGAGGGGCCAGGCCAACTGGCTCCGCTCGCCCACGGTCTACACGCTCTCGCTCTCGATCTACTGCACCGGCTGGACCTTCTTCGGCGCGGTCGGATACGCCGCCCGCTCGGGGCTCGAATATCTCACCATCTATCTCGGCCCCACCATCGTGATGATCGGCTGGTGGTCGCTGCTCAGGAAACTCGTGCGGATCGGCAAGACCCAGCGGATCACCTCCATCGCCGACCTGCTCTCCTCTCGCTACGGCAAATCCGCCTTCATCGGCGGGCTCGTGACCGTGCTCGTGGTGGTCGGCACCACGCCCTATATCGCGCTCCAGCTCCAGTCGGTGACGCTCTCCTTCCAGGTCTTCGCGCCGGCCTCCGACGACGGGATCAGCACCGGCTTCTGGGTTGCCGCCGGGCTCGCCCTCTTCACGGTGATCTTCGGCACCCGCAATCTCGATGTCGACGAGCGCCACCACGGCGTGGTCATCGCCATCGCGGTCGAGGCGGTGGTCAAGCTCATCGCACTCCTCGCGGTCGGGATCTTCGTGGTCTGGGGCGTGGCCGGCGGCCCGGCCGAGGCGCTGCGGATCATCGACGCCTCGCCGATCGCGGCCTGGAACATGGCGCCCGACCGCTGGGTGACGCTCACCTTCCTCGCCGGCGCGGCCTTCATCTGCCTGCCCCGGATGTTCCACGTCCTGGTGGTCGAGAACACCGACGAAAGGCATCTCGGCGTCGCCTCCTGGGCCTTCCCGGTCTATCTCCTCCTGATCTCGCTCTTCGTGGTGCCGATCGCCGCCGTCGGGCTCTCGGCGATGCCCGGCCAGAACCCCGATCTGTTCGTCATTACCGTACCGCTCCAGTACGGCCGCGAGGGGCTCGCCATGCTCTCCTTCCTCGGCGGTTTCTCGGCGGCGACCTCGATGGTGGTGGTGGCCTCCATCGCGCTCTCGACCATGGTGTCGAACCACCTCGTCATGCCGCTCTGGCTGCGCTTCGCCGAGGGCGGCGCGACCGTCTCGGGCGATGTGCGCAACGTCGTGCTGGTCTCGCGCCGGATCTCCATCGCCGGCGTTCTCGCACTCGGCTATCTCTACTACCGCTCCTCGGGCGGCGGCGAGGCGCTGGCGGCCATGGGCCTCATCGCCTTCGCCGGCGTGGCCCAGCTCCTGCCGGCGCTGATCGGCGGCATCTTCTGGCGCGGCGCGACCCGGGTCGGCGCCGGCAGCGGCATCGCGCTCGGCTTCACGGTCTGGCTCTACACCCTGTTCCTGCCCAGCTTCGGCGCCGACGCCCTGCTCAGCGCCGCCACGCTCCGCGACGGCCCCTGGGGCATTGCAGCGCTCCGGCCTCAGGCGCTGTTCGGCGTGACCGGGCTCGACCCCCTGGTCCACGCGGTGTTCTGGTCGCTCACCGCCAATCTCGCCGCCTTCTTCCTCGGCTCGCTCCTGAGCTTTCCGAACCCGCTCGAACGGCTCCAGGGCGCGACCTTCGTCAATATCTACCGCTATTCCGGCGGCGTTCGCGGCTGGGGCCACAGCATCGCCGAGGCCGAGGACCTCCTCGTCATGGCCCAGCGCATCATCGGCCCCGGCGAGGCCCAGGCGCTCTTCGTCGCGGCCGCCGCCAGCCAGGGCAAG
The DNA here is from genome assembly GCA_003605175.1 of Paracoccaceae bacterium. Taxonomy (GTDB): domain Bacteria; phylum Pseudomonadota; class Alphaproteobacteria; order Rhodobacterales; family Rhodobacteraceae; genus Ovoidimarina. Next base: position 566,122 of record QWDA01000001.1, on the reverse strand, counting down.
CGCGGCTACCTGCCCGACGTGACGCCCGATTTCCTCGAACGGCTCGAACGGAAGCTCTCGGGTTCGGTGGGCGCCGCCACCGCGCATGCGATGATCGGCCAGATCACCGGCGGCGTGACCGTCTCGGTCGAGGACTTGATGCGCGTCGCCGACGAGACCGCGCAGATGATGGAGCAGCAATCCGCGCTCGAGACGAAATCGCGCGAGCTCGAACGCACCGCCCGGCAGTTGCGCGAGGCCAACGAGAAGCTCACCCAGCTCTCGGTCCAGAAGGACGCCTTCCTGAGCCAGATCAGCCACGAGCTGCGCACGCCGATGACCTCGATCCGCTCGTTTTCCGAGATCCTCCGCGACGGCGCCGGCTTTTCCGCCGCCGACCGCAAGCGCTATTCGACGATCATCCACGACGAGACCCTGCGCCTCACCCGCCTCCTCGACGACCTCCTCGACCTCAGCGTGCTCGAGAACGGCCACGGCACGCTCAATATCGGCCCCGCCCGGCTGCGCGGCGTGCTCGACCGCGCGCTCGCGACGATGGAACGCCAGGATGGCCCCGGCGCGCTCCGCATCCTCCGGCGGCTGGGCGACGAGGACATCGCGCTGATGACCGATTCCGACCGGCTCGCGCAGGTCTTCATCAACATCCTGTCGAACGCCCAGAAATACTGCACCGCGCCGCAGCCCACGCTGCGGATCGCGGTCACCCGGTACGAACGGCGCGTCGAGGTGGATTTCATCGACAACGGCGCCGGCATCCCGTCCGAGCACCAGTCGCTGATCTTCGAGAAATTCGCCCGCCTTTCCGACACCCGCGCCGCCGGCGGCGCCGGGCTCGGCCTCGCGATCTGCCGCGAGATCATGCTGCGCCTCGGCGGTGACATCGCCTACCTGCCCGGCCAGGGCGGCGCCGCCTTCCGGGTCACCCTTCCGCTCGCCGGCGCCGAGGCGCCCCGGGCCACGGCAACGATTTCCTAACCTCGCTCCTGTCTTATCCGGCGCCAAGACCCGTCCGGCAGAACACGACAGGCATCATGAGCGCGACCGCGATCGAAAACCCCGCCCTCCGGCGCATGCTGAAACCGGCGAAGCCCGTCACCTCGGGCTCGCGCATGGCCGAGGCCAAGGCCTGGCGCATCTCGCTCCCCCGGGTCTCCGAAAGAACCATCAGCCTCGTCGCCACGGTGATCGGCTTCGACGTCACCACCACCTATCTCGAGGCGATCCTCTCCGGCTGGGACCGGTTCGCGCTCGCGCTCCTGACCAAGGGCCCCGACGAGGTGCAGGGCCTGGTCCAGCTCGACGATGCGCTCCGAACCGGCCTGATCGAGGCGCAGACCATGGGCCGTGTCCAGAACACACCGCTCTCCGAACGGCCCGGCACGCCGATCGACGCCGCGCTCTGCGACCATGTGGTGAACGCCTGGATGCAGGGCGCCGCCGAGGCCGGCGACTGGGTGAACGATTGGGAGATGCTCCGGATCATGAAGGATCCCCGCGCCGCCAAGGTGGCGCTGGAGGAAGGCGAATACCAGGCGACCGAGATCGGCATCTCGCTCGGCGAAGGCGCGCGGCTCGGCACCCTCCGGATCCTGAAGCCGGTCGGCGCCCTCGGCCGGACGCATTCCTCGGGGCCGGCCGCGGGCGGCAAGCTCGCCGGCTTCCTCGCGCTCGAGGCCGAGATCGAGGCGGTGCTCTACCAAACCAAGGTGCCCTATGACTGGCTGAGTTCGCTGAAGCCGGGCGCGATCCTGGAGATCCCGCGCCGGGCGATCGACCATGTCGAGGTGAAGACGCTCGAGGGCAAGCGGATCACCCGCGCGCGGCTCGGCCAGCTTGGCGGCAAGCGCGCGGTGCGGATCCTCGAGGAGGACGCCCCCGACAGCACGCCGCCGGCCGGGTCGGGTGGGCTGGAGGGCATGGGCGTGAAGGGCGGCGGCCTCCCCGCGCTTCCCGGTGCCGAGCCAGAGGCGCTGCCGGAGCTCCCGGACCTGCCCCCGCTGGGAGACCTTCCCGACCTCCCCGATCTTCCCGAACCCGAACCGCTCGGCGCCCTGCCGGACCTTCCCGAACCGGGCGGTCTGCCCGATATCCCCGGGCTCCCGCCGCTCGGCGACTGAGCCTCGCAGCCGGTCTGGCGCGCGCAAATTCCTCGAAAGGAACCTGCTCCCGCCCTAGCGGCCGAGCCCCGTGAAATGCCGCCGCGGATCCTCGCCAATGTTCAGCCAGCCGCGCGTCACCCGCGCCAGGTGGTTCTCGATCCGTACCTTCTGGGTCTGCCCCTCCTGCGCCGCCACCACAGCCGCCGCGCCGGTATAGGCGTCGAGATCGGCCTTGATGAACACCGGCTCGGTCAGGGGTTCGAGCGTCACCGCGTCGAAAGCCTGGATGTAGTAGACGATATTGTGCACCGCCGAGGGCGCAAAGGCCACCGCGGCGGGCGTGACCGCATGGAATTGCTGCAGCCGGACCGAGAAGCTCACCAACCGGTCGCCCTTGAGGTCGGACGCCCCCATGGCGATCCCGTCATGCAGGATCTTCGCCACCTGCGCGCGCCGGTCGCCCTCCGGGTCGCCATGCCAGACGATATCGGCATTCGGCGCCACGCCGTTGACGTTCGACACGGTCAGCTCTTCGGGAATATCGACCCGGATCAGCCCGAGCTTCCAGTCCTTCGTGGCCTCCACCGTGACCGGCGCCTCGAAATCTGTCGACCAGTTCCCGGCGCAGGCCGCCAGAACCAGCGGCGCCCCCAGCAAGATCTTGCGGCGTTGCATGTACATTTCCTTCTGCTCAACCTCACGACACACGTCTTGCCTCGGGTGAATTTCCACCTCTCAGGCAAGCAAAACGATACAAAGCGCGGGTTTTAGCCCCTTATTGCGGCATAAGTGTGGTAATTCCTACCGCCGCCGCCCGGGCCAGTTCCGGGTCGAGCGACATCGGGATGTACTCGCCGCGCCGCCACAGCTCGCCGAGGTCGTCGTAATGCCGCGACAGCGGGTGGCCCGACTGCCCGGTGGAGATGATGAAGACCGAGCTATCCGGATCCGCCAGGTCGTAGACCCCGCGATAGCCGGCGCCATGCACGTTGATGAACGGGGCCGGCCCCCGCCCCGAGGTCATTCCCCGCATCAGCGTGTTGTCGCCCCCCGAGGTGGACTGGCGGATGTTCACGATCCAGTTCAGCACCGGCACGTCGCCCAGCACCTCGTGGTCGTGATGCGCCTCATGCGCATCGCCCCAGCGCAGGCTTTCGAGCGCGGTTCCGTAACGCTCGCCGATCCACAGGAGCGCGTCGTCGAGCGCAAGCCGCGCGATCTCGGTGCAACTCTCCCGCTCGTCCGACTGCACCACGTCGCACCAGACCGAGGCGCCATCCACGTTGCGGAACACCCTCTCGATGAACACCGGCTCGGGATGGGTGAACTCGGCCGCCAGCGGCCCGCCCAGTTCGTCGCGGATCAGCCGGTCCTGCAGCGCCCGGAGCCAGGCGGCGTAGATCAGGGGCTCCGGCAGGTGCTCGTTCATCTCGCCGTTCCAGTCGGCCAGAAGCGCCAGCGCCTTCTGCCGCTGCCGCTCGGACGTGCCCTCGGGCGCCGGATCGCCGGTGTTGAACAGGTTCTTGCCGATCAGCGGCAGAAGCGAGCGCGCGGTGAAGGAGACCGTGTCGAGCTGCGCCTCGATGAAGCTGTCGCGGGTATGCACCTCGCGGCTCTGCATCAGCCGGCGCCAGCGCTCCACCCGCTGCGTGTCGCCCCAGTTGTAGGAGACGTGGAACGGAAACGGGCGGTCGGTGATCTTGTTGTTCGAATTGCCCAGGATGCCGCCCGGCGGGTCGATGAATTCCGGGTTCGCGTCATAGCCCAGCATCCCCTGCCAGCGGTTCTCGGGCAACGCGCCCAGGCTCGGCAGCCGGCCCCGCGACTGGCTCCGCGCGGCCCGGCGCGGCATCTGGCCGATCACCTTCATCGCAATCCGCTCGCGGTCGGCCAGGATCAGGTTCTGCGCCGGCGCGACGAATTTTTCGCCCGCCGCCAGCGCCTCGTCCACATTCCCGGCCCGCATAAGCTGGATCGCCGCGCCAACCGAGGTGTCGGCCGGCGAGAGCCCGGTCCAGGACAGCGCCACCACATCGCCCTGCGGCGTGATCGTGGAGAGGTCGAGCTGGGTCGAGGGCAGGATCGGCCCGTTCTCCGACCAGCGCAGGGTGATCGTCTGCGGCGGCGCGTCCTTGACCTGGATGATCGATTGTCGCGTCCGGAGCGGCGCCCAGCCCTCCGCCGTCCGGACCTGCGACGGGTCCTCGGGGTTCAGCTCCTCGAGAAACAGGTCCTGATCGTCGAGATAGGTCGAGGTCAGCCCCCAGGCGAGCCGGTCGGACCGACCCAGAAGCACCGCCGGAATGCCCGGGATCGTGCCGCCGATCACGCCGCCCGACTGCAATTCCATCCGCGCGAGATACCAGATCGACGGCGCGGTGAAGCCGAGATGCGGATCGTTCGCCAGGAGTGTCGCTTCCGAGGCCGAGCGCGACGGCGCCGCCGCCCAGGAATTCGACGCTCCGCCCATCCCCCGCTCGGGCAGGGGATCGAGCGGATCGCGCGGCGCATCGTCGGTGAACGCCCCCGCGAGCCGCCGTGTGCCCGGCACCAGCATCGCGTATTCCGGCAGGGCCGCGACCCCCGGCCCCGGCGCGTCGGGCAGGATATCGGAAAGCCGCGCCGCGTCGTTCAGCACCAGCGACAGCCTTGCGCGCATCACCTCGTTCGCCGCCTGGTCGCTCAGGCGTAGCGCCATCAGCTTGACGATCGCGATGCTGTCGGCGGGCTGCCACGGCGCGATCTGCGGTTCGAACAGCCAGAATTCCGGCGCCCCCCGGCCCCGCGCGCCCACATTCACCTGCGCGAGCCAGGCATTGACCCCTTGCGAATAGGCCTCGAGCGCGGCGGCGGTGTAGGGATCCTGCGCCCTGGCCGATTCCACCGACAGCGGATAGAGATCGAGCCGCCGCACCAGATCGTCGATCTTCAGCGTCCGCGGGCCGAACAGCTCGCTCAGCCGCCCCTGCGCGGTGCGCCGCATCAGCATCATCTGCCAGAGCCGGTCCTGGGCATGGGCGAAGCCGAGGCCGAAGAACACGTCCTCGTCGCTGCCGCCGAAGATATGCGGCACATTGGCGTTGTCGCGCACGATCTCCACCGGGCCGTCAAGACCCGCCACCGTCATCGTGTCGGTGTAGTCGGGGATCGAGCGCGAGGCGAACCAGTACAGCAGGAGCACCGTGCCGAGCGACAGCACAATGAGCGCCGTCACGGCGCGGAGAAGCCAGCGAAAGATCAGTGCCATCGTCCTGCTCGAGTTGACGGGGGCCGTAGGTTCTTTAGTTAAACGGGAAATACGCCAAAACCGGTGGGGAGGAAAGCCATGGCGAAGCTCGCATTTCTCGGTCTCGGGGTCATGGGCTACCCGATGGCCGGGCATCTCCAGGCCGCCGGGCACGACGTGACCGTCTACAACCGCACCGCCGCCAAGGCCGCGGCCTGGGCCGATGAGCATGGCGGAGCCTTCGCCGCGACCCCGCGCGAAGCCGCCCGGGGCGCCGAATTCGTGCTGGCCTGCGTCGGCAATGACGACGACCTGCGCGCCGTGGTCACGGGCGAGGACGGCGCACTCGCCGGCATGGCGCCGGGCAGCATCTTCATCGACCACACCACCGTCTCGGCGGCGGTGACCCGCGAACTCCACGCCGCCGCGAAGGACAAGGGCATCGGCTTCGTCGACGCGCCGGTCTCGGGCGGCCAGGCCGGGGCCGAGAACGGCCAGCTCGGCATCATGTGCGGCGGCGACGCCGACCAGTACGCCCGCGCCGAACCGGTGATGGCCGCCTATGCCAAGGCCTGCCGCCGCCTCGGCGAGAGCGGCGCCGGGCAGCTCACCAAGATGGTGAACCAGATCTGCATCGCCGGCCTCGTCCAGGGGCTCTCGGAGGGCCTGCATTTCGCCGAGAGGGCCGGGCTCGACATCAAGGAAGTGGTCAGCGTCATCAGCCAGGGCGCGGCCGGCTCCTGGCAGATGTCGAACCGCTACGAGACCATGGCCGACGACCATTTCGACCACGGTTTCGCGGTGGACTGGATGCGCAAGGATCTCGACATCTGCCTGCGCACCGCCAACGAGAACGGCGCCTCCCTGCCGGTCACCGCGCTCGTCGACCAATTCTACAAGGACGTCCAGAAACTCGGCGGCGGCCGCTGGGACACCTCGAGCCTGATCAAGCGCCTCCGCGCCCTCGACTGACCCCGCGCAAAATGCCCCGCCCGGAACAACGCCCGAAGCGCCGCCGGGCGCGCGCCCCGCAAGGTCACGCTCGAACCCGCCTCGGCCCCGATCCGGGGCGCCCTCAGCCGTGATAGGCCGCAACCGTCTTCAGCGCCGAGAACCCGTAAAGCGCCTCGAACCCCTTCTCGCGGCCATGGCCTGACCGGCCCACGCCGCCGAAGGGCAGTTCCACGCCGCCCCCCGCGCCGTAATTGTTCAGGAACACCTGCCCCGCCCGGATCGCCTTCGCCATCCGCATCTGCCGCCCGCCATCGCGCGACCACACCGAGGCCACCAGCCCGTAATCGGTGCCATTGGCGATCGCCACCGCCTCCGCCTCGTCCTCGAACGGGATCACCACCTGCACCGGCCCGAAGATCTCGTCCTGCGCAAGCGGATCGTCCGGCGCGAGCCCGGTCAGCAGCACCGGCGCCACGTAATGCCCGCCCGAAGGCGCATTGCCGACGATCTCGCCCCGCGCCGCCACATCCGCGCCGCCGGCCCGCGCCAGCATGCCCAGGACGATCTCCTTCTGCCGACCCGACACCAGCGGCCCCACATCCAGATCCGCCAGCGCCGGCCCGACCCTCAGGTCCCGATAGCGCGCCGCCATCCGCTCGGTCACCTCGTCCAGACGCCCCCGCTCCACGAGGATCCGCGACGACGCCGAACAGGTCTGGCCCGCGTTCTGGATCCCCGCGTTCACGAGGAACGGAAGCGCCGCGTCGAGATCGACATCGCGGAACACCACCTGCGGGGATTTCCCGCCCAGCTCCAGCGTCACCGGCACCACGTTCCGCGCGGCGGCCGCCTGCACCAGCGCGCCCACCGCCACCGACCCGGTAAACGACACATGGTTCACGCCCGGATGCCCGGCCAGGGCCGCCCCCGCCGCCTCACCCAGCCCCGGCACCACGTTCAGCGCCCCCTTGGGCAGCCCCGCCTCATCGGCCAACGCCGCAAAGGCCAGGGCCGTCAGGCAAGCCTCCTCGGCTGGCTTCAGCACGCAGGCATTGCCCATCGCCAGCGCCGCGCCGACCGAGCGGCCGATGATCTGCATCGGGTAGTTCCAGGGCACGATATGCCCCGTCACCCCGTGCGGCTCGCGCAGCGTGTAGACCGTGTAGCCACCCTGATAGGGAATCGTCTCGCCCATCACCTTGTCGGCGGCCCCGCCGTAGAATTCGCAATACCGCGCCAGCGCCAGCGCATCCGCCTTGGCCTGCTTCAGCGGCTTGCCCACATCCGCCGCCTCGATCCGCGCAAGATCGTCGGCCCGCGCCAGCACCAGCTGCCCGAGCCGCGCCAGCACCCGCCCCCGCTCCGCCGCCGTGGCCCGTCCCCATTCCCCGGCCAAAGCGCCCCGCGCCGCCGCCACGCCCGCATCGATATCCGCCGCTTCCCCGCTCGCGATCTCGCCGATGGCGAGCCCCGTCGAGGGATCTTCCAGCGTCAGAAGCCTGCCGCCCTCGGGCGCCCGCCAGACCCCGTCCACATAGATCTTCGCCGGATCGAACCAGAGCGCGTCCAAACTCATGCCTCCCCTCCCTGCCAGTCCGCCGGAATCCGCGGGACCGCCGCGATCAGCCGCCGCGTATACGGATGCTCCGGCGCTTCGAAGACACGCGCCGTCTCCCCCGCCTCGACGATCTTCCCCGCCTGCATCACCAGCACCCGGTCGGCGATGGCCCGCACCACGCTCAAGTCATGGCTGATGAACAGGTAACTCAGCCCGTATTCCTCCTGCAGATCGGCCAGCAGGTCCAGCACCTGCGCCCGGACCCGCACATCGAGCGCCGAGACCGCCTCGTCCAGCACGATCAGGTCGGGCCGCGTGATCAGTGCCCGCGCGATCGCGATCCTCTGCCGCTGCCCGCCGGAAAACTCGTGGATATACTTGTGCTTGTCACCCGGCGCCAGCCCGACATCGGTGAGCGCCCGGTCGATCCGCGCCTCGGCATCCGCCCCGCGCCCGGTGAGATGAAACGGCTCCGCCACCAGCTTCGCCACCCGGTGACGCGGGTTGAACGAGCCGTAGGGATCCTGGAACACCACCTGCATCCGCCGCCGCGTCTCCGCCGGCACGTGGGGCGCCGTCACGGGCGCGCCATCCAGCCGGATCGCGCCGCCCTGCAGCGACTCCAACCCCAGGATCGCCCGCGTCAGGGTCGACTTCCCGCAACCCGACTCGCCCACGAGCCCCACGCTCTCGCCCCGCCCGACATTCAGCGACACGTCATCCACCGCCCGCAGCACCGGCGCGGCCCGAAACGGCGCCGTCCGCGGCAGCGCGTAATCCCGCACCGCTCCCGCCACCTCCAGCACCGGCCCGCCCGGCGCCCGGGGCACCCGCGCCCGCGTATATTCCGACGCCGCGAAAAGCGCCCGCGTATAGGGATGCGCCCGCGTGCGGAACAGCGCCTCGGTCGCGCCGCGCTCGACGATTCGCCCCTCCTGCATCACCGCCACATGCGCCGCCATCCCCGCCACCACGGCGAGGTCGTGGGTGATGAGGAGAAGCCCCATCCCCTCCTCCTCCACCAGCCCCTTCAGAAGCTCCAGAATCCCCGCCTGCGTCGTCACGTCGAGCGCCGTCGTCGGCTCATCCGCGATCAGCAGCCTCGGCCGCAAAGCCACCGCCATCGCGATGCACACCCGCTGCCGCTGCCCGCCCGACAGCTCGTGCGGATAGCGCCCGAGCGGAAACCGCTCCCCCGTCAGCCCCACCCGGTCGAGCCGGTCCCGCGCCACCGCCAGCGCCTCCCGCCGCCCCGCCGCACCGTGGATCACCAGCGTCTCGGCCACCTGATCGCCGATGGTCTTCACCGGGTTCAACGCGGTCATCGGCTCTTGGAAGATCATCCCGATCTCGTTGCCCCGAAGCCCCCGCATCCGCCGCTCGGGCAGACCCAGCAGGTTCTCGCCCGCCATCGCCACCGAGCCGTTCGCCACCGCCCCCTTCGGCAGGAGCCCCATGCAGGCCAGCGCCGTCATCGACTTGCCCGAGCCGCTCTCGCCCACCAGCCCGAACACCTCGCCCGCGCGCATCTCGAACCCCACGTCGCGCAGGATCGGCGCGCCGTGGATCGCGACCGACAGGTCTCCGACCGACAGAAGCGTCATCGCGCCCGCCTCAGCCGCGGGTCCAGCACGTCGCGCAACCCGTCGCCCACCAGGTTCAGCCCCAGCACGGTCAGCACGATTGCCAGCCCCGGAAACACCGCCATGTGCGGCGCCAGCGCGATCATCGTCTGGCTGTCCGCCAGCATCCGCCCCCAGGACGGCACCGGCGGCTGCGCGCCGAGCCCCACATAGGACAAGGCCGCCTCGGCCAGGATCCCCAGCGAGAACTGGATCGTCCCCTGCACGATCAGGATGTTGAGAATGTTGGGCAGCACATGCTCGGCCGAGATCCGCACCCGCCCCTTCCCGGCCACCCGCGCCGCCAGCACGTAATCGAGTGTCCAGAGCGGCAGCGCCGCCCCCCGCGCCACCCGCGCAAAGACCGGAATGTTGAAGATCCCGATGGCGATGATCGCATTCACCGCCGAGGGCCCGAACACCGCGGTGATTAGGATCGCGATCACCAGGGACGGAAACGCGAAGACCAGGTCGTTGCCCCGCATCACCACCTCGTCCACGAGGCGCCCCCGGTTCGCCGCCGCCAGGAGCCCCAGGGGCACCCCAACGACGATCCCGATCCCCACCGCCAGACAGGCCACCGCGATGGAGGTCCGCGCACCGACAAGGATCATCGACAGGATGTCGCGCCCGAAATGGTCCGTTCCCAGCCAATGCGCCGCCCCCGGCCGCAGCATCCGCGCGCCAATCGCCATCGCCTCGGGGTCGTAAGGCGTCCAGAAGAACGACAGGAGCGCCGCGAGCACGAAGGCGCCAGACAGGAAAAGCCCGAAAATCAACGAGATCGGCAGCCTCATCCGCGCCGTCTCAGCCTGGGGTCAATCAGCGCATAGCCAAGATCGACAAGGAATGTGACGACGATCACGGCGAAGACGAGCAGCATGGTGACGCTCTCCACCACGATCAGGTCGCGCTGGGTGATCCCCTGGAAGATCAGCCGGCCGAGCCCGGGCAGGAAGAACACGTTCTCGATGATGATCGCGCCTGCGAGGAGAAACGAGAATTGCAGGCCCAGTATGGTCATCATCGGGATCATCGCGTTCCTCAGCGCGTGGCGCAGGAGCGTCTGCCGCTCGGAGAGACCCTTGGCGCGGGCGGTGCGGATGTAATCCTGCCCGGCGGTCTCCAGAAGGCTCGAGCGGGTGACGCGGGCAAGGATCGAGGCCTGCGGCAGCGCCAACGCCACCGCCGGCAGGGTCAGCGCCTTCAAGCCCGGCCAGAGCCCCGCCTCCCAACCGGGAAACCCGCCCGCCGGGAACCAGCCCAGCCCGATGGCGAAACCCAGCACCAGAAGCATCGCGAACCAGAAATTCGGCACCGCGATCCCGAGCTGCGTAACCCCCATCACCACCAGATCGCCCGCCCGGCCGCGATTGGCCGCGGCCACCAGCCCCACCGGGATCGCGAGCGCGGTGGACAGCGCCATCGCGTAGAGCGTGAGCGGCAGCGACACCCAGAGCCGCGCCATGACCAACTCGGAGACCGGCACCCGATAGGTATAGGACAACCCGAAATCGCCGGTCATCATGCCGCCGAGCCACACGAGGTACCGCGCCGGCAGCGCCCCGTCGAGGCCGAGCTCGGCCCGGAGCGCCGCCACGGTGTCCGGCGCGGCGTTCAGCCCCAGCATGAAGGCGGCCGGATCGCCGGGCACCACTTCCACCGCGGCGAAGATCACCAGGCTCGCCACGGCGAGCGAGACCAGGAGCGAAAGGAGCCGGGAAACGAGGAAGCGGGCCATGGCCGCGACGTTAGATCAGGCCCGCCCCCTGTGCCATCTGCAATCGAATGTCGTCCTCCGCGCAACAATCCGGAAGATCACGCGGTGTTGTTGGGAAAATTCATTGAATCTAAGGCGGTAATGCGCAGAAATCTGGTGCCGAATGTGGCGAAGGGATACCTTCGCGGCGTTGGTGGAACTGTAAAGGTATGGCGGGTACCGCCAGGATTAGGGGCTTACCATGAAGTATTCCGACTACGTTAAACGCCTTGGCATCTCGGCGGGCTTTGCCTGTCTGGTTCTCGCACCGGCGGCCGGCATGGCCGGATCGGACGAGCTTGCCAGCGACACGGCCGTCGCGGTGCACCTGCCCGAGGGGCTTTGCACCACCGATACGCGCCTCCAGGCGCCGCTCTACAAGAAGATCGCCGAGCGCCGCGACTTCCCGCGGCTGCTCGACTACATGCTCTCGACCTGCCCCGACCTGGCAGTCGGCCTCGCCGACCTGGCCACCGCCACGATCGACGAGCCCCCTCATCGCGGCGACGGCGGCGAGGATCCGAAGCGGCCGACCGTCAGCGACGATGACGACGACGAGGTGGTGACCGACGATGGCGACGACGATGACGATGGCGACGACGGCGACGGCGACGACGGTGAAGACGACGATTCGCCCAAGGAAAAGGACGCCTGCGTGAACGCCTCCTGCGAGCTTCCGGACGAAGCGGCAAACTGAGTCCCGCAAGGGAGATCATTTCATAAGCGCCCGGTCCCGGACCGGGCGTTTTCACGTCGTTCCTTGAACCTGCCCGCGCGGATCAGGGGGCACCGCCCTCTTGGCGCGTCAGCCCGGGAAGGTGACGTTGCCGTAGGAGTTCCGCCGCAGCGCCGCCATCACCGTATCCATGCTGTGGGCGCTCGCGATGTCCGGCGCACCGGAGAGGTTCACCACCGGCCCGTAATGCAGCCCGATCATGCTGACCGGGTCCAGCGTCAGCCGCACGTTGATCCCGAGCGAATCGTGGAACGCCGAACCGATATCGCGCATCGCCTGCATCGGGTGGCGCAGCATCGAAAGCGTCCCGCCCGCCACTCGAAGCGCGAACATCCCCACATTCGCCGTATGCAGGTTCTGCGAGGCGAGGATCGCCACCCCCGGCGCGTTGAACGACACGAAGGGAATCCGCCGCCGGTTGCCCACCGTCTGCGCGATGGCGCCGCCCAGCGAATGGCCGGTCACCACAAGGTCGGGCACGTTCGCATATTGCTGGGTGAACCGCTCGGCGGCCGAGAAATAGCTGGTATTGAACCCGGTGCCGATCTTCAGGTCGGCCACCAGATCGCTCACCTGGGTCGGCGTGGTGCCCTTGAACGCCACCACCGTCTTCTGCCCCTTGGTGAAGACCGCAGCCTGCATCCCCTCGCCCAGCCCCGAATGGAACTGCCGGCAGGTAAAGCCCGGAACCGAGGGGCTGTCTTCGTAGACCGCGTTCGAAAGCTGCCCGTATTCCAGGATTGTGATCATCGTAACCGGTCCCAATCGCCCCTCGCCGCGAGGCTAGCCGCAAGGGGCCGGTCCGCAAAGAAAAATCAGCCCCGAATGCTATTCATCCCAATGCACCCCGGTCAGATCGTTCGCCTGGGTCGGCGCATTCGCCCAGAGCCCCTCGATCTTCGCATTCGCCACCCCGGTCCGCGCGAGCTGGAACAGATAGCCGTTCACGTAATCATCCGCGATCTTCTTCTGCGCCGCCTTCAGCAGCGCCGACCGCGCCGCCGGGTCGTCCTCCACGTCCAGCTCTGCCATCAGCTCCTGGAACTCCGGGTCATCGTACTGGAAATAATACTCCGGCCGCGCGTAGATATTGATGTCCATCGGCTCGGTATGGCTCACGATGGTCAGATCGAAATCCTTGCCGCGGAACACCTCCTCCAGCCACTGCGCCCATTCGAGGTTGGATATCTCCGTCTCGATCCCCACCGCCTTCAGCTCCGCCGCGATGATCTCGCCGCCACGGCGCGCATAGACCGGCGGCGGCAGCTTCAGCGACAGTTTCAGCCCACCGCCATGGCCCGCCTCGGCCAGAAGCGCCCGCGACTTCTCCGGGTCGTACTCCGACTGCGCGGTCAGGTCGATGTATTCGGGATTGTGCGGCGCGAAATGCGTTCCGATCGGCGTGCCATAGCCGAACATCGCCCCGTCGATGATTTCCTGCCGGTTGATGGCATGGGCGATCGCCTCGCGCACCCTCATGTCCGATAGCACCGGCGACTTGTTGTTCATCGCCAGGATCGTCTCGCCCTCGGTGGAACCGATGATCAGCTTGAACCGCGGATCTGCCTTGAACTGCGACAGCGTCTCCGGCGCCGGAAAGTTCGGATAGGCGTCGATATCCCCCGCCATCACCGCCGCGAAGGCCGCGCTCGGGTCCGAGATGAACTTGAACGTGGCCTGCTCCAGCGCCGGCGCCGGCCCCCAGTAATCCGGGTTCCGCTCCAGCTCTACCCGGTCGCCCTGCACCCAGCGCACGAATTTGAACGGCCCTGTCCCCACCGGATGCGTCGCCGCGTCGCCGATGCTCTCCGGCGCCACGATCACCGCATCGCCCCAGGCCATCTTGGTGGGGAACCCGCCATCGGGCGCCGCCAGCGTCACCTGCACCGTCAGGTCGTCCACCGCCGCCACGTCCACGATCCCCGCGAACAGCGTTTTCTGCGCATTGGTCGACTCCTCCGCCCGCGCCCGGTCGAACGAGAATTTCACGTCCTCGGCCGTCATCGCGGTGCCGTCATGGAACTTCACGCCCGAATGCAGGTGGAACGTATAGACCGTGCCGTCCCCGGAAATGTCCCAGCTTTCCGCCAGGGCCGGCACCACCGACCCGTCCTCGCGATACCGCGTCAGCCCCTCGAAGACATTGGCATAGACCACCTCGTCGATCGCCGCCGCGGCCCCGCCGGTCGGGTCGAGATTGGGCGGCTCGAGCTGCATGCCGATGGTGATCGCGGTCTCCGCCGCCAGTGCCCCGCCAGCGGCAAGCGCCAGAACGGCGGCGGACAGGATCAGCTTCTTGAAAGGACGCATGGTTTTTCCCCCGGAATGCCCCCTCACCGGAGGCTTGGGGAAGGCTCCCATAGCCGATGCCGGACGATCAAGGGGAAATCACCCGTCGGGGGCGCCGGCCCGCTCCCGGCGCTCGGACCTTCGGCGCATGGCCAAGCCCCGCGCGGGGCGCTATAGGGGCCCGGCTGAGTTTCGGAGGAGCCGGCAGATGAGCGCGAATCCAACCGCGAAGGGCCGGCACACGGCCGCCACGATCCGCGCCGCCAAGGGCGGCACCCCCCTCGTCTCGCTCACCGCCTATACCACGCCCATGGCCCGCTGGGCCGATCCGCATTGCGACGTGGTCCTGGTGGGCGACAGCGTCGGCATGGTGATCCACGGCCTGCCCTCGACCCTCGGCGTGACCATGGAGATGATGATCCTGCACGCGCAGGCCGTCGAACGCGGGCTGGAGCGCGCGCTGATGGTCGTCGACATGCCCTTCGGCAGCTACGAGGAAAGCCCCGCCCAGGCGTTCCGCAATGCCGCGCGGATCATGGCCGAGACCGGCGCCGGTGCGGTCAAGCTTGAAGGCGGCACCGCCATGGCGCCCACCATCGGCTTCCTCACCGCCCGCGGCATCCCCGTGATGGCCCATATCGGCCTCACCCCGCAATCGGTCCACGCCTTCGGCGGCTACGGCGTCCAGGGGCGCGGCGAAGCCGCCGCCCGCGTGCTCGAGGACGCCGGGGCCGTGGCCGAAGCCGGCGCCTTCTCGGTGGTCCTCGAGAAGATCCCCGAAAGCCTCGCCCGCACCGTGACCGGGGCGGTGCCGATCCCCACCATCGGCATCGGCGCCTCGCCCGCCTGCGATGGCCAGGTTCTTGTGACCGACGACATGCTCGGCGTCTTCGGGGCGTTCCAGCCGAAATTCGTCAAGCGCTATGCCGCGCTCGGCCAGGACGCCGAGGCCGCCATCGCCACCTATGCCGAGGAGGTTCGCGCGCGCCGTTTCCCGGGCCCCGAACATGTCTTCGCCGATACCGCTCCGGAGAAGAGACCGTGACCTTCCCCGTTCTGCGCAGCCGCGCCGCGCTCCGCGAAACCGTCGCGGGCTGGAAATCCGAGGGCCACAGCGTCGGCGTGGTGCCCACCATGGGCGCGCTGCACGAAGGCCATCTCAGCCTCGTCCGCGCCGCGCTCGACGGAAATTCCCGCGTGATCGTGACGATCTTCGTCAACCCCGCGCAGTTCAACGACCCCACCGATCTCGCGAAATACCCCCGCACCGAGGACGGGGATCTCGCCCTCCTCGCCCCGTTCGGCATCGCCGCGCTCTACGCCCCGCCGGTCGAGGAAATCTACCCGCAAGGCTTCGCCACCACGGTCAGCGTCTCCGGCCTCAGCCAGGGCCTCTGCGGCGACGGCCGGCCCGGCCATTTCGACGGGGTGGCGACCGTGGTCGCGAAACTCTTCCTCCAGACCGGCGCCACCCGCGCCTATTTCGGCGAGAAGGACTACCAGCAACTTCAGCTGGTCCGCCGCATGGCACGCGATCTCGACATCCCGACCGAAGTGGTGCCCTGCCCGACGGTCCGCGATCCCGACGGGCTCGCCCTCTCCTCGCGCAACCGCCGCCTCACCGAAGCGGGCCGCGCCGCCGCGCCCGCCTTCCCAGCCGCGCTCGACGCGGCCACAAACGCCATTGCCGGGGGCACACCCGCCGACGCGGCGCTCGCCGCCGCCCGCACCGCGATCCGCGCCGCCGGCTTCACGCAGGTCGAATATCTCGAACTCCGCGCCGAGGACGGGCTCCGCCCGCTCTCCGCCGCCACCGAACCGGCCCGCCTCCTCGCCGCCGCCTGGATCGACGGCATCCGCCTCATCGACAACCACCCCGTCCCGCGCCCCTGAGGCGCGACACCGGCCAGGGGCGGCCCGAGCCGGAGGGCGGAGCCCGGAGGCGAGAGCGGGAAAATGCGCCCGGAACGGGCGCTCCGCGTGAAAACCGGCACCGCCGGTGTACGGGTTGTGTACAGGTTGTGTACAGGTTGTGCGCGGCCTACCGGCCCGCCCCGACTGGTCCCGCCGCCGGCGCCACGGCCCGCGCGGCCCCGGCCCCGAGGTCCCGCACCAGCTCCCGCCCGACCCAGCCGCTCCCCAGGGCCAGCATCACGTAAAACATTGTGGCCACTGGATAAAACAGCACGAGCGACAGCACGCCCAGAACCGCCCCGGCCAGACTCAGCGCGATGGTCCCCCAGACATAGCCCGGCAGCCCCGCGATGCGCCCGGCAGCCTGGAAATGCCCCGTCGACCCCGGCGTCGTCGCCGTCTTCGGCGTCACCTCCCAAACCTGCCCCGGCCGGAATCCCTCCAGCGTCGCCTGGGTAAGGGGCCAGAGCATGCCAAGGCTCATGACGAGATAGCTGAGCGGCAACCGCGCCATCGCCGCCGCCTGCACCGGCCCGAGCGCCAACGGCGGCCGCGCCGCCGGATCCTCCGCCAGCGTCCGCCCCTCGAAATGCCGCACCGTCAGCGACAAGGCGAGGCTCGCGAGATAGAGCCCCGCCGCCGGCAAGGAGAGCCCGAGCCGGTCGGCCACCATGAAATAGGGCAGGACGCTCAGCGTCATCACCAGCGCAAAAAGCGGTCCCCAGCTCAGATGGATCCGCTGCAACAGGTCCAGCCGGTCGCGCCAGGACATCCGCGCCTTCAGGAGAAACCCGGTGTAATGCACCACGACCCGGGTCCAGCCCCGCTTCCAGCGCATCTGCTGGCGCACGAAGCCCAGCACCGTCTCGGGCAGCTCCGACAGGAGCCGGTAATGGTCGAGATAGACGATCCGCCAGCCCTTCGCCGCCGCCCGCACCGTCAGCTCGACATCCTCCACCTCGCTGATGCAGTCCCAGCCGCCGCCATCGGCCAGCGCCTCGGCGCGCCAGATCCCGGCGGTGCCGTGGAAGATCACCGGCAGCCCGGACCGGGCCCGCGCGGTCTGCTCGAACATCTGGTGCATGTCGAGCTTGTTCGCCTGAAGCCGCGTGAAGATCCGGCTGTCATGGTTCAGGTAATCCCAGCGCGCCTGCACCGCGCCGACACCCGGATCCCGAAAGAAATGGATCACCCGCCGCAGGAAATCCGCCGGGATCACGAAATCCGCGTCGAAGATCGCGAAATAGCCGCCCCGCGCCGCCGCCACCCCGTTCCGCAGCGCCCCGGCCTTGAACCCCGCCCGGTTGGTGCGGTGGAAATAGGCGAAGCGGATCGCCGGATAGCGCGCCTGCAGCTCCTCGAGCTTGGCCCGCGCGATCGCCGTGGTCACGCCATCGTCGGAATCGTCCAGAAGCTGGATCTCGAGACGGTCATGCGGGTAGTCGAGCGCCGCCGCCAGCTCCAGGCTCTGCGCCGCCAGCCTCCCCTCGTTATAGGTCGGCAGCTGCACTGTCACCATCGGCAGGTCGGCCGCGTCCCATTGTGCCGCCGGCACCGGATCAGGCCCGCGCCACCGCCGGTACCTGAGGACGAGCAGGAGGTGATAGAGTGTCATCCCGAGCAGGAACAGGACACACAGAGTCACGGCAAAGAAGCCGATCAGACCGATAGGAAACACCGCGAGATACCCGAAAAAAACCGCTCGCGACCGAGCGGCGGTTGCACATGGCTGATCTGCGCCCGAACGGCGCTTTCGTCAATGGGTCTCGCGGCGGGCTACCGCGCCAGGATGCCGCCCAGGACCAGCGCCATCACCTGCGCGCTCTCCACCATGTCGTCGATCCCCACCCATTCGTCGGGTTGATGCGCCAGGTCGAGCACCCCCGGCCCGTAGGCGATGCAGTTCCGAAGCCGCCCGATCCGGTCGATATGCTTCTGATCGTAGGTCCCGGGCGAAGCCACCATCTCCGGCGGCCGCCCCAGAACCCGCTCCACCGCCGCCGCCGTGTGCCGGACGATGGGCGCATCGGCCGGCGCCATCGAGGGCAGAACCTCGAACAACTCCCTGATCCCGTAGGAAAATCCCGGCCGGCCCTCGCGCACGCCCTCCAGAAGCGCCCGGATCTCCCCCTTCACCGCGCCGATCTCCTCCTCGATCAGGAAGCGCCGGTCGATCACGATCCGGCAGCGGTCGGCGACGCAGGGCGCGGGGAAACCGTCGAACCCCTCCTCGGGCTCCGGCTCGCCGCCATGGACCGAGTTGATGTTGAGCGTCGAGGCCCGCGCCCCCTCCGGCACCACCGGCATTTCCGTCCGCCGGGCCGCCAGCGCCGGCAGGAGCCGCTCCTCGATCTCCTTCAGGACCGCCCCCATATGACGGATCGCCGAATCCCCCAGAAACGGCATCGAGCCATGGGCGATTCGCCCCTGCGTCTCGATCTCCGCCCACCACACACCCCGGTGCCCGAGGCAGACCCGGTCCTTGTTCAAAGGCTCGGGAATGATCACGTGCTGCACCTTCTCGGGCGCGAAGTACCCCCGCTCGGCCAGCCAGGCGACGCCGCCATAGCCGCCGGTCTCCTCGTCCGCGGTGGCGGAGATCTCGACGGCGCCCGCAAAATCCGGGCACACGGCCAGGAACGCCTCCGCCGCCACCACCGCCGCCGCGATCCCGCCCTTCATGTCGCAGGCTCCGCGTCCGTAGACCCGGCCCTCGCGGACCTCGCCGCCGAACGGATCGACACTCCAGCCATGGCCCACCTCGACCACATCGGTATGGCCGTTGAAATGCACGCACTCCCCGGCCCGCGCGCCATCACGCCGCGCCACCAGGTTCCATCGCGGGTAGCGGTCGCTGTCGCCGGGTGCCTCCTCGGCCCTGAGCAGCTCGCAGGCAAAGCCCGCGTGCGCCAGCCGTGCCTGCAACAGCTCGCAGATCTCGCGGTAATGCCGCCCCGGCGGGTTCAGCGTCGGAATCCGGATCAACGCCTGGGTCAGCGCAACCAGCTCGTCGCGCCGGGCCGCGACCTCCGCGATCAGCCTGTCATCTCTCGCCATGCCGCCACGCTACCGGCAGCCCGCACCGCCGACAATGGCCTCGCGGGAGGTCGCTTCGACACCCGGAAACGGCCATAAGGGCGATCTTGCCGCCCTTCGGCATCGAGCCGGCCCACGACCCCCTTGTGACCCACCGGCAATTCCTCTTTGGGTCCGGAAAATCCCGGGGGTGAGGCGCGTCAGCGCCGAGGGGGCAGCGCCCCCTCCCGCCGCGACGCCGGAGGCGGCGCAAACGCATCCTGTGCGCCGAAGGCGCTCGATCAGAGCACGCTCTCGATCCGCGCCACGTCGACCGGGTTGTTCAGCTCCCAGAACACCCGGCCGCGGCCCTCGACCTCGACGCAGAGCACCCGCTCGCCATTCTCGAGAAACCTCAGCTGCTCCAACCCCTCGTTGGTCTCGAGCGGCCCCACCTCCCAGCCCATGTAGCGCAAGAGCGCCTCGGGCCGGTAGGCATAGACGCCGACATGGTGAAAGACCGGCGGCTCGGGCACGTCCGGATAGGGCAGGAACGGCACCACTTCCTTCGAGAAGTAGAGCGCCGACATGTCGCGCGCGAAGACCGCCGTGGTGCCGCCGACGCGGCCCACCATCCGGTCCTCGCGGAACCGCGCATAGGTGCCCGGATCGCAGCGCAGCACCGGCGTCGCCACCCCCATCTCGGGCCGTCCCGACAGGCCGGCAATCAGGTCCTCCACGAACCAGGGCGGCGTCAGCGGCGCATCGCCCTGCAGGTTCACCACGATGTCGAAACTCTCCCCCAGCCGCTCCAGCGCATCCGCGCAGCGCTCGGTGCCGTTGCGGCAGGCCTCGCCGGTCATCACCACCTCGCCGCCGAAGCCCGTGACCGCCTCAGCGATCCGCTCGTCATCGGTGGCCACCAACACCTTGTCGACCCCTTGCACCGCCATCCCGGTCTCCCAGGTCCGCTGGATCAGGGTCTTCGCGCCGTCCCTGCCCTTCAGCACCACGAGCGGCTTTCCCGGATAGCGGGTCGAGGCATAGCGCGCCGGGATCAGGATCACCGTCTTCACAGGACCACCCCCGCACGCAGCACGTCATGCATGTGCAAGAGCCCCTCCAGCCGGCCATCCGCGCCGGTCACGACGAAGCTCGTGATCTTCCTTTCGGTCATCAGCCGCAGCGCCTCCGTCGCCAGCATCTCCGGGCGCACCGTGACCGGCCCCCGCGTCGCGATCTCTCCCGCCTTCGAGGTCCAGAGCCGGTCCGCGTGGCGGCGCATGTCGCCATCGGTGATGATCCCGCAAAGCGCGCCACCCTCGACCACGATGGCCACGCCCAGCGCCTTCTCGGTCATCGTCACCACGGTCTCGGCCATGCTGTCGCCCGGCGCGACAAGCGGCAGCGCATCGCCCCGCGCCATCAGGTCGCCCACCGTCAGCAGCATGGTCCCGAGCTTGCCGCCCGGATGATAGCGCCGGAAATCCTCGGGCTGGGTGCCCAGAAGCTGCGTCACGCCCACAGCGAGCGCGTCGCCGATGGCCAGCGACAGCGTGGTCGAGGTGGTGGGCGCGAGCCCGTTCGGATCGACCTCCGCCACCTTGCCATGGGCGATCGTCACCTGCGCCGCCCGCGCCAGCGTGGAACTCTCCAGCGCCGTCACCGCCACGATCGGATTGCCATGCACCCGCGCGTAATGCAGCAGGTCCGAAAGCTCGGTGGTCTCGCCCGAATTCGACAGGATCAGGAGCACGCAATCGGCGCCCACAAGGCCCAGATCCCCGTGGCTCGCCTCGCCCGGATGCAGGAAGATCGCCGCCTTGCCCAGTGACCGGAAGGTCGAGGCGATCTTGCCCGCCACATGGCCAGACTTGCCGATCCCGGCGACGATCAGCGGGCCGGTCGATTCGTGGATCAGCCGCACCGCGGCGACCATCTCCGGGCCCATCCGTTCGGCGAAGGCGCGGACCGCCTCGGCCTCGTCGATCAGGGCCGAGCGGCAGAGCGCGGCAAGCGCCACGTCTCCGTTCGCCTGCCCGTCCGCGGGTTCTGCACTGGTTTGCCTCATGGGGCCTCCCTATACGTCGCCCCGGCGCCCTGCGCCAGCGCGTCCGGCCCCGGCCATGATCTCCGCCGCCCGGGCCAGCCGGGGCTCGCCGGCAAGCCCCGCCGCCCCCACCGGCAGCCGCCGCCGCCAATTCGGGTACTCATCCACCGTGCCCGGCAGGTTCGGCTGGTCGGCGACGTCGAGGATGTCCTCGATCTGCAGCGCCACAAGCCGCGAGGGCGTGGCGCCCAGAAAGCCGTGGAGAGTGTCCGGATCGCCCGGCGCCTCGCCCAGCACCGCGTCGAACCGCGCCACCTCGGCGGCGCGCTCCTGCGACAGCCAGGCGTCGTCGGCCGCATCCATCCCGCCGATCTGCCGCCGCGCCGCGATGTCGCGCCCCTCGCGCCAGCCGCGCCAGGTCGGCAGGTCATGGGTACCGAACGCGGTCAGCACCGCCTCGGGGTAGTCCGCCGCCGGCCGGCCGTGCTCGAACATCGCCACCCGGCAACCCAGCACCCCAGAAGCCTGAAGTGCGTCCTGCAACCCTTTGGGAATGTTCCCGAGATCCTCGCCGACAATCACCGCGCCGGCCCGCGCCGCCTCGATCCGCACCACGGCCAGCATCGCCTCGCGCGGCATCGTCACATAGGTTCCCGCGCCGCTCCGGGGCACCCAGAAGGCCCGCTCGAAGCCCAGGACATGATCGACCCGCAGCATGCCCGCGAATTTCAGTTGCGTGCGCAAGGTCGCCGCCAGCGCCGCAAACCCGTCCGCCGCCAGGGCGCGCGGGTTGAACGGCGCCACGTGCCAGACCTGCCCGGTCTCGGAGAACGAATCCGGCGGCGCGCCGAGCGAGACGCCATAGGCGAAGGGCTCCGGGTCGCACCAGGTCTCGGCCCCGTTCGGATGGGTGCCGACGGCAAGGTCGAGATAGAGCCCCTGCGCCATCCCGGCTCCGCGCGCGTCGGACGCGACCTCGGAAAGCTGTTTTTCGGCAAGGTATTGCAGCCAGGAATGAAAGCGGATCCGCGCTGCGTTCTCCGCCCGGAACGCCGCCACCTCGGGCGCCTCGGCCGATTGCAGCGCCAAGGGCCAGCGGTCCCAGCAAGGCCCGTAGACCTCGGCCAGCGCCTCGTAGGTCGCGAAGAGCTCCAGCGC
This sequence comes from Paracoccaceae bacterium, assembly GCA_003605175.1. GTDB lineage: Bacteria > Pseudomonadota > Alphaproteobacteria > Rhodobacterales > Rhodobacteraceae > Ovoidimarina. The sequence goes on along the minus strand of QWDA01000001.1, from coordinate 543,742 downwards.
TTCGCCCTCGCGGGCCAGATAGGAGGCGAAGCCCGGATCCGCCCCGCCGCCTGCCGCGAACGCCGCCGAAAGCGCGGCCATCCGCGCCGAGATCGCCGCCGGATAATCCACCAGATCGCCGCCCGGCGCCGGTACCTCGCCCGGCGCATGGAGATGCATCACCGCGAAGCGGCGCCGGTGCGAGGGCGAATAGGGGCTGATCGCCCCCGGATCGGTCGGCAGACCCGCATGGATCGGGTTGATGCCGACGAACCCGGCGCCAAGCCCGCCGAGCGCGCGCAGCGCCTCGGCAAGGTCGCGATAATCGCCCAGCCCGCCCGTCGCCGCATCGCGCAGCCCGTAGAGCGGCAGCACCACGCCCCAGCCCCGTTCGGGCAGCGGCAGGGCCGGCGGCGCAGAGAGCAGCCAACAGCTCTCACCGCCCGCCTTCAGCCGGTGCCGGCCCAGGGGCAGCGCGGGCAAGGCGCCCCTGCCCTCGAGCTCCGCCCCGTCCTCCAGGGTCAGCCGCCACGCCCCCTCGGGCACGACCGGGGGCACGCTCCCCTCGGCCATAACGAGCCACTCCGGCAGCACCCGCGCCGCCCGCCGCGCCACCTCCGCGGCCAGCGCCGCGTCGAACCCGCCATCGGCGCCCGCAACATGGCCCAGCGCCGTGAGAATGGCCGAAAGCGCTTCCGGCGATGCGGTCCGGTGCTGTCCGGTCTGATCCTGATAGTCCCGCGCGACGCCCTCGAGCGCGGCAAGCGCATCACGCGCGTCGGCCATATTTCCGGATCCCCGCTCACCGCCTGTTCGAAACGATAGAAACGCGGAAATCCAAGGGGTTCAATGGCGAAAAGCGCATGTCCCGAACGCGTTTCGCGCCCGGAGCCCCTGGGGCACCGGACGCGAAACCTGCTCCCCGACGCCGGGCCTAGCCGGCCAGCGCCAACGCCTCGATCTTTTCGGCGTTCAGGCAATAGCCCGGCGCCCGGCCCGGTTCGGAAACGCCCACGATCCGCCAAAGACGGCAAAGCTCGCCCTTGTCGCAATTGGCGCATCGGCCCGCCATGACAGCGTGCTCCTCCGGCGACACGCGCACGCCCAGAGCGTCGCACATCGCCTCCATCCGCCAGGCAGCCCCGGCGCCAGTCACCGCTGCGCCGCCATCGCTTCGAGCGCAATCTTGTTGCGGCAGTATTCCGGCGCCGCCGTCACGGGCTCCTCTTGCGCATCGAGCCAGCGTTCGCACGTGCCCGGCTTCGGGCATCCCAGGCATTCGAAGACGAGATCGTCGAGAACCTCCGGCGGCAACTCCCCGGATTGCACGCGGGTCTCGAGATCCACCCCGAGCGCATCTCCCATGCGGGCGACTAGCCGGGCATGCTGTTCGAATCGGGATGCGTTGCACATGGCGGGCCCCTCCTGGCTCAATGCCGGGAGAGGCTCTCACGGAAAGCGGTGAAACGCCTTGATCGAGATCAATTCAAGGCTGTCAGAGCGAGGCCGCCACACGCCTCACGGTGGCAATCCGCTGGCTGTTCGGCGGGTGGGTGCCAAGGAACTGGTTGCCCGGATCGGGGATACGGCTGAAATACTGCGCGCCGCGAACCGGGTCGAACCCGGCGCGCTTGGTGATCACAGTGCCCAGCGCATCGGCCTCCAGCTCGAATTCCTTGGCGAATCGCCGCGCGCCCACCGTGCCGCCGATCCGCTGCGCCGTCTGCACCGTCTCGGCGCTGCCGCCCAGCACGGTCGCAACCACGCTGCCCAGAAGAGCGCCCTCGATCGCCCGCTGCTGGGTCTGCGGGATATGCCCCTCGATATGGTGCGACGCCTCGTGGCCCATCACGAAGGCCAGCTCGTCGGCATTCTGCACATCCGCGATCAGCGCCACGGTGAAGCCCAGCACCGGACGCCCGCTCTGGTCGAGCCGCTGATATGCGTTGGGCGGCTCCCGCGGATCGTCGACGACCTCGATCTTGAAATTGCAGTTCGCGCCCCGGGTCCGTTCGCGGCAGACCTGTTCGGCCACCGGCTCGACCCGCGCCACCACCGCCCGGAACATCTGGAGCGAGCCCCGCGAGGGGCCGGAGGAGGATTGGCTCGTGGGCGCCGTGCCGCCGCCGTCCGACACGACCACACCGTCGCAGCCGACAAGCGCCACGCAGGCGCACAGGATGGAAAGGATCCGCATTCGCTGCCTCTGACCTTCGTTTTCCGCAATGATACAGCCACCCGCGCCCGGGTCCAGCGGGAACTCCCCCGGCGGCGCCTTGCCCCGGCAAACGTGCCACGCTAGGCCCGAGAGAGGCAGCCAGCGGAGACCCGGACCCATGTTCACCATCGAGCACGATTTCGACGCCACCGTGATCACCCTGGTCGACGAACCCGCGGCGCATCGTCAGGAAGACGTGATCGTCAACGCCTTCGACGATTGCGTGACCCTCGAACAGCTCGATCCGCGCAACGACACGGTGCTCACCATCACCCTGTCGCCCTCCCAGCTCCGCGATCTCGCCGCCGCCCTGAACCTGCCCGAAGGCGTCTACCGGCTGCGCCCGTCGAAGGGCTGACCCCCCCCGCTCAATCGATCCGGAACACCTTGTCCCGCGACGCGGCGCCGCTGACCAGCACGAGCCGCGTCTTCGCGATGCCCAGGGCCTTCGCCAGAAGCGCCTGCGCCGCCGCCGTGGCGCGGCCCTTCTCGGGCAGCTCGCCCACCCGGATCCGCAGCGGACCACCCTCCGGCCCCGGCGGATCGATCCCGGCCCGCGCCGCGCCGGGCGTCACCCGCACGGCAATCTCCGCCCCCGCTCTTGCGAGATGCGTCAGGTCCGGTAGATCCTTGGCCTTGGGGCGCGCCATGGCGCGAAACCTAATGGGGGGACAGGCCCAATGACCACCGGCTTCTTCTGGGACGAGCGCTGCTTCTGGCATTCCGGCGGCGCCTATGCGCTCACCATGCAGGTCGGCGGTTTCGTCCAGCCGCTCGCCGCTGGCGGGCTGCCCGAAAACCCGGAAACCAAGCGTCGCCTGAAAAACATCATGGATGTCAGTGGCCTCTCCGCCGAACTTCACCTTTCTTCCGCCGATCCCGCCACGCGCGACGACCTGCTCCACGTCCACCCGGCCCACTATCTCGACCGGTTCAAGGCGATGTCCGACGCGGGCGGCGGCGAGATCGGCCTCCGCACCCCTTTCGGCCCCGGTGGCTTTGAGATCGCCTGCCTCTCCGCCGGCCTCGCCAAGGCCGCGCTCCTCGCGGTGCTCGACGGCAGGCTCGCCAACGCCTATGCCCTCTCGCGCCCGCCCGGGCACCATTGCCTGCCCGACTGGCCGAACGGCTTCTGCCTTCTCGCCAATATCGCCATCGCCATCGAGGCCGCCCGCGCCGAAGGCAAGGCAAGCCGCATCGCGGTGCTCGACTGGGACGTGCATCACGGCAACGGCACCGAGGCGATCTTCTACGAAGACCCCGACGTGCTCACGATCTCGCTGCACCAGGAACGCAACTACCCGCTCGACACCGGCAGCGCCGAAGATCTCGGTAAAGGAACAGGTTACGGCGCGAACTTCAATCTTCCTCTGCCGCCCGGCGCCGGCCACAAGGCCTATCTCGCCGCGCTCGACCGGATCGCGCTGCCGGCGATCCGCGCGTTCGCGCCGGACGCCATCGTCGTTGCCTGCGGCTACGATGCCGGTGCCTTCGACCCGCTCTCACGGATGCTCGCCACGCAAGAGACCTTCCGCGCCATGACGCAGAAAACCAAGGCACTGGCGGCGGAAATCTGCGGCGGCAGGCTGGTCCTCGTCCATGAAGGCGGCTATTCCGAGGCCCACGTTCCGTTCTGCGGCCACGCTGTCATGGAAGAGCTCTCGGGCAGCGCGATCCGGGTGCCCGACCCCATGGCCGCGACGCTCGCTGCCCGCCAGCCGGGTCCGCAATTCGACCGTTTCGTCGACGACTGGATCGCCGATCTCGCCCAGGGTTTCGGCCTCGGTGCTTGACCGGCCCGGCCGCGATACCGACATGACCCGGACGACACTGGAGATCCGATGCCAAATCCGAACCCCGAGGCCCTGGCCTTCCTGCTCTCGCGCCGCTCGACCCCGGCCAAGACCCTGACCGCCCCGGTGCCCGACCGCGCCGCGCTGCGTCCGATCCTCGAGGCCGCCGCGCGCAGCCCCGATCACGGCAAGCTCGAACCCTGGCGCTTCATCGTGCTGGAACGCGGCGCGCTCGAACGGCTCGCCGCCGCCGTGCCCGCCCGCGGCGCCGCACTGGGGATCGAGTCCGAGAAGATCGACAAGATGCAATCGCAGTTCGCCCAGGCCGATCTCGCGGTCGCCGTGGTGGCCCGGCCGCAGTCGGTCGCCAAGGTGCCCGAGATCGAACAGATCCTCTCGGCGGGCGCGGTCTGCACCGCCATGCTCAACGCCGCGCTCGCCTCGGGCTGGGGCGCCAACTGGCTTTCCGGCTGGGCCTCGCACGATCCCGGCTTCGCGCAGACCGAACTCGGCCTCGCCGAAGGCGAATTCATCGCCGGTCTCATCCATATCGGCACCCCGCGCAACGCCCCGCCCGAGCGCCCGCGCCCCGATCTCGACGCGATCACCACCTGGCTCGACGCATGATCCTCAATTCCTTCCTCGCCGCGCTGGCCCAGATCACCGACCCGCGCTTCCGCGCGGTGCTCCTGAAGGGGCTGGGCCTCACCGTGGCGTTGCTGGCGGGCCTGTCCTGGCTCGTCGCGGCCGGGCTCGGCTGGCTCCTGCCCGACACGCTCTACTTGCCCTGGGTCGGCGAGATCGACTGGATCGACGACGCGGTCTCCTGGGCCGCGATCCCCTTGATGCTGGTGCTCTCGGTCTTCCTGATGATGCCGGTCGCCTCGGCCTTCATCTCGCTCTTCCTCGACGAGGTGGCCGACGCGGTCGAGGAGCGCCACTACCCGGGCCTGCCGCCCGCCACGCCCCTCGGCCTCGCCGAGGGCCTCCGCGACGGGCTTTCCGCCATGGGCGTCCTGATCGCCGCGAACATCCTCGCGCTCATCACCTATCTCTTCCTCGCCCCCGTCGCGCCCATCATCTTCATCGCGCTGAACGGGTTCCTGCTCGGCCGCGAATATTTCCAGCTCGTCGCGCTGCGCCGCCTCGGCCGCGCCGGCGCCAAAGCCGCCCGCCGCCGCCACGCCGCGACGATCTGGGCCGCCGGCGCGCTGATGGCCGCACCGCTGACGCTGCCGGTGGTGAACCTCTTCATCCCGATCCTCGGCGCCGCCACCTTCACCCATCTGTTCCACAGGCTGGAAAGCCGGCGGCAGACGGCCTGACGCCATGCCTGATGCGATCCTCACCCGGGTCGGCGGCACTTTCGTGAAGATCGCCTTCGCCCGGGACGCGGAACTGAGCCTCGCGCGCGGCCACCCGGACCGTCCCGCCGCCCGCTTCAACCGAAAGGGTCAGGACGCGCTCTATCTGAGCCCGGACGAACTCAGCGCCCGCATCGCCATCGGGCAATATGTGAAACCGGACGACCCTCCCCGCGTCCTCCTCACCTATGAGCTGGACCGGTGTGCGCTCCTCGACCTCCGCAACCCGGACGCGGCGACGCTCTACGACCTCGCTCGGCAACCCTGGCGCAGCGCGCTTGAGGCCGGCGAGGAACCGTTGCCCTGGAAGGCTGCCGAAAGGATCCGGGACGCCGGACATGCGGGCCTGATCGACCCCTCGCGACGACGGCCCGGCCTGTGGCATGTCACCCTGTTCCGCTGGAACGAGGCAGGAGCGCCGGGCGTGCGCCGCGTCGGAATGCCGGAACCGATCGCAGTCGAACCGAGCTTCCGGTAGGCTACTCGGAGGTCCCGGGTTGCGGATCCATCCGCCCGAACCAGTCCAGATCCTCCACCGTGATCCAGCCCGACAGGATCACCCCCGCGATCACCGCCCAGACCACGACCGCGATCGCCGTCACCAGACGCGCCTTCTTGCCGAGGTCGAACTCCGCCGGCGCGCCCTCATGGGTGCCCGGCACTACCTCGCCCCGGTCGCCCTGGGTCTCCAGCCGGATCGGCAGCACCACGAACAGCACCAGGAACCAGATCACCGCAAAGAGGACGATGCCGGAGACGACGTTCATGCCTGTTCCAGCTCGATCAGCGTGCCGGTGAAATCCTTCGGATGCAGGAACAGCACCGGCTTGCCATGGGCACCGATCTTCGGCTCGCCCGAGCCCAGCACCCGCGCGCCCTCCGCCTGCAGCCTGTCGCGGGCGGCGAGGATGTCGTCGACCTCGTAGCAGATATGGTGAATCCCGCCCGAGGGGTTCTTCTCGAGAAACCCGGCGATGGGCGAGCCCTCGCCCAGGGGGTGCAGAAGCTCGATCTTGGTGTTCGGCAGCTCGATGAAGATCACCCGAACCCCGTGCTCCGGTTCGTCCTGCACCGCGCCCACCTTGGCACCCAGCGCGCCGCTGTACTGCGCCGCCGCGGCCTCGAGATCGGGCACCGCGATGGCGACATGGTTCAGTCGGCCGATCATGCTCTCCTCCTCGGGTCCGTCGAAACGGTTATGAGCGCCCGGGCTACCGGTGGCAAGCGCGCGGCACGGTTAACCGCTCCTTAGTCAGTTTCGACGTTACCTCTCCGGGTCAGTACCTGGAGGGACCGATGCCGGAAAAGATCGAAGACATCCTCATGAACCGCCCCCCAACGGCCGAGCGCCCGCTCCTGGGCCAGACCGTCCTGGTAATCGAAGACAGCCGATTCGCCTCCGAGGCGCTCCGCCTGATGTGCCTGCGCTCGGGCGCCCGGGTCCGCCGCGCCGACTGCCTGCGCACCGCGGCACGGCATCTCTCGACCTACCGGCCCTCGATCGTGGTGATCGATCTCGGCCTGCCCGACGGCTCGGGGCTCGACCTGATCCGCGACCTCTCGGGCGCCCGGCCGCGGATCCCGTTGATGCTCGCCACTTCGGGCGAGGACACGCTGAAGGAGGCGGCGCTCGCTGCCGGGGCCGACACCTTCCTGTCGAAGCCGTTCACCAGCCTCGGCCAGTTCCAGAAGATGGTGCTCGACCTCATGCCCTTCGATTGCCGCCCCAAGGGGCTCCGCCTCGTCACCGACGACCGGATCTCCCCCGACGCCATCGCCTTCCAGGACGACCTCGCCCATGCCGCCGCCGTCCTGAACGGCAAGGCCGACCTCAAGGTGATCGACTATCTCGCCCGCTTCATCGGCGGCGTCGCCCGCAGCGCCAACGACGCGCCCTTGGAGGCCGCCGCGCGCGATCTCGCGACCCGGGCCGAAACCGGTGCCGAAACCGCGCAATCGCTGAAGACCATCGCCGGGCTGGTCGACGAACGGCTCGCCCACCGCGCGGTGGTCTGAGACACCGCCTCCGGTCGCCGGAACCCTATGCCCCCGGGTCCCGCGCCACCAGCACCGGCGCGGTCAGCGCCGAAAGGCTCTGCCGCTGCTGCCCCGCCGCGTCGAAATTCGCCGGGTCGAGCCAGGTCTCGAACGCCGCCCTGAGCGCCGGCCATTCCGCGTCGGTCGCCGCGTACCAGGCGGTGTCGCGGTTCCGCCCCTTCACCACCGCCGCCTGCCGGAACACGCCCTCGTAGCTCAGCCCCAGCCGCGCCGCCGCCCGCCGCGAGGGCCGGTTCAGCGCATCGCATTTCCACTCGTAGCGCCGATAGCCCGCCTCGAAGGCCCAGCGCATCATCAAGACCATCGCCTCGGTCGCCGCTCGGGTCCGCTGCATGGCGGGCGCGAGGTTGATATGCCCCACCTCGATCGACCCGGCCTCGGGCGCGATCCTGAGATAGCTCGCCACCCCGGCAGCCCGCCCGCTCTCCAGATCGCGCAGCGCGAAGAACAGCGGATCGTCGCCCCCCGCCACACTGGCCACCCAGGCGCCATAAGCCGCCTCCGACCCGAACCGCCCGTAGGGCAGGTAATCCCAGATCGCATCCGCCGCCGCATTGGCCGCGTGCAGCTCCGCCACATGGTCTGCCCCCAGGGGCTCGAGCCGCACATAGCGCCCCGCCATCGCGACCCGCTCCGGGCGCGGCGGCGGGGACCAGCCTTCAACGACAGGACCGAATTCGGGCATTCCGGGACCTCCTCAACCGACAGCCCTTCCCTGCCGCGAAACCGCTACCGCCGCAAGCGCGCTCAGCCCTCCGGCCGCGACGCCACCCCGCCGGTGATCCCCGCCGTCCGGAGCCGCACCAGCCGCCGCACAAGGTCGAACCACATCTGCGCCCCGAAGGTGACGCCGAGGGCGATCAGCACCCAGCCGATGACCTGGCTCGGGCTCGGAACGGGCAGCGAGTCCCCCTCGGAACAATAGAACCCTCCGGGGAGCACGAGATCGTTGTAGGGCCCGTCCTCGTGCGGTCGGCAATCCCAGCCGATCTTCACGTCGAACGACTCCAGCTGCACGATGGCGTAGGCCACCTCGCTCTCGACCTTGCCGAGCTTTTCGGGATCGAACAGCGAGCCGCCAGGCTCGGTGTCGCGATTGCCCGTCAGGACGCTGTCCTTGACGCGCGTCGCCAGCTCTTCCGAATCGACCAGCCTGGAGATCATCTCGATCTTCCCCGACACGTCATCGGCGGTGATCATCCGGTCGGCATAGCTCAGGATGTCGATATTCGACCCAACCGCCAGCACGAGGCCGATGGCGAGAAGGTTCAGCTTGGTCCGCCGCAGATACCAGCCCGATGCCCGGTCCATCACCTCGTCGAACTCCGCCTCCAGCCGCGTCACCATCGCGTCGAGCGTCTTCACGCTCTCGGTCGGGATCCGCTTCAGGATCTCCGCACCGACCCCCAGCTTCGCGGCGATCAGGCTGCCCTCCTCCTCGCGGCCGAGCGCCCGGAAGGTGGCCTGCACCGAATGCACCGCCTCCTTCCGCGCCGCCTCGATCCGCTGGGTCAGCGCCCCGGCCAGCGGCCCCCGCTCGGCAAGCAGCTTCAGCATCGTCAGCGCATAGCGCCGCGCCTCGATCGCCGAGGGCCGGCGCTTGCCGTTCATCAGCACCCTGATATCCGGGTCCCGATAGAAATTCTCCACGAGCTCCGCCGCACTCACCTTCCCTTCGCCGCCCATTTCCAGCTCGCGCTCCAGGAGCGTTTCCACTGCCTTCACAAGCGCCTTGCCCCGGAGTTGCATGAGCGTATCGGCAATGAACTCGTTGACCGCGCTCGCGGCGATCGAGAACAGGATCAGAACCGCGCAGACGCCGATCGCGACGTCGACCAGAATGCCGAAATCCATCAATACCTCCTCGCCGCGCCGCGTGAGGTCGAATGCCCGTCGGAACGGCAGAAATGCGTTTCACCAATAGGTTGAGCGTATCACGAGGGCCCGCGCGCGAGAAGCCGCGCCGCGCGGAGCCTCAGAACCGGAACCCGCGCGGGTATTCGTGCAGCCCGTCGAAATCGCCCTTGCCGATCTCCAGCCCGCCCGCGCGCAGCACCGCGAAACCCATCGAGAGGTGGAACAGGAAATTCGGCATCGCGAAGAGCCGCAGGTATTCGGCCCCGCTCTGGCTCAGATCCGCGAAACCGGCGCAATGGGAAATCTCGCGGGTCCCGGCGCCGTCGAGCGCCGCCGGTTCCAGCGCATCCAGCCGTTCCCGCGCAAGGCCGCCGAGAAAAGCCCCTCCACCCGCGCGAGGTAGTGCAGGAAGACCGGCACCGAAGCCTCGTAGAGCGCGGGCTGCACGGGCGTCACTCCTTCGGCAGCACCCTCAGCCCCAGCTCCATCAGTTGCTCGGGCGTGGGCTCGGACGGCGCGCCCATCATCAGGTCCTCGGCGCGCTGGTTCATCGGGAACATGATGACCTCGCGGATATTCGCCTCGTCGGCCAGGAGCATCACCATCCGGTCGATCCCGAGCGCGCAGCCCCCGTGCGGCGGGGCGCCGTAGCGGAAGGCGTTGACCATGCCGCCGAACCGCTTCTTCACCTCGTCCTCGCCATAGCCCGCGAGTTCGAAGGCCTTGAACATGATCTCGGGGCGATGGTTCCGGATCGCGCCCGAGATCAGCTCGTAGCCGTTGCAGGCGAGGTCGTACTGGTAGCCCAGCACGTCGAGCGGATCGCCCGCGAGCGCCTCCAGCCCCCCCTGCGGCATCGAGAACGGGTTGTGCGAGAAGTCGATCTTGCCCGATTCCGCGTCCTTCTCGTACATCGGGAAATCGACGATCCAGGCAAAGGCAAAGCGGTCCTTGTCGGTCAGCCCCAGCTCCTCGCCGATCACGGTGCGCGCCCGCCCCGCCACCGCCTCGAACTGCGCCGGCTTCCCGCCCAGGAAGAACGCCGCGTCGCCGACGCCGAGCCCGAGCTGCTGCCGGATCGCCTCGGTCCGCTCCGGGCCGATATTCTTGGCAAGCGGCCCGGCGGCCTCCATGCCACCCTCGGCCTCCCGCCAGAAGATATACCCCATCCCCGGCAGCCCTTCCTTCTGGGCATAGGCGTTCATCCGGTCGCAGAACTTGCGCGAGCCGCCGGTGGGCGCCGGGATCGCGCGGATCTCGGTCCCCTCCTGCTCCAGGAGCTTGGCGAAGATCGCGAAGCCCGAGCCGCGGAAATGCTCCGAGACGTCCTGCATCTCGATCGGGTTCCGAAGGTCCGGCTTGTCGGTCCCGTATTTCAGCGCCGCCTCGGCATAGGAGATCCGCGGCCACTCAGCATCCACCCGGCGCCCGCCACCGAACGCCTCGAAGGCCCCCTTCAGCACCGGCTCGACGGCGGCAAACACGTCGTCCTGCGAGACGAAGCTCATCTCCAGGTCGAGCTGGTAGAAATCCGTCGGCGACCGGTCCGCGCGCGGGTCCTCGTCGCGGAAGCAGGGCGCGATCTGGAAATAGCGGTCGAAGCCCGCCACCATGATGAGCTGCTTGAACTGCTGTGGCGCCTGCGGCAGCGCGTAGAACTTGCCGGGATGCAGCCGCGACGGCACCAGGAAGTCGCGCGCGCCCTCGGGCGACGATGCGGTGATGATCGGCGTCTGAAACTCGGTGAAGCCGGTGTCCCACATCCGCTGGCGCAGGTCGCGGATGACCTGGCTCCGCAGCATGATGTTGTCATGGAGCCCCTGCCGCCGCAGGTCGAGGAAGCGGTAGCGCAGCCGCGTCTCCTCGGGATAGTCCTGATCCCCGAACACCGTGAGCGGCAGCTCGTCGGCCGCCCCCAGCACCTCCAGATCGCGGATATAGACCTCGATCTCGCCGGTCGCGAGCTTCGGGTTCACCAGATCGGCCGCCCGCGCCTTCACCACCCCATCGATCCGCACGCACCATTCCGAGCGAACCTTCTCGACCTCGGAAAAGACCGGGCTGTCGGAGTCCGCCAAGACCTGGGTGATCCCGTAATGGTCGCGCAGGTCGATGAACAGCACCCCGCCATGGTCGCGCACCCGGTGGACCCAGCCCGAAAGACGGACGGTTTCCCCCACATGGGCGGCATTCAGATCGGCGCAGGTATGGCTGCGATAGGCGTGCATGGGCTGTCCCCGGACGGCATCTACTGGTCGGCGCCGATACATACGGGCCGGGCCCGGAAGTCAAGGCGCAGGGCCACGCCCCGGCCGCGTCCGAATGGCTCCACATTGCCGCCCCAATCGGCCGATAGTGCGTTTCCCGTTCGGAACCAATCCCGACCAGACCGCCCCGGGGGCCCGATGGCGCGCCAGACCGCCTACGTCCTGATCCTGATCGCGCTTGCCACGGTCGTCTCCGCCCTGCGCCATGCCGGGCAGGCCTCGCCCGACCTCCTGGCCACCTGGATGGCCGGGGAGAGCTTCGCGAAGGGCGCGTTCGGCCAGGTCTACCCCGCCCCCGGCCCGGTCTTCGCGATGCTCCCGCCCGAAAGCTGGGTGACCGAGCTCGCCGCGCAGGGCCACAAGGGCGCGATCTACCCGTTCCTCTACCCACCGCTCTGGGCCTGGGCCGCCTCCGGGCTTACCGGGCTCACAAGCTACGAAAGCGTCGTCAACTTCGCGAACCTCCTGAACCCCGCGCTTCTCGGCCTCACCCTCTGGCTCGCCGCCCGCACGGTCCGCGGCGCGCTCCCCGAGGCCGCCCATGTGGGTCTCGGCCTCGGCCTCTTCTTCTTCACCGCCATGGCCCTCGTCGCGCTGGAGCAGAACCAGCCGCAGATCCTCGTCGCCTTCCTCACCGTTCTCTCGGCCGAGCGCGCCACGAACGGCGCCCCCCGCGCCGCCGGCGCCGCCCTGGCGCTGGCCGCCGCGATCAAGCTCTACCCCGCGCTCTTCGCGCTCCTCTGGCTCGCAAGGGGCGAGCGCCGCCCCCTCGCCGCCTTCGCGCTTGCCGGCGCCGCGCTCGGGCTCCTCTCCCTCGCCGTGGCCGGCTGGCCGCTCCACCAGGCCTTCCTCGCCCAGCTCGGCAGCATCTCGGGCTCGGTGCTCCTCACCCCCTTCACCACCAATCTCGACGCCATCGCGGCAAAGTATCTCTTCGGCGAAACCCTGCAGACCAGCTACTACGCCACCACCGGCGGCGTTCCCTCCACCGGCGGCATGGTCCTCGCCAAGCCCGCGCTCTGGAAACTGGCCGACGCCGCCCTCCTCCTCGCCACCCTCATCGGCCTCGCCCGCCTAGCCCGGAGAACCCGCGACCCGCTCCTCTGGCCCCTCGCGATCACAGCCATCGCCCTCGTGAGCCCGCTCACCTGGGGCTACCACTACCTCGCCGCCCTCGCCTTCCTGCCCGCGCTCCTGCCGCGCCTCGGCCCCGCGCGCTTCCTGCTCCTCGCGCTTCTCCTGCTCTTTCCCACCACGCCGGCCTATGTGGTGAGCGATCTGCCGGTACTCCCTTACCGCGCCTGGTCGCCGCTCCTCGGCACCCTCGCCATGGCAGGCTATGCCGCCCTCCTCCTCGCGTTGATCCTGCGGTCCGCCCCGGCGCAGACCGGCCCTTGCGCTCCGACCCCGCCCAGCTATAACGCCGCCAATTTGCGCGCGGACACGGCTCGCGCGGCGACCGTAAAGAGGGGCCCCATGCCGAAGCGAACCGATATCAAGTCGATCATGATCATCGGAGCCGGGCCCATCGTCATCGGCCAGGCCTGCGAGTTCGACTATTCCGGCGCCCAGGCCTGCAAGGCGCTCCGCGAAGAGGGCTACCGGGTGATCCTGGTGAACTCGAACCCGGCCACCATCATGACCGACCCCGAGCTCGCCGACGCCACCTATATCGAGCCGATCACTCCCGAGATCGTCGCCAAAATCATCGAGGCCGAACGCCCCGACGCGCTCCTGCCCACCATGGGCGGCCAGACCGGGCTCAACACCTCGCTAGCGCTCGAGGAAATGGGCGTGCTCGCGAAATACGGCGTCGAGATGATCGGCGCCAAGCGCGAAGCCATCGAGATGGCCGAGGACCGCAAGCTGTTCCGCGAGGCGATGGACCGGATCGGCCTGGAAAACCCCAAGGCCACCATCGTCGCCGCCCCGAAACGCGCCGACGGCCGCTACGACATCGCCAAGGGCCTCGAACAGGCGATGGCCGCGCTCGAGGAAGTGGGCCTGCCCGCGATCATCCGGCCGGCCTACACCCTCGGCGGCACAGGCGGCGGCGTCGCCTATAACCGCGACGACTATTTCGAGATCTGCCGCCGCGGCCTCGAGGCCTCGCCCGTCGCCCAGATCCTGATCGACGAGTCGCTCCTTGGCTGGAAGGAATTCGAGATGGAGGTGGTCCGCGACCGCGCGGACAACGCGATCATCGTCTGCTCGATCGAGAACGTCGACCCGATGGGCGTCCATACCGGCGACTCGATCACCGTCGCGCCGGCGCTGACGCTCACCGACAAGGAATACCAGATCATGCGCAATGGCTCGATCGCCGTCCTGCGCGAGATCGGCGTCGAGACCGGCGGCTCGAACGTGCAATGGGCGATCAACCCCGAAGACGGCCGCATGGTGGTGATCGAGATGAACCCCCGCGTCTCGCGCTCCTCTGCGCTCGCGTCGAAGGCCACCGGCTTCCCGATCGCCAAGATCGCCGCCAAGCTCGCCGTCGGTTACACGCTCGACGAGCTCGACAACGACATCACCAAGGTCACGCCCGCCTCGTTCGAGCCGACCATCGACTATGTCGTCACCAAGATCCCGCGCTTCGCCTTCGAGAAGTTCCCCGGCGCCAAGCCCGAACTCACCACCGCGATGAAATCCGTGGGCGAAGCCATGGCCATCGGCCGCAGCTTCCACGAGTCGCTGCAAAAGGCGCTGGCCTCCATGGAAACCGGCCTCACCGGCCTCGACGAGATCGAGATCGGCGGGGTTCAGGGCCCCGCCGTCCCGGGCTTGCCCCGGGACCTCCCGGCCGAAGACCGCGCCGCGATCACCGCCGCCCTGTCGAAACAGACCCCCGACCGGCTCCGCATCATCGCCCAGGCCATGCGCCACGGTCTCACCGACGACCAGATCCAGGCCGCCACCGCCTTCGACCCCTGGTTCCTCGCCCGGATCCGCGAGATCGTCGAGGCCGAGGCGACGCTCCGCCGCGACGGCCTGCCGATGACCGAGGACGGGCTGCGGGCGGTCAAGATGATGGGCTTCTCCGACGCCCGGCTCGCCACGCTCACCGGCCGCGACGAGGACCAGATCCGCCGCGCCCGGCAGAATCTCGGCGTCCGCGCCGTGTTCAAGCGCATCGACACCTGCGCCGCCGAGTTCGAGGCGCAGACCCCCTACATGTACTCGACCTACGAGCACCCCGCGATGGGCGAGGTGGAATGCGAGGCGCGGCCCTCGGACCGCAAGAAGGTGGTGATCCTCGGCGGCGGCCCGAACCGGATCGGCCAGGGCATCGAGTTCGACTATTGCTGCTGCCACGCCTGCTTCGCGCTGACCGACGCGGGCTACGAGACGATCATGGTCAACTGCAACCCAGAGACCGTCTCCACCGATTACGACACCTCCGACCGGCTCTATTTCGAACCGCTCACCCTCGAACACGTCATGGAGATCCTCCGCGTCGAGCAGGACAACGGCACGCTGCACGGCGTCATCGTCCAGTTCGGCGGCCAGACACCGCTCAAGCTCGCCAACGCGCTGCATGATGCCGGCATCCCGATCCTCGGCACCACGCCCGACGCCATCGACCTCGCCGAGGACCGCGAGCGCTTCCAGGATCTCGTGAACCGGCTCGGCCTGAAGCAGCCGAAGAACGGCATCGCCCGCTCCGACACCGAAGCCCTCGCCATCGCCGAGGAGATCGGCTTCCCCCTGGTGATCCGCCCCTCCTACGTGCTCGGCGGCCGCGCCATGGAGATCGTCCGCGACATGGCCGGGCTCGAACGCTACATCCGCGACGCGGTGGTGGTCTCGGGCAAGAGCCCCGTCCTCCTCGACAGCTACCTCTCCGGCGCCATCGAGGTCGATGTCGATGCGCTTTCCGATGGCGACGCGGTCCACGTGGCCGGCATCATGCAGCATATCGAGGAAGCCGGCGTCCATTCCGGCGACAGCGCCTGTTCGCTGCCGCCCCACACGCTCCCCGCCGCCATCACCGACGAGATCATCCTCCAGACCGAGGCGCTCGCCCGCGAGCTCCGGGTGGTCGGCCTGATGAACGTCCAGTTCGCGGTCAAGGGCACGGATATCTACCTCATCGAGGTGAACCCCCGCGCCTCCCGCACCGTGCCCTTCGTCGCCAAGGCCACCGATTCAGCCATCGCCTCGATCGCCGCCCGCCTCATGGCCGGCGAAAAGCTCTCGGCCTTCCCGCACGCGCCGAAACAGGAGCCGGTGCCCGACGACGTGCCCCTGAAACTCGCCGAACCCATGTCGCTCGCCGATTTCCGCACGCCGTGGTTCTCGGTGAAGGAAGCCGTCATGCCCTTCGCCCGCTTCCCCGGCGTCGACACGCTCCTCGGCCCCGAGATGCGCTCTACCGGCGAGGTCATGGGCTGGGACCGCACCTTCCCCCGCGCCTTCCTCAAGGCCCAGCTCGGCGCCGGCACCCATCTGCCCGAAGGCGGCACCGTGTTCTTCTCGATCAAGGACGAGGACAAGACGCCCCAGCTCGTCGAAACCGCGCGCATCCTCGCCGCCCAGGGCATGAAGATCCTCGCCACCCGCGGCACCGCGCAATTCCTCACCGAGAACGGCGTCGAAAGCGAGATCGTCAACAAGGCCTACGAGGGCGGCCGCACCATCGTCGACGTGATGAAGGACGGGCTCGTCCACCTCGTCATGAACACCACCGAAGGCGCCCAGGCCATCGAGGACAGCCGCTCGATGCGCAACGTCGCGCTGATGGACAAGATCCCCTACTACACCACCGCCGCCGCCGCCCACGCCGCCGCGCTGGCGATGAAGGCGCGGTCCGAGGGCGAGGTGGGCGTGCGGGCCCTGCAAGCGTAGCGGCCGCTCGACGCGCCGCGCTTCCGCCGGTCAGCGCAGGCGAACCCCGCTCCCGTCGAAGTGGGAAACCCGCTCCGGCCTGAACCGGAGGCGAAGCGGCCGCCCTTCCGCGTCGGCATGCAACCCGAGGGCGCGCGCAATGACGTTCGTCTTGCCGCCATGCGAATTCTCCCGCGGCCTCAAGTGCGATACCTTTCCAATACCTTTCACCCAAAGACCCGGCGCGCCCCCGCGAAACTTTCGCTTTTGAACCGCCAAAGGGTATCATAATGGTATCTCCATGATCGAGCCATCGCCCACTCCGGTCCTCGCCATCGACGGCGGCGGTACGCGCTGCCGGGTCGCCCTCGGCGCGGGCGATGCGATCACCGCCATCGAAACCGGCTCGGCGAATGTCTCGACCGATTTCGACGGCTCGGTCCGGCAAATCCTCGAAGGGCTCGACCGGCTTGCCGAACGCCTCGCCTGGCCGCTGGACCGGCTCACCGCGCTCCCGGCCTTTGTCGGCCTCGCGGGCGTAACCGGCCCGGCCATCGCCGAAAGGCTGCGTGCCGCGCTGCCGCTCGCCCGCCTGCGGATCGAGGACGACCGCCCGGCCGCGCTGCGCGGCGCGCTCGGGCAGCGGGAAGGCGCGATCGCCCATTGCGGCACCGGCTCCTTCTACGCCGCACAGATCGGCGGCGACATGCGCTTCTCCGGCGGCTGGGGCCCGGTCCTCGGCGACGAGGCCTCGGCGCAATGGATCGGCCGCACCGCGCTGCGCATGACGCTCGAAACCACCGACGGGCGCATTGCCCCTTCGCCGTTCAGCGCCCGGCTCCTCTCCGATTTCGAGGGCCCCGCCGGCATCGTCCGCTTCGCCGGCACCGCCCGGCCCACCGATTTCGGCGCCATCGCGCCCCTCGTCACCGAATTCGCCCAGGGTGGCGACGCCCTGGCCCGAGAGATTCTCCGCCTCGGCGCGGACGAGATCCTGCGCGGGCTCCGCCAAATCGGATGGCAGCCCGGCCGGACCCTCTGCCTGACCGGCGGGATCGGCCCCCACTACGCCCCCTATCTGCCCGACGACATGCGCGCCTGCCTCGCGCCCGCCCGGGGCGCGCCGCTCGACGGGGCCCTGTCGCTGGCCCGGGACCTGGCCCAGGAGCCCCACGATGAGCGCCGTTGAGTTCCTCCGCCCCGATGCCTGGCTCCGGGACAGCGGCGGGCCGCGCTACGTGCAGCTCCGCCGACGCCTGGAAGAGGGTATCGAGACGGGCATCCTGCCGCCGAACTCCTCGCTCCCGCCCGAGCGCGAGCTCGCCGAGATCACCGATCTCTCCCGCGTCACCGTCCGCAAGGCGATCCACGAACTCGTGCGCGAAGGGCTGATCGAGCAACGCCAGGGCTCCGGCTCCTTCATCCGCGAACCCGTCCTCCGCATGGAGCAGTCGCTGTCGCGGCTCACCTCCTTCACCGAGGACATGGCGCGGCGCGGCCTCGAGACCGCCTCGCGCTGGCTCGAGCGCGGGGTCTTCATGGCGGCGCAGGACGAGACCGACGCCCTCGACCTGCCCGACGGCGCGCAGGTCGCCCGAGTCTACCGCCTGCGCGAGGCCGGCGGCCGCCCGATGGCGCTGGAACGCGCCGCGCTGCCGCTCGACCTCCTGCCCAACCCGATCGAGGTGACCACCTCGCTCTACGAGGTGCTCGGACGGCTCGGGCACCGCCCGGTCCGCGCCGTCCAGAAGATCTCGGCGATCAATCTCGGCCCTGCCGAAGCCGATCTCCTCGGCGTCGCCGAAGGGGCCGCCGGCCTCCGGATCGAACGCATCTCGTTCCTCGAAAGCGGCCGGGTCGCCGAACTCACCCGCTCCCTCTATCGCGGCGACGCCTACGATTTCGTGGCCGAACTGCGGCTCTGACCAGAAAAGGCCAACCGATGTCCCACCGTTCCACGCAGATGCGCCAGGAGATCGCCGAGATCCCGGACGCCGTCGACCGGCTCCTGACCCAGGGCCAGGGCGCAATCTCCGCCGCCGCAGACCGCGCGCGCGCCTTTGCCCCCCGCCTCCTGCTCTCGGTGGCGCGCGGATCCTCCGACCACGCCTGCACCTACCTGAAATACGCCAGCGAGCTGATCCTGCGCCGCCCCATGGCCTCGGTCGGCCCCTCGGTGAACTCGATCTACGGCGTCGATCTGGACGCGCCCGAGGCCCTGTGCATTTCCGTGTCCCAGTCGGGCCAGAGCCCCGACATCCTGCGCATGACCGAGAGCCTCCGCGCCGGCGGAACCCTGACCGTCGCCATCACCAATAACGACGCCTCCCGCCTCGCCGGGGTCGCGGACGTCACCCTGCCGATCCATGCCGGGCCCGAGCTCAGCGTGGCGGCGACCAAGACCTTCGTGACCTCGCTCGTCGCCGGGCTCTGGCTGATCGCCGAGATCAAGGGCGATGCCGAGCTCGTCGCGGCGATCCGCGCGCTCCCCGGCCACCTGGAACAGGCGACAGGCTGCGACTGGTCGGAGGCCGCCGGGGCCATCGACGGCTCCTCGCTCTTCACCCTCGGGCGCGGCCCCTCCTGGGCGATCTCCAACGAGGCCGCGCTCAAGTTCAAGGAAACCTGCCTGATCCACGCCGAAAGCTATTCCTCGGCCGAGGTGCTGCACGGCCCCGTCTCCATCGTCGGCCAGGGCTTCCCCGTCATCGCCTTCGCCGCCGCCGATGCGGCCGAAGACAGCGTCGCCCAGACCGCCGACGCGCTCGCGGGCAAGGGCGCGCGGGTCTTCGCCCTCACCGACCGGGTGCAGCGCGCCTCCCGCCTGCCCCATGTCCGGACGACGCATTGGCTGACCGACCCGATTGCCGCCATCGTGTCGTTCTACGGCATGGTCGAATCGGTCGCGGTCCGGCGCGGGATCGACCCCGACACGCCGCGGCATCTCAACAAGGTGACCGAAACGGTATGACCGGGACCGCGACGACATACCGGAACGGCCGCATCTTCGACGGCACCCGCCTGCGCGACGGGCACGCGATCCGCTTCGAAAACGGCGCGGTGACCGATCTCGGACCGGACGCGGAGGTTCGGGCGGACGGCGACGTGATCGACCTCGCAGGCGACATCCTCAGCCCCGGCTATACCGATCTCCAGATCAATGGCGGCGACGGCATCATGCTGGGCGACGATCCCTCGGTCGAAACCCTGCGCCGGATCGCCCGCGCGCATCGCCGCCTCGGGGTGACCGCGCTCCTTCCGACCCTCATCACCGACACGCCCGAAACCACCCGCGCGGTCATCGCGGCGACTGTGGACGCGATCCGCGCCGGGGTGCCGGGCATCGCCGGGCTGCACCTCGAAGGCCCGCATCTCTCCGTCGCGCGGAAGGGCGCGCACGACCCCGCGCTGATCCGCCCGATGGAACAGGACGACCTCGACGCGCTGCTCGCGGCGGCCGGCGCCCTGCCCGTCCTGAAGGTGACCGTGGCGCCCGAAAGCGTCTCCGAAGCGCAGGTCACCGCCCTCGCCCGCGCCGGGGTGCTGGTCTCGCTCGGCCATACCGACGCGGATTTCGACACCTGCCGGCGCTACCTCGCCGCCGGCGCGCGGTGCGTCACCCATCTCTTCAACGCCATGAGCCAGCTTGGCAATCGCGCGCCCGGCCTGGTGGGCGCCGCGTTGGCGACCGGCACCGCCTCCTGCGGCCTGATCGCCGACGCCGTCCATGTCCACCCCGAGACCATGCGCGCGGCCTGGGCGGCGAAGGCCGGGCCGGGCCGGATCTTCCTCGTCAGCGACTCCATGGCCGTCGCCGGGTCCGACCGAACGGAATTCGACCTGGGCGGGCGCCGCATTCTCCGCCGGAACGGCATCCTGACCCTGGCGGACGGCACGCTCGCCGGTGCCGATCTCGACCTGACCACGGCGATACGGGTGACGGTCGACCAGGTCGGACTGCCGCCGGAGGTCGCCCTTCAGGCCGCCACGACGGTTCCGGCCGCGATGATCGGCCGGCCGTTCCCCGGCCCCTGTTCCCCCGCCGGAACGCTCTCGGACTGGATCCGCATCTCGGCCGGGTTTTCCGGCGCCGTCGCGCTCGCCTGAAAGCCGGAGCGGGATGGGCTCGAAATAGGGCCTGTGCCGCAATCGGCTGCGCAACTGCCCCGCCCGGAAACAAGGCCCGAAGGGCCGCCGGGCGAGCGCCTGCCCGTCCCCACGGGCTGGCGCTTTGGTGCGGTCCCGCGCCGGACGGCCGGACGGCGGGCTGACGAGATAAAGCGCACAGGTCAGCCGTTGCAGCGCCACCCCACGGGCAGGCGCCCGCCCGGCTCCGCTCCTGTCGGTGACGGATGAGCTCCCTTGGAAACCTCCCGTGACGCTGCGCCGGACCAGCGCTCACCCGGACAGCGATTTTCGGTAGCTCCCCGGCGCCATCCCCGTCAGCTCCCGGAACGCCGCGTTGAACCCCGACAGGGAGGCGTATCCGACGCTCAGCGACACCTCGGTCACCGAGACATCGGACATCGCCAGCAGCTCCATCGCGCGGACGATACGCAGCCGCCGCAAGGCCTCGCGCCAGGTCATGCCCATTCCCTCGGAGAACCGCCGCGCCAGCGTGCGCGGCGACCGGCCCACGGCCCTGACGATCTTCTCGCAGACCGGATCGCCCCCGAGCCCCTCCTCGGTCAGCGCAATCACCCCCGCGAGCGCATGGGCGAAATAGTGCCGGTCCATCCGGAACGGCAGCGGCCCGGAAACATCGAAACGGCGATTGACGCAATAGGCCTCCGGCCCCATCCGGTCAGTCCATCGCATCGACGCGCCGCGACCGGAAAGCGGACATGGGCGATCAGCATGGGCGGTTCCTCTTCTCGGGCTCCGTGCCGCCTCGGGGCCGCTGGTATCGGCCGGGCACGTCCTTCACCGTGCGCGCCGGCGGGTGCCGCCGCTACCGCCGGCCGGACGGATTTCTGCTCCTGTCGGACAATGCGCATTCCCGGACGCCCCGGCGGCTCCCGGCGGCACGCCGGTGTACAGGTTGTGTACGGGTTGTGCGCGCCCTTTCAGGCCCCCCGCGCCGCCGTCCAGGACGGCCTTGCCCCGGGCCGGCGCGGCCGCGGCCTGGCCGGCCGCGGCGCCGGCCGCCCTCGCCCGGTCTCCTGCAGAAACGCGTCCAGCGCCGCCTCGATCCGCATCGAGGTCTTGGGCAACCCCTGCTCCAGCGTGAAATCCGCCAGCTCCAGGAGCAGGTCGAAAGCCAGGTCCCGTTCGTCCGTCATAGAACTCTCCGTGCTCGATGGTTCCCTCCTAGCCGCCCCGCCGGAGGTGGCAACCGGAGCGGACAGCGGGCGGCAGCTTCCCGCGCGCGGCGGGGCGGATCTCCGCCGCCTTGCCCGCGGCGCGCCGAACCGCTACCCCCCAAGCCCATGGCAAAGCTCTATTTCCACTACTCGACGATGAACGCGGGCAAATCGACGCTGCTCCTCCAGGCGGCGCACAATTACCGCGAGATGGGCATGACCCCATATCTCCTCACCGCCCGCCACGACACCCGCGCGGGAGAGGGCCGGATCGGCTCGCGCATCGGCATCGCCCAGCCCGCCGACACCTACGGGCCCGAAGACGACCTCTTCGCCCGGCTCGAATCCCGCCTCGCCGAGGGCGCCGTCGCCTGCACCTTCGTCGACGAGGCGCAATTCCTGACCAAGGCGCAGGTCTGGCAGCTCGCCCGCGCGGTGGACGACCTGAACATGCCGGTGATGTGCTACGGCCTGCGCGTCGATTTCATGGGCGAACTCTTCCCCGGCTCCGCCGCCCTCCTCGCGCTCGCCGACGAGATGCGCGAGGCCCGCACGATCTGCAGCTGCGGCAAGAAGGCGACGATGGTGGTCCGCAAGGACGCCGAAGGCCGCGTCATCACCGCCGGCGACCAGGTGCAGATCGGCGGCAACGAGACCTATCTCTCGCTCTGCCGCAAGCACTGGCGCGAGGCGATGGGCGACCGTCCGGAGCCCGACCGCACCTAGGGCAGGAAGCGTTCCGGTGGAAACGCGCGGTATCCCCGGAAGTCCTCTTCCGACCCACAGAAAGCCGGGCGAGCGCCTGCCCGTGGGATGGCGCAGGAACGGCTGGTCGGCGCACTTTATGGTGCCATCCACCTCCGACCTCGAAGGTCTGCGCAAACGCCACCAGAGCGCCAGCGCGCCCGGACGGGCAGGCGCTCGCCCGGCGGCTCCGGCATTTTCGGGTGGGGCAAGGCATAGCCGAGATCAAGGCTTGGGGAAGCGCGCTTGCGGCACCACTCCCAGTCCGAGGAATGCCCTGGCTCCCATCTTCTTGGAGAAAATACTCCCGGGGGAGCGCGAGGGGGTAGAACCCCCTCGCCTGCCGCGACGCCGAAGGCGGCGCAACCGCTGCCTTCTCGGCGGGCCAAAGGCCCTCAGATGTGCACCACCCGGTCATAGGCGTCGAGCACGCTCTCGTGCATCATTTCCGACAGCGTCGGGTGCGGGAAGACCGTGTGCATCAGGTCCTCCTCGGTGGTCTCGAGCTGCCGGCCGACGACATAGCCCTGGATCAGCTCGGTCACCTCGGCGCCGATCATGTGTGCGCCCAGAAGCTCGCCGGTCTTGGCGTCGAACACCGTCTTGACCAGCCCCTCGGGCTCGCCCAGCGCGATGGCCTTGCCATTGCCGATGAACGGGAACCGGCCGACCTTGACCGAATAGCCCAGTTCCTTCGCCTTCGCTTCCGAATAGCCGACCGAGGCGACCTGCGGGTGGCAATAGGTGCAGCCGGCTATGCTCTCGGGCTTGACCGGGTGCACGTCGTTCTTGCCGGCGATCAACTCGGCCACCATGACCCCTTCATGCGAGGCCTTGTGCGCCAGCCAGGGCGCCCCGGCGATATCGCCGATGGCATAGAGCCCCTCGACCCCGGTCCGGCAATAGGCGTCGGTCACCACATGGGTCCGGTCGATCTTGACCCCCAGCGCCTCGAGCCCCAGCCCCTCCACGTTGCCGACGATGCCGACAGCGGAGATCACCGTGTCGAACTCCTGTTTCTCGACCTTGCCGCCCGCCTCGATATGCGCGGTGACCGTGCCCTTGCCGCGGTCGAGCTGCTTGACCATGGCTTTTTCCATGATCTTCATGCCTTGCTTGGTGAAGCTCTTCTTGGCGAAGGCCGAGATCTCGGCATCCTCCACCGGCAGGATCCGGTCCATCACCTCGACCACCGTCGTCTCGGCACCGAGCGTGTGGTAGAAGCTCGCGAATTCGATCCCGATCGCGCCCGAGCCGATCACCAGGAGCTTCTTCGGCATCCGCGGCGGCTGCAGCGCGTGCTTGTAGGTCCAGACCAGGTCGCCATCCGCCTCGAGCCCCGGCAGTTCGCGGGCCCGCGCGCCGGTGGCGAGGATGATCGACTTGGCCTTGAGGGTCTCCTCGCCCTTCTCGGTCTTCACCTTGACCGTGCCCTTCGCGGGCAGCGTCGCGGCGCCCATGACGACCGTGACCTTGTTCTTCTTCATCAAATGGCCGACGCCGCCATTGAGCTGCTTCGCCACGCCGCGCGAGCGCTTGACCACCGCGTCGAGATCGTAGCCGATCCCCTCGGCCTTCAGCCCGAACTCCTTGGCGCGGTGCATCAGGTGGAACACCTCCGAGGAACGCAGGAGCGCCTTCGTCGGAATGCAGCCCCAGTTCAGGCAGATCCCGCCCATGTGCTCGCGCTCGACGATCGCGGTCTTGAGGCCGAGTTGCGACGCCCGGATCGCGGCCACATAGCCCCCGGGACCCGCGCCGATCACGACGACATCGAAGCTTTGCTCTGCCATTGGTCCCCTCCCCGGGAAAACTGTTCGACGTTAAACCATCTGCCACATGCGGGCGCTTCTGTCACCCGCACGGGCATTGCAGGCGGAGCATATCCGCTGACCGCCTGCCGCAACCGCCGGGCGCTCCTCCGGTGTACAGGTTGTGTACGGGTTGTGTACAGGTTGTGCCGGGCCGGATTCAGCTTCCGAGGATAGCCTTCACATAGCCCTGGGTCTCGCGATAGGGCGGCACGCCGCCATAGCGCTCCACCGCCTCGGGGCCGGCATTGTAGGCCGCGAGCGCCAGCCGCCAGTCGCGGAACCGTTCGAACTGGGCGCGCAGGTATCGCGCGCCGCCCTCGAGGTTTTCTGCCGGATCGTCCGGATTCACCCTGAGTTTCCGCGCGGTTGCCGGCATGAGCTGCGCCAGGCCCCGCGCGCCTTTCGGCGACACGGCACGGTGGTTCCAGCCCGATTCCTGCTGGACCAGCCTCAGGAACAGGTCCTCCGGCACATCGTGCTTGCGCGCCGCCTCTCGCGCCATGGCGAGGAACGGGCCGCCATAGGCCCCGCGAAAGGCCGGAACCGGCGCGCTGCGCCCGGGGATGTCGTAATGCGGCTGCAACCGCACCGACGCCGCGTACTGGCTTTTCGCGCGGGTATCGAGCACCCGCGTCTGGTTCTGGAAGAGCTTCACCCGGTTCTTCGACGACAACGTCGTCTCGGCGGCCCCTGCCGTCCCGGCAACCATCGCGAAAGCCCCCAAAAGCAGGCCAAGCCGCCCTGTCCCAACCATCACGTCACGATCCCCCGGTCTTCCCCGGCAGCGACTATAGAAAGTTCCGCCGCCCCCGCCAACCCGCAGGTTCACGCCCTGTTAACCACCCGCGCCCAAGTGTAGTGTCTCGCCCAATGTGAAAGAATCGGCGGGAGGCAAGACATGGCCGGATCGGTCAACAAGGTGATCCTGGTGGGCAATCTCGGGCGCGACCCCGAAGTCCGGACCTTCCAGAACGGCGGCAAGGTCTGCAATCTCCGGATCGCCACCTCGGAAAACTGGAAGGACCGCAACACCGGCGAACGGCGCGAGCGGACCGAATGGCATTCGGTGGCGATCTTCTCCGAGCCGCTCGCCAAGATCGCCGAGCAATATCTGCGCAAGGGGTCCAAGGTCTATATCGAGGGCCAACTCGAGACCCGAAAATGGCAGGACCAGTCGGGTCAGGACCGCTACTCGACCGAGGTCGTGCTGCGCCCCTACCGGGGCGAACTGACGCTGCTCGACGGCCGCGGCGAAGGCGGCGGCAGTGGTGGCGGCGGCGGCGGGTATTCCGACGATCGCGGCTATGGCGGCGGCAGCGGCGGCGGCGATCGCGGCGGCTATGGCAACCCGGCCCCGGCCGCGGATCTCGACGACGAGATCCCGTTCTGAGCCTTCCGAAACAGGTCTGATCCGGCGGACGCGCGGAGCCGAGGCTCCGCGCGACGCGTTTCGTCTCGCGCGCCGCCTTCGGCTCTGCGCTCGGGCCGGCGCACCGCCCCGCGGTCGCTCCCCGAACCCGTCTTCCGCGCCCGGTTCAGAGCGGCTTGATCTTCAGCCTTGTGATCCGGTTATCCTTGCGCTGCGCCACCTCGAAGCGGAAGCCGTGGAACGAGAACACCTGGCCCTGGGTCGGGATCGACTGCGCCTCGTGGATGACGAGGCCCGCGATGGTATTGGCCTCCTCGTCGGGCAAGGACCAGTCGTTCGCGCGGTTGAGGTCGCGGATCGTCATGGCGCCATCGACCAGGTATTCCCCGGTCTCGGTGCGTCGCACGATATGCTCGGCCGAGGTGTCGAACTCGTCGGTGATCTCGCCCACGATCTCCTCGAGGATATCCTCGAGCGTGATCAGGCCCTGCAGCGCGCCGTACTCGTCGACCACCAGCGCGAAATGGGTCTGCCGGCGCAGGAATTCGCGCATCTGGTCGTCGAGCGTGGTGGTTTCGGGCACGAAATAGGGCTTCATCGCCACCGACATGATGTCGAACCCCTCGAACGGGTCGTCGCCCTCCCTGACCGAGAGGGCATAGATCGCGCGGACCAGGTCCTTGGCGTGGATCACGCCGACAATATTCTCCTTCTCACCCCTGAAGATCGGCAGCCGCGTATGGGCCGACCGCAGCGCCTGCTCGACCATCTCGCGCGCCCCGAGCTCGGCATCGATCATCTCGATCTGCGAGCGGTGAAGCATGATCTCCTCGACCGTCCGGTCGCCGAGATCGAGCGCACCGAGGATCCTGTCGCGATGCTCCTTCTCGACGGTACCCTCCGAATGGCCGAGCGCGATGGTGCCGGCGATTTCCTCGTGCACCGAGAGCACATTGGCGGCCGCATCGACCTCGACGCCGAAGAGCCTGAGGACCAGGCGCACGATCAGCTGGACGAAGCCGACCACCGGGGCGAAGATCAGGATCAACGCGGCGATCACCGGCGCGACCAGGGTCGCCGCGCGCTCGGAATTGGTGATCGCGTAGGTCTTCGGCAGCACCTCGGCGAAGATCAGCACAAGCGCGGTCATCACCAGCGTCGCCGCCGCCACCCCGCCCTGGCCGAAGAGCCGCGTGAACAGCAGCGTCGCAAGCGAGGTGGCGAGGATGTTCACCAGGTTGTTGCCGAGGAGCACCGAGCCGATCAGCCGCTCGTTGTCCTCGGTGACGCGCAAGGCCGTTTCCGCTGCCTTGTCGCCCTTGTCGGCCCGCGCCCGCAGCCGGCCGCGCGAGACGGCGGTCAGCGCGGTTTCGCTGCCCGAGAAGAAGGCCGAAGCCAGGAGCAGCGCCGTGACGGCGCCGACGATGATCCAGAGACCGGGTTCCATCGAAGATCCAGAGTTGCGCGAGAATGCGTTCCGCGCGTTTATGGTCTCCGGGAGGGGCGCTTTCAAGGGAGCGTGCCCTTGAAGGCCGTGGCAATGCGCGACCCGGGTCCGCCCGGCGGCGAAATCGTCGCTTTCAGCGGCGACTTTCCAGTCTTCAGCTACGCGAGGCGCATCCAGGGCTACGGACGCGCGCATCCGTCCGGCCGGTGGCCCGGCGTGGAGAACCTGCCGCCGGTGCTCAGGCGCGTTTCACCAACGGGTGATGCTCTTCGACCAGCGCTCTGAGCCGCGCGTCGAGCACATGGGTGTAGATTTCGGTAGTCGAGACGTCGGCATGGCCGAGCAACGTCTGGATCGATCTCAGATCGGCGCCATGGGCCAGGAGATGGGTCGCGAAGGCGTGGCGGATCGTATGCGGCGAGACCTTGCCCGGGTCGATCCCGGCGGCGCCGGCAAGCTCCTTGACAAGGCCGTGGAACCGGACCCGGGTCATGTGCCCCGCCTTCCCGCGCGAGGGGAAGAGATGCGGCGACGGGCGCGCGCCCTCGGCACAGGCGATTTCCTCGGCCGCGTCGCGCTTCCCGAGCCAGGCGGCGAGCGCCGTGCGGGCGGGCGGCGAGAGCGGCACCATCCGCTCCTTCCCGCCCTTGCCGCGGACGAGAATCATCCGCGGATCGCCGCGGGCGGCCGAAACCGGCAGCGAGACCAGTTCAGTCACCCGCATGCCGGTGGCGTAGAGCAGTTCGAAAAGGCAGGTGTTGCGGATCCGGTCGGCGGCGCGACCCCGGGTCCGGGCGGCGTCGAGCAGCGCGCCGACCTCGGCCTCGCTCAGGGTCTTCGGCAGGTGCTTCGACTTGCCCGGCCCGGTCAGGCGGATCGCCGGATTGTCGCCGCGCCAGCCCTCCTCATAGGCGAAGCGATAGAACTGCCGGATCGCCGAAAGCCGCCGCGCGCGGGTCGATTTCGCCAGCCCTTCGGCGTCGCAGGCGGCCAGATAGGCCTCGATCTCCTCCTGCCCCGCCGCCGCCAGCGCCCCGCCCCGCCGCTCGATCCAACCCGCGAAATCGGACAGGTCGCGGCCATAGGCGAGAAGCGTGTTCCGCGCCGCGTCGCGCTCGGCGGCCTGTGCTTCGAGGAAGGCGGAAATCCTCTGCCCCGAAATCCTCTGCCCGGCGGCACCGCTCATCCGGTGGCGTCCTTCAACAAGAGCTCCAGCGCCGCCCGTCGCGCGGTGCGCTGGAGGCCGAGCGCGCGCAGGAGCGCGATGGCGTCGGCGGTGCTCTGGGTCTCCCCCGCCGCGCCCTCGGAAAAGAGCGAGATCGCCTTCAGGATCGCCTCGCCCACCCGTCGCTCGGCAAGCATCGGCGAGGCGATGTCGGGCAGGCCCTTGGCGAGAAACCCGTCGCGCACCGCAAGTGCCACCGGTCCTTGGGCCACCGCCGATTCTGGCGTCCCCTTCGCCAGCGCGAGGAGGAACGCGTCCTCGCCCGTGGCCGGATCCGCAGCCAGCGCCACGCTTTCATAGGCCGGCGAGAGGAGCCCGATATGCAGCGCCAGTCGCTTCGCCTCGCCGGTCAAGGGCAGCGCGGCGATCTCGGCGCCGTAATGGTTGGCGAAAACATGAGCGAGCCCGGCATCGCGCATCCGCGCCCAGGCCCCGGGCAGGATCTCCGCCACCGCCCCCGTGTCGTTCTCGGCCAGCGCGGTCTGGAGCTTGTGTACCGCCGCGACCCGCTCCCAGACCCCGCCCGAAGCGGAGGGGCGCTGGCGGAGATAGAGCCCGAAGAGCTGGTTGCCGGACAGGACCCCTGCCCGCGCCAGCCGCTCGGCCGCCTCGATTTGCGGCTTCCAGCCCCGGGTCGGCCGCAGATCGGCCCAGGCAAAGGCGATGGGCAAGGGGCCGGTGGGCACCGGCTCGCCGATCGCCTCGAGCATCCGGAACGTGAGCGGCGTCGGGTTGCGCCAGTCGACGCCCGCGTCGCCGACAATCTCGGAATCGAGGAACCGCGCCAGGAGCACGTCGTCGGACGGCGTGAGGATGCCCAGTGTCTCGGCGCTCTCGAGCGTCAGCGCGGCCGCGTTCCAGTCGCCGCCGCGCGCCAGGCAGAAGATCCGCGCCGGATAGGTCGGCGAGAATTCCGGCCGGGCGCGCATCCGGGCGCAGGCCTCGTTCTCGCTGCCTTTCAGAAGCGCGATGTCGAAGAGCCGCCGGAACCGTTCCGGCGTGTCGACCCCGGCCCGCTCCAAAAGCGCCTCGGCCCGGTCGAGCGCGCCCTTGGCGAGAAGCCGGTCGACCCGGGCGAGAAGCAGCCGGTCGTCGCCATTGGCCGCACCGACGGGCGGGTTGGCCTCGGCGAGGAGCACGGTGGTCAGAAGCTCGTTCAGGCTCGGCAGGAGCGTCCGCGGCACCGAGCGCAGCCGCACAAGCACGTCCTCGGTCGTCGCCGGCCCCCAGAGCGCCCGGGGGAGCCCGGTCATCGAGGGCGGCAAAAGCCCCGCCGCATCGGCGCTCGGCCCGTCGAGCGGGGTGACCATGATCGCTCCCGGCTCCGCGCTGCGGGCGATGCCGCTCTCGGGCGGCACCGGTAACGCGGCGGGCGCCGCGATGCTGTCCGACAGCCAGTCGATCGCCGACAGCGGCGCCTCGGCCCCGCCCGGTTCGGCGCCCAGCACGATGGCCAGCGCGGCGGCTACGGCCCTAGCTGCCCGCATCCAGCTCGACCGGGACCGACCGGTCGTCCTGCTCGGGCGTCAGGTCGCCCAGATAGCCGTAGCCGATCACGCCGATTGCGCCGATCACGATCAGCACACCTAGAAATTTGAACAATCGCCCCATATGCGCGCCTCGTCTCTGCCCGTGTCTCGCGGCCCCAGGGCCGCATCCATACCGCGTCTTCCGGCGGTTTCGCTGCGATCATATATGGTCTTTCCGGCAAGATCACGCCATTCAGAGCGGAAAACGTCAACCGGGAGCGTGACGGAACGTGGCCTATCGGCTGAAGAAGACCGTGGTGATGATCGGCATGATGGGATCGGGCAAGACGGCGATCGGGACGGCGCTGGCACGGTCCCTGCAGGTGCCGTTCCTCGACAGCGATGCCGAGATCACCCGTGCCGCCAATCTCTCGGTGGCGGAGATCTTCGAGCGCTACGGCGAGCCGTTCTTCCGAGAGAAGGAAAGCCAGGTGATCGCGCGGCTCCTGGCGTCGCGGCCGGGCATTCTCTCGACCGGCGGCGGCGCCTATCTCGATCCGGAAAACCGGAAGATGATCGCCGAAAACGGCGTGGCGGTGTGGCTGCGCGCCGATCTCGCCCTTCTGTGGAACCGGGTGAAACACAAGGACACACGGCCGCTTTTGCGCACGCCCGACCCCTACGGCACGCTGAAGGCGCTGCTTGACGCGCGCGAACCAAGCTATGCCGAGGCCGCGCTCACCGTCGATGCCTCGCCCGAATATTCCATCGACGACATGACGGGAAAGGTGATCGAGACGCTCCTGACCCGCCCCGATGTGCTCGAAACGGAGGCCGCATGACCGAGATCGTCCATGTTCCGCTCGGCGACCGCGCCTACGAGGTGCGGGTCGGCCCCGGTCTGATCGGCCGCGCGAGCGCCGAGATCGCGCCCCTGCTCGCCCGGCCCCGGGTGGCGATCCTGACCGACGCGAACGTGGCGCCGTTGCATCTCGCGCCGTTCCAGGCGGCGCTCGAACGCGGGGACATCGCCTCGAGCGCGCTCACCCTGCCCGCCGGTGAGGCCACCAAGGGCTGGGCCGAGTTCTCCCGCGCCGTGGAATGGCTCCTCGCGGAAAAGATCGAGCGGCGCGACGTGGTCGTGGCCCTGGGCGGCGGGGTGATCGGCGATCTCGGCGGTTTCGCGGCGGCTGTCCTGCGGCGGGGCGTGCGCTTCGTGCAGGTGCCGACGACGCTGCTCGCCCAGGTCGACAGCTCGGTCGGCGGCAAGACCGGGATCAACGCGCCGCAGGGCAAGAACCTGATCGGCGCCTTCCACCAGCCCTCGCTCGTGCTCGCCGATACCGCGGCGCTCGACACGCTGCCGCCGCGCGACCTCCTCGCGGGCTATGGCGAGGTGGTGAAATACGGGCTCCTCGGCGATGCCGCGTTCTTCGGCTGGCTGGAGAAGAACGGCCCCGCGCTCGCCACGGGTGATCCGCAGGCCCGGCTCCATGCGGTACGCCGCTCGGTCGAGATGAAGGCCGAGATCGTCGCGCGGGACGAGACCGAAACCGGCGACCGCGCGCTCTTGAACCTCGGCCACACCTTCTGCCACGCGCTCGAGGCGGCGACGGGCTACTCGGCGCGGCTGCTCCACGGCGAAGGCGTGGCGATCGGCTGCGCCCTTGCCTTCGAACTCTCCGCCCGGCTCGGCCTCTGCTCGCAGGAAGAGCCGAGCCGCGTCCGCGCGCATCTGAAGGCGATGGGCATGAAATGCGACCTCGCCGACATCCCGGGCGACCTGCCCGGTGCCGAGGCGCTGCTCGGCCTCATGGCGCAGGACAAGAAGGTGGTCGACGGCAGGCTCCGCTTCGTCCTCGCCCGCGGCATCGGCGCCGCCTTCGTGACCGATCAAGTGCCGCCCGAGGCGGTCCGCACCCTTCTCTCCGACGCGCTGGCCGCCGCCTGACCGTCAGGCGCGGCCACATTTCGGAAACGATGCGGCGTTGCGGCGCCAGACAATTTCCACTGACCCAACAACGTTTCGGCAAATTTTTCTGATTAACCTGCCCCCATGATGGGCCGGACTGCATTCTTCTGCGTGGGCCTCGCCACGCTGGTCTCCCTCCCGACGGAGGGCCGCGCCGCGGCCATGCCGGTCAACGAACAGATCGAACAGATCCGCACCTTCGCCTATTGCGCCGGCCGGATGATGGCGCTCCGCGATCACCTCTCGATCTTCGGAACCGAGGGGGTCGACGCAGCCGACGCGCGGCACAGCGCCCATCTCGCCGTACTCGACGCCCTGGTCGAGATCGCCAGCGAGAACGGGTTCGATTACCGCCAGGCCTATTCCTGGCAGATCGACGCGCGGGCGGCGCAGACCGCGGTCCTCAGCCAGGCGGATTTCGGCACCAGCGAAAGCACTCGCCGCCGCGCCCGTGCTGTCGCCGACCGCCACATCACAAGCTGCGACCGGCTGATCCTCGGCGCCTGATTTCGCCCTTTCCGCCTTGCCTTTCTTCCGGCCCGGCGCGATCTATCGGGCATGACGAAACCGAGCGACAATCCTGCCGATCCGTTCAAGAAGGCGCTTTCCGAGGCGACCAAGGTCATGGCCGACGACCCGGAAATGACGGTGAGCTTCACCGTCGATCCGCCAGGCATGACCGCAGACACGATGCGCCTGCCGCAGGTCACGCGGCGGATGACCCGCGCCGAGGTGCTGCTGGCCCGCGGCACGGCCGACGCCTTCGCACTGCGCCGCCGGTTCCACGACGACGCCACCTCCGCCCGCTACGCCCCGCCGGGCCAGATGGCGCGCGAGATCTACGACGCAATGGAGACCGCCCGCTGCGAGGCGATGGGCGCCCGCGCCATGCCCGGTACCGCCGGCAATATCGACGCCAAGATCGCCCATGAGGCGGAGCGCAAGGGCTATGCCCAGATCACGCGGGCGAGCGACGCGCCGCTCGCCACCGCCGCGGGCTACATGATCCGCGAACTCGCCACCGGCCGGAAACTGCCCACGGGTGCCGCGAACGTGCTCGATCTCTGGCGCGGCTTCATCGAGGAACAGGCCGGCGGCACGCTCGAGGGGCTCGGCGACACGCTCGCCGACCAGGCCGCCTTCGCCCGCTTTGCCCGACGGGTGATCGAGGATCTCGGCTATGGCGACCAGCTCGGCGAGGATCCCGACAGCCAGGACGAGGAGGCCGAGGACGACGCCGCGAACCAGGAGGAGGACGAGAACCCCGACTCGCAGGGCGACGCCGACGACCAGGAGAACGCCGAGGCCTCGCCGGAGCAGAGCCAGGAGGCGCAGCAGGACGAGGCCCAGGCCGAATTGAGCGCCGACGAACTGGCCGAGGCCGAAATGGGCGAGGACAGCGAACTGCCCGAGGGCGAAGCGCCGCTGGAACCTCCACCGCCACTGCCCGCCAGCGAGGCCGACCCGAACTACGAGGTCTATCTCACCGAATTCGATGAGGAAATCCGCGCGGAGGAACTCGCCGAACCAGCCGAGCTGGAACGCTTGCGCGCCTATCTCGACCAGCAGCTCGACCCCCTGAAGGGTGCCGTCTCGCGGCTCGCCAACAAGCTCCAGCGCCGGCTCCAGGCGCAGCAGAACCGCAGCTGGGAGTTCGACCGCGAGGAAGGCATCCTCGATGCCGGCCGCCTCGCCCGCGTCGTCGCGAACCCGACCACGCCGCTCAGCTTCAAGGTCGAGAAGGATACCGAGTTCCGCGACACCGTGGTGACACTGCTCCTCGACAACTCCGGTTCCATGCGCGGCCGGCCGATCTCGATCGCCGCGATCTGCGCCGACGTGCTCGCCCGCACGCTGGAACGCTGCCAGGTCAAGGTCGAGATCCTCGGCTTCACCACCCGCGCCTGGAAGGGCGGGCAGGCGCGCGAGAAATGGCTCCAGGGCGGCCGGCCGCAGGTGCCCGGCCGGCTCAACGACCTGCGCCACATCATCTACAAATCCGCCGACGCACCCTGGCGCCGGGCCCGCGAGAATCTCGGCCTGATGATGAAGGAAGGGCTCCTGAAGGAGAATATCGACGGCGAGGCGCTGGAATGGGCGCATCGCCGGCTCGCAGGCCGCCACGAGGCGCGCAAGGTGCTCATGGTGATCTCCGACGGCGCGCCCGTCGACGATTCAACCCTGTCCGTCAACCCCGCGAATTACCTCGACAAACACCTCCACGACGTGATCGCGATGGTGGAGCGCCGCAGAGCGGTCGAGCTGATCGCCATCGGCATCGGCCATGACGTGACCAAGTACTACAACCGCGCGGTCACGATCACCGATGTCGACCAGCTCGCCGGCGCGATGACCGAGCAGCTTGCCGCGCTCTTCGACACCGACCCCCGCGCCCGCGCGCGCTTCGCCGGCCTGCGGAGGGCCGGCTGATGTTTCAGACCTTCGAGGCGACGACATCTCCCGACCAGGGCCCGCCCCGGCTCGCGGCGCTCCGGGCGGCAATGTCGGAGGCCGGGCTCGACGGGTTCATCGTCCCCCGCTCGGACGCCCATCGCGGCGAATATGTCGCACCTTGCGACGAGCGGCTGGCCTGGCTCACCGGCTTCACCGGCTCGGCGGGGTTCGCGGCGGTCCTGAAAGACGAGGCCGGCGTCTTCATCGACGGCCGCTACCGCACCCAGGTCAAGGCGCAGGTCGACACCGGTCATTTCACCCCGGTGGACTGGCCCGCCACCAAGCTCGCCGACTGGCTCCTCGCGCATGCCGGCGACGGCGCGGTCATCGGCTTCGACCCCTGGCTCCACACCGTCAACGAGATCGAGGCGCTGACCCGCACTCTCGGCAAGGCCGGAATCGAGGCGCGCGCCTCGGCGAACCACGTGGACGCGATCTGGTCCGACCGCCCGTCCCGCCCCGCGGCACCGCTCTCGGTCTATCCGGAGGCGCTCGCCGGCGCCGGGCCGGCCGAGAAATGCGCCACCCTCGCTGCGACGCTCCGGGATGACGGCCAGTCCGCCGCCCTCCTCACGCTGCCCGACTCCGTCGCCTGGCTCCTCAATATCCGCGGCGGCGACATCCCCCGGATCCCCATCGCCCATGCCTTCGCGCTGGCCCATCGCGACAGGCGCGTGGACCTCTTTACCGACGCCCCGGCCGACGCTGAGGTCACCCGGCATCTGGGCGGCACGGTCACGCGCCATCCCTATGACGCGCTCCTCGACATGCTCGCCGCCCAGGAAGGCGCCATAAGGGTCGACCCGGCCACCGCCCCCCTCGCCGTCTGGTCGCATCTGAAGGCCAGGGGCGCCGAGCCCGTGCGGGGCACCGATCCCTGCCTTCTCCCCAAGGCCCGCAAGACCCCGGCCGAGATTGCCGCCACGCGCGAGGCGCATCTGCGCGACGGCGCCGCAATGGTCGAATTCCTCGCCTGGCTCGACAGCGAAGCGCCCAAGGGGGGGCTCACCGAGATCGACGTCGTCGAAAAGCTCGAAACCTTCCGCCGCGCCACCAACGCGCTTCGGGACATCAGCTTCGACACGATCTGCGGCGCCGGCCCTAACGGTGCCATCGTGCATTACCGGGTCACCCGCGAAACCAACCGCGCCATCGCGCCGGGCGACCTCGTGCTGATCGATTCCGGCGGGCAATATCTCGACGGCACCACCGACATCACCCGCACCGTAACCACCGGCAGCCCGACGCCCGACCAGAAATCCGCCTTCACCCGCGTGCTCCAGGGCATGATCGCGATCAGCCGGGCGCGCTGGCCCAAGGGGCTTACCGGCCGCGATCTCGACCCGCTGGCCCGCGCGCCGCTCTGGATGGCCGGGCAGGATTACGACCACGGTACCGGCCACGGCGTCGGCGTGTTCCTCTCGGTCCACGAAGGCCCGCAGCGGATCTCGCGGCTTTCCGATGTGGCCCTCGAACCGGGCATGATCCTCTCGAACGAGCCCGGCTATTACCGCGAGGGCGCCTGGGGCATCCGCATCGAGAACCTCGTCGTCGTGCGCGAGGCCGAACGGCTCGAAGGCGGCGACGACCGCGACCAGCGCAAATTCGACACGCTCACCTGGGTGCCCATCGACACCCGGCTCGTCGAGACCGCGATGCTCTCGCCGAGAGAGCGCGACTGGCTGAACGCGTACCACGCGAGAACGCGCGCGCTTCTGGAGAAACGCGTCTCTCCGGGCGCGTCGGGCTGGCTCACCGCCGCGACACAGGCTATTTGAAGGAAAACCGTCGTATTTCCGGGGTATCCCTGCGGCGGGACAGGGAGGAATTTCATGACCGATCACATCAGAATCCGCGACGCGGATGGCACCTGGGTCATCCGGGCCGGCGGCGCGGTCTTGGGCGAGAGCGACCGCGCGCTGGAACTCACCGAAGGCGATTACGCACCGGTGATCTACTTTCCCCGCGAGGATATCGCGATGGCCTTCCTCGAACCGACCGACCACAGCAGCACCTGCCCGCACAAGGGCGCGGCCAGCTATTTCTCCATCGTCACCAAGAGCACGGTGCTCGAGAACGCCGCCTGGAGCTACGAGAACCCGAAAGACGGTGTCGCGACGATCAAGGGCTACGTCGCCTTCTACGCCACGCCACAGGTCGCCGTCGAAGCGCTCTGACCGCCGCTACCAGAAGCGCCGGGCCGGACGCGGTGTGAACCGGAGAACGACCAGTTCCTCCAGGTCGAGGATCCAGGCGTCGGGACACCCCTCGAACCGGCAGAAAAGGCGAGCAACGCCGCCCGCCTCCTTCGCGTCAGGAATGCTCTTCCGCCGCCATGGCCGCAAGCGCGCGGTTGTAGGCCCGGAGCGCATCCACATGGTAAAGCGCGCCTAGGATCTCCGGAGCTTCGCCCTCGCCGCCGGCCCGGATCACGGCCAGGAAATCCCGCCCGCTCGTCTCGAGCACCGGCAGCCCGGCCTCGAGCGTCGCGTTGCCATCGATCATGTAGCCGTCCTCGATCGCTTCCCGGATCGCTTCGCCATCGGCACAGTTCGCGTCGTCATGCCCGCGCATCACATTGGCGACCCGGATCGTCGCCAGCAGATAGGCCTGCGGCCCGGCGGCCAGCCGAATGCCCTTGCGCTCGATCTGGCTGAGAAAGAACGAACGGTGGACCAGCCGCGAGGCGAGCGCGGTCGAGGTCGAGACCGCGACCATCACCGCGAGCCCGGTCTGCCAGTCGCCGGTCAGTTCGAACACGATCAGCGTGGTCGAGATCGGCGCGCCCAGCACCGCCGCCGCCAGCGCGCCCATGCCGGCCAGCGCATAGAGCGTGGTGGTGCCCGAGACCTGTGGCAACAGCCCGGTCGCCACGATCCCGAAGGTCAGCCCCGTCAGCGCACCCACCATCAATGAGGGCGAGAAGATCCCGCCGCCCATCCGCCCCGCCATGGTAATCGCCACCGCGCCGACCTTGATCACCGCGAAGGCCAGAGCCTCGAAGAACAGGATATTGCCGTGCAGGGCCCGTGTCGTCGTCTCGTAGCCGACGCCGATGATATGCGGGAACGCGATCGCGATGGCGCCCAGCAGCGCGCCCGCCAGCGCCGGGCGCAGCACCGCCGGAAGCCGCATCTTGCGGCTGATCGCGGTGCCGAGATCGTCGGCCAGGAAGACGCTCCGCGTCATCAGCGCCGCGACCAGGCCGCAGACCAGCCCGAGGATCAGGAAAGCCGGCAGTTCGACATAGAACGCCAGTTCCTCCTCGCCCGCGAGCGCGAATTCCGTGATATCGCCGAACTCCAGCCGGTTGATCACCGTGCCCGCGACGGAGGCGATCACGATGGGCGCGAAGGCATGGACCGCGAAATGCCGCAGCACCACCTCGAGCGCGAACAGCGCGCCCGCGATCGGCGCGTTGAACGACGCCGAGACGGCAGCAGCCACCGCGCAGCCCAGAAGGTCGCGCGCGGTCATGCCCTGGGCGCCGATCCGCACCGAGACCCAGCTCGCGATCACACCGGCAAGATGCACGACCGGCCCTTCCCGCCCGGTCGAGCCGCCCGAGGACAGCGTTATCAGCGAGGCCGCCGCCGAGGCGAGGCCCGGCTTCGCGCCGAGACGGCCCTCGTTCAGCGCGGCGGCCTCGATCACCTCGGCCACCGACTGGGCCCGGCCATCGGGCGTGAAGGTGTTCAGGATCACTCCCACCGCCAACCCGCCCAGGGCCGGGATCGCGATCAGCCAGTACCAGTCGAGCCCGGCCGCGAAGGAATGGATCGCGCGCACATCCTCGGCGCCATAGAGCACAGCCTGGAGTGCATAGATCCCTTTCCGGAACAGAAGCGCGGCAAACCCGGCAGCAATCCCCACGATCAGGGCGACGACCCAGAGCCAGACTTTCTCCGGCCCTTTCACGCGCAGCGCCCTCCACCCCTCCCGGCAGGAGGCCAGCGCTTCGTGGATCTGGCCCTCCACCGGACCGGTTTTCGGCGCTTGGTTCATCGCCTCGCCAGTTTCCCGCCCGTCGGGCGGCGTCCCCTTTCCCTGCCCGCCCGCATCGCCTAGGTTCGGGCCGACCCCTGGGAGGAGACGGGCCCCGTGACCATCCAATCCGCGATCGACGCGCTCAAACCCTTGTTAGGACAACGGCTTTCCACCTCCAAGTCCGATCTCGACCTGCATGGCCAGAACGAGAGCTATTTCGATCCGACCCCGCCCGACGCCGTCGCTTATCCCGAGAGCACCGCCGAAGTGTCCGAGATCGTCCGGACCTGCGCTGAGCATGGCTGCCCGGTGATCGGCTGGGGCGCCGGCACCTCGCTCGAAGGCCACGCGCTCGCGGTCGCGGGCGGCGTCGCGGTGGATTTCTCGCGCATGAACCGGGTCCTCGCGGTGAACCCCGAGGACATGGACTGCATCGTCCAGCCCGGAATCACCCGCCGCGCGCTGGCCGAGGAACTCCGCGCCACCGGCCTGTTCTTCTCGGTCGATCCCGGCGCCGACGCGACGCTCGGCGGTATGGCCGCGACACGGGCGAGCGGCACCACGGCGGTGCGCTACGGCACCATGCGCGACAATGTCCTCGGGCTTGAGGTGGTGCTCGCCGACGGCACCGTCATCCGCACCGGCACGCGGGCGCGGAAAAGCGCCTCGGGCTACGACCTCACCGCGCTGTTTCTCGGCTCCGAGGGCACGCTCGGCCTCATCACCGAACTCACGCTGAAACTGCGCGGCCAGCCCGAGGCGATCTCCTCAGCGGTCTGCGCCTTTCCGACCATCGCGGATGCGGTGAACACCGTGATCGCGACGATCCAGATGGGCATCCCCATGGCCCGCATCGAATTCGTCGATGCCGAGGTGGCGCGCTGCTTCAACGGCCATGCTGGCACCGATTTCCCGGAAGCGCCGCACCTGATGCTGGAATTCCATGGCTCCGAAACGGGCGTGAAGGAAGACGCCGAACGCTTCGGCGAGGTCGCCGGCGAATTAGGCGCGACAGGTTTCCGCTGGTCGGACAAGTCCGAGGACCGCAACCGCCTATGGCGCATGCGCCACGACGCCTATTACGCGATCATCGCCGCCCATCCGGGCAAGCGCGCCGTGGCAACCGATATCTGCGTTCCGATCTCGCGCCTGGCCGAGGCGGTGACGGAAACCCAGGCGGACATTGCCGAGAGCGGCCTTTACGGCCCCCTCCTGGGCCATGTTGGCGACGGCAATTTCCACGCCACGCTGGTGGTCGATCCGGCGAAGCCGGAAGACCTGAAAACCGCCAAGGCCCTCGCACACCGGATGACCGAACGCGCATTGGCGATGGGCGGCACCGCCACCGGCGAGCACGGGGTGGGGATTGGCAAGAAGGGCTACATGGAAGCCGAGCACGGCGCGGGTTGGGCGGTCATGGCCAGGCTGAAACAGGCGCTCGACCCGCAAGGCATTCTGAACCCCGGCAAGATCGTGCCCGATAGCGCAGCCCCCAGCAAAACCCGCGCGTCCTGATCCGGACCAGGCACGCATATCCCGATCGACGCGACCACGGGGGCGGCGCAGCCGAGTCGTTCCAGGATCATTCTCTCCGATCTCGTCGTGCTGACGGAACGCCGGAACCCGCCGGGGCGTAGCCCAACGGATCCAGGAGATCGCCTCCGCCGTTCGGGAAACCGCCGCCACAGGCGCCAAGGTGTCGAAGGCGGCCACCGATCCCGACCGGCTGCCCCAACAGAACGCGGCGATGCTCGAGGAGACGACCGCCGCGGGGCGCACCCTCGCACCGGAGACAGGCCCCCTCGCCGCCGCGGCCCGGTCCCGGCCGCGACGACGGCCTCCCGAACGCCGGCGGTATCCGGGTTTCGCCGCTTGAAGCGGCGGCCGCGCATTCCGCCCACCGGACATTCACCGACTGCGCGGAAAGCCGCGTCGAAACCGGCGCTTCGGTGATCCCGGTCTTTGCATTTCTGACGGGCCACTGGACGAGGACAAGCTAAAAGTGCATATGTCGGGTCGTCTCGCACGCTACGTGCAGCCGCGCCTTCACGTTCAAGTCGATGCGCTGCCGCGAAATGCAATTGGAAAACTGAAGCGCCGTGCCCTGCGCGACGCCTGGAACGGCGCCAATGATCAAGCTGGACATCCTTTCGGACCCGATATGTCCGTGGTGCTATGTCGGAAAGACCAATCTCGACCGTGCTCTGGAAGCGCGGCCCGACCATCCGTTCGAGATCGAGTGGCACCCGTTCCAGCTCAATCCGGACATGCCGCCCGAGGGGACGGACAGGCGGCTCTATCTCGAAGCGAAATTCGGCGGCCGGAACCGCGCGACGGCCGTCTACGCCCAGATCGCCGAAGCCGCGAAGGCCGCCGGGCTGGCTTTGAACTTCGACCGCATTTCGCGCACGCCGAGCACGCTCGACGCCCACCGGGCGATCCACTGGGCCGGGCTCGAAGGGCGGCAGACCGCCATGGCCTCCGCGCTCTTCAAGGCCTATTTCGTCGAAGGTCGCGATATCGGCGATCCCGACGTCCTGGCGGATATCGCTCACGACATCGGGCTCGACGGCGCAATGTTCCGGCACCTCCTCGGCACCGACGCCGACCGGGAGGAGATCCGCGCGCGCGACGCCCATGCCCGGGCCAGGGGCGTGACCGGCGTCCCCACCTTCGTGGTCGGCTACCGCCACGTCCTGCCCGGCGCCCAGCCGCCGGAGGTCTGGCAGAAGGTCATCGACGACGTGCTCGAGCATATCCGCACGGCCGAACAGGATGCCTAAGACCCTGTCCCGGACGGAATTCGTCGCCCTCATGGCGGTGCTCTTCGCGACCATCGCCTTCTCGATCGATTCGATGCTGCCCGCGCTGCCCGAGATCGCCGCGGAACTGACGCCGGAGACGCCGAACCACGCGCAGTTGATCCTGACGAGCTTCATCTTCGGCATGGGCCTGGGCACCTTTTTCACCGGCGCGCTGTCCGACGCTTTCGGCCGCAAGCCGGTGATCGTCGCGGGCGCGGCCCTCTACATCCTGGCGACGCTCCTGGCCTGGATGGCCGGCACGCTGGAACTGATGCTCGCGGCGCGAACCCTCCAGGGCCTCGGCGCGTCCGGGCCCCGGGTCGTGGCGCTGGCGATCATCCGCGATCTCTACGAGGGACGCGGCATGGCGCAGCTCATGTCCTTCGTGATGCTGGTGTTTACGCTGTTTCCGGCCGTCGCGCCGCTGATCGGCGCCGGAATCATCGCGCTGGCCGGCTGGCGCGCGATCTTCGGCGTTTTCGTGCTTTTCTCGCTCGTCTCGGTCATCTGGCTGATGATCCGGCAGGACGAAACGCTGCCCCCCGAAAAGCGCCGCCCGCTCCGTTGGCCGCTTCTCCGCGACGCGGTGACCGAGGTCCTGTCGAACCGACACGCCGCCCTGACGATCGTCGCGCTTTCGCTGATCTTCAGCATGCTCTTCGTCGCGCTTTCCACCACCCAGCCGGTGTTCGAGAAGACCTTCGGGCGCGCCGGGAGCTTTCCCTTTTATTTCGCGCTCATCGCCGGGATCGCGGCAACCGGCAACATCCTCAATGCCCGGATCGTGATGGTATTCGGCATGCGCCGCGTGGCGAAGGCGGCCCTCCTGGTTCAGGTGCTGCTTTCGGCCGCGATGCTGGCCTATGCCGCGACCTCGCCTTGGGAATCCCCCCTCGCCTTCCCGATCTTCATCGCCTGGACGGCTGGCGTGTTCGCCTGCATCGGCCTGACCGTGGGCAACCTGAACGCGCTAGCCATGGTGCCGATGGGCCATATCGCCGGCATGGCCTCCTCGATCATCGGCGCGCTGTCCACCGTGGCCTCGGTGCTGATCGCCGCCCCGATTGGCCAGGCATTCGACGGCACGCCCCTGCCCGGCGTCATCGGCGTCCTGGTCTGCGCGATTCTGGCCTTCCTGACCGTGCGCGCCCTGGGGGAGCCGGCCCCGATCGGCGCGCCCGATACCTGAAAAATACGCGGCGGCTCGCCGAAACGGCGCCAGAAGGCTCGCCTCGCTCGCCGTTCGCGCGTATGACGGCAGCAGGCAGGACATGGAGGTGGAACGATGCCCAACGCGGTAATCGAAGAGGATCTGACGATCGAGGGCGACCTGATCGCGAAGGAAAGCAATATCGCGATCAAGGGCCGGATCACCGGTGACGTTCAGGCCAAGGCGGTGGACGTACAGCCAGGCGGCGTGGTCAAGGGTTCGGTCTCGGCGGAAAGCGTGACGATCAGCGGCGAGCTTACCGGCACCGTCTCCTGCGGCGATCTCGCATTGAACGAGACCGCGCGCGTCTCGGCCGATCTCTCGGCGAAGACCCTCACCTCGATGAAGGGCTCGCGCGTGACCG
The DNA here is from genome assembly GCA_003605175.1 of Paracoccaceae bacterium. GTDB lineage: Bacteria > Pseudomonadota > Alphaproteobacteria > Rhodobacterales > Rhodobacteraceae > Ovoidimarina. The sequence goes on along the minus strand of QWDA01000001.1, from coordinate 501,217 downwards.
GCAAGGTGGAAATCAAGGGCGCGTAGACGTCATGCGGCCTTCGCGGGCCGCACCTTGGCGGCAAGATCGCGGGCGATGGCGAAGGCGCCCTTGATCTTGTCGCTGTCCTTCGCCCAGTCGCGGCGAACGACGATCTTGTTGTCCTTGACCTTGGCCAGCCCGCGCTGATCCTCGAGGAATTCGACGAGGCCCTTGGGGTTCGCGAACTTGTCCATGTGGAACTGGATCGTCGCGCCCTTGGGCCCGGCATCCAGCCGCGCGATCCCGGCCTTCTTGCACTCGGCCTTGATCCGCACGACGAGGAGCAGCGTGTTGACCTCCTTCGGCAGTTTGCCGAACCGGTCGATCAGCTCCGCCGCGAAACCTTCCAGTTCCACCTTGGTGGTCAGCCCCGAGAGCCGCCGGTAGAGCCCCAGCCGCACGTCGAGATCGGGCACGTAATCCTCGGGGATCAGCACCGGCACGCCCAGATTGATCGTCGGCGCCCATTGCCCGTCGGCTTCGCTCAGCCCCTCGAGCTGGCCCGAGCGGATCTTGGCGATCGCCTCCTCCAGCATCGACTGGTACAACTCGTAGCCCACCTCGCGGATCTGGCCCGACTGCTCCTCGCCAATCAGATTCCCGGCGCCGCGGATATCGAGATCCTGCGAGGCCAGCGAGAACCCGGCGCCGAGCGAGTCGAGCGAGGACAGGACGCGCAGCCGCTTCTCGGCAGTGGGCGTCAGCTTCGCGCGCGGCTTCGTCGTGAGATAGGCATAGGCCCGCGTCTTCGCGCGGCCCACGCGGCCCCTGATCTGGTAGAGCTGCGCCAACCCGTACATGTCGGCGCGATGCACGATCATGGTATTGGCGGTTGGAATGTCGAGCCCCGACTCCACGATGGTCGTCGCCAGCAGCACGTCGTATTTGCCGTCGTAGAAGGCGTTCATGCGGTCGTCGAGTTCGCCCGCCGCCATCTGCCCATGTGCGGTGATGAAGGTCACCTCCGGCACTTCCTCGCGCAGGAACGCCTCCATCTCGGCCAGGTCCGCGATTCGCGGCACCACGAAGAACGACTGCCCGCCCCGGTAGTGCTCGCGCAGGAGCGCCTCGCGGATCGTCACCGTGTCGAATTCCGAGACATAGGTGCGGATCGCCAGGCGGTCGACCGGCGGCGTGCCGATAATCGAGAGGTCCCGCACGCCCACCAGCGACATCTGCAACGTCCGCGGGATCGGCGTGGCGGTCAGCGTCAGCACATGCACGTCCGAGCGCAGTTCCTTCAGCCGCTCCTTGTGACCGACACCGAAATGCTGCTCCTCGTCGACGATCAGCAGCCCGAGATCGCGGAACCTCACCGATTTCGCCAGCACCGCATGGGTGCCGATCACGATATCCACCTCGCCAGTCGCCAGCCCGTCGCGGGTCGCCGCCGCCTCTTTTGTGCCGACGAAGCGCGACAATTGCCGCACCTTCACCGGAAAGCCCCGAAACCGCTCGGCGAAGGTCTTGAAGTGCTGCCGGGCGAGCAATGTCGTCGGCGCTATCACCGCCACCTGCGCACCGGACAGTGCCGCGACGAAGGCCGCGCGCATCGCCACTTCGGTCTTGCCGAAGCCCACATCGCCGCAGATCAGCCGGTCCATCGGAGTGCCGGAGGATAGATCCTCCATCACCGCCTCGATGGCCAAAAGCTGGTCGTCGGTCTCCTCGTAGGGGAACCGCGCCGAAAACGCCTCCCACATGCCATCGGGCGGGGCGAGGATCCGGCCCTTCCTGAGATGCCGTTCCGCCGCCACCCGGATCAGCCGGTCTGCGATCTCGCGGATCCGCGCCTTGAGCCGGGCCTTCTTCGCCTGCCAGGCGCCGCCGCCGAGCTTGTCGAGGAGCCCCTCCTCATGCCCGTAGCGGGTGAGGAGCTCGATATTCTCCACCGGCAGGTAGAGCCGGTCGCCGCCCGCATACTCCAGATGCAGGCATTCATGCGCCGCCCCCAGCGCGGTGACCACTTCGAGCCCCATGTAGCGGCCTACCCCGTGGTCCACATGGACGATCAGGTCGCCCGGCGACAGGCTCTGGTGCTCGGTGAGGAAGTTCTCGGCCCGCCGTTTCCGGCGCGGGCCCCGGATCAGCCGGTCGCCCAGCACGTCCTGCTCGGCGATCACCGTGAGCCCACCGCCCTCGAAGCCGTGCTCCAGCCCCCAGACGATCAGGTGAACCCCGTCCCTCGCCCCGCGCAGATCTTCGATGAAGCCCGTGCCGCCAAGGCCCTGGTCCTCCAGGAGCCCCTGCAGCCGCTCGCGCGCGCCCTCAGAATAGCTGGCGATGACCACCGGCCCAATCTGCCGCCGCTTGCCGATATGGTCGACCAGTGCCCCGAACAGGCTGATATTCTCGTTCTGCCGCTCCGGCGCGAAATCCCGCCCGATCCGGCCACCGGCATCGGTGACGCCCGGCCCGGTCGGCTGCGGCAGGACAGCGAGCTGCACCACGCGCCGCCCGTCCAGCGCATCGGTCCAGGCCGCGTCGTCGAGATAGAGCAGCCCTGGCGGGCACGGCTTGTAGATCGTGTCGTGCCGCGACTTCGCCTTCAGCGCCTCGCGGCGCGCATCGTACTGGTCGTCGATCGCCTCCCAGCGCGACAGCCGCTGCGGCGTCACCTGGTCGTCGAGAACCACCGGCACCTCGGGCAGGTAATCGAACAGCGTCTCCAGCCGCGCATGGAAAAACGGCAGCCAGTGTTCCACGCCCGCGTGCTTCCGCCCCGCGCTGACCGCCTCGTAGAGCGGGTCGTCGGTGCCGGCCGAGCCGAACTCGGCCCGGTAGTTCTGCCGGAACCGGGTGATCGCCGCATCGTCCAGGATCACCTCGGAGACCGGCGCCAGTTCCACACGGTCGAGCTTCTCCGTGGTCCTCTGGCTCGCCGCATCGAACCGCCGCGCGCCGTCGAGCACGTCGCCGAAAAGGTCGAGCCGGATCGGCCCGGCCTCGCCTGGCGGAAAGATGTCGATGATCCCGCCGCGCACCGCATAGTCGCCCGGCTCGGTCACAGTCGGCGCCTGAACGAAACCCATCCGCACGAGGAAGGTCCGCAAGCTCTCCTCGTCGATCCGGTCCCCCACCCGCGCCGCAAAGGCCGCCTCGCGCAGAATCTCCCGCGCGGGCATCCGCTGCGTCGCCGCGTTCAGCGTGGTCAGGAGCACGAAGCGCGACGGCCCGCCATGAACGAGAAGCGCCAGGGTCGCCATCCGCGTAGCCGAGATCTCGGCATTGGGCGACACCCGGTCATAGGGCAGGCAATCCCAGCCCGGCAGCGTGATCACCGGCAGGTCGGGCGCGCGCAGCCTGAGCGCCGCCGCCATCGCCGCCATTCGCTTGTCGTCGCGCGCCACATGGATCGCCGCGCGGCCGTTCCTCTCCACCTCGGCCATGAGAAGCCCGGCGTCGAACCCCTCGGGCGCGCCGGAAATGGTGATGTGACCCGAGGATTTCATGGCGACCACGTGGGCGAGCCGGCGGGCGGTGTCAACCGGCCTGCCCCTACCAGTTGCCCGGGACGAGGATGTTCTGCGCCATCCCGTAAAGCGCCGTGATGAAGATCGAGATCGCCCCGATCACCTGAGTAATCAGCCGATGCCGCGCCAGACGCGCCCGAAGCTGCGCCCCGCGCCCGCCCTCGGCCTCGATCCGGAGCCCGGTCCGGAGGTTCAGGCAGCCGATGATCGTCATAGGTACCGCGAGAAAGAAAACCGCTTGGGCGAACTCGAAATCGTAGAAGAAACCGAGAATGATCAGCGTCGTGTGCAGTGCTGCGAGAAATCCCACGATCCATTGCCCAGAACTGCGCACCACATAAAAGATCCGGTTAAGGTTGATCTGCACCAGTGCCTCGAGATCGGCCTCCGCCTGCCCGCCCTGCCGGCCCGCCTTCAGAACCATGTCGAAGGGCACGCCCAGGATCCAGTGACTTAGCGTCGACCACATCACCGCAAGCGAGATCCAGTACCAGAGATTCGAGAACGACCTGAGGTCGATCATTTCGAGAACGGTATGATACCAATCCAAGGGAGTGCCGCGCCTCTGGCTTCGTTACGGAGGCGGAGACTAGGCGGGCCGCGCGGCGATTGCCACCCTTGAGAGCGCGTGACGTTCCGTGCCAGATGCACCCCGGAAACACTTCGTCCCGAGGAGCCGGAAAATGACCATCGGCCGCCATCCCGCCACCCGCTTCCGCCGCACCCGCAAGTCCGACGCGATGCGCCGCCTGGTCTCGGAAAACACGCTTTCTACGGGCGACCTGATCTGGCCGGTCTTCGTCATGGACGGCACCGACCAGAGCGTGCCCGTCACCTCGATGCCCGGCGTCGAACGGCTGACGGTCGACCGCGTGGTCCGCGCCGCTGAAGAGGCCGCCGGCCTCGGCATCCCGGCGATCTGCCTATTTCCCTATACCGATCCGTCCCTGAAGACCGAGCTCTGCGAGGAAGCCTGGAACCCCGACAACCTGTCGAATCTGGCGACCCGCGCGATCAAGACGGCGGTGCCGGAGATTGCCGTAATGGCCGATGTGGCGCTCGACCCCTACAACGCCAACGGCCATGACGGGATCGTACGGAACGGCGAGATCGTGAACGACGAAACGGTGGAGGCGCTGGTGCGGATGGCCCTCGCCCAGGCCGAGGCCGGGGCCGATATCCTCGGCCCGTCGGACATGATGGATGGCCGTATCGGCGCGATGCGCGCGGGCCTCGAGGAAGCCGGCCATGTGAACGTCGCGATCCTCAGCTACGCCGCGAAATACGCCTCCGCCTTCTACGGTCCGTTCCGCGACGCGGTGGGCGCTTCGGGCGCGCTCAAGGGCGACAAGAAGACCTACCAGATGGACCCGGCGAACGGCGACGAAGCGCTGCGTCTCGTCGAACGCGACCTCACCGAAGGCGCCGACATGGTGATGGTCAAGCCCGGCATGCCCTATCTCGACATCTGCCGCCGCGTGAAGGACGCCTTCGGCGCACCGACCTTCGCCTACCAGGTCTCCGGCGAATACGCGATGCTCAAGGGCGCCGCCGAGCGCGGCTGGCTCGACGGCCCGCGGGTCATGGAAGAAAGCCTCCTCGCCTTCAAACGCGCCGGCTGCGACGGGATCCTGACCTATTTCGCGCCCGAAATGGCCCGGACATTGCGGGCGCGAGGTGCATAGCCGCCGATCTCAACAACGGGTAATGACTTGAGCCCAGTGACACGCTATAGTTTGCGGTGAACGGCCAGATAAGGCCGTCACGCGAGGCATACCGGCAAGATAAGGGGCACCCCCATGCACAAATTTCCACGGCGCACGGCCTTGATCGGCGCGCTCTCGGCTCTCACCCTCTCGGCCTGCGGCAACGGGGTCGGTTCCACCGGCGGCGATGTCATCGACAGCCGAGTCGATGCGGTGATCGCCCAGGTCGAACGCGATTTCCCCGGCACCCGCGACCTGCGCGCGAAATCGGTCGGCATGCTCGTCATGCCGCTGATCACCGAGGCGGGCTTCGGCCTGGGCGGATCCTACGGACGGGGCGCGCTGCGGATCAACGGTGTGACGGTCGATTACTATTCCGCCGCCCAGGGCAGCTTCGGCCTGCAGATCGGCGCGCAGCAGTATTCCCACATTCTCTACTTCATGACCGAAGACGCGCTGGCCCAGTTCCGCGCCTCCCCTGGCTGGGTCGCCGGAGCCGACATCGAATACACCGTGTCGAACCGGGGCGAGAACGTCTCGGCCGACACCACGACGGTCCTCGATCCGGTCATCGCCGTCGTGTTCGGCCAGACAGGCCTTCTCGCCGGTGCTTCGGTCGAAGGCACCAAATACAGCCGCATCATCCCCTGAGGAACGCGGCCTAACCAACTCGCTTCAAACAAAAAAATGCCGCCGCACTCCGAAGGGAGGCGGCGGCAGTCGCGTGTCTGTGGGCAAGCCGGTCAAGGAAAGCGGCGGGGACAACGCCGCTCCGTCATCGCGCGGGACAGTTGGGACAAAGCGCGACCGGCATACAGACCGCAGGCAGAACCTATACGAGGCCAGGGAGGGAAAGCGCGGCCAGAAGCATGACCATCAGCGCCGTCGCCCCGATGAAATCCCGAGCGAGCGTGGCAGGATTGCGGGCAAGGGCGGATTTGAGATCTTCGATCATCGCGGCGGTCCGTTCTGGCGTTTCCGTTGCCCCTTTGTTCTCATAACGCGACGTCCCTGTAAAGAACTTTTTAAGAACATTTGCGAACGTATTAAGATTTCTTCGCCGAGGCTATCCCGGCGCTCCGCCCGTTCGCCCCTCGAAACGTCTCCCGGACGTTCCGCCGGCTGCGCCGGATCGGGGCTCACCCCACGGAAATCAGGCGGATCGCCTTGTCCTGCTCCATGAGCCACAGGAGCACCCGCACCGCCGCGCCGCGCTCGCTCTCAAGGGTCGGATCGCTTTCCAGAAACAGGCGCGCATCGGCTTGGGCCTTCGCCATCAACGCCGCCTGCCGTTCCAGATCCGCGATCCGGAATCGCGGCAACCCGGCCTGCGCCGTGCCGATCAGGTCGCCCGCCCCGCGCATCGCCAGATCCTCCTCAGCGATTCGGAACCCGTCCTCGGTTTCGCGCAGGATCTCCAGCCGCCGACGGCCCGTCTCCGAAAGCGGCGTCTGGTAGATCAAGAGGCAGGTCGAAGCACCCTCGCCCCGCCCCACGCGCCCCCGCAGCTGGTGCAGCTGCGCCAGTCCGAAGCTCTCGGCCCGTTCGATCACCATGATCGTCGCGTTGGGCACGTTCACGCCCACCTCGATCACCGTCGTCGCCACCAGAACCTTGGTTTCCCCCGCCACGAAGCGCGCCATGGCCGCATCCTTCGCCGCGGGCGGCAACTGACCATGAACGAGCCCGACCTCCGCATCGCCGAGCGCCGCCCGAAGCCGCCGGAACCGGTCTTCTGCAGCGGTCATGTCCGAGACCTCGCTTTCCTCGACCAGCGGGCACACCCAATAGGCCTGCCGCCCCTCGGCGATCGCCTTCCTGAGATGGTCGATCACCTCGTCGATGCGTCCCGAGGATACCAGCGCCGTGGTCACCGGCTTCCGCCCCGGCGGCTTCTCGTCCAACACCGAGACATCCATGTGCCCGTATTGCGCGAGGCTGAGCGAGCGCGGGATCGGCGTCGCCGTCATCACCAGCACGTCCGCCGCTTCTCCCTTGGCGCCGAGTTCCATCCGCTGCGCCACGCCGAAGCGGTGTTGCTCGTCCACCACCGCAAGCCTGAGATCCCGGAATTCGACATCCTTCTGAAACACCGCATGGGTGCCCACGAGAATCTGGATATCCCCCCGCGCCAGCGCGGCCAGCTTGGCCTCCCGCTCGCGGCCCTTGTCGCGCCCGGTCAGGATCTCCAGAACAACCTCGGCGCTCTCCGCCAAGGGCCGGAGGCTCTCCAGATGCTGCCGCGCCAGGATCTCGGTCGGCGCCATCATCACGCCCTGCCCGCCCGACTCCACGGCGGTCAGGAGCGCCAGGAACGCCACCAGCGTCTTTCCCGAGCCCACATCGCCCTGCAAAAGCCGGTTCATCCGCTCCGGCTGCACCATGTCGGCGTCGATCTCCGCCACCGCCCGCACCTGCGCCCCGGTCGGCGCATAGGGCAGCCCCGCCAGCACCTTCGCCCGCTTCCGCCCCTCCGAGCGGGTAACGATCCCGCGCTTCTTTCGCGCCGCGCTCCGCGCCAGCGCCAGCGTGAGCTGATGCGCGAAGAGCTCGTCATAGGCCAGCCGCTGCCGCGCCGGCGCATTGGGCGACAGGTCCTGGTCCTGGTCCGGTCGATGCGCCGCCGTGAGCGCCGCGCGCCAGCCGGGCCACCCCTCCCGCGCCGCCAGCGTCGGATCGGCCCATTCCGCCAGGTCCGGCGCGCGGTCCAAAGCATCCGCCGCCGCCCGCGCCATCGCCCGCTGGGTCACCCCCTGGGTGAGCGGATAGACCGGCTCGTAATCCGGGATCGCCTCGGCCTCCTCGGGCGGCAACACATGGTCGGGATGGACGATCTGCGCCACCCCGTCGAAGAGTTCAACCTTTCCCGACACCAGCCGCCGCGCCCCGGGCGGCAACTGCCGCAACAGCCAGTCCTCGCGGGCATGGAAGAACACCAGGAGAAAGCTCGTTTCCGCATCGGTCACCTCGACGCGATAGGGCCGCCCCTTCTGGCGTGGCTTGTGGTGCTGCCCCACAACGACCTCAACCGTCGCCACCGCCGGCGACACCAGGCCCTTGATCGTCTCGCGCCGCCGCCGGTCGGTCCCCGAATGCGGCAACGTGAACAACAGATCGCGCGGCGTCGCGATCCCAGCCCCCTCCAGCAACCCGGCGGTCTTGGGGCCGATGCCGTCGAGCCCGGTCAGCGCCCCGAAGAGCGGAAACAGTACTTCGGGCCGCCCGCTCATCCCTGCCCGGCGAGGGCGATCCAGGCATCCTCGTCGATCGTCTCGATGCCCATTTCCGCCGCCTTCTTCGCCTTCGACCCGGCCCCGGGCCCAGCGACCACAAGATCCGTCTTGGCCGAGACCGAGCCCGACACCTTCGCCCCCAGAGCTTCGGCCCGTGCCTTCGCCTCGGCCCGCGTCATCTTCTCGAGCGTGCCGGTGAACACGATGGTCTTGCCCGCGACGGCGCTGCCCTCGGTTTGCGGCGCGGCCTCGGGCGTGACGGTGAGATGCCCGACGAGGCGCTCGATCGAGGCGCGTTCGCGCTCCTGCCCGAAGGCGTCGGTCAGGGACAAGGCGACGGTCGCGCCGATCCCGTCGATTCCGACGAGTTCCTCCCAGGCCTCGCGCGCGGCTTCGGACAGCCCGGCCTCGGCCCAGACCCTGCCGCGCAGTTCCGAGGTTCTGGCGCGCCGTCCTTCCTCTGCGGCGGCGGCCTGTTCGGCGGCGGCTGCCTCATCCGCCGCGCGGTGGGTTGCGGCAGCGGGGATCGCGGCGAGCACGGTCCTTCCGAGATTCTCCCAGGTGCCGAAATGCCGCGAAAGGTCCTTGGCCGAACCCTCGCCGACATGGCGGATCCCAAGCGCGAAGATCAGCCGGCGAAGGGGGATCGTGCGTTTTTCGTCGATGGCGGCAAACAGCAGCCCCGCCGAGCGTTCCCCGTAACCCTCGCGGTTCTTCAGCTTCGCGACATTCGCCTCGTCCCGCGCTTTCAGCGTGAAGATGTCAGCCGGCTCGCGGATCGGAAGCTGGTCGTCGTTGTAGAAATATTCGATCTGCTTGGCGCCCAGGCCGTCAATGTCGAAGGCGGCACGGCTGACGAAATGCTTCAGCTTTTCAACGGCCTGCGCCGGGCAAATGAGCCCCCCCGTACAGCGCCGCACGGCATCGCCCTCCTCGCGGATCGCGTCTGAACTGCATTCCGGGCACGCGGTTGGAAAGACGTAGGGGGCGGCCCCCGGCTCGCGCATAGACAGGTCCACATCCGCCACCTTCGGAATCACGTCGCCCGCGCGGTAGACCTGCACCCAGTCACCAACGCGGATATCCTTGCCGTCGCGGATCGGGTTGCCGTTCGCATCGCGGCCCGCGATGTAATCCTCGTTGTGCAGCGTCGCGTTCGACACCACGACGCCCCCCACCGTGACCGGCGTCAGCCGCGCCACCGGGCTGAGCGCGCCGGTACGGCCGACCTGGATGTCGACCGCCTCGAGCCGCGTCCAGGCCAGTTCGGCCGGGAACTTGTGCGCGATGGCCCAGCGGGGCGTGGTCGAGCGGAACCCGAGCCGCGCCTGGAGGCCGAGATCGTTCACCTTGTAGACCACCCCGTCGATATCGTAGCCCAGCGTCGCACGCTGTTCCTCGATGCTCCGGTAATGCGCGATCATCTCCTCGGGGCCGGCGCAGAGGGCCGTGAGCGGATTGGTCCGGAATCCCAGCGCCTTGAGCCGCTCGATCGCGCCCATCTGCGTGTCGGATAGGGGATCCGACAGCGCCCCCCAGGCATAGGCAAAGAACCTGAGCGGCCGGCTCGCGGTGATGCTCGCATCGAGCTGCCGGAGCGACCCGGCGGCGGCGTTGCGCGGGTTCGCGAAACTCTTGCCGCCCGCCTCCGCCTGCCGCGCGTTCAGCGCCGCGAAATCCTCGTGGCTCATATAGACCTCGCCGCGCACCTCGAGCAGATCCGGCGCGCCCTCGAGCCGCGCGGGAATGTCGCCGAGGGTCCGCGCATTCGCCGTCACGTTCTCGCCGGTCGTCCCGTCACCCCGCGTCGCCGCCTGGACGAGTGCGCCGTTCTCGTAGCGCAGGCTCAGGGAGAGCCCGTCGATCTTCGGCTCGGCGGTATAGGCGATGGCCTCGTCCTGCCCCAGATAGCGCCGCACCGAGATGTCGAAATCCGTCACGTCCTCGTCGGCGAAGGCGTTCGACAGGGACAGCATCGGCACCTGATGCGCGACCTTGGCGAAGGTCTCCGACGGCGCCGCGCCGACCTGTTCGGACGGGCTGTCGGCGCGTTTCAGATGCGGGAAGGCCGCCTCGATCGCGGCGTTGCGCCGCTTCAGCGCGTCGTACTCCGCGTCACTCAGGTCCGGGGCATCCGCGCCGTGATAGGCGGCATTCGCGGCGCCGAGGAGGCCCGCAAGCCGCTCAAGCTCGATTCTGGCCTCCGCCTCGCTCAGCTTCTGAACCGCCTCAGGTCCGTCCATGCATGCCTCCCGCGCGCACCCCGTTCCCTAATTAGGAGTGCGGAAAGGAGAGGTCCAGACGGCACCGTCCGCGCCGCACGCCACCCGCAGACGCCGATGGCGCCACCCGCGCGGTGAAGACCCGTTCGGCAGGTTTCGCGCCGCTACAGCGATGGCAGCCTCTGGAGGTGCGGAAGAAGGGAACTATTTCTGGGCCGCGCAGATCGCTGGCGCCGGCGCCATGCCGATCGCACCCTTGCCCGCGTTGCCGCACCTTCGCAAAGGAAAGGGCCCGGACATAGCCGGGCCCGCACACTTGCAGGTGTCGCTCAGGCGCCGATCGCGATGGGCGGCTCGCCGATCGCCGGCTCGGGATCGCGCAGCACATAGCCCCGCCCCCAGACCGTCTCGATATAGTTGTCGCCATCGGTGGCAAGGCTCAGCTTCTTGCGAAGCTTGCAGATGAAGACGTCGATGATCTTCAGCTCGGGCTCATCCATGCCGCCATAGAGATGGTTGAGGAACATCTCCTTCGTCAGCGTCGTGCCCTTGCGGAGCGAGAGGAGCTCCAACATCTGGTATTCCTTGCCGGTCAGATGCACCGGCTTGCCATCGACCTCCACCGTCTTGGCATCGAGATTGACCGCGATCTTGCCGGTCTTGATGATCGACTGGGAATGTCCTTTCGAGCGGCGGATGATCGCATGGATCCGCGCCACGAGCTCCTCGCGGTGGAACGGTTTCGTAAGATAGTCATCCGCGCCGAAGCCGAAGCCCTTGAGCTTGTTGTCGGTGTCGTCCGAGCCCGAAAGGATCAGGATCGGCGTGTCGATCCGCGCCATCCGGAGCTGCCGCAGCACCTCGTGCCCGTTCATGTCCGGCAGGTTCAGATCGAGAAGGATCAGGTCGTAATCATAGAGCTTCGCGAGATCGATGCCCTCCTCGCCCAGATCGGTCGCATAAACGTTCAGGTTGGCATGCGACAGCATCAGCTCAATGCTTCTCGATGTCGTCGGATCGTCTTCGACCAGAAGGACGCGCATAGCATAGCTCCGCAATGTTAATTTCGTCGCCGTTAACAGTGGCGGAGAAAGGTTAATCGGCGGTTACTCCTCCTATGAACGTAGCGGAAACAACCTACAGTTGTCTATACCTCTGTAGCGACGTCGCCTTCAACGCCGCCTCGCCATGCGTCGCGACCGCGGATTCCCATGAGCCGTATTCTTCATCGGTCAGCCCATAGGTCTCAATCGCGTTTTCGCGTGTGATAAGCCCGTGCGAGACCGCACGCACCACTGCCGCCTTGCGGCTCGCCACCCAACGTCGCGTCTTCGGATCGGGAAGGTCGGCGCGTGTCATGACCGTCCCGTCCGGCAACGTGACGGCGCGCGGACCGTCGATCTTCTTGAGATACATCCCTTTCCCCTCGTGCATCTGGCGCGAAGGGAAAAATCGCGTGAGGCGCTTAACGCCGGGTGAAACGCGGCCTTGTTGTTAGGTCGCATTTTCCTATATTTCGCGCCTGTTCCTATGAAGGCATGTGTTCCATGGCGCGCGACCGCGAATCCGGTCTCAATTCCCTCGGGCTCTCCAAGGCCCCGTCCGACACACGCGTGCTCGTGGCGATGTCGGGCGGCGTCGACAGCTCGGTGGTGGCGGCAATGCTGGCCGAAGAGGGCTACGACGTGGTCGGCATCACGCTCCAGCTCTACGATCACGGCGCGGCGCTCGCGAAAAAGGGCGCCTGCTGCGCGGGCCGCGACATCCACGATGCACGCCGGGTGGCCGAAACCATGGGCTTCCCGCATTACGTGCTCGACTACGAGAACGCCTTCCGCGAGGCGGTGATCGACGAGTTCGCCGACAGCTACCTCGCCGGTGCCACCCCCGTCCCCTGCATCCGCTGCAACGAACGGGTGAAGTTCCGCGACCTGCTGGAAACCGCGAAGGATCTCGACGCCGACTGCATGGCGACCGGCCATTACATCCAGCGCATGACCGGCGCGGGCGGCCCGGAGCTGCACCGCGCCGCCGACCCCGACCGCGACCAGAGCTACTTCCTGTTCTCCACCACGGCGGAACAGCTCGGCTATCTGCGCTTCCCGCTCGGGCACCTGAAGTCCAAGGCGGAAACCCGTGCCCTGGCTCAGAAATTCGGCCTGCCCGTCGCGGACAAGCCGGACAGCCAGGACATCTGTTTCGTGCCCAATGGCAACTACGCCAGCGTGATCGAGAAGCTTCGCCCCGGCGCCGCTGAACCCGGCGAGATCGTCCATGCCGACGGCCGGATGCTCGGCACGCATCAGGGCGTGATCCATTACACGATCGGCCAGCGCCGGGGCCTCGGCATCGGCGGGCTCGACGAACCGCTCTACGTGGTCAGGCTCGACGTCGACAATCGCCGCGTCGTGGTCGGCCCGAAGGAACTGCTGGCAACGCGGGTGGTGCCGGTGCGCGAGATCAACTGGCTGGGCGACGCCCCCTTCGACAGCCGCGCCGAATGGCCGCTCTCGGTCAAGGTCCGCTCCACCCGCCCGCCGCGCGAGGCGGTGATCCGGCCGATTTCGCCCACGGAGGCGGAGGTGGAACTCCTCACCGCCGAGGAAGGTGTCTCCCCCGGCCAGGCCTGCGTGTTCTACGCGCCGGAAGGCTCCCGCGTGCTCGGGGGCGGCTGGATCTGGAAGGGACATTGATCCAGCCGGTCCTGCGCACCGCCCGCCTGGTCCTGCGGCCCTTCTCGCACGCCGATATCGACGACCTGCACGCGATTCTAAGCGACCCGGAGGTGATGCGCTACTGGGGCGATGCCCACACAGAGCGCCACCATACCGCGCAATTCGTCGCGGCCACGATCGACGCGCCGCCCGGTGCCGCCTGCGATTTCGTGATCGAACGGGACGGGCGCGCCATCGGCAAGGCCGGAATGTGGCAGGCACCCGAGATCGGGTTCTTCCTGCACCCCGACCACCAGGGTCAGGGCCTCGCGGCCGAGGCGCTGTCGGCGATCATCACGCATCTTTTCGCGGCGCTTGACCTCGCCGCGCTCACCGCCGATGTGGACCCCGGCAATGTCCGCTCCCTGGCCGTCCTGACTCGGCTGGGATTTCGCGAAACGGCCCAGGCTGCGGAGATCGCAAGCGAATGGCGCGGCAGCACCTACTTGACCCTGCGCCGGGAGGACTGGCCGGCCGGTTGATCAATCCGGACGCATCCCAAGCCCGTCCAGAACCGCCCGCGCCGCCCTCAACCCCGGCGCCTCGCCGCCCCGTCCCAGCCGCTCCATCGTCAGCGCCAGCGCCGCCTCCTGCCGGTCCGGCGCGTCGATGAGCGCCACCAGCGCCTTGCCGATCGGCTCCGGGCGGCAATCGGCGCCGAGGAATTCCGGCACCGTACGGCTCTCCGCCACGAGGTTCACCAACGTCACCGTATCGACCAAGAGCATCCGCCTGATGATCTGCCGCGAGAGCCAGGCCATGTCATAGGCGATCACCATCGGCGTCCCCGCCGCAGCAAGCTCCAGCGAGACCGTCCCCGACGCCGCGAGCGCCACATCCGCCGCTCCGAAGGCAGCACGCTTCTCGGTCAGGTACGCCGCCCGTTCCATCGCCGACGGATCGAGCACCAGGGGCACCCCCGGCCAGCCCGCGCAGGCCTCACGCACCAGGTCCGCCACCGGCTCCGCCGCCGGCACCACGACCCGCGCCCCGGGCTTCGCCGCCAGCACCGGCGCCAGCGCCGCGCCGAAGATTGGCGCCAGCCGGCTGACCTCTCCCCGCCGCGAGCCGGGCAGAACCAGTACCAGCGGCGCCGATCCGATCCCGTGGCGTTCCCGGAATTCAGCAATTTCCGCCGGGCCCGCCTGCGGCTCCGCAACCACCGGATGGCCGACGAAATCGGCACGCATCCCCGCCGCCTCCATGTAGGGCGGTTCGAACGGAAAAAGCGTCAGCACCTGGTCGACCAGTCCTGCCATCCGCTGCGCGCGGTGCGGCCGCCACGCCCAGACGGTTGGCGCCACATAATGCACCGTGCGGATCCCCGGCGCCTCGGCGCGTACCCGCCGCAGCACCCGCAGGCAGAAATCCGGGCTGTCGATGGTCACCACAACGTCCGGGCGCGCGGCCACGATCGCCGCCGCGGTCTCGCGGATCCGCCGCATCAGGTGGCGATAGCGGGGCAGCACCTCGGCGATGCCCATGACGCTCAGCTCGGACATGTCGAAGCGGCTTGCGAGCCCCTCCTCCGCCATCGCCGGCCCACCGATGCCCTCGAAAGCCATGTCCGACCGCAAGCTCTTCAACCCGGCCATCAGCGCCCCGCCCAGAAGATCGCCGGACGGCTCTCCCGCGATCAGGAAGACCTTCATGGCTCCCGGACCCAGAGGAACAGCCCGGCCGCATCGCAGGCCGCCACGACTTCGTCGAGGCCCAGCACCATCACGCCGCCCGCCTCGATCACCAGGCCCGACAGCCCGGCCTCCGCGACCCCCGCGACCGTTCCCGGCCCGATCACCGGCAGGTCGATCCGCCGGTCCTGCCCAGGCTTCGGCGCCTTGAAGAAGATCCCGCCCTCGGGCCCCTGCGGACGTCGCTCCCCGGCCAGCGAGGCCAGCATCCAGTCGGTCCCGCCGGTAGCCTCCAGCGCCAGCGCCTGGCCGCGCGCCACGGCGCAGGCCTGGCCCAGATCGGCCGCCCCCAGCGCCGCGACGATCCCGGCAGCGCGCTCCGCATCGCGCTTGTCCCGCTCGCCCGGCTGGGCCCGTGTCGGCGCCCCCGCCGGCGGCAAGAGTTCCGGCAACAGCTCATGCGCCCCGCGCACCCTGAGCCCCGTCTCCTCGAAAAGCGCGATCACCGTCCGGAGGAGCGCATCGTCGCCCTCCCGCAATGCCGCGAGCATCCGCGGCACCAAGGGCATCGTCGCCAGATCGACCCGCGCGGGCTCGACCTTCGGGCGCCGCATCGCGCCCGCGAAGCACACTTCACTCGCGCCCCGCTTGCGCAGGGTCTTCAGAAGCGTTCCCAGCTTCTCGACCCGGAAACTCAGCGGATCGGGCAGCCCGGAGGGAAACCCCTCCATCTCGCAGACGAGCCCGGGCGAAAGCCGCGCCGCCAGGAGCTGCGGCAGCTCTCCCTGCCCGGCGATCAGAGCGAGCATGGTTACCCCGGGGTCAGGAAATGCCGGTCCGAGGCCGACAGGATGAATTCGACGATCTCACGCACGTAATCGCTCTCGGTCTCCTCGCCGAGGCGCCGCGCGCGCTCGACAAAGGCGCCGTCGCCCTGAGCGAGCATCTGATAGGCCGCCCGGAGCGCGGTGATGTCGGCCCGCGCCACGCCGCGCCGCTTCAGCCCCACGAGATTCAATCCGTCGAGCACACCGCGGGGGCCCTGCACCAGCCCGTAGGGGATCACGTCGTTCGTCACCATGGTCACCGCGCCGATGATCGCGCCGCGGCCGATCCGCACCCATTGGTGGATCCCCGAAAGCCCGCCGATGATCACGTCGTCCTCGATCACGCAATGCCCGGCGATGGCGCCCTGGTTCGCGACCACCACGCGGTTGCCGACATGGGCGTCATGGGCGACATGGGCGCCGGTCATGAACAGGCAGTCGTCGCCCACCGAGGTCAGGCCGCCGCCGCCCTCGGTACCGGTGTTCATCGTCACGCCCTCGCGGATCCGGTTCCGGGCACCGATGACGAGCCGGGTCTCCTCGCCCTTGAACTTCAGGTCCTGCGGGACCTCGCCGATCACCGCGCCGGGGAAGACCACGGTCTCGGGTCCGATCTCGGTATCGCCGGTGACAACCGCGTGGGATTTCACCTCAACGCCCGTCGCCAGCCGCACATTCGGGCCGATCACACTGAATGGCCCGACCGTCGCGCCTGCGCCGATCACCGCCCCGTCCTCGATCACCGCACTCGGATGAACCCGGGCGGAGGGGTCTATGCCGGTGCTCATGGCTTCGGCTGCACGACCATGGCGGTGAATTCGCATTCGCAGGCCAGCTCGCCGTCAACCTCTGCCCTGCCCGCGAATTTCCAGACCTTGCCGCCGCCGCGCCTGGTTTCGACATGGAGCTTCAACACGTCGCCCGGCACCACCTTGCGGCGGAACTTCGCCCCGTCGATCCCCATGAAATAGACCAGCGCCCCCTTGTCGATCAGGTCAAGGCCAACGCCGACGAGAACCGCCGAAGTCTGCGCCAGCGCCTCGACGATCAGCACCCCGGGCATCACCGGCTCGACCGGGAAATGCCCCTCGAAATGCGGCTCGTTCACGGTGACGTTCTTGATGCCCGTCGCACTTTCAGTGCCCGTGATATCCTCGACCCTGTCGATCAGCAGGAACGGATAGCGGTGCGGAATGATCCGCTTGATCAGATGAATGTCGGCGGTCTTGGTCTCGCTCATGTCCTGTCCCTAGCAATCCGGCCTCACCCTGACAAGCAGGGCCCGGGTCCTCAATTCCCACCGTCCGCGGCACCTTCCGGCGGGGCCCCGTCCTGCCCCTCCTCCTCGCCCGCACCGATCTCCGCGTCGATCCGCGCGATGGCGGCATCGGTCACGTCGACCGACTCGGCCGAGAGAAACACCGCCCGCCGGTCGAGCAGAACCGCTGCCCGGCGCTCGATCACCAGGGACAGAAGCACCTGGCCGATCCGGTTGAAGAACTCCTGCTGCCCGGCATCGCGGATCTCCTGAATCTCCCGCGCCTTGCCGTCCTGTTCCGCCCGGATCCGGTCGACCTTCTCGTTGAACGCATCGGCGAGCTTGTGGAACTCGTCCACGGGAAGGCCGGGGCGGCGCTCGGTCAGGCTCTTTTCCTCGGCGGTCAGCTCCGCCTCGATCCGCCTGTTCTCGGCCTGGAGCGCCTCCGCCGCGGCCTCGCTTTCCGCGATGATCCGGCGCCCGAAGGCGGATTCCTGGAACAACCGCTCCGGATCCACCGTCAGCACCGCCGATGGCTCGGTCCGCCCGGCCTGTTGCGCCGGAGCCCCCCCGGCGCTGAGCACCCCCGCAACGAGCGCCACCGCCAGGGCCGCCCGCGCGAGCGCCCTCCCCCACATCGTCAGAAACGAGCCGTCAGCGCGATGTCGAACGAGCGTTCCTCGTCGTAGGATTCGCTCTTGAGCGCCTTGGAGAAGTTGAAGGTGAGTGGCCCGATCGGCGTATCCCAGAAGATCGACAGCCCAGCTGCCGAGCGCAGCCTGAACCTGTCGTCGACCGATCCCGCGCCGCCCGCACCGTCGGTGTTGTCGAGCGACCAGACCGAACCCATGTCGAGGAACAGCCCGCCCGAGATGCCCAGATCCTCGACGAAGCCGATCGGAAAGCCGTACTCGAATCGCGCGACCGCGTAGTTGAGCCCCCCGAGCGCGTCCTGGTTCACCGCATCGAGATCCCGTGGCCCGGTGCCCTTGTACTCGAACCCACGCAATTGCGCCGAGCCCAGGAAGAACCGGTCGGTCACCCGGCTCACGTCGTCGTCCAGCATCGCGATCGTGCCGCCCTCGAGCGTTGCCCGCAGCGTGAAGGCCTCGTTCCGCAGCCGTTTCTGCGCCACCATCTTGGCCGTGGTCCGGACGTAGTGCACATCGCCTCCCGCCCCGGCCAGGTCCTGGCCAAAGGTCAGGAGCACCCCGGCATTCGGGTCAAGCCCGTCGGACCGCGTGTCGTAGCTCCAGGTATAGCCCAGGGTGCTCACCGCCGACTGGCCCTCATCGGCCTGGATGATCGGCGAGGAATCGGTGTTCACGTCACTGATCTCGTCCTGCTTGTAGGAATAGGAGAGCTGCAGGCGCGAGTACTCGCCCACCGGAAAGCCGAGCGACATGCGCGCGCCGGTCGACTTGGTATCATAGGCCGAGTTGTCGTTGTTCGAGACGAGTTGGAACACCGAGAGCCCCAGCGACAGATCCCGCCCCAGCAGCGCCGGTTCCACGAAACTGACCGAACTCGAGCCCGTATCGGCGGTGGTCGAGAGATCGAAGGACAGCCGCTGCCCCCGCCCGAGGAAGTTCGTTTCCGAGAAGTTCAGGAACACCCCGAACCCGGAATCCGAGCTAAAGGACCCGCCCACGCCAAGCGAGCCAGTCGGCTTTTCCTCGACGTCCACGTCCACGATCACCTGGTTGGGACCCGAGCCCTCCCGTGTCGATACATCGACATTCGAGAAATAGCCCATCGCCCGGATCCGCGTCGCCGCGTTGCGGATCTCACGCGGGTTGAACGGGTCGCCCTCGACGATCTTGAACTGCCGCCGGATCACCCGGTCGAGCGTGGTCGCATTGCCCTCGATGTCGATCCGCTCGACGAAGACCCGCGGCCCCCGGCTCAGCACGAAGTCGATATCCAGGGTCAGCGCCCGGTCGTTCCGCGTGACCCGCGGCTCGATCCGCACGAAATCGAGCCCTTTCGCGGTGGCGAGCCCTTCCATCCGGGTGATCGCGTTCTCCACCAGCGTCGGCGAATAGACCACGTCCTCCCGAAGCCGCCCGGCGGCCAGGAACTCATCGGCATCCACATTGCTCAGTTGCGACGTGGCCGTGACTTGTCCGATCCGGAATTGCTGTCCCTCGCGCACATGGAAGGTGATGAAGGTCCCGTCCCGCTCCCGCGACAACTCGGTCGAGACGTCGGTCACCTGGAAATCCACATAGCCCCGGCTCGAATAGAAATCGCGCAGGAGCGATTTGTCGAACTCGATCCGGTCGGCGATGAAGCTGTCGGACCGGAAGAACGCCCGGAAGATCCCGGCCTGCTTGGTCTCCAGCACGCGCCGAAGACGGCGGTCGGAGAAGGCCCGGTTGCCCACGAAGGACACCCGCTGGTTCTCGACGAACTTGCCCTCGGTAACCTCGAACACCAGATCCACCCGGTTCTCGGTCCGGCGGATGATCTTCGGCGTCACCGTCGCCGCGAGAAGCCCACGCTGCTCATAGGCGGTGACGATGGCGGCGGCGTCCTGCTCGGCCACGCTCGGCGAATAGACCCGCCGCGGAGTCGAGCGTATCAGCGCCAGCACCTCCTCGTCGTCGATCCGCTTGTTGCCCTCCACCACGATCCGGTTGATCGTCGGATATTCCTTCACGCGGATCAGCAGCGTACTGCCCTGGGGCACCAGCTCGGCGGTCTCGAAGAGACCCGAGGCCAGAAGATCCTGGAACGCCCGGTTCAGCTCGGCGGCAGTAACCGTGCCAGGCTCGACCTTGGCATAGGAAAGCACGGTCGAGGCATCGACCCGCTGATTCCCCTCCACCACGATCCGTCCGATCGAGTAGCTCTGCGCCTGGACCGCCCCGGCGAGGAGCGCGGCAAAGACAAGAGCAGCCAGACCCGCAAGAATCCGCCCGACGCCCATCCGCGCCCGATCCGCAAATCGGAGGCCTCCCCACCACATATCGGTCATTTCCGCCCGTTCCGCATAAACCTCGTATGCCTAACGCCTAGTCGGAATGCCGGAGGATGTCAAAAAACTAACCCCTCCACGGGCACGAAAAACGGCGCCCGAAGGCGCCGCATCCCGCGCTCGGCGACCAGCTCAGAGGAAGGTCAGGAGATAGCTACCGGCAAACAGCGCGACCGCGATCATCACGGGAAAGATCAAGTGGTCACGGGAAAAGTCCGAAATCACGGCCAGACCGTTCGGCATCAGGGCCTTGCTGTACATCGGTCAACCTGCTCCAAACTCGGGTTCGGCTCAGGATTGCGCTGGATTGAGGCGAATTTGGGGCGCCTCAGGGGCAGAGGAAATCGTTGGTCAGCGCGAAAACCATGAAGGACAGCACCACCAGAAGCCCGACCGACATCAGCACCTGCAAGGCGCGGTCCCCCGGCGGCCTGCCGAACACGGCCTCGTAGGCATGGAACACCAGATGGCCGCCATCCAGAACCGGGATCGGGAACAGGTTGATGAGCCCGATCGCGGTCGAGAGCATCGCCACCAGCCAGATGAAATCCAACGTTCCCTGGCTCGCGACCTCGCCCGAAACCTGCGCGATCCGCACCGGCCCGGTGATCGTACAGGCGGAGATCGCCCCGGCAAACACATGATAGAGCCCCGAGAGGCTCGATTCCGCCACCCGCGCCGTCTGATACACCCCAAGCTTCAGCGCCAGTGGCAGACCGGGCGTCACCCGCTCGCGCTCATAGAACTCGCCTCCCGAGATCCCGATCAGCCAGCGCGTCTCGAAGCCGCCATCCTCCAGCGGCAGATCGGTGCGCCGCGGCGTCAGCGTCATCTTCAGGAATTCGCCGTTCCGCCAGACGTCCAGGGGCAGCGCCTTGCCGTCCGACGCGCTCACAACGTCGCGCAGATCGTCGAAAAGAACGACCTGCCGCCCGTCGATCTCGGTCACCACGTCGCCGGTCTCGAGCCCCGAATCCATCGCCGCCGACTGCGGTGAGATCCCCACCACCAGCGTTGTGCGCGGATGCGGCGCGCGGAGGTCGATCAGCGCGCCGTCACGCCGTACGGTATAGGTGAGATAGGATTCGTGCGGCAGGGAATCCAGGAATTCGCCCTGATCCTCGAGGTCCGGAAGCGCGACGCCGGCAATCGCGACGATCTCGTCGCCCGACTCCAACTCCATCGGCGAAAACGGCAGCGAATGGATCGATTCCACGGTCAGCGGGTCTTTCGCGATGCCTTGCCAGAACACCACCAGCGTGAAGACCACGATCGAAAACAGGAAGTTGAACACCGGCCCCGCCGCCACCGTGGCGGCCCGCGCCCAGAGCGGCGCGCCCTGCATGGTCATCCGACGCTCGTCCGGCGTCAGCCCCGAGACCAGCGCCGCATCGGGCGCCGAGGCCGCGTTCGCGTCGCCCAGGAACTTCACATAGCCGCCGACCGGCAGCGCCGCGATTTGCCAGCGGGTGCCGCGCCGGTCCACCCGACTCGCCAGCACCGGCCCGAAGCCCAGCGAGAACACCTCGGCATGGATGCCCGACCAGCGGCCGACGATGTAATGGCCGTATTCGTGGATCGCCACGATCACCGAGATCGCAACGACGAAGGCCGCAATGGTGAAGAGTAGATTTCCGAAGGACGGGATCAGCCCGATCAGGTCCATGCGTCAGCCTTGCCTTTCGTCGATGAGTTCCGAAGCGGCACGCCGCGCCGCGCCATCCGCCGCCATGACGGTCTCAAGGGTGATCGTGCTGCCCATGTGGCCTTCTCCGGCGAGCTTTGCAAGCACGTCCTCGACGATTGACGCCATGTCGAGAAAGCCGATCTGCCCGGCGATGAACCCGTCGAGTGCCTGCTCCTTGGCCGCGTTGAACACCGCGCCAGCGAGCCCGCCCGCCGCCATCACCGCCCGCGCGAGCCGGAGCGCCGGATAGCGCCCCTCGTCGGGCGCGCTGAACGTCAGGCTGCCGATCTTCGCGAGATCGAGCCGTTCGACCCCCACGGCCCGCCGCTCGGGCCAGTTCAGCGCATAGCCGATGGCGTGGCGCATGTCCGGCGGCCCGAGATGCGCGATCATGCCGCCATCGCGGAACCCCACCAGCGCATGGACCAGTGATTCCGGGTGGATCACGGCCTCGATCCGCTCCGGCGAGATCCCGAAATATTGATGTGTCTCAATCAGTTCCAGGGCCTTGTTGAACAGGCTCGCCGAATCGATGGTGATCCTTTGCCCCATCGCCCAGTTCGGATGCGACGATGCCTCGGCGACCGTCGCCATGGCCAGCCGCTCTACGGGCCAGTCGCGGAACGCGCCGCCCGAAGCGGTGATGACCACCCGCTCGACGGCGGCCACGTCCTCGCCTTGGAGCGCCTGGAACACGCCCGAATGTTCGCTGTCCACCGGCAGGATCCGAGCCCCTGCCGCGCGCGCCGTCTCCATCAGGAGCGGCCCGGCACAGACCAGGCTCTCCTTGTTGGCGAGCGCCAGCGTCCCGCCCTGCGCAAGCGCCGCGAGCCCCGGCGCCAGCCCCGCCGCGCCGACGATGGCCGACATGGTCCAGTCCGCCGGCCGCTGCGCTGCCTCGACCAGCGCCTCCGGCCCGGCCGCCACCTCGATTCCGGTGCCCGCGAGCGCCGATTTCAGCGCGTCATGGCACTCCTCATGCGCCGTCACCGCCAGTCCGACACCCAGTTTCCGCGCCTGCTCCGCCAGCAGCGCCACGTTCCGCCCGCCGGTGAGCGCGACCACCTCGTAGGTGCCCGGATCCTCGGCGATCAGCGAAACCGTATTGCAGCCGATCGAGCCCGTGGCCCCTAGGATCGTCACGCGGCGCATGGATCAGAGCCCCGAAACGGGAGGGAAATCGACGATCTGCCGCACGAGAAGCAGGAACAGCGAGGCGCCCAGCATCGAATCGAACCGGTCGAGAAGCCCGCCATGGCCGGGGATCAGGTTCGACGAATCCTTCACTCCCGATTGCCGCTTGAGCGCGCTTTCCGCCACATCGCCCAACTGGCTCGCCATCGACATCGCGGCGCCGACCCCGAGGATGCCCCAGCCGCCGCCCAGGGCCACGAACGGCAGAGAGATTGCCGCCGCCGCGATCCAGCCCGCCACCGTGCCCGACCAGGTCTTCTTCGGGCTCACTTTCGGCCAGATCTTCGGCCCGCCGATCGTCCGCCCCGCAAAGTACCCGCCAATATCCGTCGCGATCACCACGAGCGCGAGCCAGGCCATCCAGAGGAACCCGAACTCGTCGCGCAGGACCACCAGGCCGAAGCCCGCGATCTGGATTGCCACCAGGTAGATCGCGAAATCGACCCGGTGCCGGTCGAGCCGCGTGATCCCGATCATCGCCGGCGCCAGCACCAGGGGCAGCGCAAAGCCGCCGGGGATTTCCACCGCCGCAAGTAGCGCCAGCCCGGAGAACAGGGCGATCAGCACCGACCAGGTCCCGGCCCCCAGCATCCGCGCCAGTTCCCAGGCCATCAGCGCGCAGGACAGCACCACGAAGAGATGAAAGAAGATCCCGCCGAGCGCCACCGCACCCAGGCCCAGCCCGGCCAGGGCGCCGCCGGAAAGAATTCTCGGCAGAAGGTCGTCCCATTGCCCGGAGGCAGGTGTCATCCGGGAACCGCGCCGAACCGCCGCTCGCGCCGGGCGAAACGGCCGACCACCTTGGCAAACTCGTCGCGCGTGAAGTCCGGCCAAAGCGTGTCGACGAATTCATACTCCGAATAGGCCGATTGCCAGAGCAGGAAATTCGAGATCCGCGCCTCACCGCTCGTGCGGATCACCAGGTCCGGATCGGGCAGCACATAGGTATCGAGGAACCGTGCCAGCGTCTCGGCATCGACCGTCTCGGGGTCGATCCGGCCCGCCGCCACTTCCCGCGCCAGCCGCTTCGTCGCCCGCGCCACCTCGTCACGGCCGCCATAGTTCAGAGCGATCGTCAGATTGACCACGTCGTTGTCCGCAGTCATCAGCTCCAGCTCGTCCATCAGCCGCACCAGCGTCTCGTCGAGCTTCATCCGGTCGCCGATGAACCGCACGCAGATCCCGTTCCGGATCAGCGTCTGCGCCTCGCGCGTGATGTAGCGCTTGAAGAGCGCCATCAGCCCCGAGACCTCGGCCTGGGTCCGCTTCCAGTTCTCGGTCGAGAAGGCGAAGACCGTGAGATACTTCACGCCGAGATCCGGGCAGGCCTCGACGATCTCGCGCACCCGCCGCGCCCCGGCATGATGGCCATAGAGGCGCGGACGTCCCCGCTGCTGCGCCCAGCGGCCGTTGCCATCCATGATGATTGCCACATGGTTCGGGCCGGCAGGCGGCGGCGGGGAATGCATATCTTTCACGGGGTAATCCTTAAAAACAACCGGCGGGGGCAGGTCAGACCTGCATGATTTCTTCCTGTTTCGCCTCGAGCGCCTTGTCGATGGCGGCAATCTCCCTGTCGGTGAGGCTCTGGACTTCGTCGGACCAGATCTTGTGATCGTCTTCGCTCATCCCTTCGGCCTTCATCTTCTTGAGCTGATCCATGCCGTCGCGGCGCACGTTGCGGATCGCGACACGCGCACTCTCGGCATAGGAGGCGGCGACCTTTGTCAACTCGCGCCGGCGCTCCTCGTTCAGTTCGGGGATCGGAAGCCGGATAATCGTGCCGTCTATGACAGGATTGATGCCGAGCCCCGACTCGCGGATCGCCTTTTCGGCCTTCGACACGATGGACTTGTCCCAGATGTTGATCGTGACCATGCGCGGTTCTGGCACGTTCACGGTTCCGACCTGGTTAATCGGCGTCAGCTGTCCGTAGGCATCGACCATGATCGGCTCGACCATCGTGGCCGAGGCCCGCCCTGTCCGGAGCGTCGAGAACTCGTGCCGGAGCGCGGTCATGGCACCGTCCATCCGCCGCTTGAGATCGTCGATATCAAGGTCGAAATCCTGGTCTGCCACGGTCTTTTCCTATTCTTGGCGGGAACGAAGTCAGTGCTTTGGGGCCTTATAGCGGCAAGTGCGAGGAATTGTATAGAACGCAGCTTCTTTCGCCCGGTCAGTGTGGCCCGCGCGCGCAGGCGCGGCGCCCTCGAAACGCGGCCTAGCCGTGCACGATCGTATAGATCCCCTGCCCCGCCAGAATCCCCCGGAACCCGCCCGGCTCGTCGAGCGAGAACACGATGATCGGCAGGTCGTTGTCGCGGGCGAGCGCGATGGCCGAGGCGTCCATCACCTTGAGGTTCTTCCTCAGGACATCGTCATAGCTGATATCGTCGTAGCGCACCGCGTCGGGGAATTTCACCGGGTCCTTGTCATAGACCCCGTCCACCTTGGTGCCCTTGAAGATCGCCTGGCACGCCATCTCGTTGGCGCGCAGCGTCGCGGCGGTGTCGGTGGTGAAATAGGGGTTCCCGGTTCCGGCGGCGAAGATGCATACGCGCCCCTTTTCCAGGTGCCGGACCGCGCGCCGGCGGATATAGGGCTCCGCCACTTCGTCCATGCGGATCGCGCTGATCACGCGGGTGTAGATATTGAGCCCCTCCAGCGCCGACTGCACCGCGAGCGCGTTCATCACGGTCGCCAGCATCCCCATATAGTCGGCCGTGGTCCGCTCCATCCCCTGTGCCGAGCCCTGCAGGCCGCGGAAGATGTTGCCGCCGCCGATCACCATGCAGATCTCGACGCCGAGATCGTGGACCGATTTCACCTCGCGGGCGATCCGTTCCACGGTGGGCGGATGCAGGCCGTAGCCCTGGTCGCCCATCAACGCCTCGCCCGAGATCTTCAGGAGCACGCGCTTGTATTTCATGGTCTGGGCCGGGGCGGGATCCTGCTCTTGTATCGCTTCCATCGCGCGGTCCCCTGCCTGTTTTTGCGTTGCGGCGGAAAATGTCGGAAAACGCGGGGCAGTTCAACGGCGAAGAGGCAGGGGATTGGACGACTGGCAGAAAGCGGTTCTCGACGGGCTCGATCCCGGGCGCCCAGTGCTGATCGCGGGACCCACGGCGTCGGGAAAATCGGCGCTCGCACTGCGGATCGCCGAGGAACAGGGCGGTGTCGTGGTAAATGCCGACGCGCTCCAGGTCTTCGCCGACTGGCGCATCCTGACCGCCCGGCCGACGCCGGAGGACGAGGCCCGCGCGCCGCACCGGCTCTACGGTCACGTTCCGGGCAGCCGCGCCTATTCGGTGGGCGACTGGCTGCGCGACATTGCACCGCTGCTCGCCGGCCCGGAGCGGCCGATCGTCACCGGCGGCACCGGCCTCTATTTCGCCGCGCTCACCGGGGGCCTCGCCGATATCCCGCCCACACCGCCCGAAATCCGCGCGACCGCCGACAGCCGCCTCGCCACCGAGGGCCCCGCCGCACTTCTCGCCGAACTCGACCCTGCCACGCTCGCCCGTATCGACCGGCAGAACCCGGTCCGCATCCAGCGCGCCTGGGAGGTGCAGGCCACTACCGGCCGCGGCCTCGCCGACTGGCATGGCGAAACCGGCGCCCCCCTGCTCCCCCTGGCCGAAGCCCAGGCCCTCGTGCTCGAAACCGACCGCGACTGGCTCGCCCGCCGGATCGCCCAGCGATACCGGCTGATGCGTGACCATGGCCTCCTCGACGAGGCCCGCGCAAACCGCCCCGGCTGGTACCCCACGCTCCCCTCCGCCAAGGCCATCGGCGCCGCCCCGCTCATGGCCCATCTCGACGGCGACCTCGACGAAGCCGGTCTCGAAACCGCAATCACCACGCTCACAAGGCAATACGCCAAGCGCCAGCGGAGCTGGTTCCGCACCCGAATGCGCGCCTGGTCTTGGCACCGCTGCCATTGACGCGACGGCGGGTTTTCTGAATGGTGACGGCGGGGGGCCTTCCGGGGCCAGGCTGGGACTGCAATGCCGGGGGGCATCGCAACATGCTACAACTGAGGGATCCGAACGCGGAATTCCGCGTCGAGACCATGATGCGTCTCGCCTCCGGCGGGCGCTGGCGCACCGAAGCGCAGCGCAGCCATGTCCGTCCGCTTCTGCTGTGGTTCACCCGCGGCCAGGGACGGGTCACGGTGGCCGGCGCAACCCGCGGCTTCGGCCCGCATAACGCGATCTTCATTCCCGGCGGCACGATGCACGGCTTCACCATGCTCGGCCAGGTCCTCGGCACCGCGATCTTCTTCCCCGAAACCCTCGCCGCCGAGCTTCCCGACGAACCCATGCACCTGCGCATCCGCGACGGCTTCGAGCAGACGCAGCTCACCGCCCTCGTCGATGCGCTCGCCCGCGAGGCCGGCCAGATGCGCCCCGGCGCCAACCGCGCCATGCGCCACTGGGCCGGCCTCGTCGCGGTCTGGCTCGACCGCCATGCCGACCAGGCCGAGAAACTGGGCGAGGCCCCCGCCGCGCAGCGCCTGACCGCGGCCTATGCCGCCCTCGTGGAGCGCGAATTCCGCACTGGCCTCGGCGTCGCCGGCTATGCCGAGAAACTCGGCGTCACGCCCACCCATCTCAGCCGCTCCTGCCGCGTGAGCTGCGGCAAGAGCGCCCACCGGCTCCTGAATGACCGGATCCATGACGAGGCAAGGCGCCTCCTCGCCGAAAGCGAGATCCCTGTGAAGGACATCGCCGCACGCCTCGGGTTCACCTCTGCCGCCTATTTCAGCCGGGCCTTCCAGAACGAGAGCGGCCAGTGCCCCACCGAGTTCCGCCGCCATTCGTGATCGGCGCCGGGGCGGGGCGTCATTGACGCCCGGTGCCGATCCGTGCCGAATAGGGGAAACGCCCCCCGAGCAGCCGTCCGAACCGATCATGTCATCCCCCGCCGGCCCGCCCCGCCTTCATCCCGCCGCGCGTCTCTACGCCGCCGAAGCCCGTGCCGGCCGCCTCTCGCGCCGCGAGTTCCTCGCCCGCGCCACCGGGCTCGGCCTCACCGCCTCCACCGCCTACGGGCTGATCGGCGCGACGGAACCCGCCGCGGCGCAGGAAGCAAGGCGCCAGGGCGGCACGCTCCGGGTCCAGCTCCTTGTCCGCGCGCTCAAGGAACCGCGGCTCCAGGACTGGTCCGAGATCGGCAACATGACCCGCGGCACCTACGAATACCTCGTCGAGTACAATTCCGACGGAAGCTTCCGCGGCATGCTGCTCTCGGGCTGGGACATTTCGGAGGACGCCACCGAATATCTGCTGCATGTCCGCGACGGCGTGACCTGGACCAATGGCGACCCGTTCACCGCCGCGGACGTGGCCCGCAACATCGCCGGCTGGTGCGACCGGAGCCTGCCCGGCAATTCCATGGCCGGCCGCTTCGCCACGTTGGTCGACCCGAGCACCCGCCGGGCCGCCGAGGGCGCCATCGAAGTGGTCGACCCGCTCCTGGTGCGGCTGACGCTCCCCCGCCCCGACATCTCGCTGATCGCCGGCATGTCCGACTACCCCGCCGCGATCACCCATGAAAGCTTCGACCCCGCCGATATCCCCGGCGGCATCGGCACCGGGCCCTACCGGATCGCCGAACACATGACCGGCGTTCGCTGCACCCTCGAACGGGTCGAGGGCCACGCCTGGTGGGGCACGGACGTCTATGGAGGCCCTTATCTCGACCGGATCGAATATTTCGACTACGGCACCGACCCCGCCACCTGGCTCGCCGCGATCGAAGCGGGCGAGGTGGACATGCTCGACGAGTCGATCGGCGATTTCATCGACGTGCTCGACACGCTCGATTTGAAGAAGTCCGAGGTGGTCACCGCCGGCACTGTCGTCGTCCGCCCGAACCAGCTCGCCGAGGTCGGCGGCCTGAAGCCCTACGCCGATGTCCGCGTCCGCCGGGCGCTGCAGCTTGCCGTCGACAATTCGATCTGCCTCGAACTGGGCTACGGCAATCGCGGCGCGCCGGCCGAGAACCACCATGTCGCGCCGATCCACCCGGAATATGCCGAGATCCCGCCGCCCGAATACGACCCCGACGAGGCGCGCCGCTTGCTCGACGAGGCGGGGATGCGCGACTACGAGCACGAACTCTTCTCGGTCGACGACGACTGGCGCCGCAACACCGCCGACGCGGTGGCCGCGCAGCTCCGCGATGCCGGCATCCCGGTCCGCCGCACGATCCTGCCTTCCGAGCTGATGCAGGAGAACTGGAACACCTTCCCCTTCTCCACCACCAACTGGAACCACCGCCCGCTCGGCGTCCAGATCCTCGCGCTGGCCTACCGCTCCGGCGAGCCCTGGAACGAGTTCGGCTGGTCGAACCCGGAATTCGACGCGGCGCTGGGCGACGCTCTCGCCATCGCCGATGCCGACCGCCGCCGCGAGGTGATGGCAAGGCTCGAAACGCTGATCCGCGAGGACGGCGTGACGATCCAGCCCTACTGGCGCGCCCTCTTCCGCCACATGCGCCCCGAGGTCGTCGGCGCGGAGATGCATGTCTCCTTCGAGCACCACCATTACAAATGGGGTTTCGCGGCCTGACATCCCGCCTTCTCCCCGGTTTCTGTTCGATCCGAGAAAGTCCGTAAACCCGCGCCCTCCCGTCAGCGCCTCTCCAAGGCACGCGATTCGACCATCCGCTGTCATCTCCGAAGGGACGATCTCCCGAAGATCGACCGGATTGATGCCGCTCCGACATGCCCGGGAAAGCCGCCCCGACACACCCCTCGCGATGCGGCGGCGCGAACGCAGCGGCGAGGTTCCGGAAACAATGCGGGGTGCGAATTTCCGGTCTGCCAACAATTCTGCCCCAAACATTCGAATTGGCTGCGGAACGCGCAGGGATGATCGGCGCCATTGGCGATGCCGCAGGTCCATTCCGCTTGGGCACCGCCGCATCGCCGCCCTCTCGCCACCGCATTCCTGCCATTTTTTGTTCGCGCCACGCCCCGGGACGGCCTAGCGTTGCCTCAGGTGGGGGCATCTCCGGTCGCTGGGGCCGGAGGCGTCAATCCGCGGCAGGCACGTCATTGGGGAGGCGAGCCGCGCGGTCCGCACCGGCCGGTCCGGGCAGGGGGCGCCATGCGCCACCGCCGGACCGGTTCGGTCCCCCGCCGGAAGTGAGGAACGCGCGCCCTGCGGCACGTTCCGTGACGAGTTACCGGGTGCTGGGCCCGGCGGAAGGGGGTAAGATGGCGAAGATTGCCGTCTGGGAATTCGAAGGCGGTGCCGTCTTCAACGGCCGCAACATGTTCGCCGAGGTCGGGCCGCGCCCGAAAACGGCGCTCAGCTCGGGCACGCTCGAACTGACCGCGACCTGCCATGCGCTCTCGCAGGCGGTGATCGTCGCGAACGGGGTGCCCGAGATCCATACCGGGGCCTTCGAGATCACGCTCTCCGAGGCGGGCGCCGTCACCATCGCCTGTTCGAATGGTGGCGTCGAACCCGCCCGCGCCGCGACAGGCGAGGGCTTCGTCGACGCCGGCGACGAGCTGCAGATCACCCTCTCCTGGGGCGACAAGCGCCAGTTCACCGTGGTGAACAAGACCCGGCTCGAAGCCAGCGAGGACGGGCTCGGCGCCGGCTTCGCCGCACAGCTGCCGCTCTGGACGCGCGTCCGCATCATGCCCGGCGCGCCGCTCACCTTCGGCGCCGCCCATCGCGGCAACCCGCCCTATTTCCATGGCGCCATCGCCCGCGTCACCCTGTCCGACAGCGCCGACGCGCCCAGCATCGCGCCACCCACCGCGACGGTGCACCGGATTCACACCCATCGCCACGCGCCGGTGGTGCCGCGCCGGCCGGTCACTGCGCCGCGCCAGGGCAATTCCGCGCCCGGCGGACAGATCTGGCCCGGCGTCTTCGTGTCGACCGCCGAGGGCGAGAAACCGGTCGGCGAGTTGAAGATCGGCGACCTGATCCTCACCCGCGAGCACGGGCTCCAGCCGCTGCGCTGGACCGCCCATGCCTCGCTCGACTGGGCCGCGCTGCGCCGCCGCCCGCATCTCCGCCCGGTGGTGATCCGCAAGGGCGCTCTCGGTCAGGGTCTGCCCGAGGCCGATCTCGTGCTGCCGCCGCATCACCGCCTGGCCTCGCACCAGGGCGGCCACGAGATGCTTTTGAACGCCCATGTGCTGCTCGGCGCCAAGGGCATCTACGAGGCCGACGCGCTCGGGGTCCGCTACACGCATCTCCTCTTCGACCAGAGCGAGCTGATCCAGCGCAACGGCATCTGGGTCGAGGCGTTCAATCCGGCCGATCCGCTCCACGGCGGCCCGTTCGACGCGCAGCGCTCGGAGCTTTACGAGCTCTTTCCCGGGCTCCGGCTCGCGGTGTTCGCCCAGGCGGGACGCAACGCCGACCTCACCTAGGGGGAATGCGGTCCGCCCGGCTGGAGCCGTGGCCTCGGCGCGATTGCCAATGCGCCTTGCCCGGTGGGCCCCGCGGGCACCGGGCGACCGCTTGCCCCTGTGGTGCCGAAACGGCGTCCGGCACGCGCGGGCTGGCGCATCGCACGGTCACGCGCTCGCCCGGCCTGCCCCTGATTCGGGCGGGACGTATCGGGCCGAGCCGCAGATGCGCGCCCGCGGCCACCGCCAATCGCACTCGGCAGACGAGCATTGCGGCCCGGGTGCGCCCGCAGGCCGTTAACTCTGGCCCGCGAAAGCCGCAGAATTAACCCTAATAGGCGCTAACTTTCCCAAAATTCACCACATTTTCCGTGTTGGTCTTAGGCGCGTTTAGACCAGCCCTGACTAATGTGCGGGCCGAAAGTGTAGTGAGGAATTGATGTCGTTCGTATCGACGCTCGGTGCTCATGGGAAGCGGACCTCGGTAACCATCGCCTGGCCCGAAGGCGCTCCGGACACGCGTATCGCGCCCCTGCATCCCCGCGACCAGGCCGGCTTCGGCATGGCCGCCGGTGTGCGCGTGCTGACCGGGCGCGGGCTGGTTCCGGCGGCGGAACTGGCGCCGGGCGACCGGCTGCCCGACGGGCGCGGCGGCACCGTGACCCTCGCCGCGGCGGTCCGCGTCCCGACCGATCTCGGCGGCGCGAGAGTGGCGATCCGCGCCGGCGCGCTGGGCGGCGGCCTGCCGCGCGCCGATCTCGTGGTCGGCCCCCGCACCCGCCTCCGCCTCCGCTCCGACGTCGCCGCACGGCTCGTGGGCCGGGACGAGGTCCTCGTCGCCGCCGAACGCCTGATCGGCCTCGACGGCATCGCCGCCGCGCCGCGGATCTTCTCCGACGCGGTCCATCTGCTGTTCGACGAATACGCCACCGTGGTGGTCGAGGACGTGGTCCTCGAGGCCTGCCTGCCCTGCCCGACCTTCATGGAAAGCCTGCCGCATCGCAGTGCCGCCATCGCCTTCGCCGCGCTCCCCAAGCTCCGCTATGCCGGCGCCTTCGCCGCTTACGCCAACGACCTCCCCGATCTCGACGCCCGCGAGGCGCGGCAGATCTTCGCCTCGGCCCGGTTCGGCAGCGACGCCGGCACCCTCGCCCCCGAAACCGCCGAGCCGGCCGAGCCGTGCCTGGTCTCCGACCTCCCGGTCGGCCGCCGCCGTTCCTCGCTCGCGGCGGTGCCCTTCGACGGTGCCCGGCTCATCGTCTGAGGCTCACTCCGCCTCGCTCCTCGGCGGCGCCGGATCCGGCGCGAGCCCCGAGATCGGCCAGCGCGACCCCACTTGCCGCTCCTTCCCGACCCGCGTCACCGTTACCGCGTCGCCCTGGTTGCCGCCCACCACGATGAAATGGCTGTCGGTCACCGACTGGCAAAAGCAGGCATGACCCAGCCCGCTTTTCTTCGATTCGCGCCAGAACGTCAGGATCGCCCCCTTCTGCGGCGCAACCGGCACCCCGAACCGCTCCCAGCTTCGCGAACCCAGCGGGTTTTCCGGCAGCGGCTCGTCGGGCAGCGTCGACCCGATGCAATGGGCCACGAACAGCCCGCACCAGGGGATGTCATCGCTGCCGTAGTCGAGTTCCAGATCCTCCGCCCAGTCGAGGATCTCCGGGTTCGACCCGCCGCTGGGATCCTCGCGCAATCCCACCAGCCGCAGGGCCTCGTCATACCAGGGATGCACATCGAAATGCGGCACCTCGCCCGGGGTCGGCGCGCCGAACAGCAGGCGATGGGTCTCCGGCCCGAGGATCCCGTCCGGCACCAGCCCCTTCGCCTCCTGAAACCGCCGGATCGCCCGGATCGTGCGGCGGCCACGCAGCCCGTCGATCGGACCCGGGTCGAATCCGTGCTTGGAAAGGCGCATCTGGACAGCAGTCCAGTTCAATCCGGTCATCGAAATACCCTCCTTGAAATGCCGCGAATGCTGGCACTGCGCCCGAGTCGGATCAAGCCGCGCCGCCCCGATCATTTCCGATCCGGAACCGGACCGTCTCCGGACCGTGCGTTGTGTCGCACCAATTGTGGCATTATTTTGTCAGGACTGATTGCTGTGGGGGCGGTGGTCATCCGTCTCCTCAGGCGTTCAAGTACGATTGGGTGGGTGATGGCAACGATACTTTCATATTATACGCGGCTGCTTGCGGCCGTTTCCGCCGTTTTGACGGTGCTTTGGGGCGTTCTGGCGGTACATGCGCCGATCGACCTGAAATGGCTGTTCGGCTCCGAGACACTGGTCTTTGGCCCGGCGCTCTGGTTTCTCTATTTGACGCTCCGCTTCGGCCATCCGCGCTCCGCGGAACGGTTCTATGCCGGTTCGGTGCTGCCCTGGGGGCGGGCGAAGATCCTGCTGTTTGGAATCCTCGCGATCGCGTCGATGGGGCTCGGCGGAATCGTCGGCAGCGTGATCTTCCGGCCGGACCTGGCCGACCCGATTGGCGCCTGGGCCCCGATCGCGGCGCTGACCGTCGCGATGATCTTCATGATCGTCGCGCAGTTCGGTTCGCGTCCGCTGGCGCTCTCGACCGGCCTGGTGCGGTTCGACGGCCAGCCGGTGCTGCGACCGGGCAAGGTCTCCCCCGAGGCGCTGCGCTTTCCCTACCGGGGCTGAACGCCACGCCTACTCCGCCGCCGGAACCGCCTTCACATAGGCGGCGATGGCGGCGACGTCCTCCTTCGGGAGAAGGCCCATCTCGGTGACGACCGCGGTCATGCTGCCGCCCGCCACGTCGAAATCCGGCTTGAAGCCGGTCTCGAGAAAGGCCGCCACGTCGTCCTCGCTCCAGTCGAGCCCGGCGGGCGTGATGTTCGGGATCCTGCCCTTGCCCGAAGGGTTCGGCGCGCCCGCGAACCAGCGCGCCGTGTCGAGTCCCTGGGCGGGGTCACGCGGCGTGTGGCATTCGCCGCAATGGGACAGCGCCTCGGCGAGGTAGCGGCCGCGGACCAGCTCCGGGTCGTCCTCGGGCACGTCCACCGCCCAGCCGCCGCCCAGGTTCACCGCCTTCCAGAGCCCGATCCCGGCCCGGATCGAGAAGGGAAACGAAAGCTCGTGCGGCGGGCTCGGTGTCGGGTCGGCCGGCAGCGTCTCGAGGAAGGCGGCGAGCGACACCATGTCCGAAAGTTCGGCCTTCTCGTAGGCCGCATAGGGCAGCGCCGGGTAGAGATGGCGCCCATCCCGCGACGTGCCTTTCACGAGCGCGGTGACCACCTCCGCCCGGCTCCAGCCGCCGATGCCGTGTTCCGTATCCTGGCTGATATTCGGCGCGACGAAAGTCCCGAACTCTGTGACCAGCCGGTGGCCCCCCGACAGGATCAGCCGGTCTTCGCCCGTCGCCTCGTCGGCCGCGTGGCAGGAGGCGCAGCCGGCGGCGTGGAACACGTGCTCACCCCGCGCGAGATCGGGTTCGATCCCGGCGATCTCCTCGGGCGCGATGACCTCCGGCCGCGTCAGATAGAGCCCCGCGCCAAGCGCCAGCGCGGAGACTATGGCAAAAAGGGCAAGGCCGCGGCGCATCTCCGCGCGGGACCTGTCCGCTCAATCCTTGGGAAGCTGATAGGCCTTGTGGCAAGCGCCGCAGGCCTGTCCGACGGGGCCGAGGCCGGCTTGGAGCGCTTCGAGGCCGTCGCCGGCGGTGCCGGCCAGGGCAGCGGTGGCGTCGGCAAGGGCGGCCGCCTTGGAGGCCACATCCTCGGGGTTCGCCCAGATCGCCGGGAGCGCACGGGTACCCGCGAGGCTGTCGCTGTCGGTGCCGGGCTCCCAGTAGCGCGATTGGTCCATGCCGGCGAGCGCGGCGAGGTTCTTCGCGGCCGCGGAAGCCGCCTCGGCGTCGTAGTCGACCTTGCCGCGCGCCATGCCGGCGAGGACCCCGATATTGAACCCGTTCAAGGACATATGCGCCTGCCGCGCCTTCACCGAGGCCGGAAGTTCGCCGCCATGGCTCGCCGCGAGGGCGGCGCTGGCGAGGGCGGCGACGGTCAGCGCGGACAGGGAAATCTTGCCGAAGTTCTTCATGGGAAATGCTTCTCCTGGGTGCGGTGTCCGGCCACCCTAACAGGGGTTCACTCCCGCAGAAATCGCGTCTTCGTGAGGCGTCTGCGGTTTTCCGCACGAAGCCTGTGCGAGAGCGCGCAGCCCCGGAACCGACCCGGCACAACCTGTACACAACCCGTACACAACCTGTACACCGCGCGTGCCGCGCACCGGCTCAGCGCAGGGTCGCCGCGAGAATCGACATCCAGATGCTCTCCCCCGGCCCGGGCGGCCGGGCGGCCAGGACCGAGGCCGGATCGATGCGCCAGCGCAGCCCCTGCCCCGCCACCCGGAGCGTCAGCTCGGCGCCCGAGGGCTTCTGCCGGACCTCGGCGACCTCGGCCCGGATCACCAGCGCCGCGCCGCTCGGCCCCGGCGCATCGCGCGACAGCAGAACGCTGTTTTCCTGAAGCGCGATCCGCCGCGCGTCACCCGGCCGGCCATAGCCCGGCAGCACCAGCCGCGCGCCGTCGAGATCGACGATCACGCGGCCATGCCCGGCCTCCACCACCGTCACCGCGAGCGCCGGCGGCGGCGCGTCCCAGCCCGCGATCCGCCCCCGCGCCACCCGCAGCACCCGGTCGGCGAAGCGGGTCACCTCGGCGCGCGAATGGGTGACATAGACCACCGGAATTCCCGTCACCGCCACCGCGCGGGACAGGTAGGGCATCACCTGCGCCTTGGCATCGTCGTCGAGCCCCGAGAGCGGCTCGTCCATGAACAGGATTTCCGGCCCCGAGGCGAGCGCCCGGGCCACCGCGACCCGCCGGCTCTCGCCGCCCGACAGCGTGGCGGGCCGCCGTTCCATCAGATCGGAAAGCCCCATCCCCTCGGCGATGCCCTGCACGGCCGAGGCATGGACCTTGCGCCGTCGCGCCCCGTAGGCGAGGTTCTCGGCCACCGTGAGATGCGGGAACAGCCGCCCTTCCTGGAACACGAAACCCACCCGCCGCGCCTCCGGCTTCAGCCCGCGCCGCCCGCGCGCCCAGACCGTGTCGCCGAAGCGGATATCGCCGCGCACCCGCCGCTCGAGCCCGGCAAGCGCCATCAGAAACGTGGTCTTGCCGCTCCCCGACGGGCCCATCACCGCGGTCACGCCCTCGAGCGGGATCGCGCCCTCGAAGGCAAAGGCCTCGCCCGCCCGTGACATGGCGATATCGAATGCGAGCTCAGCCAAGGGTCCGCGCCGCGCGCCCGTTCAGCGCGTAGAGGATCAGCAGCACCGCGAAGGAGAAGGCCAGGAGCCCGCCCGAGAGCATATGCGCGGTGCGGTAGTCGAGCGTCTCGACCGCGGTGAAGATCTCGATCGAGATCACCCGCGTCCGCCCCGGGATATTGCCGCCCACCATCAGCACCACGCCGAACTCGCCCAGCGTATGGGCGAAGCTCAGGACCGCGGCGGACAGGAGCCCGCGACGCGCGAGCGGCAGCGCGATGGAGCGGAACGCATCGCTCCGCGTGGCGCCGAGGCTGCGCGCCGCCTGCATCGCGCCCATCCCGGACGAGGCAAAGGCGGTCTGCAAGGGCTGCACCGCGAAGGGCAGCGAGTAGAGGCAGGAGGCGAGGAGGAGTCCGGTGAAGGAGAAGGCCAGCGTCTCGCCGGTAAGCCGCACCCAGAAGGCGCCGAGCGCGGTTTCGGGGCTGAACAGGATCAGGAGGTAGAAGCCGAGCACCGTGGGCGGCAGTACCAAGGGCAGCGTGGTCAGCGCCTCGACCACCGTGCGCAGGGGCGAGCGCGTGGTGGCGAGCCACCAGGCGAGCGGCAGGGACAGGACGATCAGGATCAGCGTGGTCGCCAGCGCGAGGTTCACGCTGATCAGGACCGCCGGCCAGACCCCTGTCATTCGGGCACCCCGTAGCCCGCCGCGCGGATCATCTCCGCCGCTGCCGGGCCGGCGAGATAATCGAAGAAGCCCCGCGCCACCGCGTTCTCCGTGCCCCGGTCGAGCAGCACCGCGTCCTGCACGATGGGCGCATAGAGCCCGTCGAACCGGGCCGCCTGGATGTCGTCGCCGAGGAGCGGCAGCTGTGAGGCCGCGAGAAACGCCATCTCGGCATTCCCGGTGGTGAAGAGCGCCGCCACCTGCCCCACGGAATCGCCATGGACCAGCGCGCCGGGCGTGGCGCCGATCCGTTGCAGCACCTCCACCGCCGCGACGCCATAGGGCGCCACAGCCGGATCGGCCAGCGCCACGGTGCGGCCCGTCATCGCCTCGGCGGGGTCGTCGAGCGGCGTGCGCGCCACAAGGACGAGCTGCCCGAGCGCGTAGGTTTGCCGCGCGGCGCTGCGCCCCGCCTCCTCCAGCGCCGCGGGCCGTGCGGCATCGGCAGCGAGAAAGACGTCGAATGGCGCCCCGTTCGCGATCTGCGCATAGAGCCGCCCGGTGGAGCCATGGGCGAGGACGATCCGGTCGCCCGTCGCCGCCTCATAGGCCGCGGCGAGGGTCTCGGCGGTGGTGAGGAAATTCGCGGCCACGGCGACGGTCGCCTCTTCCGCCCGGGCGGAGAAGGCGGCGAACGTGGCAGCGAGGATCAGAAAACCGGCCCGGATCATGACCGGCCCATATGGACCGCCTCTTCCGGGCTTTGCAAGGCGCTGTTCTCAGCGGCGGATTCAGGCCCGGAGGCTGGCGAGAAGCGCGGCACCGCCTTGAATGAGCCCCGCGCCGCCCCTCGCCAGATCCCCAAGGTTGCCGTCGCCGCGACCCGGTCGACCCGGAGGAGGAGATAGAGCCGTCTGGTGCCCGAGGAGAGACTCGAACTCTCACGCCTTGCGGCGGGGGATTTTGAATCCCCTGCGTCTACCATTCCGCCACTCGGGCAGCACCGGGAGCGTGGATAGCCTGCGCGGGCGCCGCCCGAAAGGGGGAATCTGCTACCAGCGGCCGGTGACGGCGCCGAAGGCGAGCCCCGCGCGGCGGCGGAATTCGGAGGTCGCGAGGCGCCCGTCGGCCACCGCGCCCGGGTCGGCGGCGGCCCGCTTCAGGAGCGGCTTGGCAAGCCAGGCCGCGAGCAGCGCCGGCGCGGCACTGCCGGGGATGGCCGTGCGAGAGTGCCGGGCCCGGGCGATCCGCCGGAGCCCCTCCCCGGCCAGCGCCCGCACCGCCCCGGGCCGACCGTCCGGGAGCGGCCGCCGCCCGGCCGCCTCCAGCGCCGGAACCGCCTGGAACCAGGCCGCGAGCCCCTGCCCCCAGGCGAGGTCGCGCACCACCGGTTCCGCCGCCTCCGGCGCGCCCAGGCGCCGCGCGGCGACCCACATCAGCCCGCCCGCCGTGGCGTCGAGATGCGCCGCGAGCTCTGCTTCGTCGGCGAAGCCCTCCCGGCCCAGGTCCCAGCGCCGCGCCGCCACCAGCGCGTCGAGCACCGGCACGTCCCCGGGCCGGATCGCCTCGGCGAGCGGCGTCGCCACCTCGTGCCGCCTGACCGGGCCGCCGCCCGCGATCTCGGCCAGCGCGTCGCGCCACCACTGGAGCCGCATCTCGGCGATCATCGGCTCGGCCGTTACCCAGGGGGCGCGGGCGACCTCCAGGTTGAACGCGTAGAGCGGGAACAGCACCCGCCGCGCCGGGACCGGCGCCGCCATGGCCGAGAGGAACCGGTCCGGATCGCCCCGCTCCACCAGCGCCGCACAGGCGGCGATGCTCACTCGGCCGCCTTCGCCGCCATCGGGGCGCCGCTCTGGATCAGCTTCCAGGCGATGGCGTCGGCGAGCGCCTCGAAGGAGGCGTCGACGATATTCGCCGAGACCCCCACCGTGGCCCAGGCGCGGCCCTCGTCGTCGGCGAAGTCGATGATCACCCGGGTCACCGCCTCGGTGCCGCCCTGGGTGATCCGCACCTTGAAATCGGTCAGCCGCATGTCGCCGATCGCGTCCTGATAGGGGCCGAGATCGGATTTCAGCGCCTGCCAGAGCGCGTTCACCGGGCCGTCATCCATGATGTCCTGGGCGTGCTCGTTCTTGAAATAGCTGGTTCGCGTCTCCCCGCGGATCGAGATCGTCACCACGGCTTCGGATTCCACCACGACGGCACCCCTGGCGTTGCGGCGGCGCTCGGAGATCACCCGGTAGCGCTCGATCTCGAAGAAATCCGGCAGGACGTCCAGCTCGCGCCGGGCGAGCAGTTCGAAGCTCGCCTGCGCGCTGTCATAGGCGTAGCCGTCGCTCTCCTTCCGCTTCACCGCCTCGAGGATCCGGCCAAGTGCGGGGTCGCCCTTCTCGGCCCGGAGCCCCATGGCGGTGAGCCGTTCCACGAGGTTCGACTGGCCGGCCTGGTTCGACATCGGCACGATCCGGGCATTGCCCACCGTGCCGGGGTCGATGTGCTCGTAGGTGGTCGGATCCTTGGTGATGGCGCTGGCATGGAGCCCCGCCTTGTGCGCGAAGGCCGAGGCGCCGACATAGGGCGCGCTGCGCAAGGGCACCCGATTCAGGATGTCGTCGAGCTGGCGCGATATCCGGGTGAGGCCGTGGAGCGCACCCGGCGTGACGCCGGTCTCGAAACGGCTGGCATAGGGCTCCTTGAGCAGGAGCGTCGGGATCAGCGTGGTGAGGTTCGCATTGCCGCAGCGCTCGCCCAACCCGTTGAGAGTCCCCTGGATTTGCCTTGCACCGGCATCGACGGCGGCAAGGCTGCCGGCCACCGCGTTGCCGGTGTCGTCATGGGTGTGGATGCCGAGTTTTTCGCCGGGGATTCCTTTCGCGATGACCTCGGCGACGATCCCGCCGATCTCCTGGGGCAGCGTGCCGCCATTGGTGTCGCACAGGACGATCCAGCGCGCGCCGGCCTCCAGGGCGGCGTTCAGGCAATCGAAGGCATAGGCCGGGTCGGCCTTCCAGCCGTCGAAGAAATGCTCCGCGTCGAACAGCGCCTCGCGGGATTGCCCCACGCAATGGGCGATGCTCGCGCGGATGTTCTCGACATTCTCCCCGAGGCTGACGCCGAGGGCGGTTTTCACATGAAAATCATGGGTCTTGCCGACGAGGCAGACGGCTTTCGTGCCGGCGTTCAGGACCCCCGCCAGCACCTCGTCATTCGCCGCCGAGCGGCCCGAACGCTTGGTCATGCCGAAGGCCGTGAAGGTGGCGCGGGTCGCGGGCGGCTCGGCGAAGAAGGCGTCGTCGGTCGGGTTCGCGCCGGGCCAGCCGCCCTCGATATAGCCGAGGCCGAGGCTGTCGAGCATGGCGGCGATCTGGTGCTTCTCGGCGGAGGAGAACTGCACGCCCTGGGTCTGCTGGCCGTCGCGGAGGGTGGTGTCGAAGAGGGAGAGGCGGGTCTTGGTCATTGGCTTCGTCCTCCCACCCTGGTGCCACGTTTTTCATCTGTCCCGCCCGGCCGAAGGCCGGGCAGCGCCCGACCCTCCCCCCGGGAGGGCGCTTCCGCGCCCACCCAGGCTCGGGCGCTGCCCTCCGTGCGATGTGCGGAGGTCATTTCAGGGCCTCCAGTTTGGCGGGGTCGAAATCGGGGCCAGGTTCAAGGCGCACTTCAGTTTTGGACATCTGGATACTCACCCCGGCCTCATTGAGTGCCTGCTTTAGCCCGTCGACGAGGGAAAAATCCTTCGACACCTTCGCATCCGCGCGCAACTCTGTGAGTCTCGCGGCCAGATACATCAATTCTGGATGCTCAGCGTGTTGAACGATCGACAGTATGCCGTCGTGTTGGCGAGCTGCGGCAATCGCCAGCGCATGCGAGCGCAAATCGAAACCTAGAAGCAACTGAGAAGCGTAAACCGCACTCAGCCACTCCTGCATTGCTTTGGCTCCGCCGCCTTTTGGTCGCTCCTCAGCGAAGAGGGCCGCAATCGCAAGATGCGTATTGAGATCGTCGGAGAGGGCATCGACGACGCTGGCGAATGGTTCCCCGCCAGCGAGATTGCAAAGCGCTTCCTCTCCCAACTTTCCAAGAGCGCCCGCCATCTTTCCAATAGCAACATTCGCGTCATGCGCCTTGCGTCGGGTCCAATCCATCGGCTTCCGGTAATGCGTCGACAGCATCACGAAGCGGATCACCTCGCCCGGGACGCCCTGCTCCAGGAGGTCGCGGACGGTGAAGAAATTGCCCAGGCTCTTGGACATTTTCTTGCCCTCGACCTGCAGCATCTCGTTATGCATCCAGATCTTCGCGAAGGGATGACCCATGCAGCGGGACTGGGCGATTTCGTTCTCGTGATGCGGGAACTGGAGGTCGATGCCGCCGCCGTGGATGTCGAAGCTGTCGCCCAGGAGTTCCTGCGCCATGGCCGAGCATTCGATATGCCAGCCCGGGCGGCCGCGGCCCCAGGGGCTGTCCCAGCCCGGGAGGTCGGCGTCCGAGGGTTTCCAGAGGACGAAATCCATCGGGTCCTCCTTGTAGGGCGCGACCTCGACCCTTGCGCCGGCGATCATGTCATCGACCGAGCGGCCGGAGAGCGCGCCGTATTCCGTGTAGGAGGAAACGCGGAACAGCACGTGGCCCTCGGCTTCGTAGGCGTGACCGCGCGCGATTAGCCCCTCGATCATCGCGATCATCTGGGCGATGTAGCCGGTGGCGCGGGGCTCGTGATCGGGCGGCAGGACGCCGAGCGCCGCCATGTCGTCATGGTACCAGCGGATGGTTTCCTCGGCGCGTTCGGCGATCAGCTCTTCGAGCGTGCCGGGGGCGCCGGCGGCCTTGCGGCGCTGGGCCTCGGCGTTGATCTTGTCGTCGACGTCGGTGATGTTGCGGACATAGGTGACGTTCTCCGCCCCGTAGACATGGCGCAGGAGCCGGGCCAGCACGTCGAACACGATGGCGGGCCTTGCATTGCCCAGATGCGCGCGGTCGTAGACGGTGGGGCCGCAGACATACATGCCCACCCTGTGCGGCGGCGCGGGCAGCGGGTCCTTCCGCTTGGTGGCGGTGTTCCAGAGCCTGATCTCGGTCATCTCACGACGGGTCCTTCGTCACGGGGGCTGTCCCGCGCGGGTGTCGTATCTCAGATGAGGAAAGGCGACCGGCCCCGCGCGACGATGTCAGCGGGTAATGCAGCAGGGGAAGGCGATGCGGCGGGTCATGGGGGGCTTCTAGCGGAGCGGCGGGGCGCTGCCAAGGCATTTTCCGTCATGAGGTGGTGACCGGCGGATGCCGTGGTGCCGTGACGGGCTCGCCGCGATGAGGGTGGCGGCGCCCTGGTGCCGGATATCAGGTTCAACGGGGGCTATCCGCCCGGGGCGATCGGGCCGACACCGCGGATCGGGTTCTCGGCCAGGGGCGAGATCGGCCGGACGGCGTTCGCCATGGGAGAATTCGTGCCGGCGGAGGGGACGCATCTGGGGATCGGCGACACGGTGCGGTTCGAGATCGAGTTCATGGGGCCGGCGCCGGGGTAGGTTCGCCTCGCGCGTTTCCGGCTGTGCCCTTGCGCCTTTGGCCCGGAATCAAGCCGAAGGCGCCGGGCCAGCGGCGGCCCGTCCCGGCGGGCTGCCGCTTTGTCGACGCAAGCGCATCGCTCGGATCTTTTTCGGGGCGTCACGATAAAGTTCCCCGAACAGCCGTCGGAGCGGCACCCCACGGGCCGCCGCTGGCCCGGCTTGCGTTTGGGTTTTGCCCGCCCTCAAACCACCATGTCGTCGCGGTGGATGAGCGCCGCGCGGCCGGGATAGCCCAGCACCGTCTCGATCTCGGCCGAGCGGCGGCCGGCGATGGCGCGGGCCTCGTCGGCGGTGTAGCGGGTGAGGCCGATGCCGAGCCGCGCCGCCTCGGGGCCGAGGATCGCCACCGGGTCGCCGCGGCCGAACCGGCCCGACACCGCGCGGATCCCGGCGGGCAGCAGCGACTTGCCCTGCGACAGCGCGCGGGCGGCGCCGGCATCCACTGTAATCTCGCCGCGCGGCTTCATCGCGGCGATCCAGCGCTTGCGGGCGGCCTGCGGGTCGGTTTCGGGCAGGAACCATGTGGCGGGCGCGCCGTCTTCGAGCGCCTTGAGCGGGCGCAGGGGCGAGCCCTCGCAGATCGCCATGGCCGCACCGCCCTTGGTGGCGGTCTTCGCGGCCATCAGCTTGGTCTTCATGCCGCCGCGCGACAGGCCCGAGCCCGCATCGCCGGCCATCGCCTCGATCTCCGGCGTGATCCGCTCCACCACGTCGAAGCGCCGCGCGGCCGGGTCGTTCTTCGGGTTCGCGGTATAGAGCCCGTCCACGTCGGAGAGCAGCACCAGCGTATCGGCACCGATGGTGACGGCAATCTGCGCGGCGAGCCGGTCGTTGTCGCCGAAGCGGATCTCGTCGGTGGCGACCGTGTCGTTCTCGTTGACGATCGGTACCGTGCCGAGGCCGATCAGCGTCTCGAGCGTGGCCCGCGCGTTCAGGTAGCGGCGGCGGTCGGCGGAATCCTCCAGCGTCAGGAGCACCTGCGCGGCGGTGAGGCCGTGCGGCGCCAGCGCCTCCTCATAGGCGCGGGCGAGGCGGATCTGGCCCACCGCGGCGGCGGCCTGGGATTGTTCGAGCGGCAGGTCGGCGGCGTCGAGCCCGAGCGTGCCGCGGCCGAGCGCGATGGAGCCGGACGAGACCAGCACCACCTGCGTGCCCTGCCCCACGAGCCAGGCCACGTCCTCCGCGAGCCCCGTCAGCCAGTCGCGCCGAAGCTTGCCGCCACCGACAAGCAGTGCCGAGCCGATCTTGACGACGAGCCGTTTCGATTGGGTCAGGGACGCCACGGCGCCGGATCCTCGACGATGTCGGCCTCTACCCGGCGCTGGCGCTCGATCACCACCCGGAGTGCGCGCAGCACCTCGGCCACGCCCTCGCGGCTGACGCCCGACATTTCCATCACCGGCCCCGCCACGTCTTCCAGCGCGGCGCGGCGCTCGGCGCGGGTCTCGTCGTCGAGCGCGTCGACCTTGTTGAGCGCGGTCACCCGCGGCTTCTCGGCCAGGGCGCCGCCATAGGCCTCGAGCTCGCCGATGATCGTCTCCCAGTCGCCCGCCACGTCCTCCGAAGTGCCGTCGACGAGGTGCAACAGCACCGCGCAGCGTTCCACATGGCCGAGGAAACGGTCGCCGATCCCCCGGCCCTCATGCGCGCCTTCGATCAGGCCCGGAATGTCGGCCACCACGAATTCGCGGTCGTCGATGCCCACCACGCCCAGGTTCGGGTGAAGTGTGGTGAAAGGATAATCTGCGATCTTCGGCCGCGCGTTCGAGGTGGCGGCGAGGAAGGTGGACTTGCCGGCATTGGGCAGGCCGAGAAGCCCGGCATCCGCGATCAGCTTCAGCCGCAGCCAGAGCGTGCGCTCCACCCCCGGCTGGCC
Source organism: Paracoccaceae bacterium (assembly GCA_003605175.1). GTDB lineage: Bacteria > Pseudomonadota > Alphaproteobacteria > Rhodobacterales > Rhodobacteraceae > Ovoidimarina. The sequence continues at coordinate 456,541 of QWDA01000001.1, read as the reverse complement.
CGGGTTCGAGCGGCGCGGTGCCTGGTTCGTCGAGGTCTTGAAATGCAGGTTGCCGAAGCCGCCATTGCCGCCCTTGGCCAGGAGCACCCTCTCGCCCTCCTGCGTCAGGTCGGCGATCACGGTCTCCTCGTCCTCGTCGAGGATCTCGGTGCCCACCGGCACGCGCAGCACGACATCATCGCCCGAAGGCCCGGTCTTCTGCCGGCCCTCGCCCGGGCGGCCGTCCTTCGCGAAGAAATGCTGCTGATACCGGAAGTCTATGAGCGTGTTCAGCCCGTCGACCGCCACGGCCCAGACGTCGCCGCCGCGTCCGCCGTCGCCCCCGTCGGGGCCGCCGTATTCGATGAATTTCTCGCGCCGGAACGAGATGCAGCCCTTGCCGCCCGATCCCGAGCGGATTTCCACCTTGGCGAGGTCGAGGAATTTCATGAGGTCACCCGAAACCGATCCCGAGTGAGCCGATAGAGGACATTGGGCGCGCGCTCAACCCGCGCCTTCGACGCACCGAGCCCGGTGCCGGTCTTTTCGAAGCCGAGTTTCGTCAGAACCCGGCCCGAAGCGGGATTGTCGGCGAAATGGTCGGCGGTGATCTCGTCGATTTCCGGGAAACGGGCGAAGGCGTCGGCGATCAGCGCGCCGGCCGCCTCGGTGCCGTAGCCCCGGCCCCAGTAGCGCCGGTCGAGCAGGTAGGCGATGGAGCGGTCGGGGCCGAACCCCACCGCGCCAATCAGCGGGCCGCCCCTGAGCGAGATGCCGAGCCGGTAGCCCGGGCGGCCCCGGAACCGGCCGGTGGCGATCCAGTACCGCACCGCGTCCTCGGGCCAGGGTACCGTGAGCACCATCATCATCCGCGCCACCTCGGGCACGCCGCCGATCTGCTGAAGCCGGCGCCAGTCGCCCTCGGCGAGGGGCCGGAGCACAAGGCGGCCGGTCTCGATCTCGATCCTGCGCCGCGCCTCCCAGTCGGCACGCGAAAGCCGCATCTCGTGCCCCTCGACAGTCTGGGCCAGCGCCATCGACTTCACCGGCCGCCGCCCGGTTTCTCGGAAGCCGAGCTTGGCGAGCACCGTCCGGGAGCGGTCGTTGCCGGGGAAATATATCGCCGTGAGATCCCCCGCCGCCGGGTCGGCGAAATGCGCGTCGAGCGCGGCATCGCCCGCCTCGGTCGCATAGCCCTGCCCCCAGGCGTCGCGCGCGAGCCAGTAGCCGAACTCGCCATCTATGGAGATCCCGCCGACAAGCCCCTCGGCATCGTGGATGAACCAGACCCGCCCTTCCATCCCGCCATTTGCGGCGATGAAGGCCCGGGCGTCCTCGGGACCATAGGGATAGGGCACCCGCCCGAGCCAGCGGGCCACGTCGTAATTGCCGATGCCGGCCACGACGGCCTCGGCATCCGCCTCGGTGACGGGGACCAGGCGCAGGCGCGGCGTCGTGATATGCGAGAACTCCGACGCCGCCATGACCTCACGTGAGCCTTAGAACGTAAGTCCATGTAGAGACGGAGGAATTTCGCGCAACGGAGAAGGATTCCGCATCGCCGATATATTCGAAACCGGCATTGGTGAGCACCCGCGCCGAGGCCGGGTTGTCCTGGAAGACCGAGGCGAACAGCGTCCGCGCCTTGTGGGGATTGGCGGCAATCAGTGCGCGCACCGCCTCGGAGGCGAGGCCGGTGTTCCAGAAAGCCGGGGCGATCCAGTAGGAGATCTCCGACTGGCCGCGGTCCATCGGCCTGAGCGCGATCACCCCCAGCACTTCCTCGTTGCCGTCTTTCGAGCCGTCCATGATCCAGACATCCTCGGCCCGGTCCTCGCGCATGGCACGGTCAACGAAGGCCTCGGTGGCGCCGGGTGGCAAGGGATGCGGGATCGAGGCGGTGTTCCAGGCCACCCGCCTGTCGCCGGAATAGAGCGACAGCAGGCCGGCATCCGACCGGCGCACCGCGCGCAGGGTGAACCGCTCGGCCTCGATCACCGGCAGGTTGACGATCGGTTCCAGTCTCATTGCCCTCTCCTCCTCCGAGAAGACTGTTGCGGCGGACCCTCCGGTTCTCCGGTCTCCCCCGGGCGCCGCGATTAGTCAGATAGGGTCCCTGGCTTGAAAACCGAAGGGGGACCGGCGTTTCTCGCCGATCCCCCCTTACTCGGTTGTTAACCCGGGATTTCGGCTACTCGGCGGCCTCCGCTACCGGAAGCACCGAAATGAAGGTGCGGCCCTTGAGGCCCTTGTGGAAGGTCACGGCGCCCTCGGCGGTGGCGAAGATCGTGTGATCCCGGCCCATGCCGACGCCCTGGCCCGGCCAGAACTTGGTGCCGCGCTGGCGCACGATGATGTTGCCCGGGATCGCGTCCTGACCGCCGTAGAGCTTGACGCCCAGACGGCGGCCGGCACTGTCGCGGCCGTTGCGGCTGGAGCCGCCTGCTTTCTTGTGTGCCATATCCGGTTACTCCTTCTCGGCTTCCAGCGCCTTGGCCTGGTCGACCCAGCCCTCGCGCTCGATCCGGCCCTTGAAGCTCAGCTTCTCGTCGAACTCGGCGATCTCGGCCGCGCCCCAGCCGGCGATCTGCGCGAAGGAGGTGACGCCGGCTTCGTGCAGCTTCTTCTCGAGCGCCGGGCCGACGCCCGAGAGCTTCTTGAGATCGTCACCACCCGCGGCGGCCTTCGGCGCCTTGGGGGCTGCCACGGCCTTCGGCGCTTCCGCCTTGGGCGCGGGTTTCTTCGCGGCGGGCTTCGCAGGAACGTCGGTCACCGGAGCCGAACCCGAGCCGATCGCGAGTTTCACGCCCGACTTGTCGGCACCCTTCTCGAGGATCTCGGTCACGCGCAGGAGCGTCAGCTGCTGGCGGTGGCCCTTGGTGCGCTGCGAGGAATGCTTCCGGCGCCGCTTGACGTAGTGGATGACCTTGTCACCCTTGATCTGGTCGATCACCTCGGCCTGGACGCCGGCACCCTCGACAAGCGGCGTGCCCACGGTCGCGCCGACCATCAGGATCTCGTTGAACTGGACTTTTTCGCCGGCATCGGCAGCGAGTTTCTCGACACGGAGGATGTCTCCGGACTGAACCCGATATTGCTTGCCGCCGGTCTTGAGGACCGCAAACATGGTCTTTCCCTTTCGCTCCGCGCCCTGTGGCCCCCTTTCGGGCGTTCCGGCTTCCGCCGCCTCGGACTGCGCGCCCTTCCGGGCTTATGTCAAACGATACGAGGCGCGCACTCAGGCCCGCCCCGGAGCCGCGCTTATGGGCGAGCCGCCCCCTCCTGTCAAGACCTCTCCCGGCACCGTCGGGCACCGCCGCGATCGGCCCCGGTCCCCGCGACGGCGGCCGGACGGCGCGACCGGACAGAGGGCCCGATCCGTCACCCTCCGGACCGGGGCAATGTCGCGCCGCTTCCTTCCGTCGCCCGGGGAGCGAAGCGCTGCCGATCGGCGGCGCGGGAGCTTCGCAGGCCGCCGATGGGGCGCCGAACATCCGCTCCCGAACCCCGCCCCGCGTATGACGCGGTTGCCGCGGACCGTCGAGGACCGCGGCGCGCGGGGATGCCCATGACGCCGCGGGCTCCGCCTGACGCCACCCGGAACACGCCGGACATCCACCTTGACACGCCGCATGGCGCGTTCGGCGGAAACCATCCGACGATCGACCGCCCGGGGCGGCTCACCCGCGCCGGCATGGCTCCAGGCCGCTCCCTTCCCCGCCGGGTGGAAATCCAGGACGCCGCCAGGCAGCCACGGGTCCGCATTCCGGCCCCGCTTCGGGACAAACTTCCCGGGCAGCCGCTCCGCCTCGGCCCCCGCCGCCGCGAGCAGATGCGCCCGGAGCGGCTCTTCGGAGCAGGCCGCGGCCGTATGGGCCACGAGGTCCTCCGGCCGAGCGTGGCACCCAGCGCTCCGCCGTTCCCGCCATCTGCCGTCAGCGCCACACCTCAAACACTCCCGCAAACCCGCCGCGGGGTATGGAAATCGGCACATAACCACCTCGCGGCCATTCTCATCGCCCATGCCTTGGACCCGGCATCACGGGTCCGCGTCCCGGCTCCGCTTCGGGATGAACTCCCCGAGCAGACGCTCCACCTCGGCCTTTGCTCCCGCGAGCAGATGCGCCCGGAGCGGCTCTTCGGAGCAGGCCGCGGCCATGGCATGGGCGCCGCAGGCCTGGGCGAGCGCGGCGGCGAGTGCCGGTTCGCCGGGTCCGCAGCGAAGCCCGCGCGCCATCTCCGCCAGGGTTTCGGCAAGCGCCCGGCCATAGGCCGCCCGCGCCGCCGCACCGCCGAGCGCCGCATCGCGCATCAGCGCGGGCAGGGTCCAGGCGCTCGCGATACCGGCATGGCGGCCCGGGTCGAGCAGGATCCGGAAGATGTAGAGAAGCCCCAGCCCCAGCGCGTCCGGGCTCGTCGCGCTCCGGCCGCGCAGGAGACGAAGGACGGAATCCTCCTCCTCCACCGCCGCGGCGAAGAGCACGGACTTCGACGCGAAATGGGCATAGAAGGCGCCGCGCGTCAGCCCCGCGCGCTCCATGATCATGTCGATCCGGGCCCGCTCCGCCCCCTCCGCACGAAACACGTCTCCCGCTGCCGCAAGGATCCGCGCCCTGACCTTCTCATTGTGCCGCGTCTTTCGGGACATGCCCCGAATTCACACCCAAAATGATGAACGTCATATGAATGACAGCGATCCTACTTAGGACATTCGTCCTATCTATGTCCCCAATCATATCTCGGGCGGCACGGTGTCGGAAGCGGCGGGCTCCGCGGACAAGACGGCGTGGCAAGGGTCCGTCGGCGCGGCGTCGGCTGGTGGAGGCCCGGGTTTTCAGGTCGCGTCGGGCGGGGAATGGGCGGCGGCCGCGGTGCATCCCCTGCGCCGGCTCCGATCCGTCTGGCGGTCGTCCCGGGACCGCCGTGGCGGCCCGGTACGCGCGCGGGGGGCCGGGGACCGGCATGGAACGCGGCCACTGTCAGCAAGCCCTGACTGTCGCCAGGCGCTACGGGGCAAGGCGCCATCGCCGGGAGCGTGCCCGCGTTCATGCGCCTGCACGCGATCCGCTCTACCCATTCGAGTTCGCGGGGCCGGCGCGCGCAAGAGCGGGAACCGCTTTTGCGCGGCACGTCTTGGCTCCCGTCCGCCTCACCCTGCGTGCGCATCGGCGGGCGCGACCCGGAGCCGCTCGTGAAAGGCTTCAGGTCGTTGATCTGACGCCTTTCCGGCCCGAGAAGCCGATCGCCCCCTCCCGGAAGCGCTTCAGTTGATCAGCGTCGGCTTCGTCGTGTGGGTCACGTTCGAGGGCAGCACGCCGAGCCGCCGGGCGACCTCGGTATAGGCATCGGTCAAGGAGCCCAGGTCGCGGCGGAACACGTCCTTGTCGAGCTTCTGGCCGGTCTCGATATCCCACAGCCGGCAGGAATCCGGGCTGATCTCGTCGGCCACGATCAGGCGCTGGTAGTCGTTCTCCCAGATCCGGCCGATCTCGATCTTGAAATCGACGAGCTTGATGCCGACCGCGAGGAAGCAGCCCGAGAGGAAATCGTTCACCCGGAGCGCCAGCGCCACCATGTCGTCGAGATCCTGCTGCGCCGCCCAGCCGAAGGCGATGACATGCTCCTCGGAGACCAGCGGATCGCCCAACTTGTCGTCCTTGAGGCAGAACTCGATGATCGGGCGCGGCAGCGGCGTGCCTTCGGCGATGCCGAGCCGGGTGGAGATCGAGCCGGCGGCGAAGTTGCGCACCACCACCTCGAGCGGGATGATCTCCACCGAGCGGATCAGCTGCTCGCGCATGTTGATCCGCTTGATGAAATGCGTGGGCACGCCGATCTGCGCCAGCCCGTTCATGAAGAACTCGCTGAGCCGGTTGTTCAGAACGCCCTTGCCCTCGATGGTGGCCCTCTTCTGGGCGTTGAAGGCGGTGGCGTCGTCCTTGAAATACTGCACCAGCGTCCCCGGCTCGGGGCCTTCGTACAGAATCTTCGCCTTGCCTTCGTAGACTTTCTTGCGGCGTGCCATGGATGCTCCGAAACAAAAGCGCGCGCGTCAGGGCGGACCCTGCGCGCTGTCGCTAGCGCTATAGGGGAAAGCGCCCGCCCCGGCAAGGCGGGGCGGGCGACAGGCGGCCAGGCGCCGAAACGCTCAGAAATCTCCACCGGCAACCGGCAGTCCGGAAAGCCGGATGATCGAGGAAAGCTCCCACTTCCCGGGGCTGTCGGCATTGTCGGTGCCGTCCTGGAGGAGCGGGTCGTCGGCGGGCGTCCATGTGGGCCGGATATTGACCCAGGAATTCGGGTCGCCCTTCAGGAGCCCCGCGAAAACGCCGCAGACGATGGTGGAGCCCAGACGCCCCAGCATCTGGCCGCCATTGGCGCCCGGCAGCGATCCGGCCTCCTTGAGGATGTAGTACCACAGGCTGTCGGGCTCGTCGGCGCCGAGCGCGATCGGCGTGAGGCCGAATTTCTGCGCGAGATCCGTCCCCGATGGCAGGCCGAAGCTCCAGCCGCGCTTGAGGTTGCGGAAGGCGAGGATGTTCATCGGGCTGCCTGCGGCGTCCTCGTGCAGGTTGACGAGCGCATTTGCGAGCTTCGTGTCGATCTTCCGCGCCCGCTGCGGGAACGGGCCGGGCCCGCCCATCGGCAGGAACCAGTCCCACTGGATCGAGTTCTCCGCCTTCATCGGGCGGAAGCCGCGCAGATCGTCCGGGTCGCCGCCGCCGGTATTGTCGAAGATCGGCGCGAAGACCCCAAAGCCGCGATGCGGGAAATTGGTCTGGTAGGCGTTGCGCACCATGGAATGGCCGAACCGGTAGGCCGCGACCGAGAACTCGACCGGCATGTACGGATCGTTCCGCCAGCTATAGACGTCGCTCAGCCCCAGATCCCAGAACTTGCGGCCGCCGGGCATGGTCTCGAGCGAGAGCGCGGCGCCGTGGATCTCGTCATTGGCGATCCGGTGGACGAAATCGTGCCAGACCACCCATTGGTAGAGCCAGCGCAACGTGGTGCGGGCGGCCTCGAAAGGATCATCCATGCCGGCAGCGGTGGCGCGGTCGACCAGCGTGTTGTGGGCGCGCAGCATCGCAAGCTGGAGCTGGCTCACCATGGAATTCTCGTCATTGCGCATGTCGCCGATCAGCGCCCGCCCCTGGGCGTTGCGCGGCAGGTCGGAGAGCGTGCTGCCGGCGATCTGGCCGATCAGCATCTTCCCGGTCGAACCGTCATACATGTAGGGCTGGTCCGACCGCCCGCGCCCGTAGACATTGTCGAGATCGAGCCGCGGGGTGCGGAAGTTCAGGATCCCCTCGGGGTCGCTCTTGCGCTGCAGCGAGGAGGCGGTGTCGAAGGTGATGTCATGGTCGACGAACTGGCCGAAATAGGTGTAGCCGGCCGGGATGCCTGTCGCCGTGTCGCTGACCACGCCGGTCTGGAACTCGGCTTCCAGCTCGGGCGTCATGGTCAGGAGGTCGGCCGGATCGGCGCCCGGCACCTCGGTCATGAGGGTGTTGGCCACATCGAGGAAAAACGCGTCGATCCCGCTTTCGGGGACGCCGGGCGGCGTCCAGGCCGGCAGATCGGGGGCGATCCGCCCGAAACGGCCCTGGTAGAACTGCGAGTGCGGCGCGAGCACGTCAATGGATTTGCTGCCGTGAGCCAGGATGGATCTCCTGAAATCAATTCGGTTCAATGGGCGGACGTTAGCATTTTCGCCCGCGCCGGGCCATGCACTTCTGGCGAGCATCACGGAAGCGCGAGATCGCGCCCGGGCGCGGTGCTCCGGCCCGCGGCGCCGCGGTTGCAAGCGGGTCGCGCATGGGCCATATGAGGCGCCAGAAGTGACCAACGGAGTGCGTCCATGACCACCTTCGACGACCGCGAGAGCGCCTTCGAGGCCAAGTTCGCCCATGACGAGGAGATGCAGTTCCGCGCCGAGGCGCGGCGCAACAAGCTGCTCGGCCTCTGGGCGGCGGAACTCCTTGGCAAGAAAGGCGACGAGGCCGACGAATATGCCAGGACGGTGGTGAAGGCCGATTTCGCCGAGCCCGGCATCGAGGACGTGGTCCGCAAGGTGGCGGCCGACCTGGGCGATCTCGCCAGCGCCGACGAGATCCGCGCGAAAATGGGCGAGCTTCTCTTGATCGCCAAGGAACAGCTCGTCAACGAGGCCTGATCCACGCGCGCCGCGGCCTTGGCGGCGGCGCCGTAATACCTCGAAATCGCCGCATCGCGTTAACGAATCCCCGAGGCCTCTCGCCTATCCCCGGTGGTGTGTCCGCGAGGAGGGGTTTCGAGTGCGACGTCTTGCGAGTGTCCGGCCGACGCGTGCGGCCGCCTGGTTCAGGCCAGCCCTTGCGCTTGCGGTCCTTACGGTCTGCGGCGCGATCCTGGCCGAGCGATTCTCCGCGGTCGAGCCCGGCGAGGTTCTTGCGCTCGTGCGCTCGATCCCCGCGCCGCGCTGGGCCGCCGCGATCGGCCTCACCGCCGCGAGCTTCGCCGCGATCGGCCTCTATGACGTCGCCATCCATCGCTGGTTCCGCACCGGGGTGCCCGCCCGCCGGGCCGCGATCTCGGGCGCCGCGTCCATCGCGGTGGCGCAGATCGTCGGGCTCGGGCTGGTCAGCGGCACGCTGGCGCGCTGGCATCTCCTGAAGGGCCTCCGCTTCGAGAGCGCCGCGGGGATCACCGCCGCCGTCGCCGCGAGCTTCATGGTGGCGCTGCTCGTCGCCATCGCCGCCGCCGGCGCCGTCGCGGGCCTCCCCGAACGCGCCCCCGCCTGGCTGCTGCCCGCCGGGTGCGCCGCCACTCTCGCCGCGATCCTTCTCTCGCTCGCCCAGCCGCGCTGGCTGCGCGTCAACCTGCCCTCGCTCCGGCTGATGAGCCAGATCCTCGGCGCCGCCGTGGCCGACACCGTCTTCGCCGCCCTCGCTCTGTGGTTCCTGCTGCCCGACCCGACTCTCCTCGCCCCCGCCGCGCTTGTCCCGGCCTTCATGATCGCGCTCGGCGCCGGGCTGGTCTGGGGCACGCCGGCCGGCGCCGGGCCGTTCGAGCTCACCCTGCTCTGGCTCCTCCCCCAGGTCCCCGAGCCCGAACTCCTCGCCGCGATCCTCGCCTTCCGGCTGGTCTATTTCGGCCTTCCCGCGATCCTCGGCGGCCTCGTCCTCGTCGTCCTGCCCGGCCGCGGCGGCCTGGGCGCGCCGCCGGTCGCACCGACGCTGCCCCTCGCCCACGCACCCCGCGCCGAAGCGCGGCTCACCCGCCTGGGCGAGCTCGACTGGCGCGCCTTCGGCCCCGCCCGCTTCGCCGCCGCCGAGACCGGCCAGAGCCTCGTCGCGCTGGGCGATCCCGCCGCGCGCCGGGGCGACCTCCCCGAGGCGCTCGCCGCCTTCGAGGCAAGCGCCCGCAGGGCCGGCCTCGTGCCCGCGCTCTACAAATGCGGCGCCCGCACCGCGCTCGCCGCGCGGCGCCGCGGCTGGCTGGCGGTGCATGTGGCCGACGAGATCTGGCTCGACCCCCGCGGTTTCTCCACCAAGGGCTCCGCCCATGCCCGCCTCCGCCGCAAGCTGCGCGGCGCCGACAAGGCCGGGGTCGCGGTGGCGCTCACCTGGCCCGGCAACCTGCCGGTCGCCGAGATGGACGCGGTCGCCGCGGCCTGGTCAGACGCGCGCGGCGGCGAGCGCGGGTTTTCCATGGGCCGCTGGTCGCCCGGCTATGTCGCCGGCCAGCGCACGCTCCTCGCCATGCGGGAGGGCCGGCTCGTCGCCTTCGCGACCTTTCACGACGCCGGCCATGAATGGACGCTCGACCTTCTCCGCACCGCGCCCGAGGCGCCCGACGGCACCATGCACGCGCTGATCGCCGCCGCCATCGCCGAAGCCGCCGCGCGGGGCTGCCCGCGCCTCTCGCTCGCCGCCCTGCCCTCGTCCCGCGCCGCCGGGCTGGCCGCGCGCCTGCCCTGTAACGGCGCGGCCGGCGAGGGCCTGCGCCAGTTCAAGATGGCCTTCGCGCCGCGCCGCGAACCGCTCTATCTCTGCGCCCCCGGCCCCCTCGCGCTGGCGCTCGCCGGGCTCGACATCCTGCGCCGGGTGACCCGCCCGGTGCCGATCCCGTCGCCCGCCGCATCCGCCGCCGAGCCGGGACGACATGCAGCCGCCTCACGATCATCCTGAACGAATTCGATTTGCCTTCGGCCCCCGCCCGTGCGATTTCACGCCGGATTGACACAACCGGGCCAGACATGAGCGATCCGCTTTCTCAGATGCTTGCCGAGCGGGACTGGATTCTCGCCGACGGCGCGACCGGGACCAACCTGTTCAACATGGGCCTCAGTGCCGGCGAGGCGCCGGAGCTGTGGAACACCGGCGCCCCCGACAAGATCCGCACGCTCTATCGCGGCGCGGTCGAGGCGGGCTCGGACCTGTTCCTGACCAACACCTTCGGCGGCAACGCCTCGCGGCTGAAACTGCATGACGCGCAGGGCCGGGTGCGCGAGTTGAACCGGGTCGGCGCGGAACTGGCGCGCGAGATCGCCGACGCCTCCGGGCGCCGGGTGATCGTGGCCGGTTCGATGGGCCCCACGGGCGACATCATGGAGCCGATGGGCCCGCTCACCCACGCGGCCGCCGTGGAGATGTTCCACGAGCAGGCCGAGGGGCTGAAGGAAGGCGGCGCGGACGTGCTCTGGATCGAGACCATCTCGGCACCGCAGGAATACACGGCCGCCGCCGAGGGCGTGCGGCTGTCGGGCATGCCCTGGTGCGGCACGATGAGCTTCGACACCGCGGGCCGCACGATGATGGGCTTGACCTCGGCGGCGATGGCCGACCTGGTGGAAAAGCTCGACCACAAGCCCCTCGCCTTCGGCGCCAATTGCGGCGTCGGCGCCTCCGACCTGTTGCGCACCATCCTCGGCTTCGCCGCGCAGGGCACCGAGCGGCCGGTGATTGCCAAGGGCAATGCCGGGATCCCGAAATATGTCGACGGGCATATCCATTACGACGGCACGCCCGAGCTGATGGCCGATTACGCCGTCCTCGCCCGCGATTGCGGCGCGAAGATTATCGGCGGCTGTTGTGGCACCACGCCCGCGCACCTCGTCCAGATGCGCGCGGCGCTGGAGACCCGGCCGGCAGGCCCCCGCCCGACACTCGACGCGATCACCGCCGCGCTCGGCGGCTTCTCCTCGGCCTCCGACGGAACCGGCGACACGCCGGGGCCGCAGCGCGAACGCCGCGGCCGCCGCCGGGGTTGACCGCTCAGCGGCTCGCGCCGTCCACGTGTTTGGGCGTCAACGCCCTGGGATCGACCCCGTCGAGACAATTCGCGTTCACCGCCGCGATCCTGGTGCCGTCCGGCATCGCACCGAAGGCAAAGCTCTCGATCCCGCAGGTCCGGCAGAACCGGTGCTCGATGGTCTTCGAGTTGAACAGGTAGGTCTGGGTCGCGTCCTCGCCCTGTTTCAGCGCGAATTTCTCGCGCGGCGCGAAGGCCAGGACCGACCCCAGCCTCTGGCAGCGCGAGCAATTGCAGGTCACGGCGCCGTCGAGATCGATATCGACCTCGAACCGGACCGCGCCGCATTGGCAGCTTCCCGAATAATGCTTCTCGGCCATTTCGTTCTCCTTCCTTCGTGAACGTCAATCGAACAGGCTCAACTGGTCGCCGGCGCGCGGCGGCACCCGGAACAGGTCGGTCCTGAGCGGCGGCAGGTCCGGCAGGAGGCCGAGCCGTTTCACCGCGATCTGGAACCGCTGCGCGGTCATCTCGGCGAAGAGCCCGCGCCCGGTCATCCGCGCACCCCAGTCGGGGTCGTAATCGCGCCCGCCATGGAGCTCGCGCACCCGCGCCATGACATGCGCCGCGCGGTCCGGGAACCGCTCCGCCAGCCAGTCGCGGAACAAGGGCGCCACCTCGCGCGGCAACCGCAGCATGATCCAGCTCGCCGCCGTTGCGCCGGCCTCGGCGGCACGGGCGAGAATCGCCTCGAGCTCGTGATCGGTCAGCGCCGGCACCACCGGCGCCACCATCACCCGGACCGGGCAGCCCGCTTCCGTCAGCCGCCGGATCACCGCGAGGCGCCTTTCGGGATGCGGCACCCGCGGCTCCATCGCGCGGGAGACCTTGGGATCGAGCGTGGTCACCGAGATCCCCACCCGCGCGAGCCCCTGCTGGCCCATCGCGCCCAGGATGTCCGCGTCGCGCTCGATCAGCGTCCCCTTGGTCACCACCGCCACCGGATGCCGGTGCGCCTGCAGTACCTCCAGCACCCCGCGCATGATCCCCATCCGCCCCTCCACCGGTTGGTAGGGGTCGGTATTTGTCCCGATCGCAATCACCGCCGGCCGGTACGCCTTCCGCCCGAGCTCCGCCGCCAGCACCTCCGGCGCCGTGGGTCTGGCGATCAGCCGGGTCTCGAAATCGAGCCCGGGCGACAGGCCCAGATAGGCGTGGCTCGGCCGCGCGAAGCAGTAGATGCAGCCGTGCTCGCAGCCCCGGTAGGGGTTGATCGACCGGTCGAACCCGATATCGGGCGAGGCGTTGCGCGTGATCACGCTCCGCGGCCGCTCGACGGCCACCTCGGTCCTGAGCGGCTCCGGCGCCTCGGACGGCCAGCCATCGTCCACGGCCACCCGGGCATAGGGCTCGAACCGGCCGGCGCGGTTCGTCGCCGCCGCCCGCCCCTTGCGCCCCGCACCGGGCATGATCTCGGTATGGTCTTCCACCAGCGCATGAGAACACAAAGGGAACAAACAGGCAAGAACCGCCCGGTCCGGGAGCAGATGCAACACTTGCCACCGAACGAGCGGGCCCAATGGTCGGTTGTGATGGACCGCGTGTCGCAATTCGATGAGTGTGATCGTCAAAAGGCGGCGATTGAGGAACCAGGATGCGGCGCCCTCCGGGCCGCGAGGGAGTGTGCCATGGCCGAAGACGACGACGAAATCATCCTCTCCGAACTCGACGACGACGATCTTGTCCAGCAGATGTTCGACGACCTCTATGACGGTCTCAAGGACGAGATCGAGGAGGGCGTGAACATCCTCCTCGAGCGCAAGTGGGCGCCCTACCGGATCCTGACCGAGGCGCTGGTCGGTGGCATGAAGGTGGTCGGCGACGATTTCCGGGACGGCATCCTCTTCGTCCCCGAGGTGCTGCTCGCCGCCAACGCGATGAAGGGTGGCATGGCGATCCTCAAGCCCCTGCTCATCGAAACCGGCGCGCCGCGCATGGGCAAGATGGTGATCGGCACCGTCAAGGGCGACATCCACGACATCGGCAAGAACCTCGTCTCGATGATGATGGAAGGCGCCGGTTTCGAAGTGGTCGATATCGGCATCAACAACGCGGTCGAGAAATATCTCGAGGCGCTGGAGACCGAAAAGCCCGACATCCTCGGCATGTCGGCGCTCCTGACCACCACCATGCCCTACATGAAGGTCGTGATCGACACGATGATCGAGCAGGGCATCCGCGACGATTACATCGTGCTCGTCGGCGGCGCGCCGCTGAACGAGGAATTCGGCCGCGCCATCGGTGCCGACGCCTATTGCCGCGATGCCGCCGTCGCGGTGGAGACGGCCAAGACCTACGTCGCGCGCAAGCACAACCAGCTCGCCGCGAACTGACCGGGACGGGGCGGCCGCACGCCGCCCCTGCCCGCCGGGCCCCTAGGCCCCGGCCGGCGCCAGGATCGTCATCCCCGACGCGGACGCTGCCCCCATCACCTTGCCGAGATCCGGCGCCCTGGCGGGCGGCAGATCGGTCTGGCCCTCGGGCAGCGCCTCGCCCGCCCCGGTGAAGAAGGCTTCGTGCATGTGCCCCGGCGCGTTCAGGATCAGCACCCGCGCCGGCTGGTCGCCCTGCGCCGCGAAAGCATGGACCGCCCCGTCGGGGATCGGCACGTAATCGCCCGGCTTCGCCAAGATCTCCGCGCCCGCAACGTGAAACGCCACCTCGCCGTCGAGGACGTAAAACGCCTCGGTTTCGCCCGCATGATGGTTCGGCGGCGCACCGGCCCCCGGCGGGACCAGCGCCTCCACAAGGCAGTACTTGCCGTCGACCTCGCCGGGAAACGCGTGGAATTTCACCAGGAGGCCGAGAACGTCAAAGGTTCTGGGGCGGGCAGTCATGGAACTCTCCTTGAACGGAACGGAATGCCCACTTATGATACACATGTCTCCTCATGAGACAACGGTCTTATAAATGGAGCGCCCCGTGAGCCGCCACGAACGCCGCATGCAGAAGAGCCGGACCCGCGAAGCCCTGCTTGCGGCCGCGCGCGACTTGATCGCCGAGGGCTGCCCCGTCACCGTGGCGGATGCCGCCGCCCGCGCGCGGATCTCCAAGGCCACCGCCTACCGTTACTTCTCCGACCCCGGATCCATGGCGGCGGAGGCCGGGCTGGCAATCGCGGTCCTGCCCTACGAGGAGATCGTCGCCGGCGCCGCGACCCCCCGCGAGAGGGTCCGGGCGGTCAGCCTGTATTTCCTCGATCTCTCCCTCGCCCACGAGCGCGCCTTCCGCCAGTTCGTCGCGCGCGCGCTGGACGCCTCGCTTGCCGTCGATCCGCCACGGTTCCAGCGCGGCGCCCGTCGCATTCCCATGTTCGAGCGGGCCCTCGAGGGCACCGGTCTGGCCGCGGCCGAGCGCAGCGCCCTTGTCCTCGCGCTCACCGCCGCCACCGGCAGCGAGGCGATGATCGCGCTGTTCGACATTGGCAGTGCCGACCCGGAAACGGCGCGCCGGACCGTCGTCACGATTGCCGACGCGCTTCTCGACAGGTTTCTCGGCGGCGGTGCGGGCGAGCGGCTCAGCCCCGGAACAGCTTGATCGCCGCCACCAGCACGATGCCGTAGAGCACATGGCCGATCAGCGCGACCCAGGTGATGCCGGTGAAGCCCAGGAAGAACGGCAGCCCGGCGATCGCGGTGATCCCGCCGATCGCGAAGACCCAGAGGCCGAAGCCGTAGACCGCCGAGGGCACGAACCAGCCGAAGCGTTCGCCGAAGATCGCACGCCAGACCGGCCGGAAGATGTAGAGCCAGCCCACCGGGTAGCCGATCAGGCCGACCAGATAGAAATGCACGAAATAGCCGGCGAAATCGCCGTTCGGCAGGCCGAAGCTGCCCAGCAGGCTCCGCGCCAGGCCGTGCGGCGAGAGGCTCGCCCAGCCGATGCCGGGGCTGATGATCTGGCCCCAGAGGTCGAAGGCCATGGTGGCGATCATGCCGGTAACGGCCATCATCCCCAGCGTGCGGGCGTTCAGAGGCGGAAAGGTGGACATGGGCGCGCGCTCCTTCTTGGACTGTCGCGGCACCAGATGAGGCCGGCCGCCGCCCCGCCGCAACCGATGTTTCAGCCGCCGCACGCGATGTTCATCCCGTGACACATATCGCCCGGCCCCCCGGGGCGCGGCATGCCCGCCGGCCCTCCGGCCACGCCCCCGGGCGCCGGAGCCGCCTTAACACGGTCGCAAACCGCGCCTATATCGAAGGAAGAAAAGGGAGATCGCCATGCCGCTCGAGCGCCTCGTCCTGATCGTCGTGATCGTGATCGCGGGCCTTTTCGGTACCGTCTGGCTGGTGGCGCTTCTCACCGCAGCCTTCTCCATGCCGCTGGGCGTCCTCGCGCTTGTGCCGGCCGCGGTCGCCGGTTACGTGGTCTGGCGGGTCATTTCGGAACGGCTCGGCAACGCGGAGGACGATCATTATGACCGGATCGAAAAGTGACATCCTTGCGGTGACCACCGACGGAATGCCCGGGCGCGAGATCTCCGAGGTTCTGGGGCTCGTGCGCGGCTCCACGGTGCGGGCCAAACATGTGGGCGCCGACATCGTGGCGTCCCTCCGCAATCTCGTCGGCGGCGAGATCCGCGAATACGCCCAGCTGCTCGCCGCGGCCCGCGAACAGGCCTATGACCGGATGCTCGACGACGCGGCGAAACGGGGGGCCGATGCCGTGGTCGCCGTCCGGATGGAGACTTCCTCGATCCAGAAGTCCGCCTCCGAGGTGGTGTTCTACGGCACGGCCGTGCGGCTCAGATGAAGGTCTCCCCTGAGGCGTTGACCGCGGACGGTCTGGCGCCTTCGCGGGGCGGTCGGGTCCTGCTGCTGGCCTGCGGGGCGCTTGCGCGCGAGATCCTCGATGTGATCGAGGCCAATGGCTGGGACCATCTCGACCTCGCCTGCCTGCCGGCGATCCTCCACAATGACCCCGACAAGATCCCCCCGGCGGTCCGGGCGGCTGTGGAGAAGCACCGCGCCACCTATGAAAGGATCTTCCTCGTCTATGCCGATTGCGGCACCGGCGGGCGGCTCCAGGCATTGTGCGACGAACTTGGCATCGCCATGGTCGAGGGACCGCATTGCTATTCCTTCTTCGAGGGCAATGCGGTGTTCGCCGAACGCGCGGAAACCGAGTTCACCGCCTTCTACCTGACCGATTTCCTGGTGCGCCAGTTCGACGCCTTCGTGACGCGCCCCCTCGGGCTCGACCGTCACCCGGAGCTGCGCGACGCCTATTTCGGCCATTACGAGAAACTCGTCTATCAGGCCCAGACCGACGATCCGGCACTGACCGAAAAGGCCCGCGCCTGCGCCGAAAAGCTCGGCCTCGCCTTCGAGCGGCGCTTCACCGGCTATGGCGACCTCGTCCCCGCGCTCGCCCGCGTGGCGGAGGACTGACCCCTCTCCCCCACCCCCTCTCCCGCCGGGAGAGGGGAGTGTTTGGCCCTCCCGCCGTCACCGAACGCCACCGGAACCGCCTGGCCCGACCGCTCCAAACGCGGCCCCCCTCTCCCTTGGGAGAGGGGATGGGGGAGAGAGTTCGCGCGACGCGCGGGAGAGGTGGGACGGTGCATCGCCGGTGTACAGGTTGTGTACGGGTTGTGTACAGGTTGTGCGCCCCGCTTTTCGGGCCCTGCCTTGCGGCCCGCCCTGCCCCCGCCTATCTTGGGAGTCAGCAATCCGAGACAGGACCATGGACCTCACGCTTCCGCCGAAAGTCACCCCCCGCGCCTTCGCGCGGCTCGCCGAGATCAACGCCGAAGCAGCGCCGCCCAAGGCGCTACGCGTCGCGGTCGAGGGCGGAGGATGCTCGGGATTTCAATATGATATCACCCTCGACGACCCGGCCGAGGACGATCTGGTGCTCGAGGGCGAGGGCCAGCGCGTGGTGGTCGATCCGGTCTCACTGCCGTTCCTGTCGAACGCGGTGATCGACTTTTCCGACGAGCTGATCGGCGCACGATTCACCGTCGAAAACCCCAACGCAACCTCGTCCTGCGGCTGCGGCACCTCGTTCAGCATGTAACCCACGGAAATGACTGAGCTTTCCGTGACCCGCGCCGATGTGGAGCGCGCCCATGGCGTGATCCGCCCGCATGTCCGCCGCACCCCCGTCGTGGAGATTTCCGCCGCCGATCTCGGCCTCGACCAGGCCCTGCCGCCGGTCGTGTTCAAGCTGGAGCAGCTCCAGTATTCCGGCAGCTTCAAGGCGCGCGGCGCGATGAACAACCTGAAAACGCTGGATATTCCGGCGGCGGGCGTGACCGCGGCCTCGGGCGGGAACCATGGCGCGGCGCTGGCCTTTGCCGCCCAACAGGCCGGCGTGCCCTGCACGATCTTCGTCTTCGACTATTCGCCTCCGGCCAAGATCGAGCGAATCCGCAGCTACGGCGCCGAGGTGATCGCTGTCCCCGGCGGCTTCGAGGCGCTGATGGACACCACCCGTGCCTTCGCCGCCGAGACCGGCGCGCTGATCGTCCACGCCTATGACGCGCCCGGCACGCTGGCGGGCCAAGGCACCGTGGCGCTTGAGTTTTTGGAGCAGGCCGATCTGGATACCCTGCTTGTCGCCACCGGCGGCGGCGGGCTGATCGGCGGCATGGCGGCCTATGTCGAGGACCGCGCCAGGATCGTCTCCGTCGAGCCCGAGCTGGCGCCGACGTTGCGCGACGCGCTCGCCGCCGGACGCCCGGTGCCGTCACCCGTGGGCGGGATCGCCGCCGACAGCCTCGGCCCGGTGCAGATCGGCGCGCTGATGTTCCCCATCGCCCAAGACCATATCGATGTGGCGCTGACGGTGCCCGAACCGGCGATCCACGACGCCTGGCGCTGGCTCTGGACCCATCTCCGTCTCGTCGTCGAACCGGGCGGCGCCGTGGCCCTCGCGGCACTCCTCTCGGGCGCCTACCGGCCACAGCCGGGCGAGCGGCTGGGTGTGCTGCTCTGCGGCGCGAATACCAGCGTCGTGCAGTTTCCGGACTAGCGTCGAGCGGCTGTTTTCCGGCCTCTCCGCCTTGCCAATTCCCCGGCATCCGGCGAGGTTGCGTCCATGAAGATCGCGACGTTCAACATCAACGGAATCAAGGCGCGGGTCGGCGCCCTGTCGGACTGGCTCGACGAGGCGCAGCCCGATGTTGCAGTGCTGCAGGAGATCAAATCGGTCGATGAAGGGTTCCCGACGGAGCCGTTCGAGGACCGGGGCTACAATGTCGCGACCCATGGCCAGAAGGGCTTCAACGGCGTCGCGATCCTGTCGAAGCTGCCGCTCGAGGACGTCACGCGCGGGCTGCCGGGCGACGAGAGCGACGCGCAGGCGCGCTGGATCGAGGCGACCGTGGTGGGGCGCCGGGCGGTGCGGATCTGCGGGCTCTACCTGCCCAACGGCAACCCGGTGCCGGGGCCGAAATACGAGTACAAGCTGGCCTGGATGGCGCGGATGCAGGCCCGTGCGGCCGAGCTTCTGGCGGCCGAGGAACCGGCGCTGATGGCGGGCGATTACAACGTAATCCCGCAGGACGAGGATGCCGCCCGCCCCGAGGCCTGGCGCGAGGACGCGCTGGCCCTGCCCGAGACGCGGGCCGCGTTCCGGCGGATCGTGAACCTGGGCTATACCGAGGCGTTTCGCGCCCGGACCCGGGCGCCGGGGCATTACAGCTTCTGGGATTTCCAGCGCGGCGCCTGGGACCGGAACGACGGGATCCGGATCGACCATGTGCTGATGACCCCGCAATGCGCCGACCTGATGTTGGATTGCGGGATCGACCGCGACGTGCGGGGCCGCGAGAAACCTTCGGACCATGTGCCGGTCTGGGTGGAGCTCGACGCCTGAACGCGGCCTTGCGCGGCTGCATCACCTGAGAGCCGACCGGACACGCCTGCGTTGCCAGGTCGATTCCGGCGCCGCTATGCTTCGGTCAAACAGACCGAGCAGAGGCACGGCAAGAATGAGCAGAACGATCCTGGCCCTGGGAATGATCCTCGCGACGGCGGCGAGTGCGGAGGCGGCCTGCCGCATCAAGACCGCGAAATGCGTGGAGATCCCGCCGAAGACCTACAGCGCGCCCTACGCGGTGGGCGACACATTGCCGAAGGGCAGTTTCGAGGTCCTGCTGAATGTCCGGTACCACGGGCTGCCGCCATCGGACGGAAGCTTCTGGTACGTGCGGTCGGGCCGGCATGTCTACAAGATCGTGCCGCGAAACTTCGAGGTCATCGACGACGTGACCCAGAAGGCGCGGCGGCTGGCGCCTTAGCCCTCTGGTTGGAACCGGCCCTGTCGGCAGCACGTTCATGCCTTGATATCGCCTAGCAGGCCGGAAAGGCCCATGTCGGACGCAAAGGAGACCCCCATGAAACGTACTGCATTCGCCACCGGCCTCGCGCTCGCCCTCACCGCCGCCTTCGCGGCCCCGGTTCTCGCGAAGGGGCCGGGAGACCGCGGAAACGGGCATGGTTTCTGCCCGCCGGGGCTGGCCAAGAAAGCCGTCCCCTGCGTGCCGCCGGGCCAGGCCAAGCACCGCATCGGCGACCGGTTCGATTATGACGACTATCGCCGGATCGACGATTACGACCGGTTCGACCTGCCGCCCATCGGGGGCAACGAGGGCTATTACCGCGACGGCCGCATCGTCTACCGGGTCGACAGGACCACACGGCGCGTGCTTGCGATCTTCGAACTGGCCCAGATCATCGCCGGCGACTGACGCAATTTCGCCGCAATTTCTGCAACGGTCGCGGCCTGATGCCGCGGCCGTTTCCGTTCACGAAATATTAAGCGTGGTTTTGCGCCAAAAACTGGTTTGCAGCGGCGATTCCGCCATATTTCTGCCCCAGAGCGGACATAGGCCATTGGAGGACGCCGGGTAACCTGGGCGGCGTCGAAACTGGAGAAAATCGGAATGTACGATATCGCGACTGTGGGCGCCGGAATCATCGCGTTCGGGATCATCGGCCACCGCCTCGCCAAGATGACTGCCCGTGCGATCCGCGAGCACCGCCGCAAGCGCCTTCTTCAGCATCTCGACTGGGGCGTCGACGAGTTCGGCCGGCCGCGCCGCCGGGCCTGAGACTTCTCCGGGGCGCTGCCGCCCCGGCCCGCTGCCTATTCCGCCGCGACCTTGCGCGGCGCCAGCATCGCCTTGAGGAAATGCCCGGTGTGGCTCCGCTCTACGCCCGCCACCTCCTCCGGCGTGCCCGTGGCCACGATCTCGCCGCCGCCATCGCCGCCCTCCGGGCCGATATCGATGAGCCAGTCGGCGGTCTTGATGACGTCGAGATTATGCTCGATCACCACGACCGAGTTGCCCTGGTCCACCAGTTCATGGAGCACCTCGAGGAGCTTTCGGACATCCTCGAAATGCAGCCCCGTGGTGGGTTCGTCGAGGATGTAGAGCGTGCGCCCGGTGGAGCGTTTCGCGAGTTCTTTCGAGAGCTTGACGCGCTGCGCCTCGCCGCCCGAAAGCGTCGTCGCCTGCTGGCCGACCTTGATATAGCCGAGCCCCACCCGCATCAGCGCGTCCATCTTCTCGCGGATCGACGGGACCGCCTTGAAGAACTCCTGCGCGTCCTCGACCGTCATATCAAGAACGTCGGCTATGCTCTTGCCCTTGAACTTGATTTCCAGCGTCTCGCGGTTGTAGCGCGCGCCCTTGCAGGTCTCGCAGGTGACGTAGACGTCGGGCAGGAAGTGCATCTCGATCTTGATGACGCCGTCGCCCTGGCAGGCCTCGCAGCGCCCGCCCTTGACGTTGAACGAAAAGCGCCCGGCCTTGTAGCCGAGCGCCTTCGCCTCGGGAAGACCGGCGAACCAGTCGCGGATCGGCGTGAAGGCCCCGGTGTAAGTAGCCGGATTCGAACGCGGAGTCCGACCGATGGGGCGCTGGTCGATATCGATGACCTTGTCGAGATGCTCGAGCCCCTTGATCGTCTCGCAGGGTGCCGGAGTCTGCCGCGCGCCGTTCAGCCGCATCGACGCGGTCTTGAACAGGGTCTCGATGGTGAGCGTCGACTTGCCGCCCCCGGACACACCGGTGACGCAGACGAACTTCGCCAGCGGAAACTCTGCGGTGACGGATTTAAGGTTGTTTCCGACCGCATTGACAACAGTCACTTTTTTCTTGTTGCCCTTGCGTCGTTCGGCCGGCACGCCGATCTCGCGCGTGCCGGTAAGATACTGGCCGGTGATCGAGGCCGGATCGGCGGCGATCTCGGCCGGTGTGCCCTTCGCGACGATCTGCCCGCCATGAACCCCGGCGCCGGGGCCGATATCGAACACGTAATCGGCCTCCCGGATCGCCTCCTCGTCATGTTCGACGACGATCACCGTATTGCCCTGATCGCGCAGGTTCTTGAGCGTCTGGAGCAACCGGCCGTTGTCGCGCTGGTGCAGGCCGATCGAGGGTTCGTCGAGCACGTAGAGTACGCCGGTCAGACCGGAGCCGATCTGCGATGCCAGGCGGATCCGCTGGCTTTCGCCGCCCGAAAGCGTGCCTGCATTGCGGCTGAGGGTGAGGTATTCGAGGCCCACATTATTCAGGAAACCAAGGCGTTCGCGGATTTCCTTCAGGATCGCACGGGCGATTTCGTTCTTCTGGTTGGTCAGATGCTCGGGCACCCCCGCCATCCAGTCCGCCGCCTCGCGGATCGACATCCGCACCACCTCGCCCACATGAATGCCGGCGATCTTCACCGCCAGCGCCTCGGGCCTTAGCCGGAAGCCCTCGCAGCTATGGCAGGGGCGGTTGTTCTGGAAGCGCTCGAACTCCTCGCGGATCCAGTTGGAATCGGTCTCGCGGTAGCGTCGCTCCATGTTCGGGATCACGCCTTCAAAGGGACGCGAGACCTGGAAGACCCGGCCGCCCTCGTCGTAGCGGAACTGGATTTCCTCCTCGCCCGACCCGTAGAGGAAGACCTGCTGGACGTGGGGCGGCAGGTCCTTCCACTTGGTGTTCTTGTCGAACTCGTAATGCCGGGCGATGGCCTCGATGGTCTGGAGGAAATAGGGCGACTTGCCCTTGCGCCAGGGCGCCAGCGCGCCGTCATAGATCTTCAGGTTCTGGTCGGGGACCACGAGGCGCTCGTCGAAGAACAGCTCCACGCCGAGCCCGTCGCAATCCGGGCAGGCGCCGAACGGGGCGTTGAACGAGAACAGCCGCGGTTCGATCTCGGGGATGGTGAAGCCGGAGACCGGACAGGCGAAGTTCTCGGAGAAGGTGATCCGCTCCGGATCCCCTTCCTTAGGCGCCGTTTCGAGGATGGCGATGCCGGAGGCGAGGTCGAGCGCGGTGCGGAACGAATCCGCCAGCCGGGTCTCGAGGCCTTCCCGCACCACGATCCGGTCGACCACCACGTCGATGTCGTGGCGGAACTTCTTGTCGAGCGTGGGCGGGCTTTCGAGCTCGTAAAACTCGCCATCGACCTTCACGCGCTGGAAGCCCTGCTTGCGGAGCTCGAGGAATTCCTTGCGGTACTCACCCTTGCGGTCGCGGACGATGGGGGCGAGCAGATAGCCGCGCGTGCCCTCCTCCAGCGCCACCACCCGGTCGACCATGTCCTGCACCTGTTGGGCCTCGATCGGCAGCCCGGTGGCCGGCGAATAGGGCGTGCCGGCTCGGGCGAAGAGCAGGCGGAGGTAGTCGTAGATCTCGGTCACCGTGCCGACGGTGGAGCGCGGGTTCTTCGACGTGGTCTTCTGCTCGATGGAGATCGCCGGCGAGAGGCCGGAGATGTGGTCGACGTCGGGCTTTTCCATCATGTCGAGGAATTGCCGCGCATAGGCCGAGAGGCTTTCGACATAGCGCCGCTGGCCCTCGGCATAGATCGTGTCGAAGGCGAGCGAGGATTTCCCGGAGCCCGAGAGGCCGGTAATCACCACCAGCTCGTCGCGGGGAATGTCCACGTCGATATTCTTGAGATTGTGCTCGCGCGCGCCGCGCACCTCGATCTTCTTGAGCTCGGGCATTCTCGTCCTCGTCCGGCACCGACCAGAGAGATAGCGGCCCTGCCGCGAGACTCAATGGCGCTTATGGAACATTAAGCGAACATCAGGCCAGGGTCACGCCGAATCCGCGATGTTTCTGTGGATAAGGCGGCAGGTGCGGGGTTCCGCCGAAGGAACCCGCGCCCACGGCGCCGCGACCGCCCCTGCCCGATGCGGCGAAAATCCCTGCGGCATTCGCGGCTTGGGCGATCCGGCACACCGAGGCATACCAGCATACCACGGAACACCCTGAGATCGTTGGGCAATTTTCTTGCCGAACTGCGCAATTGCGCCTAATTCTGTTGCTTGACCACCAGCAACCCGGAGGGGGCCATGGCAAAGTACAACAAGAGTTTCGACCTTGACCGCAACGATCTGGAACTGATCGAGGCGGCGCTGCGCCTGGCCGTCGCGCGCGAGGACGACCGCAGCATCGATATTCGGGCAGCCCAAGAATTGCTGGGGCGGCTGCACAACCAGAAGATCTTCTACCGGCCGCGCGATGGCGTCTACATCTCGGGGTAACAGTCAGGCCGAGTTCTTGCGGTAGTAGCTCCGGTACCAGTCGACGAAGCTCGGGATCCCCTTGTCGAGCGGCGTATCGGGCAGGTAGCCGGTGAGATTCTTCAGGAGCGAGGCATCGGCCCAGGTCGCCACCACGTCGCCCGGCTGCATCTCCAGATAGGTCTTTTCGGCCGCGCGTCCGGTCGCCTTCTCGATAGCCGAGATGAACTCCATCAGCGTGTCGGGCGCGGATTTGCCGATATTGACCACGCGGAACGGCGCGACCGGCGAAATAGAGTCGCCCTCGGGCACGGCGCCGCCATCCGGCACCTCGGGCACGGCCTCGAACAGCCGGATGATGGATTCGACCAGATCGTCGATGAACACGAAATCGCGGCGCATCCGGCCGTGATTGAACACCTTGATCGGGCGGCCGTTCAGGATCGCGTCGGTGAACAGGAAATAGGCCATGTCGGGCCGGCCCCAGGCACCGTAGACCGTGAAGAAGCGGAACATGGTGATCGGCAGGCCGTAGATATGGCTGTGCGAATGCGCGAGCGTTTCGGTCGCTTTCTTCGTGGCGGCGTAGGGGGAGACCGGCCAGTCGGCCTTCATGGTCTCGGCGAAGGGCATCTCGGTATTGGCGCCATAGGCCGAGGAGGTCGAGGCGATGAGCGTGTGCCGCGGTGGATGGGCGCGGACCGCCTCGAGGAGCTCGAAGGTGCCGATGACGTTGGACTGGAGGTAAAGGCGCGGGTTCTCGATCGAGGAGCGCACGCCTGCCTCGGCAGCGAGATGGACGACGATCTCGGGCTTTTCCGCCGCCATGAGGCCCGCCAGGACGCCCGGCTCCTCGATCCGGCCCTCGCAATGGGTGTAGCCGGGCCTGCCCTTGAGGAGGTCGAGCCGTGCCGGTTTCAGGCCGGGATCGGCACAGGGCGTCATCGCGTCGATGCCGACGACCTCCTGCCCCTCGTCGAGAAGCCGCCGCGCGAGATGCGAGCCGATGAAGCCTGCGGTACCGGTGACGAGGACCTTGACCACGCGAAACCTCCCAGAAAGGACGCGACACTTCTATGCCCCCCGCGCCGCCGGTTTCCACAGGCAATCCAGGCACGCGCAGGATTTTTGCGGCATTGTCGTCAATCCGCCCTGCCCGCCCGCCGTTGACCGCGCTCGCCATACTTGCCCTTGCCTCGCCACCGGGGGCTCGCCAAAAAGGGCCGCGATGACGGAGCCTGACGGAGAGATCGGATGAACCGTGTCGACACACCGCTCCAGGGCGCCGTCCTTCTGACGCCGAAGCGGTTCGGAGACGACCGGGGATGGTTCTCGGAGGTCTGGAACGCGCGCGCGCTCGAGGCGGCGGGTATCACGGCGGAATTCGTCCAGGACAACCATTCCTATTCGAAACCGAAGGGCACGCTCAGGGGGCTGCACTATCAGGCGCCGCCCCACGGCCAGGCGAAGCTCGTGCGCTGCACGGCGGGCGCGGTCTGGGACGTGGCGGTGGACGTGCGCGCGGGCAGCGCGACCTACGGGCGCTGGTACGGGGCGGAGCTTTCGGCGGCGAACGGGGTGCAGTTCTTCATCCCGGTGGGTTTCCTGCACGGCTTCGTCACCCTGACGGAGGATGCCGAAGTGCAGTACAAGTGCACCGGTTACTACGCACCCGAGGCCGATGGCGCGGTGCGCTGGGACAGCGCGGCCTTGGGCATCGACTGGCCGCTCGATGGCGCGCCGGTGCTGTCGGAGAAGGACGCGGGCGCACGGGATTTCGCCGTCTGGGAGACGCCGTTCGGGCCGGATGGCGGGGCAAGGGCATGAGGGAGCGGAAGCGGTGAAGATCCTCGTCACGGGTGGCGCCGGGTTCATTGGCTCGGCGGTGGTGCGCCAGGCGATCGCGCGCGGGCATCAGGTGGTCAATCTCGATGCGCTGACCTACGCGGCCTGCCTCGAGAACGTGGCTTCGGTCGCGGAGGCACCGGGCTATGTGTTCGAGAAGGCCGATATCCGCGACGGCGAGCGGCTCGGGGCGATCTTCGAGCGGCATCGGCCGGATGCGGTGATGCATCTCGCCGCCGAGAGCCATGTGGACCGGTCGATCGACGGGCCCGGCGCATTCATCGACACCAACGTGACCGGGACCTACACGCTCTTGCAGGCCGCGCGGGCCTATTGGGAGGCCGCGGGCCGGCCCGCGGCGTTCCGGTTCCACCACATCTCGACCGACGAGGTCTATGGCAGTCTCGGCCCGGAGGGGAAATTCACCGAGGACACGCCCTACGACCCGCGGAGCCCCTATTCTGCCTCGAAGGCGGCGTCCGACCACCTGGTCCGCGCCTGGGGCGAGACCTACGGGCTGCCGGTGATCGTCACCAATTGCTCGAACAATTACGGGCCGTTCCACTTCCCCGAAAAGCTGATCCCGGTGGTGATCCTGAAGGCGCTGGCGGGTGAGGCGATCCCGGTCTACGGGACCGGCGAGAACGTGCGCGACTGGCTGTTCGTCGAGGATCACGCCGATGCGCTGCTTCTGGTGCTGCGCGAAGGGCAGCCGGGCCGGACCTACAATATCGGCGGCGAGAACGAGGCGCGGAATATCGACCTGGTGCGGCTGATCTGCGCGGTGCTGGACGACCGGCGGCCCGAGGGCGCGCCCCATGACCGGCTGATCACCTTCGTGGAGGACCGCCCCGGGCACGATCAGCGCTATGCCATCGACCCGGCGCGGATCCGGGCCGAGCTCGGGTGGCGGCCCTCGGTGACGCTGACCGAGGGGCTGACGCGGACGGTGGACTGGTTCCTCGACAACGAGGCCTGGTGGCGCGCGCTGCTCGACCGCGAGGGCGTGGGCGCGCGGCTGGGGACGGGGTCGTGATCACCGCGCATCTGCCCTCGGGCTATGTGGTGGCGCGGGGGCTGCCGCCTGATTTGCCTTATGCGCTGCCCGTGGCGCTGGTGGCGGCGGTATTTCCGGATCTGGACCTCTTGTTCTTCTATCTCGTCGACGGGCGCGGCTTTCACCACCACCATTACTGGGTGCATCTTCCGGCCTTCTGGCTGGCGCTTGGCGCGGTGGCGGTGCCGTTGGCGGCGCGGGCGGGATACGGGCGGCAGGCGCTCCTCTTCTTGGCGGTTGTGTTCCTGCATCTGGCGCTCGACACGGTGGCGGGCGGGGTGGCCTGGCTCTGGCCTCTGGACGACCGGCTTGTCACCCTGGCGACCGTCCCGGCGCGGTATGGGCACTGGGTGCTGAATTTCCTGTTCCACTGGACGTTCCTGTTCGAGCTGCTGATCTGGGGCTGGGCGGGTTTTCTGCTGATCCGGCGGCGCGCATGAGGGTGCTCGTGTTCGGCCGGACGGGTCAGGTGGCCACAGAACTGCGCGCGCTGGCACCGGCGGCGGTGTTCCTGGGGCGGGCGGAGGCGGATCTCGGGGATCCGGCGGCTTGTGCGGCGGCGATCCGGGCGCGCGCGCCCGAGGCCGTGATCAACGCGGCGGCCTGGACGGCGGTGGATGCGGCCGAGGAGCACCGGGCGGAAGCATTTCGGGTCAATGCCGAGGCGCCGGGAGCCATGGCGGAAGCGGCCGCGGCGCTGGGCATTCCGTTCGTGCAGATCTCGACGGATTACGTGTTCGACGGGTCGTGCTCCGCCCCATGGCGGCCCGGCGATGCGACCGGGCCGCTCGGGGTCTACGGCGCGTCGAAACTGGCCGGTGAGGAAGCGATCCGCGCGGCGAGCGGCACGCATGCGATCCTGCGGACCTCGTGGGTGTTCTCGGCACACGGCAAGAATTTCCTGAAGACGATGCTGGCGCTTTCCGAGACCCGCGATGCGCTGACGATCGTCGACGACCAGACCGGCGGCCCGACCCCGGCGCGGGCCATCGCGGCGGCCTGCCTGAAGATCGCCGGGGCGCTGGCGGCGGATCCCGGCAAGAGCGGCACCTACCATTTCTCAGGCGCGCCCGATGCGACATGGGCCGATTTCGCGCGGGCGATCTTTGCCGCGACGGGACGCGCCGTCGCGGTCACCGGCATTCCGACGCGCGACTATCCGACCCCGGCCCAGCGGCCGCTCAATTCCCGGCTCGATTGCAACGCGACCGAGGCGGCATTCGGCATTTCCCGGCCCGACTGGCGGGCGGGCCTTCTCGATGTACTTCAAGACTTGAAAGCGATCCCCTCATGACTGAACGCAAGGGCATTATCCTTGCCGGCGGCTCCGGCACCCGGCTCTACCCGATCACCATGGGAGTCTCGAAGCAGCTCCTGCCGATCTACGACAAGCCGATGATCTATTATCCGCTCTCCGTGCTGATGCTGACGGGGATCCGCGAGATCGCGGTGATCACCACGCCCGAGGATCAAGCGCAGTTTCAGCGGCTGATGGGGGACGGCAGCCAATGGGGGCTGAGCCTGACCTGGATCATGCAGCCCTCGCCCGACGGGCTGGCGCAGGCCTATCTGCTGGCGCGGGATTTCCTCGACGGGGCGCCTTCGGCGATGGTGCTGGGCGACAACATCTTCTTCGGCCACGGTTTGCCCGAGATCCTGGCGCGGGCCGATGCACAGGGCGCGGGCGGCACGGTGTTCGGCTACCGAGTGGCCGATCCCGAGCGCTACGGCGTCGTCGCCTATGAGGGCGACCGGGTGAAGTCGATCGTCGAGAAGCCCGAGCGGCCGCCTTCGAACTTCGCCGTCACCGGGCTCTATTTCCTGGACGGGACCGCGCCGGAACGGGCGGCGCAGGTGACGCCTTCGGCGCGGGGCGAGCTGGAGATCGTGTCGCTCCTCGAGATGTATCTCGCCGACGGCGCGCTCACGGTCGAGAAGATGGGCCGGGGCTATGCCTGGCTCGACACCGGCACCCATGCCTCGCTTCTGGACGCCGGGAACTTCGTGCGCACCTTGCAGGAGCGGCAGGGGATGCAGACCGGCAGCCCCGAGGAAATCGCCTTTGCGCAGGGCTGGATCGGCGCGGAGCGGCTCGCGGCCGCGGCCGAGCGGTTTGGAAAGAATGCCTATGGGCGCTACCTGAAAACGCTCGTTCCGTGAACGATCCTCACGTCAGACTGGCCAGGATGCGCCTGAAGGGATAGTCTTCGCGGCGAAGTCTGGTGTGTTGGCGGCCCTCATGTCTCTCGGCGATACCGCGAAGCTGCGCGTTGCGGCACTGCCCCCGGTGAACGTGCCGGGGCTGCTCTTGTTCATGGCGCTTTGCGCAGCGTCGGTGCCGATGTTCTGGATCGGCTTCGTCTCGCTCGTCGAGGCCTGGTCGACGCCCGAATACAGCCATGGGCCGCTGATCCCGATAATTTCGCTCTACCTGTTCCTGCGCGAACTGCGCCGCGATCCGCCCACGGACATGCCGGCCCGGCATCGCTGGCCGGGCGTGGCGGTGATCCTCGTCGCCCTGGCTGTCGCGGTGTTCGGCAATATCGCGCAGATCGCAGATATCGTGACCTACGCCTTCATCCTCTGGGCCGCGGGCGTGGTGCTGACGGTGTTCGGCTGGCGGAAGGGCATCCGGCATCAGCTGCCGGTGTTCCATCTGGTGTTCATGCTGCCCCTGCCGAATTTTCTCTACTGGAAGATGTCGATCTTCCTTCAGGGGATCTCGTCGGAGCTGGGGGTCTGGTTCATCCAGCTTGCGGGCGTGCCGGTCTTCCTCGACGGCAACATCATCGATCTGGGCGTGTTGAAACTCCAGGTCGCCGAGGCCTGTTCGGGGCTGCGCTACCTGTTCCCGATCCTGTCCTTCTCCTATCTCTTCGCGATCCTCTATCGGGGCCCGCTCTGGCACAAGCTGGTGCTTCTCCTAACCGCCGCGCCGCTGACCGTGTTCATGAACTCGTTCCGGATCGGCGTGGTGGGCGTGCTGGTCAATCACTACGGACAGGACCAGGCCGAGGGGTTCACCCATTTCTTCGAGGGCTGGGTGATCTTCCTCGCCTGCGTCGGCATCCTGTTCCTGATGGCGATCGCCCTGCAGCGGCTGCAGAAAGACCCCCTGCCCCTTGCCCAGGCCATCGACCTCGACACCGAGGGGCTGGGCCCCGTTGCGGGCCAGATCGTCGGGATCCGCCCGAGCCTGGCCATGGCCGCGGCGGTGGCGGTCACGGTCGCGATCTCGGGGGGGTATGCCGCCGTGGGGGCGCGGGAGGCCGTGCATGTGGATCGCGAACCGTTCCTGCTCTATCCCCGGACCTTCGGCGAGTGGCAGGGGCAGACCCTGCGGCTCGATCCGGAGATCGAGCGGGTGCTGGCCGCCGACGATTACGTGAACACGACCTACCAGGCGGTCGGCGGGCGGCTCGTGAACTTCTTCGCGGCCTATTACGACGACCAGGGCGACGGCAGCGGCATCCATTCGCCCGAGGTTTGCCTGCCGGTGGGCGGCTGGGAAGTGTTCTCCATCGCGCCCCATGAAGTGACCATGGAGGGAACGCCCTATGGGAGCTTCAAGGTGAACCGGGCGGTGATCCAGAAGGGCGTCGACCGGCAGCTTGTCTACTACTGGTTCGAACAGCGCGGGGCGCGGCTGACCAACGATTTCCTCGCCAAGGTCTCGGTGATCCGTGACGGGATCCTGACCGGCCGGAAGGACGGGGCATTGGTGCGCTATGTCACGCCGATCGCGCCGGGCGAGACCGAGGCGGATGCCGACGCGCGCATCCAGTCCTTCATGCGGCTGAACCTGGGCGGGCTGCCGCGCTTCGTTCCGCTTTGACGACGGCGCAAGCCGGGCGAGCGCCTGCCCGTGGGATGGCGCCGCAACGGCTGATCGGCGCGCTTTATCTCACCAAGTCCGCCGTACATATGCCCGGCGCGGAACGGCACCAGAGCGCCAGCCCGGCGGCCCTGCGGGCCTTGCCCCGGGCGGGGCATCGGGCGACCATGGCCTCGGAAGCCTGCCCTAGAGATAGGTCGCGCAGGCCACGATGGCGGCGGCGGCGGCGATCAGGAGGCGGCTGCGGCCGTCGCGCGCGGTGAAGACGATGGGGTCGTCGGTCATCCGCCCGCGATGGGTGGCCATCACCATGCGCAGGAGCCAGTAGAGCAGGATCGGGCAGAGGATCCAAAGGAGCGTCGGGTCGCCGTAATTGCGCGCGACGTCGTCGCTGGCGATATAGAGCGCGAGCACCAGGACCGCGGCATGGGTCGAGGAGAGCGCGATGCCGCGGATCACCGGCAGGTCGCCGGCCTCGTAGGCGCGGCCGGGGAGCCCGTCGGTGCCAAGGACCTCCACGTCCATCAACTCGGCCTGGCGCTTCACGCAGGCGAGCGCGAGGAAGAGGAACATCGAGAAGGCCATCATCCAGGGCGAGAGCGTGATGGCGGTAGCGGCCGCCCCGGCCACGAGGCGCGCGGTGTAGAGCCCGCCGAGCGCCATGATGTCGATGATCAGCTTGCGTTTCAGCCAGAAGGAATAGGCGCAGGTGCCGATATAATAGCTGGCGAGCGGGATGAGAAAGATCGGCCTTGCGCCGATCAGCGCCACGGCGATGGCGGCGCAGACGAGGAGCACCGCCATGGCGACGCCATGGGCGAGGGGGATGTCGCCGGCGGCGAAGGGACGGCGGCGCTTGCGGGGATGCGCGCGGTCGGCGGCGAGATCGAGGAGGTCGTTGACCACGTAGACGCTCGAGGCGGTGAGGCAGAAGGCGATGAAGGCCGCGAGGGCGGCGGGGAGCGCGGTGACCTCCTGCGCGGCGATGGCGGGCAGGAAGACCAGCATGTTCTTGGCCCATTGGTACGGCCTCAGCGCGCGCAGGTAGCGGCGGGCGCGGCGGTACGGCGCGAGCGGCGGGTCGAGATGGACGGCGTCGGGATTGGCGAACTCGGCGGCGTTCCGCAGCGCGGCGCCGGCCCGGACGGTGATCGCCCGCCGCGCCGCCTTCCAGACCGGGAGATCCACCCGCGCGTCGCCCACATAGTCGAAGCCCCCTGCCCCGAACCGCGAGACCAGCGCCTCGGCCTTGGCCGCGCCGCCGAGATTGCGGCCGAGCGCGGCCGGGCTGCCCGTGGCGATGACCTCGTCGAAGAGCCCCGTTGCCTCGGCCACGGCGCGGGCCTGGGCCTCGTCGGCGGCAGTGACGAGCGCGGTCGGGCGGCCCTCGACACGGGCCATGCGGACGAGCTCGAGGACCTCCTCGTTGAGCGGCAGGGCCTCGGCCGGGATCACCACCGCCTCGGCGACCTTGCGCTTGACGGCCGCCTTGCCGGACGGGGCCGCGCCCAGGATGCCGCCAAGCGCCCCCGGCGCCGAGGCCACCACCGCAAGCAACGCCTCGTGCAGCGTGTCGGTCCGCGAGAGCGTGCCGTCGAGATCCACGGCGAGGGCGGTCGGGCGTGTCGCGGTCGGGCTATCCTCGGGCACGGGCTCTCCTACCTTCCCGGCCCCAGGGCCGCCGGTGTCTCCGCGCGAGACATAGCGACGCATGAGGACCTTGGGAATCCCTCTGCCCGACCTGCGGGCGCTTCGGTGGCCAGGGCGCTACAGAAGCAGACAGGCGCCGAACGCCGCGAGCCATTGGGTTGAGCGACGTTGACAAAGCCGTCCCGTTCTCTAGCAGAGAGCGAGTTAGACTTTTTGCGTTCGGGTGCCAGGTGCCATGAAGATTGCTATGATCGGGACCGGATATGTGGGTCTCGTCTCCGGAGTTTGCTTTTCCGATTTCGGACATGAAGTTGTTTGCGTCGACAAGAATGCCGACAAGATCGCCCAGCTTGAGCAGGGCCGGATTCCGATCTACGAGCCCGGGCTCGACATCCTGCTGAAAAAGAACGTCGAGGCGGGGCGGCTGTCCTTCACCGGCGAACTTGCGGGCGCTGTCTCCGATGCCGATGCCGTCTTCATCGCCGTGGGCACGCCGACGCGGCGCGGCGACGGCCATGCCGATCTGACCTATGTCTTTGATGCTGCGCGTGAAATCGCGGCGGCCATCGGACACTACACGGTGGTAGTGACGAAATCGACCGTCCCGGTGGGAACGAATGCCGAGGTGGCGCGGATCATCCGCGAGACCAACCCGGCGGCCGAGTTCGACGTGGCCTCGAACCCCGAGTTCCTGCGCGAGGGCAACGCGATCGACGATTTCATGAAACCCGACAGGGTGGTCGTCGGCGTGGAGACCGAAAGGGCGCGCGCGGTGATGGCCGATATCTACCGCCCGCTCTATCTCCGCGAGTTTCCGATCGTCACGACCGACCTCGAATCGGCGGAGATGATCAAGTATGCGGCCAACGCCTTCCTGGCAACAAAGATCACTTTCATGAACGAAATAGCCATGCTCTGCGAACGGGTTGGCGCGAATATCAAGGAAGTGGCGAGAGGTGTCGGCCTGGACAACCGGATCGGCAACAAGTTTCTCCATGCAGGCCCCGGCTATGGCGGTTCGTGCTTTCCGAAGGACACGAGCGCGCTGGCCCGGATCGGACAGGAGCATGGCGCGCCGATGCGGATCACCGAGACGGTGATCGCGGTGAACGACGCCGTGAAGCGGCGGATGATCGACAAGATCATCGATCTCTGCGGCGGATCGGCCAATGGCAAGACCATCGCGGTCCTCGGCGTCACCTTCAAGCCGAACACCGACGACATGCGCGATGCACCCAGCCTGACCATCGTGCCGGCGCTCGTGGGCAATGGCGCGAAGGTTCGGGTGGTCGACCCGCAGGGCCGGCACGAGGGCGAGCGGCTGCTGCCCGGCGTCGGTTGGGCGGACGATCCCTATTCCGCGGCCGAAGGCGCGGACGCGATCGTGATCCTGACCGAGTGGAACGAGTTCCGCGCGCTCGATCTCGCCAGGCTTGCCAAGGCAATGGCGACGCCGCGCATGGCGGATCTGCGCAATGTCTATGATCCCGAGGACGCGGCAAATGCCGGGTTCGAGGCCTATGTCTCGACCGGTCGGAGCTAGTCGCGCATGCGGCACCAGCCCATCCCCGCCGAAGGCCCCGACACGGCGGCTGGCCGCAGGGACGGATCGATGAACGTTCTCGGCAAGGGTGCCGTCCTGTTTGCCAGCCACGGCACGGCCGCCGTCCTGTCGTTTCTAAGGAACGTGCTGGTGGCCCGGGCGCTGGGGGTAGAGGAATTCGGCGTTGCCTCGACCTTTGCGGTGATCTTCGCATTCGTCGAGACGGCGACCGATACCGGCCTCGAGAAGATGATCGTCCGCGACCCGTCAGGGGACGACGAGGACTTTGTCGGCACCATGCACGCGATCTTCCTCGTGCGCGGGCTGATCTCATCGACGCTGATGGTGCTGCTCGCAGGGCCCTATGCCCACTACATGGGCCTGGGCGAAATTTCCTGGGCCTACCAGATCCTTGCACTGGCGCCCCTGACGAAGGGCTTCGTGCATTTCGACATGTACCGGATGCAGCGGCGGATGATCTTTCGCGGGCTGATCTCGGCGACGATCGCGGCGCCCCTCGCGGGAATCGTGATCGTCTTGATCGGCACGCAGTTCATCACCGATTTCCGGATCGTGCTGTACGCGCTCCTGGGGTTCCAGGCATCGTTCGTGCTCGCCTCCCATCTCACCGCCGAGCGGCCGTTCCGCTACCGCTGGAACTGGGAGGTCGCGCGGCGCGGATTGCGGTTCGGGCTGCCGCTGTTCCTGAACGGGCTCCTGCTCTTCGCGATCCTGCAGGGCGACCGGCTGATCATCGGCGGCGAAATCGGCACCGACGTGCTGGGCTGGTTCTCGGTGGCCTGGCTCCTGTCGTCGACCCCGACCTTCGTGATGATCAACACGATCCGGTCGGTCTTCCTGCCGAAACTCTCGGAACGGGTGGCGGAACGGGGGCTGCGCGAGCGGACAGTGACCGCGACGATCGAGGCCGGCTGTTTCGGCGCGACCAGCCTGATCGCCGGTTTCTACGTGCTGGGGCCACTGGTGCTGCTCAGCGTCTATGGCCACCAGTATGCGGCGGCCTTGACGGTGCTTCAGCCCATCGCCGCGGCTTTCGGCGTGCGGATGATCGTCGCCAGCATCGCGACGATCTCGCTGGCGGGGGACGACACGCCAACTCCCCTGCTGATCGGTGTTACGCGGGCACTGTTCCTGCCCTTGGCCTATCTCGCGGCCATTGGCGGGTTGGGTGCCCCTGCCCTGGCCTGGATCGCCTTCAGCGGCGAGTTCTGCTCGGCCGTCTTCGGGGCGGTCCGGCTGATCCGGAAGCGGAATCTCAATCCGCGGCCCTGGCTGCCGGCGCTGGGGTTCACCCTGGGAGCCGCGGCCTGCGCGCTCAGTTTCGACAGTTTCGCGATCGAGGGTTCCCAGAGCCCCTATCCGCCGCTCTGGACCTGCGCGGTGCTGATCGCGATCGCCGTGGCGGCGCCGTTCCAGATGCGCACCCTGCGCGGGGCGTTGGGGCTTGTCCGGCAATAGCGCCGAACGCGGAAAGGCGGCCGGCGCGGGGGACGCACCGGCCGCCAGTTGGCCAGGGTTCGCCTAGCCGAAGGCGATGTGGCAATGCCAGTCGGCCCCGCCATCGTCTTTCTCGGCGTCCTCGACCGGGTCGTCCTTGATCCAGGCGGTGATCGGGACGACGTTGTCGAGCGTCACTTCCTGGACAGCGTCCTTGACGACAGGCTCGGGCTCTTTCGCATCGGCCGTGACGGTCGCCGTTTCGCCATCTTTGCCGAACGCAACCGTTTCCTCGTCTTCCGACGCGCTGGACGATGTGGCGCCCTGGTCGCTGCTCGTCGCCTGTTCGGTCGCGGTGTCCTTGGAGGCGGTGTCCTCATCGGCCGTGTCCTCGTCGGCCGTGTCACTGCCGGAGCCGGTGTCGAAGGTGAGGGTTTCGCCCGAGCTCATCGCGGAGCCGAACTTGCCGTAGAGACTGCTCGCGGTCTTGATCGTGCCGTCGGCGTTGAAATGCTTGTCGGCGTAGTTGTCGGCCGAAGCTTTCCGGTAGGTGATCTGATAGCCGCCGTCATTGTCCTGGGTGCCGTTCACCCGCATCCAGGTGGCGACGTTGCCCGAAAGCTCGACATCCTTGCCGCTGACGAGAATCCGTGGATCCCAGGATCTGTGCTCGGCACCCGCACTCGCCTCGATCCAGGCGTCCTTGTCCCAAAGCAGCGTGTTGTCGTAGACATCGAGCCCGTCAGCGCCCCCGACGCTGATCCCGCGCGGAAGGGCCGTGATGATGGTGTTGTCATGGATCGAGATGTCGTAGTTCGTGCCGCCGGTGCCGCCGGTGCCCATGTGGATGCCCTGCGCTGCCGGACCACCCTCGGTGTCGAGTAGGTTGTTGGCGATCTCGATATTGCGATTGTCGAGATCGGCGCCGGCCATCCGGATCTGGATGAAATCGCTATGCGCCATGCGCTGGGTCGAGCCCAGCGGGTCGTGCAGGTAGTTGTCGGCGATCAGCACGTCCTGGATGCCGCCACCGTGGAACGCGTCGCCCTGCCATTGGGTGATCTCGTTGCCGGTGAAGTCGATGTCGGTGGTGTCGACCATCTTCACGGCGTACATGTGGTTCGAGAAGGTGTTGCCCGAAAGCGTGATGTTGTCGCTGTCGAACACGTTGGCGCCGACATTGCCCTGAATGTCGGTCCTGGTGCCCTCGCTCAGATAGCCCCTGGCGCTGCCGGTGAAGGTCGAGTCGACGATCTCGATATGCGAGGAATCCTCGATCCGCAGATCATCTTCGTGCTGGCTGCGGCTGGTCATCGAGGATGTGTCGAGATTGACACCGCTCACCGCGATATAGCTCGACTTGGTGAAGGTCATGGATTCGAAGAGCGGCGCCTTGGAGCCCGCGGATTCCACCAGGACCGGGGATCTGGACGACCCCACGCCGCTGACACTCAGGTCATAGGGCCCGCCGTTCGGATCAACTTTCACCGTGCCGCCGCCGCTCGCCGCGAGCGATTTGATCGCTGCGTTCAGCTGCGAGGAATTCGATACATAGACCGTCGAATTCCCGTAGGCCGAATAGTTTGTGTAGGTGCTCATCCCTAGCCCGTGCTCCTTTTTTGCATCTGGCCTGTCTGTTGCCGCGCAGCGGCCCAGTGTGGGGGACCCCGCCCTTCTTGTGGCTGAGCTGCGCGCGGCGAAACTGTAGGAAGCGCTAGATTAAAGCGAGTTAACCATAACCGGATCGGCGTGAATCCGACCATGCAGCCATATGGTTTTGCGCGGGAACCCGCCGCGGGTCCGGCCGGATCGGGCGCATCAGGCGGGAGCGTCGGAGGGAAAGCGCCCATTTCCCGTGTCCGGCGATGCGCCGGTGTGCACCTCAACCGGCACAGGCTATCGCTGGCGGGAACGGAGCGAATCGGCCGACCGCCCTCGCGGGCGAACAACAATGTTGACGCGAGCCCCGACTATGTGAATCAATCGGCGATTGAATACCTCCGAGACATGAACCCGCCTCCCGGAGATTGTCCGGCAGATCCGAGCGCGAGGTCGTTCAATGCTGAAGAGACTGGTCTACAACTACAAGAACGAGGCGGGGATCGCCTTTGGCCTGCGCAAAAGGCGCGGCGCGATGTTCCGACGGTATATCGAGCGCAAGTTCGGCAAGGGCGACAACCTCCGCATCCTGGACCTCGGCGGAACCGAGACCTTCTGGCGGAGCGTCGGCCTCGACTATCTCAGGGAACACGGGATCAAGGTCACCGTGGTCAACCTGAAGCATGTCAGCATCGAGAACCGCGACATCTTCGAGGCGGTCTCGGCCGACGCGACCCGGTTCGAGCCCGACGGAAAATACGATATCTGCTTCTCGAATTCCTGCATCGAGCATGTCGGCATGATCTCCGACATGGTGCGGTTCGGCGAGGCGGTGCACAACGCGGCGGATTCCTACTTCGTGCAGACTCCGTCCTTCTACTTCCCGATCGAGCCGCATTTCTTCTTCCTGGGGTTCCAGTGGCTGCCGCTTTCGGTGCGGGCGTTCCTCCTGCGCCGTTTCAGCTTCGGCCATCACCGCAAGATCGACGATTACCTGAGCTCCTTCGTGGTCGCTCAGAGCTCGCATTTGCTGACCCGGCGGATGTTCTCGGAGATCTTCCACGACGCCGAGATCCGCAACGAGCGGGTGATGGGCCTGACCAAGTCGTTCATCGCGATCAAGTAGCGCTCAGCGCCCCTTGAAGAAGCCGCCCAGGATGCCACGCACGATGCGGCGTCCAGTGGTGCCCTTGAGCTCCTTGATGACGACCTTCGCCACGGCCTCGCCGAAGCCCTCGCTCTGGCGGCTGCGTGTGGTGGTGCTGTGGGCGCCGGTGTAGCGGCGGCCCGAGCCGGCGGACCATTCGACGCCCCTGCCCGCCTGTCTCGTCGGGGTGGCTGCCTCGTGTTGCTCAGCCTCTTTCGCCGCCTTTTCGGCGCGGGCCTTCAGGATCTCGTAGGCGCTCTCGCGGTCGATGGCCCTGTCGTATTTCAGCGCCACCGGCGAGGCGGTCATCGCTTCCCTCCGTTCGGCCTCGGTGATCGGGCCGAGCTGCGACGACGGCGGCCGGATCAGCGTGCGTTCGGCCACGCCGGGCGCACCCTTGGCCTCGAGGAAAGACGTGAGCGCCTCGCCGGTGCCGACGTCGCGGATCACGTCCTCGATTTCGAAGCGCGGGTTCGGCCGGTAGGTCTCGGCCGCCTGCCGCAGCGCCTTCTGGTCGCGGGCAGTGAAGGCCCGGAGCGCGTGCTGCACCCGGTTGCCGAGCTGGCCGAGGATGTCCTCGGGGATGTCGTCGGGATTCTGGGTGACGAAATAGACGCCCACGCCCTTGGAGCGGATCAGCCGGGCCACTTGCTCGACCTTGTCGACCAGAGCCTTGGGGGCATCGTCGAAGAGGAGATGCGCCTCGTCGAAGAAGAAGACGAGGCGCGGCTTGTCGGGGTCGCCCACTTCGGGGAGTTCCTCGAAAAGCTCGGAGAGTAGCCAGAGCAGTGAAGTTGCGTAGAGCCGCGGGGCGCCCATCAGCTTCGAGGCGGCGAGGATGTTGATCCGGCCGCGCCCGTCCGGCGCGGTGGACATGATGTCGGCGAGTTCCAGCGCCGGTTCGCCGAAGAACTGCGCGCCGCCCTGGTTCTCGAGCACCAGAAGCGCGCGCTGGATGGCGCCGACCG
The DNA here is from genome assembly GCA_003605175.1 of Paracoccaceae bacterium. GTDB lineage: Bacteria > Pseudomonadota > Alphaproteobacteria > Rhodobacterales > Rhodobacteraceae > Ovoidimarina. Next base: position 417,691 of record QWDA01000001.1, on the reverse strand, counting down.
AGGCCGTGGAGACGTTGCCGTAACGGAGCGAAAGGTCGCCCGCGTTCTCGCCGGCCCAGACCAGCAGCGCCCGAAGATCCTTGAGGTCGAGAAGCGGCATCCCCTCCTCGTCGGCCACCCGGAAGGCGATGTTGAGGACGCCCTCCTGCGCCTCGGTGAGTTCGAGCAGGCGCGCGAGGAGCAAAGGGCCCATCTCGGCCACCGTGGTGCGGATTGGGTGGCCCTGTTCCCCGAAGAGATCCCAGAAGGTGACCGGGAAGGCGCTGTAGGAATAATCCTGGAATCCGATCTTTTCCGCGCGCTCGGTGAAGGCGCCGTGAAGCTTGAATTCCGGCGAGCCGGACTTCGCGATGCCCGACAGGTCGCCCTTCACATCGGCCAGGAAAACCGGGACACCCTGGGATGAGAAACTCTCCGCAAGAATCTGAAGTGTCACGGTTTTCCCGGTTCCGGTCGCACCGGCGATCAACCCGTGCCGGTTGCCGTACTTCAGGAGAAGCCCCTGCGGCGCCGTATATCCTTCGCCGCCGCCGCCCACGAAAATCCTGTCGTTCTCCACCCGTATCACTCCCTGTCCCGCGAACTTTCTCGCCCTCGACAATAACTTGGTAACCATTCCGTGCCAGAGTGCATCTTGTCGGGTCCGGTGGTTCGTACTCGACAACTTCCTCCCTGTTAGACTGGCCGCGCAATGTTAAGCGTGGCCATTTTTTTTCGCGCCTGGCGACCCGCGGGAGGCCGGGATATTCCCGGTTGACGGTTTGGGGCAAAGGGACTAGCGTTCGGCTCAATAACTAAGTCGGCCCGTCCGGCAGGGAGAAAGCCTAGCGAAAAGGGGTCCTTCGGGGCCCTTTTTCCACATATGCGCATTCCCCGCGCAGCCGACAGCCAAGGATCGCCGATGTCGCGACATTGTGAAGGTCCGGGCCTGACAGTCACTACCTCCAATGGTATTGCCGGCTCAACCGGCACGGGCCGGACAAGAACCAGATCCGAGAGGTATTCGATGCAGCCCAAGCTCCACGCCCTGGCGTTCGCCGCCCTCGCAGCCCTGGCCGTGCCGGCACTGGCGCAGGATCAGGAGCAGGCTCCCGCCCCCGAGACGCCCGATGCTCCGGCCACCGCCGAAGCGGAAGCCGCCCCGAAGGACCCGCAGACCGGCGACGCCTATGTCGCGGGCGAGCATGGCGACTGGCAGGTGCGCTGCGTGAAGGCGGAGGAAGAGCCGGATCCTTGCCAGCTCTACCAGGTCCTGACCGATCAGAAGGACAACGCCGTCGCCGAGATCGTCATATTCCCGGTGCCCGAGGGACAGAAGGCCGCCGCCGCCGCCGTGGTGACCACACCGCTGGAGACGCTTCTGACCGAGGAAATCACCATCGTGATCGACGAGAAGGAAGGGCGGCGCTATCCGTTCAGCTTCTGCACGCCGCAGGGCTGCGTGGCGCAGATCGGGCTGACCAAGGAAGACCTCGACACCTACAAGAAGGGCAGCGAGGCCAAGCTGCGGATCGTTCCCGCGCGGGCGCCGGACCAGAACGTCATCCTGACCGCGTCGCTGAAGGGCTTCACCGCTGGCTTCCAGGCGCTGTTGGACGACGCAAAGCCCTGAGCTTCAGACCCGTCCCAGCGCCAGCACCGCGTTGAGACCGCCGAAGGCGAAGGCATTCGACAGCACCGCGTCGACCTTCGCCTCGCGCGCCTCGTTCGGCACCACGTCGAGTGCGCATTCCGGGTCGGGCTCCTCGTAGCCGACGGTCGGCGCGATCACGCCGTCGCGGAGCGCCATGATGCAGGCCAGTAGCTCCACCGCGCCGGTGCCGCCGATCAGGTGGCCGTGCATCGACTTGGTGGAGGAGATCATCAGCCGGTCGGCATGGGCGCCGAACACGTCCGAGACCGCGGCGCATTCGGTCTTGTCATTGGCCGCCGTGCCGGTGCCGTGGGCGTTGATATAGCCCACATCCGAGGGGTTCAGCCGCGCGTCCCGAAGCGCGCCCTGGATTGCCCGCGAGGCGCCATGCTTCGAGGGCATCACGATGTCGGAGGCGTCGGCGGTCATCGAGAAGCCCAGCACTTCGGCCAGGATCTCGGCGCCGCGTGCCCTGGCGTGCTCCAACTCCTCGAAGACGAAGACGCCCGCGCCCTCGCCCTGCACCATGCCCGAACGGTTGGCGCTGAACGGGCGGCAGGTGTCCTTCGACATCACGCGCAGGCCTTCCCAGGCCTTCACGCCGCCGAAGCAGAGCATCGATTCCGAGCCGCCGGTGACCATGACATCGGCGACGCCGTTGCGGACCAGCCAGAAGGCCTGGCCCATGGCGTGGTTCGAGCTGGCGCAGGCGGTCGCGACAGTGAAGGAGGGCCCCCTGAGGTTCCATTCCATCGACACGTGGCTGGCGGCCGCGTTGTTCATCAGCTTGGGCACGATGAAGGGGTGAACCCGGTTCTTCCCCTCCTCGTAGACCGCGCGGTAGTTCTCGTCCTGGGTGTTCAGGCCGCCGCCGGAGGTGCCGAGGACGACACCGGAAAGGTTGGCGAGCTGGCCAGAGAATTCGAGGCCCGACTGGCCCACCGCCTCGCGCGCGGCAAGGAGCGTGAACTGGGTGAACCGGTCGTAGAGGGCGAGTTGCTGGCGGTTGAAATGCGAGTCGGGCTCGTAATTCTTGACCTGGCCGCCGATCCGGATCGAGAGCCGCTCGACGTCGCGGATATCGAGTTCGGCAATGCCGCAGGTCCCGGCCTTCATGGCGGCGAAGGTTTCGGGCACCGAGTGACCGAGCGGGTTGATCGTGCCCGCCCCGGTTATGACGACCCGCTTCACGCGTTCTGCCGGGTCACGAGCGCCCTGACCGCCTCGACGATGGCCGCGACGGAGGAAATGTCGAATTCCGACTTCTGGGGTTCGTTCGCGTTGAACGGAACCTGGATATCGAACGCCTCTTCGATGGCGAAGATGCACTCGACGAGCCCCATGGAGTCGATTCCGAGATCGTCGAGCGTCTGCTCCATCGTGACGTCCGATGGTTCCAGCACCGCCTGTTCGGCGATAATCGCGATGATCTTGTCCTTGATGTCCTGTGACATATCCCGGCCCTGACTGCCCTTGGCGGCTGATTTAGTCGGTCTCACCGGTCATTGAAACAGCTTTCTGCAACGCCTTCACGTCGCGGAAGAGCCGAGGCAGCCGGCGGATGTTCTTCGTGGCCTCAATCTGGGCATCCATCTTGATCGCCGGATGGCCCAGGATCGCGCGGCCGGCGGGCACGTTGGTGAAGATCTTGGAGGCGCCTCCCGCCACCACGTCGTCGCCGATGAAGATGTTGTCGGAGACCCCGACCTTGCCGCCCAGCACCACCCGGTTGCCCACCCGGACCGAGCCGGCGAGCCCCGACTGGCCGCACAGGAGGCAATCCTCGCCGATCTCGCAATTGTGACCGATATGGACGAGGTTGTCGATCTTCGTGCCCCGCCCGATGCTTGTGGCGCGGATCGTGCCGCGGTCGATGGTCGCGCCGCAGCCGATCTCTACATCGTCGCCGATCTCGACACCGCCCAGCGAGTGGATCCGGGTCCAGCTCTGCGCGCGCCGGGTTTCGGAGGCGCCGAGCGTGCCGCGGGCTTCCTCGACATTGGATTTCTCCGGCGTGACGAAGGCGAAGCCATCGCCGCCCACGACGCAGTTCGGATGGGCGAGGAACCGGTCGCCAATGGTCACGCGGCGGCAGATCCGGACGCCTTCGAGCAGGATCGCGTCCGCGCCGATCCGCGCCTCGGCGCCGATGCTGACATGGGAGGCGATCCGCGCGTTGGGGCCGATCACGGCGCCGCGGCCGATCACCGCGAAGGGGCCGATCGCGGCACCCTCGCCGATCTCGGCGGAGGGGTCGATCACCGCGCTCGGGTGGATGCCGGGCGCGATCTCGGGGCCGGGATCGAAGAGACGGGTCACGCCCGACATGGCGTAGCGCGGGCGAGGCACCACGATGGCGGCCTCGAGGCCGAGCGCCTGCCAGTCCGCGCCTTCCCAGATCACGGCGGCGCGGGCCCGGCCCGCCTTCAGCCCCTCTGCATATTCCGGCTTGAGTGCCAGCGCGAGATCGGTCTTGCCGGCCGCGGACGGTTCGGCCGCGCCGCTGACCCGGACCGAACCGTCGCCGAACAGCCGCGCATCGAGCGCGGCCGCGATCTCGGATATGCTGTAGTCCATGGCTCGGCCCCGTCTGATCCGGAGCCGAGGATTAGCCGCGAACCGACCGGAGCGCCACCCCGGCCCGCTCCATCTGCGCCCAGATCCGCGCGTCGCGGCCATAGACGTCGCCCCGGAACTGCACCGGCCCCTTGGGCTCGGTGAAGGCGGTGCGATAGTCGATATGGACCGGCACCGACTGGTCGAGCGGCACGATGGTCTGCCGCCGCGTCGCGAGGATGCTCTGAAAATAGGGCTCGGGGTTCTTCATCTGGCGCCGCAAGAGCGTATAGGCGAAATCGTGCGGGTCGTGGAGCCGGATGCAGCCCGAGGAATAGGTGCGGATGTCGCGCCCGAAGAGGTGACGGTCGGGCGTGTCGTGCAGGTAGACCGCATGCGGGTTCGGAAACATGAACTTCACGGTTCCGAGCGCGTTCGACCGCCCCGGCGGCTGGCGCACGGTGAAGGGGAAGGTCTCCTCGGTATATTGCGAGAAGTCGATCTGGTCGCGCGACACGCTGCGGCCATTCATGTCGATCAGCTCGAGATAGCGCGCAGCATTCGGGTCCTTCTGGAGCTTCGGCAGGTAGTCGCGGCCGAGGATCGAGCGCGGCACGGTCCAGTCGGGGTTGATCTCCATGTATTCCATGAAGTCGGAGAATTCCGGCGTGCGCTTTTCGTAGAGCTGCGAGCCGACCACCGACTTGGTCTCGAAGGTGACGCGGCCCTGGTCGATCAGCTTGACGCGGAAATCGGGCAAGTTGACCCAGACATGCCGGTCGCCGAGGCCGCCGGGGTGGTTGATCCAGCGCTCGCGCTCCATCGCCACCATGATCTGCGTCAGGCGGGTCGCCGCCGAGACGTTGAGCTGGTCGATCGTGGCGGGCCCGGCCACACCGTCGGGACGCAGGCCGTGATCGTGCTGGAACTGGGCGACGGCCTGCATCATCCGGTCGTCATATGCGGCCGAGGCGTTGCGCCGCAGATACCCCATCCGGATCAGACGGTTGCGGAGCGCGACCACGGGATCGCCGCCCTGCCCCCGCTCGAGCTTCTTGGCGCGCACCGTCGGGCCCCAGTCGCCCTTGCCGATGAAGCGCTCCATGTCGAGCTTGGCCTTCATCAGGCGCTTGTATTCATCGGAAGACGGCGGCAGCGCGCGCACGAAGGCCCGCGGCGTCGACTTCGAAAAGGCCATGAGGAGCCCGTCGCGCGGACGGTACGGGACCTTGCGGGCGATCTGCTTGTCAGCCTGCGACGGCACGACCAGACCGGTCTGCACGTCGCGCGCATAGCGCAGGAAGATCGTGCTCATCTCGACCTCGAGACGGCCGAGATCGCGCGGGCTCTTGACCGAGCGGAAATTGGTTTCGATCAGCTTCGGGTCGTAGCGGCCGACCGGCAGGCCGTGCTCGTCGGCATCTGCGACAGCGGCCAGGAACGCCTTGCGCCGCGACCGGTCGGCGCCGCCGTTCCCGGTCCAGATCCCCTCGTAGCCGGTCGCCTGGTAGAAGCGCGCGATATCGCGATCCCGCGACGCGGCCTCCGCAATCGCCTGCTTGTAGGCCGTCACTTCCGCCCGCGCAGGCACGGGCAAGGTCATCGCCGCTGCGGTAGCCGCGAGCCCCGACAAAACGTCGCGGCGGTACATTTTACTCATGGTCAGACATCCTCAGACAGCGAGGCCCCCTTTTCGGGGCGTATACGACATGTGCCGCGGTCCGGGTAACCTATCCACTCACAATTTAGGGAAGGTTTCCGGTGCTGTTTCCGGAATGCAACTGCACCGCCGTGCCCGAATCGCAACAGCCAAGCGCAATACGCATTGCGCCCGCCCGGCACGCAGTTTGGGCAAAAACTTGCCGATAAGGCGCCCATTGTCGTTTATCGTTAACCAAACGTCTTGGTCGGATGACGTATCTGTGAGATACCTTCGGCGCGCGCCTGGGGGATAGGGCAGCAAAAACCGGGAGCGGGGGCAGCCGCTTACCAGGGTTTGAAAAACGGGACGCAGACGGGACTCATGACAGAAAATGGAACGACGGGCCTTTCACGGCGCGGGATTCTTGCGGCTTTCGCAGCGACAGCGGTAGCCGCGGCGCCAACATACGCAAACGCTTTCGGCCTCCTCAGAAAGGCCGGGGACATCCGGCGGATCAGGATGTATTCGGGCCGCACCGGAGAATCCATCGACACCGTCTATTGGGTCGAGGGCGAGTACATTCCCGAGGTGCTCCAGGAAATCACAATGTTCATGCGGGATTGGCGGAACGAGAAGATCATGCCGATCGACAACCGCGCGATCGATATCTGGGCTGCCGCGCACTCCCTGATGGAAATCGACGAACCCTACATGATGCTCTCCGGCTACCGGTCTCCCGAGACCAACGCGATGCTGCGGTCGCGGTCGCGGGCCGTCGCGCGGAACTCGCTGCACATGAAGGGCCAGGCGGCGGATCTGCGCCTTCAGACACGTTCGGTCGGCCAGATGGCGAAGGCGGCGGCGGCTTGCCACGCCGGCGGCGTGGGCAAGTATACCGGTTCGAACTTCGTCCATATGGATTGCGGACCGATCCGGATCTGGGGCGGCTGAACCGCTTCGACTGCCCTTTGCCCGCGTCTGCCACATTGTCGGCGCCTGCAGCGCCCCGCTAACTTTCTCCGGCCACTTTTCGGCTTGGACAAGACGGCGATGTCCCCGGATGTTTCGCGCCGGACCGGTGTGGTTTAACCTGATCGTCACGATTCGGTCGGGAGGGACAACGTGCCATCGATGCGTGCAGCGGGCCGAATCGCGGCCCTGGCGATCTCTATCATGCTGGCGCGTCCCGTCGCCGCAGAGGATGTGGGGATCGCCATCGACGTGGTGCCCGAAGCCTTCGTCGAGCGCGATGGCACGCGGCTGCCCCTCACGCCCAGACAGACGATCGAAAGCGGCGACGTGATCCTGACCGGCGCGACCGGCAATGTGCAGCTCACCTTCCGCGACAAGACGCGGATCGCCATCGGACCGGCGACAACGTTCCGGGTCGATGAGGTCATTCTCAACCGGAACAACCGCGCGGAGCGCTTTGTCGTCACCCTGCTCGGCGGCATGTTCCGTTTTCTGACCGGCGACAGCGCGAAGTCGAGCTACGAGCTGCGCACGCCCACGGCGACGATGGGGATCCGCGGCACGGTGTTCGACCTGGCGGTCGACTCGCGTCGCACGACCCGCTTCGTCGGCTTCGACGGACAGGTGCGGATGTGCTCGCGCTGGCGGCGCTGCGTTCAGGTCGTCGGTGGCTGTACGGTGGTCAGGACGGGCAGCTTCGGACGCATTCTCCCGCCGAAGGACAAGGCCGAGCGCGATGCGACGCTGAACACGCTGTTTCCCTTCGTGCGCGACCAGCGGAGGCTCGGTGCGGGCTTCCGCGCGCAGACGGAACGCTGCGGCGATATCGACCCCAACGTCTTCCTCCGGGTCGGCCCCGCCCCATCACCGCTGGCGGTGGTGCCCGAGCGGCCGCGCAACTCGGACGACAACGAACAGCCGGGCAGTTCGGATAGCCACGGCGAGGACGGGAAGGACTCCGGGTGACTCCGGCCGTGCCCGGGTCGGGGGCTCGCTGACCCCGTGCGGATGCCTGTCCTGCTCATCGGCCTCGTCCTTGTCGCAGCTCTCTCGAGCCTGCGGCTGGCCGACCCGGCGCCGATCCCGTCCCTTCGGCTCGCCTATTTCGACCGGCTGCAGCGGATCGCACCGCGCCAGCCCAGTCAGGTCCCGGTCCGCATCGTGGATATCGACGAAGGGTCGCTCGCGGCCTACGGGCAATGGCCCTGGCCACGCGACCGGCTGGCCGAACTGACCCGCCGGCTGGCGGCGGCAGGCGCCAGCGCGGTTGCCTATGACGTGATCTTCGCCGAACCGGACCGGCTCTCGCCGGTCAGGCTGGCCGAGAACCCGATCGTCGCGCCGTTCCTGCGCGACTCCATGGGGCCCGAGGCCCTGAACCAGCTCGATACCGATTTCCAGTTCGCCCGCGCCCTCGAAACCGTTCCGGTGGTGCTCGGCACCGCGAGGAGCGGGCGCCCCGGGGACGCAAGCGCGCGCGCAAAGGCCGAGATTGCCCTGGTGGGCACGATGCCCGAGGCCGCGCTGCCGGAACTCGGTCCGGCGACCCAGCTTGTCCCCGTTCTTGCCGAGGCGGCGAAGGGAATCGGCGTGATCAGCGTCGACCCGGGCGCCAACGGCGCGGTAACCCGGACGGCGCCACTCCTCTGGCGCACCCCGGACGGCCCCATCCCGAGCCTTGCCCTCGAGGCCCTGCGCCTGTCGCTGGGCGAGGAGGCCATCGTGCTTTGGGACAATGTGGGCATTCCCGGCACGGCGGACCACGTGACGGTTGGCGCTTACGACATCCCCACCACTTCGGACGGGCATCTCTGGCTGCGCACGCGCCACGAGACGCCGGATGCCTACATCCCGGCCGCGCGGGTGCTGTCCGACGCCCCGATCCCCGACCTCGACGGCGCCATCGTGCTGGTCGGCACATCGGCGGCGGGCCTCCTCGACCTGCGCACCACCGCGCTCGGCGAGACGATCCCCGGCGTCGCGGTGCATGCCCAGGCGATCGAGCAGATCCTGACAGGGCAGCACCTGATCCGGTCCGATTTCGCCGGCAGCCTGGAACTCCTGCTGCAGATCTCGGCGGGGCTCCTCGTCGCCGCCGCGATGTCGCTCTCGGGGCCCGTCGCCTCGGTGGCGGTCGCGATCGGCTCGGCGCTGGCCATCGTCTCGGCCAGTTGGGCGGGGTTCGCCAATGGCGGCCTCCTGATCGATGCGACCTTTCCGCTCCTGGCGACGTTCCTCACCTTCTCGCTCCTGACGCTTTACCGGCTGTTCGTGACCGACCGGGACGTGCGGCTCGTGCGGCGCTCGTTCTCGCACTACGTGGCGCCCGACGTGCTGCGGGTGATCGAGACCGGCGGGCACAAGGTCGCCCTCGGCGGAAGCGATCAGCCGGTCACGGTGATGTTCTCGGATATCCGGAACTTCACCGAGCTCAGCGAAGCGCTCGACGCCCAGGGCGTGGTCGCGCTCCTGAACAGGCTGTTCTCGGGGCTGTCGGACGAGATCATGCGCAACCGCGGCACCATCGACAAGTTCATGGGCGACAGCGTGATGGCATTCTGGAATGCGCCGCTGCCCACGCCGGACCATGCGCTTTGCGCCGCCCGGGCGGCGCTGGCGATGCGCACCGCGCTCGCGCGGTTCAATGCCGAAAGTTCCCGGCCGTCGGTCCGGATGGGGCTCGGGCTCGCGACCGGGATGGCCTGCGTGGGCAATATCGGCTCGCGCGACCGGTTCAACTACACCGCGATCGGCGAAACCGTGAACGAGGCGGCGCGGCTGGAAGCGGCCTGCCGGAATGTCGAGTTCGACATCGTGGCGGGCAGCGCGGTGCGCGAGGCGTCGGAGGGGCTCGCTTGGCTCGATGCCGGGGCGCTGGTGGCCAAGGGCGTGAGTGCGCGGCTCGGGGCGGCGATCCTCGTGGGCGACGAGGAGGTGGCCGCCCTGCCCGCTTTCGCCGCGCTCGCCGCTGCCCATCAGGCGGCGCTCTCGCGTCTGGCGACCGGCGCGGATGCCACTGCGGAGATCGCGGCCTGCCGCGCTCTGGCAGGGCGGTTTCCGGGGCTCGATGCCTTCTACGACCGGCTGCGGTCCCGCGCGGGCGATTTCGCGCCGCTGCCCGAAAGGGGAACCCGGTGATACCGCTGTCCGTCGCGCCGGTCCCGCGGGCGGAAATCCCGGGCGCCCTGCCCGACCTCGCCCGGCTGCGGATCGCCGTTTTCCGAGCCTGGCCCTATCTCTACGACGGCGACGAGGCCTATGAGGCGCGCTATCTCGCGACCTATGCCGAAAGCCCCGGCGCCGTGGTGGTGGCGGCGCGCGACGGCGAAAGGATCGTCGGCGCGGCGACCGGCGCCCCCCTGGGCGAGCATGACGCGGCTTTCGCGGCGCCCCTGGTGGCCCACGGATACGATCCGGGCGAGGTGTTCTATTGCGCCGAGTCGGTCCTTTTGCCCGAATATCGCGGCCAGGGCGCGGGGCACGCCTTCTTCGATCTGCGCGAAGCCCATGCCAGCGCGCTCGGGCACCGCTACGCCGCCTTCTGTGCGGTGATCCGCCCCGCCGACCATCCGGCGCGGCCCGCCGACTACCGGCCGCTCGACGCGTTCTGGCGCGCCCGGGGCTACCGGCCGCTGGACGGCGCAACGGCCTCCTATGGCTGGCGCGATCTGGGCGATGCGGCCGAGAGCTTGAAGCCGATGCAGATCTGGATCCGCGCGCTCTGACGCCTCAGACGACGCGGACCGTGAAACTTCCCAGGGCGACCGCCGATAGCTCGAGCACGTCGCCGGGCGTCACGGGCCCGACCCCCGCCGGTGTGCCCGAGAGGATCACGTCGCCGGCGGCGAGTTCGAAGTATTCCGAGAGATAGACAATCATTTCCGGCACTTTCCAGATCATCTGGCCAAGATCGCCGTCCTGTCGGATCTCGCCGTTGACCGCGAGCCGGATCGCCCCGCGCTCCGGATGACCAACCGCCGTGGCCGGATGCACCGGCCCGATCGGCGCCGAGCGCTCGAACGCCTTGCCGATCTCCCAGGGGCGGCCGAGCTTCTTCTGTTCGCCTTGCAGGTCGCGCCGTGTCATGTCGAGCGCGAGCGCGTAGCCGTAGACATGAGAGAGGGCGCCGCCGATGGCGATGTCACGGCCGCCCGAGCCGAGCAGGACCGCGAGTTCGACCTCGTGATGCACGTCGGCGCTCTTCGGCGGATAGGGAAACTCGCCCGAAGGGTCGAGATTATCGGGGTTTTTCTGGAAGAAGAACGGTGCCTCGCGGTCGGGATCATGGCCCATCTCCACGGCATGGGCGGCATAGTTCCGCCCGATGCAATAGACCCGGCGCACCGGAAACGCCGCGTCGGTTCCGATGACGGGCAGCGCCATATGGGGTGGAGGGGCGATCACGTGTTCGGCCATGGTGTTCCCGCGAGGCAAGGCATCGACTGATCTCTAGCGCGGCAGGAGCGGCCGGTACAGACCGCCTGGCACGGTGCCGAAAGCGCCCGCAAGTCACATGAAACATTTCATTTCGCCCCGCGCGCGGATACCGGCTGGCAATCCGCTCGAAAACCGACATTACTTGCGGCGGCAAATGCCTTGAGAACAAGAACTTTAGGGGCCACGTCCACGTGCCGCAGAATACCCTCGCGCTTGTCACCGGTGCGACCGGATTTACCGGCGGCCACCTCGCCCGCACGCTCCTGGATCGCGGCTATGCGGTGCGCGCGCTGGTCCGCGACCTCTCCAACCCGAACGCGGTGAAGCTCGGGGAACTCGGGATCGAGCTGGTGGAAGGCGACGTGTCGGACGCGGAGAGCGTCGACCGGGCCGTCGCCGGATGCACCCATGTCTTCCATATCGCGGCGCTCTACCGGACTGCCAACCATGCCGATGAGGAGTACCGCGCGGTCAATACCGACTCGGTGAAACACGTCCTCGCCGCGGCTAAGACGCATGGCGTTCAGCGGATCGTCCATTGCAGCACCTGCGGCGTGCATGGCGACATCGTCGAGATCCCGGCGAACGAGGACACGCCCTATAATCCGGGCGATATCTACCAGCGCACCAAGCTCGACGGCGAGCTTCTGACGCAGGAGGCGATGGCGGCAGGCGCGCCGGTTTCGGTGGTGCGCCCGACCGGGATCTACGGGCCCGGCGACACGCGCTTCCTGAAGCTGTTCCGGACGATCCAGGCGGGCACGTTCCGGATGTTCGGCGACGGGCAGATCCTCTACCACATGACCTTCATCGACGACATGGTGGCGGGGATCATCCTGGCGGGCGAGCACCCGGATGCGATTGGCGAAGTGTTCCTGATCGCCTCCGACGAATATTGCACGCTCGACGATCTGGTCGCCGCGGTTGCGGCCGAGCTTGGTGTGAAGCCGCCGCGGCTGCACCTGCCGATCGGGCCGCTGCTTTTCGCCGCCACGATCTGCGAGGCGCTCTGCAAGCCCTTCAACATCGACCCGCCGCTGCACCGGCGGCGCGTCGAGTTCTTCACCAAGGCGCGGGCGTTCAGGAACGACAAGGCGCGCCGGATCATGGGGTTCGAACCCAAGGTGTCGCTCAAGGAAGGGCTGCACCGGACGGCGGAGTGGTATCGCGCCGAAGGGCTCCTGAAGCGATGAGTGCGAAGGCGGAAGAGACCGAGACCGGCCAGAGCGACACGCCGGATCTGCATTCCGCCTCGGAGGACTACGCGGCCCGGTTTTCGGGGCGGATCGGGTCGTATCTTCTGGACGTGCAGACGCAGGCGCTCATGGAGCTGGTTCGCGACTGGCCGGAGGCAAGGGTGCTGGACGTGGGCGGCGGACATGCGCAGGCGGCAGCGCCCCTGGCCGAGGCGGGGTTCGGGGTGACGGTGCTCGCCTCGGGAGAGGACGCCTGGGGTCGCGCCGCCCGGCTGGGCGACCGGGTGGCGCGCGCGGTTGGAGACCTTGCCGCACCGCCCTACCCGGCCCGGTCCTTCGACATCGCAGTCTCGTTCCGGATGTTGCCCCATGTGATGGACTGGCGCGCGCTTGTGGCCGGGCTCTGCGCTGTCGCCGACAAGGCGGTGATCGTCGATTTCCCGATCCCGGGCGGGTCGAACGCGCTCGAGCCCCTGTTCTTCGGGCTGAAGAAGCGGCTCGAGAAGAACACGCGTCGCTTCGTGACGATCCCGAAGGCGGAGGTGCGCGCCGAATTCGCGCGGCACGGATTCGAGGTCGATGCCATGGTCGGGCAGTTCGTGCTGCCGATGGCGGTCCACCGCGCGGTGAAGAGCCCGGCTTTCTCGAAGGCCGCCGAGGGCGCGCTCGCGCTTCTCGGCCTCGACCGCCTGTTTGGCACGCCGGTGATCCTGCGCGCGCGCCGCAGGGCGTGACCATGCGGATCCTGGTTCTCGCTCCGCAACCGTTCTTCACCGTGCGCGGCACGCCGATCGCGGTGCGGCTCCTGCTGGAGGCGCTCGCGGCGCGCGGTCATCAACTCGACGTCCTGATCTTCGCCGATGGCGAGGATATCGAGATCGAGGGCTGCACCTTCACCCGCATTCCCGCCCTGCCCGGTCTGCGCGGTGTGCGGCCCGGCTTCTCGCTGAAGAAGGCGATCTGTGACGTGGTCATGGCCAAGATGGCCGCCTGGAAGCTCCTGCGGCACCGCTATGACGTGATCCATGCGGTCGAGGAGGCCGCCTGGATCGCCCGGCGCCTCAAGACACTGTTCCGCGTGCCCTATGTCTACGATCTCGATTCCTCGATCCCCGCGCAGATCGCCGAGAAATACGCCCTGCCCGGCTGGGCCGACCGGTTCCTGAAGGGCGAGGAGCGGCGGGCCCTGCAGGCGAGCGTCGCGGCGCTTTGCTGCTGCCCGGCGCTCGAGGCGATCGCGCGGGAACAGGCGCCGGACCTGCCGGTGCGGACGCTCGAGGATATCAGCCTGCTCGACGGCGCGCTGGTGCCGCAGGAGGCGCCGGACGAGATCCCCGGTGACGTGCCGCAGGACGATCCGGTGGTGATGTATGTTGGCAATCTCGAGCATTACCAGGGGGTCGGTCTCCTGTTCGACGCCTTCGCCATCGCGGTGGCCCGGCGGCCGATGCGGCTGGTCGTGATCGGCGGCTCCGAGGCGGATCTTGCGGGGTATCGGGCGCGGGCAGAGGCGCTCGGCATCGGCAAGAGAGTGCATCTCCTGGGTCCCCGCCCGATCCAGCGGCTCGCGAGCTATCTCTCGGCGGCAAGCGTGGTGGTTTCGCCGCGCCTCGTCGGGATCAACACGCCGATGAAGGTCTATTCCTATCTCGACAGCGGCCGGCCGCTTTTGGCCACGGACCTGCCCACGCATACTCAGGTTCTGGATTCGAGCTTCTGCCATCTGGTCGCGCCGACGCCCGAGGCGATGGCCGACAGCCTGGTGGCGCTGGTCGAGAACCCCGAACTGTCCGCCCGTCTCGCCGAGGCGGCGCGCGCGCGGGTGCGGCGGGATTTCTCGCAATCCGCCTTCGTCCGGAAGCTCGCCGAATTCTACGAGACCGACGTGCTGCCGCGCCTCGGCAAGCGGGGCTGAGGCGTTTGCGGCGCGGGGGTTCAGCGCAGGCGCTTGCGGATCTGCATCGCGATCTGCAGCCGGAGAAACGGCAGGATGCGCTCGTACTCTCCGCCGGTCTCAAGCATCTGCGGCGCAGTTCGAAGCCAGGTCGAAAGGCTCCGGAACGGGGCGTCGCGGTCGAACCCGGCCCGGAACACCAGTCGTGCGACCTTGGCCACGTCGCCCGCGAAGGGCAAGGGATCGGTCCCGGGCAGGATGCGGCGCCCCTGCGCGGCGATGTGGGCGAAGATCTCCGGAGTGCGGAGGAACCCGGGGCGCCCGGCGATGTCGCCGAAGGCGACGTCCGGAAACCGCGCTGCATCACCCGCAATCTCGCGGATCAGCGCCTCCCGGGCACCGCGCCACTTGCCGACGCCCCAGGGAAGCACAGCGCGCCCCCCCGCCGCGGTCACGGACGCGACCGTTTCCGCCACGGGAGCGCCGGACGGGGGCGGTGCCGCCATCCCGAGCCCCAGCACTTCGAGCCCTTCGGCCGAGACAACCTGCCAGCCCTGAACCAGGTAGAGTTCCGGCTTTCCCGGGGCCGAGACGCGGGTGCTGATGGCTTCTCCGGTCGGGTCCACCGTCCAGCCGCTGGCGCGGTCGAGCACCTCGGGGACCGCCGGCTCCCCATGGGTCTGCGTGAGGAGGAGAAGGCCAGGAGTCCCGGCGGGCAGGTTCAGCGCCCGGCCGGCGCGTGCGGCGTTGGCCGCAGCGGCATCGAGAAATTCCTGGGGTGGAAACTGGGGGTAGAGGTGAACGTGGGAATCGACGAGACAGGCTTCCATGTGGCAGGCATCTCACACCGAACGCCACGGCAGCAAGTCCGCTCATGCCCCCTCGCAGCCCATCCATGACAGGCACCAGCGACCGGCCGGCCGATCTCGCGGTGATCGGCGGCGGGGTCTTCGGCCTGATGATCGCCCGCGAGGCCGGTCTCCGGGGAAGGCGCGCGCTCCTTCTCGAGGCCGGCCGGGTCGGCGGCGCGACCAGCGCGAACTGGTTCCGGATCCTTCATGGCGGGCTGCGCTACCTACAGTCGCTCGATTTCAAGCGGACACTGGAATCGGCGCAGGAACGGCGCTGGTTCCTGCAATTCGCGCCGGATCTCGTGCGCCCGATGCCGTTCCTGATGCCGCTTTACGGGCGCGGGAAACGCGGACCGATGGCGCTCAGGGCGGCTTTCGCGCTCGAAGCCGGCCTCACATTCCGGCGGAACCGGGACGTTGCGGAGGACCTGCGTCTCACGGCGGGCCGCGTCCTGTCGCCTCGGGAGACGCAGGCGTGCTTCGCGGATGTGCGGCGCGAAGGGCTGAGCGGCGGCGCCTTGTGGAACGAGGTCGTGGTGCCGGACAGCGCGCGGCTGATCGCGCGGCTCCGGGAGGCGGCGGAGGCGCAAGGGGCCGAGATCCGCGAGGAATGCAGGGCCGAAGGGCTGGAAACCGCGGGGGGCCGGGTTTCACGGGTGATGCTGGCCGGTGGCGGGAGCGTCGCCGCGCCGGTCGTCATCAATGCCGCCGGTCCCTGGTCGGCCGAGATCGCGGCGCTTTTCGGGAGCCCTGCGCCTGCGCTCTTCCGCCCGGCGCTGGCCTTCAATCTTCTCCTCGACTGCCCGCCCCTGGCAGCGACCGGGCTCGCCGTCTCGCCTCCCGGCTCCGGTGCCGTGCTGTTCCTGTACCCGCTCGAGGGCAAGACCTTCGCGGGCACCTGGCATTGCCCCTGGACGGCGGATCACCGCGACGCGCGGGTGCCCGAAGCGGAGATCGACACCTTCCTTGACGCCCTCGCCGCGGCGGCCCCGACGCTGGGCGCGACACGCGGAAAGATCCTCGGGGTCTATCCGGGCCTCCAGCCGGCGCGGAACGAGGCAAGCGTGGAGATTTCACACCGTGACATGATCGTCAACCATGGCGAGACAGGCGGGCCGCACGGGTTCTTCAGCCTCTCGGGCGTGAAGTTCACCACCGCGCGGCGCGTGGCCGCGAAGGTCCTGGACCTGGCGGAACGCTCTGGCGCCTGGAATTAGCCCCGGCGCAGCTTCTCGGGAAGGTCGCCGCAATCCGGCGCTAGCCCGCGCGTTTCCCAGATCACCGCGTCGAAGCCAAAGGGCGCCAGTTCGGGCACGCGGGTCAGCACCGCCGGGCCGGAATAGGTGCCGGGATCGGGGAAGATCGGGCGGATCCATGTTTCGACATTGCTCGGCACGATGAAGAAGCCGTGTCGGGTGCAGGCCACGAGATGCGCGGCGCCTTCGGCTGTGCCCACGGTGGGCAGGCCGGTGCGCGGGTCGATCCCGAAGTCGCCACGGCCGCCCAGTTCGGAGAGGCGCGAGACGCTGACCGTCACGTCGGCCCGCCCGATATGGTAGAACGCCTGCAATTCGCGCGGAGTGGCGACGATCATGTCGTCGGTCACGATCCGGCGTAGGAGGGGTTCGGCGCCGAGCCAGTCGCCGTGCTCGGTCGGCTGGTGGATGCCGCGGGCCATGCGGAGGGACTTGAGGAACGCGCCGTTGCCGATGGCGAGGAACAGGAGCGCCACGAGCGCGCCCAGGACGGCCAGCGGGCGGGCGAGCGGCCGGCCGAAGAGGGCCTTGCCGGCCTTGCCGCAGGCCGAAACGAGCGCTTTCCAGGCCGGCGCCGCCACGGCGGCAAAGGCGATCCCGTAGACGCCGAACAGAAACGGCATCACGAAATAGATGTAGCGGAGCGACTTCATGCCCGCGACGGACAAGACGGCGAGCGAAACGACGAAGACGGTGCCGAGAAAGGTCGCCGGACGCGGGTGGCGTGCGGCGGCCAGGACCAGGGCCAGCGGAAAGGCCGGCCAGAGCACGCCGTACTGGCCCAGCAGGATGCGGTGGTAGTAGCCTTGGGAGTTCTTCACCGACGCGGCCCAGTCGGGCGCGAAGCGGATCTGCTTCCATGCCTCCCCGACGATACCGAGCGCAAAGGCGGCGGCGAGACCCGCGAGAACGAGGCCGATGGCGCCCAGGATGATCCAGCGTCCGGCGGCTTGCCGCGACGCCCAGGGCAGGAACATGAAGATCCCCCACCAGAGCCCGACGCCCAGAACGCCCGCCGACGAGAGCGGCTGGAGATAGAGCGCGGCCATGAGAGCGAGTGCGGCGAGGGCTGCGGTGACGGCGCGGCGGCCGGAGCCCATGGCATCGACCAGGGCGGAATAGGCGAAGACCGCGAAGAGGAAGAAGGCAACGCCCTGCCAGACATAGAAGCGGATGCCGATCGCGGTCTCGATGCCGATCGGCGACAGGATTGCGAGCGCCGTCGCGGTCAGGGCGGCCGTCCAGCCGGCGCGGGCCCGCATCCAGAGGAAGGCGATCACGATCAGCCCCGAGGCGGCGAAGACGGAGCTCAGCCGGGCGGCCTGGATCTCGTTCCCGGCAAGCGCGAAGATCTTGGAGATGAACCAGGTATAGGCGTAGACGCGGGAATAGGTGCCGTCGCCGATCCGGGGCTCGCCGGTCTCGAGCAATCCCTGCGCCGCGAGGATGTGGTAGTACTCGTCGAAGAACAGCGCCGAGGACAGTATTCCCAAGCGGAAGGCCACGGCGCAGGCGAACACCGCGACACAGGCCACGGCCAGCCACATCCGGCTTGTTTCTGCCCGGTCCGCGGGCGTTGTGACTTTTGCCGCCACGTCTCTCTCCCGGTGCGCGCGCCCGCGATCACTCGGAGGAGCGGTCGGGGTTCAGGCTGACGATCCGGTCGATCTCGTAGGATTTCGAGCGCCGGTTCGAGGTGTAGACGATGATCTCGCCCACGAGGCCGATGGCGATCACCTGCACGCCGAGCACGATCATCAGCACGCCAAAGGTGAGCAGCGGCCGGTCGGCCAGCGTTGTGAGCTGCAGGAGGCGCGCGATGACCAGATAACCGGTGATGAGGCAGCCGAGCCCGAAGATCGGCGCGCCGATGGCACTGAAGAAGCGCAGCGGGCGGTCGAGGAACTTCAGGACCACGAACAGCATCAGGAGGTCGATCAGCGCGCGGTAATGCCAGCGGAGCCGCGGGTGCCAAACCGAGAGCGCAGGGAGCCGCGCCTCTTCGGCCGGGATCGGCAGTTCCGAGACATTGTAGCCGCGCCAGTCGGCCACGAGCGGAATGAAATGCTGGCGCACGCCGAGCGCGGCGCTTTCGGTGAAGACCGAGCGCTTGCCGAGCCGGAAGCGGCAGAAGAGATCCTGATAGTCGCGGCCGAACATCTTGCGGATCGCCCAGTGCAGGACGTTCTTGCGCAGCCCGCCCGACTTCTGCGCGTCCTCGGAAACGCCGACCACCAGATCGTTCTCGCCGAGCCCTTCGAGAAGCCGCCGGATCGTCGCGGCGGACCCGGCCTTGCGGCCGGGCACCGCCAGCACCAGATCGCCGCGGGCGCGGGCCAGCGCGAGCTTGGTCGCCTCGTCCTCGCCGGCGGCGAAACTGGTCTCGACCGGCACGAGCTCGCACCAGTCGAAGCCGCCGTCGCGCACCTTGGCGACCCGGTCGCGGGTCCCCTCTTCGCCGACGAGGATGATCTCGAGCGGGGTCACGATCCCCGACATCGCGTCGCGGTAGGTTTCGAGAAACGCCTTCGCGTCCTCGCATTCGCCGAACGTGGCGACCACCACCGACAATGTCCGATCGGTCATCAACGTCTCCCCGGCGTCCGGCACCGATGTCATGCTTTGCACCGTTGCGGCTTTCGACAAGGCCATCGTGCGTTTCTCCTCAATCAGCCACCGAGTACTGCCGGGTATCCGGCGCTCTGGTGCGGGCACCGTCCTGCATCAGCCCGACGATAACGCCGGCCGAAACCAGAAACACCGTGAGCGATCCGGACAGGACCGCCAGGGTGGAAAACACGACGTTGGAATCCGCGTTGCTCGTCAGGGCAGCAATCACGAAACCCGCCGTCGCGGCAAAGGATATCGCGAAAAGGCCGCTGAAGCAGGCCAGCGGGCGCGCGGAGAACGTCAGGATCAGGCGCACGGCGAGCAGGTCGAAGAATACCCGGTAGATCCGGAACAACCCGTATTTCGACTCGCCGAACTGGCGCGCATGGTGGCGCACCCCCACCTCGGCGACGCTTACGCCCGAGGGGATCGACATCGACGGGATGAACCGGTGCATGTCGGAATAGAGCGGCACGCGCTTGATCACCTCGGCGCGGTAGGCCTTGAGCGAGCAGCCATTGTCGCGGATCGGCAGGCCCGTGACCTTGCCGATCAGCCGGTTGGCGATGATCGACGGCAGCTTGCGGGTGAAGAACTTGTCCTGGCGCCGAATCCGATAGCCGACCGCGAGGTCGTAGCCTTCCTTGACCTTCGCGACCAGCGCCGGGATGTCGGCCGGGTCGTTCTGCAGGTCGGCATCGAGCGTCACCAGGATCGGGCCGCGCGCGAGGTCGATGCCGGCCGCCATCGAGGGCGTCTGGCCGAAGTTCCGCAGGAACTTCACGACGACAAGGCGTTCGTCCTTCTGCGCGAGTTCTTCGAGGATTTCGAAGGTGCGGTCCTTCGAGCCGTCATCGACGACGATCAGCTCAAAATTCGGGAAGTCCGGTTCGACATTCGCGACGACCTGCTCATACAGGAGCGCAATCGCACCCTCCTCGTTATAAGCCGGTACGATAATCGAAATGTCGGGCCGGCGATGGCCCATTTCATGAACTTCCAAGGGCAACCGAAACACCCCGACACCACTTCCCAATGATGAAAGTGACTACTTTACGCGGGACGAGTCGGCAATTTCTTTCGAGCTTCGGCGTGCCTTTGCCCGAATTGCGCGGCCGGACCGCGCATTGTTTCGTCACCTCGGACGATACCGGATCAGCCGTGGAGCCCCTTGCGGGCGATCACCAGCGCCCCCGGCGTCACCGCCAAAACCGAGAGCGCATAGGTCATCAGCGATACCGCCACCGCCGATTCCGGGGCGATGCCGGCAAGGCCGAACAGCGCGACGAAGGTGGCTTCCCGGACACCGATACCGCCGATGGAAATGGGGATCTGCGTGACGAGATTCACGATGGGAACGGCATAGAGGAAGATCTCGACCGGGAAATCGAGCCCGAGCGCCTCGGCGGCGGCCCAGACGCAGAGGACGCGGAACAGCTGGAACACGATGGCCACGAGAAAGCTCAGGCCCAGGAGGGTCCGGTGGGTAAGGAAGATGTCGAAGCTTTCGTAGACTTTGAACATCCCCCGGCGCACCCGCGCGAGCCTGGGATGCACCAGCACCCGATCGACGATCCTGCGCACCGTCCGGCTGAACACCAGTGCACAGGCGAAACCGATGGCGGCGAAGCTGAGGAGCACCGCGTGAACGACCGCGGCCGGCGGCGAAAACGGCGCGGTGGCGAGGCCGATGACAATCAGAAGCCCCAGCGCGACGAGGGCCAGAACCCGCTCGACGAAGACCGATGCAAGGGCCCGAGAAACCGCGATGGCGCCCCGGGTCAGGCCGTAGATCCGGAAGATCTCGCCGGCCACGCCGCCCGGCAGGAAGAACGCGATGAACGTCGCCGAGAAGATCAGCGACACGAATCGCCCGAAGGGCGGCGCCTCGCCCACTCCGGCGATCAGCATCCGCCAGCGGAAGGCGGCGAAGACCCGCTCGCCCATGAAAAGCGCCAGCGCCGCGAGCGTGATGAGAGGAGAGGCCCCGCCCAGGATGTTCAGGATCGCCCTGGCATCCACAAACAGGAAGATCGCGCCGAGAAGGCCGAGCCCGAGAAGGACCCTGAAGATCAACCAACGCCGCGTCGGCGCCGCCGCAGGCGCCTGGGTGAGTTCATCGGTCACTTGACTGCCCAACCGTTCGAAGTCCTGCCCCGCCTATACCACCAGAGGACGGTGGTCACGCCAAGCCTGCCACGCGACCGGCGCAACGTCGCTCAGCCGCCAGAATGGCTGAACGACAATGTCTGCGCCATGGCGAATGGTCAGCCAGGGGAAACAATTCCATGCCGCCATCGACCCGTCGGAAAGGAGCGTCTGCCGTCCACGAGGCGGCACGCAGGGCCTGGCCGGGAACGCCGCAGGACCAGACGGCTGAAGCAGGATCGTCAGTCGATGCCATCCCGTGATGCCCTGTCGGCGCGGGGAAGTATCCGTTCCGGCAGGTCCAGCGCCCTGACAACCTCGCGCGCCGCGGCCCTCGTGAAATGCCCGTAATCCGCGTGGAACGGCACGCCTTCCGCTGTCGTCAGGCGGCAGTCGTCGGGGCAAACGATATCGTAAAGCGACACATAGCTCGCCTTGCCCCAATCGAATTGCCTCATCCGCCGATCGCGATCCCGGACGCTCTTTGACAGGTATTTGCCGAGCGAGCTTTCAGGCAGGTCGTTGCGCTCCGCGCGGGCGAGCAGCCGCGGGAAACTCGCTTCGTATTCCGGCGAGGGGCCCAGGATAAGGACCCTTTCGACATGGGAGCTCAGAAAGGCAACTGCTTCGGGCAGCGCGGAAAGTTCTTCGTCGCGCCACCGCAAAGAAAGGATCACGGCGTCGACATCTGCCTTGGGCAGATGCTCCTCCACCACCGGGCGGAGCACGGCGGGGCAGTACCAGTCGCCCTCGAGCCCCGGAAACGGCGGACAGCCCGTGCTCGCGGCCGCCTGGAAATTGAACTGCGGGTAGGTCTCCTCCAGTGCGGCGAGGAGATGTTCGCTGAAGCTGTCGCCCAACACCAGGATTGTCGGCCGGGTATCGTCTTCCCTGAGGCAGATTTCCGGATCGAACGCTGCGGCGCCGCCGGGCACGCGCGCGTGAATCAGGCAGGGATGCACGTCCCTTCCCGCCTGGTAGCCGATATAGCCCGCAATCCGGCGCGCTTCGGGCGAGATGTTTCCCCAATGCGTGGCAAAGGTCGAAACCAGCATCCCCATGCCGGCCGCCACCAGCAGCACGGCGAGCGCCCCCGCGTTGACATGGAGGGCGCGAATCTGCGGAAAGATGCGCCCGCGGCGGAACGGCGTCTCCACCAGACGGTAGCTCAGGGCACCGAGCGCGAGGGAGAGCCCGAGCAGGAGCAGCACGCGAACCGGTTGATCCGTCGGGGGTATCTCGAGCCGCCAATAGACGATCAGCGGCCAGTGCCAGAGATAGACCGAGTAGGAGATCCGCCCCACGGCCACCATTGGCCGGGTGGACAGGATCGCGCCGACCGGCGTGCCTTCGGCGAAGGCGATCAGCAGCATCGCCCCGGCCACCGGCCAAAGCGCGTTTCTGCCCGGAAACAGCGTGTTGCTGTCGAGAAACACGAACCCGCACAGGATCGAACTCGCGCCCATCAGCGCCAGAATCGTTCGGACCCTGCGCCCCACCTCGCCGAACGGCCCTGCCCCGCCTAGTCCGGTCGTGGCCGCCAGGGCACCGAAGCCGAACTCCCAGGCCCGCGTCGGAATCAGGAAGAACGTCGCCGTGCTGCGGTGGTGCACCCCCCAGGCACCGGCCATGAAGGACAGGAGCGTCGCGACGGCAATCGCAAGGACGTAGCGCCCGCGAAGCCAGCGGCTGACCAGGACCAGGAACAGCGGCAGGAAAAGATAAAACTGCTCCTCGACCGCGAGGGTCCAGGTATGAAGCAGCGGCGCCGTTTCGAGGTCGGGATCGAAATATCCCGAAACCCTCCAGAAATAGATGTTGGACACGAAGAGCGAGGCCGCGGCGAGCGATTTTCCGAAGGCCCGCGTCTCGTCGGGAAAAAGCAAGAACCTGGACACCGCCAGCACGAGGGAGATCATCGCGACATAAGCCGGCAAGATGCGCAGGGCGCGGCGCTTGTAGAATTCGAGGAACGAGAACCGGCCCGCCTTCAGATCGTCCACGACGATCCGGGTGATGAGAAAGCCCGAAATGACGAAGAAGATGTCGACGCCCGTGTAGCCGCCCGGGACGAGCGCCGCGTCGATGTGAAAGAGCACCACCGAAAGTACGGCAACGCTTCGCAGTCCATCAATATGGGGACGGTACTTCATACTTCTGCACGCACACATCGAACAATCACCGCGCCACCACCTGCGCACCTCTCCACTGTAGTTGCCAGTGGTGAGTGTTTCCAGACGCGGATGGTCTCGACCTCTCTCGCAGCATCGCCGCGCAATCCGGCGGAAAGCCGCCATCGGAACGCGCCGGAGAGGGACTCTCCATTGGAATTCGGCGCGCTGCGGTTACCGTGACGCGGGGAACTTCCGTCGGGGCTGAGATCTTGAAGAGCCAAAGGCTTCTGTGGCTCGATGCCGCAAAAGGGGGCGCGATCATCCTGGTCGTGCTGCACCATTCGATCCTGTCGCTCACCGCGTCGGATATGGCCCACCCCGCCTATATCCAGCTCGACGCGCTGCTCAAACAGATGCGGATGCCGCTGTTCTTTTTCGCTTCGGGCATTGCCACATCGTTCCTGATCCATCTGCCGGTCCGGGAACTCTTCGCCCGCAAGCTCTTGCCGATCGCCTGGATCTTCTTTTTCTGGTCGCTGGTGCTCGGCATCGCATTCGAAGGGGTCGCGCAGACCGCGCCCTGGGCCCAGGGCGGCGCGCTCTGGTATCTTGCGAATGTCTTCTTCCACCCGGGCTATGGCATGTGGTTCGTCCTGGCGCTGGGTCTGATGTGCCTGATCGCATTCCAGACCCGGAGCCTCTCGCCGGTTCTCGTGATCGCGGCGGCGCTCGCGATGACGATCCACAACGATCTCTCGCTGTTTCCGCGGCGATTCCCGCTCTTCCCGGACTGGATCGTCCATAACTTTCTCAACTACACCCTGTTCTTCTTCCTGGGCCTCTACTCCCCGCGCGTCATCGAGATAGGCGCCTTCTCGCCTCCCCAGATCTGGCGGTTCCTCGCTGCGGGCCTCACGGCCTTCGCCGCGCTCAACATCCTGGGCCACTTGTCGCCCAAGTTCCTTGAACTGTCGCAGACGCTCCGGGCGACAAGCGGAACCGTCGTGGGCCTGTGCGCCGCGCTCCTGGTTTCGCGGCTCGAACGGATAGGTCCGGCCCTGGCCTGGTTCGGCACGCGATCGCTGGGCGTTTTTGTCGGCCACGGGCTGATCCTGATCCCGCTGGCCTGGCTCCTGAACCACTACGCGCACGAGGTCCCCGCCGCGGCCGTCGCCTTTCCGCCTTTGCTCACGCTCCTGTCCGTCGCCGGATCGGTGATGCTGTTCGAGGCCCTGTGCCGGCTCCGGCTGACCTGGCTCTACGTCCTGCCGCCCCGTGTCGGTCGCGCGATTGCGAGCCGCGTTCCCGTCCTGCCCGACAACGCTGGCCGCGTGCCCTAGGCTACTGCCGGAACAGCACGATCCGCTGCGGGTTGCCGGAGACGATGGCGCGGGCCGGCACGTCGTCGCGCACCAGCGAGCCGGCGCCGATCACCGCGCCGTCGCCGATCCGCACACCGTCCATGATCGCGCTGCCGGCACCGATCCAGACGTCGTTGCCGATCACCACCGGGCCCCTGGTCTCGAGCCCCTGCTGCATCATCGGTCTGCCATCGAGCGCCATCTTGTAGCGACCGCCACCGATATAGGCCTTTCCGGCGATCATCACGTCGTCGCCGATCTCGATTCCGGACACGGAAGACAATGAACAATAGCTGCCGATCGAGCAGTTACGGCCGATCCGGACGAAGCCCTGCTTGACCACGAGTTCCGTCGACCGCGCGATCAACGTGTTCGACCCGATGGTGAAATCCTCCGCCCCGGCGGCGCCGCGCGCGTCGAGCGCGCAGCCATCGTCGATCGTCACGTTGTCGCCCAGCCGCATCCGCCCCGGGCAGCGCAGCACGATGTCGCGACCGAAGTTCAGGCCCGACCCCGCCCTGGCCATGAGACCGGGATAGAGCTTCCTGCGGAGAATGTAGCCGAGCGCGCCGCGCGCGCCGGCCGCGAGAAGCGTTGCCATTTCGTAGCGGAAGAGCTTCCCGAGGCCGGTCTCGCCGACGAAGAATGTCTGGTATTTCCTCAGGGCCGACCCGTCGGAACTCAGCGCCTCGACGACGCGGTCCTTCTTGGGTTCACCGATGGTCCGGCCCGGTTCGGTTGCCTGGATCGGCGGTGACACCGCGGTGTTGCTCAATGACTTCATGTCCAACTTCTCCGACCGACCAACAATCGGGAAAATCAGGTATCAGACGACGGCCGCGAAGCCGGCGCATGTTGTGAAAACGCCTTCCTGTCGGCTTCCGCACGGCGCGTCTCCCTGCGCGCGAGCATATAGCCCCGGACCATCGCAAATTGCGTCAAGACCATCAGGGCCATATGGTACAGCCCCCCAAGCCCTCGGCGCCGCAGCGGATGCAGTACGAGCATGGCGTAGAAGGTCCAAGGTTCACGCTTTACCTGCGCGGATTTCCTGTCGTCGAGCACTCGGTGAAGGTGAAAGGCCCCGCGTCCGTAGTTGCTGTGCTGCCTCCAGAATTTCTTCAGCGTCATGCCATGGAAATGGTCGATCACGGCCTTCGTCTCATAGATCATCCGCCCCCCATGTTCACGCCAACGCAATCCGAAATCCCGGTCCTCGGCAGCAGCGAGCGGAAAGGTTTCATCGAATCCGCCCATCCGCAGGAAAGCATCGCGCGAAAGGCCGATATTGTTCGACGTGAAGAACGGAAGATCACCCGACGCGGCGCCAAAATGCTCGTACAGAAAGTCGCAGAGGTCCTGGCTGGCCGTGGCGAAAGGATCTCCGGGAAGGCCATTCTCCACATGTCCTCCCACGAGCACATCGTCCCTTCTGTCATGTGCCGCGACCAGGGTCGCGAGCCATTCCTTGCGGGGCCGGCAATCGTCGTCCGTGAAGGCCACGAATGCCCCCGACGCCTCGGCGGCCCCACGGTTCCGGGCCTTCGCGGGGCCCGAGTTCTTCTGCCGGATGCAGGTCACACGGGGCCCGAAGCGTTCGCAAATCGGCGCCAGCGGCTCGGGCGAACCGTCATCGACCACGACGATCTCGAAATCGATGCCCTCCATGCCGGTCAGCGCTTCGAGACAGTCCTCAAGCTGTTTCGGGCGATTGTAACTCGGAACGACAACGGTTGCTGCAGGCGAGTTTGCACGCGCGGAAATGCCGGTATCCGACTCAACCATCCTCAGTCCCTCAACTCACAATGACGCGACCCACCACAAGTGCGACCCGCAAATACTAACAGGTTTCCCCGGCCAAGCTATGTCCTGAACCCGAGGATCGACATTTTTCCAGCCCTACATGAATGGAGCCATGCCGATTCGGAACAGTTTCCGGCGTTCTCCCGAATTGTTGATCGCTCCTGGATCGAACGTCCGCACCCATTGATCGCCATCCCGCAGAACAAGCCTCCCGAGCCCATTCTCTGGCCCATTCCGCTTGCGGCCGGTACGAGTGTTCGCATCATGGCGTCGCCCGGCGCCAGATGCCGGCGACGGAGACGGACGGTGCAGAGTTCCGAAAAGGCCTATTTCGCCGGTGCGCTCGGCGTCCTGTTCTCGCGCGGCGTCAGCGTGGGCGCGGGTGTGCTCTCGCTGTGGTTCCTGACACGTATCCTGAGCGTCGAGGAATTCGCCGCCTACAACTTCGCGATGTCGATCGCCGTGCTTCTGGGATACTCGATCGGCCTCGGCACCGAGCGCAGCCTGTTGATCCGGATCAACGAGACCGATCCGCATCCGACCCATTTCCTGGGCATGCGGCTGATGAAACGGGTGCTCGCGCTTGCCCTGGCGCTTTCGGCCGTTGCGGTCTCGCTGATGCTCGTCCTGCCGGGCCTTGGCGACGATCCCCGCTACGCGGCCGTCCCGATCCTTTCCCTGACGGTGCCTGCCCTCGCCGGCTCGCTCGTGCTCATCACCTGGTATCAGGCCAACCACCGGGTCGGGGTCAGCCAGTCGATGCAGGGGCTGAACGACGGGACCCGCTGCCTGTTCTTCGGGCTCACGCTGGCCTTCGGGCTCGGATGGTCCGGGATCGGCTTCGGCGCGTTTCTGGGCGCGGCGGTCCCGGCTCTCTACCTCTCCTGGCGTGCCAGGGGGCGGACCTTGCCCGAGCCGTCGCATTTCGGGCTTCGCGACGCGCTGGAGGGGCTGCCCTTCGTCACCATGCGGGTGATGCAGATCGCGCTGCAGGAGCTCGCCATCATCGCGCTCGGCAGTTGGGGATCTGCGACAGGGACGTCGCAGTTCACGGTCGCGGTCCGCGTCGCGATCCTGATCGAAAGCGGGCAGATGGTCTTCGCGCCCACCTTCATGCCGCGTGTGCTGCGCCACCTGGCGGGCGGGCGAAAGGATCTCGCCGCGCGCGAATACCGGGTCGCCCGGCTTGCCGGCTTCCTCGCGGCGCTTGCCGCAGCCATCGTGCTCGTCGTCATCGGCGCGCCGGTCCTGAATTTCCTTTCCGCCGACTACGGCGTGGATTTCCCGGCCTTCCTGATCCTGATCGCCGCCTACCTCCTGCCCGTCGGCATGGGGATGCACAGCACTTTCCTGTCGATGACCGACAAGATCGCCCTTTCCTCGGCGAACCGCGTGGTCTCGATTGCGGTCCTTGCCGTCCTGCTCTGGATCCTGGTGCCGCGCTACGACGCGATCGGCGCGAGCGTGGCGCTCCTGGTCGCGGTGATCGTCCACGAGGTGATCGGCGTCCTGCTCTATATCCGCCATGCCGGCACCCGGCCTTTCGGCGCCTTCGACGGGGCGGCGGTGCTGGGCGCCTGCACGACGCTTTGCGCCACGGCGGCGGGTCTTGTCACGATGCCGGTCGGCGCGGCCGTGCTAGCCGGCATCCTCGCCGTCAACGCGATCCGCGAACGGGTGCTGATCCTGCAGGTCGCCGGCCAGCTCCTCGCCATCCTCCGTCCCGGGAACTGACGGGGCTTCCTCGCCCATCCAGCGCCGTGCGCCCGGACCTTCTCGGCCGAGCACGTCGTCCTTGTTGTAGAGCGGGCAGGTCTTCAGGGAGAGGCAGCCGCAGCCGATGCAGTAACCGAGCTGGTCGCGCAGCCGCGCGAGCTGCACCATCCGCGCATCGAGCGCCGCCTGCCACGGCTCTGCCGCCTTTCTCCAGACCTCCGGGTCGACCGTACGGCCTCGCGGGATGCGCTCCAGCACGACCCGCACCTCGGCCAGCGGAATGCCCAGCGTCTGCGCCACCCGGATGATCGCGATACGCCGCAATTCCCGCCGGTCATAGCGCCGGTGGTTCGCGGGCGTGCGCCAACTCTCGATCAGCCCCTCGGCCTCGTAGAAATGCAGGGTCGATACCGGCACCCCCGCCCGCCGGGCCGTCTCGCCCACGCTCAGATCGGAAGGTTTCACGGCCTCAGCTCCACCATGCGACCGTCCCTGAGGTGAAAGGCATTGCCCTGCCCACCGGGGAGATCGTTCGCCTCCTCAATGCCGCCGCCGAGCCAGAGCGACCGGATCATCCGTCCCGTCAGCCCATGCGTCAGGATGAGTACCGGCCCATCCAGTTCATCCAGAAATGACCGGCAACGTCCGACAAATCCCTCACGCGGTTCCCCGCCCGGCGCCGCGAACTGCCAGCCGAGCACTCCTGGCGGCTGCTCCTTCCCTCGCACCTCGTCGGTCTTCCTGCCCTCCCAGTCCCCGAGACCTAGTTCCAGGAGCCGCGGATCGGTCCGCAGCGCGACGCCAGGCAGCGCGATCGCAGCCGTCGCAAGTACCCGGGTTGCCGGGCTCGCCAACACCCGCCATCCGGAACGCGGCAGCCCTGCCTCGCGGAGAACCGATGCGAGCGCTCGGGCCTGGGCCTCGCCGTCCATGGTCAGCGGAGAGTCGAGGCGCCCCTGGAATCGGCGTTCCTTGTTCCAGACCGTCTCTGCATGACGGACAACCACGATTTCAGGGTATTTCCTGTCATGCTCTCCACAGCTCATATTGCGCTTTACCTAAAGTGAACTTGAGGTCCTACGGTCCCTTGCATCCGGTGATTCTGCAAGGAGATGACGATGCACACCGCCCGGCCCCGCACGGTCCGCCTTGGCAAGGCCGGGCCGCGCGTGCTTCCCCTGATCGCTGCGCTTGCCGACGCGATCCGCAAGGCATGGCTGGCCAGGCGGGACGGCTCCCCCACGCCGAGCGCCCATCTCGCCCGAGATATCGGGCTCGAGACCTTGGCGAATTCCGAGCGCCCGGTCCTCCGGTACGACCTGTAGGAGACCCCCATGACCGACACGATCCGCAGGCTTCTGAGCCTCACGCGCCACGCCCTCGCCCCCGGCCCGCTCTGCCAGTCCTGCCTCGACCGCGAGATCCGCGAGGAGCTGGCGAGCCTTTCCCACGCGCAGGATATCGACGCGCTCGAAGCCCGAAAGTGAAAGGGCGCGCCTAACGGCGCGCCCCTGGAATTCTGGTGGGTGATAACAGATTCGAACTGCTGACATCTTCGATGTGAACGAAGCGCTCTACCACTGAGCTAATCACCCGTAGGGCCGGTCTCTTACTGCCGTCCCGCCGCCATGGCAAGCCCCCCGGATCGGATCAGCTCAACCGGCTGATCACCACCGTCACTTCGGGTTTCCGACCGATCTCGTCGAGCGCGGTCTTGCGCACGATCTTCGTCAGTTCGCCCTCGAGCCTGTCATCGTCCTGCAGGGTGCGCCGCCCGGCACGGTTGACGAATTGCGACAGGTCCTCCTCGAGCACATCGACAAGCGGCGCCCGTGACCTTCCCGTTTCCGGCAGTCCCTTGGTGTCGCACCAGGGATCGCCAAGCGCCTCGCCGCCCTCCTCGACGATCAGCGTCACCAGGACGTGGCCGTTGAGCGCCAAGCGGATCCGGTCGCGCACCACGCCATCCATCGCGCCGATCTGCACCGCACCGTCGAGATAGGTGCGGCCTGCCTCCACATGGCCCGCCACCTTCGGGGCATTTCCGCCGAGGTCGAGCATCGTGCCGTTGGGCGCCAGCGCCGCAGGCCGCCCACCCTCCTCGGCCAGCGCCACATGGGCGCGCAGATGGCGATGCTCGCCATGCATGGGCACCACCATCGCGGGCCGCACCAGCTCGTGCATCTCCCGCAGATCGGGCCGGTTGGCGTGGCCAGAGACGTGGTAGGCGCCGTCGTCATCGTCCACGACATCGACGCCCATCTCGCTGAAATTGTTCATGATCCGACCGACCGAGCGCTCGTTGCCCGGGATCGTCTTGGAGGAGAACAGGAAAAGGTCGCCTTCGCCCAGCTCGATGCCGAGATACTTGCCCCGCGACAGCGCCGCCGAGGCCGCGCGGCGTTCGCCCTGGCTGCCGGTCACGAGGAGCATGACATGCTCGCGCGGGATCGCCTCGGCTTCCTCGGGCGAGATCGTTTTCGGGAAATCGGTCAGCACGCCGGTATCCAGCGCGGCCTCGATCATCCGCCGCATGGCGCGGCCCATCAGGCAGATCGAGCGCCCGGCCCGGTGGCCGGCCTCGGCCAGCGTCTTCACCCGCGCGACGTTCGAAGCGAAAGTCGTGGCCACCACCCGGTGCGGCGCGGCGGCCACCAGCGCCTCGATGGCAGGGCCGAGCGAGGCCTCTGAGCGGCCCGGCTTCGGCGAGAACACGTTGGTCGAATCGCAGACCAGCGCCTGCACGCCGCCATCGCCGATCCCGCGCCAGAAATCGCGGTCGAAGGGCTCGCCCACGAGCGGCGTCTCGTCGGTCTTGAAATCGCCGGTATGCACGATCCGGCCGGCCGGGCTGTCGATGATGAGCGCCGAGCTTTCGGGGATCGAATGCGAGATCGGCGCGAAGCCCACCTTGAACGGGCCGGCCTCGACCTGGGCGGGCCAGGGTTCGGCCGTGTGCACATGTTCGGGACCGATCCCCGCATCTTCCAGCTTCATCCGCGCGATCGCCGCGGTGAAGCGGCGCGCGTGGATCTCCGCCCCGATCCGGCTGAACAGGTGCCCCACCGCGCCCACATGATCCTCATGCGCATGGGTGATGAACACCGCCTCGATCCGGTCGCGGTTCTCCGCGAGCCAGGCGATATCGGCAAAGATCAGGTCCACGCCGGGCGTCGAATCCATGTCCGGGAAGGTCACGCCCAGATCGACGACGATCAGCCGCTCCTTGCCCGGCTTGCCGTAGCCGTAGACGTAGCAGTTCATGCCAATCTCCCCCGCGCCTCCGAGGGGGAGATAGATCAGTCTTTCGCCGCTCATATGCTGCCGTTTTCCTTGTTGTAACGGTGGATGACGGTCAGGCCGTGCATCGTCAGATCATCTTCGATCGTGTCGAACAGCACATCGCCCTGCGAGAACAGGGGCGCAAGCCCCCCGGTGCCGATTACCTGCATCGGACGGTCCAATTCGCTCTTGATCCGGGCCTCGATCTCGCGAACGAGCCCGACATAGCCCCAGAACACGCCCGATTGCATGCAGGCGATGGTGTTCGTGCCAACCACCCGCTGCGGTTTGGTGATATCCACATGCGGCAGGGCCGCCGCGGCCATGTGCAGCGCCTCGAGCGACAGGTTGACGCCCGGCGCGATCACCCCGCCGATATAGGCGCCGTCGGTATCGACCACGTCGAAGGTGGTGGCGGTGCCGAAATCGACGACGATCAGGTCGCCGCCGTGCCGATCGAAGGCGCCTGCAGTATTGACCAGGCGGTCGGGGCCCACCGTCGTGCCCTCGTCGACCCGGGGGTCGTGCGGCAGCAGACAGTCGGGCTTCCCCACCACCACGGGCCGGGTGCCGAAATAGCGGTCGGCGAGGATGCGCAGGTTGAAGACGACCCGCGGAACCGTCGAGGAGATGATCACCTCGTCGATTTCCATCGGGATCCGGTTATGCGCCAATAGCGTCGAGAGCCAGACATAGTACTGGTCGGCGGTCCGCTGCCACTCGGTCGAGGTCCGGAAGGTGGCGAGGAACCGCTCGCCGTTCCAGACCGCCATGACGGTATTGGTGTTGCCGCAGTCGATGCAGAGCAGCATCGGCGCCCCTCCCCTCAGAAATAGACGTCCGCCGCCGCGATCCGGACCGGACCCTTGCCGGTGATCAGAACCAGCCGTCCCTCGCTGTCGACCGTGTCGAAGATGCCGGTGATCGTCTCGCGCCCGGTGCGGGCGGTGATCATCTCGCCGAGCCGGGCGGCACGTTCCAGCCAGTCCTGGCGGATCGGTTCGAAGCCCAGACGGTCAAGGATCGATTCCTCCGTCGCGTAATGCCCGGCCAGCATGGTGAGGAACTCCTCGGGGCTCACCTCCTCCCCGGTGATTTCCTTCAGGCTCACCGGCGGCACCACCGCCTCGGAGTCCGGGGTCGGCGTGTGCACCAGGTTCACGCCGAAACCGAGCGCCAGCCAATCGACCCGCTGCGACGACCCGGCGCTTTCCAGCAGGATTCCGGCCACCTTGCGCTCGTCGAGCAGCACGTCATTGGGCCATTTCAGCGAAAGCTTGTCGCGCGGGGCGTAGAGCGCCAACGTCTCGTAGAGCGCGTTCGCCGCCAGGAAGGAGCGGAGCGCCGCCCAGGCCGGCACTCCGCCGGGCCGCATCGCCAGCGTGGCGGCGAAGTTTCCCGGCGGGTTCGACCAGCTGCGCCCGCGCCGGGCGCGGGCGCGGGTCTGGCGATGCGCCAGGATCCATGTCGGCCGGTCGAGCTTGCTCGCGATCCGGGCGGCTTCCGCGTTGGTGCTGTCGACCGTCTCCAGGACGATCCGGTCGTAGCCCTCGGGCCAGAGGTCAGTTGACAAGGGTCGCTGCGGCGGCCGCGGCCATGGCCTCGACGCCGAAGAGGTTGATCACGCCCAGAACCATCGCCGCGGCGCTCGCCATCAGGAAGCCCGCGAGGACCGGCGAACCGCCCGCGTCGAGCCCCTCGCGCTCCTCGCCGAAATACATCAGGTAGACGATCCGGATGTAGTAGAAGGCGCCGATCACGCTCGCCACGACGCCCGCCACGGCGAGCCAAGTCAGGTCGGCCTCGACCGCCGCCTTCAGGACATAGAACTTCCCGAAGAAGCCGACGAGCGGCGGCACGCCCGCGAGGCTGAAGAGCAGGATCAGCATGGCGAGCGCCCGGCCCGGGCTCTTCTTCGAATAGAGGTTGAGGCTCGCGATGTCGGTCACCTGCTGGCCATCGCGCTCCATCGACAGGATGAAGGCGAAGGTGCCGATATTCATCGTCACGTAGATCGCCATGTAGACCAGCATCGCCTGTACGCCGAACTGCGTGCCCGCCGCGAGGCCCATCAGGGCGTAGCCCATATGGGCAATCGAGGAATAGGCCATCAGCCGCTTGATGTCGCGCTGCCCGATGGCGGCGATGGCACCGAGGAACATCGACAGGACCGAGAGGAGCGCGATCACCTGGCTCCAGTCCGGCACGACCTGGCCGAAGGCGTCATGCATGACCCGCGCGAAAAGCCCGATAGCAGCCACCTTGGGCGCGGTGGCGAAGAAGGCGGTGACCGGCGTGGGCGAGCCCTCGTAGACGTCGGGCGTCCACATGTGGAACGGCACGGCGGAGACCTTGAAGGCCAGACCGGTGATCATGAAGACCAGCCCGAAGAGAAGCCCGAGCGGGATGTCACCTTCGGACGCGACGCTGACGATCCCCGAGAAGAGCGTGGTGCCAGCATAGCCGTAGGTCAGCGAGGCGCCGTAGAGCAGGAGGCCAGAGGAGAGCGCGCCGAGCACGAAATACTTCAGCCCCGCCTCGGTCGATTTCGCGCTGTCGCGCCGCAGCGCCGCGACCACGTAGAGCGCGAGCGATTGAAGTTCGAGCCCCATGTAGAGCGTCATCAGGTCGCCGGCCGAGACCATCACCATCATGCCGACCGTGGCGAGCGCGATCAGGATCGGGAACTCGAAGCGCAGGAGGTTCCGCCGGGCCATGTAGCCCTCGCTCATCACCATGACCGCGGCGGCGGAGAACAGCACCGTCACCTTGCCGAAGCGCGAGAAGGCGTCGTCGGTGAACATGCCGTGGAAGGCCGTGTTGGTGCCCTCGCCGGAGAGCCCGATCCAGAGCCCGACCAGCACCATGAGCCCCGAGGTCACCCAGACCAGGAGCGGCGCGGTCTTATCCTTGCCGGTATAGGCGCCGAACAGGAGCGCGGCCATCGCGTAGAGCGAGATCAGGATCTCGGGGGCGATGGCGGAAAGATCAGCGGAAGTCATCTTCTCTTGTCCTCAGTTCCCGGCGGCGAATTGGGTTTGATCGGCCTCGAGAAGCGCCGTCTGGTAGCTCTCGACCAGGGCCGCGACCGAGGGGCCGACCACGTCGGTGACGGCGCTCGGATAGACGCCAAGCAGGATCGTCATCGCCACGAGCGGCGCGAAGATCGCGCGTTCGCGGGTGTTCATGTCGGTGATCGTCTTCAGGCTCTCCTTGATGAGATCGCCCATCACGACGCGGCGGTACAGCCAGAGCGCGTAGGCAGCCGACAGGATCACCCCGGTCGTCGCCACCGCGGCCACCCAGGTGTTTACCTGGAAGGTGCCCAAGAGCGTCAGGAACTCGCCGACGAAGCCGGACGTGCCAGGCAGGCCGACATTGCCCATGGTGAAGAACATGAAGACCATCGCATAGGCGGGCATCCGGTTCACCAGGCCGCCATAGGCGTCGATCTCGCGGGTGTGCATCCGGTCGTAGATCACGCCGACGCACAGGAACAGCGCGCCCGAGATGAAGCCGTGCGAGAGCATCTGGAAGATCGCGCCGTCGAGCCCCTGCTGGTTCGCCGCGAAGATCCCCATCGTCACGAAGCCCATATGCGCGACCGAGGAATAGGCGATCAGCTTCTTCATGTCCTCCTGCGCCAGCGCCACCAGCGAGGTGTAGACGATGGCGATCGCCGAGAGCCACATCACCATCGGAGCGAGGAGGTCGGAGGCCACGGGGAACATCGGCAGGCTGAACCGCAGGAAACCGTAGCCGCCCATCTTGAGAAGGATCGCCGCCAGCACGACCGAGCCCGCCGTGGGCGCCTGCACGTGCGCGTCGGGCAGCCATGTATGGACCGGCCACATCGGCATCTTCACCGCGAAACTGGCGAAGAACGCGACCCACATCAGCGTCTGCATCCCGCCGACGATGTGCCAGCCGAAGAGGTTCAGCGCCTCGTGCGAGAAATTGTGGTTCATCAATGCCGGGATGTCGGTGGTGCCGGCATCCACATACATCGCCACCATCGCGACCAGCATCAGGACCGAGCCGAAGAACGTGTAGAGGAAGAACTTGAACGCCGCGTAGATCCGGTCCTTGCCGCCCCAGATGCCGATGATCAGGAACATCGGGATCAGACCGGCCTCGAAGAACAGGTAGAAGAGCACGAGGTCGAGCGCCACGAAGACGCCGAGCATCAGCGTCTCGAGGAGAAGGAAGGCGATCATGTATTCCTTGACGCGGGTCTTCACGTCCCAGGCCGACGCGATCACAAGCGGCATCAGGAAAGTGGTCAGCATCACGAACAGGACCGAGATCCCGTCGACGCCGACCTTGTACCTCATCCCGAGGATCCAGCTCCGGTCCTCGACGAACTGGAAGCCCGTGTCTGACGTGTCGAAATTCGCATACATGATCAGCGAGGCGACGAAGGTCACCGAGGTCGCGATCAGCGCGAGCCGCTTGGCGTTGAGTTGCGCGGCCTCGTCGTCGCCACGGAGCAGGAAGGCGAGGATCCCCGCCGCGATCAGCGGCAGGAAGGTGATGAGGGAGAGAAGCGAGCTTTCCATCAGTGCGCTCCTCCGCCGATCGTCATCCAGCTCACCAGGACGACCACACCCAGCACCATCGCGAAAGCATAGGTGAAGACGTAGCCCGACTGCGCCCGCCCGGCGAGCCGCGTGAAGAACGGCACCACGCCCATGGCGAGCCCGTTCAGGAAGCCGTCGATGGTGCCGAGATCGCCCACGCGCCAGAGCTTGCGCCCGATCCACTTGGCCGGCTGCACGAAGATCACGTCATAGACCTCGTCGAAATACCACTTGTTGAGCAGGAACAGGTAGAGCGGCCGCTGCGCCTCCGCGAGCCGCTTCGGCAGCGACTTGTCGCGGATGTAGAACAGCCAGGCCGTGCCGAAACCGATCAGCATCGCGATGAACGGCGCGAGTTTCACGAGGACCGGCGCATGGTGCGCCTCGCTGAGGACGTGGTTGTCGGGCGCCATGTAGATCGCCCCATCGCCGGGCGCAGCCATCGGTGCCGCGTGCTCCTCACCGTGGTCTTCCTCGGCAGGCGCCGCGTGGTCGCCCTCGCCCCCATGCGCTTCCTGCGCATTGGCGGCCATCGGCAGGTGAACGGCCGCATGCTCCGTTGCTTCGGCATGGGCCGAAGGGATTCCGAAGAACTTCTCGACCGCGGCATGGTCGCCGAAGAACGGCTTGTACCAGATCATCCCCGCGAAGACCGCGCCGATGGCCAGAACGCCCAGGGGCGCGATCATCGTCATCGGGCTCTCATGGGCGTGCTCATGTGCGTGCTTGTCGCCCCGTGCCTCGCCGTAGAAGGTCAGGAACATCAGCCGCCACGAATAGAAACTGGTGAACAACGCCGCCACCACGAGGAGCCAGAACGCGTAGGACGAGGCCGCCGTGCCGCCTGCCCAGGAGCTCTCGATGATCGCGTCCTTCGAGACGAAGCCCGCGAAGCCGAGCCAGCCGGTCAGCGGAATGCCGACGCCGGTGATCGCCAGCGTCCCGATCATCATCGCCCAGAACGTGTAGGGCACCTTCGCCCGGAGCGCGCCGTAATTCCGCATGTCCTGCTCATGATGCATCGCATGGATCACCGAGCCGGCGCCGAGGAACAGCATCGCCTTGAAGAAGGCATGGGTCAGGAGGTGGAACATCGCCACCGAATAGACGCCCACGCCGGCCGCCACGAACATGTAGCCGAGCTGCGAGCAGGTCGAATAGGCGATCACCCGCTTGATGTCGTTCTGCACGAGCCCCACCGTCGCGGCGAAGAACGCCGTCGAGGCACCAAGCACCACGATGAAGGATTTCGCGTGCGGCGCGAACTCGATCAGGGGCGACATGCGGCAAACGAGGAATACGCCCGCCGTGACCATGGTCGCGGCATGGATCAGCGCCGAAACCGGGGTCGGGCCCTCCATCGCGTCGGGCAGCCAGGTGTGCAGGATGAGCTGCGCCGATTTCCCCATCGCGCCGACGAAGAGCAGAAAGGCGCAGAGCTCGGCGGCGTTCCACCGGGTCCAGAGGAAGCCGATGTCCTTGTGCGCGAGATCCGGCGCGGCGGCGAAGATGTCGGAGAAGTTGATCGAGTCGACCAGGAAGAAGATCCCGAAGATCCCCAGCGCAAAGCCGAAATCGCCGACCCGGTTGACGATGAACGCCTTGATCGCGGCGGCATTGGCCGAGGGTTTCCGGAAATAGAAGCCGATCAGCAGGTAGGAGGCGACGCCCACGCCTTCCCAGCCGAAGAACATCTGGACGAGGTTGTCCGAGGTCACCAGCATCAGCATCGCGAAGGTGAAGAACGACAGATAGGCGAAGAAGCGCGGCCGGTAGCTCTCACCGTGCTTGAAGTTGTCGTCATGGGCCATGTAGCCCCAGGAATAGAGATGCACGAGCGCCGAGACCGTGGTGACCACGATCAGCATGATCGCCGTCAGCCGGTCGAGCCGGATCGCCCAGTCGGTCGAGAGGCTGCCCGACTCGATGAAGCGCAGCACCTGGATCCGCTCCATCTCGCCATCGAAGGAAAGGAAAACGATCCAGGACAGGAGACAGGCCAGGAACAGGAGCCCCGTGGCGACCCACATGCCCGCCTCCTCGCCGATCAGCTTCCAGCCGAAGCCGCAGATCAGCGCGCCGACAAGGGGGGCGAAGAGGATGATGGTTTCCATTGAGGCCCCCTAGCCTTTCATCATGTTGACGTCTTCGACGTCGATCGTGCCGCGATTGCGGAAGAAGCAGACGAGGATCGCGAGGCCGATGGCGGCCTCGGCGGCAGCGACGGTCAGGACGAACAGCGTGAAGACCTGGCCCGCGAGGTCGTGGAGGAAGGACGAGAAGGCGACGAAGTTGATGTTCACCGCCAGGAGGATCAGCTCGATGGACATCAGGAGGATGATCACGTTCTTCCGGTTCAGGAACAGCCCGAAGATCCCGATCACGAAGAGCGCCGCCGCGACGGCGAGGTAATGTTCCAGTCCGATCATCGCGCTCCCTTTCCGGCCGCACTCTCCGACGCCGTCCCGGGCTTGACACGGGACCTCTCCCCGGCCCCGACCGGGAGGCCCCGGGTCAAGCCCGGGACGACAATTGTCCTGCGGACCGCCATGCTCACAGCCCCTGCCCCGGCTTCACGTCCTTCAGCTCCATCGCCTTGGCCGGGTCGCGGTACATCTGGGCGAGCACGTCCTGCCGCTTGATCCAGGTCCGGTGCCGCAGCGTCAGCACGATGGCGCCGACCATGGCGACGAGCAGGATCAGCCCGGCAAGCTGGAACAGCAGGAAATAGCGGTCGTAGATCAGGAGCCCCAGCGCGCGGGTGTTGTGGATGCCCTCGGGCGTCGCGGCGGTGCGCAGGCTTTCGGCCTCGTCCGAGACGTGCCAGGCGCCGATGCCGATCCCGAGCTGCATCAGGAGGACCACGCCGATCAGCAGCGCGAGCGGCATGTAGCGCGCCATCTCGGCCTTCAGCTCGGCGAAATCCACGTCGAGCATCATCACCACGAACAGGAACAGCACCGCCACCGCGCCCACATAGACGATGATCAGGAGCATCGCGACGAACTCGGCACCGAGGAGCACGAAGAGCCCGGCCGAGGAGAGGAAGGCAAGGATCAGCCACAGGACCGAATGGACCGGGTTCCGGCTCACCACCGTGAACAGGCCGCCCATCAGCGTGCACAGCGCGAAAAGGTAGAAAGCGAATGCCGCCGCCGTCATGCCTGGTCCTCCGTCTTGACCGTTCCCGCGTCGAGCACCTCGCGCGCGAGTTCCATGGCCTTGCTCATCGCCGGGATGCCGCCGAACATGCCGGCGATCCCGATGGTTTCGGCGATCTCCTGCGCCGTCGCCCCCGCCTCGACCGCGTGGCGCACGGTGATCCGCACCTGCGCCTCGGCCTGCGCACCCATGATGGTGAGCGCCGAAAGGGTGACCAGGAGCTTGGTCTTCGCGTCGAGCCCCTCGGGGTTCAGCGTCTTGCCCATGAAGGTTTCCATCAGGTCCTTGGGCATGGTCGGAAACAGCGCCTCGAACCCCCTGGGCGTGAAATGTTCGAGCGCCGGATTGAGCGCCTTCGCCCATTCCTGGCCCATGGTCATCATCGCCTCGAATGGGTTCTTCTGGTCAGGCATCCGCACCCTCCGCGTCGAAGACGGCCATAGCCGTGTTCAGGGCGTTGAACATCGCGGGCATGCCGCCGTAGAGCGCCATCTGGTAGATCGTCTCCGCAATCTCCTCGCGGGACGCACCAAGCTTGCGGGCTGCCGCGACATGGATCCGAAGTTGCGGTGCGGTCTGGCCGCCGAGTGCGGTGAGGGCTCCGATAGTCAGCAGTTCGCGCGTCCTCTGGTCCAGAACGCCGCGCGTATAGGTGCGCCCGTTCAGTTCCACCAGATCCCGCGAGAGCCCCGGCAGCAACGCGTCGTACCGCGCATGCAGCGCGTCCTCCATGCCGGGATTGGTCTCCTCGGTGAAGGCCTTGCCGCGCTCGTAAGCGCTGGTCTGCGGGTCATCCAGGCTCATCTGTACGGCGCGTCGATTTCGAGGTTGCGGGCGATCTCGGCTTCCCAGCGGTCGCCGTTCTCCAGGAGCCGCTCCTTGGTGAAGAACAGCTCCTCGCGGGTCTCGGTGGCGAACTCGAAATTCGGCCCCTCGACGATGGCGTCGACCGGGCAGGCCTCCTGGCAGAAGCCGCAATAGATGCATTTCGTCATGTCGATGTCGTAGCGCGTGGTGCGCCGCGAGCCGTCCTCGCGCGGCTCGGCGTCGATGGTGATCGCCTGTGCCGGGCAGATCGCCTCGCAGAGCTTGCAGGCGATGCAGCGCTCCTCGCCGTTCGGGTAGCGGCGCAGCGCGTGTTCGCCCCGGAAGCGCGGGCTCAGCGGCCCCTTCTCGTGCGGATAGTTCAGCGTGGCCTTCGGCGCGAAGAAGTATTTCAGCCCGAGCGCGAAGCCCTTCACGAAGTCCTGAAGCAGGAAGTACTTGCCGGCCCGGGTCCAGTCCATCTGGGTCATGTCACCCTCCCATCGCAAAGCGTGCCCAGAAGCCGCCGAGCACTTCGTACCGCGCCATGATGGCCACGAAGACCACCCAGCCGAGCGACAGGGGTAGGAACACCTTCCAGCCGATCCGCATGAGCTGGTCGTAGCGGTAACGCGGCGTGATCGCCTTCACCATCGCGAAGATGAAGAAGAAGAACGCCATCTTGCCGACCATCCAGAGCGCCCCGTCGGGGAGGCCCGGGATCGGCGAGAGCCAGCCGCCGAAGAACAGGAGCGAGGTCAGCGCGCACATCAGGAAGATCGCGATGTACTCGCCCGCCATGAACAGGAGGAACGGGGTAGACGAGTATTCCACCTGGTAGCCCGCCACGAGTTCCGATTCCGCCTCCGGCAGGTCGAAGGGCGGCCGGTTGGTCTCGGCCAGCGCCGAGATGAAGAACAGCGCCACCATCGGCAGGTGCGGCAGCCAGTACCAGCCGAGAAGGCCCCAACCGGTGTCCTGCGCGCGGACGATCTCCCCGAAATTCATCGAGCCGGTCGAGATGATGATCCCGACGATGATCAGCCCGATGGAGACCTCGTAGGAGATCATCTGCGCCGCAGACCGCAAGGACCCCAGAAACGGGTATTTCGAGTTCGATGCCCAGCCGCCCATGATCACGCCGTAGACCTCCAGCGAGGAGACCGCGAAAATGAACAGGATCGCCACGTTGATGTCGGAGAGGACCCAGCCGTCGGCGAAGGGGATCACCGCCCAGGCGACCATCGCAAGGACGAAGGAGGTCAGCGGCGCCAGCAGGAACACCGTCCGGTCCGCACCGGCGGGAATCACGACCTCCTTGACCACGTATTTCAGCGCGTCGGCCACCGATTGCAGGAGCCCGAAGACGCCCACAACGTTCGGCCCGCGCCGCATCTGCACCGCCGCCCAGATCTTCCGGTCGCCATAGACCAGGAACAGGAGCGAGATCATCACGAAGCCGATCACGAGAAGGCATTGCAGCGCCACGAGAACCGCGATGCCGAGGGGTGTCGTGAGAAACGCGGACATGAATCAGACCCCTGTTGTTCCCTGTTCCCTGCAATCGGCCGAGACCGCTTCTGCGTCGGTCGCGCGCCGCCCGGAGGGCGTTACCGGCGAAACGGTGTAAACCGCATCTGCGCGGGAGTTTCCACCCTCTTCCGTCAGTCTTGTCCGGGCTGGCCGCAGATATCCGCAGCGCTTCCCGACCGGCACCTCGAACGCGGAATGGATCGGACCCACCGCCACGGGCCTACTCGGCCGCGATCTTGCCTGCCTTGCGCGCCTTCGCATGGGCGGCGAGCTCGGCCATGACTTCGGAGGCGCGCTGGATCGGGTTGGTCAGGTAGTGTGCCGCGACCGCCTCGGCGAAATCGCCGGAGCCGAGATCGCCCGCCGGCAGGGCCTGCCACTCGTTCTCGGGCACACTGTCGATCTCTGCGAGATACGGCACCGCCGCGACCAGCGCCTGACGAAGCTGCGCGAGGCTGTCCCACGGCTGGGTCGCGCCAAGTTCGGCCGACAAGGCCCTGATAATCGCCCAGTTTTCCTTGGCCTCGCCCGGCGGGAAGCTCGCGCGCATCGCCAGTTGCGGCCGCCCTTCGGTGTTGACGAAGAGCCCGTGCTCCTCGGTCCAGGCCGCGGCGGGCAGGATGATGTCGGCCCGATGCGCGCCCCGGTCGCCATGGCTGCCCTGGTAGATCACCGTGGGGCCCGCCGGAATGTCGATCTCGTCCACGCCCAGCGCATAGACCACGCCCGCGCCGTCAAGCGCCGCAGACACGCCGCCCTCGGTCACCGCCCCCACATCCATCGCGCCCACACGGCTCGCGGCATGGTGGAGAATCAGGAGCTTGGATTGCGCGGCCGCGACCATCTGCATCGCGGCGCCGAGCACCG
Source organism: Paracoccaceae bacterium (assembly GCA_003605175.1). Lineage (GTDB taxonomy): Bacteria > Pseudomonadota > Alphaproteobacteria > Rhodobacterales > Rhodobacteraceae > Ovoidimarina. The sequence continues at coordinate 375,274 of QWDA01000001.1, read as the reverse complement.
CCGCACCGTCCTCTCCGCTCAGGGCCGCCTGTCCGACGATCATCACGCCCGGCACGCCGTGCTTGTCGGAATGGTCCATCGCGGCCAGCCTCGCCAGCGCTTCGCGGCCGGTGCCGATCTCGGCAACCTCGTAGGTCAGGTCCGCCGGCTGGCCGATCCGCGCCACCTTGGCGCCATGCATCCAGGCCTTGCGGATCCGCGCATTCAGCACCGGCGCCTCGGCCCGCGGATTGACGCCAATCAACAGGATCATCTTCGCGCCGTCGATATCCTCGATCGACGCGGTGCCCACATAGGCCGAGCGGTTGCCAGCCGGCAGCTTCGCGCCATCGGTGCGGCATTCGACCGTCCCGCCCTGCCCCTCGACGAGCTGTTTCAGCGCGAACGCGGCCTCGACCGGGACCAGGTCACCGACAAGACCGGCGACCTTCTTCGCGCCCTTCATCGCCGTCGCGGCGACGGCCAGGGCCTCGCCCCAACTTGCGGCCCTCAACTTGCCGTTCTCGCGGATATAGGGCTTGTCGAGCCGCTGCCGCCGCAGCCCGTCCCAGACGAAGCGCGAGCGGTCGGCGAGCCATTCCTCGTTCACCCCGTCATGGTTGCGCGGCATGATCCGCATCACTTCGCGGCCCTTGGCATCCACCCGGATGCTCGAGCCCAGCGCGTCCATCACGTCGATGGTCTCGGTCTTGGTGAGTTCCCAGGGCCGTGCCGTGAAGGCATAGGGTTTCGAGGTCAGCGCGCCCACCGGGCAGAGGTCGATGATATTGGCCTGCATCTCGGAATCGAGCGTCTGGCCGAGATAGGAGGTGATCTCCGCATCCTCGCCGCGCCCGGTCTGGCCGAGCTCGGGCATCCCGGCGACCTCTGTGATGAAGCGCACGCAGCGGGTGCAGGAGATGCAGCGCGTCATCTCGGTCTTCACCAGCGGGCCGAGGTCCAGATTGTCCACCGCCCGCTTCGGCTCGCGATAGCGCGAGAAATCGACGCCGTAGGCCATCGCCTGGTCCTGCAGGTCGCATTCGCCGCCCTGGTCGCAGATCGGGCAATCGAGCGGGTGGTTGATGAGCAGGAACTCCATCACCCCCTCGCGGGCCTTCTTCACCATCGGCGAGTTGGTCCTGACCACCGGCGGCGCGCCCTCGGGGCCGGGGCGCAGGTCGCGCACCTGCATCGCGCAGGAGGCGGCGGGCTTCGGCGGGCCGCCCACGACCTCGACGAGGCACATCCGGCAATTGCCCGCGATCGACAGCCGCTCGTGGTAGCAGAACCTCGGGATCTCGATCCCCGCCTCCTCGCAGGCCTGGATCAGCGTCATCGCCGGATCGACCTCGATCTCGCGGTCGTCGATGATGATTTTCCGAAGTTCTGACATGAGGGCGGCTCCCTTCGGATGAGCCGCCCGTCTGCCGAGCGGCGTCAGTTGGCGCGGAGCAGGCGCCCCGCCATCGTGTCTTTGGCTATTTCTTCACGCCCGACAGTGCAATAGCCTTCCGGGGTCTTCTGCGACGCACCCCTGGCCGCGAGATCCTTGCGGATCCTCTGTCGCAGCTTCTCCTTCTCGGCCTTGTTGTCGGTCAGCGCATCGATATCGGCTTCGGTATAGCCGGCCTCGCGTGCGTATCTCTCGAGCGACTTGAGAAAGTTGTACGCCCGAAACCAGCGCGGCTCGATCGAGCCGCAGTTCTTCCGCAGCTCGTCGGCGAGACCGATCGCATAAAAACCGTTCACGACGGTGGGGTTCTCGTGCAACGGCGGCAGGGCGCTCGCCGAAACAGGAAAGGCCAGAACGGCCAGGCAAAATGCGGCTCTACGCATCATTTCGTCACTCACTGCTCTCTCGCGCGGCGCAGGTCCCGCTCCCTGCCCGACACCTCACAATATAGGGCGGGCTGGCCACGACGTTGAGCCCTCCGTCACGTCCGGGCACGAAACGGCGAAGGTTGAAACATTTCGTGATTCCGCCTAGGCGCGCCCGCGCCGCCCCCCGCGCCGGCCTGTCGCACCCGCCTGCGCGAGACCCGCTGTCAGGACGCCGGTCATCGGATGGTCGGGATGATCCGCACCGTAGCGGGCGATGAGCACACGAATCTCGTCGCGCGGATCGGCGGCCGGATTCGACAATGCCCAGTCAAGAAAGATCGACCGGCATTCGGGTTCGGAAATCCCCTCGATCCGGTAGCTTTCGCGGATCAGGCCCTTGGGATCGGGATCGGACATCAGCCCTCCTTTGCAGACAGGTCCGGCAGGCGCGCGGCAACGATCTCGGCCGCTTCGGCGGCGCTTTCGGCAATCGAGCGCTCAAGCGCGGAAATAGCGTCGAATCCGGTCTCCCGCAACAGGAACGACTGCCCGCCCGCGCCCACCGCGTCCGGGTCGAAACCGCCCTCGGCCATCAGCCGCTCGGCCGCCTGTACACGCCAGCAAAGCGCATGGGCCGACCCGAGCCGCGCCGCGTCCTCCGGCGCGAGTCCCACCGCCCCGGCGCCGGCTGCCAGTTGCTCCGCGACGCCGCGCACCGGCACCCCCGCCAGGAGCGCGCCGCCCTGTGCCAGAAGCGCGATATCCTGTAGCCGTCCCGGTCCGTCCTTCACGTTCCAGGCCGGCCCACCCGGCTTCGCCTCCGCCAGCCGCCGCCGCATGTCGGCTATGTCCGCCAGCACCTTTTCCCGGTCCCAGGGCCCCTTCAGCAGGCCCGCCCGGAACGCCTCGACCTCGACGCCGAGCGCGGCTTCCCCGGCCACCGGCCGTGCCCGGGTGAGCGCCAGATGCTCCCATGTCCAGGCCTCCTCGCGCTGGTAGTTCCTGAACCCCGCCAGCGCGGTCGCCACCGGCCCCTGTCGCCCCGAGGGGCGGAGCCGCATGTCCACCTCGTAGAGCCGCCCCGGCCCCATCGGCGCGGTCAGCGCGGTCACGAAGGCCTGGGTCAGCCGCGCGTAATAGGTCCGCGCGGGCAACGGCCGGCGGCCTTCCGAGCTTTCCACGCCGCCGGCATCGTAGATGACGATCAGGTCGAGATCCGATGTCGCCGTCAGCGCGCCCGCGCCGAGCGACCCCATCCCGAGCACCGTAGCCCCCCGGCCCGGCGGCGCCCCGTGCTTGCGGGCGAATTCCGCCGCCACCACCGGCCAGAGCGCGGCCAGAACGGCCTCGGCGAGCTCGGCATACTCCGCCCCGGCCGCCCTGCCATCGATCAGCCCGCGCAGGTGATGCACGCCGATCCTGAAATGCCACTCGTTCCGCCAGTGCCTCGCCGTGAGAAGCTGTGCCTCGTAATCGCCCGCCGCCGCCATCTGGCCCTGAAGGTCGGCGGTGAGCGCCGGCGCCCCGGGCCAGTCCGAAAAGAACCCCCCGCCGATCACCGCATCGAGCACATCGGAATGCCGCGACAGGTAACGCGCGAGCGCCGGCGAGGTGGCCGCGATATCGACGATCAGGTCGATCAGCTGCGGATTCGCGTCGAACATCGAAAAAAGCTGCACGCCCGCCGGCAGGCCCGCGAGGAACCCGTCGATACGCACCAGCGCCTCGCCCGGATTCGCGGCGCGCGCCTTCAGGCGCGACAGGATCTCGGGCTTCACCCGGCCGAAGATCTCCGCCGCCCGCGCGGTGCGGAGCGCCGGATAATTCGGCCAGCGCGCGACGATCTCGCGCGCCTCTTTCCCCAGGTCCGGCGCCGCGCCCGCGCCGCTGCCGGGCCGGAAGAACCCCTCGGTGATCCCCGCAACGCGGGTCAGCCGGTCCATCAGTTCGGCGCGGAACTCTTCCGTCCCGCGATCCATCATCGCCGCCAGCCGGTCGAACCCCTCGTCCGCCACCGGCAGTCGCTGGGTCTGCTGGTCGGCCACCATCTGCAGCCGGTGCTCCACCTCGCGGTGAAACCGGTAATCCTCGATCAGCGCCTCGGCATCCTCGGTCCAGCCCTTCGCGGCGAGCGCCCTGAGCGCGGCCACCGTGCCGCGTTCCCGCAGGCTCGGGTCGCGCCCGCCGGCGATGATCTGGCGCGTCTGGGTGAAGAACTCGATCTCGCGGATCCCGCCCGAGCCCAGCTTGATGTCATGACCTTCGAGCCTCAGCGCCCCGCCGAGCGCCTTGTGCTCGCGGATCCGGAGCCGCATGTCATGGGCATCCTGGATCGCGGCATAATCCAGATGCCGCCGGAACACGAAGGGCGTGAGCCTTTGCAGATAGGCCTCGCCCGCCGCGATATCGCCCGCCGCCGCCCGCGCCTTGATATGCGCCGCCCGCTCCCAGGTGCGTCCGACGCTTTCGTAGTAGCGCTCGGCGGCCTCCATCGAAAGGCAGACCGGGGTGACCGCCGGATCGGGCCTGAGCCGCAGGTCGGTCCGGAACACGTAACCTTCGGCGGTGGTCTCGGAGAGGAGCTTGGCGAGGTTCCGCGCCACCCGGACGAAACCCGCGCGGGCATCGTGGAAATCGTCGGCCCCGAAGCGCTCGCCGTCGAACAGGCAGATCAGGTCGATATCCGAGGAATAGTTCAGCTCCCGCGCGCCCATCTTCCCCATTGCGATCGCGACCATGCCGGCCCCCGCCGCGGCCTCCTCGGGCCGCGCGCCGGGCAGCTTGCCGCGCCGGATCTCCTGCGCGACCAGCGCCGCGATCCCCTGCGCCACCGCCAGGTCCGCGAAATCTGTCAGCGCGCCGGTCACCTCCTCCAGCGACCAGGCGCCGCCCAGATCCGCCAGCGCCACCAGGAGCGCCACCCGCCGCTTCGCGCGCCTGAGCCCCGGCCCCACATCGCCCTCGAGCGCCGCCGCCTCGGCCAGGATCCCGGCCAGCGCCGTCTCCGGAGCCCCGCTGAGCACCGCGTCGAGCCAGTCGCGCTCGCGCTCCATCAACCCCTTGAGATAAGGGCTGCACCCGGCCGCGCCCGCCAGAAGCTCTCTCAGTTCCGGCGGCTGGCCGGGAAGCAATGCCGCCGCCTCGGCGCCGCGCTCCGGCTCGAAGGCGCGCGGTGCGCGGGTGATGCGGTTGGCGAAGCCCATGAACCGGACAAAACCGCTCCGGCGCCGGAGCGTCAACTGCGCTTGCATCCGCGAGGCACATGGCGATGATCCCGGCATGCCACCTCCGCACGACCCTCTGAGCGGCCTGGAGTTCGACTGGATGCTCGCCGATGCCGAAGGGTCGCTCGCGATCTGTGCCTCGGCCGGCTCCGGCCAGGTCCCGCCGCAGGCACTCGACGGGCGCGCCGATCCGGAAGCCGCGTTCCGGCGCATGGATGACCTGATAGACCGGCTGCCGCGAACCGGATCGCACAGTGTCGAGGGACGTGGCCCGGGGAATGAAACGACCTGGAGGGCGCTCGCCGACCGCGGCTTCTACGTGTATGACTGGCGGCTCTGGAACGGGCCCTATGAACGAATTCTGCGACCGGACCGGGAACTGCGTGTCGAAGCACTCGGAGCAGAGGAGAGGCGTGTTTTGGTGACCTGCAACCTGCGATTCAGAGAAACGGCGTCCTTCCGTCTGGCGGATCTGCCATGAGCAAGAGCGTCGCGCGGGTCAGATCCGCGCTGGAAGCGGCGGGCATCGCCGCGGAGATCCGCGAGATGGCGGAGGGCACCCGCACCGCCGCCGCGGCGGCCGCCGCCGTGGGCTGCGAGATCGACCAGATCGCCAAATCGGTGATCTTCCGCGGGCCGGACAGCGATGCCGTCTTCCTCTTCGTCACTGCCGGCGGCAACCGCGTCGATCCGGAGAAGGCCGCCGCGCTGGCCGGCGAGCCCCTCGCCCCCGCCGATGCCGGCTTCGTCCGCGCCCGCACCGGTTTCGTGATCGGCGGCGTTGCGCCCTTGGGCCATCTCGAAGCCCCCCGCGCCTTCTTCGACCCGCGCCTTTCCGACTTCCCGCAGATCTGGGCCGCCGCCGGCACCCCGCGCCACCTCTTCTCTTCTGCACCCGACGCCCTGCGCTTGGCCGCCGGCGCCGAGACCGGCGCGTTCACAGAATAGCCTCGCTGGAATTGGAGGTTCGGTTAATCGTTCCGGATTTCAATGTTTTGCCAGGTTCCGCACCGAGGAATGTAAAAAACATTCACATAGCCCCTTGAAGCCCGCCCCCGGGCTCCCGATATCGGCAATGTAAACGGAATTTACATCAACCCCAAACACGGGAGCGCAAGACCGCCATGACGACCCTGACAACCAACCCGCCGCATAGCGGCAACTGGTTCCTACGCGCCGAGGGCTGGCTCGACGAGCGCGGCAAGGGTGCCTGGATCGCCGCGATGGTGCTGGGCTTCATCTTCTTCTGGCCGGTCGGCCTCGCCCTCCTCGCCTACATGATCTGGAGCAAACGCATGTTCAAAGGTTCCTGCAGCCATCACCGCCGCGCCCACCACGCCCATGCCGCCTTCAAATCCTCCGGCAACACCGCGTTCGACGCCTACAAGTCCGAAACGCTGCGCCGGCTGGAAGAGGAGCAGGATGCGTTCGAAGCCTTCCTGAACCGGCTGCGCGAGGCCAAGGACAAGGCCGAGTTCGACCAGTTCATGGACGACCGCGCCCGCAAGGCCCGCGAAACCGCCGATACGGCCGAAGCCTGACAGGATCCGCAGTGCGGCCCCGATCGACCGGGGCCGCCGCCACACACAAGGGCTGACCCATGACCGAGATGACAGTGAACCGCCTCTACCCCGGCCTCCCCGATCCCGACACCCGCCCGGACTTCTACGAGGGCGTGACCCTCAAGCGCGGCTTCGCCTGGATCGTCGACACGATCCTGATCGCGCTCCTGACCGCGCTGACCGCGGTCGTGCTGGCACCCTTCACGCTGTTCATCAGCCTTTTCTTCCTCCCCGGTCTCTATGCCGTGCTCAGCTTCCTCTACCGTTGGACCAGCCTGGCCCGGCATTCGGCGACGCCCGGCATGCGCCTCGCGGCGATCACCTTCCGCGACCGCTTCGGCGCGCCGCTTGATTCGGGCACGGCGCTGCTGCACACGGCGGGCTACACGCTTTCCTTCATGATCTTCCCGCTCCAGCTCGTTTCCGTCGGGCTCATGCTGATCTCCGAACGCGGCCAGGGTCTGACTGATCACGTTCTGGGAACGGTCGCGCTCAACGCAAGTGCCTGACAACGTGCCGCGAACGCTGGCAAGATGCGTTCGCGGCCAATGTGACCTCGCCATTATGGGGGGCTTGGCGACAGTGTGGCGGGTTGCTAACGTTTCCCCGGATCAAACCTCGCGAAACCCATGCGCCACACGCTTCCCATTGCGCCACAGTTCTACGTGACCGCACCGCAGCCCTGCCCCTATCTCGAAGGGCGGATGGAGCGGAAACTGTTCACCTCACTCCAGGGCGAATACGCGGAACGCCTGAACGACTCGCTCTCGAAACAGGGCTTCCGGCGTTCGCAGAACGTGCTCTACCGGCCGTCCTGCGCGGAATGCTCGGCCTGTCTCTCGGCGCGGATCAGGGTCGCGGATTTCAAGCCCTCGAAAAGCCTCAAGCGGGCGGTCCGGCGCAACGGGGATCTCAGCCGCGAGGCGACCTCGCCCTGGGCCACGGAAGAACAATACGCGCTGTTCCGCACCTATCTCGACAGCCGGCACGCCGATGGCGGCATGGCCGACATGGACATCTTCGAGTTCGCCGCGATGATCGAGGAAACCCCGATCCGGAGCCGCGTCATCGAATATTCGAGTGCCCGGAACGGCGAGCGGGCGCTCAAGGCCGTCTGCCTGACCGATGTGCTCGATGACGGGCTGTCGATGGTCTATTCCTTCTACGACCCGGACCGGGCGCAGGACTCGCTCGGGACTTATGTGATCCTCGACCATGTGGACATCGCACGGGACGCGGGCCTGCCCTATGTCTATCTCGGCTACTGGGTGCCCGGCAGTCCGAAGATGGGCTACAAGGCGCGCTTCCCGGCGCTCGAGGTCTATTTCGGCGGAAAGTGGCAGGATCTCGGCGACCCGGAGCGGTACTCGGCCGAGACGCATCCGCTTTCGACCGATCCGATCGCCGAGCAGGTCGCCCGGATCAGCCTGCCCGACACCCGCCCCACCAGCATCTGAGGCCCCCGCTCGCACTGGAGGCGAGGCTGCGGCGCAACGCGGGCACCCTCCACAACGAATGTGCGGCACCCCGCCCGGAATCGAGGCCCGAAGGGCCGCCGGGCGGGTGCACGACGAGTTCCGCAGTGGACGAACGCTTTCGCCAGAACCCGTCTTGGCCTAATTCGGAATGAGATCCGGAACGAGCGTCACGATCCCCGGGAATGCCCAGAACAGCGCCAACGCCACCACCTGGATCAACACGAAAGGCACGACGCCCCGGTAGATGTGGCCTGTGGTGATCCCCGGCGGGGCCACGCCGCGCAGATAGAACAGCGCGAAGCCGAAGGGCGGCGTCAGGAACGAGGTCTGGAGGTTCACCGCGATCATGATCGTCACCCATTTCGGGTCCATCGTGCCGCCATAGATCACCGGCCCGACGATCGGGATCACGATGTAGATGATCTCGAGGAAGTCGAGCACGAAGCCGAGGATGAACAGGACCAGCATCACGATCAGGAATACCTTCCACTCGGTGTCGAAGCTCCGGAGGAAATCCTGGATGTAATGTTCGCCGCCGAAGGAGATCACCACCAGGTTCAGGAGCTGCGAGCCGATCAGGATGGTGAAGACCATCGAGGTGACCTTGGCCGTCTCGCGCACCACCGGCCCGAGGACATGGGCGCGCAGGAGCACCCAGCAGGAATAGAGGATCCCGAACAGCGCCAGATGGTAGCAGAGCTGCGCCGCGACGATGGCCAGCCAGTCGGCCGGCGACACGTCGGCGCGGTCGGGGCGAAGGTCGAAATTGGTCCCCAGAAGGATCATCACCACCACCGCGAAGCTGCCCCAGATCACGATCCGGCCCGAGCGTTCCTCGTCGCGCAGCCGGCGATAGGCAGCCAGCATGATCGCCCCGCCCGCGCCGAGCGCCGCGGCTGGCGTCGGGTTGGTGATCCCGCCGAGGATCGAGCCCAGAACCGCGACGATCAGGACGAGCGGCGGGAACACCACCCGGATCAGGTCGTTATGCCCCAGCCGCTCCGCCGCGTGCCTGCAGCCATAGAGCGCGAGCCCCACCGGCACCGCCATCAGGAAGAACGTCCAGCCCGGCGAGTCGAGCGGCGCGATGGCCGCCGCATCGACGACGAGCCCCAGCACCACGCCGCCCGCCCCGACGAGGAGGGGCATCGGATCGGCCGAAGGCGCCACGCCGCGCGCCAGGGCCAGGGTGAGCCCGAAGAGCACCATCAGCGTTGCGACCCCGGTGCCGATCGGCGCGGCTCCGGCCAGAATCTCGACCTTCGCCGCCTCGAGTTCTTCTTCGGAAAGCTGGCGGACCTCGGTCGAGGTGCCGGAGGCGCGCAGCTCCTCGGCCTTGGCGACCGACCGGTCCCATTTCTCCTGGCCGTGCAGCTCGATCATCGCGTCGGCGCATTGGGGCGAGACATTGGTGCGCAGCTCCGGCGCCTGGGTCGCCTGCACGGTGCGCGCCACATCCACATTCTGGCCGCCGACGATACCGGCACTGGCCGCGATGAGCAGCGTCAGAAGGATGCCCACCGGCACGAACAGGTACCAGGTCAGCGCCTCGCTGCGGGTCACGACCTCGCCGCCGATCCGGTCCTCAGAGGCCACCGGCGGCGCCTTCGACGGGTTGATCAGCGCGAAACCGAAGGCATAGAGCGCATAGAGCCCCGCCAGCATCAGCCCCGGCAGCAGCGCCGCCTGAAAGAGCGTGCCGACCGAGACCACCGCAGGCTCGCCCAGATAGGTCAGCGCATCCGAACAGCCGAGCATCGAGGCCCGGTTCTCCTGCGCGGTGGCATAGAGATCGCCTGCGAGCGTGCCGAGGAGCACGATCACGATGGAGGGCGGAATGATCTGCCCCAGCGTGCCAGATGCGGCGATAACGCCGGTGGAAAGCTCGGGCGAATAGCCGTTGCGGAGCATCGTCGGCAGCGCAAGAAGCCCCATCGTCACCACCGTCGCGCCGACGATCCCGGTCGAGGCGGCGAGGAACGCGCCCACCACGACGATGGAAACGGCCAGGCCGCCCGGCAGCGGGCCGAACACCCGCGCCATGGTGGTCAGGAGATCGTTGGCGATGCGCGAGCGCTCCAGCGTGATGCCCATCATCACGAACATCAGCACGGCGAGCAGCGTCTCGATGGACTGCCCCGCGATCACCCTTTCGTTCATCCGGTTCACGATGAAGGCGAGGTTGCGGTCCATCGCCTGTTCCCAGCCGCCCGAGAACAGGGGCTCGGCGACCCGCGGCAGATCCGGGTATCGGAATACCGATATGAACTCGCGCCCGACGCCTTCACGCACCAGGGCTGCGTATTCGGCCGAGCCCGTGTCGATCGCCTGATGCACCAGGAGCCCGCCGGAATCGAGCAGGGCGATGATCCCGAATGACAGGATCGCCGCGCCGCCGATGGCGAAGGCCACCGGAAAGCCGGTCATGATCCCACCGAAGAGGCAGAGAAAGACGATGAGGAGCCCGATCTCGACTCCGTCCAACCCGAACAGCATGATCTACATCCCCTCGTGCGACAGGTGTTCCGGGCCCTCGAGCACCGGTTCGTCGGGTTCGAGCACGTCGCGGTCGAGCCCCCTGCCCTCCGCCTCGGGCCCTTCGGCCCATTCGAGAAAGCTGCGGCAGAAGAACGCCACTGCCTGCAGGAACACCATGCCGGCGAACAGCACCATCAGCACCTTGAACAGGAAGTAGGCATCGAACCCGTTCGGACTGAAGCCGATGGTCTCGACTCTCCAATTCAGCGCGCGTGCCTTCAGAAGCATCCGCTCGAGCTGGTCCGAGGCCGAGACCGGTGGGTTCACCAGGTTCCGCCACATGAAGTACCAGGCGTACATCCAGATCAGCACCGCCATCGGCATCATGAAGAACAGCGCGCCCAGCATGTCGATGAGCTTCTTGGCGCGATAGCCCACCGCGGCATAGACGAGGTCGACGCGGACATGGCCGCCCTGCACGAAGGTGTAGGTACAGGCAAGACAGACGATGACCGCGTTCCAGAGCTTCAGCTCTTCAGACCACCAGGAAATGTCCTTGGTGAAGGGTGAGCCGAACCCGAACGACATATCGGCCCGGGTGAAGATCCGCTGGATGAAGACGATCACGATCTGCTGCAGCACCATGATCAGCCCGGCCCAGGCGGCGACCCGGCCCACGGCATTCGCGAACCCCTCGAGCACGCGGACGACGCCCCAGATGAACGGCCGGAACACCATGCCCGTCGCGATGACCAGCACCACGATGACGAAGACCGCGAAGAAGAACTCGACCGATCCGCCGTAGAAGACGAACCGCATCAGGCTTTCCTTGGCCTCGGGTGTGTCCAGGCCCAGCACCCAGCGCAGCCAGCTCGACGGGTGCATGATCGCGTAGGCAATGTTGTAGAAGGCCAGAGCCAGGTTATCGAGAAACCAGACGATCCCGTCCACCATGGCGTTCCCCCGCTTCGTGCTGTTCTTGTCCGCGCCCGGAAACCGGTTCGTCAGGCCCCGGACATCCGGGGCCTGCGCGCGTCTCTAGCGATGTCCGGCGATCAGCCGAGCACCCGGTCGCGTTCTTCGCGGTACTTGCCTTCGGACCGCGTGATCCAGGCCGAGGAGGAGCGCATCGAGGTGAAGACGCTGTCGTGGATCTTCTTGAACAGCTCGTCGCCCATGTTCTCGTCGAGCACCGCCCTCGAGGCCGCGCCCATCGCATCCCAGACCGAATCCGGGAATTCCCGGATCTCGACCCCGCCGGCCTGCAGCCGCTGCAGCGCGGCCGAGTTCTCGGAGAGGAACTGCGAGAGGTTCCACTGGTGGCCTTCGCCCGCGGCGATCTGGCAGATCATCTGCTGCGCCGGGGTGAAGCTCTCGAACACGTCGCGGTTGAAGGCGAGCGAGAGGCCCGCACCCGGCTCGTGGAAGCCGGCGGTGTAGTAGATCTTGGTGATCTCCTGGAAACCCGCCTTCTCGTCGGCCCAGGGGCCGATCCACTCGGTGCCGTCGATCGCGCCCGAGGCCAGCGCCTGGTACACTTCCGCGCCGGGCAGGTTCTGCACCGAGGCGCCCATCTTGCCGAGCGCCTGGCCGCCGAGGCCGGGCATACGGAACTTCAGGCCCTGGAAGTCCTCGGGGCTCGCGATCTCCTTGCGGAACCAGCCGCCCGCCTGGGCGCCCGTGTTGCCGGCGAGGAAGGATTTCAGGCCGAAGATCTGGCCGAGCTCGTCATGCAGCTCCATGCCGCCGTCCTGGTAGTACCAGTTGACGAGTTCCTGCGCGGTCATGCCGAACGGCACCGCGGTGAAGAAGGCATAGCCCGGATGCTGGCCGACGAAGTAGTAATCGGCACCGTGATACATGTCGGCCTGGCCCGAGGTGACCGCGTCGAACACCTCGAAGGCACCGACGAGTTCGCCGGCGGCCTTGAGATCGACGGTGAGCTGCCCGTCGGTCATCGCGGTGATCATGTCGGCGCAGCGCTGGGCGCTGTCATGCACGCCGGCGAGGCCGCGGCCCCAGGTCGTGACGAGCGTCAGCGTGCGCTTGCCCTGCGCATAGGCCGGAGCGGCCAGCGCGGTGGCGGCCGCGGCCGAGCCGCCGAGGGCGGAATTCTTGAGGAATGAACGACGGTCCATGGTGGTTTTCTCTCTCCCTGGTCAATTCGCGCCGGTGCGGTGCCGGCATCGTCGATGGCGAGACACTAGCTTCGCCCCACCCGCGAATAAATACCTAGAAGTCGGTATCGGGCCCGGATTTCATGCGTTTCTGCCCGACATGCCCGCTTCTTGCCGGGAGGATGTTGCGGCGAGGGGGGGACGGGTCTGATATGGTTGTATCTGGCACGAATCATCCACGGCGCGCGGGAGGCGGAGATGGGAGGCGACGGCTTCGGCGGAACGCTCGGGTTTCGCCAGAAGGTGATTCTGGTGGCGGCCGTGCCGCTGCTTCTCGCCGCCGCCGCCATCGCCGTCGTCGTCGCCCAGCAATCGCGGCTCCTTGCCGAGCGCGAGATCGACGCGCTCCGCGCCCAGCTTATCGAGACCAAGCGCGAGGAGTTGCGGAATTACGTCTCCATCGCCCGCACCGCCTTCGGACCGGTCTACGGCAACGCCGCCCCCGACGACGAGGCCGCCAAGACCCTCGTCATGCAGAACCTCGCGGCGATGCTTTATGGCCAGGACGGCTATTTCTTCGTCTTCGACTATGACGGCAACAACCTCGTCGCGCCGCGCCAGACCCAGCTCATCAACCAGAACTGGTCGGGCCTGACCGACAGCCGGGGCACGCCGATCACCGACGAGATCGTCCGCATCGCCCGCACAGGGGGCGGCTTTCACGAACATCTCTGGTACAAGCCCACCACCGGCGAAGAGGCCGAGATGATCACCTATGTGATCGGCCTGCAGGACTGGCGCTGGGCCCTGGGCACCGGGATCTTCATCGACGACATCCTCGCCCGCGTCGCCGCCGCGCGCGCCCAGGTCGATGCCCGCGTCGACCGCACCTTCGCCTATATCGGCGCGATCACCGCCGCCGCGCTGCTCCTGGTGTTCGGCTCGGGGCTCTGGCTCAACATCCGCGAGCGCTCGCTGGCCGAGAGCAAGTTCAAGCGGCTCACCCAGCGGGTGATCGACACCCAGGAAGAAGAGCGCGGGCGGGTCGCGCGCGAACTGCACGACTCGATCAGCCAGATCCTCGTCGGCGTCCGCTATTCGCTGGAACTGGCCCGGCGCCGGTTCCAGGCGGATGACGACCGCGCCGGCGAGGCGCTCGACAAGTCCATCGCCGGGCTCTCGGGGGCGATCAGCGAGGTGCGCCGGATCAGCCGCGACCTGCGCCCCGGCGTGCTCGACGATCTCGGCCTCGGCCCGGCCCTGAAAGCGCTGGCCGACGAGTTCTCGCAGCGCACCGGAATCCGCACCGAGCTGGAAACCGTCGTGTTCCGTAACCGCCTGGACCAGGAGGCGAAAATCGCGCTCTACCGGGTCGCGCAGGAGGCGCTTACCAATATCGAGCGGCATTCCGGCGCCGGCGCGGCGACGATCCGCGTCTTCGGCCACCCCAGCGGCGCGACGCTGCGGATCACCGATAACGGACAGGGCATCGAGGCCGCGGGCCGGGCCGCGCTGCCGACGAGCGGGCTGGGGCTGCGGAACATGCAGGAGCGGATCGAACAGCTCGGCGGCACGCTCACCGTGGTCTCCTCGCCCACCGGAACGACGATCGACGCCCAGGTCCCGCTCAGCCACATGCTGCCCCCCGAAGGCTCCTCGCGAAAGGCCAATGCATGACCGCACCGATCCGCGTGATGATCGTCGACGACCACCCGATGGTGGCCGAGGGCGTCTGTGCGATCCTCGAGACCTATGACGATATCGAGGTGGTGGCGACGCTCGGCAACGGCCGCGAGGCGATCGAGCGGATCGGCGCGCTCGCGCCCGACGTGGTGCTGATGGACCTGAACATGCCCGAGATGAACGGGCTGGCCGCGACCGAGATCATTCGCGAGCGCCGCCCCGACACAAGGGTGCTGATCCTGTCGATGCATGACAGCCCGGAATACATCTCGACAGCGCTCAGCCACGGCGCGGCGGGCTATGTGCTGAAGGACGTGCCGACCGAGGAGATCAGGCGCGCGATCGACCGGGTGATGGCGGGCGAGCGCTATCTCTGCACCGGCGCGAATGCCGCCTTGGCGCCGCGCACCCATGACGGCAAGGAGCCCCTGACCGGGCGGGAACAGACGATCCTGCTGCAACTCGCGCAGGGCAAATCGAATCGCGACGTGGCCGAGGACCTGGAGATCTCGATCCGCACGGTCGAAACCCATCGAAAGAACATTAAGCGCAAGCTCGGTATTTCCTCGACCGCCGGGCTGACCCGCTACGCGCTCGAACACGGGGTGCTGCAGGGAACCGGCAAGGGCGAGGATCCGGGCTGGCGGCGGTAGCCCGGCAGGGGTTAACGCCCCCGGAAGGCAGGCACACAACCTGTACACAGCCTGTACACAGCCCGTACACCGCCGGATGCACAAGTCGGCCGGTAACGGGGCGTGCGGGGGCTTTGCGGGATCTTGAGCGGAAGGCCGGATCCCCCCGGCCCTTACCGCCGCGGTAGCCGCGAGGAGATCATGCCGGTCTTGACGCCTGCCGATGCGAGGCCGCCGGAGAGGCGCATGTGCTCGACCTTGGGGCAGCGGTCCTGCACCACCTCAAGGCCGGCGGCGCGGGCCTTTTCGGCCGCCGCCTCGTGCGTCACGCCGTATTGCATCCAGATCGTCCGGAGCCCTGGCATCAGATGCGCGAGGGCCGCGTCGACGATGGCGGGGACCTCCTCGGAGCGGCGGAAGATGTCGACCATGTCGACGCCCTCCTCCTTCGGGATCTCGGAGAGGGATCCGACGAAGGGCACGCCGAAGAGCGCCTGGCCGAGAAGCTGCGGGTTCACCGGGATGATCCGCTTGCCGCGGCTGTTGAAGTAGGTCGCGACGAAGAAGGACGGGCGCAGCGGGTTCAACGAGGCGCCGACCATGGCGATCACGCGGCTCGCCTCGACGATCCGGATCAGCGCGTCGTCCTTCTGCGCGTCTTGCATGGGAACCTCCGGGGGCTTTCGCCCGATTCTAGGACGAAGCGGGCCGGGACGAAAGCGGTGCCTCGGCTTATTCGCGCCGAGGGCGTGCGGGGGCCTTGCGGGCGGCGCGGCGCATCCCACATCTCGCGGGAAGCCCTTGCGGATGAACCCCCCGATGACTCTCCTGCCGATCCTCCTCGGCCTCGCCGGTCTCTTCGGCGGCGGGCATTTCCTGGTGGCGGGTGCCGCCGCGCTGGCGCGGAGGCTGGGCGTGCCGGCCTTCGTCGTGGGCCTTACCGTGGTGGGGTTCGGCACCTCGATGCCCGAGCTTGCGGTCTCGGTCTTCGCCGCGCGGGACGGGCGGGCCGGGATCGCGATCGGCAACGTGATCGGGTCGAATATCGCCAATATCCTGCTGATCCTCGGGCTGGCGGGCGTGCTGGCGCCGCTGGCGGCGCCGCCGGCGCTGCGCCGGGACCTCGGCTGGATGCTGGCGGCGGCGCTGCTTTGCGTGCCGGTGTTCTGGAACGGGCGGGTCGGGCCCCTGGAGGGGGCGGTGCTGCTTGCCGGGCTGGCGCTGTTCCTGGCCGAGGCACTGCGGCGGCCGCACGCGGCGGCAGAAGCGGAGACGGAGACCGCGCCGCCCCCTGCCCTCCTGCCCGCGCTCGCCGCCGCCCTGGGCGGGCTTGCCGCGATCCTTGCCGGCGCGCATTTCCTGATCGGCGGGGCGACCGCGCTGGCGCGGGGCTACGGCATCTCCGAGGCAGCGATCGGGCTCACGCTGGTGGCGGTGGGCACCTCCTTGCCCGAGCTCGCCACCTCGGTGGTCGCCGCGCTCAGGGGCGAGCGCGAGATCGCGCTGGGCAACGTGATCGGCTCGAACGTCTTCAACGTGTTCGGGATTCTCGGGACCACCGCTCTGATCGCACCGATTCCGGTGGCGCCGCGGTTCCTCGCGGTGGACGTGCCGGTGATGATCGGCGTCTCGCTGGCGCTGGCGGGCCTGCTGCTCGGGCCGGGGCGGATCGGGCGGGTCGCGGCGCTGGCCGGGCTGGCGCTCTATGCGGGCTATGCGGCGGCGGCGCTGCCCTGACCGAGGAGGAAAATGTCGCCCGCGCGACCGGTTCCGCAACATGTGCAAAAAACGCCGCCGTTTCCCGGTTGACGCCCCGAACACCCCACCCTAAGGTCCCGCGCACGAAACAGGAGCGATCGGCGCATGGCGCGGGAAATTCTTCTTGTAGGAAGCGGGTGCATGGGCCGGTAACGGATATCCAGAATGGACCCCCATGCGCCCCCGACCGAAAGGACCCGGGGGCTTTTTTGTGGCCGATAGGATCAGGGCTTGAGACGATGAAAACGATGACTGGCGCGAAGATGGTGGTTGAGGCCCTGAAGGATCAGGGCGTCGAGGTGGTGTTCGGCTACCCCGGCGGCGCCGTGCTTCCGATCTATGACGAGATCTTCCAGCAGAACGAGATCCGCCACGTCCTCGTGCGCCACGAACAGGGCGCGGTCCATGCCGCCGAGGGCTATGCGCGCTCCACCGGCAAGCCGGGCGTCTGCCTCGTCACTTCCGGCCCCGGCGCCACCAACGCCGTCACCGGGCTGACCGACGCCTTGATGGATTCGATCCCGATCGTCGTCCTGACCGGCCAGGTGCCAACCTTCATGATCGGCTCGGACGCGTTCCAGGAGGCCGACACGGTGGGCATCACCCGGCCCTGCACCAAGCATAACTGGCTGGTGAAGGACACCGACGCGCTGGGGGATGTGATCCACCAGGCGTTCCATGTCGCCAAGGGCGGCCGGCCCGGGCCGGTGCTGGTCGACATCCCGAAGGACGTGCAGTTCGCCTCCGGCAAGTACGTGCCGCCAGCGAAGGCGCAGACCGCGCATTACGCGCCGAGGGTGAAGGGCGATCCGGAGGCCATCCTGCGCATGGTCGAGATGATCGAGGAGGCCGAGAAGCCGATCTTCTACACCGGCGGCGGGGTGATCAACTCGGGGCCCGGCGCCTGCCGGCTCCTGCGCGAGTTCGTCGACGCGACCGGCTTTCCGATCACCTCGACGCTGATGGGGCTCGGCGCCTACCCCGCTTCCGGCAGGCACTGGATGGGCATGCTGGGGATGCACGGGCTCTACGAGGCCAATCTCGCGATGCATGGCTGCGACCTGATGATCAATGTGGGCGCGCGGTTCGACGACCGGATCACCGGCCGGATCGCCGATTTCAGCCCGCGCTCGGAGAAGGTCCATATCGATATCGACCCCTCCTCGATCAACAAGGTGATCCATGTCGACGTGCCGATCCTCGGCGATGTCGGCCATGTGCTGGAGGAGGCCCTGGCCTTGTGGAAGGCGCGCGGGTCGAAGACGCGGGCGCCGGCGCTGGCCAAATGGTGGGCGCAGATCGGCGAGTGGCGCAAGGTCGAGTGCCTGCGCTACAGGAACAGCGACAAGGTGATCAAGCCGCAATACGCGCTGGAGCGGCTGGAGGCTTTGACGAAGGACCGCAAGGACCGGTTCATCTGCACCGAGGTCGGCCAGCACCAGATGTGGGCGGCGCAGTTCCTGGGCTTCGAGGAGCCGAACCATTGGATGACCTCCGGCGGGCTCGGCACCATGGGCTACGGTTTCCCGGCCTCCATCGGCGTGCAGATGGCGCATCCCGACGCGCTGGTCATCAACGTCGCGGGCGAGGCGTCCTGGCTGATGAACATGCAGGAGATGGGCACCGCGACCCAGTACCGGCTGCCGGTGAAGCAGTTCATCCTGAACAACGAGCGGCTCGGCATGGTGCGCCAGTGGCAGCAGCTCCTCCATGGCGAACGCTATTCGCATAGCTGGTCGGAGGCGCTGCCGGATTTCGTGAAGCTGGCCGAGGCGTTCGGCTGGAAGGGCATCCAGGTGAAGGACCCGGCCGATCTTGACGCGGCGATCCTGGAGATGCTGGCTTATGACGGGCCGGTGATCGTCGATTGCCTGGTGGAGAAGCACGAGAACTGCTTCCCGATGATCCCCTCCGGCAAGGCGCATAACGAGATGCTGCTGGGCGAGGCGGAGACGGACGGCGCGATCGATGCGAAGGGGAGTGTGTTGGTGTGATGCGGCGTCTCGGACCTCTCGCCTTGCTGGTTCTTGTGGCGTGCGGAGATTCCGCCGGAACTCCCGCGCCGAGCCCACTCGCGGCCATGGGATTTCAACTCCTCGAAGCGGCGTCGTCGGCCGACGCCCTTCGCGACTTCCTTTCCGACACGACCGTGCGCACCTACAACGAGAAATACGGCACACAGATCGAGTACTTTTCGAAGTCCGGAAAGACCTATCTCCTCTCCCCTGGTAACGACCGGATTTCGATCGGCGAATGGAAGGCGCAGCCGCCGGAAGCGGACGGTCAGGCCGAAATCTGTCTTCGCTACAGGGAGGCCGGCATCAATTCTGCAATTCCTGCGCATCTCCGAGACTGGAACTGCAGGCCTGCCTATGGCCTGTTCTTTGCCATGAAGGAAGTCGCATACGGCAATCCGCTCGACCTGCGTGAAGGTCCAGCACCAATCTTGCTCCCCGCGAGCGGAGAAGTATCGCTGAACCGGGCGATGGCTGTGGCAGGTCGAAAGGGTGAGATCCAGCAGAAATGGAAAGAATAGGCACGCAGCGGACGATGCGGATTCAGGTAGTTGACGCTCCTGCGGGGTCAGGTCGGGTGGCCTTCCCTACAGGATGGAGCGCGCACCTGCGTGGGCGAAATCTCCCTCCCCTTCCCTTTCCCAACACTCTCAATTGGCATATATTGCCAACAAGAGGAACCTGACATGCCCACCCGCAACGTTGTCCTGACCGAGCACCAGAGCGCGCTGATCGACCGACTGGTCGCCGAGGGGCGCTATCAGAACGCGTCCGAGGCGATGCGGGAAGGGCTTCGGCTGGTCGAGGAGCGGGAGGCGGAAATTGCCGATCTGATCCGGCGCGCGGATCGTGGGCTGGAGCAACTTGCTGCCGGTGACGGAGAGGATGTGGATGTGGTGCTCGACCGCATCTTCGGTGCCAGCCTGTCCGATGCCGAGTGACGCGCCGAATCCGGATCCTGCCGCAGGCCAAGAAAAGCTTGTCGGACATTGCCGCCTGGACGGTGGAGCGTTTCGGGGAAGCGCAGGCCATTCACTACGGCGCGGCGTTCCGAAGCCGGTTCCGGAGGATCGCCGACAAACAGGCCGCCTCGAAACCGCTTGTGCACGTGACCGGTCTGGAACGCCATCGCGGTGTCGAAATCGCCCGGTCCGGCAGCCATTACATCCTTTTTGCGTTCAAGGATGGCGACCTGTTCATCCTCGATGTCATTCACACCAAACGGAATCTGCTTTCGGTCGATCTGGCCGATCCGGAAACCGATGACGGCTAGATCCTGAAAGGCACACCATGTCCGCCCTGAAAATCAAGAAAGGCTCGTCGAGCCATTCCGCCTACGACCTTCGCGACCCCCATGCCGAGGGGCTGGAGAAGCACACGCTGGCGGTGATCGTCGCGAACGAGGCGGGTGTGCTCGCCCGGGTGATCGGCCTGTTCTCGGGGCGCGGCTACAATATCGAGAGCCTGACCGTCGCCGAGGTGGACCATGCCGGCCACCGGAGCCGGATCACCGTGGTGACGACCGGGACACCTTCCGTGATCGAGCAGATCAAGGCGCAGCTCGGGCGCATCGTGCCGGTTCACGAGGTGCATGACCTGACGGTCGAGGGGAAGTCGGTGGAGCGGGAGCTGGCGCTGTTCAAGGTGGCGGGCGAGGGCAACAACCGGGTCGAGGCGCTGCGGCTGGCGGACATTTTCCGCGCGAACGTGGTGGATTCGACGCTGGAGAGCTTCGTGTTCGAGATCACCGGCACGCCCGAGAAGATCGACGCCTTCGCCGACCTGATGCGGCCCATCGGCCTCGTGGAGATGGCGCGCACCGGCGTCGCGGCCTTGTCGCGCGGGACGCGCGGGTAGCCTTCGCCTTCCGCCACAACGGAGCGCAAGCCGGGCGCGCGCCTGCCCGCGGGGCGGCGCTGCCACGGATGAGGGGTGCGATTTATCGTGCAGGCCCGCTGAACGGATGTTCGGCGCGGGATGGCTCCAAGGCGCCGGCCCGTCACGCCAAGGGCATGCCAGCTCTGGTAGCGCAGCTCCGGCGCGACGACGGGCCGGCGCGCGCCCGGGGAGCCTTCTGCACCAGCCGGGCGGGGCCAGGCATGGCCGACGTCACGGCTCGGGGGCGCGATTGCGGCACAACTCCGATTGCGCGGAAACGCCGCCCGCTCTAGCCCCGGCCGATCACGTTGCCGCCGAGCGCCACCGCGCCCACCCCGAGCGGCGCGCGGCGGGCGTCGGCCGCCCAGACCGGGCCGGCGGAAAAGCTGTTGCCGGTCACGCTCATCCCCGCCAGCTCATGACCCCCGCCATGGGGCCGGACGACGATCCAGCCCGGATCGGGCGGGGTCTCGGCCGCGAAGGCGTTGCCGGTCACCGCCAGGCCGGAAAAGCTCGGCCAGTCGCGGCGCGCGGGCTCGGGGTCATGCTCGTTGGTCCATTCGAGCGTCGCGCCCTCGAAGCGGTTGTCCGTGACCGGACCGGCCGCGCCGGTGCCCGCGAAGACCAGCCCGACCGTGTGGCGCCCGGCCCGCGCGACGAAGCGGTTGCCGCTCACCAGATGCCCGCCGCCGCGCAGGATCGCGCCCAGGCCGGCGCCGTCGAACCGGTTGTCGCGGAGCGTCGACCCGCCGGCATTGACCGCGAGCCCGACGATGCCCGGCGCCTCGGCCTCGAACAGGCACCCCTCGACGCGGAGGCCGGCGCAGCCGTTTCCCGGGGAGACCACGCCGCGCTGGCCGATCGCCTCGAAGCGGCAGTCGCGGAACGCCATCCCCGCGCCTTCGGCCGCGAGGAGCACCGCCGAGGCCGCCCCGCCGCAGGCCACGGTGATCCCGTCGAGGCAGAGGTCCGACAGGCGCGCGAAGCCGGAGAAATCGAGCGCAAAGCGGAACCGGCGGAAGCGGAACCGGCCCCGCGTTTCGGCCAGGCGGGGCGGCTGGCCGAGTTCCACCTCCCCGGCCCCCTCGCGCCGCACGTAGATCTCGCGCCCGAGCCCCTCGCCCTCGGCCAGCGCGCCCGGCGGCACCGGCACCCGCGCGGCCAGCCCGGTCAGCCGGGCGGGGGCCGCCGCATCCGTCCGGCCTCCGGTCTCGACCGCCTCGCTCTGCCAGCCGGGGCCGGGCCGGCAGGTGAAGCTGCCGTTCCGGATCACCCGGCGCCCCCCGGCCACCCTCCGACCGGAGATCGCCGCGAGGTCGAGCGGCCCGTCGAGCGGCACCTCGAGCCCGCAGAGATCGAGCCGGTCGGGGCCCTCGTCCGACATCAGTGCCTGGAACGCCTTGCGGAACCCGAGCGTCGGGTCGCCCATCGCGTCGGCATAGGTGGCGAGGTCGAGGTTGCGGCACAGGACGAGCGGGTCGGCCGCGTCCATCGCCACCATGCCCGCGAAACGCACCCGCGAGGCGAGGGTCACCGGGCGGCCGAGGCGAAACAGCCCCTCGGGCACCCAGATCGTGCGCCCCTGCGCGGCGCGGTCCGCCGCCTCGAAGGCCGCCGCGTCGTCCTGCACCCCATCGCCCACCGCGCCATGGTCACGCGGGTCGACGCAATCGGCCTGCTCGCGGAGGAACAGGTGGCTCACATCCTCGAGCACCGGGTCGGCGATCCGCACGGTGCCGCCCACCGCGCCGGTCAGGTCGAGCCCGAGATGGCCATAGACCGCCCCTTCGCCCCAGACCATGGCGACGCCGAGACGCGGCCCGGTGCCGAGGATCGCCTCGGCCTCGACGATCGCGCCTTTCACGGCCTGAACGACCGGCCCCGCCGTCGCCGCGACCGGCGCCGGCGCGCTGGTCGCGCGGCCCGCCCAGCCCGCGATCCGAACCCCCGGCGCCGGGCCGGTCAGCGTCTTGACCCGCACCCGGAGCCGGAGGTAGCGGCCCGGCAGGATCGGCGTCTCGCCCATGTAGCGCAGCTTCTGCACCGGCTCGCGCTTCTCGATCTCGAGGCAGGGGCCGAAATCCGGGTCCTCCACGCGCCGCGCGCCGGGCACCGCGTCATAGGTGACGGAGCCCGGACGTCCGTCGCCGGAGGACCAGATATCGAGCCCATCCGCGAAGGACGGCAGAGCGTAGATCGGCGCTCCGGCTGGTAAGATGGTCATGTCGGGGTGCCCCTTGAGCGCGTCGGGCCTGCGGCGGATGCCCCTCCGGGCGGATCCACGGCCCCGGCCCGCATGGAAAACGCTCCAGCCCTATCGGCGCGCAATCACCCTGCGTTTAACCCTGCGCACGTTGGACGGGCCGGGAGGCACCGGCCAGGCGGGCATTTGGCATCAAGCGGAAGCCGGGCGAGCGCCTGCCCGTGGGATGGCGCAGCAACGGTTGAGCAGTGCGATTTATGGTGCAAGCCCGCCGTACAATGGTTCGGCGCGGGACGTCACCAGAGCGCCGGCCCGTGGGTCGGGCAGGCGCTCGCCCGGCGCCTTCGGCGCTGTTCGGGCGGGCGCAATCGGGCCTAGGCCCCGGCCTGGGGCGGCGCGATGAACCGCACGCCGTTGATCTGCCAGCCGAAAGGCGTCTCGACCATCTCGTATTCCAGGTAGTGCGCCCGCCCGGCGCGGTCGAGGATCTCCACGTCCTGATAGGTCGCCCCCGTGCCCGGCCGCCGGTCGAGATAGGTCACCCGGCCCGGCCGGTGCACCATCGGGTAGCCGTTCCGGACCATGGCCCCGAAATTTTCGGGCGTGCCGAAGATGGATTTGATGTCGGGCGAGGCGAAACCGAAAGCGGTCTCGAAATCGTCGGCGAGGAAGGCCTCGATCTGCCGCTGGATCACGCCCGAGACCGGATCCACCTGCGCCGCGCCCGGCACTGCGGCGAGAGCGAGACACAGGGACAGAACGAAAGCGCGCATGGTTCGGCCCTCCTGGCAGGGAGAGTTAGCGCGCAACGCGCGCCGGTCAATTCCCGCGGATCACCCCCGCGAAGCGTTCGAAGATCTCGGAATTTCCGGCGATGATGCCCCGCCCGGTCAGGAGGTCGTCGCCCGCGCGCTCGGGCTCGACGAAGCCGCCGGCCTCGCGCACCAGAAGGATGCCGGCCGCCGAATCCCAGGGCTTCAGCCCGAGTTCCCAGAACCCGTCGAGCCGCCCCGCCGCCACATAGGCGAGATCGAGCGCCGCCGCGCCCCAGCGCCGCACCCCCGCCGTCGCCGGCATCAGCCGCGCGAGCTGTTGCAGCGTTTCGGGAAGCTCCCGGCGCCCGCCGAAGGGAATGCCGGTCGCGAAGATGCACTCGATCAGCTGCTTCCGGTCCGAGACCCGCAGGCGCTGGTTGTTCATCCAGGCGCCCTGCCCCTTCTCGGCCATGAACATCTCGTCCTTGGCCGGGTCGTAGATCACCGCCGAGACGATCTCGCCCTTGAATTCCAGCGCGATGGAGATCGCCCAATGGGGCAGGCCATGCAGGAAGTTGGTGGTCCCGTCCAGCGGATCGACGATCCAGCGCCGGGTCGGGTCCTTGCCCGCGACCGGCTCCGATTCCTCGCCCAGCCAGCCGTAGTTCGGCCGCACGCCCATCAGTTCCTCGCGGATCGTCTTTTCGGCGGCGATATCGGCCCGGCTCACGAAATCGCCGGCCCCCTTCGACGAGACCTGCAGGTTCTCCACTTCGCGGAAATCCTTGACCAGCCCCCGCGCCGCCTTGCGCGCCGCCTTCATCATGACGTTGAGATTGGCCGAGCCCTGCATGGGTCACCTCCGGAAGATCAGGCGGCGCTTGTAGGGGAGGCTCCCGGGATTGCCAAGGGCCGGATCGGCAACCCGGTTTACCGGGCGGGCGGCCGGGCCGAGGTCAGACGCTTTCGCCCGCCGACGCCGGCGCCTTCCGCTGCAACTTGACCGGTTCGGTCCGGGCCAGACGCAACAGATGCGCCATGAAGGGTTTCTGGGTGTCGTCCGCGCGGGTGGCCGCGTAGAGCCGCCGCGTCAGCCCGCCCTTGGTGACCGGCAGGGTCACGTAGTCCGAATGGTAGCGCACCTCGCGCACCACCCAGTCGGGCAGGACGGCAACGCCGCGGTTCGAGGCCACCAGAAGCAGGATCACCGCGGTCAGCTCCACCTGGCGCACCGCGGCGGGCTCCACCCTGGCCGGCATCAGGAGCTGGCTGAACACGTCGAGCCGCGCCCGCTCCACCGGATAGGTGATCAGGGTCTGGCCGCGGAAATCGGCGGCCTCGACATAGGGTTTCGCCGCGAGCGGGTTCTGCACCGAGGCGACGAAGACCGGTTCGTAGTCGAACAGCGCGGTGAAATCGACGCCGTCGATCGCCTCGGGATCGGAGGACACGACAAGGTCCACCTCCTCGCGGCCGAGCGCGGGCAGCGCGTCGAAGGCGAGCCCGGGGCGGATGTCGACATCGACATCGGGCCAGGCCTTGCGGAACTTCTCCAGCACCGGGAACAGCCATTCGAAGCAGGCATGGCATTCGATGGCGATATGGAGCCGCCCGGTCTTGCCGTCCCTCAGCCCGCGGAATTCCTGCTCCAGCGCCTCGATCTCGGGCAGGATCCGGTCGGCCAGCGCCAGGAGCCGCCGCCCCGCCGAGGAGAGCTTCAGCGGCTTCGAGCGCCGCACGAAGAGCTCGACCCCGGCCTGCTCCTCGATCCCCTTCACCTGATGCGACAGGGCCGACTGGGTGATGTGCAACAGATCCGCCGCCCGCGCGAGCCCGCCGGCCTCGTGGATCGCCTTGATGGTGCGGAGATGCCGAAACTCGATATGCAAGCGAACCTCATATAGATCTTGAGAATTATGAATTTGTCTCACATTCGTCCGGATGGCACAAGCGGCCCATAGACCAAGCGCCCCGTACCAGTCAGGAGCCTCAGACATGTCGGCGAAACCGCGCATTTCCTTCGAATTCTTCCCGCCCCAGTCCATGGAGGCTTCGTTCCGGCTGTGGGAAACCGCGCATATGCTCGCGCCGCTGGATCCGCATTTCGTCTCGGTGACCTATGGCGCCGGCGGCGCCACGCGGGATCTGACCCATGAGGCCGTGGACATCCTGCACAACCAGATGGGGCTGAACGTGGCCGCGCATCTGACCTGCGTGAATGCCTCGCGCGCCGAGACGCTCGCCATCGCCGAAAGCTATGCCGAGGCCGGCGTGACCGAGATCGTGGCGCTGCGCGGCGACCCGCCGAAGGGCGAGGGCGCGTTCCGGCCGACCGAGGACGGCTTTCGCGACAGCGTCGAGCTGGTCGCGGCGCTCGCGGCCACCGGCAAGTTCCAGATCCGCGTCGGCGCCTATCCCGACCCGCATCCCGAGGCGCAGCATACCGGCGCCGATATCGACTGGCTGAAGAAGAAGATCGACGCGGGCGCCTCCTCGGCGATCACCCAGTTCTTCTTCGAGGCCGAGACCTTCCTGCGGTTCCGCGACGCCTGCGCCGCGGCCGGGATCACCGCGCCGATCGTGCCGGGCATCCTGCCGATCGACAACTGGCACGGGGTGAGGAACTTCGCCGCCCGCTGCGGCGCGCCGGTGCCCGAGCGGCTCGACCACGAGTTCGAGACCGCGATCCGCGACGGCCGGCAGGACCTCATGGCCACGGTGCAGTGCACCACGCTCTGCACGCGGCTCATCGACGAGGGCGTGGAGGACCTGCATTTCTACACGCTGAACAAGCCGCACCTTACCCGGGAGGTGGTGCATGCGCTCGGGGTCGCGCCCGAGATCGCGCTCGAAAACGTCGCCTGAGGTATCTGGACTGATCCAGCGGAGCGGGGCCTGGTCGGCCCCGCACGACATTCTGGCGCCGGGTTCCGCCGTTCAGCACCGGAAAGAGGGGGCCGCGGGGCGAGAGCTCAGAGCGGCTCCGCGCCCGGCCGCGGCGGGGCGGATGACTCTTCCTGCACCAGGTCCCACCACTTGTGCCGCCCGGGCACGCGCCGGCCCATGAACACGGTGGGATGGATCGCTTCCGACGGGTCCGCCCCCACCACGCGGCGATGCCGGAACAGGAAATACTTGCCCCAGCCGCGGAACGTGCCCACCGGCCGCGCCGCGGGATCGGTCGGAAACCGGGCGCGCCAATCCTCGGGCAGCGCCAGCCCGCAGCCCTCGGCCTTTTCCAGCATCCAGACGAGCGGAATGTTCGACAGGAGCCGCGCCCCGTCCCGGCCGGAGAGCTGGCCGCCGACATCGCCATGGCTGCCGCGGAACCAGACCTGCTCCACATGGCCCTCGAAATCGTCGAGCGATTCCCAGAGGACCGGGGCGAAGGCGTCACGCGTCTCGTCGATGGCGAGCGCCTGGTAGCCGTGCCGGATCGAGGGCCCCAGCGCGTGGTTATGGAAGGCGTGCGTCTTTTCCGCCCAGCGCCAGACGATCGGCGCGCGGAGCCCCAGCGCCTTCACCGTGTCCCAGACGCCGATCATCTCGATCGGTGACGCCTCGTGGCAATAGCGCTTGACGAAGGCCCGGTGCGCCGCGCCGCGGGTGTCGCGCTGGTAATGCCGGTAGGCGAGCAGGATGTTCCGCTCGGTCGCGTGCTCGGCCCGGATCAGCCCGACGCTGTCGATCATCCCCGCCAGCGACCGCACCGCATAGCCGCCGCGCGAATAGCCGAACAGGAAGATCCGGTCGCCCGGCCGGTAGCGCGAGGCGAGAAAGCCGTAGACCCGCCGGATCTGCCGGTTGATGCCGCGGCCCTCGATGATGTCGATCGTGTGCCGCCAGCTCTGCCACTGGATCCCCGCCTCGTAGCGGATCGACATGCCGGACTTGCCGGCCTGTTCGCTCAGGAGCTTGTAGGTGAGCCCGGCATTGGTCTCCTCTCCCTCGTCGAGGGTGGAGGCGGTGCCGTCGATGATGATGACATGGTCGCGCGATCCGCGAACAGGGCGCGGCACCGTTTGCTCGGCGCGGCCGAAGCGCGAGAAGATCCCGCGCAATGTCTCCATCAGGCGCATGCCACAGCCTCCGACGAAAGCGTGACTATCAAGTTAGTAGCACGCGCGCTTCGTTGCCTTGTTCATTTCACGCGATTGACGACCTGTTGATCGCCCGAAGGAAACGATCCTGCTATTCCGCCGCGATTTGTGCTGTTGAAAGCGCCCGCCAGACCCGCTCGGGCGTGAACGGCATCTGCAGCTCGGCCCCCGGCGCGGCATCGGCCACCGCATTGGCGATCGCGGCCAGCGCGCCCACCGTTCCGGCCTCGCCGCAGCCCTTCATGCCGAGCGGATTCGCCGTCGAGGGCACCGCCTCGGTGGTGAAGGAGAACATCGGCAGATCGGAAGCGCGGGGCAGCGCGTAATCCATGAAGGTGGCGGTCAGGAGCTGGCCTTCCTCGTCATGGACGACCCGCTCCAGCATCGCCTGCCCGAGCCCCTGCGCGACCCCGCCATGAACTTGACCTTCGACCAGCAACGGGTTGAGAAGGTTCCCGAAATCGTCGACAACCGTATAGCGTTCGAGGGTCATCACTCCGGTCTCCGGGTCGATCTCGACCTCTGCCACATGGGCGCCGTTCGGATAGGAACGCCCCGGGAGCTCGGCCCGCGTGGCGACGCTCAGAAGCTCCTCGCGCCCTGCCGCCCGAGCCATTTCGGCCACCTCGAGCATGGTCGGCGTCTCGTTGGTGCCGGGCACCCGGAACCGCTCGTCGTCGAAGGTGATCGCCTCTTCATCCGCCGCGAACTGCTCGGCGAGGAACGCCGCGAAACCCTTCTTGATGATGGCGACCGCCTTCAGCGTGGCGTTGGTCTGCACCGTGGCCGAGCGCGATCCCCCGGTGCCGCCGCCGGCCTCGATCAGGTCGCTGTCGCCCTGCACCACGCGGATCTTCTCCACCGGAATCCCGGTCTGGTCGCTCAGGAATACCGCGAACACCGTTTCATGCCCCTGCCCGTTCGATTGGGTGCCCACATAGATCGAGACGGTGCCGTCCGCGTGGAATTCCACCTTGGCGCCTTCGGACGGATCGCCGAGAATCGATTCGATGTAGTAGCAGAGCCCCTGCCCGCGCAGCTTTCCACGCGCCGCCGAGGCCGCCTTGCGGCCCGCATAGCCGGCAAGATCCGCCTGCTCCCGCGCCCGGTCGAGCACCCTGTTGAAGTCACCGACGTCGTAGAGCTCGCCCGAAGCGGTCTTGTAGGGAAAACTCGCCGCCGGGATGAAGTTCCTGCGCCGGAGCTCCCAGGGATCGACGCCGAGGATCCGCGCCGCATTGTCCATCGACCGCTCCAGCGCGAAGATCGCCTCGGGCCGGCCGGCGCCGCGATAGGCGTCGACCTGGGTCGTGTTGGTGTAGATCCCCTGCACCTCGACCGCCACGTTCCGGATGTCGTAGACGCCGGTCAGGACGCGGGTGAACAGCTCGGTCTGGATGAACTGCGCGAAGTTCGAGTTGTAGGCGCCGAGGTTGGACAGCGTGTCGACCCGGTAGGCGACGAGCTTCATGTCGGCGTCGAAGCCGAGTTCGGTCTCGGACACCAGGTCGCGCCCGGCATTGTCGGTCATCATCCCCTCGGAGCGCGTGGCCATCCAGCGCACCGGCCGGCCGAGCGCCTTCGCCGCCGCTGCCACGGCGAAATATTCCGGGTAGTCCATCGCCTTCATGCCGAAGCCGCCGCCCACGTCCGGATTGGTCACCCGGATCGCCTCGGCCGGCAGGCCCAGCGCCTTGGCCAGGGCTGCCTTGGTGGCCCAGACCCCCTGCCCGCCATAGGCCAGGTGCAGCCGCGCCCCGTCCCACTCGGCGAAACAGCCGCGCGGCTCCATCGGGTTGGCGATCACCCGGTTGTCCTCGATGCGCGTCACCACCCGGTGCGCCGCGGCCGCCATCGCCGCCCCGGCCTTCTCCGCATCGCCGAAGCTCCAGCGGAACGCCACGTTCTCGGGCGCCTCGTCGTGCAGCGCCGCACCGCCCGGCGCCAGATCCACCTTCGCCGGGAGCGCCTCGTAGTCCGGCATCACCGTCTCGGCCGCCTCGCGCGCCTCGTCCAGGCTCTCCGCCACGATCATCGCCATCGGCTCGCCGACGAACCGCACCCGCTCCCTGGCCAGCATCGGCCGCAAGGGCGCCGCGCCCTCCGGCAGGGTGGAATACTCCATGGCGATGTCCATCCCCATCGCCTCCATGTCCTCGGCCGTGAGCGTGAAGGCCACGCCGGGCATCTCCGCCGCCTCGGAAAGATCCAGGGGCGCGAACTCCGCATGCGCCATCTCCGAGCGCACGAACACCGCGAAAAGCGCCCCCTCGGGCGCGATATCGTCGATATAGCGCCCCGTCCCGGTGACGAAACGGCGATCTTCGAACCGGCGCACCGGCTGCGATTTTCCGAAAGCTTCCATGGCGGGGACCCGTTGTTCTGCCTTTCCCCCGGACACTAGGCGCCCGGACGGGGATGTCCAGAGCGCCGCCGGGACGCCACTCAAGGCTTTCCCTTGGCCAGCCGGTTCGCTAAGTCACCACGCGACCAGATCGGGACCCGAGACCATGGACAAGAATTTCGACGCCCAGTCCGCCGAACCCCGGCTCTACAAGGCCTGGGAGGACGCCAGGGCCTTCGCCGCCGGCGCCAACGCGTCTTCGGACGAAACCTTCTCGATCATGATCCCGCCGCCCAACGTGACCGGCTCCTTGCACATGGGCCACGCCTTCAACAACACGCTGCAGGACATCCTGGTGCGCTGGCACCGGATGCGCGGCCACGACACGCTCTGGCAGCCCGGCACCGACCATGCCGGCATCGCTACCCAGATGGTGGTCGAGCGCGAGCTCGCCAAGGAAGGCAATGTCGGCCGCCGCGAAATGGGCCGCGAGAAGTTCATCGCCCGGGTCTGGGAACAGAAGGTCAATTCCCGCGGCACGATCATCGGGCAATTGAAGCGCCTCGGCGCCTCCTGCGACTGGGACCGCGAGGCCTTCACCATGGGCGGCGCGCCGGGCGACCCGGAAAAGGGCAAGGGCCCGAATTTCCACGACGCGGTGATCCGCGTCTTCGTCGATCTCTACAACAAGGGCCTGATCTATCGCGGCAAGCGGCTGGTGAACTGGGACCCGCATTTCGAGACCGCGATCTCCGATCTCGAGGTCGAGAATATCGAGACCGACGGCCACATGTGGCACTTCAAGTACCCGCTCGCGGGCGGCGCGACCTATGAATATGTCGAGAAGGACGAGGAGGGCCGGGAAACTCTCCGCGAGACCCGCGATTACATCTCCATCGCCACCACCCGGCCCGAGACCATGCTCGGCGACGGCGCGGTTGCGGTCCACCCCTCGGACGAGCGCTATGCGCCCATCGTCGGGCAGCTCTGCGAAATCCCGGTCGGGCCCAAGGAACACCGCCGCCTGATCCCGATCATCACCGACGAGTATCCCGACCCGGCCTTCGGCTCGGGCGCGGTCAAGATCACGGGCGCGCATGATTTCAACGATTACGCGGTGGCGAAGCGCGGCAACATCCCCTGCTACAGGCTGATGGACACCAAGGGCCAGATGCGCGCCGACGGCGCTCCCCATGCCGAAGCCGCCGCCATCGCGCTCGCCGTCGCACGGGGCGAAAAGACCCTCACCGAGGCCGAGACCGACGCGCTCAACCTGGTGCCGGACGACCTCCGCGGCCTCGACCGTTTCGAAGCCAGAAAGCGCGTCGTCGAGCAGATCACCGCCGAGGGCCTCGCGGTCATGACCGCCGCCGACGACCCGCGCCTCGGGGCCAGTGCGAAGAAACAAGCCGCCCCGACCGAAGAGCCGGGGCCTCTCGGGGAAGAGGTCCCGGGTCAGGCCCGGGACAGCGAGACGCTTGTGCCGTTGGTCGAGGCCAAGAAAATCATGCAGCCCTTCGGCGACCGCTCGAAGGTGGTCATCGAACCCATGCTCACCGACCAGTGGTTCGTCGACGCCGAAAAGATCGTCGGCCCGGCCATCGAGGCGGTCGAAAACGGCACCGTCCAGATCCTCCCCGAGCAGGACAAGAAGGTCTACTTCAACTGGCTCCGCGAGATCGAACCCTGGTGCATCTCCCGCCAGCTCTGGTGGGGGCATCAGATCCCGGTTTGGTTTGACTATGCCGGGAACCAGTTCTGCGCGCCGGATTTCGCAGCTGCCGCTCGCGAGGCGGAGGAACTCTATCGGGCCAAGTTTCCTAACGCGGAGGTCGAGGTTGAAGAGGACGAAGAACGCTTCGCCACCGTCATGGCGGCGGAACACGGCGTCCTCCCCTTCCCCGAACTCTGGGAAGATCTTGATCCCAACGACGTTGAAAGCGTCATTGTCGGCCTGGGCCGCGACCCCGACGTCCTCGACACCTGGTTCTCCTCCGGCCTCTGGCCCATCGGCACGCTCGGCTGGCCCGAGGAGACCGAGGCGCTGAACAAATACTTCCCCACCTCGGTCCTCGTCACCGGCTTCGACATCATCTTCTTCTGGGTCGCCCGGATGATGATGATGCAATACGCCGTGGTCGGCCAGCACCCGTTCGACACCGTCTATGTCCATGCCCTCGTCCGCGACGAGAAGGGCAAGAAGATGTCGAAGTCGCTCGGCAACGTCCTCGACCCCCTCGACCTCATCGACAAGTATGGCGCCGACGCGGTGCGCTTCACGCTGGCCTCGATGGCCGCGATGGGCCGCGACCTGAAGCTCGCGGAATCCCGCATCGAGGGCTACCGCAACTTCGGCACCAAGCTCTGGAGTGCCTTCCGCTATGCCGAGTTGAACGGGGCCTTCGGCGCCGCGCCGGCCGGCATCCCCGCCCCGACGACCACCGTCAATCGCTGGATCATCGGCGAGACCGCGCGGGTCCGCGAGGAGGTCGACGCCGCCCTCACCGCCTTCCGCTTCAACGACGCCGCCAACGCGCTCTACGCCTTCGTCTGGGGCAAGGTCTGCGACTGGTATATCGAGTTCACCAAGCCGATCTTCGCCTCGGAAGACGCTGAAACCATTGCCGAAACCCGCGCCAGCATGGCCTGGGTGCTCGACCAGTGCGCGATCCTCCTGCACCCGTTCATGCCCTTCATCACCGAGGAACTCTGGTGCGTGTCGGCCGAGCGGACAAAAATGCTCGTCCACGCGGATTGGCCCAGCTACGCCGCCGCCGATCTCGTCGACGAAAGCGCCGACCGCGAGATCGGCTGGGTCATCGCGATGATCGAGGCGGTCCGCTCGGTCCGGGGCGAAATGAACGTCCCCGCCGGGCTCAAGGTCAATCTCCTCCAGCTCGAGCTCGACGCCGCCGGCCGCGCGGCATGGACGAGAAATGCCGATCTGATTCAGAAACTTGCCCGGATCGAAAGCATCACCGAGGCCGCCTCCGCGCCGAAGGGCTCGGCGACGATCACCGTTCCCGGCGGCAGTTTCGCCCTGCCGCTCGCCGATATCATCGACGTCGGTGCCGAGAAGGCCCGCCTGGCGAAATCGCTGGAGAAGCTGGAGAAGGACCTCCGCGGCCTCACCGGACGCCTGAAGAACCCCAAGTTCATCGAGAGCGCGCCCGAGGACGTCGTCGCGGAAACCCGCGAGCTCGCGGCAGCGAAGGCCGCCGAGGAGGCTCGTCTGAAGACCGCCCTGGCCCGGCTCGACGAGGTGGCGTGACCGCCGACGAGATCATCGCCCGCCTCGGGCTCGAACCGCATCCCGAGGGCGGCCATTACCGCCAGACCTGGGAGGCGGGTGCGGCCGGGGGCCGCCCCGCGGGCACCGCGATCTACTTTCTCCTGAAGAAGGGCGAGCGCAGCCACTGGCACCGCGTCGATGCCGCCGAGATCTGGCATTTCTACGCCGGTGCGCCGCTGATCCTCTCGCTCGCCGCCACCGGGGCCGGCCCGGCCGAAGACCACCGCCTCGGCCCCGATCTCGGCGCCGGAGAGGCCCCGCAGATCGTCGTGCCTAGGGACCACTGGCAGTCCGCCCGCAGCACCGGTGCCTGGACGCTCGTGGGCTGCACCGTCTCGCCGGGCTTCCGCTTCGACGGCTTCACCCTGGCGCCGCCGGGCTTCGAGATTCCGCGCCGGGCGTGAGCCGCTGCAGTTGTCGGGATCGTGTCATTCCCGGGCATCTATGGGATTTCGGGAACAGGTTCCGATCTTCTGTCGGTGATCGGCTTCGGAGTGCCGGACTGGGTGTTCCGCACGCCCGGCATCCCGATTACTGTCTTCTCGCCAATGCGATGGAGTCGAACCTCGGCCGTGTCCGTTGACGCCGTTCCCGAACTCGGATGGAGGACAAGTATGTCGAAGATCAAGGTAGCCGGTGCCGTCGTCGAGATGGACGGCGACGAGATGACAAGGATCATCTGGGACTTCATCAAGCAGAAGCTGATCCTGCCCTATCTCGATATCGACCTGCTCTACTACGATCTCTCGATCCAGGAACGCGACCGTACCGACGACCGGATCACCATCGACGCCGCCGAGAAGACACGGGAGGTCGGCGTCGCGGTCAAATGCGCCACGATCACCCCCGACGAGGCCCGGGTCGAGGAGTTCGGGCTGAAGCAGATGTGGCGCTCGCCCAATGGCACGATCCGCAACATCCTCGGCGGCGTGATCTTCCGCCAGCCGATCATCTGCCGCAACGTGCCGCGGCTGGTGCCGGGCTGGACCCGGCCGATCGTGGTCGGCCGCCACGCGTTCGGGGACCAGTACCGCGCCACCGATTTCACCTTCCCGGGGCCCGGCAAGGTGACGCTCAAGTTCGAGGGCACGGACGGCACGGTGATCGAGCGCGAGGTGTTCCAGGCCCCCGGCCCCGGCGTCACCCAGGCGATGTACAATCTCGACGCCTCGATCACCGATTTCGCCCGCGCGTCGTTCAACTATGCGCTCAATCTCGGCTGGCCGCTCTACCTCTCGACCAAGAACACGATCCTCAAGGCCTATGACGGGCGCTTCAAGGACATCTTCGCCGAGATCTACGAGGCCGAGTTCAAGGACGCCTTCGCCGAGAAGAAGATCTGGTACGAGCACCGGCTGATCGACGACATGGTCGCCTCGGCGCTGAAATGGTCGGGCGGCTATGTCTGGGCCTGCAAGAACTACGATGGCGACGTGCAGTCGGACACCGTGGCGCAGGGCTTCGGCTCGCTCGGGCTGATGGCCTCAACCCTGATGACGCCCGACGGGAAGATCGTGGAATCGGAGGCCGCGCACGGCACCGTCACCCGCCACTTTCGCCAGCATCAGGCGGGGCAGCAGACCTCGACCAACTCGGTCGCCTCGATCTACGCCTGGACCGGCGGGCTCAAGCACCGTGCCAAGCTCGACGGCAACGACCGGCTCAAGGCCTTCGCCGAAACGCTCGAGAAGGTCGTGGTCGACACCGTGGAATCCGGCTTCATGACTAAGGACCTTGCCCTCCTCGTGGGGCCCGACCAGAAATGGCTCACAACGATGGGCTTCCTCGACAAGATCGACACGAATCTTCAGAAGGCTCTTTGACGCACGGGGCATGTCAGCCCGGAAGATCCCGTATCTAACGTTCGGCAGATGGAAACGGCCACCGGCGGTTCCGGATTCGAACCGGAAGCAGAAAGCTTTCGGCACGGGACGGTAGGCTACATGTACGCCGGTGGCTCCGATCAGTAGCCATCATAGATCAGCGGCCCGTCGACAATGCCACCGACCGTCCGGACCACGAAGTTCATCCGGTAGATCTCGTTCTCCGTGGCGACCACCGGAAAACTCGTCCCGCGCCGGGCATGCATTGCGGTGCCCACCTCCCGGACGATCTCGTTCTTCTTGTCTACCGAGATGTTCGAGTCGAGTCGCAGCCACATCTCCGCCACCTGGGTCGCCCCCTCGTCCTGGACCCGGGACACCACCTGCTTGATCCGGTCCTGCGACGCGTGGGTCGCTTCGTGGAACAGTGTCACGCGATCCTCATCATCCGTCATCATGTCGTGGCGCGGAACCACGATCAGGTTGTCGGGATGGACATACATGGCGCTGATACTCCCACCCGTTTCGGTCTTGATTCCGGCCAGGCGCACCGGATCCACCTCGATCGTGATCGCTCCCTTGAAGAGGGCCTCCGCGACGGCACGGTAGCCCGCCGGAAGGACGGACATGTGCCCGAAACGGAAATCGATTCCCTGCACGACCGGCGTCATCAGAAACGCCGCGAGCAGGTGCTCCATCGGCGGTTTCGCCACGGCAGGCTGCAACGTCTGGCGCGGCATGGCCAGTCCCGGTCCGATCCGCATGCCCCCTTCCCACTTTCGTAGATCGCCGCAGGATACCGCATCGGCTCCCCGTCACCAAGCGCCGCCATCGGAGCGCTCGCGAAAACCGCATCGACAGCGCTGCCGAAATCGACTAGTCCGACCCGGAAAGCCCCGGGAACACCACCTAGGAAACCTCGCGAATTCAACGACTTGAACCGAAAGGCGACGCCATGACAAACCGGCTCCACCTGGTCTTCGGCGGTGAACTCGAAGACACCCAGGGCACCAAGTTCCGCAATGTCGACGAGATCGACGTGGTCGGGATCTTTCCGAACTACGCCGCCGCCTACGACGCCTGGAAAGCGGCCTCTCAGAAATCCGTCGACAACGCCCATATGCGCTATTTCATCGCGCATCTTCACCGGCTGAGGGACGAGGAACAGGGCAAGGGCGAAGGCGCGGCGTTCGCGCAATAGCGCCGAGATCGGTGTGGTTCCTCCCGGCGCCTAAAGCATCGGGTCCACTGGCTCGCTCTTGAGCGCCAGGAAGCCAAGCGCGCATTCGTGGACCCTGGCCAGCGGCTGCCGGTCCACGAAACGGTGCAGCCCCTCGATCCCGAGACGGAACGCGCGGCCGGTGCATTCTCGCCGGGGATTACCACCGTAGCGCGCGGCCGCGTCGCGATCCTCTGCCTGCACGCGAAGACGTCGAAGGGCCGGTTTTTCAGGCAGACAGGAGCGGAATTTTGCGGAGGGCCCATTTTTTCGGCGACACCCCTTTCGATGCCGCTTTTTTAATCCACCCGCCCCGGCCGCCGGGGCAAGTTTCGAGCCAGCGCTTCCGCGCCTGATCCGAACACGAAAAGGTTCGACTGCCGATGGGGATCGGCTTGGGAGTTGTGAAGGGCGGTCAGGGAAACGCGCCCGGCACAAGCAAATCAAGATGCGTGGATGACGTGCCGTGTCCCGGTCCGGATGCCTCCACGCGCATGCGAAAAAGGGACTTTTGCCATGTCGACACGTTACCTTGCCTTGACGACCGCCGCCGCGGCGCTGCTGGCGTCCGGAACCGCCTTTGCCCAGGACTGCCCGATCAAGGTGGGCGTCCTGCACTCGCTTTCGGGAACCATGGCGATCTCGGAAACGACGCTTAAGGACACGATGGAAATGCTTGTCGCCAAGCAGAACGAAAAGGGCGGCCTCCTGGGCTGCGAGATCGAGGCCGTGGTCGTCGATCCGGCCTCCGACTGGCCGCTCTTCGCCGAGAAGGCGCGCGAACTCCTCACCGTCCACGAGGTCGACGTGATCTTCGGCAACTGGACCTCGGTCAGCCGGAAGTCGGTTCTGCCGGTGATCGAGGAGCTGAACGGCCTGCTGTTCTACCCGGTCCAGTACGAGGGCGAGGAAAGCTCGAAGAACGTGTTCTACACCGGCGCCGCGCCGAACCAGCAGGCGATCCCGGCGACGGACTATTTCCTCGACGAGCTCGGCGTCGAGAAATTCGCGCTCCTGGGCACCGACTATGTCTATCCGCGGACCACGAACAACATCCTCGAGGCCTATCTGAAGTCGAAGGGCATCGCCGAAGAGGACATCTTCGTGAACTACACGCCGTTCGGCCATTCGGACTGGTCGAAGATCGTCTCCGACGTGGTGGCGCTGGGTGAGGACGGCAAGAAGGTCGGCGTGATCTCGACGATCAACGGCGACGCCAATGTGGGCTTCTACAAGGAACTCGCCGCGCAGGGCGTCTCGGCCGACGACATCCCGGTCGTGGCCTTCTCGGTCGGCGAAGAGGAGCTCTCGGGCCTCGACACCTCGAACCTCGTCGGCCATCTCGCCGCGTGGAACTACTTCATGTCGGCCGACACGCCGGAGAACGCCGCCTTCATCGCGGAATGGCACACGTTCATCGGCGACGACAAGCGCGTGACCAACGATCCGATGGAAGCCCATTACATCGGCTTCAACATGTGGGTGAACGCCGCCACCGAGGCCGGCACCACCGATGTGGACGCGGTGCGCGAGCACATGTGGGGCCAGGAATTCCCGAACCTCACCGGCGGCGTCGACGTGATGGGCGTGAACCACCACCTGTCGAAGCCGGTGCTGATCGGCGAGATCCTCGAAGACGGCCAGTTCGACATCATCTCGCAGACCGACCCGGTTCCCGGTGACGCCTGGACCGACTTCCTGCCGGAATCGGCGGTGCTGGAGTCCGATTGGAAAGACCTGGGCTGCGGCATGTACAACACCGAGACCAAGAGCTGCGTGCAGATCAAGTCGAACTACTGACGACGTTCCGAAACGGCGGCGGGCCCCTGTGGCCCGCCGCGCGCCTTCGGGCACCCGGTCACTCTGGACATGATGAGGTGGGAATGTTCCGCGCCGCGGTCCTCTCCGTTCTTCTCGTCTGCGCCGCGCTTCCCGGCCGTGCGCAGACTGCCGATGCCCCGATCCAGCGCCTCCTGCAGGAGAACGCCGAGGCGATCCTGAAGAGCTCCCGCAAGACCATCGGGCCGGCGATCGACGCGTTGGCCGCGAGCGGGCTTCCGGCGGCGCAATCGGTGCTGGACCGCTGGCAGTCCAAGCAGATGTGGGTGGACGAGACGAGCGGTTTGTTCGTCTTCGCCGAGGAGATCGACCGCGACACGCTGAAGATCTTCGACATCGCCGATGGCAGCGAGATCGGCGATGTTGCCGACGACGGCTACAGGCAGTTGAAACCCAACTCCGGCATCCGTGCGATGATCGGCGCGGCGCTGGTGCAGTTCCAGTTGAACGACCCGAACCCGCGCACCCGCCTCCGGGCGCTGAACGCCATCGAGCGCGATGCCGAGGAGAGCCATCTCGCCGCGCTCCGCGCCACCATCGAGCGCGAGGCAGACCCGGGGCTCCGCGCCCGCAAGGAACGCCTCGAGCGGCTGCTGACGATCCGGTTCGGCGAGAGCGACGCCGAGCGCATCGCCGCCATCGAGAGCTTTTCCGGCGATTTCGGCTCGGACCTGCGCGCGACACTGAACCCGCTTTTGCAGACCTCGATAGAGGCCGCAGAGACCGAGCCCGAGGGCGACGAGGTCAAGCGCCTCCTGAAACCCGGCTCCGAGGCGCTGCCGCGCGAGGCGGCCTACCAGATCCTGGTCGATGGCGGGCTGGCGAAGCCCCGGATCAGCCGCGGCGACAAGCGCAACGCGCTGATCGCCAATATCGAGGACGGGGCGGTGGCCGGCATCCGGGTGGCCACGCTCGACAGCGAGGACGCCCGCGATCGCGCCTATGCCGCCCTGGCCGAAACCGGCGTGGTCCAGCCGGTCGCCACCGAGGCGCAGGTCGACGAGACGCTGGACCGCTTCGTGTTCCACGAGCGCTATGTCGGCGCGCCGGCCGCGGTGGCACTGGCCGCGCAGGACGCGCTCGACGCCATCGAGTTCCGCGTCGGGATGATGCAATCGGCCGACCTCCTCCTCGATGCGATCTCGCTCGCCTCGATCTATTTCCTCGCCGCCATCGGCCTCGCGATCACCTTCGGTGTGATGCGGGTCATCAACATGGCCCATGGCGAGTTCATCATGATGGGCGCCTATACCGGCTACGTGGTGCAGCAGCTCATTCCGAGCTACACCGTCTCGATCCTCGTCGCTCTGCCCATCGCCTTCGCGGTCACTTTCGCCGCCGGCGTGGCGATGGAGCGGCTGGTGATCCGCTGGCTCTACCACCGGCCGCTCGAGACGCTCCTGGCCACCTTCGGCATCTCCGTCGCGCTGCAACAGCTGGCCAAGAACATCTTCGGCACCCAGGCGCGGCCGCTGACGGCGCCCGACTGGCTCGACGGCTCGCTCGTCTTCAACGACGTGGTGGCGATCAGCTACATTCGGATCGCGATCTTCGTGCTCGCGATGATCTTCCTCGGCCTGTTCCTCTTCGTGATGAACCGCACCCGGCTCGGCCTCGAGGTGCGCGCGGTCACCCAGAACCCGCGCATGGCGGGCTCGATGGGGATCAACCCCGACCGGATCAACATGCTGACCTTCGGCTTCGGCTCGGGCATCGCCGGGATCGCCGGCGTCGCCATCGGGCTCTATGCCAAGGTGACCTCTGAGATGGGGCAGGACTACATCGTGCAGAGCTTCATGACCGTCGTCGTGGGCGGGGTCGGCAACATCTTCGGCGCGCTTCTCGGCGCCTCGCTGGTGGGGTCGCTGCAGAAGGGGATCGAGTGGTTCAACCCGTCCAACACGCTGGCGGCGCAGACCTACATGATCCTGTTCATCATCCTGTTCATCCAGTTCCGGCCGCGCGGGATCATCGCGCTCAAGGGCCGGGCGGTGGAGACGTGAGAATGGTTGCGCTGCCTTCGGCACCGCCGCGAGCGGGGGCTCTGCCCCCGCACCCCCGGAGTATTTTCGCCAAGAAGAAGGGCATGCCGGACCATGGCTGACACCGCCTTCGCCGCCCCGCCCCGCCGCCCGCTGGTGCTGCGGCAGCCCTCGATCCTGGTGTTCCTCGCCTGCCTGGCGCTGTTCACCCTGGCGGTGACCCTTCTCGCGGACGGGTCCGGCACCGGGGCGATTTCCACGAGCTTCGTCAAGACCCTGGGCAAGACCCTCTGCCTCTGCCTGGTGGCGCTGGCGATGGACCTGGTCTGGGGCTATTGCGGGATCCTGTCGCTCGGGCACATGGCGTTCTTCGGGATCGGCGGCTACGCGGTGGGCATGTGGCTCATGTACGCGCGCACCCGGCTGATCGTGGTGGAAAGCCTCGCCAACGCCCCTCTGCCCCCGACGCCCGAGGAGATTTCCGACGGGATCGCGACGCAGATCTTCGGCGTGGTCGGCGCCTCGGAATTCCCGCCCGTCTGGATCTTCGCGCATTCGCTGACCTTGCAGCTTCTGGCGGTGGTGCTGGTGCCGGGGCTGCTTGCGCTGGTGTTCGGCTGGCTCGCCTTCCGGAGCCGGGTGACCGGGGTCTATCTCTCGATCCTGACCCAGGCGATGACGCTGGCGCTGTCGCTCTATCTCTTCCAGAACGACAGCGGGCTCCGGGGCAATAACGGCCTTTCCGGGCTGCAGAACCTGCCGGGGCTCGGCGAGGTGCCGCAATCGGCGATCTCGCTCTGGTTCTTCTGGGCTTCGGCCTTCGCACTAGGGCTCGGCTACGTGCTGTGCGCCTGGGTGGTTTCGGGCAAGTTCGGCTCGGTGATCCGGGGGATCCGCGACGATGAGGCGCGGGTGCGGTTCCTCGGCTATTCGGTCGAGGCGTTCAAGCTCTTCGTCTTCACCCTGACCGCGATCATCGCCGGCATCGCCGGCGCGCTCTACTACCCGCAGGCCGGGATCATCAATCCGGCCGAGATCGCGCCCATCGCCTCGATCTACCTCGCGGTCTGGGTCGCCATCGGCGGGCGCGGGCGGCTCTACGGCGCGGTGATCGGGGCGGCGCTGGTATCGCTGCTCTCGACCTGGTTCACCGGCGGGCAGGCGCCCGATCTGGTGCTGGGGCCGGTCCGGATCCAGTGGGTCGACTGGTGGACCATCCTGCTGGGCCTCTCCTTCGTGGGCGTGACGCTGTTCGCGCCGAAGGGGATCGGCGGGCTGGTGGACCTTGTGACCGAGCGGCGCAGCCCGAGCCGCCATGGCGCGGATCTGGGCCCCGACCATGGCAGCCTGAGAGAACGGGAGGCGCAGGAGTAATGCCCCAGCTTCTGGAAGTGTCCGGCGTTTCGGTCTCCTTCGACGGGTTCAAGGCGATCAACAACCTCTCCTTCTCGATCGGCGAGGCGGAGCTGCGCGCGGTGATCGGGCCGAACGGGGCCGGCAAGACCACCTTCATGGACATCATCACCGGCAAGACCCGGCCCGACAGCGGCACCATCACCTGGGGCGAGCCGCCGCGCTCGCTGCGGGGCCTGTCGGAAAGCCGGATCGCGCAGGAAGGGGTGGGCCGGAAGTTCCAGCGGCCGACCGTGTTCGAGGATCAAAGCGTCGCCGACAACCTGTTGATGGCATTGAAGAAAGACCGTGGCCCCTTGGCCGTGCTTATGTTCAGGCCATCGCAGGCGGACCGCGACCGGGTGGCGGAACTGGCCGAGGAGATCGGCCTGACGGCAACGCTGGGGCGGAAGGCGGGCGAGTTGAGCCACGGCCAGAAGCAATGGCTGGAAATCGGGATGCTGCTGGCGCAGGAGCCGCGGCTTCTCCTGGTCGACGAGCCAGCCGCGGGCATGACGCCGGCCGAGCGGGAACATACGACGGACCTTCTCAAGGAGGCCGCGAAGACCCGCGCGGTGGTGGTGGTGGAGCATGACATGGAGTTCGTCCGCCGGCTCGAATGCCGGGTGACGGTGCTGCACGAGGGGTCGGTGCTGGCCGAGGGTTCGATCGACCATGTCACGAAGGACGAGCAGGTGATCGAGGTGTATCTTGGCCGGTGAGCTTCTCGAGATCGCGGGGCTGACGCTCCATTACGGCGGCAGCCGGATCCTGAACGGCATTGACCTGACCGCGGCGCAGGGCGAGATCACCTGCGTGATGGGAACGAACGGGGTTGGCAAGACCTCGCTCCTGAAGGCGATCTCGGGAACGCATCCGCGCTCGGGCGGCAGCTACCGGCTTGGCGGCGAGGAGATCGGCAAGGTGCCCGCGCATGTCCTGGCGCAGAAGGGCGTGGGCTACGTGCCGCAGGGGCGCGACATCTTTCCGCTGATGACGGTGAAGGAGAATCTCGAGACCGGCTTTGCCTGCCTGCCTCGCTCGGAACATGCCATCCCCGACGAGATCTTCGAATTGTTCCCCATTCTCAGGGACTTCCTCGGGCGACGCGGAGGAGACCTCTCGGGCGGGCAGCAGCAGCAACTGGCCATCGCGCGGGCGCTGATCGCCAAGCCGAAGCTGCTTCTGCTCGACGAGCCCACCGAGGGGATCCAGCCCAACATCATCCAGCAGATCGGCCGGGTGATCGGGAGCCTGCGGGCGCGGGGGGATATGGCGATCATCCTGGTGGAGCAGTATTTCAGTTTTGCCTGGGATCTGGGGGACCGGTTCTATCTGCTGGAGCGGGGGTCGGTGATCGTCGAGGGGCGGAAGGCGGAGCTCGACCGGGCGGCACTGCTCGACCGGATGTCGATCCACGCGTGAGCTCGGGTCACTTGGCTGCCGGGCGGGAAATGCCCTTGATTCAAGGGGACCTCGCCAACACTGAGCGTCGGGCGAGCGGGTCCGGACAGGGCCGCGCTTGCCCGGGGGCCGGATGATCCACGAGAGATCGCAGGCGGCGGGTCCGGGCCGGACGGCCCTGCACAACCCGTACACAACCTGTACACTACCCGTACACCGGCAGATCACCGAACCGGCCCTTTCGGGCAGTGACGGGGATCCGGGGCGCGACAGGCAGGGTGGCACAACCCGTACACAACCTGTACACAGCCCGTACACCGCCTGACCGCAAATTGGCGGGGACCGGCGGCGCGAAGCCGGACGGCGCGGACCGAAAAGCGGCTCTTGCAAGATCGGGCGAAGACGGGCCAAGCTAGCGCGATGGATCGGGACCGGATGACGGTTCGGAGACATGCCGGCCGCCGCACCCCCCGGCATCGGGGAGGACGCGGCGTCCGCAAGGAAACGCACGCGTGGGGCCATGGCAGCTTGGCCGGCGCCGCTGCGAGCGATGCCCCCGGCGCGTCGGGGGCGATTGAAGCGTCCCATTCCGGGGACGCGACGCGCGAACATGGTTGAAAAGACCAGGACAGCAAAGTTTGACAGGGAGTTATATCATGAAACTCAAGTACGTATTGGCGGGCGCCGGGCTGGTATCGGCCCTCGCGCTTTCGTCTGCCATGGCGCAGACGCTGGTCTATTGCTCGGAAGGCTCGCCCGAGGGCTTCGACCCGGCGCTCTACACTTCCGGCACGACCTTCGACGCCTCTTCGCACCCGGTCTACAACCAGCTCTTCGAGTTCGTGACCGGCACCACGGAGACGCAGCCGGGCCTCGCACTGAGCTACGATGCTTCGGAGGACGGGCTGGTCTACGTCTTCCACCTGCGCCCGGGCGTGAAGTTCCACGCGAACGACCTCTTCACCCCGACCCGCGATTTCAACGCGGAGGACGTGGTGCATACCTTCATGCGCCAGATCGAGACCGAGGGAAGCTGGGAATACTTCCAGGGCATGGGCATGCCC
This sequence comes from Paracoccaceae bacterium, assembly GCA_003605175.1. Taxonomy (GTDB): domain Bacteria; phylum Pseudomonadota; class Alphaproteobacteria; order Rhodobacterales; family Rhodobacteraceae; genus Ovoidimarina. The sequence continues at coordinate 331,229 of QWDA01000001.1, read as the reverse complement.
GACCTGATCGAGTCGATCGAGGCGGTGGACGACCTCACCGTCAAGTTCACCCTGACCCGTCCCGAAGCGCCGTTCATCGCCAACCTCGCGATGGACTTCGCCTCGATCCAGTCGAAGGAATATTTCGACGCGATGGCGGCCGCCGGCACGCCGGAGATGATCAACCAGGCGCCGATCGGCACCGGTCCGTTCAGCTTCGTCGCCTACCAGAAGGACGCGGTGATCCGCTACGAGAAGAACGCCGACTACTGGGCCGAGGGGCTGCCGAAGGTCGACAACCTGGTCTTCGCGATCACGCCCGACGCCTCGGTGCGCTATCAGAAGCTGCAGGCGGGCGAATGCCACATCATGCCCTACCCGAACCCGGCCGACGTGCAGGCGATGAAGGACGATTCGGGCATCAACGTGCTGGAGCAGGAAGGCCTGAACGTGGGCTATCTGGCCTACAACACCCAGCAGGCGCCGTTCGACAATCCGAAGGTGCGCAAGGCGCTGAACATGGCGATCGACAAGCAGGCGATCATCGACGTGGTGTTCCAGGGTTCGGGCCAGATCGCCAAGAACCCGATCCCGCCGACCATGTGGTCGTACAACAACGACGTGGTGGACGATGCCTACGATCCCGAGGCCGCCAAGGCGATGCTCGAGGCGGAAGGCGTGTCGATCCCGTCGATGAAGATCTGGGCGATGCCGGTGCAGCGGCCCTACAACCCGAACGCGCGGCGCATGGCGGAACTGATGCAGTCCGACCTCGCCAAGCTGGGGATCGACGTCGAGATCGTCACCTATGACTGGGGCGAGTACCTGGAGCGGTCGAAGGCGGTGGACCGGGACGGCGCGGTTCTCTTGGGCTGGACCGGCGACAACGGCGATCCGGACAACTTCCTCGCCGTGCTTCTGGGCTGCGACGGCGTCGGCGGGTCGAACAGGGCGCAATGGTGCCATCAGCCGTTCGAGGACCTGATCCAGAAGGCCAAGACCAGCACCGACCAGGCCGAACGGACCCGGCTCTACCAAGAGGCGCAGGCCGTGTTCAAGGAGCAGGCGCCCTGGGACACGATCGCCCATTCGGTGGTGTTCATGCCGGTCCGGCCCGAGGTCGAGGGCTACAAGGTCCACCCGCTGGGCGGGCATATCTTCACCGAAGTCGGCCTGGCCGAGTGACGTGACGGGCGGGGCCGGCTGCGGCCCCGCCTTTTCACCCGCACCATGACCGAACGCCTTCAGGACTATGCCGCCCTGGCCGGCCGGCTCGGGGTCGATGCCGTTGCCCTCGTGCCGGGGCCGAATTTCACCCGCATGACCGGCCACAGCTTTCACAGCCACGAGCGGCCTCTGGTGATCCTGGTGCCGCCCGAGGGCCCGCCGGCCGCCATCGTGCCCAATCTGGAACTCGACTCCTTCGCGCTCCTGGGCTTCGAGGGGCCGGTGTTCGACTGGCGCGACCAGGATGGCTATGCGGGCGCCTTCGCGGCGCTGGCGGCGCATATGCCGCTCGGGCGGATCGCGGTGGAGGGGCAGGTGATGCGGGTCTTTGTGCATCATGCCTTCAAGACCGCCTTTCAAGGCCTTGAAATCGTTGACGCAGAGGCGGAGATCGCCGGGCTGCGCCTGTGCAAGACACCCGAGGAGGTCGCGGCGCTGGAGCGGGCGCTGGCACTGTCGGAGGCGGCGCTGGCGGAGTTGCTCGACGGCGTGCGGCCGGGGCAGACCGAGAAGGCGCTCGAGAGCCGGCTGATCCAGCTCCTGTTTCATCACGGCGCCGAGGACCTGTCCTTCGGGCCGATCGTCGCGGCGGCGGAGAACTCCGCCCTGCCCCATGCCTCGGCCCGGGCCGATTACGCGCTGAAGGAAGGCGATGCGCTCTTGATCGATTTCGGCGGCCGCTGGGGCGGCTTTGCGGCCGACATTACCCGCACGGTCTTCGTCGGCCATGCCAGCGCCGAGGCGGAGGCGGTCTATGCCACGGTCCTGGCCGCCAACGATGCGGGCCAGGCGGCGACCCGGGCGGGCGTGACGGCGCATGAGGTGGACGACGCGGTGATCTCGGTGCTGGAAGCCTCGCCCTATGCCGACCGGATCCGCACCAAGACCGGGCACGGCCTCGGTCGAGATGTCCACGAGGCGCCCTATATCATGCGTGGCAATGGGCAGGTGCTGGAGGCGGGGATGGTGTTTACCGACGAACCGGGGCTTTACGACACGGCGAGCTTCGGCGTGCGGATCGAGGACGTGCTCCTCGTCACCGACACCGGTTGCCGGCAGTTGACCCGGTTCGCGCGCGGGCTGACGGTGGTGGCGACATGATCCGATTCTTCCTTTCGCGGCTCTTGACCTTCGTGCCGACCTTCATCGGCGTGACAGTGATCTCCTTCGCCTTCATCCGGGTGCTGCCCGGCGATCCGATCATCGTGATGGCGGGCGAGCGCGGCATGACCCAGGAGCGCTACGACGCGCTGGTGAAGCAATACGGGTTCGACCAGCCGATGCTGGCGCAGTTCTGGGATTACCTGACCGGCGTCCTGCAAGGCGATCTGGGCCAGTCCTTCGTCACCAAGCGGCCGGTCTGGGACGAGTTCTTCGCGCTGTTTCCCGCCACGCTGGAACTGTCGATCTGCGCCATCATCTTCGCGATCCTGATCGGGCTGCCCGCCGGGGTGATCGCGGCGGTGAACCGGGGCAAGTTCTTCGACCGGCTTTTGATGTCGACGGCGCTGGTGGGCTATTCGATGCCGATCTTCTGGTGGGCGCTGCTCCTGATCATCGTGTTCTCGGGCAATCTCGGCTGGACGCCGGTCTCGGGGCGGATCGATCTGATCTATTTCTTCGACAGCACCACCGGGTTCATGCTGATCGATTCCCTGCTGTCGGGCCAGAAGGGCGCGTTCGGCTCGGCGGTCCGGCACCTGATCCTGCCGACCATCGTGCTGGGCACGATCCCGCTCGCCGTCATCGCCCGGCAGACCCGCTCGGCGATGCTGGAGGTGCTGTCGGAGGACTATATCCGCACCGCCCGCGCCAAGGGGCTGACGCCGTTCCGGGTGAACGCGCTCCATGCGCTCAGGAACGCGCTCATCCCGGTGGTGACGGTGATCGGCCTCTCGGTGGGCACGCTGCTGGCCGGCGCGATCCTGACCGAGACGATCTTTTCCTGGCCCGGGATCGGCAAGTGGATGGTCGATTCGATCTTCCGCCGCGACTACCCGGTGGTGCAGGGCGGGCTCCTCCTGATCGCGGTCATGGTGATGGCGGTGAACCTGACGGTCGACCTGCTTTACGGCCTCATCAACCCGAAGATCAGGAGCCGCTGATGGCCGAGACCGCCGCCGCCCCTGCCCGCCCCAGCGCGCTTGCCGAGTTCTGGTACTATTTCCGCGAGAACCGGGGCGCGGTGATCGGGCTCTGGTTCTTCGCCGTCTTCGTCTTCGTGGCGATCTTCGCGCCGCTGATCGCGCCCTACGACCCGACCGAGCAATTCCGCCAATCGACACTCGTGCCGCCTGCCTGGGAAGAGGGCGGGAGCTGGGCGTTTCCGCTCGGCACCGACCCGCTCGGCCGCGACATGCTCTCGCGGCTCCTGAACGGCGCGCGCTATTCGTTCTTTGTCGGGATCGTCGTGGTGGTGGTCGCGGCCTCGGGCGGGATCCTGATGGGGCTCGTGGCCGGGTTCGGGCCGCGCTGGCTCGACACGATCATCATGCGGTTCATGGACGTGATCCTGGCGTTCCCGTCGCTTCTCCTTGCACTGGTGCTGGTGGCGATCCTCGGGCCCTCGCTCACCAATGCGATGATCGCCATCGCGCTGGTGCTGCAGCCGCATTACGTGCGGCTCACCCGTGCCTCGGTGCTGAGCGAGCGGACCAAGGACTACGTGATCTCGGCCAGGGTCGCGGGCGCGCGGCTGCCGCGGCTGATGTTCGTGACCGTGCTGCCCAATTGCCTTGCGCCGATCATCGTGCAGGCGGCGCTGTCCTTCTCCACCGCGATCCTCGACGCCGCCGCGCTGGGCTTTCTCGGCATGGGCGCGCAGCCGCCGACACCGGAATGGGGCACCATGCTGGCCGAGGCCCGCGAGTTCATCCTGCGCGCCTGGTGGGTGGTGACCTTTCCGGGCCTGGCGATCCTCGTCACGGTGCTCGCCATCAACCTGATGGGCGACGGGCTCCGCGACGCGCTCGACCCGAAGCTGAAGCGGAGCTGAGCGATGCTTCAATTCCTTGGATGGCTCGGATTCACGGTCGGGGACGAACGGGTTCAGGCCGGTATCCTGACCGGCCTGATCAGCTTCGGCGGCGTCGTCCTGACCGGCGGAATCGCCCTGGTTACCTGGAGCCTCAACCAGCGCAAGGAACGCGCCGAGAGGCAGCACCTCCGCGAAGAACGGCGCGAAGATCTCCTGCGGGCGATGTGGAGCGACATCAAGCCGATCTGGTTCGATCTCTACTCGCAAGGCACGTTCGGCGAAAAAGCCACGCGGGTCAGAGCGGCCTTCGCGGATCCGTCCGCCAAAACCGGCCATACAGACGCCACGCCCTACACGCCTTTCGTGACCAGAGTCTCGGGGACCATGTTCGACGAGCGGCTGATCTCCGATGTGGACGTCCTGAAGGAGGCCGAGATCAAGCCGCTGGTGACGTTCTACCACCAGATCCGGATGATCAACCAGATGGCGGACGACATGCGGTCCGACCGCTATCGCACGCTGTCGCTCGACCGGAAGGAAGCGGTTCTGGTCGACCTTTTTCTGATGGAACACAAGGCGACCGAACTGGCGGAAGACGCTATTCGCGTGCTGGAGGACGAGTTGAACATCCGCGACCGGACAGGTCGCCGCCAATACTACGCCGAGAAGGAAAAGATGGACGATGCCCGCAGGTTACGTGGTGCGTTTCAATAGAAGCGTGCCGGCCCGTACTCGCCCGGCTGGGGCGTTTCGCCGTTCTGCTCCTTCTCTCCGTCAAGGAGAAGTAGATCCGTCATGAGACTCCGAGCCTCCGAAAGCCGCTGCCGCAGATATAACAGTTCAAGCATTGCCATTCAATGAGCCCACCTGACGGCCATACAAGGACCAGTTCGTGTCACTCCTAGAGATCCGCAACCTCACCGTCGAATTCGCCACCGCCTCGGGCAGCTTCCGGGCGGTGGACAGCGTCGATATCGACGTGAAGACGGGCGAGATCCTCGCCATCGTGGGCGAAAGCGGGTCCGGCAAGTCGGTGTCGATGCTGGCGATGATGGGGCTCCTGCCCTGGACCGCGACGATCACCGCCGACCGGATGAGCTTCGACGGGACCGACTTGCGCGGGATCTCGGCACGGGCGCGGCGGCAGATCGTCGGCAAGGACATCGCGATGATCTTCCAGGAGCCGATGTCGTCGCTGAACCCCTGCTTCACGGTGGGATTCCAGATCCGGGAGGCGCTCAAGGCGCATCTCGATCTCGACAAGGCGGCGCGGCAGAAGCGGGCGGTGGAGCTGATGGAGCTGGTGGGCATCCCCGATCCGGAGCGGCGGCTTTCGGCCTTTCCGCACCAGCTCTCGGGAGGCATGAACCAGCGGGTGATGATCGCCATGGCGCTGGCCTGCAAGCCGCGGCTCGTGATCGCCGACGAGCCGACGACGGCGCTCGACGTGACCATGCAGGCGCAGATCCTCGATCTCCTGACCGGGCTTCAGGCCGAGACCGGGATGGCGCTGATCCTGATCACCCATGACATGGGCGTGGTGGCCGAGACCGCCGAGCGCGTCTCGGTGCAGTATTCCGGCCAGAAGGTGGAGGACCAGCCGGTGCGCGATCTTTTCGCGGCGCCGCGGCATCCCTATACCGCGGCACTTCTCGCCGCCCTGCCCGAGCGCGCCACCGAGCGGCGGCTGCCGACCATTCCGGGCGTGGTACCGGGACAGTTCGACCGGCCGGCGGGCTGCCTGTTCTCGCCGCGTTGCACCCGCGCCGACGAGACCTGCCGGACGGTGCCGCCGCCGGTGCAGGAGCCCGGCACGGCGCGGTGCCACTACCCGCTTGCGGCGCCTGCGGCGGCGGAGGCGGAGGCATGAGCCGGCCGCCCGTCGCCACCGCCCGCGCGCTCACCCGGCACTACGCCGTGGGGGGCGGGCTGTTCGGCAAGCCGCAGGTGGTGCGCGCGCTGAACCGGGCGAGCTTTTCCATCGAGCCCGGCAAGACGCTCGCCGTGGTCGGCGAATCCGGCTGCGGCAAGTCGACGCTCGCGCGGCTGGTGACGATGATCGAGGAGCCGACCGAGGGGACGCTCGAGATCGACGGGGTGAAAGCGCTGCCCGAGACCTGGCGGCAACTGCGCTCGAAGGTGCAGATCGTGTTCCAGGACCCGCAGAGCTCGCTCAACCCGCGGCAGCGGATCGGCGCGATCCTGGCCGAGCCCCTGGTGATCAACCAGCCCCGGATGAGCGCGCCCGAGCGCGAGGCGAAGGTGCGCGAGACGATGGCGCTGGTCGGGCTCCGGCCCGAGCATTACGACCGCTATCCGCACATGTTCTCGGGCGGGCAGCGGCAGCGGATCGCGGTGGCGCGCGCGCTGATGCTGGCGCCGCGGGTCCTGGTGCTGGACGAGCCCGTCTCGGCGCTGGACCTGTCGATCCAGAGCCAGATCCTGAACCTTCTCATGGAGTTGCAGGAGCGTCTCAAACTCGCCTACCTGTTCATTTCGCACGATCTTTCGGTGGTGCGCCACATCGCCGACGATGTGATGGTGATGTATCTGGGCAAGACCGTGGAGGCGGGCAGCCGGGACGCGATCTTCGCGGCGCCGCGCCATCCCTATACGCGCGCGCTTCTGTCGGCGACGCCGGTGGCCGATCCGACGCACCAGAAGGAGCGGATCAAGCTCGTGGGCGAGCTGCCCTCGCCCCTGAACGTGCCGCCCGGCTGCCCCTTCGCGCCGCGCTGCTGGAAGGCGAGCGACCGCTGCCGCCGGACCGAGCCGCAGCTTTCGGGCGACCGGCACCAGGCCGCCTGCTTCCATCCCGAGGACGCCCCCGTCTGAGCGGCCGGGGCGTTCTGCCGCATCGCCCCGGCGGCGCGGCGGAATAGGTATTGGGGGGCCGGAACGGAGGGACAGGATGCTCGACGGAGTCACCGCGGAGACGCTGGCGCGGATCCAGTTCGCCTTCACCGTGTCGTTCCACATCGTCTTTCCGGCCTTTTCCATCGGGCTCGCGAGCTTTCTCGCGGTGCTGAACGGGCTCTGGCTCGTGACGCGCGACCGGACCTACCTGGTGCTGTTCGACTACTGGAAGAAGATCTTCGCGGTGGCTTTCGGCATGGGCGTCGTCTCGGGGCTCGTCATGTCCTACCAGTTCGGCACCAACTGGTCGGTCTTCGCCGACAGGACCGGGCCGGTGCTGGGGCCGATGATGGCCTATGAGGTGCTCTCGGCCTTCTTCCTCGAGGCGGGGTTCCTGGGCGTGATGCTGTTCGGGCGCGACCGGGTGGGCGACGGGCTGCACATGCTGGCGACGGCCATGGTCGCGGCGGGGACGCTGATGTCGGCGACCTGGATCCTGGCGGTGAATTCCTGGATGCAGACGCCGGCGGGGTTCGCCATCGCCGAAAACGGCCAGTTCGTGCCGGAAGACTGGTGGGCGATCGTGTTCAACCCGTCCTTCCCCTACCGGCTGGTGCATATGGTGCTGGCGGCCTACCTGACCACGGCCCTGGTGGTGGGCGGCGTCGGCGCGCTGCACCTGTTGCGGAACCGGGCCGACAAGGAGGCGCGGCGGATGTTCTCCATGGCGATGTGGATGGCGGCGCTGGTGACGCCGCTGCAGATCTTCGCGGGCGACGCGCATGGGCTGAACACGCTGGAGTACCAGCCGGTGAAGGTCATGGCGATGGAGGGCCATTACGACAGCCATCCGGACGGGGCGCCCTTGATCCTGTTCGGGATTCCGAACCCGGCGGAGAAGCGGGTGGATTACGCGGTGGAAATCCCGAAGCTATCCTCGCTGATCCTGAAGCATGACCTGAACGCGCCACTGGCCGGGCTCGATACCGTGCCCGACGCGGACGAGCCGCCGGTGCCCATCGTGTTCTGGAGCTTCCGGGTGATGGTGGGGCTCGGCTTCGCAATGCTGGGGCTCGGGCTCTGGAGCCTGGTCCAGCGCGCGCGGGGGCGGCTCTACGAGGACCGCTGGCTGCACCGGGCCTGCCTCGTGATGGCGCCCTCGGGCTTCGTCGCGGTGCTGGCCGGATGGATCGCCACCGAGGTCGGGCGCCAGCCCTTCACGGTCTACGGGCTGTTGCGGACCGCCGAGTCGCTCTCGCCCGTCGCGGCGCCGGCGGTGGCGACCTCGCTCGTCGCCTTCGTCTGCGTCTATTTCTTCGTGTTCGGCGCGGGTACCTTCTACCTCCTGCGGATGATGGGGCGCCCGCCCGCCACTCCGAAACTCGGCCTGCGGGACGCGCCGGTGCGCGCGGCCCGCGGCGCCGCCAGCACCTGAGGAAAGAGCCATGCCCTTCGATCTCGCCTTCATCTGGGCCGGCCTGATCGCCTTCGCGGTGCTGACCTACGTGATCCTCGACGGGTTCGACCTGGGGATCGGCATCCTGTTTCCCTTCGCCGGCGACGATGGCGACCGCGACGTGGCGATGAACTCGGTCGCGCCGGTGTGGGACGGCAACGAGACCTGGCTGATCCTCGGCGGCGGCGGGCTTTTCGCGGTGTTTCCGCTCGCTTACGCGGTGGTGCTGCCGGCGCTCTACATGCCGATCACGCTGATGCTGCTGGCGCTGATCTTCCGCGGCGTCTCCTTCGAGTATCGCTGGCGCACCGAGCGCTGGCGGAAGGTCTGGGACGCGGCGTTCTTCGGCGGCTCCACGGTAGCGGCGCTGTGCCAGGGCATCGCGCTCGGGGCGCTGGTGCAGGGGATCGAGGTGGAGAACCGCGCCTATGCGGGCGGCTGGTTCGACTGGCTGACGCCGTTCTCGGTGCTGACCGGGGTGGCTCTGGTGGTGGGCTACGCGCTCCTCGGCGCGGCCTGGCTGAACTACAAGACCACGGGAATGTTGCAGGAGCGGATGCGCGCCCATGCGGGCCGGCTCGGGGCCGCGACGCTGGTGCTGATCGGCGTGGTGAGCCTGATGACGCCCCTGCAGGAGCCCGCCTATTTCCAGCGCTGGTTCAACCTCCCCGCCTCGCTCTGGACCATGGCGGTGCCGGCGGTGATGCTGGCGCTGGCCTGGGCGTTCTTCACCGGGCTCAAGGCCCGGCGCGACCTCCAGCCCTTCCTCGCCGCGCTCGGCTTCTTCGTGGCGTGCTTCGTGGGGATCGGGATCAGCTTCTACCCGATGATGGTGCCGCCCGCGCTGACGATCTGGCAGGCGGCGGCGCCGGAGAAGAGCCTCGCCTTCGCGCTTTATGGCGCGGCGGTGCTCTTGCCGGTGATCCTCGCCTATACCGCCTATGCCTACTGGGTGTTCCGCGGCAAGGTGGACCCGCATGAAGGCTATCACTGATGCCGCCCTGGCTGCGCCGCGGGGCCTGGTTCCTGGCGCTCTGGTGCGCCGGGGTCGGGGTTCTGGGGATCGTGGCCATGGGACTCCGCTGGGCGCTCGGGCTCTGAGCGGCGGGATTTCACCGCCCGGCCCGGCTTTCTGCCGGTGACGTCGCACCCCGCGTCGATTTTGCACTGTTTTCTCCTGCGGGAGCGGGATAACACCGCCTCCGACACGCATGGGCCCACCGGGGCACTGTAGCAGAGGGAGTTGCGCGCCATGAAGGTTCTCGTGCCCGTGAAACGGGTGATCGACTACAACGTGAAGGTCCGTGTGAAGGCGGACGGATCCGGGGTCGACCTTGCCAATGTGAAGATGTCGATGAACCCGTTCGACGAGATCGCCGTCGAAGAGGCGATCCGGCTGAAGGAAGCGGGCAAGGCCGAGGAGATCATCGCGGTCTCCATCGGCGTGAAGCAGGCGCAGGAAACGCTCCGGACCGCGCTGGCGATGGGCGCCGACCGGGCGATCCTGATCGTGGCCGCCGATGACGTGAATACCGATATCGAGCCGCTGGCGGTGGCGAAGCTCCTGAAGGCGGTGATCGACGCCGAGGGCCCGGGCCTGGTGCTCTGCGGCAAGCAGGCGATCGACAACGACATGAACGCCACCGGCCAGATGCTGGCGGCGCTGACCGGCTGGGCGCAGGCGACCTTCGCCTCGAAGCTCGATCTCGACGGCGACCATGCGCTGGTCACGCGCGAGGTCGATGGCGGGCTGCAGACGATCAAGGTCAAGATGCCGGCCATCGTCTCGGTCGATCTGCGGCTGAACGAGCCGCGCTACGCGTCCTTGCCGAACATCATGAAGGCGAAGAAGAAGCCCTTGGACGAGAAGACGCCCGCCGATTACGGCGTCGACGTCACGCCGCGCCTGACCATCGTGAAGACGGCGGAACCGGCAACGCGGAAGGCGGGCGTGATCGTGGGCTCGGTCGACGAGCTGGTGGCGAAACTCAAGGACGAGGCGGGGGTGATCTGATGGCCGTTCTTCTTCTGGGCGAGGTGACCGACGGGCACCTGAACATGGACGCCACCGCGAAGGCGGTCACGGCGGCGAAGGGCCTGGGCGAGGTCACGGTGCTCTGCGCCGGGGCGTCGGCGGCCGAGGCCGGCGCGCAGGCGGCGACGATCGCGGGCGTGGCCAGGGTTCTGGTCGCCGAGGATCCGACGCTGGGGCATCGCCTCGCGGAGCCGACCGCGGCGCTGATCGTGTCGCTCGCGGGCGACTATTCGCACATCGTGGCGCCGGCGACGACAGACGCCAAGAACGTGCTGCCCCGGGTGGCGGCGCTGCTCGACGTGATGGTGATCTCGGATGTTTCGGGCGTCGTCGATGCCGAGACCTTCGAGCGGCCGATCTATGCCGGCAACGCGATCCAGACGGTGAAATCGGGCGATCCGGTCAAGGTGATCTCGATCCGGACCTCGACCTTCGAGGCGGCGGGCACGGGCGGTTCGGCGCCGGTCGAGACGGTCGCGGCGGCGGCCGATCCGGGGCTGTCGTCCTGGGTCGAGGACAAGGTGGCCGAGAGCGACCGGCCGGAGCTGACCTCGGCGGGGATCGTCGTGTCGGGCGGCCGCGGCGTGGGCTCCCAGGAGGATTTCGCGCTGATCGAGAAGCTCGCCGACAAGCTCGGTGCCGCGGTGGGCGCCTCGCGCGCGGCGGTGGATTCGGGCTATGCGCCGAACGACTGGCAGGTGGGCCAGACCGGCAAGGTGGTGGCGCCGAACCTCTATGTCGCGGTCGGGATCTCCGGCGCGATCCAGCACCTCGCGGGGATGAAGGACAGCAAGGTCATCGTCGCGATCAACAAGGACGAGGAGGCGCCGATCTTCCAGGTCGCCGATTACGGGCTGGTGGCCGACCTCTTCACCGCCGTGCCGGAGCTGGTCGAGAAGCTCTGACCCGCCTTCTCCCGCGTCTTTCGCAGGCCCGCCCCGGTGGCGGGCCTGTTGCGTTCCGGCGGTTCCTCCTTGCACCGCTGCGATGCGGCGACCATAAAGTCGCGAAAATCAGGACGGAGAGCGGGTGATGGAGATCAGGACGGTCGGGATCGTCGGTGCGGGCCAGATGGGCAATGGCATCGCGCATGTCTTCGCGGTGGCCGGCTACGACGTGCTGATGACCGATATCAGCCGCGACGCGCTCGATCACGCACTCGAACTGATCCGCACCAATCTCGGCCGCCAGGTCACGCGCGGCAGGATCGCGCAGGCCGATCTCGAGGCGGCGCTGAAGCGGATCAGGACGACGCTGACGCTCACGGACCTGGGCCAGTGCGACCTGATCATCGAGGCCGCGACCGAGCGCGAGACGGTGAAGGTGGCGATCTTCGAGGACCTGGTACCGCACCTCGCGCCGCATACGATCCTGACCTCGAACACCTCGTCGATCTCGATCACAAGGCTCGCCTCGCGCACCGACCGGCCGGAGAAGTTCATGGGGTTCCACTTCATGAACCCGGTGCCGGTGATGCAGCTCGTCGAGCTGATCCGCGGCATCGCGACCGACGAGGCCACCTACAAGGCCTGCCTCCAGGTGGTCGAGCGGATCGGCAAGACCGCGTCGAGCTCGGAGGATTTCCCGGCCTTCATCGTCAACCGGATCCTGATGCCGATGATCAACGAGGCGGTCTACACGCTCTACGAGGGCGTGGGCAACGTGGCCTCGATCGACAGCGCGATGAAGCTCGGCACCAACCACCCGATGGGGCCCCTGGAGCTCGCGGATTTCATCGGGCTCGACACCTGCCTCGCGATCATGAACGTGCTGCATGACGGGCTGGCCGACACCAAGTACCGCCCCTGCCCGCTCCTGACAAAATATGTCGAGGCCGGCTGGCTCGGCCGCAAGACCGAGCGCGGCTTCTACGATTACCGCGGCGAAGTGCCGGTCCCGACCCGCTAGCGCCGGGGGAGCGCGAGGGGGCGGAGCCCCCTCGCCCGGGGCGACGCCGGAGGCGGCGCAAACGCATCGCGTGCGCCGGAGGCGCTCCGTTCGGAAAGACCCCCTCAGGGGGCGAGCGTCAACGTCCGCGCGCGCAGCCAGGCCATGAAGCCGCGCGGGTTGCCGGACCAGGCGGCGATCTCCCCGGGCGGGATCGGCATGCCCACCACCGGCCGCTGCGGCCGGTTCAGGGCATGCACCACCTCGTGCAGGAGCAGCCCCTGGCGCAGGGTCGCCGAGAGCCGGTTGGCGATCTGGTAGGCGCGCGAGTTCTGCCCCTGGAAGCGGATCGGCACCACATGGGCGCCCGAGCGCTGGATCATCTTGGCGGTGAACGGGTTCCATTCCGCCTCGACCGCCGGGCCGAAGAACGTCTCCGAGGCCGCCACCGCGCCCGAGGGGAACACCACCACCACGCCGCCCTTCGCCAGCCAGGACATGGCGCGCTTGCGCATCTCGAGATTCTGCTGGACCGCGCCTTCCTCGTGCGGAAAGGCCACCGGGATCATGAATTGCGAGATCTCGTCGACCCCGGTCAGGAGCGAGCGGGTCAGGATCTTGTAATCCTCGCGCACCCGGCCGACGAGTTCGGCCAGCACCATCCCGTCCACCAGCCCGTGCGGGTGATTGGCGACGATCACCACCGGGCCGGTCGCCGGGATCCGGGCGATCTCCGCGGCCGGGGTGCAAAGCTCGATCCCCATCACCGCCAGCGCCCGCGGCCAGAAGCCCTGCCCCGCCACGACGCCCTGGCGCTCGAACCGGCGGATCAGGCGCAGGAGCCGGATCTTTCCGGTCATCCACTCCAGGAGCCGGATCGCCAGCGCCTGCCACGGGTTGTGGAACGTGTTCGCGTAGCTGAGCTTGCGCTTGTCGTAGGGCACATGGTCCGAACGGCCGTGCAGCGTGGCTTGCGGATAGCTTTCGACCAAGATGTCCCGTCCCGATCTGGGGTCTACATGTCCTCTCCGAAGCGGTCGCGGACCAGCGCTTCCAGCGCGTCCGCGAGCTTGCCCGCCTCGGGCCCCGATGTCTCTACCTCTATCGAGCTTCCTCTGGAAGCCGCAAGCATCAAGAGCCCCATGATGCTGTCGCCCGAGGCCGAGAGACCGTCCTTGCGGACTTCGGCGGAGGCGTCATGCGCCTCGACCACTTCGACGAGCCGCGCCGAGGCCCGCGCGTGCAGCCCCTTGACGTTCACGATCTCCAGCGTGCGGCGGACCGGCGCGCTCATCCGGACGACCCGTCGAAGCTGTCGATATACTTGCGCCCCGCCGCCAGCGCCGCCGCCACCGCCTCGCCGATCGGCTTCTGCCGCGACTTGGCGAGCTTGATCAGCATCGGCAGGTTGGCCCCGTAGAGGATCCGGCGGTCCACCGGCCGGCAGGCCATCAGCGAGAGGTTCGAGGGCGAGCCGCCGAACATGTCGGTCACCACCACCACGCCGTCGCCGCTGTCCACGGCATCCGCGGCCCGGCAGATCTCGGCCTCCTTGCTGCGGCGGTCGTCATCGGGGTGGATCGGGATCGCGACCACATCGGCCTGGCGCCCGACCACATGTTCGGTTGCGGCCAGGTATTCCTGTGCGAGCCCCCCATGCGCGACGATGACGATACCGATCCTGCCCACTATCCCAACTCGACACGCGGCGCGCCGGTGAGGCGCTCCAGTTCCCGGTGACGAATTGACACCCGCCACCCCGCCTCTGCAAGCCTATTTGCCATTCTTTCGGCCACTGCGACGCTACGATGTTTTCCGCCGGTGCAGCCGAAACCCAGCGAGACATGGGTCTTGCCCTCGGCGAGATAGGCCGGGAGCAGGAAGGTGACGAGCGCGCCCACCTGGTCGAAGAACGGGGCGTAGCGGGGATCCCGGCGCACGAATTCCGCCACCCGGGCGTCACGGCCGTCGAGCGGCCGCAGCGCCGGGTCCCAATGCGGGTTCGCGAGGAAGCGGACGTCGAAGGCGCTGTCGAGCTCCTGCGGCAGCCCGCGCTTGTAGCTGAAGGACTGGACCGAGACGGTGAGCCCCTCCCCCGGCCCGGGGTCGAAGGCCCGGCGCAGGGCGGCGCGGAGATCGTGCGGGCCGAGTTCGGAGGTGTCGATCACCCGGTCGGCCTGGTCGCGCAAGGGCGCGATCAGCGCGGTTTCGCGCCGGATCCCGGCCTCGGGCGAGCCATCGGGCGAGAACGGGTGCCGGCGGCGGGTTTCGGAGAAGCGCCGCAGGAGCACGTCGGGGCGGCAGTCGAGATAGAGCAGGATCGTCTCGTAGGCGGGCTGGCCGGCGAGCCATTCCAGCACGCCGCCGAGCGCGGGAAGCGAGAAATCTCGGTTCCTCGTATCGACGCCGAGCACCAGGGGCCGGTCGAGCGGGCGGCCGTCCAGGAGCCGCGAGACGAGCGTCAGGGGCAGGTTGTCGATCGCCTCGAAGCCGAAATCCTCGAGCGCGTTGATCGCGGTGGAGCGGCCCGCGCCGGACGGGCCGGTCACGAGAACGATCCGGCGGGTTTCGGGCTGTCGGGCGGCGCGGTCGGTCATATCGGGCATGCTCCGCCCCTTAGATACTGGATCAGCGCGGCGGGAAAATGGGGCGTCTCGGCCTTGTGAAGCCGGGGGAGCGGGAAGCCGGCGAGATCGGTCATGCGCGCGGGCGGCAGGCGCTCGGTCTCGGTGGTGCCGAGATCGAGGATGGCGGCGATCGGCGTGGGCGGCGCCGGGTCGGCGGCGAGGAGGCCGAGGAAGCGCGCCTCGATCATCCCGCGGATCGGATCCGGCGCGGCGGCGAGCGGCGGGCCTTCGGGGCGCGGCAGGATCAGGGTGCGGTCGTCGGAGACGAGCCTTGCGCCGAGCGCCATCAGCGCCAGCGCGAGGCCGGACTTGCCGGAGCCCGACGGGCCGGTGATCAGGAGCGCGCGGCCCTGGAGCGCCACGGCGCTGGCGTGAAGTGTCAGGGGGGCCGGATCGGCATGCGCCGCGACCGCGCCCATCGCCTAGACCGGAAGGCCGACGACGAAGCGGGCGCCGAGCGGGTCGGAAGTCATGTCGGCATCGGCCGGGCGGATGTTCTCGGCCCAGATCACGCCGCCATGGGCCTCGACGATCTGCTTGGAGATCGCCAGGCCGAGGCCCGAATTGTTGCCGAAATGGTTCGCCGGCCGCTCGGAATAGAAGCGGTTGAACACCTTGGTGAGCGCCGCCTCGGGAATGCCGGGCCCGGTATCCTCCACCACGACGAGCACGCGGTTGTCGCGCTTGCGCGCCCAGACGCGGATCGCGTCGCCCTCCTCGCAGAAGGAGATCGCGTTGGTGATGAGGTTCACGAAGACCTGCGCCAGCCGGCTTTCGAGCCCGTCGATGGTGATCGCCTCGTTCGGCAGGTCGGTGATGAACTCGATGCCCTTCGCCTGCGCCTCGCCGCCCAGATAGTCGGAAAGACCGCGCATCATCTTGATCAGGTTGAAGGTCTGCTCTTCTTCCTTGACCAGCTCGCTGTCGAGCCGCGAGGCGTTGGAGATGTCGGACACCAGCCGGTCGAGCCGGCGCACATCGTGCTCGACCACGTCGAGGAGCTTGTCGCGCTGCTCGTCCTTCTTGACGATCCGGAGCGTGCCGACGGCGGAGCGGAGCGAGGCGAGCGGGTTCTTGATCTCGTGGGCGACGTCGGCGGCGAACTGCTCATTCGCGTCGATCCGGTCGTAGAGCGCCGCGACCATGCCGCGGAGCGCGCCGGAGAGGCGGCCGATCTCGTCGGGCCGCGCGGTCAGGTCGGGGATGCGGATCCGCGAGGGCGAGACCTTGCGGGCGCTGCGGTCGCGGCCGATCTCGGCCGCCGCGGCGAGGTCGGAGAGCGGGTTGGCGATGGTCGAGGCGAGCACCAGGCTGAGGCCGATCGAGACCAGGATCGCGATCACGAACATCTGCAGCACCTGCTCGCGCTCGCTGCGGACCAGCCGGTCGATCTCGCCGGCGACCGAGGTGACGGCGACCACGCCCACCGGCTGGTTGCCGACGACGATCGGCGTCGCGACCGAGAAGATCGTGCTGCCGTTCGCGTCGGTGCCGGTCTTGACCTGGGTATTGCCGGCGAGCGCCGCGGGCAGGAGCGCCCGCGCCTGCGCCTCGCCACCCGCGGCGGCACCGCTCTCGACCTTCGGCGCGAGCACCGAGGCGACGGATTCCCAGGCGCTGCCCAGGAAGTCGGTGATATGGGTGGTGCGGTCGTCGCGGGAAAAGCCCGTTGCCTCGCGCAGGGTGCCGCGCTCCTGGCCGAACGTGGTGGCGACGATCTGGCCGTTCGGAGCGAAAACAAAGACTTCTATGGTGTGCCTCAGGTCGAGCGCGCGGAGCGCCCCCTGCGCATCGAAGCCGCCGCGCGCCACGGTGCCGGTGCCCAGCCGCGCCTCGTAGACCTCGGCGATCAGTTCGGCCTGGGCGACGAGACCGCGCTCGCGCTGGATCACGAGGCTGTCGCGGAACGGGTTCAGGAACAGGACGCCGGCGACCAGGATGAGGATCGCCAAAAGGTTGAAGGTGATGATCTTGCGCGCAAGCGGAGACCGGTTGATCGAAATGAGGCCGCGCTTCTCCCGCTTGGCCCGCAGTTCGGTTTCAACCCTCGCGTCCGGTCCGACCCAGTCCTCCCCCAGCACGACATTGTGCCGTTTGAGAGATCTGGCGCCCACCACGTCTACGCCCGACGCCTTGTTCATTCATATGTCCCGGAGGAACTACTCCTCGTTATATCTGTAACCGATACCGTAGAGCGTTTCGATCGCCGAGAACTCGGAATCGACCATCCGCATCTTCTTGCGGAGCCGCTTGATATGGCTGTCGATGGTGCGGTCGTCGACATAGACCTGGTCGTCATAGGCGACATCCATGAGCTGGTCGCGCGACTTGACGAAGCCGGGGCGCTGCGCGAGCGCCTGGAGCAGCAGGAATTCCGTCACGGTCAGCGAGACGTCGCGGCCCTTCCACGACACCGAATGGCGCAGCGGATCCATCGTGAGCTGGCCGCGGGTGAGGATCTGGCCGGTCTCGCCCTCGCCGACGCTGTCGGCCTCCATCACCTCCTGGCGGCGCAGGAGCGCGCGGATACGTTCAACCAGAAGCCTTTGGGAAAAGGGCTTTTTTACATAGTCGTCGGCCCCCATCCGGAGCCCGAGAACCTCGTCGATCTCGTCATCCTTGGAGGTGAGGAAGATCACCGGCATCGCCGATTTCTGGCGCACCCGCTGGAGCAGGTCCATGCCGTCCATGCGCGGCATCTTGATGTCGAACACCGCCATGTCCGGAAGCTTCTTGTTGAAGGCATCCAGCGCCGCCTGCCCGTCATTATAGGTTTCAACCTCGAAGCCTTCGGCTTCAAGCGTCATGGAAACCGACGTCAGGATGTTTCTGTCGTCGTCAACCAAAGCAATCCTCGACATCCGGAGGTTCCTTGTTCCTGCTCTGCGCCCTTATGGTTTTGCGGCATCTTTGACGGTGGGGCCCCAGAGAATCAACATTTAAGTGCGAATCATGACGACGCCGCGCGGTGCATGTGTCCACAAAACAAAAAAGGAATGGCTAAACTGGGGCGATTGGATGACATGATTGCGCTAACCGAGACATGGTGGCGCTAACGAACGGCTTTATCCCGGTTTCCGTGACAGTCCCCCATGGTATGTTGTAATCCGAACACATCTTTAAGGCGTTCACCCGCAAGTCGGGGAGATCGCACAGGGGAAGAAACCGATATGACCACCGGACGCGTTAATCCGAAGATGAAGCTCGAGGACCAGGGCATCACCGGGCTCGGCACGATCCACTACAACCTGATCGAGCCGGCGCTTGTCGAAGAGGCGGTGCGCCGCGGCGAGGGGCGGCTCGGGATCGGCGGGACGTTCCTGTGCGAGACCGGCAAGTTCACCGGCCGCTCGCCCAAGGACAAGCACGTGGTCAAGACCGACGAGACCGCCGACACGATCTGGTGGGACGCCAACCGTCCGATGACGCCCGAAGGGTTCGAAAAGCTTTACCAGGACATGACCGCGCATATGGCCGGCCGCGACTACTTCGTGCAGGATCTCTACGGCGGCGCCGACCCTGCGCACCGGATCCAGGTGCGCCTGGTGACCGAGCTGGCCTGGCATTCGCTGTTCATCCGCCACATGCTGCGCCGCCCGGACCGCGACGCGCTCGACGGCTTCGTGCCGGAATTCACGATCATCAACCTGCCCTCGTTCAAGGCCGACCCCGAGCGTCATGGCTGCCGCTCCGAGACGGTGATCGCGATCAATTTCGAGAAGAAGCTGATCCTGATCGGCGGCACTGAATATGCCGGCGAGAACAAGAAGTCGGTCTTCACCCTCCTGAACTATCTGCTGCCCGCCAAGGGCGTCCTGCCGATGCACTGCTCGGCCAACCATGCCACCGGCAACCCGGTCGACGCGGCGGTGTTCTTCGGGCTTTCGGGCACCGGCAAGACCACGCTTTCGGCCGATCCGGGCCGCACGCTGATCGGCGATGACGAGCATGGCTGGTCGGATCGCGGGATCTTCAATTTCGAGGGCGGCTGCTACGCCAAGACCGCCTCGCTCTCGCCCGAGGCGGAGCCGGAGATCTATGCCACCACGTCGAAGTTCGGCACCGTGATCGAGAACATGGTCTATGACCCGGAGACCCTGGCGCTCGATTTCGAGGATATCAGCCTCACCGCGAACATGCGCTGCGCCTACCCGATGCATTACATCTCGAATGCCTCGGCCTCCTCGCTCGGCGGGCATCCGAAGAATGTCATCATGCTGACCTGCGACGCCTTCGGGGTGCTGCCGCCGATCTCGCGGCTGACGCCGGCGCAGGCGATGTACCATTTCCTGTCGGGTTTCACCTCGAAGACGCCGGGCACCGAGCGCGGCGTGGTCGAACCGGAGCCGACCTTCTCGACCTGCTTCGGCGCGCCGTTCCTGCCGCGCCGTCCGGAAGTCTATGGCGAGCTCCTGCGCGCGAAGATCGCGCGGCACGGCGCCACCTGCTGGCTGGTCAATACCGGCTGGACCGGCGGCGCCTTCGGCACCGGCTCGCGGATGCCGATCAAGGCGACGCGGGCGCTGCTGACCGCCGCGCTCGACGGCTCGCTGTCGAACGTGCAGTTCCGCAAGGACCCGAATTTCGGTTTCGAGGTGCCGGTCTCGGTCCAGGGCGTGCCCGACATCCTGCTCGACCCGCGCCGCACCTGGGACGACGCGGCCGCCTATGACGCGCAGGCGCGGAAGCTGGTCTCGATGTTCGCGCAGAATTTCGAGAAATACGCGGCCTTCATCGACGAGGACGTGAAGGCCGCCGCGATCGGCTGAGAATGCGAAAAAAGTGCGGGCGGCGTCTTGCGAGGCCGTCCGCATGGCAGTAAGTGATGCCGGCCCGCTGGGGTGTAGCCAAGTGGTAAGGCAGCGGTTTTTGGTACCGTGTACCGTAGGTTCGAATCCTACCACCCCAGCCAGGCAGCCAATCTCTCTTCAGACGTTTCCCGCTCGGACCGCCGGTCGCGACATCGGGCTGGCCGCGCCGAGGGCGCAGACCCTGGCGCCGTTTCCCGCGCGCGCCCGGCGCAATCCGTAGCAACAGCTTGACAGATCGCGCCCGCTTACGCAGCCTGATCGCATAGATTTTAGTAGCATATTGAGGCCGACAAGATGCCCATCTTGTACGTCCACGGCGTGAATGTCCGCAGCCGCGACGGTTTCCACATCTTCAAGCGATTTGCCCGGCGCTATCTGGCCCAGGAAATTTCCGATGATCCCGACGGCGTGGAAATCCGCGACGTCTTCTGGGGGGAGTACGCCTTCACGCCGGCCTATGGCGGCATTTCCCGGCCGCGCTCACGCCTGTTCGGCATGGGCGTGGATGAGGCGCCCGACCGCGACGCGGCCATCGCCGCGCTGGGACCGGGATCCGACCGGTTCGCACATGCGCTCGCCGCGCACGGCCCCGCTGCGGAGGCGGCGCCCGATGCAGGCGCGCTCGGCGGCGGCCTGGCCGCCGGCGGGCTCGGCACATCCGGCGATGACGCGCCTGTGGAGGGCGGCCAGGATTGGAAGGCAATGCGGGAATTGCTGCTGACCCTGGACGTGGACGACCTCTCCGACGTGCTCACCGCCATCGTGCAGGGCGCGGATCTGGCGGCGGAAGAGGAACACTCCGAGGCCGAGATCGCCCGCGCCACGGCACTGGCGATCTCTGCCGACACGCTGGCGACCAGCGGCAAGGCCAAGGAACTGCTGGCGCAGCCGGTCCCGGACCGGGAGGCGGTCACCTCCCTGATCACGGCGGTCAGGGATGGCGCAGTGTCGCCCGATGGCCTGGCCGGCATGGGGCTCTCCGACTGGCTGGAGCGCACCCGCGACCGCGTGGGCGAGGCCTCCACCCGCGTGAACAATCTCAAGGGCTATCTCGCCTCGGTCATTCTCGCCGAGGCACGCGGCCCGGTGAACGACGTCGTCTCGCGCTTCCTGGGCGATGTCTTCGTCTACCTGAACGGGCGCGGCACTGCCGGCAACCCCGGCCCGATCCAGAAGCTGTTGCTCGAGGCCCTGGAGGAGCTTCACGCCGTCAAGGCGGCGCGCGGCGGCGAACCGCTTGTCGTGATCAGCCACTCCATGGGCGGGCAGTTGATGTACGACGCGGTCAGCCACTACCTGCCGCAGACACCGGAGCTGTCGGCGATCAAGGTGGATTTCTGGTGCGCCTCCGCCAGCCAGGTCGGGTTCTTCGAGGAAGCCAAGCTGTTCCATGTCAGCGACCCGCAATACATGGCCGGCAAGCCGGCGCCCTACCCCGGCAGCAATCTCGGCGCCTGGTGGAACGTGTGGGATTACAACGACGTCCTCAGCTTCACCGCCCATGACATCGTCCGGGGCGTCGACGACGAAAGCTACAGCTCGGGCAGCACGCTGATCTCCGCCCATGGCGCCTATCTCCAGACCCCGAGCTTCTACCGCAAGATGGCCCGGAAGATCGCCGCTTCCGTCGCGCAGGGCGGCTGAGCATGGCGCTGCAACCCTCCGACACGGCCGGCTACTGGGCCGACTCGGACTGGGACGGAACCTCGCCCGCGACCTTCGCGGTCCTGATCGGCGTCAGCGCCTACCGGCACCTCAAGGACGGCGCGGCCCCGGTGGCGGGCACCGACCCGTGGATGCGCGAGGCGATCTCGCTCGGCCAGCTCTATGTCTCCGCCCTCACCGCGCGGCGCATGCTGCACTGGCTCGAGAAGGAATACCGGATGTCCTCCGCGCCGCTCGCGCGCGCCTGGCTCCTCGCCGCGCCCACGGCGGACGAAAGATCCTTCGCGCCGGAGGTCGGCGACAACATCCTCGAACCGACGCTCGACAATTGCCGCAAGGCGATCCGCGCCTGGGCCAGCGCGCCCGACGCACTGCCGCCGGCGGCGCAAAGCCGGTCCCGCGCGATCTTCTTCTTCAGCGGCCATGGCATCCAGTCGACGGTGCAGAACCAGATGCTCCTGCCCAGCGATTACCTCGGCAACGATCAATACGCCGATATCAACGACGCGATCAGCTCGCTCAACATCCGCATGGGAATGAAATCGGTGAAGGTGGGGGTGCGGTACTATTTCCTCGACGCCTGCCGCAACGATGCCCAGGCGCTCCGGGAGCAGAAGTTCGACGGCACCAATATCCTGAACGTGGAACCGAGCCGGAAGACCTACCAGGAAATTGCCTTCGACGCCGTGCTGAACGCCACCACCGCTTCGAAACAAGCCTGGCAGCCGAAGCGCGCGCAGGACGGCGAGACGATCTTCGGCCAGGCCCTGCTGGAAGGCCTCCGCGCCGCGAACATCGCGGTGCCCGGCGACCAGGGCCGGGGCAGCATCCGCTTTCTCAACCTGTTTCCCTTCGTCCGCTTCCGGGTGCCGGCGCTGATCAGGAAGAGCGGCTCCAACGCGGTGCAGGACGTGACGCCCCTGATGGAGCACGACGTCGACGGCGTGGTCACCGAGCTGGACCTGGCGGAGGAGGAGGCGTTCGAGGTCGCACCGGCGGGCGATGGCGGGGGGTTCGAGGCCTACCGGTCCTCCAATGCCACCGACGCGCTGGCGCATTACCTGAAGGCCGCGCTCGGCGGGCAGGACGACGGAACCCCCGACATCCGCGAGCGCCAGGAGCTCGACGACCCGGCCCTGCAGGCCGCGGGATGGGCGCAGGATTTCGGCGTCGGCCACCGGCTCTTCGGCCATGAAAGCGTGACCGCGCTGTTTTCCGGCTCCCTGAGGGTCGCGGCGCTGGAGGGCGGCACCTGGGTCGATCCCGCCCGCATCCGCGTGCTGCGCGTGGACCGCAGCGAGACCTTCGCCCCCGACAGCCAGAGCCACGCGACCTACCGGATCCGGCTGATCATCGACGAATATGACCTTCGGGGGCACTGGCTCCAGTTGAGCGATTTCGGCCGGGGCGGTGTCGGCGTCGTCCTGCCCCGCGACGGTTCGGGAAAGACCGGGTTCGACCTGGACGTCACCATGAGCCTCGGGTCGGAGCCCCGGATCCTGTCCCTCGACGCGGTGCCCTGGGACGGCGACCGGATGTCGCCGCTGGCCCGCGCGGCCGGGATCTGGCGCAAATACCAGACCGCCGACTGGCGCGGCGCCCTTGACCGGCTGGAGGACGCCGCCGAACTGCGCGATCTCGTGGCGGGCAAGCGGGCCTCGCCGCTGGCGGCGACCATCGCCGCGACGGTGCTCCTGCGGGCCAACCGGCTCGACCTGATCGGCGAATGGCTGCACAATCTGGCCGACTGGTTTCCGCATCTTCCCGACGGCCCGGTGCTCTGGGCCGAGCAGCTCTGGCGGCAGGGCAGCGGCGACGACGGCACGGTCGTCGCGGTCGCCGAATACCTCGTCGAGGCGGCGGCGCGCGGCGTGCCGATGACCTCCGACGCCATGAGCTATGCCGATGCGCTCCTGGGGCGGCTGGCGCAGGAGACGGACAGCTTGCCGGACGGCCTGCGGGCGCGGCTCGATCGGGAATCCGGAGCCTTGCGCCGGGCCCTGCGGGTGTTCCGCCCTGGCGGCCTCTTCTGCTCCTATTTCCACTTCGCCGAGAACAGCCAGCCAATGGGACAATTGGCCGGCCAAATGGAAATGGCGCCCGCGAACGCGCCGGAGGTCGACGTGGACTTCGCGGAAGACGGCGTGATGATCAACGGCATCTTCCTTCCGCGCGCGGACTGACCGGCACCGGAACGCACCGCAACCGGTCTGGCCGAGCCCGGGAATGGCAAGCCCCCCGTTCGCGGCGATCTCCGCCGTCTACCGCTTCTTCTTCTGCCAGAAGGGCGGGATATCGCCCGCCATGATGCAGCCGTAAGGGTCGATATAGTCGACGATCTCGGCGAGCCCGTAGGCGCCGATCTGCGCCACCACGGCATCCGCGTTCTTGTAGCTCGACGGCAGCTCGGAGGCGTCCACGCTCCCGGCATGGAACCGCACGTCGAGCCCCTCGGTCTCGGCCTTCAGCGCCTGGTCGGGCGTCATGCCGCCCATCCGCCGCTTGTGTTCCGAGCGCGAGAAGTTGCGCCCCGCCCCGTGCGGGCTGAATCCGAGCGCCGATTTCGCGTCCTTGCCCTTCACCACCAGCACCGGCTGCGCCATGTTGAGCGGGATCAGCGTGAGCCCCGTCGCATCGGCGGCATAGCTCCCCCAGGCCGGGGTCGCGCCCTTGCCGTGATAGTAGAGCCCGTCGCGCTCGAAGACGAAGTTGTGCTCGTTCCAGAACCGGTCCGCGACCTCGGCTCCGGCGGCCGCCGCCGCGCGGTCATGGATCGCCTCATGGTTCGCCTTGGTCCAGGCGCGGATCAGCTGCAACGCCGCCCAGTAATCCCGCCCCTCCTCGGTGTCGGCCGGAATCCAGGCGTTCTGCTTCGGCGTCTCGGGCGAGATCTCCGCCCGCACCCGCTCGGCCACCGCCATCCCGGCCTTGTAGACCATCGCACCCGGCCCGCGCGAACCGTGATGGGTGACCATCGCCACCCGCCCCGTCGCCCGCGACCGGCCGACGAACAGGAAATGGTTGCCGTCGCCCTGGGTACCGAAATGGCTGTCCACCATGCGCGTGGTCTTCTCGCCCGCGGTGAACGGGTTCTCGCGCATCGCCGCGGCGATCTCCACCGGCGCGCCCCAGACCGCTCCTTTCGGCCGCCCGCCGGGCCCGAAATGCGTCACCCCCTGCGCCGCGTCGAGCACCGCCTTCGGGTCCACGTCGCCCAGGTCGGAGATCATCACCGAGCAGCAGATATCGGCCGAATGCATCCCCGGATGGATCGCGTTCCGCGCCGCCGCCACGCCGCCCACCGGGATCGTCCCCACCGGGCCGGCCGGGCAGGCATCGGGCATGATCGCGCCGGCCTCGATGGTCGGCACGCGCATCAGTTGAGCCATCGTCTCGCGGACCTTCTCGACATTGAGGGTCTCGTCCGGCGCCTCGGCGTCGATATTGGCGTGGAACGCCAGCTCCCCCGCCGGACGCAGGGATTGCGTCACCGGCGGCGGCGGGATCTCGGGCTCCAGCACCTGGCGGATCTTCACCAGCCCGAAACCCTCCGCCCGCAACGCATTCGCCCGCGCCAGAAGCGCCGGAAACTGCGGCCCGGGCCGATGGCCCCATTCCTTCAGATGCGCCCCGGTGACGGGGTCCAGTTGGTTCTCTTCACTCATCGTTTCCACTCACTATTGTCTCCCGGCGACAAGAATGGGGCGAACCATCTCGCCGCGCAGCCGAAGCCCGACACGGCCCCTGTACGTCCGCCGGCATTCGCCGGGTCTTCCTTTACCTTTCCGGTACGGCTGGCAGGGCTCGAACCCGCGACAACTCGGTTGGTCGGGCGCTCTGCCGACTGGGCTCCAGCCGAATGTTCAGGACGATCCCGGCGACAAGGTTACGAGAAACGACCCCGGGTCCCGCCCATGCCAGAGGGCGCCTGCAAGGTGGGGAGTCGAACCCCACGGAGCACCGGGAAGGTGCGCATGTAGTTCCTCGGGCATTCGCCGGGATCGTTGTCCTTGCCTTCCGGGCGTCTGGCGACAAGTGGGGGTGAAATGCTACGCGCTCTATCCGTTGAGCTACGCGCCGTCATTGGTCGGCGCGACGGGATTCGAACCCGCAACCTCGGGTGTTGCAAACCTGTAATTCCACCGGCATTCGCCAGACGCCCTATCCTTTTCAGTTCGTCAGTCTCCCAATCGTCTCCGAAAGGCGCATCGGTGTGAAATCGGTCGCATCTACGCCGACATTGCCGCGCCGCTCCCCCGAGACGAACTCGGGTTTGTGGGTGTGGCAGTGCAGGTGCACCGCGCCGCGATACCACCCGTCCCACTCCTCGATCGGATAGTGGAACAGGACCGCGCGCATCTTGTCGTGGCGCACGCGGAGATAATCGACGCCCCAGCCCCTGGGGTCGTGATTGCCCTGCAATCGAACGATCCGTCCGTTCAGCCGGGCGGCATATGCCTCTCCATCGCCGTCCCGCCAGGCGAAATCGCCAAGATGGTAGACGGTGTCGTTCGCGCGCACGACCGCGTTCCAGTTCTCGATCAGGACCGCGTCCATCTCGTCGACCGAGGCGAACGGGCGGTTCGCGAGATTGATGATGTTGGCGTGCCCGAAATGGGTGCAGCCTGTTACGAAGTCCGTCATCGTTCTAGAGCCCCGGCGACAAGGGTTTGGCGAAACGCTGCTTCTGCTCTACCGACTGAGCTACGCGCCCGTGGGCACGGCGGGGCTCGAACCCGCGACACGAAGATTAGGATGTAGTTCCGCCGGCATTCGCCGGGAGTTTCCTTTCATTTCGGTCTCGACGACAAGTCGGTGGTGAAACTTCCGCCGCGGCTTTCGCCTCATGCGACGGTTGGGGACACGAACCCCGTCCTTTCGGATGACCTGTAGTTCCACCGGCATTCGCCGAGATATTTCCTTTCGTTCCGTTCAGTCCGGACGGGCCACCCGTGGCCCGCCCGCATCTCTCAAAACTCGATCGCCTCGATCTCCCGCATCCAGTGCCCGGCACCCGAGCGACCTTCCGCGAAATCGGCGATCTGGCCGAACACGGCATCCGAGAAGCCGCCGACAAGCAGCACGTCTTCCCGGCCCTTCGCCTGGCTCGTGCCGTAGGGCGCGATGTCCAGGCAGACCAGCCGCGCGCCCGGGTTGCGGCCTTTCAGCCGCTCCCATTCGCGCATCAGCGCCGTTGCCGGACCGCCCCGGGCGTCGCCCCAGGACTGGTTGTCCGACACGATCACCACCAGGTCCGGCGCCGCGCCTTCGCGGTTCAGCCGGGCGAGCGGCGCCGACACCGTCGTGCCGCCCCCTGCCAGCGATGCCAGTTTCCCGGCATTGGTCAGGATCGTGTCGCGCGGTTCCAGCCGAACGTCCCGCACGTCGAAGTCGAACGGCATCACCCGCGCGCCGCGGTTCTGCCGAAGCATCGCCGCCGCGACGAGCGCCGCCACGTCCACGTGACGGACCGCCGACACCTTGCCGCGCCCGTAGCCCGTGACCGGCCAGGTCATCGAGCCCGACACGTCCGGCGCCACCACGACCCGGCCCGCGACCTTCGGCACGTTCGCGACCGCGATCTCCATCGCGTCGTGCAGTGCCTCGCGGATCTCGCCCGGCATCTCCGGGTCGAGGTTCTGGGCCGCAACCATGAGCTGGTACGGGAAGGCCTTCGCCGCCCGGATCCGCTCCGCATCGCGCAGCTTCTCCGCAACCAGCGCCACCTCCTTCGCCACGCCGAACACGCCGTGCCGACGGAAGGTGTTCAGGTTCTGCCGCACCATCTGCCACGACCCGTTCCGCGCGATCCGCGCCCAGTGCCGCGTGCTGAGCTCCAGCTGCGTCAGCATCTGGAACGGCACCTCCGGCACCGCGCCCTTGCCGGTCTCCTTGAAGACCAGCCAGTCGCGCAAGGCCTGCGGCAGGAGCGCCACGTCACACGGCCGCCCGACGATCCAGGCGAACAGCGCCTCCCGCTCCGGCGAGGCCGGTTTCGGGTGCACCATCCGGATCACGTCGGCGAGCGACGGATCGTTGCCCACACAGGCGTTCACGATCGCCCGGTCGGACGCCCGGTTCAGCCAGTCGGCCACCATCGCCTTCGGCGCCGAGCCGAGCGACTTGCGCCCGGTCTGCCCCGAACGGACGATCTGCACGAAGGTCCGAAGCATCTTGCCATTGTCGACGACCCGCCCGAAAGCGCGCCGGAACAGCACCGGATCGCGCCGCGCGAGCACCGCCAGCAAGACTGCCGGCATGTCCTTCATGTACCCCTTCTGCCGCGCGTAGATCGCCGCCTTCGCGAGGAAATCGGCCTCCACGGCATCGGCCACCATCAGGACGAGCTCCAGCTCCTCCTCGGCCGCCTGGTAGAAGCTCCCGCCGAACGTGCCGGTCACGGCAAGCTGGGCGAGCGCATGGGCATCGTCATAGGCGTAGGCCGGCGCCCCGTGGGCGTTCGTCGCATCGGCCCGCGGAAGCAGCCGGCCCCTGATCGATGCAAACACGGATTTGTTTGCCATTGCTCTCGTTCCTTCTTTCGAACACCGGCTTTGTGACGGGATTCGCGGGTCCGGACCCGAAAAAGTGAAAAACAGAACAAGCTGTTGATTAATAACGAGAAAATCCCCCTGTTGCCGAACCGGGAACAGTGTTAACGATATCTGTGTATCGCCTATTATCAAAATGGATACGAAACCTTGCGCAACGTCGTCATCGGCTTCCTCGGCACTCAACTCGACATGGGCCGGAAACGGCGCTGGAAACCCACCGTCTCGCTCTTCGCCCATGAGGGTTTCCCGGTGGACCGGCTGGAGCTTCTCTACGACCAGCGCCATGCCCGCCTCGCCCAGCACGTCACCCGGGAAATCGCCGAGCTTCGTCCCGAGGCGGAGGTGCGCCTCGTCCGGCTCGACCTCGCCAACCCCTGGGATTTCCAGGAAGTCTACGGCAAGCTCTTCGACTTCGCCCGGGGCTACGGCTTCGACGAGGATCGCGAGCGCTACCACGTCCACCTCACCACCGGCACCCATGTGGCGCAGATCTGCTGGTTCCTGCTGACCGAGAGCCGCCACGTTCCCGCGCGCCTCATCCAGACCGGCCCGCCGCGCAGCGACGAGACCGGGCCGACGATGGACGTGATCGACCTCGACCTCAGCCGCTACAACGCGCTGCAACAGCGCTTCGACGTGCTGGCTCGGGAATACAGCGACCTGCTCAAGGGCGGGATCGCCACCCGCAACGCCGCCTATAACGCGCTGATCGACCGGATCGAACTGGTCGCCTCCGCCTCCGACGCGCCGATCCTGCTGCTCGGCGCCAGCGGGACCGGCAAGACCGAACTGGCGCAGCGGATCTACGAGCTGAAGCTGCAACGGCGGCGGGTGAAGGGGCGGCTGGTGCAGATCAACTGCGCCACGCTCCGGGGCGGTGCCGCGCTCCCCACCCTCTTCGGCCAGCGCCGCAGCCACACGGGCCTGCCCGGCTCCGAGCGCAGCGGGCTCCTGCGCGAGGCCGATGGCGGGGTCCTGTTCCTCGACGAGATCGACGAACTGGGGCTGGAAGAACAGGCGATCCTGCTCCACGCCATCGAGACCGGGCGCTACTACCCTCTCGGCTCCGACCACGAGGTCACCAGCCGCTTTCAGGTCATCGCCGCCGCCAATCGCGACCTCGTCGCGATGACCGCCGCCGGCACCTTCCGCCCCGACCTCCTGTCGCGCCTGAACCTCTGGAGCTTCGCCCTTCCCGGCCTGCGCGAACGGCCCGAGGACATCGAGCCGAACCTGTTCCACGAGCTCGACCGCTCGGAAAAGCTGCTCGGCGCGCGGATCGGCTTCAACGCCGACGCCGCCGAGGCCTTTCTGCGCTTCGCCCGCGACCCGGGCACCCAGTGGCCCGGCAATTTCCGCGACCTTGGCGGCTCGGTGCAGCGGCTCTGCACCCTCGCGCCGCGCGGCCGCATCACCCGCGCCATCGTCGAGGCCGAGATCGAGACCCTGCGCGCCATGTGGCAGGGCGCCGCCTCCGACGACGACGCGCGCCTCCTCCGCGACGTGCTGGGCGAGGCGGCCGCCGAGATCGACCCGTTCGACCGCGTGCAGCTCGCCGAGACGATCCGCACCTGCCGCCACGCCGCCTCGCTCAGCGCCGCGGGCCGCAGCCTCTTCGCGGTCTCCCGCGCCCGCCGCACCAGCCAGAACGACGCCGACCGCCTGCGCAAGTACCTCGCCCGCTTCGGCCTCGACTGGTCCACCGTCACCGGCGCGTAAACGTCACCCGGCCAAGGCCGCCGGCCGCTCGTCGCAACCCTCGATCAGCATCGCCCGGCACGCCGCCCCCGCCTGCCGCAGATCCCGCAGCGGCCGGTAGAGATCCGAACCGTACCAGCGCTCCGCCGCCGCCCGGTCGGGGAATTCGATCAGCACCGGCGTTTCCATGAACCCGGAACCTTCCAGCACTTCCGCCGGCCCGCCCAGGATCCGGTAGCGCCCGCCATGGGCCGTCACCGTCGCCAGCACGCCGGCACGGTAGGCGCCCAGCTTGTCGGGGTCGGTCACCTCGCGCACATCGAAGAGAAAAAACGCAGTCATCCGGGAAAACCCCCTCTTTTCAAAACCATGCGCCGAAGCCAAGCTCCCGCTCGCCTCGGCCCGGCCCGGACGCTAGCATGGCGCCATGACAGGCGACCATGATCGGCCATCCGCGTTTGTTGCCCCGGCGTCCGGACCCGCGCCCTCGCCCGGCGCCATGCTGGAAACCGACCCGCTTTCCGACGTGCTCCGCGCCGTGCGCCTGACCGCGGCCACCTTCTTCGTGATCGACGCCAGCCATCCCTATTGCGTCGAGATCCCCCATGCCGACCGCTACCGCGCGCTCCTGAAACCCGGTGCGCGCCACATGATGTCGTTCCACGTGATCCTCGAAGGCGCCGGAACCGCCTCCGTCCCGGGCGGCGCGCCGCGCCGCTACCGGGCCGGCGACATCGTGATCTTTCCCCAGGGCGACGGCTACCGCATGGGCTCTGCGCCCGACACGCCGCCCGAGTTCGGCCCCGAGGAAACCCTCGATTTCTTCCGCGGCCTCGCCGCCGGCACGCTCCCTTTCGTGATCCCCGAAGGCGGCGGCGCCCCGCCGCCGACCAAGGTGATCTGCGGCTTTCTCGGCTGCGACGCAGGGCCGTTCAACCCGCTGCTCGCCAGCCTGCCGCCGATGCTGATCGTCGCCCCCGGGAGCGGCAGCGGCCTGATCCCGACGCTGATCGAGCTGACCCTCGCGGAGGCGCGGCAGGGCGGTGCCGGCGGCGCCTCGGTGCGGCTCGGCCTCGCCGAGCTTCTGTTCATCGAGGCGATCCGCCGCCACATCGCCGCCGAGGGTGCCGCCATGGGCTGGCTCGCCGGGCTGGGCGACCCGGTGGCCGGCCGCGCGCTCGCCGCGCTCCATGCCGACCCGGCCCGCGACTGGACGCTCGCGAGCCTCGGCGCTGAGATCGGCGCCTCGCGCACGCTGCTCGCCGAGCGCTTCACCGCCCATGTGGGCCTCGCGCCGATGCATTATCTCGCCCGCTGGCGGATGCAGCGCGCCGCCCGAAGGCTCGCCGACGGTAAGGACAAGATCGCCGCCATCGCCGCCGATGCCGGCTACGGCTCCGAGGCCGCCTTCAGCCGCGCCTTCAAGCGCATCACCGGGCTCAGCCCCGCCGCCTGGCGCCGCACGGGCGGGCCGCTCTGACCCCCGGCAACCGATTCGCAAACCGCCCCGACTCGCCACGCCTCCGACACAATTCGGCCCGCTTCCGGACAGAAACACAACCTTAGCGTGTGTTTTTCGCTGATCCGGACGATGCGGAAGGCGACCCCTCCTCGTTACGCTGGGTGCGTTCTCCACTGGTGGGGGAACTCGACACCGCCGCCCAACCCGGGCGGCAACACCCGACCGCAATTTGCGGTCACGAGTTTGGGAGTAATTCAATGAAATCCTTCTTCACGCGCCTGCTCAAGGACGACAGCGGTCTGACCCTTCCCGAATACGGCATCGGCCTCGCGCTCGCCGTCGGTGTGGGCACCGTCGCGCTGGGCGGTCTCGCGGGCGGCATCACCGACGCCATGACCGGTGCCGGCGTCTGCATGCCGAACGCCGACGGCACGGCTGTCACTGGCGCGCCCTGCGATTGACCGACCGGCGGCCTTGCGCCGCCCGCGTAAGGGTCCGTGCGGCGCGGCCGTCGCACGGACCACCCCTTCCGACTGACCGCGCGCGCCCGGCCCAGATGGCCCGAGCAAGGCGCGACCCGAAACACCCGGAGGACATCGTCCATGCGACTGGCATCCCTTCTGACCGCGATCACCGGAGTCGCCGTTGCCGGCGGCTCGATGTACCTCGCCCGCGACTACCTCGATACCGGCGGCCTCGGCGCCGAAGCCGCCGAAGCGGTCACCGTGCCGGTGGTCGTGGCCGGTGCCGACATCGCCTTCGGCCAGCCGATCGAGGCGCATATGCTCACGACCATCGACTGGCCCCGCGGCGCGGTGCCCGCCGGCGCCTTCGAAGGCTACGCGCTGCTCCTTCCCGGCAACGGCCAGGAGGCCCGCCGCGCCAAGCGCGCCTTTTCCAAGGGCGACGTGGTGCTCGCCTCGAAGGTCTCGAAGTTCGGCGAGAAGGTCACCATCACCCAGACGCTCGACGCCGCGCGCCGCGCCATCGCGATCACGGTGGACGCGCAGACCTCGGTGGGCGGCTTCGTCACGCCGGGCGATTTCGTCGACATCGTGCTGACCCGCGGCCGCGACGAGGATCTCCGCGCCGTGACGATCCTGCAGAATGTCCGGGTGATCGGCGTCGACCAGACCGCCGACGAGAACAACGACTCGCCCACCATCGCGCGCACCGTCACCGTCGACGTCTCGCCCGAGGAGGCCCAGCGCCTTTCGCTCGCCCAGAGCGCCGGACGGCTCAGCCTGACGCTGCGCTCGGTCGAGGCCTCGAACGACCAGCCGCTGGAATCGATCCGGCTGCGCGACATCATGCAGGAGAAATCGCCGCTGCCGGCCGACGCGCCGAAACCGACGATCATCGTCCGTCGCGGCGTCTCGATCACCGAAGACACCGTGCGCTGAGCCGGGCCGCAGGGGGTGGGGACCATGGCACAACGAGGGATCGGCCGGAACGAGGAGGGCACCACGCTGGTGATGATCGCCCTTCTCCTCGCGCTGTTCTGCGGCCTCCTCGCGATGACCTTCGACGTGGGCCGCATCGCCGTCACCCAGTCCGAGATGCAATCCTATGCCGACAACGTGGCGCTGGCCGCCGCCGCCGAGCTCGACGGCAGGCCCGACGCGATCACCCGGGCGACGAACGCCGCCGCCGCGATGATCTCCGACACCCGCACCTATGGCGACGCCGCCGCCGGTTCGGCCCATACCTTCACCACCGGCGACTACACCCTGACCTTCTACTCCGCGCTCCCCGGCGACGACACGACCGCGCCGACCGCGACCACGACCGACCCGAAACGCGCCCGCTACGCCCGCGTGCAGGTCACGGAGATCGGCGCCGGCTTCGTCTTCGCCCGCGCCTTCGCGCTGATGAGCGGCCAGGCCCAGCTCGACGACGATGTCTCCGCCGAGGCCATCGCCGGCATGACCCAATACGCCTGCGACATCACGCCGTTGATGTTCTGCGTGCCGCCGCCCTCCGGATCCGAGGGCATCTGGCAGGCCAACAACCATGTCGGCAGCCAGATCCTCCTGCGCGCCGGCGGCAACAGCGCCGCCTGGGGCCCCGGCGACTTCGGCTTCCTCGATCCCGACGACGTGCTGGTCGATCCGAAGGGCCCCTGCGCCGGGCTCAAGGGCGGCCAGAAGATCCGCTGCGTGATCGGCGCGGTCGGCAATGTCAGCCAGTGCTTCGCCCAGAACGGCGTAGATACCGAGCCGGGCCAGAAGGTCGGCATCGAGGACGGCGCCTTCAACGTGCGGTTCGACATCTGGACCGGCAACATGAAGAGCCGCAGCAACAATGCCGATTTCGCGCCCGCGCCCAACGTGGTGAAGGGGATCAAGCCCAAGGGCGGCGGCACCTGCATCAACAACAATTCCGAAGCCACGACCGACACGCTCCGCCTGCCCAATGACAGCTGCTTCGCCGCCGGCACCTGCACCCGCTACGGCGACGGCACCTGGAGCGACACGGCCTATCTCTCGACGAACCACAACGGCGTCGACCCGCGCAACGATGTCGATTTCACCATCGCCTCGGAATTCACGGGCACCCGCTGGGAGATGTACCTGGCCGAGATCGCGCTCGCCAACAAGCAGGCCGCCGCGCTTGCCGCGAACCCCGCCGCGCCGCCCACCGGCTCGCCGCTGATCGACCGGCTCCTGTCCGAAAAGGTCGGCCCGAGCTGTGCGCCCGCGCCCACATCGAACGCCGCCCGCCGCGTCATCTACGTCGCCGCGATCAACTGCGACCCCGACAATGGCGGCACCGCGATCAATGGCCGCGAAGAGGGCGTGCCGGTGCAGGAATTCGTCAAGATGTTCCTGACCGAACCGGTCAGCTCGAACGCCAGCAGCCCGCCCACGCTCTCGATCCGCGCCGAGGTCCTGGGCTCGGCAGGTGGCGCCGGCGGCGGCGCGGGTTCCCCCGGCGGCGTGTTCCGCGATGTCGTGCAGCTCTACCGGTGAAGGGGAGGGAGAGAATGACCGTCACAGCCCGCCTCCGCCGCTTCGCCCGCGACGAGTCCGGCCTCGCCCTCGTCGAGCTGGCGCTCGGCCTGCCCCTGATGTTCCTCGTCTTCGCGATCACCGTCGAGGGGGGCCGCATGTTCTGGTCCTACCAGTCGGTGATCGAGGGCGTCCGCGACGCCACCCGCTATGCCGGCCGCACCGTGCCGAACAACATCTGCTCCACCGGCACCGCACTCTCGAGCTACATCACCGACAACCAGCTCAAGACCATCGTCGAGCGCAACGCCAATGCCGCCGCGGTGTTCCCGCCGATGATCTCGGTCACCGGGGTCACCGCCTCGCGCCGCTGCGTCGGCAATGCGGGCGATTACCGGATCTCGCCCGCCCCGGTGGTCTCGGTCCGGGCCACGCTGCAGATCCAGTTCCCGTTCTCGGGCTTCGCACGCTTCGCGACCGGCACGGGGCTCGGGACGATCACCACCTCGGTCACCGACGAAAGCCGGGTGTTCGGCTCATGAGCCTCCCGCGCGCATATCGCCGCTTCCGCGGCGCCGAGGACGGCACCACGCTCGTCGAGCTGGCGATGGCGGTCTCGCTGTTCCTGCTCGTGCTCTTCGGCACCATCGACTACGCGCGGTTCTATTTCCACTACGTCGCCTCGGAAAAGGCGATCGGCTCGGCCGCCCGCATCGCCGCGGTCCGCCCGGTGGTCTGCTCGGCCACGCCCGCCACCTTCAACACCCGCGGCAGCACGCCCGCGGATGCGGTCCCGCCCGAGTTCGGCACTTCCTGCGGCGGCGCGCTTTTCGACG
The DNA here is from genome assembly GCA_003605175.1 of Paracoccaceae bacterium. Lineage (GTDB taxonomy): Bacteria > Pseudomonadota > Alphaproteobacteria > Rhodobacterales > Rhodobacteraceae > Ovoidimarina. Next base: position 296,208 of record QWDA01000001.1, on the reverse strand, counting down.
CGGACGGCAACCCCACCGGCGGCAGTATCTGCGCCGCGACCACCTATAGCTGCACGCTCGACACCGCGCCGGGCGATTCCGACACGGTGGACGAGCTCTGGCGCATGGTCCGGGGCTCGCTGCCGCCGGGCGCGGCGCGCGACAATATCCGGATCAGCTACGCCTTCGACCCGGGCCTCAATTTCCTCGGCGGCCCCTATGTGCCCAACGTGACCGTCGAGATCGAGAATCTCGAGTTCAACTTCATCTCGCCGATCGGCCAGCTCACCATGCTGAGCGGTGGTGCCGATCCCAATTTCGACCAGTCGCCGCCCTTCCCGAGCCTGAGCGCGACCGTTCCCGGCGAAGACCTCGCCTCGGGCGAAGATGGCTGACGCAAGGAGCAAAGGGACATGTCCACCAACCGACGCCTCGTGATGTTCTCCGACGACGCCGCGCTGACCGCGACCCTGCGCGACTGCATCCGCCAGAAACGCGCGCTCGACCTCGACGTGCACGAACGGCTGATGTCGCAGATGAACGGCAGCGCCGTGCCGCTGGCCGAGGCCGGCGACGTCATCCTCTTCAAGGCCGGCCGCAACCCCGAAAGCGAGATCGGCGCGGTCAGGGCGCTGCGCCGGACCGTCGGCGCCAAGCGCGCGATCCTCGCCTTCGCCGACGAGGATCTCTCGCTCGCCGCGATCCGCGGCCTCACCGCCGCCGGGGTCTCCGAGGTGATCCCCTACCCCGCGCCGCTCGCCGAGCTTTCCGAGCGGATCGACCACTGGACCCGCGAACCGGAATACCCCGTCCCCGCCCTCCGCAGACCCGAAACGCGGCTCGGCCGGGTGATCTCGGTCGCCCAGGCGCGCGGCGGGCTGGGCGCCACCACACTCGCCGTCAATCTCGCGCACCGGCTGATGGACCCGCACGGGCTGATCTCGAAGAAACGCAACTACCGCGTCGCGCTCGTCGATTTCGACCTGCAGTTCGGCGCCGTCGCGAGCTTCCTCGACATCGAGCCCACCTCCGCCCTCTACCGCCTCGCCGCGGGCGACGTGGTGCCCGACGCGACCTATCTCGACCAGGCGCTGGTGGAGCACGGCTCCGGCCTGCATGTCCTGACCGCGCCCGACACGCTCTGCCCGCTCGACGCGCTCGACCCCGAACAGGCCGCCGCGATCATCGACAATCTCCGCGCCGAGTTCGACTTCGTCGTGGTCGACCTGCCGCGCGGCCTTGCCGGCTGGATGCCCGCCGTGATCGACCGCACCGACCGGATGCTCCTGCTCTCCGACACGACCGTGCCCTGCATCCGCCAGGCCCGCCGGCTGGTGCAGCTCTTCACCGAGGAGGCGCTCAATCTCGACATCGAGATCGTGGTCTCGCGAGAGACCCGGCCGCTGATCGCCAAGCGCCACCACACCGAGGCCGAGCGCGTGCTGGAGCGCCCGTTCCGCCACTGGCTGCCGCTCGACGCCAAGGCCTGCCGCACCGCCGCCGATTCCGGCAAGCCGCTCGCCGCGGCGGCCGGGCGCTCGTCGCTCTCGCGCGGCATCGACGGGATCGCCCGCGGTCTCATCAAGGAAATCAAGGCCCGCGATACCGCCGGTCTGGTCGACACTTCAAGATAGGGCTGGGGACGATGTTCAAGACATTCAGCAAGGACCGGAACTCCGAGACCTCCAAGGTCGTCGCCCTCCACGCAGATGCGGGCGGCACCGCCCGCGCGGCGGAGCTCGCGCCCGACGCTCCCTCGCCCGAGGAGGTCGCGCTGGTCCGGCGGCTCGAACTCAAGAGCCAGCTCCACGAGGCGCTGCTCGACCGGCTGAACCTCTCGGTGGTCGACAAGGTCGAGCGCGAGGAACTGCGCCGCGAGATCGCCAGCCTCGTCAACGAGACCCTCGCCGGCAACGGCACGCCGATGCGCGCCGAGGAATTCCGCACCCTCGTCGACGAACTGATCGACGAGGTGATGGGCTTCGGCCCGCTCGAGCCGCTGCTCGCCGACCCGACGATCAACGACATCCTCGTGAACGGCCACGAGAACGTCTATGTCGAGCGCTCCGGCGTGCTCGAACGCGCGCCCACGCGGTTCCGCGACGAGCGCCACCTGTTGCGGATCATCGACAAGATCGTCTCCCGCATCGGCCGCCGGGTCGACGAGAGCCAGCCCTGGGTCGATGCCCGTCTCGAGGACGGCAGCCGGGTCAACGCGATCATCCGCCCCTGCGCCATCGACGGCCCCTCGGTCTCGATCCGGAAATTCGCCAAGCAGCCCTACACGATGGAGCGCCTCGTCGATCGCGGCTCGCTCGATCAGAAGGCGGCGCGGCTCCTGCGCGGGCTGGTCCAGGCCCGGATGAACGTGCTGATCTCCGGCGGCACCGGCTCGGGCAAGACCACCATGCTCAACGCCATGTCCTCCTTCATCGGCGATCACGAGCGCATCGTCACCATCGAGGACGCCGCCGAACTGCAGATGCAGCAATCCCACGTCGTGCGCCTCGAAACCCGGCCGCCCAGCCCCTCGGGCACCGGCGCCGTGCACCAGCGCGATCTCGTCCGCAACGCGCTCCGGATGCGGCCCGACCGGATCATCGTCGGCGAGGTCAGGGGCGCCGAGACCTTCGACATGCTCCAGGCCATGAACACCGGCCATGACGGCTCGATGACCACGGTCCACGCCAACACCGCCCGCGACGCGCTCGGCCGGATCGAGCAGATGGTCACCATGATGGGCGTCGATTTCCCGCTCCAGGCGATCCGCGCGCAGATCGCCTCGGGCCTGCATGTGGTGGTCCAGCTCGCCCGCCTCGCCGACGGCACGCGGCGGGTGATGAGCATCTCGGAGATCACCGGGATGGAAGGCCAGATCATCACCATGCAGGACATCTTCGTGTTCCGCAAAACCGGCAAGACCTCCGACGGCCGCGTGATCGGCGATTTCGTCGCCACCGGCATCCGACCGCGCTGCTACGACGCGCTGCTCGCCGCCGGGGTCCATATCGACGAGGATGCCTTCGTCAACACCGGGGGCGCCGCATGATCGAGACGCTCCTCAACCTCACCGGCGCCGACAGCTCGCTCGGCGGCTACGTGGTCTATGCCGGCACCTTCCTCGGCATCCTCCTCTTCGTCACCGGCCTGATGCAGCTCTTCGCCCGCGGCGAGAAACATACCGAGGCGCAGAGCCGCCGGCTGCGGATGATCGCCCAGGGCAAGTCCACGCCGGAACTGCTCGCGATCCTGAAACCGGAGGTCAAGGACCGCGCCTTCTTCGGCCTGCCCTTCCTCGCGACCCTGCCGAAAGACCTCTCGAAGGCCGGCATGCTGATCCGCCCGCAGCGCTTCGTCGCGCTCTGCGGCGCGGCAACGCTCACCGCGCTCCTCGTCGCGCTCAACTTCATGCCGCCCCTGCCGGCCTTCTGCCTCGCGCCGCTTGTCGGCTTCGGCCCGCCGCTCGCCTTTGTCCAGCGCCAGAAGACCGCGCGGATGACCAGGCTCGTCTCGCAGCTTCCCGATGCGCTCGACCTGATGTCGCGCGGCCTCACCGTGGGCCACCCGCTCAACACCTCGATCGGCTCCGTCGCAGCCGAGATGGCCGACCCGATCGGCACCGAGTTCGGCATCATCTACGACCAGGTGAGCTTCGGCGACGAACTCACCGACGCGGTGCAGGAATTCGCCGACCGGATCGACCTCGAGGACGTCCATTACCTCGCCGCCTCGATCGGCATCCAGCACGGTACCGGCGGCGACCTCGCCCGGGTGACGCGGATGCTCAGCGACACCGTCCGCAACCGCATCGCCATGCGCCGGCGGATCAAGTCGATCTCGTCGGAGGGCCGCATGACCGGGCAGTTCCTCTCGGCCCTGCCGGTGGGGATCTTCCTGTTCAGCACGGCGACCGAACCGAACTATTACGGCGGCATCATGGACGACCCGCTGTTCCCCTATTTCGCCGGCACGGTCGTGGCCTGCGTCATCCTGAACTACCTGCTGCTCCGGCATCTCGTGAATTTCCGGATCTGAACGGAGGCGACCATGATCGACCTTTTCCAAACCGCCGCCGCCGAACTCGGTCTCGACACCCGCACGCTCTTCCTGCTCTGCATCGGGCTCGGCGTGGCGCTCGCCTTCTACGGCGTGACCTCGGCGCTCACCTATGTGGATCCGGCCGCCGAGCGGATGGCCGCGAGCCGCGACGCCCGCCGCCAGGCGCGGCGCGACATGGGCATCCTCAAGGAAAGCATCCAGACGCCGAAGGGCGTGTTGCAGACCTTCATCCCGAAGAAGGAAGGCGAGCTGAACGCGCTCCGGCTGATGCTGATCCAGGCCGGCTACCGCTCGAACGGCGCAGTGCGCGACTTCACCCTGATCCGGGTCCTGACCGGGCTCGCCCTGCCGCTCCTGTTCATCCTCCTGATGACCGCCGCCGGCCTGCCCGGCGTCGTGCTGCCCTATGGCATCGGCGAATGGCTGGGCGGGCTTTCGAACATGGGCGTGTTCCAGATCCTCTCGGTGCTCACCTTCCTCGGCTATATCGGGCCGTCCTGGTATGTCAGCCGGCGGGCCAGGGAGGCGCGGCTCCGGATCACCGAGAGCTTTCCGAACGCGCTCGACCTGTTGCAGATCTCGGTCGAGGCCGGGCTCGGCCTCGATGCGGCGATGACCCGGGTCGCCAACGAGCTCGCCGTCGCCAGCCCCGAGATCTCGGTCGAGTTCCTCACCGTCCAGCAGCAGATCCAGGCCGGCCGGCCCCGCGATGTGGCGATGCGCGAGATGGCCGAGCGCACCGGCGTCGACACGGTGCAGTCCTTCGCCAAGGTGGTGCAGCAATCGCTGCAGTTCGGCACGCCGATGACCGAGGCGCTCACCACCTATGCCCGCGAAATGCGGCTCTACCGCGAGATGGCCGCGCAGGAGATGGCGAACAAGCTACCGGTGAAGATGTCGATCGTGCTGGCGAGCTTCATGCTCCCCGCCCTTGTCCTGATGACCGTGGGCCCGACGGTGATCCGCTACTTCAACTACACCGGCGCGCAATGACAATTGTCTCCGAATCGGAAGGCGCTAACATGCCAGTGCCGACTCCCCGGAAAAACCTTTGCAACTTCGTTAAGTCGGCCATCCAACCCAGGTTGGAAAACCCCCCTTTCCACCTGCAGGTGCATTCAGAATCGCCCCGGAAGATCAGCGGATAGACCAATCGGCAAGTTTCCGCCGGGGCGGTGTGTTTTTCGAGTGGGTGCCTTTGGGCACATGTGTGTGAATTGAAAGGGGGGTCCGCTATGCGTAGCGGTGTGGTTTGCGAACGCGACGACTTGCGTTTGATGTCGGCAATAGCGGCGTGGTACGAGGTGATCCAGGGCAGTGCTGCCCTGAAGCGGGCTCTCGAAGCGCTCTGCATCGCATTCGGGGCCGAGGCGGCGGCGGTTTCCCGCTACGACCGGCGTCGTTCCAGCACCCGCATCGTGCCGCACGACCAGAAGCCCGAAGCCGCGCTCCTGCCCGCGCTCTCCCGCGCCTATGCCCATTGCGTGCTGGGCGACTATCGCGGCACCGCCCGGCCGGCGACGATCTGGTCCTCGACCATGCTCTCCGATCCCGACCCGGCGCTCGTCCGGTTCCAGGAGCGCCGCAGCCTCCGCGAGCTGATCGTGATCCCGCTCGGCGCCATCGACGCCGGCGAGGACTATCTCGAGATGCATTTCACCGACCCGGTCGATGCCGCCCGGCAGGACCGGCTCCAGTTCATCGCCGAAACCCTCTGCCACGCCTGGCGCAACCGCGACCCGGGCCTGTTCCTCGAGCGACTGCTCGCCAGCGACCGCAGCGCCGACGGCCCCGCCCGCCCCGCCGACATCCTCGGCTTCGGCAACCCCGCGAAGCTGAGCCGCGCCGAATACCGGGTCTGCCTGCTCCTCAGCCGGGGCCTCTCGAACGAAGGCGTCCTCGAGGAGCTCTCGATCACCGCCTCCACCCTGCGCTCCCATCTGCGCAGCATCTACGTCAAGACCGGCGCCGAGGGCAAAGCCGAGCTGGTCTACCGGCTGCTCGCCACCAGGGCCCGGGCCGACGCCCCGCGAAGGATCTCCACCGCATGACACTCCTGCCACTCCTCGCGCTCTGCCCGATCCTCCTCGCCGTCGCCTTCACCGATCTCTCGCGGCTCCGGATCCCGAACGCGCTCGTGCTCGCCGCGCTCGCCCTCTTCGCCGCCACGTGCCTCACCCTGCCGCAGGACGAGATCCTCGCCCGCCTCGCCGCCGCCGGCCTGGCCTTCCTCCTCCTGCTGCCGCTCTTCGCGCTCCGCCTGATGGGCGGCGGCGACATCAAGATGCTGCCCGCCATGGTGCTCTTCGTGCCCGCCCTGCATTGGCAGCTCTTCGCCGGCCTCTTCTCCGCCGCGCTGGTCGCCGGGGTCGTGGCGATCGGCCTCGCCCGGCTGGCGACCGACCGCGCCACGCCCACCGGCTGGCTCGCCATCGACACGCCCCGCGCCTTCCCGATGGGTCTCTCCATCGCCGTCGCGGGCATCGCGCTCACCCTCTGGCTCGCGCTCCAGGCCTGACCCGCCCTTTGCGCCCGCGCCCGAACAGGCATAGCCTCGCCCCGAACGCAGGCGAGGAGAACCGGCATGGCCGACGGCCCCCTGAAAGAGACCAAAGTCACCTCCAGCCATTGGGGCGCCTTCGAGGTTGACGTGGAGGGCGGCCGCATCACCGCCGCCCGCCCCTTCGCGCCCGACCCGCATCCCTCCGCGATCCCCGATATCCTGCCCGCCGCCATCCATCACCGGAGCCGCGTCGCCCGGCCGTCGATCCGCAGGGGCTGGCTCGAGCGCCGCGACCGCCAGGGCCGCGGCAGCGACGAGTTCATCGCCCTCCCCTGGGACGAGGCGCTCGACATCGCGGCCGAGGAAATCGCCCGGATCAGGCGGACCCACGGCAACGAGGCGATCTTCGGCGGTTCCTACGGCTGGTCCTCCGCCGGCCGTTTCCACCACGCCCAGAGCCAGGTCCACCGCTTCCTCAATTCCATCGGCGGCTATGTCGCCTCCTTCGGCAGCTACTCCACCGGCTGCGCGCAATCGATCATGCCCCATGTCTTCGGCGTGAACTTCCTGACCATGCTCTACGAGCACCAGGACGGCTGGCACACGCTCGCCGAGCACACCGAAACCCTCGTCATGTTCGGCGGCATCAACCCGAAGAACGCCCAGGTCTCCATGGGCGGCATCACCGAGCACGACACCCGCACCTGGTTCGACCGCTTCGCCGAAAAGGACATGCACTGCCTCAATATCGGCCCGCAACGCAGCGACGCGCCCGAGAACTGCGCCTGGCTCCCCCTCAAGCCCGCCACCGACACCGCGCTGATGCTCGCGCTCGCCCATGTGCTCGAGACCGAGGGCCTGACCGACCACGCCTTCCTCGCTCGCTGCACCGTGGGCTTCGACCGCTTCCGCCGCTACCTGATGGGCGAGACCGACGGGATCCCGAAAAGCCCCGACTGGGCCGCGCCGATCTGCGGCACCGATCCGGAAACCATCCGCTCCCTCGCCCGCCGCATGGCCGCGACACGCACGCTGATCACCGTCGCCTGGTCGCTGCAACGCGCCGAACATGGCGAGCAGCCCTACTGGATGTCCGCCACCCTTGCGGCGATGCTCGGCCAGATCGGCCTGCCCGGCGGCGGCATCGGCTATGGCTACGGCGCGATCGGCGGGGTCGGGAAAAGCTTCCTCGGCCTCCGCGGCATGACCTTCCCGCAGCTCGACAACCCGGTGCGCAAGGTGATCCCCGTCGCGCGGATCGGCGACATGCTCCGCAACCCGGGCGCGCTCTACGATTTCAACGGGCGGCGCGAGCCCTATCCCGATATCCGCCTGATCTGCTGGGCGGGTGGCAACCCCTATCACCACCACCAGGACCTCAACGCGCTGCACGAGGCCTGGCAGAAGCCCGAGACGATCCTCGTCAACGAGCCCTGGTGGACCGCCACCGCGAAACGCGCCGACATCGTGTTCCCGGCGACCACACCCTACGAGCGCGAGGATATCGGCCGCTCCAATCTCGACGATTACCTCTTCCACATGCCCGCGCTGATCCCGCCCCAGGGCGAGGCGCGCGACGATTACGACATCTTCGCCGGGCTCGCCGCGCGTCTCGGCGCGGGCGAGGTGTTCACCGGCGGCAAGACCTCGGCCGAGTGGATCCCCGAGCTCTACGCGGAGTACCGCAGGCTCGCCGCCGAAGAGGGCATCGAGGTCCCCGATCTGGACGAGCTCCGCGGCCGCAACTGGGTGAAGCTCCCGATCCGCCGCGACGGGCCGAACCGCACGCTCTTCGCACCGTTCCGCGAAGACCCGGACGCCGCGCCGCTCGGCACCCCCTCCGGCCGGATCGAGATCTTCTCCGAGACCGTCGCCGGCTTCGGCTATGACGATTGTCCGGGCCACCCGGTCTGGCTGCCCCCCGCCGAATGGCTCGGCGCCGCCACCGAAGCGGCGCCCCTGCACCTGGTCTCGCCCCAGCCCGGCGACAAGCTCCACAGCCAGCTCGAAAGCGCGCTTGCCGACCTGCCCGGCGTCCGCCCGGCAACGCTGGTGATCCACCCCGACGACGCCGCCCCGCGCGGCATCGCCACCGGCGATCTCCTCCGCGTCCACAACGCCCGCGGCGCCTGCCGCGCCCGCGCGGCGCTCTCGGACGGCATCCGCCCCGGCGTGGTCGCGCTGCCCACCGGCGCCTGGTACGGCGATCCGGGCGGCAATATCGACCCCGACGGCAACCCCAACGTGCTCACCCGCGACGTGGGCACATCGCGCCTCGCCCAGGGCTCCAGCGCCCATACCGCGCTGGTGGAGGTGGCGAAGCTCTAGACGCAAGCCGGGGCGAGCGCCTGCCCGTGGGGTGGCGCTGCAGCGGTTTTCAACTCGCTTTATGGCGCCACCCACCTCCGACCTCGAAGGTCCGCGCAAACGTCACCAGAGCGCCAGCCCGGTCGTGCCGGAGGCACGCCTCCGGCGTGACACGGGCAGGCGCTCGCCCGTCGCCTTCGGCGCCATTCCGGCGGGGTGCATTGCACGAACGCTGGAAGGCCCTAAACCGGCAACAACGCCAGCCCCACCCGGCGCCCCTCGGACAGAAGCACGTTGTAGGTCCGGCAGGCCGCCGGCGAGGCCATCGCCTCGACCCCCAGACCCGCCGCCTCCAGCGCCGCCCGGAACGCCGCCGGCAGATGCGCCGTTTCGGCCCCGGTGCCGACGAACAGCACGTCGAGCGCCCCCGCCGCCGCGACAAGCGCCTCGGTATCGCCATAGCCGCCCCAGGCGCGCACGCCGCCGGGCAGCACAGCCACCGCGCCCTCATGCACCACGCCGCCAACCCGGAAGAACCCGGGCCCGTAGCCGTCCACCGGCAGCGCGTCGCCAAACCTGATCTCGTTCAACCGCATGGCCCTACCCTAGCCGAGGATCCGGGCGAGCGGAACTGCGGCTAGTCCCAAACCGGCAACCCCGCCACGGCCGAGAGCGCGATCACGCCATAGGCCACTACCCGGTAGACCCGCTCGCGCTCGGGCCGGAAGAGCCGTGCCCCCAGCACATTGCCCAGAAGGTTCGGCGCCGCCAATGCCAGCCCCGCCAGAAGCGCCCCGCCCGAAAGCTGTCCGAACAGCGCCAGCATCGGCAGCATCGCCAGATCGGTGAGGAAGAGATAGACCAGCACGGTCGCCCGGATCGCCGCAGCCGGCAGCGGACTTGCCATGTAGAACAGCACCACCGGCGGCCCAGGCAACCCGGAAACCCCCATCAGGAAGCCCGAGACCCCGCCCGTCGCGTAGACCAGCGGCGGCACCAGCGCACCGCGATAGCGCAGGCCGGAGAGCAGTGCCGCCAGAAGCAGCAACGAGACCAGCGACACCGCGTAGCGGAACAGGTCCGGGTCCGCGCGCGACAGCACCCAGATTCCCACCGGCAACAGCGCAAGGAGCCCGGCGCAAAGCCGCAGGAGATCCGGCCGGTGCATCTCGCCCCAACCCCGCCGCAGGTTCGGCAGCGGCCCGAGAAGGTCCATCATCAGAAGCGTCGCGATCGCCACGAAAGGCGGCAGCACCTGCCCCGCCACCGGCAGATAGACCATCGCCGTCCCGAAGCCGGAAAAGCCGCGGACCGTTCCGGCGACAAGTGCGGCCGCGGCGAGCCATGCGATATCGGGCCCCGCGAGGCCCGCAAGCGTCATGCGTCGATATCGGCGAACTGGGTGCCGGCGCCGCCCGAGGGCTTCTTCCCCTCGCGGTCGACGCCCAGATAGAGCACCACGTTCTTCGCCACATAGACCGAGGAATAGGTGCCCACCACCACGCCCCAGGTGATCGCGAAGACGAAGCCGCGGATCACGTCGCCGCCCAGGACCAGAAGGGCGATCAGCGCGATCAGCGTCGTGCCCGAGGTCATCACCGTCCGCGACAGCGTCTCGTTCACCGAGAGGTTCATCACCTCGCGCAGCTCCATCTTCTTGTACTTGCGCAGGTTCTCCCGCAGCCGGTCGAAGATCACCACGGTATCGTTGATCGAATAGCCGACGATGGTCAGGATCGCCGCGATCACCGCCAGGTCGAAGCGGATCTGGGTGATCGAGAACACCCCGATGGTCAGCACCACGTCATGGATCAAGGCCGCCACGGCGCCCACCGCGAACTGCCACTCGAAGCGCAGCCAGATGTAGAACAGGATCGCGCAGACCGCGAGGCCGACCGCCAGGAAGGCCGTCCGGATCAGCTCGCCCGAGACCTCGGGCCCGACCGATTCCACCGAGGTGAACCGGATGTCCGGGTCTACCCCGGCCAGCGCCGCCTCGACCTTGGTGATCATCCCGCTCGCGGCCGATTCCTCGCCCGGCTGCGCCTGGATCTTCAGGCTGGCGACATTGTGGTCGGCCGCGAAGGACGGGTCGAAGATCTGGGTGATCGTCACGTCGCCCAGGCCCAGCGGCTGGATCGCCTGCCGGTAGGCGCCCACATCCACCGCGTTGGGCGACTGGGTTCGGATCGTGGTGCCGCCCAGGAAGTCGATCCCGAAATTCAGCCCCACCAGCGCCCAGATCAGCAGCGCGGCGATCACCGCGATGACCGAGGCGCCGAACGTGTAGGGCGCGTAGCGGAAGAAATCGATCCTGGTCTCTTGCGGAACAAGGCGCAGGCGCATGGGTCAGACCTCGATTGTCCGGGGACGCCGGCGTTCGAACCAGGTCACGATGAGAATGCGGGTGACGAAGAAGGCGGTGAAGACCGAGGTGAGGATGCCGATCCCCAGCGTCACGGCAAAGCCCTGTACCGGGCCCGAGCCCACCGCGAACAGGATCGCCGCGGTGATGAAGGTGGTCACGTTCGCGTCGACGATCGCCGAAAGCGACCGCTCGTAGCCGAGCTCGATCGCCCGCGACGGGCCCTTCGCGGTCTTCAGCTCCTCGCGGATCCGCTCGAAGACCAGTACGTTCGCGTCCACCGCCATGCCGATGGTCAGGACGATCCCGGCGATTCCCGGAAGCGTCAGCGTCGCCCCGAAGGACAGCACCGAGAAGATCAGCGCCACGTTGAACAGGAGTGCGATATTCGCGAACACGCCGAACAACCCGTAGGTCGCCACCATGAAGACCAGCACCGCCGCGAAGGCGACGATGCAGGCGATCCGGCCCGCCTCGATACTGTCCTGCCCGAGCTCGGGCCCGATGGTCCGCTCCTCGAGGAAGGTCATCTTCGCCGGCAAGGCGCCGGCGCGCAGAAGGATCGCCAGCTTGTTCGACGACTCGATGGTGAAATTCCCGGTGATGATCCCCGACCCGCCGGCGATATGGGCCTGGATCCGCGGCGCCGAGATCACCTCCTCGTCCAGCACGATGGCAAAGAGCGAGCCGATATTCTGCGCCGTGTAGTCGCCGAACTTGCGCGCCCCCGAAGGGTTGAACCGGAACGACACCGCCGGCTGACCGTTCTGGTCGAAGGAGGGCTGCGCGTCGGTCAGCTCCTCGCCGGTCACCACCGGCGTGCGTTCCAGCTCGTAGAACACGCCGGGCTCGTCCAGTTCGGGCAGCGTGACCGTGGTCGCGGTGTCCGGCTTGTCGGCCGCCAGCCGCGACACCACCGGGTGGAAGGTCAGCTTCGCTGTGGTGCCGATGATGCCCTTCAGCTCCTCGGCCGAGCCGATCCCCGGCACCTGGATCAGGATCCGGTCGTCTCCCTGCCGCTGGATCGAGGGTTCGCGCGTGCCCACCTCGTCGATCCGGCGGCGGATGATCTCGATCGATTGCTGCACCGTGCGGTCGTCGGAGGCCTGTTTCTCGGCCTCGCTCAGCGAGACCACCAGCTCGGCGCCCGTGCCCGTCACCTCGATATCGGTCTGGCCGACGCCGGTCAGCGACACCACCGGCTGCGCCAGCCCGCGCACCACCTCGACCGCCTTCGCCATGCCCTCGGGGTTGGAGATCTGCACCTTCAGCGAACCGTCGGTCGTCACCTGCCGGCGGATCGTGCCCACCTCGTCGCGCACGTCGCGCAGCGCGTCGCGCACCTCCGGCCAGAGCGCGTCCATCCGCGCCGCATAGACGCTCTCGACCTCGACCCGCGCCAGAAGCTGCGCGCCGCCCCGAAGGTCGAGCCCGAGGTTCACCAGGTTCGACGGCAGGAACTCCGGCCAGCCGGCCCGGTCGGCCTCGAGCTCGGGCGTCGAGCCCCCGGCCTCGATCGCCGCCACCGCGTCATTGTGCCGCTCGACCTTGGCGTAGAACAGGTTCGGCATCGAGAAGAGCACGCCCAGCGCGCAGACGGCCCAGATCAGGACCCGCTTCCAGCCTTCGATCTGAAGCATGTACTTGCCCTACGACGCCGGTTCGGTCTTGCTCAGCACCTGCGCGATCGTCGCCTTGACGACCTGCACCTTGACGCCCTGCGCGATCTCGACCTCGATCCGGCCCTCGTCCATCACCTTGGAGACCTTGCCGATCAGCCCGCCCTGGGTGACCACCTGATCGCCCCGCCGGAGCGCATCGACCATGGCCGCATGGTCCTTCGCCTTCTTCTGCTGCGGGCGAATGATCAGGAAGTACATGATCGCGAAGATCAGGATCAGCGGCAGGAACTGAAAGGCGGCCGAGCCGCCTCCGGCAGCTTGCGCATAGGCCGGTGTCACGCCCGCCGCAGCCACGAGGGCACTCGCCGTCACCGGGAGGGCCAGATTGCGATACATCACCGCGCCTTTCGAGCTTGTCTTGTCCACGTCGTCGATCTCTTCCCTAGAATGCGGATGTTTGCTTCAGGTCCTTCAGGTGGTCCAGGACCTGAAAGACAACCCGGTACGCGACGTAAAAGAAGAAGAAGTAGTTCACCACCGGGATCAGGCTCATGACGACCCAGATCGCCGGGGTCGCGCCCTCGATCCGCTTCGCCAGGAAATAGTTTCCGATGGCGAAAGGAATACCGAGGATCAGAAACGGCACGAAACTGGCGATGACACTCCCTCCCCCAGCCGCTTGCGCATAGGCAGGCGTTGCGAACATCTCTTCTACTCCGTGCATCGGGGCGCGCATGCCCCCGTCGGATTGGCTCGCCTTCTATCTGTGGGGTCCGGGCTTGGCAAGCAAGGGGCGGTGACACCCGCCCTGTCCCGGAGTACCCTCCAGGCCATGTCACGCCAGAACTTCTCCCGCACCACCCGCGACGACGCCTTCCTCTGGAACGCGCGCGCCAATATCGGCGTGATCGACGGTATCGCCATCGAGGAGCAGTACATGCCCCAGAAGGAGGCCGGCCTGATCTACTGGTGCGAGAACTGCAAGTTCTGCCATACCGACCGGATGTATTTCGACGTCGACCACCTGGTGCCCGACCGCCAGATGCGCGGCTCTTCCAACGCCGCCAATACCGCGATCAACGCGGTGATCCTCTGCAAGTCCTACGAGGCCGGCGCCCGCGGCTGCAACCAGGCCAAGGGCGCCCGCCTCTGGCCGCCCCCCGGCGCCGGCCTCGCCTATACGCGGCGCGAACTCGACATGAACTGGCTCGAACCGCGCCTGCGCGGCGCCAACACCCATTGGGGCTGAGAGAGAATATCAGGCCGCCCGGTTCCGCATCGGTCTGAGCGCAAGCCGGGCGAGCGCCTGCCCGTGGGAGTGAGCCCCCGGACCGGCGCAGCCGGCGAAACGTCCGGGGGACCTTTCGAGGGACGAACGGGCGGAGCCCGGGCCGGTCCGGCCCTGGCCGGCGACGCTAGGGCGGGCTTCTGCCCCCGCCCGGAATCAAGGCCCGAAGGGCCGCCGGGCGAGCGCCTGCCCGTCCCGGCGGGCTGGCGCTCTGGAGACGTTCCGCGCCGAACGTCTGTACGGCGGACCTGGTAAGATAAATCGCCCCGCTCAACCGTTTTTGCGCCATCCCACGGGCAGGCGCGCGCCCGGCTTGCGCACCGTGGCACGGCGGCTGGGCTCCGCCCGTTCGTCCCTCGAAACGTCCCCCGGACGTTTCGCCGGCCAGGGCCGGACCGGCGCTCACTCCCCCGGAACCACCCCGATCAGCGACCGCCGCAAAACCGGGATCTCCGCCTCCGGCGCCGCCTGGATCGCCGGCATCAACTCGTCCAGCTCCTCGCGCAGCCGCGACAGCCGCGACCGGACCACCTCCTCCTCGACCTCCACATCCTCCAGCAGCCGCCGCATCTCCAGCACCGCCGCATGGGCCCGCGCGATCCGCTCCGACATCTCCTCGGCATCCGCCCGCCGGTGCTCCAGAAGCTCCCGCGCCCGGTTCACCGCCTCGTCCGAATAGACCCGCGCCAGCTCCCGCGACTCCGCGCTCATCTGCGCCGCCACTTCCAGAACCGCCGGCTCCAGATCCGCCAGATCCGGATGATCGCGCAGGAACAACAGCCGCTCCCGCACCGCGTCGAACTCCCGCGCGAGCCGGAACGCCCCGGCCCGGTCCGCCGCATGGGCCGCCCAATAGGCCCGGGTCACATCGTCCATCCCGAGCGTGAAATCCCGCCGCATCGCCTCGACCTTGAGCACCCGCCGCGCCGAGGGAAAGAACGTGGTCAGAAGCGCCAGGAGCACCGCCCCGCCCCCCTGCACCGCCGGCCCAGCCTCGATTACCCTCTCGCCATACATCACGGTCAGGCTCAGCCAGGGCAGCACCCCGAACGCCGCCAGCACACTCGCCCCGACAGACCCCGCCGCCGCGGCCGCCAGCACCGAAATGGAAACGATCTGCGACACATCCTGAAGATTGTTCAGGGTTCTCCCGACCTCGGACGCCATGCCAATACCCCCTATCAGCAAAAAATACTTGGTAATTCCGAACCTCCGCATCCTACCACGCCGGGGCCCGATCCCGACCCTCCAAGGCCGATCAACAAACTGTTTACAGCCCCGACACGGGGGCGCGGGCGCACAGGAAGCCATTGGCAGAGCTCCCCCGAGCCGCAATACTTCCCCTCGCATTTCAGGACCAACCCATGCTCGACGCCTACCTCTCCATCGTCACCAACCCCCTCTTCGCCGCCGCCCTCCTCATGGGCGCGGTATTCCTCGTCCTCCAGAACTTTCCGAAACCGGAGAACAAACTGAAGCCACCCGCGCCGCTCTCCGAAAACCGGCTCCTGAACGCCATCGGCTGGTTCGGTTTCTGCCTCCTGCCATTCGGGATCGCCCTGCTCGCCGCAGCCGTCTGGGAACTCGTGCTCCTGTTTCTCGCCTTCCCGGAGAAGACCGACAGTCCCGCCGACATCCGCTGGCACGCCTCCATCGTCCTCGCCATGTTCGCCGCCATCGGCGCGCTCTTCACACTCCTCTTCGCCTTCATCCGGCTCTTCACCACCGAACGTCAGACCCGCGCGGCGGAGAAGCAACGCGCCCACGAAGACCTCGTCCTCGTCAACCAGCGCATCCAGAGCGCGCTTCAGCTCCTGAGCGCCCGCCGCCCCGCCCACCGGATCGGCCGAACCCTGTTCTTCGACGCCGAGAACGGAAAGGATGCGTTTCTGGAATGGCACGATGACGCCTCAGCGGACCGCGCATCGCTGACGGGCATCGAAGCCGCCGAATGGAAGAGTTTCGAATGGGAGGAGCCCGACCAGGAGACCCGGCTTTCCGCCATCGGCCAGTTCGACGCCATCGCGCGGGAACATCCTGACAGACGCCGGGCGATCAACGAACACCTCGCCAATTTTGCCCGGGCAAATGCGCCCTCCTCGACCGCACGCAACTACCCTGACGACAAGGAACAGAAATGAGCGTTCGCGACTGGGCAAGAAGCCTCGTACCCGATCCCTCGGCTCAGGCCGCCCTGGCGTTGATCGGCAAATCGACGACGGAAGAGGAAACCAAAGGTCTGGATCTGCGGCGCCTCAACCTGCAAGGCGCGGAACTTCCGCAGGCCTTCCTCCAAGGCGCGCTCCTGCAGGAGTCCCGGCTCGAGGGGGCGAACCTCTGGCGGGCGCGGCTCGAGGGGGCGTACCTCGAGGAGGCGCGGCTCGAGGGGGCGAACCTCGAGGAGGCGCGGCTCGAGGGGGCGTACCTCGGACAGGCGCGGCTCGAGGGGGCGAACCTCGAGGAGGCGCGGCTCGAGGGGGCGAACCTCGAGGCGGCGCGGCTCGAGGGGGCGAACCTCCAGTGGGCGCGGCTCAAGGGGGCGAACCTCCGGTGGGCGCGGCTCAAGGGGGCGGACCTCTGGGAGGCGCGGCTCGAGGGGGCGGACCTCTGGGAGGCGCGGCTCGAAGGGGCGAACCTCGGGCAGGCGCGGCTCGAGGGGGCGAACCTCTGGCGGGCGCGGCTCGAGGGGGCGTACCTCGGACAGGCGCGGCTCGAGGGGGCGAACCTCGAGGAGGCGCGGCTCGAGGGGGCGAACCTCGAGGCGGCGCGGCTCGAGGGGGCGGACCTCAGGTTGGCGCGGCTCGAGGGGGCGGACCTCGTGGAGGCGCGGCTCGATGCTTCAACCTCTTTCAGCCCTGCTACGCTCCGCGGTGCAGGGCTGAAAGAGGTTGATCTTACCGAAGCTACCACAAACGACGCCTTCCACGAAGCCTTCGGCGACGGCTCGGTGAAGCTTCCGGACGGTCTCGAAGCCGGCAAGCCGCCGCTGGAGCACTGGGCGAGCGAAGACCTCGAACGGCGCGAATTCTACGACCGCTGGCGCGCCTGGCAGCGGGAGATCGGCTACACCCCGCCCGAGCCCTGAGCCGCTCCGCCGGTGTACAGGTTGTGTACGGGTTGTGTACGGGTTGTGCGCCCCGGATTCCGGTTCCCAAGCCGCCCGAAATCCGCCATACCCCGCCCCAGAATTTCAGACCCGAGGCCCCCCATGCACGACATCCGCGCGATCCGCGAGACCCCCGAACTCTTCGACGCCCGGATGGCGCGGCGGGGGCTTTCGGGCATCTCGGAGGCAGTCCTCGCCATCGACGCTGCCCGCCGCGAGAAGATCGCCGCCGCCGAGGCCGCGCTGGCCGAGCGCAATGCCGCGTCGAAGGAGGTCGGCGCCGCCAAGGCCGCCGGGAACGACGCCGAATTCGAACGGCTCCGCGCCCTCGTCGCCGCCAAGAAGGACGAGATCGCCCGGCTCGAGGAAGAGGCCAGGGCCGAGGATGCGCGGCTCACCGAGATGCTGCTCGGCCTGCCCAACGCGCCCCATGACGACGTGCCCGACGGGGCCGACGAGACCGACAACGTGGAGCTCCGCCGCTGGGGCACCCCGCGCGAATTCGGCTTCGCGCCGAAAGAGCATTACGAGATCCAGGCCGTTGAAAACGCAATGGATTTCGAGACGGCCGCGAAGCTTTCCGGCGCCCGTTTCGTGCTGCTGTCCGGCGCCGTCGCCCGCATCCACCGCGCCCTCGCCCAGTTCATGCTCGACACCCACACCGCCGAGAACGGCCTCACCGAGGTGAACCCGCCGGTGCTCGTCCGCGACGAGACCATGCTGGGCACCGGGCAGTTGCCCAAGTTCGCCGAGGACAGCTACCAGACCACCAATGGCTGGTGGCTGATCCCGACCTCGGAAGTGCCGCTCACCAATATCGTCGCCGGCCATATCCTCGCGGCCGACTACCTGCCGCGCCGCTACACCGCGCATTCGCTCTGCTTCCGCTCGGAGGCGGGCAGCGCCGGCAAGGACACCGCCGGCATGCTGCGCCAGCACCAGTTCGAGAAGGTGGAGATGGTGTCGATCACCACACCCGACGCCTCCCGCGCGGAGCTCGACCGGATGACCCGCTGCGCCGAGAACATCCTCGAACGCCTCGGCCTGCCCTACCGCACCGTCGTGCTCTGCACCGGCGACATGGGCTTCGGCGCGCGCCGCACCCACGACATCGAGGTCTGGCTGCCCGGCCAGAACACCTATCGCGAGATCTCCTCCTGCTCGGTCTGCGGCGATTTCCAGGCGCGGCGCATGAACGCCCGCTACCGGCCCGAGCCGGGGGCGAAACCCGAGTTCGTCCACACGCTGAACGGCTCCGGCCTCGCCGTCGGCCGCTGCCTGATCGCGGTGCTGGAGAACGGCCAGCAGGAAGACGGCTCGGTCGTTCTGCCCGAGGCGCTCCATCCCTGGCTCGGCGGCAAGACCCGGATCACGGCCGAGGGCGCGCTCGCCTGACGCTTTACCCGTCCGGGCAACACGCTAAGCTCCGGGGCGCGACCCCGCGCCCCACAGGAGCCCCCCATGCGCCTCGCCCTCGCTTTCGCCCTCCTCCTCGCCCTTCCCGCCGCGGCCGGGGAGGTGACCAGGAGCCATGGCTTCTCGACCTTCGGCGAGCTGAAATACCCGCCCGATTTCAAGCATTTCGACTATGCCAACCCGGACGCCCCCAAGGGCGGCACCATGAGCTTCCGCGGCACCGGCGCCTCGACCACCTTCGACAGCCTGAACCCCTTCATCCTGAAGGGCGAACCGGTGCAGGGCTACGCCCATCTCTACGACACGCTGATGGCGCGGGCCTATGACGAGCCCGACGCGGTCTACGGGCTCCTCGCCGAGAGCATCGAATATCCCGAGGACCGGAGCTGGGTGATCTACACGCTCCGCCCCGAGGCGCGCTTCGCCGATGGCACGCCCGTGACCCCGGACGACGTGGTCTTCACCATCGAGGCGCTCCAGACCATGGGGAACCCGCTCTTCCGGGTCGCGGTCGAGGATGTGGAGAAGGCCGAGGTGCTCGACGAACACCGCGTCAAGGTCACGTTCAAGGCAGGCGCCTCGACCCGCGATCTCCCCGGCCAGGTGGGCGAGCTCTACATCCTGCCCAGGCACTACTACGACACGGTGCCCTTCGACCGATCCAGCCTCGACCCGCCGCTCGGCTCCGGCCCCTATGTGGTGAAAGACGTCCAGCCCGGCCGCACGATCACCTATTGCCGCAACCCCGATTACTGGGGCGCCACCCTGCCGGTGAACGTGGGCGCCAACAATTTCGACTGCATCCGCTACGAGTACTTCGCCGACAACACCGCCGCCTTCGAGGCATTCAAGGCCGGCGCCTATGTGTTCCACGAGGAGTATTATTCCGCGCTCTGGGCCACGGGCTACGATTTCCCGGCGCTCGACAAGGGCTGGGTCAAGCGCGACGTGATCCCCGACGGGCGGCCCTCGGGCGCCCAGGGCTTCTGGTTCAACCTGCGCAGGCCGCAATTCCAGGACATCCGCGTCCGCGAGGCCATCGGGCTGATGTTTAATTTCGAATGGTCGAACGAAAGCCTGTTCTACGGGCTCTACGAGCGCACCGAGAGCTTCTGGCAGGGCTCCGACCTCGCCGCCGAGGGCCTGCCCGAAGGCGAGGAACTGGCCACGCTCGAAGCGTTCCGCGACCGGCTCCCGCCCGAGATCTTCACCGAGCCGGCCTATGTGCCGCCGGCCAGCGGCCCCCGCCAGCTCGACCGCAAGATGCTGCGCCGCGCTTCCGACCTGCTCGACGCGGCGGGCTGGGAGGTGGGCGCGGACGGGCTCCGGCGCAATGCGGCAGGCGAGGTCCTGCGGCTCGAGATCGCCGACGATTCGCCCGCCTTCGAGCGGATCGTCATCCCCTATGTCGACAATCTCCGCGCCGCCGGGATCGACGCCCGCTTTGCGCTGATCGACCCGGCGCAATTCGAGGCGCGGCGAAAGACCTTCGACTACGACATGACCATCGGCCGCTTCTCGCTGCCGCTCAGCCCCTCGATCGAGCTGCGCACCTTCTACGGCTCGGCCTCGGCCGACCAGCCCGGCTCGTTCAACCTGACGGGCCTCAAGGACCCGGTGGTCGACGCGCTGATCGCCAGGATCATCGCGGCCGAGGACCGCGCCACGCTCACCGCGCGCGTCCACGCGCTCGACCGGGTGCTGCGCGCGAAACAGATCTGGGTGCCGCAATGGACCAAGGGCACCCACTGGCTGGCCTATTGGGACATCTTCGGCCGCCCGGAGATCAAGCCGACCTATGACCGGGGCGTGGATTTCTGGTGGATCGACCAGGCGAGGCTCGACGCCCTGAAAGCGGCGGGCGCGCTGCGCTGAAATCAGCGAACCAACCGCGCGTCCCGCATTCTTCTTGGCCGAAATACTCCGGGGGCGCGGGGGCGGAGCCCCCGCGCCGGTCGCCGCCGTCAGGCGGCGAAACCCCTTACATCCGGCTCGCCACGTTTTCCCAGTTCACCAGGTTGTCGAGGAAGTTGGTGAGATAGGCAGGGCGCTTGTTGCGGTAGTCGATATAGTAGGAATGCTCCCACACATCGCAGCCCAGAAGCGCGGTCTGTCCGAAGCAGAGCGGGTTCACCCCGTTCTCGGTCTTCGTGACCTTGAGCGACCCGTCTGTGTCCTTCACCAGCCAGGCCCAGCCCGAGCCGAACTGGCCGGCACCGGCCGCCGAGAATTGCGCCTTGAACTCGTCCACCGAGCCGAACGCCTCGGTCAGCGCCTTTTCCAGCTCGCCCGGCATGCCTGTCGGGCCCATCATCTCCCAGAACTGGTTGTGATTCCAGAGCTGGCTGATGTTGTTGAAGATGCCCGACTGCGCCACCGCGCCCTTGTCATAGGTGCCGGTGATGATCGCCTCGAGGCTCTTGCCCTCCCATTCGGTGCCGGCAATCAGCTTGTTGCCGTTGTCGACATAGGCCTTGTGGTGCAGGTCGTGGTGAAACTCGAGCGTTTCCTTCGACATGCCGTAAGGCGCGAGCGCATCATGGGCATAGGGAAGATCGGGAAGTTCGAAAGCCATGGGGACCCCCTCGTGTTTGGCGCGTATCCATCCGATGGGGCATACCTGTGCCGCACCCGGCGGAGCGTCAACCCCCTTCCCGGTGCGCGCGCGGCCCTCAGCCGGTGCCCTTCCGCACCAGCGCCTCCATCGACCGCCGCTCCGCCTCCGGCACCGGCCGGCAGCTGCCCCGGCCCGAGAACCGCACCTGGTAGCCCAGCGGCTCGGCCCAGACCCGGAGATCGCTGCCGCCACGGCTCAGCGCCGCGCGATAGATCATCGCCGGCACCATGTTGCCATGGCCGTCCTCCACCTTGGGGATCGACCAGGTGAAGCGCAGCCGCCTGGCGCTTTCCGCCGTCACCCGCGCCGTGGAGGGCTTGCCGGTGAAGAACAGCCCCAGGTCGTCGGCGACGATCGCCTCCGCCGCGCCCGGCTCGTGGGCGAGCACCATCGACCGCGCCACCCAGCCATGCCGCGTTTCGCCAAGGTCGCAGCGCAGGATCTCGACCGCCCCGGCGGGCACGGCGGGCGCTGCGGCGGCAAGAAGGAGGCAGGCGGCAAGGGCAAGGCGCATGGAAGGATCCCCGGGCGGGTTCGGGCCGGTCCCGGGGTCCGAAATCCGGGCCGAACGGTGGACGAGCAGCATCCCGGCACCGGCCCCAACGGGCCCGGCGCACACGCGAAACTGCGGATGCCGTGGCGATACCGCCAGACCATCAGAACTTGCTTAACGAGAGGTGAAGATCCGCCGCCGGCACGCCACGCCGGCCGCCGGACTCGCCCGAACCCCGCCTGTGGTCGAAATCAGCTCGATGAAGCGCAGACCGGGCGGGCGCCAGCCCGCGACGTGGCGATGCCGGGTCTGTTCGGAAACAGGCGACGCGCCCGCGCGGCAGCCTGAGAAACAAGATCCCGTCGGCGCGGCCCGAGCCACCGCCGACGGGAGGACATATCAGAAATAGCCGACCCCGGCCCCCTTCCGCGCCGCCGCGGACAGGAGGTCGAACATGTAGACCGCCTGCGAGCGGAAGCAGAAGAGCTCGAAATCGGTCTCGTTCGTCATCCAGAACGCCGCCGCCACCTGGGCGAACCGGCTCCGCCGGACCTGCCCCGGCCCGAAGGCGGAGACATGCAGGTCGGCCGGCGTCAGCTTGGCCAGCACCTCGCGCGCCGCGGCCCCGGTGACCGCGAAGACCGCGCGGGCATCCGAGACATTCGCGACAAGGTGATGGCTGCCCGCGAGCGCCTTGGCGATCTTCTCCGCCGCCGCCGGCGCCTCTTCATAGGGCAGCAGCACCATCAGCTCGTCGGGCGACATCCACAGAAGCCCCTTGGCCCCCTCGACCCGCGCCTCGCGCTGCCCCGGCATCGCGACCCCGGCCGCGCCGGTCACCGCCTTCACCAGCTTGGCATCCGACAGGTCGCCCCGTACGGTGATCATCCCGCGCGGCCCGGTATCGGCCACCACGGCGGCGCCTTCGAATCGTGCCCCGGCCAGGGCGCTCACGGCCTCAGACATTCTGCTTCTCCCCCTCCGGGTCGTAGAACACCGGCGATACGATACGTGCCTCGACGGGCGTGCCGCCGGGATTGGTGAAGGAAATCACCTCGCCCATCCGGTCCGGCCCGTTCAGAACCAGCCCCATGGCGATGCCGCGGCCGAGCGTCGGCGAATGATAGGTCGAGGTCACGCGGCCCTGCGTGTTCCCCTGCCCGTTGCCGTTCAGCCCGGCGGCGATCGCATAGGCGCCATCCGGCAGCACCGACCCGTCCAGCGTCTCGAGCCCCACGAGCTTCCAGCGCTTCGGATCGGTCATGTGCGCCCGGGCCTGCGCCCGTTTGCCCAGATAGTCTTCCTTCTTCTTCGAGATCGCCCAGCCGAGGCCGAGATCCTGCGGGATCACCGTGCCGTCGGTTTCGTCGCCGATCATGATGAAGCCCTTCTCGGCCCGCATCACGTGCAGGCCCTCGGTGCCGTAGGTCGTGATGCCGAACGGCGCGCCGGCCTTCATCAGCGCTTCCCAGAGCTCGAGCCCCCGGCCCGCCGGCACCGCCACCTCATAGCTCAGCTCGCCCGAGAACGAGATCCGGAACACCCGCGCGGGAATTCCCGCAATCTCGCCGTCGGCCCATTGCATGAAAGGCAGCGCCTCGGCGGAAAGATCCATCCCGCCAAGCACGTCCAGCACGTTGCGCGCATCGGGGCCGACCACCGCGATCTGCGCATATTGTTCGGTCAGGTTCGCGGTATAGACCTTCCAGTCCCACCACTCGGTCTGGAGCCATTCCTCCATGTGCCCATGGATCCGCTCCGCGCCGCCCGTCGTGGTGTGGCACAGCCATTCATCCTCGGAGAGCCGCGCGACGACGCCGTCATCGGTCAGGAACCCGTTCTCGGTGCACATCAGCCCATAGCGGCACTTTCCGACGCCAAGGGTCGACATCATGTTGGTGTAGAGCATGTCGAGGAACTTGCCCGCGTCCGGCCCCTTCACCAGGATCTTGCCCAGCGTCGAAGCGTCAAGCAAACCAACGGCTTCCCGGGTTGTCTTCACCTCGCGCGAGACGGCGTCATGCACGCTTTCGCCGTCCTGCGGGAAGGCATAGGGCCGGCGCCACTGGCCCACGGGCTCCCAATGGGCGCCGCGCTTCTCGTGCCAGTCATGGATCGGCGTCCGCCGGATCGGCTGGAAGATCTTCCCGCGCGCCTCGCCGCTGATCGCGCCCATGGAGATCGGCGTATAGGGTGGCCGGAACGTGGTGGTGCCCACCGCCGGAATATCCGCACCCAAAGCCTGAGAAAGCACCGCCAAGCCATTGATGTTGGACAGCTTTCCCTGATCCGTCGCCATGCCGAGCGTGGTATAGCGCTTGGTGTGCTCGACGCTCTCGAAGCCCTCCTGCGCGGCCAGCCGCACGTCGGAAACCTTCACGTCGTTCTGGTAGTCGAGCCACATCTTCGAGCGCAGCGAATCGCCCGCGCCCTGCGGCATGACCCAGACCGGCAGGATCGCCCCGGCCTCTTCCGGCTCGGCCTGCACGGGTTTGCCGCGCTTCGGCTTGAACCCCGCCGCCTCGCAGGCCGCCCGGCCCGCGCCGAACGCATCCTCCAGGACCGCCGCGGTCGCCAGCGCGCCCGAGGCCGACCCGGCCGTGTGAACGAAGGCCGCGCCATCCGCGCCGGTAGGCGCCTTCGCCGGATCGGGCCGGAAATGCGCCGCCTCGGCATCCCAGATCAGCTTGCCGCCGCAATGGGACCAGAGATGCACCACCGGCGACCAACCGCCCGACATTGCCACCACGTCGCAGGCCAGCTCCTCGGTCACCGCGCCCTCGCCGCCCTGGGCGCAGAGCATCACACCGTCGACCTTGGCCGATCCCTTCACCTTGGCGATGCCGGTTCCGGTCTCGACCCGGATCCCCGCCGCCCGCACCGCGGTGGGCAGGGGCCCGTTGGCCTCGGGCCGCGCGTCGATCACCGCCTTCACGGTCAGCCCGGCCTCGTGCAGCGCCAGCGCGGTGCGGTAGGCGTCGTCATTGTTGGTCACCACGACCGTCCGGTCGCCCGCCGACACGCCGAAATTCACCACGTAGTCGCGCACCGCGCCCGCGAGCATCACGCCCGGCAGGTCGTTGCCGGCAAACGACAGCGGCCGCTCGATCGCGCCCGTGGCCGTCACCACCTGACCTGCCCGCACCCGCCAGAGCCGGTGCCGCGGCGCGTCCTCGCCCGGCAGGTGGTCGCTCACCCGCTCGTAGCAGAGCACATAGCCATGGTCATACACGCCGGACGCCATCGTGCGCGCGCGAAGATGGACATTCTCCATCTTTTCAAGGGCATGGACCGCATCCTTGACCCAATCTTCGGCCGGCTTCCCGTCGATCTCGGCACCGTCGACGACCGCGCGGCCGCCCCATTGGGCGGTCTGCTCGACCAGAAGCACCCGCGCGCCGGACCGCCCGGCCTCGAGCGCCGCCTGCAACCCCGCGATCCCGCCGCCGGCCACCACGACATCCACCGTCGCGTAGAAATGCTCGTAGGTATCCTCATCGCGCGCCGCCGGCGGCCTTCCGAGCCCCGCCGACTGGCGAATGAACGGCTCGTAGACATGCTTCCAGAACGGCCGCGGCCATTTGAACATCTTGTAGTAGAAGCCCGCCGGCAGGAACCGCGAGAGCTTGGCGTTCACCGCGCCGATGTCGAATTCGAGGCTCGGCCAGTGGTTCTGCGAGGTGCAGGACAACCCGTCGAACAGCTCGGTCGTGGTGACCCGCTGGTTCGGCTCGGCCCGCGCGCCCTCGCCCAGATTGACCAGCGCGTTCGGCTCCTCGGCGCCCGAGGCGACGATGCCGCGCGGCCGGTGATACTTGAACGACCGGCCCACCAGCATCTGCCCGTTGGCCAGGAGCGCCGAAGCCAGCGTATCGCCGGCAAAGCCCGTCATGTGCTTGCCGTTGAAGGTGAAATCCATCGGCAGCGCGCGGTCGATCAACCGCCCGCCCTTCGCCAGACGCGTACTCATGAAAACTCCCTCCACGACCAGCCGGGCCGTTTCGCCGTGATCGCCTCGCGGATCTCCGCGGGCGGCTCGGTGACCTGCGCACTGTAGGTGCCGAACACCTCGAGCGTCGCCGTGCAGCGCGCGGCATGGAACCACTTGCCGCAGCCATGCGCATGCCGCCAGCGCTCGAGATGCACGCCGCGCGGGTTCTCGCGCCCGAACAGGTAGCCCTCGAACTCCTCGTCCGAAGACCCGGGGCCGAAGCGCTTCAGATGCGCCTCCCCGCCCGCGGCCAGTTCGGTCTCGTCGGCATCCACGCCGCAATAGGGACAGTGGAGGATCAGCATGGGCGACCCCTCGTCGTAGGTTTCAGGATGTCGGGAAGACCCCCGGACGCACGGAACCCGGCAGACGCAGGGAAGCGTCCGCCGGGCCTTCCGGTCAGGAGTGTCGGGTGGTGGCCAGCGTCACTCCGCCGGGGCAGGTGCCATTGGCGCGGCAGGTGTGGTGGGCATGGCGCCATCGGGCGCCGGCGCGTCGCGGGCACCGAGGAAGAACGAGCCGAGCACGACGGCTCCGAGCAGGACCACGATGAACAGAAGCGCTCCACCGGAGCCGCCGCTGCCGTAGTCCATCGGCGCGCGCGTACCGTAACTGCCGTGGCTTTCCCTGGTAAAGTGGTCGTCCATGGCGAGCCTCCTTTCTCTGCGCCCATCGGGGCGCAACGGGAGGTTGCAGGCAACGGATTTCTTTGCAGTCGGCTTTTTCGGCTTGGCTTGGCCGGATCGGGCCGCTCCTGCACGCCGGATTCCGCCGAAGCCGCGGGGCGAACGAGTGATCGGCGAAAAGGCGCCGCGCTTTCGGCACGGGAAAGCGCGCCGCGCCCGGACCGCCGGCCATCGTCCAGATGGTCGCGGGCCCGTTCCATCGGCCCGGACCCGGCAGGAAGCGCTCCGAGCGACATCAATGCGCCACCCCCGCTGCCACCGATTCGTCGATGAAGCGGCCCTCGCGGAACCGGTTCAGTCCGAACTCGGCGGCCAGCGGCCCCGGCTCGCCCTTCGCCACCAGCTCCGCCATCGCCCAGCCCGAGCCGGGGATCGCCTTGAACCCGCCGGTGCCCCAGCCGCAGTTGATGAAGATGTTGTGCACCGGTGTCTTCGACAGGATCGGCGAGCGGTCGCCGGTCATGTCGACGATCCCGCCCCATTGCCGCAGCATCTTGAGCCGCGAAATGATCGGGAAGGTCTCCACCAGCGCCCGCACCGTCTCCTCGATGTGATGGAAGCTGCCGCGCTGGGTGTAGTTGTTGAACCCGTCGGTGCCGCCGCCGATCACCATCTCGCCCTTGTCGGACTGCGACATGTAGCCATGCACGGTGTTCGCCATCACGACCACGTCCATGCAGGGCTTGATCGGCTCGGAGACCAGCGCCTGCAGCGCCAGCGACTCGATCGGCAGCCGGAATCCGGCCATCTCGGCCACCTGGCCCGAATGCCCGGCCACCACGATGGCGAGCTTGTCGCAATCGATCTCGCCCTTCGAGGTCGAGACGCCCTTCACCTGGCCGCCCTCGGTCCGGATGCCCGTGACCTCGCATTTCTGGATGATGTCCATGCCCATCGCCGAACAGGCCCGCGCATAGCCCCAGGCCACCGCGTCGTGCCGCGCGGTGCCGCCGCGCGCCTGCCAGAGCGCGCCGAGGACCGGATAGCGGGGGCCGCGGATCTCCATGATCGGGCAGAGCTCCTTCACGCGCTCGGGCGTGATGAACTCGGTCGAGACGCCCTGCAGGCTGTTGGCATGCGCCGTGCGCTTGTAGCCCCGCACCTCGTGCTCGGTCTGGGCCAGCATCATCACGCCGCGCGGGCTGAACATCACGTTGTAGTTCAGATCCTGGCTCATTGTCTCGTAGAGCGAGCGCGCCTTCTCGTAGATCGCCGCCGAGGGATCCTGCAGGTAGTTGGAACGGATGATCGTGGTGTTCCGGCCGGTATTGCCGCCACCGAGCCAGCCCTTTTCGATCACCGCGACATTGCGGATCCCGTGGTTCATCCCGAGGTAATAGGCGGTCGCCAGCCCGTGCCCGCCGGCACCGATGATGATCACGTCGTATTTCTTCTTCGGCTCGGGCGAGGCCCAGGCCCGCTCCCAGCCCTTGTGGAAGCGAAGCGCCTCGCGGGCGACGGCAAAGACGGAATAGCGCTGCATGGAGCTCCCCGTGATCGTTGGGACCGGACGGATTCCGGCACCCCTGCTTTTTGACCCCGACGCCGCCGAAGGCCAAGCCGCGAGCGGCAGTTTCCGCCCGATCTGCGACATCGCGCCCCGATGCGACGCCGGTTCCGGCTTTCACCGGCCCGCCGCAGGGCTTAGATGGGGCTGGCATGATCTTCTGGGCGATCTCTTCCGGCCTCGCGGCGCTGGCCGCGCTGATCCTCACCGCCGCGCTCTGGCGCGGACGCGGGGCCGGCGAGGCGCGCCGATTCGACGTGAAGGTCTATCGCGACCAGCTTCGCGAGGTGGAGCGCGACCTCGCCCGCGGCGTGGTGAGCGAAACCGAGGCCGGGGCGATCCGTACCGAGGTGTCGCGCCGGCTGCTCGACGCCGACAAGGCCGACCGGGCCGCGGCGGCCACTGCCGCAGCCCCCCGGCTCGCGAGCGGGATCGCGACGGTTCTGGTTGCGCTCGCAGTGCTCGGCGGCAGCTTCGCCTCCTATCTCGGCACCGCGACGATCCTGTCCTATTGCGGATGGACGCTACAGGAGATCGCCGAGGCGCGCGCAAGAACCACGTTCACGCTGAAGATTCGGGGCAACCGGGTTTCACTGTCGCCGATCTTTGACGGTCTCGGCGCCCCGGGCTATCCCGACCAGCCGCTCGAGGCGCGCTATGCCCGCTCCGAGGAGGTCCGTCGCAGCCGGATCGGCCAGGAGGAGGCCGAGGCGCTGGCCGGAACGCCGCCCGCCGCCGAGGCCGACCCGGACTACCTGGCGCTGATCGACCAGCTTCGCGCGAAGGTGGCCGAGCGCCCGGACGACCTCCAGGGCCACCGGCTCCTTGCCCGCGAGGAGGCCAAGCTCGGCAACTACGCGGCGGCCCGGAAGGCACAGTCGCAGGTGATTGCGATCCTCGGCGACACGGCCGGCGCCGGGGAATTCACCGCGCTCGCCGAGCTCTGCATCACGGCCGCGAACGGCTATGTCTCGCCGGAGGCCGAGACGGCGCTCCGCGAGGCGCTCGCCCGCGACCCCGAAGACCCGGCGGCGCGCTATTTCTCGGGCCGCCTCGCGGTGCAGATCGGCCGCTACGACGTGGCGTTCCGGCTCTGGAGCCGGCTCCTCGACGAGGGTCCGGCCAACGCACCCTGGATCCCGCCGATCCGCGCCGATATCGGCGCGCTCGCCGAACTGGCCGGCGTCCGCTACACGCCGCCGCCGGCCACCGACGCCCCCGGCCCCTCTGCCGCCGATCTCGACGCCGCAAGCGAGATGACGCCCGAAGAACGGACGGAGATGATCCGAACCATGGTCGCCGGGCTCGCCGACCGGCTCGCCAAGGAGGGCGGCAGCCCCGAGGAATGGGCTCGGCTGATCCGCGCCTATGGCGTCCTTGGCGAAACCGACCGCGCCGCGGCGATCTGGGCCGAGGCGCAACAGGTCTTCCCCGAAGAGGCCGCGCGCGCGCCCATCCGCGACGCCGCCCGCGACGCGGGAGTGACGGAATGATCGCCGAAACGCTCGAGACCTTCGCCGGGCTCCTGCCGCCGCGCCGCGCCATCGCCGGGCTCGATCTCGGCGAGAAGACCATCGGCGTCGCGGTTTCCGACACCTCGCGCGCCATCGCCACGCCGCTGGAGACGATCCGCAAGACCAAGTTCACCGCCGATGCACGCCGGCTGCTCGAGATCGCCGCCCATCGCGAGATCGCGGGCTTCGTGCTCGGCCTGCCGCGTAACATGGACGGCAGCGAGGGCCCGCGCTGCCAGGCGACCCGCGCCTTCGCCCGCAACCTCGCGGGCCTCACCGAGGCGCCGATCACGTTCTGGGACGAGCGGCTCTCCACCGTGGCCGCCGAGCGCGCGCTGCTCGAGGCCGACACCTCGCGGGCGCGGCGGCGCGAGCTGATCGACCACGTGGCGGCCGGCTACATCCTGCAGGGCGCGCTCGACCGGCTGCGGCACCTGGGGAGCGCGGCATGAGCGAGGAATGGAGCCGCGACGAGGTGGAGAGCCCCTGCGTGCGGATCTGCCTGATCCATCCCGAGACCCGGCTCTGCACCGGCTGCGCCCGCACCATCGACGAGATCGCCGCCTGGTCGCGGCTCTCGCCCGAGGCGCGCCGCGCGATCCTGGCCGAACTGCCGACAAGGACCCCCGCGCCGAAGGCCCGCCGGGGCGGCCGCGCCGCCCGGCTGAAGCGCAAGGGCCCGGCCTGATCCAAAGGAGCGCCTTCGGCGCACATCTTCTGGCCCTCCGGGCCGCTGAAGCGGCCCTTCGTGCGGCGGGCGCCCGGCCGCAAGGTCCGGCCCGGCGGAATTAGCGGGATCTCAATGCCGATCGGGCAGCCCTGCGACAGCGCCCGGGAAAATGCGCTCCCGCTCTGGAAGCGGCCGGGCGATCCGTGAGACAGGAAGGCAAGGCACGAGGAGGCAAGCCCAGGTGGAGATCCTCTCCCGCTCGATCGAGACCACCGAGACGCCCCATGGCGTGCTCCTCGCCGCGACGCAGACCGGCGCGGGCGAGGTCGCCTGCTTCTTCAAGTCCGGCCTCGCCGCCGATGCCATCGCCGGCCACGAAAGCTTCACCGACCTCACGGTAACCGGCATCGGCAGCGGGGCCCGCGTCACCGGTACCGCCCGGCCCGACACTGAAGGCCGCATCGCGCTGCCCCTCCAAGGCGCCCCGGGCGCCCGCCTCGCCCCGCCCGAGCCCGACCTCTTTCGCGGCCTCGACACCGCCCTCGCCCTCCGCGGCCTCGAGGATGCCGAAACGATCCGCCAATGGCTCGCCTATCACGCGCGCCATCACGGGCTCGAAGCCGCGCTGATCCTCGACCGCCGCAGCCCCGGCCCAAGCGCGCTTCCCGACGCGCTCGCCGCGGCCGGCCCGGTCCCCGGCATCGCCCGCCTCCTCATTGTCACCCTTGACACCCCCACCGGCCATCCGGGCGCCGGCGACGAGGCGCTGCCCTATCTCGCCCCCGACGCGCCAGGCAAGGACCGGATGGAGGTGCCCGACCCCGACCCCTGGGCCGCCCCCTTCGGCGAGCATGTGCTCTACGAGGCGCTCCGCACGCTCTGGCTCGGCACCGCGCGGGCAGTGATGAATGTCGACCTTTCCGACCTCGTCCAGCCGCTCGAGACCGGCACGATCTTCGACCGCGCGCGGGAGGCGCCCTCGGGCGCCGTCCAGCTCCTCGGCCACCGCGTCTATCCCTGGGCGGTGAAACCCGGCGCCGCGCCCCGCTTCGGCGACCATGTCTGCACCCGGTTCGACGGCGACCCAGCTAATCCGCGCTGGTGCACCGACCCGGCGCGCGCGCCCGAGGACGCCACCTGGCGCATGATCCGCATCCGCGGCAGCCACCCCGGCCCGCTGCCGAGCTTCCCCTACTGGCGCTGCATGGCGCTCCGCCACCCGACCGGGAAGGTCTCGGAGATCGTGCCGAAATCCTCGCTCGTCGAGGACCCGGCGCTGATCGCGCTGATGGAGGCCGAGTTCGACGGCACCGAGGCCCGCCGTCCGCCGCCCGAGGAGCTCGCCCCCGCCGCCGCCAAGCCGACGAACCGCACCGGCATCGTCACCACGATGAAGAACGAAGGCCCGTTCATCCTCGAATGGCTGGCCCATCACCGCGCGCTCGGGATCGAGGATTTCCTGATCTACACCAACGATTGCACCGACGGCACCGACACGCTCCTCGACCTCCTCGAACGCAAGGGCCTCGTGCGCCACCGCGAGAACCCGTTCCGCGAGACCGGCCTCAAGCCGCAGCACGCCGCGCTCCAGGATGCCGACGAGGACCCAGGGGTCCGCGCGCTCGACTGGGTGATCTGCATGGATGTGGACGAGTTCATCAACATCCACGCCGGCGAAGGAACCCTCGCCGATCTCTACACCGCGGTGCCCGGGGCGAACATGATCTCGATGACCTGGCGGCTCTTCGGCAATGCCGACATCCACGGCTACGAAGACCGCCTCATCACCGAGCAGTTCACCCGCTGCGCCCCGGAATACGCGCGCAAGCCGCACCAGGCCTGGGGCTTCAAATCCGCGGTCCGCAATACCGGCATCTTCAAGAAGCTCGGCGTCCACCGCCCCAAGGGGTTGCGCCCGCAGCTCGTCGACCAGCTCAACTGGGTCAACGGCTCGGGCAAGCCGATGCCGGAGAAGGAGTACCGCAACGCCTGGCGCTCGACCACCGACACCTATGGCTACGAGCTGGTGACGCTGAACCATTACGCGCTGCGCTCGGCCGAGAGCTTCCTCGTCAAGCGCGACCGCGGCCGGGTGAACCATGTCGACCGCGACCAGGGCCTCGCCTACTGGTTCCGCATGAACAACAATGCCGAGGAGGACCGCTCGATCCAGCGCCGCCTCCCGGCGCTGCGCGCGGAACTCGCCCGGCTGATGGCCGACCCCGAGATCGCCGCCGCGCACCTTGCCGCCACCGCCGCCCACCGCGCCAAGATCGACGCGCTGCGCGCCACCGAGCGCTACGCCGCCTTCTACGCCGAGATCACCGGCGAGAGGCTCAGCCGGCTCTCCCGGATGCACGCCCATTTCGGCGCCAAGGTGTTCCTCGCCGGGCCCGACTGCATCCCCGACGCCGCGCTCGACCATGCCGGAGAGGAAGGCTTCTTCTTCGGCGGCCCCGGCGCGGAAGTGGCGGGATAGCCATCGCAAGCCGCCGAACGATCCATCGGACCGAGCGAAGCCGGGCGGGCGCCGCTCACCTGTTGCGATGGAACGGCGTCAGTCCGGCCGCCTCACCGCCCCTCCCGGCTCAGTCCAGAACCCGCGCCAGATCCACCAGCTCGGCGACCGAGCGGATCTCCAGCTTCTCGAGGATCCGCGCCCGGTGGTGGTCGACGGTGCGCGGGCTGATGCCCAGGGACCGGCCCACCTCCTTGCTCGACACCGTGCCGGGATGCGCGACGATCCAGTCGACGATCTCACGCTCGCGCGCGGTCAGCCGCTCGAACCGCGCCGCCACGTCGCGGCTCCGGCCCTCGGCGACCGCCCTTGCCGAGGCGACCTCCCAGGCCGCGCCGATCCGCTCCACCAACACCGACTGGCGGAACGGCTTCTCCAGGAAATCCACCGCGCCGCCCTTCATCGCCTGCACCGATTCCGGCACCCCGCCATGGCCGGTGATGAAGATCACCGCGAGCGGAAACCCCTCCCGGTTGATCAGCGCCTGCAATTCCAGCCCGTTCATCCCGGGCATCCCGAAATCGAGCACCACGCAGGCCGCCCGGCCGTCATAGCCGTCGAGAAACGCCTGCGCCGAGGCGAAGGCCTCCGCCGCGAAGCCGCGCATCCGGAGCGCCCGGGTGAGCGAGCTGCGGATGTCGGGGTCATCGTCCACCACGAAGACCGGGGGGGCGAGCCCAGGCCCGCTCATGCCGCCCCCGCCACCTGCGCCGCATCGCGGACCGGCAGCGTGAAGCAGAACCGCGCGCCCGCCGCGTAATCCGGATCGAGCCACAAGGCGCCGCCATTCGCCTCGACGATCGAGCGGCAGATCGACAGGCCAAGCCCCATGCCGGTGGGCTTCGTCGTCTCGAACTCGGCGAACAGCGTGATCGCCGGATCGATCCCCGGCCCGGTATCCGAAACCGAAACCACCACTTCCCGCGCCTCGCGCGCCACCTGCACCGTGACCCGCCGCTCCCGGCCCTCGTTCTGCGCCATCGCCTCCACCGCGTTCCGCAACAGGTTCACCAGCACCTGCGCGATCTGCGTCCGGTTCCCCTCGACCCGCGGCCGCTCGCCCGGGTCGATCTCGATCGTCACGGCCGCCTCCGTCGCCTCCGCCTGAACCAGGAGCTGCGCCTGATCCACCAGCTCGGCCAGGTCGAACACCGTCCGCGCCGCCTCGTCCTTGCGCAGGAAGCTTCGCAGCGCGCGGATGATCTCCCCCGCCCGAAGCGCCTGTTCCTCGATTTCCGTCAGGATCGTCCTCAACTCCGTGTCGTTGCCGGCCTGCTCCGCCGCCAGCAGCGCAGCATCGGCGTTCTGCGCGATCGCCGCAAGCGGCTGGTTCAGCTCATGCGCCAGCCCCGAGGCCATCTGCCCCATCATGTGCCCCCGCGCCAGGTGCGACAGGTCGCGGTTCAGCTGCGCGATCTGCCGCTCGGCCGCCTTCCGTTCGGTGATGTCATCGACCATCGCCACCGCATAGCGCGCCTCGCCGCGCTCGTCGCGGATCATGAAGGCGTTGATCTTGATCCAGATCACGCTTCCATCCTTGCGGACGCAGCGCATCTCGAGATTGACCGGCAGATCCTCGTCCGTCCGCATGTCGCCGCGCGGGAACGGGTCCGGATCGCCTTCCTGCGCCAGATCCGAGAAGCTCAGTTCCACAAGTTCCTCCGGCGCATAGCCGGTCAGCTCGCAGAACCTGGGATTGACCCGCAGGAGCCGGCCGTCCGCCGGCGCGACCTGGGCCATCGCCCGCGACGCCCGGTCGAAGGTCTGGCCGTATTCCAGCTCGGTCCGCTTCCGCGCCGCGATCTGCTGGGTCAGAGTCGCATTGGCGCGTTCGAGCTCGTCATAGGTGGCCGGCAGCGGCTCGGACGGGTCCAGCTCGCCCTGCGCGATCAGCGCCGAACGCACCGCGAAGGCCCGCACCGGCCGCGAGATGTACTCCGCCATCACCAGCCCGATGATCGCCGTCAGCCCCGCCACCAGGAAGGCGAACCAGATATTGGTCCGCCGGTTCGCCACGATCTCGGCGGTGAAATCGTCCTCGGGCGCATAGACCGCGATGGTCCAGGGCAGCTGGTCGCTGATCACCGGCTTGACCACCGACACATAGCTCCTGCCGCCGAACTCGAATTGCGACGACACCTCCTTCGGGGTCTCGAGTTCGCCGGCCCGGTAGAGCGGGCTGAACGCCGCCCGCGCGATCGGGTCGTCCAGCTCCCAGATCTTCGCGAAACGCGGGCTGCCATCGTCGTTCAGCGCGGTCAGGAAGCCCTGCTCGGGATGCGCGATCACATCGCCGTTCCGGTGGATGATCAGCGCCTTGCCGTTCGAGCCGATGCTGAGCCGCGCGAGGAAGTCGGAAATCTCGCTGATCTCGATATCGACACCGATCACCCCGCGGATTTCGCCCCTTTCGCCGAACACCGGCGCGGCGAGGGTGATGCCCGGACGCTGCGACGAGAAGAAGATATAGGGATCGGTCCAGATCGTGCCGCGCTCCTTGGCCGCCTTGCCGTACCAGGGCCGGGTTCGCGGGTCGTAGGTGTCTTCGGGGTCCGCCCGGCGCTCGACCACCGCGAAATCCTGTCCACGCCAGATCAGCTCGGTCTCGCGCTGCGCGCCGTCCACGGTGATGAATTTCGACCGGAACGGCCCCGGACCGTCGCTGCGCATCACATAGACGAAATGGCCGTCCCGGCTGCCGTAGAAGATGCCCGCGAATTGCGAGGAAAGGCGGAGCTGCTGGAACAGAAGCTGCTCCAGAAGCTGGGGATCGTCGCTCGCGATCACGTCGTTCTGGGCGAGGCTCGCGGCCAGTTCGGCGGCGCCATGGGCGGGCTGCAGGAAGCTTTTCGAATGCTCGATCGTGTTGGTGCCGACATCGCTCAGAAGCGCACGGGCATGACCGATCAGCACGCGCTCCGAGCTGACATAGGAGGTGAACACGACAAGCAGGATCGCCAGAAGCTGGAGCCCGGCCAGCCCGATCGCGAGAATGGCGCCGAGCGACACCTTCATCCGACCGCTCCCGAAAAGCGGCCGCACGTCCCGAGAATTCGGGCGCCGGCGCGGTGGCAGGTCGCGGGATACGGCTCGGACTCCCAGAGGAAATGCATCGGCTTCCGCAGGTTAGGGCAATCTTCCGATCGCCGGCATGGGCAGTATTGCCTAGGCAATCATACGAATTCCCTCGCGTCCATCTCTGCGACAGAATGAACGTCGTTGAGTAGGCGTGTGGTGGACGCTTAGTTGCCAGAGTATTTGGCGCCCAAGCATTTTCCGATCCATGCATTCTTGTACTGAGTATTCTTCCCATGTCCCGTGGAAGAAGTGCTGGCGTTCGACAGTCCCGTCGGGCGCCAGCCGCTTTTCGCCCCCCCTTCTCCCGCCTCCTTCGCCGTTCCGGCCGGCCGTCCCGCAAAGCGGGGCTCGATGCCGTGCGGCGCGAGAGGCGCCCCGGCGTGGCGCGCCACCCTTCCATCGCGCAACCGCCGCCGGATCGCCGTGGCCCGGCCAGGGGCCAGCGCGGCTCGGGCTGCCCCCCGCACCGCCGCTCGCCCCGGATACGGCCCCGTCTTTCCGCCTGCCCCCGGTCCCATCCACGGTGCTCCGCCGGTGTACGGGTTGTGTACAGGTTGTGTACAGGTTGTGCGCGCCGGATTCCGGGTCCGGCGCACCTCCGCCGCGAGGGGCAGCTTGATTTAATCAAACGATTGATCAATACTGCATCCATGATCGAATCCGCCCCCCGCCCCCCCGAAGGCACCGGCGCCGCGCTCATCGAAGCGGGCCTCAAGCTCTTTGGAAAGCAAGGTTTTTCCGGCACCTCGACGCGCGAGATCGCGGCACTGGCCGACACCAACGTCGCCTCCATCGCCTATCATTTCGGCAGCAAGGACGGGCTCCACACCGCCTGCGCCGCCGAAGTCGCCCGCCGGCTCTCCGCCGTCGCCACCCCCTCCGTCCCGCCGGACCCCACCCCCGACGAAGCCCGCGCCATCCTCGACTCCACCCTCCGCGCCCTCGCCGGTTTCCTCCTCACCTCTCCCGCCGCAACCGATGTCGCGCCCTTCATCCTCCGGCTGCTCGGCAGCGGTCCGGATGAGGCGATGACTACGCTCTATGCCTCTGTTATCGAACCGAAACATCGCGAATTCTGTCGCCTTTGGGCGCTTGCCACCGGCCAGGCTCCCGAAAGCGAATCCACCCGCCTCGCGGTCTTCGCCGCCATCGGCCAACTGGTCTATTTCCGCGTCGGCCTGCCTGTCGTGACCCGCCGCATGGGCTGGGGCCGGATCGGCGCCGCCGAGGCCGGGGCCATCGCCGACACCGTCGCCGCCAATCTCCATGCAGCAATCGAAAGGAGCCGGGTCCCATGACCGCCTTCCTCTGCTCCCTGCCCTTCGCCGCCGCGCTCGCGAGCGCCTGCGCCGCGCCCCCGCCCTTCGCCACCGGCTACGTCGAGGGCGACTACACCCTGATCGCACCGGTCGCCGTGGCGCAGATCGGCACCATCCACGTGGCCCGCGGCGACGCGGTGCAGGAAGGCGACGTGCTCGTCTCCATGGAGGCCCGCGATGCCCGCATCGCGCTCTCCCAGGCCGAGGCTGCGCTGGCGGCGGCGCGGAGCGAGCGGGCTAACCTCGCCGAAGGCAAGCGCGCGGAGGAGATCCGGGTGATCGAGGCCGAGCTCGCCTCCGCCCGCGCCCGCGCCGCCGAGGCCGACCGCAACGCCGCGCGCTATGTGGGCCTCGCCGAACGGGGCGCCGCCACGGCGTCCCAGCGCGACGACGCGGTGACCGAGGCCGAGGTCGCCCGCGCCAAGGTGGCCGAGATCGAGGCCAATCTCGCCGTCGCGCGGCTCCCCGCCCGCCCGAACCAGATCGCCGCCGCCGAGGCCGCCGTCGAGGGCGCCGAGGCCGCGCAGGACCTCGCCAGGTGGAACCTCGACCAGCGCAGCCTCGCAGCGCCCGGCCCGGGCCGGATCTCCGACGTGATCCGCGTCGAGGGCGAGATCGCCGGCCCCTCTGCCCCGGTCCTCTCCTTCCTCGGCGCGGGCGCGGTCAAGCTCCGGCTCTACGTGCCCGAACCCTCGCTCGCGCGGATCGCCGTCGACACCGTGCTCGAGGTCCATTGCGACGGCTGCGAAACCGGACTCCGGGCGCGCATCACCTATATCTCCGATGGCCCCGAATTCACGCCGCCGGTGATCTACTCGCTCGAGAACCGGCAGAAGCTCGTCTATCTGGTCGAAGCCACACCCTTCCCTGGCGCGGCGCTGAAGCCCGGCCAGATCGTCGACGTGGCGCTGCCCCAATGAGCCCGGAGAACGCCATCGAGGTCAGGGGGCTCACCAAGGCCTTCTCGGGCCGCAAGGTGGTGGACGACGTCTCGCTCTCGGTCCGCAAGGGCGAGATCGCAGGCTTCCTCGGCCCCAACGGCTCGGGCAAGACCACCACGATCCGGCTGATGTGCGGCCTTCTCACCCCCGATTCGGGCGAGGGCCGCGTGCTCGGCCACGACATCCGTCGCGAAGGCGGCGCGATCAAGCGCAACGTGGGCTACATGACCCAGCGCTTCTCGTTCTACGAGGACCTGACGATCGAGGAGAACCTGCGCTTCGTGGCCGGGCTCTACCGGCTCCGACCGGAGCGGCGGGTGGTTTCCGACACGCTCGCCGACCTGGGCCTGACCAGCCGCCGCCACCAGCTCGCCGGATCGCTCTCGGGCGGCTGGAAACAGCGCCTCGCGCTCGCCGCCTGCATCATGCACAAGCCCGCACTCCTGCTCCTCGACGAACCCACCGCCGGGGTCGACCCCAAGGCAAGGCGCGAGTTCTGGGACGAGATCCACCGGCTCGCGGCGGACGGGCTGACCGTGCTGGTCTCGACCCATTACATGGACGAGGCCGAGCGCTGTCACCGGATCCATTACATCGCCTACGGGCAACTCGTGGCCTCGGGCACCGTGGCCGAGGTGGTGGGCGATGCCGGGCTGGTGACGGTGACGCTCTCGGGCGACGGCACCGCAGAAGCCGCCCGGCAACTGCACGGCATGCGAGGCGTCGAGCAGGTCGCGCCCTTCGGCAACACGCTCCATATCGTGGGCCAGGACGGCGCGGCGCTCCGCGCCTCGGCCGAAACCGTGGCGCGAACCACCGGGACCCGGCTCTCCGAGGCCGAGACCTCGCTCGAGGACGTGTTCATCAAGCTGATGGGCGCGTCGGAGGACAACATGGCATGAAAACCTTCCTCTCCCTCGGCCGGCTCGCGACGCTCCTCAGGAAGGAATCGATCCAGATGCGGCGCGACCGGGTGACCTTCGCGATGATGCTGGGCGTGCCGCTCCTCCAGCTCCTGCTGTTCGGCTTCGCGATCAATACCGACCCGAAGGAGCTCCCCGCCGCCCTCGTCGCGCCGACGCAGGACCGCTTCACCCGCGCCATGGTCACCGCACTGGAGCTCACCGGCTATTACCGCTTCGTCGCCCCCGTCACCTCCGCCGCCGAGGCCGAGGCGATGATCGCGCGCGGCGACGTGGCCTTCGTGGTAACCGTTCCTTCGGATTTCGGCCGCCGGGTCGAACGCGGCGACCATCCGCAGATCCTGATCGAGGCCGACGCCACCGACCCTTCCGTCGCCTCCGGCGCGATTTCGACGCTGGGCACCGTCGCCGCCGAGGCGCTCCTGCGCGAGACCGGCGCCGAGGCCGAGGCGGCGCTACAGGCCGAAAGCCAACTCGCCGTCGTGGTCCACCGCCGCTACAATCCCGAGGGCATCACCCAGTACAACATCGTCCCCGGCCTCCTGGGCGTGATCCTCCAGCTCACCATGGTGATGATGACCGCCATGGCGCTCACCCGCGAGATCGAGCGCGGCACCATGGAGAACCTCCTCTCGATGCCCGCGACGCCGCTCGAGATTATGCTGGGCAAGGTGCTGCCCTATTTCGTCGTCGGCGCGGTGCAGGTCGCCGTGGTGCTCCTGGCCGCGCGGGGGCTGTTCGCGGTCCCCTTCGTCGGCGCGCTCGGCGTGATCCTGGCCGGGATCTTCATCTTCGTCCTCTCGCTGGTGCTCCTCGGCTACCTGATCTCCACCGTGGCCAGAACCCAGATGCAGGCGATGCAGCTCACCTTCTTTTTCTTCCTGCCCTCGCTGATGCTGTCGGGCTTCATGTTCCCCTATCGCGGCATGCCCGGCTGGGCACAGGCCTTGGGCGAGATCTTTCCGCTCACCCATTTCCTGCGGCTCATTCGCTCGGTCATGCTGAAGGGTGCCGACGCCGGCACCGTGGCGGGCTCGTTCCTGGCGCTTTCCGCCTTCGTCCTGGTCCTCGCCGCGGTCGCGCTGCTGCGGTTCCGGCGGACACTGGACTAGGATTGCAGCCCGGAGCCGCGCCGGAAGCTGCCCGGGCGAGCGCCTGCCCCGGGATCAGACGATGCCGCCGCCGCTGCCGGAGGCCGCCGGCCGCTCGGCGGCCACCCGCGCCCGATAGCCCGAAGCGCGGTAGGCCGCCACCGGGTCCGCCGCGGCGCCCTTCTCGCGCCGCGCCATCGCCAGGATCGGTTCCACATCCGTCCGGAACGCGGCCTTGAGCGTCGCGCTCGCCATCAGCGCGTCATTGGCGTCCTGAAAGCCGGCGAGCGCGGCCCGGTCGACCAGTAGCGCCTGCGCATAGGCGCGCTGCACCTCCATCGCGCTGACCATCAGGCTCTCGATCGGGTCGGTCACGTTGTGGCTCTGGTCGAGCATGTGCGCCGGGTCGAACCCGGGCACCCCCTCGGCCTCCACCAGCTCATTGAAGACGAGGAACAGCCGGTAGGGGTCGATCGACCCGGTATCCAGATCGTCATCGCCATACTTGCTGTCGTTGAAATGGAACCCGCCGAGCTTGCCGAACCGGATCAGCCGCGCGACGATCATCTCGATATTCACGTTCGGCGCGTGATGGCCGAGATCGACGAGGCAGAACGCCTTGTCGCCCAGTTCCTGCGCGATCAGGTAGTTGGTCCCCCAATCCTGCACCACGGTCGAATAGAAGGCCGGCTCGTACATCTTGTGCTCGGTGAAGAGCCGCCAATCCCCGGGCAGCGCGGCATAGATCGCCTTGGCCGCCTCAAGATAGCGCTCGAACTGCCGCGTGAAATTCGCCTGGCCCGGAAAGTTGGAACCGTCGCCGACCCAGACCGTCAGCGCCTTCGAGCCGATCTCGCGGCCGAGCGCGATGCATTCGAGATTGTGCTCCACCGCCTGCGCCCGCGTCGCCGGGTCGCTATGGCTGAGCGAGCCGAACTTGTAGCTCCGCGCCTGCCCCGGCTGGTCCTGGAACGTGTTCGAATTCATCGCGTCGAAGCCGAGCCCCAGTTCCTCGGCCTTGGAATTCAGGTCTTCCGCCGGCGCCATGTCCCAGGGGATATGCAGCGACACCGTGGGAGTCGCGCCGGTCAGCCGGTGGATCACCGCACAATCGTCGAGCTTGTCGAAGATGTCGCGCGGCTCGCCGGGCCCGGGAAACCGCGCGAAGCGGGTGCCGCCGGTGCCGACGCCCCAGGACGGGATCGCCACGCCATAGCCCGCGACCTTCCGCTTCACCGCGTCGATATCGACACCCCGCCGCGCGAGCTGCTCGCCCAGCGCCGCGTAATCCGCCTCAAGCGCCGCCCCCGCGCGCGCGTTCTCCGCCGCGATGACATCCTCAGCGATCTTCGCCATCGTCTCCTCCCCAGATGCGCTCAGCGCGTGAATGCCTGCGCGTTCCCGGCATCGACATTCACGATATTGCCGGTCGATTTCGCCGAAGCGTCTGAGGCCAGGAAATAGATCGCCTCGGCCACGTCCTCGGGGAAGACCGAGCGCTTCAGCATCGAGCGCTTGCGGTAATGCTCCTCCAACTCATCCGTCGACATGCTGTAGGCCGCCGCGCGCTGTTCCTTCCACTCGCCGGTCCAGATCTTCGAGCCGCGCAGTACCGCGTCGGGATTGACCACGTTCACCCTGATCTGCGCCTCCGCCCCCTCCAGCGCTAGGCAGCGCGCAAGATGGATCTCGGCGGCCTTCGCCGTGCAATAGGCCGAGGCATTCGGCGAGGCCGCGAGCCCGTT
Organism: Paracoccaceae bacterium; assembly: GCA_003605175.1. Lineage (GTDB taxonomy): Bacteria > Pseudomonadota > Alphaproteobacteria > Rhodobacterales > Rhodobacteraceae > Ovoidimarina. The sequence continues at coordinate 254,470 of QWDA01000001.1, read as the reverse complement.
CTTCGAGGCGACGAACACCACGCTGCCGCCGATCTTCTGGGTTCGGAACAGCCTGAACGCCTCGCGGCTCACCAGGAAATACCCGGTCGAGAGGATATCCATGTTGCGGTTCCAGAGCGCGAGGCTGGTCTCCTCGACCGAGGCCGAGGAGGCGAGGCCCGCATTCGACACCAGGATGTCGAGCCCGCCATATTCCAATGCCGCCACCGCCATCCCGGCGCTCACGTCCTCTTCGCGGGTCACATCGACGGTCGCGCTCCGGACGGCATCGCCGCCGAACGCCGCCGCCAGTTCATCCTTCGCCGCCACAAGCGCCGCAGCGTCGATATCCGCCAGCACCACGCAGGCGCCCTCGCGCAGGAGCCGCGCCGCGGTCGCCTTGCCGATTCCGCCCGCGCCGCCGGTGACCAGCGCGATCCGGCCCGCCAGCGCCTTCGGCTTCGGCATCCGCTGCAGCTTGGCCTCCTCCAGAAGCCAGTACTCGATATCGAAGGCTTCCTGCTCCGAGAGGCCCTGATAGGTCGACACGCTCGAGGCGCCGCGCATCACGTTGATCGCGTTGATGTAGAACTCGCTCGAGATCCGCGCCGTCGCCTTGTCCTTGGCGAAGGTGATCATGCCGACGCCCGGCACCAGATAGACCACCGCGTTCGGGTCGCGGATCGCCGGGCTGTCCTCGTGCCGGCACCGCGCGTAATAGGCCGCGTAGTCCTCGCGATAGGCGGCGATGGCCTGCGCCAGCCCGCCAAGCAGGGCCTCCACATCCGGGTTCGCCGGGTCGAAATCGACCACCAGCGGCCGGATCTTGGTGCGCAGGAAATGGTCGGGACAGGACGTGCCCAGGGCGGCGAGCGGGCGCAGATCGTTCGAACAAACGAAATCCAGCACCGCCGCGCTGTCGTCGAAATGCCCGACCTTCGGGCTCGCGGCCGAGATCAGCCCGCGAATCGCCGGCATCAGCCGCGCGGCCACGCCACGCCGCGCCTCGGCGTCGAGCGCCGCCACCGCCGCGCCCCCGAAGGCCCCGGCGCCGGCCGAGCGCCCGTCCAGCCACGCCATGGCCCGGTTGATCGCCGCCAGCGTCGTCTCGTAGCACCCTTTCGGCGTGTCGCCCCAGGTGAAGAGCCCGTGCCCTTCCAGCACCACGCCCTCCGCTTCCGGGTTCTCCAGGCAGAACTTCTCCAGCCAGAGCCCCAGTTCGAACCCGGGCCGCTTCCATGGCAGCCAGCCGATACGGCCGCCGAAGATCTCCTCGGTCAGCGCCCGCGAATCCTCCGACGCCGCGATGGCGATCACCGCGTCGGGATGCATGTGGTCGACGAAGCGCCGCGGCACATAGGCGTGCAGGGGTGTGTCGATCGAGGCCGCGCGCGGGTTCAGGCCGAATGTGCAATGCGGCAGGTAGCCCACCATCTCGTCCTCGTGTTCGACCCCGCGATAGAGCCCCTTCAGCGCCCGGAGCCTGTCCATGTAGAGCGTCGCGAACCCGTCGAGCCCGATCGTGCCCACATCGCCGCCCGAGCCCTTGACCCAGAGCACCTCCACCTCCTCGCCGGTCAGCGGATCGGTCTCCGTGATCTTCGACGAGGTGTTGCCACCGCCGTAATTCGTCACCCGCTTGTCCGCACCAAGCAGGTTCGACCGGTAGACCAGCCGATCCGCCTCGGTCATCGCCGCGGCCTTGCCCTCGTCCCAAAGGTTCGCGATTCCAGCTGATTTGGACATGATCCCCCCGGCTTTCCCGTAACGCTTGCGTTTCCGGACAGGCCCATGGTTTGCCGGCATTGTCAATCAAAAGCAATCACGATTGCCGGTTCACGCGCGAAATTGACCGAACATTGACAAATCATGATTGACATTGACCGAAGTTGGTGGAACTGACTCGAAGATCAGGGGGAGGCCGTCTTGCACGAGAACGAACGTCAGAAGATCATTCTCGCGACCGTTCAGGCGCGGCCCGTGGCCAGCGTCGCCGACCTTGTCGAGATCACCGGCGCCTCCGAGGCGACGATCCGCCGCGACATCGCGGCGCTCCATGTCCGGGGCGTGCTGCGGCGGGTGCGCGGCGGCGCCGAGGCGGTGAACCCGCCCGAACAGAGCGCGCTTCTGGGCCGCCCCTTCTCGGTCAACGAATCGCGCAATCTCGGCGCCAAGCGCGCCATCGCGCGGGCCGCCGCCGAAATGTGCTCGGACGGCGAGCAGATCATCATCAACGGCGGCACGACCACCTATCAGATGGGGCCGCATCTCGTCTCGAAACGGCTGTCGGTGTTCACCAACTCCTTCCCGATGGCCGAGTACCTGATCCACAATTCGCGCAACAGCGTGGTGATTCCGGGCGGCACGATCTACCGCGAACAGAACGTGGTGCTGTCGCCCTTCGGCGGCGTGGTCGCCAGCCACTTCTACGCGCGCAAGATGTTCATCGGCTGCCAGGGCATCGGCCCGCACGGGCTGATGGAGGCCGACCCGCTGATCGTCCAGTCCGAGCTCGCGCTGATCGACCAGGCCGACGAGCTGATCGTGCTGGCCGACAGCTCGAAGTTCCGCGAGCGCACCAGCATGATCCTCTGCGAACTGGGCCGGGTCAGCACGGTGATCACCGATCCCGGCCTGCGTCAGGCAGACCGGGCGATGCTGGAGGCCGCGGGCGTCCGCCTCGTCATCGCGGAGGGCAAGGCGGAGGCGAAGCGGGGTTCCGCGTCGGTCGCCTGAAACGGCGCCGGCGCAAGACGAAAAGACCGAAACACAAGGGAGGAAACGACAAATGAGATTCGCATCGAAACTGGTGGGAGCCGCCGCGCTCTCCGCACTGGCCTTCGCAGCCGTCCCCGCGAGCGCGGCGGAACGGATCGCGCTCGTGGTGAAATCGCTCGGCAACGGCTTCTTCGACGCCGCGGCCAAGGGCGCGCAGCAGGCGGCCGAGGAGATCGGCGATATCGAGGTGATCTATACCGGCCCGACTTCGGCCACCGCCGAAGGGCAGATCGAGATCGTCAACTCGCTGATCGCGCAGCAGGTCGACGCGATCGCGATCTCGGCCAACGACCCCGACGCGCTGGTTCCCGTCCTGAAGAAGGCGATGGATCGCGGAATCAAGGTGATCTCCTGGGATTCGGGCGTCGCGCCGGAGGGCCGGATGCTGCACCTGAACCCCTCCGACACCGATCTGATCGGTACCACCATCATCAAGCTCGCTGCCGACTACCTGCCCGAAGGCGGTGACGTGGCGATCCTCTCGGCCTCCTCGACGGCGACGAACCAGAACGCCTGGATCGAAGCGGCGAAGGCGGCGCTGCCGACGGAGTTCCCGGACATCAACCTCGTGGCCGTGGTCTATGGCGACGACGACTCGGTAAAGAGCACCGACGAGGCCAAGGGCCTGATCGCCAGCTACCCGAACCTCAAGGCGATCATCGCGCCGACCACCGTCGGCGTGGTCGCCGCCGCGCAGGTCGTGACCGACGAGGGGCTGACCGGCAAGATCAACGTCACCGGCCTCGCCCTGCCCTCGGAGTTCAAGCAGTTCATCGACAACGGCGCCTCGCAGGCGGTGGCGCTGTGGAACCCGATCGACCTGGGCTATTCGGCGGTCTACCTCTCGCACCAGCTGATCGGCGGCGCGGAAGCCAAGCCAGGTGCCACGCTCTCCATCGGCCATGTGGGCGAGATCACGCTCGACGAAACCAACGCGGCCGCGATGGCCCCGCCCTACCAGTTCGACGCCTCGAACATCGAGGAATTCTCGAAGATCTACTGAGAATCCGGACCGGCGGCGCGCCCCGATGCGTCGCCGGCCCACAGTCTTCGCATTCCGTGCCGACCGCCAGCCTTGCCATGAAAGCGCAGCCGGGCGCAGGCTCCCCGTAAAGCGCCTTGCAGGGAGAGGCCGCCCCATGACCGAACCGACGCTCGCACTGACGGGCATCTCGAAATCCTTCCCCGGCGTGAAGGCCCTGAACGGCGTGAGCCTCGAGCTCTACCCGGGCGAGGTGACCGCGCTGATCGGCGAGAACGGCGCCGGCAAGTCGACCCTCGTCAAGGTGATGACCGGGATCTACCAGCCCGACGAGGGCCAGATCGCGGTGGCCGGCACGCCCGTCACGCTGCCCTCGGCCCATGCGGCCTTCGAGAAGGGCATCACCGCCATCCACCAGGAAACCGTGCTGTTCGACGAGCTGAGCGTCGCCGAGAACATCTTTCTCGGCCACGCCCCCAGAACCCGCTTCGGCACCATCGACTGGCGCGGGATGCGCGCCGAGGCACAACGGCTGCTCACCGGGATGGGCGCAAGCCACATCTCCCCCTCCGCGCGGCTGAAAGAGCTCGGCATCGCCAACAAGCACCTCGTCGCCGTCGCCCGGGCGCTGTCGATCAAGGCGGATATCGTCATCATGGACGAACCCACCGCCGCGCTCTCGCATCGCGAGATCGAGGAGCTGTTCGCGCTGATCGACATGCTTCGCCGCGACGGTCGCGCAATTCTGTTCATCTCGCACAAGTTCGACGAGATCTATCGCATCGCCGACCGCTTCACCGTGTTCCGCGATGGCGAGATGGTGGGCAAGGGGATGGTCGGCGAAACCGGCCAGGACGAGATCGTCCGCATGATGGTCGGCCGCTCGGTCGATCAGGTCTTTCCCAAGCAGGAGATCGCCATCGGCGCGCCGGTCCTCCGGGTTTCGGGGCTGAGCCACCCGACCGAATTCGCCGACATCTCCTTCGAGCTGAACGAGGGCGAGATCCTCGGCTTCTACGGCCTCGTCGGCGCCGGCCGCAGCGAGGTGATGCAGGCGATCTTCGGCATCACCCAGCCCTCGGGCGGCACGATCACGCTCGACGGCCAGCCGGTCGCGCCGCGCTCGCCCGCCGACGCGGTGGCCGCCGGCATCGTCTACGTGCCCGAGGAACGCGGCAAGCAGGGCGTCGTCACCGAATTGCCGATCTTCCAGAACATCTCGCTCCCCTCGCTCGGCAAGACCTCGCGCCACGGCTTCCTGCGCCTTGCGGAGGAATTCGCGCTCAGCCGCGACTATTCCGAACGGCTCGACCTGCGCGCCGCCTCGCTCAGCCAGAGCGCGGGCACGCTCTCCGGCGGCAACCAGCAGAAGGTGGTGATCGCCAAATGGCTCGCTACAAGACCCCGGGTCATCATCCTCGACGAACCGACCAAGGGCATCGACATCGGATCCAAGGCCGCCGTCCATGCGTTCATGGGCGAACTCGTGGCCCAGGGGCTGAGCGTCATCATGGTCTCCTCCGAGCTTCCCGAGGTGATGGGCATGAGCGATCGGATCGTGATCATGCGCGAGGGCCGGATCGCGGGCACCTACGCCAACGATGGCAGGCTCGACGCCGAAACCCTCGTGCGGATGGCGGCCGATATCGCGGAGACCGCGGCATGATGGGCCTCGTCCGATCCCGCGAGCTGTGGCTCGCCCTCACCGTCGCCGCCATCGCGCTTGCCACCGCCACCCGTGCGCCGGGCTTCGCCGGCGCCGAGAACCTCCTCGGCATCTTCAACAACACCGCGATCCTGATGATCCTCGCGCTCGGCCAGATGACGGTGATCCTGACCCGCTGCATCGACCTCTCCATGGCCTCGAACCTCGCGCTCACCGGCATGATCGTCGCGCTCGTCAACGCCGCCCATCCCGCGATCCCGGTGCCGCTCCTGATGGCGATGGCCGCGCTTGTCGGCCTCTGCCTCGGCGCGCTGAACGGCGCGCTGGTCTGGCGATTGGGCATTCCGGCCATCGTGGTCACGCTCGGCACGCTCACGATCTACCGCGGCGCGATCTTCCTCATCGCCGGCGGGCAATGGGTGAATGCCGACCAGATGTCGCCCGACTTCATCCAGTACACCCGCCTGCCCTTCCTCGGCCTCCCGGTCCTGAGCTGGTACGCGATCGTCATCGCCGCCGGCTTCTTCCTCCTGATGACCCGCACCGCGCTCGGCCGGTCGTTCTACGCCGTCGGCGTCAACCCCACCGCCTCGGTCTATGCCGGGATCGACGTGGGCCGCACCCAGTTCACCGCCTTCTGCCTCTCCGGCGCGCTGTCGGGCTTCTGCGGCTATCTCTGGGTCTCGCGCTATGTCATCGGCTCGGTGGAAGTGGCGCGCGGCTACGAGCTCACCATCGTCGCCGCCTGCGTGATCGGCGGAATCTCCATCGCCGGCGGCGTCGGCACCGTTGCGGGTGCGCTCCTCGGCGCGCTGTTCCTCGGCGTGGTCAACTCCGCGCTTCCGGTCATCAACATCTCGCCCTTCTGGCAGATGGCGATCTCGGGCGCGGCGATCATCCTCGCCGTGATCCTCAACGCAAGGAGCGACCGGCGCGGCGGCCGCCTGATCCTCCGCACCGCGGAGCCCGCCCAATGAAGGACACGAGCCTGACTGCCCGCCACATCCCCGACCGCCTGGACAGCCCCCTCCGCGCGGCGCTGCTCTCTTGGCCGAGCCTGCTTCTCGCCGTCGCCATCGCGCTCTTCGTCCTCAACGCGCTCGCCTCGCCCTATTTCCTCTCGCCCTGGGCGCTCTCGGACGCCACCTTCAACTTCACCGAAAAGGCGATCATCGCGCTCGCCATGGCGCTCCTGATCATCTCGGGCGAGATCGACCTCTCGGTCGCCTCGATCATCGCGCTCGCCTCCACGATGATGGGCCTCGCGCTGCAATTCGGCGTCGGCACGCCCGGCCTCGTTGCCATCGGGCTCCTGACCGGCGCCGCCTGCGGCGTGTTCAACGGCCTCCTCGTGACCCGGCTCGCACTGCCCTCCATCGTCGTCACCATCGGCACGATGAGCTTCTTCCGCGGCATCTCCTACATCACCCTCGGCGACCAGGCGTTCAAAGGCTACCCGCCGAGCTTCTGGTATTTCGGCCAGGGCTATGTCTGGTGGGTGATCTCCTTCGAGTTCGCCCTCTTCCTCATCCTCGCCGTACTGTTCTACGTGCTCCTCCACCGCACCAATTTCGGTCGCCAGATCTTCGTGATCGGCAACAACCCGGTGGCCGCGCGGTTCTCGGGTGTAAGGGTCGAACGGGTGAAATTCCTCCTGTTCTGCCTCACCGGCCTGATGTCGGGGGTCGCGGCGGTGCTGCTCACCGCGCGTCTCGCCTCCACGCGGCCTTCCATCGCGGTCGGCTGGGAGCTCGAGGTGGTGACCATGGTCGTGCTCGGCGGCGTCAACATCCTCGGCGGCGCGGGCAGCATCCAGGGCGTGGTGATCGCCGCCTTCATCATGGGGCTGGTGACCTTCGGCCTCGGGCTTCTCAACGTCCCCGGCATCGTCATGTCGATCTTCATCGGCGCGCTCCTGATCGCCGTCATCGCGCTGCCGATCCTGGTGCGGCGCCTGCGCGAAAGGCTGACAAGATGAGCGACGAAAAACACGCCTTCAAGATGAAGCTGAACCCCGGCATGGCCGCCGAATACAAGCGCCGCCACGACGAAATATGGCCGGAGCTTTCCCGGCTCCTCCGCGAGGCCGGGGTGCGCGACTACTCGATCTTCCTCGATCCGGAAACCGACATCCTCTTCGCGGTGATGTGGCGGCGGCGCGACCACGGGCTCGCCGCCCTGACCGACCATCCCGTCATGCAGCGCTGGTGGGCGTATATGGCCGACATCATGGAAACCCGTCCCGGCAATGAACCGGTCGCGACAGACCTGCCGATGATGTTCCACATGCCATGACGACGCTTCGCCACGTCGCCGTTCTCGATGTGGGAAAGTCCAACGCCAAGGTGGCGCTGGTCGATGCCGCGACGCTGGAGGAGATCGATCTGGCCCGCCAACCGAACCGTGTGCGGCATGCGGGCCCCTGGCCGCATTTCGACCTCGACGGGCTCTGGGCGTTCTTCGCCGACAGCCTCGCCCGGTTCCACCGGAGCCACGGCATCGACGCGATCTCGGTCACGACCCATGGCGCGAGCGCGGCCCTGCTCGATGCCGGTGGCGCGCTGGCGGCCCCGATGCTCGACTACGAGTTCGACGGCCCCGACACGGTGACCGAAGCCTATGACCGTATCCGCCCGCCCTTCGCCGAGACCGGCTCGCCCCGGCTCGGCCTGGGGCTCAATCTCGGCGCCCAGTTCCACTGGCAGTTCGTCACCGTCCCCGCGCTCCGCGAGCGCACCGCCCATGTCGTGACCTATCCGCAATACTGGGGCTTCCGCCTCACCGGCGAGATCGCCAGCGACGTGACCTCGCTCGGCTGCCATACCGATCTCTGGAACCCGCATCGCGGCGCGTTCTCCCCGCTCGTCGAACGGCTCGGGCTTGCCGGGAAGATGGCGCCACCGCGCCGCCCGTCCGAGATCCTCGGCGCCCTGCGCCCGGAACTCTGCACCGGGTTGGGCCTGCACCCCGGCACGCCGGTGACCGTCGGCATCCATGACAGCAACGCCTCGCTCCTGCCGAATCTCGTCGGGCGCTCCCCGCCCTTCGCGGTGGTCTCGACCGGCACCTGGGTGATCGCCATGGCGATCGGCGGCGAGAAGGTCGACCTGCCGCCCGAGCGGGACACGCTGGTGAACGTGAACGCCTTCGGCGATCCGGTTCCCTCGGCCCGCTTCATGGGCGGACGCGAGTTCGAGACGATCTGCGGCCCCGCCGCAGGGCCCGCCTCCGACGCCGCGCTGGCGACGGTACTCGCGGAGGACATCATACTCCTGCCCGCCGTCGAGCCCGGCTCCGGCCCGTTCCAGAACCGCGCCGCGCGCTGGACCCGCACGCCGCGAAACGACCAGGAGCGCAACGCCGCCGCCTCGCTCTATCTCGCGCTGATGACCGAGACCTGCCTGCGCCTCGCCGGCGCGCGCGGCGTCACCCTGGTCGAGGGCCCGCTTGCGACCAATACCGCCTATCTCGCCATGCTCGCCGCGCTCCGCCCGGATCCGGTCGAGGCCACGCTCTCGGCCACCGGCACCTCCACCGGCGCCGCGCTCCTCGCCCTCGGCCACGGCGGCACGCCGCGCACCCGCCGGATCCCGAAGCCCGGGGGCCAGGACCATGCACGCTACGCCGCCTCATGGTTCGCTCGGACCGGCCCGGACCCGCACGCGGCCTGAACCGCCCCAACTGTCACATTCCTGTGTTGCGACGCGATTATGGAACGCTGCGCAACGCTACATTTTGGGGAAAGCATGCTCAGAACTCTCAAGGTATCCACCCTGGCCCTTGCCGCCGCCACCGCCGCGCAGGCCCAGGACCTGCCGCAGGCCGGCAGCGACTGGTTTACCGCCGGCCAGGCCCATATCGACGCCCTGCTCGCGCGCCAGCCGAACACCGGCCGGGCGAAGAACGTCATCCTCCTGATCGCCGACGGCAACGGCGTCGGCACCAACTACGCCACCCGGCTCTTCGACGGGCAGCAGAAGGGGATGCTCGGCGAGGAGAACGTCCTGCCCTACGAGACCACCGATTTCCACTCGGCCCTCGTCAAGACCTACAACATCAACGCCCAGACGCCGGATTCCGCGCCCACCGCCGGCTCGATGAACACCGGCGTCAAGCAGCGCTTCAACCTCATCAACCTCGGCGAGAACGCGATCCACGACGATTGCGGCACCGTCGCCGGCAACGAGCTCAAGCTGTTCTCGGAAATGGCGACCGAGATGGGAAAATCGGTCGGCGTGGTGTCGACCGCGCGGCTCACCCATGCCACCCCGGCGGCGGTCTATGCCAAGACCGCGAACCGCAACTGGGAAGATTCCGTGCCCGAGGGCTGCACCGCCCAGAAGGACATCGCCGGCCAGCTCATCGACGCGATGGCGGCCGGCACGATCGACTTCGCCGTCGGCGGCGGCCTGCGCCACTTCCTGCCCGAGGGCACCGAACGCGCCGGCACCGGCGGCCGTCGCAAGGACGGGGTCAACCTGATCGACGAGGCCACCGGCAACGGCGCCCAGTTCGCCACCGACACCGCCTCGTTCAACGCCCTGAACCTCGACGGTTCGGCGCCGGTCCTGGCGCTCTTCGATGGCAGCCACATGAAATACGAGGCCGACCGCGCCGATGACGGCGAGCCTTCGCTCGCCGACATGACCAGGGCGGCGATCGAGTACCTGTCGCAGAACGAGAACGGCTACTATCTCGAGATCGAGGGCGGCCGGGTCGACCACGCCAACCACGACGGCAACCTTGCCCGCGCGGTGCGCGACGGTGTCGCCTTCGCCGAGGCCGTGGCCATGGCCGACGCGCTCACCGACGATGCCGACACGCTCTTGATCGTCACGGCCGACCACGAGCACGCCATCGCCTTCAACGGCTATTGCGGCCGCGGCACCGACATCACCGGCCTCTGCATGGGCGTCTCGCAGACCGGCATCAAGCACTCGAACGAGGCGCTGACCGCCGCCGACGGGTTGCCCTATACCGTGGCCGGATACCTGAACGGCGCCGGCTCGATCCTGCGCGACGATGCCGACTGGTCGGGCGCCCGGCCCGAGCTGACCCAGGCCGAGGCAACCGATATCGACTACCTGCAGGAGGCGCTGATCCCGATGACCTCCGAGACCCATTCGGGCGAGGATGTCGCGGTCTATGCCAAGGGTCCCTGGTCGCAGCTCTTCGACGGCACCATCGAACAGAACGTGATCTTCCACGTGATGAACTACGCGGTGAACCCGAAATAGCGCGCGCCCCGTGCGCCGCATGACAGGCGGGGAGGCCCAGGCTTCCCCGCTGCCCCGTTCCAGGACAGGCTGCCCCATGTTCCGACGCCGCTTCCTCGCCCTTTCCGCAGGCGTGCTCGCCGCGCCCGCCCGTGCCGCCGACCCGGCCAGGAAGATCCGCACGCTCTATGAAAAGGGTGGCGGATTCTCCGACGACGCCCGCTCCCTCGAAGGCAGCCGCCTCACTCTCCAGGGCTTCATGGCCCCGCCGCTCAAGGCCGACGCCCGCTTCTTCGTCCTGACGAGCCGCCCGCTCGCGGTCTGCCCGTTCTGCGAGACCGCGGCCGAGTGGCCCGACGACATCATCGCGATCTACACCAAGCGGGTGATCGACGTGGTGCCCTTCAACGTCCGGATCGAGGCGCGCGGCGTGCTCGACCTCACCGGCTTCAAGGACCCGGAGACCGGCTTTTACAGCAAGATGCGGCTCGTGGACGCGACCTATGACGAATGACACCGCGGCGGCGCCTCTGCCGCTCGAGATCCGCGACCTCAGGGTCACCGCCCGCCGGGGCCGCGCGCTTCTTGCCATCGACGCCCTGACCGTCGCGCCGGGCGAACTCGTCGGCATCCGCGGCCCCTCGGGCGCCGGGAAATCCACCTTCCTCAATGCCATCTCCGGCCTCGCCGACACCGCCAGCGGCCAGATCCGCTGGGGCGGAACCGATCTTCTCGGCCTCACCCGCGAGGCGCGCGCCCGTTTCCGCCACCGCCATCTCGGCATGATCTTCCAGAACCTGCTCCTCTTCGACGAGCTCTCAGCACAGGGGAACGGCGCCATCGCGGCGATGTTCGCCCCGGCCGCCGGACGCCCCGCGATCCGCGCGGCGGCGGAAGACGCGCTCGGCCGGCTGAACCTCCCAACGGGACACCGCGCCGTCGCCAGCTTCTCCGGCGGCGAGCGCCAGCGCGTCGCTGTGGCCCGCGCGCTCGCCGGCGCCCCCGCAGTGCTCCTCGCCGACGAGCCCACCGCCAGCCTCGACCGTGCCAATGCCGACGCGCTCATCGCCGATTTCACCCGGCTCGGCCGCGCCCGGGGCTGCACGCTGATCGCCGTCAGCCACGACGCCCATTTCCTCGCCGCCATGGACCGGGTGCTCGAGATCGCCGACGGCACCCTCCGGCCCGAAACGGTACTCCCCCATGCGTGACCTCTGGGACAGCCTCCCCGCCGCCGCACAGGACAGCGCCACAGCGCTCGCGCTCCTCCTCCCGGTGCTCCTCCTCGGCGCGATCCTCCTCCGCGGCTACCGCCCCTTCCCCCTCGTCGCCGCGCTCCTCGGCCGGTTTCTCTGGGTGAACCTCGTCTTCACCGCGCTCATCGCGGTGGCGATCGGCATGGGCATCGGCCTCGTCGCGCAGGAGCGCGGCCTTCGCGCCGGCATGGCCGCCTCGGCCGACAAGTTCGACCTGGTGATCGCCGCGCCGGGCAGCGAGATGACCATGCTTCTCGCCACCGTGTTCCTCCAGCCGAGCGACGTGCCGCTCCTCGGCGGACATGTCTTCGAGGCGGTCCGCACCCACGCGCACGTCACCCTCGCCGCGCCCATCGCCTTCGGCGACAGCTATGGCGAGGCGCCCATCGTCGGCACCACCGCTGAATTCGTCACCCATCTCACCGGTGGCGCTCTCGAGGGCCGGATCTGGCAGACCAGCGGCGAGGCGCTGATCGGCGCCGCCGTGGCGCTCGCGCCCGGCGACGCGTTCGAGCCCGCCCATGGCTTCGGCGCCGCCGCCGTTCACCACGCCCATGGGGAAAGCCGTCTCACCGCCATCGGGCGCATGCCCCGCACCGGCACCCCCTGGGACCGGGCGATCCTCGTCCCCATCGAGACGCTCTGGCAGGTCCATGGCCTCGCCGACGGCCATGCCCGGCCCGGCCGCCTTGGCCCGCCCTTCGACCCCGAGCTTTTCCCCGGCACGCCCGCGATCATCGTCAAGGCCGATGGCCTTCCCGCCAGCTATGCGCTGCGCTCCGAGTTCAACCGCGACCGCGAGACCATGGCCTTCTTTCCCGGCGCCGTCCTTGCCGGGCTCTACCGGGTGATGGGCGATGTGCGCGCGGCGATGTCGGTGATGGCGCTGGTCACCCAGATCCTCGTCGCCGCCTCGGTGCTGACCGGGCTCTTCATCCTCTCGCGGCTGTTCCAGCCCCATGTCGCCATGCTGCACGCCATCGGCGCCCCTCGCCGCTTCACCCTCGCGCTGGTCTGGAGCTACGCGGCCGCGCTCCTCCTCACCGGCACCGCGCTCGGCATCGCGCTCGGCTTCGGTGCCGTCGCCCTGCTCTCGCGGATCATCACCCAGCGCACCGACATCCTGGTCCGCGCCGCGCTCGGCTGGTCCGAGATCCACCTCGCCCTCGGCTTCCTCGCCATCACCGCGCTTCTCGCGCTCGGCCCCGCGCTCCTGGTCGCCGGCCGGGCGCTCCGCACCGGCGCCCGCTGACCCCGCCGCTTCGACCGGCGGGCCGATGCGGCGCCCCCTGGCACCCGGGGCGCGGCCTTTCAGTGAAGCTGCGCCTGCACGGTCTCGGTGAGCTGGGTCAGCGAGAACGGCTTGGGGAGGAAGACGGAATCGGGAATGCGCGCCTGGTCGTCGGCGAAGCTCTCCTCGGCATAGCCCGAGACGAAGATCACCCGCGTGCCGGGCCGCCGCTTCAACGCCTCGGCCACCCATGTCGGGCCGTCCATCCCCGGCATGATCACGTCGGTCACGAACACGTCGACCTCGAGCGTCTCGTCGCCCAGCGTCTCCAGCGCCTCCTCGGCATTGGCGGCCTCGATCACCGTGTAGCCCCGCATCCGGAGCGCGCGCGACGCGAAGGCGCGCACAGGCGCCTCGTCCTCGACCAGAAGCACCACACCGCCCTCGTGGACCGTCGCGGCCTCGCGCCGCGGCGCGGTTTCCGCCGCGGCGGCGTGCTCGGGTTTCTGCGCCGGAAAGTACAGCGTGAACGAGGTGCCCGTGCCGATCTCGCTGTCGGCGAAGATGAACCCGCCCGACTGCTTGACGATGCCGTAAACGGTGGAGAGGCCGAGCCCCGTCCCTTCGCCCGACCGCTTGGTGGTGAAGAACGGCTCGAAGATCTTCGACAGGTTCTCGGGCGGGATGCCGTTCCCCTGGTCGCGGACCCGGATCATCACGTATTCGCCTGCCGGCACCACCGCGCGGTCGCGCGCAAGATCCTCGCGCAGCGTCACCAGCCGGGTCTCGATGTCGATCGTGCCCCCGTCGGTCATCGCGTCGCGGGCGTTCACCACGAGGTTCATCATCACCTGCTCGAACTGCCGCCGATCCGCGCGGATCATCTTGTCGTCGAGCTCGTGGGTGAGGTGGAGCGTGATCTTCTCGCCCACCAGCCGGTTCAGGAGATGTGTCAGGTCGCCGATCGTGTCGCGCAGGTCCAGAAGCTCGGGGCGCAGGTTCTGCTTGCGCGAGAAGGCGAGCAACTGCCCCACCACGCTCGCCGCCCGATTGGCGTTTTGGTTGATCTGCTCGAGATCGGCATAGTCCGGATCGCCCGGATCCCGGCGCAGGAGCAGCAGATCGCAATGGCCGCTGATCGCCGTCAGGAGGTTGTTGAAGTCATGCGCCACGCCACCCGCCAGCTGGCCGATGGCCTGCATCTTCTGGCTCTGCACGAATTGCGCCTCGAGCGTCTTGAGCTCGGTCGCGTCGTTCAGGACCGCGACGAGGCCGGCCTCCTCGCCCTTCTCGAACCGGCTGAGCGTGACCTGGATGTAGGTGTCCTGCGGCGCGCGCGCGGCGCGGACGAATTCGGGCCGCGAGGTGGTGGTCCGTTCGGCGACTTCCGCGATCCAGTCCTGCAAGGGCCGCCCGAGCCCCTCGATCAGCTCGCCCAGCCCCGCCTCGTCGCCCTCGCCGATCCGGAGAAGCTCGCGCGCCATGCGGTTCGCGACGCGGATCGTCCCGTCGCGCTTCATCGTCACGATGGGCACCGGCAGGACATCCACCAGGTCGCGCTCGAGGCAGGGCGTCTCGGTCGGGCTGGGCACGAAATAGAGCTCGCGCCGGCCGGCGGCACCGGGCACCTCGACAATGGCAACGTTCTCGTGTCCGGCTTCGGTGGTGATCCGGTGCACGTCGCCCGGCCGGATCGGCAGATCCTCGACAATCCGGTCCAGGGTCTTCCGGCGCTGACCGATCAGGCTCCGCATCGGTTCGTTCATGAAGAGGACGGTGCCGGTCTTGGACACCGCGAGCATCGGCAGGCCGATCCCGTCGGAGCCGCGCGCCATGCTTGCGAAATCGGCGATCTCCTCCAGCCGCCAGAGATAGCCGTCGCCGCCGATCCGGTGCACGGCGAGCCGCAGGTGGCCGCGGCGGAGCGCGATATCCTCGCGCGCCGCGCCGCTCAGATCGGCCTTGGCCTTGAGCCGGTGCAGCGCCGCCGAGGCCGAGGCGACAAGGCCGCCCAGGACCATCACCAGGGACACGCCGGACTTGCCGCCAAAGCGCTGCACGGCCGCGGCGTTCTGGTAGAAGATCACGCCGTCGCCATCGGTGGTGAAGCTGGGCGCGGCGTCGCTCTCGACGAAGCTGGTGACCGCGCGGAACAGGACCTTCTGCGCGCGGGCGCGGAGGAACTCCACGCCCTTGAAATATGCCGCGACGGAGAGGAGGCCCGCTCCGGAGAACATGAGGGCCAGCATCATCTGCTGCGCCGGCACGAAGGCGGAGGCGATCAGACAGCCCACTCCGAGCCCGACCAGATAGCCAAACTTGTCGCCAAGCTCGGGATCCTGTCGGGAGGCGGCTTGTGTCGACTGTGCCTGGTCGGACACCGGTTCCCCCCTGTAGGCGATTCTAGCCCAACCATTTCCGACGGAATTCGTTAACTAGGCCTTAAGGAGTTTGAAGATTACCGCATAAGTTGTTTCTTTGCACTCACTCTCTCTCGAGAAGTGCAACGAAGAACCCGTCGCCGCCCTCGCGCGGCGAGAACCGTCTTTCCGCCAGCAAGCGCCATCCGCCCCGGTCGAGGAAGCCCGCGACACGGTCACCGTTCTCGGCCTCGAGCAGAGAGCAGGTGGCGTAGGCCAGCCGCCCGCCGCGCGCCACCAACCGCGACGTGGTGGCGAGGATCTCGTCCTGGATCGCGTTCAGCGCGGCCAGGCGCTCGGGAGTGAGCGTCCATTTCGCCTCCGGCTGCCGCCGCCATGCGCCGCTGCCCGAGCAGGGCGCATCGGCCAGGACCAGGTCCCACGGCGCCCGCGCCGCCACCGCCTCCGCCGAAAGGCAGGCGATCGCCGCGCCCGCCCTTGCGGCCCGGTCCGGAATGTCGCGCATCCGGCGCGGGTCGGCATCATGCGCCGCGACCGGCCGCCCGGTCGCCGCCGCCAGCGCCAGCGCCTTGCCGCCGCCGCCCGCGCAATAGTCGAGGATCCGCGCCCCCTCCGGCACCGGCAGGAGCGCCTCGACCACCGCCTGCGAGGCCGGGTCCTGCAACTCCACCAGCCCGTCGCGATAGGCCTGCGCCGACTTCAGGCGCCGGGCATTGGCGGTGACGATCCGCGCGGTCGCGGCCAGCGGGTGCGGCTCGCTTCCGATCCCGTCGGCACGTAGCGCCGCACAGGCGGACTCGTGGCTGGCGCGGGCCAGGTTCACGCGCAGCCCCACCGGTGCCCGGTCCCGCAGGATCATCGCCACCGGTTCGAGATCCGCGCCAAGGCTCCGGCGCAGCTCGGGCAGGAGCCAGTCCGGCAGGTCGAGACGCTCCCCCTCCGACAGGTCGGCGCCGAAAGCCCCGGACTCCTCCGCGGTGAGCGGCGGCGGCGCGTGCCCCGTGCCGGTGAAGATCTCCGCCGGATCGGCCCCCTGCCCGCGCAGGAGCCCCAGCGCCAGCGCCCGCCCGGCCGCGCCGCCGCCCAGCGCCGCTGAGGAGCGCCGCCGGCGCAGCGCATCGAACACGAAATCCCGGATCGCCGCGCGGTCGCCGGAGCCCGCAAAGCGGTTGCCGCGCGCCCAGTTGGTCAGCGCCTGCTCGGCCGCTACGCCCGTGCCGATCCGGTCGAGCACCTCGATCGCCGCCGCGACCCGCGCCGCCGGCGTCACGCCCGCACGTCCCGGGTCAATTGCCGAACAGCCGGCCGAGCCCGGAGCGCCGGGTCCGGGTGATCGTGGTCGTCTCGAAGCTCGTGGCCGGCGCGGGCCGCGCCCGGACCGGTTGGCTGCGGGGGGCCGCCGCCTGCTGAGGCGCGGTCCGGACCGGCTGGGGCGGCGGCGCCGCGGCCACTTCCGCCGGTGCAGTTCGCGAGGCGCCCGCCAGCCAGACCTCGATCGTCCCCGGCTCCGGCGAAGGCCGGAACGAGGTGAAATCGCGCAGCCGGGCCGAGAGCGCCCCGGCGACACCCGCCGCGGCTTCCCGGTCCGCTTCATGGAAGAATCGCACATTGCTGGAGGAGATCTTGAAACCGACCGGATCGCGCAATTCTACGGCCAGCCCGGTCGCCGAGGCGATGCGCTTCGCTTCCTCCTCCACGGTCGCGCGGTCGAGGCTGCCGGGGGCATGGACGAAAACGGTCCCCGCGGGCGGCGCAGGCGGCACGGGCCGGACCGGCATTGCGGGGGGAACCGTCATGACGGCATCGGGCGCCGCGCCCGGTGCGGCGGGCCGCACCAGCGCGGGACCGGCCGCGACCCCGCGTTCTGGGGCGTGCAAGGCAGCACGGATCGCGCCGGGCTCCGACGCCGGGGGCGCAGGAAGCGCGGGCACGCCAAGGACGGGCAGGCGCGGCGGCCGGGGCAAGGCAGGCAGCGGAACCGGACGATCCGGAGCGCTTCCCGCAGACGGTACCGCCGGCGTGGTCTCCGGCGGCGCCGGCGACAGCGGCCCCGGCAGCGCGAGCAGGGCAAGGCTCTCGGCCTGCGGAAGATCGTTTCCGGCGGGCAATGTCAGCGCGGATTGCACCGTACGCGCCACGCCGCCCGGTATCACCGCCATCGCGCGGTCGCGGCTCGGAACCTCTGGCGCGGCGGGCAGGGCGAGCGTCGCGACCGCCGTGCCGGTGCCTGGCCGCTGCGGGGTGGGGTCTGCCGCCGGGGCCGCGCGGCCGGCCGGAGCCAGGGCAGCGAAGGCCGCGGGCCCGGGATCGCGCACCTGCCAGCGCTCGGGACGCGGCCGCGGAGCCGCCCGGGCGCCCCGGTCCGGCACGGGCGCGGGCGCGGCCGGCGCCAATGCCGCGCTCTCGGTGTGCGGGGCGGGCTGTCCCGCGCCGGGGGCGGGCCATGCCTCGGTCCGTGCTCTATCGGCATCACGCGCGCCGAACAGCGCGTAGCCCCCCACCGGCAGGATCAGGAGCGCCGCAACCGCCACGGCGATCCGGAGCGGGCGGCGGCGCCCTGGCGCGGCCTCCGCGGGCCGAGGCATCGGCGTGAGCACCGCCGGCGCGCTGGCCACCCAGGCGGCGCGCTGCTTTGCCTCGGGCTCCGGCGCACGCGGCTTCGGCTGTTGCGGCTCGGCCGGTGGCACGAAACGCAGGTTCGTCGACCTCTCATCGGGCGCCGGCACCGCCGGGCCCGGCGAAACCGGCGTCTCGAGCCCGGTCGAAAGATCCGGCATGGTCGGCTTTCCCGCCCCGCGCCGCCGTCGCGGCAAGGGGGTCGCGCGTTCGTCGACAAGATCCGGCGCCACGTCGACCGCCGCCTCGTCCCAAGGCGTATCGCGCCGGCCGGATGCGTCGGTCAGGGCCTCGCGCGCCGCGAGCGCAACCGAACGCCGCTCACGCGCCTCTGCGAGCCGCGCCTCCCAGTCCTGTCCGAGGACATCGGTCTTGCGTCGCCCGACCGGGTAATCCCGCGTCTGCCTTGGCGAAGTGCCCATCGACCCAGCCTTTCAAAACCGCTTTCACTGCAAGGCGCCGCCCGGCTGACGCGCCGCCCCTCAACTCATTCCTCTGCCCGGGCGTTCCGTCGCCCCCACCTCAATTCGTCGTCGCCTACCCGAACCGATAGTTCGGGCTCTCGCGCGTGATCTGCACATCGTGAACGTGGCTCTCCTTGAGCCCCGCCCCCGTGATCCGCACGAAGCGGCAGTTCCGGCGCATCTCCTCGACCGTGGCGCAACCGGTATAGCCCATCGCCGCCCTGAGGCCGCCGACAAGCTGGTGGATCACGGCCCCGGCCGACCCCTTGTAGGCAACCTGACCCTCGATCCCTTCCGGCACCAGCTTATCCGAAGCGGCGTCGGATTGGAAATACCGATCCGCCGAGCCGCGCGCCATCGCGCCGAGCGAGCCCATGCCGCGATAGGCCTTGAAGCTCCGCCCCTGGTACAGGATCACCTCGCCGGGGCTCTCGTCGGTCCCCGCGATCATCGAGCCGACCATGGCGCAGGAGGCGCCCGCCGCGATCGCCTTGGCGAAATCGCCCGAGAACTTGATGCCGCCATCGGCGATCACCGGCACCTCGCCGGCGGCGCTCGCGGCGTCCATGATGGCGGTGAGCTGCGGCACGCCCACGCCCGCCACCATCCGCGTGGTGCAGATCGACCCCGGCCCGATCCCCACCTTCACCGCGTCGGCGCCGGCGTCGATCAGCGCCCGCGTCGCCTCGGCCGTCGCCACGTTGCCAGCGATGATCTGCACCTCGTTCGACAGGGATTTCGCGCGTTCCACCGCCTTGGCGACGCCGGCCGAATGGCCATGCGCCGTATCGATCACGATGATGTCGACGCCCGCCTCCACCAGGGCCTGCGAGCGCTCGAACCCCTTGTCCCCCACCGTGCTCGCCGCCGCCACCCGCAACCGTCCCAGCCGGTCCTTGCAGGCCTGCGGGTTCAGCACCGCCTGCTCGGTGTCCTTGAGCGTCAGCAGACCCGTCAGCTTGCCGCTGCCGTCGGTGACCAGGAGCTTCTCGATCCGCCGCGCCTTCATCAGCGACTTGGCCTCGTCGAGATCGGCGGGCTCGGTCAGCACCGCGAGATCCTTCGAGGTCATCATCACCTTGACCGGCGTATCGTCCGAGGTCGCGAAGCGCATGTCGCGGTTGGTGACGATCCCCACCACCCGGCCGGAACCGTCCACGACCGGGAAGCCGGTGAAGTTGTAGCGCTCGATCAGCGCCTTGGCGTCGGCGAGCGTCTGGTCGGGGGTGAGCGTCACCGGGCTGTAGACGATGCCGCTCTCGAACCGCTTGACCCGGCGCACCTCGCGGGCCTGCTCCTCGATATCGAGATTGCGGTGGATCACCCCGATCCCGCCCGCCTGCGCCATGGCGATGGCCATCCGCGCCTCGGTCACCGTGTCCATCGCCGAGGACAGGAGCGGGATGTTCATCGAGATGTCGCGGGTCACCTTCGTGCGCACATCCGCGGTCGAGGGCATCACCGTGGAGGCCGCCGGAACCAGTAGAACGTCATCGAAGGTAAGTGCCTCGCGAATCTCCATGGAAGCTCTCCTTGGGAGTGTCGGTTTGGCGCCTCCCTATTGCATGGCCCGGGGGGGACGGAAAGCCCAATAATCGCCGCAACGGATCCGGAGCGGCACCTCACGGACCAGGGCCGCGTCGATCCCGGCCGCGCGGGCGCCGCCGGCGCGGGTGCCCGGGGCCGGCCCGGCATCCGTGCCGCGAGGGACAGGCGGCGCCCTCCTGCGGCGCCCGGCGGCTCGGCGCAGGTCCGGAGAGGAAGCGGCGAAAGGCCGCGGAACCCGTCGATTGCGTGATGATGGGCACGGGCCAGTCGCGGTTCGGCGCCGACGTGACCGGGACCGGGTCGATCACGGCTTCGGCGCCACCCGCGAACCCGCCTTCGCGGAGACGGTCCGCCGCCACCGGCCCGGTCTGCCAGGGCGCGCCGGGGGAGCGCGAGGGGGCGTCAGCCCCCTCGCCCGCCGCGCCTGCCGGAGGAAGGCGCAAACGCATCGCGTGCGCCCGAAGGGCGCGCCGGTCGGAAACACCCGCCGCCCCGGCAACGGACCGGCATTTCCGGTGGCTTCCCGCGCCCGGCCGGCTGGGCCGTCGCCACGAGAACCAAGGGAACCTGCCGGGCGGACCCATGTCCGGAATCTTGAAAGGCGCGGCCCTCGCCGCACCGCCCAAGCCATCGCCATCGGCAAGGTCGAACAATTCGCCCCGGACGTCCCGAAGATCGGCCCGAAGCACAAGATCCCGGCCGTCACCGACCGCGACACCGGGCTCATGCTGATGCGATCGGCCGCGATCCCGGCGGGCTGGGCCGGCGCCCGTTTGCCCTCGCACGCCCCCCGCGCGCCACGTCGCGCGGCCCGGGGCGGCCCTGCCTCCGGTCCGTCCCGCCTGCCGTCAGGCGCGGCGCAGCGCGCTGCCGGGGCGCGCATCGCCATAGATCATGTCGCGGCTCGTGCGGCTCCAGTCCAGATGGCTCTTCAGCCTGCGGTCCATGTATTCCGCGTATTGGCGCCGGCTCAGAACCAGCCAGTGGCGCGCATAATGCAGGATCTGCGCGGTGCAGAGCAGGATGATTGCAATATGGACCATGTTTTCCACCTCTTGTCCCCTCGGCACCATCGTCGTGCCGTCATTCGATCAATTTCGTGACGGAAGGGCGGGATAACGGCCGAAATGTGTCAGCGTCGTGGCGAAAATCTGGTTTACACCCTGGGTTCCATGCCGAAGGCGCAGGAATCCAACCTGAGACGATTGGATTGTAGCCTCGCGCGCCCCGGGTACACCGTGGGAGATCCGCCGCTGTTGCCGGTCGCTCAACGGTAGAGCAGCGAGATTCCGTCGAGGAAGACATGCACCTTGGCCGGATCGGCGGTGACCCGGACCTCGCGACCCCGCGCGCCCACATGGATCCCGGCGAGCTTGGCGAGCACCTGCGGCGTGGAGCCCTTGCGCTCGAAATAGAGGATCGTGAGCTCGCCCAACGCCTCCACGTAATCCACCGTCCCGTGATAGATCGCCTCGCCCTCGGTCGCGACGAAATCCTCGGGCCGGACGCCGACGCGCACCCGCTTGCCCATCAGCGCGGCGTCCGAGGGCACGTCCGACACCGCGATCCCCTCGCCATCGATCTGCACCCTTGTCTGCGCGCCGGTCCCGACGATCTCGCCATCCATGAGGTTCATCGCCGGCGAGCCGATGAACTGCGCCACGAACTCGCTGTTGGGCTTCTCGTAAAGCTCGAGCGGCGAGCCGACCTGCGCGATGCCCTTGTTGGCCAGCACCACGATCCTTGTCGCCAGCGTCATCGCCTCGACCTGATCGTGGGTGACATAGATCATCGTCGACTTGGGCATCTGCTCCTTCAGCTGCGCGATCTCGATCCGCGTCGCCACCCTGAGCGCGGCGTCGAGGTTCGAGAGCGGCTCGTCGAACAGGTACACCTTCGGGTCGCGCACGATCGACCGGCCGATCGCCACCCGCTGCCGCTGTCCGCCGGAAAGTGCCTTGGGCAGCCGGTCGAGATACTGGGTGAGCTGCAGCTTCTCCGCCGCCGCCGCCACCGCCTTCCTGATCTCGTCCTCGCTCTTCTTCGCGAGCCGGAGCGCGAAGGCCATGTTGTCGTAGACCGTCATGTGCGGGTAGAGCGCGTAGGACTGGAACACCATCGCGATGCCGCGCTGCGAGGGCGGCACGTCGTTCACAACGCGCCCGTCGATCTCGAGCGTGCCCGCGGTGATCAGCTCGAGCCCCGCGATCATCCGCAGGAGCGTCGACTTCCCGCAGCCCGAGGGCCCGACGAAGACGATCAGTTCGCCCGTCTCGATATCGAGGTCGATATTCTTCAGGACCTCGACGGTGCCGCCATAGGATTTGCCGACACCGGTCAGCTTCAGGTTCGCCATGTCTTATCCTCCCCTCGGCCGCTGGCCGCCGTCTTGTTCAGGCGCCGTTTCCCTCCAGGCCAAAGAAGGCCTGATAGGGTGGCAATTTGACCACGCCCTCGTTGAATTCCGCCCGGAACGGCGCGCCCTTGTCCTGCTTCCAGGACCCCTCCGGCGCCGGCACCGACATGCCTTCCCCAGACAGGTTGAAGGCGCAGAACATGCGCACGCCCTCATGGGCGCGGATGAAGGCGATGTGGTCCTCCCCGGACGCGGTCACCTCCAGGCTGCCCTTGGCGAGCACCCTGTGGGCCTTCCGGAAACGGATCATCCGCCGGTAGAAATCGAGCGTCGCCCCTTCCTCGTTGTACTGGAGCGAGACCGCCCGCTGCAGGTGCTCCATCGCCAGCGGCAGCCAGGGCTTGCCGTCGGTGAAACCGCCATGATGATGATCGCGCACCCAGGGGATCGGCGTCCGGCAGCCGTCCCGGCCCTTGAACTTCGGCCAGAACCGCTTGCCGTAAGGATCCTGCAGTTCCTCATAGGCGACATAGGCCTCGGTCAACCCGAGTTCCTCGCCCTGGTAGAGGCAGACCGAACCGCGAACGGAGAGCAGCAGCCCGGTCATGACCCGAAGCGCCGGTTCGTTCAGATGCCAGCGCGTCGGATGGCGCGGCACATCGTGGTTCGAGAAGGCCCAGCAGGCCCAGCCGTCGCCCAGCGTCCTGTTGGTCCTGGTCAGCACCCGCGCAAAGAATTCGCCCGTCGGCGCCTGCCCCGACAGGAAGTCGAAATCGTAGCACATGTGCAGCCGGTCGTTGCCGGCGGTGTATTCCGCCTGAACCTCGGCGCCGCGCTGGCTCTCGCCCACCTCGCCCACGGTGGTCCGGTCGGGAAACTCGTCGCAGACCGCCCGGAGCCGCCTCAGGAAGGCGATATTCTCCTTCTGGGTCTTGTCGTGGATATGGTTCTGGAAATTGTAGGGGTTCACCGACGGCGCGGTGTTGTCGTTCCGGTCCTCCGCGGCAAGCGGCGGGTTGTCGCGGAGTTCCTTGTCGTGGAAGTAGAAGTTCACGGTGTCGAGCCGGAACCCGTCGACGCCCCGCTCCATCCAGAAGCGCGCCACGTCGATCATCTCGTCCTGCACTTCCGCACAGTGGAAATTCAGGTCGGGCTGCTCGGCCAGGAAGTTGTGCAGATAGTACTGCATGCGCTCCCCGTCCCATTCCCAGGCCGAGCCGCCGAAGATCGACAGCCAGTTGTTGGGCGGCGATCCGTCGGGTTTCGGATCGGCCCAGACATACCAGTCCGCCCGCGCGTTGTCGCGGCTCGACCGGCTCTCGGTGAACCAGGGATGCGCCTCGGAGGTGTGGGACAGCACGAGGTCGATCAGAACCCGGATACCCAGTTCGTGGGCCCGGCTGATCAGCGCGTCGAAATCGCCGAGCGTGCCGAACATCGGGTCGACATCGCGGTAATCCGACACGTCGTAACCGAAATCCCGCATCGGCGAACGGAAGAAGGGCGAGATCCAGATCGCATCGACGCCGAGATCGGCCACATGCGGCAATCGGTGGATGATCCCGGAAAGGTCGCCGATCCCGTCGCCGTTCGAATCCTGGAAGCTGCGCGGATAGATCTGGTAGATCACCGCCCCGCGCCACCAGTCCGGATCAGCGGACAGGATCGGCCGTTCGTCGACGGCGGTATCGAGAAAGCTCATTTAACGGACCCTGCAAGGAGGCCACGCACCAGATAGCGCTGCATGGCAAAGAACACGACCAGCGGCACCGCGATGGAGACGAAGGCCGCGGTGGCGAGGATCTCCCAGTTGCCGCCCCGCGTGCCCAGGAGCTCGACGATCTGCTTCGTCATCACCGTGGTCTCGCCCGTCGCGTCGATCAGGAAGACGAGCGCCACGAGAAGGTCGTTCCAGGTCCAGAGGAACTGGAAGATCGCGAAACTCGCCAGCGCCGGGAACGAGAGCGGCAGGATGATCTTCACGAAGATCTGGAAATCGGTCGCCCCGTCGACCTTGGCGTTCTCGATGATGTCGCGCGGCAGCCCGACCATGTAGTTGCGCAAGAGATAGATCGCGAGCGGCATCCCGAACCCGGTATGGGCGAGCCAGGTGCCGAGATAGCCCTTGCCGATGCCGATCTCGTTATGGAGCTTCAGGAGCGGGATCAGCGCGAGCTGCAGCGGCACCACGAGAAGGCCCACCACCGCCGCGATCAGGAGCGCCCGGCCGGGGAAATCCATCCAGGCGAGCGCATAGGCCGCGAAGGCCGCGACGAGGATCGGGATGATGGTCGCCGGGATCGTCACGGTCAGCGTGTTGAAGAAGGCCTTCGCCATGCCCTCGCGGTTGCCCGGTCCGAGGATCTCGCGGTAGTTGTCGAGCGTGAACTCGGGCGGGGTGGTGACCGTCAGGAACACCCGCTCGCCGCGCCTTCCCGAGAGTTCCGTGTCGCTCTCCAGCCGGTAATCGCCGTTCGCCTGCACCGTCAGCCGGCCGTCATCGCCCAGATCGACCGTGTCGCCGGGGGCGTGCGCCGCAACGTCGCGCGCGCTCGTGCCCCAGGCCGAGACATCGGCCGCCGCCTGGCCCTCTTCGGCGAAGAGATTGCCCTGGATCACGTGGAGCCCACCCTCCTCCACCTGCGTGTCCGGCGCGGCGGTGCGCAGCTGGATCGACTGTTCGGACGGGAACGGTGCGACCCACCAGCCCGACGAGGCGATCTGGTCGGCGGTCCGGAAGGACGAGACGAAAAGCCCCACGGTCGGGAACAGCCAGAGCGCCACGAGGAGCACGACCGAGATGTGAACCGCCCAGGTGAGACCGGATTTCTTGCCCGCGATATTGTCCATGTCTCCGCTCTCCCCTCAGCGCATTTCCTTGCGCGCGCTATAGACGTTCCAGACCAGGATCGGCGTCACCAGAAGCATGATGATCATCGCCGCCGCCGATCCCACGCCCCAGTCGTTGGCGCGGAAGAGCTTGTCGTACATGTAGTTCGCGAGCACCTGCGTCTTCCATTGGCCGTTGGTCATGGCGAAGACGATGTCGAACACCTTCAGGACCACGATGGTGATCGTCGTCCAGACCACCACGATGGTGCCCATGATCTGCGGCACCTTGATCTTGAAGAAGATCTGGAACGGGTTCGCGCCGTCGATGATCGCCGCCTCGATCGTCTCCTCGGGAATGCCACGGAGCGCGGCCGAAAGGATCACCATGGCAAAGCCGGTCTGGATCCAGACCAGGACGATCATCAGGAAGAAGTTGTTCCAGAACGGTACCGTCAGGAAGGTCACCGGCTGGTCCCAGCCGAGACCGAGGAGGATCGCGTTCAGGATGCCGATCTGCTCCTGGTCGACGGGCCGCACGTCGTAGACCAGCTTCCAGATCACCGCGGCGCCGACGAAGGAGATCGCCATCGGCATGAAGATCAGCGACTTGGCGATATTGCCCCAGCCGATCCGGTCGGTGAGCTGCGCCGCGAGCAGCCCGAACCCGGTGGAGAAGGCCGGCACAACGACCAGCCATAGCATGTTGTTCTGCATCGCTTCCCGGAATTTCGGCTCGCCGAACATCCGGGCGTAATTGTCGAACCCGACGAAGCCCGCCCCGCGCTGGGTCAGAGACAGGCGGAACGTCTCGAAGACCGGATAGGCAAGATAGAGGCCCAGCACGAACAGCGCCGGGAACAGGAACAGCCAGGGCCGTATCATGTTGGCGCGGTTGATGTTGCGCCCCGCGTTCGGCCCCGAGGGCGGGTACAGCACCTTGTCGAGGAACTGGTTCGAGAAGAAGTAGTAGGCGATGCAGCCGCCCACGCCGATGATGATGGTCAGAAGACCCTGCAAGGCCGGATTCATGGCACCCCTCCCTGGCTCCATCCCTCCCGGGATCGGTGGGCAGCGGACGGACCCGCCGCTGCCCACAGGATTTTCAGGCGAATGCGCCTATTTCAGCGCGTCCCAGCTCTGCTGGATCTCGTGCGCGACCGTCTCCGCATCCTTCGCGCCCGACGAGAAATCGACCATGCCCGTCCAGAACGTGCCCGCGCCGACGCCGCCCGGCATCAGGTCGGAGCCGTCGAAGCGGAAGGTCGTGGCATTCGTCAGGATCTCGCCCTGGCCGCGCTGGGCGTCATTGGCATAGTTCACCGGATCGGCGCCGAGATGCGGCGTCAGGAACCCGTCCTTCGCCATCATGAATTCATGCGCAAAGGGGGTTTCGAGGAACTCGATGAAGGCCGCGGCCGCATCGTTCGGGCTGGTGATCGCGAAAAGCGTGCCCGCCCCCAGCACCGGCGTCCCGAGATCCTTGCTCGCATAGGCCGGGAAGTAGAAGAAGTTCGCGTCCTCGCCGAGCACCGTGCCCTCGGGGAAGTAAGCCGGGATGAACGAGGCCTGGCGGTGCATCATGCATTGCGGCGGGCTGGTGAAGAGCCCCTTCGGGCTGTCGCGGAAATCGATCGCCGCGGTGTCGTCGGCTTTCCCGGCCACATAGTCGTCGTTCCGGGTGAAGCTGCCGTAGTCCTCGATCACCTCGATGACCCGCGGATCGTCGAACTTCACCTCGTTGGTCACCCAGCCGTCATAGACCTCGGGCGGGTAGCTCCGGAGCATCAGGTCCTCGACCCAGTCGGTCGCCGGCCAACCGGTGGCGCCGCCGGAACCGAGACCGACGCAAAGCGGGGTCTCGCCGTCCTCGACCATCTGGTCCATAAGCGCCTTGAATTCCTCCATCGTCTCCGGGACTTCGTAGCCGAAATCCTCGAAGTTCTCCGGCACGTACCAGACCAGGGACTTCACGTTCACGTTGAAGAAGAACCCATAGAGGTGGTCCGCGCCGTCCTGCCCCTCATAGGTACCGAGATCGACCCAGGACTGGCCGGCGGCGAAATTGTCGCGAATCCAGTCGCCCGTTCCATCGGGCAGCGGCGTCAGGAAGCCCCGCTTCGCCATGTTCCCGGCAAGACCGGGCTGCGGGAACACCGCGATATTCGGCGCCGAGCCGGCCTCGGCGTCGATCACGATCTGCTGCTCCATCGAATCCGAGCCGGTGTAGCTGGTCTTCGCACCGGTCGCTGCGTCGAAATAGGCGACGAGGTTGCTGAAGGCCTCGCCCTCTCCCGCGAGCCACGGACCGAAGATTGTCAGGCTCTGCCCTGAAAGGTCCGTCTTCGCCGCGAATGCCTCGTAGCTGTCCCAGTTGTAGGCGCCTTCGCCAACCGGAATCTCCAGGTCCTGAGCCGCGACACTCCCGGCTGACAAGGCCAGCATGGCGGCGCTGCAAAGCAGCATCGGTTTCATTACGATTTCCCTCCCGGTATCGTGTTTCTTTACACGTTCTTAACCTATCGCACCCGACGAATTCGTCCATCGTCAAAGCGCTTTGGATGCACCCGACGGTTGCTGAATCCGCGCGCGCTGTCAATCCCGTACACAGTTCCTTGGAGAAAACTTCACCACGGGGACCCACCCTCGGTGGTAGGCGCATCGGACCGGTGGACCAACAAATGCGTTGAACTTCAAACCGCTTTGGAGAAACTTGAGGCATGAAGCTCAAGGATCTCGCCGCCCAGCTCGGTCTGTCGCAGACCACCGTCAGCCGTGCGCTGAACGGCTATCCCGAGGTCAGCGAGGTCACCCGCGCCCGGGTCGTGGCGGCGGCCAAGCGCCACGACTACCGGCCGAATGTCCGCGCCAAGGCGCTGGCGACCGGCCGCTCGATGGCGATCGGCCATGTGCTCCCGGTCTCGAACAGCCACGAGATGGTGAACCCGGTCTTCGCCGATTTCATCGCCGGCGCAAGCGAGACCTATACCCGCTCGGGCTACGACCTCGTGCTCTCGGTCGTGCCCGACGAGGAACAGGAAAGCCACTACCGAACCATGGCCAGCAAGCAGTCGGTCGACGGGCTCCTGGTGCATTCGCCGCGGCCGGACGAC
Organism: Paracoccaceae bacterium; assembly: GCA_003605175.1. Taxonomy (GTDB): domain Bacteria; phylum Pseudomonadota; class Alphaproteobacteria; order Rhodobacterales; family Rhodobacteraceae; genus Ovoidimarina. Next base: position 226,055 of record QWDA01000001.1, on the reverse strand, counting down.
CCGAGGATCCCGCTCCTGCAGAAGATCGGCATCCCCTTCGTGGTCCATGGCCGCGACAGCGAGGTGGCCGACTATTCCTGGGTCGATATCAACAACCGCCGGGCCTTCCGGCGGGCGACGGAGTTCCTCGTCGATCTGGGGCACACGCGGATCGGCCTTTTGAACGGCCGCGAGGATTACGAGTTCGCCCGCCGCCGACGGGCCGGGGTCGAGGAGGGACTCGCCGCCCGCGGCCTCAGGGCTGACCCCGCGCTGATGTATTCCGACGAGATGACCGAGCAATACGGCTATCGCGCGGCCTCCGCGCTTCTCGCCCTCGATGCGCCGCCCACCGCGCTCCTCGCCTCCTCGACCATCATCGCCTTCGGCATCCGCCGCGCCGCGATCGAGCGCGGCCTCGTGCTCGGACGCGACCTCTCGCTGATCAGCCATGACGACGTGCTGTCCTATTTCCGGAACGGCGATGAGGAGCCGCTCTTCACCGCGATCCGCTCCTCGGTCTGGGAGGCCGGGCGGCGCGCCGCCGAGGCGCTGATCCGGCAGATTGCGGATCCGGACACACTGCCGCAAATTCTGCTGGAAGCGGATTTCGTGATCGGCACCTCGACCGGTCCGGCCCCGAAAACCAACGCGAAAAGAAAGGCCTGACCGATGAACTTCACCCGCGCCGATTTCCCCGAAGACTTCCTCTTCGGCGTCGCGACCTCGGCCTACCAGATCGAGGGCCAGTCCTTCGGCGGCGCCGGCCCCTGCCACTGGGACAGCTTCGCGGCAACGCCCGGCAACGTCGTGCGAGCCGAGAACGGCGCCCGCGCCTGCGACCACTATCACCGCTGGGAGGAGGATCTCGACCTCGTCGCCGGCGCCCATCTCGACGTCTACCGATTCTCGACGAACTGGTCGCGGGTCATGCCCGAAGGGCGCGGCACCCCCAACGCGGAGGGGCTTGATTTCTACGACCGACTGGTCGACGGGCTGCTTGCGCGCGGCATCAAACCCGCCGCCACGCTGTACCATTGGGAACTGCCGCAGCCGCTCGCCGACATGGGCGGCTGGCGCAACGCCGACATGCCGAACTGGTTCGCCGATTTCACCGAGGTGGTGATGCGCCGCATCGGCGACCGGGTCTGGTCCGCCGCGCCGATCAACGAGCCTTGGTGCGTGAGTTGGCTCTCGCATTTCCTCGGCCACCACGCGCCCGGCCTGCGCGACATCCGCGCCACCGCCCGCGCCATGCACCTCCTTCTGGTCTCGCACGGCCGTTCGATCCAGGCGATGCGGGCGCTCGGCATGAAGAACCTCGGCTGCGTCTTCAACATGGAATACTCCGAACCCGCCGACGCCAGCGATGCCGCCCGAAAGGCCGCCCATCTCTATGACGGCTATTACAACCGCTTCTTCCTCTCGGGCGTGTTCCGCGGCGAATACCCCGAAGAGGTGCTCGAGGGCCTCGGCCCGCACCTCCCCACCGGCTGGCAGGACGATTTCGACACGATCCGCGCGCCGCTCGACTGGTGCGGCATCAACTACTACACCCGCAAGCTCATGGCGCCCGATGCCGGCCCCTGGCCCGCCCACAAGGAAGTCGAGGGCCCTCTGCCCAAGACCGCGATGGGCTGGGAAATCTATCCCGAGGGGCTCGAATTCTTCCTGCGCCGCACGCATGAGGAATACACCAGCGGCCTGCCGATCTACGTCACCGAGAACGGCCTCGCCGCACCGGATGTCGTCACGGACGGTGTCGTCGAGGATCCGCACCGCATCGCTTATCTCGACAGCCATCTCGGCGCCGTCCGCCGCGCGATCGCGGCGGGCGTGCCGGTCGCCGGCTACATCGCCTGGTCGCTGATGGACAATTTCGAATGGTCCTATGGCTACGAGAAAAGGTTCGGCCTCGTTCATGTGGATTTCGACAGCTTGAAGCGCACGCCGAAAGCGTCCTATCACGCCCTGAGCGCCGCGCTTTCGCGCTGAGGAGAGACGATGGATCCCGCCGCCGCCCCGCATTCGCTTCTGGCCGATATCGGCGGCACCAATACTCGCGTCGCGCTGGCACTGGGGGCAGAGCTTCTGCCCGACACGATCCGCCGGTTCCGCAATGTCGACTATCCCGGCCTCGAAGCGGTGCTGCGTACCTATCTCGCCGAGCGCGGCGAAAGCGCCTGCCATGCCGCCTGCGTCGCGGTGGCCGGGCCGGTGAAGGACGGGGTCGGCGCGCTCACCAATCTCGACTGGTCGATCGACGAGGCGACCCTGGCCGGCGCCACCGGGGCGGGCACCGTGGCGATCCTGAACGACCTTCAGGCCCAGGGCCATGCGCTCGGACACATCGCCCCGGAGAACCTGCGCTCGGTCCTCCCCGGCGTGCCCGCGCCCGAAGACGCTACGCGCCTGGTGATCGGCGTCGGCACCGGGTTCAACGTCGCGCCGGTGCACAGCAGCGGCGCCGCGCGCGTGGTGGCGGCTTCAGAGACCGGGCATTCTTCCCTGCCGCTCCGCACCCTTGAGGACATGCGCCTCGGCGACTGGCTCGCGGAACGGCACGGCTTCCCCGCCGTCGAGGAGGTGCTCTCGGGCCGCGGCCTCACCCATGTCTATGCCTGGCTCGGCGACGAGGCGGGCGATCCCCGCGCCGCCGATGCCGCGACGATCATGGAGGCCTGCGCCGCCGGCAGCGATCCGCGCGCCGAGGCCGCCGTGGCCCGGTTCGTGCAGTTCCTCGGCAGCGTCGCGGGCGACCAGGCCCTGATCCACCTGCCCTTCGGCGGGATCTACCTCGCCGGCGGCGTCGCGCGCGCCATGGCGCCCTGGCTCGACCGCTTCGGCTTTGCCGAATCGTTCCGCGACAAGGGCCGCTTCGCCCGGTTCCTCGAGGCCTTCCCCGTCCAAGTGATCGAAGACGACTTCGCCGCCCTGGCGGGCACGGCTGCCCATCTCGCCCGGATCGCCCCGGCGCCGGCGTCACCGGCCACATAAGTCCTGCAAATTCCCTGCCTGGCGTAACGCCGCCTTAACCCCGTCCTGCGAAGAGCAGCGGACGTACGGTGGTTCGGATGGCTGAGTAGAGATGACGGCAGTAGATGCGCAGAACGCAGACGCGGCGGCGACCGGCCGGCTCGCGCTGAAGTCCAAGCTGGACCTCAAGGGGTCGGACGATCTCGCGAAGGAATTGCAGGCGCTGCGCGGAAGCGACCTGACAATCGATCCTTCCGCGGTCGAACAGCTCGGCGCCCATGCCGTACAGACCCTGATCGTCGCGGCCCGAAGCTGGGCGGCCGACGGGCGTGCCTTCACCGTCGAAGCGCTGCCTGCGGGGGCTGCCGCCCATCTCGCGACGATGGGCATGGACCAGACAATCTTCGATGCCGAAAGGACGGAATAATGAGCCTGAGCGTGTTTGCCGTCGATGACAGCCGCACCATGCGCGAGATGATCAAGTTCACGCTCCTGCAGGCCGGTTTCCAGTGCCACTTGGCCGAGGACGGGCAGCACGGGCTCGAGGTTCTCGATTCAGTCAGGCCCGATGTCATCATCACCGATATCAACATGCCGAGGCTCGACGGGTTCGGATTCATCGACGCGACCCGCGCGCGGGAAGACACCATGTCGACCCCGATCCTCGTGCTGACGACGGAGAGTTCGGCGGAACTCAAGGCCCGTGCCCGCGAGGCCGGGGCGACGGGCTGGATCGTCAAGCCCTTCGACCCCGACAAGCTGGTGCGCGCCATCCACATGGTCGCGGGGTAAGGCGTCATGTCCGATCCGATGCAGGAGATCCGCAACTCGTTCTTCATCGAGTGCGACGAACTTCTCGAGGGCCTCCAGGATGCGCTGGCCTCCATGGAAGGCGGCGACCACACCAGCGAGACGATCAATGTCGCGTTCCGGGCCGTCCATTCGATCAAGGGCGGTGCGGGCGCCTTCGGCCTCGATCAGCTGGTCGGCTTCGCCCACACCTTCGAGACGGTGATGGACGATGTGCGCAGCGGGTCTCTCGCCATCGAGGAACATATCGTCCAGCTTTTCTTCCAATGCGCCGACATGCTGTCGGATCTCGTCCGGGTTTCGCGTGACGGCGAGCTCCTCTCCGAAGATGAGATGGCGCCGCTGGTGAACCAGCTGAAGGCACTGGCCGGCGAAGATGCCGCGGGCGGTGCCGAGCCCGAACCCGAGGTCGATTTCCAGCCCATGGGGATCGCCATCGACCTTCCCGATCTCGACCTGCCCGATCTCGACCAGTCGGACGACGCGCCCGAAGAAGAGAGCTCCGCGGGAGCCCCGGCCGACCAGGGCGAGGCCATCGAGGCGGAGGGCGCGGACGCGGGCGAAAGGGACGTCAACGATGCGTCCGCCCTGTCGCATCTCTTCGAGATCACCTTCCGGCCCGAGCCCGAGCTCTATCGCACCGGCAACGACCCGCTGTTCCTGTTGCGCGCCCTCGAGGCGCTGGGCCGGGCCGAAACGACCTGCACGGTCGCGCCGTCGCCCGACCTTGCGGAATACGGCCCGAATACCAGCCTCCTGTCCTGGAAGATCACGCTCTCGACCAATGTCGACGCCGCAGCGATCCGTGAGGTCTTCGATTTCGTCGACGGCCTCTGCCTACTCGAGGTCACGAAGCTCGAGCCCGGCTCCGAAGCCGAGGCCGGAACGGCGCCCGCCCAGCCGGCGGACAGCGCGCCCGAACCCGCGATCACCGCCTCACCGCCCGCCGAAGCACCTCGGAAGGCTGCTCCGGCGGCCCCGGCCCCCAAGCCGGCCGCAACCCAGGATACCCCGCCGAAGGCCGCCCCGAAGCCCGAGGCGGACGCCGACAGGGCCGGCGGTCCGGGCCAGGCCTCGCAGCCGGGGGCGACCGTTCGTGTCGATCTCGACCGCGTCGATCGCCTGGTGAACCTCGTCGGCGAACTGGTGATCAACCAGGCCATGCTCTCGCAGTCGATCGCCGCGACCGGCCTGTCGGGCAACTCCAAGATCGCCACCGGCCTGGACGAGTTCCAGCAGCTCACCCGCGATATCCAGGACAGCGTGATGATGATCCGGGCGCAGCCGGTGAAATCGCTGTTCCAGCGCATGGGCCGGATCGTCCGCGAAGCCTCGGCCTCGGTGAACAAGACCGTCCGCCTGCGGACCGAGGGCGAAACCACGGAAATCGACAAGACCGTCATCGAACGCCTGGCCGATCCGCTCACCCACATGATCCGGAACGCGGTCGATCACGGGCTCGAATCCACCGAGACGCGCCTTGCCGCCGGCAAATCCGCCGAGGGACATGTCACGTTGAGCGCGTCGCACCGCTCCGGCCGGGTCGTGATCGAGATCACCGATGACGGCAGCGGCATCAACCGCGAACGCGTCAAGTCGATCGCCGAATCGAAAGGCCTCATCGCGCCCGGGCAGGACCTTTCCGAGACGGAGATCGACAATCTCCTCTTCCTCCCCGGTTTCTCGACCGCCAAGGAGATTTCCAACCTTTCGGGCCGCGGCGTCGGCATGGACGTCGTCAAGAACGCGATCAGCTCCCTGGGCGGGCGCATCGCGATCTCGTCCCAGGCGGGCGTCGGCACGACCTTCTCGATCTCGCTGCCGCTGACGCTCGCGGTGCTGGACGGGATGGTCGTGACCGTGGCCGACGAAACGCTGGTGCTCCCGCTGAGTTCGGTGTCCGAGACATTGTCCATCGGCCCCGAGGACGTGCGCGGCCTGGGCCCGTCGACCCAGGTGATCCGCGTCCGCGACGTCTTCGTGCCCCTGATCGATCTGGGAACCGAGCTCGGGTATTCGCAGCCGCGCAGCAAGTATGACGGCGCTATCGTTCTCCTGATCGCCCAGGAGGATGGTAAGCGGGCCGCGCTCGTCGTCGACGGAATCGAAGACCAGCGCCAGGTCGTCATCAAGGGCCTCGAGGAAAGCTACGGCCGGGTTCCCGGCGTCGCCGCCGCGACGATCCTGGGCGATGGCCAGATCGCCCTGATCCTCGACCCGACGGACCTTCTTGCCAATGCTTCCGGGCGGAGCCGCCCCGAGCCCAATCTCGCCATTGCCTAGGAGAGCCCCATGGACACGGCCAAAACCGAAACCGACACGCCCGTCCAGACCGACGAAGTCGAACTCCTGTCGTTCCGCGTCGGCGAAAGCGAGTATTCCGTCGAGATCATGTCCGTCCGCGAGATCCGCGGCTGGACCCGCGCCACCTCGCTGCCGCACTCGCCCCCCTATGTGCGCGGCGTGATCAACCTGCGCGGCGCGGTCCTGCCGGTGGTGGATCTCGCGATGCGGCTCGGCCTGTCGGCCGAGGAACCGACCGAGCGGAACGTGATCATCGTCGTCGATATCGGCGGCCGCACCGTCGGCCTTCGCGTCGACGCGGTGTCCGACATTCTGTCGATCCCGCAAAGCCAGCTTCAGCCGCCGCCCGAGATGTCGGCCGATCGCGGCCATAGCTTCGTGCGGGCACTGACCATCGTCGAGGGCAGGATGATCCGAATCCTCGACCTGCCCCAGGTCGTTCCGACCGCGTCGGATGTCGCCGCGTGAGCTCTCTGGGCGGGATACCGGCGCGTGACGGCTCGACCGCGGTGCTCGACACCGCGGCGTTTGCCCGCGTCACCAAGATCGCCCTGGCGGCGGCCGGCCTCTCGATTCCGGAAAGCAAGCGGACAATGGTGCAGTCTCGTCTGGCTCGGCGCCTGAAGGTCACCGGCATTCCGACGTTTGACCGGTATCTCGACCATGTCGAAGGCCCCGATGGCGCCGTGGAACTCGAGCAGATGGTCTCGGCCCTGACCACGAACGTTTCGCATTTCTTCCGCGAGGATCATCACTTCACGGCGCTTCGGGAAAAGGTGCTGCCCGGTCTCCTGGAGCGCGCGCGTCGGGGCGGGCGCATCAGAATCTGGTCCGCGGGATGCTCGACCGGCCAGGAACCCTATTCGATCGCCATGACGCTCCTCGAGGCGGACAACCGGATCGACACGCATGACGTCAAGATCCTGGCATCCGACATCGACCTCAAGGTGCTGGCTGCGGCGAAGGCCGGTCAGTATGACGACCGACAGATGCAAGCGATTCCGGACGCACTTGTCGCGCGCTACTTCGACCGGTCCCGCGATGCGGATGGCGAGCGGTTTTCGGCCAAGGATCGCCTCCGCAATCTCGTCAGCTTCCGGCAGCTCAACCTGATGGCCCAATGGCCCATGCGCGGCGGCTTCGACGCCATCTTCTGCAGGAACGTGGTGATCTACTTCTCCGAGGAGACGCAGGCTTCGCTCTGGCCGCGCTTCCACTCTGCCTTGACGCCAGAAGGATGGTTCTTCCTCGGGCATTCCGAACGGATCCACGACCCGGGCAAGATCGGTTTCGATACTGTCGGCGTCACGACATATCGCCGGCGTGCCGGTACCGAAAGAAATTCAACGTACTAGGGGTTCCCAATGGCACTCAGAGATCAGCTTCGTGTTCTCGTCGTCGATGACATGTCAACCAGTCGCGGCCTGATCACCCAGGCGCTCGACGGAATGGGTGTCAGTCACGTTTCCACCGCCGCCGACGGCCCGAGCGCCCTTGAAAGCGTGGCGCGCTCGCCGGTGCACCTGGTGATCTCGGATTTCAACATGCCCGGGATGGACGGGCTGCAGCTCCTGCAATCCTTGCGGCAAGGGGCCAAGACCGCCGGGGTCGGCTTCCTTCTGATCACCGGGCGCGCCGACAAGGAAATCATCGAGCGCGGCCGCAGCCTTCGCATGAACAACTACATCGCCAAGCCGTTCCAGCCCGCCGACCTCAAGACTGCCATCGAAGCGATCGTCGGCAGGCTGTGACAGAGGCTGCACCGATCCAGCTTCCTTCGTCGGATTCGGACACGTTGGAGGCGGTCGCAAGCGTTTTGCGACGGAGCGGTGCCACGTGCCACGATCTCGCATCGGCCGCGGATTGGCTTCAGGATCAGCTCGGTTCGCTCGTCGAATCCGGGCGGATCCAGCCATGCCGCGAAACGACAATGGCACTGCAGGAGCTCGACCGGATCGCGCAGGTGCTCCGCGGCCTGGCCGATCTGCATATCGAGCTCGGTGAACATGCGGGAGACCTCCATGTCCCCCGCGGCCGTCTCCTGGCGGCTGTTCGCCTGGACAGCCTCGCCTCGCGGCTGCTGGAAGGCCATCAGACGCACCACGATTCCGCGGACGAGTTCTGGTGAAGGGTCGGGGATCCCATCGCCTTCCGGCGTGAGGCAATCGCCGCCCCGCCACCGGCACTCCCGGGGGCTCCCCCTCAACCTCCCGCTTGCACCGTCGAAGTCCGCCTGCGGCACTTCGCGTTCGCCCGGCGCCGATCTCCTGTGCAGGCGCGACGTCGCGGCCGGTTTCCCACGGAGTTCGCGCCGACCGGACGGCAATCCCTTGATGGTTCCCTGCTATGCAAATAGCCTCCGCGGCGGACAATGGCTCCGGGAGAGACACCATGACCTTCACGACCCGCCTGCTCGGCGCGACCGCCCTGACCTTCATTGCCGGCGCCGCCGCCGCACAGGATTCCGAACTTCTGATCTTCGACTGGTCCGGCTTCGAGGAAGACGGCTACTGGCAGGACTACGCCGCCGAATACGGCGAGAGCCCGACCTACACCTTCTTCGGCGACGAGGAGGAGGCATTCCAGAAACTCCGTTCCGGGTTCCGCGCGGATGTGGCGCATCCCTGCTCGCAATCCGTCGACAAATGGCGCCAGGCGGGGCTCATCGAACCCTGGGACATCTCCAAGGTTCCGAACTACCAGAATATCGACGAGCGCTTCCGCACCGATCCGGTCTTCACCGATGGCGACAAGGTCTACTTCATCCCGGCGGATTTCGGCACCACCGCGATCGCCTACAATGCCGACAAGGTGACGCCCGAAGACGTCACGAGCCTCCAGGTCTTCAAGGACCCGAAATGGGCCGGCCGGATCGCGCTGCCGGACAATGTCGACGACATCTACGCCCTCGCCTACCTGGCGACCGGCCTCGACGACTGGACCAAGGCGACCCAGGAGGATTTCGAGACGGCCTCCGCCTGGCTCCGCGAGGTGCATCCCAATGTCCGCGCCTACTGGACCGACGGCTCCGAACTGGCCCAGCTCATGGGCACCGGCGAGGTGCTGATCGCCTGGGCCTGGTCGGAAACCCCCGCCACGATGAATGGCGAAGGCTACAATGTCGGGTTCCAGCGCGAGGCCGAGGAAGGCTCCTCCTACTGGCAATGCGGCTATGTCAACCTCGTCGACGGGCCTGGCTCGGAGGAAAAGGCGCACTACTTCGTCAACCAGTGGCTCGGCCAGCCGGTCGCGGATTATATCGTCGGCGAATGGGGCTACGGTCACGCCAACACCGAGGCGATGAAGGTCTATTCCAGGGAAGATCTCGATGCCGCCGGCCTCGGCCCGATCGACGCGCCGATCCTGGCGCAGCTGCCTATGGACAACCGCCTGCGCGAGCAGATGGTCGCCGAGTTCGAGAAGATCAAGGCCGGGTTCTGACAGTCTGAAACGCCAATGCCGCCCCGATCAAGGGGCGGCATCGACGGCGGAAGTTCCGCGCGTCAGTGTCGGTCTTCGTTCGCCTCACTCTTGGCGGCCCGCTTGTCGCCGATGCACTCCTCCCACCGGCTCTTGCCGGTGCGCTCGCGCTTCTTGAAGGGCCTGTCGGCCGACCATTTCGGGTTGTCGAGCCAAGGCTTCTCCGCCTTCTTCCGCTCGTATTCGGCACGCCACTCGTCACAGGAGGCGCAATCGCCGGACGAGCCGTGATCCTTCGGCTCTTCGGAAGGCGTATCTGTTGGCGTATCTGTCGGCGTATCCGTCGGCCCGTCGTCCGGATCTTCTTCTTCCGGCGGGGCCGACCGGGTCACCGAGACGCGACGCTGGCTGTCACCGTCGCCGCAGTTCCGGCGATATCCCGGCTCGTCCGAGCAGGTGCGAACACTGATGCCCGCCACCGCGGCTGGCGCGGTCACGACGGGATCCGAATAGACGGTTTCATAGCCGCCGGCATGGGCGGCGCTTGCAGCGGAAAAGAGAGCGATCGCCGTCAGGGCGCTTCTGAAATTTGTCATCTGAATACTCTTTCTAAAGGTACCGGCGGCCTGACCAAGGCGGCTGTCGCCGCAGCAGGACGGAATTTTCTTCGAATTTGCCATGTGCCACCCACTGAAACGGTCCGGCGATATTCGCCTGATCCGTCCACATATTCGCACCAATCGGCGTTGTAATCTGCGATGTAGTTCACAGAACGAAGGCCGCGAGCTGCTGTGTCCCGCCCGACACAGGGCGCCGAAGGGCACACGCGCCGCGCTGCGGCGCATGGAATTTACCTGATTTCTTTCAACATCTTACCAGATGAAAATCCGGCGCCCCGGGGCGTGAATTCGCAGCGTCGCGAAAAATCTTCGCTCACGAAGATTTGATTGCGGTGAGCGGACCGTTGCCACCCTCGGAACGCTCAGCCGGCAGCCAGCGCGGCATCGATCACCGCCTGAGTCCCCTTCGCGTCCTCCAGCGTCCAGGGATAGGCGGCGCCCTCGCGAAGCGTGCGCCCGAAGGCCTCGACCTGCAGCACGTACTGGTTCACGCCGGGCCAGCGCTCGACCGTGACCGAGGCCCCGGCCCCGCCGCCCCGATGCAGCTCGAGCCGCGCCTCGCCGAACACATTCGCGTTGAACGGCGCCGTCAGCGTCATCACGCCCTCGCGCCCGTGGAAGGCGACCACCTGCCTGGGATGCATCCGCATCGAGGTGATCGAGGAATAGCGGAACGACGGGAAATCCGCCGTGACATGCGAGAACACGTCGACGCCGTTCTCGCGCCGGATCGCGGCGGCCACCTCCACCGGCTCCTCGCCGGTCACGAACCGCGCCGAGCCGATGGTGTAGACGCCGATATCGGGCAGCGACCCGCCGCCGGTCTCGGGCCGGTTGCGGATATTCCCCGGATCGCCCGAATTGTCGTAGGAGAACACCGCATCCACCAGCACCAGTTCCCCGATCGCGCCCTCGCGATAGAGCGCCCGCGCCCGCTGCCATTGCGGGTGGTGCACGATCATGTAGGCCTCCGCGGCCAGCAGCCCCGAAGCATCCCGCGCCGCGATCAACCCGTCGATCTCGCCCGCCGACATGGCGATCGGCTTCTCGCAGAGCACCGGTTTCCCGGCCGCGAGCACCTTCCTCGTCCACTCGACATGGAGATGGTTCGGCAGCGGCAGATAGACCGCGTCGATCGCCGGATCCGCGAGGAGCGCGTCATAGTCGCCATAGACCTTCAGATCCGGCGCGACGGCCTGGAACGGCGCGGCCTTGGCCGGATCCGATGTCGCGATCCCGGTCAGCGCGGCCCCCTTGGCGGCGTGGATCGCCGGCCCCATATGCTCGCGCGCGAAGTTCGCCGCCCCCAGAATGCCCCAGCGTACGGTGTCCTGCATGGTCAAAGCCCTCCCACAAGCCCCGGAAGCTAGACCCTGCCTTGCCCTTTGGAAACCGGTTTTCTCTTGCGGCTTCGGCGGCTTGCCGCCCGGCGCGCACACAAGCTAGAGTTGTCCATGCGCCGCGTCCTTTCCACGATGATCCTCGCCGTGCTCGCCCTCTTCTACGGCTACGGGGCGGTCCTGCGCGCCCTCACCATGGCCGGCCAGACCGGCTTCGACTGGGCCGCCGCACCACTCCGCTGGCAGCTCCTGGACATGGTCTATCTGCCCCTCGGCCTCGCCGTGGCGGTGGCGCTGGTCCTCCGCCCGCCCCTGGGCGTGGCGCTCCTCTGGATCGCCGCGCTCGGACAGGTCCTGCTCTACACGCTGTTCCGCGACTGGGTGCTCGACGTCCCGCCCGAGTACCTGCCGACGAAAGCGGAACAGGCGCGGCTCGACCGCCTGGTTGCGTTCCACGCCGTCTCGGCCCTCGCGGCCGGGGCGGCGCTTTGGCTCAGGAAGCGATAGAGGCCGAAGCCGGCGGCTCAAGCCACCGACATCAGCCCCTTTTCACGGGCAAGCTGGGTCATCCGCTTCTGCAGCTTCTCGAAGGCCCGGACCTCGATCTGTCGGATCCGCTCGCGGCTCACGTCATAGACGCCCGACAGATCCTCCAGCGTCACCGGGCTGTCCTGCAACCGGCGCTGCACGAGGATGTCCTTCTCGCGGTCGTTCAGCACGTCCATCGCCTCGGCCAGAAGCGCGCGCCGCGTGTCGAGCTCGTCGCGTGCCTCGTAATCCGCCGCCTGGTCGGCATCCTCGTCCTCGAGCCAGTCCTGCCACTGCGCGGCGCCCTCGCCATCCGACGAGATCGTCGCGTTCAGCGAGGCGTCGCCGCCCGAAAGCCGGCGGTTCATCGAGATCACCTCGTCCTCGGACACGCCGAGATCGGTCGCGATCCTTTCAACGTGCTCGGGCCGGAGGTCGCCCTCTTCCAGCGCACCGATCCGCGCCTTGGCCTTGCGCAGGTTGAAGAACAGCTTCTTCTGCGCCGAGGTCGTGCCCAGTTTCACCAGGCTCCACGACCGCAGGATATACTCCTGGATCGACGCCCGGATCCACCACATCGCATAGGTCGCGAGCCGGAACCCCCTCTCGGGGTCGAACCGCTTCACCGCCTGCATCAGGCCGACATTCGCCTCGGAGATCACCTCCGCCTGCGGCAGGCCATAGCCGCGATAGCCCATCGCGATCTTGGCGGCGAGCCGGAGATGCGACGTCACCATCTTGTGCGCCGCCTCGGTATCGCCGTGATCCACCCAGCGCTTCGCAAGCATGTACTCTTCCTCGGGCTCCAGCATCGGGAACTTCCGGATCTCCTGGAGATACCGGTTCAACCCCTGCTCGGGGCTCGGGGCCGGAAGATTGGTGTAGCTCTGTGCGTTCGACATGCGTCTTTCCCTGCAGACCCGCCATGTTTAGCGGCTTAACATGCTAAATAATGAACTGTGCGGTTTAGTTCAAGATCGCTATGGGATTCGTCTTAAGCCTTCATTAAGGCGCGCGCTGCGCCGGCGGTGAAATATGTCAGCTTTTTCACCAACTTGTGCGAATTGCGGGAGAAGCTGGCAGAATCTGCGGCTGACCTGTGAAAATTCGCACCTTTCCCGGGCGCTACAAGAGCGGCCCCGCCGTGGCGAAGAGGTTGTAGATCGCCCGCCGATACCAGGGCCAGGCCACGACCTCGGCGCGCGTCACCACCCGGCTCTCCGACAGGTAGCGCATTTGCCGCGCCCGGATCTCCCCCGCAACCTCCTCCGACACCAGGTAGAGATTGCTCTCGTAGTTCAGTTCGAAACTGCGCCGGTCCATGTTCGCCGAGCCGATGCAGGCGGCCGTCCCGTCGATGGTCATCGTCTTGGCGTGCATCAGGCCGGGCTGGTACTCCGCCAGCCGCACCCCGGCGTTCAGGAGCGGCAGGTAGTAGCTCCGGCTCGCCCGCGCCACGAAGACGCTGTCGACCCGCGCGGGCAGGATCAGCGTCACCGCCACCCCGCGCAGCGCGGCGCCAACGATGGCGCGTTTCAGGGTCTCGTCGGGCACGAAATAGGGCGTCGTGATCACCGCCTCCCGCGCCGCACCGTTCAGAAGCATCGCGAAGAGGTCCGACACCGCATGGCTGTCGATGTTCGGCCCCGTCCCCACCGCCACCGCCGGAAACCCGCCCGCGACCGGCGCCGGATCGATGTCGAGCAGATCCGCGATCTCCTCCCGCGCATGGGTCATCCAGTCGACCGCGAAGAGATGCTGCAACTGCCGCACCACCGGCCCCTCGAGACGCATCATCAGATCGACCCAGGGCGCGAAGCGCGCCTTCGGCCGGAATTCCGGATCGGCGCAGTTCTGGCTGCCGCAAAAGGCCGCCTGCCCGTCGATCACCGCGATCTTGCGGTGATTGCGGAGATCGGCCCGCGCCAGGAAGACATGCAGCGGCAGCCAGAGCATCCGGAAGGTGATCGCCGTCTTCACTCCCTTCGCCCGCAGCCCCGCCCAGCGCGGCGACCGCGCCAGACGCCAGGACCCGACCCCGTCGATCAGGAGCCGGCAGGTCACCCCCCGCGCCGCCGCCCGCTCCACCGCCTCGAGAAGCCGCGTGCCGTTCCGGTCCTCGAGCCAGATGTAGAACAGCATGTGTACATGCGCGCGCGCCGCGTCGATCTCGGCCACAAGCGCGTCGATGGCCGCCGTCTCGTCCGGCATCAGACGCGCCGCGTTGCCGCCCGCCACGGCGAAGCCGTTCACCGAACCGGCCCGGCGAAAGACCGGCGCGAAGGCCTCCGGGATCTCCGGCGCCGCCACCGCCTCCGCCGGCCGGTGCTCGGACAGCGCGATCCGCGCCGCCGTCATTCGCCGCGCGGTCCTGCGGCCGATATTGGCCTCGCCAACCAGGAAATAGGCCACCACGCCGATCACCGGCACCGCGATCACCAGAAGGAGCCATGCCGCGCGCGAGGCGGGCTCGCGGTCCTTGCGGGTCAGCGCCCGGATCGCGGTGACGAACTGCGCGAGGAAGTGCAGGACGATCCCGAAGGAAAGGGTCATGCGGCCCCCGCGCCCCCGAGCGCCGCCAGAAGCGCCGCCATGTCCCCGGGCAAGGGCGCCTCGAAGCGCAGGTCCGCACCGGTGACCGGATGCACGAAGCCCAGCACCGCCGCATGGAGCGCCTGCCGCGGAAACCCGTTCGCCGCCTGGGCGGCCTCCGCCCCCAGCACCTTCTCGGTCACCCGCCGCCGCCCGCCATAGACCGGATCGCCCAGCAGCCCGTGCCCGGCATGGGCCAGATGCACCCGGATCTGGTGCGTCCGCCCGGTCTCGAGCCAGCATTCCAGGAGCGCCGCCTGATCGGCGAAGACCTCCGCCACCCGCAGACGCGTCACCGCGCGCCGCCCGCGCCCGAACGCCGCCGCCTGCCGCTGCCGGTCGGTCCGGTGCCGCTCGATCCCGGTGGTCAGCCGGATCACGCCCCCGGCCTCGAAGGCCACGCCCTTCACGCCCCTGAGCCGCGGGTCGCCCGCATCGGGCACGCCGTGACAGACCGCGCGATACAGACGCTCGACCGAATGCGCCTCGAACTGCGCCGCGAGCCCGTGATGCGCCGCGTCCGACTTGGCGACCACCAGGAGCCCCGAAGTGTCCTTGTCGATCCGGTGCACGATCCCCGGCCGCTTCTCGCCGCCGACGCCGGACAGCTCGCCACCGAAATGATGCAAAAGCGCGTTCACCAGAGTGCCGCCCGGACTCCCCGGCGCCGGATGCACCACCATCCCCGCCGGCTTGTCGATCACCACGAGATCGGCATCTTCCCAGACCACGGCGAGCGGGATCGCCTCGGGCCGGGTCTCCGCCTCCACCGGCTCGGACACGGTCACGCGAAACACCTCGCCCGGCTCGACCTTCGCCTTTGGGTCGGTCACCGTCCCGCCGGGCCCCGCCACGGCGCCTTCCGCGATCAGCCGGACGAGCCGCGAGCGCGACAGATGCGCCGCCTCTGGCACGAAGCGGGCAAGTGCCTTATCAAGCCGCTCGGGCGGATCGGCCCCAATCGTGACGGTGACCTGAGAGGACGGCATGACCGAGGAAGCCCCCATTTCCGATCGGGACGCGCGCACGCTGCGCTTCCTGAAGATTCTGGTGACGGTGCTCACCGCCACGATGATCCTCGGGGTTCTAGCCATCGTCGCGCTGCTTGTCATCCGCCTCCAGCGCCCGGACATGGAGCTTCCCCCGGCGATCGCCCTGCCCGCCGGCACTGCCGCCACGGCCTTCACGCATGGCCCCGACTGGATCGCCGTGGTCACCGGGGACGACCGCATCCTGATCTACGACCGCCGCGGCACCACGCTCCGCCAGGAGATCGCGATCCTCCCGGCACCCTGAGAGCTGTCAAGATGAGCGCCTTCGGCGCACACCATCTCTTGGGGGTCAGGGGGCTTTGCCCCCTCGCGCCCCCGGGGGGGCGCTCACCCCCAGGATTTCCGGACCCAAAGAAGGGCCGGAACGAGCCACAGGGTCTCAATCGGGCCCCGGCCGCATCCAGCCATCGGCCAGCGCCGCGCGCCAGCCCTCCGCGCCCAGCGCCTCGGCCCGCGCGATCATCGCGTCCGGATCGTAGGGCACCGCGTGGAGGCTCGCCTGCCAGGCGGTGCCGACCCGTTCCAGCACCGCGTAACGCGCGTCGGGCGCGCCCGCCTCGGCCACGAAGGGCGGCTCCCAGCGGTCGTCGAGATAGGCCGGGCAGCCCACCGCGCCGGGATTGACCAGGAGACGCCCGTCGGGCAGCCGCACGACCCGCGGCATATGCGTATGGCCCGAGAGGATCACCGGGAAATCCTCGCCCTCGGCCGGCGGCGCCACCTCCCAGAAATAGGATTCCCGGAGCCCGCCCGCCGCGTCGCGCCGGTGCAGCCAGTTCTCGCAATCGCTCGCCGGGGTGCCGTGGCAGAGCAGCACTCCCTCCACCACGAGCCGCCCGGGCAGTGCACGAACCCAGTCGAGATGCGCCGGCACGAGGAGCGGCAGCGTCCATTCCTCCCAGAGCGGCAGCCGCCCCTCGGGCGGATCGAACAGCCAGCGGTCGTGATTGCCCGCGATCGTCGGGAAGTCCGCCGCCATCAGCCGCTCGGCGGTGCCCGCCGGGTCGAGCGGCCCGCTCAGCGCGTCGCCGAGATTGACCACAAGCGCGATCCCGCGCCGCCGGATATCGCCCAGAACCGCATCGAGCGCGGCGGAATTGCCGTGAATATCGGAAATGACCGCGATCCGCATGGGCCGAGAGTGACCGCGCCCGCGCCGTGCGTAAAGGCCCCGCGGGACCGGAATTCAGGAGATGGTACCGCCTCCCTGGCTTGAACAGGGGACCTCTGGATCCACAATCCAGCGCTCTAACCAACTGAGCTAAGGCGGCACTGAGGCCGCGATTTAGCTCCCCGGCCGGACGATTGCAAGGCCGCTTCGCGCCTGTCGCGCCACGGCCACGCCGCGGCAGGCGGCATCATCAGGTACCGTTATTGCCACTTTCAGGGCACACTCGCCCGTCATAGCCTGGTGGACAGCCGAAAGTTGAGAAAGGACCTGTCCCGTGCTTCGCGCCCTCGCACTTCTTTTCGCGCTGCTCTGCACGCCGGTCTTTGCGGAACAGCAGCCCAGCACCGTGGATTTCCTCCGCTCGCTGCATCTCGACCCGGCCTATCGCCAGGACCTGCGCAAGCGCGGCTACACCGGCGAACGTTTCGACGTGATGGTCGACCACACCCGCCAGCTGTTTTCCGACCGCGAGATCATCGGCGGGCTGGAGCGCCGCATTGCCACGATCCTGAAGTCCAACCACTACAAGGTGAACACCAAGCTGATGCTGAGCCTCGATACGATGCTCGGCGACGCCTACGATTCCGGCATCCCGCGGCTCTCCTCGCAGGAGCGCGCGCTCCTGTTCCAGGTCGATACCGGGTTCCTCCGCGCGCTCCGGATGAAGGATTGCAACCGCATGTTCTCGCATCGGCTGTCGCCCGACCGCGCGCAGAAGCTCCACGATTCCTTCATGATCCAGCTTCCGCCGAAGACGCTCGCGGCCTATTACGCCGCCACCCGCTCGGCGATGCGCCGCGGCCTCAACGGCAAGGGCCGCGTGCAGACGCTGAGCGCCGCCGAGGTCCGCTCGGTCGAGGAATCGATCTTCCCCGTCGTCGACCAGATGATCGGCCGCCAGAAGAACGCCGACGATCTCTACGAAGCCTGGGCCAGCCCGCGCAATTCGGAGCGCTATACCTGCAGCTTCGGCAAGATCTTCTCGGCCGCCGCGCTCACCCTCAAGGGGCGCCAGCGCGACCAGGCGATCCTCTACATGATGACCCGCTGAGTGCCGGAGCAGGCGTTCACAGCGCCCGCTCCCAGCTCTGCTCGACGAGATCGACCCCGAACGACCGCACCGGCCGCGCCCCGGTCATCGCGAAGCCGTTCTTCGCGTAAAGCGCGCAGGCCGCGCGGTGGCTCTCATGGGTCCGGAGCCGGATCCGGCCGTATCCCGCGCCCCGGGCGAAGCCGAGGCAGGTGTCGAGCAGGCGCTGCCCGAGCCCCTGCCCCCGCGCCTCCGGCTCCAGGAAGAAGAGCCGCAGCTTCGCTACCCCCGGGGCATCACCACGCACGCAGAAGATCGACCCGAGCCGCCGGCCGCCCCGCCCGGCGACGAAACCCCGCTCGCAGGACGCATCGTGCCCGGCCAGGAACGCCGCCACGACCTCGCCCACCAGCACCCCGAAGCCTTCGTCGAACCCCTCGTCGCGCGCGTAGAGCGCCGCGTGCCGCGCCACCAGCCAATCCGCGTCCTCCGGCCCGAACATGCGCAGCACCACCGCGTCCATCGCGCCACCCTGCCCCCTTGCATGGCGACCGGCAAGGCGCTACCCCGTCTCGCCTGATCCCTGGAGCCGGCCATGAGCATCGACACCGAACGCGACATCGAGGCGAACCTGCAGATCGGCCCGACCACGTCGGGCATGGTCCGGCTGTTCGTCGTCGGCGACGGCTTTGAGGTGCCGATGGATTTCGACCCCGACGAGGCCGAGGAAATCGCCGAGGAGATCCGCGCCGCCGCCGCCCGCGCCCGCGCCATGGCCCAGAAATCCCGTCGCTGAGCGACACCCCTTGCCAATTCGCCCGGCCTGACAGGAAACTGTCACAGAAGACGCGCAGTCTCCGCGCGGGACGCATCACGGGAGAGACCATGGCGGACGACGGCTACGGCAACGGTGCCGACTGGCTCAAGGCGGAACTGGCCGACACGCTCGACGAGGATTACGAGCTCGAGCTCTCCGAACCCGCCCTCACCCTCGAACTTCGCCGGATGTTCCGCGAGGCCCATCCCGACCAGATCGACCGGCGCACCTATTTCACCGAGCTCCTGCGCCTCCAGGCCGAGCTGATCCGGCTGCAGGACTGGGTCGAGCACCACAAGGAAAAGGTGGTGGTGATCTTCGAGGGCCGCGACAGCGCCGGCAAGGGCGGCGTCATCAAGCGCATTGCCCAGCGTCTCAACCCCCGGATCTGCCGCGTCGTGGCGCTCCCCGCGCCCTCCGACCGCGAGAAGACGCAATGGTATTTCCAGCGCTACGTCCCGCATCTGCCCGCGGGCGGCGAGATCGTGCTGTTCGACCGCTCCTGGTACAACCGCGCCGGGGTCGAGCGCGTGATGGGCTTCGCCTCGCCCGACCAGGTGCAGGAGTTCTTCCACGACGTCCCGGAATTCGAACGCATGCTGATCCGCTCCGGCATAAGGCTCATCAAGTACTGGTTCTCGATCACCGACGAGGAACAGCAGATGCGCTTCCTGATGCGCATCCACGACCCGCTGAAGCAGTGGAAGCTCTCGCCGATGGACCTGCAATCCCGCGTCCGCTGGGAGCAATACACCAAGGCCAAGGAAGACATGCTGGCCCGCACCAACATCCCCGAGGCGCCCTGGTACATCGTCCGGGCCAACGACAAGAAACGCGCCCGGCTGAACTGCATCGACCATCTCCTGACGCAGATCCTCTACGAACCCGTCCCGCACGACCCCGTCGACCTGCCCGACCGGGTCTACAATTCCGAATACGAACGCGCGGTGCTACCGAAGGAACTCTACGTTCCGGCGAAATACTGACGCGACACACACTTCAGACGATTGTCTTCGACGGGTCCGAAGCCTAGGCTTCCTGCATTCATTGAGGGCTCCGGGCCATGTGCCTCATCACAGACGCGCCAGACGGCTTTGACGTGAAACCCGTAAGGGAAAAGCTCGATGCGTGGTGCAAGAAGAGCGGCGATCTGACGCTCAATGACGTCGTACAGTGGCACACGGCGGACTGCTTCTACCGGGCCACCGAATATCTCAAGAACAAGTGGGGCGTGTTGGTCACGCTTCTCAATTTCACCGAGGGGCCTGTCATGTCCCGGGCTCGATCAGCGCTCGATGCGAAGTCTTTCAAGCCCAAGATCGTCGCGGTGAAAGCGGACGGCTTCTTCGCGGGAGCAACCTCCAAATTCAAAGGCTTTCACTACGTTCTTATCATCGCCACCGGAAGGGACAGCAAGGGCAGGGAATTCTGCGTCGTCTACGATCCGGACGTCTCCGCGACCCCAAAATCAAGTGGCGCTTGGGACAAGTGCACCTCGGGGAAGAAACTAGCCACAGATACCGCAGCCGACGACGCCACGCTCAAAACCATGCTTCTGGGCGAGAACAACGAACTTGGCGCGCTCATCCGGTACTACTACGAGACCTAGCCAAAGTCTCAGCCCTTCACCGCCTTCGCCTGCACCCGCTCCACAAACCCCGCGACCGACACGGCGATCCGTTCGTGCGTGCCCTCGCCGATCAGCTCCTTCTCGTCCTCCGCGCGCACCGCGAAGACCAGCCGCCGCTTGCTGATCTCGACGAGCCGCGCAACCGCGCGCACCTTCATCCCCACCGGGGTCGCCGCGATATGCGAGATGTCGAGCCGCGTGCCGAGCGACTGCATGCCCTCGGGCAAAGCCGCCTCGACGGCCGCCAGCGCCGCCTCTTCCATCAGGCTCACCATCACCGGCGTCGCCAGAACAGGGCTCTTGCCCGAGCCGACGCGCAACGCCGTGTCGTTCGAGCCCACCATCATCTCCGCCACGCCCTCGGCGCCGATTTCCAATCCGTCCAACAAGAAGCCGCTCCCCGTCCGCCTCAGCGCATCCCACCCGGATCGCGCGTCGCGTGCCAGCGCAAAGCGGCGTGACGCGCGAATTTCTGTACCATGACCTTGCGGCGGGCAGGCGCAAGCCGGGTTTCCGGCCCCATGCGCAGAATTTCGGCATCGTAGGCGTCGGCCAGGATCAGCCCGGTCTCGTCCGGCAGGAGCTCCACCGGGAACTCGGCATCCACCGCCCAGAAGAACCGGTCGCACCATTCGAGATAGCCCTGCCATTTCCCGTCCGACAGGAAATCGGCGCGGGAGGACTTGCACTCGACGATCCAGATCTCGCCCTTCGGCCCCAGCCCCATCACGTCGACCCGGAGCCCGCGCGCGGGCACCAGCTCCTCGACGCTCACGAAATCATGGGCGAGGAGATGCCGGCAGACCCCCCGCGCCAGAAGCTGGCCGGGCCGGGCGCTTTCGGAGGTGAAATCGTCGGGCATGGGAGAATTGTGAACATTAAGGGAACATCTGACAAGTCCGCAACTGCACCTCCCGCTTGCAAGCCGCCCGCCCACGCCCTATCTCTCGCGGGTGGCGGTCTGCCCCTCTCGTGTAGCGGTCCAATTCCGGTGGCCTTACTCAATTCCGAGGGAGCTGGCTCTGTCCGGACCCTGGTTCGGTTACCTGGCGCCCACCTGTGTAAACAGGTCCTCGGGAATTCAATCCCGCGACGGTCCGGGTGGTCCCGCCACGCCCTGCCCCGGTCAGCCCCTGCGGCGGTCGTGCACCGGGATCGGCACCGGCACCGCGTCTCCCCCGCGCAACCCGGCATCGCCCCCGTCCGAACGCTCGGCCATCGCCATGACCGCGATCCCGAACTGCGCGCCGGAAAACACGATCCCGTTGAACATCACCAGAAGGAACGCCGCGAGCCAGCCGCCCTCGGTCGCGTTCACGAGATGCCAGAGCCCGGCCACGTCGAACCAGAACAGCAGCGCCACGAAAACCAGGGCGGCGGCGAAGCCGATCAGCGTATGGCGGATATAGAGGCGCACCAGGTCCGGCATCGGACGATCTCCCGCGACTGCCTCTCCAAGATAGTGCAACCGCGCGCCCATCCAAGCCCGACCTTCGGACAGCGTCCTTTCGCACACCGTTTTGCATTTTCGAACCGTTGCCCCATATCGTCAGCACCATGACCCCGCACCGCGTTGCCACCTGGAACATCCGCAAAGCCGTCGGCCTCGACCGCCGCCGCGACCCGGAGCGGATCCTTGGCGTGATCGCCGGGCTCGGCGTCGACATCGTCGCCTTGCAGGAGGCCGACCGGCGGCTTGGCGAACGCCCCTCGGTGCTCTGCCCCGACAGGATCGCCGCGGAAACCGGGCTCCGCGCCGTCGACACGAGGAACGGCCCCTCGCTCGGCTGGCACGGCAACGCGCTGCTCGTCGCCCCCGGCTACACCGTCGAGAAGGTCCGGCGCCTCGACCTGCCCGGGCTCGAACCGCGCGGCGCGCTCCTGGCCGATCTCGACCGCGACGGCATCCCGATCCGCGTCGCCGCCGTCCATCTCGGCCTCGCCCGCCGCCACCGGCGCCGCCAGCTTTCCGTGCTCAGTGCGGCGCTCGCGGATGGCGACGAACGGCCCACGGTGATTCTCGGCGATTTCAACGAATGGTCCCGGCACCGTGGCCTCGAACCCCTCGAGGCCGGCTTCACGATCCACGCGCCCGGCCGCTCCTTCCACGCTGCCCGCCCCCTCGCCGCGCTCGACCGGGTCGCCACCTGCAGGCGCCTCGACCTCCGCGACGCGGGGGTCGTCGAGACCCCGGAAACCCGCATCGCCTCCGACCACCTGCCGGTCTGGGCCGCGCTTGCCGCATCGGACCGGGAGGACGGAGGGAACAAATTCACCTGATCCTCATTCTTCCGATGTGATCATCCGCAGGTACCTCTCCGGGAACAGAACCAGACATGCCGAACACCCCGCCCCGGGCCGGCGCCCGCTTCCGGTCGATCACGAGCCTCGCGATCCCGCGCCCGGGCGCCGGCGAGAACGGGCCGTCCGGATCGGGAAGCCACGGCAGGACTCCGCCCTCAGACCGCAATCCGGGATTGGACTTCGCCGGCGACAGGGCCTACAACGCCTCCAAACAAGAACCGTCAGGCAGGTCAGAGCAGATGAAACGCCTCCGAATCGAGGTCTGCGTCCTTTTGGGGACGGCAGTTCTCCTCGCCATCGCCTTCGCTCTCCCGAGCGGGCGCGCGCAGTTCGGCGATGTCCACGACGCCATGCGCACCATGACGCCCACGCTCGAAACGCCGCACACCCCGCCGCGCTGAGGCGGGGCTCAGAACGCTTCCGGCCGGGCCTCGCGCGCCAGATGGTCCAGCACGGCGTTGACGAACTTGGGTTCGCGCCCCTCGGGGAAGAACGCCTTCGCGATATCGACGAATTCCGAGATCACCACCTTGGGCGGTGTCCCGCCCGCGGTGATCTCGGCGCCCGCCGCCCGGAACAGGGCGCGCAGCGTCGGGTCGATGCGGTTGATCGGCCATTTCGCCACCAGCGCCCGGTCGGTCAGCTGGTCGATCTTCGCCTGCCAGTTCACCGCGTCGCCCACCAGCCTGCGGAACAGGTCCACATCGCCCTCGGCCATCTCCTCGCCCTCGTAGACGGCGCCGAAGCGGTGCGTCTCGAATTCGCGGCACACCGCTTCCATGGTCTGCCCGGCCGCTTCCATCTGGAACAGCGCCTGCACCGCGTAGAGCCGCGCGGCCGATTTCGCCTGACGTGAGGGTTTCATGCGGTGGCGGGCCCTTCGCCGCTGCCGGCGATCCGGTAGCTCCCCGGCACGAAGCCCACGCCCTTTTCCTTCCGGCCCCAGCGCCGGGTCAGCGCGATCAGGTGCAAGGCCGCTTCCGCCGCTCCGCCCGCGGTATTGAGCCGGCCGGCATCGGCCCGCTCCTCGGCCTGTTCGACGGTCTCGACTGTGATGATCCCGTTGCCGATGGCCACCCCCTGCAGGCCCAGCATGGTGAGCCCCCGGGCGCTCTCGTTCACCACAACGTCGTAATGGCTGGTAGCCCCCCGGATCACGCAGCCGAGCGCGACATAGCCGTCGAAATTCGACAGCCGGTTCGCGAGCGTGATCGCCGGCACGATCTCCAGCGATCCCGGCACCTCGATCACCTCATGCGCGACCCCGGCCTGCTCCAGAACCGCCGTCGCCGCCGCGATCTGCGCCTTGGCGATCGCCTTGTAATAGGGCGCGATCACGATCGCCACCTTCACCGGCGCGTCGAATTCCGGCAGTGCCAGGTCGTTGTCCGAATGTCCCGCCATCAGCCGATCTCCGAGATTTTCCGCGTGCCGACGATCTCCAGCCCGTAGGCCTCGAGGCCCACGACCCTGGGCAGCGGCGAATTGGTGAGAAGTTCGAGCTTCGAGAGCCCGAACGAGGACAGGATCTGCGCGCCGAGCCCGTATTGCCGGAGCGTCCGCGGCGAAGCCGCATCATCGGGCACGAGCTTCATCGTGGTATCGCGCAGAAGCACCAGGACGCCCCGCCCCTCCGCCGCGATCTGCTCCATCGCGTCGCCGAATTCCCGCGCCCGCCCCTTGCCGCCGAGCCCCACCACGTCGAGCATCGGGTCGAGCGCATGCATCCGCACCAGCACCGGCTCCGGCCCGGAAATGTCGCCCTTGATCAGCGCGATATGCTCGTCGCCATGGGCGGTGTCGGAAAAGATCCGGAGCGCCCATTCGCCGCCGAACGCGCTGCTGACGATCCGCTCCTCGGTCACCTTGACGAGATTGTCGTGCCGGCGGCGATAGGCGATCAGGTCCGAGATCGTGCCGATCTTGATCCCGTGCTTCTGCGCGAAGGCGACGAGATCGGGCAGACGCGCCATCGAGCCGTCGTCCTTCATGATCTCGCAGATCACCCCCGACGGGTTCAGCCCCGCGAGCCGCGCGATATCGACCGCTGCCTCGGTATGGCCCGCGCGCACCAGGACGCCGCCGTCGCGCGCGCGGAGCGGAAACACGTGGCCCGGGCTCGCGATGTCCCCGGCCCCCTTGCCCGCGTCGATCGCCACCGCCACGGTCCGCGCCCGGTCATGCGCCGAGATCCCGGTCGATACCCCCTCGCGCGCCTCGATCGAGACGGTGAAGGCGGTCTCGTGCCGCGAGGAGTTCTGGCTCGCCATCAAGGGGAGGCCCAAGGCGTCGATCCGCGCGCCGGTCAGCGAGAGGCAGATCAGCCCGCGGCCATGGGTGGCCATGAAGTTGATCGCCTCGGGCGTGGCCATCTGGGCGGGGATCACGAGGTCGCCCTCGTTCTCGCGGTCCTCGTGGTCGACGAGGATGATCATCCGCCCGTTGCGTGCATCCTCGATGATCTCCTCTGTGGAGGAAATCGCATCCTTCCAGGTCTCTTCGACCGGTCCGGGCTGTTCATAGGTCATGGCGGTGGTTCCGGCAGCTTCCGAGCGCGGGGGATAGCGGAACCAGGCGGGGAAGGAAAGCCGAAGCGGCAGGGTTCCGACCGGAGCGCGCGTGCCGCGCGCACATGATGGGTTTGCGCCGCCTCCGGCGTCGCCCCGGGCGAGGGGGCTCCGCCCCCTCGCGCTCCCCCGGAGTATTGAAGCCAGGAGAAGGGCGCAGGATGTCAGGCCCCGAGCGCCGCCAGCCAGGCCTCGACGCGCGCGCGGTTCACCCCGAAATCGCTGCTGCCGAAGCGCAGCCGCGCATGGATGCCGAGCTTCGTGCCGGTGCCGGCCGGCGCCGCGGAGATGGTCGTGTAATCCGGAAAGCCCCAGAGGCGCGAGCGCGTCTCATAGGTGGCGAGCCCTTCCGCGGGGCTTCCCGCGATGCGCTTCGTACGCGGGGTCTTCCGTGCGATCGCATCCAGCGCGGCGAGGACCGCCCCGGGCGCGCCCGGCACGATCCGCTGCGCCCTGAAGCCTCCTGCCTCCGGCCAGTCGCCCGGCCCCGGCGCGGGCATCACCGGCCGCAGGTTCCAGCGCGCCGGATCGGTGGGCGCGAAGCGCACCCAGAGCGCGGCCGACGCCGCCAGCGCGAGAACGATCAGGAGCACGGTCTTCATGCCACTTCCCAAGCGCGCTTCGACGCCCGATGCAATGGGGCGGATTGCCCCTCAGGCGCCGTTCCGCCGGGCCCGGCACCAGAGGCAGAGGATCTCATGCGCCACATGCGCGCCCGCCACCGCGGTGATCTGCCCCGAATCGAAGGGCGGCGAGACCTCGACCACGTCGCCGCCGACGAGGTTGATCCCCGCCAGATCGCGCAGGACATGCGCCGTCTGGGCCGAGGACAACCCGCCCCAGACCGGCGTGCCGGTGCCCGGCGCGAAGGCCGGGTCGAGGCAATCGATGTCGAAGGTCAGGTAGACCGGCCGGTCGCCGACGATGCCCCGCGCCCGTTCCGCCACCGCCCGCGCGCCGGCCTCGTGCACCTCGCGCGCATCGATGATGTGAAAGCCGAGCGTCTCGGGATTGTCCGTGCGGATGCCGATCTGCACCGAACTCTCCGGGTCCACCAGCCCCTCCTTCACCGCCTTGTACATGAAGGTCCCATGGTCGATCCGGCTTGCATCGTCATCGGCCCAGGTGTCGGTATGCGCATCGAACTGGATCACCGAAAGCCGCCCGAACTTCGCCGCGTAAGCCCTCAGAATCGGAAGCGTGATCGAATGATCGCCCCCGAGACATATCGCCCCGGCCCCCGCCTCCAGTATGCCCGCCACATGCACCGTCAGCCGACCCGGGAAGGCCGGCACATCGGCATAGTCGAAGGCCATGTCGCCATAGTCGACCACGGTGAACTCGGCGAGCGGGTCGAAGCCCCAGCCATAGGGCCGGTCGAAGGGCTGCAGGCTCGATGCCTCGCGGATCGCCCGGGGGCCAAGCCGCGTGCCGGGCCGGTTCGTCACCGCTTGGTCGAAGGGAATTCCGGTGATCGCCAGATCGACGCCGGCCAGATCCTTGCTGTAGCGCCGCCTCAGAAACGAGGTCGCCCCGGCGAACGCATTCTCGTAGCTGAGCCCGCGCGGATCCTGCCGGGTGAACGCCGCGTCGATCTCGTTCTTCGCGTCTTCCAGGGCCATCTGTCTTTCCGTTCCGTAGGTTACGTTTCGATGTTCATTCATCGAGCGGCAGCGCCCGCTCCACCAGCCGGGCGAAGAACGACGCGCCGATCGGCGCCACCGCATCGTTGAAATCATAGGCCGGGTGGTGGCAGTAATGCGCGGTGCCCTGGCCGAGGAACAGGTACGCCCCAGGCCGCGCCTCGAGCAGGTAGGAGAAATCCTCCGCCCCCATCTCGGGCGCCAGATCCCCGGTCACCTTCTCCGCGCCCACCACTTCGCGGGCCACTTCGGCGGCGAATTCGGCACGGTGCGGATCGTTCACCGTGGCCGGATAGGACCGGTCGTAAAACAGCTCCACCGCCACGCCGAAGCTCCCGGCGATGCCCTCCCCGATGGCGCGGATCCGCGCCTCGGCCATGTCGCGCATCGCGCCCGAGAAACAGCGCACCGTTCCGCTCAGCCGCGCCACGCCGGGCGTGACATTGTTCGCCGTCCCCGAGTGGATCTGCGTCACCGCGACTACCATGGGCTCCGTCCCCGGCCGGTTCTTCGCCACCACCGTGTCGAGCGCCTGCCCCAGCGCCAGGGCCGCCGGGATCGGGTCGGTGCAGAGATGCGGAAAGGCCGCGTGCCCGCCCTCGCCGGTGATCGTGAAGTTGAACTCGTCCACCGCCGCCATGATCGGCCCCGCGCAGGTGCCGAACTCGCCGAACGGAAGCTCGGGCGAATTGTGCAACGCATAGACCTCGTGGATGTCGAACCGGTCCATAACGCCGTCCTCCACCATCGCCTTGCCGCCGCCGCCATCCTCCTCGGCCGGCTGGAACAGGAGCGCCACCCGCCCCCGGAACGCCCGCGTCTCGGCCAGGTATTTCGCCGCCCCCAGCAGCATCGCGGTGTGCCCGTCATGGCCGCAGGCATGCATCGCCCCCGGCGTCTCGCTGGCCCAGTCCGCGCCGGTCTCCTCGGCAATCGGCAAGGCGTCCATATCGGCGCGCAGCCCGATGGTCGGGCCCTCCCTCTGCCCGTTGACGATGCCGACGATCCCGGTCCGTCCGATCCCTTCGTGGATCTCGTCCACCCCGATCTCGCGCAGTCGCTCGACCACGAAACCCGCCGTCTTCGGCAACTCGAAACCGAGCTCCGGATTGCGGTGCATCCAGCGGCGCCATTCGGTCATCTCGCCGGCGAACCCGGCGATGCGGTTGATGACGGGCATGGTGGACTCCGGACAGGGCTCGTGATTGCTGGGCGGCACAGTTTCAGGAAGGGGAAAGACCTGCAATGTCCGATCCGCTGATCTTCGACCGCGACGCCGGAATCGAGCGCCTCCTCGCGATCATGGCGGCCCTGCGCGATCCGGATACGGGCTGCCCCTGGGATATCGAGCAGGACTACCGCAGCATCGCGCCCTACACGATCGAGGAGGCCTACGAGGTGGCCGACGCCATCGAGCGCGGGGCCTGGGGCGAGTTGCACGGCGAGCTGGGCGACCTGCTCCTCCAGGTGGTCTACCATGCGCAGATGGCCTCCGAGGACGGGCATTTCGGCTTTGCCGATGTGGTGCGCGCCGTGTCGGACAAGATGGTCGACCGGCATCCCCATGTCTTCGGCGACGAGAGCCGCGAGAAGAGCGCCGAGCAGCAGACCCGCGACTGGGAGGCGGCGAAGGCGAAGGAGCGCGGAAAGGCCGGCGTGCTCGACGGCGTGGCGCTGGGTCTGCCGGCGCTCCTGCGCGCGCTGAAGCTGCAGAACCGGGCCGCGCGGGTCGGGTTCGACTGGCCGTCCTCCGACCAGGTGCTCGACAAGATCGCCGAGGAGATGGCCGAGCTACGCGCCGAAACCGACCCGGCACGGCAGGCGGAGGAGTTCGGCGACCTGCTTTTCGCGATGGCGAATCTCGCGCGGCACATGGAGATCGACCCCGAAGCCGCGCTCCGGGCGGCGAACGACAAGTTCACCCGCAGGTTCCGCGCAATCGAGGCCGCGCTCGCAACGCGCGGCAAACGGCCCGAGGACAGCGACCTCGCCGAGATGGACGCGCTCTGGGACGCCGCCAAGGCAGCGGAACGCCACAAGACCGCCTGAGAACCCCAGGAAAATCATGGATTTTCCGGAGCGGCAGATCTGCCGCCGCACCCCTTGCGGCTTCCCGCCAAGGGGTTGCGGATCGCTCTGGCGCCCCGCCCCGCTCCCGGCTACACCGGAGCCCGCAATGGCACCTCGCAAGATCATCATCGACACCGACCCCGGCCAGGACGACGCCGTCGCGATCCTCCTCGCGCTGGCGAGCCCCGAGGATGTCGAGCTTCTCGGCATCACCGCCGTGGCCGGCAACGTGCCGCTCGCGCTCACCCAGAAGAACGCCCGCATGGTCTGCGAACTCGCCGGCCGAAGCGACGTTCCCGTCTTCGCCGGCTGCGACCGTCCGCTCGCCCGGCCGCTGGTCACCGCCGAACATGTCCACGGCAAGACCGGGCTCGACGGCCCGCCGCTGCCCGACCCGACCATGCCCCTGCAGGACGCCCATGCCGTCGATTTCCTGATCGACACGCTGCGCCGCGAGCCGGCGGGCAGCGTCACCCTGTGCCCCATCGGTCCGCTCACCAACATCGCCACCGCCTTCGCCCGCGCCCCAGACATCGCGCCCCGCGTGGCCGAGATCGTGCTGATGGGCGGCGCCTATTTCGAGGTCGGCAACACCACGCCCGCCGCCGAGTTCAACATCCATGTCGACCCGCAGGCCGCCGACGCGGTGTTCCGCTCCGGCGTCAAGCTCACCGTGATGCCGCTCGACGTCACCCACAAGGCGCTCACCACGCACAAGCGCGTCGCCGCCTTCCGCAATCTCGGCACCCCCGTGGGCGAGGCCACCGCCGGCTGGATGGATTTCTTCGAGCGCTACGATTCGGAGAAGTACGGCCACGAGGGCGCGCCCCTGCACGACCCCTGCACCATCGCCTGGCTGATCCGCCCCGAGCTGTTCTCGGGCCGCCACGTCAACGTGGAGATCGAGACCCACTCCGAGCTCACCATGGGCATGACCGTGGCCGACTGGTGGGGCGTCACCGACCGGCCGAAGAACGCGCTCTTCATGGGCGATATCGACGCCGACGGCTTCTTCGCGCTGCTCACCGAGCGGATCGCCCGGCTGTGAGCGCCGCGATCCACCTCGCCGCGTCGCGCGACGCCAAGGCGCTCCTGCCCATGGTCGCCTCCTACCATGCCGAGGAGGGCATCGCCTCCACGCCCGAGCACCGCGAGGCCGCGCTGGCGCCGCTGCTCGAGGGTTCTCCTCTGGGCTGCGTCTACATCATCGGCCCCCGGACAGCGCCCATCGGCTATATCGTCATCACTTTCGGCTGGTCTCTGGAATTCGGCGGCATGGACGGCTTCATCGACGAGTTCTTCGTCCGCTCAGGCGTCCGCGGCCGCGGCGTCGGCTCCGAAGTGCTCGGCGCGCTGGTCCCGCAGCTCGAGGCGAACGGTCTCCGCGCCCTCCATCTCGAGGCCACCGCCGAAAAGCCCCGCCTCCTGCAACTCTACAAGCGCAACGGCTTCCGGCTCCGCGACGAGTACCACCTGATGACCCGCGTGGCCCGCAAGCGCGGCTGAGCGGAACCGTTCCGGCGGAAACGTCGCACCAAAGGTCTGCCCTCCGCTTCCGGCACCGGATATTCCGACGGGCGCATACCCGCGCCGCGCTGGTCCGCAGCGCAAGCGCTGTCCCCTCGCATTCACCGAACATGTTCCCACCCGGAACGAGGCCCGGCGCGGGCCGTCGGGCAAGCGCCTTCCAGCATGACCTGCCCGCTCGTTCCCGAGTTCTGACACCACCGCGCGGCAACGCTTTCTTCAGGGTGCCCGAAGAAGGCGCACAGCCGGTGTACGGGCTGTGTACAGGCTGTGTACGGGTTGTGCGCCCGGCTTGCGGGCCTCAGCCGAGGTCGCCCGCCAGCCCCGCCTCGATGAGTGCGATCGATTCATCGATCCCGTAAAGCGCGATGAACCCGCCGAACCGCGGCCCCTGCGAGGCACCCAGAAGCACCTCGTAGAGCGCCTTGAACCAGTCCCTGAGCGGCTCGAACCCGTGGTCCTTCCCTACGGAAAACACCATGGATTGAAGCTCTTCCGCGTCGAGCCCGCCCTCCCAGGCCCGCAGGCGCGCCAGGAGATTCTCCATCGCCGCCCGCTCCTTCGCGTCGGGCGCGCGATAGGTCTTCGCGGGCTTCACGAAGTCCTGGTAATACCGGACGGCATAGCCGGCCGCGGCATCGAGTTGCGGGTGCCCCTCCGGGCTCGCCTCGGGCGCATAGCGCCGGATGAACCCCCAGAGCTGCTCCTTGTCCTCGGCGCCGGAGACCGAGGCGAGGTTCAGCAGCATCGCGAAGGGCACGACCATGTCCGAAGCCGGAACCTCGGCCCCGTGGATATGGAACACCGGGTTCTCCAGCCGCTTTTCCGGCTCCTGCTGGGCATAGGCGCGCAGTTGCTGGTGGTACTCGTCCACCGCCTTCGGGATCACGTCCCAGCTCAGCCGCTTCGCCGTCTTCGGCTTCAGGTACATGTAATAGCTGAGCGAATCCGTCGCGGCATAGGTCAGCCACTCGTCGATCGTCAGCCCGTTGCCCTTCGATTTCGAGATCTTCTGGCCGATCTCGTCGAGGAACAGTTCATAGGTGAACACCTCGGGCGGCGTGCCGCCGAGGATCCGGCAGATCTTCGAATAGATCGGCGTGTTCGGCGCGTGTTCCTTGCCGTAGGGCTCGAAATCCACGCCCAGGGCCGCCCAGCGGGCGCCGAAATCGGGCTTCCACTGCAGCTTCACGTTGCCGCCGGTGACCGGCATGGTCACCTCGGTGCCGTCCACGTCCTCGAAGCTGATTTCACCGGTCTTTCCGTTGACGTCCTTCAGGGGCACGTAAAGCACCCGGCCCGTGGAAGGGCTGATCGGCAGGAAGATCGAATAGGTCTGCTGCCGCTCCTCGCGCAGCGAGGCCAGCATCACCTCCATCAGCGCATCATAGCGCTCGGCGGCCAGCAGCAGCGTCGCGTCGAACCGGCCCGAGCGGTAGAACTCCCGCGCCGACTGGAACTCGTAATCGAAGCCGAACGTGTCGAGAAACCGCCGCAGCATCGCGTTGTTGTGATGCCCGAAGCTCTCGAACTCGCCGAACGGGTCCGGCACCGAGGTCAGCGGCTTCTGCAGATGTTCGGCCAACATCTCCGGGTTCGGCACGTTGTCGGGCACCTTGCGGAGCCCGTCCATATCGTCCGAGAACGAGATCAGCCTGGTCGGAATGTCCGAGATCACCTCGAAGGCGCGCCGCACCATGGTGGTCCGCAGAACCTCGCCGAAGGTGCCGATATGCGGCAGGCCCGAGGGGCCATATCCCGTCTCGAACAGCACGAAGCCCTTCTCGGGCGGGGCTTTCTCGTAGCGTTTGAGGATCCGGCGCGCTTCCTCGAAGGGCCAGGCTTTCGCGCTCATCGCGGCACTGCGCAGATCGGTCATGTCGTCATCCCCTCTCCCGCGCCCCTTGCGCGGCAGGCCCCGCTACCTATTGCCGCCCGCCGGAAGCGTCAATAATCTGGCGCTCTGATTGACCGATGAGGCGCCGCCCCGTGAACGACATCTCCCATTCCCTGACCCCGCAGGACGCGCTGGTGGCCGTCATGGTGGCCGTCTCGGCATCCGACGAGCGGATCCGCACCTCCGAACTGGTCGCGATCGAGCGGACGGTCAACCATTTGCCGATCTTCGCCGCCTACGACATCGACCGGATCGCGACGATCTCGCGAACGGTGT
Organism: Paracoccaceae bacterium; assembly: GCA_003605175.1. Taxonomy (GTDB): domain Bacteria; phylum Pseudomonadota; class Alphaproteobacteria; order Rhodobacterales; family Rhodobacteraceae; genus Ovoidimarina. Next base: position 193,502 of record QWDA01000001.1, on the reverse strand, counting down.
TCGACCTTTTCGCCGAGGAAGAAGGGCTCGACGCGCTGTTCGGCCTCGTTCGGGACAACCTGCCCGAATACCTGTTCGAAACGGCCTATGCGATGGCCTGCGACGTGGCCGCCGCCGACGGGACGATCCGGGAGGGCGAACTCAGGCTGCTCGAGGAAATCCGCTACGAGCTCGATATCGACCGCCTGCATGCCGCGGCCATCGAACGCGGCGCCCGGGCCCGCCACATCACGCTTCGCGACTGATTTCGGCCCCACCGCGCGGACGGTTTCCAAAGACTCAAACGGCGTTAATCGTCGGGAAATGGATCACCCTTATTGAGCAGGCGCCGGGCGGAGCCCGGACGTCCAGCTATGAAAGGGTCCCACGATGACACGTTCTGCTACCCTCGCCGCTCTTCTGCTTTCGGCGAGCGCCGCCTTCGCCAACGATGCCGAACCGAAGATGCGCCAGTATCTTGAGACGGAGATCGCGACCTGGGCCAACAACCCGGTCCTGATCGAGGCCGTGCGCACCCAGAATGCCACCACGGTAGGGTACAGCCAGGCGCAGATCGACGAAATGGACCAGGCCTGGCGCGCCCAGGTGGGGATGGCCAACAGCGAAGTGATCGGCCCGGTCCTCAACAACGCCGCCTCGGATTACCTGCGCAGCGTCGTGGCCGATGCCGGCGGTGTCATCACCGAGGTTTTCGTTATGGATTCCCGCGGCCTGAACGTCGCCGCCTCGGACGTGACCTCGGATTACTGGCAGGGCGACGAAGAGAAATTCACCGAGACCTTCCCGAATGGCCCCAGTGGCGTGCATTTCGGCGAGATCGAGTTCGACGAGTCGAGCCAGACCTATCAGGGCCAGATCTCCTTTTCGCTGGTCGATCCGGACACCCAGGCGGTGGTCGGCGCCATGACCGTGGGCGTGAACGCAGAATCCTTCTTCTGATCGACCGAAACGCACCCAGTTCCAGTGAAAGGATCGACGATGAAAAAGCCTCGGGGCCCCCGCCTTCTGGATTCGATCTTCGTCCGTGTCCTCGTCTTCGTCGCCTTCGTCGCAATCGGCATGGCCACAGCCCTGACGCTGAATGCGATTCGCGCGGGCTCGACCCTTGCCACCGGAGAGATCACGGAACTGGGTGCGGAGGTCGCCGACCTCATGGCGCAGCAGAATGGCGGGGCGCTCAAGTTCCGCAAGTCCGAGGAGCTGCAGAAGTCGCTCTCCGACGCGATGACGCGGATGGACGGAAGGGCCGCGGGGCTGATCGCGGTCGCGCTGGACGGGATCGTCCTGGCCTCGGATGTCGGCGAGGGTGCGGACGAAGCCCGCATGGTCGCGCTCGCCCGGAACGCCATCGAGAGCGAGACCGCGATCACCGACGCGGAGAACCTCACCTTCGCGATGCCGGCCCGCTTCGGATCGAACGACAGCATTGTGGGCGTCGTGGTCCTGCAATGGGACACGGCAACGCTCGAAGCCCGGCTCGATGACCAGAAGCGGGAAGCGCTCCTGTTCGGCGGCATCCTCCTGACGGCACTCCTGGTCGTGCTGGGCTTTGTCCTGCGCCGCATGATCGCCCGCCCGCTGCACAGCATTGCCGACGCGATGGCCAGCGTCGCGGCCGGCGATTATGACACCGACATCCCGCATTTCCGCCGGGGGAACGAGATCGGGCTCGTGGCCGTGGCGCTCGAATCCTTTCGCGACCAGTTGAAGGCCGGCGAAGAAGACGCGAGAATGGCAGCATTCAAGGGTGCCGCCTTCGAAAACACCTCTGCCGCCCTGATGCTCGCGGATGCGGACTACAACATCGCCTATCTCAATCCGGCCGGCCGGGCCCTGACCGCAGAGCACAAGGAGGTGATCAGAACGCGGTTGCCGCATTTCGACCCGGACACCCTGATCGGCACCAGTATCGATGTCTTCCACAAGAAACCCGAAGCGATCCGCAAGATGCTTGCATCGATGTCGGGCACCCATCGCACGGAGCTCGAGTTCGGCCTTGAAACCCTTGGCCTGGCCATCTCGCCCATCGAGGCCGGCGGCCAGCGCATGGGCTACGTGGTCGAATGGAAGAACGTCTCGCAGGAACAGCGCAATGCGGCCGTGCTCGATACGTTCGAGTCCCGCCAGGCCATGGCGGAGTTCACCGCCGACGGGCGCCTGATCTACGCAAACGACATCGTGGCGACGCTGGCCGGAACGGACCGCGACAAGCTTCTGGGGAGCAACCTCTCCTCGCTTCTCCTCGACGAACGCGGCAATCCCCAGGCGCCGGTCAGCGAACCGGTCTTCGGCGATTTCCAGATCGCCTCGGCCTCCGGGGCGGTCGGTCACGTCACCGGCGCGCTCACCCCGCTCAAGAACCGCGCGGGCGTCACCAGGAGGATCATCCTGATCGCCAGCGATGTGAGCGAACAGCGCCGCCAGATCGACGAGGCGGCATCCCGGCAGGCCCTGATGCGCGCCGAACAGGACCGGATGATCGAAGCGCTCAAGGGAGGACTCGCAAGACTGTCGGACGGCGATCTGACCGTCAGCATCCAGACGCCGTTCGCTCCGGAATACGACGGGCTTCGACACGATTTCAACGGCGCGCTCAGCCGCCTCGCCGAGGCCATCGGCGTGGTCCTGGAGCGCTCTGCCGGGATCCGCGGCGATGCCGGCGACATCACGTCGGCCGCGAACGACCTTTCCAAGCGCACGGAGCACCAGGCCGCGACGCTGGAACAGACCGCGGCAGCGATTGCCGAGCTCACCTCTTCGGTCAATTCCGCCGCGAACGGCGCCCGCCGCGCAAACGAAGTCGTCACGCAAGCCAAGGACAGCGCCGCGAAATCCGGCGGCGTGGTCCGGGACGCCGTGTCGGCGATGGGCCTCATCGCCGAATCCTCGGCCAAGATCTCCAGTATCATCAGCGTTATCGACGACATCGCCTTCCAGACGAACCTTCTGGCACTGAACGCCGGCGTCGAAGCCGCGCGCGCCGGAGACGCCGGGCGCGGCTTTGCGGTGGTCGCCTCCGAGGTCAGGGCCCTTGCCCAGAGGTCGTCGGAGGCCGCCCGCGAGATCGGAACCTTGATCTCCGCCTCCGGCGAACATGTGAACCGGGGCGTGACCCTGGTCGGCGACGCGGGCAAGGCGCTGGAGAACATTGCGGCGTCGGTGACCGACATCTCGGAACATGTCGTTGCCATCTCGGCTTCCGCCCAGGATCAGTCCAACGGACTCTCCGAGATCAACGGCGCCATGAGCCAGCTCGACCAGGTCACCCAGCAGAATGCCGCCATGTTCGAAGAGACGACCGCAGCGGCGCAGGCGCTTCTGGTCGCTTCCGACGAACTCGCCAAGGCCGTTTCGATGTTTCAGGTCGCCGAGGATGCCGGTCTGCGCGCCACGCCGGCGCCCACACCCCTGAAGGCGACAGGGACTGTCGACCGACGGCCTGCAAGGGTTGCCGAAGAGCAGCTTGACGGCGATTGGGCCGAGTTCTGACCCGAAGACCGGGCCGGGAGCACACCCGCTGACCGGCGATCATTCCCGGAGGGATGATCAGACCGCCGAACGGCCCGGGCGCCGAACCTTCCAGGCGCGCGGCGGCCCAGGCGCGTCGCATGCTGGCCTCGGCCCTTGAGATCTGTCAGGATCGCTCGGGCAGAGAAGTCGTTCTCCAGCGACAGTGACAATTCACGGGACGGGCCCCATGACGAACCGCTTGGCCCTCGGGCTGGTTCTTGCGTTATTCGCGCTCTTTGGCCTGTCCACGCTCTTCCTCGATCAGCCGATCGTGGCCGTCGGCCGCAGGTTCGTCGACCTCATCCAGTGGCTCGCATTCTGGCGCTGAGTTTCCGGTTGACCTTTCTGCCGCAAACCCTTTGGTGACGGGGACGGGAATTCCTCAGGGGAGAAAGCCATGACAGTCAAGGTTGCCATCAACGGCTTCGGCCGGATCGGGCGTAACGTTCTGCGCGCCATCGTGGAAGCCGGACGCAGCGACATCGAGGTCGTCGCGATCAACGATCTCGGGCCCGTGGAAACCAACGCACATCTGCTGCGCTATGACAGCGTTCATGGGAGGTTTCCGGCCGAGGTGAAGACCACCGCCTCGACGATCGACGTCGGGCGCGGCCCGATCGAGGTTTCCGCCATCCGGAACCCCGCGGAACTGCCGTGGGGGCATATCGACATCGTGCTGGAATGCACCGGCATCTTCACCGATCGCGACAAGGCGGCGATCCATCTCGAGAACGGCGCCAGCCGCGTGCTGGTCTCCGCCCCGTCGAAGGGCGCGGACAAGACCATCGTCTACGGCGTCAACCACGAAGTCCTGACGAAGGACGACCTCGTGGTCTCGAACGCATCCTGCACCACGAACTGCCTGTCGCCGGTCGCCAAGGTGCTGAACGATACGATCGGGATCGAAAAGGGCTTCATGACCACGATCCACTCCTATACCGGCGACCAGCCAACCCTCGACACGATGCACAAGGATCTGTACCGCGGCCGGGCCGCCGCGACGTCGATGATTCCGACCTCGACCGGTGCGGCAAAGGCCGTCGGCCTCGTCCTGCCGGAGCTGAATGGCAAGCTCGACGGTGTCGCGATCCGGGTGCCGACCCCGAATGTTTCGGTTGTCGATCTGGTCTTCGAAGCCAAGCGCGACACCAACATCGACGAGATCAACGGCGCGATCCGCGCCGCGGCGAACGGCCCGCTCAAGGGCATCCTCGGTTATACCGACGAACCGCTGGTTTCCGTGGATTTCAACCACGATCCGCATTCGTCGATCTTCCATACCGACCAGACCAAGGTGATGGACGGCAGGATGTGCCGGATCCTGACCTGGTACGACAATGAATGGGGCTTCTCGAACCGCATGTCGGACACCGCCGTGGCCATGGGCAAGCTCATCTGAGCAAGGCCTAAACTCCTGGAATCAAAGGCGCCCGCCCCGTGGGCGCCTTTTTTGTGCCCACTTTTGCTGCGTTGCAGAAAACGCATGGCGGATCTTCCGAAATGACTCTGGTTTAGCGCAAACAAATCGCCATATTGGCGACGTGGCCGATGGGCGGCCACCAAGTGTATCGAAGGAGAGAGGCACATGACCGGCATGTTCGACAAGCTGCGCGCTGCCGCTCGTAAGCGTAAAGCGTACAACGGCATCGTCTCCGAACTGACGTCTCTGAGCGAACGGGAACTGTCCGATATCGGCATCGTTCGCAGCGACGCGCACCGCATCGCCCGCGAAGCGGTCTACGGCGCATAGGTTTACCGGCCGGCTTCCAGGGAAGCCGCCATACCGCGGGAAACCCCGCGGCCCGATTTCAAGAAGGACGAAACCATGAACATGGTTCAGAAACTAAGGGTCGCCGCGCAACGGCGTGCGGCCTTCAACCGGACGGTTCGCGAGATCCGGAACATGTCGTATGAAACGGCACTGGATCTCGGCATCTACCCGGGCGACGCGGAAACGATTGCCCGTCGTGCAGTGTACGGCGCCTGACCGAACTTCCGTTCCGGCAAGACATCACGGCCGCCTTCGGGCGGCCGTTTCCGTTCCGGAGGCTCAATCCGGAAACACCAGCCTGGCGGTGAGGTCATGCGCGCCGCAAACCACGCGGGCCGTGTCTTCGGCCGAGAGGAGCAGACCGCCGGCCGCAGGATCGGGAATCGTGACCGCCAGAACCTGTACAGTTCCGTCGCGCCGGATTCGCTGCGGTCCGTCCTGCAGAAGGCGCGGGAACGCGACGAGAACCCGCCCGCCGCGCGGCGTCTCGCCCAGACGAAGCGCAACGCGCCGGCCGTTGAAATCGATCCGATCGACCAGGCAGGTCGCCGGCAATCCGCCGCGCGCGAAGACGGCGTCGTCGTCACGCCACTCCCGCTGGCCCGGCACGGAATAGGCCGCGCCGCCAAGCCGCGCGGTTTCACGGTTCAGGATCTGCCGCAGACAACGGGCAAGCGCGGCCCGCATCCGCATCTGCGTCGGCGTGTCGGGAACCATGCGGCGCGGCGCAGCGAACGGCCGCTCCGGTGGCGGGCAGGGACGCGGAGGGTAGACCCGTCCGGGGGGCGACCGGCGCACCGGCCGCGACGGGCGCGCGGCCGGTGCGGACCTGTCACGCGCGGCCGTTTCCCGCGCACGCACCAGCGCCTCCAGCATGGCGTCATGGGCGGCGTTGATCGCCTTCATCCGCTGCTCGGCGGTGACGGAATTGCCCAGAAGATCCGGATGCGACCGGCGCACGAGCGCCCGCCAGGCGGATCGGATCTCCTCGGGCCCGGCATCGGGCCGAACGCCGAGGACGATATGCGGGGCAGATGACATCTCGGACAGCGCTCTCGTGACTACTCACGCAGCAGTGTCGCAGATCGGGCGGGGTGCGGACAGAACGCGGTGAACACTTGGTATACGCGCAGGTTCCGGGCCGACAATGCGGCCAGCCCTACCGGAATCGTCCCGCAATGGGCGAGAATTAACCAACAGCGCCCGGCTTTCAGCGCCGAACCTTCGAAATGAGCGCCTCGCGCACCGGCGGGGTCACGAAGCCCGACACATCGCCGCCCAGCCGCGCAATCTCCTTCACCAGTTTCGAGGCGATCGCCTGGTGTTCGGCCTCGGCCATCAGAAACACGGTTTCGATCGTGTCGTCGAGCCGGCGGTTCATCCCGACCATCTGGAACTCGTACTCGAAATCCGCCACCGCCCTCAGACCGCGAATGATCAGCGATGCCCCCACATCGCGGGCACAGTCGATCAGCAGATTCTCGAACGGATGAACCTGGATCGCCATCCCGGTCTTCTCCGTCAGTGCACCGCATTCCGCCTCGATCATGGCCACGCGCTCTTCCAGCGAGAACATCGGCCCCTTGTCGCGGTTGATCGCGACGCCGATCACCAGCCGGTCGACCAGCGCCGAGGCGCGTTCGATGATGTCGAGATGGCCCAGCGTCACCGGATCGAAAGTGCCCGGATAAAGTCCGATGCGCATGGTCTGTCCCCCCGTTGCCTCCGCGCAGGCAACACCAGCTCTTTCAGGTTTTCAAGGGCTTGAGACGCCCCCCCGGCCCCGCTCACCGGAATCAGAAACCCATGATCATCCCTTCGAGGGCTTCCTTTTCCATCTTCACCTCTTCGAGCCGGTACTTGACCACATCGCCCAGCGTGATGATGCCCACCATTTCGTCGTTCTCGATCACCGGCATGTGCCGGAAACGCCCCGCGGTCATCTTGGCCAGCACGTCGTCGGCCCGATCGGAGCGGGCACAGGTGACGAGGTCCTTGGTCATCATCTCGGCCACCGTTTCGCTCAGGCAGCCGGGGCCGCGGCGGCCGATCTCGCGGACGATGTCGCGCTCGGACAGGATGCCGAGCGCGGCCTTTCCGTCGGTGGACACGACCACGGAGCCGATCCGGCGCTCGGAAAGAAACGCCGCCGCCTCCGCAACGGTCTTGTTGGGCGTGATCGTGTATACATCCGATGTGCCCTTCGAATGCAGGATCTTCGCGACGGTCATGGCCCATTTCCCTTTCCAAGGACGCGTTACCGCAAAGGTTGCCGCGTCACCTACACCTGTCAAGCGTTTCACGGGCGCAGGCGGGAGTTCCAGCCGATGCGGATCCGCGCAGCAGGGAAGCGGGGGCGGTCGGGCGGAAACGAAACGGGCGGTGCCATCGACCGCCCGCTCACTTTCATTCCGGCATGCGTCAGCGGCCCGTCAGGCCTTCTTCTTCCGACGCATCACACCAAGGCCGCCAAGACCGGCCAGCATCATCCAACCGGCGGCCGGAAGCGGAACCGGCGACGGATCCTCCGGGATGTGCGGATCGCAATACGGATCGCGCACGTGGTAACTGAAGTCCCATTTCGGAAATTTCGGATGCGTGAAGGACGGGAAGGTATAGGCCGGTCCCTGGACGACCGGTCCCCCGCCAGGAAGGCAGGAGAAGTAGTTCCAGCACCCTCCCGAGCCGCCCGGCCCGATCGACATCGCAGACGCTCCCGTGCCCAGGACGGCAAGTCCCGCAGCGACCAGAAGCGCGTTCAGACGCTTACTCATTACAGAAAATCCCCCATCTGTATTCGGGCAGGCAGAATGCCGGCCCAAGCCGACTATATACGCCGCCATGGCTCCAGCAATATGCGTTGACATTGCGGAATCCTGCGATTCAAACACAATAAACAACTGGAGTTGCTACTGTTTCCAAACAGCCCCCAATAACGCCACCAGCTTCGATGCCACGATCGCGCCGCCCCGGATTTCCGCGTCCGAGCTGGCCCTTGCGTCGGGCGCCACGAGGCGCTCTCATGGCCAGCAGGGGCAAGCGGCGGGGCGTGATGCAGGAGCCTAGTTTCACGATGGGGATCGAGGAGGAATACCTCCTGGTCGACACCCAGAGCTATGCGCTGGCCGAAGCGCCCGAAGCGCTCATGGAAGCCTGCCGTGCCGAGCTAGAGCACCAGGTGAGCCCGGAATTCCTGCAGTGCCAGATCGAGATCGGCACCAAGGTCTGTCCCACCATCGGGGTGGCGCGCGAGGAGCTGAAGAAGCTGCGCGCCACCGTCTCGCGCCATGCCGGGGCGCATGGCCTGGCGCCGATCGCGGTCTCCTGCCACCCGTTCGCGGACTGGGCGAAGCAGCACCACACACGAAAGGAACGCTACGACACGCTCCGCAGGGACCTGGCGGGGGTAGCCCAACGCATGCTGATCTGCGGCATGCATGTCCATGTCGGCATCGAGGACAAGGACATGCGGATCGACCTGATGAACCAGTTCACGTACTTCCTGCCGCATCTTCTGGCGCTGAGCTGTTCTTCGCCCTACTGGCAGGGCCGCGACACCGGGCTTGCCTCCTATCGCCTCACCGTGTTCGACAACCTGCCCCGCACAGGACTGCCTCCACAGCTTTCGAGCTGGGCCGAATACGAACGCTCGGTGGGCGCGCTGGTCGATCTCGGCGTGATCGAGGACAGCACCAAGATCTGGTGGGACCTGCGCCCTTCGGCCCGCTTTCCGACCCTTGAATCACGGATCTGCGACGTGTCCCCCCGGCTCGAGGACACGCTGACGCTGGCCTCCCTGACCCAGGCGACGATGCGGATGCTCTACCGGCTCGCCCGAAGGAACCAGCGCTGGCGAATCTACGAGACCTTCCTCGTCGGTGAAAACCGCTGGCGCGCGCAGCGCTACAGCACGTCGAACGGAATGATCGATTTCGGTCAGCGCCAGATCATCAAATTCAGCCCGCTGGCGGAGGAATGGATCGAGCTCGTGGCCGAGGATGCCGGCGTCCTCCGCTCGGTCGACGAAGTGGCGCGGCTCGCCGAGATGGTGGCCGGCGGGCCCAGTGCCGAACGCCAGCGCAGCGTTTTCGCCGCCAGCGAGGCCGCGGGAAAGGATCGCGACGAGGCCCTGCGCGATGTGGTCCGCCACCTCATCGAGGAGTTCCACGAAGGGCTTTGACAACCGGGGCGACCGCCTTGCGTCAGTTCAGCACGACCACGTATTTGACGATGCGGTTGTTGTCGCTGTCGGAAAAGAAAAACTCCGATCCCCGGATCGCTACACCTTCCGGGTCGTCGAAGAGGTTCGGCCCGAGACCCGGCGCCCCGGTTCCGAGCACACCGAGGAGCGCGCCATCGGCCGGGTCGATCTTCAGGATGCGGTGCGCGTCCTGATCGGCGACCACGAGCATCCCGTCGGGATCGAAATCAAGGTAGCGCGGTCCAACGAAGCCGTAGGCGGGGCCCGAGATCACGCCCAGCGGCTCGAGATCGGCGGAAAACCGCACCAGCCGCCGCCCGACGGTATCGGCGATCCAGAGCGTGCCGTCGGGAGCCTCGGCGACGTCGTGGGCCCCGGGAAAGCCGGATCTCGCGGCCAGCACCTTGTCGTTCTCGACCGAAACCAGGTGCCCGCTGCCGGACGCCATCACGTAGAGCCGGCCGTTCGAATGGGCAAGCACGCCCTCGGTCCTCGGAAACGGCGTCAGCGCGCCCTCGTTCCGCGGCACGCCCTTCGTGAGGTCGTAGACCACCACCGCGTCCAGCCCGGTCGCGGCGACGTAAAGCCGCCCGTCGGGACCGAAGGACACGTCATGCGCCCCGGACAGGGCGCCATCGCCGATGCTGCCGATGACCTCGAGCGTGTTCGGATCCATCAGCACCACGCGATCGGCGAACTTGTCCGCGACGTAGAGATTGCCGTCGGGGCCAAAGGCGAGATCGTGCGGATCGTGCAGCACGGGATCGCCCGCCGCCGCGAAGGTCGCGAAGGGGCCCGGACCCTCGGCAAGAACGGGGCCGGCGGCGAGCACCGCTGCAAGGACGAAACGGACCATGGATCCTCCGGTGCGCGGATTGTCAGAGCCTAGCGCGGCAGCGGCGGCTTGTGGAGCGCCCCGCTCCACCTCGCGCCGAAAATCCTCTCGATCAACGATCTTCCCGGCTCACCCGCTGCCGCTCTCGGCCTTCTTTTCCCAGCGACCGCTCTCCTGGCTCCAGTATTGCGCCGCGCAGCCCGCCGTGGTCAGCGCCCGCCACTGGCCGCGCGCCGCCTCCACTGCGGCGGAGTCGTTGCCGTCGAACAGGATACAGGCGCGTTCGAGACCGGAGACCTCTTCCGCGCCGATCTCGGCGCCGTCGATCGCCATCAGGCAGCGCGCGCCGTTCGGCAGGTCGCGACCGACGGTCAGGAGCACCGGCTGATCGGCGTCGTGCGTGCCGCCCGCCTGTCCGTGGGGCAGAAACCCGTCGCCCATCCAGAGCTTCTGGTCGAGCCAGTCGAGCCGGTCGGCGGATTTCCCGCGCACCGCCACATGCCAGCCGGCGCCCAGAGCGCGGTCGATCAGCATCGGCAGCGTCGCCTCCATCGGCGCGCGGGTCAGGTGGTAGAAATACGCGGCGCCCACCGGCGCCTAGCCCTCGTACCTGTCGGCGATCAGCCGGTTCAGCGCCAGGACGCCCCACCCCGTCGCCCCCTTGGGCGCATAGGTCCCCTCGCTCTTCAGGCTTGCCACGCCGGCGATGTCGAGATGGATCCAGGGCATGCCGTCCTTGACGAACCGCTGGAGAAACTGCGCCGCCGTGATCGAGCCCGCCGGCCGGCCGCCCACATTCTTCATGTCGGCGATCTCGCTCTTGAGCTGCCGGTCATAGCCCGCCCCGAGCGGCAGCCGCCATGCACCCTCGCCCTCCTCCTTCGCCGCCGCGAGGAACGCGTCGCAGAACGTATCGTCATTCGAGAAGACACCGGCATTCTCATGGCCCAGGCCGATGATCACCGCCCCTGTCAGCGTTGCGAGGTCGATCATCGCCACCGGATCGTGGGTCTCCTGCGCGTACCACATCACGTCGCACAGAACGAGGCGCCCCTCGGCGTCGGTGTTGATCACCTCGACCGTATCGCCCTTCATGGACACCACCACATCGCCCGGACGCTGCGCGTTCCCGTCGGGCATGTTCTCGACCAGACCGACGAGACCCACCACGTTCGCCCTGGCCTTCCGGAGCGCCAGCGCCTTCATCACGCCCGCGACGGTGCCGGCGCCACCCATGTCCATGGTCATGTCTTCCATGCCGCCCGCCGGCTTGATCGAGATCCCGCCGGTGTCGAACACCACACCCTTGCCGACCAGCGCAAGCGGCCGTTCGTCGCCGCCGCCGTTCCATTCCATCACCACGACCCTGGAAGGCATTTCCGAGCCCTGCCCCACGGCGAGCAGCGTGCGCATGCCGAGCCGTTCCAGCTCGGGCTCCTCGAGCACGGTCACCTTCAGGCCGAGCTCGGAAAGCGCCGCCAGCCTGTCGGCAAAGGCCGAGGTGGTCAGCACGTTCGCGGGCGCGTTCACCAGGTCGCGGGTGAAGAACACGCCCTCCGCAAGCGCCGCGGCGGCGGCGGCCTCCACGCGGACAGCGTCGGGTTTCGCGACCATCACGGTCAGGCGGCCCGGGCCCTTGTCGTCGGCATCGTCGGATTTCGACTTGTGGTCGGTGAAGGCATAGGCGCGGAGGAGCGCGCCCAGCGCGAGCTCCGCGGCATGACGCAGGGATCCGGCCAGCACCAGAACCTCCTTGCCCCGGACCGCCCGGCCGATCGCCACCCCCGCCTTGCGCGCGGTCGGGACATCGGGGCGGCGGCCGAGCTTGACGACCTGGAGCGCTTCGGCGGCGAGCCCTGCGGGCCAGGCCAGTTCCGCCGTCTCGCCGGGCTTGAGCTTGTCGAAGGCCGGGCTCTCCGCGAACCGGGCCAGCGCGCCCTTGGTCAGCCTGTTCACACGCCGCGCCGCCGAATCGAACTTTCCGTCGGGTGTCACGATCACCACCACCCGCCCGGTCGCGGCGGCAATGGCGTCGAGATCGATCTCGGCGAAGGTCAGTTCGGCGGGGACGGTCATCAAACATGCTCCTCGGCTGGGGTCGGCCTACACCTAGCCTCGCCACCAGACGAAGGCCAGATCGGAGTTTCCCAGCCGGCGGCAATGGTCTAGGGTCCGCCGGCAAAGACAGGCGGAACGGGGCAGCGACACCATGGGACGGTTCGACAGGTACATGCTGTCGCAGCTCATGGTGATCTTCGGCTTCTCGTCGGTGGTGCTCGTGCTGATCTACTGGATCAACCGCGCGGTGCGCCTGTTCGACTGGCTGATCGCCTCGGGCCAGTCCGCGACGGTGTTCCTCGAGTTCACCGCCCTCACCCTGCCCAACGTGATCCGCGTGGTGCTGCCGATTTCCGCTTTTGTCGCAACGCTCTACACCGCGAACCGGCTGACCTCGGAGAGCGAGCTGGTGGTCGTCCAGGCGAACGGGTTCAGCCCCTACCGGCTCGCGCGGCCGGTGCTGGCCTTCGGGCTCATCGTCGCCGGCTTCATGGCGATTCTCGTCAATCTCATCGTGCCCTTGAGCTTCGCGCGGCTCGCCGAGCGCCAGGTCGAGATCGCCGAGAACGTGACGGCGCGCCTCTTGGTCGAGGGCCGCTTCGTGCACCCGGCCGAGGGCATGACGCTCTATATCCGCGCGATTACCGGATCGGGCGAGTTGCGCGACGTGTTCCTGACCGACAGCCGCAATCCGGACCGGCAGGTGACCTATACGGCCACGCAGTCGCGCCTCGTCCGGACCGAGGACGGCCCCCGCCTCATCATGTATGACGGGATGGCCGAGGTCCTCCGCATGCCCGACCGGACGCTGGCGATCACCCGGTTCGACGACCTCGCCTTCGACCTCGCCGCGCTGATCGACCGCGCCGGCGCGGCCAGCACCCGTCGCACGCTGCGCGAAGCCTCCACGCCCGCGCTGCTTTCCGGCGACCCCGGCCTCGCCACGGCCTTTCGCGCCACCTCGGCACGGATGATCCACGAGGGCCACAGCCGCCTCGCGCAGCCGCTGATCGCGATTACTGCGCCGCTTCTCGGCTTTGCGACGCTGCTGCTCGGCGGGTTCAGCCGCTTCGGCATCTGGCACCAGATCTTCGCGGCGGTCGGTCTGGTGATCGTGCTCTATGTCCTGAACAACATGGTCGACGACATGGCGCTCGATCTGATGCCCTCGGGTTGGCCGCTGCTCTATCTCCCGAACATCCTGGGCTGCGCGGCGGCCCTGGCGCTGTTCTGGGCGGCCGCCAATCCGCAGCTTTTCCGGCGCCGGCGGAGGCAGCCGGCATGACGCTCCATCTCTACTTCGCCCGCAGGTTTCTCTTCCTGTTCATCGGGGTCTTCCTGTCGCTCTTCGTGATGCTCGCCCTGATCGACATGGTCGAACAGATCCGCCGCTTCAACGAACAGTCGCTCAGCTTCGGCGCGATCCTGACGCTGACCTTTCTCAACGTCCCGGAATCGCTTTACCGGGTGCTCCCGCTGATCACGATCCTTTCCGCCATCGGGCTCTTCGTCTCGCTGTCGCGATCCTCGGAACTGGTGATCGCGCGGGCGGCGGGGCGGTCCGCGCTGGTCAGCGTTTCCGCGCCGATCACGGTGGCCTTCGCGCTGGGCGTCGTCGCCGTGGGAATGATGAACCCGATCGTCGCCGCGACATCGGTTCAGTACGAAACGCTGGCCGCGCGGTATCTCGGCGCCGATACCAGCGTTCTGTCGGTCAGCCCCGAGGGCCTGTGGCTCCGGCAGGGCGGTGCGGACGGCCAGACGGTGATCCGCGCGAGCCGGGCCGGCCCCGACGGGACGACACTCTACGGCGTGACCTTCATCGCCTTCGACACCGACGGAATTCCGAACCGGCGGATCGAGGCGGAAAGCGCGACGCTGACCCGGGGGGCCTGGCAGGTCAAGGACGCCAAGGAGTGGCGCCTCACGGGCAGCGAGAACCCCGAAAGCGATGCCCAGCTCCGCGACAGCCTCACCGTTCCCACCAGCCTCACGCGCGACGAGATCGCCAACAGTTTCGGCACGCCGATGGCAATCCCGATCTGGGAGCTCCCGAGCCAGATCGCCCGCCTGGAAAAGGCCGGCTTCTCGGCCCGCCAGTATCGTGTCTGGCTGCAGATGGAGCTGGCGCTTCCCCTGCTTCTTGCATCAATGGTTCTTGTCGCGGCCGGCTTCACGCTTCGGCCGGCCCGCTTCGGGCGGACGGGGCTCATGGTGGTCACCTCACTCGGCCTCGGCTTCACGCTCTATTTCATCCGGAACTTCGCCCAGATCCTCGGCGAGAACGGCCAGATCCCCATCGCGCTGGCCGCCTGGGGCGCGCCCGCCGCGGCGACGCTCCTGCCGCTCGGCCTGATCCTGCACCTGGAGGACGGCTGATGCGCCGGACGATCCGCGCCCTTGCCGCAGCGGCCCTCATGGTCCTCGCGCCCGGGGCGGCCACGCCACAGACCGCGACGCTGGTCGCAGACCGGATCAGTCTGGCCGGCGACGGCGCGCTCGTCGCCGAGGGACATGTGGAAGTCACCTACGAGGGAATACGCCTCACCGCGACGCGGGTACGCTACGACCGCGCGGGGGAAGTCCTGTCCATCGACGGCCCCCTGGTCCTGACCGAGGGCGGCGACACGATCATTCTCGCCTCCTCGGCAGAAATGTCCTCGTCGCTCCGCGACGGGATCCTGACCTCGGCGCGGCTCGTCCTCGACCGGGAAATGCAGCTCGCCGCCGCACGGATCGACCGGAAAGACGGCCGCTATACCCGCCTCTCCCGCGTGGCCGCGTCGAGCTGCGAGATCTGCGACGGCGAAGCGCCGCTCTGGGAGATCCGCGCCAGGCGAGTGATCCGCGACGAGCAGGAACAGCAGCTCTATTTCGACAATGCCCAGTTCCGCGTCATGGGCGTCCCGGTCTTCTACGTCCCGTCGCTGAGGCTTCCCGACCCTTCGCTGAAACGCTCGGCCGGCTTTCTCGTCCCCGGAATCCGCTCGCGGACACGTCTTGGAACCGGTGTCGTCACGCCCTATTTCCTGCCCTTCGGCGACCATGCCGACCTGACCTTTTCGCCCTTCATCTCAGGCGCCACCACCACGCTCGGCGCGGCCTACCGGCAGGAGCTCGCGCATGGGACGCTCAGTTTCGACGGCGCCCTGTCGAGCGACGACATCGAGCCGGACAACACGCGCGCCTATCTCTTCGCGAGGGGCGAATTCGATCTGCCCCGCGATTTCACGCTCGGCTTCGATCTCGAGCTCGTCTCGGACGATTCCTATCTCTACGATTACGGGATCACCGAGCGCGACCGCCTGACCAGCGGGGTCGATCTGTCCCGAGTCCGTGACGACCAGTGGGTGCGGGCCGAGGCCCTGTCGCTGCGCACGCTCCGGTCGAGCGAACTGGCGACCGCCGACGAAATTCCGAGCCGGCTCCTGGATTTCGGCATCTCGCAGCGCGTTCTGGAGGATCCGGTCTGGGGTCAGGCCTGGCTCGGCCTGAGCGGATCCGCGCTGCACCGGACCTCGAACGCCGATGGCGTCGGCCGCGACCTGCGCCGCATCACGGGCGATCTCAACTGGGAGACCTCGCGCATTCTCGGCGCCGGCTTCGTCGCCTCCGCCGAGGCGGGGCTCATGCTCGACCATTACGTGATCGATCAGGATTCGAGCTTTCCCGATACCGCCGACCGCATCCTGCCGCAGGCCGCGATCTCCCTTGCCTGGCCGTTCCAGAAGAACGGCGCCGGCGGCCTGCGCTATCTGGTGGAACCGAAGGTTCAGCTGGTCTGGTCGGAAATCGGCGGAGATTCCAGTGTCCCGAACGAGGACAGCACCGAGGTCGAGTTCGACGAAGGCAATCTCTTCGCGCTCAGCCGCTATCCCGGCATCGATGCGCGCGAGATCGGGCTCCGCACCAATCTCGGCCTCACCTGGACCCGCTTCGACCCCGACGGCTGGTCGCTCGGCGTGACCGCCGGCCGGATCGTCCGCTTCGACCAGCGCGCTCAGTTCGCGGGCGGGACGGGCATTGCCGGCGGGCTGTCGGACTGGCTGGTCGGCGGGGTGCTCAAGTTCGACGACCGGCTCAACCTGGTCAGCCGCACGCTGATCGACGACAATCTCGACATCTCGCGATCGGAGACCCGGCTCGCGTGGAGCGACGACCGGGTCACGCTCGAAGGCACCCATCTCTGGCGCGGCGCCGATCCCACGGACGGGCGGCCCGACGACATTTCGGAGCTCGCGCTCGACGGAAGCTACAGGCTCGACGAGTTCTGGACCACCGATGGCGGGCTCCGCTTCAATGCCGACGAAGGCAAGACCACCCGCGCGAGCCTCGGCGTCCGCTACGCGAACGAGTGCATCGCAGTAGGCCTTTCTCTCTCGCGCCGCTTCACCAGTTCGACTAATGTCGAGCCCGTGACCGATATCGACCTGCGGGTCTCGCTCACCGGCTTCGGAACCGGGGGCGATCCGCGTCGGGCACGTCGCAGTTGCAGTGGATGAGGTACCCTTGTTGAGACGATCCGGACGCCTGTTTCCAGGCCTGGCCCCGATCCTTGCCGCGCTTGTCCTGGCTGCCGCCGATCCGGGCGCCGCAATCGCGCAGAGCCGGTTCGGCCCGGTGATCCGCGTGAACGACAAGGCCGTCACGCAATACGAGATCAACCAGCGCATTCTCCTCCTGCGGGCGCTCGGCGCCCCGGGCGACCTCGCCCGGGAAGCACGCCAGAAGCTGATCGACGAGCGGCTCCAGCTTCAGGCTGCCGAGGAGCTCGGCATCGAGGCGACCGACGAGATGTTGCAGGCCGGGATCGACGAATACGCCCAGCGCGCCAATACCGACGCCGCGAATTTCGTGGCCGTGATGCGGCAGAACGGTGTGTCCGAGGAAAGCCTGAACGACTTCGTCAGGGCCGGGGTCCTGTGGCGCGAGGTGGCCCGGACCCGCTTCGCCCCGCGCAGCCAGGTGAGCGAAGACGAGGTCGACCGCGCGCTGGCGCTCGCCGGAACCGCGGGAGGCGCGCGCGTTCTGGTCTCCGAGATCATCATGCCGGCGCGAAATCCCGAAGAGCTGGCGGCCGCGGAGGCTAGGGTGGCCGAGATTTCTCAGCTCCGCGGGATCGACGCCTTCTCCAACGCGGCAAGGCGTTACTCCGCCTCCCGGAGCGCGGAAGCCGGCGGCCGGATCGACTGGCTGTCGCTTTCCGATCTGCCGCCGCAGCTCCGCTCCGAGGTGCTGACCCTGCCGCCCGGCGGGATCACCGAACCGCTCCGGATCCCGAACGCCGTGGCGATCTTCCAGCTCCGCGCGCTCCAGGAGCTTCCGCCGAAGCGCCCGGCGACCGTGGCGGTCGATTATACCCTGTTCAGCCTGCCCGGCGCGACCGAGGCGGAGGCCCAGGCAATGGCGAGCCGGGTCGATACCTGCGACGATCTCTATGGCGAGGCCAAGGGCCTGCCGGAGGAGCGGCTCCTGCGCGAGACCCGGGCGCCCGCCGACATCCCCGCCGATATCGCCCTCGAGCTTGCCAGGCTCGACGACAACGAGGTGTCCACGGCGCTGACCCGCGGCGATGCGCGGCTGGTGCTCATGCTTTGCGGGCGCACCACCGAAACGGCCGAGTCGCTGGACCGCGGAGCGGTGCGCCGGCAGCTCTCGAACCAGCGGGCCGCGGCCTATGCCGAGGCCTATCTCGCCGAGCTCAGGGCCGACGCGGTGATCGTCGACGTCCGATGAAACCCGTCGCGCTGACCTGCGGCGATCCGGCCGGCATCGGCCCGGAGATCGCCGTCAAGGCACATGACCGGCTCGGCGGGAGTCTCCCCTTCTTCTGGATCGGCGACCCGGTGCATTTGCCCGAAGGCGCCCGAACAGTGGAAATCGCCGACCCCGCGGAAACCGCCGGAGCGCAGCGCCACGGCCTCCCGGTGCTGCTGCATCCCTTCCCCGAACCCGCGATCCCCGGCCAGCCCGACCACCGCAACGCCGCCGCCGTGGTCGAGATCATCGCCCGGGCCGTCGCCCTGGCGACAAGCGGCGACGCGGCAGCGATCACCACCTGCCCGATCTCGAAGGAAGTCCTGATCGACGGCGCGGGCTTCGCCTTTCCCGGCCATACCGAATATCTCGCCGATCTCGCCGGCGGGGCACCCGTGGCAATGATGCTCGCCTGCCCGGAACTCCGCGTCGTCCCGGCCACCATCCATATCGCGCTCTCCGAAGTGCCCCGCGCACTGACACCCGACACCCTGGAGCAGGTGCTTCGCATCACCCATGCCGCGCTGGTCCGGGATTTCGGGCTGACCCGCGCCCGGATCGCGGTCGCCGGGCTGAACCCCCATGCCGGCGAAGGCGGCAAGATGGGTCGCGAGGATGCCGAGATCATCGCGCCGGTCCTCGACCGGCTTCGCGCCGAAGGCATGGCGCTGCGCGGCCCCCTCCCCGCCGATACGATGTTCCACTCCGCCGCCCGCGCCGGCTATGACGCCGCCGTCGCGATGTATCACGACCAGGCGCTGATCCCGATCAAGACCATCGACTTCGCCGGCGGCGTCAACGTCACCCTGGGCCTGCCCTTCGTGCGCACCTCTCCCGACCACGGCACCGCCTTCGACATCGCCGGAAAGGGCCGGGCCGATCCGACCTCGCTCATCGCCGCCCTTCGGATGGCCGCCGATATCGCCTCCCGGCGGAACTCTCAGAGCCCTCCGCCCGAGTAGCGCCAGATCCTAGCGCGGCGGCAACCGCGTGGCCGCATCGAGCCGGATCGTGGTGCCGTTCAGATAGGCATTGGCGACGATCTGGCTCACCAGAAGCGCATATTCCTCCGCCTGCCCCAGACGGTTCGGGAACGGGATATTGGCGGTGATCCCGGCCACGGTCTCCTCCGGCAGCCCCTCCATCATCGGCGTGTGGAACAGCCCGGGCGCGATCGCCATCACGCGGATTCCGGTCTTCGCGAATTCCCGCGCCGCCGGCAGGCACATCGCGGCAATGCCGCCCTTCGAGGCCGAATAGGCCGCCTGACCCACCTGCCCGTCCTGCCAGGCCGCCGAAGAGGTGTTGACGATCACACCCCGCTCGCCGGTCTCGAGCGGCTCCAGCGCCTGCATCGCCCGCGCGGCATGGGACATCACCAGGTAGGTCCCGAGCAGGTTCACCCGGATCGTCCGTTCGAACACGTCGACCGAGAGCTTGCCCTCGCGCCCGACGATCCGTGCGGCGAGCCCGATCCCCGCGCAGCTCACCGCCACCCGGGGCGCACTACCCAGCCGCTCCGCCGCGCCCTCCACCGCCGCCGCGACCGAGGCCTCGTCGCCCACATCGCAAGCAAACGCCGCCCCGCCGATCTCCTCGGCCACCGCCGCTCCACGCGCCGCGTCGAAATCGACCACCGCGACCTTCGCCCCCTGCGACGCAAGAAGCCGCGCCGTCGCCGCACCGAGCCCGCTCGCCCCGCCTGTGACGAGCGCCACCTGTCCCGCTATGTCCATGAATCCACTCCCAGTCCTTTCAGGGATCGTATCGCCCCGATGCGGCGGCGAAAAGCTCTACCAACAGGTCGAACTTGCCTTTGACTCCGCCAATCGTCGTCGGCACCTGACCGCTCGCCGGACAGGCCCGCCGCACACCTACATCCGCCACCCGAAAACCGAGCCGGTTAGCCGCGAAAACCGTTCGTCGTATCGGTGAAGCGACGCCCCGCCGCCAGGCTCGTGACAGGCGCATGGCCCGCCGCACTTTCCTCCGCCGCCCAAGCGATACTCGAGACCGCCAGCCTCACACGCGCCCCCCGACGAATGCCCCGATCGCCGCCAGGACATCCTCGCGCCCCGCCAGATAGCCGTCCGAGCGGCCCCAGAGCCCGTCATGGCGCGTCCGCATGTCCTGCCGCACCAGGCCGGCACTGCGATGCAGCATCGGCCGCCCGGTCAGCTGCGCATGGATCTCGCCCGCCGTCACAGGCTCGGTGGCGAGATTCAGCACCGAAATCCCCTCGGCCAGCGCCCTCTCGATATCCGCCCAGAGCCGCGCGAGGTCGTAGAACTGGAACACGCTGTCGGCATTGGTGAAGCTCACCGCCGAGATGCCCGCCCCCGCGCAAAGCGCGCCAATGCGCGCGCCCTCCGGCCCGTCCGAGAACGCCGCCCGCCGGAATTCCCACATGGTGGCGCCCGCGTCCCAGGCGAAGGCCGCTTCGAGCAGCGCCAAGTCCGCAGGCCCCGCCGCCGCGCGGAGCCGCCCGAACATCTCGGGATTGAGGAAGGACGGCACCGGGTTCATCAGGTCGAACAGGAAGTTCCTTTTCAGTCCGCGCCCGAACGGCGCCGGGAGCCGCAGGATCAGGTGCCTCGGGAACGCCTCGGCGAGCAGCGCCTCCAGCTCGCGCCGGTTCCGCCCATAAGCCCGCTCCACCTCGAACTCGGTGCTGTCCTCGTCAGGCATCCCGAACGGATCGCGATAGACCGCGATGGTCGAGACCAGCACGAGCGTTCCCGCCTCGACCCGGCGCAGCGTCTCGAACAGTGTCAGGATGTTCTCGCGATCCGCCTCCGGGTCTCTATTGGCGAGCCACAGCGTCGCGGGCACCGCCGAAACGACCAGCCGGTCGAACGCCGCCCCCGCCAGCTCCGCAATGTTCGCACGGTTGTACCGCCCCTGAAACCCGTGCGCTGCCATGAGGTTGCCGCCCACGAACCCCGTATGTCCAACCAGTCCGTCCGTCATCACTCCGCCTCTCCGGTGTCCCCGTCGGCGAATACCACAGCCCGGCTTATCGCGTGGTTGACGACGACCGACAGCCCCGCCCCGGCCACCGGCAAGGCCACCGAACCGATGCGGCCCGCCGGCCCCGATCCGCGCGGGGCACGGCCGCAGCGCCGCCTACGCCTCGGAACCGAGCCGCGCGGCCGCGAGCCCGCTCAGCGCCACCATCGCCGCCGCCACCGCAAGGCAGAGCGCCAGACCGCCCGCCTGAAAGGCGAGGCCGGACAGCAGCGTGCCAAGGAGCCGCCCGCCCGCATTGGCCATGTAGTAGAAGCCCACATCCATCGTCACCCGTTCGACCCGGGAGAAGGCAAGGATCAGGTAGGAATGCAGCGCGGAATTGATCGCAAAGACCGCGCCGAAGGCCAGAAGCCCGGCAATGAGCGTCGCGGTCAGCCAGGGCGCCGGCCCTCCCGCGAAAGCGGCCGCCAGGGCCAGAAGCGCCGGGATCGCCGTCAGGCCGAAGGCCCATTTCCGTGCCGCCCCCGCCAACTCCCCGACAGGTTTCCCGGCCGCGCGCAGGAGCTTCGGCGCGGCGGCCTGTACCGCGCCGTAAAGCACGATCCAGCCGGCCATGAAACTGCCCACCAGAAAGAAAGCTGCCCGGTCGCCCGTGGCGGTTCCGTCCGAGAGAACCCCGTGGAAATAGATCGGGATCCCCACCACGAACCACACGTCCCGGGCGCCGAACAGGAACAGCCGCGCCACGGACAGCCAGTTCACATTCGCCGATTTCGAGAAAAGCTCTGAAAATTTCGCCCCCTTCCGCCCGCGGGGCAGCCCGGAAGGCATCGTCAGCGCCACCGCCAGAAGGATCGCGGCCAGCCCCGCCGCCATTCCAAGGACCGCCCAGGTGAACCCGACCCCCGCCAGAAGCGCCGCGCCGAGGAGAAAGCCCACCCCCTTCACCGCGTTCTTCGACCCGGTCAGCACCGCGACCCAGCGGAAGAGCCCCCCGCCCTCCTTCGGCGCCAGCAGCTTCACCGCGGATTTCGACGACATCTTCGCCAGGTCCTTCGCGACCCCGCTCGCCCCCTGCACCGCCATCACAAAGGCGACCGACGCGCCCACCGACCAGGCCGGATCGAGCCGCGACAGGGCCAGCAGCGCCAGCACCTGCAGGCCAAGCCCGGCATAGAGCGTCGAGGTCAGCCCGAACCGGGCGGCGATCCAGCCCGCCGAAAGGTTCGTCGCCATCCCCGCCACCTCGTAGAGGAGGAACAGATATGCCAGCGCCACCGGCGAGAATCCGAGCGTGTGGAAATGCAGGAGCACCAGCATCCTGAGCGCCCCGTCGGTGAGCATGAACGCCCAATAGGCCGCCGTCACCGCGACATAGGCCCCGAGGCCCGCGCGCGCGCCTTCCGCAACGCTCACACCGACGCCCCGACCATCAGCGCCACGTCCACCAGCCGATGCGCATAGCCCATCTCGTTGTCGTACCAGGCATAGACCTTCACCTGCGTCCCGTTCACCACCATCGTCGAGGGCGCATCCACGATCGAGGACCGCGTGTCGTTCACGTAATCCGCCGAGACGAGCGGCCGCTCCTCATAGCCGAGGATCCCCGCAAGCGGCCCCTCCGCCGCCGTCCGGAACAGGGCGTTCACCTCCTCCGCGCTAGTCTCCCGCGCCACTTCGAACACGCAGTCGGTGAGCGAAGCGTTCAGAAGCGGCACCCGCACCGCATGACCGTTCAGCCGCCCCTTGAGCTCCGGGTAGATCAGCGTGATCGCCGTGGCGCTGCCCGTCGTCGTCGGGATCAGCGAGTTCAGCGCCGACCGCGCGCGGCGCAGGTCCCTGGCCGGCCGGTCGACGATGGTCTGGGTGTTCGTCACATCGTGCAGCGTGGTGATCGAACCGTGCCTTATCCCGATCCCCTCATGGATCACCTTCACCACCGGCGCGAGACAGTTCGTCGTGCAGGAGGCCGCCGTCACGATCCGGTGCCGCGCCGGGTCGTAGTCCGCCTGGTTCACGCCATAGACGATATTCGCCGCATCCCCGTCCTTCACCGGCGCCGAGACCACCACCTTCTTCACACCGGCCTCGAAATAGGGCGCCAGCGCCGCCTCCGACTTGAACACCCCGGTGCAGTCGATCACCACATCGACCCCGTCGAGCGGCAGGTCCGGGATGCGCCCGACGCCCGCAAACGGCAACCGCGTTCCATCAACCGTCACGCTCTCCGCATCCACTTCGATGCGGGCATCCCACCGCCCGTGCACCGTGTCGAATTCCAACAAATGCGCATGAATCGCCGGATCGCCGATCGCGTCGTTGATCCAGGCGATCCCGGCGCCGCGCTCCAGGAGCGGCCGGAGCGCCAGCTTGCCCATCCGGCCCAGCCCGTTCAGCGCATAGCGCGTCATGCCGGAACCCCGCGGCCGATATCGTCCACCGCCCGCTGCAGCGAGATCCGGTCGAGCGTTTCCAGGGGCAGCGCCGCAAAGGCCGCGATCCGGTTGCGGAGCGCGCCATAGGCCGCCTGAAAGGCCAGTCCGCGCTCGGCATCGCTGCCCGCGGCCTTCACCGGATCGGGCATGCCCCAATGCGCGCTGACCGGCTGCCCCTCCCAGGGCGGACATTCCTCGTTCGCGGCCCGGTCGCAGACGGTGAAGACGAAATCCATACGGATCGCGGCGTCGCCCCGGAATTCTCCGACCGTCTTCGCGCGCAGCATCGAGACATCGTGCCCCTTGCCCCGCAGGAGCCCGAGCGCGAAGGGGTTCAGTTCCGAGGCCGGTCGCGTTCCGGCCGAATAGGCGTTGAACCGGGCGCCGGCCTCCTTCCTCAGGATCGCCTCGGCGAAGATCGACCGCGCGGAGTTCCCCGTGCAGACGAAGAGCACATTGTACTTTTCCGACATTTCCTTCCTCCAGGCCGTTGAGACGCCCCCGAGCGGCGCACAGATTTCCGGCCGTCCCCGGCAGCAGTCCAGAAACAGGAATTCGAAGACCCCGCGCAGCGCCGCCATGTCGGCGGCGTAGCGGAGCGAGGTGCCAGCGCGTTCCTGGCGCACCAGCCCGACCCGCATCAGCCCGGCGAGATGGGCCGAGAGCGTGGAAGGCGGGCACTCAAGGGCTGCGGCAAGCTCCCCCGCCGCAACGTGGTCGGGATAGCGCCGGATCAGGAGCCGCAAGAGCGCCAGCCGCCCCGGATGGCCCAACGTCGCGAAGGTGTTCGATTCCTGTGTTTCCATATTTCCAGAATATACGAAATATAGATCATGCGTAAAGCGCCATGCAATGCGGCGCGAAAAACAGCCGACATCCGTTCATGAACGGTCCAGGAGTCCAGATTGGCCAGCCGATCCGGCGGCCGGCTCAGGGCGCAGCCCCTACCGCACCTTGAGCGTCGCGAGCCCGATCAGCGCGAGAATGAGCGAGATGATCCAGAACCGGATCACGATCTGCGGCTCGGCCCAGCCCTGCTTCTCGAAATGGTGGTGAATGGGCGCCATCAGGAACACCCGCTTCCCGGTCCGCTTGAAATAGGCGACCTGGATGATCACCGAGAGCGCCTCGACCACGAAGAGCCCGCCGACGATCGCCAGCACGATCTCGTGCTTGGTCGCCACCGCGATCGCCCCCAGCGCGCCGCCCAGCGCCAGCGACCCGGTATCGCCCATGAACACCGCCGCCGGCGGCGCGTTGTACCACAGGAACCCCAGCCCGCCGCCGATCAGCCCGGCAGTGAAGACGAGGATCTCGCCGGTCCCCGGCACGTAATGGACCTCGAGATATTCCGAAAAGTCGACCCGCCCCACCGCATAGGCGATCACCCCGAGCGCACCGGCCGCGATCATCACCGGCATGATCGCCAGCCCGTCGAGCCCGTCGGTCAGGTTCACCGCGTTCGCCGCGCCGACGATCACCAGCATCGCGAAGGGCACGAACAGGATCCCGAGGTTCAGGAGCACGTCCTTGAACACCGGCACGGCGAGGCGCCAGCTCAGATCGTCCGGATGCAGCGTCGCCGCCCAATACCCCGCGATCGCCGCGATCGCGAGCCCGATGCCGAAACGGACCTTGCCCGACACCCCTTTATGCGTGTTCTTGGTGACTTTCGCATAGTCGTCGGCGAAACCGATCAGGCCGAACCCGGCGGTCACGAAAAGCACGATCCAGACATAGGCATTGTCGAGCCGCGCCCAGAGGAGCGTCGAGACAAGCAGCGCCGACAGGATCAGGAGCCCGCCCATCGTCGGTGTCCCGGCCTTCGTCGTGATGTGGCTCTGCGGCCCGTCGTCGCGAATGGGCTGCCCGTGCTTCTGCCGCTTGCGCAGAAGGTTGATCAGCGGGCGGCCGAAGATGAACCCGAAGATCAGCGCCGTGAAGAAGGCCGCCCCGGCCCGAAAGGTGATGTAGCGAAAGAGGTTGAAGACATCGCCGCCATCCGAGAATTCCGTCAGCCAGTACAGCACGAAGCCAGGTCCTTTCTACACGACCGCCGGGCGGGGTTGCCCAAGCTTCCGGATCGCCTCGGCCACGAGGCTCACGCGGCTCCCCTTCGAGCCCTTCACCAGCACCACATCGCCCGCATCGACGAGATGATGCGCCTCGCGGGCGAGATCCTCGGCGCGCTCGGCCTTCCGGCCCCGCTGCGCCTCGGGCAAGGCAGCCCAGAGATGCGCCATGAGCGGCCCCACGCAATGCACCACCGCGAGTTTCGCCATCGCCGGATGCGCGGCCACGACCGCGTGCAGCGCGTCCGCCTCCGGGCCGAGCTCCAGCATGTCGCCAAGGATCGCGATCCGCCGTCCCCGCGCCACGCGGCCGATATCGTCCACCGGATCGGCCGCCGCAAGCACGTCCAGCGCCGCCGAGAGCGAGGCCGGATTGGCGTTGAAAGCATCGTCGATCAGGTCGATCGTCATCCCGTCCTCGACCGCGTCTAGGCTCAGGGTCTCGCGGGTGCCGCGCCCCGCGGGCGGCGCCCAGGCCGCGAGATCGACCGCCGCCAGCGCCACGTCGCCGCCCACCGCCGCGACCGCCGCCAGGGCCCCCAGCGCGTTCATCGCGAAATGCCGCCCCGGCGCGCCGATCTTGAACAGGACAGGCACGCCCCGCGCCTCGGCCTGCACCACGGTCAACCCGCCGGACGGCGTCGCCGATCCGAGCCGGAACGGGCAATCCGCGCCGGATCCGAACGGCACCAGCACCCGGGCACGCCGCGCCGCCGCCTCGGCCAGGATATCCGCGCTCTCGGCATCCGCGTTCCAGATCGCCGTGCCTCCGGGCTCCAGCCCGTCGAAGATCGCCGCCTTCTCGCGCGCGATCGCGGCGACATTCTCGAACGCCGCCAGATGCGCCGGCGCGATGGTGGTGACCAGCGCCACATGCGGCCGCGCGAGCCGGGCGAGCGGCGCGATCTCTCCCGGGTGGTTCATGCCGATCTCGATCACCGCGAAATCGGTGTCGCGCGGCATCCGCGCCAGGGTAAGCGGCACGCCCCAATGATTGTTGTAGCTCGCCTCGGCGGCATGGACCTGCCCCTGCCCGGCCAGCACGTCGCGCAGCATCTCCTTGGTCGAGGTCTTGCCGACCGACCCGGTCACCGCGATCACTTGCCCTGTCATCCGCGCCCGCGCCGCCTGGCCCAGCGCCACCAGCGCCTCGAGCACATCCGGCACCAGGAGCAGCGGCGCATCCGGCGCGACTCCGTCGGGCACCCGCGACACCAGCGCGGCGGCCGCGCCCTTCGCCAGTGCGTCGGCGACGAAATCATGCCCGTCCCGCGCCGCCCGGAGCGCGACGAACAGATCGCTCGGCGCCAGGGTGCGCGTGTCGATGGAAACGCCGGCCGCCTGCCAATCGCCGCGCGCGGTGCCGCCCGTCGCCGCTTCCGCCTCCCGGGCGGTCCAGAGCGCGCTCATGCCACCCGCCCGTCCAGCGCGGCCACGGCCACGCTCGCCTGTTCGGCATCGTCGAAAGGATAGACCGTGTCGCCGACGATCTGCCCGGTCTCGTGCCCCTTGCCCGCGATCAGGAGCGCGTCGCCCGGTTCCAGGAGATCGACCGCGCGCAGGATCGCCTCGGCCCGGTCGCCGATCTCGGTCGCACCGGGACAGCCTTGCAGTACCTCGGAGCGGATCGCCGCCGGCTCCTCGCTCCGCGGATTGTCGTCGGTCACGATGGCCACATCCGCCAGCCGCTCGGCGGCATTGCCCATCAGCGGGCGCTTCGTCCGGTCGCGGTCGCCGCCCGCGCCGAACACCACAACCAGCCGGCCCATCACATGCGGCCGCATCGCGCGCAGCGCCGTCTCCAGCGCCGCCGGCGTATGCGAGAAATCCACGAACACCGCCGCGCCGTTCTCGCGCGTGGCCGCCAGTTGCATCCGCCCCCGCACCGTCGACAGCATCTGCAAGGCCTCGAACACCTCCGACGGCGCACAGCCCGAAGCGATGGCCAGCCCCGCCGCCACCAGCGCATTCTCCGCCTGGAAGCCGCCAATGAGCGGCAGCCGCACCTGTCGGGCCTGCCCGTTCCAGGCATAGCGCAGCTCCTGCCCAGTCGCGTCGAAGCGCTGCGCCACCAGTTGCAGCGCGGCCTTCGGATCGCGCCCGACCGTCAGGATATCGCATCCCCGCGCCTGGGCGATCTCCACCACTTCGGGGCCCATCGGATCGTCGGTATTGACCACGGCGGTGCCGTCCTCCGGCAGAACCCGGTCGAAAAGCCCCGCCTTCGCCGCGAAATAGGCGGCGAAATCTGCGTGATAGTCGAGATGATCCTGGCTGAAATTCGTGAACGCCGCCGCGGCGAGGTTGACCCCGTCCAGCCGCCGCTGCTCGAGCCCGTGCGACGAGGCCTCCATCACCGCGTGCTCGATCCCCTCGCCCGCCACGTCCGACAGGATCCTGTGCAAGGTGATCGGTTCGGGCGTGGTATGCGCCAGGGGCGCGGTGTAGCAGCCCTCGACCCCGGTCGTGCCGATATTCACCGCCTCGATCCCCATCGCCATCCAGAGCTGGCGCGTGAAGGTCGAGACGCTCGTCTTGCCGTTGGTCCCCGTGACCGCCGCCACCACGTCGGGCTGCCGCCCGAACCACAGCGCCGCGACATAAGCCAGGGTCTGGCGGGGATCCTCGGCGATCACCACCGGCACCCCGGCCGCCGCGAGCGCCTTCGCGGCAAGCTTCTCGCCCTCGCGGTCGGTCAGCACCGCCCGCGCGCCCAGATCCAGCGCCGCCCGGATGAAATGCGCCCCATGCACCTTCGTGCCGGGCAAGGCCGCGAACAGGTGACCGCGCTTCACGAGCCGGCTGTCGACCGACAGCCCGCTCACCCGAACAGCCCCTCCTCCCGGGACCGCCAGCCCGAGCTGGCTCAATGATTTCTCTGCAACCCCGGCCGCCATGCTCGCCTTACGTGCCCTTCACCGGTTTGATGCCAGTGTTATCCCGTTTCCCGCGCGGGATTCAATGACCGGCGCCAACCCCAGAAGCGGCGCCGTCCGCCGGATGATCTCCGCCGCCACCGGCACCGCTGTCCAGCCGGCCGTGCGCCGCGGCTCCTTGCCCGAGGTCTCCACCGGCTCGTCCAGAACCACGACCAGCACGTATTTCGGGTCCGACGCCGGAAACACCGACGCGAAGGTCGCGATCACCTTGTCGTCATAGTACCCGCCCTGGGGCGTCGGCTTGTCGGCGGTGCCGGTCTTGCCGCCCACCTCGTAGCCCCGGACCTCGCCGAAGCTCGCCGTGCCCTCCGTCACCACCTTCCGCAGAAGCTGGCGTGCCACGCGCGAGGTCTCTTCCGAAACGACCCGCTCGCCCTCCGCCGGGCTGTCGCGCTTGACAAGCGTCGGCCGCACCAGCCGCCCGCCGTTCAGCACCGAGGCATAGGCCGTCGCCAGATGCAGCGGGCTCGCCGAAAGCCCGTGACCATAGGAGATCGTCATCGTCGAGATCTCCGACCAGTTCGACGGGATCAAGGGACGCCCCGCCCCGGCCTCGACAAGCTCGACCTTGGTCGGCTTCAGGAAGCCCAGCCGGTCCAGGAAGGCCCGCTGCCGGTCGCCGCCCAGCATCATCGCGACCCGCGCCGTCCCGATATTCGACGATTTCACGATGATCTGCTCCACCGTCAGCGCATCGCCGTAATTGCGGAAATCGCGGATCCGGTGGCGCCCCCAGCGGAGCGGCCCCTTGGTGTCGATCACCGTGCCCGGGTTCACCAGCCCCAGCTCCATCGCCTGCGCGACGGTGAGGATCTTGAAGGTCGAGCCCAGCTCGTAGACCCCCTGCACCGCCCGGTTGAACAGCGGGCTGTCGGCCGCATCGCCCTTGGTCAGCGGCACCGGCCGGTCGTTCGGATCGAAATCGGGCAGGCTCGCGAGGCTCAGGATCTCGCCGGTATGGACATCCATCAGGATCGCGGCGGCGCCCTTGGCGTTCATCAGCTTCATGCCGCCATTGAGCACTTCCTCGGTCACCGCCTGTACCGAGAGGTCGATCGAGAGCTGCAACGGCGCGCCGCCATGGGCCGGATCGCGCAAGTAGTCGTCGAAGGTCTTCTCGACCCCCGCCACCCCGATCACTTCCGCCGAATGCACCCCCTCGCGCCCGAACCCGGCACCGCCGAGCACATGCGAGGCGAGGCTCCCGTTCGGATAGAGCCGCATCTCGCGCGGCCCGAACAGGAGACCCGGCTCGCCGATATCATGTACCGCCTGCTGCTGCTCGGGCGAGATCTTCTTCTTGATCCACAGGAACTTGCGGCCGCCGGTGAAATCCTTCTTCAGCCGCTCGACATCCAGATCCGGAAAGATCGTCGCGAGCTCCTCCGCCGCCCGCAGCGGATCGACCATGATCGGCGGCTGCGCATAGAGCGAATGGGTGGTCAGGTTCGTGGCCAGGATCCGGCCCGACCGGTCGACGATATCGGCCCGCTGCGCCAGGATCGAGGCACCCGGAACCTGGGCCCGCGGCTCCTCGGGATCGGATGCGGCCAGCGTGCCCATCCGCCCGCCCACCAGGACGAAGGCGCAGAGGAAGAAGATCCCGAGGACCAGAAGCCGCCCCTCGGCCCGCTCCCGCTCCGCATCGCGCGTCTCTTCGTGCCGGAGCCGGAGGTTTTCGCGCTCGATCGCGTCGGGGTTCTGCCCGCGTGCCCGCGCCGCGAGGATCTGGGGCAGCGGGCGCAACGGCGTGCGGATCATTGATAGGCCCCCTCCAGCTCGCCCCGCACCGTGGTGACGTTCTCCAGATCCTCCGCCCCCGGGATCGGATAGGCCACCTGTGCCACCCGCGCGAACTGCTCGGGCGACAGCGGCAAGAGGCGCAGCCGGTCGAAGTTCAGCTCGGCCAGGTCGCGCAGCCGGTCCGGCCGGTTGAGATAGGCCCATTCCGCCCGCAGGACCGACAGACGCTCGCGCAGGGCCGCGATATCACCCTGCAGCGCGCGGGTCTCCTTGAGCACCGCCTGGGTCTGGTAATTCTGATGATAGGCCCAGAAAGCGAGCCCCATCACGACGAAGGATATCGCGACATAGACAAGCGATCTCATCGGGTTACACTCCATCTCTGACAATCTTCGGCAGCGCGAGCGCCGCCCTGTCCGGCGCCCGCGCCGGGGCCGCCGTGCGCCGCCCCGTCCGCAGCGTGGCCGAACGCGCGCGCGGGTTCCGCGCCAGCTCGTCCCGGTCCGCCGTCACGCCCTTGTTCCGCGCCTCCCAGCGCGCGCTCTCCTCCGGCCGCTCGGGCGCATAGCGGTTCGCCCCGCTCTGCCCGACGCCCTGCTGGAAGAACCGCTTGACCACCCGATCCTCCAGCGAATGGAAACTCACCACCGCCAGCCAGCCGCCGGGCTTCAGGACCCGCTCGGCCGCACCCAGCGCCGAGACCAGCTCCTCGAACTCGTCGTTCACCGCGATCCGGATCGCCTGGAAACTGCGTGTCGCCGGATGGCTCTGGCCGGGCTTGCGCGGCGGCAGGCAGCTCTCGACCACCGCCGCGAGCTGTGCCGTCGTGACGATCGGCGCCGCGCTCCTGGCCTTCACGATCGCCCGCGCGATCCGACGCGCCGCGCGCTCCTCGCCATAGTGGAACAGGATATCCGCAAGCAGCGCCTCGCCGGCGCCGTTCACCAGATCCGCCGCGCTTTCGCCGGACTGGCTCATCCGCATGTCGAGCGGCCCGTCCGAGGCAAAGGAAAACCCGCGCTCGGGCCGGTCGAGCTGCATCGAGGACACGCCCAGATCGAGCACCACGCCATCGACCGGCGCATCGACATGGCTGTCGAGCGCCCCGAACGTCCCCTCGACCAGCGTCAGCCGCGCGCCGTAGCTCCCGGCCCAGGCGGCCGCCATGTCGAACACGTCCGGATCCCGGTCGATCCCGATCACCCGGTCGGCCCCGGCCTCCAGAAGCCCGCGCGCATAGCCACCGGCCCCGAAGGTCCCGTCGATCCAGACCCCTTGCACCGGCGCCACCGCGGCCAGGAGGGGCTCCAGCAATACGGGGATATGCGGCGCCGCGCCGGTCACTCCTCGCCCCCGGCCAGAACCAGCGGGTCGAAATCCTCGTCCTGCGCATCCAGCCAGTCGCGCACCGAGGCGCCGCCGCCCTCGCGATCGACCGGGTTCCAGATCTGGAACGTGTCGCCCGAGGAAATGAAATAGGCCGCGTCCTTGAGACCCAGCCGGTCGCGCACCCGCGCCGGCAGGACGATCCGCCCGGTCTCGTCCACCTGCAGCTTGACCGAATGGCCGAAGAAATACTCCTCCAGCATCCGGCGTTCCTTGCTGCCGCGCTTCATCATGCGGATCTTCGCGTCGATCTCGTCGAAGGCCTCCATCGTGTAGGCCTCGACATAGGGCCGCCGATGGTCGCCGTAATGCACCACGAATTCGGGGTTCTTGCCTTCGGACCAGCTCGGATCGCCGGCTTCGAGCACGCGGCGGAAATCGGCCGGAATCGACATCCGGCCCTTGCCGTCCACCTTCTGGTGGAAATCGCCGATGAACCTCCGAACCACTGCCCCACGGCTCCTTCGTTGTCCCGACCCGGGCTCTGGATGCGAAAACGGCGGATTGAGCTGCTGCCACTGCTCAACCCGCCGCCCTCGTCCCGTTTCCGGGGTGTCCGACTGCGCGCGCCACCTGGGGGGATGTCTGCTCGCTCGCGCGCCGGATCTCTTGGTTCGATGAAGCGGGGTGCCTGTATGAAACCTGCTTGGGGGGTTTTGAGGTCTTGCGCCTCGTTGTCCCGTTCATCGCTGATGCAGAAGGGATGCCATGGGAAAACATGGTAATCAAGGAAAAAATTCTGGGATTTCCGGGGAGTTCTCCGATCATTACGGCGCCACCACCAATTCGCCCATACATATGGTGCCTAAAATTTCTATTGATCTATATATGGTTGAACTGGAGAATTCTACGGTTCCCATTTTTTCCCGGAATGTGCGCCATACGCATCTCCCGAGGGCGAGAATCGCGTCCATTCCCGGAACATCCGCAGCCGACGGACGCCGCCGATGGCGCATTTTCCATCCATTCCCAGAATCCCGCCATGCCGGCCGGCATCCTTCGGCCAGCACCTGTCGCGGACGCGCCCTGCCCGCCCGCGCCGCCCGCTCAGCCGGCGCCCCGGATACCCCTGGGGCCTTCAGGAGAGACGGCCGCGCGCGAGATCCGGCCCGATATGGCATGGGTCCTGCCGGCCCGGCCCGAACCTAGTTCCACCAACCGGTTCTGTCGCGCCGGTGAAGCGCGCGCATGCGGGCAAAGACCGTGTCCTCGATCTGGAACCGGTCCCACACGGCCTTCAGAATCGCGCCGGCGGGCGCCACCGCGAAGAACGGCTCCAGCCGCCAGTACATGTTGCGGAGCGTATCGTCGGTACCGACCGTGAAGACCGACATGCCTTCAAACAGAGGCACCAGTTCCGTCTGCAACAGCGCGATCCTGGTCTCGTCGGGTTGTGCGTGACCGGTGTTCCGGACGAAGCGTTCGCTTTCCTGCATCTTCACCGTATTGGCCAGGAGCGACGTCATCATGGCCACGGCGCGCACGTGCTTGTCCTCGTGGTGCTCCGCGAAAGTGTCCGCGGCCGAGACCAGCCATCGGATGTTCAGCTTCGCACAGAGGAATTCCTGCTCGGCCTCCCACAGCGCGCGGAACTGGGCAAACGTCTCCGGCGTCCGGAATTCCCGGCGGATCATCACGATCAGCTTCGCGTGATGCCAGAGCAGTTCGGACTGGCCCGAGAATTCGCGCCTGAGGTTCTCAAGATGCAGATCGATCGACTTTTCCGACCCGTGGGTCTGTCGAACTTCGCCCGCATCGATGATCCGTTCGCGGAGCCCTTCGAACTCGGGAACGGCGGCAGCGTGCTTCGTCGCGCCCCAGCGCTTGCGGTGCTGATTGAGCGACAGGAGCCGCTTCAGGCGGGATTTTCGTTTCGCAATCATCGGACGGCCCCGCCGGATATCGCCTCGATGTTCCGCCTCTGCATCAAGGAGATCTCTTGAAACTGTGGCGGAGACGAAGGGATTCGAACCCTCGAGACGGTTTCCCGTCTACTCCCTTAGCAGGGGAGCGCCTTCGACCACTCGGCCACGTCTCCGCCGGCGGGTCTATCGGCAAAGCGGTGGCGAGTGCAAGCACTGATGGCCGAGAGCGTGCATTCTCGCGTTTCGACTCGGAACTCTCGAAAAGTCGCCGCGAACGGCTTCGAAATTAACAGTTCCGTCACGCCTGCCTGGCGAGGCTCCGACGCGTCGCCGTCAAGACCGTGCCCGTCAGAGGAACCCGGACCATGTTTCGCCCACTCGCTTTCTGCATCGCCCTTTCCATCGCGCCCCCGGCGGGCGCGGAGACGCCGGCGCCCGGGGCCTTCCCCGGCACCTGCCGCTATTTCGACCACCGCGCCACCGCCACCGGCCGCGACAGCGACCGGGCCGCGTGGCTCGGCCTCCTGGCGCAGAGCTGCACCGCCGCGCTGGACCGCTACGCGGCCGCGGACCTCGGCATGCCGGCCGACCGCGTCTATCTCGAACGGCTGACGACGCTCCGCCGCGTGGTGATCGGGATGAACATCGCGCGTTTCACAGATGTGCAGCCCGGCACCCGCACGCTGCGCATCCGCCGCAGCGTCTCCGACAGCGGCGAATACCTGATCGCCCGGCATCTCGGCGTGATGGACGCCCTCGCGGCCTGGGCGGCGATCTCCGGGTTCCACATGGCAGCGCTGCCGGCCGACTGACGGCCCTACTGGCCGCCCAGCTTCAGGGCCTCGAACGGGATCGCGCCCGCCGCAGGGGTGTCCGGCAGGGTCACATCGGCCAGGAGCCGGCGCTTCGCCGAGCCTTCCCGCGTGAAGATCAGCACCCGGCGCGGGGCGAAGGTGGCCTGCGCCTGGTAGTACTCCCCCTGCGGCGGGAAGGCACCGCCCTGCACCAGGTCGGCCTCGAGGCGGATCTCCACCTGCTGCTGCTGACTGATCGCCCCGGCCACCGCAGCCGCCTCGTCGCGCGCGAGCGGGATCAGCGTCAGGTCGGGCACGAGTTGCGCCTGGAGGTTCATCGAGAGGCCGATCCGGCTGAACCCCTGCACCTGCACCTGCGCCCCCTGCACCGGCAGCCCGCCCAGCACCGGGTCGTAGGGCTCGACGTTCATCCAGCCCGCAAGCCGCATCCGTGTCTCGGGCTTCACCGCCGCCAGCGCCGCCCGCGCCGCGTTCACGCGCGCCTCCTTCTCGCCCTCGCCATACTGGCCGAAGGCGGAATAGGCGTCGACCACCGCCTGCTCGGGCGCCTTGCTCGCGTTCAGCTTGGCCAGCGACACCGCCAGCGTCTCGCCGTCCAGAACCGGGCGCGCCAGTTCGGTCGCGGCCCTGGAGAGCTGCGCCTGCTCCGCGGCGAGCTCCGTGGTGAAATCGTAAACCGCCTGGGTCAGGTCCTTGTCGGCATAGAGCGCGATCTGCGTCACCCTGGCCGGCGTCCCGACCTGGTTGTAGCCGTTGTAGTGGTCGGAGATCGCCGGCGGCACCTCGGGCGCGATCGTCATGAAGATGCCGAGATGGAGCGTCGGGTCCTTGCGCGCGCGCAGATAGGCGTCGAGCTGCCGCGCCTGCTCCACCGTGGTCTTGAGCATCGAAGGCAGCACGATCCAGTCCATCGCCCGGTCCACCCGGAGATTCTGCCAACTCGGCGCGCTGTACCCGCCATTCGCCCTGAACGGGAAGCCGCCGGTGTCGAAATCGAACTCGCCCAGCCGCACCGGGACCACCGTGAAGACATCGATATCGCCAGTCTGCCGGCGCTGGTCGAGATAGGGCCTGAGCTGGCTCCGGACTCGGTTCGCGAGGTCGCGCCGGTCGAACACGCTCAACTGCTGGAAATTGCCGTACTGGCCGACCTTCTGCGCAAGCGGCCCGAGGAATTGCTGGAACTCCGCCGGGTTCAGCATCTGTTTCGCCACCTCGAGCGCAAGCAAGTCGTCGTTCAGGATCTCCGGCCGCGCGCTATAGGCCCGCGCGGCCAGCACCCTGGTCCAGGTGTCGTTGCTGGTCAGCTCCACATGGTCGCGGATCGTGCGGACCGGACCGAAGAACTGGGCCAGGTCCTGGAATTTCAGGCCGGGAACGACCTTCTTCGTCCCGGCTTCGGCCAGCTGGGCGGCCGGTGCGGCCGCGGGCTTCTCGGCGGCCGGTTTCGCGGCGGCCACGGGTTCGGCCACCGGAGTCGGGGCGGCCGCCAGGGGCGCCGGTTCCGACGCGGGTTCGGGCGCCGGTGTCTTCGGCAAGCCCGGCAGGGCCCAGCCCGCCGCCTTCTCGATTTCGAATTCGAACCGCACGCCCCGGTCCTCGCCCGCGACGGCAAGGCTCTCGACCTCCGGGCAGGCGTTGGAAAGCGCCGCGCCCATCTGCCCGGTCAGCCGGTTCACCGCCGCGCGCGCGCCGCCGAGCATCCCGAGATCGGCCTTCATGGTCAGCACCGGCAGCGCGTCACAGGAAATCTCCTCCGGCGCGCTGAGCCTGGCCCCGCCCTCCTCCAGCACGATCTCCCCGGCCGCCGCCGCCCCCGCGCCGAACGCCGCAAGAACCGCCACCGAAACTCCAAGACGCACGCTCATCGACCCACCCGCACGATTGCAAACCCAACGGTCTGCGATCCTGCCGCGCGGGTCCCGCGAGTCAAGGGGTGACCCGGGGGCGATGCGCCCCCGGAAGCCCGGTCGTCAGGCGACAAACGCCGAATTGTCTTCCGCCTGGACCATCAGGTTCATCGCGTTCAGCTCCATGACATCGACCCCCAGAAGCAGGATCGAACTGTCATCGGCCATGGTCAGGAGCGCGCCCTCGGCGGTCTGGGTGAGATCGGCGAATGGATCGTAGCTCTCCTGGTCCGCGTCGTATTCGACGACCAGCACATCCATGGTCACGTCGAAATCGGTCACCACGTCATGGCCATGCCCGGTGGTCGCCCCGTTCTCGATATCCCGGTCGACGAAGATGAAATCGACGCCGCCGCCGGTGGTGATCACGTCGTCCCCCAGGAAACCGGCCAGGACATCGTTGCCGGCCCCGCCGTCGATCACGTCGTCGAAGAACGAGCCGAATATCAGATCGTCCCCGTCGCCGGCCCGGATCTCCCGGACAGATCCCATGCCGACGAAGATCGTGTCGTCCTGCCCGGACCCGATGATCGTCTCGACGCCCTCGATCGACCCCGGCGCGCCGGAGCCGTCGGCCGCCTGGACCATCAGGCTCCCCGGCGCCCCGAACCGGCTTCCGTCGAAGATCCTGATCCCCTCCGACAGCCCCGAGTAATCTGCCACATCGGTTCCGCTACCGCCTACGATCTGGTCCCCGGCCCCGCCGGCCAGGATCACGTCGTCGCCATCGCCGCCATCCAGAAAATCGTCGCCGCCGACCCCTTCGAGGATGTCGTTGCCGCCCAGCCCCCGGATCTCGTCCGGGCCGGCCCCGCCCACAAGATGATTGTCGCCGCCATCGCCGGTAATCACCGCCATTTCCGTCTCCCTTCAATCAAGCTTCGAAGCCCGATTGAGAGCGGGAATTCCTCGTGAATCCAATCACAAGCCGCGAGGAAATCAGAAAATGTGTCGGCGATGCATCTTGGCCGCCAGCCCGGCTCAGGTGTTGAACAGGAAGTGCAGAACGTCGCCGTCCTGCACCACGTATCCCTTGCCCTCGGCGCGCATCTTGCCCGCCTCCTTCGCACCCTGCTCGCCGCCCAGCGCCACGTACTCGTCATAGGCGATGGTCTCGGCGCGGATGAAGCCCTTCTCGAAATCGCCATGGATCACGCCCGCGGCCCTCGGCGCCGGCGTGCCCTTTCGGATCGTCCAGGCGCGCGCCTCCTTGGGCCCGACCGTGAAATAGGTCTGCAGGCCCAGAAGCCCGTAGCCCGCCCGGATCATCCGGTCGAGCCCCGCCTCCGCGAGCCCCAGCTCCTCGAGGAACAGCGCCGCCTCTTCCTGATCGAGCTGCGCGATCTCCTCCTCGATCTTCGCCGAGATCACCACCGAGGCCGCGCCCTCCGCCGCCGCCATCTCGGCCACCCGCGCCGACAGCGCGTTGCCCGAGGCCGCCTCGCTCTCGTCGACATTGCAGACATACAGGACCGGTTTCGCGGTCAGGAGCTGCAGCATCGACCAGGCCTTCGCATCGTCCTCGGCCACCGTCACGCTCCGCGCCGGCCGCCCGGATTCCAGCGCCGCCTTCGCCTCCTTCAGGAGCCGCTCCTGCTGCACCGCCTCCTTGTCGCCGCCGCGCACCTTGCGGGTGATGTTCTGCAGCCGCTTCTCCACCGAGTCGAGATCCGCCAGCATCAGCTCGGTCTCGATCGTCTCGGCATCGGCGATCGGGTCGACCCGGCCCTCGACATGGGTGACGTCCGGGTCCTCGAAGCAGCGCAGCACATGGGCGATGGCATCGACTTCCCGGATATTCGCCAGGAACTGGTTGCCGAGCCCCTCGCCCTTCGACGCGCCCTTCACCAGCCCGGCGATGTCGACAAAGGTGATCCGCGCCGGAATGACCTGCTTCGACCCGGCGATCCCCGCCAGCTTCGGCAGGCGGTCGTCGGGCACCGAGACCTCGCCCACATTGGGCTCGATGGTGCAGAACGGAAAATTCGCCGCCTGCGCCGCCGCCGTCCGCGTCAGCGCGTTGAACAGCGTGGATTTCCCCACATTCGGCAAGCCGACGATCCCGGTCCTGAAGCCCATTGCGGTCCCTCCTTGGCGCGCCGTTCCTTATGCGGCGGCGCGATGCGGCGCAAGGCCGGGGCTGTCCGGGGCCGAACAAGGGATCACATGCATCAAATCCAGAACGAAACGTTAATGTCTGTCGCCGATCATGCATCCGGGAACGAGCAATCAGGGACACCCGTGATGCTGCAGGCCACACTCGATTTTTTCGAAGCCGCCGGGTTCGTCCCGCACGGCTATTGCCTCTTGTGGCGCCCTGGCCTGATCGCCGCCCATATGGGCTCCGATCTCATCATCGCCGGCGCCTACCTGACGATCCCGCTGGCGCTCTACCGGATCCTGAAGGGGCGCGACGACATCACCTACCCGCAGATCGGCTATCTGTTCACCGCCTTCATCGCCCTCTGCGCCTTGACCCATGTGTTCGGCATGCTGACCCTCTGGTTCGCCGCCTATACCGCCCAGGCCGTGGTCAAGGTCGCCTGCGCGGCGGTGTCGGCGGGAACCGCGGTCGTCCTGTGGAAACTGCTCCCCGAAATCATAGCCTTGCCCGGACCGAAGCATCTGGAAGCGAAGAACCAGGAACTCTGGCGAGAGATCGAGCGGCGCAAGGAAGCCGAAGCCCGGCTGATGCGCTCGAACGCGGAGCTGGTCGCGCTCCACAACGAGCTCGAGCGCCGGGTCGAGGAGCGGACCGCCGAACTCACCGCCGCGAACGAGGAGCTCGAACGCTTCGCCTATATCGCGAGCCACGACCTGCGGGCGCCGCTGCGGGCGCTGATGATCGTCCCCGGCTGGGTCCGCGAGACGCTGCAAGAAAGCTACGACGAGGTCCTGCCCGAGGTCGAAGAGGATCTCGGCGATCTGGAGACCCAGAGCCGCCGCATGGACACGCTGCTCACCGATCTGCTGACCTACGCCCGAATCGGCCGCTCCGGAGAGCTCGACCAGGTCGTCGATCCCGAGGAACTGATCCGCGACAGCGTGAGCCTGGTCGCGCTGCCCGCGGGGTTTTCCGTCAGGATCGGCGCGCTCGAGCGGATCCGCTGCGTGCCGCAGGAATTCGCGCTGGTCATGCGCAACCTGATCTCGAATGCGGTCAAGCACCACGACCGCGACGTGGGCGAGGTCAGCATCCAGGCCAAACGTGTCGGCGACAGCGTCGAGTTCGAGATCTCCGACGACGGGCCCGGCATCGAGGCAAAATTCGAGGAGGTCATCTTCGACATGTTCACCACGCTGAAATCGCGCGACGAGGTGGAAGGAAGCGGCATGGGGCTGGCCATGGTCAAGAAGATCGTCGGCCAGGCCGGCGGCCTCGTGCGCCTGGTCGCGCATGAAGGCCGCGGCGCGGTGTTCCGGATGACCTTCCCCGGCCCCGAAAGCGGGGCGCCGGGATGACCGAACCGATCCGCATATTGCTCGCGGAGGATTGCCGCTTCGCGGTCCGGGTGTTCCGGCGCCACCTGCGCGACTGGGACAGGCCGTACACGCTGACCGTCGCCACCGACGGGGAAGCGGCCTGCGACATCGTCGCCGCCGCCGATCCGCCGCCGGACATCGCGCTCCTCGATCTCAAGATGCCGAAATATTCGGGCATCGAGGTGCTGCGCCGGATCCGCAACTCCGTCCGGCTCGCCGACCTGCCCTGCATCGTGCTCACCACCTCCGACTCTCCCTTCGACAAGGCCGAATGCGACGCGCTATGCGCCGACGCCTATCTGCTGAAAGGCGCTTCGGGAGAGAGCATCATCGCCGCGATCGAACAGAGCCTCACGCCCCAGGACAGCATGCGTGGGCCCGCCCGCCATTGAGGCATTTTCAGGAGAAGCTGGCAGATTCTCCGGTTCGCGAATGCGTGAAATCAACGAGCTGAAGCCTTCCGGGGGCTTCAGGGAGCGCGCGAAAGGCTATGGGGAGCTCCGGGACGACCCCCGCCACCGCATGGCCGCTTGATTTCGGCGCGCCTTCCTGCCATCCCGCCCGGGTCCAGTGAGGGAGAGGCCGCATGACCCGGATCGACACCACCTTCGCGCGCCTCCGGGCCGAGAACCGAAAGGGCTTCGTGGCCTATGTGATGGCGGGCGATCCCGACTACGCGACCTCGCTCGAGCTCGTGAAGGGCCTGCCCGCCGCCGGCGTCGACGTGATCGAGCTCGGCATCCCCTTCACCGACCCGATGGCCGACGGCCCGACGATCCAGCTCGCCGGCCAGCGCGCGCTCGAAGGCGGCCAGACGCTGCAGAAGACGCTCGACATGGTCGCCGCCTTCCGCGAGGGCGACGACAGCACGCCCATCGTGCTGATGGGCTACTACAACCCGATCTATTCGCGCGGGGTCGACCGCTTCCTCGCCGACGCCGCCGCGGCCGGCGTGGACGGGCTCATCATCGTCGACCTGCCGCCCGAGGAAGACGCGGAGCTCTGCATCCCGGCCCAGAAGGCCGGGCTCAACTTCATCCGGCTCGCCACGCCGACGACCGACGACAGGCGCCTGCCCAAGGTGCTGCAGAACACCTCGGGCTTCGTCTATTACGTTTCGATCACCGGCATCACCGGCGCCGCCAACGCGGTCGCGGGCGATGTCGGCCCGGAAGTCGCGCGGATCAAGGCGGCGACCGACCTTCCCGTCGTCGTCGGCTTCGGCATCAAGACGCCCGAGGCCGCGAAGACCATCGCCGGCGTCGCCGACGGCGCCGTGGTGGGCTCCGCCATCGTCGAGCGGCTCGGCCGCGGCGACAGCGCCGCCGAGGTGCTCGCCTTCGTCGCCTCTCTCGCCGAGGGCGCCCACAGCGGCTGAACGCCTTCGCGGTACCGTTGAAGCACCCGAAGGCTTCAACTCGCGGATGTTGCGACTTCCCGAACCGGAAGAGCCCGTCAGCTTTCCCGGACACGGCCTTGGCCGTCGCCCAGCAGCGCCAGCGCCTCGGCATGGAGCCCGGGCGTCGCGGCGGCGATCACGCGCCCGCCGCCATGGGCCGGCCGTCCCTCCCAGTCGGTGACGATGCC
Source organism: Paracoccaceae bacterium (assembly GCA_003605175.1). Classification (GTDB taxonomy): domain Bacteria; phylum Pseudomonadota; class Alphaproteobacteria; order Rhodobacterales; family Rhodobacteraceae; genus Ovoidimarina. The sequence goes on along the minus strand of QWDA01000001.1, from coordinate 152,165 downwards.
GCCCGCCGCCTCGATCACCGCGATCGGCGCGCAGATGTCGTAGGGGTGGAGCCCGGCCTCGATCACCAGATCCACCTGCCCCGCCGCGACCAGCGCGTAGCCGTAGCAATCGGCGCCGTAGCGGGTGAGCCGCGCCCGCGCCTTGACGCGCTCGAAGGCGGTCCGGTCCGCCTCGGTGCCGATCTCGGGAAAGGTGGTGAACAGCGTCGCCTCCGCCAGCGCCCGGCCCTTGCGGGTGCGCAAGACGGCGGTGCCCGAGGGCCCCGTAACCTCCGCGCGCCCCAGCCCACCGATGAACCGCTCGCCGATATAGGGCTGGTCGATCACGCCGAGACGCGGGCCCGTCGCGTCGCACAGCGCGATCAGCACGCCCCAGGTCGGCATGCCGGAAATGAAGCCGCGCGTCCCGTCGATCGGGTCGAGCACCCAGGTCAGCCCGCTCGTGCCCGCGCTCCGGCCGTACTCCTCGCCCAGAATGCCGTCCCCGGGCCGCTCCGCCGCGAGGATCCCACGCATCGCGCGTTCCGCGGCGCGGTCCGCCTCGGTCACCGGATCGAACGCGGCGGCATCCTTGCTGTCGGCCGAAAGGGCCGGCGTCCGGAACCACGGCAGGATCGCCGCGCGCGCCGCATCGGCCAGCCGCGCCGCGACCGCGTGCACTTCCTCGGACTGGAGATCGTCAGGCATTCCGGCGGGATCCTCCTGCAAGGATCCCGTCGCTACCGACACGCCCACGTGCCGTCAAGCGGCACACCGTATTGCGGGTTATTGCGGGTCGCTCAGGACGCGGGCCAGCTCGAACAGCCGGCGGCGCTGGGTCTCGGGGATCGAGTAATACGACCGCACCAGCTCCATCGCTTCCTTGTCCGCCATCAGATCCGGGGTCGTCTCTTCCGCGCGCTCGGCCTCGAGCCCTTCGAAGAAGAACGACACCGGCACGCCCAACGTTTCGGAAATGTCCCAGAGACGGGAGGCGCTCACCCGGTTCATCCCGGTCTCGTATTTCTGGATCTGCTGAAACTTGATACCAACGCGTTCCGCAAGCTGCTGCTGGGTCATCCCAATCACCCAGCGGCGATGGCGGATCCGCTTTCCAACATGCACATCAACTGGGTGCTTCATGGACAAACTCCGAACCTGTTCGCTACGTTGTTCTTATGATGGATCACGCATGAGTTGCACAACCTATCCTTTTCGATAAGTGCACACACGGTTACCAATCTGACGATCGTTGGCACGAGTGGTTGCCAACGCAACAAACATACACAACCGACTGACAATTGACTAGTGGTTGCGTAGGGGCATGTCGCAACCTACCGCAACCATGGTAGGAAACACTCGTTTCGCCCTGGGGTGGACAGGACATCACAGGCTCGTTCAGAGATGCGCGCATTCAGACTTTTCCGTTTCGGAGAGGCTCCGGCCCTCACCGAACTTGACGTGAGGTCACCCGAAAACGGGGAGGTTTCGGTGCAGATCCGGGCGGCCGCCCTGAACTTCGCCGATCTCCTTATGGTAGCAGGAGAATACCAGGACATCCCACCGCTCCCGGTCACGCTCGGCCTCGAACTCGCGGGCATCGTCGAGGCGGTCGGCGAGGGCGTCACCGGCCTCGAACCCGGCGACCGGGTCGCGGTCTTTTCGGGCCAGGGCGGGCTTGCCGAAAGCGGCGTGTTCCCGGCCGGGCGCGCCGTGAAGATCCCCGACGCGATGTCCTTCGAGGACGCCGCCGCCTTCCAGATCGCCTATGGCACCTCGCATCTGGCGCTCACCGAACGGGCGCGGCTGGCCGAGGGCGAGACGCTCCTGGTGCTGGGCGCCTCGGGCGGGGTCGGGCTGACCGCGGTGGAGCTCGGCGCGCGGATGGGCGCAAGGGTGATCGCCGTGGCGCGCGGTGCCGAAAGGCTCGCCGTCGCGGAACGGGCCGGCGCGCATCACCTGATCGACAGCGCCGCCACCGGCGATCTCGCCCAGGCGCTCAAGGCGCTCGGCGGGGTCGATGTGGTCTATGATGCGGTCGGCGGCGATGCCTTCCGCGCCGCGCTCAAGGCCACAAGGCCGGGCGGGCGCCTCCTCCTGATCGGCTTCGCCAGCGGCGCGGTGCCCGAGATCCGCGCCAACCATCTCCTGGTCAAGAATGTCGACGCGATCGGCTTCTACTGGGGCGGCTACCTCGCCTTCGCGCCAGAAAAGCTCCGGGCGAGCCTCGAGACCCTGTTCGACTGGTACGCCGCCGGCGGGCTCCGGCCGCAGATCTCCCATGTCCTGCCGCTCGACCGCGCCGCCGAGGGGCTCGAACTGCTACGCAGCCGCCGCGCCACGGGCAAGGTCGTGATCACGCCTTAGACAGCGCCTGTACTCGGAGCGCAGTTCATCGCGCAAAGCCGCGACCGGTCCGCCGATGGCACCCGCGCCCGCCCCGTCCATCGCATAGAGATTGATCCGCATGGCGGGCAGATCGGGCAAGGCACCGCCATGGGAAATCGGCGCCATGTACGAGGAGTACATGCCTTCGAGCTGCGCATGGACCGCGAGGTCCGCGCTGACGCTTGCCTCGACGGTGCGGGTGCTTTCAGAGTCGACCGCCATCTCCCAGGGAATCCCGGCGGCGTCGAGCGCCTGCTGTACCGAGGCGCGGAAGATGCAGCGCAATTCGAAGGCAAGCCGCAGCGGCCGCTCCCGCCAGGCCTTCCCCCCCGGCGCGCCGACCCAGACGAGCGGCAGCTCGACCAGCGTCTCGCCGCCCGCGTCGCACTCGTCCTCGGTGGTCAGGATGATCTGCGCCTTGCCCTGGGAATAGAGCTCCTTGAGCGACCGGGTATAGGAAGACAGCAGGTTCACACGCATCCGCGGGTAGACGGCGTTGAACCGCCGCAGCACTTCGGGCACCGCCGGATGAACGATGTCGCAAGGCACCCCGAGCACGATCTCGCCCTCATGGCCCGGATCGGTCATCCGCGCGACGACCTCGTCGTTCAATTGCACCATGCGCCGGGCATAGCTCAGGAGCTGCTCGCCCGCGCCGGTCAGCGCGATGCGCCGGTTCGACCGGTCGAAGAGCTGCGTGCCCAGTGTCTCCTCGAGCCGCTTCAGCTGCATCGACACCGCCGATTGGGTGAGATTCAGCGCGCCCGCGGCACGGGTCACGCCGCCGGTATCGGCCACCGCCACGAAGGAGCGCAGCGCGGTGAGATCGAGATTGCGACGCATATCACAGATCCTGATGGTTCATCCAACAATCATTCGTTTGAGAGATGTACCACCTTCCGGCAAACATATCAACATCAGTGATCGAATTCAAAGAACCCATCAGCAATGTGAAAGGCCACGCCATGACCGACCGCGCGCTCCCGTCCGTCCTCGGCGCCGCACCACCGCGGCGCCGCGGCTTCCTCTCGACCCTTCTGAACCTCGACGCCCGCCACCGCCAGCACCGCGCCCTGGGACGGCTCGATGCACTGCGCCTTCGCGACCTCGGCCTCGACGAGACCGAGATCGCCCGCGAAACCGGCCGCCCGTTCTGGGACGCCCCCGCCTGGTGGCGCTGACCGGTCTCCCTTCTTCTGGCCGGAAATACTCCGGGGGCCTGGGGGCAGCGCCCCCAACCCGCCCGCAGGGGCGCGGCAGCGCCCCGGAGGGCCAGAAGGAATGCGCCGCAGGCGCGCCTCTGGATCAGGCGTCGCGCGCCATGATCCAGGCGACCTCGGGCGCCGCCACGAAGCGCCACTTCCGCAAGGGCCCCGCCATCACGTTGAGATAATACATCTCGAACCCGTAGGGCGCACCGCAGGGATGGTGCCCGCGCGGCACCAGCACCACGTCGCCATCCTTCACCGCCATGGTCTCGTCGAGCCCGCCATCGTCGGTATAGACCCGCTGGATCCCGAACCCCGAAGCGGGGTTCAGCCGGTGGTAATAGGTCTCCTCCAGATAGGTGATCCGCGGGAAATCGTCCTCGTCATGGCGATGCGACGGATAGGACGACCAATGCCCCGCCGGGGTGAATACCTCGGTCACCAGCAGGCTGTCGGCGTAATCCTCGTTCTCCATCGCGATATTGTTGATGTGGCGGGTATTCGTGCCCTTGCCGCGTGCGGTGAGCGTGATGCCGTCCGGGCCGATGCGCCGGGCCTCGTGACCGCCGTGCCCGGGCGCGGAACAGACCGCAATCGTGCAATCGGTCTCCGCCACCGCCGCCCAGTCGCTGCCGTTCGGCAGGTAGAGACAATGGGGCGGCGTCTTCTCGAAGACGTCCATCCGCTCGCCGAGCACGCCCCAGTCCTGCCCCGCACCGGTGAGCCGCGCCTTGCCCTCGACCATGACGAGGATCACCTCGTTCCCGCCGGTCGCCTCGCTTGCGCTCTCGCCCGCGCGCAGCCGGTAGAGCGAGAAGCCCACATAGCGCCAGCCGGCGGACCCGGGCGTGATCTCGTGCACCTTGCCATGGCTGCCGAAGGGTTTCCTGAGGAGCTGGCTCATTCTCCATCCTTTCCTGTGTCGTCTTCCGGGTCGTCCCAGGCCACAAAGAACTGCCAGGCGCACCAGAGGCCCGCCGCGCCGAAGATCGCGCCCCATTCGGGCGCTCCGTGCAGGACCTCGACCAGCGCCCAGCCCAACACCGCCACGACCACCAGGATCCGCCGCCACAGCGGGCGGAAGATCGGGGCCCGAACGTCGAAGCGACCGCGCCCTGCCATCGGCTCAGGCCGCGCCGTCGATGGCCAGCCCCGACCTGCCGCAGATCTCGACGATATGCGCGTAGCCCTTCTCCGAATACTCGTAGGGCGGCGCCTTCGCCGGGTCCTGCTCGGCCTCGACCACGATCCAGCCGGCATAGTCCATCGCCTTCAGCGCGTCGGTGACCGCCTGGAAATCGATGCAGCCATCGCCCGGCACCGTGAACGCCCCGGCGATCACCGCGTCGAGGAAGCTCTTGCCGGTCTCCCGCACATCCGTCACCACCTCGGGGCGGATATCCTTGAAATGCACGTGCAGCACCCGGTCGCCCCAGCGATTCAACGTGCCCAGCACGTCGCCGCCGCCGAACAAGAGGTGCCCGGTGTCGTAGAGAAGATGCACCTCCTTCGGCGCCGCCTCCATCAGCCAGTCCACATCGTCCTGATCCTCGATCATCGAGCCCATGTGGTGGTGATAGGCCAAGGGCTGGCCCAGGTCGGCCATCCATTTCGCCAACTCGCCCAGTTTCCGGCCATAGGCCATCACCTCGTCGCGGGAGAGCTTGGGACGGTTGTTCACCGGCGTGCCGATATCGCCCTGCACGGTGTTCGAGCATTCCGCATAGACGATGCAGGGCGCGTTCAGCGCCGCGAACTGCTCCACCTGCCGGCGTACCGCCGCCTGCTCGGTGGCTAGGTCGTTCGCCATCAGGTTGCCCGAGCACCAGCCGCCGCAGAGCGCGATGTCGTTCGCCTCCAGATAGGCGCGCAGCCCCTCGGTGTCCTGCGGCATCCGCCGGCCGCGCTCGACCCCGGTATAGCCGATCTCGCGCGCCTCGCGCAGCGCCTGCTCCATCGTGTAGGCCGCCGTCAGGTCGGGCAGGTCGTCGTTCTGCCAGGCGATGGGCGAGATCCCGATCTTCACGCTCATTGTCGTCTTCCTCGTTATGCGAACCGGCGCCGATTTCCGGCCCGGGGCTGCACTTCATCCGGTACCGGTCAGTCGATCCGCTGCAGGGCCGCCTGACGCTCGTAGTTCTCGCGGGCCGCCCGCACATCCTCGCGGTCCGAGACCTCGGGCACCGCCACGTCCCACCAATGCCCGCCGGCGCCGGTGCCGGGATAGGGATCGGTGTCGAGCACGATGACGCTCGGAATGTCGCGCCCGCGCGCCTCGACGATCTTCGCCTCCAGATCGGCGATGCCCGTGGCCTTCACCGCATGGGCGCCCATCGCGGCGGCATGGGCCACGAAGTCGATCTCGGGCTGCGCCTCCACATTGGCCGAGCTGTAGAGATTGTTGAACTCCGCCCCGCCGGTGCCCATCTGCAGCCGGTTGATGCAGCCATAGCCGCGGTTGTCGGTCAGCACGACCGTGAACGGAACCTTGCGCATCACCGCCGTCGCCAGCTCCGAATTCGCCATCATGTAGCTGCCGTCGCCGACGAAGCAGATCACCTCCGCCGAGGGCCGAGCCAGCTTGATCCCCATCGCGCCGGCGATCTCGTAGCCCATGCAGGAAAAGCCGTACTCCATGTGGTAGCCGCCCGCGCTGGCGCGCCAGAGCGTGTGCAGCGCCCCCGGCATCGTCCCTGCCGCGCACATCACCACGGTCTCGGGCCCCGCCTGCCGCTGCACCGCGCCGATCACCTGCGCATCTGTCGGCAGCCCGTCGGTGTTGGGCGCCGCCATCACCGCATCGGTCGCCGCATACCAGGCCGCGCGGGCCTCCGTATCGCGGTCGGGCCAGGCCCTGTCGCCGAGCGCCGCGCCGATCTTCGCAAGCGCCACTTTTGCATCCGCCACCAGGGGTAGCGCCCCGTGCTTGGCCGCGTCATAGCCGGTGACGTTGATCGAGACGAGCTTCCGCGCAGGGTTTGCGAACACGGTCCAGGAGCCGGTGGTGAAGTCCTGGAACCGCGTCCCCACCCCCAACACCAGATCCGCCTCGGCCAGCGCGCGGTTCGCCGCATCGCCACCGGTCACGCCGGGCGAGCCGAGGTTCAGCCCCTCTTCCCAATCCACCGCGCCCTTGCCGGCCTGGGTTTCGCAAAGCGGGACGTTGTGCTTGCGCGCAAAGGCCAGGAGATCCGCCTCGGCCCCGGAATAGACCACCCCGCCGCCCGCGACGATCACCGGGCGCTCGGCCGCCTTGATCGCCGCGATCACCTCGGCCAGCTCGCCCGCATCGGGCTCCGGCCGGCGGATCCGCCAGACCTTCGGCGCGAAGAAGCTTTCGGGATAATCATGGGCCTCGGCCTGCACGTCCTGACAGAACGCCAGCGTGACGGGGCCGCACTTGGCCGGGTCGGTCATCGTCTGCATCGCGCGCGGCAGCGCGGTCAGCAGATGCTCGGGCCGCGAGATCCGGTCGAAATATCGGCTCACCGGGCGGAAGCAATCGTTCGCGCTCACCACGCCGTCGTCGAAATCCTCGATCTGCTGCAGCACCGGATCCGGCGCGCGGTTCGCGAACACGTCGCCCGGAACGATCAGGAGCGGCAGCCGGTTCACATGGGCAAGCGCCGCCGCCGTGACCATATTCGTCGCGCCGGGCCCGATCGACGAGGTCACCGCCATCGCCCGCCGCCGCTTCGACGCCTTGGCAAAGGCAATCGCCGCATGCGCCATGGTCTGTTCGTTCTGGCCGCGCCAGGTCGGCAGCGCCGCGCCGATCCCCTGCAGCGCCTCGCCGATCCCGGCCACGTTGCCATGCCCGAAAATCGCCCAGACGCCCTCGATGAACCGCTCGCCATCCTCGTTCATCTGCACGGAAAGCCAGCGCATCATCGCCTGCGCCGCGGTAAGACGGATTGTCGTCATGCCACTTCCTCCTTCACGCCAGCCCGGGCTCTGTCCCAGATCCCGCAGAGCCGCGCATAATTGTCCGTCATCGCCGCCACCGCCTCGTCATCGCCGATCCGGCCCGCCAGCCAGTCGCGCGCCGCCTGTCCGAAAATCGTGCGGCCCACCGCGAAGCCCTTGACCAGCGGAAACCGCGCCGCGCGCTCGAAGGACGCCGCCAGCTCCGCCTCGGGCGCGTCGAGCCCCAGAACCACGATCCCCCGGGTGCGCAGATCGTTCCGCTCGATCGCCGCCACCGCATTGGCCCAGGCCGCATCGGTCCGGAACGGCTCCAGCTTCCACCAGTCGGGATAGACACCGATATCATAGAACCGCTGGATCACCTGCGCCGAACTCGTGTCGTCCACCGGCCCGACCTTCGACGGGATCACCTCCAGAAGGAACTCGAGCCCGTTCCGCCGCGCTGCGCTGAACAGGCGCAGCACGGTGGCCTCATGGCTTGCCCAGGTCTCGGCATCGTCATCCGGATGCGCGAAGCAGAGGCACTTCACCACATGCTCGCGCGGCCATTCCGCCAGCCCGCCGCAATCCGGGCCCAGCTCCGGCTCGAGCGTCAAGGGCCGCGAGCCCGGCCATTCCACCGGCCGCCCGATCCAGAGCCCGGTGCCGGCCGCCTTCCAGAGCGCGTCGCGCCCCAGCCGCCGGTCGCACAACAGGCCGTAGCCCGACCGCCCGCCAGCCACAGCCGAAGCCGCATCGAGGCAGAGGAGCTTGAACGCGCCGATCTTCTCCGGCGTCGCGCCCTCCATCTCCTCCATCTGCAGCCGGTGGTCGAAGGCGAAGACCCGCATCTCCGACCGGTCGCCACCATGGTGATTTCGGACGCGGTTGGTGGCCCAATGCACCTGCTCCAGCTCCGCGTCGTTCCGCAGATCGGGCCGGACGATGCCGCGCTCGAAGAAGAACTGCAGCTCCTCCCAGCTCGGATAGGCCGGAGTGCAGCCATGCCGCGACACCGCGAAGGCGCCGCAGGCATTGGCGTATTTCAGCGCCACCGGCCAGGGCTCGCCGTCGAGCCAGCCCTTCAGCAAACCGCTCATGAACCCGTCGCCCGCGCCGAGCACGTTGAACACCTCGATCGGGAAACCCGGCCCCGCCTCGCCCTCGTCGAGGCTCCCCGGGATCGCGCCGGTAAAGGCCACCGCCCCCTTCGCGCCCCGCTTGCAGACCAGCGTTGCCCCAGACACCGCGCGAACCGCCTTCAGCGCCGCCAAGGTGTCGGTCGTACCGCCCGCGATGTGGAATTCCTCCTCGGTGCCGACGATCAGGTCGAAAAGGTGCAAGGTCGATTGCAGCTTCGCGGTGACCGCCGCGCTCGCGACGAAACGGCTCTCGCCCTCGCCATGGCCCGCCACGCCCCAGAGATTCGGCCGGTAGTCGATATCGAGCGCGGTCCGCATCCCCGCCGCCCGCGCAACCTCCAGCGCCTTCAGCGTCGCCGCCTCGACCTGCGGATGCGACAGATGCGTCCCCGTCGCCACCACCGCGCGGGCCGAGCGGATGAAGTCCGGGTCGATATCTTCGGCCGTCAGCCCCATATCGGCGCAGTTTTCGCGGTAGAAGATCAGCGGAAACTGCTCCTGGTCGCGGATCCCCAGAAGCACCAGCGCGGTCAGCCGCTCTCGATCGACCTTCACGCCACGTGTATCGACCCCCTCGCGCGCAAGCTGTTCGGTGATGAACCGCCCCATATGCTCGTCGCCGACGCCGGTGATCACCGCCGATTTCAGCCCCAGCCGCGCGGTGCCGCAGGCGATGTTGGTCGGCGAGCCGCCGATATACTTGTCGAACGAGCCCATATCCTCGAGCCGCCCGCCGATCTGCGCGCCGTAAAGATCGACGGAGGACCGGCCGATGGTGATGAGATCGAGTGTCTTGGTCATGCGCCTTCCTCCGGCCGCACCGCTCCCCGCCCCCGGCGCGGTCCCGCGGCGCGCCCTTCACGGATCGCGTGGACACTCGGCCCCGAGCCGGACGTGAGGGCCTGCATGTTCGGTCTTTTCCCCGTGCGGCCCACGTGCGTCCGCGCGCGGACCCTGCGACAGGGGCGCCGCCCGGTCAACCGAGGGACGATCATTTTCCCTCATCCCTGACGAAAGGGCAGCCGCCGGAATGATGGGATTCCATCATGCTCACACCGATTCCGGCAGGTAGATGTCGGGCCGCAGGAAATGCTGCCCCGGCAGCGTCGTGCCGCCGCCGCCGACCACCTGCCGCGCCAGCCCGAAGAGATCGGCGCAAAGCCGGTCGAGCGGCGTCGCCACCGCCATCGCCACATAGCGGTCGGCCAGCGCCTGGCGGCTCTCCGGGGTCAGCTCGTTGACCACCAGCACCACCTCGCCCGGCCGCCGCACCTCGCGCAGGGCGGCGATGGCGCCCTCCATGCCGCCGCCCGCGCAATAGATTGCGCAAAGGTCGGGATGCCGCGCCAGCAGGTCCAGCGTCGCCTCGTAGGTCAGCTGCCGCGTCTCCAGGTTGACCAGCGTGTCGAGCACCGTGAAGCCGGGCGCGAACTCCCGCAGATAGCTCCGGAACCCGGTCTCGCGCAGTTCGTGGCCATGCCAGCGCGCGCCGCCCACGAACACCGCCGCCTTGCCCGGCACATGCACCGCCGTCGCCACCATGTTTGCCGCCAGGCGCCCGGCCCGCAAGTTGTCGAGCCCGATATAGCTGAGCCTCACGCCGCGCGCGAAATCGTTCAGGAGCGCGAAGCAGGGAATGCCGCGCGCCTGCAGTCGCTCCACCGCGTCGGTCAGCGCGATATGGGACACCGCCGTGGCGGCCACCACGTCGACCCGCCCGGCGAACTCCTCCATCCGCCCGGCGAAATCCATCGGCGATTGCGAGGCGGCGAACACCACCTCGGCGCGCGCCCGCACCCCCGGCGCCCCGGCGGCGGCACGATAGGCCGCGGCACGAAACGCCTGGTAGAAGGCCTGCTTCTCCTTGTGCAGGACGAAGCCGATCCGAAGCTCGGGCTTCTCGGCCTGGACCCGGTGCGCGATCAGGGCGGCCGCGTGATAGCCGATCCGCTGCGCCGCCTCGTAGACCCGTTCCGCGGTTTCCTCGCGCACCCGGGCGCGACCGTTCAGCACCCGGTCCACCGTCGCCGCGCTGACTCCCGCTTCCCGGGCGAGATCGGTGATCGTCGGTCGGTTGGCCATCGTCCCTCCGGCGCCCGCCCTGATGGAAAACCCTCAGGAATGAGGGGAGATGATGCGGGCAGCCAAGGGCCCGCGCAAGCCCCGCGGCCTCAGCGCAAAGCCGCCTTCATCGCCGCCTCGGGAAAGCAGGTCGCCCCTTGCCCCGCCGCCTCCTGCCAGCGCCCGATCGAGCGCCGGGTCTTGTAGCCCGGCAGCCCGTCGGCGCCGCCCACATCGTGCCCCATCCGCTCCAGCGCCCGCTGCATCGCCGCGATGTCCGAGCGCAACAGCCCGCCGACCGCGCCCCAGCGCGCGGCGAAATCGCCCGAACCGTACTGGATCCGGTCGCCCACATGGCCGACGAAAAGCGCGTAGAGATCGCTCGTGTTGTAGTCCTTCAGCACGTAGAAATTCGGCGTCACGACGAAGGCCGGGCCGTGCCGCCCGGCAGGCATCATCAGGAACCCGACCCCGTCGAGCTCCGCCGCCGGAAACGGCCGCCCCGAGACGCGGGCGATCCCCATCGCCGCCCAGTCGCGGATCCTGCGCCCCTGGTCCGGCCCCTCGAGCGCACAGGACACGTTTGCGGGCACCGTCACCTCGAACCCCCAGTCGCGCCCCGCAACCCAGCCATGGCGCTCCAGATAGCTGGCGATCGAGGCGATGGTATCGGCCTCCGAGCCCCAGATATCCGCCCGCCCGTCGCCATCGCCATCGGCGGCATGGGCAAGGAAGCTCGACGGCATGAACTGCGGTTGCCCCAGCGCCCCGGCCCAGCTCGATTTCATCTTCCGCGGCGGCACATGCCCCGCCTCGGCGATCTTCAGGGCGGCGATGAGTTCGCCAGTGAAATACTCCGCCCGGGTGCTCATGAAGCCCTTGGTGCCCAGGACCTCGAAAGCGTCATGCGGGATCTTCACCCGCCCGTAGCCGCTCTCCCGCCCCCAGATCGCCAGCACGATCCGCCCCGGCACCCCGGTCCGCCGCTCGACCCGCGCCAGCAGCGCCGCATGGCGCGCCGCCATCCGCCGGCCGATGGCGGTGGCGCCTTCGACGGCATTGCGGCCGAAATACCTCCCCGGCGATCCGAACTCCGCCTGGCTCTGCCGCCGCACCTTCGGGGGTGGCGCGCCCGGCGGCACCAGGTCGGGCAGCTCCCAGTTCAGCCCGACGCCTTCGAAAGCCGCCGCGAAGGTCTCGCGCGACACGCCTTGCTTCCGCGCCATCGGCCAGACCATCTCGGCAAGCCAGAAGCGGAACTGCCGCTCCACCGCCGCGCGATCCTGCGCCGGGGCGGCGCTGGCGATGAAGGTCAGGGAAAGGAGAGCGAGAAGCGCGCGCAGCATGCGGTCGAGCGTAATGGGAACCGGCGGCCTGCGAAAGCACCCTTACCCGAACGCGACCCGGAAGGCGGCACCGCGCGCACTCTCCAGAAGCGTCACGCGCCCGCCCCGCTGCCGCACCAGCGCCGCGACGATGGCGAGCCCCATCCCGGTCCCGCCCGTCTCGCGCTTGGTGGTAAAGAACGGCTCAAACACATGGCTCCGGTTCGCCGGCGCGATTCCCGCCCCGTCGTCCGTCACCGTGACCACGCCCGCCGGCCCCGCCGTCACCCGCAACTCCCGCGCCCCGTGCTCGCGCGCATTGGCCAGAAGCTGCGCCAGAAGGATATCCAGCGCCTCGGGCGAAAGCGGCAGCCGGAACCCCTCCGGCACATCGGCCACGATCGCGATCCCTGCCGCCTCGCGCAGCCGCGCCACGGCCGCGCCCAGATCCGCATCCTCCGCCGCCGGCAGCGTCCGCGCCCGCGCAAGCTCCCGCAGCTTCGCCAGAAGCGCGTCCATCCGCAGCCCCTCGGCATGGATCGTCGCCAGAAGCCGCGCGCGCCGCGCCGGGTCCATCCGCTCGGCCCCTTCCAGCAGCTCCGCCGCGCCGACGATGGCCGTCACCGGCGATTTGAGCTCATGGGTCACATGGTCGGTATAGGTCCGGAGCGCGTCCGAGCGCTCGGTCAGGGTCTCGGCCATCGAGAGCACGCTCTGCCCCAGCTCCGCCAGCTCCGCGACGCCGTAATGCGCCAGCGGCTCCGGCGCCGGCCTGAGCCCCGTCGCGACCTCGTGGCTCTGGGTCCGGAGCGCCAGGATCGGCCGCGAGACGAAGCGCCAGAACACGAAGCCCAGAAGCGCCGCGCCGGCCACCATGACGGCGGCCATCTGCCCCAGAAGCACCCGCTCGTCATAGAGGAACTTCCTGAGGTTCACCGGCGTCCGCGCCACCTGCACCGCGCCCAGAACCCGCCTGCCCGACACAACCGGATGCGTCACCACCACCCGGAACGCCGTGTCGCGGCTGATCGAATTGAGCGCATGACGCTCCTCCAGCGGCTCGCGGAACCTTAGAACGCTCACTACCTCCCCCGCGAGCGCCCCGCGTATCTCCGGCAGATGCGAAAGCGAGGTCCCGGTCTCCGCCCCGCTCGACGCGATCACCTGCCCCGCCTCGTCGGTGAAGCGGTACCCCGCCAGCGTCGTCTTCTGCGCTCCGAAAGCCAGCGCCCGGAGCCGCCACGCCACGCGCGCATAGGCGGCCAGCGGCGGATGCACCATGTCGCGCCCCGGCGCCGCCGGCTCGGCAACCGCCGCGTCATCGGCCACGAGACCGGGCGAGACCGGGTGATACTCCTCCGCGAACCGCTCCGCCGCCGCCTCGGGCAGCGCCCGGCCCGGTGCGCCGCCCGCCTCCTCCAGCGCCGCCGCATAGACCTCGGCGAACACGGCCGCCTGCGCGATCAGGCTGCGCTCGGTCTCGCGGACGAACTGGTTCTCGGCGAGCCGCGCGAGGAACAGCCCGGCAATCGGCAGGCTGACAAGGATCGCCACCAGCGCCGCGATCACCAGCCAGAGACGCGGCCGCCATTTGCGCCGCACCCCTAGGCCCGGCATGGCCCGAGCTTCAGCCCCACGCCATGCACCGTCTCGATCACCTCGGCAAAGCCCAGCACCGCCGCCTTCTGCCGGATGTTGCGGATATGGCTGTCCACCGTCCGGTCCGACATCTGGCTGTTCGAGCCATAGACCGCGCGGATGAGCTGGTCGCGCGACAGCACCCGCCCCCGCGCCTCGACGAAGGCGCGCAGGATCGCGAATTCGGTGCCGGTGAGCGCCAGCGCCGCGCCGCCCAGCGTGCAGACATGGCGCAGGGGCTCCAGCACCAGGTCGCCCGCCCTGAGCGCGCTGTCGTCCTGCCGCCCGCCCCGCGCGCGGTCGAGGATCGCCCGGACCCGCAGCACCAGCTCGCGCGGGCTGAACGGCTTGCACACGTAATCGTCGGCGCCCAGTTCGAACCCCACCACCCGGTTCACCTCCTCGTCCCGCGCGGTCAGGAACAGGAGCGGCACCGCCGAGCTCCGCCTTATCGCGCGGCAGGCGTCGAACCCGTCGAGCTCGGGCATGCCCACATCCATGATCACGATATCCGGGGCGAGCCGCCCCACCTCGGTCACCGCGCGACGGCCGTTCTCGACCTCGGTCACCTGCATCCCGGCCTCCTCGAGCGCGATCGCGATGACCTCGCGGATATTGGGATCGTCGTCCACCACCAACACGTGGGACGCTGCACTTGCCGCCATGGCCCTGCTCTCCTCGTTGTCACGACCTAACCCCGGAGCCATCGTCCGATCCAGCCGTTTTTCGGCGTGGCGGCACCAGAAACCCGCGCGCGACGGCCAGCGCGGCCAGGACGATCATGCCCAGCCATGTCTGCGGCTCGGGCGCGGAGGAGCCGGAAAAGCTCGGATAGGCCGAGGCCGGCACGCCCGCCACCTGCGGCAGCGCAACCTGCGCCTGCCGCGCCGGGCCATCGGTGTTCACCACCTTCTCGGAGACGGCAACGAAGGAAGTGAACCGGCTCTGCAGCGCGAAATCGAGCCCCAGCCGCGTGATCGCCGCCTCGTGCGCCTCCGCCGACCCATCGCCCACCGCAAGCGCGCGCTCGTGGTCGGCGATCCGCCCCCGCGCCCAGATCAGCGGGATCGCGGGCGCCACGCCACCAGGCGCGACCTCGACCGGCAGCGAGGCGCGCCGCCCCGCCGAGACCCCGTTCACCCGCACCGTCCCGGTCCCGCCCTCGTAGCGCGCCAGCACCCGGAGCTGCCGCCCCTCGAACAGGTCGGGGATCCGCGCCGGGCTCACCTCGGAGACCTCGAGCCCGCCCCAGTCGATCTCGATATCCGTGAGCACCGGGCTCTGCAGATCCGCCGCCAGCGCCTCGGCCACCTCGCCCGCCGCCTCGGTCGGATCGACATAGCGCGCATAGCCGCGCCCCTCCTCGGCCATCCCCTCGAGCAGATAGCGGTTCACCGAGGTTCCCACCCCGAACGCATAGATCCGCGCCGCGCCGATATCGCGCCGGATCGTCCGGAGCACCTTCGCCTCCTCGCCGATATAACCGTCCGACAGGAACACCACGATCCGCAGCACACCCTCGGGCTGCCGCGTCGCAAAGGCGGTGCGGATCGCGTTGTCGATCTCCGTCCCGCCGCCCGCCTGCAGCCCGCGCACATAGGCCAGCCCCGCCCGCCGGTTGCTTTCCGTCGCCGGCACCGCCGCGTCGGAAAACTGGCCGGTATCGTTCGAAAACCGGATGATCCGGAAATAATCCTCCGGCCTGAGCCCCGTCAGCGCCGAAGCCATGAACCGCTTGCTCGCCTCGATCGGCTCGCCATCCATCGACCCCGAGGTGTCGAGCACGAAAACGATTTCCCGTGGCGTCGGCGCCACCGCCCCCGCCAGCGGCGGCTCGATCAGAAGCGACAGGAACTGCCCCCGCGCATCGGCATGGGTCATCACCCCGGCGCTCACCGCCTCGCCGCCCAGCGCATAGCGCACCACCAGATCGCGATTGTCGATCACCCGACCGCCCGCGAACCCCGCCCCCAGCGTGCCGTCCTCCGCCTCGGTCACCTGCAGATCATGGGTCGCGCTGGCGAAGGACACCACCGGCACCGCCGCATGAAGGCTCAGCGACAACCCCACCCGCTCCGGCGCGATCTCCCCCGGCAGGTCGAGCCCGACCACCTTCGGATAATCCGGCAGCGCCGCCATCTCCCAGCCGCCCGCCTCCACCTGCATCTCCTCACTATCCACCGGCGCCTCCGCCACGCCCACGTAGCGCGGCCCCACCACCATCGGCACCACCAGTTCATAGGCCCCGTCGATCCGCGGCACCGGCTGCACATAGCTCAGCCGCACCGTGACCGGCAGCCCGGGCATCAGGTTCGCCACCCTCTGCGTGAACATGTTCGGCCGGTGCTGGGTCAGGAGCGCCGCCGCCTTGCCCTCGCTCTCGGCCTTGGCAAAAGTCTCCTCTGCCTCCGCCTTCTTCCGGATCACCGCCTTCACCAGCTCGTCGCCCACCTCCATCTCCATGGAATGGACCGCCGCGCGCCGATTGAGCGGAAACAGGTACTCCGCACTCATCGCCGCGCCATAGGGGTTCTCGAAAACCTGGGTCAGCGTCACCGTCGCCAGGTCGCCCTGGATCTCGACGGCATAGTCGGACCGCAGCATCGGCAGTTCGACCTCCTGCCCGTCGATCCGGCCCAGCACGCGGCCGGCCACCTCGTCGTCGCCGGGCGCAGCCGCGGCCGGGCCAACCCAGGCGACCAGTGCCAGGACAAGGAAAGGTTTCATCATGCTCATGACAGGGGCTCCTTCTTGGAAATCGGGATATCGAGCGCGGCCAGCGCGGCGTCTTCCAGCCGGCGGCGCGTGTCGGGGTCGAGGGCAAGGGGCGTGATCCGCTGCACCGCGCTCCAGGTGCGGCCGCGCCCGTTCAGCCAGTGCCAGACCGCCTCGCCGACGCTGGTCACCGCGCGGCCGTCGTCCGAAACATAGGTCACCGCCACCAGCCACACCGTGCCGTCCGGGCCGGTGGCCTCGTAGACCGAGCTCGGCGCGCCCTCGTGCCGGGTGCCGAGAAACCGCGTGCCGTAGCCGAGGCCGTTCAGGCAGGTCTCCGGGCTGTGCAGATGGCGCAAGGGCGAGGTCGTGCTGACCCGGTTCAGGCCCAGAAGCCCGTACTGCACCTTCTCCGCCGTCCCGCCATAGGCGGTGAAATAGAGCGCCTCGACCGGGCTCAGCGGCACCTTGCGGCCGACCGCCCCCGCCAGCGCCGCCGGAAAGGGCTGCGGCGTCACCCCCGCCGAAACATCCACCGGCGCCGCCGGCCGGGTGACGATCCAACCCGCCAGTGCGACGAACATAACCGAGGCCGGCAGCCGCAGCACCGACGGCAGCCGCCCCGCCCGCACCGGCGTGGGCACAGGGCGCCGGACCGGCGCGCGGTAGAAGACCAGAAGCGGCAGCGCGGACAGGCCAAGCGTGAACAGCCCGATCGTCGAATGCAAAGGCTCCGCCATCGCATCGACCCCGTCCGCCAGCGCCGCCGCGATCAGCGCGATGCGGAGCGCGTTCCCCGCCACCGCCAGCGCCAGCGTCACCACCCCCCAGAGCACGGCCACCCGAAACCGCGGCGCCTGCCAGGCCGACAGCCCCGCGTAGAGCGCCATCATCAGCATCAGCCCCGACGCCCCTGCACAGGGCAAATCGACCAGCACATCCTGCCCGCCGATCCCGATCCGCACCCCCGCGCACTCCGTGCCCGGGTAGACGAGGCTCAAGGCCCCGCAAGAGAGCCGCGCCGATACCATCTGCAAGGGAAAGCCGAGAAGCCGCTCGATCACCTTCCCCAATGGCAGCGCGAAGAGGAACAGCGCGGCGAACCAGAACGGCGAGACCGGCCGGGGTCGCCGCTCCAGCCCCGCCGCCCGCGCCAGCGCAAAGACATCGACCGCCAGCGCCAGCCCGCCCAGAAGGTTGATCGCCAGTACCTGCGACAGGAGCCGCACCCCGGCCGCCAGCGCGAACAGCCCGAAAGGCAGCCCCCGCGCGCCGCCCCGGACCGGCCCGCTCCGCAGCGAGACAACGGCGATCGCCAGGACCGCGCCGAAATAGAGGTAGCCCACCGAGGCATGGCTCGGCTCGGTCCAGGTCGCGACCAGCCACTCGACCGGATGCCAGGCCAGCGCCAGCGAGGCGGCTGCGAGGAGGATCAGGGAAAGCCGTTCGGCGAAGGGTGCATGTCTCATGCCCCCCGTCATCGCCGGGCGCTATGCAGACACGATTGAGAAGTTGTGCAGATTTCGATGAGACGCGCGGGCAGTCAATCCACGCTGGTAGCCCCTTCCGGATTCGAACCGGAACGCCCGAGGGCCAGGCATTTTAAGTGCCTTGCGTCTACCATTCCGCCAAGGGGCCGCCCCGCCCCTCTTAATCCGCCCGCGCCGCGATGAAAATCAGAGATCGGTGCCCGGCGCCGCCTCGGGCTTCAACAGATGCCGCTCGGCAATCCAGGGATTGAGCGCCAGGGCCGCGCGCAGCCAGTGCTGCGCCTCCGCCTCGCGGCCGAGCGCGGTGAGCGTCAGCGCCAGCCCCGAAAGCGCCCCCACATGGGTCGGGCTCAGGGCCACCGTCCGCTCGAGATCCGCGAGCGCCGCCTCGTGCTCCCCCGACAGGAAATGCACGAAGGCGCGCTGGTTCCAGCCCTCGGCATAATCCGGGCAATAGGCGGTCAGCTTGTCGAACGCATCGAGCGCGGTCAGGTGATCCGCCACCCGGATCGCCCCCATGCCGCGCTTCAGAAGCTCGGCCGAGGGCTCGTCGGGCGCGTCGGTCCAGATCTCCCACATCGCGTTCATGAGCGGCCGCGCCGCCGCCTCCGAGGGCGCCGCCCGCGCCGCCTCGAACAGCTCGGCCAGCTCGGCATCGTGGTCGGCCACCGGCGGACATTCGGCGAAGGCGGCGGCGGGGACCAGAAGGAGAAGGGCAAGAATACGCATGCCCCGATCCTGCCGCCCCCACGGCCCCTGTCAACTCAACTCGACGGGAGCGCTTGACGCCGCCGCCCCGCCCCGCCAGCCTCCGCGCCATGTTCCCGTTGCGCGATCACAACCCGTCCGAACGGGTGCCCTATGTCACCTTCGCGCTGATCGCGGTGAACGTGGCGGTCTTCGTCGCCACCTGGCCGCTCCTCTCGCAACCGCACGCGCTGCGCCTGTTCTACGCCGACTGGGCGCTGGTGCCCGCCTGGGCCGCCGAGAACCCGGTTTCGTTCCTCAGCTCGATGTTCCTGCACGGCAGCGTCATGCATCTGGGCGGCAACATGCTGTTCCTCTGGATCTTCGGCGACAACATGGAAGACGAGATGGGCCATACGGGCTTCCTCGCCTTCTACCTCGCAAGCGGGCTCGGCGCCGCCGTCCTCCAGATCGCCGCCGATCCGGCCTCGCTCGCGCCGATGGTCGGCGCCTCGGGCGCCATCGCCGGGGTGATGGGCGGCTATCTCCTGATGTTCCCGAAGGCGCGGGTGGACATCCTCATCATCCTGATCGTGTTCTTCAGGATCCTGCCGATCCCGGCCTGGATCATGCTCGCGCTCTGGTTCGGGATGCAGCTCATCGGCGGCGTCGGCGCCGGCACGGCGGGCGGCATCGCCTACTGGGCCCATGTGGGCGGCTTCGTCGCCGGGCTCCTGCTCGCGCTGCCGCTCTGGCAGCGCCGCGGCGGCGCGGCCTTCTGGTCCCGCACCGAGGGCCACCCGCCCCATCCCGGCGCCCGCTACCGGATCGCCCGGACCCGCATTCCGACCGTGAGGAGAAGACGATGAAAGGCACCTGCCATTGCGGCGCCGTCGAACTCGAGGTGACCCTCGCCGAGGGCGGCCTCGCGACAGCCCGCCGCTGCGACTGCTCGTTCTGCATGCGCCGCGGCGCCGTCGCGGTGACCGCGCCCTTGGGCGGCGTCCGCGTGGTCCGCGGCGAAGAGGTGCTCACGCTCTACGAATGGGGCACCAGGACCGCGAAACACTATTTCTGCTCGATCTGCGGCATCTACACCCACCACCGCCGCCGCTCGAACCCCAACGAATACGGCGTCAACGCCGCGATCCTCGAAGGCGTCAACGTCCGCGCGCTCGGCGAGATCCCCTGGAACGACGGCGTGAACCACCCGTCGGACCGGTAGGCGCGGCGGGCCGGGAGCAAATCCTCGGTTCGCGCCAAAATGGCCACCCGCGCCACCCCGCCCGGAACAAGCGGCGAAGCCGCTGCCCAAGCGAGCGCCTGACCGGCCCTGCGGTCTGGCGCTTTGGGACCGGAGCGCTGCCCGTGCCACCCGAGCACGTGCTTGGCCGGCATAAAGCGCGCCGTTCGGCCGTTGCAGCGCCAGCCCCCGGTCAGGCGCCCGCCCGGCGCTCGATGCCAGACAAACTCGGAGAAACAGGCCGCCAATCCCTGTGCCCCCCTACCGAAACCGCCTGACTCCCGCCTCGGTCACCACCGCGTCGAGCCGCTGGTCGGTCGGCTCCAGCGGCAGGTCCTCCATCAGCTGCGCCTCGAAGGCGAAACCCACCGCGAAGACCGGGCCCTCGGCGCGCAGCTTTTCGAGCGTCCGGTCGTAGAACCCGCCGCCATAGCCGAGCCGGTAGCCCTCCTCGGAGAACGCCAGGAGGGGCACGATCAGCACCTCGGGCACCACCGGGAGCCACTGGCGCGGCACCATCGCGCCGAACGGGCCCTCGACCAGCTCGGCGTCGGGCCGCCAGCGCGAGAAGCTGAGCGGCTCGCCCGCCGCGCCGATCACCGGCACGCCCACATTGCCGGTCCAGCCGGCCATCACCGGCACCGGGTCGATCTCGGTCCGGATCGGCAGGTAGCCCGAGAGCGTGCACCCGTCATGGGGGTCGAGCACGCCCGCGAGGATCGCCCGCGCCGCGTCCTCGTCCACCGCGCCCTTGGCTTCCTTCCGCGCCGCGAAAGCCGCCTTCCGCGCCTCTTTCTTCACATCGTCGATCATAGCAGCAGCACCACAGCCAGCCCCAGGAAAGCGAAAAATCCGATCACATCAGTCACCGTTGTCACGAAAGCGCCCGAGGCCAGCGCGGGATCGACCCCGGCCCGTTCGAGCAGGAAAGGTATTCCGATCCCCGCGAGTCCCGCCACCACGAGGTTGATGACCATCGCCGCGGCGATCACCACGCCCAGCATCGGCATCCCGAACCAGACCACCCCGATCACCCCCATGATCGCCGCGAAGGCGAGCCCGTTCAGCAGCCCCACCATCGCCTCGCGCCGGATCACCCGGAGCACGTTGGAGCCGGTGAGGTCGCGCGTCGCGATGGCGCGCACCGCCACGGTCAGCGCCTGGGTGCCGGCGTTGCCGCCCATCGAGGCGACGATCGGCATCAGCACCGCCAGCGCCACCACCTGCGCGATGGCACCCTCGAACTGGGCGATCACCATCGAGGCGACGATGGCCGTCACCAGGTTCACCGCCAGCCAGGGAAACCGCCCCTTGACGATCTCGGTCACCGAGGACGACATCGAGCCGCCCTCCTCGCCGACACCGGCCAGGCGCAGGATGTCCTCCTCGTGCTCCTCGTCGAGCACGATCATCGCGTCGTCGATGGTGATGACGCCCACGAGCCGCCCCTCGGCATCCACCACCGGCGCCGAGATCAGGTGATACTGGTTGAACGCATAGGCCACATCGGCCTCCTCGTCCTCCGTCTCGAAGGTACGGAAATCGTCGTCGAGGATCTCCGACAAGGGCCGCGCCCGGGGCGAGGCCATGAGCTTGCCCAGGGCGACGTAACCCACCGGCCGGTGCCGCGGATCGACCATCACGATATGGTAGAAATCCTCCGGCAGGTCCTCCTGGTTCCGCATCCAGTCGATCGCGTCACCCACGTTCCAATGCTCGGGCAGCGCCACCACCTCGCGCTGCATCAGGCGGCCGGCGGAATATTCCGGATAGGCCAGCGCCTGCTCGACGGCCACCCGGTCGGCATCGTCGAGCGCCCCGAGCAGCGCCTCCTGCCGCTCCTCCTCGAAATCCTCGATCAGGTCGACCACGTCGTCCGAATCGAGCTCGCGCAGCGCCTCGCCCAGCGCCTCGGGCGGCAGGAACGCCATGACCTCCTCGCGCAGCCCCTCGTGGAGGTCCGACAAGACCTCGCCATCGACGATATCGGGCGCCAGAAGCAGGATCTCGCGCCGCTCGCCGCCGCCCACCTGTTCCAGAAGGTCGGCGATATCGGCGGCGTGGAGCGGCTCGACGGCCTCTCTCAGCCGGTCGCCGTCGCCCGCCGCGATGGCGAGCCGCATTGCCGAATAGAACCGGGAGGTGAGCGGATAGCCCTCTTCCTCGGTCTCGTCCGGCTCTTCGAGCTCGATGATCTCGGCGTCGTCGTTCATGCTGCCCCGCGCCCGCTTTCGGGCGACCTTAGGCGAAGGTGTTTCAAAGAAACAGGGGGCGGGTCGGAGATTTACGGCCCCTCGTCCGGCCACCTGGAGTTTCCTCGGAACCGGACCTGTGCCGCAATCCCGGGTCTCGATATCGGCGATGCCTTGCCCCCGTCCTAAGGCGCCAAAGACGCCGAGTGAGCCTACCTGTGTAGAGCCGGAGGCGTGCCTTCGGCACGACCGGGCTGGCGCCTATACAACGGCTGTGCGGCAGCCCCGCCCGGAATCAAGGCCCGGCACGGGCCGCCGGGCGAGCGCCTGCCCGTCCCCACGGGCTGGCGCTCTGGTGACGTTCCGCGCCGAACGATTGTACGGCGGGCTGGTGAGATAAATCGCTCCGCATGGCCGTTGCAGCGCCATCCCACGGGCAGGCGCCCGCCCGGCTCCGCGCTTCGGTGCATCGGAAGTCGATGTCTGCCGAGAACGAGCGTTCCCACCGGCGCGCATCCTCTCTAGTCTCGCCCCGAACGGAGAGCCCGATGCAAGAAACGATCCTCCTGACCGGCCAGGTCCTGACCTTCCACGCCGACCCGTTCGTGGCGGGCCCCGAAGCGGCACTCCACGAACGCCGCGGCGCCGTGGCGCTTTCGGGCGGCACGATCCTCGAGACCGGGCCCGAGGACCGGCTCCGCGCCGCCCATCCCGGTGCCCGCACCATCTCCTACGGCGATGGCCTGATCCTCCCGGGCTTCGTCGACGCTCATGCCCACTACCCCCAGACCGCGATCATCGCCTCCTGGGGCAAGCGGCTGATCGACTGGCTGAACACCTACACCTTCCCCGAGGAAATGCGCTTCTCCGACCCCGACTACGCCGCCGAGATCGCCGCCCGCCATCTCGACCTGATCCTCGCCCATGGCACCACCACCGTCGCCAGCTACTGCACGATCCACCCCGAGAGCGTCGAGGCCTTCTTCGCCGCGGCCGAGGCGCGCGGCATGCGCGTCGCCGCCGGCAAGACCTGCATGGACAGAAACGCCCCCGAGGGCCTGCGCGACACCGCACAATCCGCCTATGACGGTTCGAAACGCCTCCTCCAAACCTGGCACGGGCGCGGCCGCGCCGCCTACGTCATCACCCCGCGCTTCTCGCCCACCTCGACGCCGGAGCAACTGGAGGCGCTCGGCGCGCTCTGGGCCGAACACCCCGATTGCCTGATGCAGACCCATCTCTCGGAACAGACCGACGAGATCGCCTGGGTCCGATCCCTCTACCCCGAGGCGCGCGACTATCTCGACACCTACGAGCGCTTCGGCCTCCTCGGCCCGAACGGCCTCTACGGCCACGCGATCCATCTCGAGCCCCGCGAACGCGCCCGGTTGCGCGAGGTCGATGCCGCGCTGATCCACTGCCCCACCTCGAACAGCTTCATCGGCTCGGGCCTCTTCGACATGGGCGGGCTCCGCGCCGCCGGCCAGAGCGTGGGCCTCGCCACCGATACCGGCGGCGGCTCCTCCTTCTCGATGCTCCGCACCATGGCCGCCGCCTATGAGGTGGCCCAGCTCCGCGGCCGCGCGCTCCACCCCGCCCAACTCCTCTGGCTCGCCACCGAAGGCTCCGCCCGCGCGCTGCGCATGGAAGACAAGATCGGCACCCTCGCTCCCGGCTCCGAGGCCGACCTCGTCATCCTCGACCTCGCCGCCACGCCCGCCATCGCCCAGGCCACCGCCCGCGCGGAAACGATCTGGGAAGCCGTCTTCCCGACGATCATGATGGGCGACGATAGGAGCGTGGCAGACGTCTATGTCGCCGGCCGGACAATGAAGGCCAAATAACTGAAATATATGGAAAAAAACGATGGTGTCTTGATGGTCGCGCTTGCGCCGCCAATTGCGCGGCCCCGCGATCTTGCGCCACTTCCTGTCGCCCTATGTTCGACCGACCTTTCGATCCTCCGCCTCCGCTACCGCATCAGCCGCCGCACCGCCGCGTCCGCGTCCCGCCAAATCGCCCGGCATCCCCCGTCACAAGCGTTCCGTCCCGACCGTCCGCCATCGCCCGCGACCAGAATACCGCCCCGGCAAGCCCGCGCCCGCAACGCCCAAGATGGGCACCGGTTCAGCCCCGCGGATCGTCCGGATGGCGCGCCACGCCCACGGGATCCTTGTGGATGATGACGTCGGCCTGCGGCACCGCCTCGACGATGGCGCGGCGCAGCGCGGCGCCGATGGCGTGGGCGTCCTCGAGGCTCTGCGCCCCGTCGAGTTCGATATGCAGGTTCACGAAGACCCGCGACCCGGCGGTGCGCGTCTTGAGGTCGTGGAAGCCATGAACCCCCGGCCAGGCACCGGCGATCGCCTCGATCCGGGCGATCAGTGCCGGGTCGGCGCGGCGGTCCATCAGCGCGTCGGTGGCGCCCTTGCCGATCCGGACCGCGCCGACGATCAGCATCGCCGCCGCGCCCAGCGCCACCACCGAGTCGATCTGCCCGAGCCCGAAGCGCTGCGACGCCCAGAGCGAGATCACCGCCCCCAGCCCCGGCACCAGATCGCCCAGGTAGTGCAGCGAATCCGCACTCACCACCCGGCTCCCGGTGGCCCGCGCCACATGCCGCTGCCAGAGCACGAGTCCGGCGGTGAGCAGGATCGAGGCCCCCATCACCGCCATGCCCTTCGTCTCGGAGGCCAAGGGCGCCGGCGCCTCGGCCAGCAGCCGCCGCACCGCCGCCCAGCCGATCACCGCGGCCGAAACGAGGATGAACACCGCCTGCCCCAGCGCCGCGAGATCCTCGGCCGAGCTGTGCCCGAAGGCGTGATCCTCGTCGGCCGGCTTCGCGGCATAGGCGATGGCGGCGAGCCCGCCGGCCGAGATCATCAGATCGACCGCCGAATCCGCGAGCGAGGCCGCGACCGACAGGGCGCCGGTCTCGCTCAGCGCCCAGATCTTCAGCCCGACCAGCGTCAGCGCGACCGTGACAGAGGCCAGGCCGGCCGAGAGGTTCAGCGTCGTCTCACGTCTCAGGGCGGCTCTCCCGGTCTCTTCCGACCGCGACCCTAGCGAACCCCGGCGCCGGGCGCGAGGGGCTCAGGCGTAGCTCACCACCTCGACCTCGATCCCGTCGCCGTCGCGGAAATAGAACCGCCGCCCGGGCTCGTAATCGGCGTGGCTGTGGGGCGTGAACCCCTCCTCGCGCACCCGCGCCTCGGTGGCGTCGAGGTCGTCGACCACCACCGCCCAGTGGTTCAACCCACCCCGCGTGGTGTAGCTGACCCCCGGCGCATCGGCAGCGACGGCAGGCCGGTAGAGCGCCACATAGGTCGCCTCCTCGCCCACATGGATGGTGTGGCCGTTGTCCTTGGCCGCGCCTTCCCAGCGGGTGCGCCAGCCGAACACGCGGTGCAGCCAGGCGGCGGTCGCCGCGGGGTCGGTGACGGTGACATTGACATGTTCGAGACGGGCTGACGCTTGCATCGGGCACTCCTTTTCCGATCTGAGGAATGCCACCCTAGGACCTCGAGCGAACTTGAGGTCAAACGCAAACTTTCACGTCTTTCCAGACCTTTCGCGGCCTAGAGCATCGACGGAACGACAAGATCCGGCGGCCGGTGCCCGTCGTCGAAAGTCTTGATGTTGATGATCACCTTCTCGCCCATCTCGACCCGCCCCTCGACGGTCGCCGAGCCCATATGCGGCAGGAGCACCACGTTCGGCAGCGCCCTCAGCCGCGGGTTGATCTCGTGGCCATGCTCGAACACGTCGAGCCCGGCGCCGGCGATCTCGCCGGCCCTGAGCATCCGCGTGAGCGCGTTCTCGTCGATCACCTCGCCGCGCGAGGTGTTCACGATGATCGCGTCGGGCTTCATCATCTTCAGCCGGCGCGCGTTCATCAGGTGGAAGGTCGAGGGCGTGTGCGGGCAGTTCACCGAGACGATATCGACCCGCCGCACCATCTGGTCGAGGCTCTCCCAATAGGTCGCGTCGAGCTCCTCCTCGATCTCGTCGCGGAGACGGCGGCGATTGTGGTAATGCACCTGCATCCCGAAGGCGCCCGCGCGCCGCGCCACCGCCTGGCCGATCCGGCCCATGCCGAGGATCCCGAGCCGCCGCCCGCCGAGCCGGCCGCCCATATAGGCGGTGGGCGCCCAGCCCTCCCATTCACCCTTCTGCATCACCGCCATGCCTTCGGGGATCCGCCGGATCACCGAAAGGATCAGCGCCATGGTCATGTCGGCGGTGTCCTCGGTCACCACGCCCGGCGTGTTCGACACCAGGATCCCCCGCTGCCGG
The DNA here is from genome assembly GCA_003605175.1 of Paracoccaceae bacterium. Lineage (GTDB taxonomy): Bacteria > Pseudomonadota > Alphaproteobacteria > Rhodobacterales > Rhodobacteraceae > Ovoidimarina. The sequence continues at coordinate 125,895 of QWDA01000001.1, read as the reverse complement.
GCGGAGGCCACGTCGATATGATCGACCCCCGCCCCGTAATTCGCGATCAGCTTCAGCCTGTCGCCCGCCTGCGCCAGGAGCGCCGCGTCGATCTGGTCGGTCACGCAGGGCACCAGCACGTCGGCGCCACGAACCGCCAGCGCCAACTCCTCGCGGGTCATCTTCGAATCGTCGGTGCGGAGCGTGACGTCGAACAGCTCCTTCATCCGGGTCTCGACCCGTTCCGGCAACCGTCGCGTGACGACCACACCGAGCTTCTTGCCACCCATCTCCACCCGCGCTCCGTCTTCCGTTCCGGCTCCGTCTGGGGCAAAGTGTCAAGGAACGGGGCGCGGCACAAGCCATCCGAAAGACGCCCTGAGCGAAACCGGCGCGGGCAAGCCGAAATCACGAAGGCGGGCATGACAAGCAGACGCAACGCGGGCTTTCTCCTGGCGGCCGCCCTGGCCTTCGGCGTGCCCGTCCTGTCGGCGGCCGACGAGTACGAGGCCGGCGAAAAGGATGTCGGCCCGGTCACCCACCTGCCGCTCCCGCGCTACGTCTCGCTCAAGACCACCGAGGGCAATGTCCGCCGCGGCCCCTCGCTCTCGCACCGCATCGACTGGGTCTTCACCCGCCGCGACATGCCCTTGGAGATCACCGACGAATTCGGCCACTGGCGCCGGGTCCGCGACCTCGACGGCGCCGGCGGCTGGATGCACTACTCGCTGCTTTCCGGCACCCGCACGGTGATCGTGCAGGAGGACATGGTGGCGCTCGCCATGAAACCCGAAGACGGCGCCCCGGTGAACGCCCGCGCCGAAGCCGGCGTGATCGCCCGGCTCGGCGAATGCACCCGCGACTGGTGCCGGATCAGCGCCGACGGCGAAAGGGGCTGGGTCCGCAAGACCGCGCTCTGGGGCGTCGATCCCGACGAGATCCGCCAATAACCCCCTTCGCGGCACGAAACCACCACCCGAGCCTCCCTCGGCCGCACCGAACCGCTCTTCACCGTCATCTGGCCAAAAATGCTCCGGGGGGGTCCGGGGGGCCGCGCCCCCCCCCGGCGGATCGACGCGCAAAAGCGCGGCGAGGCTCAGGCCGCGAGCCCGCGCCCGCGCAGGAGCGCCTCGGGCCCCGGCATCCGCCCGCGGAACCGCGTGTAGAGCGCCTCCGCCTCTTCCGAGCCGCCCACCGAGAGGATCGTCTCCTCCAGCCGCCGCGCGGTCTCGGCATCGAACGCGCCGCCGGCCTCCTCGAAGGCCGCGAAGGCATCGGCATCCATCACTTCCGACCACATGTAGGAGTAATACCCGCTCGAATAGCCGTCGCCGGCGAAGACATGGGCGAAGTGCGGCGTCGCATGGCGCATCCCGATCGCCCGCGGCATGCCGATCCCCTCCAGCACCTCGGCCTGTTTCTGCATCGGGTCGGCCGGCGCCGGCCCGTCATGGAAGGCGAGATCCACCAGCGCCGAGGCCAGATATTCCACCGTCTGGAACCCCATGTCGAAGGTCCGGGCGCCCAGAAGCCGTTCGCGCAGATCGTCCGGCATCGCCTCCCCGGTCTTCGCATGGGTGGCGAATTCCGACAGCACCTCCGGCACTTCCAGCCAGTGCTCGTAAAGCTGCGAGGGCAGTTCCACGAAATCCCGCGCCACCGAGGTGCCCGAGATGCTCTCATAGGTCACGTCCGACAGCATCTGGTGCAGCGCATGGCCGAACTCGTGGAAAAGCGTCCGCGCGTCGTCATAGGACAGCAAGGCCGGCGCCCCCTCCGAGGGCTTCGCGAAATTGCAGACGTTCAAGACGATGGGCCGCTGCTCGCCGCCCAGCTTCCGCTGCGAGCGCATCGCCGAACACCAGGCGCCCGACCGCTTCGAGGCCCGCGCATAGTAATCGCCCACGAACAGCGCCACGTGCCGCCCGTCCCGCACCACCTCCCAGGCGCGTGCGTCCGGGTGGTGCAACCCGACATCCACGGGCGAAAATTCCAGCCCGAACAACCGGTTGGCACAGGCAAACGCCGCCTCGATCATCCGGTCGAGCTGCAGATAGGGCTTCAATTCCGCCTCGTCGAGATCGTGCTCCGCCTTGCGCCGCTTCTCCGCGTAATAGCGCCAGTCCCAGGGCTCGAGCCGCCCCGGAAAGCCGTCGGCATGCAGCATCGCCTCCAGCACGGCGGCATCCGCATCCGCCGCCGCCTTGGCCGGGGCCCAGACCTGCATCAGGAGGCCCCGCACCGAAGCGGGCGTCTTCGCCATCTCGGTCTCGAGCTTGTACGCCGCGAAATTGCCGTAGCCCAGAAGCCGCGCCCGCTCCTCGCGCAGGCTCAGGGTCTCCGCCGCGATTGCCCGGTTGTCGGTCTCGCCGCCACCCGCGCCCCGCGCCACCCAGGCCTCGTAGGCAAGCCGCCGGAGCTCGCGGTCGGGCGAGAACTGCAGGAACGGCACCACCAGCGACCGCGACAACGTCACCACCGGCCCGCCTTCGCCGCGCTCCGCGCCCGCCGCGCGCGCCGCGTCGGCGACGAAATCCGGCAACGCCGCCATGGACCCCTCCGACAAGGGCATCGACCAGGACGCCTCGTCCTTCAACAGGTTCTGCGTGAACGCCGTCCCGAGCACCGCCAGCCGCTCCTTCACCGCCTTCAGCCGGTCCCGGTCCTCCCCCTCGAGCTGCGCGCCGGCCCGCACGAAGCCGCGTCGCGTCAGCATCAGCACCCGCGCCTGCTCCGGCGTCAGCCCGAGCCCGTCCCGCGTCTCCCACAGCGCCTCGATCCGCGCGAACAGCGCGGGGTTCATCGTCACTTCCGACCCGTAGGCCGCGAGCTTCGGCGAAAATTCCCGCTGCAGCGCGTTCCGCGCCTCGTTGGCGTCGGTCCCCGCCAGCGTGTAGAACACGCCCAGGACCCGGCCCAAAGCCTCGTCGGCCTGCTCCAGCGCCTCCACCGTGTTGGCGAATGTCGGCGGCTCCGGGTTCCCGGCAATCGCCGCCACCGCCGCCCGCGCCTCGGCAAGCGCCGCCTCCACGGCCGGCGCGAAATCCGCATCCGAGATCTCCGCGAAAGGCGCGATCCCGAAGGGCAGGTCGGATGGGGCAAGCAGCGGGTTGGTCATGGGGCAATCTCCTTTGCCCCTAGATAGGGCAATTCCGGGAAAAGGTTACAGGGCTTTCCGGTTCGAGAATGTGCGGCACCCCCGCCCGGAATCGAGGCCCGAAGGGCCGCCGGGCGCGCGCCTGCCCGTCGTCGCACCGGAGGTGCGCTCATGGCACGACAGGGCTGGCCTCGGATGCATCGGTTGCGCAATGCCCGCAGCGGCCAGAAATCTCAGTGCAGCAGCGTCCGCGCGGCGATCCGGTGCGCCTCTTCCAGGGCCTCGCGCACGTCCTTGAGATCGCGATGCTCGGCAAACGCGATCAGATCCTGCAGGACACCGATCACCCAGGCTTCGCCCTCGATCTGGCTCGCCGGAAAATAATCCATCTCGGGATCGTCGGCCACCCGGGCCGCATGATCCACAACTGCCCCGCGAACTTCCTCAACAGGCCGCTTCGGCATGACACCAACTCCGGAAATCGAAGCTACATCCACATGTCCCGAATCTATCCCTGCCTCCCCGGCCGGTCAACCGGCACCCGCGCGAACCATGATCCGGACCCTGGCCGGCGGAAAACAGCCGGCAGCCACCTTGCGCATTCGTAATCCCGCCGAAAGGCGCCGGTCAGGCAGCCGCCATATCTCCGGTTCAGTCCCGGCGCGCAGATCCCGGCGCCGACCAAAACCGGAGTGGTCCCATGTATGTCAGCCCGTTCTTCCTGCAATCCGTCCTGGCGCTCGCCGCCGGGATCGCCATCCTGATCGCGCCCCGGATCCTCAACTACGTGGTGGCGGCCTACCTGATCCTCGCGGGCCTTTCTGGCCTGGCGATGGGCCTGTGAGGAGGACCCAACCATGCCCCGCGAATGCAAGGTCCTCCTGCTCCGGGGCGGCGCCGCCGAGGCGCTGATCGGAGCCGGCGAGGCGCCCGACCGGGGCGCCGGCATCTCCATCGGTGCGATCAACGCCGCGCTCTTCCACTGATCACGCCCCGTCCTCCACCGGCGGCGTCTCGAGCAGCCGCACCAGCCGCCCCAGCGCCTCGACCAGCTCCTCGCGGCTCTCCACCGCGCTCACCGTCGGCCGCACCGCCGCCGGTGCGCGGGCCGCATCGAGCGCCAGCTCGTCCGCCGCCCGCATCTTCAGCCCCTCGGCCTCGCCGGCCCGAACGAAGGTCGACAAGCGCCAGCCCCGCGGCAGCGGCAGCCAGAAGAACGGCACCGGATCGCGCATCGCCGCCCCGAACCGCGCCAGCATCGGCCGCGCGATCTGCACCCGCGCCGCGATCTCGGCCCGCACCTTCCGCTTGATCTCCGCCGCCGCGCCCGAAGCCAGCAGCGCCTCGTTCAGCATCGTCTGCGGCTGCGGCATGCCGTAGAAATGCTGCTGCGCGATCGCCCGCATCTCGGCGCCCCGCCCCGGCGGTGCGATGATCGCGCCCAGCCGCAGCTCCGGGCTCACCGTCTTGGTCAGCGTCCCGGCCACCCAGGTGATCTCCGGCGCCATCAGCCGGTAGGACGGGCCCACCAGCTCAACCACGCCGAAGCAATCGTCGTCGAGGATCGCCACATGCCGCGCGCGGGCCACCGCGATCAGCGCCTCGCGCCGCGCCCGGCTCGTGGTCCGCGTGGTCGGGTTGTTCACGCAGGCGCTCGTCACCAGCACCTGCGCGCCGGTCTCCGCCGCGACCCGGTCGAACGCTTCCGGCAGGATCCCCTCCGCGTCCACCGGCAGCCCGCGGATCTCCGCGCGGAGCATCCGGCAGACGCTGCGGATCCCCTGGTAGGTCAGCTCCTCCGACAGCACCACTGGGCGCGGCCCGTAGAGCAGCCCCGTCAGCGCCATCACCAGCGCCTGCTGGCCGCCGAAGGTGGGCGTCACGTCCTCCGGCGCGATCTCGCCATGGTCCTCGCCCGAGAACCAGCGCGCCAGTTCCCGGGTCAGCACGGTCTCGCCCGAGATCACCGGGTAATGCAGGTACGCCCCCGGCCCCGGATCGGGCAGGCCGCGCAACAGATCGGTGAGGATCCGCGCCTGCCCCACATCCGGCACGCTCGCGGTCCGAAGGTTGATCCAGCCCGGCGGCGTCGGGTCGAGCGGCGCGCGTTGCTCCGTTCCCGGCTCGGCCACGAAGGTCCCGCTGCCCTGCATCGCGGTCAGAAACCCGTCGTCCATCGCCATCCGGTAGCTCCGCGCCACCGTCCCCGGCGTCACGCCCAGCCGGAAGGCCAGCTCGCGCACCGGCGGCAGCCGGTCGCCCGGAGAGAGCCGCCCCGCCGCGACCGCCTCCCGGAGCCCCGCGAGGAGCCGCAGGTATTTCGGCTCGGAGCCTTCGGGAAGGAATATTGTACCCATAACAATTATCCGTTCGACAGCGATACCGGCAGCATTGTACCAGATGACTACCCGAAATCAAATTTTGTATCAATACAGAAAGGGGTACAATCATGGCCATGTCCATCCGGACCACCCAGATCCACCTGCTACCGCCCCTGACGCGGTTGCTCTCCCGTGGCGTGTTGCTTGCCAGGGCATGGGAATATCGCCGCGCGACCCGCAGGAAGCTCCGGAACCTGCCGCAATATCTCCTGGAAGATATCGGCCTCAGCCCGGCCGCCGCCGCGGCCGAGGTGGAAAAGCCGTTCTGGAAGCCGTAGGGGCCAAGCCTCTCGCAAACGCGGAAACCCGGGCCGCCCCGGGCTTGACCCGGGGCCTCGACCTCGACGGGCAGTGCTACCGGGAGGCCCCGGCTCAAGGCCGGGGCGGCAGGGAGCTCTCCCCAGGTGGCCCCGCAAACGCCTCGTCCGCCGCCGAGGCGGTCGCCCGGCCCGCTCACGAGAACGTGATCGCCCCCGCCGCCAATCCCACTCCTCGGCACCGCCGGCCCCGAACCCGGTGATCGCCGGTGTACAGGTTGTGTACGTGTTGTGTACGGGTTGTGCACCCTGCCCTTTACCTCGCACGGTCCCGGCGGTACCTCAGCGAAACCGTTAACACGGAGACAGGACGATGCCCGAAGACCTGATCAACTCCTTCATGACCGGCCCCGACGAGAATGGCCGCTTCGGCCAGTTCGGCGGGCGCTTCGTGTCGGAAACGCTGATGCCGCTGATCCTCGCGCTAGAGGCCGAGTACGAGAAGGCGAAGACCGACCAGAGCTTCTGGGACGAGATGAACCATCTCTGGACCCATTACGTCGGCCGCCCCTCGCCCCTGTACTTCGCCGAGCGCCTCACCGAGCGCCTCGGCGGCGCGAAGGTCTACATGAAGCGCGACGAGCTGAACCATACCGGCGCGCACAAGATCAACAACGTGCTCGGGCAGATCATCCTCGCCCGCCGCATGGGCAAGACCCGGATCATCGCCGAGACCGGCGCCGGCCAGCATGGCGTCGCGACGGCCACGGTCTGCGCGAAATTCGGCCTGAAATGCGTGGTCTACATGGGCAAGCACGATGTCGAGCGCCAGGCGCCGAACGTGTTCCGCATGCGCCTCCTCGGCGCCGAGGTGATCCCGGTGACCTCCGGCCGCGGCACCCTGAAGGATGCGATGAACGACGCGCTGCGCGACTGGGTGACCAATGTGCGCGACACCTTCTACTGCATCGGCACGGTGGCGGGGCCGCACCCCTACCCGGCCATGGTCCGCGATTTCCAGTCGATCATCGGCAAGGAAGCCAGGGAACAGATGCAGGCCGCCGAGGGCCGTCTCCCCGACACGCTGATCGCCGCGATCGGCGGCGGTTCGAACGCGATGGGCCTGTTCTACCCGTTCCTCGACGACAAGGACGTGGCGATCATCGGCGTCGAGGCCGGCGGCAAGGGTGTCGACGACCGCATGGAGCACTGCGCCTCGCTCACCGGCGGGCGCCCGGGGGTCCTGCACGGCAACCGGACCTACCTCTTGCAGGACGGTGACGGCCAGATCCTCGAGGGTTTCTCGATCTCCGCAGGGCTCGACTACCCCGGCATCGGCCCCGAGCATTCCTGGCTCCACGAGACCGGCCGGGCATCGTACGTTGCGATAACCGACAAGGAGGCGCTGGAGGCGTTCCAGCTTTGCTGCGAGACCGAGGGAATCATCCCCGCGCTCGAGCCCTCCCACGCCCTCGCCCACGTCATGAAGATCGCCCCCCAGCTCCCGAAGGACCACCTGATCTGCATGAACATGTGCGGGCGGGGCGACAAGGACATCTTTGCCGTGGCGCAGCATCTCGGTTTCGACATGAAATTGTAGACCAGAAACAATGCCTTGCGACACATAAACCGAGGTTTATGGCCTCCGGAAAAAAGTTTATGGCGCAAGGCCGCGATTTCTGGCCCAAGGATCCGGCAGCGCGGCGTCCACCACACACCGACCACCACTTGCGGGCGAGCACATTGTTTTCGGGTTTCGCCTTCCCTTGCGAACCCGACCTCCCCGTCCGCCGCGCTGCACCACAAACCGGACGAAAACCGATGGACCGCCGATATCTCCTGACCGTCCTCGCCGCCTTCGCAGCCGGGCCGGCCGCTGCCCACGACGGCCTGCCCGTTGCCAACCAAGCCGAGGTCACCCCCCTTGTCGACCAGATCGTCGCCGAACTGAAGTCGCACGGCTACCACGAGTTCCGCATTTCCCGAACCTTTCTCGGCCGCACCCGCATCGTCGCGGAATCGAAGGACCGGATCCGCGAACTGCTCGAACAGCGCTTCGGCGAATGGGGTCTCACCCCGGCCGAGCGCGACGTGGCGCTGTTCTCGATCAAGGGCCTCTCGACCGGCGAGATCGCCGCGCTCCGCGCCACGTCCGAAGGCACCGTCAAGGCGCAGAGCAACGCGATCTACCGCAAGGCGGGCGTTTCGGGCCGCCCGCAGCTCCTGTCGCTGTTCCTCGAGGAATTGATGGACGACGAGACGGCGCCCGGGCGCAGCGCGGCCTGAAACCGCTAAAGCGCGACCTCGCGCAGGAGTTCCAGCGGCACCACCTCGAGCGCCCTGAGATGCGTCGCCTCGAGCCGCACGCCCGGCGCGCAGCCCTCCTCATGCGCCTGCAGGAACCGGCTCGCGCAAAGGCACCAGCGGTCGCCCGGCTTCAGCCCGGGAAACATGAACGCAGGCTGGGGCGTCGACAGGTCGTTGCCGACATATTTCGAATAGGCCAGGAACTCCGCGGTCATGATCGCGCAGACGGTATGGCTGCCCCGATCCTCGGCGCAGGTATTGCAGGCGCCGTCGCGGAAGAACCCGGTGAGCGGCGCGTCGGAACAGGGTTCCAGGGGCTCGCCCATCACGTTCAGCGACGGATCCGGTATCACTGCGCGAGGCATGCGGTGCTCCACTCGATCCAGCGGCCGTGGAAATCGGCACGGCCGAGCGCAAGCCTGTCACCTCGCGGCCAGACCTGCAAGCGGAGCGCGGCGCCCGACACCTCCGCCGGCGGATAGACCGCCCCGAGCCCGGCATGCCCCGCCCGCTTCACCGCATGGAGCGCCCCGGCCAGCCGGAGCGGCACCGACTGGCCGCGCGACGAGACATCGCCCTCCCAGCCGAGGACCCTTTCGGCCACGGCCGTGCCCGGCGCCGGGCGCTCGGCGGCGAGCGCCATCAGCCGCGCCATGAAGGGCGAGCCGAGCACGGCGCAGGAGCGGGCCTGGTCGCGAAAGGCGTCGCGAACCGGGCTCACCGGACCCCGGTGCCGGGCGGCGCGAAGACTGGGCCGGCCGATCCTGCCCGGGAAGGTCTTCGCCCGTCAGTCAATCCAGGCCCAGACCTTTCTGTAACCCTTTGGCAGCGCGATGGATTCGGTCGCGCGATGTTCGTTCCGCACGCCCATTTCGGTGGCGTCGATCAGACAGGCCCGAAGCTCGTTCCGGACCGCCGCGACCGTGAGCGTTGTGATGACGTAGAAGTATTCGGGCTCCGGATCGGCCTCCCAGCGGGTCAGACCGAGACGGACATCGTGCACCTCCGGCCGCTCGCGCAATGCCAGCAACCCGCGCCGGGTCTGGTCGTGTACCCGGAGCGAATCGTGGCTGTCGAAGAACTCCTCGAGGGTCAGGAGCGGCATCGGCCCGTTGCTCTCCCATTCCGGTCCGCAACGCCGGTCGAGCTCCGCGCGAAGCGCCTGCAAACTCATGACTTTCCTGCCTCCAATCCACGCGATCCGCGTTCACCGAAACCGATCGACCAACCTTTGCAGCGGGGAGCGCGCCTCCGGCTCGGGCCCCGGCTCGGGGGCCCCGGTGGCCGGCGGAGCCTCCGGCTTCGGCGCAGTCTTCGACGAGCGCGGCGGGTTCAGTCGCAGCGCGACCGCGTTCATGAAGCGCCCGGTATCCCCTTCCGCAAGCGCCGCCGCCCCGTCCGAGACACCGCGCAGCATGTCGTCGAGCCAGACCTCGTCGGCCTTGGGGAAGTCCTTCAGGACGTAATGCGGCACCGCGTCCTTGTGGCCGGGATGGCCGACGCCCATCCGCACCCGTCCGTAACCCTCGCCGATATGGGCGTGGAGCGAGCGCAGCCCGTTATGGCCCGCATGCCCGCCGCCCGCCTTGGCCTTGAGCCTGCCCGGCGCGAGGTCGATCTCGTCGTGGAACACCACCACGTCGGCCGGGTCGAGCTTGTAGAAGCGCAGCGCCTCGCCCACCGACTGGCCCGACAGGTTCATGAAGGTCTCGGGCTTCAGGAGCACCACTTTCCCGGTCCCCAGACGGCCCTCGCTCACGGCCCCCTGGAACTTCGCCCGCCACGGCCCGAACCCATGGTCCTCGGCGATCCGGTCCACGGCCATGAAACCGATATTGTGCCGGTTTCGGGCATATTTCGCCCCGGGATTGCCGAGGCCGACGAAAAGGCGCATGGCCGCTCCGGTCCTGCTTCTGGGTGACCCGCTTCTTGCCCGCTCGCGGCCCTTGCGGCAAGAGGGCGGCCGACACGAAAACGGGGCCCGAAGGCCCCGCCCGTCGCCGAAAGGCGGTCGCGGCCTACGCCTCGGCGGCTTCCTCGGCCGTATCCTCGGCCTCGGCCTCCTCGCCCGCGTCGTCCTCGCCACGCGCGAGGCCCGACGGCGCCGAGATGTTCGCGATCACGAAATCGCGGTCGATGGTCGGCTTCGCGCCGGCCGGCAGATCAACCGACGAGATCGTGACGACATCGCCGATATTGAGGCCGGACAGGTCGATGGTGATGTGGTCGGGAATATCGCCCGCCGTCACCAGAAGCTCGACTTCCGGGCGCACCAGGGTCATCACGCCGCCCTTGCGCAGGCCGGGCGAATCCTCTTCGCCGATGACTTCGACCGGGATGTAGAGCTTCACCTTCGTGGTGCGCTTCAGGCGCATGAAGTCCACATGGGTCGGCAGGTCCTTGACCACGTCGCGCTGCACGTTCCGGCAGATCACGCGCACGTCGTCATGCCCCTCGACCTTCATGTTGAACAGGGTCGAGAGGAACCGGCCCTGCCTGAGCCGCTTCAGAAGCACGTTGAAAGGGATATTGATCGGCAGCGGATCGCTTCCGCCGCCATAGATGATGCCAGGTACGTCGCCCGACCGGCGGGCCTGACGAGCGGCCCCCTTGCCTGTCCCCGTCCGTACCGTGGCGTGAAGATCAGGGATCTCACCAGCCATGGTCTACTCCAATGATGTAAAAGGGCATCCTCCAAGGGTGTATGCCCGGAGCCCGGGGCTATAGGGGAGATTCGCGGTCTTGTGAAGGGGGAAGCCCGCTGCTCCGCAAATAGGGCATGACCATCCTCGGAACGTCCGCTTGCTGGACGAAGCTGACATTTAGCCGAACCTGCTGAAAGGCGGCTTCTCAACCAATTTGATCTGGATGATTCGAAGATGGCACCGACGTTCATGTCCAGAGCGAAGTAACGACTATGATCCAGCCCAAAAATATTCCGATTTTCAGGACATAGACCTTCCAAGGATCATCGGTGGCCGTCTTCCCGGAAACGTATCGGAAAAAGTAACCAGAAAGAGTGCTATCAGCGCCATAGTATCGCTTCCACTTTTGGAAGCCAAAAATCCCAAACACCGCCATAGGCAGTAGGAGTGCGGCAACCCATCCAGTTAGAACTATGACTTTCAATTGCCCCCCTTTTTTAGAAACATTTATCCGCCTGCTTCGAGCGTATCAAACACTTGCTTAGCAGTCCTTCATGATCCATGCGGCATCAGGTAAAGTGGGCTCGAAGCGGACTTTCGGTCGTCACTACCCCGAAGGGGCATCAGCGTCATAGGCCTCGATGATCTTGGCGACCAGTGGGTGCCGCACCACGTCCTTCGCGGTGAAATAGTTGAAGCTCAGGTCCGGAATCGCCTTCAGGAGCCGCTCAGCCTCCGACAGCCCGCTCGTTACCCCGCGCGGCAGGTCCACCTGGCTGCGGTCGCCGGTGATCACCATTCGCGAGCCTTCGCCGAGCCGGGTCAGGAACATCTTCATCTGCATCGCCGTGGCGTTCTGCGCCTCGTCGAGCACCACGAAGGCGTTCGACAGCGTGCGGCCGCGCATGAAGGCCAGGGGCGCGATCTCGATCCGCTTCTCCTCGATCAGCTTCGCCACCTGCTTGCCCGGCAGGAAATCGTTCAGCGCGTCGTAGAGCGGCTGCATGTAGGGGTCGACCTTGTCCTTCATGTCGCCCGGCAGGAAGCCCAGCCGTTCGCCCGCCTCGACCGCGGGGCGCGACAGGATGATCCGGTCCACATGACCGCCGATGAACAGCGACACCCCCGCCGCGACGGCGAGATAGGTCTTGCCGGTGCCGGCCGGCCCGATCCCGAAGGCGAGTTCATGGGTGAAGAGCGCGCGGACATAGGCCTTCTGCGCCTCGGTCCGGGGCTCCACCAGCTTCTTCCTGGTCTTGATCTCGACCTGGCCGCCCTGGAACAGCTCCATCTGGTCGCCGGCGCGCGCGCCGGTGCCGCGATCCGACCCGCCCATGCGGATCTCGCCGTCGATCGCTCCCGGGTCGATCTCGCGCCCCGCCTCGAGCCGCGCATAGAGCGCCTCGAGCACCATCGCCGCCCGTCCCCGCGCCTCGTCCTCGCCGATCACGCCGAGCTGGTTGCCGCGACGCAGGATCTGCACCCCGAGCTTGTCCTCGACCTGGGCGAGGTTGCGGTCGAATTCGCCGCAAAGATCGACGAGAAGGCGATTGTCAGGAAACTCGAGCGTCGTTTCTTCCGACTCGGGCGTGGGCGGAGGGGTCAGCACACTGATGGCCAATAAGAGCTCCGTAAAAGGCGTTCCTGATGGCAGGAATGGTGCCAAGGAACCAGGACACCCGCAAGGCCTAGCACGGGTATGTCACCAAAATATGGCCGGCGCCCCGTGCCGCCGCCTAATGCCGCCGCACATAGGTCAGCGCCATCGAATCGCGCATCACCAGGGGCCCGCCCAGATAGTCCGACCCGATCGACGGCGTCCTGAGCGCCACCTCCCAGCCGAAGCCCGCGATCCCCGGCACCGGCAGCGTCAGCGGGTCGAATTCCTGCGTCTCGCCGCCTTCCATGTGGCAGATCGTGAAACTCTGGATCCCCGGCCCGTTGCGCAGCGCCACGAACACCGTGCGCCCGTCGATCGGCTTCAGGTAGTCGAAATGATCGCCCTCCCCGAAATTCCGCCGGAGCCAGGGATTGGCGCGCCGGAACTCCCGCACCCCGTGCATGAACCGGGTCTGCGCCGGATCGAGCGCGCCGACCGAATGCGAGACATTGCAATACTCGTGCATGTCGTCCATCCAGGCCCGCGCGATCTCCTTCAGGGCCACCACGGAATAGGTCTCCGGCCCCGCCAGCTTCGGCTCGACGGCGTTCAGGAGCGTCGCGATAGTGCCGAGATCGTATTCCGTCACCTCGACCAGCGCCGGCAGGAATTCGAAGAACCGGTGCAGGTCCTCGCGGGTCTCGAACCCCATCTCCTTGAGCCGCCAGAAATTTCCGGGCCGCGAATAGCTGTACTCGTCCACCTGCCATTTCAGGCTGATCGCCTCCTCGGCGACGACCTTCACGCCATAGGTGTCGTCCTGGTTCCGGATGAACCCCCAGGACGCCCGCGCCCGCGCGTTCAGGAAATCCATCGGCACGCCGGGGAACACCGCATAGGTCAACATGTCCACCGCCGGGTTGTCATAGGCCTTGTCGAGGATCTCCATCCGCGTCTCGCCGAGCCGCGTGTTGATGTTCAGCTTCGGGCTCACCTGCGTGCCCCGGCGCAACGTGTCGTGGTTCGCGGTGCCCGAGATCCAGTTCGCGCCCACCTCCAGCATCTCGCGGATGCGCCAGTATTTCGAAAGCCAGAACGTGTAGATGAACGGCGTGTTGTGGGCGAAGGTCAGCGGGCCCCACTGGAACACGTCGGGATCGGTCCCGGCCTGGTCCGCGATCACCGCGCGATAGTCCGACGACAGCTCCCAGTCCTCCTCGGGCCAGGGCCGGCCATCCTCGAAGACGAACCAGGGCTTGTATGCGGTCCCCGCCACTTCCTGAACGAGGTCCGACATCTGCCGCAGGTACTCGTCGTCATGGCGCAGCACATGCTCCTCGCTGTCCCACCACTTGAAGTCCTGCGCGCCGTCCACCCGTACGCCATCGGCGCCGAAATTCACCTTGCGGCGCTGCATCTCCAGCAGGATCGTGCGCACCGCCGGGTTCCGGTAGTCGAGGTTCTGCCCGTACATGTTCGGGCCGGCGAAATAGTGATGGTTCAGCGCGTCGAGCCCCTGGTTGTCCGAATGGCCGAATACCACGTCGAGGATCAGCTTCTTGGGCTTGTTGGGGAAGGTATGGAGCGTGGCGGCAAGATCGACCAGCTCGTCGGGCCGCCCGGATTCCAGAAGCACCGGGTTCACCGTGCCCATGCCGGAGATCACCACGTCATAGCCCCAGTTCGTGGTGTCGGGGCGCTGCAGCGTCACGATGAGCCGCTCGTCATCCGGAGATTCCACCCAGAACGCCGGGCCCGTCTCATAGACCGTCGTGGGCTCCACCGGCAGGAGCTGCACCGCGTCGTAGCCCAGGAAGATTTCGTCGAACGGCTCCCGGTCGAGCCCGGCCGCGACCCGCTCGGCGAGCCGCTGGAAATGCCGGTTGAGCGAGGCGAGCGTGCCGCCCGCCGTCGCGGTCGGCACATGGATCTGCAGGATGTTCACCGGCGGCGCGACCTTGTGCGGCACCGGCCCCCCGAGCGCCTGCCAATAGGCCGCATCCGCCCGGCCCGCCTGCATCGCGGCAACGTCGTAGATCTCTGCCGGCGCGAAGGCCCCGAACGGCAGCGACATCGCCAGCGGGTCGAAGATCCGGTGCCACGCGCCCTTCCCGTCGCGCCAGGCCAGCGCGTAGAAATCGCCCAGCGCCTCGCGCCGCCCGGCGCAGAGCCCGTCGACCACGGCAAAGCAATACGCCTCGGCGCGCGCGACCGGCAGCCGCACGCGCTCGAAGCCGAGCTCCTGATGCGCGGTGGTCAGCGACAGCGGATCGACGGGCGCGAGGATCTCGAGGAACACGTCGCTGTCGGGCACCCGGCGGTCCTGCAGCTCGGGCGTCCAGAACCCGAAACACACCCGCTCGCCCTCGACATGCGCGCCCAGCTTCCGCGCGATCGCCTGGCCCGCCTCGAAGGCGCTCTGCGCCGTCGTCAGCGTGGTCTCGCACCATGAAGCCAGGGCCTCCGCCGCCTCGACCGCCGGTCTGGCCCGTTCCTTGAGCGTCATGGCCGATCCTTTCGTCAATCTCCGTCCGTGAAATGCAAAGGGCGGCCCCGGGCGGGCCGCCCCCGAAAGACATAGCGGGAAGTTACTCGGCGGCCACCTGGCGCAGGGGCGTCGCCACCGCGGCGCCCCAGATATCCGCCATGTAGCCGCGGATCGTCCGGTCCGACGAGAACCAGCCGCAGCGCGCGGTGTTGAGCGCGGCCATCCGCGTCCAGGCGTCGCGGTCGGTGAACACCCCGTCGATCTCGCGCTGGACCCGCCAGTAATCGGTGAAATCCGAGGCGACGAGGAAATAGTCCGCCCCCGATACGTTGTCGGCGACCCCCGAGAACAGACCCGGCTGTCCGGGCGAGAAGGTCTCGTCCCGGAGCGCCTTCAAGGCCCGCTGCAACCGCGGATCCTCGGCCACGGCGCGGCCCGCATGGCCTTCGATCTCGCGCCGCGCGACGACCTCCTCGGCGGTCATGCCGAACAGGAAGAAGTTCTCGTCGCCGACCTGCTCGCGGATCTCCACATTCGCCCCGTCCAGCGTCCCCACGGTCGGCGCGCCGTTCAGCGCGAGCTTCATGTTGCCGGTGCCCGAGGCTTCCTTCCCCGCCGTGGAAATCTGTTCCGAAAGATCCGCCGCCGGGATCAGCCGCTCGGCGAGCGAGACGTTGTAGTTCGGCGGATAGGCCACGCGGAGAAAGTTCGACGTGTCCGGATCCGCGTTCACCCGCTCGGCCACCGCGTTGATCAGGTGGATGATCTCCTTGGCGAAGACATAGCCCGGCGCCGCCTTGCCGCCGAAGATCTTGACCCGGGGCGTCCACCCGGCATTCGGGTTGTCGCGCATCTCCTGCCAGAGCGCGATGGTCTCGAGAATGTTCAGGTGCTGGCGCTTGTACTCGTGGATCCGCTTGATCTGGATGTCGAACATCGCGTCCGGGTCGGCCTCGAGCCCGTGCTCCTTGGCCATCCAATACGCCAGGTCGACCTTGTTCTCGCGCTTGATCGCGGCATAGCGCTCGCGGAACCCCGCATCCTCGATGAAGGGTTCGAGCTCAACCAGCCGCTCGGTCTCGTAGACCCAGTCCGGCCCGATCGCCTCGGTGATCAGCGCCGAAAGCCGCGGGTTGCAGTTCAGCATCCAGCGGCGCGGCGTGACGCCGTTGGTCTCGTTCACGATCTTCTCGGGATGGAGCGCGTGCAGATCCTTGAACACGGTCGATTTCATCAGTTCGGTATGCAGCGCCGAAACCCCGTTCACCCGGTTCGCCATGATGAACGACAACTCGCCCATCTTCACCTCGCCGTGGTCGAGCGCGCTGATCGTCCGGGACGGGTACTGCCTGGCATGCGCGGCGTCGATCTCCTCGATGAGCTGCACATGGCGCGGCAGGAGCGACCGCATCAGCTCCTCGGGCCAGCGCTCCAGCGCCTCGGGCAGGAGTGTGTGGTTGGTGTAGTTGAGGCAGCCCCGCGCGGTCTCGACGGAATCGTCGAAGGAAAGCCCCTTCTCGTCGAGCAGGATGCGCACCAGCTCCGGCCCGGCGATGGCCGGATGCGTGTCGTTGAGCTGGATCGCCACCTTGTTCGGCAGCCCGCGCAGGTCGTCATACTCGCTCTCGTAGCGCCGCAGGATGTCGCGGATCGAGGCGGCGGTGAAGAAATACTCCTGCCGCAGTCGCAGCGCCTTGCCTTCGGGCGTGGTGTCGTCCGGGTAGAGCACCCGGGAAATCGTCCTCGCGAAGGCCTCCGGCTCGGCGGCGCGGGCGTAGAGCCCCTGGTTGAAACTGTCGAGATCGAAGATCCGCACCGGCTCCGCCTCCCAGAGGCGCAGCGTGTTCGCCCAGCGCCCCTGCCAGCCGATCACCGGGGTGTCATGCGCCTCGGCCCGCACCGCTTCGGCCGGGCGCCAGATGCCCCGCCGGCCCTGCACATGGACATGGCCGCCGAAGCCGATCTCGAACCCGGCTTCGGGGCGCGGGAACTCCCAGGGGTTGGCCAGGCGCAGCCAGTCCTCGGGATATTCCATCTGCCGCCCGTCCTGGAAGCTCTGCCGGAACAGTCCGTGCTCGTAACGGATGCCGTAGCCCATCGCCGGGCAGCCCAGCGTCGAGAGGCTCTCCATGAAGCAGGCCGCGAGCCGCCCGAGCCCGCCATTGCCGAGCGCCGCGTCGGGCTCGGCGGCCACGATCCCGGCGAAGTCGAGCCCGAAACTGTCGATCGCCGCGCGCGCCTCCTCGAGGATCCCGAGATTGACCATCGCGTCTTCCAGAAGCCGCCCGATCAGGAATTCCATCGACAGGTAGTAGACCCGCTTTTCCTTGTGGTCGTAGGCCGAGCGCGTCGAGGCGAACCAGCACTCGACCACCCGGTCGCGCACCGCATGGCTGAGCGCGATCCGCCAGTCCTGGGTGGTCGCGTGGCGCGCGTCCTTCCCGAGCCGGTACTTCAGGTGATCGAGCGTATCGTCGCGAAGCGTGGTGACCGTCATGGCTGGTTTCCGTTCTGCAGTTCCCGGATGTTCTGGACCATGGGGCGGATTCTTCAAGCCGGAACGGCCCCGACTGTGCAGGCACTAGCCGTATGCCGCATTTTTGGGCGCCAGTTCCGGATGCCGACAGTTTGCCGCGTCGAGGCCCGATCCGCCAAATCTGCCAGAGGCTTACATGTTGCGGTTGCGGTACGCACCCGGCGAGGCACGCGGCGAACTGTGCCGATCCTGCAACTTCGGTCCGGCAAGCGCTTTCTGCACGCGCACAGGCGGGATTTCTGTGCTATGCCTAAATCGACGGCGGAACCGGTCTCGCCAGAGCGGCGTTTACTAGGCGCTCACCGAAGGAAACCGGTATCGACGACAGATTTTCCCCGGCTCCGGCCGGGCGGTATGGTTCCTCCCTGACTGGACAGGCCGCACTTAGGTGCGGCTTTTTTTTGTCCAGATGGCAGGGTGCGTACCGGTGGTCGCTCCTCCAAGATCTCCCTCCGACGTATAGAGCACGGAGCCGGGCGGGCGCCTGCCCGTGGGATGGCGCAGCCACGAATGATCGGCGTGCTTTATGGTGCCATCCACATCCAATCTCGAAGGTCCTCGCAAACGTTGACACAGCGCCAGCCCGCCCGAGCGGGCAGGCGCTCGCCCGGCGTCTTCGGCGTTGTTCGGGCGGGGGAACCGAACCGGCGTCGCGCCGCCAGCCCGGTCGTGCCGGAGGCGCGCCTTCTCCCGCTAGGCGTTCACGTCGACGACGACGCGCCCCCGGACCTGGCCCTTCAGGATCTCGCCGCCGAGCACCGGCAGGTCCGAAAGCACCGCCGGCCGGATCATCGCCTCGAGCCGGTCCATCGGCAGGTCCGCCGCGATCCGCTCCCAGGCGCGCAGCCGGTTCGCGCAGGGCTGCATCACGCTGTCGATACCCAAGAGGTTCACCCCCCGGAGCAGGAACGGGATCACCGTCGCCGGCAGCGCGGTGCCCCCCGCCAGCCCCACCGCCGCGACCGAGGCGCCGTATTTCATCTGTCCCAGCGCCCGGGCCAGCATCGCGCCGCCCACCGCATCGACGCAGCCGCCCCAGGTCTCGCTCTCGAGCGGCCGCTTCACCGTCTCGGCGATCTCCTCCCGCGCGACGATCCGCGTGGCGCCGAGGCTCTCCAGATAGGAGGCCGTCTCCGGTCGCCCGGTCACGCCCGCCACCTCGTGGCCGAGCTTCGCCAGGATCGCCGTCGCGACCGAGCCCACGCCGCCCGCCGCCCCGGTGACCAGCACCGGCCCCTCCTTGATCCCGTGATCCTCGAGCGCCATCACCGCCAGCATCGCGGTGAAACCCGCCGTGCCCACCGCCATCGCCTGCCGGGTCGTCAGCCCCGCGGGCAGCGGCACCAGCCAGTCTGCCTTCACCCGCGCCTTCTGCGCGTAGCCACCCCAATACACCTCGCCCACGCGCCAGCCGGTCAGCACCACCTTGTCGCCCGGCCTGTAGCGCGCGTCATCGGAGCGCTCCACCGTCCCGGCCAGGTCGATCCCCGGCACATGCGGATAGCTCCGCACCAGCCCGCCGCCCGGGCCAATGCAGAGCCCGTCCTTGTAGTTCACCGTCGAGTACTCGACCGCCACGGTCACGTCGCCGGCGGGCAGACGATCCTCGCCGATCTCCTCGACCGCCGCATGCGTCTTGCCGCCGTCCTCGTCCTTGCGAACCACCAATGCCCTGAACATCTCTTCTCCTCAGTTCCAGAATCTCTCTTGGACGGCGCCCGGCCGCGGCCCCTCGGCCGTCTCGACAAGGATCTCGGTCCCCGGATCCCAATGGGTCATCCGCACCATGCCGATCGCGACATTGGTGCCGAAATCCGGCGACCAGGCCGCAGACGACACCCGCCCCACCTGCCGGCCCTGCGCCATCACTGGCCAGTGCCGGTCGCAGGGTGACACCGGATCGCCGGGAATGACAATCGCCCGGATCTGCTGCACCGGGCCTTCCTTCGCCACCCGCAACAGCGCGTCGCGGCCGATGCAGCCGATCGCAGTCCCGGTGTCGCAGAACCGCCCGAGCCCGCATTCATGCGGCGTGTTCTCGTCGGTCATGTCGTTGCCGTAGGACAGGAGCCCGCTCTCGATCCGCTCGATCAGGTTCGGGCAGCCGGCACGGACATCCATCGCCCACCCCGCCTCGATCAGCGTGTTCCACAGGGGCATGCCCAGATCCGCGCCCTCGAGATAGATCTCGAACCCGCCCTGCTTGGAATAGCCCGTGCGCGCGATCACCATGTCGCGCCCCTGGAACGCGAAACGGCCGAAGCGGAAGAACCGCACCGCGCGCACGCCCTCGCCGAACACCGCCGCCATGAGATCCTCGGCCCGCGGCCCCTGCACCGCGAGCGGCGAGATGTCGGGCTCGTCCACCAGCACGTCGAGCCGGTAGCCATGGGCGATCCCCTTCACCCAGTAGAGCAGGTCGCTGTCGGCGATCGAGATCCACCAGCGGTCCTCGGCCAGCTTCACCACCACCGGGTCGTTCAGCATCCCGCCGGTCTCGTCGACGATGGGCATGTAATAGCACTGCCCCGGCATCATCCCGCGCAGATCGCGCGGGGTCAGCATCTGCACCAGCTTCGCCGCCTCCGGCCCGCGGATCTCGACCTGCCGCTCGCAGGCCACGTCCCAGACCTGCACCGCCGCCTTGAGATGCCGGTAATCCTCCTCGACCGAGCGGAACACGGTGGCCAGGAGCATGTGGTTGTAGACCGTGTAGGCGGCGACCCCGGCGGCCTCGACCCCCTCACTGAAAGGCGTGCGCCGGAGCCGGCGCGAAAGCGAGATCTGGATCATCTACCCGAGCTCCCTCGCACGGTTCCTGAGCAGGAACTTCTGGATCTTGCCGGTGGAGGTCTTCGGGATCTCCGTGAAGATCACCGATTTCGGCGTCTTGAACCCCGCGAGCCGCTCCCGGCAGAAACCGATGATCGCCGCCTCGTCCGCCACCGCGCCGGGGCGCAGCTCGACGAAGGCGCAGGGCACCTCGCCCCATTTCGGGTCGGCGCGCGCCACCACGGCGGCGGTCTGCACGTCCGGATGGCGGTAGAGCACATTCTCGACCTCGACCGAGGAGACGTTCTCGCCGCCCGAGATGATCACGTCCTTCAGCCGGTCGCGGATCTGGATATAGCCGTCGGGATGCACCACCGCCGCGTCGCCCGACCAGAACCACCCGCCCCTGAACGCCTCCGCCGTCGCCTCGGGGTTCTTGTAATAGCCCTTCATCACCACATTGCCCCGGATCGCGATCTCGCCCTGTGTGGTGCCGTCGCGCGGCACCGGCGCGCCGGTCTCCCGGTCGAACACCGCGATGCCCTCGAGCATTGGAAACGCCACGCCCTGCCGCGCCCGCCGCTCGGCCAGCGCCGCGGCGTCGAGCCCCTCCCAGTCGGGCTGCGGCAGGCATTGCGAGATATGGCCATAGGTCTCGGTCAGCCCGTAGACATGCATCACGTCGAGCCCCATCGCCGCGCTGCGCTCGAGGATCGGCGGCGGCGGCGGCGCCCCCGCGGTGAAGGCATGGATCGGCGGATCGAACGGCGCCGCGGGCGCGTCCGGGCTCTCGGCCAGCATCTGCAGGATCACCGGAGCCGCACCGAAATGGGTCACCCCCTCCGCCGCGATGGCCGCGAACATCCGCTTCGGCTCGGGCTGGCGGACGAAGACCGTCTTGCCGCCGACGATGGGCATCATCCAGGGATGGCCCCAGCCGTTGCAGTGGAACATCGGCACCACCGAGAGATAGGAGGGCGCGTGCCCCACCGGCCAGCCCGCCGCCGTTCCGAGCGCGATCAGATAGGCGCCCCGGTGGTGATAGATCACCCCCTTGGGCCGCCCCGAGGTGCCCGACGTGTAGTTGAGCGCGATCGCCTGCCATTCGTCCCCGGGCAGCCCGTCGCCCGCGAAGGGCGCATGCGCGGCCAGGTCCTCATAGGTCGCACAGCCGGTCCCCTCGGGCGCCGGCCCCTGCGGGTCGATGATCTCCACCACCGGAATCTCGCGCCCCAGGAGCGCCAGGGCCGCGTCGAATAGCGGCCGGTACTGGGTGTCCACGATCGCCAACCGGCTCTCCGAATGGTCCAGGATATAGGCCACCGTCTCCGCCTCGAGCCGGGTGTTCAGCGCGGTCAGCACGCCGCCCGCCATCGGCACTGCGAAATGCAGCTCGAACATCTCGGGGATGTTCGGCGCGATCACCGCCACGCTGTCGCCCGGGCCGATCCCCCGCGCCTCGAGCGCGCCCGCCACCGCGCGGATCCGCGCGCCGGTCTCGGCCCATGTCCGGCGCACCGGCCCATAGACCACTGCCACCCGGTCGGCATGGACCTCCGCCGCCCGGTTAAGGAACGACACCGGCGAAAGCGGCACGTGGTTCGCCGGCACCCGGCCCGGCGCGTCGAAATCTTCCCTCATGGCAACCCCTCCCTGGCTGGCGTCAGCGCGGCCCGGACCAGTCGATCCGGCAGATCTCGGCCGAACGCCCGTCGAAATCCCAGACCCGGCCATAGGCGCGCACCCGTCCCTTCGTGGCCGTCGCGACGGTGATGTCGGGGCCCATCCAGTACTCGGTGTTCGACACGACGATCTCGCCCCCGTCCCGGCCCGCCACCGGCACCACCTCGCCCTGGATCTTCTTGCCGACCGTCAGGCGCCGCGCGTCGCCCTCGTTCTCGTAGGATATTGGTGCCCGCTCGGCGCCCAGGAACTCGCTGACCAGCACGCCGAAAAGCCCGGTCGTGCCCCGCGCCCTTCCCGAGAAGATACCGACCAGCGCGTCGAAGGCATCGTCGCTCGCCCCTTCATCAATATAGGCCGCGGCCTTCCAGTTGCCACGGCCCATCAGCCCGGGGATCTCCAGCACCAGGCCCACGTTCAGCCCCGAGAGGTCGGTCTCGCCGTAATGGCCCGCGTCGATCCGCACCCCAGACCAGGCCTGGCAATAGCCCTCGGTCGGCGGGTGCTTGCCGAGGCTCACCACGCAGGGGCAGAACACCGTGCAGTTGCAGTTCAGGATCAGTTCGCCGTTGATGCTCCAGGGCACGGTTCCGTCGATATCCAAGGGCATTCTCGCCTCCTCCCGATCTATGGAATCACGGCCGAAATGGCCTCTATCGCACCGGCCGCGATCAGCGCGGCGCCCAGCGGCCGGGTCACGAGCCGGCCGATCTCGGGCAGTTTCTCGATCACCATCAGGACCAGCGCGAGCCCCATGAAGCCGAGGCTCATCACGCCGCCCACGAAGCCCAGGAGCATCAGCGCCCAGCAGCAGCCCAGGCAATCCGCGCCAAGCCGCAGCCCGTTCCGCCAGGGCCCCTCCGCCCAGTGTTCCATGAAGAAGGCGAGCGGAGCCCGGCACCGCGCGAGACAGGCCGCCTTCAGCGCGCTGAACTGGTAGGCCCCGGCGCCCGCCATGAGCGCCGCCGCGAACAGCACCGAACGGCTCTGGCCCAGCCCGTCCACCAGCCCCGCCCGGTAGAGCGCGTATTGCCCGAGCCCCGCCAGCACCGCGAACCCGCCCCAGACCGCCAGGAATCCGCCCAGAAGCCGCGCGAAACGGGTCGGTGCCGCATGGCTCAGATCGTCGTAGACGCGAAACGCCGGCACCGCGGTGGGCGCCATCATCGCGCCGCTCATCAGAAGCCACATCGCCACCGCCGATCCCGGCCCGGCGCTGCCCGGCGTCGCGGCGCAAAGCGCCGCGAGAAACTCGCCGCCATAGACCGCGCCCAGCGCACGCAGGTCGGACGGCACGGCCATCGCGAACAGCGCGACCCAGGCCAGGATCACCGCCCCGAAAAACACCAGCCAATGCGCGCGCCTCATGGTCCGCATGGATCCCCCGCGCCCCTCCCCGGGCGACTCGCCCCTCGCGCCCAGACTAGCCAGACATTTCCCTGCCTGACAAACGGAGGCACGAACGCGGCATTCCGCGCCACCGGCAGAACACCCCTTCTTTGGGTCCGGAAATCCCGGGGTCCGGGGCAGCGCCCCGGCGGCCGCGGCCGGGCGCGACGCCGAAAGGATCGCGGCAACGATGCCGCCGGGCGCCCGCCGCCCGCAGGGCCGCGGCAGCGGCCCGGAGGGCCAGAAAGCGTGCGCCGAAGGCGCTCCTTCGGATCAGCCTAGCCCTGATACCCCATGAGCCGGGGCAGGAAGAGCACGATGCCGGGCACCAGGATCATCGCGAGGAGCGCGAGCACCAGCACCACAAGGAAGGGCAGCACCTCGCGGATGATCTCGCCCAGCGGAATCCGCGTCACCGCGTTGATGACGAACAGGAGGATCCCGTAGGGCGGGGTGATCAACCCGATCATGCAGTTGACGATGGCCACCACGCCGAAATGGACGAGGTCGATGCCCAGCTCCCGGCAGGACGGCAGGAACAGGGGGATGATGACGAGGATGATCGTCGAGGCGTCGAGCACGCAGCCGAGCAGCAGCAGCAGGATGTTCACCCCGATCAGGAAGGCCAGCGGCGAGATGTCGAGGCCGACGAGCCTGGAGGCGACGAGATCGGGGATGTTCTCCGAGGCGACGATATAGTTCAGGATCAGCGCCCCGCCGATCACCAGCCCCACCGCCGCCGAGGAGCGGGCGCTGTCGACGAGGATCCGGTAGAACGCGCCGAGGCTCAGCGCGCGGTAGAACAGCGCCGCCAGGATCAGCGCGTAGAACGCGGCGACGGCGGCGGCCTCGGTGGGCGTGGTGACGCCGCCATAGATTCCATACAACAGGATCGCCGGCATCAGGAGCGCCGGAAAGGCGTTCAGCGTCAGCCCGGGCAGTTCCGACAGCGGCACCGCGTCCTCGGTCAGGAACCCCCGGCGATGCGAAATCCACCAGTTCATCGCCATCAGCACGACGCCCATGAACAGGCCCGGCCCGATCCCGCCCAGGAACAGGTAGCCGATCGAGGTATTCGAGACGAGCGCGTAGAGCACCATCGGGATCGAGGGCGGAATGATCGGCCCGATGGTCGCCGAGGCGGCGGTGATCGCGGCGGCATATCCGCGCGTGTAATGGCCCGATTTCGTCATCATCTCGATGATGATCTTGCCGATGCCGGCGGCATCGGCGACGGCCGAGCCCGACATGCCCGAGAAGATCAGCGAGGCCACCACGTTCACATGGCCGAGCCCGCCCTTGAACCGCCCCACCAGCCCGACGCAGAACCGCAAGAGCCGGTCCGAGATCGTGCCCGCGTTCATGATGTTCGCCGCGACGATGAAGAGCGGCACCGCCAAGAGGATGAAGCTCTGGTAGAGCCCGTCCATCAGCACCTTGCCGGCGACGCCCACCCCCTGCCCCGCGGCGGTAAGATAGACGAAGGACGCCAAGAGGATCGCATAGGCGATCGGCATGCCGATCCCCGCGAGGCAGAACAGCGCGGCGAGACAGAGCACGAATTCCAGGCTCATTCCCGCTCCTCGGCCAGTTCGTCGAATTGGTGCAGGTCCGCCTCGGCCCCGTGCCGCCAGACCCGCACCGCGCGCCAGGCGTAGCGCAGCGAGACCGCGACCAGAAAGAAGACATAGACCGAATAGACGTCGCGCATCCGGATCCAGTCGCCCAGAAGCTGCTTCAGCGTCGCGGTCTGCTTCAGCCGCAGGATGTGGAACTTGTCCCAGGTCGGCCCAAGCGAGGCCAACAGCCCCACAACGATGGCCGCGCAGGTGATCAGCGCGAAGACCCGGCGGAGCCGGGGCGAAACGGCCGCGTAAAGGATGTCGAAGGTCACGTGGTCGCGGTCGCGCACCACCGTGGCGCAGCCGAAGAACACGATCCAGACCCAGAGCGCCAGGCAGAATTCCAGCGTCCAGCCGTAGCGGCTCGGGTCCAGGAACGGGACCGCCTCGGCGATCCAGCCGAGGCGGGCGGTGTAGCGGATCGCCACCTGCAGGATGAAGGTCGCGAACATCGCGGCCATCATCATCGCCATGAGGAATTCGGCGCCACGGACGATCCAACCGAGAACCGGTCTCATCGCCTCCCCTCCCCCGTGGCGCCGGCGCGCGCGGTCAGTTGCCGAGCGCGTTGATCTTGTCGAGCACGCCCTCGGGCCAGGTGGCCGAGAAATCCGAGCTCCGGTAGGCCTCCTGCACATGGCTGCGGAAGGCGGCGAGATCGGGCTCGTAGACGTCGAGCCCCTGCTCCCTGAAGAAAGCGACGAGTTCCTCCTCGAGTGCGAGCTGCTTCTGCCGCCCGCTTTCGGCGGCGTCCTCGGCGGCCTTCTGAACGGTCGCCTGCTGCTCCGGCGTCAGCCCGTCCCAGACCTCCTTCGAGAAGGCGACGTAGTTCAGGTCGACCAGGTGCGAGGTCAGCACGATCTGCTTCGTCACCTCGTAGAACTTGGCGTCCTTGTCGGTGGGAAGCGGGTTATCCTGCCCGTCGACCGAGCCGGTCGAGAGCGCGGTATAGACCTCGGTGAAGGACATCGGCGTCGGATTCGCGCCCAGCGCCTTGCCGAGGAACTGCCAGGCGTCCGAGCCGGGCATCCGGAGGTTCACGCCGGCGAGATCGGCCGGGGTCTGCACGTTCTTCTCGTCCTGGCTGAAGCGCAGGTTCACCTGCCGGCGGCCGAGATACATCACCGCGAGGAGCTTCACGCCCAGCTCGTCCTCGACCTTCTGCTTGAACGGGTCCATCAGCGGGTCGTTGAAGACCTTGACCTGGTGCTCGGCCGATTGGTGGACATAGCCCGCCGTGAAGATCGAGAACTCCGGGAAGAAGGTCGCGAGTTCCTGCGCCGAGGCGATCGACATCTCGAGATCGCCCGAGGCGATGGCCTCGAGCTCCGAGCCCTGCGCGATCAGCGAGGCGTTGTAATGCGGCTCGTAGGTGGCGAACGCGGCGACCGCGGGGCCGAAGACCTCGGCGAGCGCGACCGAGCGCTGGTCGGAGTCCGAGGCCGGCGTGGACATCCGCAGGGTGATCTTGTCCGCCGCATCCGCAGCGGCGCCGAAACCGAGCGCGAGAAGCGTAGCAGATGCCGCGGTGATGAAGGTGCGGCGACCGAAACCGGTGATCATGAAAATATCCTCCCCTGGGACATTGCCCGCTGTTGTTGCACATATAGAAACACGCGCCCGCCGGCATGGAAAGAGCGGAGGGGGTGTTTTCACGCGGAGCGCCTTCGGCGCGGGTCCTTGTCTCGCGCCCTGCGTTCGCGCGCCGGGCGCTCGGGCCGGGGCCCGGACGGCGCCGGCTGCGCCCCGTCCGTCAGGTCGCCCCGGGTTCCGCCGGGGCGCGTTGGCCCGGTGCGATCAGGCCCAGCATCCGCGCGATGGTGTAGGCGGTCAGGAGCAGCATGGTCGTCTGCGACAGCACGCCGGCCAGCGAGCCGTAATGCAGGTCGTGGAGGATCCAGAGCGGCGCGCCGAGGCAATGCACGATGCGGAGCGCGACACCCCGAAGGTAGAACAGCGCGACCGTGCCGGTGAATGTGGCGCAGACCGGCAGCCAGTCATAGACGCTCTCCTTCTCGCCCATGGCCAGCACCAGGTAGAGGAAAAGAAGCGGCCCGGCATGCCTGCGGTTCGCCGGGTTGAGCGACAGGAACGTGCGGAACGCGGTGATGACCGAAAGGGTCGCCGCCATCTCGGCGCCGAGCATGGAATTGTGCACCGCCCAAAGCAGGCAGCCGGCGACGATGACGCACTTGAACTTCCGTTCATCGGTATTGAGGCAGGCGTACAGATTGACGGCGAAAGCCACCAGCCCGATGGACTGTGCAAGATAGATCTCCATACCGGACGGTGTGTACCGGGAATGTTAATCGTTTGTTAGTCCGGGTTGACGAAATGCCTCCAATTTTCCCCGGATTGCCTCCGATGCCGGCCGGTGCGGTCGATTGTATCTATTTTCTGCTTCGGCGCGGCTGCCGGGACCGCGCGCAGTCACCAAAGATTAGCTGCGATTCACTAGGCCTGAACGCACGATCCATTCGGGAGACGAAGATGAAACTGAAAACCCTGTCGGCGCTCTGCCTGGCATGTGCCCTGGCCGGTACCGCCTTCGCCGGCGAGCCCGAGCCGGTTGCGCTCACGCCGATCGAACACGCCCTGGCGCAGCTCGAAGTGGTGGGCATGGACGGCCAGTCCCGGGTCTACAAGCCCGCGGACCTCGAGACGATGACGACCTACCGGCTGCGCACCACGACGCCCTGGCGCGACGAACCGGCCG
This sequence comes from Paracoccaceae bacterium, assembly GCA_003605175.1. Taxonomy (GTDB): domain Bacteria; phylum Pseudomonadota; class Alphaproteobacteria; order Rhodobacterales; family Rhodobacteraceae; genus Ovoidimarina. The sequence goes on along the minus strand of QWDA01000001.1, from coordinate 98,423 downwards.
AGTTCGAGGGCGTGCTCCTGTCCGACCTGCTCGCGGCCAACGGCCTGGCCGACGCGCCGGCGATCCGCGTCTTTGCCGAGAACGATTTCAGCTCGGTGATCGAACGCGCTGTCTGGACCTCGATCCCGGTCCTGGTGGCGACCCGCGTCGACGGGCACGCCCATTCGCGCCGGGTCCGCGGGCCGATCCAGTTCGTGATGGACATGGATGCCTACCAGGCCTCCGATGTCGCCTCCGAGTCCGATCTGGTCTGGATGGCCGCGAGGATCGAGCCCGAGATGTGAAACCCTATCAACCGAGGACCAGACCTATCCTGAACAGGGTTCTGGACGGGTTCGCCACCAGGGCGGGCCTGTTCCTGACCCTTGGAACGCTGTTCGCCATCTGCCTCGTGGCCGGGATCTATTTCCAGCACGCCATGCAGCGGACCAAGGCCGTCCACGAGCTCTTCAAGGACCGGCAGTTGCGCAACGGCTTCGTGTCGATGAGCGACCTGCAGCGGCTGAACCTGATCGCGCTGCGCAGCGCGCGCGCGGGCCGGGTGTCGGAGCAGGACGCAGGGGATTTTTCGGCGGCGGCCGACATCCTCTACGTTCGGCTCGACAGCTTTCGGCGCGTGCTGGACGGCCGCGAGGACCTGCCGGACGCGAGAAACGCGATCCGCGGCCTGGAGCGCGTGCTGACGATCGCCGACGGGGCGATCGCCTCGGGCTTCGACGGCCCGCCCGACGCGCTGGCCGATGCGCTGTTCCAGGCCTCGGACGAGGCGCGGCGATGGCTGGTGATCTATCTCGACGAGATGCGGCAGCTGCAGGACGTGGTGCTCGACGACCAGTCCCGCGCGGTGCACCAGCAGCACCTGGTGGTCTGGTTCAACCTCCTCGTCCTAACCCTGTTCGGCTCGGTCATGCTCCTCCTCCTGCGCCGCGAGGTGCTGGCGCGCCACGCCCGCCGCGAAGCCGAGGAACGCGCCGCGTTCCTGGCCTATTTCGACTCGCTGACCGGCCTGCCGAACCGCATCCAGTTCCAGGACCGGATCGAGGAGATGATGGAAGCCGGCGCGCCGATGACGCTGCTCCTGGCCGATCTCGACGATTTCAAGTCGATCAACGATACCCACGGCCATTCCGCCGGCGACGCGGTGCTGAAATACGTCGCCGGGATCATCGACCGGGTGGCGCGCGAGGCCGGCGGGTTCGCCGCGCGCCTCGGCGGCGACGAGTTCGCCGCGGCGATCCCGGGCGACGATGCGATCGGCCTCACCCAGGTCTGCCAGCGGATCGCGGATGCCGTGACGGAGGAGCTCTATTTCGACCGCGAGACGCTCAGCACCAGCACCTGCATGGGCCTCGCGACGACGACCCAGCTCGCCGCGCGCATGGCGTCGAATTTCGACACGCTGTCGCGGGTGGCCGATTTCGCGCTCTACGCCGCGAAGGAGATCGGCAGGAACTGCTATGCCTTCTACGACGAGGAGCTCGAGATCCGCTTCCTGAAGCGCCGCGCGCTGCTGTCCGACCTGCCCGGCGCCATCGCCCAGGGCGACCTCCGGGTCTATCTCCAGCCCAAGGTACGGCTCGACGGCGGCGAGATCTACGGCTTCGAGGCGCTGGTGCGCTGGCAGCGTGGCGACGAGATGGTACCGCCCTCGGATTTCGTGGCGCTGGCCGAGGAGGCGGGGCTGATCAACGACATCGACCTCTACGTGCTGCGCGAGACCGCGACCAAGCTCGGGCGCTGGAATGCCGAGCACGGCGCGGCGATTTCGTTCAGCGCCAATCTCTCGACGATGAACTTCTCCAGCCCGCGGATCGTCCGCGAGGTCGGCGACGTGCTCGAGGAGAGCGGGCTTGCGCCCGAGCTCCTGACCCTCGAGATCACCGAGTCGCTGGAGATCCGCGACTGGGACAACGCGCGCCGGATCATCGACGCGCTGCACGCGCTGGGCTGCAAGATCGCGATCGACGATTTCGGCACCGGCTTCTCCTCCCTGGCCTATCTCCGGGCCGCGGCGGCGGACGAGCTGAAGATCGACAAGACGCTGGTCGACGAGATCGGCACTTCGGAAGAGGCGCGCTTCATCGTCGACGCGGTGGTGGAGATCGCCGACAGCCTGCAGATGGCGGTGACGGTCGAGGGAATCGAAAGCGCGGAACAGGCGCAGATCGTCCGCAGCATGGGCGCGCGGAACGGCCAAGGCTACCATTTCGGCCGGCCCGCGCCGATCGACGCCGCGCTCGCAGCGCTGTCGCCCCCCAGCGAGGCCTGGCCGGCCGCGGCGGTCGGCGGCTACCCGCGCCCGGCCTGATCCCTCCCCGCACGGCCCGCCGCGCGCCGCGCGCCGCGCGCGAACGGGATGCAGGCGCGCTTCCGGCAAGACCACGGGGCTCAACCCCCGGGTGGAATCACGCCCTTTCTCAGGAGGACATTGCCGTAGAACCGCCGCTCGCCGGTATGGACCACCGCATAGGCCGCCCGCGCGCGGTCGTAGAAGGCGAAGCGGTCGACCCCCAGCATCGGCCGGCTCCGGCCCTCCGCCGCATCGATCGCCGCCTGCATCTCGTGCTGCACCGGCGGCCATGTGTCCGGCCGGTCGACCACCTCCATCCGCACCGCGAAATCCGGCACGAAGGTGTCGAGCGGGAAGAGCGAAAGGATCGCCTCGAGCGCCTGGGCGGCGGTGAGGTTGTCCATCCGCAACGCCCGGCCCCGCACCGTGTCGCGCGCCACCGCATCGGCGGGAAAGTTGGCGTCCACAAGCGCCAGCACATCGCCATGTCCCATCGCGGCGAGCGCCTGGAGCAGATCGGCTCCGAGCCGCGAATCGATTCCCTTGAGCATGGCCCCTCCCCCGGCGCCGCAACAGACCCCGAAACCAAGCCACGGCGCGTGGGATCGGGCAAGACAGCATCGTTCTAACCTGACTAGCATGTTAGATACTTGACAGTTGAACGGTTGGTTGAAATCTTCGCCCGAGTGGAAGCGCCACCCGGCAGCACACGAGGGGGGCGCTTTCGGCGGAAGTCTTTCAGTGGGACATCGGGCTTGTACGACGTAGCGGACGAGATGGGTAAGGGACCGGAAGGACGCCAATCGGACTTTCGGTCCGTTGGACAGCTTTCCTTGCGATCCATCGCGTCGATCATCCCCGAAGCGGCACGGTCCCTCGGCCGTCGCGCGCGCCTGCTTCCTGCCAGATGGCCGGCACGCCATCTGAAGCCGCAGGACGGAGACTTTCGCGGACCGCAAGGCGGCGGCTCCGGTTTCGGCCGGAGCAGGCGGCTGGCGTCCCGATCGCCGTTCCCCGGTCAGCACCCCGGAACGACAGCGAAACAGGGGGCGCGCATTTCCGCGACTCCTTCGGCCTTGTTATAAGGGCCAATTGCCACCACTCGAGCGGGCGACGGAAAATTCCGTCGCCCGTTTCGATTCCCGCATGCTACTGCAGGCCATGCGCGGCGGCGGACCGGAACGTCGCGACGGGGAAGGACCGGGAATGGACATCAGGATCGACGCGCATCAGCACTACTGGCACCCGGCGCGCGGCGATTACGGCTGGATGCCGGCGGACGATCCGGTGCTCACGCGCCCCTATGGCCCCGACGATCTCGCCCCCGCCCTCGCGGCCACGGGGGTCGCGCGGACGGTGCTGGTTCAGGCCGCGCCGAGCCTCGAGGAAACCGCGTATCTCCTCGGCATCGCCGATGCCACGCCCTCGGTGGCGGCGGTGGTGGGCTGGATCGATTTCGAGGATCCGGGCCAGCGGCGCACGCTCGAAAGGCTGGCGGCGCATCCGAAGTTCCGCGGCGTGCGCCCGATGATCCAAGACATCGCCGACGACCGCTGGATGCTGCGCGACGACGTGCAATGGGCCTGCGCCGCGATCGCCGAACTGGACCTTCGCTTCGATGCGCTCGGCTTTCCCCGGCACATCGCGCCGTTCCGGGAGCTGCTGCGCCGCCATTCCGGCATGAAGACGGTGCTCGACCACGCGCTGAAACCGCAGATCCGGGCACATAGCCGCGGGAGTTTCGCCCATTGGGCCGACGGCATGGCCGCGCTCGCCGCCGAGACCGGGGCGTTCTGCAAGCTCTCGGGCCTCGTCACCGAATGCGACGGCTGGAGCGTCGCGGCGCTGAAACCCTATGTCGACCATCTCGTCGCCGTGTTCGGCCCCGAGCGGCTGATGTGGGGCTCGGACTGGCCGGTCTGCAGGCTGGCGGCGTCCTACGAAGACTGGCACGCAGCCGCCGAAACCCTGACGGCGGACCTCGACGCCCCGGCCAGGGCGGCGATCTTCGGCGGAACGGCGGCGCGCTTCTACCTGGCCTGAGTTCTCTGGAACAGTTCGGGCTCACGCGCCTCGAGCTCCTCGAGATAGGGGCACAGCCGGCGCAAATGGAACCTCACCTCGGCCCGCGCGGTCTCGGGGTCATGGGCGGCAAGCGCATCGACGATGCGCCGATGCTCCTCGAGCGTGTCGCTGACCCGTATGGTGTTGGGCAGGATCATCTGCCGCGCGCGGTTGACCTGCGGCCAGCCGGTCTCGGCCAGCTGGGACAGCCGCCGGAAGCCGGTGAACGACAGGATCAGCCGGTGCATCTCGTTGTCGAGCCCGTAGAACCCCGCTACGTCGCCATCGGCCACCGCCGCTGCCTGCACCCGCAGATTGCGCCGGAGCATGAGAACCTGCTCCTCGGTGATCGTCTGAGCCACCACCTCGACGGCGGCAAGCTCGACCGCCTCGCGCAGGAAGACCCCCGCCCGGACCTCCTCGAACGAGAAGCGCGAGACATAGGTGCCCGATTGCGGAACCACCTCCACCAGCCCCTCGGCCGCCAGCCGGGTGACCGCTTCGGAGACCGGGCTGCGCGACACACCAAGCTGGGAACAGATCTCGGTCTTGCGCAGCGACTCGCCGGGCATCAGGTCAAGCGAGAGAATCGCGTCGCGAAGGCATTGGTAAACCCGAGCCGTCAGCGTCCCGGAATAGTCCTCGAGCGGCCTGAGCGGTACGGAGTGGTCGCGCGCAGCGCGTGTGGGGATCGATTGAGGCAACACTGAAAGATGTTAGACCGAAGCGCGGAGCAACCGCAATCCTCGGCATGACACCGGCCCCGCCCGCCCGGAGGTAAACGCCGCAAGCACCAGAAAACAAACGGATAAACTTTCACTGCAGCGCCAAACTCCACACCCGATCCCGAATTACTAATTTTTTAGTTTGACAACCCGCCGGCGCTTCGCGGATGCTGTCGGAACCCGGCAAAGGCCGGTCAAGGAAAAGATTTAGGGAGGAGACAGATGCGCAAGTATCTGCTTTCCGCCGTGGCGGCCGGGGCCGTCGTGGCGGGATACGGTGGCGCGTGGGCCGACGAGGCCGCGGCGCAGCGCTGGATCGACACGGAATTCCAGCCGTCGACGCTTTCGAAGGACGAACAGCTCGCCGAGATGAAATGGTTCATCGACGCGGCCCAGCCCTATGCGGGCATGGAGATCAACGTCCTCTCCGAGGGCATCCCGACGCATAGCTACGAATCCGAAGTCCTGACCAAGGCCTTCGAGGAAATCACCGGCATCAAGGTGAACCACCAGATCCTCGGCGAGGGCGAGGTGGTGCAGGCCGTGCAGACCCAGATGCAGACCGGCCGCAACCTCTATGACGGCTATGTCAACGACAGCGACCTGATCGGCACCCATTCGCGGCTGCAGCTCGCCTATCCCCTGTCCGACATGATGTCGGGCGAGTGGGCGGCGACGACCAACCCGGGGCTCGATCTCGAAGACTTCATGGGGATCAGCTTCACGACCGGCCCCGATGGCAAGCTCTACCAGCTTCCCGACCAGCAATTCGCGAACCTCTACTGGTTCCGCAAGGACTGGTTCGACGACGAGGCCAACAAGGCCGCCTTCAAGGCGAAATACGGCTACGAGCTCGGCGTGCCGGTCAACTGGTCGGCCTATGAGGACATCGCCGATTTCTTCACCAACGACGTGAAGGAGATCGGCGGCACCCGGATCTACGGCCACATGGATTACGGCAAGCGCGCGCCCGACCTGGGCTGGCGGATGACCGATGCCTGGCTGTCCATGGCCGGCGCCGGCGACAAGGGCGAGCCGAACGGCATCCCGGTCGACGAATGGGGCATCCGCATGGAAGCGGGCACCTGCAACCCGGTCGGCGCGAGCGTGTCGCGCGGCGGGGCGGCGAACGGCCCGGCCGCGGTCTACGCGATCCGCAAATGGGACGAATGGCTCCGCGCCTACGCCCCGCCGGGTGCCGCGTCCTACGACTTCTACCAGTCGCTGCCGGCGCTCAGCCAGGGCAACGTGGCCCAGCAGATCTTCTGGTACACCGCCTTCACCGCCGACATGGTGAAGCCGCAATCGGAAGGCAACAACACGGTCGACGCCGATGGCAACCCGCTGTGGCGGATGGCGCCCTCGCCGCACGGCCCCTACTGGGAAGAAGGCCAGAAGGTCGGTTATCAGGACGTGGGCTCCTGGACCTTCCTGAAATCCACGCCCCCCAACCGGGCCCAGGCCGCCTGGCTCTATGCCCAGTTCGTCGTCTCCAAGACCGTCGACGTCAAGAAATCGCATGTGGGTCTCACCTTCATCCGCGACAGCACGGTCAACGATGCAAGCTTCACCGAACGCGCGCCGAAGCTTGGCGGTCTGGTGGAGTTCTACCGCTCGCCCGACCGGGTGGCGTGGTCGCCCACGGGCGTCAACGTGCCTGACTATCCGAAGCTCGCGCAGATCTGGTGGCAGCAGATCGGCGACGTGAACTCGGGCGCCTTCACGCCCCAGGAAGCCATGGACCGTCTCGCCTCCGAGATGGACATCACCATGGCCCGGATGCAGCAGGCCGACGAGGCCGCCGGCGTCTATGGCGGCTGCGGGCCGCGGCTCAACGAAGAGCAGGATCCGGAATACTGGCTCAGCCAGCCCGGTTCGCCGAAGCCGAAGCTCGACAACGAGAAGCCGCAGGGCCAGACCGTCAACTACGACGATCTCGTCGCGCGCTGGCAGGCCCAGTAACCCGCGAGCAGAGATTGGGGGCCGCCGCTCCGGCGGCGGCCCCCGGATGCCGGGGCGGAAACCGGCAGGGGCAACACACAAGCCTGAAGAGACTGGGATGATCGAGCTTCACGAAGCCACCAAGCGGGTGGGTCGGGTGACCCATATCAAGCCGACGACGCTGCGCCTCGAGGCCGGGCATTTCAACGTGCTCCTCGGCGCGACGGGATCGGGCAAGACCTCGCTGATCAAGCTGATGGCCGGGCTCGACCCGCTGGCCTCGGGCCGGATCGTGATGGACGGCCAGGATGTGAGCCGGATCCCGACCCGGAAACGCAATATCTCGCTCGTGCACCAGTTCTTCGTGAACTACCCGCATCTGAGCGTCTTCGAGAACATCGCCTCGCCCCTGCGCGTCGCCGGAATGGCGGCGAGCGAGGTACAGGGACGGGTCGAGGAAGCCGCCGACCTCCTCCAGCTCCGGCCGATGCTGAACCGCCGGCCGGACGAGTTGTCGGGCGGCCAGCAGCAGCGCACCGCGCTCGCCCGCGCCATCGCCAAGGAAAGCCGCGCGGTGTTCCTCGACGAACCGCTCGCCAATCTCGACTACAAGCTCCGCGAGGAGCTCCGCGAACAGCTCCCCGACCTCTTCGCCGGCCGCGGCGCCGTGGTGGTCTACGCTACCTCCGAACCCGAGGAGGCGCTGATGCTCGGCGGCGCCACCGCGCTGATGGCGGATGGCCGCGTGACGCAGTTCGGCCCGACCTCCGAGATCTACCGCCAGCCCGACAATCTCGACGCCGCCCGCGTGTTCTCCGATCCGCCGATCAACACCGCCACGGTCACCAAGACGGGCGGCGAGGCGGCCCTCGGCCAAGGCGCCCGCTGGGCGCTCACCGGCGCGGCCGCCGCACTGCCCGACGGGCACTACACGCTCGCGCTGCGCCCGCACCGGGTGACGCCGGCGCGCGAGACCGACGCCGACGTGGCGCTCACCGGGCAGGTGATCGTCACCGAGCTTTCCGGCTCCGACTCGAGCGCGCATTTCCGGATGGGCGACGGCGCCTGGGTCTCGCTCTCCCCGGGCGTCCATCCCTACCGGGTCGGCACGGAGCACACCTTCTACATGAACCCCGCCCATTGCCGCTATTTCGGCGCCGACGGAAAGAGGGTTGCCTGACATGGCCCGCATCACGCTCGAAAAGCTCCGCCACAGCTACTTCCCAGCGCCCTCGGGCCCTGACGACTACGCGCTCAAGGGCCTCGACGTCACCTGGCGCGACGGCGGCGCCTATGCGCTGCTCGGCCCCTCGGGTTGCGGCAAGTCCACACTCCTGAACATCATCTCGGGCCTCCTGACCCCTTCCGAGGGCCGGATCCTGTTCGACGAGACCGACGTCACCACGCTCCCCCCCGACCGCCGCAACATCGCGCAGGTGTTCCAGTTCCCGGTGATCTACGACACCATGACGGTGCGCCAGAACCTGGCCTTCCCGCTCAAGAACCGCGGCGTCGACGAAGCGACCATCGCGCGGCGCGTCGGCGCCATCGCCGAGATGCTCGAAGTCACCGACATGCTCGACACCCGCGCCGCCGGCCTCAGCCCCGACAACAAGCAGAAGATCTCCATGGGCCGCGGCCTCGTCCGCGACGACGTGAACGTGGTGATGTTCGACGAACCGCTGACGGTGATCGACCCGCACCTGAAATGGAAACTCCGCTCCAAGCTCAAGGAGCTGCACCAGCGGGTGAAGGCGACGATGATCTACGTCACCCACGACCAGACCGAGGCACTCACCTTCGCCGACGAGGTGGTGGTGATGCAGGACGGCGAGGTGGTGCAGATCGGCACGCCGGTGGAGCTGTTCGAACGGCCGCAGCACATCTTCGTCGGCCATTTCATCGGCTCGCCGGGGATGAACGTGCTCCCCTGCGAGGCGCGGGGCGACCGGGCGCTGTTCCAGGGCCACGACGTCGCGCTCGAGGGCGCGGTGACCGGCGCGGGCGGCACGACCATGCTCGGGATCCGGCCAGAATATGTTTCGATCGGCAGCACCGGCATCCCCGCCCAGGTGGTCAAGGTCGCCGACGTGGGCCGCCATTACGTGATCGACGCCATGGTCGGCGACACCCGCATCAAGGTTGTCGCCGAGGAGAATGCGCCGGACAAGGGCGCCGCCGTGCACCTCGCCTTCCGGCCCGAACAGACGCGGGTCTATCGCGACGGCTGGATCGCGACCGAACCCAGGACCACGGGAGCGCAGGTATGAATTCCGCGACCATCGCCGCCCCGGGCTTGACCCGGGGCCTCCGCCCCGCACCGGCCAGGAGGCCCCGGCTCTTCGGCCGGGGCGCCGCCGGACAGAGAGGGGAGCGTCCATGAGAACCGAAAACCAGCGCGCCTGGCTCTTCGTCCTGCCCGTCCTCGCGCTCGTCGCGTTCAACGCGCTGATGCCGATGATGACGGTGGTGAACTACTCGGTGCAGGAAACCTTCGGCGACAACCGCTTCTTCTGGCAGGGGCTCGACTGGTTCGAGCAGATCCTTCGCTCCGACCGGTTCCACGCCGCGCTCGGACGGCAGTTCCTGTTCACCGCGATCATCCTCCTGATCGAGGTGCCCTTGGGCATCGCCGTGGCGCTCTCGATGCCCCGGAAAGGCATCTGGGTCCCGGTCTGCCTCGTCCTGATGGCGTTGCCGATGCTGATCCCCTGGAACGTGGTCGGCTCGATGTGGAACATCTTCACCCTGCCGAAGGTGGGCATGCTCGGCTATTTCATGAACGATGTCCTCGGCATCCGCTATGACATGACCCAGGATCCGCTCGCCGCCTGGATCACCGTCGTCGTCATGGATGTCTGGCACTGGACTTCGCTCGTGGTGCTCCTGTGCTACGCCGGCCTCGTCTCGATCCCCGACGCCTATTACCAGGCCGCCAAGATCGACGGCGCCTCGGCCTGGTCGGTGTTCCGCTACATCCAGCTCCCGAAGATGAAGACGGTGCTGACCATCGCGGTGCTGCTGCGCTTCATGGACAGTTTCAACATCTATACCGAACCCTTCGTCCTCACCGGCGGTGGGCCCGGCAACTCCACCACGCTCCTCTCCATCGACCTCGTGAAGATCGCGCTCGGCCAGTTCGACCTCGGCCCGGCGGCGGCGATGAGCCTGATCTACTTCGCCATCACCCTCCTGGTCAGTTGGGTGTTCTACGTGGTGATGACCAAGGATGATCAGGGATGAGCATTGGAGCGAAGGGCCGCGCCCGACCTGGAGGGCGCATCGCAGCGCTGGATCGGAGCGGCGCACCCGAAAGCAGGAACGGCGCGCGAACTTCGCACGACATCGCCATCGCGCCCTCCGGGGGGAGGTCGGGCGCGGCCCGGCCCGTGGCCGGGCCCGTGGCCGGGCGGAACATTGAAATGGGAGCACCAGGATGAAGAAACGCAGCCTCGTCCCGATCGTCTACATCCTGTTCCTGATGTTGCCGATCTATTTCCTCGTCTCGATGAGCTTCAAGACGACGAACGAGATCCTCGCGGGCTTCTCGCTGTTCCCGAAGACCTTCACGCTGGCGAGCTACAAGACGATCTTCACCGACCCGACCTGGTACTGGGGCTATATCAACTCGATCCTCTACGTGACGCTGAACACGGTGCTCTCGGTCGCCGTGGCGCTGCCTGCCGCCTACGCCTTCTCGCGCTACCGGTTCCTCGGCGACAAGCAGCTGTTCTTCTGGCTCCTGACCAACCGCATGGCCCCGGCGGCCGTCTTCGCCCTGCCGTTCTTCCAGCTCTACCAGTCGATCGGGCTCTTCGACACGCCGCTTGGCGTCGCGCTCTCGCACACGCTCTTCAACGTGCCGCTGGCGGTCTGGATCCTCGAAGGCTTCATGCGCGGCATCCCCAAGGAACTGGACGAGACCGCCTATGTCGACGGCTATTCCTTCCCGCGCTTCTTCACGCGGATCTTCCTGCCCAACATCAAGGCGGGCGTCGGCGTGGCGGCGTTCTTCTGCTTCATGTTCTCCTGGGTCGAGATGCTGCTCGCCAAGACGCTGACCGCCGTCGACGCGAAACCCATCGCCGCGGTGATGACCCGTACCGCCTCCTCGGCCGGTTACGAGCTCGGCCTGCTCGCCGCCGCCGGAACCCTGACGATCATCCCGGGCGCCATCGTGATCTGGTTCGTCCGCAACTACATCGCGCGCGGTTTCGCGATGGGGAGGGTGTGATGAAACACGGACCAGACCATCGCCCCGCCGCCCCGGCCTCCGAGCCGGGGCCTCGCGGCCCGCACCGGTGGAGGCCCCGGGTCAGGCCCGGGGCGGCGCTCGCCCTGGCACCCGCGGCCTTCCCCGAGATCGTCAGCGCCCAGGCCGCTGCCGGCTGGGGCAATGTCGGACAACAGGAGGAAAAGGGCTTCTCCTGGACCGACCCGCTCTGGCCCGATTTCTGGATGGCCTGGACGCCCGCGACGCTCGCGGTCTTCGTCGGAATCTTCGCGGCCATCGCCCTGATCGGCCTCCTCGAAGGCTTCCGCTACCGCGACGGGCTCGAACGCCGGGGGGTGCTCGGCCTCACCACCACGCTGGGCGACCGGCTCTTCATCACGCTTCTCGGCTCGGCCTATATCTTCCTCGCCTGGCTCGGATTTGTGGGCCAGCCGATCTGGATTCCGCTGTTCCTCGCAATTGGATGGGGATTTTTCGTTTTCTGGAAGGTATAGTGGGCCCGGGATGAGACAGGGAAGACGATGAGGAAGAGGAAGTCCGGGAACCTTCTGACCGATGTGGAGCTCGAGTTCATGACCGAGCTCTGGGAGCTCGGCGAGGGCTCGGTACGCGACGTACTGGACCAGCTCCCGAAGGAGCGGGCGCTGGCCTATACCTCGGGCGCCACGATCCTGCGGATCCTCGAGGAAAAGGGCTTCGTCACCAGCCGCAAGGAAAACAAGACGCTCATCTACACGCCGCTTCTGGCCAAGGACGCCTATCAGACGCGTTCGCTGAAGAACCTGTCGCAGACCCTGTTCGACGACACGCCCGCGATGCTGGTCGCGCGGCTGGTCGACGATGCGGGGCTGACGGACACCGATCTTGAGGAGATTCGGGCGCTGGTGGAGAGGAGGCTCCGCGATGACAGCGATTGAAACGGCCGTCGATCTCTACGTGAACGTGAACATCGTCCTGGCGTTCGCGCTTCCGGTCTGGCTGGCGCTCCGGATGGCGCTGGTCCGGGCCGGCTCGGACAACGCCCATGCCCTGCAGCTCGGGCTCCTGAAGGCGGTGCTCGTCACGGTCGCGGCAAGCCCGTTCCTGGCCGTGGCCGCGTCCTGGCTGCTCGAATCGGCACTGCCCGGGCGGAGCGTGATCCTCGGCGACCTCGCCGTCGCGGCCTATCTCAACGGCGACATCGCGATGGAGGCCTCCCGCTTCCAGTCGCTCCTCGACGCGCGGGCGACCCTGACGCGCGATCTCGTCTCCGCCGGCTCGCCGTTCTCCGCGATCCTCGCGACGCTGCTCGCGGGTGGCCTCGCCCTCTGCGCCCTGCGCTTCGGCCTCGCGGTGCGGGGCATCGCCCGGATGCTCGGCGACAGCTTCACCTGGAAACGCATCGGCCGGGTCGAGATCCGGCTCTCCGACACCATCGCGGTGCCCGTCGCCACGCGCTGGGGGCTGCGCCGGATCGTGGTGCTGCCCGGCGACCTGGTGACCCGCCCGAAACAGCTCCGCTTCGCCCTCGCCCACGAGCTCCAGCATTTCCGCCAGCGCGACATCGACTGGGAGATCGGTCTCGAACTCCTGCGCCCGCTGTTCTTCTGGAACCCCGCCTTCGCGATCCTCAAGCGCCGCTTCGACCGGCTGCGCGAGCTGTCCTGCGACCAGGCCGTGGTCGCCTCGCGGCGCTTCGACCGCCGCGAATACGCCGACTGCCTGCTCAGCTTCTGCGCCCGGGCCCGGGCCGGGCGTGGCGGGCCCGCGCTCAACGTCGCACTGGTCAACGCGCGCCGGCGCCGGGCCAAGCTCGAACTGACCGACCGGATGCTCGCGCTCGAACTGACCGGGCGGCAGATGCGGATCCCGGCAGGGCGGCTCGCGGCGGCGGCAACGCTGGCGGTGCTCGCCCTCTCCCTCGGCGCGGCCTCGCTGCAGCGGCCGAAGGACTGGAGCCACGACCGGCTGATGCTCTCGGCGGTGGTCAATCTCGAACGGCTCCAGGCGATCAACGGCAACGGCAACCGAAACACGCCCATCCGTCGTCCCGGCACGGCCCGCGCAGGAACGGAAACGCGCCGGTGAAGCCATAAAGGCTTGAAACAGAGGGCGTTCGTGCCGATATTTCACTTCGACAGGCGTGCGCCGCCAAAAGGCGCCGCCAGGGTATTCGGTTGGAGGACAGAAATGGCACAATATCAGTCGGTTCAAAGCACCGGCATAGGCGCGGCCCGGATCGACGAGGGCCTGCGCGCGCATATGAACAAGGTCTACGGGCTGATGTCCGTGGCCATGCTGATCACCGCGGCCGCCGCCTGGGCGATTGCCGGTCTGGCGGTCTCCGCCGATCCGACCGGCGGCATGATGATCCGCGAGGGCGAATACCTCACCGCCTTCGGCCAGGCGATCTACCTCTCGCCCTTGCGCTGGGTGATCATGATCGCACCGCTCGCCTTCCTGTTCTTCGGCCTCAACGCGCTCCTGCAGCGCGCCTCGGCCGCCACGGTGCAGACCGCCTTTTACGGCTTCGCGGTGCTGATCGGCCTGTCGATCAGCTCGATCTTCCTGGTGTTCACCGATTTCTCCATCGTCCAGACCTTCCTCATCACCGCGATCGCCTTTGCCGGCCTCTCGCTCTGGGGCTACACCACCAAGCGCGACATCTCGGGCTGGGGGTCGTTCCTGCTGATGGGCCTGATCGGCATCATCGTCGCGATGGTCGTGAACATGTTCCTCGGCTCGCCGGCGATCGAATTCGCGATCTCGGTGATCGGCGTGCTCCTGTTCGCGGGCCTCACCGCCTATGACACGCAGAACATCAAGAACGTCTACATCGCCCATGCCGCGCATGGCGATCAGGAATGGCTCGACAAGTCGGCGACGATGGGGGCTCTCAACCTCTATCTCGACTTCATCAACCTGTTCATGTTCCTGCTGCAGTTCCTCGGCAACCGCGAATAGGCGGGACCGTTACCAGACCATCAAGGGGCCGGCCGCCGCGCCGGCCCTTTCCTTTTCCCGGCGGCCGCGTGCCCCGCGCAAGCGAACCCGCACAAACGAAAAGGGCCGCGCAAAGCGCGGCCCTTCCATCCCCGGGATCGGCAGATCTACTTGATCTTGCCTTCCTTGTATTCGACATGCTTCCGCGCGACCGGATCGTATTTGCGCACGGACATCTTCTCGGTCATCGTCCGCGCGTTCTTCTTGGTCACGTAGAAATGGCCCGTATCGGCGGTCGAGTTCAGGCGGATCTTGATCGTCGTCGGTTTCGCCATCGTCGTTCTCCTGCGAAGGGCGGGCCAGCCTCAGGCCGAACGCCCCGAAAATCCATGAAGCCCGCCTTTTACCGGCCGCGCGGCCCAAGTCAAGCGGAGTCTGGCGCGCGCGAGGGCTCACAACATCGGCAGAACCGACAGCACCAGGAGTACCGCCATCGCCGCGTTGAAGATCCGCAGCCGCCCGGGCGCCGCCAGCACCCGCCGCACCCCCTGCCCCAGGGCCACCCAGACGCTCACCGAAGGCAGGTTCACCGCCCCGAACACCGCCGCCACCGCCAGCACCGCGACGAGGCTCCCTCCGGGCGCATAGAGCGTCACCGCGCTCAGCGCCATCGCCCAGGCCTTGGGGTTCACCCACTGGAACAGCGCCGCCTCGACGAGGCGCATCGGCCGTCCCGCCGCGCGCCCCTCCCCGGGCGCCGCGGCCGTCGCGATCTTCCAGGCGAGATGGAGGAGATAGAGCACGCAGCCGGATTTCAGCACCAGATGCAGGATCGGGAACGCCTCGAAGAGGCGCATCAGCCCGACCCCCACCAGCGCCACCATCAGGGTGAAGCCGCCGGCGACGCCCAGCATGTGCGGCACGGTGCGGCGGAACCCGTAATTGGCGCCCGAGGCCATCAGCATCAGGTTGTTCGGCCCCGGCGTGATCGAGGTGACGAAGGCGAACCCTGCAAGGGAAAGGAGCAATTCGGTCATCATTGCGCAATTCTATGCGCCTCGAACCGCAACTGGATTGCTTTCTTGCGCCATGCTCACGATACTGCGCAATGAATGACGGCCATTGACGATACGGACCGCCGTATATTGCGCGAACTGACGCGCGACGGCAGAATCACCAATGTGGAGCTCGCCGCCCGCATCGGCCTCTCGCCCTCGGCCTGCCTGCGCCGGGTGCAGGAGCTCGAACGCCGGGGCATCGTCACCGGCTATCGCGCCGTGCTCGATCCCGAGAAGCTCGGGATCGGCATCACCGCCTATCTCGCCGTCTCGCTCAACAGCCACACCAAGGAGGCGCAGGAGGCGTTCGAGCGCGCCGTCGCCCGCGCGCCCGAGGTGCGCGAGTGCCACAACATCACCGGCGCGGTGGAGTATCTGCTGCGGGTCGAGACCGCGACGCTCGCCGACTACAAGCGGTTCCACACCGACGTGATCGGCACCCTGCCGCAGGTCCACGGGCTGACGACCTATGTGGTGATGGGCTCGCCCAAAGACGACCGCGCCTGAGCCATGCGCATTTCAGCGCATTTCGCCGGCTGCACCGCCGGTGTACGGGCTGTGTACAGGTTGTGTACAGGTTGTGCTTCCGGGGTTTCGCCCGTTTCAGCGCATTTTCGCCCGTTAACACGGCCTTAACCGTGTTTCGTCAGCCTGTGTGCTGGCAGGAAGCGACAGGGCTTCGCCCGGAGCCAGAGCGATGAACACACGACATGTGAAAACCACGTTGCGCAACGGGCTCGACCCGCTGGCGCTGGTGCCGAACGCTTTCCGGAGAAAGCCCAAGTGCTTGCACGAAAACGGTTTTTCCGAAGCGGCCCTGCGCGGGCTGGCGGATCTCGAGGCCCGGATTCCGCCGCCCGATGCGGAGCCGAAGCCGGCCTTCCGGCAATCCCCCGCCCGCGCGCCCGAGCGACTCTCCGCCGAGGCCGCGGCCGGCGGCGGCTACCTCCCCGGCGCCGACGGCGAGAAGCGCCCCCACTATTGGGGCCACCGCGAACGCCTCCGCAACCGCTTCCTCACCGGTGGCCACAAACCCATGCCCGAATACGAGATCCTGGAACTCCTTCTTTTCAATGCGATTCCCAGGATCGACGTGAAGCCCCTGGCGAAGCGGCTGCTTGCCGCGTTCGGCGATCTGAACGGCGTGATCGCGGCCTCGGAGCACCGGGTGATGCAGGTCGAGGGGGCGGACCGCTGGGTCTATCTCCAGCTCCGCCTCGCCGAGGCCTTCGCCCAGCGGATGGCGCAGTCGAAGGTTCTTAAGAAAGACGTGGTCTCCTCCTGGGGCGCGCTGATCGACTATTGCCGCACTTCGATGTCGCATCGCGACACGGAGCAGTTCCGGGTCCTGTTCCTCGACCGCAAGAACGTGGTGATCGCCGACGAGGAGCAGGCCGAGGGCACGGTGGACCATGTCCCCGTCTACCCCCGCGAGGTGGCGAAACGGGCGCTGGAACTGAACGCGAGCGCCATCATCCTGGTCCACAACCATCCCTCGGGCGACCCCACGCCAAGCCGGGAGGACGTGGCGATGACCCAGCAGATCCTGGCCGCCTGCGACGCCATCGGCGTGACGATCCACGACCATGTGGTGATCGGCAAGGGCACCGAAACCTCGTTCCGCTCGGAAGGGCTGATCTGACCACCGCGTCCCGGACGCCAGTCACCGCATGGTCGCTTCGGGACCGCAGCGACCATCACGCCGAACCACTGCCCGGAAGAGCTCTCCTCTTTGGGTCCAGAAATCCCGGGGGAGCGCGAGGGGGCAGCGCCCCCTCGCCCGCCGCGCCGCCGGAGGCGGCGCAAACGCATCATGCGCGCGCCGCGCGGCGCGCCCCGGCCTAACCGAGGCCGTTCGGATACCAGTTCGCGATCCGCACCTCGGTCCCGTCGCCCACCAGCGCCGCGAAGGCCTCCGGATCCTGCGTGCCGCCGTCGCGGCCGCGGAAATGATAGGGATAGACGAAGGCCGGCCGGAATTCCGCTACCGCCGAAGCCGCCTGCTCCTTGTCCATCGTGAACGGCAGATTCATGCAGAGAAACGCCAGGTCGATATCCTGAAGCGCCCGCATCTCCGGTATGTCCTCGGTGTCGCCCGAGATATAGACGCGGAACTCACCCAGGGTGAGCACATAGCCATTGTCACGCCCCTCGGGGTGGAAATTCGTCCGCCCCTCGGTGGTGTTGTAGGCCGGGATCGCCGCGATCTCCGCCCCGCCGAAGGCCACCGTCCCGCCATTGCCGATCGCCTCGGCCTGCGCCTGGAGCGCGGCGGGCAGCATGCCATGGACCGCCGGGTTCGCGAGGATCTTCGTTCCGGGCGCTACCAGCGCCGCCAGGGTCTCGGCATCGTAGTGGTCGCCGTGCTCATGGGTCACCAGCACCAGATCGGGCGCCGGAAACCCGGCATAGGCGGCCGGATCGCCCACCGGATCGGCATAGATCGTGCCCGCCGGCGTCTCCATAACGAAGGAGGCATGTGCGACCGGATGCACCACGATATCGCCTGCCTGGGTGGGGAAGACGTCGCTTGCCCGCGCCGCGAACGGCAGCAACGTGACCACCCCGGCGGCGCCGGCCGCTCGGCTGATGAAGGCTCGTCTGGTCTGGGTCATCTCTCGTTCTCCCTGAATCGCGTTTCCGTCCGGCGGGGTTTTCCCCTGTCCGGTCCGGGTCTTCCCTCGCCCGCCGGATAGCCTAGCGCCCGACGGCGCCGATTCAATCCTGCCGTTCGCCTTGCGCCAGCACCCCCTGCGCCAGGAGATCCGCCGCCGAGGGCGACAAGGCAATCGGCGTGTCGTGCAGGATCGACAGCCGGGTCAGCGCCTGGAGATCGGCATCGCCGCCATGGGGCACCGTCGGATCGGCGAAGAACACCACGCCGTCGAGCTCGCCGGTCGCTACCAGCGCGCCGAGCTGCTGGTCGCCGCCACGCCCGCCGCGTTGCAGCCGGTGCACCGTCAGGCCCGGCGCGGCCTCGGCGATCATCCGGCCGGTGCCGCCGGTGCAGATCAGCCGGTGGCCTTTCAGCGCGGCCGCGTGGCGCAGCACCCAGGCCCTCAGATGCGCCTTCCGCGTGTCATGGGCGACCAGCGCGATGCGTCGCGGCGCGGTCGAACGCCCGCGCGCGGCGGCCGTAATGGCGAGGATGGCGCGGATCTGACCGGCGAAACCCGCGCTCTCGGCCGGGAAGGCGCCGGCGAGTGCCGCCGTGCCCACGGTGAACCCCGCCGCGCCCGCCTCGGCCACCGCCGTCACACGCGCCGCGCTGTCAATGCTGCCGGCGACGATCACCGGCTTCGCCACCACCTGGCAGACCGCCTCCATCAGCGCCGGCACATCGCCAGCGAAGCGGTAGGCCAGGAGGTCGAGCCCGTGGACATGCTCGAGATCGGCAAGCGCCCGGGCCGAGGCCACGATCTCCTCCGCCGGGCCCTCGAGCACGCTCGGATGCCCGGTGATCCGGCCCGGGAACGGATAGTAGCGCAGCGGATGGTGCCGGGTAACCTCGGTCACCGCCTCGGCGCGGGTGCCGCCCAGGAGGCAATCGACATCGAGCGCGACCGCCGCCCGGGCCGAGGCCAGCTCGCTTTCGCCGTCGAGGCTCACCACTTCCAGGTAGGAGCGCCCGCCCGCCGCGCGGATCGTCTCCGCAAGCCCTTTCAGTTCGGCCACCGGCAGGCCCACATCCTTGAAGCCGATATGCCGCACCCCGCCTTCGAGGGCTTCTTCCAGACGGGTTCGCGCCTCCGCGATCGTCCGGTCGTTCTCGGTCAGCATCAGGATGAAATCGAAGGCCATCGCGCGTCCTCGGCGGGGTCCATTCCACTCTATCGGCCGCCCGGCGGCGCGGCCAGCCCGGGCTTGATCTGCACAGTTCGCAGGCGGAACGCGATCGCGCGGCGGCAATCGGTTCTGCGTTGCGGAATTCCGTTTACTGCGCCCGCAAAGGGCGCCAGTCTCCCGCGCATGCTGGAGAAACTCTCGATCATCGTCGTCGAACAGGACCGCGACCGCGCGCTGCTGATCGTCGACAGCCTCCGCGAGGCCGGAGAAAGCGACATCCAGGTAATCTCGGAAGTGTCGAGCCTCGCCCGGCGGATCTCCGAGCGGAACCCGGATGTGGTGCTGATCGACCTTGCCAGCCCCTCGCGCGACACGATCGAGGAGCTGACCATCGCCACCGCGCCGCTCGACCGGCCGGTGGCGATGTTCGTCGACAATAGCGACGACAGCCTCACCAAGGCGGCGATCGAGGCCGGCGTTTCGGCCTATGTGGTCGACGGGCTCCGGCCCGAGCGGCTGAAACCGGTGATGGCCGCGGCGATCACCCGGTTCAACATGTTCCGCCGGATGCGCGAGGAACTGGCCGAGACCCGCCGCGCGCTCGAGGAACGCAAGGTCACCGACCGCGCCAAAGGGCTCCTGATGAAGGCCCGCGGCATCAGCGAGGACGAGGCCTATGGCCTCCTCCGCAAGGCGGCGATGGATCAGGGCAAGAAGATTTCCGAGGTCGCCGCCGCCCTGGTCACGGCGGCGGAGCTGTTGTCGTGACGCCGCTTTCCGTCGCGTTCATCCCGCTGGTGGACGCGGCACCCCTGATCGTCGCGCGCGAGCTGGGTTTCGCCCGCGAGGAAGGGCTCGACCTCGAATTGGTCCGCGCGCCGTCCTGGTCGTCCTTGCGCGACATGCTGGCCTTCGGCCGGGTCGAGGCGGCGCACATGCTGGCGCCCGTACCTGTGGCGATGGCGCTGGGGATCGGCGGCATGACCTCGCCGATCTCGGCCCTGATGGTGCTGTCGGTGAATGGCAGCGTGATCGGCGTGAGCCAGGCGCTTGCGCAGCGGCTGCGCCGTGACGGGCACGATTTCGGATTCGCCGATGCCGCCGCGGCCGGCGCGGCGCTGGTGGCGGCGGTCGAGGGGCGGCTCCGGATCGGGGTGCCGTTCCCCTTCTCCATGCATGCCGAGCTCCTGTTCTACTGGCTCTCCGCCTCGGGCCTGCCGGCGCCGCAGGGGGTGGAGATCCGCGCGGTGCCGCCGCCCCTGATGGCCGACGCGCTGGCCGCCGGAGAGATCGACGCATTCTGCGTGGGCGAGCCCTGGGGATCCATATCGGTCGAGACCGGCGTGGGCGCGCTGTTGCTGCCCAGCTCGGCGATCTGGAGCGCGGCGCCGGAGAAGGTGCTCGCCGTGCGCACCGGCTGGGCCGCCGAAGAGCCCGAGCTGACCGGGCGGCTGATGCGCGCGGTCTGGAAGGCGACCCGCTGGCTGGGCCAGGGCGGTGCCAAGACCACGGCCGCCGAGCTGCTGTCACGGCCGGACCACCTGAACCTCTCGCCCGAGATCGTCGACCGCGCGCTGACCGGCTCCATCGTGGTCCTGCCCACCGGCGAGACCCGCGTCGCGCGCAACTTCGTCGAGTTCTTCGAGGGCGCCGCCTCCTTCCCCTGGAAGAGCCAGGCCGCCTGGATCGCCCAGCAGATGGCCGCACGGCTCGGCCTCGACCGCGAAGCATCGGTAAGGGAGGCCCGGGGCGTCTTCCGCACCGACCTTTACCGGAAGCACCTGCGCGACACCGGGGCGATTCTCCCCGGCGCCTCCTCGAAGGTCGAGGGCGGACTCGCCAGGGGCACCGCCGCCGCCTCCGAGACGGGGCGGCTTATCCTCCTCGAGAACCATTTCTTCGATGGGCAGGTTTTCGACCCGGGGGATGGGGGGTGACCGCGAGTCGGGGATTCGGGGGTGCTTAAATGGTGGGCAGGTTTTGAGGCGTTCGGCGGGCAGGTGACGGAATATTCGGCAGGTGTGGCACGAGAAATGCCGCGGTGCGGAAAAATTGCGGGCCGGCGCGACTGGCCCCTTGAACCGCCTTCCGATTCCGTGAATCGATGAGGTCGAGAGAGCAACGGGGCTCTCCACCACATCACCCGAAGACAGGGCGATCCGAGCAAAGCCGCTCGACCCCTCGCGCAAGCGTCGCGAGGCAGGTCTGGCGGCTTTTTGTTTTTCTCCCCGTCTCCACCGGCGGGATCGACCAAGGGACAACCCGATGACGAGACTTCTTACCGGTGCGGCGCTGAGTGCCCTCCTCGCGACCGCCGCCTCCGCCGAAATGCTCGACCTCGAAAAGGACGAGCTCACCTTCGGCTTCATCAAGCTCACCGACATGGCGCCGCTCGCAGTGGCCTACGAGCAGGGCTACTTCCTCGACGAGGGCCTGTTCGTCACGCTGGAAGCCCAGGCGAACTGGAAGGTCCTGCTCGACGGCGTGATCGGCGGTCAGCTCGACGGCGCCCATATGCTGGCCGGCCAGCCACTCGCCGCAACCATCGGCTTCGGCACGGAAGCCCATATAATCACACCGTTTTCCATGGATCTGAACGGCAACGGCATCACCGTTTCCAACGCGGTCTGGGAGGAGATGAAGCCGAATATCCCGGTCGATGCGGAAGGCAAGCCGGTGCACCCGATCTCGGCCGCGGCGCTGGCGCCGGTGGTGGAGAAGTACAAATCCGAGGGCAAGCCCTTCAACATGGGCATGGTCTTCCCGGTCTCGACCCACAATTACGAATTGCGCTACTGGCTCGCCGCCGGCGGGTTGAACCCCGGCTACTACAGCCCTGAAAATATTGGCGGACAGATCGGTGCCGACGTGCTCCTCTCGGTCACGCCGCCGCCGCAGATGCCCGCGACGCTCGAAGCCGGCACGATCTACGGCTATTGCGTGGGCGAGCCCTGGAACCAGCAGGCGGTGTTCAAGGGGATCGGGGTTCCGGTCATCACCGACTACGAGCTCTGGAAGAACAACCCGGAGAAAGTCTTTGGAATCACGGCGGATTTCGCCGAGAAGTATCCGAACACCACGAAGGCGGTCGTGAAGGCCCTGATCCGCGCGGCGATCTGGCTCGACGAGAACGACAACGCCAACCGCATGGAAGCTGTCGAGATCCTCTCCAAGCCCGAATATGTGGGCGCCGATGCCGAGGTGATCGCCAATTCGATGACCGGCACCTTCGAGTACGAGAAGGGCGACAAGCGCGAAGTTCCTGATTTCAATGTGTTCTTCCGCTACAACGCGACCTATCCCTACTATTCCGACGCGGTCTGGTACCTGACCCAGATGCGCCGCTGGGGCCAGATCTCGGAAGCCAAACCCGACAGCTGGTATGACGAGGTCGCGAAGTCGGTCTACCGGCCGGACATCTATCTCGAAGCCGCGCGGATGCTGGTGGACGAGGGGCTCGCCGACGCGGCGGATTTCCCCTGGGACTCGGATGGCTACAAGGCGCCGACCCCGGCCGCCGACATCATCGACGGCATCCCCTATGACGGGCATCAGCCGAACGCCTATCTCGACAGCCTGCCGATCGGGCTGAAGGGCGAACAGGTGGTCGTCGGCAACGAGGTTCAGGGGTGAAAACGGGCGCCGCCCTCCGGTTTCTCTCGCAGTTGCAGCGTGATCCGGAGGGCGGCGCGACCGCCCGCACAACCTGTACACAACCCGTACACAACCTGTACACCGGCCGGCCTCCGATCCGGCCGCTGCACAAAAAACAGGCAAAACCCAGCGTGATGCCGCAATGCGGCAAGAACCACGCCGAGGAGACCCAAAGATGACTGCGATCGACCCTTCGGACCTTCAGAAAGCGGACCGCGAGGCGCGGCGCGAGCGGCTCTTTACCCGCATCAACGCGGCCGACCGCTGGTTCGGCGTGCTGGGCCTCGCCTGGGTGACGCCGCTCCTCAAGGCCGCCGCCGGCGACAACCCGAAGGCACAGGTCAGGGAGATCTGGCGGCTTCTCGGCATACCGCTCCTGGCCATCGCGGGCTTCCTTGCGCTCTGGGCGGTCCTGGCGCCCACGGTGCAGACCTCGCTCGGCGCGGTGCCCGGGCCGGCGCAGGTCTGGCAGGAAGCGGTGACGCTGCACGCCGATGCCGCCGCCAAGGCCGCGAAGAAGGCCAAGTTCGAGGAGATGGTCGAGAAGCGGAACCAGAAGCTGATCGAGGCCGGCAAGGCGGATCAGGTGAAGGACGTGGCCTATACCGGCGCGCCTTCCTATTACGACCAGATCTGGACCTCGATCCAGACCGTGTTCTTCGGCTTCCTGATCGCGACGCTGGTGGCGGTGCCGCTCGGCATCATGGCGGGGCTTTCGGCCACCGCGAATGCCGCGCTGAACCCGCTCATCCAGATCTTCAAGCCGGTCTCGCCGCTGGCCTGGCTGCCGATCGTGACGATGGTGGTTTCGGCGCTGGCCTCCTCCACCGGCGAGGGGCTGTTCCCGAAGAGCTTCATCATCTCGGCGATCACCGTGACGCTGTGCTCGCTCTGGCCGACGCTGATCAACACCGCGCTCGGCGTGGCGTCGATCGACAAGGACCTCGTGAACGTCTCGAAGGTGCTGAAGATGAACACCTGGACGAAGATCACCAAGCTGGTGTTGCCCTCGGCCCTGCCCCTGATCTTCACCGGGCTGCGCCTGAGCCTCGGCGTGGGCTGGATGGTGCTGATCGCCGCCGAGATGCTCGCGCAGAACCCCGGCCTTGGAAAGTTCGTCTGGGACGAGTTCCAGAACGGATCTTCCTCGTCGCTCGCCAAGATCATGGTGGCCGTCCTGACCATCGGGATCATCGGCTTCCTGCTGGACCGCGTGATGTACGCGCTGCAGTCGCTCTTCACCTTCACGAACCACCGGTGAGCGCCATGGCTGTTATGGAATTCAAGAACGTCTTCAAGAGCTTCGGCGAGGGTACGCATCGGACCGATGTGCTGAAGGACATCAACCTGGAGGTCCGGGAAGGCGAGTTCCTCGTGCTGCTCGGATTCTCCGGCACGGGCAAGACGACGCTGATCAACCTGATGGCGGGGCTTGAGGCGCCGACCCGCGGGAGCGTGACCCTCAAGGGCAAGCCGATCGAGGGGCCGGGGCCGGAACGCGGGGTGATCTTCCAGAACTACTCGCTGATGCCCTGGCTGACGGTGGACGGGAACGTGCGGCTGGCGGTCGACACGATCTTTCCCGGGCTTTCGGCGGCGGAGCGGCAGGCGAAGGTGGATCACTATGTGTCGATGGTCGGGCTGAGCCATGCCAGGACGCGCCGCCCGGCGGAGCTGTCGGGCGGGATGCGGCAGCGGGTGAACGTGGCGCGGGCTCTGGCGATGAGCCCGGAAGTTCTCTTGCTCGATGAACCCTTGTCGGCGCTGGATGCGCTGACGCGAGCGAACCTGGCGGACGAGATCGAGCGGATCTGGGAGGCGGAGCGGAAGACCTGCGTTCTGATCACCAACGATGTGGACGAGGCGATCCTCCTGGCCGACCGGATCATTCCGCTCAATCCGGACGGGACCCTGGCCGAGGCGATCCCGGTCGCCCTGCCCCGGCCGCGGGACCGGAGTGCGATGAACCACGACGAGGCGTTCAAGGCGCTGCGGGCGAAGGTGACGAATTACCTGATGGATGTGGGGATCGAGGCGCGGGTCGAGGGGGCGCGGCTGTTGCCGGACGTGACGCCGATCCACGGGCTGCCGGCGGCGGTGGCAGAGGCGCGGGAAGGGATGATCGAGGAGCGATTCCTCGATTTCTCGCAGCTGCACAAGATCTACCCGACGCCGAAGGGGCCGCTGACGGTGGTGGAGGATTTCGACCTGAAGGTGAACCAGGGCGAGTTCATCTCGCTGATCGGCCATTCGGGCTGCGGCAAGTCGACGGTGCTGACCATGGCGGCGGGGCTGAACGAGATCTCCAAGGGGGCGATCAAGCTGGATGGCCGCCATGTGCAGGGCGCGGATCCGGAGCGGGCGGTGGTGTTCCAGTCGCCGAACCTGTTCCCCTGGCTGACCGCGCGGGAGAACGTGGCGATCGGGGTGGACAAGGTCTATCCGAAGGCCAGCCAGTCCGAGCGGCAGGAGGTGGTGGAATACTACCTCGAGCGCGTGGGCCTGGCCGATTCCATGAACAAGGGCGCGGCGGAGCTTTCGAACGGCATGAAGCAGCGGGTCGGCATCGCGCGGGCCTTTGCGCTGTCGCCGAAGCTTCTGCTGCTGGATGAGCCGTTCGGGATGCTCGACAGCCTGACGCGCTGGGAACTGCAGGAAGTGCTGATGGAGGTCTGGAGCCGCACCAAGGTCACGGCGGTCTGCGTCACCCACGATGTTGACGAGGCGATCATGCTCGCGGACCGCGTGGTGATGATGACCAACGGGCCGCGCGCGACCATCGGCAAGGTGATGGAGGTGGACCTGCCGCGGCCGAGAACGCGCCGGGCGCTGCTCGAACACCCCGACTACTACCTCTACCGCGAGCAGGTGCTGGGCTTTCTCGAGGAATACGAGCACGGCGCCGATGCCAAGCCAGCGGCGGAAGACGGCGAAGACACCGCCAAGACCGACAAGCGGGAGGCCGCGTGATGGATCAGGCAGTGGGGGCCGATGTGAGGCCATTCATTCAGGTCAGCGAGGTCTGGGTGCCGGAAGGCGACCGGCTGGTGCTGGCGGGCGGCTGCTATGGCGGGCTCGACGCTTTCGAGGCGAGCTCGCGGCACGAGAGCTTCGCCAAGGGCGAGGGCCTGCCGGGCAAGGCCTGGGACGAGGCGCGCCCGGTGGTGCTGAAGGGCTTCGAGGGCTCGTATTTCAAGCGCACCGAGGCCGCCTCGGCGGCGGGGCTGACCAGCGCGGTGGCGATCCCGGTCTTTGCCGGGGCGAAGCTGAAAGCGGTGCTCGTCGTCCTGTGCGGCGACGACGCGAACCGCACGGGCGCCATCGAGGTCTGGCAGGAAAAGGACGGGCTCCTGATGCTGGACGACGGCTATTACGGCGCCGCCAAGCATTTCGAATGGGTCTCGCAGCACACCCATTTCCCGCGGGGACAGGGCCTGCCAGGCGGCGTCTGGGCCTCGGAAACGCCGATGCTGATGCGCGACCTGGGCTCGGGCTACCGCTTCATCCGCTCGGAAAGCGCGGGGCGCGCCGGGCTGACGACGGGCCTCGGCCTGCCGGTGCCGGCGCCGCTGAAAGGCACCTATGTTCTCACGCTTCTGTCGGCGCGGGGCACGCCCATCGCGCGGCGCTTCGAGATCTGGGACGCGCGCGACGCGAAGGTCGGCAAGGAGAACGAGGCGGTGCTGATCGACGGGATCTGCGCCCGTGACGGCAAGCTCTGGGACGAGGACAACACCCGCCGGGTCGCGGCCTGGCAGGGGGTGATCGGGCGCGTGCTCGGGACCGGGGTGCCGGTCGTCGAAAGCGGGTCGCCGGGCCTCACCGCCGGCTACGACTCGGTCGTGGCCTTCCCGATCCACAGGGGCGGCGAGCTCGCCCATGTGGTCGCCTGGTACATCTGAGAGGGGTCGAGCCAATGAAAAAACTCGTCGTCATCGGTGCCGGCATGGCCTCGGGGCGGGTGCTGGAGCACCTGTTCGAGAGCGCGCCGGACGCATACGAGGTCACGCTGTTCAACGCGGAGAACCGGGGCAATTACAACCGGATCATGCTGTCGCCGGTCCTCTCCGGCGAGAAGAGCTACGAGGAAATCGTCACTCATGACGAGGCCTGGTATGCCGCCAACAAGGTCACCTGCCGGTTCGGCGAGCATGTCGTGGGCATCGACCGCGCGCGCAAGGTCGTCATCGGGCAGAACGGCGAGGTGCCCTTTGACAAGCTCCTGATCGCCACGGGCTCGGCGCCGTTCATCATCCCGGTGCAGGGCAAGGACCTGCCCGGCGTGGTCAGCTACCGCGATCTCGACGACACCGAGGCGATGATCGAGGCCGCCGGCACCCGCGACGCGAAGGCGGTAGTGATCGGCGGCGGGCTCCTGGGGCTGGAAGCGGCGGCGGGGCTGCGGCTGCGCGGCATGGACGTGACGGTGCTGCACCTGATGGGCCACCTGATGGAGCGGCAGCTCGATGAGGCCGCCGGGTATCTCCTGAAGCGCGATCTGGAGAAGCGCGGGATCCGGGTGATCACGCGGGCGTCCACGGCGGCGATCCTGGGCGAGGAGCGCGTGGAGGGCGTGCTTCTGGAGGACAGTACCGGGCTCAAGGCCGACCTGGTGGTGATGGCCGTGGGGATCCGGCCGGAAGCGCGGCTCGCCACCGATGCGGGGCTCGAGACCGGCCGTGCCATCGTGGTCGATGCGCAGATGGTCACCTCGGATCCCGACATTCTCGCGGTCGGCGAATGCGTGGAGTTCGACGGCAATCTCTTCGGCCTGGTGGCGCCGCTCTACGATCAGGCCAAGGTCGCGGCGGCGACGCTTCTGGGCGAGCCCTCCGCCTTCGTGATGCGCGAGACCGCGACCAAGCTGAAGGTCACCGGCTGCGACCTGTTCTCGGCGGGAGACTTCGCGGAAAAGGACGGGCGCGAGGACATCGTCTATCGCGACCCGGGCCGGGGCATCTACAAGCGACTGGTGCTGGAAGGCGAGAAGCTGGTCGGCGCGGTGATGTATGGCGACACCGCCGATGGCGGCTGGTTCCACGGGCTGATCAAGGATCAGACCGACATCTCGGAGATGCGCGAGACGTTGATCTTCGGGCCTGCCTATCAGGGCGGTGCCGCCCTGGACCCTATGGCGGCCGTTGCAGCCTTACCGGCTGACGCAGAGATCTGCGGCTGCAACGGCGTGTGCAAGGGCCGGATCGTCGAGGCGATCGAGGGGGGTGCGCATTCGCTCGACGATGTGCGTGCGGTCACCAAGGCGTCCGGCTCCTGCGGCACCTGCACCGGGCTGGTGGAGCAGGTTCTGGCGGTAACGTTGGGCGACGCGTTCGAGCTGCCGACGGCGAAGCCGGTTTGCGGCTGCACCGATCTGACCCATGAGGACGTGCGGCGGCTGATCAAGGCGCAGGAACTGAAATCGCAGCCGGCGGTCTGGCAGGAGCTGGGATGGAAGACGCCGAACGGCTGCCATGTGTGCCGGCCGGCGGTGAACTTCTATCTCCTGGCGGACTGGCCGCTGGAGTATCAGGACGACCCGCAATCGCGCTTCGTCAACGAGCGCAATCACGCGAACATCCAGAAGGATGGCACCTATTCGGTGATGCCGCGGATGTGGGGCGGGATGACCAATCCCGAGGAGCTGATCGCCATCGCCGAGGCGGCAAAGAAATACGGTGCCACGGTGAAGGTGACCGGCGGGCAGCGGATCGACCTTCTGGGCGTGAAGAAGGAGGATCTGCCGGCGATCTGGGCGGATCTGAACGGCGCGGGGATGGTTTCGGGGCATGCCTATTCCAAGGGGCTCCGGACGGTGAAGACCTGCGTGGGCTCGGACTGGTGCCGGTTCGGGACGCAGGATTCGACCGGGCTGGGGATCAAGCTGGAGAAGCGGCTCTGGGGTTCGTGGACGCCGCACAAGGTGAAGCTGGCGGTGTCGGGCTGCCCGCGGAACTGCGCGGAGGCGACCTGCAAGGACGTGGGCGTGGTCTGCGTGGACAGCGGGTACCAGGTGGGTGTCGGCGGCGCGGCCGGGATGGACGTGAAGGAGACCGAGCGGCTGGTCGACGTGGCCACCGAGGAGGAGGCGATCGAATGGACCGTCGCCTTCGTCCAGCTCTACCGGGAGAACGCGAAATATCTCGACCGACCCTACAAGTGGATCGCGAAGGTGGGGCTGGACTGGGTGAAGGAGGTGCTCTCCGACCCGGCCGAGCGTGCGGCGCTGGTGGGGCGTTTCGACATTTCGCAGTCGGTCTACCAGAAGGATCCCTGGGCCGAACGCGCGCGCCCGGAGGCGGCGCGCCGCTTCCTGCCCCTTGCAGATCTGACCCTGGAGGCCGCGGAATGAGCTGGATCGATATCGGCGCCCTCGACGACGTGCCGCTGCGCGGCGCGCGGCTGGTGAAGACCCGGCTGGGCTGCGTCGCGGTGTTCCGCACCGGCGAGGCGGAGGTCTTCGCCGCCTCGAACGCCTGCCCGCACAAGGGCGGGCCGCTTTCGGAAGGCATCGTCCACGGCCGCAAGGTCACCTGCCCCCTGCACAACTGGGTCTTCGACCTGGAGACCGGCGAGGCGCAGGGCGCGGATGACGGCAGGATCGACACCTACAAGGTGCGCGTCGAGGACGGCCGCGTCCTGCTCGATGGCGCATTGCTGATGAAGGGGGCCGCGTGATGTCCCCGACCTTGGGCAACGGCGCCCACCCGACCCTGAGCACCTGAGCCAACGGGCCGCGGCCCCTCCAGAAGGACATTCGGAAATGTCGTATATCCAACCCAAGGAATTCGCCGCCAAGATGGTCGATGCGGGCGAATCGAAGATCTTCATGTCCACCAAGGACACCTTGATCCGCGCCTACATGGCCGGGGCGATCCTCGCGCTGGCCGCCGCCTTCGCGGTGACCATCGCGGTCGATACCGGCATCTTCCTGATCGGCGCACTGCTGTTCCCGGTCGGGTTCTGCATGCTCTACCTGATGGGCTTCGACCTCCTGACCGGCGTATTCACGCTGGCGCCGCTCGCCGTCATCGCCAAGCGCCCGGGCTGCTCCTGGGGCGGCGTGCTCCGGAACTGGGGCCTGGTGTTCATCGGCAACTTCGCGGGCGCAATGACCACGGCGATCTTCATGGCGATCATCTTCACCATGGGCTTCACCCAGGAGCCGAACGCGGTAGGCCAGAAGATCGGCCATATCGGCGAGGCAAGGACGCTCGGCTACGCCGCGGCCGGGTTCGGGGGGATGCTGACGCTCTTCGTCCGTGCCGTGATGTGCAACTGGATGGTCTCCACCGGCGTCGTCGCGGCGATGATGTCGAACTCGGTCTCGGGCAAGATCATGGCGATGTGGATGCCGATCCTCGTGTTCTTCTACCTGGGTTTCGAGCACTCGATCGTGAACATGTTCCTGTTCCCCTCGGGCATCATGCTGGGCGGCCAGTTCACCTGGTTCGACTATTTCGCCTATAACGAGATCCCGACCGTGATCGGCAACCTCGTGGGCGGCCTGACCTTCGTGGGCGCGATGCTCTATTCCACCCATTTCCGGGAATCGCCGAAGCGGAACGCAGCCGCCGCCCGCAACGACGACCTCGTTCCGGCCGAGTAAGGCCAGTGCGGGCCCCGCAAGGGTGCGGGGCCCCCTTCCCTCTCCTTCTCCGGAGCAACGCCCCGCGATGCCGAAGGACATGACATCCTCCCAGGAAGCGCTTCGCGTCTCGATCGGCCAGTATTCCTCGGCCGGGCGGAAGGATGTAAACCAGGATTTCCACGGTGCGCTTGTACCCACCGGCCACGCGCTGAAGGTGAAGGGCATCGTGCTGGCGGTCGCCGACGGGATCAGTTCGAGCCCGGTGAGCCGCGAAGCGGCCGAGACCGCGGTGCGCTATCTTCTGACCGATTACTATTCCACCGCCGATTCCTGGTCGGTGCGGACCGCGGGAACGCGGGTTCTGAGCGCCGCCAATGCCTGGCTTCA
The DNA here is from genome assembly GCA_003605175.1 of Paracoccaceae bacterium. Classification (GTDB taxonomy): domain Bacteria; phylum Pseudomonadota; class Alphaproteobacteria; order Rhodobacterales; family Rhodobacteraceae; genus Ovoidimarina. The sequence goes on along the minus strand of QWDA01000001.1, from coordinate 67,774 downwards.
CGGCCAGAACGTCGCGGTGGGCGATATCAATTCTGGCCATGTCTGCACCTTGTCGGCGCTGATCCTGAAGGGCGGCGAGGGCCATGTGCTCCACGTCGGCGACAGCCGGGTGTCGCGGCTGTCGGGCGGGAGCCTCGAGCCGCTCACCCGCGATCATCGGGTGGTGCTCGCCGCCGGCGAAAGCCATCTGGAACGGGCGCTGGGGGCGCATCCGACGCTCGAGATCGATTACCGGAGCGTGGCGCTGAACCCGGGCGACATCTTCGTGCTGACCACCGACGGGGTGCACGAGCATCTGAGCACGCGGTCGCTGCGCGAGGCGCTGGGCCAGCCCGACCTCGACACCATCGCGCGCGAGCTGGCCGAGGCGGCGCTGGAGGCCGGCAGCGAGGACAATCTGACGGTGCAGATCGTGCGGATCGACGCCTTGGGCGCCTCGGATGCCGCGCTGGCGCTGAACGCCGCCAGCCTGCCGATCCCGCGCCTGCCGAACCCGGGCGACGAGATCGACGGGTTCCGCATCGTGCGCAATATCCACGTCACCGCGCGGAGCCATGTGTTTCTGGCGATCGACCCGGCAGGCCGGAAGGTGGCCCTGAAGATCCCCACGCGAGAGAGCGCCGAGAACGAGAGCTATCGGCGGCGCTTCGCGCTCGAGGAGTGGATCGCGCGGCGGGTCTCCTCGCCCCATGTGGTCGCGGCGGCGCCGGTGCCGGAGCGGCGGCACGCGCTGTTCGTGGCGACCGAATGGGTCGAGGGGAAGACGCTCCGGCAGTGGATGACGGACCATCCGCGGCCGACGCGGGACGAGGTGCGCGCGATCATCGGGCAGCTCGCCACGGGGCTCACCGCGCTGCACCGGCGCGACATGCTGCACCAGGACCTGCGGCCCGAGAACGTGATGATCGACACCGAGGGGACGGTGAAGATCATCGATCTGGGCTCGACCTCGGTGGCGGGTGTCGAGGACGCGGCGGCGGGGGTGCTGGGCGAGATGCCGGGGACCTACCAGTACACCGCGCCCGAGTACCTGTCGGGCGACGCGGTGAGCTGGCGGTCGGACCAGTACGCGCTCGGGGTGATCGCCTACGAGATGCTGACGGGCCGGTTGCCCTATGGCGCGCAAGTGGCGCGGGTGCGGTCGCGGACCGATCAGCGGCGGCTGACCTACAGGACGGCGCGCGACGACGAGAGCGGCGTGCCGGAGTGGATCGATGCCGCGCTGGCGCGGGCGGTGCATCCCGATCCCCTGCGCCGCTACGACGCGCTGTCGGAATTCGTGGCCGATCTGAAGCGGCCAAGCGCGGGCTGGACAGCGGCGCGGCAGAAGCCGCTTGCCCAGCGCGACCCGGTCCGGTTCTGGCAGGGGGTGGCGGCGGCGCTGGCCGTTCTGTGCCTGATCCTGGCCGCGAAGCTCAATGGTTGAACCCTGAAGGAGGAAGAGCGATGAAAGACCTGGTGCCTACGGAGATGACCAAGGAAGACGTGACCGCGATGATCCTCTCGGCCAAGAAGCAGGCCGGGCTGACCTGGGAGGAGATCGCCGAGAAGATCGGCATGTCGCCCGTGTGGACCCATTCGGCTTCGATGGGGATGAATGCCTTTCCGAAGGAGAAGGCCGAGGCGATGGTCGCGGCGATGGGGCTGCCGCAGGAGGCGGTTTCCGTCCTGCAGGAGAGCCCCACCAAGGTGTGGGAACAGACCGTGCCGACCGACCCCTGCATCTACCGGTTCTACGAGGTGGTGGGCGTCTACGGGCCGACGCTGAAGGCACTCATTCACGAGAAGTTCGGCGACGGGATCATGTCGGCGATCGATTTCGACATGTCGGTGACCCGGGTCACGCATTCCAAGGGCGACCGGGTGAAGATCGAGATGTCGGGCAAGTACCTGGCGTTCAACAGCTGGTAAGCGGAGTTTCGACGCGATGAGTACGGGTTCCCCGATCCGGTCCACCTGCCCCTATTGCGGCGTCGGCTGCGGCGTCTTGCTCGCGCCCGACGGGGCGGGCAGGCTGGCGGTGCGGGGCGACCCGGACCATCCGGCGAACCGGGGACGGCTCTGTTCGAAGGGCACGGCGCTGGGCGAGACGGTGGCGCTGGACGGGCGGCTTTTGACACCGCTGGTGCGCGGCGCGCCGGCGGAGTGGGACGACGCGCTGGCGCTGGTGGCCGACCGGTTCAAGACGACGATCGCCGAGCACGGGCCGGACAGCGTGGCGTTCTACGTCTCGGGGCAGCTACTGACCGAGGATTACTACGTCGCGAACAAGCTGATGAAGGGCTTCATCGGCTCCGGGAATATCGACACGAATTCGAGGCTGTGCATGGCCTCCGCCGTGGCGGGGCACCGCCGCGCCTTCGGCACGGACACGGTGCCGGGGATCTATGACGATCTCGAGGAGGCGGATCTCGTCGTGCTGGTGGGCTCGAACATGGCCTGGTGCCACCCAGTGCTTTTCCAGCGGCTCGCGGCGGCGCGGAAGGCGCGGGGCACGAGGGTCGTCGTGGTCGATCCGCGGCGGACGGCGACCTGCGACATCGCGGATCTGCATCTAAAGCTGAAGACTGGCACCGATGTGGCGCTGTTCAACGGGCTTCTGGGCCATCTGCACGAGGCGGGGGCCATCGACAGCGCCTTCGTCACGGATCATGTCGACGGGTTCGAGACGGCGCTGGCGGCGGCCGCGACCGACCACGCGGACGAGACCGGGCTCTCCGAGGCCGCGCTTTCGGCCTTCTTCCGGATGTTCGCGGCGACCGAGAAGGTGGTGACCGTGTTCAGCCAGGGGGTGAACCAGTCCACCAGCGGCACCGATAAGGTGAACGCGATCCTGAACTGTCACCTCGCCACCGGGCGGATCGGCAAGCCCGGTTCCGGCCCGTTCAGCGTGACCGGGCAGCCCAACGCGATGGGCGGCCGCGAGGTGGGCGGGCTGGCCAATATGCTGGCGGCGCATCTGGATATCGAGAACCCCGAGCACCGGAGCGCGGTGCGCAGCTTCTGGCAGGCGCCGGGGATCGCCGAGGCGCCGGGGCTGAAGGCGGTGGAGATGTTCCGCGCGGTGCGGGACGGGAAGATCAAGGCGCTGTGGATCGCCTGCACCAACCCGGCGGTGACGATGCCCGAGGCGGGTGCTGTGGCCGAGGCGATCCGGGCCTGCGATTTCGTGGTGGTCAGCGACCTTTCCGCCGAGACCGATACCGGGCGGCTCGCGGATGTGGTGCTGCCGGCGACGGGCTGGGGCGAGAAGGACGGGACGGTGACGAATTCCGACCGGACGATCAGCCGCCAGCGCCCTGCCCTGCCCGCTCCGGGACAGGCGCGGCCCGATTGGGCGATCTTCGCCGAGGTCGGGCGCCGCATGGGCTGGGGGAGCGCGTTCGACTATCGCGGGCCGGCGGAGATCTTTCGCGAGCACGCGGCGCTTTCGGGGCTGGCGGGACGGTTCGGGCGGGATTTCGACATCTCGGGCCTCGCCGATCTGGGCGATGCGGATTACGCGGCGATGGAGCCGATCCGCTGGCCGGTGAGCGCGGCGCGGAGCGGCGGGCGGTTCTTCGGCGACGGGCGGTTCTTCACCGAGACCGGCCGGGCGCGGATGATCGCGGTGCATCAGAAGGCGCCTGCGGCGAAGCGCGCGCCGCGCTATCCCTACCGGCTGAACACCGGGCGGGTGCGCGACCAGTGGCACACGATGACCCGGACGGCGCGGGCGCCGCGCCTGTCGCGGCACCTGGCGGAGCCGTTCCTGGAGATCCATCCGGCGGATGCCGAGGCCCTGGGCCTCGCGCCCGCCGATCTGGCGCGGGTCACCTCGCCCTCGGGCGAAGCGATCCTGCGGGTGCTGGTGAGCCCGGACGCGGCGAAGGGCGCGCCCTTCGCGCCGATGCACTGGACCGGCGAGACGGCACCTGCGGCGAAGGTCGGGCCGCTGGTGGCGGCGGCGACGGATCCGATCTCCGGTCAGCCCGAGTCGAAGGCCGGGGTGGTGGCGATCGCGCGGTTCGAGGCGGCGTGGTACGGCTTTGCGGTCTCGGCCCGGCCGGTGGCACCGGAGTGCCGCTACTGGGCGCGGATGCGGGCGGAGGCGGGCTGGCGGCTGGAACTGGCCGGGACGGAGGTTCCCGAGGATTGGGGCCGATGGGCGCAGGACATGTTCGGCACCGACGCGCCGCCCGAGACCTATGCCGATGCCGGGCGCGGTCTGACGCGGCTGGCGTTCCACGAGGCCGGGCGGCTGGTGGCGGCCCTGTTCGTCGCGCCCGAACCGGTGGCGGTGGCGCGCGATTTCGTGGCGGCGCAACTGGGGGTGGCGGTGCCCTCGCTGCTGGCGGCGCGGCCGGGGGCGGATCTGCCCGATCCGGGGCCGACGGTCTGCGCCTGCATGGGGGTGGGGCGGAACCAGTTGATCGAGGCGATCCAGGGCGCGGCGGGAGCCGATCTGGAGCGGGTCTGCACCGCGACGCAGGCGGGGACGAGTTGCGGCTCCTGCCGGCCGGAGATCGCGGCGCTGATCGAGCGGTTCTCGATCCGGGAAGCGGCGGAGTAGGCGCGATGCAATCCTTTCCGATGTTCCTGCGCATGACCGGCCGCCGCGTGGTGATCGCGGGCGGCGGCGAGCAGGCGGCGCAGAAGGCGCGGCTGATGCTGAAGACCGAGGCGGAGATCGTGCTGCTGGCGCCGGTGCTCGATGCCGAGCTGCGCGATCTGGTGGCGCGCGGGCGGGCGCGGCATGTGGCCGGGCCCGCGGGGGCGGAGGTGTTCGAAGGCGCGGCCTTGGTGTTCGTGGCGACGGGCTGTGCGGGGGCGGATGCCGCGCTGCATGGCGTGGCGAAGGCGGCGGGCGCAGTGGTGAACGTGGTCGACCGGCCGGAGCTGTGCGACGCGACGACACCGTCGATCGTCGACCGCGACCCGGTGGTGGTGGCGATCGGCACCGAGGGGACGGCGCCAGTGCTGGCGCGGGCGATCAAGACGCGGGTCGAGACGATGCTGCCGCCGCGGATCGGCTCCTGGGCGGCTCTGGCGGGGCGGATGCGGGGCGCGGTGGCCGAAGCGATTCCGAGGGCGCAGCGGCGGGCGTTCTGGGACTGGGCGTTCCGGGGCCGGCCGGCGGTGTTGCACGACCAGGGCGCCGAGCGCGAGGCGGCGGCGCTCTTGAAGGCGGCGATTGCCGAGCGGCGCGTGCCCGAGGGCGCGGGCGCGGGGCATATCGCGCTGGTAGGCGCCGGGCCGGGCGCGCGGGACCTGTTGACGCTGCGGGCGGTGGAGCGGCTGCAGGAGGCCGACGTGATTTTCTACGACCGGTTGGTGGACCCCGAGGTGTTGGAACTGGCGCGGCGCGATGCGGAGCGGGTCTGTGTGGGCAAGGCGGTGGGGGCCTCGGCCTGGCCGCAGGCGCGGATCTGCGGGCGGGTCGTGGCCGAGGCGCGGAAGGGGCGGCGCGTCGTGCGGCTCAAGTCGGGCGATCCGTCGATCTTCGGGCGCGCGACCGAGGAGATCGCGGCGGCGCGGGCGGCGGGCGTGCCCTGCGAGGTGGTGCCGGGCGTGACGGCGGCGAGCGCGGCGGCGGCCTCGGCCGGGCGGAGCCTGACCGAGCGGGGCGAGACCGATGCGGTGGTGTTCGTCACCGGCGCCTGCCGGCCGGGCGATCCGGATCCGGACTGGGCGCATCACGTGCGGCCGGGGGTGGTGCTGGCGGTCTATATGGGCGTGGGCGCGGCGGGGCGGATCGCTTCGGCGCTGATCGCGGCGGGCGCACCGGCGGAGATGCCGGTGGAGATAGCGGCGGCGGTGTCCACGCCGCGGGAACGGCGCTTCGCGCTGCCTTTGGGCGGGCTCGCGCAGGGGCTCGCGGCAGAGGGGGTTTCCGGTGTCGCGGTGCTCACGCTGCGGTTTCCGAAGGGGGCGGCATCGGCGACGGCCGGACGGGCCTTCGCGGCGGAGTGATGGCGCCGCCCTCCCGGCGCTCTCGTTTCGGCCCGGTCAGGAGGCGCGCTCTTCCCGGGCGGTATGCTGGGCGCGGACGATGGCGGTGGCCTTCTCGAAATCGACCGGCGGGCCGTCGATGAAGCCCTGCACATAGTCGATCTGGCATTCGGCGAGGCAATCCCGATGCGCCTCGGTTTCGGCGCCCTCGCCGGCGACGGTCATGCCCAGCGCGTGGCCCAGCTCGGCGATGGCGACGACGATGGCGCGGGTTTCGGCGGAGTTCGGCAGTTTCGAGACGAAGGCGCGGTCGACCTTGATCTTGTCGACCGGGAAGCTCTGCAGGTAGCTGAGCGAGGAATAGCCCATGCCGAAATCGTCGAGCGCCACGGTGAGACCCATGGCGCGGAGCTCCTCGATCGTCTCGCGGGCGTTGTTGCCCTGGGCGAGGACCACGGTTTCGGTGATCTCCATCTCGGCGGCGGAGGGGTTGCAGCCGGTGGCGAGAAGGCAATCCTGCACGAATTCGCTGAGGTCGCTGTCGAACAGCATCGGCGAGGCGTTCACGGCGACGCGGCCCGGAAAGCCCATCGCCTGCCAGTCGGCGGCGGCGCGAAACGCCTGGGTCATGATCTGGTAGGTGAGCTCGCGGATCAGGCCGGTTTCCTCGGCCACGGCGACGAATTCGGCGGGGGGGATCCGGCCGAGCCGGGTATGCTCCCAGCGCGCCAGCGCCTCGAAGCCGACGACGCGACCGTCGTCTACAGCGGTCTGGCGCTGGAAATGCGCGCGAATATCGCCATGGACGAGCGCGCGCCGGAGCTCGGTCTCGATCAGCGACTTGCGGCGTACGGTGGCCTCCAGCGCCTCGCGGAACAATTCGAGCCGGCCGCGGCCCTGCCGTTTCGCCTCGTAGAGCGCGAGGTCGGCGCGCCGGAGCCCGTCGGCCGGGTTGGGTTCGCCGGCCTGGATCGTCGAGATGCCGATCGAGAGCCCGGTATGGAGCACGCGGCCGTCGATGTGCTGCGGCTCCGAAAGCGCGGCGAGGAGCGCCCGGGCGATCTTGGTCAGCCGTTCGGCGCTGTCGGATCCCCGGGCGATGATCGCGAATTCGTCGCCGCCGAGGCGGGCCGGCAGTTCGTCGACCCCCACCTCGGCCTCGAACAGGAGCGCGGCGCGGCGCAGGAGCGCATCGCCCACGGGATGGCCCAAAGTGTCGTTGATCCGCTTGAAATGGTCGAGATCGGCGAGCATGACCGAGGCCTCGATCCCCTCGTCGGACACCCAATCCGCCAGGGTGCTTTCGAGCAGGCGGCGATTGGCGAGGCCGGTGAGGCTGTCATGCTCGGAGAGGTAGCGTACCCGCTCGGTCTGGCGGGTCTGCTCGGTGTGGTCGGTGGCAAGCACGGCGGTGCCGAGGAAGGTGCCGTCCTCGTCCTGGATCGGCCCGCCGCGGATCAGCAGGCTGAGCGGGTGGCCGTCCTCCTGGAGGGGGCCGGCGGCGGAGACGAGGAAGTTCTGCCTGGCCGCGACCGACCGGTCGATCTCCCGGGCCGAAGGGTCGTCGATCCAGGGGGCGAAGCGCAAGGGCGCGCGGACCTGGATGCCGTCGAAGAGATCGGCGGCGTTGGGGTTGCGGTAGACGATCATGCCGCGTTCGTCGGCGAGGAGGATCGCGTCCTGCGTGGAGGCGAGGGCGCGGCGGATGCGGCGGCGCTCGCGGCGGGTTTCCTCGTCGTTCTGGCTCCGGAGAATCGCGACCTCGGCCTCGTTCTTGCGGAGCCGTTCGAGGGCGCGGGCGACCTGGCCGATATCGTCCCTGCGGTCGAGCCAGGGGACCTCGCAATCGAGTTCGCCATCGCCGACCCGGGCGATGATGGCCGAAAGCTGGACCAGCGGCCGGGAAAGCCGGGTGACGACGAAGAACAGGGCAGCGCCGATGAGCGCGAGGATCGCCGAGGAGAGCATGAGCTTGTTCAGCACGGCCGAGGTGAGCGCGGCGGTGACCGTATCGGTGCGCAGGACAAGCTCGAGTTCGCCGAGCGGTTCGGAGATTTCGCCGCGATTGTATTGCAAGGGATAGGTGAAGCGCAGATCGCCCGGCCGTTCCTCATATCCCGACTGACTGGCTTCGGCGATGATCTGGCCATCGGGGCCAGAGACGGAAGCGCGGGCGATCACCCTGTCTTCGAGCGTCTGCGCGGCCAGGCTGCCGACCTGGGCGAGGTCATAGTCCCAGAGCGGCTGCACCATCGCCTCACCCACGAGGCCGGAAATCAGCCGTGCCTCGCCGCGGAGCGCCTCGTCGTAGCGATGCTTCAGGTCGCGCAGCTCGATGGCGATCGCGCCACACTGGACGAACACCATCGGAACGAGAACGCCGACCAGCAGGCGCGTTCGGAACGAAACTGGAGACGACCCCGGCACTCTCCGGTCACTCGGTCAGGCCATACCGCGCCAGGATCTCGGCAAGCCGACCGGATTGTCGCAGCCGTTCGACCCCTTCTGTCAGTTGCTCCGCATAGAGCTGCGAGGTCTCGCGCGCCGGCGAGAAGGCGATGTAGAGTTCGCTGACCTCCTCGTCGAGCACGAGGTCGACCGCATCCTGCATGCCCATGTTGGCAAGCGTGTAGCGCAGCACCGCGTTGTCCTCGGGCACCAGGTCGATCCGGTGGGCCGAGAGCTTCCTGAGGTTCTGGGCCAGCGCCATTTCGCCGGAGAGCATCTGGACGAGCGCACCGTCGCCGCCGTGCTCATCGATATAGGAGATGATCGCTTCGGAGCTGTACTCGTATTCTGCGATGACGCCGACGCGCAAACCTTCGATGGCCTCATGCGTGAGCTCGCGCGCCTCGCCGCGGCGGAACGCGGTGGCCTCACGATAGGTCGCGAGCGGCGGGCCGAAGATCAGGTCCGGCCCTTCGTCCGCATCGGTTCCGATCACCCCGTCGATCCGCCCGGCGCGTACGAATTCGAGGCTGCGCGCCCAGTTCATCGTGCGATAGTTGACCTGGTGCCCGTAGGGGGCCAGCGCCTCGCGCGCGATCTCAACCATGAAACCTGGCCGATCCGTGTCCGGGTCGCAGTTGAAGGGGCACCAGGTGTCTGCCCGAAGCTCGATCACGGCGGCCTGGCCAGGCTGCCACGCGAGGGCCGTCGAAACGGCAAAGGCAAACGCAAAGAGGCGTTCGTAACGCATCTTGATCTCCTTAAAGTTTGTCCCACCGCTAGGCGCGGCGCGTTAAGATCGGGTTCCGTCCCCGCTGTCTGCGGGGCGGCATCTTCCCGAAATCCGGGAAACAGTCGGTTTCCGTTCGGGAAATCGCCCCCTGCGGCCCCACGTCGCTTGTGGGCGTAGGCGCAAGATTGTATCCGGCGCCTCGGAGGTACGATGGCCAGCACACGGGCAGACATGGAGAAGCGCGCCGCGTCGCGCCGGATCGGTGCGATCGCGGGGCTGGTGCCGTTCCTCGCCCCCTACCGGCTGACCGTGCTGGCCGCGTTCCTGGCGCTGGTCGCGACCGCGATGATCTCGCTGATCCTGCCCCTTGCGGTCCGTCGCGTGGTGGACGGGTTCGAGACCTCGGCGGAGCAGCTGCTCGACAATTATTTCATGGCCGCCCTGGTGATCGCGGGGCTCCTCGCGCTGGGAACCGGGGCGCGGTACTATCTGGTGACGCGGCTCGGCGAGCGGGTGGTCGCGGATATCCGCAAGGCGGTCTTCGCCCGGATGATCGGCATGAGCCCGGCCTTCTACGAGCGGATCATGACCGGCGAGGTGCTGAGCCGGATCACCACCGACACGACGCTGATCCTGAGCGTGCTCGGGTCGTCGATCTCGGTCGCCCTGCGCAACATGCTCATGCTGTTCGGCGCCTTGGCGATGCTGTTCGTCACCTCGGCCAAGCTCACCGGCCTCGTGCTCCTCCTGGTGCCCGTGGTGATCGTGCCGATCGTGGTGCTTGGCCGCCGGCTGCGGGCGCTGTCGCGGGAGAACCAGGACTGGATCGCGGCGTCGTCGGGAAATGCCTCGGAGGCGCTTCTCTCGGCGCAGACGGTGCAGGCCTACAGCCACGAGGATGCGAGCCGGGCGCGGTTCGCCGAGGTGACCGAAGCTGCCTACAACGCCGCGCGGAAGCGGATCGGCACGCGGGCGGTGATGACGGCGACGATCATCGCGCTGGTGTTCTCCGGGATCGTCGGGGTCCTCTGGACCGGCGCGCGCGACGTGCGGGCCGATGCGATGAGCGTGGGCGAGCTGGTGCAGTTCGTGATCTACGCGGTGATCCTGGCGGGCGCCGTCGGCTCCCTGTCGGAGATCTGGGGCGAGTTGCAGCGGGCGGCGGGTGCGACGGAGCGGCTGGTGGAGCTGCTGAACGCCGCGGACAGCGTGAGAGACCCCGCGGAGCCGGTGGTGCCGCCGGAGCCGCTCGAGGGGCGGATCGCCTTCGAGGAGGTGGCCTTCGCCTATCCGACGCGGCGCGACCGGGCGGCGCTCGACAGTGTGAGCTTCGAGGTCGCGCCGGGCGAGACGGTGGCGCTGGTGGGCCCCTCGGGGGCGGGCAAGTCGACGGTGATCCAGCTTCTGCTGCGGTTCTACGATCCGCGCGCCGGCCGGATCCGGATCGGCGGTTACGATCTGCAGGACATGGACCGCGCCACATTCCGGCGGTCGATCGCGCTGGTGCCGCAGGATCCAGTGATCTTCGCCACCTCGGCGCGCGAGAACATCCGCTTCGGCCGGCCCGGCGCCACCGATGCGGAGGTCGAGGCAGCCGCGGAGGCGGCGGCGGCGCACGAGTTCCTGGCCGCGCTGCCCGAAGGCTACGACACCTATGTGGGCGAGCGCGGCATCATGCTCTCGGGCGGGCAGAAGCAGCGCATCGCGCTGGCCCGCGCGATCCTGCGCGACGCGCCGATCCTGCTGCTGGACGAGGCGACCTCGGCGCTCGACGCCGAGAGCGAGCGGGCGGTGCAGGAGGCGGTGGACCGGCTGAGCCGCGACCGCACCGTGCTGGTCGTCGCGCACCGGCTGGCGACGGTGAAGAAGGCCGACCGGATCCTGGTGTTCGACGAGGGCCGGATCGTGGCGCAAGGCAGCCATGACGCGCTGGTGGCCGAGGGCGGACTGTATTCCCGGCTCGCGCGGCTTCAGTTCACCGAGGGGCTGGCGGCCGAGTAGCCCCGCCTTACGCGACGTAGGGGCGCCATACACCCTTGCCCGAATGGGGCGATTGCCGCATCAATTCCAGTCAACGACATGGAAGCCCGGCCAAGCGGGCCCAAGGGAGGATGCCGATGGAACGGTTTATGTCCAGCGCGGATGCGCGGGCGATCGAGGCCCAGGTGCCATGGACGGAACGTGGCCTGCCGACGACCATGCACGGCTTTCTCAAATCGGTCGCGCAACGGCATGGCGACCGCCCGGCAGTGTCCTTCCAGATCCTGTCCGGCCCGACCGACAAGGCCGAAACGCTGACCTGGGCCGAGATGTTCGCCAGGAGCTGCCAGGCGGCGAACCTGTTCCGGTCGCTCGGGGTCGGCGAGGAGGATGTCGTCGCCTATCTGCTGCCGAACAGCATGGAGACCATTCTCACGCTCTATGGCGGCCTCATGGCAGGGATCGTGAACCCGATCAACCCGCTGCTCGATGCCGAACAGATCGCGGCGATCCTGCGCGAGACCGGCGCCAAGGTGCTGGTGACGCTGAAATCCTTTCCCAAGGTGGACGTGGCGCAGAAGGCGGCCGAGGCAGTGGCCCTGGCGCCCAATGTCGAGGCGGTGCTGGAAATCGACCTGAACCGCTACCTGACGCCGCCGAAGAGCTGGATCGTTCCGTTTCTGCGGCCGAAGACCACGGTCAAGCACAAGGCCAAGGTACTGGATTTCAACGCGGAATGCGCGAAGCATCCCAAGGCGCTGGTCTTCTCCGACGCCGAGGGCGACCGGGTGGGCGCCTATTTCCACACCGGCGGCACCACGGGGATGCCGAAGGTCGCGCGGCACCGCTATTCGGGCATGGTCTATAACGGCTGGCTCGGCGCGACGCTGCTGTTTTCCGAGCAGGACACGATCATGTGCCCGCTGCCCCTGTTCCACGTCTTCGCGGTTCAGGTGACCATGATGTCGGCGGTCGCCTCGGGCGCGCATGTGGTGTTCCCGACGCCCTCGGGATATCGCGGGGACGGCGTGTTCGACAATTTCTGGAAGCTGATCGAGCGCTGGCGCGTCACCTTCATCATCATCGTGCCGACAGCGATCTCGGCCCTGATGCAGCGTCCCGTCGATGCGGACATCTCGAGCGTCAAGACGGCGTTCTCCGGTTCCTCTCCGCTCCCGGTCGAGCTGTACCGGCGTTTCGAAACGGCGACCGGGGTGAATATCGTCGAGGGCTATGGGCTGACCGAGGCGACCTGCCTGGTGTCCTGCAATCCGCCGTCGGGCGAGAAGAAGATCGGCTCGGTCGGGATCCCGTTCCCCTATACCGACGTGAAGATCCTGGTGCATACCTCCGATGGCGGCGTCGCCGAATGCGGCACCGACGAGGTGGGCGAGATCTGCATCGCCAATCCCGGCGTGATCCCGGGCGGGACCTATACCGAGAGCGACAAGAACCTGCACCTGTTCCACTACGACGAGTACCTCAGGACCGGGGATCTGGGGCGGCTGGATGCGGACGGCTATCTCTGGATCACCGGCCGGGCGAAGGATCTGATCATCCGGGGCGGGCACAATATCGACCCGGCCGAGATCGAGGAGGCGCTGGCGGGCCACGAGGCGGTGGCGATGGCCGGCGCGATCGGTCAGCCCGATGCCCATGCCGGCGAACTGCCCTGCGCCTATGTGGAACTGGTGGCCGGGGCCGAGGTGACGCCGGAGGCGCTGATGGCGTATGCGAAGGAGCATATCCACGAGCGCGCGGCGCATCCGAAATACATCGAGATCCTGCCGGAGCTGCCAAAGACCGCGGTGGGCAAGGTGTTCAAGCCCGATCTCAGGAAACGCGCCATCGCGCGGGTCTACGATTCGGCGCTGACCGAGGCGGGGCTGTCGGCGCGGGTGGCGGAAGTGGTCGAGGACAAGAAACTCGGCCTCGTCGCGACACTTTCCGGCAAGGGCAAGGACGACGAGAGCCGGGTGGACGCGGTGCTCGGAGGCTACACCAGGCCCTGGACGTGGAAAGTTTGATTCCAAATCGGCGAAGATTTGCGCAAACTGACCCAACAACTGGCGCAATGATGCCACAAAGGGAAATCAACCCTATGGAGCAGACGAGGAGGACAGTTGCGATGAATGGAGTTCTGGGTCTCGGAATGACGGCTGGCCTCACTGCGGCGCTCTGGGGCGTGGCGGCTGGCGGCTCACTGCTTCTCGCGCTTTGCCTCTATTCGGCGGTTGGTACCATGGCCACATTGATGGCGGGCATGCTGGTCGCCATGCAACCCGATCCCGAAGAGTTCGTCGCCATCGCCGACTGACCGGCCGGGGCCGAAAGCAGCCCTCGCTTCACGCGGGTTTCTCCGCCCGTCCTTTCCTTCGATACACGCGCGCGCTTGACAGCGCGGCCAGTTGGCCCATGCATCCTGATGGTGCGTCGGGGGCAACCGCAATGGACGACAGCCGAAACCAGACCGAACCCGGCCGGCGCCGCGAAAGCCGGGAGGTACGGCGCGAGCAACTGATCCGGGCGACGATCGGAACCATCGCCGCGAAGGGCTTCTCCGCCACCACGCTCGCCGATGTGTCGGTCGCGGCCGGGCTGTCGCGGGGGATCGTGAACTTCCATTTCGAGAGCAAGGAGAAGCTGTTCCTCGAGACGCTGCAATTCATGTGCGACGAGTATGCCGCCCATTGGCGGAGCGCGCTCGCGGCGGCGGGGCCCGACCCGGCGGCACGGATCGAGGCGCTGGTGATGTGCGATCTCGACGAGGCGGTGTGCAGCGACCGGATGATCGCGACCTGGTTCGCCTTCTGGTCCGAGGCGGCGACGCGGCCGGATTACCGCGCGCTCTGCTGGTCGCATGACGAGGGCTACCTCGCGGCGATCGAGGCGGTCTGCGGCGAGTTGCGCGATGCGGGGGGCCAGGGTTTCGACCCCGCGCGGATCGGCGCCCTGGTCTATGCGATGCAGGAAGGTCTCTGGCTCCGGATGATGGTGGGCGGCGCGGGCGCGCGCGACGAGGCGCGGGAGGTCGCGCGGGCAGCGCTCGCGAGCCTCTTCCCGACGCATTTCGACGCGAACGGCACCCGGCGGGCCGGGCCCGGCTGACAGGCGCGCGCGCCGTCCGCCGGGCGCGGCCGCCGCAACGGGCGGCGCCGGAGAATCCGCGGAACTTCCGTGCAAATCTCCTGCTTCAAGAGTTTTGACCCCGGCGGATGCCGCGCGTCGATTGATCTTTAACGGATTTCGTGAAAGATACTTGCTGAACGTACATTCAATAAGAAGCGGAGACCTCCCGTGAGAAGGGCCGAGATCGTCGACGCCGGGGCCGACCGTACCGAGGACGCTGCGCATCTGATCCCGCCCTGGCCTGCCTGCGACAGCCTCGATGCGAGCACGCTCGACACGATCGGCGCGGGCGACGGGGTCTATATCTGGGATTCCGAGGGCAACCGGCTGATCGACGGGCCGGCGGGGATGTGGTGCACCAATGTCGGCCACCGCAACCGCGACCTCGCCCGCGCGATGCAGGACCAAGCGCTGGCGCTCTCCTACAATTCGCCCTGGTATTCGGCGAACGAGCCGGCGCTCGACCTCGCGCGGATGATCGCCGAGCGCGCGCCGGGCGACCTCGCCCATGTGTTCTTCACCACAGGCGGATCCACCGCCATCGAGACCGCGCTGCGCTTCATCTTCTACGCCAACAACGCGCTCGGCCGCCCGGAAAAAAAGATCGTTGTCTCGCGCGAGGGCGCCTATCACGGTTCGACCCATCTCTCGGCCTCGCTGAACGGCAGCTCCAAATCGGGCGAGCTCATGGACTACCATGAGGAACAGATCGAATGGCTCTCCTGCCCCGATCCGCGCAGCCGGGCGCCGGAGGAAAGCGAGACCGATCTCGCCGACCGGCTGATCGCCGAGTTCGAGGCATTGATCGCCCGCCATGGCGCCGAAAGGATCGCTGCCTTCGTGGGCGAGCCGGTGATGGCCTCGGGCGGGGTGATCGTGCCGCCCGAGGGCTATTTCCGCCGCATGGCCGAAACCTGCCGCCGCCACGGGATCCTGTTCGTCGCCGACGAGGTGGTGACCGGGTTCGGGCGGCTGGGCGCGATGTTCGCCTCCGAGGAGGTCTTCGGCGCGGTGCCCGATATCGTCACCTTCGCCAAGGGTGTGACCTCGGGC
This sequence comes from Paracoccaceae bacterium, assembly GCA_003605175.1. Taxonomy (GTDB): domain Bacteria; phylum Pseudomonadota; class Alphaproteobacteria; order Rhodobacterales; family Rhodobacteraceae; genus Ovoidimarina. Next base: position 52,500 of record QWDA01000001.1, on the reverse strand, counting down.
TATTTCCCCCTGGGCGGCGTGGCGATCTCGGCGCGGCTCGTCGAGGAGCTGCGCGGCTCCGACAATCCGGGCGCGCTTTTCACCCACGGGCTGACCTATTCCGGCCATCCGGTGGGCTGCGCGGTGGCGATCCGCAATATCGAGCTCCTCGAAGGCGGAATCCTCGACCATGCCCGTGCCATGATCCCCTATTTCCAGGGGCGGCTCCGGGAACTCGCCCGGCTCCCCGGAGTCGCGGATGTGCGCGGAATGGGGATGATGGCCTGCGTCGAGATGGCGCCCTGCCCGCCCGGCCCGGAGGGCGTGACCATCGGCGCGGCGGTGGACCGGCATTGCCAGGCACTGGGGCTCCTGCTGCGGCCAATGGGCAACATGTGCGTGATGTCGCCGCCGCTGATCATCACCCGCGCGCAGATCGACGCGATGGTCGCCGCGCTGGAAACCGGGATCCAGCGGGCCGTGGCGGATCAGGCCGGCACTTGAGCCCGCCCGGGATTGCGCCGAGACTGCCGACGCAGGGGACCGGAGAGACGGCGTGACCAGAATTGCAGTGGCCGGGGCGGGCCTGATCGGCATGCGCCATCTGGCGGCGCTACGGGTGGCGGGGATCGGCATCCATTCGGTGATCGATCCCGACCCCGGGGCGGCGGGGATCGCGGCGGAACATGGCGTGCCACATTTCGAAACGCTCGCGGCGGGGCTCGCCGCGGGGCCGGACGGGCTGATCCTCGCCACGCCGAACGCGCTGCACCGCAAGGGCGCGCTGGCCGCGATCGCGGCGGGGGTGCCGGTGCTGGTCGAGAAGCCCATCGCCACGTCGCTGGAGGACGCGGCGGCCATCGTCGAGGCCGGCGAGGCGGCAGGCGTGCCGGTCCTTACCGGGCACCACCGGCGCCACCTGCCGGTGATGCAGGTGGCGCGGGAACGGATCCTGTCGGGCGCAATCGGCATGCCGGTCGCCGCCCACGCGATGTTCTGGATCGCCAAGCCCGACGGCTATTTCGACACGCCATGGCGGCGGGAAAAGGGCGCCGGGCCGCTCCTGATGAACGCGATCCACGATCTCGACATGCTGCGGTTCCTATTGGGCGAGGTCGAGACAGTGCGCGCGGTGGCGACGAACCGGGTGCGGGGGCACGCGATGGAGGATGCGGCGGCGGCGGTTCTCACCTTCGCGAACGGGGCACTCGGGACGCTGCAATGCTCGGACGCGGTGGTGGCGCCCTGGTCCCACGAGTGCACCGCGCATGACAACCCCGCCTATCCGCCGACCGACGAGAATGCGCTCTGGATCGGCGGCACCCTGGGCTCGCTCGCCCTGCCCCGCGGCACGCTCTGGCACGATGGCGGGCGGCGCGACTGGTGGGCGCCCCTGGAGACGACGCGGCTGCTGCGCGACATCGAGGATCCGCTGGTGGCGCAGGTGCGGAACCTCGAGGCGGTGATCCGGGGCGATGCGGAGCCGGTCTGCTCGGGCCGCGAGGGGATGCTCTCGCTCGCCGTTCTGGAGGCCGTGAAGCGCGCCTGCGAAACGGATTGCGTCGTGCGATTGTCAGAATAGGCCGGGCGAAGACCGAGATGACCGACCGGGGGATTGCAGAAGCACGGTTCGAAACGATCCTTGCCGCGTCCGAAAAGGATCTGCGGCCCGGCCTGACCGCCGGCAGTGCGTTCGCGCTCGGCCTGTCCGTTCTTATCCTGGCGATCCCGCCCGTCGTCGCCGCCTTCGGCGTCTGGCTGATCCTCTGGTCGGGATTCGCGATAATCGCGACCGTGATCGGCCTCGTGTTACTGGTCATGGCGTGGGTCATGCTCCCGCCGGTCAATGATCTCGGCACCGAACCGGTCGGGCGCGGTGACGTGCCGGCGCTCTTCGCCCTGGTCGATGCGGTATCCGACAGCATGGGAGCACCCCGGATCGACCGCCTGCTGATCTTTCCCGGCTACAACGCATTCATCGGCCATTTCGGCCGCCGGCGCTGTCGCGTTCTGGGGATCGGCCTTGCGCTCTGGCAGGTGCTGGACCGGGAAGAGCGGATCGCGCTGCTGGCCCACGAGCTCGCGCACGAGATCAATGGCGATCCCGCGCGGAGCCTCGTGATCTCGGGGGCGCAGCACACGCTGGAATCCTGGATCGAGATGCTGGCGCCCGATTGGCGTTCGGATGGTTTCGAGGAGATTTCCGACGATTCGGGCCAGTCGCTTGCGCGGCAGTTCATGGCTCTGGGCGCGTGGCTTCTGCGGCGTGCGCTTGCCGGTCACAGGCGCCTGCACATGCGGGACTCGCAGCGGGCCGAGTTCTACGCCGATCTGCTGGCCGCGCGCACGGCCGGCACGGCGGCGGCGCGCCGTTCGCAGGAAAAGCTGGTGCTTCGCCCCTATGTGGGCTCGCTTCTCGTCCGCCGTCCCGGAGCCTCGACGGGCGCGGGGCATACACTGCTGGCCGGTCTCGGAGACGCTGTCGCGACGATTCCGGCGCAGGAATGTGCCCGGCTTTTTGCCCGGATGGAGGAAGAGCAGATTTCTGCGGATGCGAGCCATCCGCCGACGGTCTACCGGCTCCGTTTTCTCGAGCGCCATGCCGGGCTCACGGGACATTTCGATGCCGAGGGCGTGGATTGGGATGCCATCGCGATCGAGATCGGGCCGTTTCTCGAACCCTGCGGGCAGGCTTTGCTGGGTGACCCGACCCTGCTGTGAATGCCCTCAGCCCGTGCTGTCCGCGGCCTTGGGTAGTGCTTTCGGCGAGAAGGCGCAGCGGTCGGGCTTGATGTCGACGAGGGGCGTGCCATCGAGGCAGTCGAGGCCGCGCACGGTGACAGTGTTGCCGTCGATGGAGACGAGCCGGACCATCGCGGTGCCGATCGGGTTCGGGCGCTGCGGCGAGCGGAGGGCGAAGGTGCCGAAGAGACGGCCGTCGTGCTTGGGGTTCTGTACGACGAGGTCGCGGCGCGAGCGGTCGAGCCAGTAGAGCACCTCGATGGTTTCGTAGTCCTCGAGCCCGGCCAGCGCCTGCTCCCAGGGCGGGTCGAGCACGAGTTGGCATTCCGGCCCGTCCTGCCTGCCCTGGCGCGGGCATTGGCTGCGGTCGGACCAGGGCGTGCGGATGCGGCCGATAAAGGTCAAGTGCGCATCCTTGCGGTCCGGCAAAGGCGCGGCGATTTCTCCGGCACGAAGTTCGGGTTCGGTCATGGAGGGGCTCCTCGGGATGCGGCATGGGGGACGCGCCGGCGGGGCAATCTTGCGGCGGGGGGCTGGAACGGCGCGCCGGGATCTGCCAGAGCGGCGTCACGTGGAAGCGGGAGGCAAGGATGGCCAAGCTGATCACCGTTCTGAACGGCCCGAACCTGAACCTGCTCGGCAAGCGCCAGCCGGAGATCTACGGCCATGCGACGCTGGCCGACGTGGAGGCGAATTGTCGGGCGCTGCTGGCCGAGGGTTTCGAGCTGGCGTTTCGCCAGTCGAACCACGAAGGGCAGATCATCGACTGGATCCACGAGGCGCGCGACAGTGCCGTGGCCATCGTGATCAACCCGGGCGCGCTGACCCATACCTCGATTGCGGTGCTCGACGCGCTGAATGCCTTCGAGGGGCCGGTGATCGAGGTGCATGTCTCGAACATCCACAAACGCGAAAGCTTCCGGCACCATTCCTATGTCAGCCTGCGGGCCGAGGGCGTGATCGCCGGGCTCGGGATCGAGGGCTACGAGGCGGCGGTGCGGCGGGTGCAAAACATCCTCGCGGGCTGAGGTTTTCCGGTCAGGAGACAGGGAACCGCCCGGCGGATCAAGCCCCGGTCTTCTGCCGTCCCTTCGCGGGAAAGACGAAGCAGCGCTCGCGGCGGATCATCAGCCACAGGGGCGTGCCGGGTTTCGGCAGGAACACCGAAGGCACGGCGGCCTTCAGCACCGAGCCGTCATGGTCCATGCGGAAATCGACGAGGCTTTCGTGGCCGATGAAGCGCGCGCGTTCCACGACGCCGCGCGCGGGGGTGCCGTCCTGCGGGGTGGGGTTGGGGCCCCTGCCCTGCCGGTCGAAGTCGATCCTGAGATGCTGCGGGCGGATCACGATCTCGACCTCGGTGCCATCGGGCACGCCGGGGGCGAGGAACCGGCCGAAGGGCGTGTCGGTGAGCGCGCCCTCGACGGTTCCGCGGATCACGTTGACGTCGGAGAAGAACGCCGCCGCCATCCGGTCGGCCGGGGCGTTGTAGACATTGTAGGGCGCACCCTTCTGGACGATGCGGCCGGCGCGCATCAGCGCGATCTCGTCGGCCATGCGCATCGCTTCCTCGGGCTCGTGGGTGACGAGGAGGACCGCCGCCCCCTCCTCGCGCAGAAGCTCGAGCGTGGTGTCGCGGATGCCGTCGCGCAGGCGGTTGTCGAGGCCGGAGAAGGGCTCGTCCATCAGCATGACCTTCGGCCGCGGCGCCACTGCCCGGGCGAGCGCCACACGCTGCTGTTCGCCGCCCGACAGCTCGTGGGGGAATTTCGCGTAATAGGCCCCCAGGTGGACCCGTTCCAGAAGCTCCATCACCCGGGCGCGCTTGTCGGCCCGGCTGCCGGTCAGGCCGAAGCCCACATTGTCGCCGACCGAAAGATGCGGGAACAGCGCGTAGTCCTGGAACATCAGCCCGATGCCGCGAAGTTCGGGCGGGTGGTGCTGGGTGGCGCCCGATACCAGCGCGCCATCGACATGGACCTCGCCGGCATCCTGCCGGTCGATCCCGGCGACGATCCGGAGCGTCGTGGACTTACCACAGCCCGAGGGGCCGAGCAGGCAGGTGACCTGGCCGGGCATCACCGTGAGCGACACGTCCCGCACCACGTCGCGGCCACCGAAGCGCCGCGTCAGGTTCCGGATCTCGAGCCGCGGTGTCTGCAACGGGGCCTGCATTAGTTGATGATTTCCCTCGGGCATCGCCCTAGCAGCCGGCAGCCCGCCCGGCAAGGGAACGCCTCAGAGCGTGGCGTTCACCGCGCCGCCGTCGAGCAGGAGGTTCTGGCCGACGATGAAGCCCGCCCGTTCCGAGCAGAGGAAGGCGCAGGCCGCGCCGAAATCCTCGATCGTGCCGTAGCGGCCCGCGGGGATCGAGGCGGAGCGGCGGGCACGGGCCTCGTCGAGCGTGATGCCCTCGCGCTCCGCGACGGGCGCGTCGAGCGCGTCCGCCCGGTCGGTCGCGTGGATGCCCGGCAGGAGGTTGTTGATCGCCACGCCCCTGCCCGCCACCTGCCGGGCGGTGCCTGCGACGAAGCCGGTGAGCCCGGTGCGCGCGGTGTTCGAGAGCCCGAGCTGCGGGATCGGCGCCTTTACCGATTGCGAGGTGATGTTGACGATCCGGCCCCAGCCGCGGTCGATCATGCCGGGCAGGACCGCCTGCATCAGCGCGATGGGGGTCAGCATGTTCTGGTCGAGCGCCGCAAGGAAATCGCCGCGGCTCCAGTCCGACCAGAGCCCCGGCGGCGGGCCGCCGGCATTGGTGACGAGAATGTCGATCTGGGGCGCGGCGGCGATGGCCCGGGCCCGGACCGCCTCGGTGGTAATGTCGCCGGCGACGGTCACTACGGTGACGCCATGCGCCGCGCGGATCTCGTCGGCCGCGGCCTCCAGCGCCTCGGCGCCGCGCGCGTTCATCACAAGGTTCACCCCCTCGCCCGCCAGCGCCTCGGCGCAGCCCCTGCCGAGGCCCTTCGACGAAGCGCAGACCAGCGCCCACTTGCCACCGATTCCCAGATCCAATCGTCCCTCCTCCGCCCGACTCGCCAGGGGTCTATCTGCCAAAGACAGTTAACAGATATAATTAATGTTTCAAAAGCGGGGAAAATGCACCGGTTTACGTAAGGTGCCGTTCTCGATTGTACAAATACTTCGCAATTTAATCAAAGTTCTGCCCTTCCCCCAACGCGCTGCAAGTGCAAGCACGCGCCAAAGACGGCAAGTTCAGTGAAATAGGCGGACACTCCCAATGAAGTCCCTCGTGAAGACGTTCCTCTCCGGGCAAAGCGGAAGCGTATCCGTCGAGTATGTCATCTGGCTGCCGTTCATGTTCGCATTCATGATGCTGACTTCGGACGTCTCGATCGTCTTTCTCCGGCAGCAACTGCTCTATGACGCGGCGCGGGACGCCTCCCGGCAGGTGGCGCTCGGCCAGAAATCGACGGCGGACGCCCGGACCGAACTGCTCTCCCGCTTCGATACGGAGAACGGCGAGTACGATTCCACCGTGACGGTGAGCGGCGGCTACGTGACCGCCCGGGTCTGGGTGCCGTACCGGGATGTGACGATCTTCGCGGACAGCCTGCTCGGAGACGGGACGCTCTCCGCCGAAGTGTCGATGTGGGTTGAAACCAATGGCTGACAAGACGGGTAAGACGACCATGCTCAACGCGATCAAGTCCTTCCTCTTCAGGCGCACCGAGGGCGGAGCGACTGTCGGGAACATCCTGTGGTTCATCGTTGCGGCGATGGTCTCGGGCGTTGCGCTCGATGGCGCCAATGCCTGGCGGCTCCAGCAACAGCTGCAGATCGCCGCCGATGCGGCGGCGCTGGCGGCGGCGGCCAATATCGAGGACCAGACCGAGGCATCGCGGATCGCCCTCGAAGTCGCGGGGCTGAACCTTGCGGCCGCCCATGGCGATGCGATCCTCGATACCGATATCGTCTTCGGCATCTGGGACGAGACCACGGGCGCGTTCGAAGCCGGCGAGACGCCCTCGAACGCGGTCCGCGTGACCGCGCAGCGCAATGCCGAGCGGGACAACCAGATCGGCACGTTCCTGCTGAAACTCGCCGGAATCGACCGGCTGAACGCGGCGGCGCAGTCCATGGCGCTGGCCGTGACCACCGCTTCGGGCTGCGAGAACGCCACCATCCTGACATCGGCCTCGATGAGCACCGGCGGCGGCAACACCTGGAACAACGATGTCTGCCTGCACGGCGAAACCGGCGTCCACACCGGCGGCAACGACTATTACGGCGAGGGCGTCTATGTCAGCGCCGCGAACGAGAGCGACGTGGTCATCAACACGGTCGCCTCCGGAAGCCGGAGCGCCGAGGAGGTTGCCGTCGGCCGCAGCCTGCAGCCCGTGATCGTTCCCCAGCTCGACACGATGTTCAACACGCTCTGGACGGAGCTTTCGGGACGCGACGGACAGACCTACACCACCGGGACGCTGCCGTCCTTCATGTCGGGCGCGACGATCCGCGAACTGAGTGCGACCTGGGTCGTGTTCAAGCCCGCGGGCAGCCTGCAGCCCTGGGAGCATTCCAATCCGGGCGTCGTCGAGATCGCCGAGAACACGATTTACGTCGCCCCGGGCAGCGTGACCTTCGAAGGCAACGTGGATGCCGACAACATCGCGATCATCGCCAACAACATGATCCAGATCGGCGGCGGCGCGAACCTGAGCTTCACCAATGTCTATTTCTTCGCGGGAACGCAGTTCAACGCATCCGGCTCGGTCCTCTGGGGCGATCCCGCCACCTACTGCGATTCGGGCAGCTACAACGCCTATCTGTTCGCGCGGACCTTCATGTCCCTGGGCGGGGCGGCCGGGGTCTACGGGGTGGTCGGCGCCGCGCCGCAATTCTCCCCGGGCGGGGCGATGCAAAGTGCCGGTGGCGTGTATTTCGAGGCCTCGACGAATGTCGCTCTCGGCGGCAACTACAATGTGACCGGCTGCGGTTCCTCGCTGTCGAGTGAAGTCACGATCCAGGAGCCGTCGCTCAGCGGCAGCGCACACACCCGGCTCATCTACTGAGACCAGGGCTCCGACGCCCGGCCCGCCGCCCGCGCCACCCCGGCGCGGGCGGTGCGCGTTTCGGGCGCCGGAAACCGGCCCCGGGCCCCAGCCGCGGCATTCGGCGGCTTCCCCTGGCACGCCGGCGCCGCTATATCGCCGCTCATGCCCGACACCCTTGCCACGAACCGTCCCGACCTGCCCGCCGAGATCGCCCGGCGGCGCACCTTCGCGATCATCTCGCACCCGGATGCCGGGAAGACGACACTGACCGAGAAGTTCCTGCTTTACGGCGGCGCGATCCAGATGGCCGGGCAGGTGCGCGCCAAGGGCGAGGCGCGGCGCACGCGGTCGGATTTCATGCAGATGGAGAAGGACCGGGGGATCAGCGTGAGCGCCTCGGCGATGTCGTTCGACTACCGGAATTTCCGGTTCAACCTGGTGGACACGCCGGGCCACTCGGATTTCTCGGAGGACACCTACCGCACGCTGACCGCCGTCGATGCCGCGATCATGGTGATTGACGGCGCGAAGGGCGTGGAGAGCCAGACGCAGAAGCTGTTCGAGGTCTGCCGGTTGCGTGACCTGCCGATCCTGACCTTTTGCAACAAGATGGACCGCGAGGCGCGCGAGACCTTCGAGATCATCGACGAGATCCAAGAGAACCTGGCGATCGACGTGACGCCCGCGAGCTGGCCGATTGGCCAGGGCCGCGATTTCATCGGCTGCTACGACATGCTGCGGAACCGGCTGGAGCTGATGGACCGGGCGGACCGCAACAAGGTTGCCGAGTCGATCAAGATCGAGGGACTGGACGATCCGAAGATCGCCGAGCATGTGCCCGCGGGGCTTCTGGAGAAGCTGCGCGAGGAGGTCGAGATGGCGCGGGAGCTCCTGCCCGCCTTCGACCGCACCGCGTTCCTCGAGGGCCATCTGACGCCGATCTGGTTCGGCTCGGCGATCAATTCGTTCGGGGTGCGCGAGCTGATGGACGGGATGGGCGAGTACGGCCCCGAGCCGCAGCCGCAATCGGCCGAGCCGCGGCAGCTTTCGCCGGAAGAACCCAAGGTCGCGGGCTTCGTCTTCAAGGTGCAGGCGAACATGGATCCTAAGCACCGCGACCGCGTGGCATTCCTGCGGCTGGCTTCGGGGCATTTCGAGCGCGGCATGAAGCTGACCCATGTGCGGACCAGGAAGCCGATGGCGATCTCGAACCCGGTCCTGTTCCTCGCCGCCGACCGGGAGTTGGCGGAGGAGGCCTGGGCCGGCGACATCATCGGCATCCCGAACCACGGGCAACTCCGGATCGGCGACACGCTGACCGAGGGCGAGGCGATCCGGGTGACCGGCATCCCCTCCTTCGCGCCGGAGCTTCTGCAGAACGTCCGGGCGGGCGACCCGATGAAGGCCAAGCACCTCGAGAAGGCGCTGATGCAGTTCGCCGAGGAGGGCGCGGCGAAGATCTTCAAACCGATGCTCGCCTCGGGCTTCATCGTGGGTGTGGTGGGGCAGTTGCAGTTCGAGGTGCTGGCGAGCCGGATCGAGGGCGAATACGGGCTGCCGGTGCGGTTCGAACCCTCGCAATTCACCTCGGCCCGGTGGGTGACCGGGCCGAAGATCAAGCTCGACGCCTTCGTGAACGCCAACAAGGGCCATATCGCGCAGGACCACGACGGCGACGTCGTCTACCTGACGCGGCTCCAGTGGGACATCGACCGGATCGAGCGGGATTATCCCGAGCTCAAGCTTTCGGCGACCAAGGAGATGATGGTGTGACGGTCCTGCCGGACTGCGTGGTGTGCAGGATCGGCGAACGCGACCACCCCTGCCGCCGCAACGGCGTGTTCGACCCCGTTGTGCTTGGCGCTGCCTATTTTGCCAATGTCGCCCGTGCGTCGGGCGGCGAGGGCGGCGGGCATTGGTCGTTCAGTTGTTTGGACGACCTGTGCAGAGATCATCCGGAGGCCGCGTGGCTCACGATCCTGGATCTTCTTCCACGACTCGAAACGGTCGAGGAAGCGAGCATTGTGGCGGCCGGCCCCGTGGAAGACCTGATCGCCCGGCAAGGTGATGTCGCCATTGTCCGGATCGAGGATCTGGCAGGCAGGTCGGCCCGGTTCCGCTTCGTCCTCTCTGGTGTCAGGCCGCAAGGAAATTCCGAGAGCGATATTTGGAACAGAGTTCTGCGCGCACGGGGACCCGGCCCGGACATCGACATGGGCGACCCCTTGCCACCCGTCTAGCGCATCGCAGGCGCAGGTTTCGCCGGAGAGGTTCGCACCTCCCGGCCCACAACCGTCCTCCACCACGAACTGGCGCAAGCCGGGCGCGCGCCGGCCCGTGGGATGGCGCTGCAACGATTGTGCGCTGCGATTCATGGTGCAAGCCCGCTGAATGGATGTTCGGCGCGGAACGTCACCAGAGCGCCAGCCCGCCGGGACGGGCAGGCGCTCGCCCGGCGGCCCGTTCCGGGCCTTTATTCCGGGCGGGGGCGCTGGTCGATATCGTTGATCGCGTGAGCTTCAGTCGGCGCTGAGGATCCCGGCCTCGTAACCGAGCGGCACGGTCCGGGGTTCGCCGCGGCGGCGTTGTTCTTCCCAGCGGGCCTGCATCGCTTCGAGTGCCTTCTGCCGGCGGCGATGCCGGATGTATTGCGAGAGGATCACGAACAGGAGCCCGGCGGTGCAGAACAGGAGGAAGAAGACGTCGAACTGCGCGAAGAACTGGTCCCAGGCCCCGGAAGGCGCCACGGGGCCGGAGGGCGCGATCTGATCAAATGTGTTTTCCAAAAAATTTCTCCACATCTTACTGAACGGGGGCAGTTCATCGCCCAATCATGGCGAAATGATGGCGGGGCGCGCGGGATCGCAGTCAATAGGCAGGATCTGGCGCGATTGCGCCACATTCCGTGGACAATCATTTTCCCGTTTGGCGCCGATGCCCTGTGGGTAAGTCTGTGCGCGAAATCCCCCGCCCCCCACGCCCCTCATGCGCGTCCAGCATGGCCTCGACTCAACCCAGAGCCGCAAGGTCAGTAAATATTGGGCCTGCGGCGCCCGCTCCGGCCACCAATTGCACGTCGCCACGACGCCAGACGAACTGTTAACAAATTCTAAACGCGTCGCCGATAAGGTGCCGGATCTCTGCGGATGCGGCGAAAAAACAGCCGTTTCGGGAGAGTCTCGTTGACCGGGACGGCCAGACATAGTACCGACCGCGATCATTGAGGCGACTTGTGGATAAGTGGCGGCCATCCGGGCCCGAGCCTCACAGCCGACGGGCCAAAGAACGGTCCGTAACCAACGGACATTCATGACCAAGTTCGCAGACCTGAATCTCAGCCCGAAAGTTTTGAAAGCGGTCGAAGAGGCCGGATACGAGACGCCCACGCCGATCCAGGCCGGCGCGATACCGCATGCGCTGGAGGGCCGCGACGTTCTCGGCATCGCGCAGACCGGCACCGGCAAGACGGCGAGCTTCACGCTGCCGATGATCTGCAAGCTGGCGCGCGGCCGCGCCCGGGCGCGGATGCCGCGCAGCCTGGTGCTCTGCCCGACCCGCGAGCTGGCCGCCCAGGTCGCCGAGAATTTCGACGTCTACTCGAAGCACGTCAAACTCTCGAAAGCACTGCTTATCGGCGGGGTTTCGTTCAAGGAACAGGACGTGCTGATCGACAAGGGCGTCGACGTGCTGATCGCCACGCCGGGGCGGCTTCTGGACCATTTCGAGCGCGGCAAGCTGCTCCTGACCGGCATCGAGATCATGGTGGTCGACGAGGCCGACCGGATGCTCGACATGGGATTCATCCCGGATATCGAGCGGATCTTCGGGCTGGTGCCCTTCACCCGGCAGACGATGTTCTACTCCGCCACCATGGCGCCGGAGATCGAGCGGATCACCAACACCTTCCTGTCGAATCCGGCCCGGATCGAGGTGGCGCGCCAGGCCACCGCGTCGGAGACTATCGAACAGGGCGTCGTGATGGCCCGCGCCGCGCGGCGCGACCGGGCGGCCAGCGAAAAGCGCGCGCTGCTTCGTGCGATGATCGACGGCGAGGGCGACAAGTGCACGAACGCGATCATCTTCTGCAACCGCAAGACCGATGTCGATATCGTAGCCAAGAGCCTGAAGAAATACGGCTATGACGCCGAACCGATCCATGGCGACCTAGAGCAGTCGCAACGGACCCGCACGCTGGACGGGTTCCGCGACGGGAAGATCCGGCTCCTGATCGCGTCGGATGTGGCGGCGCGGGGGCTCGACATCCCGGCGGTGAGCCATGTGTTCAATTTCGACGTGCCCGGCCACCCCGAGGATTACGTGCACCGGATCGGCCGGACAGGTCGGGCGGGCCGCGAGGGCAAGGCGATCACGCTGTGCTCGACCTCGGACGAAAAGGCGCTGGCGGCGGTCGAGAAGCTGATCGACAAGGCGATCCCGCGGCTCGAGAACCCGTTGAGCGCCGCGCCCGAGGCCATGGCCGAAGCGGCGGGCACCGGCGAGACAGAGAAGCCCGCGCGCAGCCGGTCGCGGGGCGGGCGTGGCCGGAAGCGCGACGAGCGCCCGGAGGAGGAGGTCGCGGCGTCTCCCGCGCCGGAACCTGTCGAGCGCGAGGAACGCAGCCGTGGCGGGCGCGGACGCGACCGGGGCCGTGGTGCGGGCAGCCGGGACGAGGCCGTTGTCGGCATGGGCGACCACCTGCCCTCCTTCATCGAGAAGAGCTTCGAGGAGCGGATGGCGGGCTGAGCGAATCCTCAGCCTCCGCGAGCGCAGGCCCCTGGACCACAGCCTGAAACTGTGAGCTTCCCGCCGATAGCGCCTGAAACCCGCGCAATCATGGTCGGAGAGCCACGTTTGGCCCGCGAAACGGGCCAAACGCCCGCCTCCGGTTGCGCCGCAATTCGGAAACGTGACAGTTTCTCGAAGATTTGGCGACGATTTCAGTGGGCGGCTTCATGGCGGTTTCGCGTTCTCCCCTGACCAGGGGGCTTACCTACGAGTTTGTTCTGATCCTGGCTGCCAGCCTGATCCTCGTCTGCACCACGGTGGGGCTGGAATATCACCAGCAGGCGGCCGGCGCGGCCCGACTGTCTTCCATCGGCCAGCAATTCCACCTCGGATACGAGAACAATTTCGCCGCCTGGTTTTCAGGGTCGCTGCTTGCCCTGATCTGCCTCCATGCGCTCGACGGCGTGACGGCCAACCGGACGGAACGCCCCGGCGTCGCGCGGGCCTGGGCAATGATCGGCGGCGTGATGATCTATCTCAGCGCGGACGAGCTCGGCTGGCTGCACGAGCGCATCTCGCTGCTCGGGCGCGCGATCGGTGTCGGCAACTGGGGGCTGATCCTGCCGCTCGGCGCCTTCTTTGCCGCGGTGCTGGGCTGGGCTCTCCTGCGCCTCTGGATCGCGGGCGGCGCCCATCGGCGGCAGGTCCTGCTCATGCTGTGCGGATTTGCGGTGTTGGGATCGGTCGTGATGCAGGAATTCCTCGAGCACAACCTGAGCTGGGACGGGGCCCTTGCGCTGGCCGCGCGGGTCGGGTTCGAGGAAGGCAGCGAGTTGTCGGGCATGCTGTTCGTGCTGGCCAGCGCGATGGCGAACACGAGGACGCTCCTGCAGGACACCTCCCCGCAGCGCCGCCCGGTCTTCGCGATCCTGAGCGACCAGCGCGGACGTCTCGTCCTTGCACTCGTGGTGCTGGCGCCCGTCCTGACCCTGGTGACGATGCACATGTACAGCGTGTACCGGGGCCGTCCGGGCGACTGGCTGGCCGCGATGACCTTCAGCGCCTGCGCCGCGATCATGTTCGGGCGGTGGCTCGAAGCGCAGAACAACCCGACGCGCCTGTTCGCCTGCGCGCTGTTTCTGCTCCTTTCCTGCGCCTGCGTCGCGATCGACCCCGGCAACCTGTTCCAGACGGATTTCATGGACACGACCAAGCGCGCCATGGTGATCGTGCCGCTGCTGCTCGTGACGATCGGGCTGAACTGGAGGCTGGGCCTCATGGTCACCCAGCCCCTGCCGATGGTGGCGATTCCGGGATTGTGCCTGGGCCTTCTCTTGCCCGAGACGCGACCGACCGTCATTCTCCTGACGGTAGCGCTCGGGGCGACCACCTATTGGGCCCTGTCGGTCAAGCCGGAAACCAGGGCGGCGCGGGACGGGTTGGCGAAGGCCTGACACCGCCGCCGCTCCCGGCCGGCCCTGCGAAACCCGGGGGTGACGCCCTCCGCGCCCTGCGCTAAGAGCGGCGCACCCCGGACGCACAGGGCAAGGCAGGCATGGCACGCATCCTCATCACTTCGGCGATCCCCTATATCAACGGGATCAAGCATCTCGGAAACCTCGTCGGCAGCCAGCTCCCGGCCGATCTCTATGCGCGCTATTGCCGGGCACGCGGCCATGAGGTTCTGTTCCTCTGCGCGACCGACGAGCACGGCACGCCGGCCGAACTGGCCGCCGCGAAGGCAGGCAAGCCGGTGGCCGAGTACTGCGCCGAAATGTGGGAGGTGCAGAAGGGCCTGTCGGACGGGTTCCGGCTGTCCTTCGACAAGTTCGGGCGGTCATCGAGCCCGCAGAACCACGCGCTGACCCAGCATTTCGCCGGACGGCTGGCCGAGGCCGGGCTGATCGAGGAGCGCACCGAGCGGCAGGTCTATTCCAATGCCGACGGGCGGTTCCTGCCGGATCGCTATATCGAGGGCACCTGCCCGAATTGCGGTTACGAACGCGCCCGCGGCGACCAGTGCGAGAACTGCACCAAGCAGCTCGATCCGACCGATCTGATCGAGCCGCGCTCGGCGATCTCGGGCTCGACCGATCTGGAGGTGCGGGAGACCAAGCATCTCTATCTCAAGCAGCGCTCGCTGAGGGGGGAGCTGTCGGCCTGGATCGATGGGAAAGCCGACTGGCCGGTGCTGACCACCTCGATCGCCAGGAAATGGCTGAACGATGGCGACGGGCTGCAGGACCGGGGCATTACCCGCGACCTCGACTGGGGCATCCCCGTGCGGAAGGGCACCGAGCCCTGGCCCGGCATGGAGGGCAAGGTGTTCTACGTCTGGTTCGACGCGCCGATCGAATACATCGCCTGCGCGAAGGAATGGTCCGACGCGAACGGCGAACCCGACGCTGCCTGGGAGCGCTGGTGGCGCACCGACAAGGGCGCCGACGACGTGCGCTACGTGCAGTTCATGGGCAAGGACAACGTGCCGTTCCACACGCTGTCGTTTCCGGCGACGATCATCGGCTCGGGCGAACCCTGGAAGCTGGTCGATTACATCAAGTCGTTCAACTACCTGAATTATGACGGCGGGCAGTTCTCCACGAGCCAGGGCCGCGGCGTATTCATGGACCAGGCGCTGGAGGTCTTACCAGCGGATTACTGGCGCTGGTGGCTGCTGAGCCATGCGCCGGAGAGCTCGGACAGCGAGTTCACCTGGGAGAATTTCCAGGCCTCGGCGAACAAGGACCTGGCCGACGTGCTGGGGAATTTCGTCTCGCGGGTCACCAAGTTCTGCCGGTCGAAATTCGGCGAGGCGGTGCCGGAAGGCGGCGCATACGACGCGCCCGAGGCGGCGGTGATCGCGGCGCTGGAGGAGCGGCTCGAGAGCTACCAGCGGCACATGGAGGCGATCGAGGTCCGCAAGGCCGCCACGGAACTGCGCGCGATCTGGGTGATCGGCAACGAGTACCTGCAGGAGGCCGCGCCCTGGGCGGTGTTCAAGACCGATCCTGCGCGGGCGGCGGCGATCGTGCGGTTCTCGCTGAACCTGATCCGCTTCTACGCGGCGATTTCCGCGCCCTTCATTCCCGATGCCGCGGCGGCGATGCTCGAGGCGATGGGCTCGGAAGCGGGTTGGCCGGAGGATGTGAACGCGGCGCTAGAGGCGCTGCCGGAAGGCCATGGCTTCACGGTGCCTGAGAACCTGTTCCGGAAGATCTCCGACGAGGAGCGCGCCGACTGGGCGGCGCGTTTCGCGGGGACGCGGTAGGAGAGAGACCTTCGCTGCCCCGGCCTTGAGCCGGGGCCTCCTGGTCGCACTGTCTTCGGAGTCGAGGCCCCGGGTCAAGCCCGGGGCAGCGGCGGGGCGGGATCCGCGCGAATCCGTGAGATCGGCAGATCGCCCCGTGCGGGCAAGACTCTCTACCTGCGGGAGCGGGACGGCAAGGCGACGACGTTGTCGCGCGGCCCTTCCGAAACGGGCCGACGCCTGACCTGACGGGCCGGGGGCCCGGCGAGGGCGACTATTCCGCCGCCCAGGCTGCTTCGGGGAAAGGGCGGGTCCGGTCCCTCCAGGCCGCGAGCACCGCGTTCAGCGCCGGGTCGCCCTGGGCGAGATGCAGCGTGGCCGAGAGCATGCCGGCCTTGGAGCCACAATCGAAGCGGGTGCCGGAGAAGCGGAAGCCGGCGAGACCAATCCGCCTTGCGCCACGGGCGATGGCGTCGGTCAGCTGGATCTCGCCTCCTGCGCCCGGGGGCTGCGAGGCGAGATCGTCGAAGATCGAGCCGTCGAGCAGGTAGCGGCCGACCACGGCATCGCGCGAGGGCGCGTCTTCGGGCGCGGGTTTCTCGACCATGCCGTCGGCGGCGAGCACCGGGCCCCGTTCGGCGGTGACGGAGAGGATGCCGTATTTCGAGGTCTCCTCCTCCTGAACGCGCATTGTCGCCACGAGATGGCCGGCCGTGCCCGCCTCATAGGCCGCGATCATCTCGGCGAGGCAGCCCTTTTCGCCGACGATCAGGTCGTCGGGCAGGAGCACCGCCACCGGCCCGGGCAGCGCATGGTCGCGCGCGCAGAGCACGGCGTGGCCGAGGCCGAGGGGTTCGTTCTGCATGGTGAAGATCACGTTGCCGTCGCCGGGATGGAAGGCGCGTTCCTGAAGCGCATCGGCGATGGCCGCCTTGCCGCGCTGCTTGAGCGTCGCGCGCAGCGCGGCGTCGTCCATCACGTGGCGCTCGATGGCGGATTTCGACGGATGGCTCACGAAGACCATCCGCTCGATCCCGGCCTCGCGGGCCTCGTCGATGGCGTATTGGATCAGCGGCGTGTCGATCACCGGGAGCAGCTCTTTCGGGGTCGCCTTCGTTGCCGGCAGGAACCGGGTGCCCATTCCGGCCACGGGAAAGATCGCCGTTCTGACAGGGTGTCTCATGCAGTTTTCAACTCCTACTGTTCCACGACACAGGGCATTCTGCACCTGCGAGAGAAACGTTAGGGCAGTGCGGCGGAAGGTCAAAACTTCGCCGGGGAATTCCGCCGATACCCACAAGATTTGGGGCAATCCTCCGCAAATGCCGCGCAACGCACGCCAGATTTGCGCAAAAGACAGGCATTCCGGCAACTATTGGCGCTGCGCTGCGGCAAAACTGCGCGGAATGGTTGAAATACCGCGTGGCCGCCCCATCCTTAGAGACGAGGTGGCAAGATCGACCGGTGAAGTCCCTCCACCCGCTCGGGCTGCGCGATGCGCGCCCTCGAACGCGGCACGGGCCGGAAAAGACCTGCGGAGACACATGAAACTGGAACCCGTTTCGGGCGACCCCCTCCCCTTTAGCGCAAAGCCCTATGGCAGGATCGCGGTCGTCGGCGCCGGCAGTTGGGGCACCGCCCTCGCCGCCACCGCGCGGCAGGCCGGAGCCGAGGTGCGGCTCTGGGGCCGGTCGCGCGAAGTGGTGGACGAGATCAACGCCCGGGGCACCAACGCGCGCTACCTGCCGGACGTTCCGCTGCCCCAGGGTCTCAGGGCGTGCCGCGGCCTCAGGGCCGCGCTGTCGGGGGCCGAGGCGGTGATGATCGTCGTTCCCTCGCGGAGCGTCCGGAGCGTCGCGCGGGAAGTGGCCGAGTTCATCGACCCGGGCGTGCCGGTGGCCGTCTGCGCCAAGGGGATCGAGCCCGAGAGCGGGCTGCTCATGACCCAGGTCGCAGAGCAGGAGCTCCCGGGACATCCGATGGGCGTCGTCTCGGGCCCGACCTTCGCGCGGGAAACCGCGCTCGGCCATCCGACGGCGGCGACGGTGGCGTTTCCGTTCAGCTACGAAGACCGGCTGCACCCGGGCGAGAGCCCGGCGGTGCGCCTTTCCGTCACCCTCAGCACCGGGAGCTTCCGCGCCTATATCTCCGACGACCTCGTGGGGGTCGAGATCGGCGGCGCGGTGAAGAACGTGATCGCCATCGCCTGCGGGATGATGACCGGCGCCGGTTTCGCCGAGAACACCCGCGCCGCGCTGATCACAAGGGGCGTCGACGAGATGAAGGTGCTGGCCGAGGCGCTGGGCGGGCGGCGCGAGACGGTGACCGGCCTGTCGGGCGTGGGCGACCTTGCGCTGACCTGCGCCTCGACCACATCGCGAAACATGTCGCTCGGTGCGCAGTTGGGACAGGGCGTGCCCCGCGCGGATTGCTTCGACGGGGCGCCGATCGTCGTGGAAGGCGAGTTCAATGCGAAATCGGTGACCGACCTCGCCCGCCGCGTCGGCGTGTCGATGCCGATCTGCGAGACGGTCCGGGCCATCCTCCACGACGGCACCGAACTCGGGCCCGCCTTCGCCGCGCTCTGGGCACGCCCCATCGAATCCGAACCGCGGGCCCTCGGGCTCTCCTTCGATCACCCGGCCTCCGACCAGGCCATCGCAACACTTGCAGAAAGGATATCATGACCCGTCACGAAACCCTGAGCATTCCCTCCATCGCCGAAAAGGACCTGGTTCTCGCGACCGATCTCGACGGCACCTTCCTCGGCGGCTCCGATGCCGACCGGAAAACCTTCTACAACTGGATCGAGGCGAACCGCGCCCGCGTCGGCCTGATCTTCGTGACCGGGCGCGACCCGGGCCACATCACCCACCTGACCAGGCGCAAGGGCGTGCCGCGACCCGATTACGTGGTGGGCGACGTGGGCACCACCATCGCCGAGGTGGGCAGCGACCACCTGCTCGCGCCCATCGCCGAACTCGAGGCCGCGATCGCCGAGGCCTGGGGCGATTCCTCCTCCAAGGTCGAGGCGTCGCTGCACCGCGCGCCCGGGCTGCGGCTCCAGGGGACCGCGTTCCGCTACCGGGTCAGCTACGAGATGGATCCGGCCCGCTTCGAGGAATCCGCGAAAGACACCGTCGCCGCGCTCGGCCTCGACACGCTGATCTCCGACAACCGCTATTTCGACGTGCTGCCCAAGGGCGTCTCGAAAGGGCCCTCGCTGCTGCGCCTGCTGACGCATCTCGGCATCGACAACCGCCGCTGCCTTGTCGCGGGCGACACGATGAACGACTACTCGATGCTGTCGATGGGCCTCAACGCCGTGGCCGTGGGCGGATCGGAACCCGCGCTGGTCGAGCGCCTGAGCGGGCTCGACCATGTGCACCTGGCCCGCCAGGAGGGCGTGGCCGGTATCGCCGAGGCGATCATCGCCTTCAACCTGCTGTCGCGGAACTGAGGAGGATCTGATGTCTTCAGACCTGGTCATCGTGTACCACCGCCAGCCCTATGAGGAGGTCGTGGAGGACGGCAAGACCGTGCTGCGCGAGAACAAGAGCCCGAACGGCATCGTGCCGACACTGAAGAGTTTCTTCGGCAAGGTCGAGCACGGCGCCTGGGTAGCGTGGAAGCTTGCCGAGGACACCTCCAACCCCGGCTTCGAGACGGTCATCGAGATCGACGATGCCTATGGACGCTACTCGGTCTCGCGCTTGCCGCTGTCGAAGGAGCAGGTCCACGAATTCTACCACGTCACGTCGAAGGAGGCGTTCTGGCCGATCCTCCATTCGTTCCGGGAGCGCTACAACTACGACCCGGTGGACTGGCCGAATTTCCGCGAGGTGAACTGGCGCTTCGCCGAGGCCGCGGCGGCGGAGGCGGCCGAGGGCGCGCTGGTGTGGGTGCATGACTACAATCTCTGGCTGGTGCCCGGCTATCTGCGCCAGCTTCGGCCCGATGTGCGGATCGCCTTCTTCCACCACACCCCCTTCCCTTCGGCCGACGTGTTCAACATGCTGCCCTGGCGCAAGGAGATCGCCGAGAGCCTGCTTGCCGCCGACGTGGTGGGCTTTCACATCCCGCGCTATGCGGCGAATTTCGTCTCGGTCGCGCGCAGCCTGCTCGACGTCACGGTCGAGAAGCGCGCACGGGTGGGCGCGGAGATGCTGAACGAGGGCACCGCACTCAACGAACGCATCGTGCCGACGCTGCTCACCCATAACGGCCGCGAGGTCGCGATCAGCGTCGCCCCGGTTGGTGTCGACGTCGCCTTCATCGAGGCGCGCGCCCGCGACCCGGAAAACCGTGCCAAGGTTGCCGAGATCCGCCGCGACCTGGGCGGGCAGAAGCTGATCCTCTCGGTCGGGCGCACCGACTACACCAAGGGCGGCGTCGAGCAGCTCGAAAGCTACGAGCGGCTGCTGGAGAAGAACCCGGATCTGCTCGGCAAGGTGCGGCTGATGTTCGTCTCGGTCAGCGCCAATCGCGGCATGGCGGCCTATGAGGCGATCCAGGGCGAGATCGAGCAGATCTCGGGCCGGATCAACGGCCGCTTCGGCACGCTCGACTGGCAGCCGATCGCGCTGATCTCGCGGGCGATCCCCTTCGCCGACCTCGTCGCCTATTACGGCGCGGCCGACGTGGCCTGGATCACGCCGGTGGCGGACGGGATGAACCTCGTCGCCAAGGAATTCGCCGCCGCGCGGGTCGATGGCGACGGCGTGCTGGTGCTCTCGGAATTCGCCGGCGCGGCGGTGGAGCTGGGTGCCGCGGTGATCGCCAACCCGTTCTCCTACCGCTCGATGGACGAGGCGATCCGGCTGGCGCTGGCGATGCCGGCCGAGGAGCGGCGCGGCCGGATGGAGATGCTGCGCCAGGCGATCGCGCGCTACGACGTCCATGCCTGGGGCCGCGCGGTGGGCGCCGACATGGCGGAAACGCCCCGGACTGGCGGCGCGATGGAAATGCCGGCGCCGGTGCATTCGGCGGCCTGAGGCAGTTGGGGGCTTTGCCCCCGGCGCCCGCCGGGCGCCTCCCCCAGGGTATTTTCGGCCAGATGCGGGGGCGATGCGTCGGCCTACCCGTCCAGCCAGTCCTCCGGGGCGATCTCCGGCCGGAAATAGGCGATCATCCGCCCCGCCTGCTCGGCCCCTGCTCCCTCGGCCCAAGGCGCCACGCCGTGAAGCGCGAAGCGGTGCAGGAGATAGGCCTCGCCGGGGCGGGCATGGATCGGGACACGCGGGCAGCTGGCGAAGGCCTCGCGGCGTGCGTCCTGATAGATCTCCGTGAGGTCGATCTCCGGCCAGTCTTCCGGCTTTCGCCCGGCCAGCGCCGCCCGGAACGCCCGCGCCATGATCCGCTGGCTGCCTTCCCAGACCACGAGCGGCGCCGCGCCGGGATCGGCCTCCGAAAGCGGCAGGCCGAGGATGAATCCGTGGAACTCCCGCATCATCCGGCGCCGCCCGGACCCCATGGCCATGAGCCCGTCCACATGCGCCGCGTCCCGCTCGCGCCGGTAGCGGAACCCGGCCGCGCTTTCGCCGGCCCGAGGGCGCGGATAGCCCGGATGGATCACCGAGACCTGCGCCCGGTCCCAGGCCGCGGGCCAGAGCCCCGCCGCGCGGAGCGCCGCAAGCGCCGGCCCGGCGAGCGGCACGTCGCCGATATTCCCGGCGGGCATCGTGTCGAGGATGTTCACGCCGACGAACCAGGTCCCCTCGCATTGCAGCCAATGCGCGTTCGCCGGATCGGCGATGGCCCTTTCTGCCGCCAGGCGCGCCGCCCCGGCCCAGGCGAGGCTCTCCCGGTCGGCCGGAAACCGTACCCAGCCCGCACCCTCGAGCCCGATCATGCCGCCCGGGCGAGCGCGACCCGGTCGAGGGCTTCCAGCACCACCTCCACCCCCGCCCCGTCGCGATGCGCCTTCTCGCTCAGGATCCGGCGCCAGGCCCGCGCGCCCTTCATGCCGGTGAAGATCCCCAGCATGTGGCGGGTCACCGCATGGAGCTTGCCGCCCTCGTCGAGATGGCGCGCGATATAGGGCAGCATCGCCCGCACCACGTCTTCGCGGGTTTGCGCCGGGCCAGTCTCGCCGAAGATCCGCGCATCGGCCTCGAGCAGGATCTCCGCCGGCGTGTGATAGGCGGCGCGGCCGATCATCACCCCATCGAGCCCGGCGGCGAGGAACGCCTCGGCCGCGTCGAGGCTGCCGATGCCGCCATTGACCGAGACATGCAGATCCGGGAACGCGGCCTTCATGTCGTGGACGATCCCGTAGTCGAGCGGCGGGATGTCGCGGTTCTCCTTCGGCGAGAGGCCCTCGAGCCAGGCCTGCCGCGCATGGATCGCGACCCGGCCGACCCCGGCATCGCGGATCCGGGCGAGGAAATCGGGCAGCACCTCACGCGGCTCCTGGTCGTCGACGCCGATCCGGCACTTCACCGTCACCTCCACCGGCTGCGCGGCGATCATCGCCCGTACGCAGTCGGCCACGAGGCCCGGCCGCTCCATCAGGACCGCGCCGAAGCAGCCCGACTGCACCCGGTCGGACGGGCATCCCACATTGAGGTTGATCTCGTCGAACCCCTCCTCCGCCGCCATCGCCGCCGCCTCGGCCAGCTCGCCCGGATCCGCCCCCCCGAGTTGCAGCGCCACCGGATGCTCCGCCGGATCGAAGGCGATCAGATGCCGCGCCCCGCCCCGCACCAGCGCCGGCGCGGTGACCATTTCGGTATAGAGCAGCGCCCGCCGCGACATCAGCCGGTGCAGGTACCGGCAGTGGCGGTCGGTCCAGTCCATCATAGGGGCCGTGGACAATCTAGCATGTTGATTTATTTGCATTTTTTGTGTATCTTCAAATTGTTGGCGGCGACGGCTGCTACGCTGGAATACGCCGCGATATCCCCGAATTTGCCCCTCTACGACGACTCATTGCACATACAGCGCACACGAAAATGGCCACTATCACCAAGCTTCCTTCCGGTGCCTACCGGGTCCAGATCAGACGAAAGGGCCGCTACGCGAGCGAGACGTTCCTTCGCCGCGACGACGCCCATCGCTGGGCCCGCCAGGCGGAGACCCGGGTCGATCAGGGGCTGGCGCCGAACAAGTCGTCCGTCTCCCGCCTCCAGACCTTCGGCGACCTCATCGACCTTCATATAGCCGATATGTGCGAGGTAGGGAAACCGCCCCGGCGAAGCAAGGCGGCAACGCTCACGACGCTCAAGCGCGATCTCGGGAAGGAGAAGATCGGACACCTCGACCGGCAGAAGCTGATCGACTACGGCAAGATGCGCGCAGAGCAAGGTGCGGGTCCGGTCACTCTCGGGATCGATATTGGCGTGATCAAGATGATCATCACCCATGCTGCGGCCGTGCATGGCCTCGATATCTCCCCGGAGCCCGTCGATCTGGCGCGTGTCGCGCTGAAGCGGCTGGGTCTGATCGGCAAGGGCACGGAGAGGGATCGGCGTCCTAGTACGGACGAGTTGAACCGCCTGTTCCGCTGCTTCGATGACAACGAACGCCTCACGACTCCGATGACGCGGATCGTGAAGTTCGCGGTGGCCACGGCCATGCGGCTCGACGAGATCTGCCGGGTCGAATGGAGCGATCTCGATGTCGACCGCCGAATGCTCCTGATCCGCGACCGCAAGGACCCTCGCAACAAGTCCGGCAACGACCAGCGTATCCCCCTTTTCGCCGCCACCGGGTTTGACGCATGGGCGCTGGCCACGGAACAGGCCAGGCATCTGGGTCACACCAACGGGCGGATCTTTCCCTATAACTCGAAGTCGGTCGGGACAGCCTTTCGGCGCGCCTGCGTGGAGGTCAGTATCAAAGACCTTCATTTCCATGACTTGCGCCACGAAGGCACAAGCCGCCTCTTCGAGGCAGGCTTCGCCATAGAACAGGTCGCCCTCGTCACCGGTCACAAGGACTGGAAGATGCTGCGCCGCTACACGCATATCAGGCCCGAAGCCCTGCATCGGCTGGCCGCCTCGCGCGCGTCATTCCCCTACGGGAACCTCGCGGCCGAGTGATCCGAGAGTCAGAGGGACAACGTCCCGGCCCGTGACGGGTTTGGAGGTCGAGAGAGAGGCTCCCGGCCGCCCGTCGCGGAGGTTTCCCAATGAATAGCGAACTCATCGATGCCGGGCGTGACATGAGCCGCGGCTACAAGGTGGATGTGTCGCGCGGCACGAACGTTGACCGCGTGTCGTCCGAGTGGTTTTCGCGGCCGGATGACGAGCGGTATCTGTCGCTCGACGACCTTTTCGCCTCGGTCAAGGGCCGGGCGGAGCGGAGCCGGACGCGCATTGTGGAGAGTGCGGCGATCCGGGTCGAGGCGCATCGCGACGATCCGGAGAAACTCGGCCTTGTCCTGCCGGGCACGGATGAACCCATCGCGCCGACGCATTGGAGCTTCGGCCAGCTCGCGAGCCTGGTCGGCGCGCCCGCAGCCTATCTGCGGCAACTACCCGCGCCGCTCGCCGGGATCAACCTTCAGTACGGGCTGACCAACCACCGGGCCGAGCAGATCAAGACCATGGAAGTCGCGGATGGCCGCACCGAACTGCGGGCCGTAACCGGCCCCGACTATGGCCGCATCTTCGACCATGAACTGGTCTCCGCCGTGCAGCGGATCGCGGGCAACGGTACCGGCGACACGCGCTGGAAGGTGCCGGGCGTGCTGGACTGGTCGACCGGCATCTATGAACCCCGCGTGGACGTGACGAAGGAGACGACGACGCTCTACGCCTCGGACCGCGACGTGTTCCTGTTTCTCGTCGATGATCTCAATCCCATAGAGGCCGGACTTCTGCCCGATGGCTCGCCAGACCTCTACTTCCGTGGGTTCTACACGTGGAACTCGGAGGTCGGCGCCAGGACGCTCGGGATCGCGAGCTTCTATCTGCGCGCGGTCTGCCAGAACCGCAACTTGTGGGGCGTCGAAGACTTCCAGGAGATCACCATCCGGCACTCGAAATACGCCGCCTCCCGCTTCGCCCACGAGGCCGCCCCGGCGCTCGCGCGCTTCGCCCAGTCCTCGCCCGCGCCCTTCATCGACGGCATCCGCGCGGCGCGGGACAAGATTGTCGCGCGGTCGGACGAGGACCGTCAGGACTTCCTGCGCAAGCGCGGGTTCTCGAAGGCGGAGACGGGGCGGATCGTCGAGACGGTTCTGGCCGAGGAAGGCCGCCCGCCCGAGAGCGTCTTCGACTTCGTGCAGGGGATCACCGCGGTGGCCCGGTCAAAGCCGCAGCAAGATGCGCGGCTGGTGATGGAGGGGAAGGCGAAGGCGTTGCTGGAGAAGGTCGTGTAGCTGTCCTTGTGGCGGTGACAGTATTCACCGCCACAACCAACAATCGTGCAACCGGGCCAATCGCTATTGCCATGTTTGCTCATTTCGATAGCGTAGGCTGCAAGCTGACGTGCCTATCTGGCCGGTGTCACATATTGAGCTGTAGGTTGTTCAAAGGAGAGACTTTTTTGGAAGACGGTTCAGATAACAGTATAGAAAAGGCAATCGCCAAATATTCCGAAATGCGACCGAGGTACGAGAGGCTTGTCGGTGAGGTCGTTTACGCTCTCACCGAGTATGTACTTAAGCAAAAAATTGAAACCTCGGAAATTTTAGGTAGGGCGAAATCTATCGCCAGCTTTAGAGAAAAAATTCAACGTAAATCTTATTCTGATCCTGAGACGCAGATGCACGACCTTGCTGCAAGTCGTGTGGTCTGCCTATTTGAGTCTGATCTTGAAAGGGTCAAGGACATCATTGTTGATTCATTCCAGGTTATCGAAGTTGATGACAAGTCCGAGGGACTTGGAGACGATTTGATGGGTTATCAAGGGTATCACATCATCGTCCGATTGGGTGATAAGTATCTTGGCCCAAGATATAATGACATCAAAGACTTATTTTGTGAAATTCAGGTCAGAACAGTACTTCAAGATGCTTGGTCAAAGATCAGTCATAAGCTTGTTTACAAAAGTGACGCATCAATCCCGAGGCAACTGAGGAGGAACCTCAATAATGTTTCGTCCTTAATGGAAATTGCTCAATCCGTGTTCGATACAGTCAAGGTTGGCCAGGAAGAGTACATGGAGAACCTTCGGCGCAAAGTCGAAGCAGGTGATGAAATACTAAGCCAAGAAATCGACCACCACACACTGAAAGAATATTCACTTCAAAAATTCCCTAAACTGCCAGTTTCGGAGCATTGGCAAGATCGGCTGATAGCGGATCTTGACATGAGCAGGTACCAAACAATTGCGGACTTGGATGCTGTTGTGACACGCGGTGTACCCTTGCTTGAAGAATTCGCGACCAGAGCACCGGGAATGTTCCGTCACAGCACGGATTACATCACAAAATCGCTTGGATTGTTCGATAGGGAATTTGAAAGCAAACACAACTTCGCTAGCGCAACGCTCCATGAACTTAAAGAAATAAGAAAATACAACAGTATAAAGTGAGATAGCCAATGTCGAAGTCACCATACCTAAAAGATGATAATCGACTTGCTGACGTCATTGCGGCGCTACAAGCGATGGCGACCTACAAATTTTACAAGTTGGATTTTGCGAAGTGGGCCGACCGAATAACTGGCGATGAGAGCCAAGGTGATCATTGGAAAGCCGTCTTTTTGGAGCATCCAGAGTTCTTCAGACTGGATTCAAAGCGAGAGAAGGCTTCTCTTGTGGCAAGGCGGCAGCATCAAAAGCGTTTTGACGTCGATAGCCAAGCGATTCTGACGACAGAGCAGTTCTATGCAGCCGCGAACCAAGACAGAATTTCCAGAACACCATTAAACTCCGATGAACTGAGCCTCTTGGTCAACACTGCCATCGAGTTGCATTCTAGAGCGGTTGCCAAGGCTGAATTGGCGAGATGGTGGATACCAGTGCTTTCTGGCGTGCTTGGTTTCTTGGGCGCATTGGCTGGTGCAATCCTCGCGGCGGGCGGCGGTTCAGCAAGCTGATCACTTGTGTGGTTTTGGAACGTTCTGCGCTCACAGAGTAAGAGGTGGGCCGGGTTTTCCGTGACGGGTTTGGAGGTCGGGAGAGAGGCTCCCGGCTGGCCCGTCGCGGAGATATCCCGATGACCAAGCAACAGAAAATCACCCTCAGTGCCTCCCGCGACATTCCCTTCAACAAGCTGATGCTCAGCCAGTCGAACGTGCGCCACGTCAAGGCGGGTGTGTCGATCGAGGAACTGGCCGAGGACATCGCGCGGCGGACGCTCTTGAGCTCCATCACCGTGCGGCCCGTGCTGGACGAAAACGGTGCCGAGAGCGGCATGTACACGATCCCCGCCGGCGGGCGGCGGTTTCGGGCGCTGGAACTGCTCGTCAAGCAGAAGCGCATGAACAAGACAGCACTTGTGCCCTGCATCGTACGCACCGACGGCCTCGCCGAAGAGGACAGCCTGGCCGAGAACGTCCAGCGCGCGCCGCTGCACCCGCTCGACCAGTTCCGCGCCTTCCGGGCGATGCGCGAGAAGGGTCGCACCGAGGAGGAAATCGCCGCGGCCTTCTTCGTCTCGGCCAGCGTGGTCAAACAGCGGCTGAAGCTCGCCGCCGTCGCGCCCTCGCTGCTCGACGCCTATGCCGTGGAGGAGATGACGCTCGACCAGCTCATGGCCTTCACGGTCAACCCCGATCACGCGCGGCAGGAGCAGGTCTGGGAGGCGCTACAGCGGCACTATTCGCGCCAGCCCTACGAGATACGCCGCATGCTGACCGAGGGTGCGGTGCGGGCCTCGGACAAGCGGGCACAATTCGTCGGTCTCGACGACTACGTTGAGGCCGGAGGCGAGATCCTGCGCGACCTGTTCCAGCAGGACGACGGCGGCTGGCTACAGGATGCTGCCCTTCTCGACGTCATGGTGCGCGAGAAGCTCGCCGAGGAGGCCGAGGGGGTGCGCGCCGAGGGCTGGAAATGGGTCGAGGTCGACACCGAGTTTCCCTACGGCCACACCTTCGGTATGCGCCGGGTCCATGGCGAAGCGGTGCCGATGACCGAGGAGGAGGCTGCCAGTTACCAGGCGCTGAAGGCCGAATACGACGCGCTCGAGGCCGAGCATGCGGAGGCCGACGAGTTGCCCGACGATGTCGATGCCCGGCTGGGCGATTTCGAGGAGGCGATGGAAGCCCTCGAGGCACGTCCGATCCGGTTCGAGGTCGACGACCTCGCGCTGGCAGGAGCCTTCGTCAGCATCGACAGTTCCGGGCGGTTGCGGGTCGAGCGTGGCTATGTGCAGCCCGAGGATGAGCCGGTCGAGGAGGTGGAGGATACCGGCGAAGCCCCACCAGAAACAGCGCCGGACAAAAACATCGATGACACCGTCCTGTCCACCGCGGACGAGGAGGAAGAGGACGACGGCCTGAAACCGCTTTCCGACCGCCTCGTCATGGACCTGACGACCCATCGTACCCTGGCGCTGCGCAATGCGCTGGCCCAGGATCCGCAGGTCGCCTTCCTCGCGGCGCTGCACGCGATGGTCCTGCGGCTCTTCTACCGCTACGCCGTCGACAGCTGTGTCGAGATCGAACCGCGCAACGCGGGGTTCGGATCGCAGGTGCCGGGCCTCGGCGACACGGCCTATGCGCAGGCCATCGACCAGCGCCACGAGACCTGGGCGCGGAACCTTCCGAAGGCATCCGAGGACCTCTGGGAGGCGCTGACCGAGTTCGACAGCTGCAGCCGCGAGGCGCTCTTCGCCCATTGCGTGGCGATGAGCGTGAATGCCGTCCACGACCCCTACCAGCGCCGTCCGCGCGCCATCGCGCATGCGGATGTGCTGGCCGGGACGGTCGGGCTCGACATGGCAAAGGCGGGCTGGACGGCGACGGGTGACAGCTACCTCGGCCGCGTGACCAAGGCCCGCATCCTCGAGGCCGTGCGCGAGGCGAAGGGCGAGGACGCCGCTGACAGGATCGCCGGGCTGAAGAAGGCCGAGATGGTGACGGCAGCAGAGGATCTGCTCGTGGGCACCGGCTGGCTGCCGGACCCGTTGCGCACGCCGCCGCTGCCGGAAGAGGACGCTCCGGAGATCGCGTTGATCGACGACGGGGACGGCACCGGCGATGAGTCTTCGGACGACGACTCCGACACCGGCGAAGCGCAATCGGCGGAAAATGGCGGCGAACCGGCTATCAAAGATTCCGACCCCTCGGGAGAAGATGATCCCGTCGCCGGTGACTCCTTCGTCCAGACAGCCGCCGAGTGACCTTCGAGCAGCACGGGACCTTCCCCCCGAGGTCCGGCAGCCGGGGTCCGCCAGAAATGGCGGGCCCCCTTTTTCTATCCACGACAGGAGGCACAGAGCATGCACAGCCCCGCCGCAGACATCGCGCGCCGCCTTGCCGAGGAGGCGGAGATCGTTTGCCGCCACTACCTCTCGAACGGCCGCAAACAGGGCCGGTACTGGATCGCCGGTAACGTGCAGAATACGCCCGGTCGCAGCCTCTATGTTCGGCTATCGGGTCCGACCTCCGGGCCCGGCGCAGCTGGCAAGTGGACCGATTCCGCAACCGGGCAGCATGGCGACCTTCTGGATCTGATCGCCCTCAACTTGGGGATAGCCACGCTGAAGGACACGCTGGGCGAAGCCCGCAGATTTCTAGGCCTGCCGCAAAAGGACAGGCACCGCCTGCCCAATCGACCAGCAAGTCGCGGCTCCACCGAGGCCGCGCGGCGGCTCTGGGCCATCGGCAAGCCGATTTCAGGCAC
Source organism: Paracoccaceae bacterium (assembly GCA_003605175.1). Taxonomy (GTDB): domain Bacteria; phylum Pseudomonadota; class Alphaproteobacteria; order Rhodobacterales; family Rhodobacteraceae; genus Ovoidimarina. The sequence continues at coordinate 23,046 of QWDA01000001.1, read as the reverse complement.
GCTGGCCGAACGATATCTCGCGAAACGCGGCCTCTCGGGGCTCGGACATCTCGACGCCCTCCGATTTCACCCGAGATGCTACTACTGGCGCGAGGAACACCGGCCTGGGAACCCACCCGACACCTGGCCTGCCCTGCTCGCCAAGGTGACTGACCTCGACGGACGGCTCACGGGCCTGCATCGCACCTGGCTCGATCCCGCCACAGCGGAGAAGGCCCCGGTCAGTCCACCGCGCAAGGCCATGGGCAATCTCCTCGGCCACGGTGTCCGCATGGGTGAACCGAACGGCGTCCTGCTCGTCGGCGAGGGCCTGGAGACGATGATCTCCCTGCACCTAGCGCTACCCAAGATGGCATGCGTCGCGGCTCTGTCCGCCAACCACCTCGCCGCGCTCAAGCTGCCCAAGGGTCTGCATCGCCTCTACATCGCCGTCGATCCCGATCCCGCAGGCGTGACCGCTGCGGACCAGATGGAACGCCATGCCGGCGGATCCCAGATCGACACCATCCGCCTCTCTCCGCGTCTCGGCGACTTCAACGACGACCTGCGCGCCACTGGCCTTGACGAACTGCGCACGCAACTGCGTCCGCAACTGGCGCCTGAGGACGCTGCCGTGCTCCTCGACGCGGCATTCGACTGATCGGGTACGACATCTCCGGTCAGTGCCTCCGCAATCATAGCCACGCCTTCCGGCCTTCTGAGAGCGGTCGAGATGGAGCAGAGCCCGGCCGGGACCGCAACGGCAAGCCGTCCTCCGCTTCGCTTCGGCCGCCGCAGGTGCGGCGGTGCAGACCCGCCCGGCCCCCGCTTTTCCGTCTCCCGGGAAGGCCGCGAGAGGCGCGGTCTTCGAAAAGCGGAGACGACATCATGACCGAGATCCATGTTCAAACCCGATCCTCTACCGCCATCGTGCTCGAGGAACTGCAGCTCTACGGCTGGCGCCCCTTCACGGACGAACCCGATCCCCGCCCCCTGCCCGATCCCGACGCCATTCGAACCGCCGTCGCCGACATCTTCGACGCGCTCGTCTCCACTCTCTCGGATACCCGGCTGGAGCCCGACCTCGAGGATCTGCTTTGGTCCACGACAAACCTCTTCCACCGCATGGCCGAGCGCATGGGCCGCGACCTCGACACCAACGAACAGGCACAGAAGCGGTCGCAACGTGAGCAGGACGGATCCGAAGTCCGATCGGTCGAACTCGAGACCTTGATCGCCGAGGGCATCACGTTGCTCGAATACCGGGACGGGGCGCTGGCCAGGCGCTGGCTGCACGGCCAGGAGATCGACGAGCCGGTGGGCTTCGAGGCCTACGGCGCCGACGCCGCCCCCGGCGCGGGCACGGCGCATGCGCTCCACGCCGACCGGCAGGGCTCGGTGATTGCGGTCACCGACCAGGCCACCGGCTCGGTCGCGGCGCGCTACGCCTACGACGCCTTCGGGGCGCGCGAGGTTCTGTCCGGGGACGGCGTGCAGGATTACGGCTTCACTGGTCGCGAGTTTGACGCCGAATCGGGGCTCTACCACTACCGCGCCCGCCATTACGACCCCGGCGTGGGGCGGTTCCTCCAGTCTGACCCTCTGGGCTTCGCCGCCGGCGACCTGAACCTCTACGCCTACACCTGGAACGACCCGGCCAACTGGACCGACCCGTCGGGGCTGACTGCGAGCCAGGAAAACAACAACATCACCAGCGGCTCGCTCCAGATCAACCGCAGCGCCTACCGGCCGGTTGAACCGTCCCGGTTTCACCGGAGGCAGGTTGCTTGGTCTCAGGCGACCATATTCACTCCTTCATCTGTTTCATAGAAGTTGCGCTCGGCCTCGGCTGGCGGAATGTTCCCGACCGGGCCAAGAAGGCGGCGGTTGTTGAACCAATCGACCCATTTCAACGTCTCCCATTCCACGGCATCGGCCGATTTCCACGGTCCCAGGCGGTGGATCACCTCGGTCTTGAAGAGGCCGATGATCGTTTCGGCCAGCGCGTTGTCATACGAGTCTCCGACGCTGCCGACCGATGGTTCCAGCCCGGCCTCTCCCAGGCGCTCGGTATAGCGAATGGACAGGTATTGCCCGCCGCGGTCGGAATGATGGGTCAGGCCCTTCCCGGGTCGACGTTCGCACAGGGCCTGTTCGAGGGCGTCAAGGACGAACTGTGTCTTCTGCGACCGGGATGCCCGCCAGCCCACGATTCTGTTGGCGAAGGTGTCGATGACGAAGGCGACGTAGACGAAACCCTGCCAGGTGGAGACATAGGTGAAATCACTGACCCAGAGGCAGTTGGGCGCCGGCGCCCTGAACTGCCGGTTCACCTTGTCCAGCGGACAGGGCATGGCCGGATCGGGGATCGTCGTCTTCCGCGCCTTTCCCCGGACAACGCCCTGAATCCCGAGCCGTCTCATCAGACGCTCGACCGTGCAGCGCGCCACGTCGAAGCCTTCCCGGCGCAGCTGGTGCCAGACCTTGCGCACGCCGTAGACTTGGAAGTTCTCCGCCCACACCCGCTGGACTTCCGGCATCAGCTCCGCGTCACGGCGGGCGCGAGTGCTCGCCTGCGAAGGATCGCGAGCGACGGAAAGCGCGGCATAGTAGGTCGACGGGGCGATCGGCAGCACCTTGCAGACCGGCTCGACCCCGAAGTCCATACGGTGCTCCTCGATGAAGGTGATCATCGCTTCAGTGGGCGGTCGAGCTCCGCCTGGGCAAAATAGGCACTCGCCTTCTTCAGGATCTCGTTGGCCTGGCGCACCTCGCGCTCCAACTCCCGAATGCGCGCGCGTTCGTCGCTGCTCTGGCCATCGCGTCGGCCGCGGTCGATCTCGGATTGCGCCACCCATCGGCGCAACGACTCCCGGCTGCACCCGATCTTTGGCGCAATCGCACGGATCGCCGACGACCGGTCCCTGTAGTTGCTCTCATTCTCCAGCACCATCCGAACGGCGCGCTCGCGCGTCTCAGGTGTATAGCGGTTCGCTCTGCTGTCTCGTCCCATAGGCTCCATCCATACTCACTTCGGAGCCTCCGGCGAAACCGGGGCGGTTCAGCCATTCATCGCGATTGGCTTTTGCTGCGAAGCGGCCCGCCGATCCGGACATTCGCTGGACGTGCGCGATTGAGCGAGAGGGCGGTCAACTCGCCCAGTGCGCGACGAAGTGGATGGACGATTTGGAAACGCGCAAGTCCGCTTGCTTGCTTCAGGGTCGTGTCATGTGCCCGCATCCGGTGTGGTGAAGTGGATTTTCGCGCGGCATTGGTGTATGATCCACCCGCAAAGCATTTTGGAAGACATATGTTTGATTATTCAGATCCTTCGGGAAGCGATCTGCTTTCCCGTTTTCGCGCGATCAGCAACTGGCGCAGCCTCGTTGAAGGCAACTACAGAAACGCGGCGAAGGAGGCCAACAGCGCCTTCACCTGGATCGATGTGATACTCGACGTCCCCGAGGACAAGCGGCAACTCGCGACGATCCCGTGGAAGGCGTTCCCGATCCGTATCGCCGCCACGGCCGAACAGATCGACGCCAACCGCAGCCTGCAGGAAGAATATGTCGAGTGGGCGGTGTTCAGGGATGCAAACGGTGCCGTCGACCGGATCACCTTTACTACGGAGTTCCGCGAGTATTTCGGGGTACTTGCAGGGGTCTCGCCGACCGGCATCGCGACGGCGGTCGCGACGTTGAACCCCGGGGCGCAGCCGACCGCCCGGGAGATCTATGGCGTGAACAGCATCGCGGGAACGACCGCGCGCCAGCGCGAGTTCATGTTCTTCCAGCATCTGCGGGACAACCCATGGAACAACGGCGAGCGAGGAATCCTGGCGCTCATGACAGGCGTCAACTCGATACCGGCCCTCTTCGGTCTCGCGTCGTTCTGCGGGATCGAGAAGCCCGGGCTGCCGGCGGAGGAAGTCTGCGCCAATGTGGGCGGAGCCTGCGTTCCCGGGCGTCAGTCCGACCCGCAGATTTGCACCGCTTGCCAGCAACAGGTGCGGGCCGGCAACTCGTTCTCGCTTGTCGATCCGATCGGCATCTTCATCGACCGGCTTTCCGGCAACTGGACCGTCGGAGGCCAGCAGGTCGACATCAACAACCAAGCGGCTGCCAGCCCTCGTTGGACCGTCAGCCGGAACGGCCGCCGCGGGACATTGCAGGTGAAGGGGGCAGGAGAGCTTTTGCTCGACGGAGACCCGGTTGAATCGGGAAGCCAGGTCGCGGACAAGTTGTTCGTTGCGGCGACCGTGATGATCGCGGCGGACGCGGACCTGCCGGAATGGGCGCGAACCGGCAAAGAATCGCTCGAACGCCCAGACCAACGCATCGCCTGAGGAGGGGAGTGATGAAGTGGCCTGCAACCTGCCTTGCCCTGACGACCGCCCCGCTCCCGGTGGCCGCGCAGGACCTGTTCCATCAGCCCACTAACGCCAGCGTGCCGGCCCCGGTGCCGCAGGGCATACTCGATACCATCTCCGACCCGGTCTTCAACATCGTCGTCCGGGCGGATCCGCAACCCCGCACGCCTGCCGCCGTCATCAACGCGATGCTCGAAGGCGGGCAGTCCGACTTCCAGAGCTTCGTTGTCGGAGAGCAGATCGGGCGCCCGGAGACGAGCACGCCGGAATGCGGGTCCTCGTTGCGGAGAATGGTGATCGCCTTCACTGGAAGCCATGCTCCGTCCGGGACGGTGCTCGAGGGAAACGTGTTCCTGTCCCTGTTCCTTTCGCCTTCGGGGCCGGGTGGCGACCTGGAGGTTCTGGCCTGGGACCAGGTGAACGACGCGTACAACTACTACAAGCTCGAACAGGGAACCTGGCGGCTCCGCAACCGTTCGAGCGATCTGGGCACGGTCAGTGAGGCCGACCTGTCGAATGGCTGCCTTGCCTGTCACGTGAACGGCGCTCCCGTCATGAAGGAGTTCGCCTTTCCGTGGAACCATTGGCATGGCCTGCCGAATACGTTCCTCGCCTCGTATCTGAGCCCCGGACAGCAGAGCTGGCCTGCGGCCGGATCCGCCTTTCTGGGGTCGCGGCTGACCGGGGCGCAGAACCTGGAGTCGACGATCCAGTCTTCGGTCCAGCGCTTTGTCGGCAAGATCGTCGAGGACAGGATCGCTACCGCAGCGGATGGGTCGGTCACGGTTTCCAGGCTTCCGGACCTGCTCGACAGCTTGTTCGAGACGACCGAACTGAACCTCGGCAGTTCGAACATCAAGTCCGGTCTCGACGGCGGGGGGCTGACCCAACGGGCCACGACCCCGCTGAACATACCCGACAGCTTTTTCGTCAACATCGCTCAGATGCGCGATATCGACCTGCCGGTCTTCGAAGGGCAGGGGCTGGTGACCGAGGTATTCACCCCCGTCGGGCTTGGCCTCAGCGTCACCGAGTACGAGGCGCTGCTGGCCGAATTCAATATCTCGACCGAGTGCATGCCCGGGCGCGATACGCTGTTCCCGTGGTTCGGCCCCGAACCCTCGGAATTCGACCGGCGCATGGTCGAACGCCTGAACCGGCGCGGAATTGTGGACGACGAATTCGTCGCGTCGGTCCTGGCCGTGGATGTCGAGACGCCACTATTCTCCCAGCCGCGTGCATCGCTTCTGTCGCACATTCCGGAGAGCGTCACCGCTCCGACGCGCGGGCAACTGCCCGACGCGCTGCGTGCCGCGGTCATCGAGAGTCTTCAGAACACTGCCCCGCGCTCTGAACCTGAGGAGGACTTCCTGTCCCTCCTCCTGAGCGCGGACCCGGTGGGCGAACTCGACACCAGGGTGCGGCAATTGCTGGACCGGACGCACACTCTGCTCTCCGATCCGGTCGAGCGCGTACCGCATCTACGTATGCTCTATGCAAGACTTGTCGCCAACCGCGACGCCTTTCGCGAAAGCGAGATCAGCATTCACTTGAACGAGTTTCCGGGCTTGCTACCGAGCGAGTAGGCCATTCAATGGCAGCCTGAGAGGATGGTCGGCGCTCATGTCCTTCAAGTTCGTCCATCACTCGCCTTCGGAAGGCGCGCTTCGCCCGATCGCCCGATCCGATGAGTATCAGTCGTCGCCATCCAACACGAGACAGCTTCGATGCTTCAGTAGAAATGGATTTCGCGCATCGAGTATTCGCAATACAAGGTCGTCTGCAGCAAACGAAAACTCGGAAATTGCGCCACCCTGGCGCAATGCGGCACTTGGTGTGTAGCTCAATCAGGCGACAACGTGGACGGCCCGAAGCTGCCATTCATATTTGTTGGCAGGTCGGAGCCGCACGCGAAGGTAAAGGTGTGGGCCACAGCCTCTATATTTTGGCTGCACCGCTTCCAGCTTGATGGTCGATGATCGCTTTCGCCATATGCAAGTCTTGCAGCGAGATGCCCGAACTATCGAATATTGTGATCTCGCTGGCATGCCCGCGCCCCAACGCGTCACCGGACAGAACCGATCCAATGGCAGTCGGGGTTGCCTCAGGGCCCGCGTGCTGGAACTCCCCAATGCGCACTGACTGTTCCGGCAGGTCGCAGAAGAGACGAGCGTCTCGGAAGACATCAGCAGGCAGTTCCTGTTTGCCCTGGGAGTCCGATCCCATGGAGGAGATGTGCGTTCCGGGCTGGATCCAGGCCGCCTCGAAGAGTGGGGCGGTGGCTGTTGTCGCCGTGACGATGATGTCGGCGGCGCGGACGGCTGTTTCGGCTTCTGCGGCCTCCGCCGGCAGGCCCGAACTGCGCAACTTCTCCGCGAAGGCTTCCGTGCGGGCGGGATCTCTGCCGACCACCAGGACCCGGGACAGCTTCCGGATGCGGGCGATCGCCTGCGCCTCGTAGGCAGCCTGATGACCGGTTCCGAACAGGGCAAGGGTTTCGGCATCCGGGCGTGCAAGGGCATCTGTCGCCACCGCATCCGCTGCCGCGGTGCGGTAGCAGTTCACTGCCGACCCCTCGACCAGAGCGCCAATGCGTCCCGTTGTCTGGTCGATCAGCACGATGGTGGAGGCGTGCCGTGGCAGGCCGCGTGCATCGTTGGTAGGGAAGTAGGCCCCGACTTTCAGCCCGGCCAGCTCTGCACCCGAGGCCGACTTGATGGTAAACCGGTTCTGCGGATCACTGCCGTGGCCGATCACCACCGGGAAGCTCGCGGCACCCGGCGTTGTGGCGGCGATGAAAGCTTCGCCCACCGCCACGAAGGCGAGTTCGGGCGTGACAATGGCGGATGACTCGGCCTCGGTGATCAGGATCATGTCGGTCTCCTTACCAGCCGCCGAAACGAAGCCAGGTCTGCATGGGGCCGCCGTCCACCGGCAGCACGTTGTAACGATCATGCTGCGCGGCGGTAGCGCAGGCGTGGTTCGGTAGGACGCGCAGGCGTGTCCCCAAGGGCAAGTCCGGCATCGGCCTGTCCGCGCCAGCGCGGAGCGAAACGATCCCGTGCTCCTGATTGGCGCTGCTCACGATCAGATCGGGAAGGACATGGCCGTGCTCGTCGCAGACCAGGCCATAACCCTGATCCACGTCCTGCGCCGCCGTCCCCCGGTCGCGCGACAGGGCCATCCAGCCGGCATCGATCATCGTCCAGCCCTTGGCCGGCTGGTGTCCGATCACGGTCGTCAGCACGCTGAGCGCGATGTCGTCCACAGTGCAGACGTCGATCCCGGCCATGACAAGGTCGAAGAACATGTAGACCCCGGCCCGCAGCTCCGTCACGCCGGTCAAGTCGCGCGCAGCATGGGCAGTTGGCGTCGAACCGACACTGACGAAGGGGCACGGCAGGCCCGCGTCACGCAGCGCCTCTGCTGCGGCGATAGCGGTTTTGCGCTCCAGTTCGGCGAAGGCGGCATGGGCAGCGGTGCCGCGCACCGTGTAGCTTTCGCCAGCGTGGGTCATCACGCCGCGCAGACACCGGCTGTCGTGCAGGATGCGGCCAATCCGGATCAATGCCGGGTCTTCCGGACGAAGCCCGCCCCGATGGCCGTCGCTATCGATCTCTATCAGCGCAGGGACCCCGGCCTGCGCCACGGCCTGCGCCTGCAACTCGCTGTCGAGGATCACGACGAGGTCGCAGCCACGGGCGCGCAGCGTCTGCACGCGCTCCAGCTTCTGCGGGGCGATCCCGACGGCGTAGAGTATATCCGTGTGCCCTGCGTCGTGGAACACTTCGGCCTCCGCCAAGGTCGAGACGGTAATGGGGCCGGGCGTCCCGCCGGTCAGGCGGCGTGCGGCCTCGACGGACTTCGCCGTCTTCAGATGGGGGCGCAGCGAGACGCCGAAGCTTTCTGCGCGCCCTGCAAGTCGCGCGATGTTCCGTGTCATCTTTGCCTCGTCCAGCAGCAGTGCGGGCGTGGGCAGCGCATTCTGGCTCGACAGATCGGGCTCTATCATCGGGGTAATCCTCCAGCATTGCCCGAGGTCTACGCTTAAAGTTGTTCAGGGCATATTCACATGATCTGAAGCCGGCATTAAGCTGTGCCTTAATGTTTGATGTCTCCGATCTCCGCTTTCTCACGGCCCTCTCCGCATCACCGAGCCTTGCGGCGGCGGCGCGCAATCTGGGCGTCACGCCCCCGGCGGTGTCGCAGCGGCTGGCACTGCTGGAAGACCGCTTGCATTTGCGGCTCATCGAGCGCGGTCGTGGCCAACTCAGGCTCACCGCCGAAGGTGCCTATCTCATTGATCGGGCAAAGGGCGTCCTGGACGACATCGAAAGCCTCTCGGAGGACATGTCTGCCCGGGCGGGCCGGATCGACGGGCCCCTTCATGTCATTGCACCCTTCGGCTTCGGGCGACTGCGCGTAGCCCCGGTTATGACTCGCTTCGGTGACGAGCACGCGGAGCTGCGCCCGATGCTCAGTCTCCGAGAAGATCCTGTGGGCGCCATGAACGACGGGCTTTGGGATGTCTTGGTCCATGTGGGGCGATTGCCGAACCTGCGGATTACGCAGCGCAAGCTTGCGCCTAACCGTCGCCTGCTGGTGGCGTCGGCCGATTACGCGAGGCGCTTCGGTCTGCCCCAAAGACCGAAGGAAATAGCTGCCCATCGGGTCGGCGTGGTTCGCGAGAACCGGGCCGACGCCTCGCTTTGGCTGCTGACTGGTCCGGGAGGCATCGAAATGAACCTTCGCGTGAAGCCGGTCTTTGGCTGTAACGACGGAGAAGTCCTGCGTGCCTGGGCGTTGGATGGATTCGGTATCGTGGAGCGGTCCGAATGGAGCGTTTCCTCCGATCTGCGTGTTGGTAGACTGGTACGAGTGTTACCGGACTGGTCACTACCGGACGCCGACATCGTGGCTTTGCTGAACCCTCGCGGCGTGCGCTCGCTCCGAATAGACAAGTTTGTCGAGCGGCTGGCGTCGGAGATCAGCGCGCCGCCGATGGCCTGACCGGCCGCACTTGGATAAATCACCTTTCTCTCAGCTTCCTCCGAGAACGTCGTAGATGGGCTCGGAGCCGACCTTCTCTGCGGAGGCAGATATCCATGATATCCTATTTCGCCAACGTCTGGTTGGCGATGTGGCTGGGAGCGGCGGATTGGAGAATCCGCCATGCCTATCGCGAACTTACCTGCCATTCGAGCATGCCGTCCCGCCTGGAACAAGGGCCGTGTTGTCGGCCAGAAGCGCCCGTTGATGCCGAAGCACGTGTGGGCCATCCGAGTTCGCCTTGAGATCGCCGAGAACCACCGCGACCTAGCCCTGTTCAACCTCGCCATCGACAGCAAGCTCCGCGGGTGTGACCTGGTGAAGCTCAAGGTGGCCGATGTCTACGCCTCGGGCCAGGTCAAGGAGCGCGCCTCGATCATCCAAAGCAAGACGCGTCAGCCGGTCCGGTTCGAGATCACGGAGGGCACGCGCAAGTCGCTCCTGCGCTGGATGGAGGAGCCGCTGATGGTCGGGTCCGAATACCTCTGGCCGGGCCGGTTCCACGAGCGCCTGCATATATCGACTCGGCAATACGCCCGGTTGGTGAGGGAGTGGGTCAACTCGATCGGGCTGGACCCCACATCCTATGGTACCCACTCGATGCGGCGGACAAAGGTTGCCCATATCCACGGCAGCCTGGACGTTGTAGCCCACAACGCCGCTGTTCTTCGCGCTGGTCGCCATGGCACGGGCATCCGGATCGGTCAGCGATATCTGTCCATCGGGAGCGTCCTCCAGGGCGCGCTCTATCGCCTGCAGGCGCTGAATCTCCTTTTGGACCCGTGCATAGCGCCGGCCGAGATTGTCGACCTTCTCCGCCCGCTCCTCGCTTTCTTCCAGGCGGTCGATCCGGACCATCTCGTCGATGTAGCGCTCGACGCTCGCTTCGAGATGCGCCAGGCGGCTCGCGATCTTGCCCTTCGTGAAGTTGCGGTCGCGGTTGTTCACCGCCTTGAACTTGCTCCCGTCGATCGCGACGTAGTCGCCCTTCAGGACACCCACGCCTGCCCGTTGGCGCGGCATCCCAGCTCATCTCGGGGTCGAACCAGATCGTCAGCGAGCCACGGCGCTTGAGCGCTTCATTGTAGGCCGGCCAGTTCCTGGTCCTGTAGGTTGGGGATGTGGGTCTGCTCATGCATCCCAGCTACCACTCTGGATTCACGACATGAATCCCTCACGGGATTTGTGCAACAGAGCCACCCCAACCAATACATGCCCGCCAACGCGGGTGACGAGACACGTCCAGATACCGACGAATTCCGGCGCCTGCTCGACAACCTCCGCATCTGAAGAAGGACGTCCGAGGCCCCGGAACACTCAAATCTCACCATCACCAACCCGCCCGGAATCAAGCGGCGCGGCCGCGCTGGGCGAGAGGTTGCCAATGGTTGCGCCACTGGTCCGAGCGACCATTGGCGACACCGGCCCGGCGGTCTGGCGCTTTGGGAACGCTGCGCTGCCCGTGCCAGCGGCGGAGGGGCGTGGCTGGCATAAAGCGTGCCGTTCGACCGTTGCGGCGCCAGCCCTCGGCCAGGCGCCCGCCCGGCGCTCTGGCTCCCGCAGCCAGCGCGCCGTTCTCACGGTTCGCTCGTCCAAGAAGCGCCCAATGCCGCCGCCCCGGTGTACGGGTTGTGTACAGGTTGTGTACGGGTTGTGCATACCCGCCTTGCCCTCCGGGGGCCGATCCTCCAAGACTGCGGAAACCGGGAAAAGGCGGCGAATGGCACTCCCTGTCCGACAGCAGCTGACCTATTGGAGCATCGCCGCGGCGGTGTTTCTCTGGGTGCTCTGGGTGCTGGGCGACGTGCTCCTGCCCTTCGTGCTCGGCGCCGCCATCGCCTATTTCCTCGACCCGGTGGCCGACCGGTTCGAGGCCTGGGGGTTCAGCCGGATCTGGGCGACGATCTCGATCACCGTTCTCGCGCTCCTGATCTTCGTGGTGATGGCGCTCCTGGTGATTCCGACGCTGATCCGCCAGACCGAGGAGTTCGTGAAATTCGCGCCGCAACTCTTTGAGAATCTGCGTGATTTCCTGTCTCAGAAATTTCCGGACCTGCTCGACGAGGGCTCGACGATGCGGCAGAGCATCTCCGGGCTGATCGAGACCCTGCGCGCCAAGGGCGGCGAGGTCTTGAACCAGGTCCTGACCTCGGCGCTGACGCTCATCAACATGGCGATCCTGGTGGTGCTGGTCCCGGTCATCACCTTCTACCTCCTGCTCGACTGGGACAATCTGGTGGCCCGGATCGACAGCCTCCTGCCGCGCGACCACGCCCCGGTGATCCGCCGCCTCGCGGCCGAGATCGACGCCACGCTCGCCTCCTTCATCCGCGGGCAGGGCACGGTCTGCCTCGTCCTCGGCACCTATTACGCCGTCGCCCTGATGCTCGCCGGTCTGAATTTCGGCCTGGTCGTCGGGGCCTTGGCCGGTCTCATCACCTTCATTCCCTATGTCGGCGCGCTGGTCGGCGGGGCGCTCGCCATCGGCCTCGCGCTGTTCCAGTTCTGGGGCGAATGGTGGGCGATCGGGCTGGTGGCCGGGATCTTCGCGCTGGGTCAGTTCCTCGAGGGGAACATCCTCACGCCCAAGCTCGTCGGCGAGTCGGTCGGGCTGCACCCGGTCTGGCTGATCTTCGCGCTCTCGGTCTTCGGCGCGGTGTTCGGCTTCGTCGGCATGCTGGTGGCGGTGCCGGTCTCGGCCGCGCTCGGCGTGGTGGCCCGGTTCGGCATCGCGCGCTACCGGGAGAGCCGGCTCTATCTCGGCCTCGAGACCCCGGACGACGGCGAATAGACATGGCCCGCCAGCTTGCCTTCGATCTGCCGGTCCGCCCGGCGCTCGGGCGCGAGGCGTTCTTCGTCTCGCCCGCGAACCAAACCGCGCTGGCCGCCATCGACGCCTGGCAAGGCTGGCCGAACCGGCGGCACCTGCTGATCGGGCCGGAAGGCGCGGGCAAGACGCACCTGACCCATGTCTGGGCCGGGCTCAGCGGCGCGCGGATCCTCGCCGGAAGCGCGCTGACCCGGGCCGATGTCCCTGCCCTCGCCGCCCTGCCCGCGCTGGCGCTCGAGGATGCCGACAGGGGCACCGACGAGACCGCGCTCTTCCACCTCCTGAACCTCGCCCAGGCCGAGGGCACCGCGCTCCTCCTGACCGCCACCCGCCGCCCGGCAGACTGGGGCACGGCGCTCCCCGACCTCGCCAGCCGGCTCGGCGCGCTCCCCGTCTCCCGGCTCGACCCGCCCGACGACGCGCTCCTCTCGGCGGTGCTCGTCAAGCTCTTCGACGACCGTCAGCTCACCATCGCCCCCGATGTCGTCGCCTATCTCACGCCACGGATCGAACGCTCTTTCGATGCCGCGCGGCGCATCGTCGCCGCCCTCGATTCCGCCGCCCTGTCTGAAAAGCGGCCCGTCACCATCCCGCTTGCCCGGACCGTTCTGGACAAGGCCGCGCCCGGAGGCGCATAACGCGATCGCCATGCTGAAACGCCACGAGATCCCCGAAAACCCGGTCGTCACCGATTTCCTGCACGCGCCCTTTCCCGACCCGGTGGCGCTGCCCGACGAGGACCTGGAAGGGCCCGCCCGGTTCTTCAACCGCGAGCTCAGCTGGATCGCCTTCAACTGGCGGGTGCTGGAGGAGGCGTCGAACCCGAAGGTCCCGCTCCTCGAACGGCTGCGCTTCCTGTCGATCTCGGCCACCAATCTCGACGAGTTCTACACCGTCCGCGTCGCCGGCCTGCGCGAGCTGGCCCATGCGGGCAACACCACGCCCGGGCTCGACGGCAAGAGCCCGGCCGAACAGCTCGTCCTGATCGACAAGGACGCCCGCGCGCTGGTGGACATGCAGAGCCGCACCTGGCGCAACCTCGCCGAGGAGATGGACCAGGTGGGCATCCACCTGCTCGACCGCCACACGCTGACACCTGAAGACAAGGGCTTTCTCGAAGACACCTTCCTGCGGCAGGTCTTCCCGATCCTCTCGCCCTTGGCCATCGACCCGGCGCACCCGTTCCCCTTCATCCCGAATGGCGGCTTCTCGCTCGCGCTCCAGCTCAAGCGCAATTCCGACGGGCGCGCGCTCCAGGCGCTCCTGCCGATCCCGCATCAGATCGACCGCTTCGTGCGGCTGCCCGCGCCCGAGGGCCAGCAGCGGTTCCTGCCGCTCGAGGAACTCCTGCTCCTGCACCTCTCGGTGCTGTTCCCGGGCTACACGCTGACCGGCGATTGCGCCTTCCGGGTCCTGCGCGACAGCGACCTCGAGGTCGAGGACGAGGCCGAGGACCTGGTGCGCGAGTTCGAGGTGGCGCTGAAACGCCGCCGCCGGGGCGAGGTGGTCCGGATGAAGATCTCCGCCGGCGCCCCCGCCGATCTGCGCCGCGTCGTCCAGCACGAGCTCGAGGTCGAGGACCACGAGGTGATGGAGATCGACTCGCTGATCGGCATGAACGCCCTGAAGGAACTGGTGCTCGACGAGCGGCCCGACCTGCTCTGGCCCTCCTTCACGCCGCGCGTGCCCGAACGGGTACAGGATTACGAGGGCAACATGTTCTCGGCGATCCGCCAGAAGGACATGCTCCTGCACCACCCCTACGAGACCTTCGACATGGTGGTGCGCTTCCTCAAGCAGGCGGCGAACGACCCGAACGTGGTGGCGATCAAGCAGACGCTCTACCGCACCTCGCGCGATTCACCCATCGTCGAGGCGCTCTGCGAGGCCGCCGAGGAGGGCAAGTCGGTCACCGCCCTGGTGGAGCTCAAGGCCCGGTTCGACGAGGCCGCGAACATCCGCCAGTCGCGCCGGCTGGAACGCGCGGGCGCCCATGTGGTCTACGGCTTCATCAACTACAAGACCCACGCCAAGATCTCGACGGTGGTCCGGCGCGAGGGCGGCGAGCTCGTCACCTACACCCATTACGGCACCGGCAACTACCACCCGATCACCGCCAAGATCTACACCGACCTGTCCTTCTTCACCTGCGATCCCGCGCTCGGGCGCGACGCGACGCGGGTGTTCAACTATCTCTCCGGCTACGCCCAGCCCGAGCGGCTCGAGAACCTCTCGATCTCGCCGCTCACGCTCAAGTCGACGCTTCTCGACCGCATCGCCGAAGAGGCCGAGCACGCGCTCCAGGGCCGCCCCGCCGAGATCTGGGCGAAGATGAACTCGCTGATCGAGGACGACGTGATCGACGCGCTCTACCTCGCCAGCCAGGCCGGGGTAAAGATCAACCTGGTGATCCGCGGCATCTGCGGATTGCGGCCCGGAATCAAGGGCCTGTCCGAAAACATTCGGGTGAAATCCATCGTCGGCCGGTTCCTCGAACATTCCCGCATCGTCTGCTTCGGCGGCGGCCACGGCCTGCCGTCGAAAAGCGCGCGGGTCTATATCTCCTCGGCCGACTGGATGGACCGCAACCTGAACCGCCGGGTCGAGACGCTGATCGAGATCAAGAACGACACGGTGAAGACCCAGATCGTCGGCCAGATCATGTCGGCGAACCTTCAGGACACCGCCTCGAGCTGGATCCTCGCCCCCGATGGCGGGTTCACCCGCCCCGCGCCCGAGGAGGAACAGGCGCCGTTCTCCTGCCACAAGTTCTTCATGGAGACCCCCTCGCTCTCGGGCCGCGGCTCCGCCGGCGCCTCCGACGCGCCGATCCTGGCGCAGTCGCGCGACTGACGGCCTTTTCCTTTGACCTCCGGGGGCCCCCGCGCCATGGTCCGGGCGAAAGCTGCCCGGGGAAGCCAGTTGGACGGATCTTCTGAACAAGCCGCCGACGAATGGGGCCCGTTCGGCCGCCCGCTGTTCGACGATCCCTCGGCCCGCGCCCTGTCGCGCGTCGGCGTGGTCGATGTGGGCTCGAACTCGGTCCGCCTGGTGGTGTTCGACGGAGCCGCGCGCAGCCCCGCCTTCTTCTACAACGAAAAGGTCATGGCCGGCCTCGGCGACGGCATGGTGGAAACCGGCCGGCTCTCGCCCGAGGGCAAGGTCCGGGCGCTCTCGGCGATCCGGCGGTTCCAGATCCTGGCCGAAAGCATGGGCATCACGCCGCTTACCGCCGTCGCCACCGCCGCGATGCGCGAAGCCGAGGACGGGCCCGAATTCCGCCGCGAGATCGAGGCCGCGACCGGGCTCCGGCTGTTCGTGATCGACGGCGAGGAGGAGGCGCGGCTCTCGGCCCAGGGAGTGCTGCTCGGCTGGCCCGGCGCCTATGGCCTTGTCTGCGATATCGGCGGGTCGTCGATGGAACTGGCCGAATTGCGCGACGGCAAGGTCGGTCGCCGCGTGACCTCGCAGCTCGGCCCGTTCCGGCTCAAGTCCATCAAAGGCGGCAAGCGCGCTTTGCGCAAGCATATCAAGGACGTGGTTACCGAACTTCAGGAAACCTTCGGGGCCCAGCGCGACAGGCTGTTCCTCGTCGGCGGCTCCTGGCGGGCCATCGCGCGGATCGACATGGAGCGGCGCAACTACCCGCTCGCGGTGCTCCACGAATACCGGATGTCGCGGAAATCGCTGCTCGCCACCATCGACTACATCGCCGAAAGCGAAATCGAGGACCTGCGGCTTCGCTGCGGGCTCGGTCAGGCGCGGATGGCGCTGGTGCCGATCGCGGCCGAGGTGTTGCGCGCGCTGGTCGCAACCTTCAAGCCGCATGACATCGCCATCTCGAGCTACGGGATCCGCGAGGGCCTGCTCTACGAGCAGATGCCCCAGCGCCTGCGCGACCGCGACCCGCTGATCGAGGCCTGCCGCTTCGCCGAGGCCAAGGACGCGCGGATGCCCGGTTTCGGCCGGCGGCTCTACGATTTCATCCTGCCGCTGTTCCGGTCAACGCCCGACGAGCGCAAGCGCATCATCAAGGCGGCCTGCCTGCTCCACGACGTGAGCTGGCGGGCACATCCCGACTATCGCCACGAGGTCTGCTTCGACAATGCGACCCGCGCCAATCTTGGCGGGCTCGACCACCGCGAGCGGGTGTTTCTCGGGGTCTGCCTTCTGCACCGCTACAAGAATTCCCGCACCGGCTCGCCCTTCGAACCGCTGTTCGCGCTGCTCTCGCCGGAGGAGTTGCGCGAGGCCGAGATCGTCGGCAAGGCGATGCGCTTCGGCGCGATGCTCACCGTGCAGTCGGAAGACCTGATGGGCCATCTCGACTGGTTCCCGAAGAAGAAGCGCCTCGAGATGCATCTCGCCGCCGGCGCCGAGGGCCTGTTCGGCGAAGTGACCGAAGCGCGCTTCAACACGCTCGCCACCGCGCTCGGCGCCGAAACCCGGGTGATCCGGCCGAAGGGCTAGACGCAGGGCGGATGCCGTCCGACGAAGCGCAAAGCCGGGCGAGCGCCTGCCCATGGGATGGCGCCACAACGATTGTTCGGCGCGTTTTATGGTGCAGTTCACCTCCGACCTCGAAGGTCTTCGCAAGCGTCGCCAAAGCGCCAGCCCGTGGGGACGGGCAGGCGCTCGCCCGGCGCCTTCGGCGCTATTCGGGCGGGGAAAAACGTTGCAAGGGCGTACCGCTCTAGCTCCCCGTCACCGCCTTCGCGAAGCGCGGCAGGCGCGCGCGCTTCAGGAGCGGGCGGGCCTCGCCCTCGATGCCAACGGCGCGCGCACGGGCAAGGACGCCTGCCACCACGTCGCGCACCGCCTCGGGCCGGTCGGACAGCGCCTCCAGGAGGAACCCGTCCGGATCGCGGCGCAGGACGCCCTCTCCGGAAAGCACCCGGGTCGGAAAATCCCGCAGGTTCAGCGTCAGCAGCGCCTCCGCCCCGCCATCCACCGCCGCAGCCAGCACATGCACATCGTCCGGATCGGGCAGCCAGAGCCGCGCCATGGTGGCCCCGGACACCGCCACTTCCGCCCCCGGCCAGGCCGCCCGCAGCGCCGCGATCTCGCCCCGCGCGATCTCCTCCTGGCCGATCCGCGCCGCCGCCCGCGCCCATTCCTCGAGGACCCGCGCCGACCAGAGCGGCGTGAAATACCCCGTCGCCGCGACGCCGATCACCACCTCGCGCAACACCGTCGGGTAGAGCACGCAGGCGTCGATCAGCACCTTCATCCGTCGAGCCGGAGGAACAGCGCCTTGAGATAGCCGCTTTCGGCCAGTTGCGGGTGTTGCGGATGATCCGGCCCCGCGCCGCCCGTGGCGAGGATCTGCGCCTGCCGCCCGGCCCGGCCCACGCCGCGCAGCGAGGCGGTGCGGAACGCGGCGAGATCGGCGGCATGCGAGCAGGAGCACAGCACCAGGTAGCCGCCCGGGGTCACCAGGGGCGCGGCGAGCCGCGCCACCCGCTCGTAGGCGCGGAGCCCGGCCTCGAGCGCCGGTTTCGACGGCGCGAAGGCGGGCGGATCGCAGACCACCGTATCGAACCGCGCGCCCTCCCCGGCGAGCGCCGTCAGCACGTCGAAAGCATCGCCCTGCCGTGTCGCGTAACGGTCCGAGAGCCCCGCGGCCGCCGCGCCGGCCTCGGCCAGCGCCAGCGCGTCGCGCGAGCCGTCCACCGCCAGCGCCCCGGTGGCCCCCGCCGCCAGCGCCGCGAGCGCGAAGCCGCCCACATGGCTGAACATGTCGAGAACCGTCCCGCCGGAGGCCAGCCGCGCCGCGAAGGCGTGGTTCGGCCGCTGGTCGTAGAACAGCCCGGTCTTCTGCCCGCCGGTGAGATCGGCCATGTAGGTGGCGCCGTTCATCGGCACCGGCAAAGGCCCATCCACCGCGCCCAGCACCACGCCGCCCGCATCGTCGAGCCCTTCCAGCGCCCGGGTCCGGCCCGAGGCGTTCTTGACCACGGTCGTTACCCCGGTCACCGCCACCAGCGCCGAGACCAGCACGTCGAACAGCACCTCGGCCCAGGCGGCATTGGGCTGGATCACCGCGGCATCGCCGAACCGGTCGATCACCACGCCCGGGAGCCCGTCGCCCTCGGCATGGACGAGCCGGTAGAACGGTGCGTCGTATAACCTGTCGCGCAACGCCAGCGCCCGATTCAGGCGGACCCGGAACCAGGCCTCGTCGATTTCCGCCGCCGGGTCCGGGTCGAGCACCCGCGCCATGATCTTCGAGCCCGGATTGACCGCCACCGTCGCCAGCGGACGCCGCTCGGCATCCTCCAGCACGGCAATGCTGCCCGGCGCCAGCGCCTTCGCGCGGCGGTCGAGCACCAACTGGTTGGCATAGGCCCAGGGCGCGCCCCGGCGAATCGGCCGCGGGTCGGTCTTGGGCAGGAGGCGGATCACGGGACGGGTGCTGTCGGACATGGCGCCCGGTTAGCCGATCCCGCGGGAAAGCGGAAGCGGCCGGTGGAAAAGACAGAACCCCGGACGACAAGCCCGGGGTTCGCCCTGTGCCCGAAAGGGGCGCGGTGTCAGGCGGTCTGCGCGGCCGTCCGGCGCTGCAGCGCGGCCACGGTCCAGGCCCGCACCGAACGCAGGCCGGACGCGATCGCCTGCGCGCGCAGCCGCCGGGCCTCGCGCTCGATGGCGGCGTGGTCGAGATTGGTGATGTCGAAATCTCTGCTCATGATCTTTTCCTTCAGGACCTTGCGGTTCCTCCTTGCCGGGATAGCTAGGCAAGCCGCCCGCGCTTCACCACCGCCATTCCTGCAGCCCCGCTATGCATATGCCGCAATGCAGCATCGGCGAAATCGAACTGGTACCGTTAGCGCTAACAGGGTAAACTCGCCGAAATCGTGCTAGCCTCGCCCGGGGAGGAACCGCCATGCCAGCCCATGCCACCTTGATGAAGGTCACCGAGCGGATCGCCGCGCGCAGCCGCGCCAGCCGCGGCGCCTATCTCGACCGGGTGGCCCGCGCCGCCGACGAGGGGCCGCGCCGGGCGCATCTCTCCTGCGGCAACCAGGCCCATGCCTATGCCGCGATGGGTGCCGACAAGGCGTCGCTCGCCGAGGGCCGCGCCGCCAATATCGGGATCGTCACCGCCTATAACGACATGCTCTCGGCGCATCAGCCCTACGAGACCTACCCCGCCCGGATCCGCGCCGCCGCCCGCGCCGCCGGCGGCACCGCGCAGGTGGCCGGCGGCGTGCCGGCGATGTGCGACGGGGTCACCCAGGGCCAGCCCGGCATGGAGCTCTCGCTGTTCTCCCGCGACGTGATCGCGCTCGCGACCGGCGTGGCGCTCTCGCACAACACCTTCGACGCGGCGCTCTATCTCGGCATCTGCGACAAGATCGTGCCGGGCCTCGTCATCGCCGCCGCCACCTTCGGCCACCTGCCCGGCATCTTCGTGCCCGCCGGGCCGATGCCGTCCGGGATCCCGAACGACGAAAAGGCCAAGGTCCGCCAGCAATTCGCCTCCGGCGAGGTCGGCCGCGACAAGCTGATGGAAGCCGAGATGGCCTCCTATCACGGGCCGGGCACCTGCACCTTCTATGGCACCGCGAACACCAACCAGATGCTGATGGAGTTCATGGGCCTGCACCTCCCCGGCGCGAGCTTCGTGAACCCGAACACCCCCCTGCGCGACGCGCTCACCGACGAGGCGGTGCGCCAGGCGATCTCGATCACCGCGCTCGGCAACGACTACCGGCCGGTGGCGCAGATCCTCGACGAGAAGGCCATCGCCAACGGCATCGTCGGGCTGATGGCGACGGGCGGCTCGACCAACCTGGTGATCCACCTCCCCGCCATGGCCCGCGCCGCCGGGATTCTTCTGGACATCGAGGATTTCAACGACCTCTCGGAAGTCGTGCCGCTGATGGCCAAGGTCTATCCGAACGGCCTCGCCGACGTGAACCATTTCCACGCCGCCGGCGGGCTCGCCTACATGATCGGCGAGCTTCTCGACGCGGGCCTCCTGCACGAGGACGTCAAGACGATCCGCGGCGACGGGCTCTCGCTCTACGCCCAGGAGCCGAAGCTGAAGGACGGACGGCTGACCTACGAGGACGGCCCGCGTGAGAGCCTGAACGACAAGATCCTGCGCCCCGCGAACGACCCGTTCCAGCCCACCGGCGGGCTGAAGGAGCTCAGGGGCAATCTCGGGCGCGCGGTGATGAAGGTCTCGGCGGTGAAGCCCGAACACCGCGTGGTGGAAGCGAAGGCGCGGATCTTCCACGACCAGTCCGAGGTCAAGGCCGCCTTCCAGGCCGGCGAATTCACCGAGGACACCGTGGTGGTGGTCCGCTTCCAGGGCCCCGCCGCGAACGGCATGCCCGAACTGCACTCGCTGACCCCGATCCTCGCGGTGCTGCTCGACCGCGGCCTCAAGGTGGCGCTGGTCACCGACGGCCGCATGTCGGGCGCCTCGGGCAAGGTCCCGGCGGCGATCCATGTGAGCCCCGAGGGCGCCAAGGGCGGGGCCATCGCCCGGCTGCAGGACGGCGACCGCGTGCGGGTCGATGCCGAGGCCGGCACGCTCGAGGTGCTGGAGACGGAGTTCGAAACCCGCGCGCCGGTGGTGGCGGATCTCTCGGCGAACGGCTATGGGATGGGCCGCGAGATGTTCGCGCTGTTCCGCGAGAATTGCGGGCTGGCGAGCGAGGGGGCCGGCGTCGCCGTCTGAGAACCGCCTTGCCCTTCTTCCTGGCTCAAATACTCATGGTCCCGGCAGATGCCACAGGACCCGACGTTTCGGAGAACGCCCGATGACCCCAACCGAAGCCAGCGCCGCCGCGCTCGATCTCTGCCGCATGGCCCCGGTGATCCCGGTGCTCGTCATCGACGACCTGGCCCATGCCAGGCCCCTCGCCGAGGCGCTGGTCGCCGGCGGGCTGCCGGTCCTGGAAGTCACCCTGCGCACCCCCGCCGCGCTCGACGCGATCCGCGCCATGGCCGCGGTGCCCGGCGGGGTCGTGGGCGCCGGGACCCTGCTCGCCCCGGAGGATGTGGCGGCGGCGAAGGCGGCGGGCGCCCGGTTCGGGGTCTCGCCCGGCGCAACCGACCGGCTCCTCGACGCCTGCGAATCCAACGACCTGCCGCTCCTGCCCGGCGCCGCCACGGCGAGCGAGGCGATGCGGCTCCTGGAGCGCGGCTACACCACCCAGAAATTCTTCCCCGCCGAGGCGTCGGGCGGCGCGCCGGCCCTGAAATCCTTCGCCTCGCCCCTGCCGAGGATCACCTTCTGCCCCACCGGCGGCATCGACCTTAAGAAGGCGCCGGACTACCTCTCCGCGCCGAACTGCCTCTGCGTCGGCGGCTCCTGGGTGGCGCCGAAAGACGCGATGCAGGCCGGCGACTGGGGCCGGATCGAGGCGCTGGCGCGGGAGGCGGCGGGGCTCTGAGCGCCCGGAATCGCCCCCGCACAACCCGTACACAACCTGTACACTACCCGTACACCGGCAATGCGCCCTGCCCCGCCGCCCGGGCGACGGCAGGAAACCACGTCGCTCCGGATCGGATCAGTGACAGTGATAGGGTTGCGAGCCGGCGTGGCAGCACTGGCCCGGCGGCGAGTCCTTGCGGCACCCGCCGCCATGATAGAGCTCTCCGGAACTCCAACCCGGCCCGCTCGACGGCGACATCGCCACGGAAAACCCCGGGGCCAGGACAAGCGCCAATGCCGCGACAGAAATCCATCTCATCAAATTTTCCTCCTTCAGAAACACGCACGGGGCGCCGGCCCACATTGACCAACCGCAACGGCGATCTCAAGCGCGCCGTAAGCGTGCCTGTTCCTTTCGGGCCGGGCGACCTGCAGAAAATGCATCCGGTCCCGCCCCTTCCCAGGCAACGCCGGATCAACGCCCCCGCCCGGGACAAGGCCCGGCACGGGCCGCCGGGCCAGTGCCTGCCCGTATCACCCCGGAAGCGCGCCTCCGGCACGACCGGACCGGCGCTGTTCAACGAGACGGTCGGACAACGCCCCCGCCCGGAATCAAGGCCCGGCACGGGCCGCCGGGCGAGCGCCTGCCCGTCCCGGCGGGCTGGCGCTCTGGTGACGTCCCGCGCCGGACGGTCGTTCGGCGGGCTGGCGAGATAAAGCGCGCCGCTCGGCCGTCGCGGCGTCGACTCGGGGTCCAGCGGGATTGGCGCGGCACCACGCGCTCCCGAGGACCTAACCTTCTTGATTCAAGGCCCCCAAGACCACATCCATGGGAAGGTATTCTCCAAGGGGTGAGGTACTTGCCCTTCCGTTCTGCGATACCAGCCGAGAGAAGAAAGTACTCTCCGGATATACAACGCCAAGATACATTCCAAATATCTTCCACTCATCGTTTCGCTTTATCAACATTGGCGATCCGGACATGCAGTTTGCTCCTGGCCCGTCAAGAAGATTTGCCCACTGGCGAGGCCAGTCGCTGGCTCTTCCTCGCCTAATAAATATTGGAACTGTGCTAGACTCACTCGCGGAGTATCCCCATGGGTACCCACAAATATATCCATCCTCACCAACACCTACATCTTTGTCCAAATCATTTTCTTCGAAGCTTGGCTTTAAGGATTCATCTTCGCCAACTTCTGCTTCCGGCTGCTCAATCCAAGAGACATCGATCTTAATACAATCAAAGGACGGCAATCCAATTCCACCAGAAATCGAGTCATCTCTGTGCTGGATCCACTTAGCAGGCTGCTGAAGAAGTCGGCCCTTGGCCCGGTTTGAGGAACATGATTCACCGGCTGCACGGTTTTGGCGGGGGATATGATGCGCGGGACGGATGAGGCGAGCGGGTCGCTGTTCAGCTATGTCGAT
>QWDA01000019.1 GCA_003605175.1 Paracoccaceae bacterium | reverse complement strand
CATAGCTGAACAGCGACCCGCTCGCCTCATCCGTCCCGCGCATCATATCCCCCGCCAAAACCGTGCAGCCGGTGAATCATGTTCCTCAAACCGGGCCAAGGGCCGACTTCTTCAGCAGCCTGCTAGAGATTGCGCGCGCTGATATTCAGCATGGTATGGCGAGTGGAGGCTATCAATCCGACAGCAAACTCACATCCTTGGAGTCCGTCCTTGAGCGCGGAGTCCTCGATCTTCGTGCGAACCATCCTGATGTGGCGAAGGCGTGGGAAGCGCGCGCAAAGCACCGGCTGGGTGCGCTGGATCAGGATCAGAAAGAACTGATCGTGAGGAAGACCATTGAATTGGTCGCAGTGAGTGGCGAGCGTCTCGGACGCGAATTGGAGCTGGATGCCAAGACCGTTGCACGGGGGACAGATGGAGCGGCGCAGTCCGGAGCACTCAGGCGCTTCGCCGCGCGGGTCGGGAAAATGCGTTGGATCGCGCGCGCGCAGGAAGTGGTTCAGAAGATCGACGCAAGCTCCGGGTACAAAGGGACACGGATCCTTCAGACGTTGAACTCGATTATTGAGATTGTCATTTCGATCTTCACCTGACCCCCTGGCCCGGGCGACCAGCCCGGGCCGCGCCCGTCCTGGGCTCCGCCCGTTCGCATCGGAAACCGTCCACTGGACGGTTTCTTTTTCGATGCTCACCCCTCCCCCCGGGAGGGCGGATGGCGATGTCGGAAGCCGCTCGGCCGTCGTCCGGTGCTTTGGAGATAAACCGCCCACCACAGGCGGTCCGAGAGCGCCCTCCCAGGGTCGGGCGCGGCCCTCCGTTCTCCGGTGGGGCGGTTGAGCGCCTACGCGGTTCGATGGATAGTCGGGGAGAAGGGAGAAGCCCGATGACCGAAACCGTCCTTGCCTTCCGCGTCACCGGCCGGGTGCAGGGGGTCTGGTTCCGGGCCTGGACGCGCGAGCTGGCGGAGGCACTGGAGCTGCGGGGCTGGGTCCGGAACGAGGCGGACGGGGCGGTGGCGGGGCTGGTCGCGGGGGAGGAGGCGCGGGTGCGGGAGATGGTGCGGGCGCTGCATGAGGGGCCGCCGGCGGCGCGGGTGGCGCGGGTCGAGACAGCGCCGGGGGAGGAGGACGGGTCGGTCGGGTTTCGCATCCTCAGGTGAAAATACCGCCCACGAAATAATTGAAAATTTACCATGCTCCTGCCATGATTCCGCGCAGAGACTTGCCAGAAAGAGCAGGACGGGCAGACAAGCATGAGACAGGTATTCCTGGGGGCGTTTTTCGTGGTCCTGGCGGGGACGGCGCAGGCGGATTCGATCCGCTCGGCCTGCCTGAAGGGGTCGGAGCGGGCGGGCAATCCGCGGCTCTGTTCCTGCATCCAGATGGCGGCGGACCAGACCCTGACCCGCACCGATCAGAAGCTGGCGGCATCGTTCTTCCGCGATCCGGACAGGGCCGAGGAGGTGCGGATGTCGAAACGGCGGAACCACGAGGAGTTCTGGCGGCGCTACAAGGCCTTCGGCGCCTTCGCCGCCTCCGTCTGCAGCTGAGCGACGAGCCCCCGCGCGGCAGCTTCGACAAGGTCGAGCACCTCGTCGAAGCGGCGCGTGTAATAGGGGTCGGGCACCTCGTCCGTCCCGGTTTCCGGCGCATGGGAGAGGAACAGCCGCACCGGCGTGGCGTTGCCCGCCGGGCGGAGGCGTTCGAGATCCTCGAGATTGGCGCGGTCCATCACCAGGATCAGGTCGAAACGGTCGAAATCGGCGCGCGTGACCTGCCGGGCGCGCAGGGGCGCGAGATCGTAGCCGCGCGCGGCGCCGGCCCGGATCGCGGGGCCGTAGGGCGGTTCGCCCGCATGCCAGCCGCCGGTGCCGGCGCTGTCCAGCTCCAGGTCGAGCCCCGCCTGCGTGGCGATGGCGCGCAGCACCGCCTCGGCGGTGGGCGAGCGGCAGATATTGCCGAGGCAGACGGCGAGGATGCGGGTCGTCATGGGTTTGGTCCGCGGGTTAGAGTGACCGCGCGAGCGTAGCAGGGGCGGGCGGCGATGGACAATATCGTGATCCTGACGGGCGCGGGCATCTCGGCGGAAAGCGGGCTCGGCACGTTCCGCGATGCCGGCGGGCTGTGGGACGAATACGATCTCGATGATGTGGCGACGCCCGAGGGCTTCGCCCGCGATCCGGCGCTGGTGCACGGGTTCTACAACGCGCGGCGGGCGAACTGCCTGTCGGCGGCGCCCAACGCGGCGCATGCGGCGCTGGCGCGGCTGGAGGCTGCCTGGCCCGGCCGGGTGACGATCGTGACGCAGAATATCGACGATCTGCACGAGCGGGCTGGGTCGCACCGGGTGGTGCACATGCATGGCGAGGTCCGCAAGGCGCTCTGCACGGGCTGCGGTCACCGCTGGGACGCGCCGGCGGAGATGTCGGTCGCAACCCCCTGCCCCGCCTGCACCGCGGCGCGGGCGCGGCCCGACGTGGTCTGGTTCGGCGAGATGCCCTACCGGATGGAGGAAATCGGGGCGCTGCTCGAAACCGCCACGCTCTTCGCGGCGATCGGCACCTCGGGCACGGTCTACCCGGCGGCGGGCTTCGTGGCGGAGGCCCGGCGCCAGGGCGCGCGGACGGTCGAGCTCAATGCCGAGCCCTCCGAGGTGGCGGGCCTCTTCGGCACGCTCCGGCGCGGCCCGGCCACGCGCGAGGTGCCGCGCTGGGTCGACGAGCTGCTTGCGCGGCAATAGCGGGCTTGCCCCATTGCCGCGGCCCGAACACGATCGAAGCGCAGGGCGAGCGCCGCTCCCCGCGGGGAAGCGGCGCGCCGGGATCTAGTTCGTCCCGGGCCGGCGCTCCGGTTCGACCGGGATATCGACCGCCACCTCGCCGGCCTTCTCGAAGGTCAGAACGACCGGAATCGTCTCGCCCTCGAGGAACGGCCGGGTCAGGCCCATGAACATCACATGGTCGCCGCCGCGCTTCAGCTCGGCCATGGAATGGGCCGGCACGAGGATGCCGTCCTCGACCGCGATCATCCGCATCACGCCGTTCGCGTCGGAGACATGGGTGTGCAGTGCCACATGCTGCGCGGCGTCCGAGGCGACCGAAAGCAGGCGGTCGTCGCTGTCGCCGTTGTTGACGATCAGCATGAAGGCGGCGCCGGCCTTGGCGGCGGGGCTCGCGGAACGGGCGTAGGGGTCCTCGACCATGATCGAGCCGTCCATGGCGAAGGCGGGGAAGGCGAGGAAACCGGCGGCAAAGGCCGCGCGGGCGGTTTTCCTGGACATCGGAAGTCTCCTTGAATGGGGTTCTGGGAATGGGCCTGCGGATCACGCCAGGCGGGGCGGGGCGCGGGCCTTCCCGGGAGGCCGGGCCGCATGGGCCTCCGCGACCCGCTCCGGAGCCGGGGCGAGGAGCACGACCGCTCCCGCGATGCGCGGCGCCGGCGGCGGCGGCACGGCGACCGCGCCGAACAGCAACATGATCCCGTCGGGACAAAGCTCGATCGGGCCCACCGGGGCGCCGTTCTCGTCGAGAACGACCATCACCGGCCCCTGCCCGGTACAGATCACCAGGCGCTCCGACGGCCCGGCCCGGCCGCGCACCACGCCGGCGGCGAGCACTGTCACCAGCGTCAGTCCGGCCAGGAGGGAAAGCAGTAGGGGGCGCATCGGCGGAAGCTCCGGGGATTGACCGCATTCTACCGCAGGCACGGGGCGGGCGACAGCCCGCAAGCGGCGGAATGCCGATGGCGGCGGCGCGAGGCCGCCCGGTCTTTGGGTCGGGAAATCCCGGGGTTTGGGGCAGAGCCCCAAGCCGCCCGCAGGGCCGCGGCAGCGGCCCGGAGGGCCAGAAGGCTTGCGCGCGCAGCGCGCTCCGCTGAATCAGACCGCCCGCAATGCGCAACGAAAAGGCCCCGCGCGGGCGCTTCCCGGCGGGGCCAGAACCGATTCGGGAAAGCTCAGGCGGCGGCCTGGGCCTTCTCGATCTCTTTCTTGATCTTCAGCGCGGCGGGAGACAGCTCGGCCTCCTTCGCCTTGGCGAGATAGCCGTCGAGCCCGCCGCGGTGATCCACCGTGCGGAGCGCCGAGGACGAGACCTTCAGCTTGAAGGTGCGGCCCAGCGTTTCCGACATCAGCGACACGTCGTTCAGGTTCGGCAGGAACCGGCGCTTGGTCTTGTTGTTGGCGTGGCTGACATTGTTGCCAGTCATCGGGCCCTTTCCGGTCAGTTCGCAGCGGCGCGACATGGGCGTATCCTCGGGTCTGTGCGTCTGTTTCGGGGCGGCCCGGCCGCCCCGCGATAAGAAAAGGGCAGCGCCGAAGGCCCTGCCCCGGGAATCCGTTGGCGGGATTTACTGGCAGCCCGGCGGTTCGTCAAGGCTTTCGCCGCCTGCGACGCCGATCCGGCCGCACTCTCCGTGGTGGCGCCTGTCGCGGTTCTCCGGTGTCCTGCGCGCTTCTCGGCCCGGATACCGGGGGGCCTGTCCCTTGTCCGGCCCCCGAACCCCGCCCTTGCGCGGCCGTTCACTCGATGCGGACCTGCGCCCGGGCGGAACGGCCCCGTGCATCGACGACCGAGAGCGTGATGAAGCCCGTGCCCGGCAGCTCCACCTGTACCTCGCGCTCCCGCTCCGCGACGGCGAGGGGGCGGCCATCGGCGAGCCAGGTAAACGGGCCGACGCCGTCGCGGACCTTCAGCACCAGCGGTCCGCCCGGGGCCAGGACGGCGCCGTCCGGCGGAAAGGCGACCGAGGGCGCGTCCGGGTCCGGACGGAACAGCGCGTCACGGCTTCGCAGGCGCTGCAGCGGCTGCGGCAGCCGGGCATTGGCGGCGATGACCGTGCCGGGGGGCGGCGGCGGCAGCCGGTCGGCGCGCGGCTTGAGGCGGGTGAAGGCCTCGAACAGCACCGGGGCGGCGAGCGCGGCACCGAAGGCGCCCGGCACCGGCGTGCCGTCGGGGCGGCCGATCCAGATGCCGATCACGTGGCGGCCGTCGAAGCCGAGCGCCCAGGCGTCACGATGGCCATAGGAGGTGCCGGTCTTGTAGGCGACCCGGTCCGCCGGCGCCCCGGCGGGTGGCGCGATGCCGGCGAGGATGTCGCCGACCAGCCAGGCGGCTTCCCGGCGCATGAGCCGCCGCCCAGGGCCGGGCGCCGCGCCGGCGCGGTAGTGCAGGTCGACCGCCGCGCCCTCCTCGGCGAGCCCGGCATAGAGCTGCGTCAGGCTCTCGAGCGTGGTGCCCAGGCCGCCGAGCGCCACCGCGAGACCGGGACGCTTGCCGGGGATCTCTACCTCGGCCCCGGCGGCGCGCATGAACGCGGTGAGCCGGTCCGGGCTGATGGCGTCGGTCAGCTCGATGGCGGGGATGTTGAGCGACAATTGCAGCGCCTGGCGCAAGGTGACGGTGCCGCGAAACCGGCCGTCGAAATTCTGCGGGGCGTAGCTGCCGAAGGCCACGGGGCGGTCCTCGACCAGCGTTTCGGGATGCGCGAGGCCAAGGTCGAAAGCGAGCCCGTAGACGAAGGGCTTGAGCGTCGAGCCGGGCGAGCGCAGCGCGCGGGTCATGTCGACATAGCCCTGGCGCCGGCCGCCGCGATAGCCGGCCGAGCCGACCGAGGCCAGCACCTCGCCCGTTGTGTGATCGGCGGCGAGGATCGCCACCGAGAGCCGGTCGCCCGCCTCGCCCGCGACCCGGACGGCGAGGCGCTCGAGCTTCTTCTGGAGCTCGGCGTCGATGGTGGTGCGGACCACGCTTTCGCCGGGCGTCTCGGCGGTGAGCCGGTCGGCGAGATGCGGGGCGATGGCGGGGAAGTCGCGGCGCGCGGCGGGCACCGGCTCGCGCAGCGCGGCCGTGGCGGTCCCGGCGTCGAGCACCCCCGCCGCGACCATCCGCGTGAGCACCCGGTCGCGGGCGGCGGTGGCGGCGGCGCGGTCGCGGTCGGGCCGCCGGGTCTCGGGCGATTGCGGCAGCGCCACGAGGAGCGCGGCCTCGGCCGGGGTCAGGCGCTTCGGGTCCTTGCCGAACCAGGCGCGGCTCGCGGCGCGCAGCCCCTCGAGATTGCCGCCGTAGGGCGCGCGCGCGAGGTAGAGCCCGAGGATCTCACGCTTGGTGAGCCGCCGCTCGAGCGCCAGCGCGACCCGCGTCTGCCGCAGCTTGCCGCGCCAGGATCCGGTCGGCCCCTCCTCGATCAGGCGCGCGACCTGCATGGTGAGGGTCGAGCCGCCCGAGACGATCCGGCCGCCGCCCAAGGCCTGCCCCGCCGCACGGAGCGCCGCGCGCGGATCGACGCCCCCGTGTCGCAGGAACCGCTTGTCCTCATAGGCGATGAGCATCCGAAGGAACCCCGGGTCCACCGCCTCGGGCGTCAGCGCCAGCCGCCAGCGCCCGTCATCGACCGTGTAGGCGCGCAACAACTGGCCATCCCGCGCCAACACCTCGACCGAGGTCGCGGCCGCAAGCGGCGGCAGCACCGTGCAGTCCACCCAGCCGTCGAAGCCGTCGCGCGCCGTCCCCGCCAGGAACAGCACGGCCGCCGCGGCGAAGAGGGCCGCCGCGCCCCTCATTCGGTGACGGTGACGGTGCCGGTCGCGGTGCGGGCGCGGAACTGCGGCCGGTACATGTCGACAACGCTGGCCGCCGGGGCGTGGAAGCTGCCGGGCGAGACCGCGCGCACCATGTAGGCGAGCCGGAACGCGCTCTCCGACTGCCAGTCGATGGCGGCAAGGAAGCGATCCTGCCGGAACTCGCTGGTCTGGGTCTCGGCGGTCTCGAGCCAGTCGAGCGCGCCGATATCGCCGGCGCGCAGGAGGTTCGGGTTGTCGATCTCGAATCCGGCGGGCAGCGGATCGTCGACCATCAGCCTCGCGCCGCCGGTGACGACGGGGGTCACGGTCAGCACCGTGACGAGCCGCGTGCCGATGGCAACGGTCTCAGGCGCGGCCGGCTGGCCCTCGAGCGTGTAATAGGCGCGCTCGATCCGGTAGCCGTCGCCGCCGGCGGGCTCGGGCGTCGCGGGGACGCCGTAGGTGGTCAGCGTCAGGACGGTGTCCTGCGCCGAGCCGTTGGCGAAGACCTGGCTGCCTGCGCCGCCGGCGATCCGCACCACCGGCGTCTCCATCGGCAAGCCGTCGCGGGTGATGCCGTCGGTCCGGTTCGCGCCGATCAGCGCATGCGCGGCGAGGAGCGACCAGACCTGTTCCTGGGTCGAGAGGCCGTGCTCCCGCGGAGCGGCGACGCGCGCGGCGAGGAGGTCGCGGTCCACCGCGGCCGAGCCGGCCTCGGCGGCAAGCGTCAGGACGCCGGCGGCATCGCGAAGGCGCGTGCCGTAATCCGCGCGCCATACCGGCGGTTCGGAGCCGGTCGCCGATGCGAGGCGTCGGGCCGCCCGGCCGAACATCGCCTCGGCCCGGGTCGGGTCGCCATAGGCGGCGAGCGCGGCGCCGAGCTGGGCCTGGGCGAGCGGCGTGGCGAAGGCATCGGCCTTCTGGTCGGCATAGTAGCGCAGATCGCCGATCGCCGCCGCGCCCTCGCGGGCGAGGACGAGGAGCGCATAGGCGAGATCTTCGCCGCCCGCGTCGAAATCGGAGGCGTAGGCGACCTGGTTGCGCAGCGTGTCGATGGCCATGCGGAAGGCGGTGTCGGGCACTTCGTGGCCCTGCGCGCGGGCACGGCTGAGGAAATCGGCCACATAGGCGTCGAGCCAGAGATCGCCCGAGGACGGGGACCAGAGGCCGAAGGAGCCGTTCGAGGACTGGTTCTGCAGGATTTCGGTGATCGCCTGGCCGACCCGCTCCTTGACGCGGTCGCGTTCGGCGAGCCCCATCGCGACGGCGACCTCGTCGAAATAGAGGAGCGGCATCGCCTTCGAGGTGATCTGCTCGGTGCAGCCATAGGGATAGCGGTCGAGCGCCTCGAGAAGGCCCGGCGCGTCGAGATAGGCGAGCGGACCGATGGCGAGGGTCGCACTGCCCGAGCCGGGAACGAGGCCGGCGAAGACCTGGTCGTCGAGCGTGAACGTGGCGCCGGCCGCGAGGTCGAAACGCGAGGTCCGGGCGATTTCGGGATCGTTGCTCTCGACCAGGATCGTGAGCGTCCTGGTCAGCACCTTGCCGGCCGGCGTGGTGAGCGTCACGTCGATCTCGGCAAGCCCCGCGCCCCCGGCGGTCACCGGTACCGAGACCGTGGCCTTGCCCTCCTCGGCCAGCACCACGGTGCCCGGCGCGGCGCCGAGCGTCAGGCCCCGCGCGGCGACGGCGAGGCCGTTCTCGCCCGAAGGGCCGGCGGCGTGGACGATCTCGAGAAGGAGCCGCGAGCTGTCGCCCGGCGCGAGGAAGCGCGGGACCGATGCGGTGACGACAACTGGATCGCGCACCAGGACCTCGGCATCGGCCTGCCCCACCCCGGTCGGCGACCAGGCGAGCGCCATCAGCTTCACCGAGCCGTTGAAGGACGGAAGCGCGAATTCGGTCCTGGCATAGCCGTCGGCACCGACCTGCAGCAGGCCGGAGAAATAGGCGACGAGTTCCTCGGTCGGCGGCGGGTTCTCCAGCGACATCTGCGCCGCGGCGTC
Source organism: Paracoccaceae bacterium (assembly GCA_003605175.1). Classification (GTDB taxonomy): domain Bacteria; phylum Pseudomonadota; class Alphaproteobacteria; order Rhodobacterales; family Rhodobacteraceae; genus Ovoidimarina. The sequence goes on along the minus strand of QWDA01000019.1, from coordinate 11,111 downwards.
GCCGCCCGAACGCACCCGCCCGGCCGCCCCGGCCGAGCCGTCGATCAGCCGCCCGTAGACGTCGCGCAGGGCCACGCCGAGCCGGCGCTGGCCGAAATAATGTGCGGAGGGATCGGGCGTATCGAAACCGGTGAGGTTCAGGATGCCCTCGTCCACCGCCGCGACGGTGACCCAGGCGGTCTCGCCCGCCGCGATCCCGTCCACCTTGACCGCGACCGGAAGGGGGCCGCGCGGATCCGCCTCGGGGGAGGTCTCGACGGCGACGGCGAGCCGGTGCGCGCCCGGATCGACGCTGGCATAGGAAAGGCCCAGCACGCGGGCGGGCTGCTGGCCGGCGGGGCCATCCATCGGCCGGATCACCGAAACGGTGACATAGGCGCCCGCGCCCCAGTCGTCGGTCACGTCGAGGTCGATCAGGTTCTCGCCCTCGGTCACCTCGGCGGTGCGCATGGCGATGAGATGGTCGGACAGGACCGTCACCAGCGCCTTGCCGGCAAAGCGCGGCACGATCCGGAGTTTCGCGGTGTCGCCGGGCCGGTAGGCTTCCGCATCGAGCGACAGTTCCAGCGTGTCGGGCGAGTCGGTGACCCCGGCCGGCGCGTACCAGCCCGCCGAGAAGCCCGCCGAGGCGATTGCGTAATCGCCTTCGGTCGTCTCGACGCGAAGCTCGTACCGTCCCCAGGCCACCGGCGCGGCGATCTCGACCGGCGCGCCGGCGAGCTCGGCCGCGCCCTCGGCGACGCGGCTGCGGGTGGTGGTCGGCTCCCAGTTCCAGTCGCCATTGAGCTGGTACCACTGGTAATGCGTCTCGACCCGGTTCACGACCCAGCGGACCTTCATCGGCCGGGGCGCGAGGTCGGGGCCGAGGCCGATCAGGCGGAACCCGGCGCTGCCGTTCTCGGGGAGCGTGCCGTCGAACATCGGCCTGATGCCGATCACCGGCGCGTCCGGCGTCACCGGGTGGATGATCCGGCGCTCGACCGGACGGCCCGAGCCCTCGGCGAGCCGCACCACCACCTCCGCCTCGAGCGGACCGGTCGCCTCGGAGAGCTCCGGCAGGGACAGGGGGATTGCCGCCGCGCCCGCGTCGTCGGTGCGGGCCTCGGTCTGGATCGAGGCATAGGCCGGCGCGGCCGGGTGATCGTGGCGGCCGAAGACATAGAAGGGGAAGGCATCGAGCGTGCGGACCTCGCGCAGTACCGTCTCGCCCTCGACCGGAAGATCCGCCCCCGGCGCGCCGAAGAGGTAGCGCGCCGCAATGGTCAGAACGGGCGTGTCGTTGGTGCGGATCGGCCCTTCCGGCAGGGCAAGGTCGAAGTCGATGCGCTCGGGCAGGAAATCCTCCACCAGAACCCGCTCCGAGGCGAGCGCCGGGGCGTCCGGGTCGGAGAAGAGATCGAGCCGCCAGGTTCCCCTGGGCGCGGTTGCGGCGACCGGAAGGGCGAAGACATAGCCGCCCGCCTTTTCGCCTGTCGCAAGCGTGCGCGAATATTCCACGCCGTCGGGACGGATCAGGACCGCGGTCATCGGCAGGCCGGTCAGCGCCTCGGCCTGGGAATCGCGCGCGAGCGCGGTGACATGAACCGTCTCGCCCGCGCGGTAGACGCCGCGATCGGTGGCGAGGAACACGTCGATCGGTCCGGCGGCGGGATTGCCCTCGACGCCCCGGTCGGAGAGGTCGAATTCCGGATCGGTGAGCGGAATGAACGACAGGTCGCCGGCCAGTTCCGCCGTCACCAGCGCCGGGGCGAATCCGCCGGTGCCGCGCGCGAGCCCCGCGTCGAAGCGCACATGGCCCTCGCCGTCGGTCAGCGCCGAGGCGAGAACCGCGTTCGACTGCGACACGAGTTCCACCCGCACCCCGGCCACCGCCCCGGCGGTCCTGAGCGAGCGCGCGAAGACATGCAGCCCGTCATTGCCCGAGATCGTGGCGAGACCGATATCCGAGACGACGAACCATTGCGCGGCGGCCGCGGTGTCGTAGTCGGGCTCCTGTCCCGGGATCGTGGCCTGCAGCACGTAGATCCCGGGCGTCAGGCCCGCGACCACCTCGGCGAGCGGCAGCCGCGTGGTGACGTCGCGGTTCAGCTCGGTCGCGAGCGTGCCGGTGCCGCTCCAGACCTCCTCGGTCATCTCGCTTTCGAAAGTGGATTGCTGCCAGTAGGACAGCGGCCGGCCGAAATAGTCGCTCCGGATCGCGCGGACGAGGTTGCGGTCGGAGAGCCGCAGGAGCTTCAGCGCGGCTTCGGGCGCATTGACGCCGGTGATCGGCACCGCCACTTCGCCCGAGGCCGGCAGGATGTAGCCACGGCCCGGAAAGCTGAGCCGCGGAGTGCGGTCGCGGACATAGAGCGCGATCTCGGCGGGCTTGACCAGGGTCTCGCCACTGGCCGCGGTCAGGCCGGGCCGGAAGCCGATCCGGTAGCGCTGCCCGTGCTCCAGCCCCTCGACGCAGATCTGCCGTCCTTCCGAGGTCACCACGGGGTCGCCGCCCCGGTCGGTGGTCACATAGGTCGCATAGTCCGCCCCGCCGGGTCGCACCTCCTCGGAGAAGGTCGCGCAGATCCGCGGGCTGGTGAGGTCGCTCTCGACCTCCGTGTCGACGATGCGGAACCCGTATTTGGCGAGCGCCGCGTCCAGCGCGTCTTCCACATCCTGCCGCGCCTGCACCGACTGCGCGAGCCGGAGCGCGGGGATCATCTCGCGCCCCCGCCCGGCATCCTCGAGCGCCTCCGACAGGACCAGGAGCGCCCCGACCTGCTCTGCGGGGGTGCTTGCGCGGAGATAGGCCGCCGTCACCGCACCGAGCGCCATCGCCGGATCGGCGGGCTGCCCACCGGCTTCCACGAGCTTGAGCCGGGCGAACTCGGTCCAGAGATCCGAAGCGTCGGAGACCGTCAGCGCGGCGCCGGTATAGAGAACCGCGCCGGCATGGTCGCCCCGACCGCGCGCCTCTTCCGCCGCATCGACCAGTTGCCGGAGCGTCCAGGCGCCCGGGCTGAACCTGTCGCCGATCGTCCGTGCGAAGCTCCGCGCCCCGGCGAGCGTGTAGCCGCCGAGGAAGGACAATTCGCCGGCACGCTTTTCCGCCTGGGCCACCAGCGCCGGCCCTGCCACGAGGACCCGCGCGGAGGTGGCGCCCGCGAAATCGGCCGGCGCGGGGGCCTCCGACTTGAGGAAGCAGGCATTGGCCTTGTGGTTGAAGGTCAGCGCCTGGCAGCGGGGCGCGCCCAGACAGGCGGCCTGGCAGGCCTCGTAGGAGATGTCGAAGAGCGACTGGAAATCGCCGCCGGGAAGGTCCGTGTCGCGCGACACGATCAGCCGCCGCTCCGGCAGGGGATCCGCAGGCGCGGCGTTCTGCGCGAAGGCGGCGGATGCGAGGGACAGGAGGACGAGGGCGGTGTGGAAAAGGTGGCGCATGCTGATGAAATACTCCCGGAACGCAAACATGTTCGCATGCGGCCATCCGGGGAACAACGATTCCTGCAGGCTGCGGCGGAACTTGCGGGATCGCGACCTGGCCGGCGGCGGTGCCGCCGTACCGGTTGCGAAGGTTCACCTCATGCCGCCTGATCGGACGGGTCAGGGGGGCGCGGCATCAGGCGCCCGTGAACCTGTCCTTGAACTGTTCCCGCAGGACGTTCTTCTGGACCTTGCCCATGGCGTTGCGCGGCAGTGTCTCCATCAGGACCAGGGCGCGCGGATGCTTGAACCGGGCCAGGGAACGGCGCACCGCCGCGTCCATCGCCTCGAGGTTCGGGGCCTCTCCGGTCTTGGGAACGATCACCCCCAGAACCGCCTCGCCGAAATCCGGATGCGGCACGCCGATCACCGCGCTTTCCAGCACGCCGGCCTGTTCGTCGAGGACCAGTTCGATTTCCTTGGGATAGATGTTGTAACCGCCCGAGATGATCAGGTCCTTGTTGCGGCCGACGATCTGGACGTAACCGTCCGCGTCGATCCGGCCGAGATCGCCGGTGATGAAGAAGCCGTCCTCGCGCAGCTCCGCCCGGGTCTTCTCGGGCATCTGCCAGTAGCCCTTGAACACGTTGGGGCCGCGCACCTCGATCTGGCCGATCTCGCCCCGGGGCAGCGTCGCGCCGGCTTCGGGATCGGTGATCTTGAGCTCCACCCCGGGCAGCGGAAAGCCGACCGTTCCGGCGCGCCTCTCCCCCGCATAGGGGTTCGAGGTGTTCATCCCTGTTTCCGTCATGCCGTAGCGCTCCAGAATGCGGTGCCCGGTCCGGGTCTCGAACTGCCGGTGGGTTTCCGCCAGGAGCGGTGCCGAACCGGAGATGAACAGCCGCATCCGCGCGACCAGATCGCGGGTCAGACGCGCGTCGCCCAGGAGCCGGGTATAGAAGGTCGGCACCCCCATCATCGCGGTGGCGCGCGGCAGCTGCGCGATGATCTGGTCCAAGCCGAACCGCGGCAGGAAGATCATGCTTCCGCCAGCCGCCAGCGTGATGTTCGTCGCGACGAACAGCCCATGGGTGTGAAAGATCGGCAAGGCGTGCAGCAGCACGTCCTCCGCGCCGAACCGCCACTCCCGCACCAGCGCTTGCGCGTTCGACAACAGGTTGCCCTGCGTCAGCATCGCCCCCTTGGAGCGGCCGGTGGTGCCCGACGTATAGAGCAGGGCGGCCAGATCCCCGCCGGTGCGCGCGACGGTGGGGAAGTCGGCGGGCTCTGCATCGGCCTTCGCCATCAGACTGCCGGTGCCATCGGCGTTCAGCGTCTCGAGCCCCGCACCAAGCCTTGCCGCGACCGGCGCGAGCCCCTCTCGCGCGGCCTCATCGCAGACCACGACCGCGGCGCCGCTGTCCTCGATGAAATAGGTCACCTCCTCCACGGTGTAGGCGGTGTTGAGCGGCAGGAAGACCAGCCCCGCCTGCACGCAGGCCGCGTAGAGCGCCAGTGCCTGGGGTGATTTCTCGACCTGGGCCGCGAGGCGGTCGCCCGGCTTGAGGCCGATCGACGCCGTCGCGTTCGCGATCCGCGCCGCCTGCGCCAGGAATTCGCCGTAGCTGACGGTCTGGCCGGAGGGCAGGTGCAGGAACGGCGCATCACTTCCGGCGTGAAGCCCGAACAGAGTGTCAAAGAGTGGATTTGCCACGGCATCAGCCTCCTTTTCCAGGGCCGAAGCCTGCGGCGATCCAGGGCGCCACCTTCGCCTTCAGCCTGTTCGCGAAGCCCCCGTGATCCTGCAGGCGCCACGGGAAGTCGGTTCGGTGCAGATCGGGCATGAGGGATTCTTTCATTCTTCGGCGCCTTGGCGCAGGTATAGCGGACCATTCTTCGATGAAAGGATCCGTGGCGAGAAAATCCGTGAAAGCACGGAAGCGCCTTTCGCCACTCCCTTGCCGGGCCCCGGCCGAAGCACAAAAAGGAAATCGCCAATGTCGCTGCTCGAGAAGTTCGACCGCTACCCGCTCACCTTCGGCAAGACCGCCATCGAGCATCTCCCGCGTCTTACCGAGGCGGTGGGGGCCGGCGTGGATTTCTACGCCAAGAGGGAGGACTGCAACTCCGGCCTCGCCTTCGGCGGCAACAAGCTGCGGAAGCTCGAATACATCGTGCCGGATGCGATCGCGAGCGGCGCGGATACGCTGGTCTCGATCGGCGGGGTTCAATCGAACCACACCCGCATGGTGGCGGCGACGGCTGCCAAGATCGGAATGAAATGCGTGGTCATCCAGGAGAAATGGGTACCCCATTACGACGCGGTCTACGACCGTGTCGGCAATATCATGCTGACCCGGCTCATGGGCGCGGACAGCCGGCTGGTGGAGGACGGATTCGACATCGGAATCCGGAAGAGCTGGGAAGACGCGATCCAGTCGGTGAAGGATGCGGGCGGAAAGCCCTATCCGATCCCGGCGGGGGCCTCGGTGCACAAATACGGCGCGCTCGGATATGTCGGCTTTGCCGAGGAGGTGGCGGCGCAGGAGGCGGAGCTCGGGTTCCGCTTCGACCATATCGTGGTCTGCGTCGTCACCGGATCGACCCAGGGCGGCATGATCGTCGGCTTCGCGGCGCAGGACCGCGCGGACCGGGTGATCGGAATCGATGCCTCCGGGACGGTCGACCAGACCCGCGCCCAGGTCCGCCAGATCGTGGACCATACGGCCGGGCTGGTGGGCCTCGGGCGCAAGATCCGCGACGACGAGATCCACATCAATCCGGACTATGCCTATCCGGCCTATGGCGTTCCGTCCGAAGAGACCAACGATGCAATTCGCCTTGCCGCCAGAACCGAGGCGATGATGACGGACCCGGTCTACGAGGGCAAATCCATGCAGGGCATGATCGACCTGGCCCGGAAGGGGTTCTTTCCGAAAGGCTCGAAGGTGCTTTACGCCCACCTTGGCGGCGCACCCGCGCTGAATGGGTACAGCTATTACTACAAGGACGGCTGACCGACGCTTGCGGCCAGGAAAGGCGATCCTGCACGACGCTCGGAACTGGCGTCGGCAGGGCTGTCGCGTGGCGGGAACGGCCGTTCATCGCCGCCGCCCCGCAAAGGAGAGGCGCCAGAGATGGCGACGCGGGGCGCTCCAATCATCAGATCCCGCCCAGGATCGGTCCGCGCGAAGCATGCTCACGATTCGTTAAATCGAAGTGCGTATCCCCTCCGGCGTGGTCGCCTTTCCGCTAGGAGCAGATACATGAGAGCCTTCGCAACCCTTGCCGTGCCCATTGCCGCACTGGCTTTTTCCCTTCCCGTATTCGCCGCAGAGGGCGTCGACGACGGGGCCGTTCATTTCGCCCAGGTTGCCGCGCTCGACGGGCCTGCGGGTGCGCTCGGAAGCGGCATGCGCGAGGGTATTCTCGCCGCGTTCGAGGAGGCCAACCGGTCCGGCGGGATACATGGCCGGATGGTCGAGCTCGAGAGCTTCGACGATGGCTACGAACCTGACCGTTCGGTCGCGGGCGTCCGCACGGTGATCGAGGGCGATCAGTTCCTCGGCCTGATCGGCCCCGTCGGAACTCCCACCAGCCAGGCCACCCAGCCGGTCGCGACCGAGGCCGGGATGCCGTTCATCGGGCCCTTCACCGGCGCCGGCTTCCTGCGGGACCCGGCACTCACCAACGTGGTGAACGTGCGGGCGACCTACGGGGCCGAGACCGAGGCCTGGATCGCCCATCTGGTCGACGATCTCGGCATGGACAAGATCGCCATCCTCTACCAGGACGACGGGTTCGGCCGGGTCGGCCTCGCCGGCGTGACCGCGGCGCTCGAGAAGCGCGGCATGAGCCTTGCCGCCGAGGGCACCTATACGAGGAACACGACCGCGGTGAAGTCGGCGCTCCTGGAGATCCGCAAGGCCGAGCCGGAGGCCGTGGTGATGGTCGGCGCCTACAAGCCGATCGCGGAGTTCGTCCGGCTGTCGCGGAAGCTCAAGTTCGATCCCACCTTCGTCAACATCTCCTTCGTCGGCTCCGACGCGCTCGCGGCCGAACTGGGCCCGGACGGCGAGGGCGTGATCATCAGCCAGGTGGTGCCGTTCCCGTGGGACAGCTCGCTGCCGGTGGTCGCGGAATACCAGGCGGCGATCAAGGCGCATGACGCGGCGGCGAACCCGAGCTTCGTGACGCTCGAAGGCTATCTGGTGGGCCGCGTGGCGCTGCGCGCGCTGGAGGCGGCCGGGCCGGATCTGACCCGGGCCGCGTTCCTCGAGGCGCTGAACGGCCTCGGCAGCTTCGACATGGGCGGCCTGTCTTTCAGCTACGGCCCAGGGGACAACCAGGGTCTCGATACGGTCTTCATGACCCGCATCAAGGCGGACGGCACCTTCGAGACGGTCGCAACCGGCGAGAAGCAGGCGAGCAAGTAGCGCGATATCGAAGCGCCGGCTCCCCGGGGCCGACGCTTTGCGCAAGTTCTGGCGGGCGCTGGCCCGGCACCAGTTTCGGTGGAGTTTTCAGATGGCAAGGACCGCCAGGCGCAATCCCTTCGGCAGCATTGCGTTGAAGATATCCGGCATCCTGCTTGCCATGGGGGCGAGCACGGCGGCGGCGGTGGCCATCTCGCTCGTCGTCTTCGGCACGCTGGCGGGCGCCATCGGCGACCTGATGCAGACGGCGCTTCCGAAAATGCAGGCGAGCGTCGAGGTGATCACCCAAAGCGGCACGGCGCGCGATGCGCTGGCCGAGATGGGCGAGGCCCGGTCGAACCAGGACCTTTCGGCCAGCCATGCCCGGCTCAACGCGGCCTCCCGATCCCTTGCCGACGCCGTGAACCGCCTTCCGGGCAGCGATGCCGAACGTCTCCGGCCGATGATCGAGGGTCTGAACCAGGCCGCGAACCGGATGCAAGCGGCCATGTCCGCACAGTTCGACGCGGGGGCGCGACTGGCCTCCGAGATCGACGCGTTCTCGGGTGTCGCCGACGAGGCGCGGGGGCTCCTCGCCGAGATGTCGGACAACGCCGTCTTCGACCTCACCATCGGCGGCGAGGACACGATCGAAACGGTACGCGGAACCCTCGACACCCTGACCAACCATCAGTTCGCGACCATGCAGGCGGTGCTGGACACCAGGGCCGAGATCAACCTCGTCACCGGCATGGCGCTCGCACTCGTACAGACCGACGACGCGGCTCTCGCCTCGATCCTGGGCGACCTGGCGAAAAGCGGCCTCGAGCGGCTCGACCGGCGCCTCGAGGTGCTCGGCGAGGACGAGATCCTGGCGACGGATCTGGCGGCGATCGTTTCCGTGCGCGACGACCTTCAGGCGCTGGCCAGACGGAATTTCGCGCGGCGTCCCGGGATCCAGAACGATCTTCTGAGCCTCCGTCAACAGAGCGACGCCGCGCTGAGCGAGGTGATCGACACCATGTCCTTCGACCTCGCGATCCTGGCCGAGGATACGGCGAATGAGAACGAGGCTGCGATTCGCGATCTTCTGGCGACCCAGGTCGGAAAGATACGCGCCGCCGCGGATCTGGAGGCGGCCGTCAACCGGCTCTTTGTCGCGGCCCTGCTCGGCGCGGCGGCGGGCGACCTGAAGGCCGTGGAGGGGGCGCAGCTCCGTCTCGACGAGGCGGCGAAACAGCTTGCCGAACTCCGCAGCAGCGACAGTTTCGGCGAGGAACTGCTCGGTCTCCTCGATCGTGTCGTCGCGGCGACCGATCCGGAAACCGGCCTGCTGCGCGCCCGCAAGGACTATCTGGACGCCGCCCTGAACGCCATCGCCCGGGCCGACGAGGCGAGCGCGGCGCTTGCCGGGGTGGCCGCGGCGGCCCACGAAGAAGGGAGCGAGGCCACCGCGCAGATGGCCGCGGCCGGAGCGGATGTGCTGACCCGGACAGAAGCGGCGCGCCGGCAGATGTTCGCGATCGGCGCCGTCGGCCTCGCGATCCTGCTCGCGGCACCGGCGCTCGCCTGGCTCCTGATTTTGCGGCCGATGGGGCGGGTCACACGCGTGACCGAACGGCTCGCCCGGGGCGATCTCGCGCCGGTGACCGGTTTCGAGCGCACCGGCGGCGAGGTCGGCCGCATGGCGGCCGCGCTCGCGGTGTTCCGGAACGGGCTGATCGAGCGGGAAAAGATGCAGGAGCTCGAGAGAAAGCGGGCGGCCGAACAGGCGGAAGCTAAGCGCCTCGCCGCGGAGGAAAAGCACCGTCTCGAGACCCTGGCGGCCGCGGAAAGGGCGGAGCGCGAACGGAGCGAGCGCGAGCGCGAGGCACAGGAGACCGCACGTCAGGCGGAGGCCGATCGTGCCGCGCAGGCGGAGCGCGACGCGCGCGCGGCGGAGCAGGCCGCGGTGGTCGAAACTCTCGCCGACGCCCTGAAGGGTCTGTCCATGGGCGACCTGACGATCTCCATCGAGACGGCATTCGCGGAAGCCTACGAGGACCTCCGCACCAATTTCAACCTTGCGGTCCGGTCGATCGCGGATCTGATCCGCCATCTCACGGAAGGGGCCTCCACCGTCAGTTCCTCGTCGAACGAAATCGCCTCCGCCGCCACCCAACTGGCGCAGCGCACCGAGCAGAACGCGGCGTCGCTTGAGGAGACAGCGGCGGCCGTAACCGAGCTCGACGCCACGGCCAGGCAGACATCGGAGGCTGCCCAGAAGGCCGACAAGGTGATGAACGACGCGCGCCGGCAGGCTGAGGATACGCGCAGCAGCGTCGATTCCGCGGTCTCGACCATGTCGGAGATCGAGGCCTCGTCCGAAGCGGTGTCGAAGATCGTGGACCTGATCGAGAACATCGCCTTCCAGACCAATCTCCTGGCGCTCAACGCCGGGGTCGAGGCCGCGCGAGCGGGCGAGCAGGGGCGGGGTTTCGCCGTCGTCGCAACCGAAGTGCGCGGTCTTGCCCAACGGGCTTCGGAGGCAGCCAGTGAAATAAATGCCCTGATCTCGGAAACCCGCGGCCAGATTTCGAAGGGCGTCTCCGAGGTCAACGAAGCCGGCAGTGCCCTGACCGGAATCCTCTCGCTCATCGGTGAGATCTCGCACCAGGTCGAGAGCATCGCGAACGGAGCGCGCGAGCAGGCATCGACGGTGTCGGAGGTCAATTCCTCCATCGCGGGCCTTGACGCATCGATGCAGAAGAATGCGGCCATGTTCGAGGAGTCGCTCGCCGCAAGCGAACTCCTGCGCTCGAAGTCGGAGGAATTGCTCGATCTTTCGATGCAGTTCCGCGTCCCTGCGGACGAGGGCGGGCAACGACCAACCCACCAGACAGCGGCGTGATGCGACGGCGCTTCATGGGCTTTGTCGCGCCGGATACGCATGTCCTGCCGGCCCGGTGACGGAGGCGCGCGACGACAGCTTCGGCGCTGATGCCCGTAGCTTGCAGCGCCTCAGCCACCTCTCCTTCGTTCACCTGCATCTGGCCGGGCATGGGTGCCGTGTCGGGAGACGTGTGGTTGGTGGCCTCCGCCGGAAATCGCTGACCCTGCCCGGCACCCCGCGCAGGCACATCTCCGACGGGCGGCGGACGGGCCCCGGGCAGGGCCCGTCCGGGGTCACTGCCCGATCATCTCGTTGATCCTCTTTGTGACGGCGATGTCGCTCTCGATCCGTTCGGCGGCGGCGGCGGCATCCATCCAGTAGATCAGCGCGCCGGTCTCCGCGGAAAGCTGCTGCGCGCGCTC
>QWDA01000018.1 GCA_003605175.1 Paracoccaceae bacterium | reverse complement strand
CATGAGCCTTGAAACCCTCGCACGCGTCACCGACACTCCCACCGTCAGGCTGCCCGCCGTGGCATCCTGATCAACGCGGACCTCTCAGAGGGACGGCGCTCTTACACCATTCGGTGGGACACTATCCAAACCCCGCGTCGATGATCGGCGTGTGTTGAGCGGGATTATCTTCATCAATCGCAATGGCTTACGATGGCGTGATGCGCCTGCAGCCTATGGCCCGCACAAGACGCTGTACAATCGCTGGAAGCGGTGGAGCGATAAGGGCGTCTTCGCCCGGATGATGGCGGGTCTGGCTGCCGAGCACGGCGAACAGAAGACCGTCATGATCGATGCGACCTATCTCAAGGCCCACCGAACAGCGACCAGCATGAGCGTGAAAAAGGGGGGCGTGGACGCCTGATCGGACGCACCAAGGGCGGGATGAATACCAAGCTCCACGCGATCTGTGACAGCCAGGGACGTCCTCTCAATCTGTTCGTCACAGCCGGACAGGTCAGCGATTACATCGGAGCACGGGTTTTGCTGGGCAGCCTGCCGGACGTCGACTGGCTGCTGGGGGACCGCGGATATGACGCCGACTGGTTCAGAGAAGCATTGAAAGACAAAGGGATACGCGCATGTATCCCCGGTCGGAAACAGCGGAAGAGAACCGTCAAGTACGACAAGCGCCGATACAAACGGCGCAACCGGATCGAGATCATGTTCGGCAGGCTCAAAGATTGGCGGCGTGTGGCAACCCGATACGACCGCTGCCCAAAGGTCTTCCTCTCAGCCATCGCCCTCGCGGCAACCGTCATCTATTGGCTATGAGTCCTGACCCTAAGTCCGTTAGTCGCTTTCCAGTTCACGACCGTACCAAAGTCTTGCGACACTCCAGACAGACAGACACGTCATACCGACAGGAACGAGAAGAGAAAGCAAAAGTACACCACTTAAGACGAAGTTCAATTCTGCCCTGAATAGTGAAAAGAAAATACCGATCAAAGGGATCAGAAAGAATATTGATACGGAGACCATTCCAGAAACGCGATAGTAGCTGTCTGCCATACCTCGCCCAAGATAATTGATTAGGATTTCCTTGAATGGCGAAGCTCTGACAAGGTCACCTTCGTAGAGCAGGTAAAAAAAACGTCGGTAAGAGAGGTTTGCAGCCAGTTTGGCGTCGCCAAATTTCTCTGATAGATAGCTTTCAAAAGCTTTTCCTGCGACCTGGGTCATCGCATGCTTGTTGCAGAGCACCAATATTCCAAACCACTGCATAATGAATGCCGAGAGAAAGAACTTCGGGGGGGACAAACCAAATCCCAGAAACGTGACAACACCACTTGATGAGTCCACTGCAATTACACCAACTGAAATTGAAGCAATGCCCAACCAAACATGATTTACTGCTTTAGCGTGTAAGCTCTTTGCAGCTGCGAGGTCCGATGCGCGCGCGATCTCAAATGTGAGTTCTTCTGGCATCTAAGTTCCTCATTGATCCAGGAAGCTCCTCAGCTTCCGGCTCCGCGACGGATGCTTCAGCTTCCGCAGCGCCTTCGCCTCGATCTGGCGGATGCGTTCGCGGGTCACCGAGAACTGCTGGCCGACCTCTTCGAGGGTGTGATCGGTGTTCATGCCGATGCCGAAGCGCATGCGGAGCACGCGCTCCTCGCGGGGGGTCAGCGAGGCCAGCACGCGGGTGGTCGTCTCTTTCAGGTTCTCCTGAATGGCCGAGTCCAGCGGCAGGACGGCGTTCTTGTCCTCGATGAAGTCGCCGAGCTGCGAGTCCTCTTCGTCGCCAATGGGCGTTTCCAGGGAAATCGGCTCCTTGGCGATCTTCATCACCTTGCGGACCTTTTCGAGCGGCATCTGCAGCTTGTCCGCCAGTTCCTCCGGCGTCGGCTCGCGGCCGATCTCGTGCAGCATCTGGCGGCCGGTGCGGACCAGTTTGTTGATCGTCTCGATCATGTGGACCGGGATGCGGATCGTGCGGGCCTGGTCGGCGATGGAGCGGGTGATCGCCTGGCGGATCCACCAGGTCGCGTAGGTCGAGAACTTGTAGCCGCGCCGGTACTCGAACTTGTCGACGGCCTTCATCAGGCCGATATTGCCTTCCTGAATGAGATCAAGGAATTGCAGGCCGCGGTTGGTGTATTTCTTGGCGATGGAGATCACCAGCCGCAGGTTCGCCTCGACCATCTCCTTCTTGGCCTGGCGGGCCTCCTTCTCGCCCTTCTGGACCTGGCTCACGATGCGGCGGAACTCGCCGATATCGACGCCGACATACTGGCCGACCTGGGCCATCTCGCCGCGCAGCTCCTGCACCTTTTCAGCCGAGCGCTCCACCAGCGCCTGCCAGCCGCGACCCGATTTCTCGGTCATCCGGTCGAGCCAGGTCGGGTCGAGCTCGTAGCCGCGGTACTCGTCGATGAACTCGCGGCGGTTGATGCGGGCCTGGTCGGCGAGCTTCACCATGGCGCTGTCGATCGACATGATCTTGCGGTTGATGCCGTAGAGCTGGTCGATCAGCGCCTCGATCCGGTTGTTGTGGAGATGCAGCTCGTTCACCAGCTTGACGATCTCGCTGCGCGTGGTCTGGTAGCTCTCCTCGGCGGCGGCCGAGAAGCTGTCATCCTCGTTCAGCGTCGCCGACATGCGGAGGTCCTGCATCTCGGCGAGCTTGCCGTAGTCGCGGGCGATCCGGTCGAGGGTCTCCAGCACGCGCGGCTTCAGCGCGGCCTCCATCGCGGCGAGCGACATGTTGGCCTGCTCGTCGTCATCCTCCTCGTCGTCGCGCGAGATCGGGTTGCCATCGGCATCGAGCTCCGGTTCGTCCGAGGCTTCCTTGCGGGCCTCGCCGCCAGCAGTCTCGGCGACATTGTCGACGACCGGGCTTTCCTCCTCCTCATCCTCGCCCATGGAGCGGCCGAAGGTGGTCTCGAGGTCGATCACGTCGCGCAGGAGGATCTCCTCGTTCAGAAGCTCGTCGCGCCAGATCGTGATCGCCTGAAAGGTGAGCGGGCTCTCGCAGAGCCCGAGGATCATCGTGTTCCGACCCGCCTCGATCCGCTTGGCGATGGCGATCTCGCCCTCGCGCGACAGGAGCTCCACCGAGCCCATCTCGCGCAGATACATCCGGACCGGGTCGTCGGTGCGGTCGAGCTTCTCGGCCTCGGTCTGCGCGACCGTGACCTCGCGCGAAGAGGAGGCCTCGACCACCTCGGTCGAGCCCTTCTCGCCGTCGTCCTCGACCTCGTCATCCTCGATCACGTTGATGCCCATCTCGGAGAGCATCGACATCACGTCCTCGATCTGCTCGGACGAGACCTGGTCGGGCGGCAGGACCTGGTTCAGCTGGTCATAGGTGATGTAGCCCCGCTCGCGCGCCTCGGCGATCATCTTCTTGACCGCGGCCTGGCTCATGTCGAGCATCACATCCCCGTCGGCGCCGTCCTGCTTGGTCTCGTCGGCGTTGTCCTTGGCAGCCATCGACGCGCTCCTTTGAATGGAAGGGATGATTCGCTCTGGGCGAATCATCTAGGTTTGATTCGGTGATTCGCAAGGCGTGTAGCGCGAATCATTTGGATTTGTGTCACTTCGGGCCGGAGGCGAGGCCCGCTTGCCGCAACACGTCCTCGAGCGCGCTGCGTTCCTCCCGGCTGAGTCGCACCCCGTTCGGCGCGACCTCGTAGTCTGTCCGGTCCTCGCCACCGCCGCGCCCGGCGCTTTCGCGAGCCTGGGCGGCCTGGGCGAGCCGCCAGGTCAGTCCCTCGTCGGCGAGTTCGGAGATGTCGCGTGCCGCCTCCTCGATCTCCGCCGTGGCGCCGCGGCGCGCGGCGAGCTTGGCGATCTCCTCGGCGATACATTGCGCGGCGATTTCCGGATCGTCGCGGTGCCGCACCGCAGGAGCAAGCTGCACATGGCGCGGCGCGAAGAGCTTTTCAAGCGCCTCCGGCCCCGCCGCCGCGGCGATCGCCGCGCGGTCGCCGCCCATGAGCAAGGCATGGCGCACCCGCTCGTGTTCGGGCGTCGCGGTGTCGAGCCGTTCGAGCGCGCTTTCGAACCGCTCCACCAGTGCGGGATGGGTCACCAGGCCCGCGAGGATCACCGCCTCGCGGAGCGTGTCCTCCACCGCGCCCTGCGCGGCGGCAAGGAGCGACGACTTGGTGCTGGGGAGGACCGCCGGCCCCTTCGGCTTCCAGGGCCCGCGCGCCGCCGGTGGCCGGCGGCCGGTGCCGAAAAGCTCCAGCCGGAGCCGCTTGATCTCCTCGCCGTAATGCCCCCGCAGCGACTTGTCGGCAATGCGGCCCAAAGCGGCGCGGAGGCTCTTGTCCAGCGCGGCGCGGCGCTCGGGACTGTCAAAGACCTGGCCGTCGGTCTCGCGCCGCCAGAGAAGCTGCACCATGGGCAGGGCCCGGTCGAGCACTCCCTGCATCGCCCCCCTGCCCTCGGCCTTCAGGAGGTCGTCCGGGTCCTGCCCCTCGGGCAGGATCGCGAAGCGCAGCGACTGGCCCGCCTCGAGCAGCGGCAGCGCGAGGTCGATCACGCGGAGCGCCGCGCGCAGGCCCGCCTTGTCGCCGTCGAGCGCGATCACCGGCTCGGAATGGATCCGCCAGAGCAGGCGGAGCTGGTCCTCGGTGATCGCGGTGCCCAGGGGCGCGACCGTGGCCGCGAACCCGGCCTCGGAAAGCGCGATCACGTCCATGTAGCCTTCCGCGACGATCAGCGGCTGGCCTTTCCCGGCGGCCTCCCGCGCGGGTCCGTGGTTGTAGAGGCTCCGCCCCTTGTCGAAGAGCGGGGTCTCGGGAGAGTTCAGGTATTTCGCCCGCGCATTCGGGTCCATCGCCCTCCCGCCGAGCGCTATCGCCCGGCCGCGCGCGTCGCGGATCGGAAAGATGATCCGGCCACGGAATCGGTCATAGGGCTCGCCGCCGCCATCCGGCCGGGCGGAAAGTCCCGCCTCGACGATCAGGTCGTCCGACACACCCTGGTCCCGCAGGTGCCGATAGAGCCCGTGGCGTGTGTCGGGTGCGAAGCCGATATCCCAGCGGAACCAAGCAGCCTCCTTGAGGCCCCTGCGCCCCTCAAGATAGTCCCGCGCCGCGCTTCCCTCGGCACTCCGAAGTTTCAGGCCATAGTAGCGGACCGCCTGCTCCATGACTTCGACGAGCAGCGTCCGCCGGTCGGACATCTCCTGCGCCTTCGGGTCGCGCTCGGGCATCTGCATCCCGGCCTCGCGGGCGAGGATCTCGACCGCTTCCATGAAACCCACGTTCTCGGTCTCGCGCACGAAGGAGATCGCGTCGCCTTTCGCGTGGCAGCCGAAGCAGTAATAATAGCCCTTGCGGTCGTCCACGTGGAACGAGGCGGTCTTCTCCTGGTGGAACGGGCACGGCGCCCAGAGGTCGCCTTTGCCCTGGTTCGACTTGCGGCTGTCCCACATGACCTTGCGGCCCGCCACCTGCGCCATGGAAAGGCGGGAGCGCAACTCGTCGAGAAAGCCGGGCGGGAGACTCATGGCGCGGAGTATCCGGCCCGGGGGCGCGAGAGTCGAGAGAGCCCGAGGCACTTCCCCGGCCATGGCCGTGGACAATTTTCCCGATCCGGAAGCCCGTGGGGCATTCGGGGGTTTTCCGGCTTCACCCGGCCCGTGCCGCCACGCCGATCATCGCCTCGGAGAGGTCGTGCAGCACCGTCTTCGCCATCGAGCGCGGCGCGAGGATTTCCCAGCGATCCTTCCCCGCGCGGATCAGCGTGACAGGAACGTGGAAGAGAAGTGTCCGCGCCGCGTGGCCACGCTTGAACACCCCCTCGCGGAGGTCGACCGAGGTGAGCCGCGCCAGCACGTCGCGGGCGCCCGCGCCTTCGAGCGCCAGATGCACCCAGGCGTCGGACTGGTCGGTCACCGCCGCGCCTTCCGGCGCCACGGCGACACCCAGCACCAGCGCCTCGCCGGGCCCGGTGCTGACGGCACGCGCCCCCGCCTTGCCGGTGGTCCGGTTCGGCGCCGGAAGACCCGCGCGCATCGCCGCCTCGAGTGCCGCCGAGACTTCCGCCTCCCGGCCACGGAACGGCGCGACCGAAGTGATCGGGGCGAGTTCCGCCTCGGTGAGGGTCACGGAGCCTCTGGCAAGCGGCAGATGCCCCTGCGCCGGGGATGTCGCGATCAGGTCAGCCACGGAGCCGCTCCCCTTCCGGATCGAAGGCGCAGGGCGCCGTCACCTCGCAAAGCGCCTCCACGTCGCGCATCCGGTCCACCATCCGCACCCGTTCGCCGATCCGCTCGGGCCCGCGCTTCAGGAAACCGAGGGCGAGGTAACTGCCAAGCGTCGGCGAATAGGCGACCGAGGTGATGTAGCCCTGGTCGTTGCCCGGCGTGATCTCCGCCCCCTCGGCGAAGAGATGCGCGCCGGCGGTGAGCTGCTTCACCGCGCCCACCGGACGCAGCCCCACCATCCGTTCGCGGTCGGGGTCGGTGAGACCGGGGCGCGCCGCGGCGCTCTTGCCGATGCAATCCTTCTTCGCCGAGACCATCCGTTCCATGCCGATATCGAAGGCGGTGGTGCGGCCATGGATCTCGGCATGGGTGATGTGGCCCTTCTCGATCCGGAGCACGTTCAGGGCCTCCAGGCCATAGGCGCCGCCGCCCAGCGCCTCGGCCTGGGAGACAAGGAGCCGGTAGAGCGCATCGCCGAAGCGGGCCGGCACCGCGAGCTCATAGGCGTGCTCGCCCGAGAAAGAGATCCGGAACAGCCGCGCCGGCTGGCCCAGCACAGAGACCGCCCCGCAGGCCATGAAGGGAAAGCCCGCATCGTCGATGGCCTCGTCCAGCACCGCGTTTACCAGCCGGCGTGCCGCGGGCCCGGCAATCGCGAACTGGGCCCATTGCTCGGTGACCGAGGCGATCCGCACGTCCCAGTCCGGCCGGAGCGCCTGCAGCACGAAATCGAGATGCGCCATCACCGGGCCAGCGGCGGCGGTGGTGGTGGTCATCAGGTAATGGCTCGGCCCGAGCCGCGCGGTGGTGCCGTCATCCATCACGAACCCGTCCTCGCGGAGCATCAGCCCGTAGCGGACCCGGCCCTCCCGCAGGGTCGAGAAGCTGTTGGTGTAGACGAAGTCGAGAAACGCCGCCGCGTCCGGCCCCTGGATGTCGATCTTGCCGAGGGTCGAGACATCGCAGATGCCCACCGCCTCGCGGACCATCCGCACCTCGCGGTCGCAAGATTGCCGCCAGGTGGTCTCTCCCGGCCTCGGGAAACAGGAAGGCCGGTACCAGAGCCCGGCCTCGATCATCGGCGCGCCGCGTTCGACGCTTGCCGCGTGCGAGGTGGTGAAGCGTTCCGGCGCGAACCCCTTGCCGCGCGCGCCCGCCCCCATCGCGGCGACGGAAACCGGCACATAGGGCGGGCGGAAGGTGGTGGTGCCGGTCTCGGGGATCGTGCGGCCGGTCGCCTCGGCAAGCACCGCGAGTGCGGCGACGTTCGATGACTTGCCCTGGTCGGTCGCCATCCCCTGGGTGGTGTAGCGCTTCATGTGCTCGACCGAGCGGAAATTCTCCTGCGCGGCGAGCTTCACGTCCTTCACGGTCACGTCGTTCTGGAAGTCGAGCCAGGCGCGGCCCTTGTCGGGCACATGGTAGAGCGCGCCGATCCGGTAGGGATCGTCGGACGCGTCGGGGAGCTCCGGCTTGAGCGCGGGTTTCCCAAGCGCCTCGAGCGCAAGGGCGGCGGCGCGGTGGCCATCGGCGAGGCAAGCGGCGGTCGAGAACACACCGTTCGCGGCGCCGCAGGGGATCAGGCCGGGGACGGAATCCTCGGGCGGCACGAAGCCGGCGATCTCCTCGCGCCAGACCGGGCGCGCGCCCATGTGGCAGGCGAGATGGACCGAGGGGTTCCAGCCGCCCGAGACCGCGAGCGCGTCGGTCTCGATCCGGTGGCGCTTCCCGCCCTCATCGACGGTGATCGACCGAAGCCCGTGACGCCCCGCGGTTCCGGTCACGGTGGCGCCGGCGAAGACCGGGAAATCTCCCTTCAGGTCAACGCCTTTCCGCGAATCTATGACTGCCGTCACGGATACGCCCGCCGCCGCAAGATCGCGGGCGGTGCGATGCGCATCGTCGTTGTTGCCGAAGACCGCCACCCGCCTGCCCGGCACCGTCCCCCAGCGATGCAGATAGGCGCGGGCCGCGCCGGCCATGAGGATGCCGGGCCGGTCGTTGTCGCGGAAGGCAATCGGGCGCTCCAAAGCGCCGGTGGCGAGCACCGCGCGTTTCGCGACGATCCGCCAGAAGCATTCGAGCGGCCGCAGGCCCGGATCGCGCCGGTCGAGCGCCACCCGCTCGAGCGCGCCCCAGGTGCCCTGGTCATAGGCACCGGTGACGCTGGTGCGCTCCATGATCCGGACATTGGGCAGGGACCAGAGCTCTTCCAACACCGATCCGATCCAGCGCAGGGCGGGCATGCCGCCCACCTCCTCGGCCTCGGCGAGCAGGCGTCCACCGGCGCGGCTGCCCTCCTCGGCGAGGATCACGTCGGCACCCGCCCGGCCCGCCGTCAGCGCGGCCATCAGCCCGGCCGGCCCCGAGCCGATCACCAGGAGGTCGCAATGCGCCCAGGCGCGTTCGTTGCGCGCGCTATCGGCGGTGCCCGAAAGCGCGCCAAGACCCGCCGCGCGGCGGATCACCGGCTCGTAGACCCGTTCCCAGAAGGCGCGCGGCCACATGAAGGTCTTGTAGTAGAAGCCCGCGCCGAAGAACGGCGCGAAGAGATCGTTGACCGCCAGCAGATCGTGGCGCAGCGCCGGCAAGGCGTTCTGCGGGCGCGCCTCGAGCCCCTCGTAAAGCTCCTGCACCGTGGCACGGACATTGGGGGTCTGCCCGGCACCCCGGCCAATGGTGACGAGCGCGTTGGGCTCCTCCGAGCCGGCGGTCAGAACCCCGCGCGGCCGGTGATACTTGAAGGAGCGGCCGAGGAGCCGGACACCGTTCGCCATCAGCGCCGAGGCGAGCGTGTCGCCCGGATGGCCCTTCAGCCAGGCGCCGTCGAAGGAAAAGCCGATCTCGCGGTCACGGTCGATCTGGCCATAGCCGTCGACCCTCATGACGGGCGCTCCGAAGCGGCGCGGGTCGCGCGGATCGCGTGCGTCACGGTGTTGCGCTCGGCGACGAGCCAGGTCCGGCAGGGCGTGTGGTACCAGAGATCCTCGGTCCAGCCCGCCGGGTTCTCGCGATTGTGGAGGTAGTCGTCCCAGGCGGACTCGCCGGCATCGGGCGCCGGCCGGTCGAGCGCGATCGCATGGCCGCGATAGGTGAATTCGCGGGCATCCCGCACGCCGCAATGCGGGCAGGTCAGCCTCACGCGCCCATCCCTTCTTCCTGGCAAGTATACGCAAATCGCACGGCCGCCACCCTCAATGCAGATTGTGCTGAGAGCCGGTGCCCTCTTCGTCCATCAGCCCCCTGCCCGTCCGGAACCGGTCGAGCCGGAAGCGCGCGGCGGTCTCGTGCGGGCGGTCCAGTGCCAGGAGATGCGCAAAGGCATAGCCGGATCCGGGCACCGCCTTGAAACCGCCATAGCACCAGCCGCAATTGAGGTAGAGCCCCTCAACGGGAGACCGGTCGATGATCGGCGAGCCGTCGGGGGTCATGTCCATGATCCCGCCCCAGCTCCGCAGCACCTTCGCCTTGCCGATCGCCGGCATCAGCGTCATCGCGGCTTCCATCACATGCTCCTTCATCGGCAGGTTCCCCCGCGCGGCATAGGAGGCGTAGAAATCGAGATCGCCGCCGAAGACGAGCCCGCCCTTGTCGGATTGCGAGATGTAGAAATGCCCCATGCCGAAGGAGACCACATGGTCGATCATCGGCTTGAGCCCCTCGGTCACGAAAGCCTGGAGGATGTGGCTCTCGATCGGCAGGCGCATGCCGGCCATGGCCGCGACCTGGCCCGAGCGCCCCGCGACGACGATGCCGACCTTTTTGGCCATGATCGCCCCGCGCGTGGTCCGGACGCCGGTCACGCGACCGTTCTCGATGTCGATCCCGGTGACCTCGCAGTTCTGGATCAGGTCGACGCCGCGCGCATCGGCACCGCGCGCATAGCCCCAGGCCACCGCGTCATGCCGCGCGGTGCCGCCGCGCGGATGCAGGAGCCCGCCATGGACCGGAAACCGCGGATTGTCGAAATCGAGATAGGGCAGATGGCGGCGCACCCCATCACGGTCGAGGAGGATCGCGTCGTCGCCCTGGATCGCCATCGCATTGCCACGCCGCACGAAGGCATCGCGCTGGCCGTCGGAATGGAACAGGTTGATGAGCCCGCGCTGGGAATGCATGACGTTGTAATTGAGCTCCGCCTCGAGCCCTTCCCAGAGCTTCAGCGAATGGCTGTAGAATTCCGAGTTCCCGGGCAGGAAGTAGTTCGCGCGGACGATGGTGGTGTTGCGCCCCACATTGCCGCCGCCGAGATAGCCCTTTTCAAGCACCGCGACATTGGTGAGCCCGTGCTCCCTGGCGAGGTAAAAGGCCGTCGCGAGCCCGTGGCCGCCACCACCGATGATCACGATGTCATAGGCGGGTTTCGGCTCCGGATCGCGCCAGACCGGGCGCCACCCGCGATTGCCGGTCACCCCTTCGGCAAGGATCCTCAAGCCGGAATAGCGCATCGCCCCTGTCCCACGGTCCTGTCGTGAGAGACAGCGCCATTTTCGGAGCGGTGTCCAGTGGGGCGGCCGCCGAAACGGCTCCGCCCGGCCGTCGCATCCCCTGTCCTCTGGGCTGCGGCGGCCGGGCGAAACGATGGTGACGTGCGGTCTACATCACCATCCGGAACACCGGGATCAGGAAATCGTCGGGCGGGCCGTAATCGCAGAACCCCATGTCGCCGTTCGAGGAGGCGTCGATCCGGCCGTTGGCGTAGGCCTGCATCCCCGCGATTCCGTTGGCATTCGCGGTGAAATTGGTGTCGCCCATCGAAATCACGGTCGAGCCATAGACCTCGAGCCCGGACGAGACCCGGAAATCGCCCATCGAGATCACCGTCGCCGAGCCGGATTGGTCGGTGCAGAAGGTGGGCGAGCCGATCCGGAGACCGCTCGGCGCGCTGATCGCCTTGTCCGAGGTGTTGGTGGTGATCAGCACCGCGTTCTCGATCGCCGCGCCCGAGTTGAACTTGACCTCGCAGGAAGTGACGATCACCGCGTCCTTGAGCACCACATTGTTGTCGATGGTGAGCGTTTTCGCCTTGCAGTCGAGGATGTTGACGGCGTTGGGCACGATATCGGCAGCGGTCACGTTGCTGATGATCTTGTCGTAGTTCACCGTGGCGTCGGAGATCAGGTCCGAATTCACCGAGGAAAACGGGTCGCGGTAGCTGTCGATCAGATTGTCGAGGTTCGAGAAGAACGACTCGAGGTTCATCGACTGGGAGGTGAGCGCCTCGGCGAGGCCCGGGTTCTTCGTCGGATCGAGGCCGCTCGAGGGCAGCACCACGTCGGATTCGTCCGGCATCGAGACGGTGACGCCCTCTTCGAAGTAGCCGCCCTGCTGGAGTTCGACCCAGGTGTCGGAATGGATGCAGAACCCGTCCCGGTAGGTGTTGTTCGACTGTATGTCGATCACGCCGCGGGCGAAGAAACCCTCGCCGCGGGTGCCGTTGTCCTTCGGCGGGCAGAACCCGTAGGCCGAATCCCACACCGAGATGGTGCGCACGTCGAGCACGTCGAGGCCGATGAAATGCATCAGGAACGTGCCGATGCCGTTATTGCCGGCCGCTTCGCGCCGCGCGATGACCTGGACGGCGGTGTGTCGCGTGCTGTCGGCGCGGAACGGCTCGTCGGGATAGGTGATCGGATCCCAGTAACCGAATTCGATATCGTCGGCGGTGAGCACGTTCCCGTAGACCGAGGTCGGCATGTTGAGTTCGGCCACCTCGATCCCCTTGTCCTTTGCATCGGCCTCGGAGTTTCGCCAGCGCCAGTAGAGAGCGGCGTGGCCTGCCGCGTCGGCGGCGCCCTGGAGCTGGGTCCGCGACTGGATAACGTTGTTGATGTCGACGGCGAGGCCGGCGGCCATCACCATGCCGATGAACAGAAACAGGCTCAGGACGGTGATGCCGGCGTCCTCGGCTTCGATGAAATCGGTCTCCGAAGGGTATTCTTGCGTCGGGCGTGTCATTTCAAAGCTCCACAAGCTGAATGCTCCGCACTTTCATGGTCAGCCCCCCAAGAAGGCCGGCGGAACCGGTCAGGTCGGTATCCTCGGCGGGATATTCGATGGTGGTGGTCAGGACGCCGGACGAGACGGTGCTGTTGGCCTGCGCGTTCGGCGAGATCGCCGACATCATGTCTTCGAGCCAGGCGTCCAACTCGGCCTCGGTCTCGATCGCGCCGGTCACATACTGCCGGGTGCCGTCCTGGACGATCCGCTGAGCGTCGGTCTCGCGCAGGAAGATGATCGTCGCGTCGAGGATCAGGATGAAGAAGGTGAGAAGGACGGGTATCCAGAGGCAGGCCTCCACCGTGGCGGCCCCCCTCTCGGACCGGACAAAGGCCCGCAAAGTCTCAAGGATGCCCATCAGCCGACCTCGAGATTGTAGACGACGCGAAGGCTGAAGACGAGGCCGGACAGGACCCCAGACGTACCGGTGATCCCCAGATCGCTCGACGGAGCGGTGACGACCACCGTCGAAACGGTCTTGTCCTCTCCGCACGAAAAGACAACGGCGCCGGGCGCAATGGTCTGGATCCGGGCCTGCAGCACCGGGGTCAACTCATCGCATTTGTCATAGGTGCCGACCGCCATCTGGCGAGCGCCATCCTGCATGATCTTTTTGATTTGCGCCTGGTTGAGGAAGATCATCGAGGCGTCCAGAACCAGGACGAACAGGGAAAAGAATACCGGAAACCAGAGGATGGCCTCGATCATCGTTCCGCCGTCCTCGTCTCTCTGGAAGCGATGGAACATGCGGGTCAGGGATCTGGGGGTCATTTTCCTAATCTCTCGCGGTGTGGGGCCGGGACGTGCGATTATTTCGGGTCGATCAGTCGGTTCGGGGCGCGAGGCAGCCCAATCCGTCGGGCCGCTCGATGTCGTTTACCGAAGCCGTCCGAAAATGGCTCAAATGTGGCCTAACGGGCCCAAAAAGCTTTGAATTGTTGACATCTGCCCCCATTCCAACCTGGGTTGGATGCCCGACAAGAGCCCGATCTCGGCGAAACCCACGCCGGGGCGACCGATTCGGCGCCGGAGAACGCCGAAAGCCTTAAACTTTAGGAAAATTCTCCGGGAACGCGCGGCAGCCGAGCAGGACCCGGAGATGCGCGGTCAGAGCCCCTTGGCCTGGTAGCTCTTCGCCACCCGTCCGATGGCCACCAGATAGGCCGCCACACGAAGGTCACGAACCTCCTCGCGGTCGTGCCACACTTCGCGCATCGACTGGTAGGCGGCACGCATCGTGTCGTCGAGCCCCGAGCGCACCAGCTCCAGCTCGCCCGCCCCCTTGAGATAGCGGTCCTTGAAGCCCGGCGAGATCGTCCAGCCAATGCCGGAATCCCTCGACAGCCTTTCCAGCTCGTCGACCACGAGCTGGTGGCGCGCCTCTTCCTGGCGGCGCTGCATCCGTCCGAAACGGATATGGCTCAGGTTCTTGACCCATTCGAAATACGAGACCGTCACACCACCTGCGTTGGCATAGAGGTCGGGGATGATCACCGTACCCTTCTCGCGCAGGATCTCGTCGGCTCCGGCAGTGATCGGACCGTTCGCGGCCTCGATGATCAGGGGCGCCTTGATCCGCGCGGCGTTGCCCAGGTGGATCACGCCTTCCATCGCGGCCGGCACAAGGATGTCGCATTCCTCCTCGAGCAGCACCGCCCCGTCCTCGACGAACGTGCCCTCGGGATAGCCCTTCACCCCGCCATGCTTGACGATCCAGGCGCGCACCGCCTCGACGTTGAGCCCCTGCTCGCTGTAGATCCCGCCGTCGCGCTCGACCACGCCGGTGATCTTCGCCCCGTCCTCCTCGGAGAGGAACTTCGCCGCGTGGTAGCCCACGTTGCCGAGGCCCTGCACGATCACCCGCTTGCCGTCGAGCCCGCCGGAAAGCCCGGCCATCTTCACGTCGTCGGGATGGCGGAAGAACTCCTGCAGCGCGTATTCCACACCGCGTCCCGTGGCCTCGACCCGGCCCTGGATGCCGCCGGCGTGGATCGGCTTGCCGGTGACGCAGGCATTGGCGTTGATGTCGGTGGTGTTCATGCGGCGGTACTGGTCGGCGATCCAGGCCATCTCGCGCTCGCCGGTGCCCATGTCGGGCGCGGGCACGTTCTGCGAGGGGTCGATCAGGTCGCGCTTGGCGAGCTCGTAGGCGAAGCGGCGGGTGATCATCTCGAGCTCGTGCTCGGTGTATTCGCGCGGGTCGATGCAGAGCCCGCCCTTGGAGCCGCCGAACGGCGTTTCCACCAGAGCGCATTTGTAGGTCATCAGCGCCGCCAGCGCCTCGACCTCATTCTGGTTCACGCTCAGCGCATAGCGGATCCCGCCTTTCACGGGCTCCATATGCTCGGAATGAACACTGCGGTAGCCGGTGAAGGTGTGGATCGCGCCGCGAAGCCGGACCCCGAACCGCACCGTATAGGTCGCGTTGCAGACCCGAATCTTTTCCTCGAGGCCCTCGGGCAGGCTCATCAGCGAGACAGCCCGGTTGAACATCAGATCGACGCTCTCGCGGAAACCGGGTTCCTTGGTCCGTGTCTCGACGTTCATGAATGCCTCCCTGGAATGCCTATATTTGAAGCAGACTATGAACCCCCAAATGTCCGGACGAAAGCCGAAATTACTGTTCACGGTTCCGCATCGAGCCCGATTCTCTTAATCAGCTTTTCGCAAGGACCAGATGTGATTGCCGTCCAGGCCCGCGACAATCCCGTTTCCGCCCCCCGCATCGTTCCGCCAAACGCCCGGAATCGCAGGTCCAACGGCGAGAAACCGCCCAAGTTTCGCCACAGAAATGCGGGAAGGTTACAGTTGCGAAATTGGGCTCGGTGCGTGCCAAACCCCCCGTTTGGGGGCGTTGCGAGTGGGCGGTACGGGAAGCGGCGACGAGCGAGGTTCGGAATGTTGATTGTTCAGAACGAAGGGACGGCAGAGTCCGGAAACCGGCCGCGCCGCCTCGGCCTTCTCAGAAACAGCGTCTGGTGGGATGCCCGCCTCGCGGCGTTCCGCGCGGGCGAAGACGGGACTGTCACCGGCTTCTCGCTCTTCATCTTTCTCATGATGCTCTTCGTCGGCGGCATGGCGGTCGACCTGATGCGCTTCGAGACCGAGCGCTCGGCGCTGCAGAACACGCTCGACGCCGCCTCGCTTGCGGCGACCAACCTGCGCTCCACTTCGGACCCGGAGGAGCTGGTCGTCGCGTTCCTGGAGAAGCGGGGCTACGATCCCGACCTGGCCTCCGTGGTTGTGACCGAGGCGCGCTCCGGCGCCAATGCGGCGACCGGCGAGACCGGCACACTCGCCGCGCGCAGCGTTTCGGCGACCTACGACCTCACGGTGAACACCTTCTTCATGCCGTTCCTCGGTATCGACACCCTGGGCACCGCCGCGCGCGGCGCGGCCAAGGAGGGCCTGCAATCGGTGGAGATCTCGCTTGTGCTCGACATCTCCACTTCGATGAGCTGGGACGGCAAGCTGGACGACCTCAAGACCTCGGCCAAGAAATTCGTCGATGACGTGATCGACCCCGATCGCGACGATTCCCCCGTCACGATTTCGATCGTCCCGTTCAACCACACGGTCCGGGTGCCGGAATCGCTTCTCGCCCGGCTGAACACCGAAGGCGAGATCGAGATCCCCGTGGGCGACCGCGCCGAATACGGCGGCGCGCTCACCCGCTACGACAGGACCAGCACGAACTCAAAATGCGTGCGGTTCATGGATGACGAGCTGATGACCTCGTCGCTCGCCTCCGACTACCTGTTCCTGCGCGCCATCACGACAACCCAGGAATTGGATCGGGTGGCCTCCTACTATTCCCATGTCTACAGGACCGAATGGTGCAGGGATTCGATGCCCGAGATCCTGCTCTACGAGACCGATGCGAGCGATCTCGAGGCCTATATCAATGATCTCTCGGCCTGGGGCGCGACTTCGAACGACACCGGGCTGAAATGGGGCGCGGCGCTCCTCGATCCGGCCTTCCGCGACCTGGTCTCCGATATGATCACCGACGGCGAACTGCCTTCGGCCATCAGTGGCCGACCCTACGATTACGATCCGACCAACTTCATGAAGGTCCTCGTGCTGATGACCGACGGGGCGAACACCGAGCAATTCGATCTTGCGGACGAGATGAAGAACGGGCCGAGCCGCGTCTGGTACTCGGAAACGGCAGAAAGCGAGACCGGAGACGGCTATTTCGTCGAGATGCCGGGCAACAGCGAAGACCTGCGCTTCCTGCGCCCGGGCAAACTCAGCAGCACCGACTGGTGGGATACGAGCTGGCAGAGCGACGGCGAGCTGGTCAGTGCCGAACAGATGGAAGCCTATGGCGATACCGACGGGGACGGCGATGGCGACGTCGTGCAGTTGAGCTACACCCAGCTTTACAGTTCGGCGCATTTTCCGAGCACGCGGAACGTCGCGCGGCTGTTCTACGACAGCAACTACGGCGACTACGACGCCTACAGCGCCCATCTCAACGGCAACGTCGCCGTGATCGACAACGAAGCCGACGGTCAGGCCGACCGCCGGATGTCCGGAAGCCCGAAGAACAGCAGCACCGATTACGGGCTCTGCGACGCGATCAAGGTGAACAACGACATCCTCGTCTTCACCATTGCCTTCCAGGCGGGCGACGATGCCGAGGCCGTGATGGCCGACTGCGCAACTTCGTCCAACTACTACTTCGATGCGGATGACGGCGACGCGCTCGACGCGGCCTTCGAAACCATCGCCGGCACCATCACCAAGCTGAGGCTGACTCAATGATCGGAATGCTCGCCCGCCGTTTGCGCCGGTTCCGGGGCAACGAGGACGGAAACTCGACGGTCGAGTTCGTGATCCTGTTCCCCGCCTTCATCGCCATCTTCCTGGCCTCCTTCGAGTCCGGCTTGATGATGGTGCGGAACGTGATGCTCGAGCGCGGCGTCGATCTCGCGGTGCGGACCCTGCGGCTCACATCGGTCGATCCGGACTACGACTCCATCAAGCAGGAAGTCTGCGACTATGCGGACATCTTCTCGAACTGCATGGATCTCATCCATGTCGAGATGGAACCGGTCGACATGGACGACTGGATCATGCCTGGCGCACCGAAATGCATCGATCAGGACCCGGATACCGATGACGGCGAAGACGCCATTTCCGGCGGCGGCAACAACGAGCTGATGATGCTGCGGGTCTGCGCGCTCTTCAAACCGTATTTCCCGGGCACGACGCTCGGCATGCAGATGCCGGTGTATTACGCCGACGATGGCGAAAAGAAGTACGCCCTCATCGCGACTTCCGCCTTCGTGAACGAGCCGACGAGGTGATGGGGATGAAGCTCAACAAACTCGCCCGCCGCGCCGCGCGCTTCTGGCGGATCCAGGCCGGCGCCGTCTCGGTCGAGACGGTGATCATCTTCCCCATCCTTCTCTGGGGTTACGCGGCGATGTTCATCTACTGGGACGCGTTCAAGTCCAAGGGCATCAATCTGAAGGCGACCTACACGATCGCCGACATGCTCGCACGGGAGGAGGGCACCGATCCGATCGACGCGAACTTCATCGACGGCATGAACACCGTCTTCAACTACCTGATCCGGAGCGACGACGGGAACGACGTCCGCGTGAGCTTCGTCGACTATGTCAGCGACCCGGACGATCCCGACGCGGATCCCGAGATGGTGCTTTGCTGGTCCCATGCGACCGGCGATTACGAGGGCCATACCGACATCTCCGAGATCGAGGATCGGCTGCCGATGATGCCCGGTGGCGACAAGATGATCGTGGTCGAGACGCGGATGACCTGGACGCCACCGTTCGACTTCACGCTCGAACCGGTCCTCGACACCCGCGACATGACGAACCTGGTCTTCGTCAGCCCGCGCTGGGCGCCCCGGCTCGACTGGGACGACAACGGCGACGGCGTCGCTGACAGCACGGATTGCGACTGATCCGGCCTAATCGCGGCGGGCGAGATCCATCGCGATCATCTCGGCCACTAGCCTGGCCTGATTTGCCGGGACGAGCCCGCCCACCCCGACCTGTCGTCCCCGGCGCCACCACAGGCCGGGCACCCAGGCGACCGGGCCCGCCGCTTTCAGGCTGAGCAGGAACCCGTTCGACGGCTTGAAGGCGAAGGCCCCGCGATCGACGCGGCGGATATTCGCGATCTCGGCGAGCACGCGCCCGTCCGGTCCGGCCTCGCGCAGGACGCCGCCACGATACTCGAGCACCACCGCACCCGAGTGCCACAGCCACCCGGCCAGCCCCAGCGCCCCGGCCGCCGCCGCCAGGATCAGGATCCGCGAGGGCACGCCGAACGCGCCCGAAAGCCCGATATCGGCGATCAACACCCCGAGCGCCGCCAGCGTCGCCGTGCCGACCACCCGCCGCGCGCCCGAGGCCGCCATCCGCGCCGCAGGCTGCGTGCCGTCCATCTCCTCCGGCGTCAGGTCCAATGCGCTACCGCCCCGCCCGGAAGCCCCGCTCGCGCCCGCCCCGG
This sequence comes from Paracoccaceae bacterium, assembly GCA_003605175.1. GTDB lineage: Bacteria > Pseudomonadota > Alphaproteobacteria > Rhodobacterales > Rhodobacteraceae > Ovoidimarina. The sequence continues at coordinate 10,963 of QWDA01000018.1, read as the reverse complement.
CGCGTCATAGGCCAGCCTTTCGGCATCGCAGAACGCAACGATCCAGGCGTCGTCCATCAGGAGAAAGTCGAGCACCGAGCCCAGGAACTCCGCATCGCCCGCCCGCGCGGCCAGATCGCCCGCCTGCGCTCCGGTCGCATTCATGAAATGCGACAGCATTTCGGTATCGCCTGCGATCCAGGCGAGCGCCCGAAGCGCGAGGGTTTCGGCGGATTCCGGCGCAGGCAAGCTCGCCCCCTTAATGTCACGAAAGGCTTTCTTAACTCTTGTAGACGAATACTCAACGGAAAGGTTGCAATTCGAAACATGGGCGGCGAGGCACAGATGTCAGGCAGGGTTCTGATCGCAGACGGATCGGCCACCAACCGCATCGCGCTTCGGGCGATCCTGCAGGCAGCCCGCTATGAGGTCCTCATCGCGGAAACCCAGGAAGACGCCTTGCGCCTGGCGGCCCGGTCGCGGCCGATCGCGCTGCTGATCGCCTCGGAACTGGCCGGCGGCGGCCTGCTCGCACGGGTCTCCGAAAACCCCACCACCCGCGACATCCCGGTGATCGTGCTCTCCGCCCCCGGCGACGCCAAGATGCGCCTGGCCGCGCTCAAGGCCGGCGCCGACGAGGTGCTGAGCCGGCCGATCCATCCGCGCCTCCTCATCGCCCGGATCCGCGGCGTGCTGCGCGAACGCCAGACCGCGTCGGCGCTCGCCGAACGTCAGGACACCGTCCGCGACCTCGGCTTCGCCGAAGCGCCCACCCAGTTCGGCGCCCGCGCCAAGGTTATGCTCATCGCGCACGACGCCGCCTCGGGCAATGCCTGGAACGAAGCGCTCACCCCCTTCACCCGCGATTGCCAGCTCAGGATCCAGACTGCCTGCGACTTCGGCGACGCTTCCAGCGACCGCGATGGCGATGTCTACCTGATCGAGGCCGACCCGGACGCACCGGCCGATTCCATCAGCCTCCTCGCCGATCTCCGCGCCGGCAGCACGACCCGCCACGCCTGCATCGTGATGATCCACGCGCCCGGCGACCCCGACACCGCGGCGATGGCGCTCGATGTGGGCGCGAACGATGTGGTCGACGCCCGCGTCGCGCCCGAGGAACTCGGCGTCCGGATCGAGACGCAGATCGCCAACAAGCGCCGCGGCGACGCGCTCCGCAATTCGGTCGAGGAGGGGCTCCGCCTCGCCATGGTCGATCCGCTCACCGGCCTCTTCAACCGCCGCTATGCGCTCACTCACGCCAACCGGCTGGCGCGCGAGAGCATGCCCGGACGCACGCTCGGCGTGATCGTCGCCGATATCGACCGCTTCAAGCAGGTGAACGACAGCTTCGGCCACGCCGCCGGCGACGCGGTGCTGCGCGAGGTGGGCTGGCGGCTCTCCGAGAACGTGCGCGGCAAGGACACCGTGGCGCGGATCGGCGGCGAGGAATTCCTGATCCTCCTGCCCGATGCCGAAGCCCAGGTGGTCCCCGCCGCGGCGCACCGGCTCTGCGCGCTGATCAAGGAAACCCCGATCCGGCTCCCCGACGGGCGGCCGCCGATCACCGTGACGATCAGCCTCGGCGTGGCGCTCGCGGTCCCGGGCGAATCCGTGGAAGCGGTGATCGAACGGGCCGACAAGGCGCTCTACGACGCCAAGGCCGCCGGGCGCGATACCGTCACGGTCTCGGGCCAGGCCGCCTGAAAACGACCTCGGCACCATTCGGGCGGCGAGAGCGGTCGGTTATCCCTGCCATTGGCCCGGATCCGAAACCCCCGCCGCTCAGTGCCGCTTCCCGCGCCGCAGCGACCGTTCCAGCCGGTCGGCATAGGCGGCCCGGTCCGCCCGCGGCATCGCTTCCAGCCGGTCCAGAAGGAGCCGCTCTCCCGCTGCCTGCCGCGCCGTCGCGACGCTGCGCTGCTCGGCCAGGATCTCCTGAACCGCTCCGCGATCGAATTCCGCCGACCGGAGCGCGGCAAGCAGCGCCTCGAACCGCTCGCGCAGCTTCCTGCGGTCCCCGCGCAACCCGCCCGGCTCCTGGCGCAGCTCGGCGATCACCGCCCGCCGGTCCTCGGGGTCGAGCGCCATCACGAAGGGCGCGCCGCCGAAATCGCGCGCCACCCGCCGCTCGCGGTCCGGCCCGCCACGAAGCAGCGCGCCCACCACCAGCCCGGCGATCAACAGGTTGACCGCCAGCGAAATCACCAGCGTGACGCGCATCCAGCGCGGCGCCGCAGTCTTCGGCTCCGACGTCCCGGCCATGTTACCCGTCCTCCAGAAGCGCGAGCCCGTAGCCCGGCCCGAGTTCGCCCAGTTCGTAGCCGCCCTCGTCCGATGACGAGAGCGCGTCGAAGCGGCTCAGCGTCGTCGCCGGGACCGCGATCCCGATGGCAAGCCCCGCCAGTGCCGCCGTGGCGAGCCCCGCCCCCGCGCGCCAGCCGCCGAGCGCCGCCAGAAGGCCGCGCCAGCCGGGCAAGGCCGGTGCCGGCGCCGGCCGCCCGGCCGCGAGCGCGGCCAGCGCATCCGCCTCGATCCGCGCCAGAAGCGCGTCGGAAGGGGGCGGCGCCTGCCGCCGGCCCGCCTCGAAAAAGCGCTCAAGAGGATCGTCGCTCTCAGCCATCTTCATATCCCAGTTCCTCGCGCCGCCCCGAAAGCGCCGCCGTGAGGGCCCGCTTGCCGCGGGCCGTCAGACTCTCCACCGCCTCCACGCCGATGTCCATGATCCGGGCGATCTCGGGGTTGGAGAGCCCCTCGAGATGCCGCAGCACCACCGCCTGGCGCTGCCGCTCGGGCAGCATGCCGAGCGCCGCCTGCAAGGCCCGCGCCCGGTCCGCCTCGGTCATCGCCGCCACCGCGCCGGGCCGCCCGTCCGCCGGGTCGCCCGCCGCCGCCAGCGGCGCCTGCCGCCGCCCCCTGCGCTGCCGGTCGATGCAGAGATTGGCGGCAACCCGGTAGAGCCAGGACGTCACCTTCGCCTCGCCCTGCCGCCACTCGGGCGCGATCCGCCAGAGCCGCAGCATCGCCTCCTGCGCCACGTCCTCGGCCTCGGCCCGGTCGTTCAGCATCCGGCCCGCGAAAGCGACGAGCCGCGGCACCAGGCGCCGCGTCAGGATCGCCGCCGCCATCGGGTCGCCGTTGCCATAGGCAACCAGCAGCGCCTCGTCCGGCGTCGCCGCGTCTGTGTCGTGGGGCGGGGTCATCCTGCCTCAGGGCTATCCCTTCGCGCGCATCGCGTCCACTTGCGCGGCCGGCGGCCCGGAGCCCGCCCGCCGCCGCCCGCCTCAGTTCCGCATCCAGCGGCGGCCGTGCCCGCCGCGGCCACCCTCGCGATGCCGATGCATCTCGGCCCGGCGCTCCTTCATCGCCTCGAACTCCTCGAGGCTGACCGCGCCGTCGCCGTCGGCGTCCAGCCGAGCGAACATCCGCCCCTCGTCCACCGGACCCAGCGCCCCGCGCGCCTCCAGCGCATCGCGCGAGAGCGCGCCATCGCCATCGGCATCGAGCCGCGCGAACATCTCGGCCGCCCGCTCCGTCGCCCGCGCCACCGCCTGCGCAGTGAACTCCTCGAGCGTCACCACGCCGTCGCCATTCGTGTCGACCTCGGCAAAGCGGCCGGCACGGAACGCCGCGATCTCGGCCTGGGTGACCTTGCCGTCGCCATCGGCATCGAGCATCTCGAAGGTCGGGTGCCGGCCCTCGCCGTCATGGCCGCCGGGGCCGCCCGGGCCTTGCGCGGCCAGCGGCACCGCCGCCGCGGTGAGAAACAGGCCGGCGATCAGGGTTGTCTTCATCATTGTTCTCCAGTCCTTCCTTGGTCGGATGCGGCAGCACTTTCCCGCTGCATTCGACATCTCAAACGACCAGGGCCGCCGGTTCCGTCGCCGATCGCGCGAAAAATCTGTGACATCGCGCCGCAAGGACGATCTGCGACATTCCCTTCGGCCCCGGCGGCTGACATGCCGGATCGGAACCCCGAGTCAGAGGAGCGAGGCGCATGGCCGACGGAAGCCACAACGCGCGGGCCGAGACAGAAACCGCCGAGGAACGGCCGCTCCGCCCCGCGCTCCTGCGCGGCTGGCGCCGCCGTTGCCCGCAATGCGGTGCCGGGCCGATGCTCAAGGGCTATCTCAAGGTGCGCGATGCCTGCCCGGTCTGCGGCGAGGCGCTCCATCACCACCGGGCCGATGACGGGCCGGCCTATCTCACGATCCTGATCGTCGGCCATATCATGGCGCCGTCGATCCTCATCGTCTTCACCGCGTTCCGCCCGGAACCGATGATCCTCGCCACCGGCTTCACCATTGGCTGCGTCGCACTTTCGCTCTACCTTCTGCCGCGGCTGAAGGGCGCGCTTGTGGCCTTCCAATGGGCGAAGAGGATGCATGGATTCGGCACCGGATAAGACGGCCATCCGCGACGCGGCGACGGTGATCCTGGTCCGCGATGCCGGCACGGCACCGGCGATCCTGATGGGCCAGCGCGGCAGCGGCGCGGCGTTCATGCCGAACAAGTTCGTGTTTCCCGGCGGCGCGGTCGATCCCGCCGACGCCGCAGTGCCGCTCGCCGCGCCGATGCCCGAACCCTGCCGCGCCCGCGCCGACGAGGGCCCCGGCGCCGATGCGCTGGCCGTGGCCGCGATCCGCGAGCTCTGGGAGGAGACCGGCTTCGTCCTCGGCCGCAGCGCGCCCTGGCCCGACGCGCCGCCCGACTGGCAGGGCTTCGCCGCCACCGGCCACCGCCCCGACGCCTCCGCGCTCCGCTTCGTGTTCCGCGCGATCACGCCACCCGGCCGCCCGCGCCGCTTCGACGCGCGGTTCTTCCTCGCCGATGCCGGAAGGATCGCCGGCGATGCGGGCGATTTCTCCCGCGCCTCCGACGAGCTCGGCCACCTGCAATGGGTGCCGCTCGGCGAGGCGCGCCGTTTCGACCTGCCCTTCATCACCGAGGTGGTGCTGGCCGAGATCGCCGCGCGCCTGCCCGAGCTCGCGGCGCCCGACAGCGTGCCGTTCTTCTCGAATGACGACGAGGCGACGCTGTTCCTCAGGATCGGCCGGCCTCTGTAGGGCAAGGTTCGCCCCGGCTCCCTTGGCCCGGGCGACCAGCCCAGGCCGCGCCCGAATCAACCGCCCAGGATCAAAAGCAGGATCGACGCGGTCAGGACCGCCATCCCCCGCACCTCGCGCCCCGAGATCCGCTCCCCGAATACCAGGACCGATGCGAGCATCGAGAAAGCGATCTCGACCTGCCCCAGCGCGAAGACATAGGCCGCGTTCTGCAGCGCGAAGGCGGTGAACCAGCCGAAGCTCCCCAGCATCGAGAACAGCCCCACCAGCCCTGCCACCCGCCAGGCGCCGAGCACCGCGCGCACCTGCCCCGGCTCGCGCCAGAGAAGCCAGAGACCCAGTGCCAGCGTCTGCGCCAGCGTCACCACCGCAAGCGAGCTGCCGGCACGGAGCACGGTGTCGCCGCCCTCGAGCGCCAGCACCGCGCCGCGATACCCCACCGCCGAGGCGGCGAAGAACAGCCCCGACAGGAGCCCGAGCCCCGCCGAAGGCGTCGCGAACCGCCGCCAGCAGCGCGCGGCCTCCCCCGGCGGGTCCGACAGGAGCAGCACCGCCACGAAGCCGAGCGCGATCGCCACGGCCCCCGCCGCGCTCACCCGGTCGCCCAGAACGACGAAGCCCGCCAGCGCCGTCAGCATCACCTCGGTCTTCTTGAGCGCGATCCCCACCGCGAAATTCCGCCGCCCGAACAGCGCGACCACACAGAGCGTCGCGAGTATCTGCGTCAGCCCGCCGATCAGCGCATAGGCCCAGAAACCCGGCCCCGCCGAAGGCAGCCCCTGCCCGCTCGCCCGGCCGTAGGTCCAGGCTCCCAGTGCCACGAGGGGCGCCGAGAAGGCGAAGCGCGCCCAGGTCGCGCCGCCGGTCGAGAGGCTGGTCGCGCGCAGATGCTTCTGCGCCATGAAGCGCAACGTCTGCGCCGCCGTCGCGGCGAGGGTGATCGGGATCCAGGCGTCCATCCGCGGCTCTCTGGCACGGCAGCCGCCATGCCGCCAGCCTCAGCGCGGATAGAGCGGGTGCGGCACCGGGTCCTTCCGGCGCAGGAAATGCCGCGCGAAAACCTCACCGTAGGAGCGGAAGACATAGCCGCCGTTCCGCCGGACGTAATGCGCCCGGTTCGCCCGGTAGAGAGAGGGCAGCGCGTACCAGGGCACCCTCGGGTGGATGTGGTGGACCACATGGAGATTGTTGTTGAGGAACAGGAACGCGAGCGGCCCCCGGTCCTCGACGATCGCGGTGCGCCCGCTCGCCCGGTCATGGGCCTGGTGCTCGAGGAAGGTCCGGATCTTCAGGAGCGCCATCGCCCCGTATGAGGCCACCAGATAGGCCCAGAGCGGCATCGGCGAAACGGCCACCGCAAGGAGCACAACGCCCGCCTGCGGCACATGCCAGAACCAAGCCTCCCGCACCGCGCGGTCGCCGCCCCGGATCGCGGCGAGATCGGCGCGTGTGAAGACGAAAAGGCTGATCGCCGGCCCCAGCACCAGCCGCCCCAACAGCGTGTTGTTGAAGGACAGAAGACGCCGCTGCCAGCCCGGCAAACCCGCCCAGATCGCTGGATCGAGATAGTTCGATTCCGGGTCGTCGTAAGGGTCCGTGAGGATCGCGTCGTTGTGATGCGCCAGATGGGTATCGCGGAACCGGCCGAGCGGCACGAACAGAACCAGACAGGGAAAGACCAGCGCCTCGTTCAGCCATTGCCTTCCCGGGAAGGGATGGCCATGCACCACCTCGTGGCTCAGGGAGGAATGCAGCGCCGCGACGAAAGCTGTCACGATCATCGCGATCCAGAGCGACAGCGCCGGCAGCACCACCACTGCCAGGGCCCAGACCGCGTAAACCATTGCCGCGAGGGCCAAAGTCGGCCACTCGATCCTCGTCGCACTGCCCCGCACACGCATCTCCTTGCCCTGCCCCCGACACACCCCTCCTGACAGGGATCCTGACACTGGACGCACCCATGCGGAATTCCGTATATAGGCAACATAAATTCATCATTGTTTGGTATATTCACCAACCATGACAAAAGTAGACAAACGCGACCGCGCCGCGCTGTTCCGCCGCCGCCTTGCCCGGGCGATGCAGGATGCAGGCGAAAGCCAGAGCGGCCTCGCCCGCGCCGTCGGCGTCGACCGCTCGACGATCTCGCAGCTTCTCTCGGGCAGCGAGCCGCGGCTCCCGAACGCCCATGTCGCCGCGCAATGCGCCACCGCGCTCGGGATCTCGGCCGACTGGCTGCTCGGCCTCTCCGACCGCCCCGAACAGGCCGCCGACATCCTCGCCGCCTCGCTCGAGATGCCCGCCGCGCAGCGCGACCTCGCCGACGAGCGGATCTACGAATGGCACCGCGAGGCAGCAGGCTACAAGATCCGCCACGTCCCGGCGCGGCTGCCCGACCTGCTCAAGACCCCGGACATGCTGCGCTGGGAATACACGCCGAACCTCGCGCGCACGACCGAACAGGCGATCGGCGCCTCGGGCGACCGGCTCGGCCTCCTGTTCAACACGCTCTCGGATTACGAAATGGCGGTGCCGCTCTTCGAGATCGACAGCCTGGTGCGCGGCGAGGGCTATTACCGATGCCTGCCCGACGAGATCCGCCGCGCGCAGATCGACCAGTTCCTGTCGCTGCACGACCAGCTCTACCCGAAGCTCCGGGTATTCCTGTTCGACGCGCGCCGGCTCCACTCGGCGGCGATCACCGTCTTCGGCCCGCTCCTCGCGGCGCTCTATCTCGGCCAGCACTACCTCGTGTTCCGCGACACCGAGCGGATCACCGCGCTGACCCGGCATTTCGACGTGCTGGTGCGCGAGGCCTCGGTCTCGGCAAGGAACTTCCCGCAGCATATCCGCGCGGTGGAACGGGAGAGCCGGCAGGTCTAGGTCGGAACGAGCTTCCATTCGAAGGGAAAAATCGCGGCGAAACCGGCGTCATGGCTCCTCCGCCCGATCAGCGCCGAAGGCGCCGGGCCACCCCTAACGCGCCCCTTGCACCGTCGGCACGAGCTTCGCCACGTCGTACCCATTGAAATCAAGCACTTCCAGCGCGGCCTTCCACCTGTCTTCCGGGATCGCCGGTGCCCGGTTCAGGATCCATCCGGCCCGGCCGGAAGGCACGCCCACCACCGCCGTCCGGTAATCGGCATCGACCCAGAGCACCCAGTACGGCACCACGGCAGGCACTCCCTCGAGCCGCAGGCCAAGCCGCCCGGGCCCCACCAGCTCCGCCGTCCCGCCGATCTCGCGCAAGGGACCGTCGGGCGTGCCCGCACGGCAGGCGTTCCGGACCGAAAGCCTGCCGTCCGCCAGCAGCCCGTATTCCGCCGTCACCGCCGTGCAGCCCTCCTCGAACGGCACCGGAAACCGCGCGATCTCGTACCAGCGCCCGGCATAGCGCGCCGCGTCGAAATCGGCCTGCGAAGAGATCGGCGCCGAGGCGTCGCGATAGGACGGCGCCACCGGGCCGCAGCCCGCCAGCAGCAGCAAGACAAGCGCCGCGCCCCTCACTTCACGCAGACCGTGCTGCGCGCGCCCGTTGCGCCCAACACGTCGTTGCAGCCCAGAAGCGGCGTCACCGGCGCGCAGCTCTTCGACCGCGCCAGGCAGAAGCCGCTGCAATCGCTGTCGCGGGTGCAGGCCTTGCCCGCATCCTTCGTCGGCCGGTAGCAGAGGAACAGGCCGGGCGACGGCCCTTCGCCCCAGCGCCCGCCATCGGCCAGGCAGGCGATCTCCTGCGAGGCCACCCTTGCCTCTCCCACGGGCGGCAATTCGCCCGTACCCTCCTTGCAGGCGCCCAGCGCCAGAAGCGCGGCCAGCATCAGGCCCGCACGCATATGCTTCGCCGATCCGATCATCAAAGACCTCTCATCCACGGCATCACTCTGCCGGAGAAACCGGCGCGATGCACGCGGGCGAAATCAGAACGGAAACGGATGTGCCCGATGCGCCGCGTCGATCTCCTCCAGCACCGCCGGATCGAGCGTCAGCGCCTCCGCGCCCAGTGCCGCCGCGAGTTGCGCCTCGCTGGTCGCGCCGAAGATCGGCACCGTCGGGAAGGGCCGCGTCAGGCACCAGGCGATCGCCATCTGCGCGGAGTCGAGCCCGTGCCGTCTCGCGATGTCGAGATAGGCCGCGACCGCGGGAAACACCCTTTCGGTCACCCGCCCGCCCAGCGTGTCGTTCAGCCGCATCCGCGACCCCTCGGGGCAGGCGCCGTCCTGGTACTTGCCGGTCAGGAGCCCGGTGGCGAGCGGCGAGAAGGCGAGCAGCGTCACGTCCTCGTGCAGGCCGACCTCGGCCAGGTCGGTGTCGTAGTTGCGGCAAAGGAGCGAGTATTCGTTCTGAATCGAGGCGATGCGCGGCCCGCCCGTGGCCTCTGCCGCCTTCAACCATTGCATGGTGCCCCAGGCGCTTTCGTTCGACAGGCCGAAGGCGCGGATCTTTCCTTCGTCCACAAGGCCCTTGAGCCTATCCATGACGGCCATCATGTTTTCGATCTCGGCCGCGCGGTCCTGTTGCGACGGATCGAAGCTCCACATCTGCCGGAAATGGTAGGAACCCCGGTTCGGCCAGTGCAGCTGGTAGAGATCCACGTAGTCGGTCCGCAGCCGCCGCAGCGACCCCTCCAGCGCCTGGGTCAGCGTTTCGGGCGTCACCGGCTGCCCGGGCCGCAGGATCTGCCCGAGCCCCGTCACCTTGGTGGCCAGCACCAGATCGCCGCGCCGCCCGGTCTTGGCGATCCAGGTGCCGATGAACTCCTCGGTCCGCCCCGCGGTCTCGGCCCGGACCGGGTTCACCGGGTACATCTCGGCAGTGTCGAGGAAATCGAGCCCGTGGTCGAGCGCGATGTCGATCTGCCCATGCGCCTCGGTCTCGCTGTTCTGGCTGCCCCAGGTCATCGAGCCGAGGCAAAGCGCGCTTACCGGGATCCCGGTCCGGCCGAGGGTGGTTCTTTTCATCGTCTGTCCCGTTCCGGAGTTTTCGTTGCGGCGGGACAGTAGCGGCCCCGCCAGCGGGAACAAGGGCGCCGACGATGTTATACTTGCCGTACTCGACGCGGGAGGTAGGGTGCTAGTAGGGATTCAAACTAGAGCGCGTCGTTGTCACAGGGGCTGATGGCGTCAGGTCTTTTGTGGTTGGTCGCCAGCGCAGGCTCCTTATGATTTTAGCCGCATACATAGATGAAAGCTACCGGGCGGGGCACGAGTTTGTATTTGGCGGCTTTATTGCTACCCCAGATTCGTGGAGGCGGTTTGTCCCTGAGTGGGAGGAATGCTGTAGACACTACGGCAGGAAAAACCACAAAACCGATCAGTATCACTTCCACTTCAAGGACATGGCCCAATTTCCCGACTTCCGGGCGAACATCCCGAAGTTTATGGAGGTTATCGAGCGGCATGTCTTAGCCGCCGTTTCTTTGCATATGGACGAAGGTGAGTTCGAGACTGCAAAGCAGAGGCTGCATATTCCGGGGGTGCCAATTGACTTTGGACCACTCGGTCACGTGTATAGGATGGCTTTCAGGTGCTTTATGGATAAATTCCATAATAGCAGATACGTATTTGAGGCGGCGATACCTATACAATGCAAGGTTGATTTTGTGTTTGATGAGCAAATGCACATCAAGAAGGCGATACAATCGGCGTGGGCCGAATACATCGAGTCCCGCGAACCTGAACACCGAGCGACTTATGGAACAATTCCGCAATGGGAAAAGGACGAGGAATTTCTTCCTTTACAGGCGGCGGACTTATGGGCCGGGGCGCTTCGTCGTGCGTACAAAGAAGGCCGCGCTCTAGCAGGCTGCTGAAGAAGTCAGGGCGTGGGAACGGTTTTCTGTTTTCGCAGTGACGGCTGTCAGGTGATCTGCCGACGACGTGGACGGACTGGCCGCTGTTGGTGTCACCGTCATGCCCCGA
>QWDA01000017.1 GCA_003605175.1 Paracoccaceae bacterium | reverse complement strand
CTCACCGATTTCTCCTTCTCCTCGCAGGACGAGGGCCTGCCCATCGCGAACCGTGTCGAGCCCGGCAAGCGGCCGCGCTCCTCGATGGCGCCGACCATCGTTCTGCGGGACGGCAAGGCGGTGCTGGATCCGTTCGCGGCGGTCGCCGCCGCGTCGGCCGAGGCTGCGCCGTCGCCGGCTGCAGCAGCGCCGGGCGAGCCGCAATTCCCGGTCGGCTGGATGGTCGTGATGAAGGGGCCGGGCCGCGGCGCGTGCTTCACGCTCTCCGCCGGCGCCTCGAAGATCGGCCGCGGCGAGGACCAGGCGATCCGTCTCGACTATGGCGATACGTCCATCTCGCGCGACAACCATGCGGCTGTCGCCTATGACGAGGAGCAGCGCTGCTTTTATATCGGCCATGGCGGCAAGGCGAACCTGGTGCGTCTGAACGACATGCCGGTCCTGTCGACCGAGCCGCTCGCCGATGGCGACGAGATCCGGATCGGCGAGACCACGCTGCGTTTCGTGGCGTTCTGCGGTCCGGAATTCTCTTGGGACGAAGACGGCGATGGGGACGGCCGTTATGCTGCCGCTGAATGATCCGAAGTTCGACGCCGTAACCGCGCTGGTCCAGGGCGGAAGGGACTATCAGGAGGACGCGATCGTCGCGGACTTCCCGCTTGGCACCGACCACGGGATGGTGGTGCTGGCCGACGGCATGGGCGGCCATGCGGCGGGGGATATCGCCTCGAAGATCGTGATGACCGAGGTCTATAGCGAGCTGAAGTTCCAGTCGAGCGACCCCGGTGCCTTCGCGCGGCATCTGCCGGAGATCCTGCGCAACGCGGCGCTCGCGGCGAATGATTGCGTGCTGGCGCATATTTCCGAGAACCCCGAGGCGCGCGGCATGGGGGCGACGCTGGTCGCCGCCGTGGTGCTGGGCGACCGGCTCTACTGGATCTCGGTGGGCGATTCGCCGCTCTACCTGTTCCGCGACGGCGAGCTGACGCAGCTCAACGAGGATCACTCGATGGCGCCGCAGATCGACCTGATGGCCGAGCGCGGCATGATCTCGGCCGAGGATGCGATGTACCATCCCGACCGCAACGCGCTGACCTCGGTTCTGGCGGGCGACGACATCCCGCGGATCGATTGTCCGTCCGAGGGGCTCCGGCTGCGCGACGGGGATATCGTGGTGGTGGCCTCGGACGGGCTGCAGTTCCTCGAGGATTACGAGATCGAGGAGGTGCTGGCGGTGCTCGGGCCCAGGGGCGGCACTGCGGTGGCCAGGGAATTCCTGGCGCGGATCGCGGATCTCGACGACCCGGACCAGGACAATACCTCGATCGGCGTGGTGCGGGTGCATCTGCCCGCGGCCGGCGCCGAGGAATCGGACGAACCGGAAGAGGACGGGGTGGAGCGGGCGGACAATGTCGAGGTGCTGACCTTCGGCGAGGAGGACGAGGTGCGGCCGCGCCGGGTCAGCGCGGAATCGGGGCAGCTCAGGGACCGGCCGCCGCAGGCCGAGGCGCATTGATGACCGTTCAGGAGAAGGTGGACGAGATTGCCGAGCGGCTGCGGGCCGTGGCCGAGGCGGCGCCGACCCCGGCGATCGCCGAGAAGGCGCGGCGGCTGCAGGCGCGGCTGAGCACGCCGGTGCGGGTGGTGCTCATGGGCCTGCCCGGTGCGCGGAAGCTGGAGCTGCTGAACGCGCTGGCGGGCGGCACGCCCTTGCCGGACACGGCGCGCGAGGTCACGGTCGAACTGCGCTACGGCAAGGCGGAGCGGGCACGGATCACCCGGTCCGACGGCAGCGTCGCGGAGGTCGACGGGACGCCGGGCGCGGCGGATCTGGCGGATGCGGCGCTGGTGGTGATCGAGCGGCCGGCGCCGGTCCTGCGGCGCACGAGCTTTCTGAACCTCGTCGCCGCGGCGGACCGGGAGGAGCAGCAATCGGCGATCGCCTGGGCGGCGAAACGGACCGATATCGCGGTCTGGTGCTCGGCCAATTTCGGGCGTGACGACCGGCTGATCTGGTCGGAAGTGCCCGACCGGGTGCGCGACCACGGCCATCTGGTGCTGACCGGCTGCGGCGCCGAGGAGGCCTCGGTCGTCAAGGCGCGGCATCGCGAGGAATTTCTGGATGTCTATGCGGTCAATCCCGACCTCGAGGCGGCCGCGTCGGGGATCGGCGAACTGGCCGGACGGATCGCCTATGACGCGGAGCTCGGCCAGCGCGCCGATACCGACAGCGCGCTCCTGTTCCTGAAGACCCAGGCGCCGCGCCCGCGCACCCGGCCACGGCCGAATTCGCGCCCGCTGACCCAGCCGCGGGTGATGACGCGGCCGCGGACCGAGCCGGTGGCCATCGTGCCGGCCCCTGCGCCGGCGCCCGAGCCCGTTGCAACACCCGAACCCGTGGCTGCGCCCGAACCGGCGGCAACGCCCGCGCGGGCGAAACCGGCGGGATCTCCGGCCCTGTGCGGCACGGGGTTCGGATATCTGCGCGACCGGGGGCAGGCGCTCCTGGGCGGGGTCGAGGGCGGCGCGGCCTTCAGCGACGACACGGTGCTGGCCCATTGCAGCGAGACGCTCACCCATCTGACCGACCTGGTGACCGGGCACGAGGATGCCGAGGGCGCCGGCGACCTGGCGGACATGGTGATGGAGGCGGAAAGCCTGGTGATCCTCCTGGAGAACGAGGGCGGCGCCGAGGCGGCCGTCGATGCGGTTTCCATTCTCCTGCAGATTCGTCGCGAATTCGAGGTCGGTCTGGCCGCCTGAGACGGGATTATTGGCGCATTCTGCGCCAGTGCCGGGAACGTGCCTTAGAATCAACACGTTTTCCGGGGACAGAGGAAACGATGCGTGGGCGGAATCTGCTTTTGCCGCGGCCGGTTCCCACGCCATGGGCATCCGGCCCCCGGGTGTTCCGAGAGTGTTGAAGGTGACGGATGAACGCTGAGCCGAATATCGACGCTGAGCATCATGAGGTCGAGATGGCCGAACCGGCGGCGCCGCGGGTCGATACCGCGCTCCTGCGGACCGGGCTGACCGCGCTGCGCGGTTTCGTTTCGGAGATGGATGCGGTCGAGGACGCGCTGGAGACGGTGGCGGGCATCGGCGACCGGGCGGCGGCGAAGCAGGCGAAGAAGCTGCAGCGCCTGATGCGCAAGGTCGAGCCGACGGTGACGATGATCGGCCAGGTGAAGGCCGGGAAGACCTCGCTCGTCAACGCGATGGTGGGCTGGCCCGACCTTCTGCCGGCGGATGTGAACCCCTGGACCTCGGTCGTCACCTCGATCCACATGAGCCCGAAGCCGCACCTGGAAGGGAACCACGCCAGCTTCCGCTTCTTCGAGGATGACGAGTGGTCGCGGCTCCTGGAACGCGGCGGCCGGATCGGCGAGCTGGCGGGACGCGCCGGCGCCGACGAGGAACTGCGCAAGGTCACCGCGCAGCTCGAGGCGATGCGCGAGAAATCGCGCCGGCGGCTGGGCAACAAGTTCGAAATGCTGATGGGCCAGGAGCACAGCTACGGCTATTTCGACAGCGAGTTGATCAACCGCTATGTCTGCCTCGGCGACGATTTCGAGACCGACACCGAGACCTCCTCGAGCCAGGGCCGCTTCGCCGACATCACCAAATCGGCCGATCTCTACCTGCATCGCGAGGAATACCCGCTCGAGTTCTGCATCCGCGACACGCCGGGGGTGAACGACACCTTCATGATGCGCGAGCAGATCACCATCCGGGCGATCCGCGAGAGCCGGATGTGCGTGGTGGTGCTCTCGGCGCACCAGGCGCTCTCGACCGTGGACATGGCCCTGATCCGGCTGATCTCGAACCTGCCGTCGCGCGAGGTGATCATCTTCGTGAACCGGATCGACGAGTTGGGCGACCCGGCGGCGCAGGTGCCGGAGATCCGCGAATCGATCCGCCGGACGCTGAAGGAGCACCAGGGGCCGGCCGACGCCGAGATCCTGTTCGGCAGCGCCTACTGGGCGAACCACATCCTGAATTGCGGCCGCGATCCCTTGACCGGGGCGAGCCAGTCGGCGCTGTTCAACTGGGCGGAATCCGAATTGTCGGACGACACCGGGGACGGAAGCCCCGAGGAGATGATCTGGACGCTCTCGGGCGTACCGGCGCTGCTCGACACGATCTCGCAGCGGGTCGCGGGCGGGATGGGGCGCGATGCGCTCTCGAAGACCGCGAAGGCCGGGATGAACCTGTTGAACGGCATCGCGGCCGGCGAGCATATCGTTTCGATGCGGGCCACGGATGCCCATGTGAAGCCGCTCGACCGGAAGGCGCTGCCGGCGGAGATCGACCGGATCGAGCGCGAGGCGCAGGCGATGCTGGTCTCCGAGTTCGAGGGCGTCGTGGAGAATTTCTACAAGCGGCTCGACCGGTCGCACAAATCCTTCCTGGAGCGCGCCACGGCCTCGCTGATCCGGAACCTCGAGCGCTACGGCGACACCGATGTCTGGCAATACGACGCGACCGGCCTGCGGGTGCTGTTGCGGTCGTCGTTCCAGGTGTTCTCGCGCAATGCGCAGGGGACCTGCAAGAACGTGTTCCTGGATACCACGGGCAAGGTGCGGGAGCTCTATCTCAGGGCGTTCAACGTGCCCGATGCGAGCTTCCGGCTGGAGGCGCCGTCGGCGCCCTACGTGCAGCCGCCGGTGATGCTGGGGCAGACCATCGCGCTCGACATGTCGTCGAACTGGTGGGGGCGCTGGTGGCGCCGCCGCCGCGGCTACGGCAGCATGGCCGCCGATTTCGCGCAGATCATCAGGGCCGAGACCGACCCCATCGTCGAGGGGCTGAAGGCCGAGCACGTGAACACGGTGCTCGAGGACGCACAGCGCATCCTGGGCGAGTTCGTCGCGGCCCAGCGGGAGGTGCTCGTGGAACTCTCCGAGCGGAGCGGCACCACGGTGGACGACCTGCAGGGCGTCGGCGCGACGCGGGCCACGCAGGACAAGGTCGCGGCTCTGGAGGCGTGCCGGGCCGTGCTTGAACGGTACATCCAGTAGTCGGGGCGACCGGCAGGAAGGACGCGAGCCATGCAGACGGGACAGGCCAAACCGGTATTCGCCCTGATGGGGGAGTTCAGCGCGGGCAAGAGCACGCTCGCCAATCTCCTGATCGGCGCGGGCGTGTCGCCGGTGAAGGTGACCGCGACGCAGCTGCCGCCGGTCTGGTTCCAGCACGGCACCGGCAACCCGGTGGTGGTGGACCTGGCCGGCAACGAGACCGAGATCCCGATCGAGGCGCTGGAAGAGGTGTCGGTGGCGGACACGCAATATGTGCGGGTGTTCGTCGAGGCCGAGCTTCTGGAGATCATCGACCTGATGGACATGCCGGGGAATTCCGACCCGAACATGTCGGCCGAGGTCTGGCGCCGGGCGGTGCATCACGCCAACGGGGTGATCTGGTGCAGCCACGCGACCCAGGCCTGGCGACAGAGCGAGGCGGCGGTCTGGGAAGACCTGCCCGAGACGCTCCACGCCACGTCGATCCTGCTGCTGACGCGGTTCGACAAGATCAAGACCGATCTCGACAAGATGCGGGTCTTGCGCCGGGTGAGGGCCGAAGCGGCCGGGCAGTTTCATTCGATCCTGCCGATCTCTCTCCTCGAGGCAGCGACGGCCGAGGACCGGGCGCAATGGGAGGCGAGCGGCGCGGAGACCTTCCTGCATGCGCTTCTCGACATCGCCATGGGAGTGACGGTGGAACCGCCGCAGCCGACGGCGCTGGAACCGGCCGGGAACGTGTTGCCGCGCCGGGTGGCCCGGCGCGACCCGGCCGACGCGGCGGCCCGTCCGCGGTCGTGACCGAACGGGCGGGCTGACCGGCGCCCCGGCTGCCGGGCCATGCCCGTCAGCGGCCCGCCCGCCAGCCGCGCCCGGAGGGTGCATCCCTTCGGCACCGTGCGGCCGTTCCGGTCGGTTGCCGGTTGCATTGGGGCTCATCTCGGTTAAGTGATGGGCGCATGCTTTTCCGGGCCGGCCATGAGTATTTCTGAGAACCTCGACACCCTGCGCAGGAGCCGTTCCGCGGTTGAAACGGCGTCCTATCTGGATCTTGCCTCGGGCACGGTGCTGTATTCCTCGACCGCTGTGCGGCAGCCGCAGGAGCGGTTGGACCGGCTTTGCGCGACGGCGAAGTCGCTGTTCGACGAGGCGATGGACGGGGCGGCGGAGGCGGTTTCCTTCGGGCCGACCGAGGCGCTGGTGTTCTGCCGCTCGGGGGCTGCGCCCGGCGAGGCGGTGTGTCTCGTCTGTGCGCCGGATATCGATCTGGCCGAGATCCTGGGCGCGGCGCAGCAGGTTCTGGCCGGGGCGGAGGGCTGAGATGCCGATGGACGATCGCTCCGCTCTGACCGAGAGGCTGCGGCGGCTCGCATCGGCGGGGGGCGATGACGGTGCGCGGCGGATCCGGGCGGCCGATACGGGCGCGCTTCTGGCGGCGATCCTGTTCGAGGCGGATACCGTGGTGATGCCGCGGCAGCTCCGGATCGTGGGAGCGGGGCCGGCGCTGCTGCTGGACGTCGCGAGCCGGCGGGTGCTGCGGGCGCTCCCCGAGGACGGGGCCGCATTGGCGCCGGATCCGGGCGACGCGGCGTCGCTCGAAGGGCTGCGGGACATGCTGACGGCGACGCTTGGCGGCGCGGCGGAGGCGCGGGTGGCGCATCTGCCGCTCGGGCGCGATGTCGATCCGACGGCGCCCGGCGTGTCGGTGGCGGCCCTGGCCGAGAGCTGGGGCCTGACGCTGACCGGCGGGCGGGACCGGAGTGAGGCGGAAGTGCTCGATCGGTTCCTTTCGGCGGCGGGCGCGGCGCTGCCGGCCTGGCTGATGCTCTCGGGCGAGGTTCGCGAGAGCCTGGGCGACGACGATCTCCTGGACGGTCTTGCCGCGCTGGGCGAGAGCCCCCTGGCGGCGGCGCTGAAGGCG
Organism: Paracoccaceae bacterium; assembly: GCA_003605175.1. Lineage (GTDB taxonomy): Bacteria > Pseudomonadota > Alphaproteobacteria > Rhodobacterales > Rhodobacteraceae > Ovoidimarina. The sequence goes on along the minus strand of QWDA01000017.1, from coordinate 38,392 downwards.
CGGCGGGGGGCCTGGCGGTTCGCCGCGGTGGGGCCCTATACCGAGGAGGCACCGCATCGGGCGGTGGGCGCGCTGGGGGAACTTCTCTTCGTGATGGCGGTCGCGCCCGGCAAGCTGGCCGAGGTCGCCGATCACTGGCGCCGGGCGCTGGCGTGACCGGCCGATGCCGGCGCGGCTGACCATTCCCGAGTTCCTGGCGGAGATCCGCGACTGGGCGCTGGCGATCCCCGAGGGCGCGCGGTGCGTCCTTGCCGTGGCGGGGGCGCCCGGCTCGGGCAAGTCCACGCTGGCCGAGCGGGTCGTCGCGGAGGTCGAGGCGGCGGCGCCGGGGAGCGCGGCGATCCTGCCGATGGACGGGTTTCACTACGATGACGAGGTGCTGGTGCCGCGCGGCTGGCGGCCCAGGAAAGGCGCGCCGCATACTTTCGACGTGGGCGGGTTCGCGGCGCTTCTGGCGCGGCTCCGGGCGAATGCGGAAGACGAGATCGCGGTGCCGCGCTTCGACCGGGACCTGGAGATCGCCCGGGCCGGGGCGCGGATCGTGCCGCGCGAGGTGCGGCTGATCGTGGCGGAGGGGAATTATCTCCTGCTCGACCGGGCGCCCTGGTCGGCGCTGCGGGCGGGCTTCGACCGGACGGCGTTTCTCGACGTGCCGATGGCGGAGCTGACCCGGCGGCTGACGGCGCGCTGGGCGGGGTACGGGCTGGCGGGCGCGGCGCTTGTCGAGAAGATGGAGGGCAACGACCTGCCCAATGCCCGGACGGTCGTGGCCGAGAGCGCGGCGGCGGATTACGTGCTGTCCTGACCGCCGGGGCGGATAGGAAAATCAGGGATTTTCTTGCAAGTTTCCTGCTTCGAGAGATCTGCGCGGGGCGGAGGCGGCGGCCAGCGCCAGAGCCGGGAGCGCGTCGAAATGGTCGAAGGCGTGGTCACGGGCGATCGCGGCGATGGGGGATTTCCGGTAGCCCCGGGTGAAGAGCGCGAAGCGGATGCCGGCGGCCGCGGCTGTCGCTGCGTCGGTTTCGCTGTCGCCCACATAGAGCGCGTCCGCGCGGGTTGCGTCGCCGAGCGCGGCGCGGAGGGGCGCCGGGTCGGGTTTCTTCACCGCGAGCGTGTCGCCGCCGATCACGAGGTCGAACCGGTTTATCCAGCCCATCGCGGCGATCACCGCGCGGGCCGGGGCTTCGGGCTTGTTGGTGCAGACCGAGAGCGCGAGCCCGGCGGCGGCGAGGCGGTCGAGCGCTTCGGCCGCGCCGGGGAACGGGTGGGTCAGGCCGGTGGCGTCGTCGTAAAGCGCGAGGAAGCGGGCGGTGAGCCGGCCGTGATCGGCGGGCGCGAGTGCGGTGGCCTCGATCATCCGCGCGACGAGGACGGGGACGCCGTTGCCGATGAAGGTCCGGACCGTGGCCTCGGAGAGCGGCGGGAGGCCTTCCTCGGCGAGCACCCGGTTCGCCACGCCGGCGATGTCGGGGAGCGTGTCGAGAAGGGTGCCGTCGAGGTCGAAGACGACGCGCCTCACGCGGCTTTCCACTTGATCGAGCAGCCCATCGACGGGACCTGGTCGCGCGGACCCTGGCCGGTTTCGGCGATGCGCTTCATCGCCTCGAAGAGCTGGCGCTTGCTGTCCGGCGGCGCCGGGCGCGGGCCCGAGGCGTCGAGGCGGCCGCGATACTGGAGGCCGAGCCCCGCGTCGAAGCCGAAGAAATCCGGGGTGCAGACCGCGCCCCATGCGCGGGCGACGGTTTGGTCCTCGTCATGGAGGTATGGGAAGGAGAAGCCGGCCTCGCGGGCGAAGTCTCCCATCTTCTCGAAGCTGTCGGCGGGATGGGTGGTGGCGTCGTTGGCGCAGATTGCGGCGGTGCCGATGCCCAGGCCCTGCAATTCTGCGGCGTCGCGGGCGATCCGGTCGCGCACGGCGCGCACGTAGGGGCAATGGTTGCAGATGAACATCACCAGCGTGCCCTTGGGGCCGGCGATTTCCGAGAGCGCGTAGGTTCTGCCGTCGGTCGCGGGCAGGCGGAAGGCGGGGGCATGCCAGCCGAAATCGCAGACCGGGGGTGTTGCCGCCATTTCGTTTCCCTTTTTGTGTGAGTGCCCTATCATTTCCTGACATGCGGTGGATGGCAAGGATGGGCTGCGCTTGCCATACGTATCCGAGGGGAAGGAACATGCCGGAAACGATCGAGATTCATCCTGCCGGGGGCGCGGGGCACCGACGTCTGGCGGAGATCGCCGACGGCCGCTGCGACGACCCGTTCGGCGTTCTGGGCGAACACAAGATCGGCGGTCGGCTGACCGTTACCGCCTATGCGCCGGACGCGGCGCGTCTCTGGGCGCTTCGGGGCGGCAAGGCGCATGAGCTGGCGCCGGTCGAGGATGCGCCCGGCGCGTTCAGCGGGCTTGTGCCGGGCAAGGGCGCCTACCGACTGAAGGCCCGATCGCAGGACGGGCATGAATGGGAGTATGACGATCCCTACCGCTTCGGGCCGGTCCTGGGCGAGATGGACGAGTACCTTCTGGGCGAGGGGACGCATCTGCGGCTCTGGGAGGCGCTGGGCGCCCATGTGATGGAGCATGAGGGCGCACCCGGCACGAATTTCGCGGTCTGGGCGCCCAATGCGCGGCGGGTTTCGGTGGTGGGGCCCTTCAACCACTGGGACGGGAGGCGGCACCAGATGCGCCGGCGCGGCGGCACCGGGGTCTGGGAGATCTTCCTGCCGGGCGTGGGCGAGGGCGCTCCCTACAAGTACGAGATCGTCGGCGCCGACGGGACGGTGCAGCCGCTCAAGGCCGACCCGGTGGGATTCGGCTCGGAGCACGCGCCGTCGAATGCCTCCGTGGTGCGCGATATCCGCGGCTATGGCTGGCATGACGGGGCGTGGATGGCGGGCCGGGGGGCGCAGCAGGCGCGGACGGCGCCGATCTCGGTCTACGAGGTGCATCTGCCGTCCTGGCGGCGGCGCATGGGCGAGGGCGGGCGGCCCTTGTCGTACAAGGAACTGGCCGAAGAACTGGTGAGCTATGCCAGGGAGATGGGCTTCACCCATCTCGAGTTCCTGCCGATCAGCGAGTATCCGTTCGACGGCTCCTGGGGCTACCAGCCGGTCGGCCTGTTCGCGCCGACGATCCGGATGGGGCCGCCGCACGAGTTCCGCGATCTGGTGGATGCGGCGCATCAGGCGGGGATCGGGGTGATCCTCGACTGGGTGCCGGGGCACTTTCCGGCCGACCCGCACGGGCTCGGCAATTTCGACGGCACCGCGCTCTATGAGCATGCCGACCCGAAGGAAGGGTTCCACCAGGACTGGAACACGCTGATCTACAATTACGGGCGCCGCGAGGTGGAGAACTACCTTGTGTCCAACGCCTTGTACTGGCTGGAGGAATACCACGCCGACGGGCTGCGCGTGGATGCGGTCGCCTCGATGCTCTACCGCGATTACAGCCGCAAGGACGGCGAGTGGATCCCGAACAAGGATGGCGGGCGCGAGAATTACGAAGCGATCGGCATGCTGCAGCGGATGAATGTCACGACCTATGGCGAGGTGCCCGGGATCATGACGGTGGCCGAGGAATCGACGGCCTATCCGGGGGTGTCGGCGCCGGTCGACTCGGGTGGGCTCGGCTTCGGCTACAAGTGGAACATGGGCTGGATGAACGACACGCTGACCTTCATGCAGAAGGAGCCCGTGTACCGGAAATATCACCACAACCAGATGACCTTCGGGCTGCACTATGCGTTCAGCGAGAATTTCATCCTGCCGATCAGCCATGACGAGGTGGTGCACGGCAAGGGTTCGATGCTGAACAAGATGCCCGGCAGCGACTGGGAGAAATTCGCCAATCTGCGCGCCTATTACGGGTTCATGTGGACCCATCCGGGCAAGAAGCTCCTGTTCATGGGGCAGGAATGGGGCCAGCGCGAGGAGTGGCGCCATGGCGGGCAGCTCGACTGGGACGCGCTGGGCGACGCGCGGCACCGCGGCTTGCAGGCGCTGGTGCGCGATCTGAACCGGGTCTATCGCGAGACGCCGGCGCTCCATGTCCGCGACTGGAGCCCGGAAGGCTTCCAGTGGATCGACGGCGGCGACGCGGAGAATTCGACGCTCAGCTACATCCGCTGGGGCGAGGAGGGCGACGCGCCGGTGGCGGTGGTGTCGAACTTCACGCCGATCGAGCGGCAGGGCTGGCGGGTCGGCCTGCCGGCGGCGGGGCGCTGGACCGAGATCCTGAATACCGATGCCGAGATCTATGGCGGCGGCAATCGCGGCAACATGGGCGGTGTCGTGGCGCGGGGAGACGGGTGGCACGGGCAGCCGGCCTCCGCGGAGATTGTGCTTCCGCCGCTGTCCACAGTCATATTACGATGTGAGCGCTAACATCCTGCGACCAGATCGCTGGGAATTTGAGGGAGGGACAGATGGCGGTACCGGCAAGGAGGCTTTCGAGCCGCAGCATGGCGTTCGTTCTGGCGGGCGGGCGCGGCTCGCGGCTGAAGGAACTGACCGACCGGCGCGTGAAACCGGCGGTCTATTTTGGCGGCAAGACCCGGATCATCGACTTCGCGCTGTCGAACGCGCTGAATTCCGGGATCCGGCGGATGTCGGTTGCCACGCAGTACAAGGCGCATTCGCTGATCCGGCATTGCCAGCGCGGCTGGAACTTCTTCCGGGCCGAGCGGAACGAGTATCTCGACATCCTGCCCGCCTCGCAGCGGGTGGACGAGACCAAGTGGTATGTGGGCACCGCCGACGCGGTGACCCAGAACATCGACATCGTGGACAGCTACGATGTGGATTTCATCCTGATCCTCGCCGGCGACCACATCTACAAGATGGATTACGAGGCGATGCTCCAGCAGCATGTGGAGGCTGGCGCGGACGTCACGGTGGGCTGCCTGACGGTGGACCGCAAGGAGGCCTCGGCCTTCGGGGTGATGGCGGTCGATGACAAGGGGACGATCACCTCCTTCCTGGAAAAGCCCAAGGATCCGCCGGCGATGCCGGGCCATCCCGACAAGGCGCTGGCCTCGATGGGGATCTACGTCTTCAACTGGAAGCACCTGCGCGAGCTGCTCCTCGCCGATGCCGCGAACAAGGACTCGAGCCACGATTTCGGCGGCGACATCATTCCGGACATCGTGAAGACCGGGAAGGCGGTGGCGCACAAGTTCGACGACAGCTGCGTGCGGCACCGGCCCGACGCGCCGTCCTACTGGCGCGATGTGGGGACGGTGGATGCGTTCTGGAAGGCGAATATCGACCTGACCGATTTCGACCCCGATCTCGACCTCTGGGACAAGAACTGGCCGATCTGGACCTACTCGGAATCGACGCCGCCGGCGAAGTTCATCCATGACGAGAAGGACCGGCGCGGCTCGGCGGTGTCCTCGCTGGTGTCGGGGGGCTGCATCATCTCGGGCACCGAGATCCGCAACTGCCTCCTGTTCACGCAGGTTCATACGAATTCGTACTCGTCGCTCGATCATTGCGTGGTGCTGCCCTATGTGAACATCGCCCGGCACGCGAAGCTGAAGAACGCGGTGATCGACCGGGGCGTGCAGATTCCCGAGGGGCTCGTCGTGGGTGAGGACCCGGAAGAGGACGCGAAATGGTTCCGCGTCTCCGAGGGCGGTGTGACGCTGGTGACGCAGACCATGATCAACAACTGGGAAGCCGCGCAGTGAGAAAGGCGCTTTCGGTCACCTCGGAATGCGTGCCGCTGATCAAGACCGGCGGGCTCGCGGATGTGGCCGGGGCGCTGCCGGGGGCGCTGGCGCCCTCGGGATGGCATCTGAGGACGCTCCTGCCGGGCTATCCCTCGATCCTGAAGGCGGTGGGCAAGGGCAAGGTCGTGATGGAGGATGCCGACCTCTTCGGTGGGCCGGGCAAGCTGCGCTCGGTCACGGCGGCCGGGCTGAAGCTTTTCGTGCTCGAGGCGCCGCATCTCTACGACCGCGAGGGCGGGCCCTATCTGGATGCGGCGGGCAAGGACTGGCCCGACAACCCGCGCCGCTTTGCCGCGCTGTCCTGGATGGCGGCGCGGATCGGGGCGGAAGGGGTCGGGACCTGGAAACCCGAGGTCGTGCATTGCCATGACTGGCAGGCGGGGTTCGCGCCCTTGTATCTCTCGGAGATGGGCGAGGGGCGGCCGGGCACGATCATGTCCGTGCACAACATGGCGTTCCATGGGCTGGCCCCGGCGGCGGAGCGGGCGGCACTGCGCCTGCCGGCGCGGCGGTTCGGCCAGGACGGCTACGAATTCTGGGGCAAGATCAGTGCCCTGAAGGCAGGGCTCGTGGCCGCCGACCGGCTGACCACGGTGAGCCCCTCCTATGCGCGCGAACTTCTGACGCCGGAATTCGGCATGGGGATGGACGGGCTTCTGCGGCAGCGGGCGCAGGACCTTTCCGGCATCCTGAACGGGATCGACACCGGGGCCTGGGATCCGGCCACCGACCCGGCCATCGCCAATTTCAAGAGCCCGGCGGGCAAGAAGCGCGCCAAGGCGGCGCTCCGGGAGGAGTTCGGGCTGCCCGAGGCGGATGGTCCGCTGTGCATCGTGGTGTCGCGGCTTTCCGAGCAGAAGGGGCTCGACGTGCTGATCGAGGCGCTGCCGGCGCTGGTCGACCAGGGCGGGCAACTGGCGCTTCTGGGCTCGGGCGACCGGGCGCTCGAGGCGGCGTTCCGCAAGGCGGCCGAGGCGCATCCCTATGTGTCGGTGCGGATCGGCTATGACGAGGACTTGTCGCACCGGATGTTCGCGGGCGCCGATGCGGTGCTGGTGCCGTCGCGTTTCGAGCCCTGCGGGCTGACCCAGCTCTACGGGCTGCGCTACGGCGCGGTGCCGGTGGTGGCCCATACCGGCGGGCTGATCGACACGGTGATCCCGGCGAGCCCGATGGCGCTGCGGTCCGGCATCGCGACGGGGATCCAGTTCCACCCGGTCACCAGCCATGCCCTGGCCGGCGCTTTGATGGATGCGGTTTCGCTCTACAAAAGCCCGGGGATCTGGGCCATGCTGCAGAAGAACGGCATGAAGCAGGCGGTGGGTTGGGAGGCCTCGGCGCCGGATTATGCCGCGCTCTATGACGAGGTCGCACGGCCCTGATGCAACATCGCCTCTCCGTGACGTCCGGCGTGCCTGCGCCGCTCGGAGCCACGCCTGACGAGGCGGGCACGAATTTCGCGGTGTTCTCCGCCCATGCCACGAGGATGGTCCTCTGTCTCTTCGACCTTTCGGGGCGCGAGACGCGGATCGACCTGCCGGAGCGCGAGGGCGATATCTGGCACGGCCATATCGCCGGTGTGCGGCCCGGCCAGCTCTACGGCTTCCGGGCGCACGGGCCTTACACGCCGGCGGAAGGGCACAGGTTCAACCCCAACAAGCTCCTGATGGACCCCTATGCGCGGCGGCTGACCGGGCATCCCAGGTGGCATGACGCGCTGATGGGCTATCGGGTCGGGCACAAGGACAGGGATCTCAGCTTCGATCCCCGCGACTCCGCGCCCTACATGCCACGTTCGGTGGTCGAGGATGTCTGGATGCCGCCCGAGCCGCGGCGGCCGGGCACGCGGCTGAGGGATACGGTGATCTACGAGGCCCATGTGAAGGGGCTGACGGCGCGCCACCCGGAGGTGCGGGCGCCTGGGAGTTTCGAGGCGCTGGCGGCCGATCCGATCCTCGACCATCTGACCCGGCTCGGGATCACCGCGATCGAGCTTCTGCCGGTGCAGGCCTTCGTCAACGACCGGTTCCTGGTCGAGAAGGGGCTGACGAATTACTGGGGCTACCAGCCCTACGGCTTCTTCGCGCCCGAGCCGCGCTACCTTTCGGGCAGCGATATCTTCGAGTTCCGCCGCATGGTCGACCGGTTCCACGGCGCCGGGATCGAGGTGTTGCTGGACGTGGTCTACAACCACACCGGGGAGGGCAACGAGACCGGGCCGACGCTGTCGTTCCGGGGGCTCGACAATGCGAGCTACTACCGGCTGGCGGAGGAGCCGAGGCTCTACATTAACGATACCGGCACCGGGAACACGCTGCGCTGCGACCATCCGGCGGTGTTGCGGATGGTGATGGATTCGCTGCGCTACTGGGTCACGGTGATGGGGGTCGACGGGTTCCGCTTCGACCTCGCCGCGACGCTCGGGCGCCGCGACACCGGGTTCGAGCGCGATGCGCCGCTGTTCATGGCGATGCGGCAGGATCCGGTGCTGGCGGGGGTGAAGCTGATTGCCGAGCCCTGGGATATCGGCCCGGGGGGCTACCAGCTCGGCAATTTCTCGGCGCCGTTCCTGAGCTGGAACGACCGCTACCGCGACGACGTGCGGCAGTTCTGGCGCAGGGACAAGGGCATGGCGCCGAAGCTGGCCACCCGGATCGCGGGCTCGGCCGATTTCTTCGACCATTCGGGGCGGCCGGCGACGTCGTCTGTCAACTTCCTGACCGCCCATGACGGCTTCACGCTGGAGGACACGGTCTCCTATCTCGAGAAGCACAACGAGGCGAATGGCGAGGGCGGCCGCGACGGCCATGGCGAGAACTTCTCCGACAATTTCGGGATCGAGGGGCCGACGCGCGACAAGCGCACGCTGGCGGCCCGGGCGCGGCGCAAGCGCAACATGATGGCGACGCTTCTGTTGAGCCAGGGCACGCCGATGATCCTTGCCGGCGACGAGCTGGGCCACAGCCAGGGCGGCAACAACAACGCCTATGCACAGGACAACGAGACAACCTGGATCGACTGGCAGACCGCCGATGTGGGCTTCCTGCGGTTCACGCGGCAGATGATCGCGTTCCGGAAGGCGCATCCGATCCTGCGGCAGAAGCTGTTCCTGCATTCGCGCGAGCGGGTGATCGACGGGCTGGAGGACCTGTTCTGGTCGCGGGCCGACGGGGCGCCGATGCAGTCGGAGGACTGGACCGATCCGGATCTGGCGCTGGTTTGCGTCGAGATGCGGACGGCGAGCGGGACGCCGCATTACGCGGCGCTGGAATACGCGGTGTTCGCGGTGTTCAACGCCGGGCCCGAGGCCGAGGTGGTGTTGCCGGAAGCGCCGCCGGGGCAGGTCTGGTCACAGCAGATCGAGACCGCCGAGCCCGACATTCATGCCGGCCGGATCGAGGGCCGGTCGGTCATCGTTGCCGCCGACAGTGTGGCCGTGATGGTCCTGGAGCCGAAATAGACCGAGGGGGGAGACGCCTGTGGAACGCATGACCGTTCAGACCCAGCCGATCGAGGGGCAGAAGCCCGGTACGTCGGGGCTCCGCAAGAAGACCCGTGTCTTCATGGGGCCGCATTATCTGGAGAATTTCGTTCAGGCGATCTGGGAGGGCATCGGCGGCGCGGCGGGCAAGACCTTTGTCCTGGGCGGCGACGGGCGCTATTTCAACGACCGCGCGGCGCAGGTCATCCTCAGGATGGCGGCGGCCGCGGGCGCGGGGAAGATGATCGTCGGGCAGGGCGCGCTTCTGTCCACGCCGGCGGCGTCGCACCTGATCCGCAAGCGGGGCACCGATGGCGGGATCGTGATGTCGGCCTCGCACAATCCGGGGGGGCCGGAGGAGGATTTCGGCATCAAGTTCAACATGCCGAACGGCGGACCGGCGCCCGAGGAGGTGACGAACCGGATCTTCGCGGCGACGAAGACGGTTACATCCTACGACATCGTCGAGGCGCAGGACGTGGACCTGTCGACGGTCGGCGTGACGCGCCTGGGCGAGATGGAGGTCGAGGTGGTCGACCCGGTCGCGGATTACGCGGCGCTGATGGAGGAGCTGTTCGATTTCGACGCGATACGGGGGCTCCTTGCGGGCGGGTTCCGGATCGCCTTCGACGCGATGCATGCGGTGACGGGGCCCTATGCGACGGAGATCCTCGAACGGCGGCTCGGGGCCGCTCCGGGGAGCGTGCGGAACGCGGTGCCCTCGTCCGATTTCGGCGGCGGGCATCCGGATCCGAACCCGATCTGGGCTAAGGAACTGGTGGACCTGGTGATGGGCGAGGGTGCGCCCGATTTCGCGGCGGCCTCCGACGGCGACGGCGACCGCAACATGATCCTCGGGAAGGGGGTCTACGTGACGCCTTCGGATTCGCTCGCGGTGCTGGCGGCGAATGCGCATCTGGCGCCGGGCTATGCAAAGGGGCTCGCGGGGGTGGCGCGGTCGATGCCGACCTCGCGCGCGCTCGACCGGGTGGCGGCGGCGAAGGGGCTCGACGTCTACGAGACGCCGACGGGGTGGAAGTTCTTCGGGAACCTGCTCGATGCCGGGCGGATCACGCTCTGCGGCGAGGAAAGCGCGGGGACCGGATCGGACCATGTGCGCGAGAAGGACGGGCTCTGGGCGGTGCTGCTGTGGCTCAACGTGCTGGCGGTGCGGCGCGAGAGCGTGGCCGAGATCATGGCGGCGCATTGGCGCGAATTCGGGCGGAACTACTATTCGCGGCACGATTACGAGGGCGTGGATGCGGGCCGCGCCGAGGAGATGATGGCGGCGCTGCGCGCGGCGGCGCCGGGCATGGCGGGCAATGTCGTGGGCGGGCGCAAGATCGCCCAGGCGGACGATTTCGCCTATGACGACCCGGTGGACGGGTCGCGGTCGGAGCATCAGGGCATGCGGATCGTCTTCGAGGATGGCGCGCGGATCGTCTTCCGGCTGTCGGGCACCGGCACGGTGGGAGCGACGCTCCGGGTCTATCTCGAGGACGTGGAGACCGATCCGGCGAAGATGGGGCGCGACGCGCAGGAGGCCTTGGCGCCGATGATCGCGGCGGCGGAGGAGATCGCGGGGATCAGGGCGCATACCGGCCGCGATGTGCCGGATGTGAAGACCTGAGGCGGCCGACCATTGGCGGGTTTGCGCCGGGAGGCATTTTCCGACATGAAGCGGGGATGACACTGCAAGATTCCGTCCCGCCGAGGCTCCGCGCGCTCTGCGTGCATCTCCTGACCGCCTCCGGGGCGGTCTTTGCGATGCTCGCCATGCTGGCGGCCGCCGATCACCGCTGGAGCCTGATGTTCCTCTGGCTCGTCGTGGCCTTCTTCGTCGACGGGATCGACGGACCGCTCGCGCGCCACTACGAAGTGGGAAGGAACGCGCCGCGCTATGACGGGGTGCTTCTCGACCTGATCATCGACTACCTGACCTATGTCTTCATCCCGGCCTTCGCGCTTTTCGCCTCGGGGCTGTTGCCCGGCTGGACCGGCTGGTGCGCGATCATCGTCATCACCTATGCGAGCGCGATGTATTTCGCCGATACGCGGATGAAGACGAGGGACTATTCGTTCCACGGCTTTCCCGGCTGCTGGAACATGGTGGTGCTGGTGCTGTTCGCGCTCGCCCCGAATTTCTGGATCAGCCTCCTGATCGTCATCGTGCTGGCGGCGGCGATGTTCCTGCCGGTGAAATTCGTCCATCCGGTGCGCACGGCGCGCTGGCGCCCGGTCACCCTGCCGATGGCAGTTGCGTGGACGTTCTTCGCGGGCTGGGCGGCCTGGGTCGATTTCGATTCCCAGAGCTGGGCGCATTGGGGGCTGGTGGTGACGAGCCTCTACCTGACGCTCGCCGGCGCGGTGCAGCAGGCGATCTATCGCGAGACGATCTGAGCGCGCGGTTCTGGGAAAGGGCGACTCGACGGTTGGGCATTGTCCCGCCCGGCTTGCGCATAGGACCCGCGCCGAAACGCGGTCGACCTCAGGCGAAGACCGTCCGCTCCAGCACCCACCAGATCCCCACCAGCGCGATCACGATGGAGGCGGGGTCGGCGATCCGCCGCTTGTACCAGGGTTTCCGCCCGGCCCAGGAGCCGATCAGGAGGAAGGCAGCCGCGATCACCGAGAGCTGGCCGAGTTCGACGCCGATATTGAAGCCGATCAGCTTCGCGACGAAATGGCTGTGGCCGAGGCCGAAATCGGTGAGCACCGAGGCGAAGCCCAGCCCGTGCAGCAGCCCGAAGCAGAACACCACCACCGGCCGCCAGGGCTGCATGCCTTTCGAGAGCACGTTCTCGATGCCCACATACGCGATCGAGGCGGCGATCAGGGGTTCGACCACCGAAGGCGGGATCCGCAGGATGTCGAGCGCGCCGAGCGCGAGGGTGACGGTATGGGCGGCGGTGAAGGCGGTGACCTGGGTCAGGAGCGGGCGGAGCCGCAGCGCGAGGAAGAAGAGGCCGAGGACGAAGAGGATGTGATCGAGCCCCTTGGGCACGATATGGTCGAAGCCCACGGCGACATAGGAGAGAAAGGCGTTGAGCCCGGTCTCGGCGCTGAGTCCGCGGCGCGGGATCGGATCGCTGAGCGCGCCGTCGGGGACGAAGGCGGCATAGCCGTTCTCGACGCCCATCTGGCGGAGGATGAGCCCGCCGAGGCTCGCGTCCCAGCCGAAGGTGAGGGGCGTGTCGCCCGGCGGCAGCGCGGCGGAGAAGTGCAGGGTGGAGATGCGGAGGAGGTCGGTATCGCCGACCTCGGGGATATCGAGCCCGTCGAGTTCGGCCATGAGCGTGGCGCCGCCGGCGCGGAGCGTGAGGCGCCGGGCGAAACCGGGCCAGGCCTCGCGGAAGAGGCTTTCCAAGGCGTCGGGCGGGAGCGCCCGGAGCGCGTCGTATTCGCCGGCTGTGACGGCCTCGTCGGTGTCCTCGAGCCCGGCGAGGTCAATCCCGGCGAGCGGCGCTTCGAGCGCCATCTCGATGGAGATCCGCACCCGGTCGCCCTCGATGACCAGATCGGCCACCGCGGGCTGCACTTCGTGCGCGCGGGCGGGCAGGGCACAGCACATCGCGATCAGGAGCGCCGCGAGCCAGCTTGACAGGCGCCGCAACCGCCCTCCTTCTTGCTCCATGCGCCTGCCCCTTCTTTCCCTCGCCGCGAGCCTCGCGCTGGTGTTGCCGGCCGAGGGTCACGAATTCTGGATCGACCCTCTGTCATATTCCGTCGCGCCGGGCGAGCCCATCGTCGCCGACCTGCGGGTCGGGCAGGGCTACAAGGGCAACGCGCAGTCCTATTCCACAACCACTTTCCGCCGCTTCGAGATCGCGCAGGGCGCGGCGCTCGCACCGGTGACGGGGATGCTCGGCGACCGGCCCGCGCTCTACCAGGCCGCGCCGGGGGAGGGGCTGGCTGTGGTGCTCCATGTCACCAAGAACCTGCGGCTGACCTATTCCGACGCGCAGAAGTTTCGCGATTTCGTGACCCACAAGGGCGCCGCCTGGACGCTCGACCGCCACAAGGCGCGGGGCCTGCCCGAGGACGGGTTTTCCGAGGCCTATTCGCGCCATGCCAAGGCGCTGGTGGCGGTGGGGGACGGCGCGGGCGCGGACCGGGAGTACGGGCTCCTGACCGAGATCACCGCGCTGGCGAACCCCTATACCGACGATCTTTCGAGCGGGCTGCCGGTTCGGGTGACCTACGAGGGCGCGCCGCGCGCAGGCGCACAGGTGGAGGTGTTCGAGAAGGCGGAGGGCGGCGGCGTGGAGGTGTTCACCCTCACGGCCGACGAAGACGGGCGCGCGGTGATCCCGGTGCGTCCGGGGTGCCGCTACATGCTGGATTCGGTGGTTCTCCGCGAGCCTTCCGAGGCGCTGGCGGAAAAGACCGGCGTCGTCTGGGAAAGCCTCTGGGCGAGCCTGACCTTCGCGGTCCCGGCCCGCTGAGGGGTCAGTCTTCTTCCGGCTCGCTGTCGATCAGCCAGCCGCCGGGGCCGGCGATGGAATCGGGAAGCGTGAGGAGCATCACCTCGCGCAGGACGAGGCATGTGATGGCACTCATGACGATGTTGTCGAACGACACGCTAAGCAACCAATCCATCCGTACTTTCTCCTTGAACCACGGACAGAAGACACGCCGTCCAAGGCCGCAGAAGGGCGCCGGGTGTGATTTCCCGTGACCATTTTGAGTCACTTTGCACGGCTTTCTTGGTAAACATCCCCTGAACCCCTCCGCTGTTTCCGTGCAGGGAACGACTTTTCGCGTTCCCGATCGGGTGCCGGGAATTGTTGCCGTAGCAGGGTGCAAATCAGGGCGTCGGGGCGGGTCCGTTTCCGGGCTCAGGCGAACGGGTCGTCGGGATAGCCGACGCCGTCCAGGAACAGCCCGTCGGGCGGCGCCACCGGGCCGCAGGCCGCGCGGTCGGCGGCCTCTAGCGCGGCGGCCACGTCTCCGGCGGTCCAGCGCCCGGCGCCGACCCGCTCCAGCGTGCCGACGAAGCTCCGCACCTGGTTGTGGAGAAAGCTCCGCGCGCGCACGTCGAAGAGGTATTCGGTGCCGCCGGGATAGGCCCGTTCGGAGACGTCGAGCCGGTCGAGCGTCTTCACCGGGCTATCCGACTGGCACTGGACCGAACGGAAGGTGGTGAAATCGTGCCGCCCCACCAGAACCTGCGCGGCGTCGTGCATCGCGCTCGCGTCGAGCGGGTGCGGCACCCGCCAGCGGCGGCCGGTATCGTGGGTGAGCGGCGCCCGGCGCGAGACGAGGCGGTAGATATAGCGCCGCTCGCGGGCCGAGAACCGCGCGTGCCAGTCCTGCGCCACCTCGGCCGCCGCGACCACCGCGACGGGCTGCGGCTTCAGGTGGTAGTTCAGCGCTTCGGCGAGGCGGAACGGATCCCATTCCTTCGCCATGTCGCAATGCGCGACCTGGCCCAGCGCATGCACCCCGGCATCGGTCCGCCCCGCTGCCGCGATGGCGGGAAGGTCGGGTTCGAGCCTCGCCAGCGCCGCTTCCACCGCGCCCTGCACGGAAGGATGCCCGGACTGCCGCTGCCAGCCCGCGAAGGGCCGTCCGTCATATTCGATCTTGAGCGCGTAGCGGGGCATGGGCCCGCCTTACATCGCGCTCCGCCGGGGAGCAATTCCGGCGGTGGCGGGGGCGGAACGAAGACGCGGGGAAATGCAAGGATGGTGAGGGTCGGACTTTCGGGGCAGGGCGGGAATGGTTCAAAGTCCGGTTTCGTTCCTGAATCTCTGATGCGCGATGCATGGAATAATGGTTTCCATGAATGAGCGCGTCTCAACGCGTTTCCTGGGCGTAGTGAATTCGAACGGATTTCGACATTTCCCGATCGTCAGATTCCCCCGGGCAGGTTTCTCGATTTTCGCGGCCCCTGCCCATGGTGCCGGAATGAGCCATCAATGCCAACTGGCGGATTTCTTGCCTCAATTATCGGCCGGGCGCACAAGGGGATTCCCGAGGCACGGACCGCGTCGCGAATTCCCAGACCTTCCTTCGGGTCGGGATCCGTTGATTTGCGCCGGGTAGCATGATTCGCGGTTCGAACAACGTGCGGTGAGCATGTCTGGTCTCTTCCGGCTGACCGAAGCGCGGATGGTGCGTCCTGGTTCAATTCGCACGGCAAGCCACGGGTTGATGATCGCAGGATTCCGGGCGGAATTATCTTCATCATTCGCAATGGTTTACGATGGCGCGAAATTGCGAACGCGTTGAAAGGGATTGGTGTTCCTTGACTTGATGATCCGCCAGGAGCACCGTGTTGACTTAGGGGTTCTGGGGGCGATTGCACAATGTTTGAGTTGGTTTCTTCATTTCAAGGTCCAAACGGGGCCGAAACTCTCTTCAATCCGACGGTTATACAATTCGGGCCCGATGGCCGATTATATGTCGCGACTCAAGGCGGTGTCATTCGCATATACACGGTCGAAAAGCAGACGGACGGATCCTGGCTTGCCGTGGATGAAGAGATCCTTCGGTTCGCCGATGGCACTCCGGTCATCCGTTCGATAACCAACCACGACGATAACGGCGACATCAACCTTGCGATCCAGGACCGTCAGACCACCGGCATGCTGGTCACGGGAACGGCCGAGAATCCGGTCATCTATTTCGCCTCGTCGGATCCGCGTATCGCCTACGGGCCGGATTCGGGCCTCGATACCAATTCGGGCGTATTGACGAAGGTGAGCTGGAGCGGGACGGAGTGGGAGGCGGTTGACCTGATCCGGGGGCTGCCGCGCTCCGAGGAAAACCACTCCATCAACGGGATGGTGATCGACCCGGATACCGGCTTCATGTACCTGGTCACCGGCGGCAACACCAATCACGGTGCCCCGTCCGGCCTCTTCGGCTACACGGCCGAATACGCGCTTTCGGGGGCCATTCTCGAGATCGACCTTCCGACGCTCGAGGCGATGCCAGTGCTGACCGATCCAAATGGCGGACGGCTCAATAACGGCGGCTTGTACGCACGCAACTACGTCTACGACCTGCCTACTCTCGATGATCCGAACATCCTCAATGACGGCCTGCGCGAAGACGCCGGCGGAATGGATGTCGCGGGGCCCTGGGGCGGCAATGACGGGCTCAATCAGGCGATCCTGCCGGCCGATGCGCCGATCCGCATCTATGCCGACGGCTTCCGCAACCTGTACGATCTTGTCATGACCAGCGACGGGAAGCTCTTTACCGTCGACAATGGCGGGAACCAGGGCCTTGGCGGCGATCCGATCTTCGTCGATGGCGAGCCCACCAATCTTCCGAACGATGGTGGCAACCAGGAGCCCGAGCCGCTGTTTCTGGTCGAGGAGGGCGGCTATTACGGCTTCCCGAACCCGACCAGATCGAACCAGGATCAAAGCTGGACCGTCTACAAGGACGACGGCCTGATCGACGATACCGTCGCCGTCAACTACGTTGATGACATTTCGGCACTCGTTCCGGACGGCGTCGCGATCGAGGACGGCTATCTCATTGATCCGTCGCGCTTTACCGGCGATCCGGCGCGCCTGGCGCAAAGCGGCGTTCGCGTGGCGTTCGATGATCCGAACTCTCCGGCGCTGGTCACCATGGGGTCATCGTCGAACGGGCTTATCGAGTATACCTGGCCGGGCGAGCTTTACGGCGACCTGCTGGTTGCGCAGTTCAACGGCAATATCGGGCGGCTGACGCTGGAGGATGACGGCACCGCGACCTATTCGACGGTCGAAGGTCTCTCGGGCTTCTCGCTGGCGCTGGATCTCACGATGGGGCCGGACGGGTCCATCTGGGTCGCCGAATTCGGCGGCAACCTGATCAAGGTCTTCGCGCCGGGCGGTGCCGGCGGGACCAACACCGATATCGACGGCGACGGGCTGGAGAATGCGGTGGACCCGTTCCAGCGCGACGCCAGCAACGGCCATCAGGCGGTTCTGACTTCCGGCGAGACGCTGGTCTGGGATTTCGACCCTGACCAGGACGGCAACCTGATGGGGCCGAACGGGTTCGGTGGCGGGCTCACCGGGGTGATGATCGACGGCACCACCGATTTCGAGGCGTTCTTCACCTCGCCGTCGACCCGTCCGTTCCAGAACGTCCAGCTCGACAACGTCAAGTTCATAACCGCCGGAGGCGGCGGCACCACGGTTGTCGAGTTCGTCTCGAACGGCGAACCCACCGCGGCGGCGAACGGGGCGCAGTTCGTGTTCCAGACCGGCATGGCCATCGACCCCTCGGTCGAGGTCTTCGACATCGATTGGTCGATGTACAACCCGGCAGCCGAATGGACCGCGGATACCTCGCAGCAGCTCGGCGGCTACATCGGCACGGGCGATCAGGACAATTACCTGAAGGTCGTCGCAACCGCCCAGAATGGCGGTTCGGTGCAGGTCCTGCTCGAGGATGCCGGCACCGTTGTCTACGACATGCTGTTCGATGCGCCGGGCCTGTTGACCGGTGGGGGCACGGACAAGATCAGGGTCGGCATGCGCGTCGATGTACCCGCCCAGACGGTCACGCCGATGGTCGATTACGATCTGCCCGGCGGCGGAACGGCCTCGGTGACGCTGGATCCGGTCTCGATCGCCTCGACTGCTGTTCTCGACGCGGTGCTCGGCAATGCCATGGTGGCGGGAACCCCGACGGGACTGGCCGCCGGCCTGATGTCGAGCAACCTGGGCGCCGATCCGGAGGCGGCTTTCCAGGCGATCTTCGACGACCTGACCGTGACGGACGCGACGCCGGGCGCCGCGGTCCTGCGGATCATGCCGAACTACACCGACGTTCAGCAGTCGAACTTCAACCCCAACTCCTTCCTTTTGTCCAATGTGGGCGGCAAGGACATCGTCAGCGTCACGATCGACGTTTCGACCGCGATCTACGGCGATTCCGTCTTCGATCCCGAGGGCATGGCAGGCGACACGACCTTCAAGCCGCTGACCATCGATACCGAGGGCGGAACCGGCATCGCCGATCCGGCCAGCTACAATCCCTATATCGGCGCCGGCGGCGTGGCGGGCTACAGGGGACTCGTCCTGAATTTCGACGCCGCCACCGATGGCGGCTTCAATCCGGGCGAGCAGCTCGGCTTCTCGATCGACATGGACCCGAACTCGGTGGCCGGAGCAGCGAAGGGCGTGCTCGACGCCGGCAGCGATCCCAGCTGGGATGTCGGCGGTATTTCCGGCGCCGAGCTGATCGGCTCGACCTTCACCGTCAACTTCGCCGACGGATCGTCGGCCACGGGCTCGCTGATCGGCACCGGAACCCAGGCCGGATCGCATGGCCTTGCGGCCGAAGACAGCCCCGGCCTCGCGGCCAGTCTTACCGTGAACGGGCTCGGCGCGGGCGGTGCGGGCATCTATACCGAGACGCCGCAGGTTGTCGTCGACGGGCCGGCCGGCGAAACGGTCCGCGTCGTTCTGAGCAAGGGCTTCATCCAGCCGACCGAGAACCTGTTCTATTCCGGCACCCCGGCGCAGCAGGCCTATGCGCCGCAGCTGCAGGCCCAGCTCGACGCGCTGGCGGCATCGGATTTTCCGGCCAACAACGCGGTGGAGTTCCAGACCGTCGATGTCGTCCTGGACGGCACTCCGCAGGACATCTCGAACCTCTTCAACTTCGACGAGGTCGCCGATTACGATTTCGCCGGCGAGGCCATGCTTCCCCTGGGCTTTGCGGCCTCGATCATCGATGTCGGGAACGGCGATCTTCCGAAGGGTCCGGTCACGGCGCCGATCCATCTCAGGCCGATGGGGACATTCGCCGAAGACGACACGTTCCATGTGATCGAAGACGGTCAGAACATGCGGATCGCCGTCCTGGCCAATGATGTGGGCGGCGACGACCTCACCATCGTTTCCGTCGGTGCGGCCCAGAACGGAACCGCGTCGATCGTGAATGGCGAGATCGTCTACACGCCGGATGCCGAATATGCCGGGCCGGACAGCTTCACCTATACGGCGGCCGACGCGACGGGCCTGCAATCGACGGCCAGCGTGACACTCGACGTGGCGCGGTCGCATGAACAGCCGCAATCGACGATCGACAGCCGCGTGGCCCCGGAGCTTTCGCCTTCGGGCACCGAGCTGGTGATCTCACGATATGTCCAGCTTCCGGCGACGCGAGTGAACTCCTTCGACGTTCTCGGAGACCGCATCTTCGTGTCGATCGAGGGCGCCACGACGCATGACGGCAAGGTCTTCGAGATCGTCCGTCATCCCGACGGCACGGTCACATCGGAGCTCTTCTTCGATGTCGGCGCGGCCTTCGCCGCCGCAGGTCTCGAACAGACCGTCGAGTTCCCCGGCCAGGGCGGGTTGAGGTCGATCGCGTTCCACCCCGACTTCGAGAACAACGGCAAGTTCTACGTCTCCGCGGTGGTCGACCGCCCGACCGACACGACCGGGCTCAACTACATCTCGGATTTCCCAGAGGTGACCGATACCGACAGCCTGATCGTCGAATTCAGCACCGATCCGGGCACCGGACTGCTCGATCCGGCGAGCTACCGCGAGGTGGCGCGCATCGCGATGCCGCAGCAGGCCAACCACCCGGTCAAGCAGATCGAGTTCAACCCCTATGCCGCGCCGGGCGATGCCGATTTCGGCATGCTCTACATCTCGGTCGGCGACGGGACGGCGAACGGTCTGAACGTCTCGCGGCCGGCCGGCCAGAACAACGATGCGCTTGGCAAGATGCTCCGGATCGACCCGCTCGAACAGGGCAACGGCGACCCCTACGGCATCCCCTCCGACAACCCCTTCGTCGGCGATCCGACGATGATCGACGAGGTTTATGCGCTTGGCCTGCGGAACGAGCACACTTTCTCGTTCTACCAGGCGCCCGACGGGATGGTTTACCTGATCGCGACCGGCGTCGGCTTCGACAATATCGACGAGGTGAACATCATCGAGGCCGGCGACAACCTGGGTTGGGGCTATCGCGAAGGCCCGTTCGTCGCGGGCGGCCCGTTCGGCAACGGCAGCGGCAACACGACCGGTCTGGAGCCGCTTCCGGCCGACGAATGGCAGAACGGCTACCGCTATCCGGCGACCTTCGTCGCCCATGATGCACCGATCGGCACGCGCGGCGACGTGTTCCAGGCGCTGTCGGGGGGCTTCGTCGTCACCAATGGCAGCGCGCTCGACGGGCAGTTCATCTTCGGCGACTTCGCCCAGAGCAGCCGGCTCTACCACGTGCCTATCGAGGAGCTCCTGGCCGCCAAGACCTCGCTCGAGGCCGGCGAGAGCCCCGACCTCCTGTCCTGGGCCACTCCCTCGGAACTGACGCTCTACGAGAACGCCGATTTCGACCTCGCGACGACGCCAGAGATCCGGGGGAGTTTTGCCGAGATCGTCGGCAATATCAGGTCGGACGTGCGCTTCGGGCAAGGGCCGGAAGGCCAGATCTTCCTGACAAACAAGCATGACGGCTGGGTCTATATCGTCGAGAACTCCGTGGCGGGCGATTACGTGCCGCCGACCAATCTGGCGCCCGTGCCCGAGCTGGTCAGTTCCCTGGTCTTCAACGGCCATGCCTATGTGCTGGCCGATTCCGGCCAGACCTGGGAAGAGGCCAATGCGACTGCTCAAGCGATGGGCGGAACGCTCGTGACAATCGATAGCGCGGCCGAGAATGCCGCCGTGACGGCGGCCTTCGTTGCCGACAATCCGGTCTGGCTCGGCATCAACGACCTTGCCCAGGAGGGCGTGTTTGTCGACTCGGCCGGGAATCCGGCGAGCTACTTCAACTGGCTTCCCGGCGAGCCCAACAATGGCGGCGGCGGGACAGGGCAGGATTACGGGCTGATCTCGTCGAACAGCGGCCAATGGGACGACGCGGCGAACCTGGGCGGCACGTTCTTCGACGGCGGTTTTGCCAGCGGCTATACCAACCAGACCGTGGTCGAGTACGATTTCCTGCTTCGCGCCACGGACGATACATTCGACATCGATGTCGGACAGACGGCGGAGGCGATTGCCTTCGGCTCGGCATTGGGTTTGCTCGACAACGATTTCTTCTTCCGCGACGAGCCGGAGATCGTCGCCGCCAATGGCCAGGCCCTGACCGACACCGGCGGCGCGGTGCCTGAAATCACCCTGGCAGGGTCCAACGGGGGCATGTTCACGATCTCGGCGGAAGGCGGCATGCTGTTCGATGGCGGGCCCGATTTCGACTTCCTTGCCGCAGGCGAAAGCGCCGAGACCAGCATCACCTACACCGCCGAGATCGACACGGGCGAAACTTCGACCGCGACGATCACCGTGACGGTGAACGGCATTGCCTCGCAGGAGATCCGCTTCGGCAACAGCACCTATGTGCTCGGGACGCCGGGCCAGACCTGGACCCAGGCGCAGGCCGAGGCCCAGGCGCTTGGCGGCATCCTGCTGGAGATCGACAGCGCCGCCGAGAACCAGTTCATCATGGACACGTTCCTTTCCGGCGACAATCCGATCTGGCTCGGCTTCAACGACGTAGCCACCGAAGGAACCTTCGTCGGAGCGGACGGGGCGCCGATCACCTATGCCAACTGGCTCGGGAGCGAGCCGAATAACGGCAACGGCAACGGCGAACAGGATTATGTCGCGATGGCATCGGTCGGCGGCCGTTGGGACGACGTCGGAAACGGCTACAACTTCTTCTACAATTTCAGCAATGGCGGCTGGTCGGGCGGGCATACCACGCAGACCGTGATCGAGTTCGTCGACGGCAGTTCTTCCGATCTGACCGCGAATGTCGACATGCTGGCGGCCGAGGTCGGCGCCGTCGGCAATGTCGACATCCTGACCAACGACGTCGGCACGGGTTTGACGGTGACGCAGGTCGGCAGTGCGACCGCGGTGAACCCCAGCGGCAATTTCTGGGTGCCCGGCGACAATGGCGGCAATTTCTGGGTCAGCCCGAACGGCAACACGTTCTTCTATCAGGGCGGTGCCTTCGACGGGCTCGCGCCGGGCGAGACGGCGACATCCTCGGTGACCTATGTCGTCACCGACAGCGAAGGCTTCACCGCGATGTCGACCGTTACGGCCGAGATTTCCGCACCCGACGGCATGGTCAACGACTTCGACGCTCAGCCCGACTCGCTGGCAAAGGTCCAGGGCGACCCGGCCCCGATGATCAACATCCTTTCGAACGACCAGGAAGACAATCTGACGGTAACCCGGGTCGGGGGCGCGACCACGGTGAACCCCAGCGGCAATTTCTGGGTGCCCGGCGACAATGGCGGCAATTTCTGGGTCAGCCCGAACGGCAACACGTTCTTCTACGAAGGTGGAGATTTCGGTGATCTGGCGCCCGGCGAATCCGTATCCAGTTCGGTGTCCTATGTTGCCACCGACAGCGATGACGGCGGAATGGCGACCGCGATCATCACGGCGATCGTGACTGCGCAGGATGATATCGCCTGACGGCCGGCGAGGCCGGACGGCATTGCCGCGCTGCGGCGATCCGGATAGATCGGGTCGTGCCCGCTCGGGAGCGGGACGCTAGAGGCGGGAGTGCGCCGTGACGGGAAGGCTGCGCATCGCGCTGATCCTGGAAACTTCGGGGGGCGGGTCCGGCCGGCACGTGCTCGATCTCGCGCGGGGGTTGTCTGCGTGCGGGCAGGACGTGACCGTGATCTGGTCGCCGACGCGGGCGCAGGCCGATTTCAAGGCCGCCCTTGCATCCCTGACCGGGGTCGAGACCCATACCCTGGAAATGAACCGCTCCGTTGGGCTGTCCGACCTGAAGAGCCTCCGGGCGCTTTCGGCGCTCCTGAGGCGCCTGCCGAAGTTCGACATCCTGCACGGGCACAGCTCGAAGGCAGGGGCGCTGGTGCGCCTTCTTCCTCGCTCTCTGCGCGGGGCCCGGATCTACACGCCCCACGCCTTCCGCACCATGGATCCCGAGTTGAAGGCGCCCGGGCAGCAGATCTACGGCCTGCTCGAACGCGCACTCGCCCCGCGCGCGAACCGGATCATCGCCGTCAGTGCCGCCGAACGCGACCATGCGGTGACGCGGCTCGGCATGTCAAAGAACCGCGTCCGGTGCGTGGTCAACGGCGCGTATCTGCCCGAGGGCGCAAGCCGGATGGCGGCTCGGGCGGAGATGGGGCTCACGGAGGACGAGATCGCCGTGGGGTTCATCGGTCGCCTCGACGCGCAGAAGGATCCGCTGCGTTTCGTCGGCGCGATCCGCCATGTCGCGGAGCGCGTCCCGGAACTGCGCGGTGTGGTGATCGGCGATGGCGCGCTTCGGCAAGAGGCCGAGGCGGCGGCGGAAGGCGCCCCGGTCCGGTTCCTCGGCTGGCGGGACGGGCCGGCCCTGTTTCCCGGGCTCGACCTGTTCTGCATGACCAGCCGGTACGAGGCCATGCCCTACACGCTCATCGAAGCATTGCATGCCAGCATGCCGATTGTGACGACAGCGGTCGGCGGGGCCGAGGAAACGGTGATCGAGGGCGAGAATGGCCATATTCTGCCCCTGAACAGCTCGGCTGAAGCGATCGGCGAGGCGTTGGCCGGGCTGGCGGGCGCCCCCGCGGCTCGGATGGCGATGGGCACGGCAAGCCGGCGCCTGGCGCAGCACCGCACCGTGGACGTCATGGTGGGCGAAACGCTCGAACTGTATGCGGCGGCGCTTGCCGGGGATGTCTGAGCCGCGTCATCGCGCGGGGACGCGGAGAGGCGCCGGGCCCTTGCGCGTCAGGCGAATTCCACGGTGCGGATGTCCTGCACCGCGAAGTCGATCAGCGCGCGGGTCTTGCGGGGCAGAGTGCGGCCTTCCAGATAGACCGCGCTGACCGGGTTCCGTTCGCTCGTGTAGTCGGCGAAGAGTTTCACCAGCTGCCCACGTTGCAGCGCTCGCGCCATCGCGAAACTCGGGGAACAGGCGATGCCGTGGCCCTCAATCGCCAGGTCGCAGGCGGCCTGCGCCGAATTGACCTGGAACCGGCCCGCCACCGTTACCGATATCTCCTTGCCATCGCGATAGAGCTTCCAGCGTCGGGAGGCGCGCCGGTTGGTGTCGACGATGCAGGCGTGGCGCGAAAGGTCTTCCGGCGTCTTCGGAGTGCCGTTGGCGGCCAGATAGGCGGGGCTTGCGGCGAAGACGCTCTCGAAACTGCAGAGCCTGCGCGCCTTGATCGACAGCGTCTCGGTCATGCCGATGCGGAAGGCGAGGTCGATGCCCTCCGAGGCCAGGTCCACGAAACGGTCGCTGAGCCGCAGGTCGATGGAGAGGTCCGGATGCGCGGCAGCGAACCTCCCCAGCATCTTCGCCACGTAGAGCTCGCCGAAGGTCACCGGTGCCGAGACCCGGATCGTGCCGGAAAAGCCGCGCGAGCTTTCCGCGATCTCGCCCAGGAGCGCGTCGAGATCGTCCAGGAGTTCCGGCGCGCGGGCCAACAGGTCCTCGCCCGCGGGCGTCAGCCCCACCTTGCGGGTGGTGCGCTGGAAGAGCCGCACGCCCAGATGCGCCTCGAACTCGGCCACGTATTTCGAGGTGAGGCGGTTGGAAATGCCGAGTTGCCCGGCGGCCGCCGTGAAGGAGCCGGTCTGCGCGGTGGCGACGAAGGCCCTGAGCTGGTCGACGAGATCCATTGAATGACGCCATTCAGAACATTATGTGCGCAGTCATTCTATATATTCGTCATTTTGTGGATTGTGCGCAAGCTGTATGTTGGCCACAGATATTCCACGGAGGGGTCCGCAGCATGCGGCCCCCTGGCACGAAAAGGACAACGACATGACTCAAGAAAACATCTCGTCCGCCGACTATGCGGCACTCGTGCTGCGCGTCGGCAGCGGCGCGCTTTTCATCGCCCACGGGCTTCTGAAAGTGCTGGTCTTCACCATCCCCGGCACTGTCGGCTTCTTCGGAAGCCTCGGCCTGCCGGCCGTCATCGCCTACCTGACCATCCTGGCCGAGCTCGGCGGTGGTCTGGCGCTGATCCTGGGCGTCGGCGTTCGCGCCGTCTCGCTGCCGCTCATCGCGGTTCTGCTCGGCGCCACCTGGGTGCATTCGGGCAATGGCTGGGGCTTCACGAACGAAGGCGGCGGCTGGGAATTCCCGGCATTCTGGACCGCCGTGCAGGTGGCGATCGCCCTGCTGGGTGCCGGCGCGTTTGCGGTGAAACTGCCGGTTGTCGACCGTATCCTCGGCAAGTTCGCCTGAGCCAGCGGGCCTATTTCCGCAGATTGCTGATCCACGCCTGGGGCCGTCGCGATGCGGCCCCGGTACCCTCGGCCAAGCTCTTCGGAGAAGCTCCATGCTGGTAGATGGCAAATGGTCGGAGAACTGGCAGCCGGTGCAGAAGGCCGACGAAGACGGCAACTTCATCCGCCAGATTTCCTCCTTCCGCAACTG
Source organism: Paracoccaceae bacterium (assembly GCA_003605175.1). Classification (GTDB taxonomy): domain Bacteria; phylum Pseudomonadota; class Alphaproteobacteria; order Rhodobacterales; family Rhodobacteraceae; genus Ovoidimarina. Next base: position 12,833 of record QWDA01000017.1, on the reverse strand, counting down.
GATCACGTCCGATGGCCGCCCGGGCCCCACCGGGGAAGGCGGCTTCATGGCCGAGGCGGGGCGCTACCGGCTCTATGTGGCGCTGATCTGCCCCTGGGCCTCGCGCACCCTCATCGCCTGCAAGCTGAAGGGGCTCGACGACCTGATCGAGGTGGTCGTGGTCAACCCCGTCCTCACTGACGAGGGATGGCGGTTCGGCGGTCATCCGGGCGCCGACGAAGACCCGCTGATGGGCGCGCGCCATATCCATCAGATCTACACCCGCGCCGATCCGCATTTCACCGGCCGCGCCACGGTGCCGGTGCTCTGGGACATGGCGCGCGACGTGATGGTGAACAACGAAAGCGCCGACATCCTGCGCATGTTCGACACGGCTTTCGAGGGGATCGTCTCCAGCGACCTGCGGCTCTATCCCGAGGCGCTCGCCGGTGAGATCGACGCGCTCAACGCCCGGATCTACACGATGCTCAACAACGGCGTCTATCGCGCCGGTTTCGCCTCGTCGCAGGGGGCCTATGAGAGCGCCGTTTCGGATGTCTTCACCATGCTGGACGAGCTCGAAGCGAAGCTGACGGGCGATTACCTGTTCGGCGGTGAGCTGACCGAAACCGATATCCGTACCTTCGTGACCCTGATCCGGTTTGACGCGGCCTATCATGGCCTCTTCAAGACCAACCGCCGCCAGATCGCCGACTATCCGCGCCTGTCGGCCTACATGCAGCGCATCTATCACCTGCCCGGGGTGGCGGAGACGGTGGACATGGACCACATCACGCAGGGCTATTACTCGGTCAAGGCGCTGAACCCGACAGGCATCGTGCCGACGGGGCCCGACCACATCAACGCGCTTGTCGGCGGGCAACGGGAAGCGGCGTAGAGCGCCGGCAGACCGGCATTCTCCGCGGCCCGGCCGTTCGCTCCCCGGATTTGCCTAAATCACCGCCTTCCAGACGGCGGCAGCCCTTGCCGGGTCACGTCAAGCTCTGGCGTGCGCGGCTGGCGGCGGCGCGCATGTTCCGCGCGAACAGCGTGACGTCGATTTCGGTGGCGATGAAGCTCGCCCCGATGTCTCGGCACGCCTTCTGCAGTTCGGTGTCCAGGGTCAGAATGCCCCCCGCCTTCCCGGCCGCGACGATCCTTTCCATCGCATTCAGCACGGCGCGCCGGACCTCGGGGGCACCGGCCTGCCCGATGAAGCCCATATCGGCGGCCAGATCCGACGGGCCGATGAAGACGCCGTCCAGCCCATCGACCGCAAGGATCTCATCCAGCGCCGCCATGCCCTTTCGGTTCTCGACCTGTGCCAGCAGGCAGATTTCGTCGCGGGCGGTGGTCAGGTAATCCGTGATCCCGGAAAAGTCGGAGGCACGGACCAGCGCCGCGCCGACGCCGCGCACCCCATGCGGCGGATAGGTGACCGCGGCGAGCAGGTCCCGCACCTGAGCGGCGCTTTCGACCATCGGGATCAGGAGCGACTGCGCCCCGGCATCGAGCATCTGCTTGATCACCCAGGTCTCGCCGATCGGCGGGCGGACCACGGCCTGGGCGTCGCGCGCGGCGATCACCTGAAGCTGCGCCACGATGGACCGCAGGTCGTTGGGCGCGTGCTCGCCGTCGATCAGGAGCCAGTCAAATCCGGCACCGGCACTGATCTCCGCAATGTAGGGATCGGCAAGGCCGAGCCAGCATCCGAGTTGCAGCTTGCCCTCTGCGATGGCGTGTTTGAAGGGATTGCGCGGTGCGGGCATCTGAATTCCTTTCAGGCAAAAGCGATGTCGGCGGATCCGAACGCGCCGAAGTCGGCATGGATCGCCGACCCCGAAGGGCATTCGACAGGGCGGATGAAGCTGCCTGACAGGATGATGTGGCCGGGCTCGATGCTTTGGCCGTACTGCGCCATGCGGCGGGCCAGCCAGACGACGCTTTCGACAGGATCGTTCAGAACCCCGGCCCCGAGACCGGTTTCCTCGACCTCGCCGTTGCGGCTGGTGATCGCCCCCACCCAGCGCAGATCGAACGCGTCGACCGCGTGTCTCTGCGGGCCGAGCACGATCCCTGCATTGGCCGCATTGTCGCTGATGGTGTCATGGACGGTACGGGTCTTTCCCGTTTCGGCATCGGTCCGGACGATCCGCGTGTCGAGAATTTCGATCGACGGCGCGACAAAATCCGTCGCGGCCAGAACGTCTTCGCGGGTCACCCCGGCGCCACCGATCGCGGATTTCATGACAAAGGCGATCTCGGCCTCGACGCGCGGCTGGATGAAACGCCCCTCCGGCACCGTTGCGCCATGATCGAGGGCCATGTCGTCGAACAGGATTCCGCTGTCGGGAATGTCGATCTTCAGGGCCGCCTGCATCGCCTTGGACGTCAGCCCGATCTTCCAGCCGATGACCCTGCGCCCCTGGTCCAGCTTGGCGCGGTAGATGGCGTTCTGCACGGCATAGGCATCGTCCATCCCGATGTCCGGGTGGCGCAGGGACAGCAGGCCGATCTGTCGGCCCGTGACCTCGGCGCGCAGCAGGTCTGCGGCGGCTGTTGCGTGATCCTCGGGGGTCATACCGCTTCGTCCTCGATGGTGTTGCGCAGGGTGCCGATGCCGTTCACCTCGACCTCGACCACGTCGCCGGGTTTGAGGAATTGCGGCGGATCCAGCCGGGCGCCGGACCCGGTGGGGGTGCCGGTGACGATGATATCGCCCGGCTCCAGGGTCATGAAGGTCGAGATATATTCGATCTCGCGCCGTATCGGGTGCATCATACGCGCCAGCACGTCGTCCTGCCGGACCTCGCCGTTGACGCGGGTGACGATGCGGGCCTCATCGAGCTGCGCCGCATCGGTGAAGGGCACCAGCCAGGGCCCGATGGAGCCCGACTTGTCCCAGTTCTTGCCCTGCGTCACGTTGAACTTCGCGTGGCGGACCCAGTCGCGGATCGTGCCTTCGTTGCACAGCGTCAGCGCCGCGATGTGATCGTAGGCGTCGGCCTTCGAGATGCGGCGTCCGCCCTTGCCGATGACGATGGCAACCTCGCCCTCGTAGTCCAGCTTGTGACTTTCGGGGGGGCGGATCAGCGGCCGGTCATGACCGGTGAAGCCGCTGGCAAAGCGCGGAAACAGCGACATGTATTTCGGCTGCTCGGAGCCGTCCCTGTATTCCGCGTTGCGGTCGGGAAAGTTGACGCCGACGCAGAGGATGCGCCGGGCATCGGGCAGGACCATGTCGTACCGGATGTCGGTGTGTGTCACATCCTTGCCCTCGGCGGCCTTGCCCAGTTCGGCGAGCCCGTTCGCCCGCACCGCGTCGAACAGCGTCGGCCACTGCGGGAAGGCGTCGTTCAGGGCGATCATGCCCGCGTCCGTGACAGCCCCGTAGAAGCGTTCGTTCTCGCTCGTGAATGTTGCAAGTTTCACCTGATCTTCTCCCAGACTTCCTGAACGACGGGCCGGACGGACATGACATCTTCGCGGGTAGTGTCGAACTGCCCCACCTGGACCCGGATGATCTTGCGTCCCTGAAACAGGCCCTGCGTCAGGTAGATCCGCCCGTCGTCGTTGATCGCGTCGACAAGCCTTTGCTGCGTCTCGTCGTCACCGGGGCAGCGAAAGGAAAACAGGCTGAGGATCGGGGCTGTGGCGATCTCGAACCCCTCGATCTCCCCGAGCGCCTCGCACAGTTCCCGCGCCCAGTCGACGTGGTTGCGGATCCGCTGTTGCAGACCTTCGAGCCCGTAGGAGCGGAGCAGGAACCACAATTTCAATGCGCGGAACCGCCGGCCCAGAGGAACGGTCCATTCTGAATAGTTGGTGACGGGCGCGCCGGTGGTCTTCAGATATTCCGGTTCGATCTTCAGCGTGTTGAGCTGCGGCGCCGGATCGCGCAGGAACTGGATCGAACAGTCGAACTGCGCGCCCAGCCACTTGTGCGGGCTGAAGACGATGCTGTCGAAGCCATCTACACCCTGCCAGTAATCCTCGCGGAATTCGGGGCAGATCATCGCCGACCCCGCCCAGGCCGCGTCGAGATGGGTGTAGAGGTCATGCGCCCTGGCCACGGTCAGGACGGCTTCAAGATCGTCGCAGCCGCCGACGCCGGTGCCGCCGGTCGTCGCGACGATACCGGCAGGTGTATGACCCGCCGCGATGTCCGCCCTGATCGCGGCGTCCAGCCCGGCTGCATCCATGCCATGGCGCGGCCCCGTTCCCGGTATCTTGACCAGATTGTCCTGCCCGATACCCGCGACCCAGCAGGCGCGATCGATCGAGGAATGTACCTGGTCGGAGCAGTAGACGCGCAGATGTCCCTTGTCGGACAGGCCCTCGCGGTTTCCGGTGTGGTTCGTCGCCCGTTCGCGCATCGTCAGGACGGCCGACAAGGTCGCCGATGACGCGGAGTCCTGGATCACGCCGGTAAACCCATCGGCCAGCCCGAGTGCCTGCCGCATCCAGTCGATCATGACGCCTTCGACTTCGGTCGCGGCGGGAGAGGTCTGCCAGAGCATGCATTGCGCGGCGACCGTATTGGCCAGCTGCTCGGCCAGCATCGACGGCGGCGCGGCATTGGCCGGGAAATAGGCGAAGAAGCGCGGATGCTGCCAATGTGTCATGCCCGGCATGATGATGGTCTCGAAATCCCGCAGGATCGTCTGCATGCCCTCGGGCTTCGCGGGCGGATGGGCCGGCAACTGCGACGCGGTGTCTCCGTGCCGCGTCCGGGGGCGCACCGGGCGGTCACGCAGGCTCTTGTGATACTGCGCCCCCCAGTCGGCAATGTGTTTGCTCCATCCGGAGAATTCGTCCCAGTCCATGCGTCACGCCTCCGACGAGATGCTGTCCGCGCAGATGTATTTGGTCTCGACAGAGTCATCGAGCCCTGCGCTCCACTGGCCGCCGACAAGGGCCGCCTGACCTGACAGCGACGGAGTCCGCGGATCGAGGCTCAAGGTGCGATGATCGGGCTGGCGCCGAGGCCGGACTCCGCCGTTTCGACGCCGGCAAAGGTGCTGCCATGCTCGAACCAGCTGCGCGGCGCGGGCGCGCCCCAGAGGGTCTGGCGCTGCGGATCCTTCAGATCCCACTTGATCGGCTCGAGATCGGGATCGACGGTCTGGTAGTCCGAGCAGTAGATCTCGATCCGGTGCCCGTCGGGGTCCAGGATATACAGGAAGAAGGCATTCGAGATGCCGTGCCGCCCCGGCCCGCGCTCGATGTTCGACACGTGGCCTGTGGTGGCCATCAGGTCGAGCAGGTCGATGATGTTCAGCGGCGTCGGCACCCAGAAAGCGACGTGATGCATCCGCGGGCCGGTGCCGTTGGTGAAGGCCATGTCGTGCACGCCGCCCTTGCGGTGCATCCAGGCCGCCCAGAGCTTCTTGCTGTCCTCGTCCTCGGTGTATTCGGTCACCCGGAAACCGAAATCGCTGTAGAAGTCCACCGAGGCATCCACGTCATGGCTGAAGCAGTTGAAATGGTCGATGCGCAAGGGCTTCACGCCCCGGTACAGGGCGTATTTCTGGTGGATCGGCGCCAGCCGGTCCATCTTGTGATAGAATTCCAGCGGTATGCCGATGTTGTCCGAGGTGAGCAGCGTGCGGCCCTGATACGGACGCTCCAACCACTCGGTCGGCCGGCCCTTTCCCTTGAAATACGCCTCGGCCCGGTCCAGATCCGCCTCGTCGAAGGTCTTGAATCCCATGACCTCGACGGTGCCGGGCCGATCGGATCGCTGCAGGATCACGCAATGATGGCCGCGCTCTTCCATGGCGCGCAGATAGACATGGCTGTCGGTCTCGTCGGTGACCTGAAGTCCGAGGATGTCGGTGTAAAAGGCCTTTGACACGGCGAGGTCGGCGACATTCAGGCAGACATGGCTCAGCCGGACGGTGTTGAAGTCGGGATAGAGATTGGGGGCGGGAATCGGCATCTCGTGTTTCCTCAGAGTGCGCCCAGGCGCGTGATCCTGTGCCGTCCGGTGGCGAAGGCGATGTTCTTCTGTTCCATGTAGAATTCGAACGACCAGTCGCCGCCGTCGCGTCCGATGCCGCTGGCCTTGACCCCGCCAAAGGGCGCCGGCAGGTGGCGGACGTTTTCGGAGTTCACCCAGATCATCCCGGCTTCGAGCTTGTCGGTGAAGCGCAGCGCGCGGGTCAGGTCATTGGTCCAGACATAGCCGGTCAGCCCGTAGGGGATGTCATTGGCGATCTGCAGCGCTTCCTCTTCGGTGCTGAACGGGATCGAGGTCAGGACCGGGCCAAAGATCTCTTCCTGCGCGATGCGCATCCGGTTGTTGGCACCGGTGAACAGGGTCGGACGCACGAAATAGCCCTCGTCGCCCACCGTGACACCCCCCGCCGCGACGCGGGCGCCGTCTTCGCGGGCGATGTCAAAATAGGATGTGACCTTGTTGAAATGCTCTTCGGTCACCAACGGGCCGATCTCGGTCGCCGGGTCCAGCGGGTGGCCGACCGTAATGTTGTTCACCCGCTCGACCAGCTTGGCTTCGAATTCCGCGCGGATGGTATCCTGCACCAGGAGCCGCGAGGACGATGTGCAGCGCTCGCCGTTGATCGAGTAGATCATGAAGATCGCCGCATCCAGCGCGCGGTCCAGGTCGGCGTCGTCAAAGACGATGACCGGGTTCTTGCCGCCCAGTTCCAGGTGATTGCGCTTCAGAGTATCGGCGCCCTGCTTGGTGATCAGGCTGCCGGTGCGGCTTTCGCCGACAAAGGCAATGGCCTTGATCTTCGGGTGTTCGCAGAGCGCCTTGCCCGCGCCCTCGCCAAAGCCGTTGACGGTGTTCAGCACGCCCGGCGGCAGGCCCGCCTCTTCGGCGATCTCGACCAGCAGCCGCGCGGTCAGCGGCGAGGCTTCGGCGGGCTTGTGCACCACGGTGCAGCCGGCGGCCAGCGCTGGTGCGATCTTCCAGGTGGACAGCATGAAGGGCGTGTTCCAGGGCGTGATGACCCCAACCGGGCCGATCGGCGTGCGGGTGGTGATGTTCATCAGCGTCGGCGATTTCAGGTGCTGACCGTCGCGCGCGCTTTCGACCTGATCGGCGAAATAGCGGAAGTTCTCGGCCCCGCGCAGGGCGGCCTTGGACATGAACTTGTAGGCCTGCCCGGTATCCCAGCATTCGCAAAGCGCGATTTCCTCGGCCCGTGCCTCGATGCCATCGGCAATGCGGATCAGGATCTTCTTGCGCTGCAGCGCGGGCAAGTCGCGCCAGGCGGCGAAGGCCTCATGCGCCGCGTTTGCCGCTGCGTCGATGTCTTCCGCGGTGCCATGCGCGACGTCGCAGATGACGCTCTTGTCGACCGGCGAGGTCGACTGGAACACGCCGGCGCTGCCCGTGACATCCTGTCCGCCAATCCTGTTGCGGATACCGGTGTCGCGAAAGCGGGCCAGGAAGCCGTCAAGCTTTTTCAGGTTGTCGTCCAGAACGGTCATGGAAGTCCTCACGAGATGGCTGGGCGGAGGGACGTCGAAGGCATCCTCACGAGTTGCCCGACAGGCGGTGATGAATGGGTGTGTCTTTCCAGCTGAGTTCCGGGTCGATGACCCTGATCTCGAGCGAAAGCGCGAAATGGGGCGTTGCCAGCCGTTCCTTCAGGACTTCCTGCGCGGCAGCGAACAAGAGGTCCCCCACGGCTTTCAACTGCGCCTTGCTGCGCCCTGACCCGACGCTGAGCGTCATCGCCAGGAAGTCGTTTTTCGCATGTCCATCGGCAACCATGAAATGATCGGCCCGGAAGGCACGGATGCGGATTCCGGCAGTGGGAAAGTCATCGGAGGCCGTCAGAACTGCGTGCAACGCGCTGCAGATCGCACTGATCTGAACATGATCCTCGAGCGAAGGCGAGTAGTCGATGGACAGATGCGGCATGATTCCTCCCGGATAAATATAACATGTTAAGCAGATTGGCTCTTGTCAATAGATAACTCGTTAATCATCGTGGGGAGGCGCCGAATGTTCAGGGTATGGCCCCCGGAAAGCGCGACCGCAGGGGGCAAGAGCAGGAAATGGCAAGGCCAGACGGTCCAAGAGTGAAACGACACCAGGGAGAAAAGCATGGGCAATAGAAAGACGATACTGGTCATCGGCACCTACGACACGAAGGACGGCGAGTTGCATTTCCTGTGCGACAGCATCCGCAAGCTCGGTGGCGAGGTCATTTCCATGGACGTCAGCGTGCTGGGCGATCCGTCCCGGCCGACCGACATTTCCAAGCACGATGTGGCGGCGGCCGCCGGCAAGACGATCCGGGACGCGATTGACTCCGGCGATGAGAACCACGCCATGCAGATCATGGCGGAGGGGGCGTCGAAACTGACAGCGCAGCTCTTTGCGGACGGCAAGATCGACGGGATGATCGCGCTCGGCGGTACGATGGGCACCGATCTTGCGCTTGACTGCGCGCGCGCATTGCCGCTCGGGGTGCCGAAATACGTCGTGTCGACCATTGCCTTTTCCGGCCTGATCGCGCCCGACCGTTTGTCGGCCGACATCCAGATGATCCTCTGGGCCGGCGGGCTCTACGGTCTGAACGACATCTGCATGGCGACGCTCAGCCAGGCCGCCGGGGCGGTCTACGGCGCGGCGCAGGCGGTGGTGCCGCCCAGGCCCGACCGCCCGGTGATCGGCATGACCAGCCTCGGCTCATCGGCGCTGAAATACATGGTCCATCTGCGCCAGCCGCTGATCGACCGGGGCTTCTCGGTCGCGGTGTTCCACGCGACCGGCATGGGCGGAATGGCGTTCGAAAGCCTCGCAAGCCAGGGCTATTTCGCCGCGGTGCTGGATTTCACCGTGCAGGAGGTGGGCAACCTGATGATGGGTTCGCTGGTCAATGCCGGCAATGACCGCATGCTGTCCGCGGGGCGCAGGGCGATACCCGTTCTCGCCGCACCGGCGTTTGGCGACATGATCGACTTTCCGGCCTGGCAGTCCCCCCCGGGCCGGTTCAAGGATCGCGACTACCACGCCCATAACCGCCTGATCGCCTCTGCCTTCCTGACGGGCGAGGAGCGTCGCGAACTGGCACGCGACGTGGCCGCCCGACTGAAGCAATCGGAAGGCCCGGTCGAGTTCCTTCTGCCGACCCGGGGGATCCATGCCTGGGACCTGGAAGGCATGCCCGCACACGATCCCGAAGCCCTCGCCGAGATGGTGGAGGAATACCGCAAGGTGATGACGGAACCGGTGCGGCTCCACGACCTCGATTGCCATATCAATGACATGGCTTTCTCGGAAAAGGTTCTGGAGATCATCGACCGCTGGGTCGCCGACGGAACGATCGCGATGGCGCGGTAACGCCCGGTCATCAGGGCAATCGCGACAGGGGGCGCTGCGATTGTGCCTCCTTTTATCGGGCAGTCCGTTCCGCGGACTTCCAGGAGCCGCGCATCAGACCTGTGTCTCGGGGATCGTGATGACGGCGCCCTTGAAGGTATCCGCGACTTGCACCTGACAGCTCAGCCGGCTGGTCGCGCGGCGCGGTACCGCTGAGAAATCCAGCATGTCGTCTTCGTCTGCAGCGAGTGGCCCAGCCAATTCTGCCGTGGCGTCGTCCAGAAACACGTGGCAGGTCGCACAGGCCATGGAGCCGCCGCATTCCGCAACGATGCCGGGAATGCTGTTCGCGATGGCCGCCTCCATGACGGAACGCCCGGCCTCGGCCGAGATCTCCATGCGGGTTCCGTCGGATTGAACGAAGGTGAGTTTCGGCATTGGTCCTCTTCCGTCAACTGTCCTTGAATGAGCCGCGGCAGCGGCAAGGCCGGGAAGCCTCGTCAGGCATCCCAGACGACCCTGAGGCTGGTCGGGCCGCGGAAGACCCAGCCTTCGATCGCCGGCTCATGGTCGGGATCAAGGCGCAGGTTCGGCAATCGGTGGAACAGGGCCGGCACGCCGATCTGGCCCACCTGCATGCGGGCAATCCACGTTCCCAGGCAGAAATGCGGGCCGGCACCGAATGCAAGATGCGGGCTGCGCTTACGGAAGATGTCGAACCGCTCGCCGTCGTCGAAATGGTCCTCGTCGTGGCAGGCGGAAGCCACCGAAAGCCCGATCGCATCTCCGCCCTCCAGCACCGCGCCGCCGATCTCCACGCGCCTGGCAACCCGCCGCGGATAAAGGCCAATCGGCGCGATCCAGCGTACCGCCTCTTCGAACACGATCCGCCAAAGCGTCTCGTCCTCGCGCACCCGTGCCAGCTGATCCGGATTTGTCAGCATCCCGAGCACCGCGGTGCACGTCGCATCGCGCGGCTCGTTGAGACCTCCACCGACGATCACCTTGGCGTTGGCCCGCAAGTCGGCCATGTCCAGCGGATCCTCCGCGTGAAGCATGGAGGAAATCGCGGACTGGTCAGGCGCCTCTTGCAGCTCCGGCACGCGCGCTTCGATGGCGCGATCGATACTGTCGTATGCCTCCTTGCCGCGTGCCCAGATGGCGGGATCGTCGCCGTAATTGCCGGTAGCGTCCATGAGGGCCTGGCTCCATCTGCACAGGTCGCGCCAGTCGATCTGCGTCAGGCCGAGGATGTGCATCAGGCAACGCGACGCCAGGGGTGCCGCGAAATCCGAGAACAGGTCGGCGCGTCCCTGTTCGTACAGCCCCTCGATGATGTCGTTCGCGATGTCTTCGAAGAGCGGCTGCCAGTGCCGTTTCGCGACGCCCGGCGCGAAGGTGGGGTCCAGGGCCCGGCGCTGCCGCCCATGGTCGGCCCCGTCGCGGCGCATCAGGGAATGGCCCATCGCCTTGATCTGGAGCGAGCGCAGGTCGAGCGCGGGGAAGGTCTCATGATCCTTCTCGATCCGCATGATGTCGTCGAACCGCGTCGCGAGATGGATGCCTGCGGGCGCCAGCCAGGCGACCGGGGCCTCCGCGCGCAGCGTGCGATAGGTCGGGTAGGGATCGGCGCGCAGCTGCGCAAGCGACACCTCGTCATACGATCTGACCCCGATTGCCATCTGCGCCTCCCTCGCAAGTGTTCAGGGGTCAGACTGCGCATCGCTTGACAATCCATCAAGGCAATAGATTAGATGTTAACTATGGAATATTTCGATGCATTGAAGGTCGACTTCCACGCGTTGCGGATCCTCGTCGCGGTGTACGATACCGGTTCGCTGACCGCCGCCGCGGATCTTGCCGGTGTGACCCAGTCCACGGTCAGTTACACCCTGGACCGCCTGCGCAAGGCCTTCGGAGATGCGCTGTTCGTCCGGCAGGGGCGTGGCGTTGCGCCGACACCGCGTTGCAGCGAGATCGTGCCGCAGCTCCGGGACCTGTCCCGCAATTTCGCCGAGCTGATCCGTCCACAGGATTTCGACCCACGGAGCACGACGCGGGTCGCCCGGATCGGTTGCAACTATTACGAGCGATTTGTCCTTCTGCCCGGCATCATCGAGAGAATAAGCCGGGAAGCGCCGGGCGTGCGCGTTCAGGTGAGAACGGCAGAGGCGTCCGGCCACGCGCGGGTTCTGGCCGACGAGGTGGATATCCTTCTGTCGCCGTTGGTGTCGACGCAATCGGGGCTCATGGTCCGCCAGCTCTTTTCGGATCGATATGTCTGCCTTGTGCGGGCGGACGACCCGCGGCGCCACGGGCTGAGCCTTGAGGAGTATCGGAGGGCCAGGCATGTCGTCATCAACTACGAGAGCGGCTGGACACCGTTCTACATCACGCATCTTCGCCGGAAGGGTATCGAGATCGACCCCCTGGTCGTGCTGCCGTCCTTCGGTGGTGTCGCGCAGCTGATCAAGGCGGGAAACTGCATCCTGACCGTGCCGCGTCGTGTCGCGGACCAGTTCGGAGCCGATTATGCCGCGATTGCGGCGCCGTTCGACGTGCGCTTCGACCTGAAGCTGTTCTGGAGCGCGCGGTCGCACGAGGATCCGTTCGTCCGGTGGCTCCGGGATGGAGTGGTCGCCGCGACTGCGGAAGTGCTCGCGACGGAATGAGCCCGCGGCCCTTCGGCGTCAGGCAGCGGTTTGCGAACTGCGCCGGGACGCTGCTCCTCAAGCCGGGAACCCTCGACACCGGCCACGGGCCGCGTCACTTCTCCGGTGCCAGTTCGAGGATGAGCGCGTCGAGTTCGTCGAGAAGCGTTTCGATGCGCTCCCGTCCGACCTTTCCCTCGAGCTCCGCGTAGATCTGGCCGCTTATCGGCGCCACCACCCGAATGAAGTCGAACCCCTGCTGCGTTAGGCGGATGATCGAACGCCGGCCATCGACAGGATCCCGGCTGACGAGGATCAGTCCGCGTGCCTCCAGCGCCTTGCTGATCCGTGACAGGGACGGCGCGAGGATGCAGGCGTGCTCTGCCAGGTCGCCGGCATCCATGCCATCGAATTCCGACAGAACACGCAGGACGCGCCACTGCTGCTCGGTAACTTCGTGGTCCAGCAACATGGGACGAAACCGACGCATGAGGAGTTCCCGCGCACGCAGAAGCGCAATTGGAAGCGATCTTGTCGTCCAATATTGTTCGGTCCATTGGTCCTCGAGCGGATCTCGACCAGCCAAGCGAAACTCCTGTCTCCAAAGCATGACGGGTAATGGTGCTTCACGAGTTAACAATTGACAAGGGTCGTTTAAATTAACACGTTAAATGTGCCTGCTGCGATTCGCCTTGTTGCGGGTCCAACAACAATGGGAGGTCATCATGTCAAAGTTCCTTCGCGCCGCCGGCGCACTCGCTCTGGCCGGCATGCCCGCGGCCGCCCTCGCCGATTATCCGGAAAAGCCGGTGAACTTCGTCGTCCCGTTCCCGCCGGGCGATCTCGAGGACGTGCTGACGCGGATGATCGCGGAGGACTTCCAGGAAAAATACGGC
>QWDA01000016.1 GCA_003605175.1 Paracoccaceae bacterium | reverse complement strand
GCTGATCGGCGAGCCCGGCGTCGGCAAGACGGCGATCGCCGAGGGTCTGGCGATGCGGATCGTCGATGGCGACGGGCCCGGGGGCCTGCGCAACAAGAAGCTGTTGTCGCTCGCCATGGGCGCGCTGATCGCCGGTGCGAAATATCGCGGCGAGTTCGAGGAGCGCCTGAAGGCGGTGCTGGCCGAGGTGACGGCGGCGGAACCGGCCCGGCCCGCGCACCCGGCGACGGCGCGGCGATCACCGCGAGCGGTGCCAGGGCCACCGCGGCCACCGCCTGTTCGGGCCGGAACGCCGCCGCCTCCACATGCTCCACGGCGGCATTCACCGGCGCGGCGGGCTCCGCCTCGGGCGGTGCTCCTGCCAGAACCGGCGCGGCGGCCGCCACGGCGGCGAGCGCCGCCCCCTCCGCCGGCGCCGCCTCGGCCCTTGCACCCACCGCCACGTGCGCCGCGACCCGTGTGCCCCCCTCCACCGCCGGCACCGCCTCGGCCTCCGGCGCCCGCGCCTCGGCCCGGCTCACCGGGATCGCATCGCCCGAAACCGCAGTGCCCTCCGGCGCCTTCTCCTCGGCCCGGTCGCCTGCTGCCGCCTCGGGGCGCGCCACGCTCTGCTCCACCGGGTAGCTCGCCATGTCGAGCCGCGCCTCCGGGGGCTCCTGCTGCGGCACCTGCTCCGGCGCGAGGGCGGCGAGAAGCGCCACCGCGAAGCCCGCATGCACCGCCAGCGACACTGCCAGCGCCAGTGGCCAGAGCAGGAAACCCCTCACCGCACCGGCTCCGGCGTGACCACCAGCACCACGTCGCGCGCGCCCAAGGCCTCGATCTCTCCGGCAAGCGGCAGGAGCCGGCGCAGGGGCGCCGCGCCGTCGGCGTTGATCCGGACGAGAAGCCCGGGCTCCTCCCCGAGCCGCGCCGCCAGGGCGCCGAGCAGCCCCGCCTGATCCACCGCCCGCCCGTCCAGCGCCAGCCCGCCATCCGCCGCCACCGAAACCGTCGCCCCGCCGCCCGGCATATCGGCCCCCGATTGCGCCACCGGGGGGACCACCGCGAAAGGCGCGGTCGCGTCCATCCGGCCGATCAGCATGAAGAACACGAGGAGGAAGAACACCACATCGATCAGCGCGATGATCGTCTCGGGATGCGCCCGCTTCTTCGGCCGCGCGAGCTTCACGGGCTGGCCTCGAGCCGCACGATCCGCACCCGCCCGGCCCCGGCCGCCACCGAGGCGTCCATCAGCGAGACCAGCGCCTGCACATCCGCCCCGCCCGAGGGCAGCACGATCACCTCGAGATCCGGCGCCGCCGCCAGTCGCGCCGCGATCGCCGCGCCCACCGCATCGGGCGCCAGCACCTGGCCCGAAAGATGCGCCCGCCCGTCGGCCCCGAGCCGGATCAGGAGCCGCGCCCCGCCGCCGCCCGGACCGGCCACAGGCGCCTCTTCGCGCCGCTCGGCCATCGGGATCATGTCGAGATCGAGATAGGTCGAGGTCACCATGAAGAAGACCAGCATGATCATCAGCACGTCGATCATCGGCACCAGCGTGATCGGCGACCGTGCGGGCTCTCTCGACGTCAGTCGCATGGCGCCCTCCCCGGGCCTAGCCCACCCGGTCCTCGATAGCGTAGAGCCGGCCGATCGCCGCCTCGATCGCCTGCCCTGCCGCCTCGACCCGCGCGGTGAGGAGCGAGGCCCCGATCGCCGCCGGAATCGCCACGATCAGCCCCGCCGCCGTGGTCAGGAGCGCCTGCCAGATCCCGCCCGCGAGCAGCGAGGCATTCGCCGCCCCCTCGGCCAGTGCCAGTTCCTGGAACGACTGGATCATCCCCAGCACCGTGCCGAGAAGCCCCAGCAGCGGCGAGACCATCGCGATCAGGTCGAGCACCCTTATGTAGCGCCCCATCGCCGCCATCTCGGCATTGCCGCGCCATTCCAGATCGTCGTCGAGCGCCTTGCGGTTCACCCCCGCCAGCATCCCGCTCATCGCCTGCCGCACCAGCCGGTCGGCGGGACTTCTGGCCGCCTCCATCGCCTTCAGCGCCGCGTGCCGGTCGCCGCCCGACCAGAGCGCGAAGGCCGCCTCGCGCCCCGCCGCGCCGCCGGTCACGCCGAGGAGCCCGACCACCTTCACCGCGATCAGCGCGATGGAGATCACCGAGAGCCCGATCAGGATGACGACGATCGGGCCGCCGCCCGAGATCATCTCGCCGATGCCCGACATCGGCGCGCTACTTCACGAATGCCGCCGGCGCGCGGCTGACGAGATCCATGACCTGGAAGCAGTCGATCTCGTCCTCGTTCTGCGGCTTGCAGGCGGGGACGTCGTGAAGGAGCACCTCGGAGATATCGCCGCAGCCCAGCTCGGGGATCTCGAACAGCTTCAGCGTGGTGCGCGAGGCCGGCAGGGGCGCCGCGTCGATGGTCAGGAGCCGGTCGATCACCCCCCCGGAATTCAGGATCGCCAGCGACATCTCGAAGCCTTCGAGCGTCTTGCCGGTCTCGTTGCGGAACAGGAAGAACGCGCGGCAGCCGCCGCCACCGACATCCTCGACCTTGTTCAACTCGACCGTCAGCCGCCCGGTCTCGGCCCGGGCCGGACCCAAAAGCGCCAATGACAGGGCCATTGCCAACGCGCCGCCTTGCACCAAACGCATCCTGCGTCCTCCCCCGCGTTCCTCGCTGCCGCGACCCTAGCAACCGGGGCGCGAAACGCAAACTGCGAAGGCCGGGCTCAGAACAGGAAATCGCCCGCGTCGAGATCGCCCAGGGAAACGCCGAGGAGCGTGATGAAGTCGCCGCCGCCCGCGTCGATATAGCAGTTCGAGGCGTCGGAACTCAGATGGTTGGTCGAGAGGTCCGTCCAGTCCACGATGGCGGCGAGCCCGGTGAGGTCGATCCGCTCGTAGATGTTCGTCGCGTCGAAATCGGTGATCGTGTCGCTGCCGCAGCCATCGGCGAAGACGAAGGTATCGGCGTTGAACCCGCCGCGCAGCGTGTCGTTGCCCGCACCGCCGTCGAGCCGGTCGAACCCGGCATTGCCGTCGAGCGCATCGTTGCCGTCGCCGCCCAGAAGCGTGTCGTTGCCCGTGCCGCCATAGAGCCGGTCATTGCCCGCCTCGCCCTCCAGCCAGTCGTCGCCCGCCTCGCCGAACAGCGCATCGCCATCGGCGCCGCCATAGAGCGTGTCATTGTCCGCCCCGCCGAACAGCCGGTCGAACCCCTGGTCGCCATAGAGCGTGTCGGCCCCGGCATCGCCATAAAGATTGTCGGCCTGTGCGCCGCCATGGAGCACATCGTCGCCCGCGTTGCCGTGGATCAGGTCGAACCCGGCATCGCCATTGATCTCGTCACCCCCGTCCCCGCCCGAGAGCGTATCGTTGCCGCTGCCGCCATAGAGCCGGTCATCGCCCGCCTCGCCCTCCAGCCAGTCGTCGCCATCCTCGCCGAACAGCGCGTCGTCGTCGGCGCCGCCATAGAGCGTGTCATTGTCCGCGCCGCCGAACAGCCGGTCAAAGCCCTGGTCGCCATAGAGCGTGTCGGCACCCGCATCGCCGTAGAGATTGTCGGCCTGCGCGCCGCCACGGAGCACGTCGTCGCCCGCATCGCCATGGATCAGGTCGAACCCGGCATCGCCATTGATCTCGTCGGCCCCGTCGCCGCCAAAGAGCGTGTCGCTGCCGATACCGCCATAGAGCCGGTCATCGCCCGCCTCGCCCTCCAGCCGGTCGTCGCCATCCTCGCCGAACAGCGCGTCACCGTCGGCGCCGCCATAGAGCGTGTCGTTGTCGGCCCCGCCGAACAGCCGGTCGAAGCCCTGGTCGCCATAAAGCGTGTCCGCCCCGGCATCGCCGTAGAGATTGTCCGCCTGCGCGCCGCCATAAAGGGTGTCGTTGCCCGCCTCGCCATGGATCAGGTCGAACCCGGCGCCGCCATAGGCCACATCGGCCCCGCCGCCCAAAAGAAAGCTGTTCGACGCATCGTTGCCGGTGACCGTGTCGTTGCCGCTGCCGGTCTCGACATTCTCGATCATGACATCGCGGGCGATGATCAGGTTGCCGATCAGCCCCTGCACGTCCGACGTCGCCTCGGGCGTCAGGTCGATCCGCTGCGAGTAGCCCTGGCTCGACAGGTCGATCAGGTCGGTGCCGCCGCCGTCCCACAGCGTCAGCGTGACCGGCTGGCTCATGCTCAGCCAATCGTCGATCGCAAGCCCGCTATTTGCGCCCTCGCCATAGATGGTATCGCCCGAAAGCGTCGTCGGCGTGCCGTAGAGCTCCTGGATCGCCAGGATATCCGCGAGCATCGGCGAGATCACATAGGCGAAGGAGGCGTTGATCGAAGTATTCTCGTACTGGCTGAAATACGACATCACCGACATCTGCCAACTGTCGTTGGTGTAGTGGTTGTCGGTGCCGTAGGTCGCCGAACCGTTGTAATCTCCGGAATGGCCGAGCCCGAGCGCGTGCCCGATCTCGTGCAGGTAGGTCTGGAAATGGTAGCTGTCGACATTCGGGTTGCCGCCGTTCCAGGTCTTGTTCACGTTCACGAAGGACGAGATGATCGTGCCGTTCGAACTCGAATGGCTGGAATAGGCGCCGGAATACTCGTCGTCGAAATCGATATCGACGCTGCCGGTCTGCTCGACGAAGGTGATGCCCGTCACCGAGGTCCAGGCATCGAGCGCCTTCCGCGCGAGGTTCTGGCCGACCGTGGCCAGCGCGCTCAGATCCACCGTCAGCGAGCCACCGGGCGCGACATTGAAATGCCGCTGCCCACCGGCGCCCCAATAGCCGGTGTTCACATATGTGGCGATCTGATCGACGGTATAGGTGGGTGTGGCCGAAACGGTGACCGTTTCGACATCGTTCAGCGCATCATAGGCGCAATCCGACTCGTAGGGACGGAAATTCTCGCAGATCGTGCACATGGCGGTCCTCGTTCACGCCATCGGGGTGCCCGTGCACGCATTCTGCCGCCTGGTGGGTCGGGGACGCGGCGCCCAAGCCACCGCCCCACAGGCCCGAAACCTGCGGGGGCGCCGATGGCTGGAGACCGTTACCCGAACCCGGACCTGCCGGATCCCGACTGAGGCGCCCCCACCTCACTGGTCACTACGCGGCGCAGGTAACCATGAGAATCCTTAGGAAGGATGAATAGTGGCGGGGAAGGCCTCAGTTCCGAGCCAGAAGCGCCTCGATCTCCGAAAGTGCCGGCATCGAGGCCGCGGTGCCGGGCCGCGTGACCGAGATCGCCGCCGTCGCGCAGCCGAACCGCGTGGCCGCCACCGGGTCCGCGCCCCGCGCCAGCGCCGCCGCGAAGCCGCCGTTGAACGCGTCGCCCGCCCCCGTGGTCTCGACCACCTTGCCCGCATCGAACACCGGCACATGCACGCTCCGGTCCCGGTCGCGATAGAGCACCCCCTTCTCGCCCAGGGTGATCGCCGCCGCGCCCACGCCGCGGTCGAGAAAGGCATCCGCCGCCCGCTCCGCATCGGCGATCGTCTCGACCCGGATGCCGGTGATCCCCTCGGCCTCGGATTCGTTCGGCGTCACGAAATCGCACAGCGCCAGCATCGCGTCGGGCACCTCCGCCGCCGGCGCCGGGTTCAGGATCGTCCGCGCGCCGCCCGCCCGCGCGATCTCCAGCGCCCGGTGCGCCGCCGCGATCGGCTGTTCGAGCTGCGTCACGAAGACCGACGCGCCGCCGATCAGCCCGGCCCGCACGTCCATGTCCGCCGCCGAGATCCGCCCGGCCGCACCCGGTGCGATGATGATCGCGTTGTTCCCGGTGCCGTGCTCGATGAAGATATAGGCCGCCCCGGTATAGCTCTCCGCGTCCACCGTGACCTCGGGCACCACGCCCGCCTTTTCCCAGGTCGCCCGCGCCATGTCGGCGAACGGATCCGCGCCCAGCCGGGTCACGAAATGCACCGCGCCCCCCGCCATCGCCGCCGCCACCGCCTGGTTCGAGCCCTTGCCACCGGGGCCGAGCGCGAAGCTCCGCCCCAGGATCGTCTCGCCCATCCTCGGCGCCAGGTCGGCGCGATAGGCCGTGTCCGCCACGAACACCCCGAGGATCACGATCCTTCCGTTCATCCCTGTCCGTCCCTTCTTCCGTTCCAACCGCCCGGGGCGCCGCCCAGCGCCCGCGCCACCACCGGCGCGAGCTTCTCCGCCAGCGACCGATGGGCCGCCTCGGTCAGGTGGATCCCGTCGATCCCGGACACCACGACCTCCGGCGCGGCATCGACGAAGCCCGCCCCCCGTGCCGCCGCCACCTCGGCCAGAAGCGGCGCCAGCGCCCGCGACTTTTCCGCCCCGCCCGCGAAGACCTCGCGCAGAAGCCCGGTCTCGGCGATCGGCACCGGCGCCACCACGATCTGCGCGGGCGCGCCGCCGCGCGGCCCGCAGCCCGAGGCCGCGATCACCCCCATCAGCCGGTCCACCGAGCGCGCGATATCGGTCGGCGTCACCGAGAACCGCGCCTTGCAATCGTTGGTGCCGAGCATGGTGACCACCAGATCCACCTCCCGATGCGTCTCGAGAAGCGCCGGCAGCACAGTCAGCCCGTTCTTGTGCGCCCCCTCCACCGGGTCGTCATGCACCGTGGTCCGCCCCGGCTGCCCCTCGGCAATCACCGTCACCCCGGGCAACGCGGCGCCCAGGAGCGTCGTCCAGCGCGCCGGTTCGGGATAGCGCTCGCGCGCGCCCCAGGCCACGAGCGGCGCCGTGCCATGGGTGTTCGAATCCCCGAAACACAGGATGGTGCCGCCCATCGTTCTCCCCACTGCCTGATTTCCCCGCCATCCTAGGCGCTTGCCGCGCCGACACAACTCATTGTGAAGCGCCGCGCCGCGCGGCCGCGTGCTAGGGTCCGCCCGGGGAGGATCCGCCATGACCCGTCTTGCCACGGCGCTCGCGCTGGCCTGTGCACTGGCGCAGCCGCTGGCCGCGCAATCCATGATGTCCGGCGTCGCGATGGACAGCCCCGCGATGACCGAGGCCGAAACCACCCGCGAGGCGCTCTCCGCCCGGCTCGACGCCGCCCGCCGCGAGGGCACGCCGCCCGCGCTGGCCCGGATGCGGCTGAACGGGCTCGACCTGTCGGGGCTCGACTTCACCGGCGCCGACATGAAGGGCGCGCGGCTGAACGGCGCGGATCTCTCGGGCGCGGTGCTCGACGGCGCGCGGCTCGACCAGGCCTGGGCCGTGGGGGCCACGTTCGACGGCGCCTCGCTCCGGGGCGCGAGCCTGTTCCAGTCCCAGCTCGTCGGCGCCTCGCTCAAGGGCGCCGACCTCACCGCCGCCCGGGCGCCCGCCAATTTCACCGATGCCGACCTGACCGGCGCGATCTTCGCCGGGGCCGATCTCGGCGCCGACACGAAGAACCAGTCGATGGGCCTGATGCGCGGCGATCTGTCCGGCGCGACGGCCCGGGGCGCCGATTTCTCGGGCGCGAACCTCCTCCGCGTGGTTCTGGAATTCGCCGATCTGCGCGAGGCGACATTCGATGGCGCCAATCTCGCCACCGCCGAGATGGCCGGGGCCGATCTGCGCGGCGCCTCCATCGCCGGTGCGAAGTTCGACGCGGCCGACCTCGCCTCGGCGCGGCTCACCGATCTCAAGGGCGAAGCGACCAGCACGCTCGCCGCCGCGCGCAATCTCGACCGCGCGTTGCGCTAGAACTTGTCGCGGAAGAACGGACACGTGGTTCGCGGCCCGAGGCGCGACACCACGGGCCGCGCCCTGCTCGAGGTTGCCTGGCCTTGGGGCGCGACCCCTGCCTCGGGTCAATGCACCATGGGCGGCCCCACACGGGTTCGTGCGGGCGCCAGGACGCCGCCTTCTTCCGGTTCGGCGGGCGCAGGGCGCGCGCCAGGATATTCCGCCAAGTATTTGTCCAGAAATGGAAAACCGTCCCGGGCCAGGACCATCACGCCGGAAACCCACGCATCGCCCGCGGGCTGCGAAACCGGCGCGGGCGTCCCGTCTGCAACCGCCGGACACGATGTCATTTGCCCATGGGTCCCGGCTTCGGCGTCATCGTCTTCCGCGTTCGGGTCCTTCACGGCTCTCTCCCTGAACAGGTTGCATCGATCTGAACCATGCAGGCGCGCGCTTAACGCCCATGTAACCCACCGTTCGCTGGGTCCCGCATGCGCGCAACACTCCGGGCAAGGGCCGAATCATCTTGCGTCAGGAGTAGAGCGGCACCCACGCCGCGGCGCCGAGCGGCGCCAGGGCTGGCCGAACCGGGCCGTCGCGCGGCGACAGGGCCACACGCCCGAACCCGCGTTAACGGCTCCGCCCTTGCCAGCCCCGCCTCCGCACCCCTATCTGTTCCCCAAACCGAGGAGAGCCCATGCCCCTGACCCATCCCCGCCCCGTCTTCGACGCCAATGCCGCCGCCACCCAGAAGACCGAATTCGGCGATCTGCCGAACTGGAACCTGACCGATCTCTATGCCGGCACCGACGCGCCGGAATTCGAGCGGGACATGGACTGGCTGGAAGAGTCCTGCCGGAGCTTCGCGGCCGATTTCGAGGGCAAGCTCGCCACGCTCGACGCCGCCGGGATGGCCGCTTGCATCGCCCGAAACGAGAGGATCAGCACCATCGCCGGCCGGATCATGTCCTTCGCCGGCCTGCGCTACTACCAGAACACCACCGATCCCGAGCGCGCCAAGTTCATGTCCGACTGCCAGGACAGGATCACCGCCTTCACCACACCGCTCGTATTCTTCTCCCTGGAATTCAACGCTATAGAAGACGAGGCTTACGCCGCACTCTTCGCCGACCCCGCCATCGCCCGCTACAGGCCCTATTTCGACCGGGTCCGCGCGATGAAGCCCCACCAGCTCTCCGACGAGCTGGAGCGCTTCCTGCACGACCAGTCCACCGTCGGCGCCTCGGCCTGGAACAAGCTGTTCGACGAGACCATCGCCGGGCTCACCTTCCCCGTGGATGGCGAGGAGCTCGGCATCGAGGCCACGCTGAACCTCCTGACCGACCACGACCGCGACAGTCGCGAGGCCGGCGCAAAGGCGCTGGCAGAGGTTTTCAGCAGCAATATCAAGCTTTTCTCTCGCGTTCATAACACGCTCGCCAAGGAGAAGGAGATCGAGGACCGCTGGCGCAAGATGCCCAGCCCGCAGACCGGCCGGCACCTTTCGAACCATGTCGAACCCGAGGTGGTCGAGGCGCTCCGCAACGCGGTCGTCGCCGCCTATCCGCGCCTTTCGCACCGCTATTACGAGCTCAAGCGCAAATGGCTCGGCCTCGACACGCTCCAGGTCTGGGACCGTAGCGCACCCTTGCCGATGGAAGACAAATCCACCGTCGGCTGGGACCGCGCAAAATCCATGGTGCTCGACGCCTATGCCGGCTTCTCGCCGAAGATGGCCGAGATCGCCGAACCGTTCTTCGAGAAGGGCTGGATCGACGCCGGCGTCAAACCCGGCAAGGCGCCGGGCGCCTTCGCCCACCCGACCGTCACCGAGGTCCACCCCTACGTGATGCTTAACTATCTCGGCAAACCGCGCGACGTGATGACGCTGGCCCACGAACTCGGCCACGGCGTCCACCAGGTCCTCGCCGCCGGTCAGGGTGAACTGCTCTCCTCGACCCCTTTGACTCTCGCCGAAACCGCCTCCGTCTTCGGTGAGATGCTGACCTTCCGCAAGCTCCTCGCCGAAGCCAGGGACGACGCCCAGAAGAAGGTTCTGCTGGCCGGCAAGGTCGAGGACATGATCAACACCGTCGTCCGCCAGATCGCGTTCTACGACTTCGAGTGCAAGCTGCACGACGCCCGCCGCGGCGGCGAACTGACGCCCGACGACATCAACGCCCTCTGGATGAGCGTCCAGGGCGAAAGCCTCGGCCCCGCCTTCACCTTCATGGAGGGCTACGAGACCTTCTGGGCCTACATCCCGCATTTCGTCCACTCGCCCTTCTACGTCTATGCCTATGCCTTCGGCGACGGCCTCGTGAACGCGCTTTACGCCGCCTACGAAGAGGGCACGCCCGACTTCCAGGAGAAATACTTCGACATGCTGAAGGCCGGCGGCTCGAAGCACCACAAGGACCTCCTGGCGCCGTTCGGCCTCGACGCCTCCGACCCGAAATTCTGGGACAAGGGACTGTCGATGATCGAAGGCTTCATCGACGAGCTGGAGGCGATGGAAGGCTAGGCTTGGCGCTGGCGCCATTCATCGGCTGTCAGACGCCTCGATCTGTAGGAGGCG
Organism: Paracoccaceae bacterium; assembly: GCA_003605175.1. Classification (GTDB taxonomy): domain Bacteria; phylum Pseudomonadota; class Alphaproteobacteria; order Rhodobacterales; family Rhodobacteraceae; genus Ovoidimarina. The sequence goes on along the minus strand of QWDA01000016.1, from coordinate 43,550 downwards.
GACCATTCTGGTCCGTGGGGAACGCGCTTTCGCTCGATCCGCCTGACTACGGCTCGGAAATCGAAACCATCGCGCTGACCGCCTATCGCGGCGGCGCGATGAATGGTTCTGTCGCGAAGCGTTCAGTTCGCTTCGACCGGATTCTCTTCGGGTTCGACAGCAGCGACGGCTAGGCTCAGAACGCCCCGAGCACGCCCTTCAGCCCTTCGCGGATCGCGAAATCGACCAGCGAGAAGAACACCGCCGTCAGCATCGCCATCACGAAGACCATGATCGAGGTCACGATCACCTCGCGCCGGCTCGGCCAGACGATCTTCGAGACCTCCGAGCGGACCTGCTGGACGAACTGGATCGGGTTGGTGGTGGCCATGGAATGTCCTTCGTGTTTCGCGACCGTCAGATACGTGCTCGGACGCCCCGGCGCAAGGACCGAAGGGGGATGACCGACCCCGAACCGGCACCGGGTGCTATCGCGCCACGGCAACCCGGGATGCGCGCGGTCAAGACGCATCCTCGGACGACAACGGCTCTGGCGTGCGGACAGGGTTGGTCAGTGCTGTCCGCTCCATAATGTGGTATGCCTTGTGCAGGGGCATCGCCGAAACTGCCGTGCCGTCGTGGCGCGCCGGCGCCGGTTCGGGGGTCGTGGGGACTGGGTAGCCTCGAATCGCCAGGTTGGATATGACCGGCTCGGGCGAAACCAGCGGCTTACAACCTGGGTTGGATGGGGGAAATCGGCAATGCCACAGACGCGCCGCAATCGAACGTTAAGGAAGACGTCAGAAGAGTGCATGTACCGGAACGATTGCCATGACGACCTCGCCACTTTCCTCGCTCGCTCGCGCCCTCGCGCTCGCCTTGCCGCTCGCCGCCGCCACTCCGGCCGGCGCAGAGACGGTTCAGGACGTGATCCGCACGCTGCAGAGCGAAGGATATACCGTCACGGAAGTTGGCCGGACCTTCCTCGGGCGGATCCGCGTCGAGGCGGTCTTGGGAGATGTTCGGCGCGAGGTCATCCTCAGCCGCTCCACCGGCGAAATCAAGCAGGACGCGATCTTCGAATCCGCCGGTTCGGGCGGCAGCACCGGGGCAGCGGCGTCCGGCAACGCCTCGAGCAACAGCAATGCCGGCGGGAACGGCAACGGCAATAGCGGTGGTAACGGCGGCGGAAACAGTGGTGGCAACGGTAACGGCGGCGGCAACGGTGGTGGCAACGGAAACGGAAACGGCAAGAACAACTGATCCGGAGCCGGCGCCCAGCACCGGTCTGCCCGCGGAACGCGGCCCGGATGCCTCGCCGCAGGCCGTCACCCGCCGCAGCGGGCGGCGCAAGCTCGTCCTCCTCTACGGCGCCCTGGCGGTCCAGGCGCTCAGCGCCTTCTTCTTCCTGGGCGAACTCTGGTCCGAGATCCTCGGCCTGCGCGAAACGCCGATCCCATATGCCTACCAGGAAGTCATCCAGGTCCTGGCCAGCATCGGCCTTTCCATCGGCGTGCTGGCGAGCGCGCTCCTCGTCCGCCGCCATCTCGACCGGATGGAGGAACTCAGCCGCCAGATCGACCTCGCCACCGGCAATTACGAGAACCACCTGCAGGACCTGTTCCGCAACTGGCGCCTCTCGCCGTCCGAGCAGGAGGTGACGATCTACGCCATGAAGGGCTTCTCCAACGGCGAGATCGCCGAGTTCCGCTCCACCACCGCCTCGACGGTCAAGAGCCAGATGAACGCGATCTACCGCAAGTCGGGCCTCGCCAACCGGCAGCAGCTGATCTCCTTCCTGGTCGAGGAACTCCTCGCCGGCGTCCTGCCCAACGCCGCCGCCTTCGCCCGCGACCGCGAGGCCGAGGCGAAGGCCGCCTGACCCCTCCCCTTGCCGATCCGCTCCGGCTTCACTATGAGGCCGCGACACCAATCCTCCGGCCGGCTTCCCATGTCCGTTCTCGTGATGAAATTCGGCGGCACCTCCGTCGCCACGCTCGACCGCATCCGCCGCGCCGCCAAGCGCGTCGGCCGCGAGGTGGCGAAGGGCCATGACGTGATCGTCATCGTCTCGGCGATGGCCGGCAAGACCAACGAGCTGGTCGGCTGGGTCTCCGAGACCTCGCCTTTCTTCGACGCCCGCGAATACGACGCGGTGGTCTCGTCGGGCGAAAACGTCACCGCCGGTCTGATGGCGCTCACGCTCCAGGAGATGGATGTGCCCGCCCGCTCCTGGCAGGGCTGGCAGGTGCCGCTGCGCACCAGCTCGGCCCATTCGGCGGCGCGGATCACCGAGATCCCGACCGACAACATCACCCAGAAATTCGCCGAGGGCATGAAGGTCGCCGTGGTCGCGGGCTTCCAGGGCATCTCGCCCGAGGGCCGCATCACCACGCTCGGCCGCGGCGGGTCCGACACCACCGCGGTGGCCTTCGCCGCCGCCTTCAACGCGGTGCGCTGCGACATCTACACCGATGTGGACGGCGTCTACACCACCGACCCCCGGATCACGTCGAAGGCCCGCAAGCTCGACCGGATCGCCTTCGAGGAGATGCTGGAACTCGCCTCGCTCGGCGCCAAGGTGCTGCAGACCCGCTCGGTCGAACTGGCGATGCGCTACAAGGTGAAGCTCCGGGTGCTCTCGAGCTTCGAGGACGGGGACGAAACCGCAGGCACGCTGGTGTGCGACGAGGAGGATATCGTGGAATCGAATGTGGTCTCAGGCGTCGCCTATAGCCGCGACGAAGCGAAGATGACGCTCCTCGGCGTCGCCGACAAGCCGGGCATCGCCGCCGCGATCTTCGGGCCGCTGTCGGAGGCCGGCGTCAATGTCGACATGATCGTGCAGAACATCTCCGAGCATGGCGAAACCGACATGACCTTCTCCTGCCCGGTCGATCAGGTCGCCCGCGCCGAAAAGGCCATGCGCGAGGCCCGCGAAAGCGGCGAGATCGGCTTTTCCGACCTCGTGGCCGATACCGATGTCGCCAAGGTCTCGGTCGTCGGCATCGGCATGCGCTCCCATACCGGGGTCGCCGCGCAGATGTTCAAGGCGCTCTCGGCCGAGAACGTGAACATCAAGGTGATCACCACCTCCGAGATCAAGATCTCGGTGCTGATCGACCGGAAATACATGGAACTCGCCGTCCAGGCGCTGCACGACACGTTCGGCCTCGACAAGGTCGCCTGACGTGGCCGCGCGCCAGACGACGAAAAAAGGCCGCTCGATGAGCGGCCTCTTTCGTTTCGGGCACCGGAGGCCGTCCTACAGCACCCGTTCGGCCGTCTCGCCCTGGGCGCGGGCGCGCAGCCCCTCCACCGCCTCGGCATAGGCCGCCTCGGCCGCGTTCCGAAGCGCCACGACCCCGCGCGCGCCATCCGCCGCACTCGGCGGCGCCGCGTCGAGCGGCTCGGCGGGCGGTTCCGCCTCCCGCGCGGCGCCGGTCTCGCGGGGCGGAGCGGAGGCCCCGGTTTCCGCGGGCGCGTTCGGCCCGGGAATGTCGAAGCGGATCTCGCTCTCCCGCGTGTCGGTCGCGCGTTCGGCCGACAGGAGCGCCGCCTCGCGCTCGGCCGCCGCGCGCGCCGCCAGCGCATCCGGATCGCCCGCCTCGGCGCGCGCCTCCTGCGTCTCCGCGGCGTCGTTCGCATCCGCGACGCTGACCACGGCGTCCTTCTCGGCCGCAGCGGAATCGGCGCGCCGGTCGGCCAGTTTCTCGGCCTGAGCCGCGTCTTGCGCCGCGCTCCGCGCCTGGTCGATCTCCTCGCCGCGCGCCGCCGAGGCCGCGTTGACCGCATCGATGGTCTCGGATCCGCCCGGGGCCGCGACACCGCTCGCCTCGCCCTCCGCGGCAGGCACGATGTCCGGATAGGGATCGGGCAGATCCGGTGGCGTCGTCTCCGATGGCGGCGGCACCAGCGCCGCGAAGACCGAGGACGGCTCCGCCCCCCGCGCAATCGCCGACGAGGCGACACCCTGCGCGTTCTCCGGCAGATCCGCCCCGGCCTCCCTGGCCGTGCGTACCGCTTCCTTCGCTTGCTGGCCGGGCGCCGTGCCCGCTTGACCCGCCCCCTCGGCCAGCCTGGGTGCCGGCCTCTGAAGGCCCGCCAGCCCAGCCGATGCCGAAATCTCCATCTCGGGTCCTCCTGGATGCTCAACTCCGAGGCCTAGCGCCGATCCGTTACCCAGATCCTAACATGCGGCTTCCACAATCTGTTTCCACCTGAGCATCGCTTGTGGTCTAACAAGGCCGTCGGGAAATCCGGCCCACGAGAACGAGCGGACAGAATGACCGAAGCGACCGAAACGGAAAGCCGCAAGCTTCTGGGCCGCCTGCGCGAGGTGATGGCGGAATCCAATGCCGGCCAGGCGCGACTCGATTCCATCGTCAAGCTGATCGCGCATTCGATGGAGACCGAGGTCTGCTCGATCTACCTGTTCCGCGATGCCGACACGCTGGAACTCTGCGCCACCGAGGGCCTGAATCCCGAGGCGGTCCATGTCACCCGGATGCGGATGGGCGAGGGCCTGGTCGGCAAGGTCGCCAAGACCGGCCGCATCGCCAATACCGCCGATGCCCCCTCCGAGCCAGGCTTCCGCTTCATGCCCGAGACCGGCGAGGAGATCTATTCCTCCTTCCTCGGCGTGCCGATCCGGCGGCTCGGCGAGAAGCTCGGCGTGCTTGTCGTGCAGTCGAAGACCAAGCGCGGCTATTCCGACGACGAGGTCTACGCGCTCGAGGTGGTGGCGATGGTGCTCGCCGAGATGACCGAACTCGGCGCCTTCGTCGGCGAGGGCGCGGCGATGGCCGCGCGGCACAAGAATCCCGCCCTGTTCCGCGGCGGCACCGGCCAGGAGGGCGTGGCCGAGGGCCATGTCTGGCTGCACGAGCCCCGCGTCACGGTAACCAACCCGATCGCCGAGGACCCCGACGCCGAAAAGCGGCGCCTCTTCGAGGCGGTCGAGGCGCTGCGGCTCTCGGTCGACGACATGCTCAGCCAGGCCGAGATGGCGGACAAGGACCACCGCGATGTGCTCGAGGCCTACCGCATGTTCGCCAATTCGCGCTCCTGGCTGCGGCGCATGGAGGAGGACATCTCCCGCGGGCTCTCCGCCGAGGCGGCCGTGGAAAAGGAGCAATCCGCCGCCCGCGCCCGGATGGAAGAGGTCCCCGACGCCTATCTGCGCGAGCGGCTCGCGGATCTCGACGACCTGTCGAACCGGCTCCTGCGCATCCTGACCGGCCAGGGCAGCGATACCGGCGCCGAGATGCCCGAAGACCCGATCCTCGTCGCCCGCAGCATCGGCCCGGGCGAGCTCCTCGAATACGGCCGCAAGCTCAAGGGCATCGTGCTGGAACAGGGCTCGGTCGGCTCCCATGCCGCCATCGTCGCCCGCGCCTGGGCGATCCCGCTCGTCATCCATGCCGGCAAGATCACCACCGAGGCGCTGAACGGTGACCACATCATGGTCGATGGCGACCAGGGCCTGGTGCATCTCCGCCCCGACGACAATGTCGTCTCGGCCTTCCGCGACAAGTTCGCGATGCAGGCCGAGGCGCAGAAACGCTATGCCGACCTGCGCGACAAGCCGGCGGAATCGCGCTGCGGCAAACGGGTGGAGCTCACCATGAATGCCGGGCTCCTGGCCGACCTGCCCTCGCTCGAGCCCTCCGGCGCCGAGGGCGTCGGCCTGTTCCGCACCGAGCTGCAGTTCCTGGTCCGCGCCTCGGTGCCGAAGCGTGGCGAGCTGGCGGCGGTCTACAAGCGGGTGATGGATTCGGCCAAGGGCAAGCGCGTGGTGTTCCGCACCCTCGATATCGGCTCCGACAAGGTGCTGCCCTACATGAAGCGCGAGGAGGAGCCGAACCCGGCGCTCGGCTGGCGCGCGATCCGCGTCGGCCTCGACAAGCCCGGCGTGATGCGGATGCAGCTCCAGGCGCTGATCCGCGCCGCGGACGGCCGCCCGCTCACCGTGATGTTCCCCTTCGTCGCGCAGTTCGAGGAATTCCGCGCCGCCCGCCAGCATCTCCTCGACGAGCTCGACCGGGAAAACGCGCTCGGCCACCCGCTGCCCTCGATCGTCGAGATCGGCGCGATGCTGGAAACCCCGTCGCTCGCCTTCGCGCCGCGGCAGTTCTTCGAATCCTGCGACTTCATCTCGATCGGCGGCAACGATCTGAAGCAGTTCTTCTTCGCCGCCGACCGCGAGAACGAACGCGTGCGCCGGCGCTACGACGTGCTGAACATCTCGTTCCTGTCCTTCCTCGAACATATCATCCAGCGCTGCGACGAGACCCAGACCCGGGTCAGCTATTGCGGCGAGGATGCCGGCCGGCCGGTCGAGGCGATGTGCTTCGCCGCCATGGGCCTCCGCTCGCTCTCGATGCGGCCCGCCTCCATCGGCCCGGTGAAATCGCTGCTCCGCCGGGTCAATCTCGACGAGGCCCGCGCGGTGATCGAAGAGGCCCGCGCCGCCGGTGCGCAATCGGTCCGCGTCCCGATCATGGACTGGCTCCGGACCCAGCGCTAGGGATTCCCGGGGAAGACGCGCGCGGGACAAGGCTCCGCCGACTCGCAAGCGCCCGCTCTTGGCCAGCCGGCGCCGTCCTGATTGCCCCCGCCCGAACGGCGCCGAAGGCGCCGGGCGAGCGCGTCGTTGAAACGGTCCGCGAACGCGTCCCGCCTCAGCGCCCCGCGACCGCCCCCCAGAACCGCGCCGAAAGCAGCGCCGCGGCCAGCGCGAGCCCGATCACCAGCCCCCACCAGATCCCGGTGCCGCCGAGACCGGCCCAGAAGCCCAGGGCATAGCTCGCCGGCACGCCGATGACCCAATAGGACAGCGCCGCGATCAGCATTGGCACGCGCGTGTCCTGCACCCCGCGCAGCATCCCGAGCGTCATGACCTGGGTCGCGTCCATCACCTGGAACACCGCCGCCACGGCGAGCAGCGCCGCGCCGATGGCGAGGATCGCCGGGCGCTCCGGATCGTCCGGAGCCACGAAAAGCCCCAGCATCAGATCCGGCACCGCCAGGAACAGGACCACCGTCGCGAGCGCCGCCGCCATCGAGAGCACCAGCGCCGTCGCCGCCACCCGCCGCAGCTCGTCGGTATCGCCGCGCCCATGCGCCTGACCCGCCCGCACCGTGACCGCCTGGCTCAGCCCCAGATGCACCATGAAGGTCACCGAGGCGATCTCGAGCGCGATCCCGTGCGCCGCGAGCGGCACCGTCCCGACCCAGCCCATCATGATCGAGGCCGCCGCGAACAGCCCGACCTCGGCGAGGCTCGTGAGCCCGATCGGCACGCCCAGCCGGAACACCCGCCGGAGCGCCTCCCCGTCGGGCCGGTGCGGATTGCGGAACAGCTGGTACTCGGGCGTCCGCCAGGCGGCATAGAGCGCCAGCCACAGCGCCCCCGCCAGATGCAGCGTCAGGGACGCGATCGCCGCGCCGCGCACGCCCATCTCCGGCGCGCCCCAATGGCCGAAGATCAGCGCATAGTTCAGAACCGCGTTCAGCGCCGCGCCGCCCAGCGTCACGATCAGCACGATCCGGGCCCGCTCGAGCGCGGTGAGATAGCTCCGCAGCGCCATGATCAGGAGCGCCGGCGCCATCCCGAACCCCGCGATGCCCAGATAGAGCCCGCCCTGCCGCGCCACCTCCGGCTCCTGCCCGAGCGCCAGGAGAAGCGGCTCCGAGCGGATCAGCGGCGGCGTCGCCAGCACCGCGAAGCCGAGCGACAGCCAGATCCCCATCCGCGTCACCCGCCGCACCTGCGCGTCGTCCGCCGTCCCGGCGGCGGCGGCGGCCAGCGGCATCACCGCCCAGGCGAACCCGGAGCCCAGAAGGAACAGCACGAAGAACAGCGAGCCGGCCACCGTCATCCCGGCAAGCGCGGTCACGTCGTACCAGCCCACCATCACCGTATCGGTGATGTGGATCGCGATCTGCGCCAGGTTGCTGCCGATCAGCGGCAACCCCAGCGCCAGAAGCGCACGCGCCTGCCCCCCGCCCCGGGGCGCAGGACGGATGTCCGCACTTGTCTCCATGGCGTGGGCAGTAGCCCAGCGCGTGGGCCGCGTCCATCCCTCGGGACGGGCGCGGCCGGTTGCTGCTCGACGGTTGATGCGTGGGGGCGGTCAACGCACGGGCCTGGCCACCCGGGGGCTCAACTGTAGGTGATCTCGCCGAAGCCCGGAATCTGGAAATGCGGGGTCATGTAGGTGCAGCCGCGCACCGTGCCACCGGCCTCGACACCGCCATAGACGACCGCCTGTCCGATCTGCCGCGCGCCCTTCTGCGGGATGTCGGAGGCGTTGCCGACATAGGCCTGCTGCGGATCCGGCGTCGGCGCGCCATTGACGAGCATCCCTACATTCTGTGCGGGAACGAGAACTCTGAATGTGGCGATATGGGCCATGGGGCCTCCCCTTGTGTCGTTGTCGAATGCCGGGATCCTAGCGATTCGCGGCCGCCCGGTCGGTGATCCGGTTCACAATCGGCGAGAGGCGCGGCGCACCACAGGCTTCCGGATCATCCCCGCCCGCAACATCGACCGACGCGATACGACCTGAGCTTCGGCGGACATTTCCTTCAGGACCGGGAGGAGATGGCCGCCGAGCGCATTTTGAGCCCGCTCGTGGTCCAGTTCCGGTCCGCAACCGGTGTGCGAAGCCGGACCGATCGTCGCGTGCGGTCGGGAGACGGCACCTGAAAAAGTCGAAGCATGCCAGTGTTTCATGCTAGCGGCTCTGTTGCACAAATCAGGTGATGGGCGAGGTTACCCCTTCCCCGGACGGACCTACCCTACAGCTTCGGTGATCGGGATGCCGAGCGCGGTGTAGCCGTTCAGGACGGCGATGCGGACTTGGAGCTCGGCGACCTGACGGTCGAAGTCTCTTGCCATGAGCCGCTGGCCCAGAAGTTTCACGCAGTGCATCTTCGTCTCGACGCGGCTCCGACGGTGGTATCCAATCCATCGTCTCCACAGGGCGCGGCCGAGGTATTTGGATGCCCGCAGGGCCTCATTGCGCGCCACGGCTCCAGCGGTGATGGTCTTCCAGGGCTTCGCGTTCTTTCGGGGCGGGATGACGGCATGGGCACCGCGATCTGCAATCGCATCGTGGCACTTGCGCGTGTCGTAGGCGCCATCTGCCGTGACGCTGCCGATCTCCTGGTTCTCTGGGATCTGACTAAGAAGATCGGGCAGCACTGGCGCATCGCCGACGTGACTCCCGGTAATCTCGACAGCCCGGATCTCCAACGTTTCCTCGTCGATCCCGAGGTGTATCTTGCGCCAGACCCGCCGTTTTGGGCCACCATGCTTGCGGGCGTGCCATTCGCCTTCACCTTCGACCTTGATCCCGGTGCTGTCGATGAGCAGGTGCAGCGGCCCCTCGGAGCCGCGATACGGGATGTTCACGGCCAGGGTCTTCTCGCGCCGGGACAGGGTGCTGAAGTCAGGCACCGTCCAGTCGTGGCCAACCAGCCGCAGCAGGCTCTCGACGAACCCGTTCGTCTGCCGGAGCGCCATGCCGAACAGCACCTTCATCGTAAGGCACGTCTGGATGGCGGCATCGCTGTAGGTCTGCTGGCGGCCGCGCTTGCCGTTCGGCACAGCATCCCAGTTGATCTCGGGGTCGAACCAGATCGTCAGCGAGCCACGGCGCTTGAGCGCTTCATTGTAGGCCGGCCAGTTCCTGGTCCTGTAGGTTGGGGATGTGGGTCTGCTCATGCATCCCAGCTACCACTCTGGATTCACGACATGAATCCCTCACGGGATTTGTGCAACAGAGCCCATCGGCTGCACCAACGAACCCGCCGTCTGCGTGATCACCCCATACCCGTCATACTCGTACCCGGCAACAACCTCTCCCGAGGCGGGCTCCGTCACCCAAAGGATCGACCCCTGCCGGTCGGCGAACATGGCTCGCTCCAAGCCGCTGCCAGCACCGGAACTCGATGGATAGTCCTCGAAGCCGACCGGCTCATCGACGCTCGGCGAGTGCTGCCAGCGCCGGGTCAGGACCGGGAGCGTGGGATCGGTCGTGTCCCATTCCTCAACGATATCGTCAAAGGCCAACGGGCCGTCCTTGGACGTGTCGTAGATGTAGGCCGTGACAGTGCTGGCCACCGTTTTCGCAATCCGCCGCTCCAAGGCATCGTAGGCGTAGCTCGCCGTCGTCGTCGGGCTCGCATACCCCACCAAGCGGTTCTGGCTGTCGTAGCTATAGGTTTCGACGTCTCCCGTCGCCTTCGAGGTCCGGGACACCCGGTTGCCCTTGGTGTCGTAGGCGTAGGTGTAGTCGTCGTCCTCCAGCAACTGGTTGTGCGCGTTGGAGGCGTAGAGCGCCGAGAGGTGCGAGGCCGTCCTGTTGCCCTCCTCATCACATGCTCACGCCTTTGGCTGAGACATTATGAGTCCGCATCCTAGGCCGGCGCGTTGAGCCCCGCCTCCGGGGTGTGTTGACATGAACCGGGATCGGAATGGAGCAGCTTGGGTTGAAGGCGATTTGATCGAGACGACCTGTCGCCCTTAACGCCATGTCAAAACCTTTGGCCCAGTACCTCGGCGAGGAATTCGTCCTCCGGAGTGCCGATGCCATGAGTAGAAGTCTTGCGATCGTCCTGGTGGCATGCGCCGCGGTGCCATCACTGCCGGCCGCCTGGGCAGGTTCGGAAGCGATACCCGTAGCCGCCTTGCGCGAGTCGCCGGGATGGCTGGACGCGCAGCGAGAGTCGTTCCGCCGGGATACCGAAATCGACTACCCAGAGGACAACGAACCCAACGACGCGCGGATCAGGCTGGGCCATACTTTGTTCTTCGACACCAGGCTCTCGCGCACCGGGGCGCAATCCTGCGCCTCCTGCCACAACCCGGCCTTCGCCTGGGGCGACGGACTACCGGTGGGGCGCGGCGACAACCTCGCGATGCTTGGCCGCCGCAGCCCCACGATCATCAATCTGGCCTGGGCTGAGCCGCTGATGTGGGACGGTCGCGCCGAGAGTTTGGAGCAGCAAGCCCTTGGCCCGCTCGCCTCGGAGGCCGAAATGAACATGCCGCTCGACCGTCTGGTCGAGATCGTCGGGGGCATCGAGGGGTACCGTGAGATGTTCGCCGAGGCGTTTGGCGACCCCACGGTGACGCCGGAGCGGGTCGGCATGGCGATCGCGCAGTACGAGCGGACCATCGTCTCGGGCATGGCGCCGTTCGACGTCTGGGTCGAAGGCAACGAGGATGCCATCTCCGACAGCGCGAAGCGCGGCTTCCAGCTTTTCGTCGGCAAGGCAGAATGCTCCAGTTGCCACGAGGGCTGGAGGTTCACCGATGACGGCTTCTACGATATCGGGCTCGACGACGACGACCTCGGCCGCGGCGCGATCCTGTCCGGAATAGCAAGCGTCGAATACGCGTTCAAGACGCCGGGATTGCGCAACGTGGACCGTCGCTCACCATATATGCACGATGGTCGGCTGGCGACGCTTACCGACGTGGTCGAGCACTACAACGAAGGCGGCGTCGAGCGGCCGAGCCGTTCCGAGTTCATCCATCCGCTCGGGCTCGACGACACGGAGGTCGCCGACGTCGTCGCCTTCCTCGAAACCCTGACCAGCGACGACGATCCGGTCATGCTGCCGGTCATGCCGCACTGAAGCAATCGAGAGGACCAGATGAATTTCCTGAACAAACTCGCTGCGGTCGGTCTGGCCGTACTCCTTGCCTCTCCGGCTTTGGCGGAGACCCAAACCATCTCGCAGGCCGGCAAGAAGTTCTCCGAACGCAAGATAACCGTGAAGGTCGGTGACACGGTGACCTTCCTGAACGACGACGAGACGACCCACAATGTCCACTCGGCCACGGACGGCCATGTCTTCGACCTGGGCGCGCAGGCGCCGGGCGAGAGTTTGAGCCACACCTTCGACACGGTGGGAGACGTCAAGGTACGCTGCGCCATTCACCCAAAGATGAAGGTGACCGTGCAGGTCGTGGAATGACCGGCATGCTGCGTTCCTTCGGGCTTTCCCTCGCTGCCGTCACGCTGGTCCTCTCCATCGCCACCTCCGCGGCCGCGGAGACGCATGTCGTGCGGATCGTCTCCGACTACGAGAACCTTCACTTCGCCTTCGAGCCGCCCCTCCTTGTGGTGCAGCCCGGCGACACGGTGACCTGGGTCAACGACGTGGCCGAGGAGCACAACGTGATCACCTATCCCGGCGGCTACCCCGAGGGCGCGGAATCCTTCCAGAGCCCCTATCTCAGCCGTGCCGACGAGACCTTCTCGCGCGAGTTCCAGATCGAGGGAACCTACCAGTACCACTGTCTGCCGCATCTCATGATGGGGATGAAGGGTGAAATCGTGGTCGGACGGCGCACCGAGCTGGGCGAATTCCACCAGCCGAGCCGGAGCGAGATCGCCGCCTACCGCAACCAGCTCCTCGAATGGTTCGACGAGGACGACAACCTTCTGCAGGTGCGGATCACCGAGAAACGTGAACGAAGGGGCCATTGAGAGTCGCAATGGAGCGCGGTGAAATGGCGGCTGGAATGAAGATCGGAACGCGAATCTCCCTCGCCATCGGTGCGATCGCAGCGGCGGCGCTCTTCGTGACGGGGGCGTTCTTCGCCACGACGTATTATCTCGGGACCCAGGCCGTCGCGATCTATGACGGTCCAATGATGGCGATCAGCTTTGCAAGGTCCGCCTTCGCGAATGCGCAGATCGCCAATCACCAGCTCCATTTGGCCGAAGCCGGCGCCGAGGCGTTCGATCCGGACGCACTCGAATTCGCGCTAGACGACATGTCCACCGACCTCGAGGTCGTGGGCGAGCGCGGCCAGTCGGAAAAGACGCTGGCTATCATCGAGGGCGCGGTCGAGACGGCCGAAGGCCTGCTCGACGAAGCGCTGACCGCGATCGAAGAGGAAGCGGCGTTCGCGGAAGACATGGATGCCCGCCTGCGCGTGCTGACCTCGGAGATCGAGACGATCGTCGAGGCCGAGGCCGAGTCGGGCTACCTCGTGCGGGAGTCCGTCTCTTCGCGGACCCGGACGATCATGCTCACGGTCGGCGGCCTGATCCTTGCCGTGCTTCTCCTCGCAAGCGCATTCGCTGGCATCTTGACGCGCCGCCTCGTACGCCGCCTCAAGGCGCTCAACGAGAGAACCTTGTCTGTCGCGCAGGGCGATCTCGAGATCGATGTGCCATTCGCGGACGATGCCGACGAGATCGGCGAGATGGCGAGGAGCCTTTCGGTGTTCCGCGACAACGCGCTTGCAAACATCCGGCTCCAGCAGGAAGACTCTCAGCGCCGCAACGAGATCCGGGAAGCCGAAGAGGCACGGGCCAGAGAGAAGGAAGCCGCGGATACCGCACTTCGCCAGGCGGCAGAGCGCGATGCGAAACTAGAAGTGGCGCGGCGCGAGGAATTCGAAGCGCTGGTGTCGCAACTGCAGGTGGTCCTGGAGGCGGCGGGTCGTGGCGATTATTCGGCGCGCATGACCCGCATGCGCGACGACGAGCCCGACGAGGTCCGGGACATGGTGGACGGCCTCATCGCGAACTTCGAGGCCGGGATCGGCGCGATCTCCGCAGCAGTCAGCCGCCTGGCGGACAAGGACCTGACGGCCGCGGTTGCCGGACGGTATGAAGGAGCGCTCGCGGACGTCCAGAACAACACGAACCAAGCGATCGAAACGCTTCACCACGTCCTGTCTGAGGTCAAGCACAACGTGTCGATGGTCGTCTCTGAATGTTCCAACATGAGAGCGCTCGCGTCCGACATGAATGCAGGCAGCAGACAGGCTTCCGAGCATCGCGATGCAGTGAAACGGGCGACCGATGCGATCAACATGGCGGTCGACGAGGTTGTCGGTTTGACCGGCACGTCGCACGACAAGGCGGAAGCGGCGAAAACTGTTGCACGCGAGAGCACAGATGTTGTCGCAGATGTCGTGAGGTCGGTGGACGAGACACGCGAGATCTTTGGTCAGATCTCCGCCGCGACGGAGGTGATCGGGCGGATCGCCAGTCAGACGAACCTGCTCGCTCTCAACGCCTCGGTCGAAGCGGCGCGCGCCGGAGATGCCGGCCTTGGGTTCAATGTGGTGGCAGGAGAGGTGCGAGCGCTCGCCGGAGAAACCGCCAGCGCGGCGCGTCAGATCGGCGAGCTGACTTCGCGCAGTTCGTCGGTCGTCGAAGCCGCCATCGACAAGGTCAAGGAGGCGGGAACGAAAGTTACCAGCGTGCGCGACATGGTCGAGGAGATGGGCGGCCAGATTTCGTCGATCGACGCGCGCGCCAGGGGTCAGGCGACCGCCACCGCCGATATGCGCGACGCCCTTGCGGCATTCTTCGAGATCATGCGCTCGAACGAAGGCATGGCGAGGGACATAGAACGCCTCAACAGTTCACTGGTGGACGCGGCGCATGAAGTTTCGCTGCTGGTCGATGGATTCAACACTCGTAGCGAAAGGCATGCCGATCACGATGTGCTTCCAGCGAGGATCTTGGCCGGGTGACAAGTCGTTCCGCTGCGCAGGAACGTCGCCTTACGCCTCGGGACGGCAAGTTGTTGTGAACAAGCATGCAAAAGTCACCCGGTATTGGGGTGATCGGCTTCCTAGGGTCAGGACTCGTTCTCGGATCGTAGCCAGAACATGACGGTAGCGGCGAGGGCGACGGCGGATAGGAACACCTTGGGGCATCGGTCGTAACGGGTGGCAACCCTACGCCAATCTGAACCGCCCCTGGTTTGCCGGAGGCTCCAACTCCTGAGTAGGATGGAGCATCATGAGCAAGACCACGAACAAGTTTTCCCCTGAAGTCCGCGAGCGCGCCTTGCGGATGGTTCTCGACAATGAGCGCCAGCACGGCTCCCGCTGGCAGGCGATCACGTCGATTGCCGCAAAGATCGGGTGCTCGCCGAACACGTTGAACGACTGGGTCAAAAAGGCCGAAGTCGATAGTGGCAAGCGGGCCGGCATTCCGAGCGACACGGCCGAAAGGATGAAGGCCTTGGAGCGGGAGAACCGGGAACTGCACCAAGCCAATGAGATACTTCGGAAGGCGTCAGCTTATTTTGCGATGGCGGAGCTCGACCGCCGGTCGAAGTGATGGTGGATTTCATTGAGGCGCATCGTGATGCGCACGGGGTCGAGCCGACCTGCGCGGCGCTGCCGACTGCTCCCTCCACCTACTACAATCACCTGGGGAATCGGGCTGATCCGGCGCGGTTGTCGGACCGAGCCCGGCGTGACGCGGCGTTGCGGCCCGAGATCCGGCGTGTTTTCGAAGAGAACTGGCGGGTCCACGGCGTCCGCAAGGTCTGGCGGCAACTTGTCCGGGAAGGATTCGATGTCGCGCGCTGCACGGTGGCGAGGCTGATGAAGGACATGGGCATCCAGGGCATCATTCGCGGCAAGCCGCACAGGACAACAATTCCCGACAAGAAAGCGCCATGTCCACTGGACAACGTGCATCGTGAGTTCCGCGTTCCTGCGCCCAACATGCTCTGGATCAGCGATTTCACCTACGTCGCCACCTGGAAAGGGTTCGCCGCCATCACCTTGCGCGACATCTCGGTGGTCAGCAGCCGGCCGCGGTTCTTGGTGAAGACGGTCGGCACCCAGACAGGATCGTCGATCCCGAGATCGACGAACCAGCGGAACAAGAGGTTATGCTGCATCTGTTCCATCAACTGCCGCTCGGACCGGACCGAGAACAGGATCTGGATCAGGCTCGCCCGGATCAGCCGTTCCGGCGCGAACGAGGGCGACCGAAATCCGTGTAAAGCGCCTCGAACTCGAAATCCAGGCTGACCAGCGCCTCGTTCACCACCTGCCGGATCTTGTGCAACGGATGCCGCGCGGGGATGCGCGCCTCCAGATCGACATAGCTGAACAGCGACCCGCTCGCCTCATCCGTCCCGCGCATCATATCCCCCGCCGTTGCAGTGCGCAGGGTGAACCATGTTCCTCAAATCAGGTCGAGATCGGACTTCTTGAGCAGCCTGCCAGAGGACGAATTCTACACGAAAATTTTCGGTCAGCCAAAAATCGCACAAGAGAGCGTATGTAAAAATTCAGCTTCACTCCGCCGATGAAAACAGCATTCTTGAGAGGACATATTTGCGCGCCCTTGAAACAGTTTCGGCTGGCAAAGCGATTTTCGGGTCTTGCTCGGCTTCGACGACAACCCACCCAGAATAGAGCCCGCTCGTGAGGAATTTGAGTATCGGTTCGAAATCGACAGAACCGTCACCAGGGACAGTGAACATACCCGCAACGACGCCCTCATTGAAGCTCATGCCTTCTGAGCGGACTTTTGCTAGAATATTGCTGCGCACATCTTTCAAATGGACGTGTTTAATCCGAGGGCTATACAGTCTGATCAATTCAGAGTATTCGAACCCACCTGCGAACGCATGGCCAGTATCAAGAAGCAGCCCTACTTCTTCGCCGCTCGCATCCATCACTGCTCGAACCTCGTCAAGGGTCTCCGCCACCATCATCAAATGGTGATGATATGCGAGGTCCAGGCCATATCTCGCCTTGAGTTGCCTAGAGAACTCCGTAAGGCGTTGCCCGTACTCCGACATGTCGCTCGGGCTCAATGTAAGTCTTTCGGTCATGGGCACATCTAAGGCGTCCTGTGTCATGTGACCACATTCGCCATAGACCATTACTGCCGCGCCACAATGTTTGAGCATGTCGGCATGCGCGGCAACAGCTTCTAGCTCTTCTTCCACGTCGCGTTCAGCAAGGAAACCGCTGTACCATCCAGAAATGAACTTCAGGTCGTGATGATCCAGCAATGCCAAAAGTTCGTCAGGGTTGCTCGGAAAGACCTTACTCATTTCGACGCCCGCGAATCCCGCTGCCTTGGCTTCATTCAAGACTTGGTCCGCACTTGTACCAGCGCCGAGTTCGTCGAGTACTTCGTTGACCCACGACAAAGGGCTAACGCCGATCTGGATTTGGATCGGTGTTGCAGAAAGGCGATCAGACGACATTTGAACTAACCTTTGTTGGGTAAAAAAGTGCAGATTGGCACAATAGCTTCAGTTGAGGCGCGGCTGGCACGATGTCTGTGCCAGCCAATATTTCTGTCAATCGATGGTGAAAGCGTCGACAAAGGCGTCGATCGCTGCGTCGCTATCGCCTGCCGCCCAAGCTTCCATGCCGATGGGGCCGCTGTAGCCCATCTTCTTCAGCGCTTTGGCCACAGCGGAATAGTTTATCTCGCCAGTGCCCGGTTCGCAGCGACCGGGATTGTCTGCAACTTGGACTTCTCCAATCCAGGGCAGGCAAGCTTCGCACCAGCGAATCAGGTCTCCTTCACCAATCTGGGTGTGGTAGAGATCAAGGTTGATCCGGAGTTGTGGGCGATTTACGGCGGAAACGAGGGACAACACTTCGGAGGTCGAGCCGAACGGGCAGCCTGGATGATCAAGCGGGTTGAGGTTTTCGAGTGTGAAGACAACACCTTCTTTTTCCGCCATATCGCAAATCCGGTGGAGGGTGTCGCGGGCGCGCAGTTCCATGCCCGGTGAGAACACACCGTGTTGAGGAATGGGAATACCACCATCGCCTAAGCCGGTTCCATGCAGGTTCAAGCGATCGACGCCAAGTCGCTTGCCAACTTGAGCAGTTGCCTTTGCGGATTTCAACAAGATGTCGGCACCTTCCGCATCGCTCAAGCGGCCCTCCAGATAGCCATTCATGATTGTATAATTGGCGCCCACGGATTCGAGTTTAGCCAGATCGTGATCCGGGTAATTCCAAAGCCCTACCCCCAGCCCGCGTTCTTTCAGGCGCGCAGCGCGCCATTCGATCGGCTGGTTGCGCCAAACCATTTCAGCACAGACCGCAAATTGAAATGTGTGTGTCATCCTATTTTCTCCAGATGAATGTTGTGGATCACATCAAATGCGCCACTTCGGGCGCAGGCACGAAGCGCCATTTGCGCAGGGGGCCTGCCATGACGTTGAGGTAGTACATCTCGAAGCCGTGGAGCGCGCCGCAGGGGTGGTGGCCACGCGGCACGCAGACCACATCGCCGTCATGCAGGGCCATGGTCTCGTCGAGTGTCAGGTCGTCGGTATAGACCCGCTGGATACCGAAGCCGTTCGCGGGGTCGATCCGGTGGTAGTAGGTCTCTTCGAGGTAGGTGATGCGCGGGAAATCGCCCTCGTCGTGGCGGTGGCTCGGAAAGGACGACCAATGGCCCGCGGGGGTAAAGACCTCGGTGACCAGCAGGCTGTCGCAGAAGTCCTCGTTCTCCATGGCGATGTTGTTGATATAGCGCGTGTTCGTGCCCTCGCCGCGTTGCGTGAGGGCGATGCCGTCGGGGCCGATGCGGCGCGCATCATGGCCGGATTTCCCGGGGGCAAGGCAAACCGCAATGGTGCAATCGGTAGTGGCGCACGCCTCCCAATCCTCGCCGTTCGGCACATAGAGGCAGTGCGGCGGGGTCTTTTCGAAGACGCTCATGCGATCGCCCAGCTCGCCCCATTCGCGCCCCGCGGCGATGAACTCGGCCTTGCCCTCGACCATTACGAGGATCGCCTCGTTGCTGCCGGTCGCCTCCGTGACGCTCTCGCCGGTCCGCAGCCGGTAGAGCGAGAAGCCCACGTAGCGCCAGCCCGCACTCTCGGGCGTGATCTGATGCACCTTGCCATGCGTGCCGAAGGGGCGTTTGAGAAGATCGGGCATGGGATGCTCCTTTGTCTTGGGTCCGAAGGTGGAAAATGGGGCACGCGGCCCCCTCCCCTCAGTTCGAGATTTTGGCGTTTGCGATCTGGTCGAGGTATTGCGCGAAGCGGTCGCGTTGTTTCTGGCGGTCGGAGACTTGCGGGACGGCCACGTCCCAGAAGTGGCCATGCGCGCCTGCGGTGATTTGCAGGCCGGTGCCGGGGAAGTCCTTGGCCTCGGTTTCGATCACGATCACGGTGGGAATATTGCGCGCCCGCGCCGCCGCGATCTCGGCCTCGAGCTGGTCGGTGCCGGCGGCTTTCACCGCATGCGCGCCCATGGATCTCGCGTGCATCACATAGTCGATCTCGGGCTGCACCTCGACGTTGCAATCGACGTACATGTTGTTGAACGGCTCGCCGCCGCAGCCCATGGTCTGCAGGCGGTTGATGCAGCCGTAGCCGCGGTTGTCGGTCAGCACCACCGTGAACGGCACGCGGCGCATCACGGCCGTGGCCAGCTCCGAGTTCGCCAGCATGTAGGAGCCGTCGCCCACGAAGCAGATCACCTCGCGTTCGGGCGCGCCGAGTTTCAGGCCCAGAGCGCCAGCGACCTCGTAGCCCATGCAGCTGTAGCCATACTCCATGTGGTAGCCGCCCTGGCTGGGCTTCCAGAGCAGCTTGAGCGCGCCGGGCATGGTGCCTGCCGCGCACATCGCCACCGCGTTCTCGCCGGTTGCCCGTTGCACCGCGCCGATCACCTGCCCGTCGGTGGGCTTCGCGGACTGGTTGTCGGGGCGGGCGCAATAGGCGTCCACCGCGCGCAGCCAGTCGGCGCGCGCGCCCGCGTCGGGGTCTGCCGCGCGGTAGTCGCCAAGCGCTGCCGACAGCGCTTCCAGCGTCACTTTCGCGTCCCCCACGAGGCTTTCCGCGCCGTGTTTGGCCGCGTCATAGCCGTGGATGTTGATCGACACGAGGTCCGCGTCATGCCCGAAGAGCGTGCGCGAGCCGGTGGTGAAGTCCTGGAAGCGCGTGCCCACGCCAATCACCACATCCGCCGCGATGGAGGCCGCGTTGGCCGCCGCCGAGCCGTCCACACCGGAGGCGCCGAAGTTCATCGCGTGGCTCTGCGGCAGGCCGGATTTGCCCGCCTGCGTCTCGGCCACGGGGATGTTGTGCTTTGTGGCGAAGTCGGCGAGCGTGTCCTCGGCTTGGCTGTAGATCGTGCCGCCGCCCGAGATGATCACGGGGCGCTTGGCGGCCTTGATCTTGGCCACCACGCGCGCCAGTTCACCTGCGTCGGGGACGGGGCGGCGGATATGCCAGACCTTGGGGGAGAAGAATTCCACAGGATAATCATAGGCTTCCGCCTGCACGTCCTGACAGAAGGCGAGCGTGGCGGGGCCGCAGTTCGCGGGATCGGTCATGGTCCTGAGCGCGCGCGGCAGCGCGTAGAGGATGTGCTCGGGGCGCGTGATGCGGTCGAAGTAGCGCGACACCGGCCGGAAGCAGTCGTTTGCCGACACGGTGCCGTCGTCGAAGTCCTCGACCTGCTGCAGGACCGGATCGGGGCGGCGCGTGGCAAACACATCGCCCGCGATGATCAACAGCGGCAGGCGGTTCACATGCGCGAGTGCCGCCGCCGTCACCACGTTCGTGGAGCCCGGCCCGATCGAAGAGGTCACGGCCATCGCGCGGGTGCGCTTTTGCGCCTTGGCGAACGCGATGGCGGTATGAGCCATCGTCTGTTCGTTCTGCCCGCGCCAGGTCGGGAAGACATCGCGGTAGGCATGCAGCGCCTCGCCGATCCCCGCCACATTGCCGTGACCGAAGATCGCCCACATCCCGTCGATGTAACGATCACCCTCGGGCGTAAGTTGCACCGAGAGCCATTTGATCGTCGCCTGCGCGGCGGTCAGTCGGATGGTGTTGCTCATGGACTTATTCTCCGTTCAAACGCGCGCTGGCCCGCGCCCCGTCCCAGATCTTGCACAGGCGGGTGAAGCGCTCGGCCATATGCTCGACAGCGGCCTCATCGCTCATCTCGCCCGACATCCAAGACCGCGCGGCATCGCCGAAGATCGTGCGGCCCACGGCGAAGCCTTTGACCAGCGGGAATTTCGCGGCGATCTCGAAGCTGGCTGACAGCTCCGCCTCGGGGGCATCGAGACCCAGCACCACGATGCCCCGGGTGTGCGGGTCGTATTCCTCGATGGCAGCCACGGCGCTGGCCCAAGCCTCCGCGGTTGCCATCGGTTCCAGCTTCCACCAGTCGGGATAGATCCCCGCCTCGTAGAACTGCCGGATCAAGGTGGCGGTCGTGTCGGGAGCAACAGGACCCACCTTGGAGGGGATGACCTCGAGCAGGAACTCGAGGTTGTTGTTGCGCGCGGCGGTCCAGAGCCGCTTCACACGGGCCTCTTGCCGGGCGCGGGTCTCCGCATCGTCGTCGGGGTGGCAAAAGACCAAAAGCTTGACCACGTTCTCGCGGGCCCATTCCTTGAACTGGCCCAAGTCGACGCCGAGCTCAGGCTCGAACTCGATCGGGCGCGAGCCGGGTAGCTCGGTCGGACGGCCGATCCAGAGCCCCGTGCCGCTGGCGGCATGCAGGGCAGTGCGGCCGATGCGGTTGTCGCACAGGATTCCGTAGCCGTCCTGATTGCCTTTGACGTCGAGCGCCGCCCGAAGGCACAGCTCCTTGAAGGCGCCGCCCTTCTCCAACGAATAGCCTTCCATCTCTTCGAGCTGCATGCGGTGATCGAAGGCAAAGGTGCGGACCGTGGACCAGTCGCCATCATTGCGGGTGTGGCGGGTGGTAGACCAGTGGATTTGCTCCAGCGCAGGGTCGTTGCGCAGGTCCTTTTGCACGAGACCGCGCTTGAGAAAGAATTCCAGCTCCGAGAGCGACGGATAGGCCGGCGTGCAGCCGTGGCGCGAGACCGCGAAGGCCCCGCAGGCGTTGGCGTATTTGAGCGCGGTCGGCCAGTCGATACGGTCGATATCGGGGCAGTCCATCCAGCCTTTAAGCAGGCCCGAGAAGAAGCCATCGCCCGCGCCGAGCGTGTTAAAGACTTCGATGAGGAAGCCCTCCCCCGTCTGGCCGTCGTCGAGGCTGTCGGGGATCTCGCCCTCGAACGCCGCTGCGCCCAGAGCGCCGCGTTTGCAGATCAGCGTGGCGCGGGAGTTCTCGCGCACCTTGCGCAGCGCTGCCAGGGTATCGGTGGTGCCGCCCGCGATGTGGAACTCTTCCTCGGTGCCGACGATCAGATCAAAATAGTGCAGCGTGGACAGCAATTTTGCGGTCACGGCGTCACTTTCGACAAAGCGGCTCTCGCCGTCGCCGTGGCCAGCGACGCCCCAAAGGTTGGGACGGTAGTCGATGTCAAGAGCAGTGCGTGCTCTATACTGGCGGGCCAGTTTGAGCGCCTTGAGGGTCGCCGCCTCGGTCTGCGGGTTGGACAAGTGGGTGCCTGTGGCGACCACAGCGCGGGTGCGCTTGATGAACGCTGGGTCAATATCGTCTTCGCACAGCGCCATGTCGGCGCAGTTCTCACGGTAGAAGATCAGCGGGAACCGCTCCTCGTCGCGGATGCCGAGGAGCACCAGGGCCGTCAGCCGCTGGGGGTCGGTCGCAACCCCCTCGACATTCACCCCCTCGCGCACGAGCTGCTCGCGGATGAACCGCCCCATATGTTCGTCGCCCACCCGCGTGATCAGCCCGGACTTAAGCCCCAACCGCGCCGTCCCGCAGGCGATGTTCGTCGGGCTCCCGCCGATATACTTCTCGAAGGACCCCATATCCTCCAGACGCCCCCCGATCTGAACCCCGTAGAGGTCGACTCCGGCTCGGCCTATGGTGATTACGTCGAGTTTTTTGTCGCTCATGATTGGTCCAGTCGTTCGTTCTGCAGGCAGCCACTGACAACAGAGGTGTCAATGTGCCAAAGTCGTGCTTGAATTTCGGGTTGATCGAGGCGCACTCGCTATCGGCAAGTGCGCTTCAAAAAAATCAGACAGTGCCGCCTAGCGAGCCCTCAAGTTGAGCAAGCTCTTGGCCCCCGGCCATAAGGTCTTGAAGCTCTTCGGGCGAAATTTCGCCGCGTTTTGCTGTGCCAAGAGTTTTGCCGCGGTTCAAGACCGTGAAACGGTCACCTACGGCAAGCGCATGTCGAACATTATGGGAGATGAAAACAACCCCGACGCCCTGTTTGCGGACCTTGTCAATGGTCGCCAACACGTTCGACGTCTGGCGCACGCCCAACGCTGAGGTTGGTTCGTCCAAAATGAGGACCTTAGCGCCGAAGTAGACGGCACGCGCGATCGCAACTGTTTGGCGTTCGCCTCCAGACAAGGTTCCGACGGCCTGGTCCGGTGCTCGAAGATTGATGCCCATGTTGCGCATCTCTTCCATGACGACCGAATTCATTTTATCGACATCGAGACGTTTGGTGATGCCGCCTCCCTTCGTTGGCTCTCGCCCCATGAAGAAGTTGCGAGAGACCGACATCAGCGGGATCATTGCCAAATCCTGGAAAACGGTTGCGATGCCCGCCTCCATTGCGTCACGCGGACTTCCGAAATCCATGGTCTTGCCTTCGAAAAGAATGTCTCCTTTCGTGGGCTTGTGAACGCCAGACATAGTTTTGATAAAGGTGGATTTGCCGGCGCCGTTGTCACCCAACAGACAGTGGCACTCCCCTGGCAATACATCGAAGCTGACACCGGCAAGCGCGATAATGTTGCCGAAGTGTTTCTCGATGTTCTTCATCTCGACGATCGGTCCAACTTCGGTTCTAGGATCACCATGATGGAATTTGGTATCTCCGGCCATTTTAGCGCTCCCCCGTTACACGCTTGCGGATCGCGTTGTTGAACAACACGGCGATCAGGAGCATTCCGCCCAAGAATACTTGGAACCAATCCTGATCAAAGTTTGTGTAGGTCAGGCCGATCACAACCATCCCGAAGATAATCGAGCCGAAAAACGCACCGATTGCTGACCCGTATCCGCCCGTCAACAGACAACCACCGATCACAGCGGCAATGATTGCTTCGAATTCTTTCTGAAATCCACGCCGTGCATCGGTCGATCCTGCGTCGAGCACCGTGATAATCGCTACCAGTGCGGCACAGCATGCCGTCAGCATGAAGAGCGAAAGTTTGATCTTGCCAACTGGCACACCGGAATTGGACGCGGCATTTTTGTCGCCACCCGCGGCAAAAATCCAGTTCCCGACAGGAGTCCTCAACAAAACGTACGTCGCGATGAGAGCGATCAAGATGAACCAAAGGATTTCCACTGGAATACCCGGAACTTTCGGCAGTCCGCTATTGAATGTGTCGATCAAGCCTTTGCTTGCGAGCCAGTTAAACAAGTCAGGGAATGCGTCCCCAGAAAACAGCGGCGCCAACCAATCGTCTTCAACGGCCTCACGAACGCCGCGAAGCTGGGTGTTACCGCCAGTGGCCCACTTCAATCCCACGAGGGAGAGGCCACGCAGGATAAACAGAAAAGCTAAGGTAACGATGAACGATGGCAGACCCGAGCGCAGAACGATACTTCCATTTATTGCCCCCACCAGCGCCGCGAACACCAGGGTCGCCGGAATGGAGACGAGCAGAGGTAGGTTCCAAGTGACCACGCAGACGCCGAAGAACAGGCCAGCAAAGGCGACCATTGATCCGATCGACAGATCGAATTCCCCACAAATCATCAGCAGCGCAGCACCGATGGCGAGAATTCCCAATTGAGAAGCGGGCTGCATGAAGTTCATGAAACCCGAAAGTGTAAACATCGAGCCGTCGGCGGTCACAAAAAAGAAAACGGTGACAAGAATCAAACCGGCCAAGGCCCCGAGTTCTGGCCGCTTCAAAAATCTGGCCAAGAACGACTCTGTCTTGAGGCGTTCATCTGTGGTTGTAGAAGACATCTATGGTTCTCCTCCCTCAGTGTTCTTGTGGATGACTCGCCCAGATGCAGGCGGGTCATCCTAGAATTCCATTTAATGCGCCAAAGATTTATGCCTTGAGCACCTTGCTCACTGCGACAGGCGCATTTGCTTTGACCGACTCGATGGCGGCCAATGCAATGGCCAACGCCATCTTTGCATCATAGCCATCGGGGCCGTCAGTCGGCGCACCGGCGATCGCGTCGACAAACGCCTGAAACTCCGCTCGGTAGGACTGGAGGAAGCGCTCGGTGTCCTTACGCAAGGTGTCCTGTTGGATACCGTTCGCCGAATAGAGTGCCATGCTGGAGCGCGCCATTTCTCCCATCGTAACCATGCCTTCGGAGCCGAATACTTCGCCACGAATGTCATATCCGTAGAGCGCGCTGAAGTTCGCTTCGGCGACGGCAATCGCACCATTGTCGTACTTGATGGTGACAACGGCGGTGTCGAGGTGCCCAGATGCCTTGGCATCGGGACGCACCAGCGCGTCAGCGGTCGCGAAAACCTCGACGGGCATAGCGCCTTTGTTCAGCCAGTTCAGCGTGTCGAAATCATGGATCAGCGTCTCGTAGAAAATTGTCCACTGCGGGATCTTGGCCGGATCCGCGCCGAAGGGGCCAGGATCTCGGGTCAGAGAACGCAACAGCTGAGGCGTTCCGATCTGGCCTGCATCAATTACGGCACGCCCTTCTACGAACGGCAGGTCCCAACGCCGATTGAAACCGACTTGTAGGGTTACACCGACCTTTTGGGCCGCAGCAATTGCGCGCTCAGCATCCGCGATGGTCAGCGCCATTGGCTTCTCGACGAATACATGCTTCCCGGCTTCGCAAGCCTGTACGACCAGATCAGCGTGGAAGCGCGCCGGAGATGCAATGACTACACCATCGATGTCGGGATCGTCCAAAATGGAGGAAATTTCGGTCGCATGTTTCGCAACGCCCAGATCCGAAGCCAGCTTCTCGGCCGCGCCCGGCGCAGGGTCAGCTGTGGAGATCAGCTCCGCATTCGGAATACGCCTGATAATTGTTTCAGCGTGGAATGTTCCGATGCGGCCTGCCCCGATAAGGCCGAGGCCAACTTGTTTCTTTTCCATGGTTTTCTCCAGGCAGAGCGCCTCATTCCGCAAAACTTGCAGATCCGGGCGGAATAATCAGGTATGGTTTCAGTTTTCGGCTACCGAGCGGCGGTGCCCCAAAGTATCCCGCCGCTGCGTGGCGGGATACCCGAGAAGACCTGAGCAATCGGAGTGCGTTTGCTCAGGTCGGAAAGATCAGCGGAGGCCTTGCGCCGAGAGGTCGATGACCTGCTGCGCGTTATCCTTGGTCACAAAGCTCGGACCGGACGCCGTGTTGTTGGCCGGCATGACGCCATAACGGGCGTACTGAGACAGATTGGTGACAGGCAGGTAGCCCTGAAGGTAGGGCTGTTGGTCGACCGCGAAGGCAGCTTTCCCATCGACGATCGCCTGCAGGAAGTTTGCCGACAGGTCGTAGCTCGCCACGATGACGTCGTCCTGCATGCCCAGACCCTGAACGGCTGCAACAGCGGGTTCGCCGACGGTCGGTGCGCTCAGGCCCATGACGGCATCAAGCGTGTCATCCGAGGTCAGGGCCGCCCGAATCTTGGCTTCAACTTCGCTCGGGTCGGACGAAGTCGGAAGGATCGTGACCGTGCCGCTGCCTTCCATACCTTCGGTCACACCCTGACAACGTTGGTCCAGAGCAACGTTGCCGACTTCCTGAATGACGCACAGAACATGCGTGGCGCCGAGTTCAGCAAGCTTTGCGCCGACGATCCGACCAGCCGGAAGCTCGTCCTGTCCGACATGAAGCTTGATACCCAGCCCAGCCGCGGCGCTGATACCCGAATTCATGGAAATGACCGGGATACCTGCGGCAACGGCGCGCTCGATCGACGGCCCAAGTGCATCAGGATCGGGGTTCGAAATGATAATGCCGTCGGGCTCCTGGTTGACCGCGGCGTCGATCAGTTGGCTCATCTGAACCATGTCGAACGTTTCCGGTGCTCGGTAGTCGACGGAAACGCCCTGGTCTTCGCCGGCTTTGGAGATGCCATTCTTGACGATCGACCAGAACGGGTCGGATGCCTGCCCGTGCGTAACCGCGATGATGCTGATTTCGTCCTGAGCGAAGGCTGCGGTACCCGCAACGGTCGACGCAGCCAAGACCGCAGCCGCGGCAAGCTTACCCAAAGCACGGGTGATTCTGGTATTTGTAGACATTGAACATCCTCCCTTGGCGTTCGTTTCATAAACGGGTGCGCAACGTGCAAGTTTTACCCAGCAACGCAGGCACGGACGAAGTTTTCGGCGGTCTCTGAGTTTGTCATGCACCCGGGTGCAAGGCTCACCCTACCCTACCGCGAATCCCTCGACCAATCTGATACCAACATCGTGCACCCGGGTGCAACATCTTTTTGCACCCGGTTGCATAGACGTCTTCCTCTTCCTACAATTGAAAACGACAAAATCGACTTGGAGGATTGCACATGTCCGATTCCGACCGCGTTGCGAAACGTGTAACCGGCAGCGACGTCGCAAGAGAAGCCGGAGTGTCGAAGTGGACCGTAAACCGAGCCTTTACTCCAGGCGCTTCAATCAAGCCCGAAAGCCGAGAGCGGGTTCTAGCTGTTGCCGAAAGGCTCGGATACCGTCCGAACCTTCTCGCAAGAAGCTTTGCTACGCAAAAGACCCAACAAATTGCTGTACTTATCGACGACTTCAAGAATCCCGCTAAATTGCCGTTTCTTGAAAAGCTTTCCGAAGCACTTCAAAGTCAGGGAATGATAATGGTCCTGATTAACATTAATCGCCACCATGATCATATCGATGCCATCATGGACATAGATCAACGTCAGCTGGACGCAGCAATCCTTTTCGGCACCGACTTTCGAGACTTGCAGCTTGAAGGCGGCGAACGACTCAGGTCACATCTGCCCTTATTTGTTCTGGCTCGAAACAGTACGATCGCCTCGATTCCGTCCGTGTCCTGCGATGCTACTGCAGCGATGACCCAAATGTGCGAGCACCTTTGGGAACGAGGATATCGCCGACCCGGCTTTTTGACAGGGCCGAGGACACTTTCGACAGCACTTGGGCGACGTCGTAATTTCTTGGATTTCTGGGAGAGTCGCGGCGTTAACCACGTCACGGTTATCAGCACCAATACTTACGCCAGCTCGGCGGCTGCCGATAAAATCCGCGAATATTTAACTGACACCCCGTCGTCCGAGCGTGTAGACGTATTGATGTGCGAAAACGACGCCTTGGCAATCGGCGCGCTAGGTGTCGCGAAAGGCGAGTTCGGTTTGAGAGTGCCGGAAGACCTGGCGATCGCGGGCTTTGATGACATTGATCAAGTCTCCCACCCACTATTAGCGCTTACAAGCTATCGCCAGCCGATCGAAGAAATGGTTGACGAGATCATCCGGATGATCCTGGGTCAGAGCACTTCGGGCTCTGTCTCATTGGTCGGGCAGCTGAAGGTCCGGAGTTCAACTTAATGCCTTGCATTGTCCGTGCGAGCGAGGCGGTTCGGCTTGTTTGACAAAGCTCCCGGCTGAACGACAAACTGCCACGCCCCATCGAATTGCCCTCGGCGGGCTGGCCGGACCAAAGGGGCAGGGCCGGAAATCAGGCCTCCGCAACGAGAGTCGCCGCCTCGTTCATGAGGGTCCCGGCGGCTTGTCTTGCCGGATCGAATGGTGACGTGTCGCCATAGACCTGCGACAAGAGAACGGCCCCCTGGAACAACGTCGCAATCTGCTTTCCCAGAACTTCCGGTTGGGCGAAACGCCCGCGCTGGCAAGCGTCCACAAACCAATCGTCCACGACGAAGGCTATATGCTTGCCATGCGTGGCGAGCGCCTCGTGTCTGCCCGCAAACTCCTGCGCGGCCTTCAGCCCAAGACAACCCCGCAGCGGGCTGTCCTGCAGAATCTGTCGGCGCAGATCAAAGCATTTCAGAATCTGCTCACGGGGATCGCTGCAGGATCTCAGGACAGTTTCGAACAGCGTCTTCTCGATCTGCTCGCCGTAGTGGTCCAGAACCGCATCGATCAGATCTTCCTTCGAAGGGAAGTACTTGTAGAGCGTCCGTTTCGAGATGCCCGAGTCCGCCATGACGGTGTCGACGCCGGTGGCATGGAAGCCTCCATCGTAGAAGTTGTCGAACGCATGTTGCACGATCTCCCGCTTCTTCGCCGTAGCCTGTTCGTCGCGTTTCATTGCCGCCCTCAAAAATACTTCGCACCCAATCTAACAGACCCCATTGACAGTGTAAACTGATCTGTATACCCAAGCAGGGAGTAAACTGAGTTGTTTACACTCTCAACAGCCTTCGAAAGGGAACCGATATGTCTTTCGCACAACAAAACGCGTCCGCCAGTCCTGCGACCATTCATCAGTCAACAGCGCCGGTCGAACTGAAAATCTCCGAGGCGCACACGCTTCGGTACCAGAAGTCGGGAACCGGCCCTGCGCTCGTCCTGCTCCACACCATCCGCACTCAGCTGGAGTATTTCCGCGATCTGGTGCCGCTGCTTGAAGAATCGTTCACCGTTTATACGGTCGACCTTCCAGGGCATGGCTATTCACGGATCGATCCGAAGGGGCGTTACGACGAGACCTACTTCCGGGAAGGCGTCGTCGGGTTCATCGAGAAGCTCGATCTCGCCGATGTCACCATCGCGGGCGAGTCGATCGGCGGTGTTCTGGCCCTGACCGTGGCCACAGCCATCCCTGACCGGATCCGGCAGGTGATCTCGATCAATCCCTACGACTACGATACCCGCTATGGCGACGGAATTCGACGCGGCAACGCCTTCGCCAATCTGATCGTCGGCAGCTTGCAGATCCCTGTCATCGGCGCGATCTTCGCAGCAATCGAAAACAAGTTTGTGCTCAAGAACATCATGAGCGGCGGTTATCATGACCCGCGCAAGTTTCCCGATGACCTCCTCAACACCTTGAACGCTGTGGGCAGCCGCCCGGGCATTCGGAAAGCCTCGCGCAAGGTGCTTTCGGGCTGGCGGTCATGGAGCGCTGCGAGAGATCGCTACTCCAAGCTCGATGTGCCGGTCACGCTGATCTATGGCGACAGCGACTGGTCGCGGCCCGCTGAAAGGGAACGTACACGCAACCTGATCCCTAATGCCCGTTCAATCGTGCTGAAGGAAACCGGCCACTTTTCGGCAGTCGAAAGCCCCAAGGACCTCGCTCGGGCGATGCTACAGCAGTAATCCGGAAGGTAACCTCCGGCACATCTGGATCGCCGTGTCGGAGAAAACCGCAGGCCTGCCCATCTTGCTTGCAGGTTCCGCGAGCCATTGCATCTCTGGATCGAGATGGATCAGCATCGACCCGCTTCGTTCAAGCGAGCGGTCGTACGAGGGCCAGTTCATGGTACGGTAGCGGGGCGGGTCCGGCTTGGTCATGGCTTCCGCCTAACCCATTGGATTCAAAAAGTTAATCTTCAAGCCAAAGACTTCCGCAACAACGCCTTTCAACAGTCGCCATCAGGCCCATTGACTTTTATATGACGGTCATCATATTACACTCGTCGATCATGGCACCCAGCGGGTTGTTTCAATGGAGAGATCAATGACATTCAAAGCACTTCTGACTACCAAACACGGCGACAAGCTTTCGACCGACGTTGTCGCGTTCGAAGACAGCAACCTTATGCCAGGGGACGTGACAGTGGCGGTCGAGTACTCGACCGTGAACTACAAGGATGCCGCTGCTCTCAACGGCTTCGGGGATGTCATCAAGCAGTTTCCGCTGATCCCAGGCATCGATTTCGCAGGCACGGTGGAAACATCTTCCTACCCGGGGATCGCGGTCGGTGATCGGGTTGTCGCCAACAGTTGGGGCCTGAGCCAGACACATCATGGTGGTTATGCCCAGAAGGCACGGCTGAGCGGCGAATGGCTTGTCAAGATCCCGGAGCCTTTTTCCACGAGGGACGCCATGGCCATCGGCACGGCAGGCTACACGGCCATGCTGTCCGTGCTTGCCCTGGAACATGGTGGCATCACCCCTGACCGGGGCGACATCCTTGTGACCGGAGCCAATGGCGGCGTCGGATCGATTGCGATCGCGCTTCTTTCCGATCTTGGCTATCGTGTAATCGCTTCAACTGGCCGTCTCCAGGAAGCAGACTATCTGCGAGAACTGGGCGCAGCCGAAGTCATCGATCGGCGCACTCTCTCGGAACCAGGCCAGCCCATCTCGAGTGAACGCTGGGCGGGCGTGATTGATTCTGTCGGCAGCCACACGCTGGCGAACGTACTGGCGCAGACCAAGTACCGTGGCGTGGTGACGGCTTGCGGCCTCGCACAGGGCTTCGATCTTTCCACCTCGGTGCTGCCCTTCATCCTGCGCAACGTCACGCTCGCAGGCATCGATTCCGTCAACGCTCCCCAATCGGTTCGCCTCGAAGCCTGGTCGCGTCTGGCGCGCGATCTCGATCTCAAGAAGCTCGCACGCACGACGAAGGTGGTTGGCCTCGCCGAGGTTCCCGAGATCGCGAACCTTGTCCTCGAAGGGAAGATACAAGGCCGCACCGTCGTCGACGTCAACGCCTGAGGCGCAGCCCTTCACGCGGCCTTCTGCGACACGCAGAGGCTAGCGTGAGGGCGGCAACGACTAGGGCCTGTTGACGTTCATTTGTGCTGAACGATGGTGGCTGAAAGCGAGATGAAGGCGCTGAAGCTCTGATCTGTTTAGCATGGTCGCATTGCGATGCCCCTGTTTTCCTTGAGCTTCCCGAAGTAATCTTCAATCAGGCGTCGCCATTTGTATGTTTCCTTGTCGAATATCACGGGGAAACGCCTGTTTGATTTTTGCGGGATGACAGGGGTAACATTGCGATCAGCGAGGGCAGTGCAAAACCAGTCTGCATCAAACGCGCACCCTCGCACGCATACCCGACTACAAAATCAACAAATTCGATGAACAACTCCCGTGGCATTGGAACCGGTAGCGGTCAGGCCGCAATGGGCGGATCCAAGCGCCATCAATCTGACACTGCAATGCAGGGGATTACTCCATGTACGGAAATATCGTCACAATTCATGCAATCGCGATGAGCGCAGCGTTGGTGCTGATGGTGCTCGGCGAACTGCTGTTCATCCCGGCGCGCCTTGGCCGGGTCAATCCGGCCAGATTCGCACTCGTTGCCAATCGTATAGTGGGTCCTCTCATTGCAGTCGGCATCTTTACGGGTATTGCTCTGGTCATTCTTGGTGGCTGGTCACTTCTGACGCCATGGCTGCTGTGCTCGTTTGGACTGATTGTCCTCCTGATCACCGTCGAGAGCATATTCGTCCGTCCATGGATCACCAAAGTCCGCCGGCTGCCGGAGGTGGGGGGGAGTGACGTCGGCGTCCGAGCCATCCTCACGGACAATCGCGCTCTGCTGGGCCGCCTGACCATGATCATTCTTTTCTCGCTGGTCGTGCTGATGATGAGGATCAAACCGGAGCTGAACTGGCCATTCTGATCCTGCACTTAAATCACATAGACGTTCCGTCACCGCGCAGCGCGTGGACGTCACGTTATCGGATGGTCAGCGCATTTTGGTGGAGGGTGCGACCGCGCTGCCGGCGATCGTGGCGAACCGTACTTGAACCAGGCGTGGAGATTCGGCCATCGCGCCGACCTCGAAGGGAAGGAACATCCCGGACCGGGAACGACATATCGGCATCCAGTGAGCATCCGGCAAAGGCCGAACCGCATCCTACGTCAATACTTAGGCCCGGCGCTGGCATCGCTCCGATTCTGGACGTCTCCGCGATGCCAGCGCCTATGACCCGCGAGCAGGCCATTGTGTCACGCTTGGTTCATGTTTTTCCATGGGCCCTGACTACGACCGCCCCACTTCGGAAGCCTGATAGAGACGGATTGGCCCTGCCCGGGGGAGTTAAAGCCCTTGGTACGACGCTGCGACTTTGAGCGAACCTGTGCACCCCTGAGCCGCTTCACCGCAGTCACGCCACTTCAGTTCAATTCG
The DNA here is from genome assembly GCA_003605175.1 of Paracoccaceae bacterium. Lineage (GTDB taxonomy): Bacteria > Pseudomonadota > Alphaproteobacteria > Rhodobacterales > Rhodobacteraceae > Ovoidimarina. Next base: position 10,894 of record QWDA01000016.1, on the reverse strand, counting down.
ACCACGACCTTGCCCTTGGCGCGCCCGGTTTCGACATAGGCCAGCGCGTCATTCAGTTCATCGAAGGGGAAAGTCCGGTCCATCACAGGCTTGATCGCTCCGGCCTCGATCAGCTTTGCAAGCTCAGCCAGTTGATGGCCGTCGGCGCGCATCAACAGAAAGCTGTAGCGCAGGCCAAGACTCTTGGCGGTCTTGCGCGCCTTGCGGCTGATCAGGCCGAGCACCAGTTGCAAGACGACATTCATACCTTGAGCCTTGGCGAAAGCTGGCGTGGGAGGCCCCGAGATCGAGATCAGCAGCCCGCCGGGTTTCAGGACGCGGAAGGATTTCTGTAGGGCCTCGTCGTCCTGACTGTGCAGGACCAGATCATAATCCGAAAGCTCCTTTTCGAAATCCTGCGTCCGGTAGTCGATCACCACATCGGCGCCAAGATCGCGCATCAGTTCAGCACTGCTGGCACCGCAGGTGGTCGCAACCGTCGCGCCCAGATGTTTGGCAAGCTGGATAGCGATGGTGCCCACACCGCCCGACCCTGCCTGAACGAAGACCTTCTGTCCCGGCCTGACATTGGCGACCTCGACCAGTGCTTGCCAGGCCGTCAGCGCGACCAGCGGCATACCGGCAGCCTCGGCGATGGAAAGGCTGGCGGGTTTCAACGCCACATCGTCTTCATGAACCGCGATCATCTCGGCGAAGGTGCCGATCCGCCCGTCGCGCGGGCGGGAATAGACCATATCTCCCACTTTGAAACGGCTGACCCGGGTGCCGATGGCAATGACCGTCCCCGCCAGATCGTGGCCAAGCGTGAAGGGCGGCTTGTAGGTCAGGAACGATTTGAACTCGCCGTTGCGGATCTTGAGATCCAGCACGTTCAGACCGGCCGCGCCGATCCTGATCAGCACATCGGATGGACCGGGCTGCGGATCCGGCAGGTCTTGCGCCACCATTGCGGCGCCCTTTTTGTATTTTTCGAGGGCATAGGCTTTCATCGTTCCATCTCCGTTCCGCTGCCCGGGTGCATCGCGCATACCCACCTGCAGCCTTATTGTTCAGTTATTCATCTCGCGAGGCCTGCGCTGCACGACCATGCAGGTCGATGTCCCATGTGCATGCAGTTTTCCGTCCGCGCCCTCGGCACCCCCCTCCAGCGCGATGACGCTGCGGCCTCACGACAGGACGCGCCCTGTCACCAGGATCGGGCCGCTGGCGACGGTGATGGGGCGCAGGAATTTCACGGCGGTTTCATGCGTCGGGCGGATCTCACCGGGGGCAAGGGTCGTCAGCCCGGCAAGCCCCATGACACTGTCCAGCAATGTCATCAGCCAGCCACCATGGACGATATCCATCGGATCATGGCCCCGCGCCTCGGGGAGGGCTCGCAGCTTCACTTCCCCCGGGACAGGCTCGAGCAGATCAAAAGGAATGACATCGTTCATCGGAGGCGGGAGCGCACGCCTCTCGGATAGGGCAGTGACATATTCGAGACCATTCAGATGGTCGATATCACTAGCCTTGAGGGGTGCTGCGTATACATTCATTGGAGCGTGTCCCGCCCTGGATCTTCATTGCTGGCGGAAGGTAGGACCTCCCGCGTCGCTGTTTTAAGAATCTCCTTCGACAGATCCACATCGGCAACTGCGCGCGACAGCACCAGCGCCCCGACCATGGTTGCAAGTGTCGCTACGGCCTTGTCCCGGGCGGCTTCGCTGATTTCCACCTCGACCGAGGCGGCCAACAAAGCCAGAAACTCTTCGACAGCCTGCTGCATTACCTGCCGCACGTCCGGGCCGTGCCGGGCCGCATCGGCCCCCAGAGCCGCCAGAGCGCAGCCCTGACCGACCGCATCGCGATGGGTTTCGGACAGATAGGCGCGCACCACTGTCTCGAATGAGGTGACGCCGTTCTCACCCTTCACCGCTGAAAGCCGCTTGCGGGTCTGGTCCAGTGCCGCACGTGTCGCTTGGGCGATCAGATCGTCCTTTGACTTGAACTGCTTGTAAAAGCCGCCATGCGTCAATCCCGCCGCTTGCATCAGGGTGCTGACGCCCACGCCATCGAAACCCTTCTCGCGGAACAACCGGCTCGACGTCTCGATGACGTTCTGGCGGTTCTCTTCTGCCTTTTCCCGTGTAACCTTCATGATGTGATCCCCAGACTGCTGTCGTCCATGTATATTCAGGCGGAGGTACCCGGTCTCTGCGCGGCCAGATGACCGAGATAGTCCGCTTTGCCCAAGACCACGCCCGTCGCCCGCAACAGCCCATAAGCGGTCGTGACGTGGAAAAAGAAGTTCGGCAGCGCATAATCTGTCACGTAGGCCGCGCCGCTGAACCGCAATTCCCCAAGCTTTGGATAAGGAAGTGAGATCACCCGCCCCCCGGCGCCTTCAAAGGCAGACCGGTCAACGGATTGCAGGAATTCGATCGTACGACGACAGCGCGCGTTAAGCGCCGCAATGCTCGCCTCGGTATCCGGCATTGCCGGTGCCGGGACCTCCGTCAGCCGTCCGACCGCATTCTTGGCTGTGTCAGAGGCGCGCTGAATCTGTCCCGGAAAGGGCAGCATGTCTGGCGCCAGACGCGCCTGAAGAATATCGGCCTCGGGCAGGCCCTGATGAAGGGCCTTGTCCATCCAGACGGTGAGATTGCCCAGTGACTGGATGAATACGGGAACTGTTGCGTCGAAAAGCGAAAGCGTCATTTGGTCTCTCGTAGGGTTCGGGCGATGGTGGCCTGTCGGCCTTCCGGCGTGATCTCCCAGGTCCCGACAGGCAAATTCGGGCCCACCGACGCTGATGGTCCGCGTTGGTGCATCCTGAACCGCGTCATTGCGGCTTTGGATTTCGGATTGGGCATCTCTTTCGCTCCACAACCGGACGCCCGGGGACAATCCGGCGCCGTTTAGCTTCAAGCTACAATCAATAAGCCTGGCGCCGCCAGTTTTCAATGATGACGGGTATAATTTAACTTTTTGACAAATTTGATGATGATCGTAAGCATATTTGCAACACCGCGATCAAGAAGGCCTGCTGTGCCCGATATCCCCCGAAGATTGTCGCCTGACCGGCGACCGTGCAGAAGGACCAGTGGAACGCCACGCTCACCGACGCTCCAGTTTCGCGTTCGTATGCCATTGGCTATAACGTAGCGATCGTCAAACGCGGTCACGCAGGAACTTTCCATCGGAAGCGTTTTGCATTGCACCAAACACCCAGCCTTACAGATGCAACGACAGGGGCAGCGTGACGCAGGCCCTCAATCAGCCGGACCGATTTCTGCGCCCACGGAGCATGCTCCCACTTACGGCGAAACGGCGGAACTTGAACCATCGAAGTGCAGACCTATCGGAAAGCATCCGTTCTTACTGGACACAGCGAGCGGCCGCAGAAAACCGGTCCGCACGCCTATGTTCCAAGGCGAATTGGTGATTTCGCAATATTGCAAACGGCGTCAATTATTTGCTTGTGTTTGGAATTGTGTTGATGGAAGTATAAACTAGGATTGGCTGTAATTTCTCCAACAAAGAGCGCTGTTAAAAGTCAGCCCACATAAAAGCCCGCCGTTTCGGACGGGATTTTGTATGACGAGTATTGCCTATCGAACTTCAGTCGCGTCATCCGTGGTCAGGATGCCGTAATCATTGCCGCAGATGTTGCTGATGTAGTTGCCGATTGCGGCGATCTACTTATACGACAGCTCGCTGCCAAAAGCGGGCATGTAGCCAAAGCCATGCACCAGGGTCGTCGCAACATAGGGCGGATCTGCCAGTTTCTCATTCCCGGCTAGAGCAGCCGCCCCGTCCTTGCGGCCTGAAGGGCCGTGGAATGTGGAGCAGGTCTGTGTGTGAGTGCCGGACGTAATCTCCCCAAATCGGCTGGATGAAAATTCCCCAGTTTGGCGCTGATACCGATGATCAGGGGGCATGCCCCCTGATCATCGGTCGCACATAATTCCCCTGTTGAGCTCAATGGAAAGGCTCGCAGGTGGTTGGATTGAGGGAGATCGTGATGATCTTGGAATTGAGCCGGCAGGGTCTTGGCGTCAGCGCGATCGCACGGCAGACCGGGCTGCGAAATGTGAGGTCTTCGCCCTATCAGGCTGTGCGCATCGCAACCCCGGTGGGACATCACGCGCGGATACGAGTAGAATCTCTACGCCTTCCGCGTCGGTCAGGCGGTCCTGAAGATGGTCGTTCATGATGGTGAAATCGGCCCCAGTTTTCTCCAGTGCATCAACATCCCATGCTGGCCAGTTCCACAGACCAACGCCGAACCTCATCTCCTTGAGGCGCGATGCGCGCCACTCCATTGGCCGGTCTTGCCAGAGCATTTCAGCACAAGCCGCAAGTTGGAATGTCATCTCAGATGTCCTGTGGTTTGTAATCTGCAGCGGCCGCCGGCATCACTCCCTTCAGAAGAGCCACGGACTTCTCAAGCCCTTCGAGTGAGTTGAGAAGAACGTCTTCGTGTTCGATCGACAGCCAGCCGTCATAGCCCGCCATTTTCAGGCGATAGCAGAACTGGCGCCACCATTCCTCGCCGTGACCGAAACCGAGGGTGATGTAGGACCAGCTCCGCGCGGGAATATCCATCAGCGAGCCGTTTTCGAGCAGGCTAGTGGTCGCTTGCTTCGGTGCATTGAGCATCGTGTCCTTGGCGTGGACGTGAAAAATCGCCTCTCCTAGAGCCTCTGCTGCAAGCAGAGGATCGGCGCCCATCCAGAACAGATGCGAAGGATCGAGGTTGGCGCCGATCACTGAACCGATCGCGCTACGCAGCTTCAAGAGCGACGGCACGTTATAGACACATTGATTGCCATGAAGTTCGAGTGCAATATGCTCCACCCCGTTTTCGCGCGCGAGTTCCGCGATCCCCGTCCAATAGGGGATCAGTTTTTCTTCCCACTGGTAGCGCAAGATTGCCTGCGTTTCAGGCGGCCAAGAGGAAACGATCCAGTTGGGCATTTTGTCATCAGCACTGCCTGCGGGAAGGCCGGACATCGTGCAGACCGTCTTGATCCCCATCGCGCCTGCAACGCGGATGGTATCTGCAAGCCCCTTCCCCTGTGCCGCATCAGTCGGATGCAGCGGATTCCCGTTGGCATTCAGCGCGATAATCTCTAGCCCGCGATCCGCAAAGGCATTGGCGAATGATTTGCGCGCATCCGCGCTCTTCAGTAGCGCGGCAAGATCGGAATGCGGAGCACTCGACCAGCCGCAGGTATTCACCTCGACACCGTTCACCCCCATGCGCGCTGCATGATCGAGCATCGTTTCGAATGTCATTCCGCCAAGGCTGTCGGATACAAAACCAAGTTTCATGCTGTAATCTCCTCTTTCGCCGCGTAAGACGCCGGTTTGGCGATCTTGATGACAGGCTGCTTCAGACCGGTGGCCAGTGCCTTGGCTCCGGCTTCCGCCACGATGGCGGCACAGTAGCCATCCCAGCAATCGGACCCGACAAGCGGGAAATCCCCGGTTTCGACAAAGCGAAGAAACGCCCGGTTTTGCTGGACATAGGCTTCGTGATAGCGACCGCGCCAATCGGTCTCATAGCGGGTCGAAGACGCCAGTTTCGTATCGGTCCTGGTGTAGGCCACGTTGTTCATCGCGATAGCCCCGACCTCGCCAACCAACTCGGCGCGAATGTCGTAGCCATACGAGGCATTGTTGTTCACTTCGATCGTCACCAACTGATTGTCTGCGGTTTCCAGAACCATAAACACCGGGGCCACGCGCGCATCCGAGCGCTTTGGTTGATATGCGCTAATCGCGGTGAATTCTGTTCCCAGAACATGACGCACAACATCAAATTCATGGGGCGCAGAATTGGTGATCGCCATAGCTCCGGTGAAATCCGCCGCTGGCGTCTCCACGTTGCGGTGGAAGTTGTGCATCATCAGCGCCCGGCCGAGTTTTCCCGAGGTCAGCGCCTCTCGCATCTCGCCATAGGCTTGGTCGAACCGGCGCATGAACCCCAACTGAACAAACCGGCGGCCCGCTTCCTGCTCGGCAGCTATGACTTCAAGACATTCTACCGAGGATTGCGACAACGGCTTTTCACACAGAACCGGCTTGCGTAGCGCAATGCAGGCTCTTGAGAGCGGTGCATGGGTGAAATCAGGCGAGGCCACGATCACCGCGTCTACATCTGCGCGCGCAAGGGTTGCTTCGGGATCATCCGAAACGTCCTTGGCCCCGAAGGCGTCCGCTGTGCGCTTGGCACGGGCTGCATCCTTGTCACAAACGACCTGAAGCGTCGCGCCGGGGAGATCGTTTGAAACGATGCGCGCATGGTCCTCTCCCATCAGACCCGCGCCGATGATGGCAACTCGCGTCACGGCAAACTCCTTTCTTGCGGTTCGGGCTATAGGCGAACCGGCGTCATTCTGAATTCTTCATGGGGTGCGTCTGGCCAGCCGACAGCCCGCCAGACTGTCAAGCGTTGACGGGAGGAACGTGGCCGCCATGGCTCTCCTTGTAGCTTTCGATATTGGCTTCAAGATCCGCCATGGATTCCCCACCCGCCATAAGGTCAGCGATTTCTTCGCGCGTCTTCTCGCCCTTGCGGAAATCAGCGGCAATCGCGCCCCGGATCAGAACCGCGAAGTGATCGCCCACAGCCATCGCGTGCATGACCTGGTGGGTGATGAAAATCACCGCTAGTCCGCGCTTCTTGGCTTCGTTCACAATGCGTAAAACGTGCGCGGCTTGCTTGACCCCTAGGGCAGCGGTCGGCTCGTCGAGGATCAGCACGCGGGCACCGAAATACACCGCTCGAGCGATCGCCAGAGACTGTCTTTCGCCACCGGACAACCCGCCGACCAGTCGGTCGCCATCGGTGATCCGGGTGATGCCCATTTTCTGCACTTCATCCACGGCGATCCGATTGGCCTTGGCGCGGTCGAAGACCTTGAACGGCCCAAATCCCTTGGTTGGCTCGGACCCCATGAAGAAATTGCGTCCGACAGACATCAACGGGTAGGTGCCGCCAAACTGGTGAACCGTCGCGATACCGCGCTCCTGAGCGTCGCGCGGGCTGGCAAGCGTTGTCGGTACGCCGTCCATCAGTATTTCACCGCGCGTCGGTTGGTGAACACCTGCTAGTGTCTTGATCAAGGTTGACTTACCTGCACCGTTGTCCCCCAGAAGGCAAAGAACCTCGCCCTCGCCGACCGTGAGGCTGATATCGTGAAGGACGTCGATCGGGCCGAATGACTTGTCGACGTTGCGTAATTCAATGATTGGCTTCTTTCCAGACATGGTCACTATCCCTACTTCTTCTTGGGTGCCGACCAACTGGTCGCAAGGCTGCGGAAGGTGTCGTTCATCAGGACCGCAATCAAAAGCATGACACCGATGATAAGGAAGGACAGGTTTCTGTCGATTTCAGTGAAACCGATTGCCTGAGTCACGATGGACAGCGTCAAGACACCAAATACGATACCCATGACCGTGCCGAAGCCGCCGGTGAGGAGAACGCCGCCAACAACAACCGAAATGATCGTGTTGAAGATGAGGCCAAAATTCGCCTGCGACGTCGCCGAGCTGAACGTAATGACCTGCAGAACCCCGGCAAATGCCGTGCTTGTCGAGCAAAGCATGAACAGCCCGATCTTCAGGCGGCGCACAGGAATACCTGCATTCCGCGCACTTTCCTGATCACCACCCAGCGCGAAGACCCAGCTTCCTTTGGGGGAATAATGAAGGAAGAAAACGAACCCTACAATCGCGCCAATCCACCAGAAAACGGCGGAATTGAAACCAAAGACCTTACCGCCAAAAAGCGATTTTGCCCAGTCCGGTGCATGGTAGAAGGAGTTGGTATTGTTGATGAAAAAGATGGATAAATAGAGCGTCAACCCAGCCACCGCAAAGAGGGTGGCAAGTGTCACGATGAAAGACGGCACCTGGGTGCGCGTGACGATGGTGCCGTTGATGAACCCGATCAGGGCCCCTACCGACAGAGCCGCGATGATACCCACCATCACCGGCATTCCGTAGTGGCCGGAGACGATGGCAACGGTCATTGTGGCCGCCGGAAGAACCGCGCCGGTGGAAATATCCAGTTCGCCCGCAATCATCAGGAAGCCAACCGGAATAGCGATCATCCCGACAAGCGAGGCATAGTTGACCCAGGTCGTGACGCCTGGAACCGAGAGGAAGTTCCGGCCAAAACCGAAGATCGCAAAAAGGATGAATACGACCGCAAACCCCATGAATGCGCCCGCAGCGGGGCTGCGCAGAAGGCCACCCAAAGAGAGTCCCGGCAATCCGGGCAACTTTGAACTGCTGTCTGATTTGTTATCGGTCATGTGAGCTTTTCCCTCCAGGAACCAACCGGTATTGCTCAATGAATTTCGATGGTTTCGGGCCGGTCGAATACCGACCGGCCCCAGTTCCCTTGGGAACCTTAGCGTGCGCCGAGTTTCACGCCTTCGATTGCGGTTGCAACGTTGGATGCATCCACAATCGCAGGACCGGTCAGAACCGGCTTGGTTGCGATCTCAGTGCCAAACTTCAGGTTCGCGAACAGCATGGAGGTGGAAAGGAAACCCTGCAGATAGGGCTGCTGGTCAATTGCCATGGTCTGTGTGCCATTGGAGATGCGATCCAGAACCGAAGCGGACATGTCGAACGTGCCCAACTGGACCTCGCCGGTCTTGCCCAGTTGTTCGATCGCGCTCGCCGAAGCGTCGGATGCCCAGGCGGCCAGGTTGATCACGGCGTCGATGGACGGATCCGCAATCATTTCGGCTTTGATCGCTTCAGAAGTACCAACCATGTCTTGGTCGAGGTTGGCTGGGACGCGAAGGATGTAGGTCTCGGCGCCAGCTTCTTTAGCACCGTCTTCCACGCCGCGGCAGCGGGTTTCGAGGTTCACTGCGCCCGGGTTCTGAATGTGACAGAGAATTTTCGTGGCGCCATGTTCGGCCAAATATCGCCCCCCGGCGACGCCGGCAACGTATTCGTCCGACCCGAAGTAGTTCAGTGCGTCATAGTCGCCCATCACGTCTTGGCCAGCGTTGAACGACATGATGACCACGCCTGCGTCACGCGCAGCTTGCAGCGCCGGGGTCTCGGACTCCGGAAGCCAGTTCGGGATTGCAATCCCTTCAGCACCCTGTGCGACCGCTTGCTCGATCAAAGAGGCCAGATCGGGTCCGAAGTTGTCATAGTTCTGGGTCTGCATGAAGTTCACGGTGCCGCCATTGGCTTCAACCATGAGTGTTGCGTCATCGACGCCCTTCTTGACCATATTCCAGAAGCCGTCCTGGGCCGACCCTACGATGACAGCAATATCCTGTGCGCATGCGCCGGACGCCATGAGCATCGCAGTTGTCGCAGCGGCAAGGAATTTGTTGAAAGTCATGTCGATTACCTCCTCTGATATATCCGCCCTCCGACGGATCGACATTTGGTGGCCCTTCCGAGCCGGGTAGGCAGACGAGGAGTCTTTGGGAAACGAGATGCTTCCCAATGGATTTCGTCTGACAAGTTTAGTTTTGGCTGTGTCGACCGCGATTCAGGTCAAATAGAAGATTTCACTGAAATCGCGCGTCTCTCCCTCCGACTCCCTGCGGCAGAGTCTTAACCATGCGCGCCCCGCAGCACAGTGCCGACGGTCAAAATTTGTGATGTGAAACACATCAATTTTGCGCTGGTGCTCACCGCTATGCAAACGTGCCATGAGACATGTTGCGCTATTGGCTAGAAACTTGTTTGATGCCATACGCATCAAATTTTGGTTCAAACATGCCTGGAAAGCCTGACCGTTCACGCTGGACCGGCCCCACAATCGCTGAAATCGCCGCCTTGGCCGGCGTGGGTTCTGCCTCTGTGGACAGGGTCATGAACAATCGTTCCGGAGTGAAAGAAAAGACCCGGGTCCGTGTTATGGCGGCATATGATAAGCTCATGCTGGAGCGCGGTGTAGGCGGTACCTTGGATCTGAAGCTGTTCTGTGAATCCGGCGAGGGGTTCAACGATGCCATGCTGCGGGCGGCAACCGAGGTCAACCGGACCGTCGCGGGGGCCCTGATCAGCACCTATTTCGAAACGACAAGCGAATTGGATCCGACGCGGTTTGCGCGTCGCATGATCGAGGATGGCACCGTTGCGCATGGCGTAATCCTCGTTGCCCGAGAGCATCCGGCGATCAATGCCGCTGCCCGCAAGTTGATGGAGCAAGGTGTGCCAGTGGTTTGCCTCACCACCGACTTGCCGTCTTCCAGACGAGCAACCTACGTGGGCAATGACCAATACGTCGCCGGCACTGTCGCCGCGCACTTGATTGGTCAGGTCCTGCCAAAAACCTCCGGCCGCATATTACTGGTCATGAGCGAAACATTTCGCAGCCAGCAAGAGCGCGAGATGGGATTTCGGCGCGTTCTGCGCACGAGTTTTCCGCAGTTGAAGATCGAAGAGAGGCTCATTTCCGACGACCAGCCGGAAACGACGCGCTCTCGCCTAGTGGCGCATTTCAAGGCGCATGGCTTGCCGGACGCCATCTACAATACGGCCGGTGCGAACCGCGGCGTGGCCATGGCGCTGAAGGAATGCGACGCAGATGAAACCATCTTTGTCGGGCATGAGTTGACGCCACATTCCCGCTCGCTGCTTGAAGACGGAATAATGGACTTTGTCATTTCTCATGACTTCGCAGGAGAGATGGCGCAGGCGGTGCGCTGGATTCTTCAAGCCAGGACAGGGGCTGCGTCCGATCCACAGCCTTCGAAAACCCTGATCCATACGCGTTACAATTGCAGCCTCTAGCAGGCTGCTGAAGAAGTCAGGGCGTGGGAACGGTTTTCTGTTTTCGCAGTGACGGCTGTCAGGTGATCTGCCGACGACGTGGACGGACTGGCCGCTGTTGGTGTCACCGTCATGCCCCGAG
>QWDA01000015.1 GCA_003605175.1 Paracoccaceae bacterium | reverse complement strand
CATAGCTGAACAGCGACCCGCTCGCCTCATCCGTCCCGCGCATCATATCCCCCGCCAAAACCGTGCAGCCGGTGAATCATGTTCCTCAAACCGGGCCAAGGGCCGACTTCTTCAGCAGCCTGCTAGATACGCATGGGTGCACCGCGCTCCAGTTCCATCCGCCGGGGTCGGCCCCCGCTCGACACCGCGTTCCGGGAAAGGCCCGCGGGCCGAAGCGCCTGGCTCTTGTGCAGGAGGTCCCGGGTCGAGCCCGGGACGGCGCGAGATTGCCGATCTGCGTTGCGGGCCGCGTTGGTCGGGGCCAAGCTGCCCCGGCCGCAGCGCCGGGGCCTCGCAGGCGGGAGGCCCCGGGTCAGGCCCGGGACGGGGGCGGCCCCGGAGGCCGGGCCGGATCGGGCAAGGCGGGGCGGTTTCCTGCCGTTGATCTTCGCGGCCTCGGGGCGCCGCGATGCATCGCGATGCCGGTGGCTCCCGGCCACCCCGGAGGCGATCGGGCGATCCGCGTCCTGGGGCGGCGTTGCGTGCACCATACGGCCGGGGCAGAGGTTGACCGGCTGATTAGCGCGCTAGATCAGGAGTGTTGTGACAGGCGATCAGGCGACACCCATCCTCTACTGGACCCGGCGGGATTTCCGGCTGGGCGATAACCCGGCCCTGACCTGGGCGGCCGAAAGCGGCCGTCCGGTGATCCCGGTCTTCGTGCTCGACGAGGTGGCCGAGCGCCATGGCGCCTGCCCGAGATGGCGGCTCGGTCTCGGAGCGGAGGCCTTCGGCGCGGCGCTGGAGAGGGTCGGATCGCGGCTGGTGTTCCGCCGAGGCAGGGCGCTGGACGTGTTGCGCGCCCTGGTCCGCGAAACCGGGGCCGGGGCGGTCTGCTGGGGACGGCTCTACGATCCCGACAGCCTGGCGCGCGACAGGGCGGTCGAGGCGGGGTTGCAGGCGGACGGGGTCGAGGTGCGGAGCCATCCCGGGCATGTTCTGTTCGAACCCTGGGAGATAGAAGCGAATTCCGGCGGGTTTTACAGGGTTTACACGCCGTTCCGGAAGTCGGTGGGCGGCCGCGATCCGGGCGCGCCGCTGAAGCCGGTGCGCGCCTTGCGCCCGCCTGCCGCCTGGCCGCAGAGCGCGGACCCCGCCGACTGGGCCCTTGCCGGGCCGATGCGGCGCGGCGCGGCGGTGGTGCGCCCGCATCTGAATGTCGGCGAGGACGCGGCGGCCGGGCGGCTGGCCGATTTCACCGAGCACCGGATCGCCGGTTACAGGACGCGGCGCGATTTCCCGGGGGTGGCGGGCACCTCGCGGCTCTCGGAGAACCTGACCCATGGCGAGATCTCGGCGCGGACCTGCTGGCTGGCGGGGATGCGGGCGCTGGAGGAGGGCAAGGCGGGGGCCGAGGCGTTCCTGAGGGAGCTTGCCTGGCGCGAATTCGCCTATCACCTCGTCTATCACACGCCCCGGATCGTCTCGGAGAACTGGCGCGAGGCTTGGGACAGGTTTCCCTGGAACGAGGATCGGCGCCGCCCGGAGATACGCGCCTGGACGCGGGGTCGCACCGGAATCCGCTTCGTCGATGCGGCGATGCGCGAGATGTTCGTGACCGGCCACATGCACAACCGCGCCCGGATGATCGTCGCAAGTTATCTGACCAAGCACCTGATGTGTCATTGGAAAACAGGATTGGAATGGTTCGCCGACTGCCTGGCCGACTGGGATCCGGCGGCGAACGCGATGGGCTGGCAATGGTGCGCCGGTTCGGGCCCCGATGCCGCGCCCTATTTCCGGGTGTTCAACCCGGTGACGCAGCTCGGAAAGTTCGATCCGGACGGCGCCTATGCCGGGCGCTGGATCGCCGAGGGCGCGGCGCGGCCCTCGGCCGACGCGCTCGCCTATTTCGACGCGGTGCCGGAATGCTGGGGGCTGTCGCCGGACGACGCCTATCCGGAGCCGGTGGTCACCGCCGAGGCGGGGCGGAAGCGGGCGCTTGCGGCCTATGAAGCGCGGGATTTCTGAAGAAACCGCTCATTGCCAGTTGTTTGGAGGGCACAGCGCAGGTTAGCCTTGGGCGTGGGGGGAGCGGGATGGCGGTACTCACGTCGGTGACGGGGCAGGCGGATCTGCCTCGGTATTTCGCGCGGGTCTTCGAGATGGGGCGAAAGCTGGCCTCGGGACGGCTCGACATCGTTCTGGAGGATGGTCGGCGATTCCGGCTCAAGGGCGCGCGGCTGGGGCCGGTGGCGGAGTTGCGGATCCACCATCCCGACAGCTTTGCGCGGCTGGTGCGGGAAGGGGATCTCGGCTTTGCCGAGGCCTATATCGACGGCTGGTGGTCGAGCCCGGATCTGCAGGCCTTTCTCGACCTGCTGAACCAGGGGAATGACGCGATCTACAATGCCTTCCCCGGGCTGGGACTCGTCCGCGCCTATGAGCGGTTGCGCTTTCGGCTGAAGTCGAACAGCACATGGCAGGCGCCCCGGAACATTTCCCACCATTACGATCTGGGCAACGCGTTCTACCGGCTTTGGCTGGACGAGACGATGACCTACTCCTCGGCGATCTTCGAGACCGGGCAGGAGAGTCTCGAGGCGGCGCAGGAGCGCAAATACGCCGCGATGATCGACCGGATCGGTGCACGGCCGGGAGACCACCTGCTGGAGATCGGCTGCGGTTGGGGCGGTTTTGCGGAATACGCCGCGGCGAAACGCGGCCTGAGGGTCACCGGGCTGACGATCAGCCGCGAGCAGCGCGAGTATGCGCGTGACAGGATCGACCGGGCCGGGCTGTCGGACCGGGTCGAGATCAGATTGCAGGACTACCGTGACGAAAAAGGCACGTATGACGGAGTCGCCTCGATCGAGATGTTCGAGGCGGTGGGCGAGCGCTACTGGCCGGTCTATTTCAACACGCTGCGGGGCTGTCTGAAGCCCGGGCGCGCGGCGGTGCTGCAAATCATCACGGTACCGGACCGGCGCTGGAGCGCCTACCGAAAAGGTGTTGATTTCATACAGAAATTCATCTTTCCCGGCGGCATGCTTCCATCGCCCTCGACGCTGAGCGCCGAGATCCGACGGGCCGGGCTCGACCTGGCTCAGACTTTCGAGTTCGCCGAAAGCTACAGCCTGACGCTGCGGCGTTGGCACAAGGCGTTCAATGCGCGCTGGGCGGAAATCTCCGCGCTCGGTTTCGACGACCGGTTCCGGCGCATGTGGAACATGTACCTCACCTCTTGCGCCAGCGCCTTCCAAGCCCGTAATTGTGACGTCACGCAAATTACGGTGAGAAGGCCAGCCTGATCCATGCCAACCGCTGGTAAGCTGATCGGCGCCATTTTGTTCGCGGCGCTTTCCTATTACGTGTCCGAGCAGATCAAGTTGCTGCTTCCGGGCGAGGGCGCGGGTGCGTCGTGGCTCTCGCCGGTCAACGCGCTGATCGGTGCGGTGATGGGCTGGCAGGTCATGGGGTCGAACGCGGGGCAGGGCTTCGTGCCCGCCACGGGCTTCGGCCTGACCACGGTGTTTGCGGTCACCTTCTGGAGCCTGCTGATCTGGTCCGGCTACCAGATGATCAAGTTCGCGGTCCGGGGGCGCTATGATGGCCCGGTCGAGGCGTTGGTCGCCATGTCGGACATCATGCTCGATTACGCGGCCCTTATCGTGGTGCCGGCGATTATCGGCTCGATGGTGATCGGCAGTTTCATCTGCGCGATGGTCACGGAGTTCTTCTCGCGCCGCTGGTCATGACCGCTGACGGAGCGCTGTTTCTTTACGGGACGCTTCTGCATGTTCCGCTTCTCGAGGCAGTTCTGGGCCGTCCGGGGCGCGTGACGCCGGCGCGGCTGTCCGGCCATGCGGTGCGGGCTGTCGCGGGCGAGAGCTATCCGACGATCCGCCCGGAGGCGGGAGCGGAGGCCGAAGGCGTGCTGCTCGAAGACGTGACCGGGGCCGACCGGGCGCGGCTCGATTTCTACGAAGGCGCCTATCACTACGCGCTTCGGGCGGTGACGGTGGCGACCGGGGCGGGGCCCCGCGCCGCCGAGCTCTATTTTCCGACCGAAGGGCAACCGCCCGCCGCCGGTCCCTGGTTGCTCGCGGATTGGCAGGCGGCGCATGGCGCGGCCACGGTGATCGCCGCGCGCGAGGTGATGGCGCTTTTCGGGCGGATGACACCTGAGGAGGTCAGGGCGCGCTATCCGACGATGCTGGTCCGCGCCCATTCCGCGGTCCGCGCGGCGGCGGAGGCGGCCCCTGTGGCGCTGCGCACCGGGATGCGCGGCGACCGGATCGAGATGATCGCGGAAGTGCGGCCCTATACCGAGTTCTTCGCGGTCAGCGAATGCGACCTGCGCTTTCCGACCTTCGCGGGCGGGATGAGCCCGCCGGTGCGCCGCGCGGCCTTCCTGATGGGCGACGCGGTGACGGTGGTGCCCTACGATCCGGTGCGGGACCGGGTGCTGCTGATCGAGCAGTTCCGCATCGGCCCGCATCTGAGGGGCGATCCGGCGCCCTGGGCGCTGGAGCCGGTGGCGGGGCGGATCGACCCGGGCGAGACGCCGGAGGCGGCGGCGCGGCGCGAGGCGGTGGAGGAGGCGCGGATCGCGGTGACCGAGCTTCACGAGATCGGTCGCTACTATCCGTCGCCCGGGGCGGTGACCGAGTGGCTGGTCTCCTATGTGGGCATCGCCGACCTGCCCGACGGGGCGGCGGTGATCGGCGGGCTCGCGGGCGAGAACGAGGACATCCGGGGGCATCTGGTCTCGTTCGACGGTTTCATGGAGCTTGTCGCCTCGGGCGAGGCGGAGACCGGGCCGCTCCTCCTCACCGCCTATTGGCTGGCAGCGAACCGCGGGCGCTTGCGCGGGCTTGCTTGAGTCTCGGCCAGCGGCGTCCTAGAGAGGCGTCAGGCCCAGGGGGAGTTCCGCATGACGATCCGCGCATCCTTGTCCGATACGGTTGGCAACACGCCCCTGATCCGGCTTCACGCCGCGTCGGAGGCAACCGGCTGCGAGATTCTCGGCAAGGCGGAGTTCATGAACCCGGGCCAGTCGGTGAAGGACCGTGCCGCGCTCTGGATCATCCGCGACGCGGTGGCCTCGGGGCGGCTCCAGCCGGGCGGCACCATCGTCGAGGGGACGGCCGGCAATACCGGTATCGGCCTCGCGCTGGTGGGCGCCTCGCTCGGGTTCAAGACGGTGATCGTGATTCCCGAGACCCAGAGCCAGGAAAAGAAGGACATGCTGCGGCTGGCGGGGGCCGAGCTCGTGCAGGTCCCGGCGGTGCCCTACAAGAACCCGAACAACTATGTGCGCTATTCCGAGCGCCTGGCCGCGCGGCTGAACCAGTCCGAACCGAACGGCGCGATCTGGGCGAACCAGTTCGACAACGTGGCGAACCGGCAATCCCATATCGAGGGCACCGGCCCGGAGATCTGGGACGAGACCGGCGGGAAGGTTGCGGGCTTCTGCTGCTCGGTCGGCACGGGCGGCACGCTCGCGGGGGTGGGCATGGCGCTGCAGCCCAAAGGCGTGAAGATCGCCCTGGCCGATCCGGAGGGCTCGGCGATCCATGATTTCTATACCACCGGCGGGTTCGACGCGCCCGGCACCTCGATCACCGAAGGCATCGGCAATGCCCGCGAGACCGCGAATCTCAGGGGGTTCCGGCCCGATTTCAGTTACAAGATCCCCGATTCCGAGGCGCTGCCGCTGATCTTCGATCTGCTCGCCGACGAGGGGCTCTGCCTCGGCGGCTCCTCGGGCATCAACATCGCCGGCGCGATCCGGCTCGCCCGCGACCTGGGGCCGGGCCACACCATCGTCACGGTGCTCTGCGATTACGGCACGCGCTACCAGTCCAAGCTCTTCAACCCGGCGTTCCTGCGCGAGAAGAAGCTGCCGGTGCCGTCCTGGCTCGCCGATGACGGGCGGATCCTGCCCGAAGTCTACGAAGACTGATGGGCCTTTCCGCGCTTCGTCGGTGGGCCGCGCTTCTTGCGGTCGTCCTTGCCGTGCTCGCGGGGACCGGGGCGATGGCCCAGTCCTCCGATGCCAAGGCGCCCGACTACGACGCCTGGGACAAGGCCGCGCAGGAGGCCGAGGCGGCGCTGAGCGACGGGGACAGCACGACTTCGGCGCTGATCCTCGAGCGCGAAGCCGTCGCGGCCTGGCGCGCGAAGTTCCTCGATGCCGAGAACCTCAACAAGGACCGGGTCGCCACGCTGAAAGCGCAGATCGACGCGCTCGGCGCCGCGCCCGACACGTCGGCGGGCGAAACCGAGCCCGAGGACATCGCCGCGCGCCGGCAGGCGCTGACCAAGCAGCTCAAGGAGGCCGAGGCGCCGCAGATTCGCGCGCAGGAGGCCTACAAGCGCGCCAACGGCATCATCGCGGCCATAGACGACCGGGTGCGCACGCGCCAGACCGAGGCGCTTCTGGAACGTGTCCCGGCCCCGATCAACCCGGCGAACTGGCCCGCTGCCGCGCAGGCGGTGATCGATGTGGCCGACACCGTTCGCGGCGAGATCGCCGCTGCCCATGCCTCGGAGGAGCAGCGGCACGAGATCCTGCGCCGCGCTCCGGTGACCCTGGGCCTCGTCGCCGCGGCGCTCCTCCTCCTGGCGCGCGGGCGGGGCTGGATGACGCTCCTGACCGACCTGGTGCAATCGCGCCGGGGCCATGGCCGGATGGCGGTGGGATTCCTGGTCTCGGTCACGCAGGTGCTCGTCCCGGTGGGCGGCATCGTGCTGCTGACCGCCGCGATCCTGTCCCTGCGCCTTGCCGGGCACGACGGCACCGCGCTCCTGCAGGGCGTCACCCGCATCGTGGTGACGGTCTACGGCGCGCTCTGGCTCGCGAACCGGGTGTTCCCGCTCGACCCGACGCTGCCGACGCTGTTCGGCTTCGACGACGCCACCAAGCGGGGCCTGCGCCGCACGGTGATCCTGATCGGCACCTTTTCGGGGCTCTCGCATTTCACCGATGCGCTGACCGGGCTCGACGCCGTCGAGCCGCCGGCCGGGGCGGTGATCACGCTGCCGGTCATCGCGCTTCTCGCCTATGGCTACTGGCGGCTGAGCCGGCAACTCAGGCGCGCGGTCAGGGCCGCGGCGCCGGGCGAGGAGGCGCCGGGCTTCGCGCTCCTGCTCGCGGGGCTCCTGTGGCGGGCGCTCGCCGTCGCGGCCGTGGTCGGCCTGCTGGCCTCGGTGGCGGGCTATGCCGCGCTCGCCCGGGCGATCGTCATGCCTACCGCGACCACGCTCTGGCTGGTCGGGGTGTTCATCGCGCTGCAATGGCCGATTCGCGATCTCTACGCCTGGGCGATCGGCAGCGAGATCGAGAAGGCCTCGGACGGGCTGGTTCCGGTCCTGGTCAATTTCGCGCTCCTGATCGGTGCAATGCCGCTTCTCGCGCTGGTCTGGGGAATGCGCCCCGAACAGCTGAGCGAGATCTTTGCCCGCTTCGCCGAAGGCGTCACCCTGGGCGGTGTGCGCCTGACCCCCAGCGTGGTGATCACCGTGGTGGCGGTCTTCGCCCTCGGCTTCGGCCTCACCCGGTTCATCCAGAGCGCGCTCAAGAGCACCGTCCTGCCGCGGACCCGGCTCGATGCCGGATCACGCAACGCGGTCTCCTCCTTCGTGGGCTATGTGGGGATCGGCCTCGCCGCGCTCTTCGCCATCACCTCGGCGGGGATCGACCTCACCGCGCTGGCCTATGTCTTCGGCGCCCTCTCGCTCGGGATCGGCTTCGGCCTGCAGAACATCGTCCAGAACTTCGTCGCGGGGATCATCCTCCTGATCGAGCGGCCGATCGGCGAGGGCGACTGGATCGAGGTCGGCGGCCAGATGGGGATCGTCAAGCGGATCTCGGTGCGCTCGACCACCATCGAGACCTTCGACAAGCAGGACGTGATCGTGCCCAATGCCGATTTCATCTCGGGGACGGTGACGAACTGGACCCGCGGCAGCGCCGTCGGCCGGGCCATCGTCGAGGTGGGCGTGGCCTACGGCACCGACACGCGGAGGGTCGAGGAAATCCTGATGGAGATCGCGCATGAGCACCCGGTGGTCGCGCATTATCCCGAGCCGGGTGTAGATTTCATGGGCTTCGGCGCCTCGAGCCTCGATTTCCGGATCCGCATGATCCTGCGCGACGTGAACCGGCTGGTCGAGGTGCAGAGCGAGGTGCGGCATCGGATCGCCGAGCGCTTCGCGGAGGAGGGGATCGAGATCCCCTTCACGCAATACGACCTCTGGCTCAGGAATCCCGATGCCCTGCGCCCGCCGCCGCCCGCCGCCGCCGCCCCTGCGGCCCCGGCCGCCCGGGAGCGCGCCGATCCCGAGCCGCAGGACGCGCCCGAGCCCGGGAACGGCGGAGAGGGCGACTGACGCTTCTGCGCCGAACGAGAGGGCTTGCACAGCACCCGCCCGGGCGGCTACATGACCGCGCCGGAGAGGTGGCCGAGTGGTCGAAGGCGCACGCCTGGAACGCGTGTAGGCGGGAAACTGTCTCCAGGGTTCGAATCCCTGTCTCTCCGCCACTTGCCCTTGCGAAAGCGTTCTCCCGATCCGGCTGCGGCCGGATTTTTCCGTTATCCGGCATGATCGGGGTCGGTGCTTCGGATCCTGCCGGTCGCGTCTGAGCAATGCTATGATGCGGCCATCCGGGATGCGGGGCATCGGGAGCACGTGAGTGCGGGCAGACCGATCTGAAAACATGGGCCGAGAGCCCGTTCCGTTAATTGGTCGCCCCTGCGGCTTGCCCGGATGTGCCGAGAGCACGGATCTGTAGTTGCCGCGTGCCCGCCGGCTCCCGCTTCGAAAACGGAGGAGGGAGATATGCGGATCATTGGGCTCGATATCCATCGGGCATTTGCCGAAGCGGTGGCGCTCGAGGACGGCGTCTGCCGCCGGCTGGGACGGATCGCGATGACGCGGGACCAGCTCGAGGCGTTCGCGGAAAGCCTGCAGCCGACGGATCACGTCGTCGTCGAGTGCACCGGCAATGCGACGGCGGTCCTGGACATCCTGGCGCCGAAGATTGCACGGGTGGCGGTGGCCAACCCGCTCCAGGTGCATCTGATCGCTCGGGCCAAGACCAAGACCGACAAGATCGACGCCCGGGTGCTGGCAAAGCTCTACGCGGCCGGATTCCTGCCCGAAGTGTGGATTGCGGACGCGCCAACACAGGCCCGGCGCCGGCAGGTCACGCGCCGTAAGCAGCTGGTGAAGAGCCGGGCGCGGCTCAAGGCCATCGTGCAATCCATCCTGCACGCGCATCTCGCGCCGCGCTGCCCGCATGCCGACCTGTTCGGCGGCAAGGGGCGTGCCTGGCTCCGCGCACAGGTCCTGCCGGCGGACGAACATGTCGCGATCGAGCGCCATCTCGAGGAATATGACCGCCAGACAGCGGCCCAGAAGGCCGTCGAGCGCGATATCGCAGGCATCGCGCTCGACGACGCGAACGTGCGGCGGCTCATGACGATCCCCGGAATCGACATGGTCGTGGCGGTCGGGATGATGGCGGCAATCGGCAGGATCGACCGCTTCGCCGCGCCGGAGAAGCTCGTGGCCTATCTCGGCCTCAACCCGAGCGTCCGGCAGTCCGGCGACGGGCGTGCCCATCACGGCCGGATCACCAAGCGCGGCAGCAGCCAGGCCCGCCACCTCCTGGTCGAGGCCGCATGGCAGGCGATGCGCAGCCCCGGCCCGATGCGGGCGTTCTACGAACGCGTGCGCGCCCGGCGCGGTGCCCATGTCGCGGCGGTTGCGGTCGCCCGCAAGCTCGCGGTCCTGATCTGGCACATGCTCACGAAAGGCGAGGACTACGCCTGGGGACGGCCCCTGCTCATGGCTCGAAAACTTCGCAATCTCGAGCTCGCTGCCGGTCACGCCGCCAAACCCGGGACGCGGGGCGCCGCCTATGAATACGGGATCACGGAACGCCGCCAAGCCGACCGCGCCCAGGCTGAGCAGGCCGAACGCGCGTACAGGCGCATCACCGAGCATTGGCGACGACAGAACAGGAAGGGCGGTGCGGGCGCCGCAAGCGAGGTGCGACACTGATCTGGCTGCGCGACGAAGCCTTCCCCCTCGCGCTCCGCTCTTTGCCACGCGGTCGCCCGCGGCTGAGAAAATAGCACAATCGCGGCGAAAGGGGGTGTTCAATCTCATCCGTGTTTTCGAGGGTTATGCGGGAGAGGCTGAGCACCGCTCCCGGTGCCGGGAGGGAGGAAAGTGGTCTTTCACGAGCGATAGTCTCCGGACCTCATGACTGCGCGGGTTTGGTGAATTAGCCGTAAGGCACTGTCACCAGGATCTTTTCTGGGCAAGAGACCTAAACACTTCGAACAGAGTCGCGTTCGGTGAGATGGAACGGAAATCGAACCTTTAGGTCGGGCGTGCTGGTTGGGTCGTGCAGGCCATGGCTAGGATGGCGTCGACGGTCTGTTGCCGGATTGCCTCCTGCGCCGGCTCCTCGAAGAGCTCGCTTCCGAAGATCGCCGAGAATGTTGGCCGGTTCGAGACGTTGAAGAAGCTGGCGGCGCTGATTTGCCAGTGCAGGGCGACGGGATCGAGCGCGGCGCGGAACACCCCGTCCTGCTGACCGCGGCGACAGATTACGGCGAGCTTGTCGATCGCGGCGACGTTGAGGTCCCGTATCACCTCGCTGTTCGCCAGGTTCTCCGCGTTGTGGATGTTCTCGATCATCACCATGCGGATGAAATCCGGATTTGCCCGGTGGTGATCGAAGGTGAAGGCGACCAGCCGGGCCAGCGCCTCCTGCGGCGGCAGGTGATCGAGGTCGAGCGCGGCCTCGCCCTCTCGGACCTTGAGGTAGGCAGCCTCCAGCGCCCGGGTATACAAGCCCCGCTTGTCGCCGAAATAGTAGTAGATCATCCGCTTGGAGGTCTGCGTGCGCGACGCGATGGTGTCGACCCGCGCTCCGGAAAAGCCGTTCGCCGCGAACTCGGAGAGGGCGACGGTCAGGATATCCTGCTTCACCGCCTCGGGATTCTGCGTCCAGCCGCGCCGGTCTGCTTCGGTTGTCATCGCCATGCCCGCACCTAACCGAAAACCTTAGTATAAACCAAATGGTCAGGTCAGTACATTTCGACTTGACGAAATGTACCGTATAGAACAATTTGCCGCCGAGGACGTGGAGGAGAGGCCACAGCGCGATGCAGACCGATACGGCGACAAAGGCTCAGAACGAACCCGCCCGCCTGCTCCGAATGGGTCTCGTCGGCCGCGGCATCCAGCTCTCCCGCACCCCGGCAATGCACGAGGCCGAGGCGGCGGCGCAGGGACTGGACTGCCGCTACGTCCTGCTCGACACCGACGCAGACACCGAGGACGACCTGCCGGCGATCCTGTCCCGGGCCGAGGCAGAGGGCTTCGTCGGGCTGAACGTCACCTTCCCCTACAAGCAGGCTGTCATGTCCCACCTGCATCACCTATCGGATGCGGCGCGCCGCGTCGGCGCGGTCAACACGGTGGTGTTCCGCGACGGCGAAAGGTTCGGCCACAACACCGACTTCTGGGGTTTTGCCGAAAGCCTGCGCACGGGCCTGCCCGGGGCGCCCCTGACCGACGTGCTGCTGATCGGAGCCGGCGGCGCGGGCGGGGCGCTGGCGCACGCGTTGTCCGACATGGGCGCGGAGCGCATCCGGATTGCAGACACGCGCGAGGGCGCGGCCGAGGCGCTGGCCCGTGCCGTGCCTCAGGCCGAGCCCGCAAGCAACCTGGCCGAGGCCGCTTCCCTTGCCACCGGCATCGTCAACGCGACGCCCGTCGGCATGGCCAAGCTGCCCGGCATGCCCATCGACCCTGCCCGGCTGGAGCCGCGCCACTGGATCGCCGACATCATCTACTTTCCGCTGGAGACCGAATTCCTGCGCACCGCCCGTGCTCTCGGGTGCCGCACCCTGAGCGGGGAAGGCATGGCCGTGTTCCAGGCCGTCCGGGCCTTCCAACTGTTCAGCGGCCACCCCGCCGACGCGGACCGGATGCGCGCCACCTTCAGGAAACTGGAGGAACTTCGGGCGCCATGAGGACAGGTATCGCCACCGTCTCCATCTCGGGCAATCTCGAGGAAAAGATCGAGGCCATCGCCGCCGCCGGTTTCGATGGAATCGAGATCTTCGAGCAGGATTTCATCGCCGACATCCGCAGCCCGCGTGCCGTGGGCCAGCGCATCCGGGATGCGGGGCTCGATGTCATGCTGTTCCAGCCCTTCCGCGATTTCGAGGGGCTGCCGGGGGCGCTTCGGACCAAGGCCTTCGACCGCATCGAGCGCAAGTTCGATGTCATGGCGGAGCTGGGCTGCGACCTTGTCCTCGTGTGCTCGTCCTGCCACCCGGAGGCCGTGGGCGGGATCGACCGGGCGGCGGCGGATTTTGCCGAGCTGGGCAAAAGGGCGGCGGCCCGGGGCCTGCGGGTCGGTTACGAGGCCCTCGCATGGGGCCGGCATGTGAACGACCACCGCGACGCTTGGGAAGTGGTCCGCCGCGCCGACCATCCGAATGTCGGCCTGATCCTCGACAGCTTCCACACCCTCGCCCGAGGCATCGACCCGGAGACGATCCGGCGCATCCCCGGCGACCGCATCTTCTTCGTCCAGCTTGCCGACGCGCCGAAGATCGACATGGACCTGCTCTACTGGTCCCGTCACTTCCGCAACATGCCGGGCGAGGGCGACCTCAACGTCACCGCCTTCATGCAGGCGGTGAGTGCGACCGGGTATAACGGCCCGATCAGCCTCGAGATCTTCAACGACCAGTTCCGCGGCGGCTCGCCCGGGACCATCGCGCAGGATGGCTACCGCTCCATCGTGGCGCTGATGGACGAGGTGCGCAGAATCGAGCCGGAGGTCGCGCTGGGCCTGCCGGAGTTGCCGGCCCCGGTCACCGTCCGCGACACCGCCTTCGTGGAGTTCGCCGCGCAAGGCGCAGACCTGGCCGCGCTCGAGACGCTGCTGGCATGCCTTGGCTTCCGGCGGGCGGGGCGGCACGTCTCGAAGTCGGTCTGGATCTGGCAGCAGGGCGACATCCGCATCATCCTGAACGCCGAGACCGAGGGCCATGCCGGGACCGCGTGGAACGCGCGGGGCACCACCGTCTGCGACATCGGCCTCACCGTCGGCTCCGCCGCCGACATGATCGCCCGCGCCAAGGCCCTGGGGGTCAAGCCCTTCTCCCAACCGCTCGGTCCCGGAGAGATGCCCCTCCCCGCGATCCGGGGCCTCGGGGGCAGCGTGATGCACTTCATCGACGACGGCGCGCTTGCCCAGGTCTGGGACGTGGAGTTCCTGCCCGAGGACGGCGACGAACGCGGCGTGGGCCTGACGCGGGTCGATCACATCGCCCAGACCATGACCTATGACGAGATGCTGTCGTGGTCGCTGTTCTACACCACGCTGTTCGACATGGCGAAGGCGCCCATGGTCGACGTCATCGACCCCGACGGGCTGGTGCGCAGCCGGGCCATCGCCACGCCGGGCGGGGCGTTCCGCATCACCCTGAACGGGGCCGAGACTCACCGGACCTTGGCGGGGTCCTTCCTGGCGGGCGGCTTCGGCGGGTCGGTGCAGCATATCGCGCTGGCCACCGACGACATCTTTGCCACCGCCGCCGCCCTGCGCGAGCGCGGCTTCGAGGCCCTGCCGCTGTCGCCCAACTACTTCGACGACCTCGCCGCGCGGTTCGACCTTTCTCCCGACACACTGGCGCGGATGCGGGAGGAGAACATCCTCTACGACGCGGACGGTGCGGGAGAGTTCTTCCAGCTCTATTCCCGGCCCTTCGCGGGGCAGCTCTTCGTCGAGATCGTGGAAAGACGCGCCGGCTATACCGGCTACGGCGCCCCCAACGCGCCCTTCCGCATCGCCGCTCAGAAACGTCTGCAACGGCCGAAGGGGATGCCGTCGGCCTGACAGCAGATTTCAAATGTAGGACAGATGACGTTCTATCATACGAAATACCAAATCCCGCCAAGACGGGCGGGGCGCATCAAAGGGAGGAAACCAATGACAGATCTCAACCGCCGGACCGCGCTCGCGGCCGCGCTGGCCACCGCTACGGCCTTCGCCCTGCCGGGGGCGGCCGTCGCCCAGGACCTGCCGGTGCTGCGGCTCTCCTCGGTGGTCTCCGACAACGACATCCGGGCCGAGGCCTTCGCCGAGATCGCCGAAGCCGTGTCCGGCACCTTCGACCTGCAGGTCTTCAATGGCGCCACCCTCGTGGCCCAGGGGTCCGAGATGACCTCGATCCAGCGCGGCAACCTCGAAATGGGCCTCGTCGCACCGCAGACGATCGCAGAGCAGATCCCGGAATGGTCCATCGTGACCTCGGCCTATCTCTTCGACGACGCGGCCCATCTGCAGGCGACCTTCGACAGCGAGGTCGGTGACGAGCTCAAGGCGATGGCCGCCGAAGCCGGACTTCACGTCCTCGCCCCCGTCTATTTCGGCACTCGTCAGGTGAACCTCGCGCCGGAGATCGACGTGCAGACGCCAGAGGACCTGAACGGCATCACCATGCGCATGCCCGGCGGCGACGCATGGCAGTTCCTGGGCGAGGCGATCGGCGCCAATCCCACCCCGCTCGCCTATGCGGAGGTCTACACCGCGCTGCAGACCGGCGCGATCGACGGCCAGGACAACCCGCTGCCCAACGACTACAACATGAAGTTCTACGAGGTGACGAAACAGATCGTCATGACTGGCCACCTGGTCGGCTTCGACGTGCTGGCGATCTCGAGGGAGCTTTGGGACGGCTTCTCGCCCGAACAGCAGGAGAACCTGCAGTCGGCCGTGGATGCGGCCATCGCAAAATCGACCCAGCGGCACCTCGACCGCGAGGCCGAGCTTGTGGAGTTCTTCAAGGGCGAGGGTCTGCGCGTCTACGAACCGGACCGGGACGCCTTCCGCGCATACGCGCAGGCGAAATACCTCGAGTCTGAGTTCGCGACGAGCTGGCCCGAAGGCATGATCGACCGCATCAACGCTCTCGCCGAGTAAGCCAACCTGATCCAACTGGCGCCGGGCCTGCCGATGCGGCGGGCCCGGCGTGCGGGAAACCTGCCCATGTCAACCTCGCCCTCACGGTCCATTCGCATCCTGCGGGGCCTCGCCGACGCGGTGCCGGCGATCCTACTGGCCGCGATGTTCGTCTGTTTCATCATCCAGGTCTTCATGCGCTACGTGATCGACAGCCCGGTCGGCTGGACGGTCGAGGTCTGCGTGATCGCCTGGCTCTGGATCCTGCTCTGGGGGCAGTCCGTCTCGGTCGAGGAACGCGACGAGATCCGCTTCGACATCCTCTACGGCAGTGTCTCGCCCGAGGTCCGGCGGTGGTTCCGGGTCATCTTCTCGGTGATGCTGGTCGGCATCTACGCCTGGTCGCTGCCGGCGCTGTGGGACTTCGTGACCTTCATGAAGGTCCAGGAGACCTCCTACCTCGATATCCCGTTCAGCTGGGTCTATTCCGTCGCGCTGATCTTCTCGGTCGTGTCGATCCTGCGCTACGGCTGGATCGGCTGGGGCGCGGCGAGCGGACGGGACACGGGCCTCTCGGCCGCCGACGACCTCGGGCACAAGGATTTCTCCGAATGAGCTGGGAATTCGGCGTCGCCGTCGCCCTCATCATCGGCTCCGCGATCATAGGGCTGCCGATCGGGCACGCGATGCTCGCCTCGTCGGTTTTCTACCTGCTGCTGCAGGGGCAGGACATGTCCATCGCCTTCGAGCAGATGCTGACAGGCCTCTACGGTTCCTACGTGCTGCTGGCGATCCCGCTGTTCATCTTTGCGGCCGACCTGATGAACGTGGGCTCGCTCTCGGACAAGCTGCTCGACTTCTGCCGAGCGCTCGTCGGGCGGTTCCGTGGCGGCCTCGGGCATGTCAACGTGGTCTCGTCGCTGATCTTCTCGGGCATGTCCGGCTCGGCCATCGCGGATGCGGTGGGCATGGGGCGGATCATCATCAACCTGATGACCAAGGACGGGAAGTATCCGGGCGCCTATGCCGGTGCGATCACGGCCGCTTCGGCGATCATCGGGCCGATCATCCCTCCGTCGATCCCCATGGTGCTCTATGCCCTCGTTTCGGACACGTCGATCGGCTACCTCTTCTTGGGCGGTGTGGCGCCGGGGCTGATCCTCGGCATCCTGCTGATGGTGATGAATGCCTGGCAGGCCCGCATCCATGACTACCCGGTGGACGATCCGGTCCCCCTGCGCGAGCTGCCGCGGATCACCCTGCGGGCGGTTCCGGCGCTGCTGATGCCGGTGATACTGCTGGTCGGGATCTACGGCGGCGTCACCACGCCGACCGAGGCGGCGGCGCTGGCCGCGCTCTACGCCTTCCTCGTCTCGATCCTGCTCTACCGGTCTGTCAGCCTGCGGCTGGCCTACGAGACGGTCCGCAGCTCCGCCAAGTCCACCGCCGCGGTAGGCTTCCTCATCGCGGGGGCGCTGGCCTTCAACTATGTCGTGACGATCGAGCAGGTGCCCAGCGTAATCCGCGACGCGCTCGGCGATACCGAGCTGACTCGGATCACCTTCCTTCTGCTGGTCAATGCGATCCTGCTGCTGCTGGGCTGCCTGCTCGAGGCGAACGCCATCCTCCTTGTGATCGTGCCGATCTTCCTGCCGACGGCGGTCTCGCTCGACGTGGATCCGGTGCATTTCGGGGTGATCGTCGTGGTCAACACGATGATCGGGCTCGCGACGCCGCCCTACGGCCTGTTGCTCTTCGTCGTCACCTCGATCACCAAGTCACCGATCCGCGAGACGATCCGCCACATGTTGCCCTTCCTCGCGATCATGATCGGAGGGCTCGGCATCATCACCTTCGTGCCCGACATCGTGCTCTGGCTGCCGCGCCTCTACGGCTACGGCGGATGACCCTTCCGGAGATTTCCATGGACACTATCCTTATCATCAACGGGCCCAACCTCGACATGCTCGGCACACGCCAGCCGGAGGTCTACGGGCACGAGACGCTGGCCGACGTCGAGTCGCTCTGCCGGCGGGTGGCCGGGGAGGAGGGCGTCGACATCGACTTCTGCCAGAGCGACAGCGAGGCCGAGATCATGGGCTGGATCAAGCGGGGCCGCGGCACCACGGCTGGGCTGATCCTGAACCCAGCCGGCTTCACCTCGACCTCCATCGCGATCCTCGATGCGCTGCTGATCTACGACCGGCCGATCATCGAGCTGCATATCTCGCCGCTGTTCCGGCGGGACGCGTTCCGGCACCTCAGCTACCCGTCCAAGGCCGCCTCTGCCAAGATCGAGGGGTTCGGCATCCGCGGCTATGAGTTTGCCCTGCGCAAGCTGGCCGAGTGGGCGCGGGGCTGACGGCTCGCCCTAGCCGAAGCCGCCACCGCCGAGGATGTGCTCCACCCCGCTGCGGATGTGATGGGTCAGCAGGTCGATGGCCGCCTCCGGCTTGCGCTCGATTACGAGGTCGCGCAGCTCGGCATGCTGCGCCGCCGCCGGCGCGCCCCGGAAGTTGAGCGCCAGCATGTGGTAACGGGCGAAGCGGTCGAAGACTGAGGCATGGGTCCGTGCCAGCACAGGCTGCGGACAGGCAGCGATGGTCGCGTAGTGAAAGCCCCAGTCGGCGGCGACCCATTGCTCCACCGCTTCGCGCGCGTCCCGCATCAGGACCTTCTCGATCGCGGCCAGCTTGTAATGAGACGAGACGACCGCGGCCTCCCAGTCGAGGTCGCCCAACGCCATCGATTGCAGGAGTGCGTGTGTCTCCAGGAGGATCCGCAGCTCGGCGAGGTCGCGCAGCTCGGCATCGCTGACCGCGGCCACCCGGAAGCCGCGCTGGCCCTCTGCGGCCACCAGTTCCTCCACCGCCAGCCGGTTCAGTATCTCGCGCAGGGTAGTGACGGAGGCGCCGTAAACCTCGCGCATCCGCTCGAGCTTCAGCTTTTCGCCCGGCATGAGCAGGCCGCTCACGATATGCAGCCGAATGCGCCGGTAGGCGGTTTCGCCAACAGTCTCGCCATCGCGAGGATCGGTCTCGAACCGCATGGTTTCCACACTGGCCGTCACGACGATGTCCCCGGTTTCATGTCTGCGAGAGTATCGAGGCGGGCGAAGCGGGTGTCTACAACCAGCGGCCATTCGGCACAGTTCGGGCTGTCGTGGGACGTCTGGGCCGACCGCCGGAGGAGCGAGGGCAGATCAAAGTCCCTTTGTCTTGCCTGAACAGTGCATGGGTATTCCATCCGCGCATTCTCCTGCTCGAGTTCTCTCAGGCGCTTCATCTCGGAAGGCATCGGACCCGCATACTTCTTCTTCCAATTGAAGATTGAAGAATGTCGCCGAACTGATCCCGGCTTTCCCGCAGACTTCCGCAACGGGCGTTCCGTCCTCCGCCTGCTTGATGATGAACGCCTTCTGCGCGTCCGTGAACTTCGATGCTTTCATGCGTTCCCGCTCCGCGCCCAGCCAGGGATTCCATGCGGAAAACTCTAACCAAAATCGGGGAGGATTCAGGGGATCAGGTCAGAGCCAGAAGCATGGCGCAATTGGGCTGATGGCCGCGAGGACCTGGCCGCATGCATCCCTCGGAAAACCCCGCCCTGCGCTTCCGGAGTGACAGAGGTCTAAACTGAAGCGCAGCGGACCGTTCGCGTGACAGAAACCGGCGGCAGGCCGAGACCCGCTACGGAATGCACCTCGGCGGAATAGTTGAACCAGAAGCATTGGTCCCCGGCGAAACGGCGGCGCACGCCCGCCGGCAGGTCGATGGTTGCCAGCTCCGCGTCAACGCAGGCGTTGCGAATGAGCCGCCGCCACGCCGTGGCGTCGAGCCAGCCGCCGACATAGACGAGCTTGCCCGATCCGACGACCGCGGCGGTGCCGTCCGCGGTTCGTTCCAGCACCCTTGCGGCGCCTTCGAGCACTTCCCGGTAACCCATGATGCTTCCGCCCGATGCCAGGGAAATTGGCGAGGCCGGATTCAGGCTTTCGACCATTGCAACGGTGACGTCCAACCCGGGGATGTCCGGCGGCAGCGGCAGCGGGATCCGCATGGTCGCGTCGCGTGCGCCGGTGCGGGGGCCGAGGACCACCGTGGCGCCGCTGTCCGTCAAGGCAGCCTTGTCGCTTTCGCTCAGATGCATGAGGCCCGGCGCGCAGATCACCTTGTAGCCCGACAGGTCGTCGCCCGGGCGCAGGATGTCGATGGATAGTCCAAGCGATCGCATCGCGCGGTAGACCTCGAAGGCGAGGTCGAAATACTTCAGCCCTTTCCCGTGCGGCTGGATCTCCCAGGCCCAGGCGGCAGTGTAGTCGAAGACCAGGGCGACTTCCGCGGCGCAGGCCGCCACTTCCGGCACCTCCCGCAGTTCCTCGGCCACGCGGGCCGCCTCGGCCAGACCCGGCGCCTCGACGCTGTCGGGCCGCAGGAGCCCTGCGTGCATCTGCTCTTGTGCCATCGGCGCCTGGCGCCACCGGAAATAGCAGACCGCCTCGGCCCCGTGGGCGAAAGCTTCCCATGTCCAGAGGCGGACCATGCCGGGCAGGGGCGCCGGGTTATAGGGGGCCCAGTTCACCGGCCCGGGCTGCTGCTCCATGACCCACCAGCGGCCCTTGCCCGCCCGGCGGTAAAGGTCGTGGTGGAAGGCCTGGAAGTCGGGATCGCCCTGCCTTTCGAAGGCATGGCGATGGCCCTCGGTCGCCGGTACCCGGTCCACCAGGAACCCGAGCGGGTAGCTGTCCCAACTGGCGATGTCGAGGTCCGCCCCGGTATCGAAGTGGTCGAAATCCGTGATACTTCCCATATAGTTATGGGCGATCGGCGCATCGGAATGGGCGCGGATGATCTCGGCCTGGAGCCGGTTGAAGCTGACCACCTGCTCCGAACTGAAACGGCGGAAGTCGAGCACATGGGAGGGGTTCGGTTCGGTCACCGTCAGGTTCGGCAGCTCGATCTGGTCGAAGTCCGAATACTCCATTGACCAGAAGACGTTGCCCCAGGCGTCGTTCAGGGCCTCGATGTCCCCGTCGTTGCCCTTGCCGGGGTAGCGCGCGCGCAGCCAGTTCCGGAAGGCGTCTCGCGCGGCAGCACTGTAGGACAGCGTGGTGTTGTGACAGCCGTATTCGTTGTCGGTCTGCCAGGCGGCGACATGGCGGTTTCGGCCATAGCGCTCCGCGAGCCGGGTCACGATCCTGGCGCATTCGCGCCGGTAGCCTTCGTGGCTGAAGCAATAGTGCCGGCGGGAGCCGAACTTGCGCACCCGGCCCTCGGCATCGAGCGCCAGCATGTCGGGGTGGCGATCCAGCATCCAGCGCGGCGGTGTCGCGGTAGGCGTGCCAAGGACGACCTTCAGGCCGGCGGCGCCGAGCGTTTCGATGGCGCGGTCCAGCCAGCCAAAGGCATAGGTTCCGGGCCGGGGTTCGAGCCGCGACCAGGCGAACTCGCCGATCCGCACCCAGGTCAGCCCCGCCTCGGCCATGCGGCGTGCGTCCTCGGTCCAGACCTCCTCGGACCAGTGCTCGGGGTAGTAGCAGACGCCAAGAGTTCGCTTCATGTCAGGCCGCCGTGCGATGCAGGTCATGGGCGGCAACGAGCCAATGCGTCGCCTTGTCCACGCCGGGCACGGGCCTGCAGGGCGCCGAGCCTCTGGCGTCACCTGTACCCTTGCCGGCTTCGCCGCCTTCATGCGGCCGGGTGTCAGGGCGATCGATCTGTCTCATTTGCAAGGTTCCATCGCGGTGAGAGACCCCAGCCAGGCGCGGTGCGAAAGCGCCCGCGCTGCGACGCCGCGCGCCTCGCGGGTCAGGTGGTCGACGGTGTCGCGCGCGAATGCGCGCAGTTTCGGGTTCGCGGCCATGGCGGATTTCGCCACGTCGCGGTTCAAGAGCCCAAGACCATCGAGAACCGGATAGTGCAGAAGCGCCTCGACATGTGGCAAACCGTCAAGATCGTTGGAAAAATCCTCGGGCCCCGGCATCCTGGCCTGCCACAGCCGGAGCCGTTCCCTTGTCTCGGGCCGGATGATGTCGGTTGCGACGTCGCGCCAGAATGGGCTGTCGTCACGCTCGGAGACATAGTGCAGGTTGATGAAATCGCGGAAATCGTCGACCTGCCCTGCGATCGCCGCGTTGAATCGCGCGCGGGCCGCAGGGTCGGGCCGGCCCAGATCCCCGAGGTGCCGTTTCGCGAACAGCAGCAGGGCCACGACGGTGCCGTGAATGGAGGTGGCCTCCAGCGGCTCGAGGAAGCTCGATGACAGGCCGAGCGCCAGCACGTTGCCGCGCCAGACCTCCGACAGCCGTCCGGCATTGATCGGGATGTCGGCGCGCGGTTCGATCGCGTGGCCGAGCGTGGCTTCGATTTCCGCCCGGGCCTGATCCGGGCTGGCGTGCCGGTCGGAATAGACATAGCCGCAACCGATCCGCCCCTGCGTCGGGATATGCCACATCCAGCCGGATTTCTGTGCCCAGGCTTGGGTGAAGGTGGGCAGTTCCTGACCCTCGTCCAGTTCCAGCCAGAAGGGCATGGCGCGGTTCACCGGCAGCGCGTCGCCATAGCCGACCCAATGCGCCCCCATCACGCCCGAGATCAGGCTGCGCCGGAAGCCGGTGCAATCTATGACGAAATCGCAGGCGAGGGACTGCCCGGCATCCAGCTTCAGCCGCACGATATCGCCGGTCGCGGGGTCGCGCTCGGCCCCTTCGACCAGCGCGTCGATCTGGGCTATGCCCACGGCCTTGTCGCGCAGATAGGCGCCGACCCTGGCCTGGTCGAAGTGATAGGCATGGTGGAAGCGGCTGACCGGCACGCGGCGGCCCCGGATCTCGGCCACCGGCGCCTTGCTGCCGGCCATGAGCGCGGCAAAGACATGCGGATCGGCCACCGAACGGCCGGCCGCCACGCAGAAGGTGTCGATCCAGCACCCTGCGCCCGGGACCTTGTCCGCCAGCGCATAGGCGTCGTCGATCGGCCCGTCGTAGTGGTGCCCCAGCCGCCGCCAGTCGCGATGCCGGATGCCGTACTTGATGGTTGCGTCGGTACGGGCCAGAAACTCCGCTTCGTCGAAACCCAGGGCCTGAAGCACGCCGCCGAAAACCGAGGTCGTGCCCTCTCCGACGCCCACGGTCGGCACCTTCGAGCTTTCGACCAACGTGACGTCAAGCGCCCGCCCCGATCGCCTCGCCTCGGCCTGCAACAGATGCGCGGAAAGCCAGCCCGCAGTGCCGCCGCCCACGACGACCAGCCGGACAGGTTCCTCCGCGCGATCCATCCTCAGGCCACCTGCGACTTCGCGGGCCCCGCCACCCATGCCGGCAGCCAGTCGCCATGCGCCTCGATCAGCGCGTCAACCATCGCCCAGATCTGGTCGAGGTCCAGTTCCGCCCCGGTATGCGGGTCCATCATCGCCGCGTGATAGATATGGTCGCGGTTCTGGGTCAAAAGCGCCTCGACCGTCAATCTTTGCACATTGATGTTCGACTGCATGATCGCGGCCAGTTGCGGCGGCAGCCGGTCGACCCGCGTCGGCTGGATACCGTTGCGGTCGACAAGACAGGCGACCTCCACCGCGCAGCCCGCGGGCAGGTCGGGGATGTAGCCCGCGTTGGCGACATTGCCATAGATCACCGAAGGCGCACCGGTCCAGACGGAGTTGATGATCTCGGAGGCGTACTCGACCGAGTTCGGCACCTCGATGGTCTCCTGCTTCCTGTACTCCTCGATCTGGTCCTTCCACGTCTCGATCTGCTCGACGCAGCGCCTGGGGTATTCGTCAAGCGGGATGCCGAAGCGCTCGATCAGGTCGGGACGGTCGCGCTTGATGAACCAGGGCACGTATTCGGCGAAATGCTCCGAGCTCTCGGTGGCGAAGTAGCCCAGCCGTTTCATCATTTCATAGCGCACCTTGTTCAGGCAGCGCGGGTTCCAGCTCGATTCCGGGCGCGGATAGGTGCCCTCGGCATAGCCGCGCCGAAGATCGGGATAGAGGTCGCGATAGCTGCCGTCATCCATGATCTCATCGAACTTCAGGAAGAAGGCGACATGGTTGATCCCCGCCGACAGGTAGCGGATGCGGTCGAGCGGGAGTTTCAGGTCGCTTGCCAGTTCCCCCGCCGTATGCTGCACGGAATGGCAGAGCCCGACCTGCCGGATTTCCGGATACCTCGCGGCAATCGCCCAGGTGTTGATCGCCATCGGGTTCACATATTGCAGCATCAGCGCATCCGGGCAGACCGCCAACATGTCCTCGCAGATCGACCAGAGGTGCGGAACCGTGCGCAGCCCGCGCATGATCCCGCCGATGCCGAGCGTATCGGCGATGGTCTGGCGCAGGCCCCATTGCTTCGGCACTTCGAAATCCGTGACCGTGCAGGGCGCGTATCCGCCGATCTGGAAGGCGACGACCACGAAATCCGCACCGGTAAGTGCCTCGCGCTGTCTGGTATGCAGCGAGTGGGTTGCGCCGACGCCAAGCGACGAGACCAGCTTTTCGAACACGATCTGGGACTCGCGCAATCGCTTCTCGCTGATGTCCATGAGCGCGACATGGGCATTCGCCAGGGCCGGGCGCTGGAGTACGTCGCCGACGATATTCTTCATGAAGACGGTCGATCCGGCCCCGATGAAGGCGATTCTTGGACTGGTCATTGTCTCTCCTTGTTCGCGGGTTTGGTGGCGCTCGCCGTCGGTGCCACGAGGCTGCGCGCGGGGCGGGGCGGACCGGCGGCCCGAAGTTTCGGCCGGTTCTGGCGTCTGGTTCCTGTCGTCGAGGCGAAGCGGCATCGTCAGGCCAATACGTTGAAAGCTGCTTTGACCAGTTTTTGCGTGTACGCGGTCCTGGGGGCTTCCAGAACCTCGGACGTCGCGCCCCGTTCCACCACATTGCCGTTCTGCATGACGATCACGTTGTGGCAGAGCGCCTTCACGACCTTCAGATCGTGGCTGATGAACATGTAGGACAGGTCGTGCTTGGCCCGCAGGTCGCGCAGCAGATCGATGATCTGCGCCTGGATCGACAGGTCCAGTGCCGAGGTCGGCTCGTCCAGCAGGATGAAGTCCGGGTTCAGCGCCAATGCCCGCGCAATGGCCAGCCGCTGGCGCTGGCCGCCCGAGAACTCGTGCGGGAAACGCTGCATCGCGTCGCGCGGCATCTGCACGTCATCAAGCGCCTGGCCCACGAGCTCCTTGCGCTCGGCGGCGCTTGCCCCGATGCCATTGACGATCAACCCTTCCTCGATGATCTGCTGGACGATCATCCGCGGATTGAGCGAGGAAAACGGATCCTGGAAAACGACCTGGATCCGGGGCCGCAGTGGACGCATCGCGGCGCGCGTCAACCCGTCGATACGTGCTCCGTCGAAGGTGATCTTCCCGCCCTGCGCCTCGAGCAGCCGGATGATCGCCATTCCCATGGTGGTCTTTCCCGAGCCGCTCTCGCCGACGATGCCCAGCGTCTCGCCCCGCCGGACCGTGGTCGAGATGTCGTTGACCGCGACGAGGTCGGTGTATTTCCGGTTCAGGAAGCCCCCGTAGGCGATGCGGAACGCGACGCGCATGTCCTCGGCCACCATCAGCGGCTCGGCGTCCTCGCGCAGCGGGTCGGGGCGGCCCTTGGGTTCGCTTGCCAGAAGATGCCCGGTATAGGCGTGCCTGGGGTTGGCGAAGACCTCTGCCGTGGCGCCCCGTTCCACCACCTCGCCGTAGCGCATCACCACCACGTTGTCCGAGGTCTTCTCGACGACGGTCAGGTCATGCGTGATCAGGATCACCGCCATGTTGTGGGAGCGTTGCAGATCCTTGAGAAGCGACAGGATCTCGGCCTGAACGGTCACGTCCAGCGCCGTGGTCGGCTCATCGGCAATCAGCAGGTCCGGCTTGTTCGCCAGGGCCATCGCGATCATCACCCGCTGCCGCTGACCGCCCGACATCTCGTGCGGATACTGGCTGACGCGCGTCTCGGGGTCGGGAAGCCGGACCTCCTCGAACAGCCGTAGAACCTCCGCCATCGCCTGCTTCTTCGACATCGGTCGGTGGATCTGGATGATCTCGGCCACCTGGTCGCCCACCTTGTAGATCGGATTGAGCGAGGTCAGCGGCTCCTGGAAGATCATCGAGATCCGGTCGCCGCGGATCTTCTGCATCTGCCGCTCCGAACAGGTCGACAGGTCCTGCCCGTCGAACCAGATCCTGGTGTCCTTGCCCACCCGCGCGTTCTCGGCCAGCATCGACATGATGGCCCGTGCCGTGACGGATTTGCCCGAGCCGGATTCGCCGACGACCGCGAGTGTCTCGCCGCGGTTGACCTCGTAGGACACGCCGCGCACCGCGTTGACGGTTCCCGTGACGGTGCGGAAATCCACGACCACGTTTTCGATTTTCAGCAGCGGCTCAGTCATTGGAATACGGGTCCATTGCATCGCGCAGCCCATCGCCGAAGGCGTTGAAGGCCAGCACCGAGATGACGATCATGCCGACCGGGGCCATGAGCCAGGGCGCGGCGGCGAAGGACTGAAAGTCCCGAACCTGGTTCAGCATGGTGCCCCAGCTGACCATCGGGGCCTGCACGCCGACGCCGAGGAAAGACAGGAAGCTTTCCAGCAGGATCACTTCCGGAAGCTGATAGGTCGCCCAGACGATGATATGCGACGAGGTGTTGGGCACGATGTGCCGGCCGATGATCCGCCGGTCGGATGCGCCGACGGCAACAGCCGCCCGGACGTAGTCCATCGACCGAAGCGCGATCACCTTTCCGCGCAACTCGCGGGAAAGATCGGCCCAGCGCAGCAGAACGAGGATCGCCGCGAACATAACGAAGATCATCATCGGCTCGGCCCGGCGCGGGAGGATCGCCACCAGCGCGAGGTACAAGGGCAGGTCGGGGAAGGACTTCACGAATTCCACCACGCGCTGCACGATCATGTCGAACCGGCCGCCGACATAGCCCGACGTGACGCCGATCGTGATGCCGACCGCGCAGGAGGCGGCCATCACCAGGACGCCCATCAGGAGTGTGATCCGGGTGCCTTGGATCATCCGCGAAAACACGTCCCGCCCGAGCGAGTCGGTGCCGAGGAAATGGACGAAGCCGCCATCGGTCGTACCGATCAGGTGACGGTCGAATGTCATCCCGAGGAACGTCCACGCGTCGCCCCTGACGAACAGCGCAAGGTTCTGGCGCGCGGTCTCGTCCGGCACGAAGGTGATTTCAAACGTCACCGGGTGCATCTCCTCGCGGAACCCCAGCACGTAGGGCCGCGAGAGGCCTCCCTCCGGCGCCATTATGCGGATTGCCTGCGGCGGCGAATAGACGGCGCTGCGGTCCTTGGTCTCCGGCGCGTAGGGCGCGATGAAACCGGAGAATACCGCCGTCAGCATGATGAAGAGGCAGCCGATCAGCCCCACGACGCCATAGCGGTTGCGCAGGAATCGGCGGCGGACGAGCTGCCAGTAGCCGAGGCTCGGGCCTTGCTTGACGGCTTCGGCGTTGAGGGAGATGTCGGTCATGGCAGCCTCCTCACGACCGGGTCAGCGTCGCGCGGCGGACGCGAGGGTCCAGCAGCGCCAGCGCGAGGTCGGCGAATATGTTGCCCAGCACCAGAAGCACCGCGACCATCATGAAGATCGCGGCCACCACATACATGTCGCGTTCGCCGACGGCGCTCAGGATCAGTGGCCCTATGGTCGGGATGCCGAGCACGATGGCGATCTCGATCTCGCCCTTGATGACATAGTCGAACCGGGTGCCGAGATTCATGATGACCGGGTGCAGCGCGTTCGGGACGGCGTGCTTGAACAGCACCTTGCGGCGCGAGAGGCCCTTGGCGCGGGCGGTCTCGATATACTGCATGTTCATCACATCCAGCAGGTTCCCGCGCATCATCCGCGTGGTATAGGCCTGCCCCGCCCAGATCGAGACCAGCAGCACCGGCCAGACATGTTTCAGGAAGTCCCAGAACTTGGCCAGCGACCAATGGTCTTGCATCACGTACTGCGGCGAGTTGATCGCGCCGATATAGGGCGAGTGCCAGACTATGGCGAGGAAGTAGAGGATCACGAGGGAGATCACGAATTTCGGGATCACGATGCCCATGAAGGCAATCAGCGTCGCGAAGGTATCGCCCAGCTTGTACTGGTTCGTCGCGGCGTAGATTCCCAGGAAGATGCCGATCACCTGGCTGCCGACCATGGCGATGATGGCCAGCAGAAGCGTGCGCGGCAGGCGGGTACCGATCACTTCCGTGACGGGGCGGTTCTGCTGGAACGACATCCCGAAATCGCCGGCGAAGACGATGTTCTTCAGCCAGGCCAGGTATTGCACCGGCATCGACTTGTCCAAGCCCAGCCGCTCGCGCATGGCCTGCGCCTGGGGCAGCAACTCGTCGAGGGATTTGCCGGTCTGTGCCTGGGTATTGGCGATCCAGCTATCGACGAAATCGCCCGGAACGGCCTGGATGATGGCGAAGGAAACGATCGAGATTCCGATCAGCAAGGGGATCGCGACCAGAAGCCGCTTTATCAGAAAGAATAAGAAATCCATGGCGCCCTCCCGCACGTGATGCCTGTGGCTTGACCAGCCGCTCCTGGGGGTTGCCCGGCCCCCGAGGGGCCGGACCATTGTGGGAGCCGCCCTAGTACTCGGCGACGGTTCCGGGGAGGAGCTCTCCGATCTGATCGGCGGCCGGCACCCAGAAGCGTTCGCGGATCACCGCGTCCTCGGCCCACTCGTACATGAAGACCGGGGTGCCCGGGTGGGCATTCTTGACCCGCTTGTTGACCAGAAGCGCCGCGGGCACCTGAACGAGGCCGACGTTATAGACGTTCTCGGTCAGAAGCTTCTGCAGCTGGCGGGCGGCGGCGGTCTGTTCGCCAGCGTCGTCGGTCGAACTGATCCTGGTGACCAGATCGGCGACTTCGCCCTCGAACGGCAGCATCTGGCGCCCGTCCGCGCCGGTCAGGTGGAAGTAGGGGCAGATCTCCGACACCGGCAGGTTGTTGCAGGTTTCGCGCGTCGGCAGGATGAAGTTCGCCCGCTGGAGGATCGCGGTGAAATCGCCCGATTTCCACATCGGATCGAAGCTGGTTTCATCCACCGATTTCGGCAGAACGCGGATGCCCACCTCGGCCAGCTGTGAGGTGACTGCCTCGACCTGCTTGCGATCGTCGGTGCGCTGCGCCTTGAAGGTAATGTCGATGACCAGATCCTCGCCGGTGCCCGGCAGGTTCAGCACGCCATTGCCGTCGGTGTCCTTCAGGCCAAGCCCGGCCAGAAGGGCTTTCGCCTTGTCCTGATCGAACGGCGTGAAATCGGTCGAGGCCGCGTCATAGTAGGGCGAGCCCGAGGCGAAGCCGCCCATATAGGGATAGGCGAACGGACCGCGCGCCAGGGCCTGACCGATCGCGTCGCGGTCGAGCGCGTGGCTCATCGCCTTGCGGAAATCGAGCTCGCGGAAGACGCGTCGCAACTCCTTGTCATAGTCGGAGCTGCCCATGTTCGCGGCAAGGTTCAACTCGATCCGCCATGCCAGCGTGCGCGGGCCGAACTTGGCCGTCACCGGCGCGTTCGGGTCCTGGCTTTGCTTCAGCGCCTCGACATAGTTGCCGGGGTTTTCCATGTTGGAGAAGTCGCCAGTGCCCGCCACGGCCTGCGTTGTGCGGTCGTCCCAGGTGGTCAGCTTGAAATGCATCTCGTTGATGTAGGGAAGCTGGTTTCCGGCCTCGTCCACCTTCCAGTAGTAGGGGTTGCGGCGCATGATGACGATTTCGTCCGGCTTGTGCTTGACCGGTACCCAGGCGCCCAACACCGGGATCGGCAGCTGGTCCGCGGGCTGGGCGTTCAGATAGTCTTCATAGGTGGCGTCGGGATTGTAGGTCGGGTGCTTGGCCTTCAGCACATGGCTCGGCCCCGGGCAGCCCTGGATATAGGCCAGCCCCTCGAGCACGGTGTTCGATTGCGGCGCGGGGAAGGAGAACTTGAAGGAATAGTCGTCGATCACCTCCATCGTGGCCCCGCCCCCGAAGGACCCTGCCTGGATGCGCGAGGTGACGTTTTCGTTCTCGACGTTGTCGTTCCACCAGAAGGCGATGTCCTCGGTGTCGAAAGGATCGCCGTCCGACCACTTGATGCCCTCGACAAGGTGCATCGTCAGTTCGGTCTTGTCGTCGTTCCACTCCCAGTTCCTTGCCAGGTTCGGGAGCGGCCCGGTCTGCTCTTCGGCCTTGATCTGCCAGCGCGGACCCTGCCGGACCAGGCATTCCTGTATGGCCATGTTGATCCCGCCCCAGCCCTGGTGCTGGCCGGCGAGCCAGTTGAAGCCCTCGGGCCGGCCGCCGATCACATGGCGGAAGACGCCGCCGTATTCCCCGATTCCGTCCGACATGGCGGCAGTCTTGAAGATGAGCGGGGTCTCCGGCAGGCGCTCTTCGACCGGCGGCAGCTTGCCCGCCGCAACGAGATCGTCGAGAAACGGCGCCTGGTGATAGGTATCGAGCCTGCCGTAGGTATACAGGTCGTCGCGCCCGATCAGGTCGTATTCCAGACCTGAAAGGCTGCGCTCTTCGGGCATCGGGTCGGCCGATGCCGCCAGCCCCGAGAGCGCCGCCATGCAGACGCCAGCCAGAAGCGACCGGCCAAGTGGTTTCCTGGAGATCACAAATTTACCCTCCCTTGTGATGACCGACATCTGCGCACGTTTCGAATGCGTTAACTTCCGGTTTTCGGTCGCATCAGTCCGAAAATGCTTCGGCGGATGCCGAATTTCGGCTAGCCTGCCGGCGACACTTGCGCGGATAAAGGGGGGACTGCCACCGATGTCGCCAAGAACCAGTGATCCGGCGGACCTGGTGCCGTTCTCCAGGCAGGTCGACCGGACGCGCGTTCCCTCGCCAAATGACTACCTGATCGAGCGGCACGTGCCGAAGCTCTTCGACACGCCCTACCATCATCACGCGTCGGTCGAGATCAATTTCCTCCAGGGCTGCGAGATGCGGTATTCCTTCTCGGGGGACGTGGCGGCCCTGAGGTCGAACCGGCTGACGGTCTTCTGGGGAGCAGCCCCGCATCGCGTTGCCGAGGTCCGCGGGCAGGGACAGATCACCAATATCTACCTTTCGCTCGGCCAGTTCGTGCGCTGGGGCCTGCCAACCAAGCTGGTCGATGCGATACTGGGCGGAGCGGTGATTTGCGCGACCTCCCCGACCGAAGACGACGTCCGGTTCTTCGACCGTCTCTTTGCCGAGCGGGACCGCAAGTCCGCACCCTGGCGCCGCACGCATCTTGCCGAAATCGAAACCCGACTGAGACGGCTGGCCCTGGAAAGCTGGGAGACCCTGCTGTCTCCGCGTGACGCCCCGAAGCAGGTCGAGATCACCGGTCAGGCGATGTTGCGCGTCGAGGCGATGCTGCGCTGCATCGCGGATAACTTCACCATCCCGATCAATGTCGATGACATCGCGAGAGCCGCCAACCTTTCGTCGGGACGGGCGGGCAAGCTGTTTCGAAGGGTCATGGGCGTCAGCATCAAGCAGCACCTGATGCGGGCGCGCCTGTCACATGCGCGGATGCTGCTGACCGAGACCGACGCCAAGGTCGCGAGCGTGGCATTGGACAGCGGATTCCCGTCCTTGTCGGCATTCTACGAAGCGTTCGGCAAGGGAAACGGAATGTCCCCGGCCGCTTTCCGCAAAAGCGCCCGCATGGGAAATCCGTTCCTTGCCGTTCACGGCCAGTTGCAAACGGACTTGGCTCGCGGGAGCCATGACGCGGGCTGAGAGGCCCGTGCGGCGCCGGGAGCCCGGGTCTCCGCGTTCGCCGAGACGGGCAGACGTCGGATCGCAGTTTCCGTCACCGTCCGCTGTTCGGAGGGAACGGACAGATCTTGTGGCAGAACAATGGATTGCGGGTGCGCAGGATCAGATTGCCGCGATCCGGCACTGGTCGAGGAGCGTCTCGGTCAGCGTCCGGTCGCAGAGCCTTGTCGCCTCGCTGGTGACCGCGGCGGAGGCGGCGGCGACCCCGAAGCGGAGCGCGTCGGCGGCGCTCCATTCGCGGGCCAGCGCGAGGGTGTAGGCGCCGACGAAGCTGTCGCCCGCGCCGACCTTGGAGACCACCGGCACCTCGGCGCCCACCGCGTGCCAGGCGCCCTCGGCATTGGCGAGGACCGAGCCGTCGGCGCCGCGGGCGACGATCACGTTGCGGGCGACGCCGCGGGACACGAGGTCCTGCGCGAAACTCGCGGTGTCGGCGGGCAGGGGATGCGGGTGGCCCGCCAGTTCTTCGCATTCCTCACCGTTCATGCGCAGGGTATGGATCTCGCCGCTCGGGCGCTC
The DNA here is from genome assembly GCA_003605175.1 of Paracoccaceae bacterium. GTDB lineage: Bacteria > Pseudomonadota > Alphaproteobacteria > Rhodobacterales > Rhodobacteraceae > Ovoidimarina. The sequence goes on along the minus strand of QWDA01000015.1, from coordinate 30,671 downwards.
GACCAGGTCGAACAGCGCGGGGCCCGAGGTGTCGACGATGATCCGCGCCTCGCGCCCGGCGACGTGGTTCGCGAGGATCGAGGGGAATTCCTTCGCGACGCCGGGAGGTTGCGAGCCCGAGAGCACGACGAGCGTGCCTTCGCCGGTGGCCTGGTCGACGGTGTTGAGCGCGCGCGGCATGTCGTCCTCGCGCCAGGACGGGCCGGGCATGACGAAGCGGTATTGTTCGCCGGTCACGCTGTCGGTGACCGAGACGGATTGCCGGGTTTCGCCGGGGCCCTGGAAGGCGACGGTGGCCACGCCCTCGAGCGCAAGGAGCTGCAAAAGATGCGCCCCGGTCGCGCCGCCGATCGCGATCAGCGCCACGGACTGGCCGCCGAGGTTGCGGATCGCCCGGCTTACGTTGATGCCGCCGCCGCCCGGGTCGATCTGCGGCTCGGTGCAACGCAGCTTGGGGCCCGGCTCGACCCCGGGCGCGGAGGTCGCGTAATCGACCGTCGGGTTGAGCGTGATGGTGAGGATATGTGCCTTCATGGCCTGCCCCGTCGCTTGTTGGCGCTAACAGAAGGCGCCGGGCAGGGGGCGTCAAGCGGGTTTCTCCGGCGGGTTCCGGACGGGAGCGGCAAACCGCGCCGGAAGAGACCCGCGCAGGTCCCTGATCTAGTTGCGCAGAATGTACTTCCAGTCGAGCCGGTATCCCGTCCCCAGGCGTCGAAGGTAGTTTCCGCAGAGTGCGGCGCAGGGCGTGCGGGTCTCCTTCTTCGTCTTGATGTTCTTGATCCACACCGTGTACGGGTCCGCGCCCTGGAGCAGCACGTCGATGATCGCCTGCGGTTCCGCGCAGGTGAAGGGCGTCTTTCCGCCCGCCTGGTCGACCGGCATCTCGTCGAGGAAATTGATGAAGCGCATGGCATTGGCCCGCTCGCGCCGGCTGTAGGTGCGGCAGATATGGTTGAGCACGCCCTTGCGGTTGCCGGACACGCCGCGCGCCGTGACGATGCCGCCCTGCAGGGTTTCCCCAACGGCCCAGGCGAAGTGGGTCTGAAAGTCGTTCATGGCGCTCTCCCGAAAATGGTTGCCTGAAACATCCGTCTGCAATCTGGGGTAGATTGGCGCCAAAACCCGCGCGGATCAACGGCCTTCGCACGCGCGGGGCGTCATTCCCACCAGCGGTCGATGCGGGCGATCTCGGCATCGGACCAGCCGAAATGATGGGCGAGTTCGTGGACATAGACATGGGTCACGAGATCGCCGAGCGCGATGTCGCCCCGGCTGCACCATTCATCGAGGATCGGCCGGCGGAACAGCCAGATCACGTCGGGGCCAAGCGGCTGGTCGGCGATGGATTTCTCGGTGAGCGGGATGCCCTCGTAGAGGCCGGTGAGCTCGAACGGGTCTTCGAGGCCGAGGTCGTCGAGGATTGCGTCGGAGGCGAAATCCTCGATGCGCAGCACCACCTCGGCTGCCGCGGCGCGATAGGGCGCGGGCAGCGCGGCGATCGCCCGCGCCACCATGGTTTCGAGGTCGCCCGTATCGGGCGCGGTCGTCTGGGCATGGTCCATGGCGCCGGAATAACGCCGCGAACTCGGCGCGTAAACGACCGCGACTCTAAACCCGGGCTTAACTGCCCGCACCTATTTCCCGCCTATCGATCAACGGAGGGTGCCTGATGATTCCCGATCCCACGGATCCCTGCTGGCAGCGTGTCATCACCAGTGAGAGGGATCTGGCCGACGCAGCCCTGGCAACCAAGATCCTCGTCGCGCGACTGCGCCGCGAAGCGAGATCCGACCCCGGCAGTCTGAAGGCCAAGATCTCGGAATTGCACAGCTATTTCGCGAGCAACAGCGTCGCCGCCGGCGATATCGCCCTGTTCTAGGAGGAAATTTTCCATGAAGAACAAGATGATGACGATCGCGGAGGCGGCCGAACGGATCGAGTTCGGCGGTGTCATGGTCGTGGCCGGCTCGGAAGCCGCGCTGGCCAGGCTGCCCAGGGGCAAATGGATCGGCGGAACCTCGGTCTATTTCGTGCTCGAGGACGGCGGACGCATGGACCTGGAACAGGTGTTCGTCACCGAGCTCGACGACGCCACCGATGCCCGCGTGACGCATTTCAGCCGCGAGGCGCTGCCGACGCTCACCAGGAACCGCTTCGACGGCGGCTTCGCGTCGATCCTGATCCCGGCCATGAGCCCTTCGCACCAGGAATTCGCGATCAATGGCGCGCGGTATCCCGGGCTGTTCGATCAGCCGCTGGTCGGCTGGATCACCGGCGTGCATCTCGACGATCTCGGCACGGTGACGCCGAAGGTCTTCGACGGATCGACCGGCCAGGTCCATGAGGACGGCGCCGTCCTGCTCAATGTCGCGATCCCCGAAGACAAGGTCGCCGATGTGGACATCATCAACCTGTTCACCCAGGACCAGACGGGCGACCGCATCATGTTCCCGGAAACCGGCTTTTCGGCGCGCCGCGCCGTGGTCAACGGCGCCGAGGTCGATTTCGCCGGCTATATTCGCAGCAAGGGCATCGACACGCAGCTGCCGCTCGTGGCGAACTATGCCGGCATGTCGGTGAACGTCTCGTTCCAGACGGTGGATGATACGGGCGTTGCCTTCTACGCGCCGGTCATCGCCGGGGCCGAGTACCGGATCGCGAAATCGCCGGGCGCCTATGCCCAGGTCTTCGCCGAGAAGGTCATCGGGGACGGCAGCCACGAGATGTCGTGCAACTGCATCCTGAACTATCTCTATGGCGAGCTCGAGGGCAAGAAGACCGGGAGCTTCTCCGGCCCCGCGACCTTCGGCGAGATCGCCTATGTGCTGCTGAACCAGACGCTGGTCCGGACCCGGGTGCGCGCCGCGGATACGCGCGCCTCGCAAGTCGCCTGAGGCCCGAACCCGGCGGGTGAACTGGACAATCCGCGCGGGGTGTGGAATTTCCCGCGCGGATCAGGAGACTAGGATGACCGTCACCCGCTTTGCCCCGTCGCCGACGGGTTACATACATATCGGCAACCTCCGCGCCGCGCTGTTCAACTGGCTGATCGCGCGCAAGGCGGGCGGGACGTTCATCCTGCGCTTCGACGATACCGACCCGGAGCGGTCGAAGCAGGAGTATGTCGATGCGATCCGCGAGGACCTGGAATGGCTGGGCCTGACCTGGGACCGCGAGGAACGGCAGTCGCTCCGGCTCGACCGGTATGATGCGGCGGCCGACCGGCTCCGCGCGGACGGGCGGCTCTACGAGGCGTTCGAAACGCCGACGGAGCTCGATCTCAAGCGCAAGAAGCAGCTCAACATGGGCAAGCCGCCGGTCTATGACCGGGCCGCGCTGGCGCTTTCGGACGCGGACCGCGCGCGGCTTCGCGAGGAGCGCGGGGCAGGGCACTGGCGCTTCAAGCTCGATCAGGAGCGGATCGAGTGGCAGGACGGGATCCTCGGGCCGATCTCGATCGACGCGGCCAGCGTGTCGGACCCGGTGCTGATCCGGGGTGACGGGCAGTACCTCTACACGCTGGCGTCGGTGGTGGATGACGTGGAAATGGGCGTGACCGACATCGTGCGCGGCGCCGACCACGTGACCAACACCGCGACGCAGCTTCAGATCATCGCGGCGCTCGGCGGTTCAGCCCCGCGCTTCGCGCATCATTCGCTGCTGACCGGTCCTCAGGGCGAGGCGCTGTCGAAGCGGCTCGGCACCCTGTCCCTGCGCGATCTGAGGGACCAGGGCATCGAGCCGATGGCGGTGCTCTCGCTGATGGCGCGGCTTGGCTCCTCCGACCCGGTGGAGCTCCGCACCTCGCTCGCCGAGATCGTCGAGGGGTTCGACGTGTCGCGTTTCGGCGCGGCGCCGACCAAGTTCGACGAGGCCGATCTCGGGCCGCTGACCGCGCGGGTGGTCGGCGCGACGCCATACGACGCCGTGGCCGGGGAGCTGCGCGCGCTGGGCCTGCCCGACGCGCTGGCGCCGCGGTTCTGGGAGGTGGTGCGCGAGAACATCGGCACCCGCGGCGCCGCGGCCGAATGGTGGCAGGTGATCCGGGGCGAGGCGGCACCGGTCGTGGCGGACGAGGACCGCGATTTCGTGATCGATGCGCTGGCGCTCCTGCCCGAGCCGCCCTACGGCCCCGAGAGCTGGGGCAACTGGACCCGGGCGGTCAAGGAAAAGACCGGCCGCAAGGGCAAGGGTCTGTTCATGCCGCTGCGGCTGGCGCTGACGGGCCGGGCGAAGGGGCCCGAGATGGCCGACGTGATGCCGCTTCTGCAGGCGCGGCCGAAGGTCTGAGCCCCGGTCAGAAACGGTAGGCGATCCGGAGTGACAGGTTCTCGGCATCGCCGTCGAGCCCGCCTTCGCCGTTGAACCAGTGCTTCGTGAGCTCCGCGCCCACGCTGATCGTCGGTGACATCAGATAGGTCACGCCAATCCCGAAAAGCGGCCCCTCGGAGGTATCCACCGGGCCGCCGCGGAGGTCGCCCCAGCCATAGCCGATCACGGCATAGGGCAGGTACCGGCCCCGGTCGTAACCCCAAAGCGTCCGTATGCGCAGGGCGTTGTCGAGCTCTCCCAGGGTGTCGAGGTCGATGACGGTGCGGTCGTATTCCAGTTCCGCCGCAGTCACGAACCGGCCGAAATCCTGCGCGTATCCGGCGTGAAGACCGGAAGTGCCCTTGATCCCGTCGAGCGACAAAGCGGCGCCGTCGTTGATGTCGAACTTGAGCCGTGTGATCTGGCCGCCGACATAGGCTCCGGACCAGTCTTCGGCCTGGGCCCGCAGCGATGCGGAGACCATCAGAACAAGCAGACAAACCCGGATTATCAGCATCGCAGACCTCCAAGGGCGAGACGCGCGATCTTCGTCGGGCAGACGCCCTGCTTTCACTGGCCGTGAGGCTGGCAACCTGTCGCGAATCGCAGATCTTGATACGGAGGATCAACGCCTTGTGGGCGCGCGCAGTTCCCGGGACGCGATGCCGTCGCCAGAAGCGCCGCAGGCATGGTCAAGGGATGGGCGGCGGAACCAGCCGGCAGCCGAGGCCGGCGAGGTGGCGATCGACGAGGGCCCGCTCGGCCGGCGATACGCTCTGGTGACGGCGGTAGATCGGTCTGGCGCGGTCGTCTGCGATGGGGGCATCCCATCCGGCGGTGGTGGCGAAGAAGTGCGCGACGCCGTCTTCGCCGAACTCCGCGAGGAAGCCCTGGACGACGGTGTCGATGTAGCTGAGGAGCACCGGGCAGGCGCCGGTCGCGGCGGCATGCTTGCCGTGCGGGATTGTGTAGACCTGGATCTCCGGGCGATGGGCGAGGCCATGGAAGACGTCGAGAGCGCGCACGCGGTCATAAGCGCCTTCGCGGGCGTCAAGGGCGGTCCACTGGGCGGCCGCGACGCAGGCGACGAGGCCGTCGATCTCGGCCCCGGGATCGGGCTCCGCGGTCAGGAACGCCAGGGGTCGGAGCGTGGTATGCCGCCAGGCCCGGCGCCAGCCGCGCAGCCGGGCGGGCACGGCCCCGTCATGGTCGTGGGTGCGGCGGTTCACCAGCGAACCGTAGCCGAAGACATAGCCGTTCTGCATGGCTCTTGGTGGATCCGCACCGCGCGTGATGCAAGCCCTTGCCGGCCCCGCGCCGAGCGACTAACCCTTGGGTGTCACCCGCGGGAGAATCCGGGCCGCATGCGGTCCGGTGCCGAAGGAGCAAGCGCCCCGGCAAACTCTCAGGCAAACGGACCGCGGGCGGCTCGACACTCTGGAGAGAGGCGCGACCGTGCCCGCCGAAGGGATAACGATCTCAGGCGAAAGGACAGAGGGGGCATCGAATGGCGCGCCTGCGGGCGGGCCGGAGCGATGCCGGGCGGCTGCGCCCCCGGCCGGGACGGGAGAGTGCGATGGCTGAGGCAGCCCGGAGGACGGGGCTCTACGATCTGCATATCGAGCTGGGCGCGAAGATGGTGCCCTTTGCCGGCTGGGACATGCCGGTGCAGTACCCGATGGGGGTCCTGAAGGAACATCTGCACTGCCGGGCCGCGGCCGGGCTGTTCGACGTGGGCCATATGGGACAGGTGATCCTGCGGCCGCGCTCGGGCGACGTGGCCGATGTGGCGCGGGCGCTGGAGCGGCTGGTGCCGGTCGATGTCGCCGGGCTCGCCGAAGGGCGTCAGCGATACGCCGTTTTCACCAATGATTCTGGCGGGATACTCGACGACCTTATGGTGGCGAACCGGGGCGATCACCTGTTCCTCGTCGTCAACGCGGCGCGGGCGGATCACGACATCGCGCATCTGAAAGCCGGGCTGGGCCCGAAGGTGGCGGTCGAGCCGGTGGCCGACCGGGGCCTTCTCGCGCTTCAGGGGCCAGAGGCCGAGACGGCTTTGGCGCGGCTGATACCCGGCGTTACCGCGATGCGGTTCATGGACGTGGCGGTGCTGCCCTTTTCGGGCGGCGAGGCCTGGGTGTCGCGCTCGGGCTACACCGGCGAGGACGGATTCGAGGTGAGCCTGCCCGGCGCCGAGCAGGAAGGGTTCGCGCGGGCGCTTCTCGAAATGCAGGGGGTGGCGCCCATCGGCCTCGGGGCGCGGGATTCGCTCCGGCTCGAGGCGGGGCTCTGCCTCTACGGGCACGACATCGACGAAACGACCTCGCCGGTCGAGGCGGATCTGGCCTGGGCGATCCAGAAGACGCGCCGGGCGGGCGGTGCGCGGGCCGGCGGCTTCCCAGGGGCGGCGCGGATCCTCGCGGACCTGGTGGACGGGCCCGCGCGGAAGCGCGTGGGTCTCCGCCCCGAGGGCCGCGCGCCGATGCGCGAGGGTACCGGGATCTTCGCTCCTGATGGGCAGGCGGCGGTGGGCCGGGTGACCTCTGGCGGCTTCGGGCCGAGCATCGAGGCGCCGATGTCGATGGCCTATGTGGTGGCGGAACTGGCGGTGCCGGGGACGCGGCTCGAAGGCGAGGTCCGCGGCAAGCGGATGGGTGTGGAGGTGGTGACGCTGCCCTTCACGCCCGCGAAATTCAAACGGTGAGGTAGGACATGAAATACACCGAGGAACACGAATGGCTGCGGGTCGAGGACGATCTGGTGGTGGTGGGGATCACCGAGCATGCCTCGGAACAGCTCGGCGACGTCGTGTTCGTCGAACTGCCCGAGCCCGGCACGACGGTTTCGAAGGATGACGAGATCGTGGTGATCGAAAGCGTGAAGGCGGCCTCCGACATCCTCGCACCGCTCGACGGGGAAATCGTCGAGGTGAACGAGGCGCTGACCGACAATCCGGGCCTCGTCAACGAGGATCCGCAGGGCGATGCCTGGTTCTTCAAGATCAAGGCGGAGAACCTTTCGGACATGGACGAGTACATGGACGAAGCCGCCTACAAGGACTACATCGGGTAGTATCCGGCGCAAGATTTTTCCAATGAATGTGGGGTGTTGCACCCCGTTGCGGGAGCCCGAGAGATGGCCTTCGAACCGACCGACTACCTGCCTTACGATTTCGCCAATCGCCGCCATATCGGGCCCTCGCCCGAGGAGATGGCGGAGATGTTCGAGGCGCTCGGGGTGGCGGATCTCGATGCGCTGATCGACGAGACGGTGCCGAAATCGATCCGGACGGCGGCGCCGCTCGATTTCGGCAAGCCCAAGTCGGAGCGCGAGCTTCTGTGGCACATGCGGCAGATCGCCAAGCGCAACCAGATCTACACGACGATGATCGGGATGGGTTATCACGGCACCGTAACGCCGCCGGCTATCTTGCGGAATATCATGGAGAATCCGGCCTGGTACACGGCCTATACCCCGTACCAGCCGGAGATCAGCCAGGGCCGGCTGGAGGCGCTTCTGAACTACCAGACCATGGTCTCGGACCTGACCGGTCTGCCGGTGGCCAATGCGTCCTTGCTCGACGAGGCGACGGCGGCGGCCGAGGCAATGACCATGGCGCAGCGGGTGGCGAAGTCGAAGGCGGGGGCGTTCTTCGTCGACGAGAACTGCCATCCGCAGACCGTCGCGGTGATCGAGACCCGCGCCGCGCCCCTGGGGATCGAGGTGATCGTCGGGGCGCCGGGCGATCTCGACCCGCAAAGCGTGTTCGGGGCGATCTTCGCCTATCCGGGGACCTATGGGCATCTGACCGATTTCACCGATCCCATCGCGGCGCTGCATGCCGCGCAGGCCATCGGCATCGTGATCGCCGATCCGCTGATGTTGACGCTCCTGAAGGAGCCGGGCGCGATGGGCGCCGATATCGCGGTGGGATCGACCCAGCGCTTCGGGGTGCCGATGGGCTATGGCGGGCCGCACGCGGCCTACATGGCGTGCCGCGACGAGTACAAGCGGGCGCTGCCCGGCCGCCTCGTGGGCGTCTCGGTGGACGCGCGGGGGAACAAGGCCTACCGGTTGTCGCTCCAGACCCGCGAGCAGCATATCCGTCGCGAGAAGGCGACCTCGAATGTCTGCACCGCGCAGGCGCTTCTGGCGGTGATGGCCTCGTTCTACGCGGTGTTCCACGGGCCCAAGGGGCTGAAGGCCATCGCCCAGCGGATCCACCGCAAGACCGACCGGCTGGCGCGCGGGCTGGAGATGGGCGGCTACAAGGTAGAGCCCGAGCACTTCTTCGATACGATCACCGTCGAGGTGGGCGCGCTGCAGGGCGTCATCATGGAGGCCGGCCGCCGCGAGCGGATCAATTTCCGCAAGGTGGGCGAGACCAGGATCGGCATCACCGTGGACGAGACGGTGCGGCCGGCGGTGCTGGAGGGTGTGTGGCGGGCCTTCGGGCTGGAGTTCCGGGCCGAGGATTTCCCGGCCGATTACCACCGGGTGCCCGAAGGCCTGGTGCGCGAGACGGAGTACCTGACCCACCCGATCTTCCACCTGAACCGGGCCGAGACCGAGATGATGCGCTACATGCGCCGGCTCGCGGACCGGGACCTGGCGCTCGACCGGGCGATGATCCCATTGGGCTCCTGCACGATGAAGCTGAACGCGGCGGCCGAAATGGAGGCGGTCACCTGGCCCGATTTCGCGAACCTGCATCCCTTCGCACCGTCCGACCAGGTGCGCGGCTATCACGACATGATCGAGGATCTGTCGCAAAAGCTCTGCACGATAACGGGTTACGACGCGATGTCGATGCAGCCGAACTCGGGCGCGCAGGGGGAATATGCCGGGCTCCTGACCATCGCGGCCTATCATCGGGCGCGTGGCGAGACCGGGCGGAAGGTCTGCCTGATCCCGACATCGGCGCATGGCACCAACCCGGCTTCGGCGCAGATGGCGGGGATGCAGGTCGTGGTGGTGAAATCGGCGGAAAACGGCGATATCGACCTCGAGGATTTCCGCGCCAAGGCGGCGGCGGCGGGCGACACGCTGGCGGCCTCGATGATCACCTATCCCTCGACCCATGGGGTGTTCGAGGAGACGGTGCGCGAGGTCTGCGAGATCACCCACGCCCATGGCGGGCAGGTCTACATGGACGGTGCCAATCTCAACGCGCTGGTCGGGCTGGTGAAGCCCGGGGAGATCGGCTCGGATGTCTCGCACCTGAACCTCCACAAGACCTTCTGCATCCCGCATGGCGGCGGCGGGCCCGGCATGGGGCCGATTGGGGTGAAGGCGCATCTGGAACCGTACCTGCCCGGACATCCGATTACCGGCGGGCGTGAGGGGCCGGTCTCGGCGGCGCCCTGGGGCTCGGCCTCGATCCTGCCGATCTCCTGGGCCTACATCCTGATGATGGGCGGCGCCGGCCTGACCCAGGCCACGCGGGTCGCGATCCTGAACGCGAACTACATCGCGAAACGCCTTCAAGGGGCTTATGAAATTCTCTTCATTGGCGCGCATGGCCGTTGCGCGCATGAATGCATCATCGACGTGCGGCCCTTCGCCGAGAGCGCGGGCGTGACGGTGGACGACATCGCCAAGCGGCTCGTCGACAACGGGTTCCACGCGCCGACGATGAGCTGGCCGGTGGCCGGGACGCTGATGGTGGAACCGACCGAGAGCGAGACCAAGGCGGAACTCGACCGGTTCTGCGAGGCGATGCTGAGCATACGCGAAGAGATCCGCGCCATCGAGGAGGGGCGGATCGACCCGGAGAACAACCCGCTCAAGCGGGCCCCGCACACGGTGGAGGACCTGATCGGCGACTGGGACCGGCCGTATACGCGCGAGGAGGGCTGCTATCCGCCCGGCGCGTTCCGGGTCGACAAGTACTGGCCGCCGGTGAACCGGGTCGACAATGTCTATGGCGACCGCCACCTGGTCTGCACCTGCCCGCCGCTTGAAGCCTATCAGGAGGCGGCCGAGTAGGTCAGACCCGCTGGGCCGCGGTTTCGGCGATGGTTTCGAGGCCCTGGTAGCCCTCGGGGCCGACGACGACGAAATTCGCGTCGCCGCCGCCCCAGCTGACCAGTCCGAAACCCTTGACGTCGGCGGTGCGGAAGCCGTCCGCCGGCTTGTCCGAGCGGATCTGGCAGAGCGCCACCACCTCGCCGGCGGCGTCGGTATAGAGGAGCTGGGCCACGGGTTTCCCCGCGGCGACGAGGAGGCGGCCGCCCTGGAAGGTCAGGCCCTGGTCGGCGAGGTCGGGAATCCGCACCTCGGCGCCGACCGAGGCGGTGAGCCAGGTGGCGATATGGTCGGCCTCGGAGGCCGGGACCTCGACAAGGTGGCGGGTCTGGCCGGCATAGACGGCGTGATAGTCGGCGATGTCGACGAGCCAGGCGGGGAGCGCGGCGACCTCCGTGCCCGCGCCCTTGCCGGTGCCGGCGAGATAGCCGCCGGTCGCACCGATCGCGAGGAAGGCGGCGCAGGCCGCGGCGGCGGCCCATGCGGGAAGCCCCCTTGGTGCGCCGGGCAGGTTCGCCGCGGGTTGCGACTCGGGCGCATTGCGGATCGCCGCGGCGAGCGCGGCGGGCACCTGATCGGCGAGCATTTCGGCGAAAGCCGCGCCGGCCGCTGCGTCGGCGGCCATCAGCGCGTCGAGTTCGGCCTGCAGCGCGGTGTCGGTCTCGAGCGCGGTCTCGAGCGCCGCGGCCTCCGCCTCGGGAAGCTCGCCGTCGAGATAGGCGCTCAGTTGGTCCGGGGTGAAGCTCATGTCGGCTGGCTCTCCATGGCGTTGAGCCCCTGGCTGAGCGCTTTTCGCGCCCGGTGGATGCGGCTCATCACGGTGCCGACGGGAATGTCGAAGAGCTCGGCCGCCTCGGCATAGCTGTAGCCCTCGACCGAGACCGTGAGGAGCACCGAGGCAAGCTCGTGCGGGAGCGCGGCGACGAGGCCGCGGATATCGGCGGCGAGCATCCGCCCCTCGCCGGTTTCGGTGGCGACGAGCTCGGTGCTCTCCTCGGCCGGGACCTGGCCGGTGCCGGTGCGGACCGAGCGCTTTCTGAGTTCGCTGATCCAGAGGTTGCGGGCGATGCGGAACATCCAGCGGTCGAGCGGCTGGCTCCTGTCCCATTGCTCGGCGCGCGCGAGCGCGCGGAGGCAGGCCTCCTGCACCAGATCGTCGGCCTCGGCCTCGGCGCGCGTCAGGCTGTGCGCGAACCGCCTCAGCCGCGGCAGGAGCGCGATCAGCTCGCGCTTCAGGTCGGAAGTCTCTGTCACCTGTTCCCGTTCCCCGGCCGTTTCGCCGCGCCGCGATAGTGCGAAGAGCGGTGGGAAACCGCAATCCGAAACGGGAGAGTCCATGGCGAAAGCGTAGCTCAAGACGGGTCCTCGGCAGGTGTTCAACAAGGGATTACGCGCGGATGGGGGTGATTATTCCCGGCCGGAAAAAAGATTCCGGAAATGCAAAAAACTCGGTTTCCCGGGGAATAACCGCCGGGGGCGGGGCGTAGTGCTGGGCATGAAGGGGCGGGAAGCCGCTTCGGACGAAACCGGAAAGCGGCAGGACGCCGCGCACCCATGAAGGAGACTGACCATGAAACGCACCCTGATCCTCGCCGCCGCGATTCTCGGCCTCGTCGGCACCGCCGCTTCCGCCGCCAGCCTAGTGTCGGTCCAGACAGACAGCGGCAAGGTGATCGCCGCCGCGAAGAACGGGCTCACGCTCTACACCTTCCGCAAGGACGCGCAGAACACGTCGAACTGCTACGGCAGCTGCGCCGAGAACTGGCCGCCCTTCACCGCCGGGGCCTCGGCCAAGCCGGAAGGCGCGCTCGGCATCATCCAGCGCAAGGACGGCTCGCGCCAGTGGGCGTTGAACGGCAAGCCGCTCTACTTCTGGGTCGGCGACAGCGCCCAGGGCGACGTGAACGGCGATGGCGTCGGCGGCGTGTGGGACGCGGTGCGCCAGTAAGCGCCCCGTCGAACGACAGACAACCATCATCAAGGAGATTTCAAATGACCAAGATTGTCCTGATTGCCGCTCTGGTTCTGAGCGTGGCCGCCTGCACCGGCTCCGGTGGCGACACGGCCTATAGTGGCTACGGCTCCGGTTCCGGGGGTGAGTACTGAGTACCGAGTGAAGCCCGTCGCGGAGGAGTGGTTCCGCGGCGGGCAGGTTCCCGGGGCGGCGCCGCGGCTTTCGGGCCGCGGCGTCGTCATTTCGGGAGCGCATCCGCGGCTTTCCGGACGCGCGCGCGTTCGGTATCGAGCGCAAGCCCGCTTTCGGCATGGGCCAGCGCCTCCGCCGACAGGGCCCTTGCGGCATCCCGCATTTCCTCCGTGCCGCGCCGGGCAAGCCGCGCAAAACCCTCCTGCAACGCGACCTGCAGCTCGACCTTGCCGGCCCCGTCCCGCGCGATCGGGCCGAACGTGTTGCGCAGATAGGTTTCGGCCGTCACCGCCGGCACGTGGACATGGGGGTAGGGCGGCGCATCGCTGTTCGGCCTGCTGGCGGCGATGGGCAACATCAGACGGACCAGCCGGCTGACGATCGAGATCGCGGTGCCCGGGTCGTTCACGCCGGGCGAGAGCGCACGCTGGGCGATTTCCGACAGGACCAGGAGGCCGAAATTCGGGTCCTGGTCAAAGCTCCGGCCCTCGCCGATCGAGAAGGCGCTCTGCACTTTCCTCTCGGGAAGTTCGGCACTCGCTCGCGCAAGGGGCTCGCCTTCGGCCACGAACCGTCCGGGCGGGGCGGCGACCCAGATCCTGGCGCCGTGTTCCCCGGCGCAGGTCTCGAGGATGCCGGCATCGACATGCCTCACATAGCCGGTGCTGGGGGCGGTGACGGTCGGCCCGTGCTGCGGAATGTCCTCCTCCCGGCAGGGCCTTGCGCCGAGGCAGGGTTGGGCCAGCCGCCGGTTCAGGGCGGACCGGGTCAGGTCCTCGATCTTGCCGGCGGTTTCCGACACGCCGCCCAGCTCGGACAGGTGGTCGATCCAGCGCAGCATGGCGATGACGACGAGGAGGATCACCGCGACGGTGAAGCCCAGGACCACGGTCAGCGCGTTTTCGGAATAGATCCCGACCTCGACCAGGATCAGCGAGGCCAGCGCGAAGATGAAGGCACCGAGGAAGGTGGCGAGCGCGATCTGGGTGATGCTGTCCTCCTGCACCACCTGGTTCGCGCGAGGCGTGGACTGGTTCGAGGCCCATTGCCGCGCCACCACCATGACCGTGACCGAGAAGGTGGTGACCGCCAGCATCGACGAGGCGAGGATCTCGAGGATCGAGGCCACCGCACCGGCATGGATCCGGCCCGCCACGGCATCTGGCACGAGGCGTCCGAGCGCCGTTCCGAGCATCGCCGAGATCAGCGCCAGGGCCGAGATGAGCGAGGTGCGCACCCAGAGCTGCCGGCTGAAACGGCGGAACAGGAAGAGCGGTTTCGTCAGGAGGGGCGTTTCGAGCATATGCATTCCGTTTCGCGGCGGGCTTCGGGCAATAACGCGCGAGGCGGGAAAAACGATCCCGCCCGGCGCTTGACAAGGCCCCGGCGATCGCTCATCTACCCCGCGTCGTGGGGCCGTAGCTCAGTTGGGAGAGCGCGTCGTTCGCAATGACGAGGTCAGGGGTTCGATCCCCCTCGGCTCCACCACTAAAATCCAATCAAAAACAACGCCTTAGTGCCTTTCACGGGCGCTCGCCGTCGTCATGGGCCGCCACCCGTTACAAGGCTGTTACAAGGAGTTTCGCGCTCAGTGGTTCACTCTGCTGTGTGTCCGGGTCAGGGCCGAGAACTGCGCGGGCGACATCTTCATCACGCCATCCTGCGCCTTGGGCAAGACGAACTTCGCTCCCTCCAGGCGATTGTGAACGAGCACGATGCCCGTCTGATCCCAGACCAGCACCTTGATCCGATCCGCCCGTTTGGCGCGGAATACGAAAGCCGCGCCGCTGAACGGATCGAGGCCCATGGTCTCCTGAACCAGCAGCGCCAACCCGTCGATGCCTTTCCGGAAGTCAGTCGGGCGCGTGGCCACGTAGACGCGCAGCCCGCCTGTCGGCGAGATCATCGCGCGGCCATCCGGATCGCGCGGATCAGCCGGGTCAATTGCGCTTCGTCGATGTCCGGCGGCACATGCACCGTCACACCTTCGACCACCATCTCGATCCTGCTGGACCGGGTCGCGCCCTCGCGCCGTTTCGGGCCAGGCGCAGGGCGGGCCGGCTTCGCCTCAACGACGAGCGCCGCGAACATCGGTTCGTCAGCCGTCTCGGCAGGCAGGGCCAGCGCGCCGGCCATCAGCTTCTTGCGCCAATCGTAAACCTGCCAGCGGGTCGCCGAGTGCCGACGCGCGACATCGGCGACCTTTGCTTCCGGCACCATGCTTTGACATCATTTGCATCAGCATGAGGATCGGGAACACTAACGTGACCCCCGCGAGCGCATCCGTTCCGAGAAAGCTTACGAAATAGGTTTCCGCTACTCCGACAAACGTCTGGACGGTGAGCACCACTATCGTCGGCAAGGCAAGGCCGAGCATCGTGGGCATGATGGGCCCGGCGAGAATTCCCGGCGGTACCTTGCGCGCAAGTGCTGAGTCCGTTGCGGCCGCCGGGGCGGATGGAATGGTCATGGCTCGACCTTTCGTTGGGCCAATTTTGAGGGAGCCGTCTTGCGCGCAGGGTCTCCCGCCTGCGAACTGAACTGGTCAGACCGGCAGGCGGAGCATCTTGCGCAGGCTCTTGTCGAATGCCGCGGCAGGGACGAAGCGGCGCAGCATGTTGACCCGGCGTGCCATTTTTCCTGCCGGGTAGCGCAGTTTCGGTTTGGAATCCGTCGCTGCCATCACGATGGTCTCGGCCACAATCTCAGGCGTATCGCCGACTTTCATCGCCTCCCCAACCGTTATCATCATGCTCGCGCGCGCAGCGTCATAGATCTCAAGCAACTGATCCGGCCGAACCAGATTTTCCTCAAAGGCCGTACGGGTATAGGTCGGCTCAACCAGGGTGACGCGAATCCCGAGCGTCCGCAGTTCGTGATCAAGCGATTGGGAGTAGCCTTCGATGGCGTGTTTGGTCGCCGAATAGAGCGCAAAATAGGGAGCTGGAATGAATCCATGCGCCGAGCTCAGATTGACTATTCTGCCCGTCTTCTGGCGGCGCATGATCGGCAGAACCGCGTTGGTCACACGGATCACGCCGAACACGTTCACGTCGAACAGCGCCTGGGCCTGCGCAAGCGAAGATTCCTCCGCGCCGCCGAAGATGCCAATGCCCGCATTGTTAACCAGCAAGTCGATGCGCCCGGCCTTGGCCAGCACGTCTTTGACCAGCTTCGCAACGGACGCATCGTCGGTCACGTCACAGGCCAGCATGGTGACGCCGTCGGATCTAACGGCGACAGCGCGGCGGCTGGTTCCGAACACGCGATAGCCCGCGTTCTGAAGGGCCTTTGCCGTTGCGAGTCCGATACCGGAGGAAGCCCCTGTAACAAGGGCGACGCCGAGATTGGTCTTGTTCATGGAATCATGTCCTACTTTGTCTTGGGATTGCGGTTTCGAACGTGGTGTTCGCGCGACGGTCGCGACCGGGGTCAATCACGGGATCCCTCCGGCGGCCCCGGCGGCCGGATTGTCCGGCCAACGCCGGAACAGGGCGCTGGCGTTGACGCCGCCGAAACCGAACCCGTTTGAGATCGCGTAGTCCATCTCCATTGGCCTGGCCTGGTTTGCGACGAAGTCGATTCCGTCACCGGCCGGGTCTGCCGCCTCCAGATTGAGGGTCGGCGGCGCCACTTGGTCCCTCAGTGCCAGGATCGTGAAGATGGCTGCGAGCCCCCCCGCGGCGCCCAGCAGGTGTCCGGTCGCCGATTTCGTGGCACTGACGGCTATCGCGGAATCCGTGCCGAAAACCGATTTGATGGCTTCGATCTCCCCGAGGTCACCGACAGGAGTGGACGTCGCGTGTGCATTGAGGTGGCGAACCTCTCGTGCCGAGATGCCCGCTTGAGCGATCGCGATTTCCATGGCCCGGCGCGCGCCGTTTCCATCCTCGGGCCCGGACGTGACGTGATGAGCGTCCGCCGTCGTGCCGTAGCCGACGAGTTCGGCAATCGGCGTCACGCCGCGCGCGAGCGCGTGGCCCAGTTCCTCGATGACCAGGATCCCGGCGCCTTCGCCCATGACGAAGCCATCCCGCGAGATATCGAAGGGCCGCGAGGCCCGATCCGGTGTTTCATTGAAGCCGCTGGAAAGGGAGCGAGCCGCAGCGAAACCGCCGAGACTGACGATATTCATGCATGCTTCTGTTCCACCACACACTGCGATGTCTGCCTCGCCGGCGCGAATGAGGCGCGCCGCATCGCCGATCGCCTGGATGCCGGCCGCGCAAGCCGTCACCGGGGCGCCGAGTGGTCCTTTGAAACCATGACGGATCGAGATCTGACCGGCAGCCAGGTTCACCAGGAAGGATGGTACCGTGAAGGGCGATAGACGGCGGACACCGCGCTGATCGACCGTGCGCACGGCGTCGGTAATGGCGGGAAACCCGCCGATTCCAGAGGCGATGACCGTCGCGGTGCGAAGGCGATCCGTCTCCGAGGTTGGGGCCCACCTTGCTTGAGAGAGCGCTTCTTGGGAAGCTGCGAGCCCGTAGAGAATGAACCGGTCCACCTTGCGCTGGTCCTTTGGCGCGAAGACCGTATTCGGATCGAAGCCGGCCTCGGGGTCTTCTTCCAGAGAAGGAACCATGCCGCCGATCTTGGCCGGCAGGTCTGCCACCACATCGTCTGGAAGCCTCCGGATGCCCGAGCGTCCGGCCAGAAGGCGCGACCAGGATGTTTCCGCATTAGCTGCGAGAGGAGTGACTGCTCCCGTTCCGGTAACAACGATCCGTGGCATCTGCATCTAAGCTTTGTTCGGGGCGCGGCCTGATGCCCCCGTTTCAGGAATTCCGAGTGGGGCAGATGCCGACCCGGCAAGCAGTACAGGGGTTTCCCCTGTCAGCCGGCAATTCGCGGCGGCGGAGATCGTGATCGAAGGTGCGACCATCACGGCTTCCGGCTCACGATCAGGCATGTTGAGGTGCCGTGCGCGTGAAGCTTTCCAAGAGCTCCCTCGGCCCGTCCCTCCAGCGTGATGACCGTCCGACCGCGCGACACCACCCGGCCGACGACGTGAACTACTGCAGAGTCGACCGTAATCGGGCGTACGAACTTGGCAGTGGTTTCGTGGGTCGGACAGATCTCGCCGGGCGACAACGTGGTCTGGGCGGCGAGCGCCATCGCGGTGTCGAGCATCGTCATGATCCAGCCGCCGTGAATGGTGTTCGTGAGATTGAAGAAGCGCGGCTCGGGCGTGGCCAGGAGTTCGACCTTGCCGGCTTCCGGAGGAAGCAAGGTGAAAGGCAGCATTTCTGCCATCGGCGGGCGGCGAAGGCTCCCGTTCGCCAGCTTCGCGACGAGTTCGAGTCCGGAGAAGTCCGCCAGATCAGCGACTGAAGGGATCGCGCCGTGAATGCCTGTCGCAGAATCGCTCGTCATGGGCGCTGTCCCACGCGTGCATCGCCTTCAGTCGGCCCCGTCAGCACGCTCTCAGTGGCGGCTTGCAGGAACCGCTTCGACAGATGCTCGTCGATTACGATTCGCGAGAGGAGCACCGCGCCGACGATCGTTGAGAGAGTGACCATCGCCCGGCCGCCGGGCTCGTCGACGTCGGCATTCCCAATCCAACCATCGAGCAACTCCAGGTATTCCCGGATCCCGGCTTCGAATGACGCCTTCACTTCGGCGCCCTGCCGAGCGGCGTCCGAGCCGAGCGCAACGACCGGACAGCCGTCCGCCCTTTCGGCGCAATGCTCCATGCTGAGATAGAAGGCGACCACCGCCTCGAGAGGATCCTGCGGATCATCCGCAGCTGCGGTTGACCATTGATGAAAAGCGCTCTCCAACGCCCTCCTCGATGCCTGCGCCACCAGGTCATCCTTCGATGCGAACTGCTTGTAGAACGCTCCTTGGGTCAGCCCGGCGCCCTTCATCAGATCCTTGAGGCCGATGCCGTCGAAGCCGTGTTCCCGAAACAGGCGACTTGCCACATTGATCACGGTTTCGCGGTTTTCCGTGGCCTGAGCGCGACTCACACGCATCTTTGCCCCCTATTTTAGATTGCATTCACAATCTATATGGCCAACATAGAGGTCGAACGCAATCTAAAATTGGAAATGTAAGATGATTCGAAGGACCCTGGGTGCATCGCTGCTGACCGCAATGTTTTTCGCGGCGCCGGCGCTTGCCGAGGAAACCACCGTCCGACGGCCGATCGAAGGCGGCAGCCTGCATGAGGGGCGTCTGGACATGGTGGTCTATTACGTCCCGGTCGACGGCGACCTCCTGGAGGTCACGGCGACCTTCGCACCAAAGGGCGGGGGCGATCCGCTGCGCGTCGTCATGGGCCTCGCCGACCGCGACTCCGTGGCCTTCTCCATGCCGGGCTACCAGGGCTCGCTTTATGCATTCTCGAGGTACGGCGAGGAGGTGTCGGTCTCGGTCGAGAAGGGCATCCATCCTCAAGCTGAATCGCCAACATATTGACATTTCTAGAAAACGTGGTCGTGCCGCTCGCGTCCGCGGGGCCGACAAGAGGCCGAGCTCAACCCGATTGAAATGGGGCGATGACATGAAAACGAGGAAGCTAGTGGTACCAACCGGTGTCCTGGTCGCGGCGTCAGCGGTGGCGGCATTCGTCACGCTTGCCGCCTCCCCGCAGGACAACGCGGCGGTGAGCGACCCGAGGCAGAAACCGCCCATCGTCAGAGTGATGACGGCAGAGCCGGTGGCCGGGCTCAAGCGCAGCTTCACGGGCACGATAGGGGCGAAGGTCGAGAGCAATCTCGGCTTTCGCGTCCCCGGCAAGATCGTGGAACGGCTCGTGGATGTCGGTCAGGAGGTCAGGGCCGGTCAGCCGCTGATGCGGATCGACGATACCGACCTGCGCTTCGCGCTCACGGCGAAGCGCAATGCCGTGGATGCGGCACGTGCCGTATTCGTTCAGACGAAAGCGGACGAACAGAGATACGCCCAACTGCGCGAGGATGGATGGATCACCCGCCAGCGCTACGAGCAGGTGAAGGCCGCGCTGGACACGGCCGAGGCGCAGGTCTCCGCCGCTGAAGCCGAAGCACAGGTCGCCGAAAACGAGGCGAACTATTCGGTCCTGTTGGCGGACGAGGATGGAACGGTGATCGAAACCCTGGGCGAACAGGGGCAGGTCGTATCTGCCGGCCAGACGGTGGTCCGGATCGCCCAGGCCGGCCCCCGCGAGGCGGTGGTGGCCCTTCCTGAGACGATCCGACCGCCGATCGGCTCGGCGGCCGAAGCCAGTCTGTATGGGACCGACGGGCGTCAATTCTGGGCACATCTGCGGCAACTGTCGGATTCCGCCGATCCCCGGACCCGCACGTATGAGGCCCGCTATGTGTTCGACGGTGCGGATTCGTATGCACCGCTTGGAGCGACGGTGACAATCCAGCTTCCGAACAGGGAGAGCCGGCCTGAATTCGAGGTGCCGCTCGGGGCCGTGCTCGACGACGGCCACAGGACCGGTGTCTGGGCCCTGGACCATACCTCGTCGACTGTGCGCTTTCGGCCGGTAAGGCTCGTCCGTGTAACCAGCGAAACTGCCGTGATCTCCGGACTGAACTCTGGTGAGCCGATCGTTTCGCTCGGGGCTCATCTGCTGCACGAAGGAACACATGTCAGGACTACGTCCGAAAGTGGGGGCAACTGATGAACCTCAATCTTTCAGCAATCGCCGTTCGCGAACGCGCCGTAACCCTGTTCTTCATCCTCCTCCTAGTGGCCGCGGGCGCGTATGCCTTCGTCAAGCTCGGGCGGGCGGAAGACCCCAGCTTCACCATCAAGAACCTGACGGTCACGGCGGCCTGGCCGGGCGCGACGGCGCGCGAGATGCAGGATCTCGTCGCGGAACCGCTGGAGAAGCGGCTCCAGGAACTGGACTGGTACGACCGGGTTGATACCACCACGCGGCCGGGTTTCGCGCTCATGACGCTTTCGCTGAAGGACAGCACGCCGCCATCGGAAGTGCAGGAGGAGTTCTATCAGGCCCGCAAGAAGCTCGGAGACGAAGCCCGCAACCTGCCGCCCGGCGTGTTCGGCCCGTTTATCAACGACGAGTATGCGGATGTGAGCTTCGCGCTTTATGCGCTGAAGGCGAAGGGCATGCCGATGCGCGAACTGGCGAGGCAGGCCGAGGTGATCCGCCAGGACCTGCTGCATGTGCCCGGCGTCAAGAAGATCAACATCCTCGGCGAACGTCCCCAGCAGATATTCGTCGAGTTCTCCTATGCCAGGCTGGCAACCCTCGGCGTATCGGCGCAGGATATCATCGCTGCCTTGCAGCGGCAGAACACCGTTACCCCGGCAGGCTCGATCGACACCAAGGGGCCGCAGGTCTTTGTACGGTTGGACGGCGCTTATGACAGCGTTCGGGCGATCGCCGACACACCGGTCGTCGCGGCCGGGCGGACGCTGAAGCTCTCCGACATCGCCGAGGTCCGCCGCGACTACGAGGATCCTCCGACTTACCTCATCCGGCATCAGGGTGAGCCCACCATCGTGCTCGCGGCGGTGATGCAGGAAGGCTGGGACGGTCTCGCGCTCGGCAAGGCGCTGGAGGAGAAGACCGCGGCCATCGCCGAGACGCTGCCGCTCGGGATGACGCTCGAAAAGGTGACCGATCAGGCCGTCAACATCTCGCATGCGGTCGACGAATTCATGATGAAGTTCGCAATGGCACTCGGCGTTGTGCTTCTGGTGACCCTCGTCAGCCTCGGCTGGCGCGTCGGCATCGTCGTTGCGGCCGCAGTCCCGCTGACACTTGCAGTCGTGTTCTTCATTATGCTCGAGACCGGGCGGTTCTTCGACCGCATCACGCTCGGCGCCCTCATCCTGGCGCTCGGACTTCTCGTCGACGACGCCATCATCGCCATCGAAGTGATGGTGGTGAAGATGGAAGAGGGCATGGACCGGATCAAGGCGGCGGCCTACGCTTGGAGCCACACGGCGGCCCCGATGCTGTCGGGAACACTGGTGACGATCGCAGGCTTCCTGCCGGTCGGCTTCGCGCCGTCGACGGCCGGCGAGTATGCCGGCAACATCTTCTGGGTCGTCGGCTTCGCCCTCATTGTCTCGTGGATCGTCGCGGTAGTCTTCACCCCCTATCTCGGCGTCAAGATGCTGCCCGCGATCAAGCTGGTCAAAGGCGGCCATGCCGCGATCTATGACACGCCGAACTACCGGCGCCTGCGGCGGCTCATCGCCTTTGCCGTGCGCCACAAGTTCCTGACCTGCGCCACCGTCGGTATCGCCTTCGCGTTTTCAGTCGTCGGCATGGGTGGCGTCAAGCAGCAGTTCTTCCCGACTTCCGACCGCCCTGAGGTGCTGGTCGAAGTCCGCCTCCCGGAAGGGTCCAGCATCGAGACGACGACAGCTGCGGTCGAGAAGCTCGAGCACTGGCTCGACCAGCAGCCGGAAGCCGAGATCGTCACCAGCTATGTCGGCCAGGGGGCGCCTAGATTCTACCTGGCGCTGGCGCCGGAACTGCCCGATCCCGCTTTCGCCAAAATCGTCGTGCTGACACCCGATGCTGAGGCGCGCGAGGCGTTGAAACTCAGGCTGCGTGATGCCGTGGTACAGGGGCTTGCGCCCGAGGCCTATGTGCGCGTCACGCAGTTCGTCTTCGGTCCCCCTTCTGTCTTCCCGGTCGAGTTCCGGATCATGGGACCGGACCCCGCCCAACTCTACAGCATTTCCCAAAAGGCCCTCGACATCATGCGGACAGTTCCCGACGTGCGGGAAGCAAACCGGGACTGGGGCAATCGTACGCCCGTGCTTCGCTTCGTCCCGGATCAGGACCGGCTGAATCTCATCGGGCTTTCGCCATCGGAAGTCGGTCAGCAGCTTCAGTTCCTCCTCACCGGTGTTCCCGTCACCGAGGTCCGCGAGGACATCCGCAATGTTCCCGTAGTGGCGCGCAGCGGCGGCGGTGAGCGGCTGGACCCGGCACGTCTGGCGGACTTCTCGCTGATGACCCGCGACGGCCGGCAGATTCCGCTCGACCAGATCGGTCATTCGGAGATCCGTCTTGAAGAGCCGATCCTGAAGCGCCGCGATCGCGTTCCCGTCATCACGGTCCGCTCGGACATCAACGAGGCGACGCAGCCGCCGGAAGTGTCCATGGAGGTCATGAAGGCCCTCCAACCGCTGATCGCATCCCTTCCGGCCGGCTACCGAATCGAGATCGGGGGATCGATCGAGGAGGCCGCAAAGGCCAACGCTGCACTGGCGACGATCTTCCCGGTCATGATCGCGGTCACGCTGATTGTCATCATGCTGCAGGTGCGATCCTTCTCGATGATGGCATTGGTGATACTGACGGCACCGCTTGGCCTCGTCGGTGTCGTTCCGGCGTTGCTCATGTTCAATCAGCCGTTCGGATTCAACGCCATTCTCGGCTTGATCGGACTTGCCGGTATCCTGATGCGCAACACGCTGATCCTGACCGAGCAGATCAAGGAGAACCGCGCGTCCGGCATCGACGACTATCACGCAATCATTGAAGCGACCGTACAGCGCACGCGGCCCGTGATCCTGACCGCCCTTGCGGCGGTGCTGGCCTTCATCCCCCTCACGCACTCCGTCTTCTGGGGATCAATGGCCTACACGCTGATCGGCGGCACGGCGGTCGGCACGGTGCTGATCCTGCTCTTCCTTCCCGCACTCTATGCCGCGTGGTTCCGGATCAAACCGGCTGCGGAGGAGATCCTCAAAGCTTCGAAGGAGGAATCGGAACTGCAAGCAGCAATCGCCGCCGAATAGGAGCCCAGTCCTCGGAAGAGGCGGGCCAAGTTCTCACCGCTGGCCTTGCCTAGGTGTTCGGTCCCGGCATCTGGTGGATCGGATCAAGGATGAATCGATCCGGCTCTGAGGTCCGGATCTCGCAGATGTATTCGTAGGGCGTCAGGCCTCCGAGGGTCTTGGGCCGGCGGGCGAAGTTGTAGCCGAGCTCGTCGGGGATCAGGAAGTCGAGGCGGCACCGCAGGTCTGCCGTGCGCCCCTGTCTGTCGGCACGGGCTTCGGCATCGAGCTTGTTATCCATGTCCACGACATTGAAGAAGCGCCCCCGTTTGCCGCGCCGGATGTCTTTCCAGGACCCGATCTTCGGCTACGGCTGAATGGCCCGCTTGCAGGTGAGTTCCGTCGCACCCGACCGGATCACCTTGCGCACCGTGTTCCGCGACACCCGCAGCTCCCGCCGGATCTTCGCTATCGTCTCCACGACCAACATCCCACACTGCGCCCCCCGATGACCTCGGGAGCATCATGTCCATCAGTGTAAGGGGGGCATTTGGAGTGCGTCCCTCGGGGTGGACAGATTAAGTGAGTTGAATTGACCGGGATACCTCGGCATTTGCAGCAAGGGGGCTGAGCGCCCCCATGCCTGTGTCGGTGCCGTGTCCGGCTTTTTCGCCTTAGTAGGCCGCAGATGCGGAATCGGAGGCCAGGAACGCCTTGGCCTGACCGACGAACGCGTCATGGTACTGGAACAGCGCGCCATGCCCGGCATCGGGATAGGTCAGAAGTGTCGCGTTCGGCAGGTGGGAACTGAGCCAATAGGAATTGACGACCGGAACCATCTCGTCGAATACACCGTTCACGACCAGCACCGGCTGCGCGATGCGGGTCAGGTCCTGGAAGCGCTCGCCCTTGACCTCTTCCCATTCGCGGAATGCGGCCATCTGCGCCTGGATCACGTCATTGCCAGACAGCGGCTCGCGGTCTGCCTGGCGCTGCATCAGGCGGTCGATGAAGGCGGCACCCGCAGTTTGGCTAGCCTCGCTGGGCGCGAAGAAGATCTTTTGCAGGATCTGATAGCCTTGCAGCTCGGGATTGCCGAAGTGCTGGCCCAGACTCGGCTTTTCCAGATGCATGATGTCTTCGCCGCCCCGCGGGGCGGTGCCCACTAGGATCATGCGCCGGATGATTGACGGCCGCGCGAGCGCCATTTCCTGCGCCACCATTCCCCCGAGCGAGAACCCGAGAACGTCGCAGGCCTCGATCCCCAGCCCGTCGAGGAAGGCGAGCGCATGATCCGCCATGGCCGCGATCGTCGTCGGGACTTCGCCTGAGGAACGCCCGACCCCGGCATTTTCAAACAGGATGACATCCCGGTCCTGGGCCAGTTTATCCGTTACGGCAGGATCCCAATTGTCGAGCGTTCCGGTGAAATGCTGCAGCAGGAGCAACGGCAGGCCGTTTCCGGCTCCGAAACGCCGATAGGCGTAGCGCGCACCATTGACGTCCAGAAACCGGGTGGGGGCATGGATGTTGCTGCTGGAGGTGTCAGACATTGGAGATTTCCTTTCGAGGGGATCTAGATATTGAATCGGTGGCTATGACCCGGCACCGGTCCGGATGCGTTTGGCCGGGACTGCAGCTACGGGGCGTCGGGCATTCTGCTTGCGACCTTCCGGCTGCTTCGACCTGCGGCCAGTGGCCCGCCGCGATGGCATGAGGTTGCTTGGATTGCCTTGCATCGGCGCTGCCTCGTCTGAAGTACTATTTAGATGTCATATATCATCTAACCGCAGATTAGATGATGTCCAGCATCTTACATGTCAAGCGTCATTTTTAAGTTTGCGGCCTTTCCACCATGGGACGCTTCCTTTATATGTTGACCATCATCCAATCTGGTCAGATGGAAACCATGCGTGTCAGCAACATTCAGGCCCGAGAAAACCGCGAGCGGGTCATCGATGTGGCCGCCGCGCAGTTCCGGGAACATGGGATCGAAGGAATCAGTATCGCCAACCTGATGAAGGCGGCGGGCATGACCCATGGCGGCTTCTACAACCAGTTCAAATCCAAGGATGACCTTGTTGTGCAGGCCATCACGCGTGCCATCGAAGGGACGATGACCGATATCGGGGAACATGTCGCCGGGTCTGAAGACCCGCTTGCGGCGCTGATCCGGTTCTACGTCTCAGCCGAGCATCGGGACAATCCGGCCGGGGGGTGCAGCCTCGCCAGTCTGGCAGTTGATGCAGCACGCAGCGACGATCCCGTCCTGCGCAAAACGATCGGCGATCAGGTTATCCGCTATCTGGCGCTGTTGACCGAACTGTCGGCGCAAAAGGGTGGTGCCTCGCCACGACATGACGCGATCACGACGCTGGCAGAGATGCTTGGTGCCGTCATCCTGGCACGTGCAGTGGCGGACAACGCCCTGTCTGACGAGATCATTCAGGCCGTAACGATGGACTTTTCGCCCAACGAACCGGATTGACCTCAGATAGCCAGGCCAGGCCTCCGTCATCGCTGGTCTGGTACCGGACACATTTGACTTCAAAGTTGGACAGCGGCTGCAGCATTCTGCGACCCCTGTCCGACGCGGTTCAAACGGAGAGGTGAGCGGCCTGTCAGACGGTTTCCAGCGCCAGCGCGATCCCCTGTCCGCCGCCGATGCAGAGCGTCACGACGCCCTTTTTCATGCCGCCGCGCTGCATGGCGTGCAGCAGCCGCGTTGTCAGGATGGCACCGGTCGCACCAATGGGGTGGCCATGGGCGATGGCCCCGCCTTCCGGATTCACAATGTCGAGCGGCAGGCCCAATTCCTTCGCGACGGCCAGCGGCACGGCGGCGAAGGCCTCGTTTATCTCGATCCGGTCGATATCCGACAGCGACCATCCCGCACGCTCCAACGCCATGCGGACCGCAGGCACCGGACCGATGCCGAACATGCCCGGTTCCACCGCCGCCACACCGAAGCCCGCCAGCCGCGCGACGGGAACGATCCCCTGCGCCTCGGCCACAGTACGGTTGGCCACAATCATCGCGGACGCGCCGCTGTTCAGGCCGGGCGCATTGCCCGCCGTGATGGTGCCATCGGGGCGAAAGGCCGGTTTCAGGCGGGCGAGCGTTTCAATCGAGGTGTCAGGCCGCGGGGCCTCGTCCCGATCGAAGATCTCGGTGCCCTTGCGTCCCTTGATCTCGACCCCGACAATCTCCTCCCCGAAGTGCCCCTCACCCTGCGCCGCGCTGAACGCCTGCTGCGAGCGCGCGGCAAAAGCGTCCTGATCGTCGCGGGAGATCTGATATTTCTCGACCAGATCCTCGGTATGCCAGCCAGAATGCTTTGCGGAAAAGGCATCGACCAGACCGTCGGTCAGCATGCTGTCCATGATCTCGGCCGGGCCCATGCGATAGCCCCAGCGACCGCCGTCCAGCAGATAGGGGGCGCGGTCCATGTTCTCCATCCCCCCGGCAATGGCGATGCCGGCGCCGCCGGCCATTATTTCCATCGCGGCGGAGAGCACCGCCTGCGCGCCCGACCCGCAGACCCGGTTGACCGTCATTGCGGGGACCGAGACGGGCAGGCCGCCGCCGATGGCGGCCTGGCGCGCCGGGTTCATCCGGTTGCCCGCCTGCACCACGTTGCCCATAAGCACCGTATCGACACGGTCACCTTCGATGCCCGCCCGCCGCAGCGTCTCGGCCACGGCGACGGCCCCGAGGTCGGTTGCAGGCATCCCTTTCAGCGTGCCGTTGTAAGTGCCGATGGCGGTCCGTACCGGGTGCGCGATGATGATGTCGGTCATGGTGTTGTCCTTTGTTTGAGGGGAATTACGACGCTGAACCGCGCGTCGTCAGTCGGGCTGGACCGGCCTCGCCTGCACGACAAGGTTGGTAACGAAGCGTTGCACGGGATCTTCATTCTGGTTCAGCGTCATGACGCGCGCCTTGACCAGGCCCTGTGTCGGTCGCGATCTGGATGGCCGGACCTCCAGGATTTCGCTGTCGGCCCGCAGCGTGTCGCCCGGTCGCACCGGGCGCAGCCAGGTGAGCTCATCGACGCCAGCGCCGATGAGCCCGCCCGCGGGCGACATCTCGGAGCCGATCAACAGACGCATGGTCAGCGAGGCGGTGTGCCAGCCGCTGGCAGCCAGCCCCTGAAAGAACGTCGCTTTCGCCGCCGCCGGATCGAGGTGAAAGGGTTGCGGGTCGAACTGCGCGGCGAAGGCGATGATCTCGTCCTGCGTCACCGTCACAGTGCCCGTGGTGAAGGTGCGGCCGGGTGTGAAATCGTCGAGATAGAGAAGTGTCATCGCGGTCTCTCCTGCCAGCGGTTCAGTTTGATGGCGACCCCGATGGTCAGTCCGTAGATCAACATGGCCAGGCCAATCGCGGTGAAAACGCCCTGGACGCCGAGCGACGTCGCCTGTGTCAGGGCGGGAGCGCCGACCACCGCGACAGTGACACGGGCCAGACTGCTGATGACCGGCCAGAACATGCGGCCTGCCCCTTGCGATGCGAAATAAAGCGCGAGGCCCAACCCGAAAAAGGCGTAGAAGGGGGCCACGATGTGGAAATAGCTGCGTCCGAATGCAAGGGCAGCGTCGTCCGACGGATCGAGAAACAGGCCGAGCCAGAGATCCGGAAAGATCGCCAGCATCAACCCGATGCCACCCACGATGGCCGCCGCCGCCAGCGACCCGGTCCAGGCCACGCGCAGGGCACGATCCGTCTGGCCGGCACCGACATTGGCACCGACCATGGCCGTCATTGCCGCCCCGATCCCGAAGATCACCGGGATCATTAGGAACTCTAGCCGGGCCCCGAGGCCATAGCCTGCGAGGGCCGCTTCGCCGAACTGACCAACGAGGCCAACCATGACAACGGTTGTGAAGACCGTCAGCACCGTGTTCACTGCTGCCATCATGCCAACGCGTAGGATGTCGCGGAGCATGCCAAGATCGATGCGCCGGGTCGCGCCGAAAAAGGTCAGGCCGGTCCGGCCAATCGCGATATGCGTGATTGCGACAGCCGCCCCAAGACCATAGGCCACGATCAGGCCAAGCGGCAGCCCGGCAACCCCAAACGCGGGAAATGGTCCCCAACCGAGCGCGAAGGCCCCTGCCAGGGGGATGGAGGCGGTTGCGACCGATATCAGCAAGATGGACGGCATCTGCATGTCACCCGTCCCGCGAATGACGCTGAGGGCCGTGTTGCAAAGCCAGATGGCCACACAGCCGGGAAAGAAGACGGCGGCATAGGTTGTCGCCGCGGCGATGGTATCTTGTCCGCCGCCCAGGCTACCGAATACGGCCCGCCCGGCTACCGCCATCAGCACCGCTGAGACAAGCGCGAAGCCCAGGGCGACCAGACCTGCGGTCAGCGCCAGCGTCGCGGCGCGCTGGTGCTGCGATGCACCGAGTGCGCGAGCAATCGAGGCGGAGACTGCCCCACCGATTGCGCCCGCGGAAAGCATCTGCGTCAGCATGACAAGCGGAAAGACCAGCGCCAAGCCCGCGAGGGCGGTGACGCCAAGGACGCTGGCATAATAGGCCTCTGCGATGCTTTGCGCGGATTGCACGAACATCGCCAGCACGTTGGGCGCGGCAAGTTTCAGAAGCGTCGGGCCGATCGGCGCGGTCAAAAGCGCCTGAGTCCGCGCCGCGTGCGGGCCTGCGGCGGCATCCGGTTGTGCATTGTGATCTGCCGCACGGCTCACATCGGCCAAGTCATCATGCGACCAAGCCCTTCGCGGCAATGGCCTTTTCCAGCCTTGGCCGATGCTCATGCCCGCTCCTTATTCCGGTGGCATGAAGGTGTTTCTGCCTTGTCCGTTCCCAAAAAGAACCCACGCTTTGACTAAGTTCTCTTTTGGAACCTGTCAATTGCTGATATGTGAGAGTCATGAAATGGAATGAGCTTCACGCCAACTCTTGCCCGGTTGCCCGCGGCCTGTCGGTCATTGGTGACCGTTGGACTATGTTGGTCGTTCGGGAGTGTTTTTTGGGCATCCGGCGCTTCGATGCGATGCAGGAACGCTTGGGCATTACGCGCCACATTCTGGCGGATCGGCTCAGGAAGCTCGAGACCGACGGCGTTCTGCAGCGGGAGGCCTATCAGACCCGTCCGCCGCGATACGAATACCGCCTTACCGAAAGTGGCAGGGCGCTTTATCCCATCCTCGTCACTCTGATCGACTGGGCCAATGTGCATGTGCCTGTGGATGGTGAAGCCTCGGTGACGCTGTTGTCGCGCAGCACAAATCAACCGATTGCGCCGAAGCTGATCGACCGGAACACTGGCGAAGATATCACGGTGCGAACCGCCCGCGCCGTCATGAATGATGATGTCCGGTAGTGTCCCGCCGCATTGAGGCATCGCCCCCAAATGCGGTTCAAGGATTTCCAAGTGTACAGAGTGGCGTTGTTGCACAAATCGGGTGAGGGATTCACTGCATGAATCCAGTATGATAGCTGGGAGGCATGAGCAGCTGGGCCCCGACGAAGTACCAGACAACCAACTGGTCGGCTTACAATGAAGCAATGTGTCAGCGCGGATCGCTGACGATCTGGTTCGACCCCGACATGGAGTGGATCCCTCCGTCGAAGTCACTGGCAGCAACATCGGCGATGCACCCATCCTGCCCGATCTCCTGGGCCAAATCCCGGCAGACGAAGAGATCGCCTCGGGGACCGCCGGCGGCGCCTACGACACCCGGAGGTGTCACGAGGCAATCTCCGCACGAGGTGCCGCTGCAGTCATCCCGCGCCGTAGGAACGCCAAGCCGTGGAAACCGACAAGCCCGGGGGCCGTCGCCCGAAACGAAGCCCTTCGCGCGTCGAAGTATCCCGGCTGAGCTCTCTGGCGACAATGGAGCGGCTACCACCGCCGGAGCCGTGTCGAGAGCAAGGTGAACTGCATCAAACTGCTCGGCCAATCCCTGATGGCGCGCGATTTCCATCGCCAGGTCGCTGAACTGCAGGTCCGCATGGCCGTGCTCAACTGCTACACTGCCCTCGGCATACCTGTCTCAGTGGCCGTAGGGTAAATCCGTCCGGGGAAAGGGGAACCGCGCTCAGACCCCGATTTGTGCAACAGCGCCGCATGGCTTAAGTCATGACGCTCAGCCCAAGAAGACGACCTTCACCGGGACATTACGATGGGAGCCACCTTCCGGCATCCGAAATGCCGCCGCCACGGCGTAAAACAAGACGGGTGGCTCTGACGATGTTCTTTTGTCGGCTGAGAAAAAGGTGAGCTAACCTCCCCTGTCAGGAGGCGCATGAAAGCGAAGTCGCGCGGAACATATGAAGCCCCATTCACCTGTCGGACCGAGGTATTGGCACGATCGGGTCTAGCAGGCTGCTGAAGAAGTCGGCCCTTGGCCCGGTTTGAGGAACATGATTCACCGGCTGCACGGTTTTGGCGGGGGATATGATGCGCGGGACGGATGAGGCGAGCGGGTCGCTGTTCAGCTATG
>QWDA01000014.1 GCA_003605175.1 Paracoccaceae bacterium | reverse complement strand
CGGGTCGGCGCCGGGTCGGCCTGAACGGGCACGGCGTTCGGGGTGGCCGGCGCGGCCGCTTGCGGCGCGGGTTGGTCCGGCGGGGCGGCGGGGCTGGCGCGCATCGGCCCGGGCTCCGGGCGCTGGGCGAGGGTTTCTCTCGAAGGATCGGGCAAGCCGGGGGCGGCTTGCGGCACGGGTTGCGCCGGCGGCTGCGCCGCCTGGGCCGGGGCGGCCGGTTGCAGGCCGGAGGCGCGAGCGACGGGCGGAGCATCGGTGTGCACGGGAGGCGGCGGCAGGTCTGCCCCGCGGGTGCCTTGTGGTGCCGGGGTTTCGGGGCCGAGAATATCGGCGGCGGGGCCGGCCAGCCCGGGGCGAGGCGCCGGCGCGGGCCGATCCGGTGCCGGCTGTGCCGGCGCCAGGGCCGGGGCCGGGAGAGGGGCGGCATCCTTCACGGTCGGCGGCTTGGGGGCCGGGGCGGGGGCCGGGCTCTGCGGCGCGGGCCTTTCCACCCGCTCGGGGATCGCGGCGTTCGGCCGGTCGGGAGCGTCCGCAAGCCGCGGCTGCGGCTGTGGTGCTTGGGCCGGGGTCGCCCGCGGCGCTTCCGCGTCCGGTTCCGCCCTGGCGATCACCGTCGGCGCGGCGGTGTCTGCGGTGGTGTCGGGAGCAGGTGTCTGACGGGCCGGCACCGCTCGGGGAAGGGCGGCGGTATCGGGCGGGATCGCCGGGCCGGCAGCAGGGCGCGGAATCTCGGCTGGGGCGCGCGACACCGCGGTCGCCACCCGTAGGTCCGGCCCGGCGCCGCTCGCGACGGGCGGCGTGATTTCGGCCCTGTCGCCGGCTTTTTCCGGCGCCGCGACCGGCGGGGTCACGGGCGCATTCTGGGGAGCGGCCGGCACCACATGGGCGGCGCGCGACGGGGCCCTTCCGGGGGCTTCCGGCGCAGGGGAATCCGGTGCGGGCGCGGGCGCGGGTGCGGATACGGGCGGCGGCATGTCTGCCACCGGTAGATCCGGCAGTCTGGCGGGCACCGCAGGCGCTTCGGGAGCGGCTCCGGCGGGCGCCTCGACCTCGTTGGCCGGGAGTGGTGGAGCCGGCGCGGCGCGCGCGGGCCCGTCGCCGGTTTCGACCTCCACGTCAATCGACGTCACCGGTTTCTCCGGCATCTCCGCCGGCGCGGGCGCGAAGGGAACGATGGCGGCTTCGGCAGGCGCATCCGCATTGGCGGCCGGATCGGCGGTGTCGGCGACGGGCGTATCCTCGCCGAGGCAGAAAGGTGCGGCGGACCGGCCATGGGTGTGGTGGCCCGGCGCCAGGGCGGCGACGGCAAGGTCGGGATGCTTCGGAGCCACTTCGGCGAGGAGCGGGCCAATCGGGTTCATGTCGATCCGAACGTTCTGTTGCGGTCTGCTCCGCACCATCCCGGAAAGCAGTTACCCGATCTTTACCGGCTGCAAGCAAACTCCCCGGGATTTCCAAAGAATTGGAGAGACCCGATGATCCCGCTCACAGGCCCCAGCCCGCTCCCTGCCGTGCCGGCACGCAAGGCGCCCGACCCCGACGATCCCCTGTGGAAGGCGGCGAAGGCGCTCGAGCAGAATTTCCTGTCGGAGATGCTGAAGGCTGCCGGTCTTGGCGAGATGCGGGGCAGTTTCGGCGGCGGCATCGGCGAAGAGCAGTTCGCGTCCTATCTGCGCGAGGCGCAGGCCGACCAGATGGTGGAGGCCGGCGGGATCGGGCTGGCGGAGCGGCTGTTCCACGCGATCCGGGAGGACCGGCATGAAGGCTGAGGATCAACTCGACCGCGCGGAGAAGTATCTCGAGGAAGAGCGCGAGATCCTGCTCTCGGGGCGGGTCGCCGAGCTGGCCGGCTTGGCGGAGCGCCGCGAGGCGGTGCTGGCGACGCTATCCGCCGCGAAGGGCGACGCCGCGCGGCTTCAACGGCTGCGTGACCAGGCGATGCGGAACGGCGCGCTGATGAACGCGGCGGCCGAGGGCGTGAACCGCGCGATCAAGCGCCTGGCCGAGCTGCGCAGGGCCGCCGGGCCGATCGGCAGCTACTCCGCGACGGGCGGCCGCTGCGAGATCGGAAGCGTTAATCCTAAATTTGAGCGAAAAGCCTAGTTGTCGCCGCAATCGCGTTATCATGGCGCTAGGAATTCCCGTGTAGCACCGGTCTCGCATCCCCACCGGATGGCGCGGGCCCGGAAAATCGGCATCCCGCACCCGTCAGAACGGCGCTGACCCATGTCGTCCGAAGGACGACTCATGAAACGGCGTAAAGCGCCACAGTGAAGGGGAAATCCCAAATGGCGAGTATTCTCACCAACACGAGTGCAATGGTTGCGCTGCAGAACCTGCGCAGCATCAACGGAAACCTTGTCGACACCCAGAACCAGATCGCCACCGGCAAGAAGATCGCCACCGCGACCGACAACTCGGCAATCTGGGCCGTCTCGAAAGTCATCGAATCGGACGTGAGCGCCTTCTCGGCGATCTCGGACAGCCTCAACCTCGGCGACTCGACGATCGCCGTGGCCCGCGAGGCGGCGGAAACCGTCACCGACCTGCTTACCGAACTGAAGGGCAACATCGTTGCCGCGCAGGAAGAAAACGTCGACCGGTCGAAGATCCAGGCCGATATCGACACCAAGATCGACCAGATCCAGTCGATCGTCCAGGCCGCCTCGTTCAACGGCCTCAGCCTGGTCGAAGGCACCGACAACGTCTCGATCCTCGGCTCGCTGGTGCGCGACAGCCTGGGCAACGTGACGTCTTCCGACATTGTCATCCGCCGGGGCGACCTGACTACCGATGCGGGGACCTACAACTCCTCGGGCACCCAGCTCGGCGATTCCTCGACCGGCTCAGCGACCTACAACACGCTCCTGTCGGGCACCACGGTCGCCAGTACCGGCAACACCGCCGTCATCACGCTCGAGACGAACACCTACACGGCGAGCGACACGCTTTCGATCACCGTCGGCGGCGTTCAGATCGACTACACCGCCGATGGGGTCGACGACCAGGACGACGTCGCCGCGTTCTTCGAGGGGCAGATCAACGCCCTCGGGATCACCGGCGTGACGGCTTCCGCGTCGGGCGCCGACCTGACGATCACCTCGACCAACGCCTTCTCGGGTTCGGACGTTTCGCTCTCGGCCACCGGCACCAGCATCGACGGCACGGTGATCACCTCGCTGAACGGGACGGGTTCGTTGTCGCTGACGACGGGCACGATCGAACAGCGGGCCGAATCGATCACCTTCTCGGCGACCGCCGCGGTGGTCGACGGTGACGGCTACCAGGCGAGCTTCGGCGGTGAGGTCTATCGCTACATTGCCGGCCCCGGCGAAACCTTCGAGGATGTCGCGCTGGGCCTGAAGGCGGCGATCGATGCCGGCAACCAGTCCGGCATCAACACCCAGGTCAGCCAGGATGCGACGACCGGTGCCTGGTCGCTCGCGATCGACAACAGCAACGCGACCGCGGTGACCCTCGCGGTCGACGGTCGGGCCGGCGGTGTCGCGTCGGGCGGTCTCTACGGTCTCGAAGGGATCGACGTGACCACCAACGATGGTGCGTCGGCCGCGCTCAGCAACATCGACACGTTCCTCAACACGGCGATCGACGCCGCGGCGTCCTTCGGTTCGGACCAGAGCCGGATCGGGCTCCAGGGGGACTTCATCGGCAAGCTGACCGACTCGCTCAAGGCCGGTATCGGCTCGCTGATCGACGCCGATCTCGAGGCCGTGTCGGCGCGGTTGCAGGCCCTGCAGGTGCAGCAGCAGCTGGGCATCCAGTCGCTGTCGATCGCCAACCAGGCGCCGCAGTCGATCCTGTCGCTGTTCAGATAGGACCGGACGGGGGGCCGGTAACATGCCGGCCCCCTTCTCGCCGCCCGGCCGGAGCGCGGCCGGTCGATCTTAGTGGAAGGACGAGACGTGAACGCTCAAGAACAGGCCCGAATGGCCTACTCCTCCCCTGCAGCCCCGATCCGGACGGCCCGCGGC
This sequence comes from Paracoccaceae bacterium, assembly GCA_003605175.1. GTDB lineage: Bacteria > Pseudomonadota > Alphaproteobacteria > Rhodobacterales > Rhodobacteraceae > Ovoidimarina. The sequence goes on along the minus strand of QWDA01000014.1, from coordinate 58,137 downwards.
ACGGAATACGAGGCCCTCGCCGACGTGACACGCGCGATCCGCAAGGCTGCCACCGAAGGTCGCCCCGCCTTCAAGGCGCTGGTCACCGCCCTGCACCGGAACCGCCAGCTCTGGACGATCTTCGCTTCCAGCGTCGCCGATCCCGAGAACGGTCTGCCGGCCCCGCTCCGCGCGCAGATCTTCTATCTTTTCGAATTCACCATGCATCACACCGCCGAGATCCTTGCCGGCCGCGCCGATGCCGGACCGCTCATCGAGGTGAACACCGCGATCATGCAGGGTCTTCGGGCGGGGAGGCCCGGGTCATGACCGGGCTGGTTCTCAAGCTCGCGCCCAAGGAACGCGTGATCATCAATGGCGCCGTGATCGAGAACGGCGACCGCCGCACGCGGCTGTCGGTGATGACCCCCGGAGCGAATATCCTGCGCCTCAGGGACGCGATCCATCCCGAGGAGGCGAACACGCCGGTTCGTCGGGTCTGCTACATCGCACAACTCGCGGTCTCGGGCGACGCCGATCCGAAGGAAGCGCAGTTGCAGCTTCTGCGCGGGATCGAACAGCTCAGTCAGGTCTTTCTCGACGACGACAGCCGCAGCACGCTGTCGCGCGCGACCGACGCGGTCCGCAAGGACCAGTTCTACCAGGGGCTCAGGGCTCTGCGCGCGCTTCTTCCGCGCGAGGAGCGCCTGATGGCCATGGTCCGGCAATGACCTACCAGCCAGTCGTCCCGTTCTCCGGAATTGGCGGCTGGGCCTTCCTGTCGCGCACCCGCGAGGCACAGCAGGAGGCGTTCGACAATTCCGCCGCGATCACCCGCGATACCGCGTATTTCGAAGAGAAGATCGGCTCGATCACTTCCGCCGAGGACCTGGTGGGCGACCGGCGGCTGCTGCGCATCGCGCTCGGCGCGTTCGGGCTCGACAGCGAGATCGACAGCAAGTTCTTCATCAGGAAGACGCTCGAGGAAACCACTTTCGATCCGAAGAGCCTGTCGAACCGGCTCTCCGACAAGCGCTATCTCGAGATGGCCAAGGCCTTCGGCTTCGGCGATCTCGATCCGCCGAACACGGCGTTGAGCGACTTCGGCGCGAAGATCACAAAGCTTTTCCGCGAACGCCAGTTCGAGGTTGCGGTCGGCGAGCAGTCGGAAGACATGCGCCTCGCCCTCGGGCTCGAGCGCGATCTCGGCAAGCTGGTGGACAAGGACATGTCCGATTCGGCGGCCTGGTACACGGTGATGGCGACCCAGCCCCTGCGGATCGTGTTCGAGCGCGCTTTCGGGCTCCCGACCGTTGTCGGCACGCTCGATATCGACCGCCAGCTCGAGATCTTTCGTGGCAAGGCCGAGGCGATGTTCGGCGATACCTCGGTGGCGCAATTCGCGGATCCGGACAGGATCGACGAATTGCGGCGCACCTTTCTGGCGCAATCCGAGCTTCAGGCCACCGGAGGGCTGGCGCAAAGCACGCGCGGTTCGGCGGCCCTGGCCCTGCTGCAGCAATCCTCCGGTGCCGGCGGGCTGATCCCGCCGTTCTGACGCCCTTGCGGGTTCTCAGCCCAGGCGAAAGGGGCCGGGACGGGCTTGTCGTCGGCGCTGCCTGTTGCGCCGTCCAGGAACCGTCCTGCGTTCCGAAACCGGCAACTCCAAACGCACCCGGCCGGTCATCCGCCCGGAACGGGGGAGCGCGAGGGGGCGCAGCCCCCTCGCCCGCCGCGCGCGCCGGAGGCGGGCGCAACTGAAGGTGTGCGCCGAAGGCGCTCCGGCAAGGAGCGGCGTGGCGACGGAACTTCGGCGGAACGGCGGCAGTCGGCCGGGGTTCGCGCGACCGGCCGCTATCCGGCGGCCTCGGGGGCCGTTTCGGCCGCGACGCCGGTAGCGAGGCGGTCGGCGAGGAGGCCGAAGCTGCTCTCGGCACCACCTGGCGCACGCTCCGCAAAGAAGCGGTCGAGATGCGGCCAGACCGCGACGGCACGGTCCAGCTCCGGATCGGTGCCCTTCGTGTAGAGCCCCGCACGGATCATGAGTTCGGAGCGTTCATAGGCCCCCAGAATGGCGCGCGCCTCGGAAATCAGAGCGTTTTCCGCCGCGCTCGCCGCATCGGGCAGAGCCCGCGACACGGAGCGGGCCACGTCCACCGCCGGGAACCGTCCGCGCTCGGCGATCTTGCGGTCGAGCACCACATGGCCGTCGAGCACCCCGCGCAGGATGTCGGCCACCGGCTCCTCCATGTCGGAGCCGGCCACGAGCACCGTGAAGAGCGCGGTGATGTCGGACTGGTCCATCGATCCCGGCCCGGCCCGTTCCGCAAGGGCCATGATCCGCTGCGAGGTCGAGGGCGGAAAGCCCCGCATCGCGGCGCTTTCCCCGGCCGCCAGCGCGATCTCGCGATGTGCCTCGGCGAAACGGGTGACCGAATCGCACAGGAAGAGGACATGCTTGCCGGCATCGCGGAAATGTTCGGCGACTGTCATCGCGGTATATGCGCAGCGCCGGCGCAGGAGCGGCGACCGGTCGGCGGTGGCGGCGATGACGACGGCGCGCTTCATGCCGGCCGGCCCCAGAACCTTGTCGACGAACTCGCGCACCTCGCGGCCGCGCTCGCCGACCAGGCCGACGACGACCACGTCGGCCTCGACCCCGGAGGCGAGGCGGGCGAGCAGGGTCGACTTGCCGACGCCGGACCCGGCGAAGAGGCCGAGCCGCTGGCCGCGAACGATGGGCAGGAGCGTGTCGAAGAGCGCCAGCCCGGTCGAGACGCGGCGGCCCAGTGCGCGCCGGTCGGCGGGGTTCGCGGGGTCGGGCATCAGCGGGCGCGGGGCGGCGCCGGAATGGATCGGGCGCCCGTCGAGCGGCCGGCCCATCGGGTCGATCACCCGGCCGATCCAGCTGTCATCGGGTGCGATCCGCATCGGCCCGTCGAGCAGCACGGTCTGGCCCACGGTGAACCCGTCGGGGACCGCCTCGGGCAGGACCGTCGCCGCTGCCTCGTCGATCTCGACGATCTCACCGCCGGCGCGCGCCGGAGGCAGCCCCTCGAAGATCACGCGGTCGCCCAGGGCGGCCACGTCGGAAAGGCCCGAGATCCGCAGCCGGCCCCCGGTCAGCGCCGAAATCCTTCCCGCGCGGCGGCAGGCGCGTTGCCCGGCCAGCGCGGCCCTCAGGTGATCTATGAGCGATGACGGCATGGATTCTCCGGCCCTTTCGCGTGCTCACCGTTTCTAAAGGAATCGCAGTTAAGCCTTTGTGTAACAAGGTCGTGGGAGAAGCCCCGATGTTCGAGAGACCAGAGATCATGCGCCTCGCGCAAGAGCTCGCCGGCCATGCCGCGGCGCGCCAGGAGCAGATCGCACAGAATGTGGCAAACGCCGACACGCCCGGATACCGGGCGCGCGATCTGGTCGATTTCGCCCAGTATTACTCCGGCAGCGCCGGGGCCGACATGCGCACCACCCGCGCGGGCCATAGCGGTCATGCCGATTTCGGCCAGACGCCCGCGACGGTGATCGACACGCGCACCGAACCCGCCCCGAACGGCAACTCGGTTTCCCTTGAAGCGGAGATGATCCGGCAGGTCGAATCGCGCCACCAGCACGACATGGCGCTGGCCGTCTACAAGAGCTCGCTCGACCTGATGCGCGCCGTTGTCGGGCGCGGGCGGTAGGCCATGGCGAACCTCATCGAAACCCTGTCCATCGCCGCGACGGGCATGCAGGCCCAGGCCGAACGCCTGCGCTTCGTGTCGGAAAACGTCGCGAACGAGGATACCCCGGGGTACCGGCGGAAGCTGACCACCTTCGAAGAGGTGGTCGAGGCCGGGAGACGCACCGGAAAGGTGCAAACGGGTCCGGTCGAACTGGACCCGAGCGCTCTGACGCGGATTCATGATCCGGGTCATCCGCTCGCCGATCAGAACGGCTACTACGATGGATCGAATGTCAATCTGGTAGTCGAGATCGCCGACGCGCGCGAGGCGCAGCGCAGCTACGAGGCCAATCTCCGCGTCTTCGACCAGGCACGGCAGATGACTCAGAACCTGCTCGAACTCTTGAAACGCTGAGGAGGGAGATGATGGATATCAGATCGGCACTCGCAGCGAACGCCTATTCCGGCGCGAAACCCGCCACGGCGGCCACCGGAAACGCGACGGAAAAGGGCCCCGCCGCGCTGGTGAAGAGCTTCACCGACACGCTCAAGGAAAGCGAAGAGACGGCGAAGCAGGCGCTGACCGGCAATGCCGACCCGCAGGCGCTGGTTCAGGCCCTGGCCGAGACGCAGCTCGCCGTCGAGGCCGCGGTGACGGTGCGCGACCGGGTGGTCGAGGCCTATCAGGAAATTCTCAGGATGCCGGTCTGATGGGCGAAGCCCTGTTCTTCGACACACTCCGCGAGGGGCTCTGGGTCGCGCTCCTGATGAGCGCGCCGATCCTCGGGGTGGCGCTGGTGACGGGCCTGGTGATCGGCCTCTTCCAGGCGCTGACCTCGATCCAGGAGATGACGCTGACCTTCGTGCCGAAGATGATCGCGCTCCTGATCACGTTCTGGGTCTCGATGAGCTTCATGACGAGCCTTCTCACGGGCTATTTCCACGGCACGATCGTGCCCCTGATCGCCGGAGGCTGAGCCATGGAAAACGCCGGTTACACGACGCTGAACCGCCAGGTCGGGCTGCTTGGCGAAATGGCGAGCGTCGCGCAGAACATCGCCAACATGTCGACCACGGGCTATCGGCGCGAAGGGGTGATCTTTTCGGAATTCGTGCGCGATCTCGGGCCCGATGCGCCGTCGCTCTCGATGGCCGCGGGCCGGGTGCGCGAGATGGACCTGACCCACGGCGCGATGGCCATGACCGGCGCCGAGTTCGACCTCGCGATCCAGGGCGACGGGTTCTTCCTGATCCAGACGCCGATGGGCGATCAGCTGACCCGCGCGGGCAGCTTCACGCGCGATGCCGCCGGCACCCTGGTGACGCCCGACGGCTATCCGCTGCTCGATGCCGGCGGCGCGCCGGTCTTCGCGCCGCCCGAGGCCCGCAGCATCGCGATCGCGCCCGATGGCACGCTGTCGGCCGATGGCCAGCCGCTCGCGCAGATCGGGCTCTATCAGCCGAACGACCCGAACGGCATTACACGTGCCGGATCGGTGATGTTCGCCGCCGCGGGCGGGGTCACGCCGGTCGAGAACGGGGTCATGCTCCAGGGCTTCCTGGAAAGTTCGAACGTCAACCCGGTGACCGAGATCAGCCGGATGATCGAGGTTCAGCGCGCCTACGAGCTGGGCCAGGGCCTGATGGAACGCGACGACGAGCGGATCCGCTCCGTTCTGCGAACGCTGGGCCGCTAGAAAAGGGAAACGGGACATGAGAGCGCTTCAGATCGCCGCAACGGGCATGACCGCGCAGCAGATGCGGGTCGAGGTGGTGTCGAACAACCTCGCGAACATGTCGACCACCGGCTACAACGCGCGCCGCGCGGAATTCGCGGACCTGCACTACCAGCAGGTCACGCGCGCCGGCACGGTGAGCGCGTCCGACGGCACGGTGCTGCCCACCGGGGTGCAGCTCGGCCTCGGGGTGCGACCCTCGGCGATCTCGGTGAATGTGCAGCAGGGCTCGCTCGGCGTGACCGGCGGCGATCTCGACATCGCGATCGACGGGGCGGGCTATCTCGAGGTGACGCTGCCCTCGGGGATCTCGGCCTATACCCGCGACGGCGCGCTGAAACGCTCGGCCGACGGGCTGATCGTGACTTCGGACGGGCACCCGGTGGCGCCCGAGATCACCATCCCCGACGACGCCCGCGCGATCTCGATCAACGCCGCGGGCGAGGTCTACGCCTATTTCGACGACCAGATCGAGGCGCAGCTTCTCGGCCAGCTCACCCTCGCGGGCTTTCCGAATCAGAAGGGCCTCGAGGCGATCGGCTCGAACCTGTTCCTCGAGACCGAGGCCTCGGGCCCATCCTTCGTGACCGACCCGGGCACGGACGGGCTCGGGACGCTTCGACAGGGCTATCTCGAGGAAAGCTCGGTCGACCCGGTGCGCGAGATCACCGACCTGATCGAGGCGCAGCGCGGCTACGAGCTGAACTCCAAGGTGATCTCGGCCGCCGACCAGATGCTGGGCGCGACGACCCAAATCCGGTGATGGTGCGGCACGCCCTCATAGCATTGGCCGGGATGCTTCTCGGTGGCGCGGCCGCGGCCGACACGGTGATCGCCGCGCGCACGATTCCCGCGCGCTCGATCATCTCGCCCGCCGATCTGAAGCTGGTCGAGGGCGCGAGCCCCGGTGCGTTTTCCGATCCCGCCGCCGCCATCGGGCTCGAGGCGCAGGTCACGCTCTACCAGGGGCGGCCCGTCTCCCCGGGCGATCTCGGACCGCCGGCGCTGGTCGACCGCAACGAGATCGTCGCGCTGCTCTTCGACCGTGGCGGTCTCCGGATCTTGACCGATGGCCGCGCGCTCGACCGTGCGGGGCTGGGCGAACGGGTGCGGGTAATGAATCTCGGCTCGCGGATCACCGTCACCGGCACGGTGACCGGCCCGGGCGAAATTTCGGTTCCTTGAGCGGTCAGCGGAGGTTTTCATGCGCGCAGCCATCCTTCTTGCCCTTTCCATCGCGGCGCTCGGCGGCTGCGCCCGGCTGAGCGATGTCGGCAAGGCGCCGGCCTTCACGCCGATCCAGGCCGGGCTCGAACATCAGGCCATGGCCGATCCCGACAGCTATGATATGCAGGCGCCGGAGGGGCCCGGCGGCCCGTCCCTGTGGAATGCCGGGCGGCAGTCGCTGCTCGGCGACAGGCGTGCCGGCCGACGCGGCGACATCCTGACCGTGGTGATCGAGATCGACGACAGCGCCGAGATCTCGAACAGCACCGCGCGCTCGCGGAGCGGCTCGGAGAGCCTCGCGGTGCCGAACCTTCTCGGCCTGCCGGAGCTTGCCGAGAAGGCGCTTCCCAAGGGCGGCGATTTCGACACCGCGGCCGACATCTCTTCGAACTCGAGCTCTTCGGGCAACGGCTCGGTCCGGCGCGGCGAGCAGCTCACGCTCAAGGTCGCGGCCACCGTCATCGAGGTCCTGCAGAACGGCGTCCTCAGGATCCGCGGCTCGCAGGAAGTGCGGGTGAACTTCGAGATCCGCGAGCTCCTCGTCGATGGCTATGTCCGGCCCGAGGATATCAGCCGCCAGAACGAGATCACCTACGAGAAGATCGCCGCCGCGCGCATCTCCTATGGTGGCCGCGGCCAGATCACCGACGTTCAGCAGCCGCGCTATGGCCAGCAGATCGCCGATATCGTGCTGCCGTTCTAGGGCCCGCGCATGAAGAAGCTCCTCCTTCCGATCCTGATGCTGATTGTCGGCGTCGGCGGCGGCGTGGGTGCGGGCATGGTGCTCGCGCCGGCGCCCGAGACGGAGCACGCGGAGGGAGAAGGCGAGGGCGCGCACGCCGCCGACCCCGCCGTGGCGGGCGAGGAAGGCGAGCCCACCTCGGAATTCGCGCGGCTGAACAACCAGTTCATCGTGCCCGTGGTCAAGGGCGAAAGGGTTGTCGCACTGGTGGTGCTGTCGATCACGCTTGAGGTCGATGTCGGCGGTTCCGAGGTGGTCTTCGCGCAGGAGCCGCGGCTGCGCGACAGCTTCCTCCGGGTCCTGTTCGACCACGCCAATGTCGGCGGTTTCGATGCGGGCTTCACCCAGGCCGGCACCATGGCGATCCTGCGCAACGGGCTGAAGGAGGCCGCGCGCGATGCGCTGGGGCCGCTCGTCCACGACGTGCTGATCGTCGATATCGTCCGCCAGGAGGTCTGAGCCCGGCCTTCCCGTGCCGGACTAATCCGTCTTGCCCGACAATTCCGACAATGCGACCTGCCGGCCGAAGGAGCGCCGCGCGACGGCGCGCGCGGCCTCCTCGGCGATGGCGATCCGGGCGCGCTCGGCCTGGATCCGGCGCAGCTCTTCCTCGCGCCAGCGCTCCCAGCGTTCCCCGGCGCCGGCCCGGGTCGCCGGGTCGAGCGTGTTCCCGTCCGCCGGCGCCGTGGGCCGGGTCAGCGCCTCGGCCCGTTCCGCAAGCGCCGCGCTTTCGGCCTTGAGCGCCGCGAGCGCCGCAAGGTCGCGGTCGGCGATCAGCCCGGCGATCTCGGCCAGCATCCGGAGTTCGGCCGGTTTCATGTTTCGCGCGCCTTGCCGCGAACGCGGTCGGCGAAGCGGATCGCCACCGCCACCGCGCGGTAGTGCTCGGGCGCGATTTCCTGGCCGACCTCGACCATCCGGTGCAGGACCCGCGCCGTCGGCGGATCGTGCCGCACCGGCACCCCGGCCTCGACCGCGGCGGCGCGGATCCTGAGCGCGATCTCGTCCACGCCCTTGGCAACGCAGACCGGCGCGGTGCCCGCGTTGCGCTCCCATTTCAGGGCGACGGCGTAGTGCGTCGGGTTGACGATCACCACATCGGCCTTGGGCACTTCGGCCAGCATCTGCCGCGTCGCGATCTCCATCGCCTTCTGCCGCCGCCGCCCCTTGAGATAGGGGTCGCCCTCGGCGTCCTTCTGCTCGTCCATCAGCTCCTTCTTCGACATGCGGTGCTTGCGCATGTGCTCGGCCTGCTGCCAGAGGATGTCGATCGCGCCGAGTGTGACGAGGAGCAGGAATACCACCGCGAGGAAGCGCTTGGAGACGTCGAGCACCAGCGTGGCAACCTGGCCGTGATCGAGCGCCATCGAGGCCATCGCCTGCGGCAGCTCGCGCATCGCGAAGACCCCGAGGCAGACCGAGATGATGGTGAGCTTGGTGGCGCTCTTGGCGAATTCGAACAGGCCGTTGCGGCCGAATTTCCGTTTCGCGCCGGCGATTGGCGAGATCCGGTCGAGCTTGGGCTGGATCCGCTCGCCCGCGACCACGAATGAGCGCTGCACGACGACGGCCAGCACCACGGCCGCGGCCGGCAGCGCGAACCAGGCGGCAAGCGGCGTAGCCACCGCCGCCATTGGCCCGAGCACGGCCGGGCCCGCCGCGCCGGAGAACCAGATGTCGGCGAGCGGTGCGGCGCGGTCGATCAGCCCGGCCAGCGCCGCCGCGAAGCGCTTGAGCGAGGCCGGACCCAGCGCCATCGCGGCGAGGAGCAGGCCACCGAAGGCCGCTGCGGTGGTGAGGTCGGCGGAATGCGGGACCTCGCCTTTCTTGCGCGCGTCGTCGAGCCGTTTCTGTGTCGCTTCGAATGGTTTGTCGTCGGCGTCGTCTTCGTCGGCCATCAGTTCGCTCCGAGGCCGGTGAGGGTCCTGTCGAAGGCCGAAAGCCAGAGGGCGAGCAGGAACGGCGTCGCGAGGAGCGTAAGGAGGAGCCCGGCCGCGGTGATCGCGGGGGCTCCGACGAAAGCCACCATGAGCTGCGGCATGGCACGGTTGATCGCGCCGAGAGCGAGGTTGTAGAGGACCGAGATCACCAAGAAGGGCGCGGCCAGCGTGAAGGCGAGCGCGAAGGCGTGGACGACCTGGGCCGAGCCCCAGCGCGCCAGGTCGGCGCCGGCCAGCGCGTGGCCGGGCGGGAACAGGGTGTAGCTCTCGATCAGGGCGGCGACGAGCTTGACGTGGAGGCCCGACATCGCGGCGAGCGCGAGGCCGCCGACGAAGAAGAGATGCGCGATCGCCGGCTGCGGATCGACCGAGCTGCCGCCGAAGATCTGCGCGAGCGAGGTGACGTTGGCGGCGATGGTGCCGGCGATCTGCAGCGCCATGATCGCGAGGCGGAACAGGATGCCTAGGCAGAGCCCGGCCACGACCTCGGTGCCGCCTGTGCGAACCAGTGCCGCGAGCGTGTCGGGCTCGGGAAAGCCGCTGTCGACCGCCGGGGTCACCAGAACGGTCAGCGCGAGCGCCAGGATCAGGCGGATCCGGACCGGGACGGTGCGTTCGCCGAAGGCCGGCAGCAACGCCATGGCACCGCCCATCCGGAGGAAGACCAGCCCGAACACGACGACTTGCCCCTGCCACAAGGCGAGCAGATCGGCGAGGAGGCCGGTCATGCCGCGACCGTCCCGACCAGCGCCGGCTTGCCTTCGAGCCCGAGCTCCTCGAAGGAGAGGACCGGGTTGCCGATCCCCTTCGAGGCCAGCACCGTTCGGAGGAAGCGCCGCCGCCGAACGCTGGTGATCAGCGCGGGATAGGTGCCGGTCTCGCCCACCTGCGAGAGCCGGTCGGCGATGGCGCCTGCCAGCCGGTTGAACTCCTCCGGCGGCAGTGCGATGTCGGGACGCCCGCCGCCGCCGTCGAGCTCGTGGCGCGAGAAGGTCTGCTCCCAGGCCGGGTCGAGCTGGACGAGCGGCACCGTGCCGTCGCCGCGACGGAGATCGGCGACGAGCTGGAAGCCGAGCCGCTGGCGTACATGCTCGGTGATCGCGTCGACCCCCGTCATCGCGCCCCGCGCTTCGGCGGTGGCCTCGAGGATGAGCGGCAGGTTCCGGACCGAGACCCGCTCCTCGAGGAGGAGCTTCAGCACGGCCAGCAAGAGGTCGATCGGCACCTTCTCGGGAATCAGTTCGTCGAACAGCCGGCGGTTCGCATCGGCCCGGCCCTGGTCGGAGAGCGTGGACAGCTCGTCGAGCAGCCGGCGCAGCGATTTCAGCGACATCAGCCGCGAGAGGTTGCGCTTGATCGTCTCGAGGAGATGCGTGGCAAGGACCTCGACCGGCGAGACCACGGTGAAGCCCGCCACCGCCACCTCCTCGGCCATCGGCGCCTCGATCCAGCGCGCCGGCGCGCCGTAGACCGGTTCGCTCACGTCCTCGCCGGGCGGGATGCCGAAATCGTCGCTGCCCAGAAGCGCCAGCGCCCGGCCCGGCCGCAGCCGGTCGCGTGCTTGTTCCACCCCCTGGATCCGGATCAGGTAGGTGCCGGGCAGGAGCGAGGGATCGTCGGTCAGCCGGATCTCGGGCAGGATCAGGCCGAAATTCATCGCGACATGGTTGCGCATGTTGTCGATCCGCGCGTCGAGCCCCGTCGCCGGGTCGAGCACCATCGGGATCAGGTCGGGCGCGAACTGGATGTGGATATCGTCGAGGTCGAGCATGTCGCCCAGGCCCTTGGGCCTCGGCAGCGCCTCCTGGTCGGTGGGCGCTGCCTGCCGTTCGGCTTCCGCCTCGGCTTCCGCGTTCTGCCGCGAGGCGTACCAGGCCAGGGCCCCGAGCCCGGCCGCGCCGGCCATGAAGGGCAGGAAGGGCAGGCCCGGAAACAGCGCGAAGAAGCCCATCAGCACGGCGACGGTGCTGATCGCGCCGGGATAGCGGCTGAGCTGCCGGAACAGCGCCAGGTCGGCCGAGCCGGTCGCGCCGCCACGGGCGAGGAGCAGTGCCGCGGCGATGGAGATGATCACCGCCGGAATCTGGTTCACCAGCCCGTCGCCCACAGTCAGGATCGCGTAGGTCTCGAAGGCGGTGCCGATCGGCATGCCATAGACCAGCGTGCCGAGGATGATGCCCATCACGATGTTGAGCATCGTGATCATCAGCCCCGCGATGGCGTCGCCCTTGACGAATTTCGAGGCGCCGTCGAGTGAGCCGAAGAAGGTCGTCTCGGCCTGTTCCAGTTCGCGCCGGCGCTTGGCCTCGGTATGGTCGATGGCACCCGCCGACATGTCGCTGTCGATGGCGAGCTGCTTGCCCGGCATCCCGTCGAGCGCGAAGCGGGCGCCCACCTCGGCCATCCGCGTGGCGCCCTTGGTGATCACCATGAAATTGACGATCAGGAGGACGCAGAACACCACGAGGCCGAGGATCAGGTTGCCGCCCATGACGAACTCGGCGAAGCCCTCGATCACTTCGCCCGCAGCGCCGGTGCCGCTATGGCCCTGGCCGATGATCAGCTTGGTCGAAGAGACATTGAGCGAAAGCCGGAGCATCAGCGAGGCGAGGAGGACCGTCGGGAAGGCGGAGAAATCCAGCGGGCGCTCGATGAAGAGCGTGACCGTGAAGATCAGGATCGCCAGCGCGAAGGAGGCGGCGAGGCCGATATCGAGCATCCAGGACGGCATCGGCAGGACCATCATGACGATCACCGCCATGAGCGCCAGCGCAAGCAGGATTGTCGGCCGGAACAGGTTGTCGAGGGTGAGGTTCATCCCGCGGGCACCAGCGGCCGGGCCGGTCCGGCGCCGCCCAGGGGCACGCGCGAGCCGCGCCCGATCGGCGGGAAGCTCGCCTTGCAAGGCGGGAAGGCGTCGACCCGCGCTGCCCGGGGTGCGGGATCGGCGGCGGCGCGGGCGCGGCCCGCGAGGCGGCGAGAGTCCGGTGCATGGCAGCGCGGCATGGGCATTCCTGCGGCAATTCTTGCAGCTGGGTCGGTTTCGCGAATCTTTACGGACCGCAGGTTGAGAAAGGGTGACTAGCCGTCTGGTGGCGGCACCTTGTCGAGGAGTGCGGTGAGCGCGTCGCGCAGCCCGGCGCTCTGGTCCACGAGGCTCTGGGCGCCCTCGATGCTGGGCGGGCCGGGCGGCGCGGGCTTCGGTTCGGCGTGGTTCAGCATCGCTTCGGCAGCGGCGACCCGTTCGGCCTCCTCGGCCTCCTCCCCGGCGACGGCGCCCCAGTCTCCCGCGCGCCAGGCCTCGGCGCCGCTCTCTGCGGCCGCACCCAGCTCCATGTAGACCGCCTGGGCCTCGGCATGGCGGCCGGCCGCCGAAAGGGTTTCGGCCACGAACCGTCGCGCCTCCGGGCCCTCCGCGGCGCCGGCCAGCCGGATCGCCGCATCGAGATCGCCATCAGCCCGGGCCAGCCGCGCCTGGAAAAGCCCATCGGCCCCCGTCGCACCGCGCGGCGCGACCTCGGCCGCGCGCCCGGGAAAGCCAAGCGACAGCAGGCGCTCCGCCATTTCGAGCCGAAGCCCGTCCGGCGCCGCGTCGAGGCCCGGCGCGGCATCGCCGAACAGGTGACTGACGAACTCGAGATCGTCCTCCGAGTCCGCCAGCCGCGCGAGCCCGATATGCCAGATCTCCTCGGCGTGCTCGGCTTCGATCAGGTGTTGCGCCTCGGCGAGGCGGAGCTCTTCCAGCGCCGCGTCGAAATCCCCGTTCGCGAATCGCGCCACGATCTCCGTCGATTTCACCCGTGCGCCCTCGGCCGAACCCGCCATCTCATAGGCCAGTGCCGCCGCGGTATCGATCAGATCGAGCGGGATCCGCTCGTTCCGCGCGAGCCGGCCGTCGATGGTCAGCAACAGCGCCTCGGCCGCCTCGGGATGGAGCGACACGGCCAGTTTGTCGAGCGCCGCCAGGGTATCCGCATCGGTCGTCTCCGGGTCGCTCGTATGAACCGAGGACAGGACCAGCGCCGGATCGTGCGCGTCGGAAATCCGGTCGAGCGCGGCGCGGACGATCTCGGCCGAGGAGAAATCCTGCCGCGCGGCGAAGCGGGCGGCGACGCGATAGCCCAGCAGCTTTCTCAGGTGCGGCGGCAGGCCGGAGAAGGCGAGGAGCACCGCGTCGCTCCGCACCGGGCGCAGGGGCGCGCCGGGATCCTCGTCGAGCAGCGCCCAGAGCGGCAGGCTGCCGCCGCAGCCGGAATAGGGCGCGAGCGCGCCTCCGGCGCTGCCGGTCTCGATCAGGAGCGACAGCGGTACCAGCGCCTCGCCCGCCGGGTCGTCGGGCAGGAGCTTGGCGATCACCGCGCGCGCCTCGGTGCCGAAGGTCAGGTAGGTGTAGAGCCGCGCCAGGGCGATGGCGCGGCCGCGGTTCGGCCGGTCGAACTCGCCCACGAGGCGGCGGCGCAGCTCGGAGATCTGCACATGGACCGCGCGCTCGTCGCCCCAGGACGACACCGCGTAAAGGCTCGGATTGGGGCAGCCGAGATTGGCGGAGAACGCCGGAAGGTCCTCCTCGCCCGAAGGGCCCAGCGCCGCGTCGAGGCCCGAGCGGATCCGGATATTGTCGGGCGCTTCGCCATGCGGCCGCGTTCCGGGGTGCGTTTCGTCCTCCGGCGCCGCCCCGCCGGCGGATTTCCAGAGCTCCCGGTCGGGATCGACCATGCCCTGGGCCGCCGCGCGGGCAAGCTGTTCGGCGAGCGCCCGGGTGAGGCCGCCGCCCATCGGTCTGGCCTCGGTCGTCAAGTCGCCGGTAAAGGGCAGGACGGGCGCCGCGGGCCGGGTCTCGGGGACCGGCGGGAAAGACGGCGCCGCCTCGGGCCCGGGCGTTTCGGGCGCGGCCTCGTGCCCGTCGTCATGGGAGCCCGCAAGGAGCTGCACCGGGCCGTCGACCATCGCGGTGATGGTGGCGGCCTCTTCCGCAGGCTCGCCCGGCGCCGGGTCGCGGATGTCGACCACCAGGGCGCGGCTCCGCATCACCATCGCGTCGATGGTGCAGTCGCAGCCGAGGTCGAGATGCAGCACGCCGCTGGCCCGGTCGATCCGAAGATCCGCGAGCCGCGTGCGCGGGATGTAATAGAACACGTCGTCGAGCCTGATCTCGCCCTGCGGGGGGTCGAACCGGAGGTCGTAGCCGCCGCGGCGCTCCTCGATCTGCCAGTCGGGAAGGCGGTCGAAGTCGAAGACCAGGCGCGAATGGCCGGGATGCTCGCCCGAGCGCACGGTGACGTCGGCCGCGGCCACGCCCGCGCAGAGGCCCAGCGCGAGAGCGATGCCTAGGCCGCGCATCAGGCCGCCTCCTTCTTGACGTTCTGCAAGGCCTCCTCGAGGTCGGAGAAGCTGGGCCGCACCTGGTGCGGCGCGTTCTGGCGGCCGACCTCGATGCAGATATTGGCCGGGTGGTTGTGCAGATTCGCCACCAGCACCTCGCGGATCAGCCGGTAGAAATGATCTTCCTCCTCGGCGATTCCCTTCAGCCGGCTCGCGAAGGGGCCGAAGAAGCCGTAGGCGAGGAACACGCCCAGGAAGGTGCCCACGAGCGCGCCGCCGATCAGCTTGCCGAGGATCTCCGGCGGCTGGTCGATCGAGGCCATGGTCTTGATCACGCCCAGGACGGCCGCGACGATGCCCAGCGCCGGGGTGCCGTCCGCCACGCTTTGCAGCGCATGGCTCGGATGCAGCGAATGGTGCAGGTTCGCCTCCATCCGCTTGTCGAGCACCTCCTCCACCTGATGCGGATCGTCGTAGTTCATCGAGGCCGAGCGCAGCGTGTCGCAGATCAGCTCGACCGCCTCGTGGTCGTGCTGGATCTTCGGATAGCGCGAGAAGATCGACGAATTCTCGGGGGCCTCGATATGTTCCTCCAGCGCCACCGGGTTCTGCCGTGCGACCCGGATCAGCTCGAACAGGAGGCACAGGAGGTCGCGGTAGTCGTCGGGCTTCCACTTGGCACCCTTGAAGACCTTGCCGATCGATTTCGCCGTCGCCTTGGCGGTGGCGCCGTCATTGCCGATCAGGAACGCGCCGAGCGCCGCGCCGCCGATCATCGTCAGCTCGAAGGGCAGCGACTTGAGGATGATCGCCATCTTGCCGCCGGCGGCAAGATAGCCGCCGAAGACCATGACGAACACGATGATGATACCGACGATACCGATCATGGGGAGGGTCCCTTCAGTCCCCTGAACACCTGCCCGTCCTGCATGTCAGGTCTGGGTTAACGCGCCGTGTCCGCCGATCATTGCTTTGGCGCGTTCGCGTTCCGGCCGGCCAGCAATACGCTGATCGCATAGGCCTTCTCAGGCTCGAGCCCCGACATGATCGCCGCCGCGGCATCGGCCCGCATCCGTCCGAGGAAGCCGGCGGCGAATTCCGGCGCCATCCGCGCGAAGATTTCGGTCGCCTCCTTGGGCTTCATGTTCTCGTAGACCGAGGTCAGCCGCGCCACGTCCTCCTCGGCGGCCGTCTTCGTGCGCTGCATGGTGGCCGCCAGCCGCTCCTCGGCCGCGGCCAGTTCGATGAGCTTGGCATCGACGGTCTTCTCGGCGATCTCGAGCGCGCGCATCCGGTCGGCCAGCGCCTGTTCGGCGCGGGTCACGCGCGCCTCGCGCGCGCGCACCTCCGCCATCGCCGCAGCCAGGCCGGCCAGGTCGGGCCCGCTTTCCGCGGCATGCGCGGGTTCTGCCGGTGCCGCCGCGTGATGACCGTTCGCCGCCGCCGTGGCCGCGCCGTCGATCACCCGGAGCGCGCCCGAAAGGAAGAAGAGCAGCGCCAGCGCCATCAGCGCGCCACGGCCCTGGCCCTTCGCCCGGCGCTTCTGCGCAGGATTCGCCATCATGCCCCTCCTGCCGCCCGGCGGCTCGAAAAGGCCGGGATCCGTTCGATGTTCTCCTCCGCCTCGGCCTTTGGAGGCGGTGCCGGTGCGGGCGCCGGGTTGTCGGACGGAGCCGGCGGCAGATCGTGCATCGACGCGACCAGAAGTTCCAGCCGCCGCGCCGCGTCTTCCGCGCGGCCGGTCAGCGCCCCGAGCGACGAGGCCGAGGCCGAGGCCGCGCCCTGCGCCGATTTCAGCGTCCTGGTCATGTCGTCGACTTGTGCCGAAAGCGCCGCGATCGCCCCGCCCACACCCTTTTCGAGATCGGTGAACCGGTTCAGCCGGCGCGCCAGCACGAAACAGTAGAACGCGGCGCCGAGCGCTGCGGCGAGGAGGAAGATGTCCGCGATCAGTCCCATGCGTTCCCCTAGTTCAACACGAATTCGCTGATGAGCAGGTCGGTCACCATGCCATCGCCGACGACGATCTGGATCCGCCGCAGCATCTGCGCGCGCAGCTTCACCAGCGAGGACGGGTCTTCGATATCGGCCATGTCGACGGCGCGGAGATAGCCGTTCAGCACGTCGAGCACCCGCGGCAGCACCGTGGTGACCGCGGCCACCGCGTTGGGCGTCACCTCGAGCTGCGCCTGGAATCTCAGATGCCGCTGCCGGCCGGGCGCGCCGACCGAGATCACCAGGGGCTCGATCGGGATGAAGGCCACGTCCTCGGGCGAGAAGACCGGCATCGTCTCTCCTTCGTGCCCGCCGCCGCCCAGCATGCCGGACGCGACCAGCCCGAAACCGCCGCCCGCGCCGACAAGCAGGAACACGAGGCCGAGAAGAAGCGGCTTCTTGCCCTTCTTCGGCGGCGCTTCACCGTCTTCCGGCTGTACTTCCTCGGCCATCGGGCCTCCGGCCTAACCATATGCTACGGAGGCTTTTTTAGCCTGTCGTAACTAACCGAATGTTAAGCGAGCTCTGCGAGTTAATCGGGTGCAGACAGAAGTCTGAATGGCAGGAGGGCCCTTTGCAGAAGCTCGTTTCGATGTTCCTTGCGCTCGAGCCAGCACGTCGAATCGTGGCGCTTCTCGCAACCGCGGCCGCGTTTGCCGCCGTGCTCGGAATCGCCCGGATCGCGAACACGCCCAGCATGGAACTGCTTTATTCCGGGCTCGATCCCGCCGCGGCGGGCGAGGTGATCCAGTCGCTCGACCAGATGGGCGCGATCTACGAGGTGCGCGACAGCGCAATCTACGTGGAGGGCGCGCGGCGCGACGCCCTGCGCATGGCGCTCGCGGCCGAGGGCAAGCCGGCCTCCTCGACGGCGGGCTATGAAATTCTCGACAATCTTACAGGTTTCGGCACCACGTCGCAGATGTTCGACGCCGCCTATTGGCGCGCGAAGGAGGGCGAGCTGGCGCGCACGATCCTGGCGAGCCCCTATATCCGCTCGGCGCGGGTCCACATCTCCAGCGCCCCGGCGCGCAGCTTCGGAAAGACCGCGCCCGCATCGGCCTCGGTGGTGGTGACGACGGGCAGCGGCGGGATCTCGGCTGGCCATGCCAAGGCCTTGAAGTTCCTGGTGGCCTCGGCGGTTTCGGGGCTTTCGCCCGACGAGGTGTCGGTCATCGATTCGGAAGCCGGCCTGGTGGCGAGCGGCGACGAGGCCGAGAACCCGGCGCTGGCCGCGGGCGACCGGGCCGAGGTGCTCAAGGCCAATGTCGAGCGTCTGCTCGAGGCGCGGGTCGGCTTCGGCAACGCGGTGGTCGAGGTGAATGTGGATACCGTGAGCGAGCGCGAACAGATCTTCGAACGCGTGTTCGACCCCGATTCGCGGGTCGCCATCTCCACCGTCACCGAGGAGACGACGACCAGCGCGCAGGATGAACGCGGGAGCGCCGTCACCGTCGCCGGCAACCTGCCCGATGGCGATGCGAACGGCAGCGGGGCGAATTCGTCCTCGCAGGAGACCGGCACGCGCGAGCAGGTGAACTATGAGGTGTCGGAGACCAAGCGCGAGGTCCTGCGCAACCCCGGGGCGATCCGCCGGATGACCGTGGCCGTCCTTGTCGACGGCATCCGTTCGACGGCCGAGGACGGTACGGCAACCTGGCAGCCCCGCCCGCCCGAAGAACTCGAGGCGCTGCGCACGCTGGTCGCCTCGGCGGTCGGCTTCGACGAGGCGCGGGGCGACGTGATCACATTGCAATCCATGGAATTCCTGCCGATCGTGCCCGGCGGGACCGAGGTGATCGCGCCGACGATCCTCGACAGGATCCTGGTTGACCCGATGCGGCTCATTCAACTCGGCGCGCTCGCGCTGGTCTCGCTGGTGCTCGGCCTCTTCGTGGTGCGCCCGATCCTGACCGCGCCGCCGCCGCCGGCGCCGCGCCCGGCCGCGTTGAGCCCGCCCGCGCCGTCCGAGGCCGCCGCGCGTCCGGCGCTGCCCGCCGCCGAACCGGTTTCGGGCGAGGTCGAGACCGGAAGCTACGCGCCGATGGGTCTCGACGAGCCGGACGACCTGCCATCGCTCGAATCGTTCCAGGATGCCCGGCCCGAAAAGCCGCAGGACATTTCCGGGCTGATCGACGGGCGCGAGGACGCCACCGCCGCGGTCCTGCGCGAATGGCTCGAGGACAGGGCTGAACCGGCATGAGCGGACGGATTTCCCTGGAGGATTTCTCGGCGGCTCCCGGGCTGCCGGAACCGGCGGCCGCACCCTCGGCCGCGCCCGAGATCGACCTTGCCGCGCTCCAGGCCGAGGCAGAGGCCGCCCGGCTCGAATCCTACGAGACCGGCTACAAGACCGGCTGGGACGATGCGGTCCGCGCCGCCGAGGAGGAGCGCCGCGCCCTGGGCGAGGAGCTCGCGCGCAATCTTCGCGACGTCGGTTTCACCTATTTCGAAGCACGCGACGAGCTCCTCGTGGGATTGCGCGCCTTCCTGCGCGAGCTTCTCGACACGCTGTTCCCGACGCTGCTTTCCGAAGCGGCGGCCTCCGCCCTGGCCGAGGCACTCTCGGCCATGGCCGAAGAGGCCTCGACGACCGACATCGCGGTGGCGGTCTCGCCGGACGATGCCGAGACGGTACGCGGGCTCCTGCCGCTTCCCGACGGGGTCGAGCTCTCGATCGTCGAGGAGCCGGCGCTGGCGCCCGGGCAGGCGCGCCTCAAATCCGCCGACCGGGCCTATGCGATCGATGCGGACCGGATCGTGGGGATGCTGCGCGACGCGGTCGCATCGGTGACGGTCGAAGAGGAAAGGACGGCGCATGGCTGACGAGGTCGAAACCGGGGCCGGCGCGGCCGGGTCGGGGAACATCTTCCGCGACGTGCCCGTGGTGCTGCATGTCTCGGTGGGCCGCGCCAAGCTGCCGGTGGGCGAGCTGCTCGCGATCGAGCGCAATGCCGTGATCGCGCTCGACAGCAGCATCGACGACCCGGTCTCGCTCCATGCCGGCGACCGGATCGTGGCCTATGGCGAATTGCAGGAACTGGAAGGCGACGAGAGCGGCCGCCTCGCCGTGCGCATTACCGAGATCGTGGACGGTGACACCGACGACTAGGCTCCTCCGCGCGGGCCTCCTGGCCGCCGCACTCCTCGTTCCGCTGGCCGGAATCGCCGCCGCGCAGGACATCTCCGTTTCCTTCGGCGACGACACGCTCCTGTCCGAGCGGCTGGTGCAGATCATGGTCCTCGTCACCGCGCTCGGCGTGGTGCCGGGGCTCGCGATGACGATCACCTGCTTCCCGTTCATGGTGACGGTGCTGGCGATCCTCCGGCAGGGGCTCGGCCTTCAGACCTCGCCGCCCAACATCCTGATCGTCAGCCTCGCCATGTTCCTCACCTATTTCGTGATGGAGCCGGTCTTCCTCGCGGCCTGGCATGACGGCATCCAACCGATGACCGAGGGCACGATGGACACCGAGACGGGCGTCGCCGCCGCCCTCGCGCCGTTCCGCGAATTCATGGCCCTCCGCGTCGCCCCCGACACCTTCGCCGATCTCGCCGGGCTGAGGGATCTCGACGCGCCGCTCTCGCCCGATTCGCCGCTCTCGGTGCTGATCCCCTCCTTCCTCCTCAGCGAGATCGAGCACGCCTTCCAGATCGGTTTCCTGATCTTCCTGCCGTTCCTGATCATCGATCTCGTGGTGGCCGCGATCCTGATGTCGATGGGCATGATGATGGTGCCGCCCGCGGTGGTCTCGCTGCCGTTCAAGCTGGCCTTCTTCGTCGTCGCCGACGGCTGGAGCCTGGTCTCCGGCGCCTTGGTCCAGAGCTATTTCTGACCCACGGGCCCGGCCCGGCCCGCAACCCGGCGCTTGAAGCGGCCCCCGCGCGCGCGTAGACACGGCCCCGTCATGACACGCTTCTTCGATATCGGCGACCGCGCGCGCCTGCCCTGGCGGTTCTTCGGCGCCAGCCACACGATCCTCGCCAGCCTATAGGCCGGCGCGGCACAAGTCCGCACGCCACGAGAAGACGCCCATTCATCACGGGAGAGGACCGATGTCCCCCAAGACGCTCTACGACAAGATCTGGGATGCCCATGTCGCCCACGCGGCCGAAGACGGCACCTGCCTTCTGTATATCGACCGTCACCTCGTTCACGAGGTGACCAGCCCGCAGGCCTTCGAGGGCCTCAGGATGGCCGGCCGCAAGGTCCGCGCGCCCGAGAAGACCATCGCGGTGCCCGACCACAACGTGCCCACCACGGCGGGCCGCGACGACCCGGCGCAGATGCCTGAAGACAGCCGTATCCAGGTGGCCGCACTCGACCAGAATGCCAGGGATTTCGGCATCCACTACTACCCGGTGACCGATATCCGCCAGGGCATCGTCCATATCGTGGGCCCGGAACAGGGCTGGACGCTGCCGGGCATGACCGTCGTGTGCGGCGACAGCCACACCGCCACCCATGGCGCCTTCGGCGCGCTGGCGCACGGGATCGGCACTTCGGAGGTCGAGCATGTGCTCGCCACCCAGACGCTGATCCAGAAGAAGTCCAGGAACATGAAGGTGGAGATCACCGGCAAGCTTCGGCCCGGGGTGACCGCGAAGGACATTACCCTGTCGGTCATCGGCGCCACCGGCACCGCGGGCGGCACCGGCTATGTGATCGAGTATTGCGGCGAGGCGATTCGCGATCTCTCGATGGAAGGCCGGATGACGGTCTGCAACATGGCGATCGAGGGCGGCGCGCGTGCCGGCCTGATCGCGCCCGACGAAAAGACCTTCGCCTATGTCCAGGGCCGCCCGCACGCGCCGAAGGGCGCCCAGTGGGAGGCCGCGCTCGCCTGGTGGAAGACGCTCTATTCCGACGACGATGCCCATTGGGACAAGGTCGTGACCCTGAAGGGCGAGGACATCGCGCCGGTCGTCACCTGGGGCACCTCGCCCGAGGATGTGCTGCCGATCACCGGCAGCGTCCCCGCGCCCGAGGATTTCACCGGCGGCAAGGTCGAAGCCGCACGGCGCTCGCTCGACTACATGGGCCTGACGCCGGGCCAGAAGCTCTCCGACGTGGCGATCGACACCGTCTTCATCGGCTCCTGCACCAACGGAAGGATCGAGGATCTCCGCGCCGCCGCCGAGGTGGTGAAGGGCAAGAAGATCGCCGTGAAACGCGCCATGGTCGTGCCCGGCTCGGGCCTCGTCCGTGCGCAGGCCGAGGAGGAAGGGCTCGCCGACATCTTCCGCGACGCCGGCTTCGAATGGCGCCTCGC
Organism: Paracoccaceae bacterium; assembly: GCA_003605175.1. Classification (GTDB taxonomy): domain Bacteria; phylum Pseudomonadota; class Alphaproteobacteria; order Rhodobacterales; family Rhodobacteraceae; genus Ovoidimarina. The sequence goes on along the minus strand of QWDA01000014.1, from coordinate 36,259 downwards.
GGGTTGCTCCATGTGCCTCGCAATGAACCCCGACCAACTCGCCCCCGGCGAACGCTGCGCCTCCACCTCGAACCGCAATTTCGAGGGCCGCCAGGGCTACAAGGGCCGCACCCACCTGATGTCCCCCGCCATGGCCGCCGCCGCGGCTGTGACCGGCCACCTCACCGATGTCAGGGAGTTGATCTGATGGAAAAATTCACCACCCTCACCGGAATCGCGGCGCCGATGCCGCTCGTCAATATCGACACCGACATGATCATCCCCAAGCAGTTCCTGAAGACCATCAAGCGGACGGGGCTCGGGGTGAACCTCTTCGACGAGATGCGCTATGACCGCGAGGGCAACGAGATCGCGGATTTCGTGCTGAACCAGCCGCAATACCGGAAGGCGCAGATCCTTGTCGCGGGCGACAATTTCGGCTGCGGGTCGAGCCGCGAGCACGCGCCCTGGGCGCTCCTGGATTACGGGATCCGCTGCGTGATCTCCACGAGCTTCGCCGACATCTTCTACAACAACTGCTTCAAGAACGGGATCCTGCCCATCGTGCTGCCGTCCGAAGAGGTCGACAAGCTGATGGACGATGCCGAGCGCGGCGCCAACGCGGTGATCACCGTGGATCTGGAGAACCAGACGATCTCGGGGCCCGATGGCGGCAGCATCGGTTTCGAGGTCGATCCGTTCCGCAAGCACTGCCTCCTGAACGGGCTCGACGATATCGGCCTGACGCTCGAAAAGGCCGCTTCGATCGACGCTTTCGAGGCGCAGGCCGCGGCCTCACGGCCCTGGCTCTGATCTCGAACCTTCGCCGCGCCCGGCCTTGCCAGGGCGCGGCGGCCCCCGGGGCAGCCTCGAATTTGGGCGATTGTGACTAGTGCGTTTGGCCCCGCCCTGACACAAGATATTGGAATTCCTTGGTGAATTTCCAAGAATTGTTCGAACTTTGATGCATTGCGGTACCAGTTCGAACACGAAATTGCCCTAAGACAGGACAACAGTGTTGGGAAACCTGCCGTGTTTGCCGAAAGTTGCCTCGTTGGGCGTCTTCGGAAAACCGACCGGATGACACGGGGGAAGATGGGGACATCGCTGCGCTTCACCGGGCGCCGCGTCAGATTGGGGTAAGGGAAGAGTGATCTGGAAGTTTGCCGGCACGCTTCTACGTGCAGTTCTCGTCATGTTCTTGGTCGGAATGCCAGCGCTCATGCTGCCGGGCGTTTCGAGCGATTCCGCGCAGATCGTCGCGCTCGTGGGCATCTTCGCCTCGATGCTGGTGATCATCGAATATTCCTCGACCTATCCGGGCCTGGTGGAGTTTCGCGATGCGCCGCCGTTCAACCGCATCCGCTTCGGCTCGCTGTTCATCACGGTGCTGCTGCTGACGCTGATCGCCCGCGGCATGACCGCCCCGTCGACGCTCACCAATTTCGTGGAGGCGGTCGGCGCGCTGATCGGCCACGCGATCGACTTTCCCTACAGTCCGGTCCGCCTCGTGGTGCTGATGCTGCCCGCCGAAACCGGAGTCGAGCACATCACCCTCGTGCGCAGCGCCGCGGGAATCGCCTATTTCGTCTCGCTCCTGAGCCTGACCGTCTTCCTGATCGTCCTGCGGATGTATCGCTGGCCGGTCGCCAATGGCGATTTCAACGTCTGGGTCAACCTGCCCACCTTCGACCCGACCGCCGGCGGCGATGTGGTGGAACGGCTGGAGCGGGATGCGCGCTTTAACATCGCGTTAGGGTTTGTCCTGCCATTCTTGACCCCGGCAGTGATCAAGGCGGCCGCGTCCACGTTCGGCGCGATGTCGCTGGAGAATCCGCAGACCCTGATCTGGACCGTGGCGGCATGGGCATTTCTTCCGGCTTCGCTCTTCATGCGCGGGATCGCGATGGGGCGGATCGCGCGCATGATCGAGTCGAAACGCCGCGAGTCCAACGCTGCCGCCGAAGCGGGGCTGCTGCCGGTCTGATCGCCGCAGGGCTGGTCCTGGCGCCGCTGGTCGCCGGGGCAGACGAGGCGATCCGCGTCGGCTTTCTCAATACCGAGTTGCAGCGCGACGGGCCCGGCCTGCTCCTGCGCGACATCCTTCGCGGCGATGCAGCAGACGTCGCTGCGGTCCGGGCGCTGATCGACCGTGCCGATGCCGATATCCTGGTGATCTCGGGCTTCGATTACGACCAGGGTCTGGTGGCGCTCTCGACATTCCGCGACGGCCTCGGGCCCGGCTATCCGCATGTCGCCGCGACCCGGCCCAATGCCGGGCTGGCAACTGATGCCGATCTCGACGGCGACGGCTACATGCGGGGTGCGGGCGACGCGCAGGGTTTCGGCGCCTTCGCCGGCCAGGGCGGCATCGCGGTGCTTAGCCGCTTTCCGGTGCGCGACATTCGCGATTACAACGCGGTGCTCTGGCGCGATCTGCCCGGCACGCTCCTGGTCGAGAGCGATCCCGGCGGGGGCGACCAACGGCTTGCCTCGGTCGGGCATGTCTCGGTTGTGCTGGAGGCGCCGGGCGGAGACCTCACGTTGCTCGCCTTCCATGCCACGCCGCCGGTCTTCGACGGGCCGGAAGACCGGAACGGCCGCCGCAATCACGACGAGACCGCCTTCTGGCTGCACTATCTCGACGGTGCCTTCGGCCCGGCGCCCGAAACGGCGTTCGTGCTGGCGGGCGATGCCAATCTCGACCCGGTCGACGGTGACGGGCGGCCCGATGCGATCACGGCGCTTCTGGCGGATCCGCGGCTGCAGGATCCGCGCCCGTCGAGCGACACCGGCCGTGCGCTCGCGATCAAGGATGGCGGGGCGAACGCCGGGCAGGGCGGCGACCCGCGGCTCGACACCGCAAACTGGAACGACGGCCGGGGCGATCCCGGCAACCTCCGCGTCGACTACGTGCTGCCGTCGCGCGACCTGACCGTGCACGAGGCCGGCATCCTTTGGGGCGACGGCGCGGAAGCGCCGCGCCACGGGCTCGTCTGGGTCGAGTTCTCGCGTTAGCCGGCGGCGAACTGCCCGCGAACGCAAGCGCCACGGCCCTGCTCTGACGCGGTTCGGCGCGACAGGATCCGACGCGGCTCCTCTCAAGCCGCCGGCGCGGGCGGCCGATGCCCCTTTCCCCTCTGGGCCCGATCCGCTAAGAGGCGGCCGGTTGTCTGAAGGAGACCCCCGAAATGGGCTACAGAGTCGCCGTCGCCGGCGCCACGGGGAACGTGGGCCGCGAAATGCTGAACATTCTGGCCGAGCGCCAGTTCCCCGCCGACGAGGTCGTGGCGCTTGCGTCGCGCAAGTCGCTCGGCACCGAAGTGAGCTATGGCGACAAGACCCTGAAGACCAAGGATCTCGACACTTTCGATTTCGAGGGCTTCGACATCGCGCTTTTCGCCATCGGCTCGGACGCGACGAAGATCTACGCGCCGCGCGCGGCGAAGGCCGGCTGCCTCGTGATCGACAACTCGTCCTTGTACCGCTACGACCCCGCGATTCCACTGATTGTGCCGGAAGTGAACGCCGACGCGATCGAGGGCTACCGGAACAAGATGATCATCGCCAACCCGAACTGCTCGACCGCGCAGATGGTGGTGGCCCTGAAGCCGCTCCATGACCGCGCGAAGATCAAGCGGGTGGTCGTCTCGACCTACCAGTCGGTCTCGGGCGCGGGCAAGGAAGGCATGGACGAGCTTTGGGACCAGACCAAGGCGATCTACAACCCGACCGCCGAGGTCGAACCGAAGAAGTTCCAGAAGCAGATCGCCTTCAATGTCATTCCTCATATCGACGTCTTCATGGACGACGGCTCGACCAAGGAGGAGTGGAAGATGGTCGTGGAGACGAAGAAGATCGTCGACAAGTCGATCAAGGTCCACGCCACCTGCGTCCGGGTGCCTGTTTTCGTCGGACATTCGGAATCGGTGAATGTCGAATTCGAGGAATTCCTCGACGAGGACGAGGCCCGCGACATCCTGCGTGAGGCGCCGGGCGTGATGGTCGTCGACAAGCGCGAGACCGGCGGCTACGTGACCCCGGTCGAATGCGTCGGCGACTTCGCCACTTTCGTCAGCCGGATCCGCCAGGATCCGACCGTGGAGAACGGGTTGGCGATGTGGGTGGTTTCAGACAATCTCCGCAAAGGGGCCGCGCTGAACGCGGTGCAGATCGCCGAACTCTACGGCAACCGGATCCTGAAACGCGGCTGAACCGGCCGCGCGGGGCTCCGTCGGCCGGGGCCCCGATTTCCGTAACACCGAATTAACTCGCGGCTGCGATACCCGGATGCGTCTGCAGCGCGAGGGCGTTCATGGAAGAATTGAGATTCAACTGCCCGGGTTACCTGGCTCAGAAATTCTGGGTGATGTGCGTGGAACGGGGAGAGACGCCCGGTTCGGTCCTTCGCGACTTCATGGTACGCGAGATTTCAGCGGTCGACTCCGGCTTCGATGCCGAACTGATGAGCGCCACCGGTCAGGATGTCTGGTCGATCTGCCAGGGCGCGCCGCGCCAGCGCCGCGCCGGCCTTCCGCCAGAGCCTTGATGCTGGCGGGGCCACGATGCCGTGGCGGCGGACCGGCTGCGGCTGCCACGATCACCACGAGGCCAATGAGCTCCGCGGCGCGCCACGCGCATTTCCGTGCTCGCTAACGCGATCTTTACCGAGTCGGTGCGAACAACGCGGAATTGCGAGGGAGAGGCCCAATGCAGGAAATCGGGTTCGACTGTCCGAAGGATCTGGCACAGAAGTTCTGGATTGCGTGTCGGTTGCAGAAGATGACGCCCGGGGCGGCTCTGCGCAGCTTCATGGTCGAGGAGATCGCCGCCGCGGATCCGGGCTTCCAGTACGATCTGAGGGCCGCCACCGGCAAGGATGCCTCCGACGTGGCGGAGGGCTGACGGCATGCCGGTGGAAGAGTACAGGTTCAACTGCCCGGAATACCTGGCACAGCGGTTCTGGAAGCATTGCGTGGATTACAAGGACACGCCGGGCGCTGTCCTGCGCGGCTACATGCTGAGCGTGGTGCGGAAAATGGATCCGACCTATGCGGTCGATGCCAAGCTGATCCGGGCCTCCGACCACTGGACCATCCGCGACCTGCCCCCGGAAGAGTAACTTTCAGACCGGCACGAATGCCTGCTCGCGGGGCGACCACCACTCCAGCTTCCCCGCGGCGATGTCGGTCCAGAGCCCGATCAGCTGCAGATTCCCGGCCTCGACGGCCTCGGCGAGCCAGGGGAATGTCATCAGGTTCTCGAGCGATACGATCACGCCCTGCTTTTCCAGCAGGGTCAGGCGTTCCTGGCGGCTCCCGGCCGCCGGCAGCCGGTCGTAGCCCGGCTTCAGGATATCGATCCAGCGCCCGATGAAGCTGCCGGATTCCAGGAGATCCGGCGCGCTTCCCTCGCACATGTCGTAGCACCCCTCCACGCCGCCGCAACTCGAGTGGCCAAGCACGATCAGCCGCTCGACCTTCAACACGCGCACCGCATACTCGACCGCCGCCGATGTCCCGTGGTGCTGATCGTTCGCCTCGCAGGGCGGCACCAGGGCCGCCACGTTGCGGTGGATGAACATCTCGCCGGTATCCGCCTGGAAGATCTGGGTGACGTGAACACGGCTGTCGCAACAGGAGATGATCATCTCCCTGGGATGCTGTCCCTCGGCCACGAGGGCCTCGTAGTAATGGCTCCGGTTCAGGAAGGCATGGCGCCTCCAGCTCCGGTATCGTTCGGCAAGGTGGTTCGGCAGGGGCGAGGCGTGCTTCATGAACGTTCCCGATCGCGGCGTGTCACCGGGTTTTCCGCAAATTCGAACGATTTTCCAAGGGGCGCTCAACGATTTCTTGGCCGGAGCCGCCTATCGAAGCCTCCTGTTCCATCGAGGGGTCCGAAAGGTGAGCGAGGTTGGACGGCTGAGGCACTACGAGACGGCGCGGTTCGACCGCATCCGTCTCGAAGAGCTGATTCTGGAACTGGGGGAGCCCGGGGCCGAGCGCCTTGTGGGCCGCGCGCTCGACACCATCGCCGTTCGGCTTAACCGGTGCGAGCGCGCCTGGCGCTCCGACGATCACGAGCGGCTGATCTCCTCGGCTGACGATCTGGCGAGATGCGCGGAGCGGATCGGGCTTGTGACCCTCGACCGCGTCGCGCGCGACGTGATCCTGGCGACTCGCGCCAGCGATCCGCCGGCCCTCGGCGCCACGCTGGCGCGGCTGGTCCGCGTGGGCGAAGCTTCGCTCATGTCCGCCTGGGATCTCGGCGATCTTTCGCAATGATTGTCCCGACGCGATCGGCTTGCGGCGGCGGTCGGCGCCGCTAGGCTGGCGGCGCAACCGCCACGGAGCCGCGCCCATGTCGTCCCTCGCCTTCGCACCGCCCACGCCCGACGCACTGCCGCTCTATCTGGTGAACGAGGAGGGGCTCCCCGCCTGGCGCAGCGCGCTCGACGAAAGGGCGCGAGCCTGGATCGACGCAACCGGATTCGCCGCCAGGGCGCAATCGCTGGTCCTGCTGCCGGGCGACGAAGGCAGACCCGTCGCGGCGGCCTACGGCATGGGGGGCGCGAAGGACCGGGCCCGCGGACGCTTCCTCGCTGCAGGCGCGCGCGCGAAACTTCCCGAAGGCACCTGGCGCCTCGTCCAGGATCTTCCCGCCGATGCGCTGGAGGAAGCGGCGCTCGGCTGGCTCCTGGCCGGCTACCGGTTCGACCGCTACCGCAGCGCGCCGCAACCCGGGGCTGCGCTGGTGGCACCCGAGGGCGTCGATGCCGCGCGGCTCGAGGCCATCGCCGCCGGCGAGGCGCTCACACGCGACCTGATCAACACGCCGGCCTCCGACATGGGCCCCGAAGAGCTCGAGGCCGCCGCCCGGGCGCTCGCCGCCCGATTCGGCGCCGATATCGCCGTGACCACCGGCGACGCGCTCCTCGACGCGAACTTCCCGATGATCCACGCAGTGGGCCGCGCCTCGCCCCGCGCCCCGCGGCTGATCGACCTGCGCCACGGCGATACCGGCCCCCGGCTCACGCTCGTGGGCAAGGGCGTCTGTTTCGACACAGGGGGGCTGAACCTCAAGCCGGGCGCCTCGATGGGCCTGATGAAGAAGGACATGGGCGGCGCTGCCACCGTCCTCGGCCTCGCGCAGATGATCCTCGCGCTGGGGCTCGAGATCCGGCTCCGCGTGCTGATCCCGGCCGTCGAGAATGCCGTCTCGGGGAGCGCCTTCCGGCCGCAGGACATCCTGACCTCCCGCAAGGGCCTGACCGTGGAGATCAACAACACCGATGCCGAGGGCCGCCTCGTGCTCGCCGACGCGCTGGCACTCGCGACCGAGGAGGAGACCGACCTCCTCGTCTCCATGGCGACGCTCACCGGCGCCGCCCGGGTTGCGGTGGGCGCCGATCTCGCGCCGTTCTATACCGACGACGACGGGCTGGCCGAAACCCTGGCCGGGGCCGGGGCCGCCGCCCGCGATCCCGTCTGGCGAATGCCGTTCTGGGCTCCCTACGAGACCCAGATCGAGCCCGGCATCGCCGATCTCGACAACGCGCCGTCGGGCGGCATGGCGGGCTCGGTGACCGCCGCCCTGTTCCTGCGCCGCTTTGCCGCTCCGGCGCGCTACCTGCATTTCGACATCTACGGCTGGAACCCGAAGCCGGCCCCCGCGCGCCCCAAGGGCGGTGTCGGCCAGGGCGCGCGGGCGCTTCTCGACGCGCTACCGGCGATCTTCGGATGACCGACCGCCGCGACACCCCGTTCAACGGCCGCGTGGCGCATGTCTCGCTCAGGGGTCGGGTCGCGGCCGACAGCTTCGTGGACGGCGCGACCGTGTTCGTCGCGAAGGTCTGGACGGATCTACTGCGCGGCCCTGATGGAGCGCGCGAGCGGCAGCTTCTGAGGGGCGAGGCGTTCCGTGCGCTGGAGCGGGTGGGCGACCACGTCTTCGGTTTCGCCGAACGCGACGGATATGTGGGCTGGGTAGCCGCCAGCGATCTCGGTCCGCGTCTTCCGGTGCCGACGCATCGGGTCTCGGTCCGGCAGACCTACGCAAAGGGATCACCTGACCTCAAGGCGACCGAGCATCCCGTACTCCTGCCCTTCGGCGCACGGTTGACTGTTCGCAATGTGGCGAACGGCTGGGCTCGTACGGCATGGGCTGACGACGGGGAGGGGCGGTCGATGGTTGACCTGTATGTCCCCGCGAAGCACCTTCGCCCCCTGTCCGAAATCGCGGGCGACCCGGTGGCGATCGCGGCCCTGTTCCTCGGCACTCCCTATCTCTGGGGCGGCAACTCGGCCTTCGGCATCGACTGTTCCGGCCTTGTCCAGGCCGCGATGCTTGCCTGCGGCATCCCCTGCCCGGGTGACAGTGACCAGCAGGCGAGGGTGCTCGGCGCGGAAACCGCCCTCGATGCACCGCGCCGCCGCGGCGACCTCTATTTCTGGGAAGGCCATGTCGGCATCCTGAGCGCGCCCGACACGCTGCTCCATGCCAACGCGCATCACATGATGGTCGCCGAGGAACCGCTCGAGGAGGCCATCGCCCGGATCGCCGCGGCGGAAGGCAAGGGCGTTGCCTGCCGCCGCAGGGCTACTCTACCGCCCGGATCAGCTTCCTCTCCAGCATCCTGAGCACCGACCTGAGGTCGTGCCCGCGCTTCAGGATCTGCCCGTCCATGCCGATCAGCGCGTACATGCCCTGCCGGTCCTTCAGCTTCGGCCGCTTCTCGATCCGGTAGATCGGATGTTCGGCCGTCCGCCGGAAGATCGAGAACACGGCCACGTCCCTGAGGAACGACATCGCGTAGTCGCGCCATTCTCCCGAGGCGACCATCCGCCCGTAGAGCCCGAGGATGATTCCCAGCTCTGCCCGGTCGAACGCAACCTGATCCGCTTCGCCCTGTGAGATTGCTGGGTGGAACTGGATCGTCATGCGAGAAGATTGGCTCTAGCCATGCACGAAATCAAGCCTGCCCTAAAATCGCCGCAAAGATTCCGCGCAAAGGCTCGATACCTTTCACTGTCCGGCCCCGTTCTTGGGTGACAAAGAGGACATAGCGAGAAACACGCTACCCCGGTGTTGCGGATTAACAGCCCCCACCCAGCCTGCGGCACCGGGGACCTAATAGGGAAAGGCCCTTGCCATGTTGGCGAGGGTCTTTCTCTTTTCGGGGAACCGCGCTCGCGATCCGAGGAGGTGACATGACCCGACACGACTTGAAGATCGCGCTCTGGATCGCGGCGCTCGTGGCAATCGTCGGGCTCTCGATCGGCTATGTCGCGGGGAAACTCACCCAGCCGGGTGTCTCCCGGGCCACGGCGCCGGAGGCTCCCGTGCGGTTCGCCGAGGCCGGTGCGCCAGATTTCATGGGCCGGAACGGCAGCACGCTCCCGGGCTACCAGGAGGTCTACGTCAACGACTATTACGACCTCCTCGACCCCGCCGCCGAGGCGCGCGTCCGGTCACACCTCGTCGAGCTCTATGACCGTACCGGGATCGAGATGACCGTGCTGACGATCCAGGACATGGCGTTCTACGGCTACACGGGCAGCCTCGAAAGCTTCGCGACCGCGCTGTTCAACGACTGGGGAATCGGCAACGCGGCGCGGAACGACGGCGTCCTGATCCTGGTCTCGCGGTTCGACCGCCGGATGCGGATCGAGCTCGGCTCGGGCTATCCGGCGGCACGCGATGCCGACATGCAGCGGGTGATCGACGACTACTTCCTGCCGGCCTTCCGCCGGGACGCCTACCAGGAGGGCATCGAGACCGGCGTGGAGGAGACGATCCGCACGCTCGCCGGCGTCTATCCCGGCAGCTACGACCTGAGCATTGTCGAACGCGGCTGGGCCTCGATCCTTCGCACGCTCCACCATCTGGGCGACTGGATCTTCGCCCTGGCGGCGCTGCCGCTCGCCGGCGGTGCGCTCCTCGTCCGCGCCTTCCTCCGGCATCGGCCGAGGCCCTGTCCGAACTGCCGGCGGGTGATGGAGAAGGCCGGCGAGGTCGAGGACGACGCGCATCTCGACAGCGGACAACAGCTGGAGGAACGCCTCCGCTCCATTGACTACGACGTCTGGCAATGCGGCGGCTGCGGCCATGCCGAGATCCGCCGCTACCGCAACTGGTTCAGCTCCTATTCGGGTTGCCCGCAATGCGGCTACCGGACCATGGAAACCGAAACCGAGGTGTTGGAGGCCGCGACCACGACCAGCACCGGCCGGCGCCGGTACGATTATTCCTGCACGGGCTGCGGATACCGCAACAGCGAAGTGCGCACGATCCCGAAGGTCTCCAAGAGCTCGTCGGGCGGTGGCTCGGGCCGGTCCTCCTTCGGCGGTGGCTCCTCCTCCGGCGGCGGCGCCAGCGGAAGCTGGTAGGCCGTCAGCGCCAGTCGAGCACGACCTTGCCCGACGACCCGCCGCGCATGGTCTCGAACCCATCGCGGAAATCGGCGGCCTTGAAGCGATGGGTGATCACGGGGCGCACGTCGAGCCCGTTCTCCAGCATCGCGATCATCTTGTACCAGGTCTCGAAGATCTCGCGGCCGTAGACGCCCTTGATGGTGATCGCCTTGAACACGATCCGTGACCAGTCGACCGGCGATTTCCCCGGCGGAATGCCCAGGAGCGCGATGCGTCCGCCCATCACCAGCGCCTCGACCATCTGGTCGAGCGCCGCTTGGGAGCCCGACATTTCCAGCCCCACATCGAAGCCCTGCTTCATGCCCAGATCAGACACTATTGCGGCCAGATCTGTCTCTTTCGGGTCCACCACCACCACGTCTTTCACGACCTTCCGCGCAAGCGCCAGACGGTCGGGGTTCAGATCGGTGATCACCACGTGCCGCGCGCCCACATGCCGCGCCACGGCACCCGCCATGATGCCGATCGGCCCCGCCCCGGTGATGAGCAAGTCCTCGCCCACAAGGTCGAAGCTGAGCGCGGTGTGAACAGCGTTGCCGAGCGGATCGAGGATCGCCCCGATCTCGTCGTCGATGGCGTCGGGCAGGGGCACCACGTTGAAGGCCGGCAGCCGCAGGTATTCCGCGAAGGCGCCCTGCTCGTTCACGCCGATCCCCCGCGTTTCGGGATCGAGATGGAACTTGCCGGCGCGGCTCTGGCGCGAATGCTTGCCGATCAGATGGCCTTCGCCCGAGACACGCTGGCCGATCTTCAGATCCTCGACATTGCGGCCCATGTCGACGATCTCGCCGGCGAATTCGTGGCCCGTCACCAGGGGCACCGGCACGGTGCGTTGCGCCCAGTCGTCCCAGTTCCAGATATGGATGTCCGTGCCGCAGATCCCAGTCTTGTGGATCCGGATCAGCACGTCGTCGGGGCCGATCTCGGGCACCGGGCGATGCTCCATCCAGAGGCCGACCTCGGGCTTCGCCTTCACCAGCGCGCGCATTTCGTTCGTCGTCATATCGCACCGACCTCCCGCCCCGCCTCGGTAAACGCCTGCAAGGCCCGGTCCAGATCCTCCCGCGTCAGGGCCGCGTTCATCTGGGTGCGGATCCGTGCGGTGTCCTTCGGGACCACCGGGAAAAAGAACCCGGCGACGTAGACGCCGCGTTCGTAGAGCGCGCCGGCCATGCGCTGGGAGAGCTTCGCGGAGCCCAGCATGACCGGCACGATGGGGTGCTCTCCGGGCAGGAGCGCGAAGCCCGCGTCCTTCAGGCCCTGCCTCCAGTATTTCGCGTTCTCGAAGAGCCGCGCGCGCAGCTCCTCGCTGGCTTCGACGATCTTCAGGGCTTCGAGCCCGGCGCCGACAACCGCCGGCGGCAGCGAGTTCGAGAACAGGTAGGGCCGTGAGCGCTGGCGCAGGAGGTCGACGACCTTTTGCGAGGCCGCGGTATAGCCGCCGATTGCGCCGCCCAGCGCCTTGCCGAGGGTTCCGGTGAGGATATCGACCGTCACACCCGCACGGGCGGGAGTGCCGCGCCCCTCTGGCCCCATGAACCCCGTGGCGTGGCAATCGTCGACCATCACGAGCGCGTCGTAGCGGTCGGCCAGCGCCCGGATCTCGCGCAGCTTCGCGAGGTAGCCATCCATCGAGAACACCCCGTCGGTGGCGATCAGGATGAACCGCGCGCCGTCGGCGCGCGCCTGTTTCAGCGCCGCCTCCAGCGCATCCATGTTGGAGTTCGGGTAGCGGTAGCGTTTCGCCTTGCAGAGCCGGATCCCGTCGATGATCGAGGCGTGGTTCAGCGCGTCGGAGACGATGGCGTCCTCCTCGCCGAGGAGCGGCTCGAACAGCCCGCCATTGGCATCGAAACAGGCGGCGTAGAGAATCGCATCCTCCATCCCGAGGAACCCCGCGAGCGCCTGTTCCAGCTCCCGGTGCAGGTCCTGCGTTCCGCAGATGAAACGGACCGAGGCCATGCCGTAGCCGTGGCTCTCCATCGCAGCCTTCGCGGCGGCCTCGAGCCGCGGATCGTCGGCGAGGCCCAGATAGTTGTTCGCGCAAAGGTTCAGCATGTCGCGGCCGGCCACGGTGATATGCCCGCCCTGCGGCCCGGCAATCGGGCGCTCGCGCTTCATCAGGCCGTCGCTCTCGATCCCCGCGAGAAGCTCCCCCAGATGCGAATCGAATTTGCGCATGTGACACCTCCGGAGCCGACGTTGACCGAGTTCCGCCCCGATGGAAACCGGGCGCCCGGGAAGCACGAACGGAACCAGAGCCTTGCTCGGTTAATGCCATCTTTACGGCCCGCGCCGTTAGATGGCAGCGCGACTGCCTGGAGAAACCGCATGATGGAGCTCGACCCCAAGGAAGCGCTGCGCTCGCGCCTCGCGACGGAGAGTTTCCTCGCGCAGAAACAGCGCGAACTGGCCGAGGCGAACACCAAGATCGCCGAGCGCGCCCGGGTCCTTTCGGAGGAGGTGATCGAACGGCGGACCGAGGCGGCGATCGCCCGGTCGGAAGCCGAGAAGGCAAAGCACCGCCATGTCGAGGCCATGTCTCATCTGCGCAAGGCCAAGAGCGAGACGAATATCGCCGAGCGGCGGCTCTGGACCTCGCTCGAGACCATCGCCGACGGTTTCGCCGTGTTCGACCGCGACAGCCGGGTCGTCGCCGCCAACCCGGCGTTCTTCCAGCCCTACGAGGACATGGACTGCGTGAAGCTCGGCATCAGCTATGGCGAGCTGGTGGATATCGCCATCGAGGAGGGGCTGGTCGATCCGGGCGAAATGGGCCCGCGCGACTGGGCCGCATGGATGAAGAGCCGTTGGGATCACAAGACGATCCCGCCGGTCACGATCCGGTTCTGGTCCAACCAGTTCGTGCGGATCACCGAACGGCGCACCCCCGACGGCGACGTCGTCATGATGGGAATGAACATCACCCGCCAGATCCGCCGCCAGAAGGTTCTCGAAGAGGCCCGCCGGCGCGCCGAAGCCGCGAACCGGGCGAAATCCGCGTTCCTTGCCAACATGAGCCACGAAATCCGCACGCCGATGAACGGTGTCCTCGCCATGGCCGAGATGATGGCCGAGGATCCGCTGACCGAAGACCAGCGGATCTGTCTCGACACGATCAAGAACTCGGGCGAGGCGCTTCTCGTCATAATCAACGACGTGCTCGACTACTCGAAGATCGAGGCGCAGAAGCTCACCGTCGAGAACCGGCCCTTCGACCTCGAGGCCGCGATCAGCGAGGTCGCGACCTTGCTGATGCCCACCGCGCGCGAGAAAGGGCTCGCGCTGGTCTTCGACTACGACATGTTCCTGCCCACCGTGTTCGAAGGCGACAAGGGGCGGATCCGGCAGATCCTGATGAACCTGATCGGCAATGCCGTGAAATTCACCAAGGAAGGCCATGTCCTGGTCCGCGTCGTCGGCCTGCCCGACCTGCGCCCCGATCATTATCGCCTGCACATCACTGTCGAGGATACCGGGATCGGCATACCGCCCGAGATGCGCGAGCACATCTTCGGCGAGTTCAACCAGGTCCAGTCCGATATGACGCGGGAATTCGACGGAACCGGCCTCGGCCTCGCCATCACAAAGCGGCTCGTCTCGCTAATGGAGGGAGACATGTGGGTCGATTCCGGGGCGGAATCGGGCTCGGTCTTCGGATTCCGGCTGACGCTCCGCAAGGAAGGGCCCGATATCGAGGGGCAGCGGGGCCGCTTCGGGCAGCGGCGCGTGGTGCTCTGCGACCCGAACCGCAAGAGCCGCGAGATCATGATGAAGCAGATGATGGCGCTGGGGCTCCGCCCGGAAGCGGTGGAAGGCTCATATGACGAGGCGCTGGGGCAACTCGGACCCGAGGATCTGGCCATCCTTTGCGAGGACCGGGGCGTTCAAGGCACCGTGACGATCGGCGTCGGGCCGGATTTCCGGGGCCGGAGCGAAACCCTCTCCCGCCCCGTTCTGCGCGACGCCCTGCTCGGCGCCCTGACGCGGGTGACCCAGGGCGCGCGCCCGCCGGCCGCACCGCCGCCGGAAGCGGAAGTGCTCACACTCCATGCCGAACCCGCGCCCGTCTCGCTTCCCGCGCCCGAGATCCCGGAGGCCGCGGCGGCCGACACGCCACCCCTGACCGCGCCTCCCGATCCGGAGACCCGTTCCGGGGACGATCTCCCGCAGGTGACGCCCCGGGCGGAAGCCGCTCCCGAACCGGAGCCCCTTCACCTTGGCGAACCTCTTCCGCCCGCGGAGACGGCAACCGAGGACGAAACCACCGCTCCCGCTCCGGAGGCGCCCCCGCCACCGGCCGTCGCCGAGATGGCCGAGGCTGTCCATCCTGACGCACCGGCAGGCATGTCAGCCGAGGCGCCGGCCGCGGCGCCGCCGAAAAAGCGCCCGGCCTATGACCGCAAGGTCCGTGTGCTCTGTGCTGAGGACAACAAGACCAACCGGCTCGTCCTCACCAAGCTCCTCAAGTCGCTCGATATCGACCTCGAGATCGTCGAGAACGGCCATGAGGCCGTCGAGGCGTTCAAGTTCGAGCTTCCCGACATCGTCTTCACCGACATCTCGATGCCGGTGATGGACGGCAAGGCGGCAGCCAGGGCCATGCGGCTCTATTCAAAGGAAAACGACCTGCCACCTGTGCCGATCATCGCGATGACGGCGCATGCCGGCGACAGCGACGAGCGGGAGATTCTCGCCTCCGGGATCGACTACTATCTGACGAAACCGCTCAAGAAGGACGTGTTGATCGACCACATCCTGGCCGCGGCGCCCTATGATGCCGTCCCGCCGTTGCCAGAGGAGAACGGCTAAGGCAGGACGAGGAGCCAGAGCCAGACCGTCAGCACTGAAACCGCCGTGCCGATCAGCACCGAAGAGGCCGCCACGCGGCGTGCGGTGCCGTACATGTTGGCAAAGATATAGGCGTTTGCGCCCGGCGCCATGCTCGCCGTCAATACCGCGGATCGGAACGCGGGCGTGGAGATCTCCGTAAGCGTCCCGAACCCCCAGGCCAGTATCGGACGCAGCACCAGCACGACGGCGACAACGAACAGGATCGCGCGCAGGTCGCCTTCTGGCCGGTAGCGCACCAGAACGCCGCCCAGCCCGAACAGGGCCGCCGGCAAGGCGGCGCGCGCGACGAGATGCACCGCATCGGTCAGCACGCCCGGCAGCGGCAGGTTCGACAGGTTCACGATCGCCCCGAGCAGGATCGCGATCACCAGCGCGTTCTTGAACATCGCGGCCGCCACGCGCTGCGCGGTCGCCACCGCGCCCCTGCCATCGGACCGCGCGATCTCCATCGCGGTCATCCCGAGCCCGTAGCAGAACGGCGCATTGAAGGCGATCAGCGCGTAGTTCGGTTCCAGCGCTTCGGCGCCATAGGCCCGTTCCATGATCGGCAGCCCCAGAAGCACCGAATTCGCGAAGAGACAGCAGAATCCGATCGCCACGGCGTCCGGCCAGGTGCGGCCGAACAGGAGCCGCGCGCCGAAAAGGCCGACGAGAAAGCAGAGCGTCGCCGCCCCGTAGTAGCTGGCCAGAAGCCGCAGGTCGAAATGCTGGCCGAGATCGAGCGTGGAGATCGCTCCGAACAACAGGCAGGGAATCGCGAACCTCTGGGTGAAGGTCATCAGGGCATCGACGCCCTGATCGGTGAACCACCCTTTCCACACCGCCGCGTAGCCGAAGCCGATCACGAAGAAGACCGGCAGGACCACGTCGAGGAGCGCCTGCATCAGTCGTCGACCTCGATCGTGAGCCCGTCGAATGCTGGCTGGATGTGCTCCGGCGTCTCGCCCGACACGGTGTCGTAATCGAGGTCGATATGCATGTTGGTCAGGATCGCCCGGCGCGGTTCCGCCCTTGCGATCCATTCCAGCGTCCGCGCCAGATGCGCATGCGTCGGATGCGGATCGCGGCGGAGCGCATCGACGATCCAGACGTCGAGCCCGTCGAGCGCCGGCCAGACCCCGTCGGGAATCTCCGACACGTCGGGAAGATAGGCGACGTCGCCGACCCGGAAGCCGAGCGCGGCGATCGAGCCGTGCTCCACCTCGAACGGTGTGAGCGTGATCGGCCCGCCCGCCCCCTCGATGGTGACCGGCCCGTTGATCGCGTGCATGTCGAGGATCGGCGGATAGGGCGACCCATCGGGCTGGACGAAGGCATAGGCGAAGCGGGCGTAGAGCGCCTCCTGCGTCGCCGCGTCGGCCCAGACCGGCAGCCGCGCGCGCCGGTTGAACACGACCATCCTGAGATCGTCGATCCCGTGCACATGGTCGGCATGGGCATGGGTGTAGACCACCGCGTCGAGCAGGCCGACCCCGGCATCGAGAAGCTGCGCGCGCAGGTCCGGCGAAGTGTCGATCAGGACGGCGGTCGTTCCCGCCTCGGTCTCGCGCCGGATCAGGAGCGAGCATCGCCGGCGCCGGTTCTTCGGATTCGCCGGGTCGCACTCGCCCCAGCGCCCGCCGAGCCGCGGGACACCGCCCGAGGAGCCGCAGCCGAGGATCGTGAAGCTCAGCCGTGCCATTGGGCCGCCCTGGCGAAGAGGCGCTCGAAATTCGTCTCGGTCTGGCGGGCGAAGGCGTCGTACTCCATTCCGAAGATCTCGGCGCCGACCCTCGCGGTATGGACCGTAAAGGCCGGCTCGTTCCGCTTGCCGCGATGCGGTGGCGGCGCGAGATAGGGGCTGTCGGTCTCGACCAGGATGCGGTCCACCGGCGCCGCGGCGAAGATCTCGCGCAACTCGGTCGATCTCGGGAAGGCCGCGATGCCCGACATCGACAGGTAGAACCCCAGCTCCAGGGCCGCCTTCGCCAGCGCCGCGCCGGACGAAAAACAGTGCATCACGCAGGAATAGGGTCGCTTTTCGTAGCATTCACTCAGGATCCGCGCCATGTCGTCATCGGCTGCGCGGGCATGGATGATGAGCGGCAGGCCGGTTTCCTGCGCCGCCTCGATGTGGACCCTGAGGCTGGCCTTCTGCACCTCGGCGCTCTCGGCGGTGTAGTGGTAGTCGAGCCCGGTCTCGCCGATCCCGACCATCTTCGGGTGTTCCGCGAGCTTCACGAGCTGCGCCACCGTCGCCGGCGGTTCCTTGTCGGCGTGCATCGGGTGCACGCCGAATGCGTAGAACACCGACGGATTTGCTTCGGCCAGCGCGCGCACCTTCGGCTCGTTCGCGATCCGGGTGCAGATCGTCACCATGCGGTGCACGCCGGCGGCATGGGCGTTGGCGATGATCGCGCCTGTCTCCCCCTCGAAATCGGGGAAATCCAGGTGGCAATGGCTGTCGGTGATCGGGGCGGCGTGCATCATCCGGCCTCAGGGGCGGGCAAGGATCTCCGCCGCGGTTTCGTTGATTTTCAGGACCATATCGAGGATGAGGCCGGAAGCGTCAAGGTTGACCGCCAGTCCTTGCCGGGCGCGATCCGAAAGCGCCTGTTGCAGCTCGGCCCAGCGGCGCCCGGCGGCCGGATCCGGCGCCAGCCGGGCGAGGAGGTCTCCTTCGCCCGGGGCGGCCTCGAACGGGGGAGGATGGCCGGCGCCGGCCCGCGCGAGCCGCGCCAGCAGCAGTTCGAGTAGCTCGAGCATCAGATCCCGCCGCGCCTCGCGGCCGCGAACCGCCGCTTCCTCGGCCAGCTTGACCGCCGCCGGCCGGTCGAGCCGCGGCGCGGTGCCGACAAGCGCTGCGATCCGCGCGTAGAGCGCGGGCCCGTCCTCGGCCGCCATGGCCACCGCCGCGCCCACCGAACCGCCCGATAGCGCCGCAAGCGCTCCGGCCCCCGACGCAACGCCCGCCTGTTCCAGTGCCGGCGCCAATTCGCTCGGGGCGAGTCCGCTGCAGCGCAACTCCCGGCACCGCGAGCGGATCGTCGGCAGAAGCCGTGCCGGCTGGTGCGCCACGAGCAGAAGAACGGCGCCCTTTGGCGGCTCCTCCAGAACTTTCAGCAGCGCATTCGCCGCCGAAACATTCATCTCGTCCGCCGCATCGACGATGACCACGCGGCGCCCGCCATCGGCGGCCGACATCCCGAAGAACGTCTTGAGCTTCCGCGTCTCGTCAACGGTGATCTCCGCGCGGATGCGCTTGCCCTTGTCGTCCCAGCCACGCCGCAACAGGAAGAAGCGCGGCTCGGCACCGGCCATCATCCGCCGCACCGCAGGGTGCCCCGGGTCCGTGTCGAGGCTGTCCGGCGGTTCGGATGCGCCGAAAAGCCCAGCATCAGACCCTGATTCATCGGTCAGGAGGAACCGTGCGATCCGCCAGGCCAGCGTCGCCTTGCCGATCCCCTTCGGCCCGGTGATCATCCAGGCATGGTGCAGTCGGCCCGACCGGTGCGCCTCGAGAAAGGCCGCTTCCGCCGCGCCCTGGCCGAACAGCCGCGCCGTCTCGCGCGGATGCGGCGCGCCGGGGACGCGGTCGGGTTCTGGGATCGTCTCGTCGTTCATCCGAAGGCGGCTTGCCAATGCTCCGCGATCTCGGCCGCGACCGCGTCCTCGCTCCGCGCACCGTCGATCACCCGGAACCGTGCCGGCTGTTCGGCGGCGAGGTCAAGGAATCCCTGCCGCAGCCGGGTCTGGAATCCCGCGCCGAACTCCTCGAAGCGGTCCTCGCCGGAGTTGCGGGCGAGCCCCCTCGCCAGCGCCGCTTCCGGGTCCATGTCGATGACAAAGGTCAGATCCGGCTCGGTTCCGATCATCAGCGCGTGAAGGTTATCCACGACCTGCCGCAACTCGCCCCTGGCCGCCCCCTGATAGACACGGGTGGAATCGGCGAAACGGTCGGAGATCACCACCTTGCCCGCCGCGACGCCCGGGCGGATCACCTTTTCCAGGTGGTCGCGCCGCGCCGCGGTGAAGAGCAGGATCTCCGTCTCCGCCGACCAGCGATCCGTCGCACCCTCGACCAGGAGACGGCGGATCTCCTCGGCGCCCGGAGAGCCCCCGGGTTCGCGCGTCTGCACGACCTCGCGGCCCTGGGCCCGCACAAGGCCAGCAAGGCGCCGCGCCTGAGTCGACTTTCCCGATCCGTCGATGCCCTCGAAGGTCACGAAGGCGCCGCCCGTCACCACAGGGTCTGCGCCTGTTCCATCGCCTTGCCGAAGAGCACATGCGCCGCCGTCCGGACCCGCGGCAGGAAGCCGCCCCGAACCACCTCGCGGTCCGCCTGCAGCGGAATGCGCGCATCGGGCAGGTCTTCCCGCTCGATCACCAGTTCGGCCACCACGTCGCCCTTGGCGATCGGTGCCTCGATCGGCCCGCGATACTCGACCCGCGTCGCACGGAAATCAGGGTTCGTCGCCGAAACCAGGATCGTTACGTCCTCCGGCACCACCAGGCCGATGCTCTGATGATCGCCCATCCAGACATCGGCATCCGCAACGACGGTCCCTGCCTTGACCGCGGCCTTCTCGACGAAATGCCGGAACGCCCAGCTCAATGCCGCTTCGGCTTCGGAGGCGCGGCTCGGCATGTCGGGCAGCCCCATGACCACCGCGACCACACGCCGGCTGCCCTGCCGCGCCGACGCGACCATGCCGTAGCCGGCCTCCTCGGTATGCCCGGTCTTCAGCCCGTCGGCCCCGATTCCGAGATTCAGGAGCGGGTTGCGGTTGAACCGGTTCGCGGGGGAGCGATCCTTGTAGTCGAACTCCTTCTGCGAGAAGTAGCCGTAATACTCCGGAAACTCCTCGATCAGGTGCATCGCGAGGACGCCAAGATCGTGCGCCGTCATCTTGTGGTTGGCGTTGGGCCAGCCCGAGGCATTGGCGAAAGTGGAATGGGTCAGGCCGATGGTCGGTGCGACCTCGTTCATCTGCCGGGCAAAGGCATCCTCGCTGCCGGCGAGCCCCTCGGCGATGGCCACCGTGGCGTCGTTGCCCGACGAGACGATCACGCCCTGGATCAGTTCCTCGGCCGTCGGCCGGTCAAGCTCGTTGAGGAACATGGTCGAGCCGCCCATGTTCTTCGCCCGGGTCGTGACGGCGAATTCCTCGTCCAGCGCCACCCGCCCGTCGCGCAACGCATCGAACAACATGTAGAGCGTCATCAGCTTCGACATCGAGGCGGGTGCCCGCGGTTCGTCGGCGTTCTTCTGGAACAGCACCGTGCCGGTGGTGAGGTCGTAGATATAGGCCGCTTCCGCGCGCGTTTCGAAATCGGCCCGGGCGGGCAGGGCGGCAAACGCCAGTGTCGCGGCTAGGCTCAGAACACGGGACAGGGACATGGGACCCCCTTCGGCTCGGATCAGTTGGTTACGTAGTAGGCGTCCTCGAAACCGAGGTCGCGCACCTTGGCAAGCACCTCGCGGCGGTCGCCCACGGAAGTCGCGGGCCCGACGAGCACGCGCCAGAAGGTCTTTCCGCTCGATTTCTGTTCCCGGACGGTGGGGATCACGCCGATGCCGCGCAGGCTCGCCGCGGTGTTCTCGGCGTTGGTCTCCTCGGAGAAGATCCCGATCTGGATAAAGGGCTTGTCGAGCTTGCCGGCCTCGGCGGGCGCCGCCGCCGCAGCAGCGACCGGAGCCGGTTTGGCGGGCTCGATCACCGCAGGCTCCGCCGGCTCGGGGGCCGCGGCCTCGATTGCCGCCTCGGCTGCCGCGATCGGGTCCTCGGGCGCGTCGAGCGCAGAGGCCTCGATATCCGCCCCGGTCGCCTCGCCCAGCGCGACGGTGGCGTCATCCTCGGGAACTTCCGCCGGGATCTCGACCTCCTCGCGCCGCAGCGCGACCACATCGAGTACCGTCGGCTGCCCCGCCAGCATGCCCAGAGCTTCCGCGGCATCGGACGAGACCTGGATCCTCGGCCCGGGGTGTTCGCGCTCGCGCCGGAAGATCGCGCCGACGACCTCCTTGCCGTTGGCCTCGTTGCGGATCAGCACCCGCTCGGGGTCGGCGAGATCGGGATGCGCCACCCAGACGCCGCCCAGCGACGGGCGTCCGTCCCAGAGCCCCGCTTCCTTCGCCGCGAAGACGTCCGGCGCCTCCACGTCGCGTTCGACGGTCGTTGACGCCGCCGGCCCGCCCTCGGCCGGTGCCTCGGTGCTTGTGGCCGTCCCGAGCGGGCCGCCTTCGCAGCCCGCAAGCAGCAAGAGCCCCGCAAATATCGCGAAAAGTGGTGAATTCAGTGCCTGTCCCATGGCCCGCCCCCTGTGCCGCGCGGATCTGCGCATTCCGGTGCTCAGCTAGTCTGCTCGCGCGGCTGTCCCGCCACGTTGCGCGCACTTTAGCCCCAGCGCTTCGACAATGGAAGGGCTCGGCTGCGCGGCCAGCGCGCGCGGCGGTTTACAGCCCCGCCCGGCCGCGTTTATGAGAGCGTGACCGGAGAGGTGGCAGAGTGGTCGAATGCGGCGGTCTTGAAAACCGTTGACCGTGCGAGCGGTCCCTGGGTTCGAATCCCAGTCTCTCCGCCATGAGTGCCGCGCAGGAAGGCGCTGAGGAAATTCCTGGCTGCTGCCGGCGCCAAAGAGACCGCGGACGTCACGTGCGACGGCATGCGCGGCCTCCGCCAGCATCGGCCCGACCGTACCAACGGCGGAAAAGCACCAGACAATGTCCTGCTCCTGCCGGCCAGTTTCGCGGCTCGTTTCGGACCCGGAGGGCTTCCGGTTTCGCATCCGACCGTGGCGCGCAATTTTTCCTGGCCCTGGTCTTGACACCTGAAATCGGCTCCCCAACTCGTTAGCCGACGGGGATGCCGATGGCGGGTCCCCAGGTAGTGGAACCGGCGATCGGCGTCAGCGATCGCTCATTTGACTGCCACAATGGCTTGGCGCAGCTCCATTCGCGCCGCCCGCGCTGGCGTTGCGTTCCTGCTGCAACCCGCCTCGTCTTCTCCGGCAGACCGAGTCCTTCCGAACCCGTGCTTGGGTGGCGCCTCACGCTGCGCTCCCGGCGGGGCCGGAGGACATCGACGTGAGCGGAGGAAAGGAGGACCACAATGCTCCACACACGGTTTGATCCACTCAGCGAGCTCGATCCGTTCGCTGGCATGCGGCACATGCAGAACGAGATGAACCGAATGTTCGGCGGCCCCGATCCGGCGCGCCGCACGACGAGCTACCCGCCGATGAACTTCTGGGTCGGCCCCGACAGCATCGTGATGACGGCCGAGCTTCCCGGGCTTTCGGACGACAGCATCGACCTCACCGTCCATGACACAATGATCTCGGTCCAGGGTGAGTTCGTCGATCAGGACAGCGGCGACGACCTTGTCTGGCACCGTAGGGAACGCCCGAAAGGCAAGTTCTCGCGCTCGGTCGAACTGCCGTTTCGCGTCGATGCCAACAAGATCGAGGCGCGCTTCGAAAGCGGCGTGCTGACGGTCGAGATGCAACGGCCCGAGGAAGAGAAGCCGAAGCGCATCGAGATCAAGTCGTAACGCCAACGAGAAAGGATGATCACCATGGCACAGGAACTTGCAACCCGGGGCGGCCGCGACGCCGCCGGACAAGTCAGCACCGGCAGACCCATCGAGAAAGCGTTCACGCCTGCGGTGGATATCTTCGAACAGGGCGAGATGACCGTCATTCTCGCGGACATGCCGGGCGTCGCGCCCGACGACATCGACGTAACGCTGGAACGGCAGGTTCTGACCTTGACCGGTCGGGTAAAGCGCCAAGCGCCGGAAGGCTATCGCCGCCTGTCGACGGAATATCGTGAAGGTGATTACAGCCGCGCCTTCACCCTCTCGGACGCCGTCGACCGGAAGAAGATCAAGGCCGATTTCAGGAACGGTGTCTTGCGCCTGGAACTGCCGCGTGCCGCGGAAGCCAAGCCGAAGAAGATCGCGGTGAAGGCCGCGTAACCAGCCGAAGGAAAGGAGGACCGACAATGCAGATCAGCGATCTCATCCCCTGGGGTCGTGACAAGGACAGGACCCCAGCGAACGACAATACGGAAGCTCCGAATGCGCTGGCGAAACTCCAGCGCGACATCAACGGCGTGTTCGAGGACTTTTGGCATCGGGTGGAAAACGGCTGGAACGGCCACTCGAGCCCGATCGGCATGTTTGGACCCAGCACCGATGTGGCCGAGACCGACAAGAGCGTCGAGATCGAGGTCGAACTTCCCGGCATGTCCGAGGAGGACATCGACATCTCGATATCGGGTGAGGCCATGACGATCCATGGCGAAAAGAAGGTCGTGCACGAAGAGAAGCGCAAGGGCGTCTACATGTCGGAAAGATCCTACGGCGCGTTCTACCGGACGATCCCCTTGCCGCCCGGTGTCGATACCGACAAGGCCGAGGCAAGCTTCAGGCGCGGCGTCCTGACCGTGACATTGCCGAAATCGGCTGAAGCCCAGGCCAGGATCAAGCGTATCCCGGTCAAGGCCGCATAGGCCGCGCGGCGGTCGAACCCTGCGACCGCCGCGAACCTGCCTGCGTGGATCGCGACAGACGCGGATCGCAATCGGAAGGACTGATCGCTGTCAGGGCTGGCCCCGTTGAAGGAAATCACCCTGGCCATGGGCGACGACCTCTATCGGGTGCCCGGAACCTCGAGAAATCGGATCACGCCGGCCTGGACCGCCCGGCGGTCACAGTGCGGCCCGAACGGCATCGCGCAGTTCCGGGTGCAGTATCCAGCTTCCCGGATGCTCATCGCCCTGCGGCTCGCCCCGGAAACCGAGGACGGAGGTCCCTTCGGGATCCCCCGATGGCGCGCTCGGAACCGTCGCCGCGGAGAGATAGTTGGCGATCAGCAGGCCTGCGCTCGCAAAAGACCGGTTGGCCGATGCGAGCGACTTGTAGCCGGCCGCGCGCGCGATAAGCGCCTCGGTCAACCCGTCTTCGCCGGCCAGCGACAAGGCCATCAACATCGCGCGCTGCGGGCCCGAGAGCGCGACCTGACCGATCGCTTCGACATATTCCTCGGTGCTCGGCACCGCCGTGCCGGTGCGCGGGTCCGCCCTGCGTTCTCCGGTTCTTCGGTTTTCCCGCGCGTCGACGACATCACGCAAGGCAGCGATCGCCGCCTCTTCCGTCGCGCCTCTCGCCTCTGCAATCAGGCCGCGCGCATTCGTCGGTGGTTTGGGAAACGCGCGGGCGACATACTCACCCGCGAGGCGGCCGGACTTGATCTGGTACCTGCCATGCTCGCCCACCAGGATCGGCGGCGGCGCTTCCTGCTTCCGCTCCTTGGCAGGCTTCCTTGTCATGCCCCTGAACAGGTCATGGCCAGCATCTGCTCCGCCGGATCGTGTCATCGGGTAATCCTCCCTGGATTGCGAAGTCTCATGGTTCGATGCGGGCCGCCGGCGCCGCGAGGCGCGGCAGCTCGGCGAAGGAAACGAGTCGCCCTCCGTCTTCGTCCCAGAGCGTGAGGCTTGCGCATCGCAGGCTCTCACGGAGCGTGAGGCGCTGTGCGCCGGCGAGGACGTCATGGTCCCGAAGCACCTCGGACAGGCGGTAGAACGGAATCCGGCTGGCCAGATGGTGGACATGGTGAACGCCGATATTCGCCGTGATCCAGCGTAGGACGGGCGGCAGGTCGTAGTGAGAGGATCCGTGGAAGGCGGCATCCTGCACCGACCAGTCGGCCTCGCTCTCCCAGGACGTCTCTTCGAACTGGTGCTGGACGTAGAACAGCCACATCCCGGTCGAGGCCGCCAGCAGCATCATCGGCAGGTAGACGAACAGCAGGACCGGAACGCCACCGAACAGATAGAGCGTTGCAAGAATGGCGAATATCGTCGCATCGGTGCCCAGCGCGCTCGCCCAGTAGCGCCACCCGGACCGCATGAGCCCCGCCGGGACCCGGTTCTGCAGGAAGAAGCTGTAGAACGGCGCAATCCCGAAAAGGATCGCCGGGTGCCGTACCAGCCGGTAGCAGATACGTCCGACGAGCGGTCTGGCGCGGTACTCCGCGACCGTCAGGGTCGGAATGTCTCCGGTGCCGCGCCGGTCGAGGTTTCCGGTCGTTGCATGGTGCATGGTATGGTTTCGCCGCCAGACGGCGTAGGGCGTCAGCGTCAGCGCGCCGATCGTTCGGCCAATCCGGTCATTCCATTGGCGGTCTCGAAAGAAGGCGCCGTGGCCGCAATCGTGCTGGATCATGAAGAGGCGCACGACAAAGGCGGCGTTGGCCAGCGACAGGGCGACGGAGAGCCAGGGGCTCACGGACAGCGCGGCCCATGCCAGGGCGAAGAGCGCCGCGAATGGAATTGCCGTCACCGCCAGCTCGAAGCGCGCGCGCCAGGGGATCGGGCTGCGATAGGGCGCGAGTTGTCGTGTCCATCCGCCGGCATTGTCCGGGCTGGCGGCAGGATCGGGTTCGGTTCCCTGACTCATGCGAAGCCGCAAGGGCTTGGCAGCCGGGCGCCCCAGGGGCGCCCGGTGTCGGTCAGGTCAAGCGAGCGCGAGATTTGCGGCGCTCTCGCGGCCGTCGCGGCCGGCCTCAACATCGAAGGTCACTTTCTGGGCGTCGGCAAGGCCGGTGAGGCCTGCGCGCTCCACGGCCGAGATGTGGACGAAGATGTCCTTGCCGCCGGATTCGGGCTCGATGAAGCCGAACCCCTTGGACGTGTTGAACCATTTCACGGTGCCATTGGCCATATCCGTGGTCTCCTGTTCTGGTTGCTGCCCACACAATGCGGCAGCCCGGCAAGGTCAGTCTGAGTCGATCAACTGAAGCCGGGTGAACGGAGGCAGAGGTTCGCAGAGAATAACGATAGCAAGGGTTAAGTAGGGCCCGGCCCGGGGGAAAACAAGGCCGGTCTGGCAAGATCCGCGGCGCGCCCCGTCTTTTCCGGTTGCATGATGATGTTCTGGCTGGCGAAAATAATTCCGGCCCCTGTCCGGCGGGCCGGTACTGCCGGCCGGTCCCGGATCGCCAGCTCCGCCACCCTCTCCGCCGGCGAAGACGCGCTAGTCCCAACTATTTCTTCTTGGCGTCGCCGATGTTGACCTGAGGCTTCCCCTTCAGGAAATCCGCGGTCGCGACGACCTTTTCCTTCTTCTGTTTCGGTTTCTTGGTCTCGCGATTGCCGCGTCGTTTGTCGCCTTTGGACATTGTTCGATCCTCCTCGTTGAAATGTCTCGGTCATCCCGAGCGGCGTCCGACGCGCCTTCGGGCCTCGTGGCCGGGCCGCGATCACGGGATCCGGTTCCGCTCGGAGATGATGGCCCTGACCAGCCTTGCAGCGGCGCGAAGCATCTCCCGCTCGGCGGGCGAACCGCCGGCCTGCTCGAGCGTCGTCGCCGCGTCATCGAGAAGGCCCACGATCTCGTGCTCCGGCAGGACGTCCCGATCCTTCATCGCCAGCAGAAGGGCCTCGCATATGGAGAGGGCCGCGACTCCGGCGCATTCCGCGTGCTTGGGCATCTGTCTTTCCCTGAAGCCGGTCGTAGAGGTCGCGATATGGGCTGAATCATCTCGTCACTCTTGCAGGAAGCCCTGTATGATGAACTGATCGAAAGCAGTACTGGCGCCGATTTCGACAGTTTCGCCGGCGCGGAAAGGGCCATGAACGTGACCGATCAGAGCCCGCTGACCCGCAAGCTCATGGTTTTCGCCGCGATGTCCGAAACTGAACTGGGTGTCCTGGAGCGTCTGCACCGGCGCCGGCGATCCTTTGTCGCCGGACAGGATCTGGTACATCAGGGGCAGACGGAGCAGGCTGCCTATATCCTGGCGAAAGGCTGGGTCTGTTCCTACAAGCTCCAGCCGGACGGAACGCGCCAGATCGTGGATGTTCAGATACCGGGGGATTTTCTGGGGTTGCGCAGCGTGTTGTTGCGGACCTCCGATCACAGCTTCGAGCCGATCACGGAGATCGAGGCTGCGGAGGTTCTGGCGGGCGACCTTCTGGAGGCGCTGGCGAACACGCCCCGCCTGGCGACGGCCATCCTTTGGGCCGTCTCGCGGGACGAAGCCATGGTGGTGGAACATCTGGTCGGGATCGGGCGGCGCGACGCGGATGCGCGCATGGCGCATTTTCTCCTGGAACTTGGATCGCGGCTGGCTCTGGTCGGCATGGCGGGCAAGGACGGGTATGACTGCCCGCTGACGCAGTATCATCTGGCGGACATCCTCGGCCTGACGGCGGTCCATGTGAACCGCGTTCTGCGTCAGTTGCGCGAAAGCGGGATGGTGACCTTCAGGGACGGTCGCGTGGCGTTCCATGACCATGACCGGCTCGTCGAGCTTGCCGAATTCGACCCGGCATATCTGGACCAGACCGGCCCGCTCCTGAAATGAAAGTGCCGCCCCCGTCGATGCAGGCCCGGTCATGCCGGCGCGTGCCGGGGCCGGGCTCAGGTGACGGGAGTTTGCTGGTGGGAAATCCGAATCCAACTGCCGTCGTCGTGCAGATAGGTGGAGGCCGAGAGCGCCTCGTGGATCGGCCGATCAGGCTTTTCGGCCGCGGCACGGTAGCTGAGAATGGCGATGTCGCCGCACCGCGACACCCTGCGCTCCGCCATCGCCACCGACCGCCAGCCGGTCTTCCGCGACAAGTGGTTCCAGATCTGGTGGCCCTGAAGGATTCCCGGCGGATAGGGAAAGATCATCACCGCGTTCTCCGAGGTCGTCGCGCGCGCATTGTCCATACCGCTGGTCCAGAAGCGTTCTTCCATGTCCCACAATATGGCCTGTTCCCGTGGTGACACGGTTCCTGCCCTGTGTGCCGCATGATCGGGAAGCCCGGTGCGCGGAGGAGCTAGGAGTGTCATTCGCCTGCCCCCGACGCGCCGAAGAACAGCATTTGCCCCAGGATCAGCAGGATCGCGAGCAGCGCCCAGATCGCGACGCTGGTCGCCGGATGGCCGGAAGCGCCCGCCGCGCCGGCCCGCGCCGGGGAACGGGGCGGAGGATCTTCCGGGAGCAGAAGGCTCAACTCCCGCGCAACCGACCGGTGATGGTCGCCCAGCACCGGAACGTCCCGGAACCTCGACAGAAGAAGCCCGAGCCGCGCGCCCGCCGCCTCCCGCCCCAGCGCGGCGAGTTCGGCGGTCTCGTTCCACGGCTCGAGACCGAGCCGCGCGAGCGCCGAGAGAACGGTCACGACCGATCCGTTCCGATCCTCGCCGACAGACGCGTAGAGGAATCGTTCGAACTCGGGCGGGTGCGGGTTGAGAATTCCAGTTCCGGCCATGGTTGTTCCCTTCCTTGATTGCGGGAACGCCCTGGCGCGCGACCGCGCGCGGCTTTCCCGATTTCTTCGATCCTACGCGCTCGTCCGCCCGGGCGCGCTTACACAGGTCAGTCCCGCAACTGGTTGTCCCGCCCCGTGCGCCCGGCGCCGGGACTAACATGTGTCAGCACGCGCCGAACGGTCCCGAGGTATAAGGCGGAGATCGTTCGACCGCGTGCGCTGCAAGGGCAGTCGGGCGGGGCGAACCGGGTTCGGCGAGCGACCTGACAACGGCGGCGAGCCGCAAGGGCAGGGATCCGAACCACTGAAACAGCGAGGCGGCGCTTTCTCCGCAGGAGGACTTGAAATGAACACTCCCGAATGGCTCAAACCCGGCCTCTACGGCGCCGCCATCGGTGCGGTTCTCGTCGGCATCGTCGGCTTCACCTGGGGCGGCTGGGTGACTGGCGGAACCTCGAACGACAGGGCGATGGCCATGTCCCGTGACGGTGTTGTCGCGGCCCTGGTGCCGGTCTGCCTCGACATGGCCCGGACCGACCCGGAACGGACGGCAAAGCTGGAAACGATTAGGGAGGCCACGACCTACAAGCGCCGCGACGCGCTCATGGCGACAGGCTGGGCAACGGTACCGGGCGCCGAATCCCCGGACCGGGACATTGCGCAGGCCTGCCTTTCGGCGCTCGAACTCTGAGCGATCCGGCAGCGTCCGGCGGCCAGTCCAACCCCGGCGGCGCCGGACAAGCTTGAACGGCCTCCGGCCAGAAGGATGCCTTCCATGACAAGCACCAAGACCCCCAGGAGCGGTTCGCTGGCGCGGATCATCGCCAGGATGTCCGTTGTCGCAGGCATGATCGCTTCCATCGCTTTCCCGCTACTGGCCCAGGACGGCGCCGGACCGGTTCCCAGCAATGCCGAGGCCCGCAGCTATGGCGGCGGGTGGGATTGCGCCCTCGAATACCGCGTGGATGGTGTGGAGTGCCTGGAGATCGCGATCCCCGAGAACGCCTACGCGACCGGTCAGCGGTACGGGGCGGGCTGGGCCTGCCGGCGCGGCTATGAAGAGGTGAGCGGAACGTCCTGCAAGCCGATCCCCGTGCCTGCCAACGCCTTCCTGCGCTCTTCCGGCTACGACTGGCAGTGCGAGCGCGGATACCAGCAGGACCGGGAAGCCTGCGTGCCCATCGTTCTTCCGGAACACGCATATCTCACGAACGGTGGCCCGGGGCGGGGATGGGCATGCGATCGCGGTTATTCGGCGACCTCCGAGGCCTGCATTCCGATTGCCGTACCGGCGAATGGCTATCTCACCAATTCCGATTACGGGGCCGAATGGGCCTGCGAGAGGGGGTTCTTTGCATTCGACGGTCGCTGCGCCCCCGTCGCGCTGCCCGGGAACGCCTTCCTGGATCCGGACGGCCATGGGCCGGGATGGCGCTGCGAGCGTGGATATGAACCCCGGAACAACCTCTGCGCCGCGATCGTCCTGCCGGCAAACGCCCATCTTGACCGGTCCGGCAACCGCTGGCGCTGCGATCGCAGCTTCCAGCACTCCAATGGGGAATGTGTTCTTGGAAGATAACGCCCACAGATCCCGGCTTCGCAAGGTGTCCGGAATGCGCGTGAGCATCGGCTGCCGCCTGCGCTACGAGCTGACCCAGCCGACGCCGCTCATCGCCATGCTGAACGTGCATTACTCGCGGTTCGGCGATCTGGAACGCGCCGATTATCTCGTGACCGCGCCCAGCGTGCCGCTCGAAAGCTACCGGGACGGGTTCGGAAACTGGTGCACGCGGATGGTGGCGCCGGCCGGCGATTTCACGCTGTCCTCCGACGGGATCTTTCGCGACTCCGGCCGCACCGATCCGCTTGCGCCGGACGCCATGCAGCACGCGGTCCAGGACCTGCCGTTCGAGACACTGGTCTATCTTCTGGGCAGCCGCTACTGCGACACCGATCTCCTGTCGGAGGACGCCTGGCGCCTGTTCGAGAAGACCGCGCCGGGATGGGCGCGGGTTCAGGCGATCTGCGATTTCGTGCACGGGTCGATCTCGTTCGACTACATGCAGGCGAGCGCGACGCGCACCGCCTCCGAAACGCTGGCCGGACGGCACGGCGTCTGCCGCGACTTCGCGCATCTCGCCATCGCGTTCTGCCGCTGCATGAACATCCCCGCGCGGTATTGCACCGGCTATCTCAGCGATATCGGCGAGCCCGAGCCCCATCCGCCCGGGGATTTCGCGGCCTGGATGGAGGTCTTCCTCGACGGTTGCTGGTGGGTGTTCGATCCGCGAAACAACACGCGGCGCACCGCGAGGATCCTCGTTGCGAGAGGACGGGACGCGGCGGATGTGCCCCTGACGCAGACATTCGGGCCGAACACGCTGAAAGAGTTCCAGGTCTGGACCAACGAGGTCCGTGACGAACCGGCGGATGCGGGCTCTGATACGCGCAGTTGAGCCCTCCAGTTCCGTGCGCCGAAGCTTCTGGTCCACGGGCCGTCCGGGTCGGGCTTGCGGCGGCTGCCCGCGACCTCGTGCCGGAAACACGAACCGGGCCGACCTGCAAACTCCATGGGAGAACCGAGTTGACCTTTTCCATCAGGACCACGGCCATCTTCCTTCAGCCCTTCGAGCTTGCGAGCTTCAACGAGACCCTTCCGCCCGGCGAGTACGACATCGAGACCCAGCTTCTCGAGCCCGTGGACTGGATCGAGCCGGGCAAATGGGCATCCTCCGTCCTGGTGCACCTCCAGCCCCGGACATCGCATCCCGGTCTCAACCGGACACTCGCCGTACCTCTCGCCGAACTGGAGCACGCGGTCGCGAAGGACAAGCTGACCGGCAAGATGCTCACGGACTACTTCCTCGAAGAAATGCTTGCCGATCCAATGATCCGCCTCGTCATGCAGGCCGACGGGGTGGCCGAGAGCGAACTCCGCAAACTCTACTCGGGACGGTCGGAACCCCGGACCGATGATGCGGCGAAGGCGCAGGAAGCCGCCGAGCGGTGCGATGGCGAAACGGAAGAGGGAAAGGGTCCGCGCGGCGGTCCCGCGGAAAAGGGGACAGGGGAATGATCACCGAATGGCAACCGGGCGGTCCGCGCTGCCGCTGCGAGCAGGATCGGATGCAATCGTGAGGGCGTTGCCGTGAGCGGAGAACCCATCGATCTCGACGGTCGCAGGACCCTCGCCGAAAAGCGCGAAACCGAGCTGCGCCGGCAGCCCGCAAACGGCGCCGCGTTCACCTCAAGGCCGAGACAGCCGCATATCGAGAGTCTCGAGGATCAGATGCTGAGGGAGCCCGCCCGGACCTGGATCGAGGTCATGGAGAAGTGGCGGTTTCTTCTCGACCGCTATGCCGCGACCGCCGACGCGGAAGACGAGCGCGTTCACAAACTGATCGCGCGCGCCCTCGGCGACTTTGCACGGCTGAAGAAACACGAGGGGCGCAAACCATGACAGGCAGCGGCGACGCGATCCAGGCGCCCGTCAGGGCCCGCGCCGACATTGCCGCGGAACGCTCCTGTCTGCGGTGCGGGACCACCTTCTGGAGCGAAGGATTCGGCGAGCGCATATGCACCCGCTGCAAGGGCTCCTCGGCCTGGCGGTCCGCCGTACCGGATGGCGTCGGCCAGGGCCGGCGCCGGTCCGGCGGCCGATCGTCATAGAGGCCCCGGATGCCGTCCATCACGATCTCGCACGCGACCACCTATCGCTACCGGACCGCGGTTGCCCTCGGGCCGCACAGGCTGATGTTGCGTCCGCGTGAAACGCGTGACCTCACGCTCACCGCATTCGATCTGGATATCACCCCGAAGGCCCGCGTCGGCTGGTCCCACGACGTCGCCGGCAACGCCATCGCCATCGCCAGCTTCGATGTCTCGTCGGATACGCTGGTGATCCTGTCGCGCACCAGCGTCGAGCTGACCGCTCCGGTCTGGCCGGTCTTCGCGATCGCGAGTTTCGCGACCTCCTACCCCTTCCGCTATTCCGCGGAGGATTGGACCGACCTCGGCGCGCTTGCGGCGCCGCAATATGCCGATGACGCGGGGCGATTGTCGGATTGGGTCGAAGAGGCTGTCATGAGCAGGCCAACGGACACGCTGTCCCTGCTGAAGGATGTCAGCAACGGCATCACTGCCCGGATCTCGTACCAGAGCCGCGAGACGGAAGGGACGCAGGGGCCGCTCGAAACTCTCGACAGGGGCTGGGGCAGTTGCCGGGACTTCGCCGTCCTGTTTGCCGAGGCGGCCCGGACCCTCGGCTTCGGCGCGCGACTGGTGTCGGGCTATTTCTACGATCCTTTCGGGACCCAGCTCGGCATGATGGCGGCCGGATCAACACATGCATGGGCCGAGGTCTTCGTGCCCGGCGCGGGCTGGATCCCGTTCGACCCGACCAACAGATCCGTCGGATCGGCCAACCTGATCCCGGTCGCCGTGGCCCGGAACATCTCGCAGGTCGCTCCGGTAACCGGCAGTTTCCATGGCCGGAATGCCGATCTGCTTTCGATGGACGTGGAGGTCAGCGTCGTTGAAGCGCCGGCGGCAGTTCAGGTCACCTGAACTGCCGTGGTCTTGCGTTCGGCGTCAGGCTCGTTGCCACCAAAACGGTTCATTTGTCGTTGCTCCCGCAACGAAAGTCCATATCATTTCAATTGAAACGATCCAGGAGGCCTCCGACCATGCCCGATGCGTTCCGCCTGTCGGCGTTTCTGCCGTACAGGCTTGCCGTCCTGTCCGAGCGGGTGAGCCGCCGGCTGGCGGCCGAATACGAACGATCCCACGGCCTGTCGGTCGCGGAATGGCGCGTCCTGGTGCACCTGTCGCGCTGCGGCGCCGTTTCCGTGCGCGACATCCACATTTGCGTGAACCTGGAGAAACCGCGGGTCAGCCGCGCGGTCGCGCGCCTGGAAGCGAACGGCCTGGTGCAGAAGATCCCGGGCACCTCGGACGGGCGGCTGGTGGCGATCTCGCTGACCGAGGCCGGCACGGCCGCGCTGGCCGAGATCGTTCCGGCGGCGCTGGCCGTCGAGGCCAGGTTGCGCGGCGCCGTCAGCCGCGAGGATCTGGCGACGTTCTGCCGGGTGATGGAGCGCATGCACGCGGTTCTCGATGACGATCCGCAGGCGAAGCCGCGGTCGCGCATGGATCTGGAGGGCCTCGATAGCTGAGCCGCGCGCGCCGGCGCCCGCCCTCCTTGTGGCGGGGCCAACCGGCGCGGCGCATGTGGCAGAGGCCGGCCTCAGGCCGCGGCGGCCAGGCCGATATCGAGCGCCGCAAGGATCCTGTCGACATCGCCTTCCGTCACCACCAGGGGCGGCGACAGGATGATGTTGTTGCCGGACACCCGGATCATCGCCCCGTTTTCGTAGGTGGCGCGATGCACCCGGCCTATCGTCTTCTTGTCGGCCGGCGCCTTCGAGGCGCGCTCCGACACCAGTTCCAGCGCGCACATCAGCCCGTGCCCGCCTCGAATGTCGCCGACCATCTCGTGTTTCTGCATCAGGGTTTGGAGCCCCCGGAAAAGCTGGGCTCCCCGCGCGGCCGCGTTGTCCTTGACCTGCAGGCGTTCGGTCTCCCTGAGGCAGGCGATCGCTGCGGCCGCGCCGACGGGGTGGCCGGAATAGGTATAGCCCGACCCGATCGCCCCCTTGCCGGACATGTCCCCTTCGAACACCTCCGCAACGGCACCGGACACCATGACCGCGCCGAACGGGAAATAGCCGTTGGTGATCGCCTTGGCGCTGCACAGCAGGTCGGGCTGCACGCCCCAGTGCCGCGACCCGGTCCAGCTTCCGGTGCGTCCGAAAGCGGTGATTACCTCGTCGGCGATCAACAGGATGCCATGCTTCGAGCAGATTTCCCGCACGCCCGGCATCAGGCTTTCATGGGGCGGGATCACCCCGCCCGCGCCGAGGATCGGCTCCATGATGAAGGCGGCGATGGTCTCCGCGCCCTGGAACCCGATCTCGTCCTCCAGGGCCGCCAGGCAGAGCTGCGCGAGCTTCGCGGGATCGGTCTCGTTGAACGGATTGCGGTAGGTGTAGGGCGCGGGAATGTGGTAGCAGCCCGGCATCAACGGCTCGTAGGCGGCGCGGAAATTGGCGTTGCCGTTGACCGAGGCGCCGAGCGTATGCGTGCCGTGATAGCCCTTCTTGAAGCTGAGGAACTTCACCCGGCCCGCCGCACCGCGCAGCTTGTGGTATTGCCGCGCGAGGCGCAGGGACACCTCGACGCTGTCGGATCCGCCGGAGGTGAAGAAGGCGCGGGTGAGCCCGTCGGGCTCGAAGAACTCCTTGAGCATCCAGCTCAGCTCGATCACGGCGTCGTTCGAGGTGCCCCGGAAGATCGAGTAGTAGGGCAGCTTGTCGAGCTGATCCGCGATGGCCTGCTTCACCGGCGCGCAGGAATAGCCGAGATTGACGTTCCAGAGCCCTCCGACCGCGTCCACGCTGCGGTGCCCGTCGACATCGACGATCTCGACGCCCTCGGCCCCGACGATGATGTCCGGCGGGTTGGCGAGGCTGTCGGCCGGATGCGCCATCGGGTGCCAGAGGTGGCGGGCATTGTTTTTCTTGAGGAAATTCGTGTCTTTCATGTCAATTCTCGAACGGATCAGGGTGATGGTTGTTCAGGCGGAGTGCTCTGCGGGCAGCGTTTCGGACGCCTCGCCGGAGGCGAAGGCCGGGTTGACCCCGCCCAGGGAACGTGTGGCCGACCGCGCGGCATCCAGAAGCGGGCGCGAGATCGACCTCAGGTGATCCGGCCGTGCGCGCACCAGGGGCATGGCGACGGACAGCGCGCCGATAACCTCGCCCGTTGCGCCGAAGATCGGTGCGGCCTGCGACACCACTTCCTCGTCATAGGTGCGGTCGAGCCGGCTGAGGCCGGTACGCCGCACCTCATCGAGCAGCGCCGAGATTTCGTCGGGATCGACCGGTGTCCGCTCGGTATGGGGCCGGAGCGGTCTTCCCAGAACGCGCCGTCTCAGCTTCGTATCGGCAAAGGCGAGAACGGCGAGCCCGGACGATGTGGCATGCATCGGCAGTATCTCCGCCTCGTCGAAATGCACCTGGGTGCCGTGCCGCAACGGATCGGCATGACACACCGGCGACAATGCCGAACCCTGGAGCACCGAGAAATGCGCGAGTTCGCCGACCTCTTCGGCAAGGGCCGTGACAATCGGGCGAACCAGGCCCCGGATCGGATTCGTCACCTCGCGCACGCCCGAGAGACGCAGAAGCGCCGGGCCCAGCCGGTAGGCCCGGCTGATCTGATTCTGTTCAAGGAATCCGTTCTCTTCGAGTTCCACCAGGTGACGGTGAACCGTCGCCTTGTCGCGGCCACTGAGTCGGACGAATTCCCCCAACCCGATCTCCGGCCGGGCACGGGAAAAAAAGTCGAGCATTTGCAGTGCTTTCGTGATCGTTCCCATGGTTGACCTCCCTTCCCGCGCGGGGTTCGGCACGGCGCCGATCCCAAGAGGAAGATTGACAGAGAATCGAACTGGGGAAAAGATTAATGATACCACCGGATCAAATAATGAACCGACCAACTTGGGGAGGCTACCTTGAACGCACTGCTTCGCGCCGCCGGCGCACTCGCTCTGGCCGCCATGCCCGCGGCCGCCCTCGCCGATTATCCGGAAAAGCCGGTGAACTTCGTCGTCCCGTTCCCGCCGGGCGATCTCGAGGACGTGCTGACGCGGATGATCGCGGAGGACTTCCAGGAAAAATACGGC
>QWDA01000013.1 GCA_003605175.1 Paracoccaceae bacterium | reverse complement strand
AGACGATGTTCTCCGAGGCGATCAGCTCGATCTCGTCCCGCTGACGCCCAAGCTCCGACCGGATCGCACCGAAAACCTCCGCATCCCGGCTCTCAAGCCCTTCCGTGAAAAATCCGTCGTCGCGGTGGCTCACGTTCATCTTCTGCGCTCCCTCTGGCGGTTCGTTGCGGTTCATAAACCGATTGCGCGATGCGCGAAAGTGCCCGCGCGCTTGTGTTTCGGGGCCGGGCGGGCAAAGTCTCGGGAGAAGCGGGGCTTGGGAGGAACCATGCGGCGGATCGAGAAGATCGCCTTTCGCGCGAGCGACAGCGAGATCGCCGAGAGCGCGCGCCGCGC
This sequence comes from Paracoccaceae bacterium, assembly GCA_003605175.1. Lineage (GTDB taxonomy): Bacteria > Pseudomonadota > Alphaproteobacteria > Rhodobacterales > Rhodobacteraceae > Ovoidimarina. The sequence goes on along the minus strand of QWDA01000013.1, from coordinate 74,310 downwards.
GCTGGTGGCGCGCTATGGCGATGCCGCGCCGGAGGGGGCCGACGTGATCGTGGCGCTCGGCGGCGACGGCTTCATGCTCGAGACGCTGCACGGCACCATGGCGCTCGACCGGCCGGTCTACGGCATGAATTGCGGCACCATCGGCTTCCTGATGAACGAATATTCCGAGGACGGGCTGATCGAACGGCTGTCGGCGGCCGAGGAAGAGGTGATCAACCCGCTCGCCATGTGCGCCGAATGCGCGGACGGTGCGGTGCGTGAAGCCCTGGCGATCAACGAGGTCTCGCTTCTTCGCGCCGGACCGCAGGCGGCCAAGCTGCGGATCAGCATCGACGGCAAGATCCGGCTCGAGGAACTGGTCTGCGACGGGGCGCTGATCTCCACGCCCGCCGGGTCGACGGCCTACAACTACTCGGCGCACGGGCCCGTCCTGCCGATAGGCGCAGAGGTGCTGGCACTCACCGCGGTTGCCGCGTTCCGGCCACGGCGCTGGCGCGGCGCGATCCTGTCCAAGGCGGCGCGGGTGCGCTTCGACGTGATCGACCCGAAGAAGCGCCCGGTGATGGCCGATGCCGACGGGCGTTCGGTGCGGAATGTCGTCACGGTGGAGATCCGCAGCGAGCCCGCGGTGCGGCACCGGATCCTGTTCGACCCCGGCCACGGGCTTGAAGAGCGGTTGATCCGCGAGCAATTCGCCTGAGCGCAAAATTCCTTAATCCGCTGATAAGCACTCGTTCCTATGGTGCCGGCCGACCTATGAGGGAGCCAAGATGCTCGGAAGCCAGGCCCAGACGTCGCACGCCGAGGATGACAATCTGCTGACAACGCTTGCGGAGCACAGCACGCGGCTTGGCTTCGACATTGTCGAGATCAGCGGATTTCTCGATTCCCTCGACGCGGAATCGCGCTCGCAGGTCCTGGCGATCGGCAATGCGCGGCAGGCCTCCGACCAGATCGTCGATGCCTGCGCGCGCGTGCGCGAACGCGCCGACGAGGTGGTCGAGGCGAGCGAGTCCGGCCTGCAGCTCGTGCTGGGATCGGTGGACGATCTGCGCAGCTCCGGGGCGCGCGCGAAATCGGTCGCCGAATGGGTGCAGCGGCTGGAAATGCGCATGGCCGAAGTGGCGGAAGTCCTGTCGGAAGTGCAGGACAACAACCGCAATATCGGCCAGATCGCCAAGCAGGTGAACATCCTCGCGATCAACGCCAAGATCGAGGCGACGCGGGCGGGCGATGCCGGCCGGGGCTTCGCCATTGTCGCCGACGCGATCAACGAGCTCAGCCGCAAGACGGCCCAGGCGGGCGAGAAGATCGGAGCGGCGACCGAGACGCTGACCGGCGCGGTGGCCAAGCTCCGCACCGAATCCGAGACGGTGTCCACCGAGGCCGGCCGCGTCCTGAAGGAGTCCGAGGGCACCGACGAGGCGCTCAGCAAGATCGCCGACGAGGTCAAGCGCAGCGCCGGGGCCGCGGGCGGCATCGCCGAAGAGGTGGTGCAGATGGATCAGGCGCTGGGCACGTTCGGTGGAACCTTCGCGGGGCTGGAGGGCCAGGTGCGCCGCGTGACCGAGGACGTGACGACCGTGCGGGGGCGGGTCGAGAGCCTGGTCGATCTGTCCGAGAGCATCGTCCAGTGCAGCGTCGAGGCGGGCGGCGCCGCGTCGGACGGCGCCTTCATCGAGAAGGTGCAGGATCTCGCCGCCCAGATCAGCGCGGCGTTCGAGGCCGGGGTCGCCTCGGGCGAGATCTCCGAGGCCGATCTGTTCACCCGCCGCTACCAGACAATCCCGGGCAGCGATCCCGAGCAGGTAATGGCGCCCTTCACCCGCTTCACCGACCGTGTGCTGCCGCCGATCCAGGAGACGGCGCTCGAATTCGCGCCCTCGGTGGTGTTCTGCGCGGCGGTCGACACCAACGGCTACCTGCCGACGCACAACAAGAAATTCTCGCGTCCCCAGGGCAACGACCCGGTGTGGAACGCCGCGAACTGCCGCAACCGGCGGATCTTCGACGACCGGGTCGGGCTCAAGGCAGGCCGCAACCAGCAGAGCTTCCTGATGCAGATCTACCGCCGCGACATGGGCGGCGGAAATTTCGTGCTGATGAAGGATCTCTCCGCGCCGATCTTCGTGCGCGGCCGCCACTGGGGCGGCGTGCGCTTCGCCTTCAAGGTCTGAGGCGCCGCTTCATTCCTTGCCGAAGCGGATATGGACGGCCCGCGCGCCCGGAAAGAGCTGGGCCCGCATCGCATCCGGGATCTCGAATTCGCTCGGCCCCGCGCTGCCCGAGCGGAACGACACGATCTTCGCCCGGACCTTGCGCGGGTCCTCGAGGATCGCTGTCGGCAGCGCCACCCGGTTGATCCCTGCCGCAAGCGGGGTCGGCACCACATAGGTCAGGGTCCGGCCCTGCCGCCGCACGGCGCGGGGCAGGTGATCGGCGGTCGCGCCCCGCGCCGCGCCCGCCTCGCCGTCGAGCGTCTCCTGACAGCGCGACACCACTTCGACGGAGAACTCCAGCACACGCGCCGCCTGCGGCCGCTCTGCCCGGGCCGGCGACACCCGCGTCGGCCGCACCGGTGCCGGGCCCGGCACGGTCGCGCCGCCGTCGGAAAGGAGAAGGTCATAGGCCGCTCGTGCCGCGGAAAAGGCGTCGAGCGCCCCGCCATTGCGGTCGGGATGGGTCTGGAACGCCACCCGCTTCCACGCCGCCCGGATCTCGTCGGGCGCGGGATGTCCCCCCAGCCCCAGCGCCGCCAAAGCGGCGGACTTCGCCTGCGCCTTTTCGATCGGAGACATCGCCACCCACCCGGAACATGTAACTCGTAACAACCGGGTCCGAGACTGCGCGGGCCGGATGCCAAAGTCCAAATCTCCGCTCCCGAACCTCCCGATTGACCCCGCAATGCATGACAATGCCGGTCTCCCGCGCGCCATTGCCGATGGAGCGGCGCCGAAACAGGGCAAAGCTTCGACTTGCGCCGCATTCCTGCCAGGTGTCTGTTCGCAGGCGCGCCGGGAACGAAGGGCAGGGCAAATGAAATCACTTGGAACGGCGTGCATCCTTCTTTTGGGCGCGGTTGCGACGGCGCAGGCCGCGGAGCGGGTCCCCATTCGTCGGCTGCTCGAGGAGACATCCGGAAGACCCTATGAATGCGTCGACTACGACCGGCGCACCGACAGCTGCGCAACCCTCGCGAAACTCGACGTAGACGGCGACCGCATCCACTACGACATCCGGACGCGAACCCACTGGCGGCCGGCTCCGGGACGAAACGGCGGCGAACTGAGCATCCGCGTCACCTCCGTCATTCACGGTGCCCGCTATTGCACGGATCTCCGGAAGGCCGAGATCACTGTTGCCGGACAGGTGCGCAATTCGGACTCCGCCGCCATCGTGGCGTTTTATCGGGACGCGCTGGATGCCGTCGGCCGCAATTGCACGTCCTATATCCGCGCTGGTGATCACTATGTGAGCCTCGGGGAAGCGCCCGAGGGAAAGCGCCTTCCCGACAGCACGGACGAGGTCTGGTTCTTCGCCGAGCCCAAGAGGATCCGGCGCCGCTAACCGCCCCCGCCCGAACAGCGCCGGAGGCGCCGGGCGAGCGCCTGCCCGTCCCGGCGGGCTGGCGCTCACCCGGCTTGCGTTTCGTGCTGACGGAAGCCTTTGGCGAGACACAGTCAGGCGCGGGCCCGGCGGCCCGTGCCAAGCCGTGATTCCGGCCGGGAGTGCTGCATGCCCTCGCCTTACGCCTTGGCGTAGCCCAACCCCTGGAGCGCGCCGCGGATCTCGTCGAGGATCGCCGGGTCGTCGATGGTCGCCGGCGTCCTGAACGCCTCTCCATCGGCGATCTTGGCCATGGTCGCGCGCAGGATCTTGCCCGAGCGGGTCTTGGGCAGCCTGTCGACCACCGTCGCGAGCTTGAACGCCGCCACCGGCCCGATCTTCTCGCGCACCAGGGCCACCACTTCGCCGACGATCTCGGCATGGTCGCGGGTCGTGCCCGCGTTGAGGCAGAGGAACCCGAGCGGCAACTGCCCCTTGAGCGCATCCGAAACACCGATCACCGCGCATTCCGCCACGTCGGGGTGCGAGGCCAGAACCTCCTCCATCGCGCCGGTCGAGAGCCGGTGGCCCGCCACGTTGATGACGTCGTCGGTGCGGGCCATGATGTAGAGATAGCCGTCCTCGTCGACATAGCCCGCGTCGCCGGTCTCGTAATGGCCGGGGAAATGCTCGAGATAGCTCTTGAGGAACCGCGCCTCCGCGTTCCACAGCGTCGGCAGCGTGCCCGGCGGCAGGGGCAGCTTCACCGCGATCGCACCCAAGGTGCCCGCCGGCACCGGATGGCCCGCCTCGTCGAGGATCCGCACGTCCCAGCCGGGCATCGGCACCGAGGGCGAGCCGATCTTCACCGACAGCGCCTCGATGCCGAGGGGGTTCGCGGCGATGGCATAGCCGGTTTCGGTCTGCCACCAATGGTCGATCACCGGGACCTTGAGCTTGTCGAGCGCCCATTGAATCGTGTCCGGATCGGCCCGCTCGCCCGCCAGGAACAGCGCCTTGAGGCAGGACGTGTCGTACTTCTCCAGGAATTCGCCCTTCGGATCCTCGCGCTTGATCGCGCGAAAGGCGGTGGGCGCGGTGAAGAGGGCGCGCACCCCGTGCTCCTCGATCACCCGCCAGAAGGTGCCCGCATCGGGGGTGCCGACAGGCTTGCCCTCGAAGACCACGGTGGTGCAGCCGTAGATCAGCGGCGCATAGCAGATATAGCTGTGCCCCACGACCCAGCCCACATCCGAGGCCGCCCAGTACACGTCGCCCGGCTCGACATCGTAGATGTTCCGCATCGTCCAGTTCAGCGCCACGAGATGCCCGCCAGTGGGCCGCACCACGCCCTTGGGCTGCCCAGTGGTGCCCGAGGTATAGAGGATATAGGCCGGGTGGCTGCCCTCGACCGGCACGCATTCCGCCGGTTCGACCCCGTACTGGAAGCCGTGCCAGTTGAAGTCGCGCCCCTCGATCAGCTGCGCCACCTCCTGCTCGCGCTGGAAGATCACGCAGAACTCGGGCTTGTGCGTCGCCATCCCGATGGCGCCGTCGAGCAAGGGCTTGTAATGGACCGTCCGGCCCGGCTCGATCCCGCAGGAAGCGGCGATGATGCATTTCGGCCTGGCGTCGTCGATCCGCACCGCCAGCTCGTTCGCCGCGAAGCCGCCGAACACCACCGAATGGATCGCGCCGATGCGCGCGCAGGCCAGCATCGCCTCCAGCGCCTCGGGGATCATCGGCATGTAGATGATCACCGTGTCGCCCTTCTCCACGCCCTTGGCGCGCAGCGCCCCGGCCAGCGAGGCGACGCGGTTGCGCAGTTCGTAATAGCTGATCGCGCGCTTCGAGCCGGTGACCGGGCTGTCCCAGATGATTGCCGTCTGGTGCCCGCGCCCGGCCTCCACATGGCGGTCGACCGCGTTCCAGCAGGTGTTCACCAGCCCGTCCGAAAACCACTCGTAAAGCGGCGCCCTCGTGTCGAAAAGCGCTCTGGTCGGCATCCGCTCCCAGTCGATCTCGCGGGCGGCCTCCATCCAGAACCCTTCCGGATCCGCAAGGCTCGCCGCGTAGACGTCTTTATAGGCCATGAACTCCTCCCTCGCTTGCGCCAGTTAGAGCCAGCGGGCGAAATTCGGCAAGGTCAGCGCCTGCGCCAGAGGGTCGCTGTTGCGTCAATTTTCGGCGCCGCCCCCGCGCGCCGAATCACTTTCCGCAACTAAGGCGAGATTTTGCTTGCGTTGTTGCATTTTTGGCATATTGGAGGGTCAAGGCGGCGTGGAAACCGCGCCGCCCTTGTTCAAAGGTCGACGCCTTCGGGCGTACACAGCCGAAGCCTTCGAGGCCCGGCACCCAGCCGGCCAATAAGGACCAGAAGCGCCGCGCCGTCAGTCCCCGCTGGCGGCGCGGTCTCCTTTCGGGCTCACCCGTAATGCGCCACCGGTGTTCCCGCCAGCGCCGAGATGTTCAGAAGCCCCCGCGCGGTGATCGACGGCGTCACGATATGCGCCCGGTTGCCCATGCCCATCAGGATCGGCCCGACCTCGAGCCCGGCCGCCTTCATCTTCAGGATGTTCCGCACCGCCGAGGCCGCATCGGTATTGGCGAAGATCAGCGTGTTCGCCGGCCCCTGCATCCGCGAATTCGGGAAGATCCTGTCGCGCAGCGCCACGTCGAGCGCCGCGTCGGCATGCATCTCGCCCTCGTACTCGAAATCCCGCGGCTCCGCGTCGAGGATCGCCAGCGCGGCGCGCATCCGCCGCCCGGTATCCACGTCGAGATTGCCGAACTGGGAATGCGAGCACAGCGCGATCTTCGGTTCCAGGCCGAAACGCCGTACATGGCGCGCCGCGGCGATGGTGGTTTCGGCGATCTGCTCGGGGGTCGGCTGCGGGTTCACCTGGGTGTCGGCCACGAAAAGCGGGCCGTCCTGGAGGATCATCAGGCTGAGCGCGCCGATCGGGTTCAGATCCGGCGTCTGCAACACCTGGCAGATATAGTTCAGATGCCAGAGATACTGTCCGAAGGTTCCGCAGATCATGCTGTCGGCCTCACCGCGATGCACCATCACCGCCGCGATGGCCGTGGTGTTGGTGCGCATGATCGCCCGGGCCAGGTCGGGAGTGGCACCCTTGCGCTGCATCAGCTCGTGATAGGTGGTCCAGTAGTCGCGGTAGCGCGGGTCGCTCTCGGGGTTCACCAGCTCGAAATCCCGGCCCGGCCGGATCGGCAGGCCCAGGCGCTCGCAGCGCGCTTCCACGATCTCGGGGCGGCCGATCAGGATCGGGCTGTCGGTCATCTCCTCGAGAATCGCGTTGGCCGCCTGAAGCACCCGGTCCTCCTCGCCCTCGGCGAAGACCAGCGTGCGCCGCGCGGTCGCGGCCGCTTCGAAGACCGGCCGCATCATCAAGGTCGAGCGGAACACCGAACCGTCGAGCTTGCGCTTGTACTCCTCCATGTCGGGGATCGGCCGCGTCGCGACGCCGGTCTCCATCGCCGCCTTTGCAACCGCCGTCGCGACCACGCCCATCAGCCGCGGGTCGAAGGGTTTCGGGATCAGGTAGTCGGCGCCGAAGGTCATCTTCTCGCCGGAATAGGCCGCCGCGGCCTCGGCGCTGGTCGTCGCCCGGGCCAGCGCCGCGATCCCTTCGATGCAGGCCAGTTCCATCTCGTCGTTGATCGCTGTGGCGCCCGCGTCGAGCGCGCCGCGGAAGATGAACGGGAAGCAGAGCACGTTGTTGACCTGGTTCGGAAAATCCGACCGGCCCGTCGCGATGATCGCGTCGGGCACCACCGCGCGGGCCGCGTCGGGCATGATCTCCGGATTGGGGTTGGCGAGGGCAAAGATGATCGGCCGCTCCGCCATCTTCGCCACCATCTCGGGCTTCAGCACATTCGCGCCCGAAAGTCCCAGGAACAGGTCGGCCCCCTCGATCACGTCGCCCAGGGTTCGCGGCCCGCCCGGCTGGGCGTATTCCGCCTTCTGCGGCGTCATCTCCTCGGTGCGGCCTTCATGCACGAGGCCGGCGATGTCGCAGAGCCAGACATTCTCACGCTTCACGCCCAGCTTCAGAAGCATGTTCAGGCAGGCGATGCCCGCCGCGCCGCCGCCCGTCGAGACCACCTTGATGTCCGCAAACGCCTTCTTCGCGACTAGGAGCGCGTTGCGCGCCGCCGCGCCCACCACGATGGCGGTGCCGTGCTGGTCGTCGTGGAAGACGGGGATGTTCATCCGCTCGCGGCAGAGCTTCTCGACGATGAAGCACTCGGGCGCCTTGATGTCCTCGAGATTGATCGCCCCGAAGGTCGGCTCGAGCGCACAGACGATATCGGCGAGCTTCTCCGGGTCGGTCTCGTTCAGCTCGATGTCGAAGCAGTCGATATTGGCGAATTTCTTGAACAGGACGGCCTTGCCCTCCATCACCGGCTTCGAGGCCAGCGCGCCGATATTGCCGAGCCCGAGAACCGCCGTCCCGTTCGTGACCACGGCGACCAGGTTGCCCCGCGTGGTGTAGAGGCTCGCGGTGTTCGGGTCGGCATGGATCTCCTTGCAGGCCTCCGCGACGCCGGGCGAATAGGCGCGCGCCAGGTCGCGGCCGTTGGCAAGTGGCTTGGTGGCGCGGATCTCCAGCTTCCCGGGCTTCGGCTCGGCGTGATAGCTGAGCGCCGCATGCCGATACTGGTCGGTTGCACTGTCCATCTGGTCTTCCTCCCGTCCGCGCGGCGCGAAGATTGTTTAGCGTTAAACTACTTTTCCGGCGCAGTCCGAAAAACGGTCCGGCGCCGGGAACCTGCCGCGGCAAAGCGCAGTCTGACGCGGAATGCAAGGGCCGTCCATGGCGAAACCGGGGGCATCCGCCGGTGTACGGGTTGTGTACAGGTTGTGTACGGGTTGTGCGCGGCTATCTCACGCCGATTTCCGCCAGCGCGGCCTCCAGCCGGGGCGGCAGCGCCTCGCCCGCGCTGCGGCCCGCCGGCAGGTCCCGCGGCGCATCCTTCGCCGCCAGGTAGCGCCAGCCCTGGAACGGACGTTTCGGCATCGCCTCGGTCCGCACCACCTCGCGGTCCAGCACCAGTCCGCAGCGCCGGATCCCGTCGCCCCGGTCCACCGGATCGAAGCGCAGGATCCGTTGCCGCGCCAGCACCACGCCCTTGATCACCCAGTAGAGCGAGCCGCCCGCGACCACCTCGGCCTCGCGCTTTGGCCACATCCGCGTGACATGGCGCGGCAGCCCGTCCGGCCCGTTCCCGCGGCTGCTCGCCTGCCAGTCGCACAGGTCCTCGACGCTCTCGGCGCCGACGCAGAGCTTTACAAGATGTAGTGTGGCAGACATCCGGACCCCAATGGATACGGGGTCCAGATTACGTTTCACGGCCCGATTCTCAAGCCTCTATTCGGCGGCCATCGCGCCGGCCGCAGACCGTCCGGAGAGCCAGTCCACCATCGCGCCTGCCAGAGCGCCCCCGGTCAGCGCGTCGAAGGCCGAGAACATCGGCCCCGAATTGACCTCGAGGAAGCAGAGCTCCCCGGCGCTTTCGCGGGTCTTCAGGTCGAAGGCGCAGAAATCGAGACGGAGGTCACCGGCGAGCCGCCGGAGCCCGGCGAGAAGCTCGGGCCGAAGCCGTTCGGGCGGCAGGTAGGTGGTGGCACTCCTCTGGTCGGCCCGGAAATCCAGCGTCGTCGCATGGGTCTCGAAGACGAAGGGAACCCCGCCCACCAGGTAGACCCGCACCTCCGGATAGCCCAGCCGCTCCTGCACGATCGCCGGCGCCGGCGCCGTCTCCCCCGCAAAGGGCTCGAAGGCTGCCCCGAGTTCCGAGGTGAACGCCCCGCCCCCCGCGGGCTTGGCGATCAGCCGCTCCGGCGGGCCCATGGCCTCGACCGCCGCCCGCGCATTGGTGAGCCGCGTCTCGGGCAGGGGCAGCCCCAAAGCGGCGGCGCGGGAGAGCATGAAGCCCTTGTAGGCCGCGCTCTGCCGCCCTTCGCGGTTGAAGAAGCGGAGCCCCGGATCGGCATAGGCCCAGCTGCACATTGTCGAGAACCAGGCAAGCGCCCGGTCCGCCCGGCCCTGGTCGGGCTGGTAGCCGCCCGGCCCGAACACGTCGTAGCGCAGGAAGATGCCGCGCGCCCCGATCTCGGCGCCATCCACCGTGAGCGCGCCCGAAACCGGGTCCCAGGTGACCGCCGGTTCGCCCTCGGCGTCCGGGATCACCTCGCAGACCGTCACGCCCCGCGCCTCCGCCGCGGCGAGAATCGCGCCCGTGTTCGGGTCGCCCCGGCCACAGGCCACCAGAATGTCCACATCCATGGCCCGGCCTCAACGCTGTCCGAACGGGTTGCGGAACCCGCCCAGGTCGAAGCCCTCGCCGAAGGGCGGCTTGGGATCGTCGACGCGCGGGTCGGTCTCGCCGAAGGCCGGTTTACCCTCTTCGCTGATCGCCGCGGTCTTCGGGCCTTCTTCCTGGAAGAACGCGGTTTTCGGCCCTTCCTCGCCGCCGAAGACGGTCTTGGGGTTCTCTTCGGCGATGAACGCCGTCTTCGGTCCGCCTTCCTCGCCGAAACGCAGTGTCGTCGGGATCGGCCCCCCTTCCTCGCCCAAGGCCAGCGTGGTGGGCGTCGGCCCGCCTTCCTCGCCGAGCGCCAGCGTTGTCGGCACCGGTCCGCCCTCTTCGCCCAGGGCCAGCGTCGTCGGCGTCTCCTCGCCCACCGCGAAGGTGGTGAAGGCGGGGCCCGCCACCCGCCCGGCCGAGGCCTGGAGCACGTGCTGGAGAAGCTGCGTGACGCTGTTGGTCCGCGCATCGACCTTCACGCCGACGAGCCGTTCCACGTCCTTCTTCAGGACAAAGGAGGCCATCACGCCGGTGAGGACCTGGGGCACGATCCCGTCGGGCGGCTCGCCCACAAGTTCGAGGTCGAAGATTCCGTCTGCCGAAAGCGTCTTTTCGAGCGGGTCGAGCCGGACATTGGTCCAGCCGGGCGTGGTGGCCGTGCCGTGTACGGTGATCACGGCCTGCGGCGGGTCGCTCTCGGCGACCTGGATTTCGACGGAATCCACCTGGAAGATGCGCATGGGTCCAATTCCTTTTCCAAAAAGGGCATCGCGTTAAAATGTGTCGGGCCGGGAAAATCTGGTCCGGCACCTTGCGATCATAGCACGAGTCGCGTCGTCTTCCGGCGTAACGATCTCGTGGAACTACGCGGGCTTCTATTTCGCGGCCGGATTGCTGCGAACTACCAGCCGTAGTAGGTTGATAGCCCGGAACCGAAGGATTCGCCTGATGACCCGCTTCTTCGCGCCCGTCGCCGAGCAGATCTGGGACATGAAATACCGCCTCAGGGCGGCGGATGGCACGCCCATCGACGCCACGGTCGAGGAGACCTGGCGCCGCATCGCGCGCGCGCTGGCGGCGGGCGAGACCGACCCGGCGGCGTGGGAAGACACCTTCTACGAGGCGCTCGAGGAGTTCCGCTTCCTGCCCGCCGGCCGCATCGTCGCGGGCGCCGGCACCGCGCGCTCGGTCACGCTGTTCAACTGCTTCGTCATGGGCACCATCGACGATTCGATGGAGGGGATCTTCCAGGCCCTGAAGGAAGCCGCGCTGACCATGCAGCAGGGCGGCGGCATCGGCTACGACTTCTCGACGATCCGCCCGAAGGGCGCCGCCGTCTCGGGCGTCGCCGCCGACGCCTCGGGCCCGCTCTCCTTCATGGATGTCTGGGACGCGATGTGCCGCACGATCATGTCGGCCGGTTCGCGCCGCGGCGCGATGATGGCGACCATGCGCTGCGACCACCCGGACATCGAGGATTTCATCGCGGCCAAGTCCGACCCGGCGCGGCTGCGGAACTTCAACGTCTCCGTGCTCGTGACCGACCCGTTCATGGAAGCGGTCAAAGCCGACGCGCCCTGGGAGCTGAGCTTCGACGGCAAGGTCTACCGCACCCTTCCCGCGCGCGACCTGTGGAACCGGATCATGCGCGCGACCTACGACTACGCCGAACCGGGCGTGATCTTCATCGACCGCATCAACGCGATGAACAACCTCGCCTATGCCGAGACAATCGCGGCGACGAACCCCTGCGGCGAGCAGCCCTTGCCGCCCTATGGCGCCTGTCTCCTCGGCTCGATCAACCTCGCGCGGCTGGTGCGCGACCCGTTCGAGGCGGATGCGGCCATCGCGCCCGACGAGCTCGACGGGCTGGTCCGGACCGCGATCCGGATGATGGACAACGTCGTCGACGCCTCGAATTTCCCGCTGCCCCAGCAGGCGGAGGAGGCGCGGCAGAAGCGGCGGATCGGACTGGGCGTCACCGGGCTCGCCGATGCGCTCCTGATGGTCGGGCTGCGCTACGGCTCGGAGGAAGCGGCGGCGCAGACCGAGGCCTGGATGCAAGCCATCGCCCGCGCGGCCTATCTCGCGAGCGTCGATCTCGCGAAGGAAAAGGGCCCGTTTCCGCTGTTCGATGCCAGGAAATACCTGGCATCCGGCGCGCTCGCGCAGATGGACGAGGACGTGCGCAAGGCGATCCGCAAGCACGGCATCCGCAACGCGCTCCTCACGTCCATCGCGCCGACCGGCACGATCAGCCTCTACGCCGGAAACGTGTCATCCGGCATCGAGCCGGTCTTCGCCTATGCCTATACCCGCAAGGTGCTGCAGAAGGACGGCACGCGCACCGAGGAGGAAGTGGTCGACTACGCGGTGCAGCTCTGGCGCGAGCTGAAGGGCGACAAGCCGCTGCCTGCGCATTTCGTCGATGCCCAGATGCTGGAGCCGGCCGACCACATCCGCATGCAGGCGGCGGCGCAGAAATGGGTGGATTCGTCGATCTCGAAGACCATCAACTGCCCGCCGGATATCGGCTTCGACGCTTTCAAGGACGTCTATCTCCAGGCCTGGGAGACGGGCTGCAAGGGCTGCACCACCTACCGGCCGAACGCGGTCACGGGTTCGGTCCTGAGCGTTGCCGCGGCGCCGGCGGAGGAGGGGCCGAAGACCTCCATCGCCGCGCGGATCGAAGCGGCGGCAAAAGGGGCGGGTATCCACGACATTCCCGACCTTGCCGGGCGGACCGGGATCGACCCCGACCGGATCGCCTCCTGGGACGACGGCCACAAGCCGACCAACCGCGACGCCCGCGCGGTGGCCGAGGCGCTGGGCGTCACCTCGCGCTGGCTGCTCTTCGGCGAGGGCGACGGTCCCTCCGCGTCCGGGCCGGCGCCCGAAGTGGTGTCGGAGCGCGAGGACGAACCGGCGATGCCCCATGGCGACGTGGTCTATATCGCCGAACCGCTCGACCGGCCGCAGGCGCTCGAAGGCGCGACCTACAAGCTGAAATGGCCGGATTCGAACCACGCGATCTATATCACGCTGAACGATATCGTCGTCGGCGGGCATCGCAGGCCGTTCGAAATCTTCATAAATTCCAAGAACATGGAGCATTACGCCTGGACCGTGGCGCTGACCCGGATGATCTCGGCGGTGTTCCGGCGCGGCGGTGATGTCTCCTTCGTGGTCGAAGAACTGAAGGCGGTGTTCGACCCGCGCGGCGGCGCCTGGATGAACGGCAAGTATGTGCCCTCGATCCTCGCTGCGATCGGCGGGGTGATCGAGAAACACCTGATCGCCATCGGCTTTCTCGAGGGCGAGGGGCTGGGCCTGAAATCCGATCCGCAGGCGCAGGTCGTGAACCTGGGCGGCGGGCGTGGCGCGGCTTGCCCGGCCTGCGGGCAATACGGGATGCGGATGGTCGAGGGCTGCATGACCTGCCAGAATTGCGGCCATTCGAAATGCGGCTAGGCGCGACCCGAGTCCCCGCGGCAACGCCGTGCGACTTCGTTAACGAATGTTAACAAAGGGGATTCCCCGGCCGGTGACTTTTCGTTAACGGTGTTCGCAACCACAAGAAACCAAAGAACAATGGGCGGCGGATATACAGGCGATGCGGGTGGGGCATCTCGGCATCCATGTGATTTCCTGGTCTCAGACCGAGATCGACGGGCTGCGCGGCGGCCCGGTCGCGTCCATTGCGGATGGCGCGGCCTGGCGCTGGACGGGCGAAGCGGTGCGGGTCGACCGGCCGGGTGACGTGCTGTCGCTCGGGACGCCCGAGGGCAAGGAGCAGCTTCAGCTTCGGGCCGCCGCGGCGGTGCGGCGGATCATGGGCACGGCACTCCCGCCGCTCCGGGCGCAGATGGGCGATGATTTCTCCGACCCGCTCCTCTCGAACGCCTTCGAATTGACCGATGGCATCGCCTGCTGGACTGCCACGCTCGTGGAGGTGCCCGAGGTGGCGCGGCCGCTCCTGATGTTCGTCGGCCGGATGCCGCCCGCGGATCGCGACATATGGGTCGCGCGCGGGTTCCGCTCAGATGGCGTTCTGAACCGGATCACCGAAGCCGCCACGGGGGTGATCTGCTTCACCCGCGGCACGCTCCTGAGGACGCCGGCGGGCGACGTGCCGGTAGAGGCCCTTGCGGAGGGCGACCGGATCGAGACACGAGATAGCGGTGCGCAGGAGATCGTCTGGATCGGCCGCCGCGAAATGTCGGGCGCGCGTCTCTACGCGATGCCCGAACTGAGGCCCGTTCGGATCCGTTCCGGCTCCCTCGGCGGACGGAATCCGAACGGGGACCTCGTCGTTTCCCCGCGCCACAAGGTGCTGGTGCGCGGCGATGTCGCCCGCGCGCTGTTCAACGAGGCGGAGGTGCTGGTCGCCGCCGAGGGTCTCGTGAACGACCGCAGTATCGCCCGCGACTATTCGCTGCGCTCGGTCGAATACATCCATCTCCTCCTGCCCCGGCACCACGTCGTCTGGGCGAACGGCGTGGAAACCGAGAGCTTCCACCCGGCCTCGACCGATCTCGCCACCGTTGCGCCCGTCCAGCGCGCCCGTCTCGCGGCGATCGTGCCGGGGATCGAGGCCGATCCCTTCTCCTACGGCGCCCCGGCCCGGCGCGAGCTCAACCGCTCCGAAGCGGCGATCCTGCGGCACGAACGCGCCCATTGACTCGCGCGGACCAGGCCTTATAAGCGCGCCTTCATTGGTGTTGGTGGCCCCCGCGAGGGGATGCCTGTCGGGATGACGCGAAAGCGGAGTGCCAGAGGACAACGCCCTTCATATTGCGCGGTCCGACCGTTGCGACGTTTCCATGGGGCGCCCGAGCGCACCCCGAAAAGTGGGAACCGGTTTTCGGACAAGGCTGCGCGAGCACAAAAGAAGGAGATCAGCCGTGACGAAACGCACGTCTGCCAAGTACAAGATCGACCGCCGGATGGGCGAGAACATCTGGGGCCGTCCGAAATCCCCGGTCAACCGCCGCGAATACGGCCCCGGCCAGCACGGCCAGCGCCGCAAGGGCAAGCTCTCGGATTTCGGCATCCAGCTCCGCGCCAAGCAGAAGCTCAAGGGCTACTACGGCGACCTGACCGAGAAGCAGTTCAAGCGGATCTACGCGGAAGCCGCGCGGGTCAAGGGCGACACCGGCGAGAACCTGGTGGGCCTCCTGGAGCGCCGGCTCGACGCGGTGGTCTACCGCGCGAAATTCGTTCCCACCATGTTCGCCGCACGCCAGTTCGTGAACCACGGCCATGTCAAGGTGAACGGCAAGCGGGTGAACATCCCCTCCTACCGCGTCAAGGAAGGCGACGTGATCGAGGTGCGCGACAAGTCGAAGCAGCTCGCCACGGTGCTGGAAGCGGTCGGGCTCGCCGAGCGCGACGTGCCCGACTACATCGAGGCTGATCACTCCAAGATGGTCGCGACCTTCGTGCGCCAGCCGGCCCTGGGCGACGTGCCCTACCCGGTGATGATGGAGCCGAACCTCGTCGTGGAATACTACGCGAAGAACTGAGCCGCTTCAGGTTCGGAACGGTTCGAAGGCCGCGCCCTCCGCGCGGCCTTTTCCTTTGGGTCAGCCGGCGAGTTCGGCCCGCACTTCCTTGAGGTTGTTCCGCACTTCCGGCACCGACGGGTCCACCGCCAGCGCGCGGCGATAAGCGCGTTCGGCGCCGCGGAGATCGCCCGCCTGGTAGCGCGCATTGCCGAGCCCGTAGGGCCAGAGCCAGTTGCCCGGCCAGCGCACCGCGCCGTTCTCGTAGACCGCGGCCGCCGCCCGGGGCTGCCCGACCCGCTCCAGCGCCGCCGCGGCGCGGAGGAGCCCGACCTCGTCATCCGTGGCAGGCATCCGGTCGGGTGGCAGGACGACCAGGGCCCATCGGTCGCCGCGCGACCAGGTCTTGAGGAACAGGGGGAGCGGCATAACCATCCGGTCGCGCTCGCCCGAATGCAGGAACACGGCCGGCATTCCGAGATCGTAGCCGGTGACGACCGCGTAGTGCCAGACAGGCGCCCAGGCGAGGCCGAGATTCTGGAACACGATAACCGGGTTGCCCGCCGCCACCTCGCCGAGGAGCGCGGGCAGGGTGGAGAGGCCGAGCGCCAGCTGCCCGCGTCGGCGCGCGGCGCCGGTCATGTCGGCGGTGTAGCTGCCCCGCGCGCCGGGCGAGAACGCCTGCGCGGCGATCTCGTCCTGCGACACGTCCCGGCCCGCCCACTGCAGCACCATGGCGAGCGCGGCGGGGCCGCAATAATAGGCGTTCTGGCGGATCAGCGGCACGCCGGGCACCGAGGCACGCGCGGGCAGGCCCGCGGGGAGCCGGATCGTGCGATCAGCCGGCCCGGCACAGCCAAGAAGCAGCGCCGGAGCCGAGAGCAGCAGGGTTCTGCGCGGGAAGCGCCTCAGCGGATCCCGCACCGGGTGAACCGGAACACGCGGGTCAGGCACAACAGGTCCGTCACGAGCAGGATCACGAACACCGTCAGGAGCGCGCCGACGAGGCCGCCCGCGCCGGCGGAGTCCTCGTCCATCTGGCGGACCATGGAGGCGATTTCGTCATCGGAGAGCGCGGCGAGGCGCGCCTCGGCCTCGGCCGGGTCGACGCCGAGACGGATCATCTCGTCGCGCACCTCGTCCTTGCGCAACTCGCCCATTAGGAATTCGCGGTCCTGATAGGCCGCGTATTTCGAGATCGCCGCTTCGGTGGTGAGCATCTCGGCCTGCGCCATGGTGCTCAGCTGGAAGGTCAGGACCATCTGGACCGAAAGCCCGATCGCCAGCCCCTTTTTCGTCACATCGAGAAGGCTCATCCCCGCCATCCTCCGTTCATTCGCGTTGCCGCCCCGCCACGTCCTGCGGCCGGGCCCGGAGCCGACTATCGGGCGCGGGCGCTGGCCTGACAACTGGTCCGGCGCCCGAGGCGCCGGCACTGTTGCGGCGAAGGCATGGCCATTGGCGGGACCTTGCCCTGTCGGTCCCGCACGCGGCCGCTGCCCCTTGACGCTTTTGCCCGTGACCTGGGTGCAACCCCCGGTTTAGTCTTGAAGAATCACGGAAACTCGCAGGAGGGGGCCATGGCGGCACTTGAGGGAATTTTCGGCGCAATCGGCGACCTGACCTGGGGATGGTCTCTCATCCCGCTGCTGGTCGTCTTCGGTGTCTTCATCACGGCCCTGACCGGGTTCGTGCAGATCAAGTACTTCAGGCGCATGTTCAGCGTGCTCGCCACGGGCAGCGAGTCGGCGGATCCGAACGCGATCTCGGCGCGCGAGGCGCTCTTGATCTCGGTCGGCGGGCGGGTCGGCGGCGGCAATATCGCGGGTGTCGCGGTGGCGATCACCCTCGGCGGTCCCGGCGCGGTGTTCTGGATGTGGATGATTGCGCTCGTGGGCATGGCGACGAGCCTCGTGGAATGCTCGCTCGCGCAGCTTTTCAAGCGGCGCGAGCCCGATGGCATGTTCCGCGGCGGCCCGGCTCGGTCGATCCTGCACGGGCTCGGCGAGGAATACCGCTGGCTCGCCATCGTCTACGCGGTCTGCCTGATCGCCGCCTTCGGCCTCGGCTTCAACGCCTTCCAGGGCAACACGGTGGCCGGCGCCGCCGCCGACAGCCTCGGCATCAGCCGGTTCGTGACCGGCGCGGTCCTCGCCGTCGTGGCGGGCTTCATCGTGTTCGGCGGGATCCACCGGATCGCCAAGGCGGCCGATATCGTCGTGCCGTTCATGGCGGTGGGCTACATCCTGATGGCGCTGATCGTCATCCTGATCAACATCGCCTCGGTTCCCGGGGTGATCGTCGATATCGTCTCGAACGCCTTCGGCTTCCGCGAGGCGGTTGGCGGCGGCATGGGCGCGGCGCTGGCGCAGGGGCTCCGGCGCGGCCTCTTCTCGAACGAGGCAGGGCTCGGCTCGGCGCCGAACGTGGCGGCGACGGCGGACGTGCTGCACCCGATCAGCCAGGGCATCACGCAGTCGCTCTCGGTCTTCATCGACACGATCTTCATCTGCTCCTGCACAGCCTTCATCATCCTTCTGGGCGACGTCTATGTGCCGGGGGCCGAGGGAATCGACGGCATCGCGCTGACCCAGCAATCGCTGGTCTCGCATCTGGGCGGCTGGTCGCAATACTTCCTTACCCTGATGATCCTGCTCTTCGCCTTCAGTTCGATCATCTACAACTACTACCTGGGCGAGAACGCGCTCTCGGTGATCACCGGGAACCCGATGGCGCTGAACGTGTTCCGGGTGATCATCATCGGGATCGTGTTCCTTGGCGCCACCGCGCCCGGGGCGACGGCGGTGTTCTTCTTCTCCGACCCGATGATGGGGATCCTGGCGCTGGTGAACCTGGTGGTGCTGATGATGCTCCTGCCCACCTGCATCCGGATCCTGAGGGACTTCAACCGGCAGGTGGCAGCGGGCGTGGCCCGGCCGGTCCTGAACCCGGACGATTTCCCGGATCTCGATCTCGACCGCAGCGCCTGGACCGGGCGCGACCCGGAAAGCGGCGCGCGGGCGATGCCCGACGGAGACGCGGTCCCGGCCTGAGCGATGCCCTCCCCCATCCCCTCTCCCGCCGGGAGAGGGGCGGCGACGGCGGCGACGGTGCCGCCTCCCCCTCCTCTGGGAGGGGGACCGAGGGGGAGGGTGGCACAGCGAGGAGGCGCCCGGCCACCGGCCGGGCGCTGTCGGTTTTCAGTGCCGGGAGACCTATTCGGCGGCAAGCGCCTGCGTATTGACCGTATCTCCCTTGGCGATGGCGATCCGGCGCGGCTTCAGCGCCTCGGGCACTTCCCGCACCAGGTCGATATGCAGCATCCCGTTCAGGGTGCTCGCCCCGTCGACGCGGACATGGTCGGCCAGCGCGAAGCGGCGCTCGAAGGCGCGGGTCGCGATGCCGCGATGCAGATAGGTGCGGGTGTCGTCCTCGTCGGCTTTCTTCGCCGACACGATCAGCGCGCCTTCGCGGACCTCGACCGAAAGATCTTCATCGGAGAAACCGGCGACGGCGATCGAGATGCGGTAGGCATTCTCGTCGGTCTTCTCGATATTGTAGGGCGGATAGGTGGCGGCCGTCGCGGTATCGGCCAGAACCCGGTCCATCAGGTCGGCGACGCGGTCGAAGCCGACGGTGGCGCGGTAAAGCGGTGCAAGATCGAACGTACGCATGGGTCATCCTCCATTGAGCGACAACGATGTCTGCGCCCTCCATCCGGACGGGCGCCTCGGTGATGCCGGGCCCGTTCTCGGCGCCCGGCAGGGATTAGGTAGGAAGCGGTAAAAACCGGTTCAAGGGGGGGTGAGCCCCCAGACGGCGGCCAGTTGCAGGAGCCGCGTCCGGGCCTGCACCGTCAGCGCGTAGGGCTGCCGGCCCTCCTTCGACATGGCGACGACCATCGCCGCGATCTCCGGGCCTTCGGGGGTGAGTCGCACCACCGGCGCGCCCGATTCCCCGGGCACCACCCGGCAGGCGAGCCGCGCGAGCGAACCGTCGGCCTCGGTGACTTCGCAGAGGCGTTCCCTTGCCCTTTCGCCGCGCCCGCCGGGATAGGAGGCGACCAGGAGCCGCTCGCCGACCTGGGCCGGTTCGCCCCAGGCAAGCGGCAGGGCGATCCCGGGCGGCACCGGCGTGTCGAGTTCCAGAAGCGCCAGATCGGCGGTCAGGATCCGCCCGCCGGTCGCCCGCGCCGTGAGGTCGAGCGGGTGCCGCAAGATCCGGGTCGCCGTGCGGGCGAGGGAGGGGTGGCCGGGATAGCCGCCGGTGTGAAAGCGGATCCTGTCCGCGCCGCCCTCGGCGGCGAGGGTCTTTCCGGCGACGCAATGGCCGGCGGTGGCGACGAGATCGGGCGCGACCAGGACGGCGCTGCAATCGGTGCGCCCGTCGCGCTCCAGGAGCCCCGCGCCGGCCATCGGCGGCGGGCCCTCGGCCCGGACCGGGCCGGGGGCGGTGGCGGCGAGAAGGAGGGCGAGGCAAAGCGCGCGCATGGGCGCCAGAAGGCGCCAGCCCGGGCGCAGGGTCAAGCGGTCAGGGGCGCAGGAAGCGGGCCGACCCGGCATTGCGCTCCGACGTGCCGATCACCCGGCGCGTCGCGCGCTCGGGCTCGGGCCAGACGCCCTCGCCGGTGCGGAAGGCGCGGGTGAGCTCTGCCACGAGCTGGTTCAGCGCCATGCCGTAGACCGCCGGCCGGCCCTCATAGGTGCCCACGCCCGAGACGATCGAGACGATCTCGGGGCTCGGCCCCGACATGTCGAAGATCGGCGCACCCGAGGAGCCGGGATGCGCGGTGCAGTCGAAGGCCATCAGCCGCTGGCCGGTGGCGAGGATCTTGCAGCCGATCTCGCGTGACATCGCATTCGAGCGGCCGCGCCCGTAGGAGAGAACGGTGACCTTTTGTCCCGGCCCGGCGCTCGGAGCGAGCGGGAACGGGTCGGCGGTGGTGGCCGGGATCGGCTCCGCGAGCCTGAGGAGCGCCACGTCGTGGCGCGTGCTCTCGGCCGAGGTCGGCTCCTCCGGATCGTAATGCGGCGAGACCGCCACCCGGGCCACCGCCGAGGCGGCGATCGTCGCGCCGTCGCGAAGCCCGGCCTGGAAGCGCAGGATGGCGGGGGCGATCCGTTCGCCCGCGCCGTCGAACACGCAATGGGCGGCGGTCATCACCGTGTCGGGGGCGATCAGCGCGGCGCTGCAATAGCCCCTTCCCTCGAGATCGAGCCGGCCGACCGCCTCCCAGCCGAGAATGTCGGCGCGGTCAGTTAGCGATTTCAGGGGGTTGGCGGGCGCTGCGCCTGGCAGAAACGCGACGGCCAGGGCCAGGAGAATCCTGCGCCGCACGTCGTTACGGCCGTACGAACTTGGCGCCGGTACGCCCCGGGGCCGTGTTGTCCACCGGGCGGTTGACCATCGGCCCCGAGGCGGTGGCGACGGTGGGCGCGGCGGCGTCGAGCGCCGCGCGCAGCTCGGGCAGGATCCGCGCGAGCGAGGTGCCGAGCGAGACGCGGCGGCTTCGCACCTCGGCCTTGGCGGAGATCACCGAGACGATCTGCGGCTCGCCGTCCTCGACGAGGAAGACCGGCGCGCCGGAGGAGCCGAAATCGACGTCGCAGGACATCACCAACGTGCCCGCCGGGCGGCCGAGAATGTCGCAGGCCTCTTCCAGCGAGGGCCGCGTGGCGCGGTCATGGGCGTAGGAGACCACCTGGACCGAGGCGCCCTTGCGGGGCCGGGAGCCGACCTTGAACGGGTGGACCGAGCCGTTGCGGATCGGCTGGTCGAGCGCGATCAGCGCGATGTCGCTCGCCACGTGCTCGCTGCCATGGGGGCCGTCATAGATATAGTCGGGATGGATCGCGCTGCTCTTGGCGTTGCGATAGGCGGTGGCGCGGCCATTTCGGAAGCCGGCGAGGAAGGTGACTTCGCTGTCGGCGATGCGTTCGAAACTGTCGGGGTCGAACAGGCAATGGGCGGCGGTGAGCACCAGGTCAGGCGCGATGAGCGCGCCGGTGCAGAACCCCGTCTCGCCGATATCGAGCCGCCCGACCGCTTCCCAGCCCTTGGTGTCGTTCGCCGTCACCAGGGCGCGCAGGCCGTCATGCTCCCCCGCGGATGCCGGGCCGAACCCCAGAAGGCACAGGCCCGCCGCACAAAGAAATGCGCGCATCTTCACCAACCCTACCCCCAGGGTCCGGACTTAGCGCCCGGATAGGGCAGGAATATGACCGTTCGCCGGGGATTGGAATGGCTTTCGCCGCCCTGCGGTGTCGGCCTGCGCGCGGAAGGGGGCTTTGCCCCTCGGTCCTTCGGGCCCCACCCCCAGAGTAGTTTCGGCCAGATGAAGGCGTGAGCGTCAGAGTTTGTCGAGCGCCGGCGGCTTCGGGCCGCCCGTGGCCCAGTCGAGGAGTTCGACCGTATGGACCACGGGGATGCCGGTCGCGGAACCGATCTGCATCATGCAGCCGATATTGCCGGCGGCGATGAGGTCGGGGGATTTCTCCTCGAGCGTCGCGAGCTTGCGGGCCTTCAGCTCAGCCGAGATTTCCGGCTGCATCAGGTTGTAGGTCCCTGCCGAGCCGCAGCAGAGATGCGCATCGCGCGGTTCGGTCACCTCGAATCCCGCGCGTTTCAGGAGCGTCTTGGGATGGGTCTTGACCTGCTGGCCATGCTGCAGCGAGCAGGCGGCGTGGTAGGCGACCTTCAGCCCCCTGGGTGCGCCTTCGGGCAGGTCGAGCTGCATCAGCAGTTCCGAGACATCCATCGCCAGCGCGCTGACCCGTGCGGCGTCCTCCGCCATCGGGTCGTTCCGGAACATGTGGCCGTAATCCTTCACCGTCGTGCCGCAGCCCGAGGTGTTGATGACGATCGCGTCGAGCCCCTGGCCGCGATCCTCCGCCATCCAGGCGCGGATATTGCGCGCCGCGGCGGCGTGGCTCTCTGCTTCCCGCCCCATATGGTGGACGAGGGCGCCGCAACAGCCCATGCCCCGCGCCACCACCACCTCACAGCCGAGCCGCGTCAGGAGCCGTATCGTCGCGTCGTTGATATCGGTGTTGAGCGCACGCTGGGCGCAGCCGGTCATCAGCGCCACCCGCCTCCGACGCTCCCCCTCGGCGGGGAAGACCTGCGGATCGTCGTTGCGCGAGACCGGCGGAATCACCTTCGGCGCCATCTCCAACATCGCGCGGAGCCGCGCATCGGGCATCAGCCGGGCGAAGGGCCGGCCGAGCCGGGCCAGCGCCAGCGCCAGCCGGAACCGGCCGGGATAGGGCAGGACGCGCGACAGGAGCCAGCGCAGCGCCCGGTCCATCGGCGGCCGCCGGTAGGTCTTCTCGATCCAGGCGCGGGCATGGTCGACGAGATGCATGTAGTGGACGCCCGAGGGGCAGGTCGACATGCAGGCGAGGCAGGAAAGGCAGCGGTCGATATGCTTGACGGTCTTGGCGTCGGCGGGGCGGCCCTTCTCCAGCATGTCCTTGATCAGGTAGATCCGGCCGCGCGGGCTGTCGAGCTCGTCGCCAAGCACCTGGTAGGTCGGGCAGGTGGCCGTACAGAACCCGCAATGCACGCAGGCGCGCAGCACCTCGTTCGCGCGCCGCGTGGCCGGGTCCCTGAGCTGTTCTTCGGTGAAGTTGGTCTGCATCGGTTTATGTCAGTTCGGTTTGCCGTGGCGTTTCGCGGAGCCGTAATCGGGGCTCGGCCCGGGATGGCGGGGAATGTCGGCGGTGACGTTGAACCCGTAGGGGCGCTGATCGTAGTAGACGATCTCGGCCGGCCGCACCTGGCGCGGGTCGTCGAGACTGTCGGCGGTGACGTAGAACAAAGGATCGACCTTCGCCTCCTCGCGGATCCGGCGGAAGGTGAGCGGCGTGTTGCAGTCCCGGCAGCGCCCGCGCTCGCTGATCGCGCTGGAATCCCGGAACTCCGGCAGCTCGAAGGGGAACTCGATCATCGGCCCCTTGATGCCGACCCAGATCGTCAGGGCCTGGCCGGTCTCGTCCGCGCAATCGGTGCAGCAGCAGCCGCAGACCAGGACGGGCTCACCGACGATTCGGTAGCGGACCGCACCGCAGCGGCAGCCGCCTTCGAGTTCGCCGGTCATCGGGATCGCCTCATGCGGCACCGGTACGCTGGACCGCGCGATTGTTCCGCGCCGTTCCGGCGGTGCCGGATGCCGCCATGGCGGCCGGGAGACCCGCAGAGCGGCGAGACGTCGGGAAAGCGCGGGGGCACCGGACGAGATACGCATGGCTATCCCATCAGGCCCGGATTCAGGATGCCACGCGGGTCGAATTTCCTGCGCAACCGCTGCGAGAGGCTTTCAAGCGGCGCGGGCTCGGGCTGGAACACCGGCACCGAGCTGCGGAGCGGTTCGGGCCCCTTCACCAGCGTGGCGTGGCCGCGGATCCGCGCGACGGCGTCCTGCAATGCACGATGCAAAGCGGCACCGTCCCCGGCTTCCGCCGCCAGCCAGATCAGCCCGCCGCCCCAATCGAGACGGGTCTCGAAGGCAAAGCGCGCCGCCAGCTCCGCGAGAAGCCCCGGCGCGTCGCCGGGCCGCACCGAGATCCGCCAGACCGCCGCCGCCCCGGCGAACCCGGCCACATCGCGCACGCCGGCCCAGAGAGCCTCCACGGCCGCGCGGTCCGTTGTGATCTCGGCCGGCCCGAACGGCGCAAGGAGCGTTCCCAGCTTTTCCGCCCGGTAGGCCACCGAGTCCGGAAAGCCCTCGATCCGGATCAGCGTGCCGTCCGGCCCATGGGCGGCGCCTGTCACCTCGAAGGGCGAGCCCAGCGCGGCCGACATCGCCTGCACCGCGCGCCCGGTGTCGAGCCCCGCCAGCGTCAGCGTCGCCGCGCTTTCGGCCTCGGGCAGCACCTTGAAGGCCACTTCCGTCAGGATGCCCAGCGTGCCCCGGCTTCCGGCCATCAGCTTCACAAGGTCATAGCCGGTGACGTTCTTCATCACCCGCCCGCCATTCTTCACTACCGTGCCGCTGCCGTCGACGAAGCGCACGCCGATCAGGCTGTCGCGGCAGGCGCCGGCCTGGATCCGCCGCGGCCCAGAGACATTCGCCGCCACCACGCCGCCGATCGTCGGTTCACCCGCCGTGCCCAGGAGCGTGCGGTGATCCATCGGCTCGAAGGGCAGCCGCTGCCCCTCCGCCGCAAGCGCCGCCTCCACCTCGGCCAAGGGCGTCCCGGCCCGCGCCACCAGCGTCAGCGCGCCGGGCTCATAGAGCGCGATCCCCGAGATTCCCGCCACCGAAAGCGGCGCGCCCTCGACCGGCCGGCCCACAGGCCGGGTACCGCCGCCCCGGATCGCGAGCGGCCCGGTCGCTGTCGCCACCGCCTCGGCCAGTTCGCTCTCGTTCCTCAGGTTCAACACGTCATCCTTCATCTGGCCGCAAATACTCTCGGGGGGGTGAAGAGCGCCCGGAAATCGCTCCGGTGGAGCGATTTCAGCGACGAACGGGCGTAGCCCATGCGACACCTCACGCCGCCGCCCGCGCCGCGCCGCGCCGCCGCGCCTCCGAGACCGCCAGCGGGAACACCTTTGCCGGGTTCAAAAGCCAGTCCGGGTCGAACACGTCCTTCACCGCCATCTGCGCCTCCAGATCCGCCGGTGTGTACTGCACCAGCATCAGGTCGCGCTTTTCGATGCCCACGCCATGCTCGCCGGTCAGGCAGCCGCCCACCTCGACGCAGAGCCTCAGGATGTCGGCGCCCATCGCCTCGGCTTTCTCCAGGTCACCCGGCGCGTTCGCGTCGAACAGGATCAGGGGGTGCATGTTGCCGTCGCCCGCATGGAAAACGTTGCCGACCTGCAGCCCGTATTCCTCCGACAGCTCGCCGATCCGCCGCAGCACATGGGGCAGGGCCGAGACCGGGATCGTCCCGTCGAGGCACATGTAATCGTTGATCCGCCCCACCGCGCCGAACGCCGCCTTGCGCCCGGCCCAGATCCGCTTCGCCTCGTCCTCGTCCTGCGCCTCCCGGAGCGCCACCGGATCGTGCCGCCGCGCGATCTCGGTGATCAGCCCGAGCTGCTCGTCGATCTCGGCCGGCGCGCCCTCCACCTCGACGATCAGCAAGGCCTCGCAATCGGGATAGCCCGCGCCCGAGAACTCGTCGGTGACCTCGATGCAGAGCCGGTCCATGTACTCGATCGCCACCGGCAGCACGCCCGCCTTGATGATGTCGGCCACGCAGGCCCCGGCGATCTCGGCCGAGCCGAAGCCCATCAGCACCGGCCGCGCCCCCTCGGGCTTGCGCAGGATCCGCAGTGTCGCCTCGGTCACCACGCCGAGCTGGCCTTCCGACCCGCAGATCACGCCCAGGAGGTCGTAGCCTCCCGCGTCCAGATGCGCGCCGCCGATCTCCACCACCGTCCCGTCCATCATCACCATGGTGACGCCGAGGAGGTTGTTCGTCGTGACCCCGTATTTCAGGCAATGCGCCCCGCCCGAGTTCATCGCGATATTGCCTGCGATGGCGCAGGCGAGCTGCGAGGACGGGTCGGGCGCGTAGAAGAAATCGTCGCCCTCCACCGCGCAGGTGACCGACAGGTTGGTGCGGCCGGTCTGTACCCGGATCACCCGGTTCGCGTAATCGGCCTCCAGCACCGCATTGAGCCGCGCCACCCCCAGGATCACCGAATCCGCCGTCGGCAGCGCGCCGCCCGCCAGCGAGGTGCCCGAACCGCGCGGCACCACCGGCACCCGCTCCTCGTGGCAGATCCTGAGCGCCGCCGCGACCTCCTCGGTCGACGCCGGCAGGATCGCGCAGAGCGGCGGGCAGCGATAGGCGGTCAGCCCGTCGCATTCATAGGCCCGGGTCTCGGCCGGGTCGTGGATCACCGCTTCCGGTGGCAGAACCGATTGCAGCCGCGCGACGATCCGCGCCTTCCGGGCCAGGATCGCCGGGTCGGGCAGGGGCATGTCCATGCGGGGTTCCTCCCTGGAACACGCGAAAACCATAGTGCCGATGCTTTCCCGGTGGCAAGCGCAAGCCCCCGGCTCTAGGCTCCGCCCATGACGCTTCCCGATCCCTTTTCCGCCCTCGGCGCCGCAGACCTGGTGGCGCTCGCCCTGCTGCTCTGCGGCTGGGCCGGAATCGGCCTCTGGATCGACCGCGCGCCGTTCGGCCCGCCCTCGGTCACTAGGATCATGGCCGAGTACCGCCGCCGCTGGATGGACGAGATGCTCACCCGCGAACCCCGAATCTACGACGCCACGATCCTGAACGGCCTCCGCCAGGGCACCGCCTTCTTCGCCTCGACCTGCATTCTCGCGATCGGCGGCGTGCTCGCGCTCGTCGGCAACACCGACCCGCTCGAAGGGGTCGCGGCCGGTCTGGGCGAGGCGGAGGTCTCGGCCGTAGTCTGGCAGCTCAAGCTTCTCCTCGTGGTGGCATTCCTCGCCGCGGGCTTCCTGAAATTCGTCTGGGCGAACCGGGTCTTCGGTTATTGCGCGGTGGTGATGTCGGCGGTCCCGAACAACCCTCGCGCCCCGGAGGCGCCCGGCTTGGCGCGGCAGGCGGCCGAGCTGAACATCCGCGCCGCGATCAATTTCAACCGCGGCCTCCGGGCGATGTATTTCGCGCTCGCGGCGCTCACTTGGATCCTCGGCCCCTACGCGCTGATCGCGGCGACCTGCGCCACCATGGCGACGCTCTGGCACCGAGAATTCGCCTCCCTCTCGCGCCGGACCATGCTCGAGGGGCCCGGCGGATCACAAGCCCGCGATGCGGGTGGCTGACCGGCCGTCCGCCCTCTAGGCTCGCCCCATGCGCCGCGCCCTTCTCGCCCTTGCCCTGTCGCTCCCGGCCCCGGCCCTGGCCGATCCGGCGGTGATCGAGGCCGTCACCGCTCGGGAGACCGGCGCCGGCTGGCGCTTCGACGTGACGCTCTCCCATGGCGATACCGGCTGGGACGACTATGCCGACGGCTGGCGCGTGGTCGCCGCCGATGGGACCGTGCTCGGCACCCGCAAGCTCCTCCACCCGCACGAACAGGAACAGCCCTTCACCCGTTCTCTCTCGGGCGTCGCGATCCCGGACGGGGTGACGGAAGTGTTCGTCGAGGCGCGGACCAGCGTGGAAGGCTGGAACGAGCTGCGTTATCCGGTGGAGCTTCGCCGGAAGTGAGGGTGCTGTTCGTCTGCGGTAAGGCAAGAAAGCGCAGCCCGACGGCGGCGGATCTGGCACTGCGCCATGATGGCGTCGAGGCAGACTTCGCCGGGCTGAGCGCGGATGCGGACGAACGCCTGAGCGCCGAGCAGATCCTCTGGGCGGATCTCGTCGCGGTCATGGAGCGCCGCCAGCTCACGCGCCTCAAGCGTCAATTCGGCGGCGTGCTGCGCGGGAAACGGATCACCTGCCTGAACGTCCCGGATCGCTACGAGTACATGGATCCCGAACTGGTCAGCCGGCTGGAGCCGGAACTGAACCGTATCCTGAGGCGTGACGGCGGGACGAGATGACAGGAGGTTGGCGCGGCTATCCCGCGTCGGTGCTCGACTCGCTCTCGAACTGCGCGCGGAACTCGCGCAGCACGGGCAGGGCGGCCCGCACCCGGTCCGGTCCGATCCGCGCCACCACGTCGTTCAGGATCGGCGTGATCGCCGCCAGGGCGGCCTGCCGCGCGGCCTGGCCCGCCGGGCTGATCGTCACCAGCTTCTGCCGCGCGTCGTCCCAGTCGGGGCGGATATGGATGTAGCCTGCCCATTCGAGCTTCCCGAGCGTGTTGGTCATCGCGCCCCGCGTGACGTGGAACGCCCGGGCGAGTTGCGCCGGCGTCCGGTCGCCGCCGGCTCGCGCCAGGTGGTTCAGCACCGAGAAATGCGAGAGCTCCATCCCCGAGGGCAGCGCCTTCGAGAGCCGCGACCGGGCAAGCTGGTCGGCCATGAAGATCTCACTGAAGAGCGCGACCGCGAGGCTGTCATTCGGGCCGCTCATGCCGGCGCCTCGAAGGCGCGGTCGTGGGCCAGCGATGGCACCCGCCGCCGCGCCTCAGCCACCGCGCCCAGGTCGAGATCGACGAAGGTGACGCCCGGTTCGGTCCCGGCATCCGCCAGCACCTCGCCCCAGGGTCCGACCGCGAGGCTGTGGCCATGGGTCTTGCGCGCCCGCCCCTCCGTAGCCGGATGCGTCCCGCACTGCGCCGGGGCCAGCACGAAGGCGCCGTTCTCGATCGCCCGCGCGCGCAGGAGGCTTTCCCAATGCGCCGCCCCCGTCACCGGCGAAAACGCCGCCGGCACGGTCAGGATCCGCGCACCGGCCTGCGCCAGCGCACGGTAGAGCGCGGGAAAGCGGATGTCGTAGCAGATCGTCATGCCCAGGGGCGTGCCCGCCACCTCGGCGACAACCGCCCGCCCACCCGGCCGGAAGCCTGCGGATTCGCGGTAGGTCTCGGTTTCGGTCACATCGACGTCGAACATGTGGATCTTGTCGTAGCGCGCCGCGATCCCGCCATCGGGGCGGATCAGGAACGACCTGTTCAGGAACCGCCCGTCGCTGTCCGCCGCGTCCTGCTTCAGCGCCAGCGACCCGATCAGCAGGTGAATGCCCTGCCGTGCCGCGGCCTCGCGCAGGGCAGCGAGCGTCGCGTCCTCCGCCTCGGTCGCCAGAACCTCCATCTGCCGGGCCCGGCTGGCGGAGACGCAATTCGTCACCTCGGGCGTCAGCGCGAACACGGCCCCTCCCGCCGCCGCCGCGTCGATCAGCGCCAGCGTCCGTGGCAGCGTCTCGGCGGGATCGTCGGACGCGGTGAGCTGCAGAAGGGCGACCCGCACGGTCAGCCGGCCAGGAGCGCGTCGAGCTTGCCGTCGCGGTCGAGCGCGTAGAGATCGTCGCAGCCGCCGACATGGGCCTCGCCGATGAAGATCTGCGGCACGGTATGGCGGCCATTGGCGCGCGCCATCATCGCCTGGCGCAGCGCCGGATCGCGGCTCACGTCGATCTCGGCGAAGCTCACGCCCCTGGCGGTCAGGAGCCGCTTGGCCGCGTGGCAGAACCCGCAGAGCGGCGAGGTATAGATTTCGACAGTTTGCATGGTGCGGAACCTTTCCGCCGCCAATATAGAGGCTCAGCCTTCCTTTACAACGCGGGCCAGTGCCAGCACCGAGACCGCCGTGACCCCTGCCTCCAGAAGCGCCAGGGTCGCCTCGGAAAAGGTCGCGCCCGAGGTCATCACGTCGTCGACCACGATCACCTCGCGGCCCTCGAGCTGCGGCACCCGCCCCGGATGGGCGATCATCGAGCCCGCGACGTTGCGGATCCGCTCCTCGCGGCTGCGGTTCTCCTGGGTGCCGGTGCGGCGGCGGCGGGCGAGCCCGTCGGGAAGCACCTTCAGCCCGGCAAGCCGGCCGATTTCCTGCGCCAGGAGCGCCGACTGGTTGTAGCGGCGGCGCAGGAGGCGGGTCCAGTGCAGCGGCACCGGCACTAGGAGCGGATCGGAAAGGCCCAGCTCTGGCACCCGCTCGGCCATCCAGCGCGCGGCGGGGCGCACGATATCGGTGCGGTCGCCGTGCTTGAGCGCGAGGATCATCGCCCGCGCGCGGCCGTCATATTTGAGTGCCGCCCGCCCGCGCTTCCACGGCCCGGGCGCCGCCATGCAATCGTCGCAGAGCGGCCGCCCGCCGCCGGCCTCCCCGATCATCGGCACGCCGCACTGGTCGCAGACCAGCCCGGCGATGAACGGCGTCTCGGCCCAGCAGGCGCCGCACAAGGCATGGGTCCCCTCGACCAGTTCACCGCAGGAAACGCATTGCCCCGGAAACAGGGCGGTCAACGCCTTTTGCAATTGCATCCTCGGGCTCCTAGGTTCGCGCCATGACTCAGAAGCACACAGATCGTCCCCGGCTCCTGGCAAACCGCGCCAGGGTCCGGCCGGGTCCGGCGCTGGACTTCCACGCTGCGGCACGGGACGAAATCGAGGAGAGGCTGCGGGCGGTTAACAAACCGTTAACCGCGCGCGCGGTGGTGACGCCGTTCCCTGAAATCTGGCGCCCCGCCTTCCCCGACGCCCATATCACCGGCGACGAAGACCTGCTCGCACTCGAGCCCGGCAGCTATGATCTTATCATACATGCCATGGCGTTGCACTGGGCCGAGGATCCGGTGGGCCAGCTGGTACAGTGCCGCCGCGCGCTCAGGCCCGACGGCTTGTTCCTCGGCGTCTTGCCGGGAGGGGGAACGCTCAACGAATTGCGCTCCGTGCTGGCCGAGGCGGAATCCCGTCTGCGGGGCGGCATCGCCCCCCGCGTGGCCCCGATGGCCGAAATCCGCGACCTGGGCGGGCTCCTCCAACGCGCCGGTTTCGCGCTGCCGGTGGCCGATGCCGTGACCACGACGGTCACCTACGCCTCGGCCCGCCACCTGATGCGCGACCTCCGTGCCATGGGCGAGGGCAACGCGCTCGCCCTGCGCGACCGAAGGCCGGTGCCCCGCGCGGTGTTCGACCTCGCCGACAGGCTCTATGCCAGGCATTTTCCAGCCGAAGGCGGCCGCATCGCCGCCACGCTCGAGATGATCTACCTCGCTGGCTGGGCCCCGGCCGAGAGCCAGCCGAAACCGCTCCGTCCCGGCAGCGCCGCACAACGCCTCGCCGACGCGCTCGGCACCGTCGAACACCCCACCGGCGACGCGCCCGCGTCGTCCGGCCGCGATTGACCCCCAAGCCAGACCGTCTATGTCGAGCGGCGAAGACAGAGCCAGGACACGCCCAATGCCGGACAGCACGACCCAAGCGACCCATCTTCCCGCCGACCACCCCGCGTTGCCGCGCGAGAAGGTCGGCATCCTCATAGCCAATCTCGGCACGCCCGACGGCTACGATTACTGGTCGATGCGCCGCTACCTGGGCGAGTTCCTCTCGGACAAGCGGGTGATCGACTACCCGTCCTGGAAATGGCAGCCGCTCCTCCAGCTCGTGATCCTCTCGAAACGCCCCTTCACCTCGGGCGCCGCCTACAAGTCGATCTGGAACGAGGAGGCCGGCGAGAGCCCGTTGATGACCATCACCAAGGCACAGACCGCCAAGCTCCGGGCCGCGATGGCGGCGCGCTATGGCGACGCCGTGATGGTCGATTTCTGCATGCGCTACGGCAATCCCTCGACCCGCTCGAAGGTACATGAACTGGCCGAGGCGGGCTGCACGAGAATCCTGTTCTTCCCGCTCTACCCGCAGTATGCCGGCGCCACCACGGCCACCGCGAACGATGCGTTCTACAAGGCGCTGGCCGATCTCAACCGGCAGCCCAACGCGCGCACCGTGCCGGCCTATTTCGACCGGCCCGACTATATCGACGCGCTCGCGGGCTCGGTCGAGCGCGCCTATGCCGGGCTTGAGAACCGCCCCGACCTGCTGATCGCCTCCTATCACGGCATGCCCCAGCGCTACCTGACCGAGGGCGACCCCTATCACTGCCAGTGCCAGAAGACCTCGCGACTCCTGCGCGAACGGCTGGGCTGGGCGCCGGGCGAGCTCGTCACCACCTTCCAGTCCCGCTTCGGCCCCGAAGAATGGCTGAAACCCTACACGGTCGAGGAGGTCGCCCGCCTCGCCGAAGCCGGCAAGAAGCGCATCGCGGTGATCGCGCCGGCCTTCGCGGCCGACTGCATCGAGACGCTGGAGGAGATCCGCGAGGAGATCCGCGAAAGCTTCCTCCATGCCGGCGGCGAGGAATTCACCTACATCCCCTGCCTCAACGACGATGACGCCCACATCGCCGCCCTCGCCTCCGCCATCGACGACAACCTCGCAGGATGGATCGCGCCAAAGCCGGGCTGACGGGAGCGGAATGACTCGTCGTGCCGCACCGCCCCGCTCAATTGCCTCCGCCCGGCTTGTGCTTCAGGATAATGGACGGACAGCTTTTCGTCGGGGCGGGCCGCGTCAAACCTGAATGTATTCGGAGAAGCACAAAGGGCGATGGCCAGGCCACCGCCCCCGATTTCGCTGCACCCGTATCGCTCAGTTGGCCGCGACGGCGGCAACGATCAGAAGCAGCAGCAGAGGAACGACCACACCGCCGGCTGAACTGCCGGAGGATTCCTCGACGATCACCTCGGGTTCCATCTGCGGTTCCAAATATCCGCCGGCCCCGGCGCTGCCGGAAGCGGCCACCGCAATCGCGGCAGCGAGAACGAATTTCTTCATGACTTTCTCCTGAAATACGCCGCCCGCCGATGCCGGGGACGCGGCCGGCAATTCACCCGACCCCCGTGCATGGATGATGCGCGTTTCCAGGCGGGCTGCATAGCCCGTTCCGCGGCAGCGGGGCCTTTCGGCGGATCTCAGATCAGAAGAACCTGTGTGCCGATCTTCGCCATGGAGAAGAGTTCGGCGATGTCCTCGTTGTAGAGACCGATGCAGCCCGACGACGACCGGCGCCCGATCTTGCGCGTGTCGTGGGTGCCATGGATCCGGTAGTACTGCCAGCCCAGGTACATCGCATGGGTGCCGAGCGGGTTGTCCGGCCCCGGCGGCACGTAGTCGGGCCAGTCCGGGTTGCGCTTCTTCATCGACGCGGTGGGCCGCCATTCCGGCCCCACGACCTTGCGGACGATGGTGGTGCGGCCGCGGCGGGTCAGATCGTCGGTCTGCGGCACGCTGGTCGGGTAGAGCTTGTAGGTCTGTCCGTCCTCGCTCCAGAAATGCAGCGCGCGCGACGAGATGTCCTCGAGAATCGCGCCGTTCTTGAGGTTCGAGAAATAGGGCTGCCAGTCGAGCGAGCGGAAGCTCGACGCGTTGCGGCGCACGATCCCGAGGCCCTGGCGGTACTCGGTCGAATCGGTGTCCTGGGCGGCGCGCAGGACCGTCGGCGCGGCGAGCGTGCCGGCGGCCAGGACTCCGGCGCCGAGAAGGCCGCGGCGATTGAGTTTGGGGGTCTCAGTCATGTTTCCTAACCGGGCTTTTGAGTGGAACGGCGCGACCATATCTCCGGTGCGGCGCGGCTGCAATTCACGCGACCGTCATTGGCGGCGATCCGCAACGGCATTTGTAAAGGTGCAACAAAGCGGTTAATGACCAAAAAAACGACAAGATGGCAGAGCTGACCTCCATGCGACTTTCCTTCGCCGCGCTTTCCGCGATCGCCCTTCTCGCCGCTTGCGCGACGCCGCCCGCCACGCCGCCGGTCGGACCGGACGGCAAGCCCCTGCCGCAGGTCTACGATATCGGCCGCAGCGACAAGGACGCGATCCAGTTCCGGATGCTCGATTCGATCAACGTGCTGCGCTCCGAGAAGGGTGTCGCGCCGCTCGCTTTCGATGCCGCGCTGAACGCCGCCGCCGCCACCCATTCCAAGGACATGGCGCGGCAGAACCGGCCCTGGCATTTCGGCTCCGACGGCTCCTCGCCGATCGACCGGGTGGCCCGTGCCGGCTTCGACGGCCGGATGCTGGGCGAGAACATCTCCGAGACCTACGAGACCGAACTCGAGACCCTCGCCGCCTGGATGGAAGACCCCGCCACCCGCGCGGTGATCCTCGAACCCCGCGCCCGGCGGATGGGCTTCGAATGGTTCCAGGAGCCCAACGGCAAGATCTGGTGGACCCTCGTCACCGGATCCTGACAACCAGAGCGTGACCGCGGTCCGGAGGCTGCACTCGCGTCCCGACGCCCCGCGCCGCCAAGGGCCAACGGGCCGTTGACATCGGAGCAAAACCGTCAAAGCTAAAGAATTAGTAGACAGGAGAATCGTGTGGCCAATGACACCCCCGACGATCTTTTCGTCATAGGCGGCGGTATCAATGGCTGTGCGATTGCCCGCGACGCCGCCGGCCGCGGTCTCCGCGTGACGCTCGCCGAGATGGGCGACCTTGCCGGCGCCACCTCTTCGGCCTCGACCAAGCTGTTTCACGGCGGGCTGCGCTATCTCGAATTCTTCGAGATCAACCTTGTCCGCCACGCCCTGGCCGAGCGCGAGACCCTGCTCAAGGCGATGCCGCACATTTCCTGGCCGATGCGCTTCGTGCTGCCTTACCACCCCGAGATGCGCTTCGACACATCCACGCCGGCCTCTCGGCTGGTGACGGCCTTCATGCCCTGGCTCAAGGGCCGCCGCCCGGCCTGGATGATCCGTTTCGGCCTCTTCATGTACGACCATCTCGGCGGCCGCGAGATCCTGCCCGGCACCCGTGCCGTCGACCTGACCACGGATCCGGTGGGCAAACCGCTGAAGGAGAAATTCCGCCGCGCCTACGAATATTCCGACTGCTGGGTCGAAGACAGCCGCCTCGTCGCGCTCAATGCCAGCGATGCGGCCCGGCGCGGCGCGAAGATCCTGACCCGCACCCGCGTCGTCTCGGCGGAACGCACCGGCGGGGTCTGGACCCTCCACACCGAAGACGCGGAAACCGAGAAACAGACCCTGTTTCAGGCGAAAACCGTGGTCAACGCCGGCGGCCCCTGGGTCGAGGACGTGGTTCGCCACCGCTTGAAGCAGAACAGTTCCGAAGGCATCCGCCTGGTCCGCGGCAGCCATATCGTGGTGAAGAAGCTCTTCGACCACGACAAGTGCTACTTCTTCCAGGGCGCCGACGGCCGGATCATCTTCGCGATCCCCTACGAGACCGATTTCACCCTGATCGGCACAACCGACAAGGACCACGGCCACGACCCCTCGGTCCCCGCCGCCGCCACGGAGGAGGAGCAGGACTATCTCTGCGCCTTCGCCTCGGAATATTTCGCGAAACCGGTCACCCGCGACCAGATCGTCTGGACCTATTCCGGCGTCCGTCCGCTCTATGACGACGGCGCCAAATCGGCCACCGCGGCGACCCGCGATTACGTGCTCTCGCTCGACGAGAACGGGCCGCCGCTGCTTTCGGTCTTCGGCGGCAAGATCACCACCAACCGGGTCCTCGCCGAACAGGCACTGGCCAAGCTTGCGGGCGCCTTCCCGGGGCTCCCCGGCCCCTGGACCGCTGGCGCACCGCTCCCCGGAGGCGACTTCCCGGTCTCGGGCGTGGCCGACCTGATCGCCGGTCTGGAGGCCGATTTCCCCTTTTTAGACCCGCATTGGGCCAGGCGTCTCGTCCGCGCCTACGGCACCGATGCCCGCCAGATGCTGGGCAAGGCCGGCAAGAAGGGCGATCTCGGCTGCGATTTCGGCGCCACGCTGACCGGCCGCGAGGTCCAGTGGCTGATCGACCGCGAATTCGCGCGCACCGCCGAGGATGTGGTCTGGCGGCGTTCGAAACTCGGTCTGAAGATGACGGCGGAGCAGATCGCCGCGCTGGACGACTGGATGAAGACGCGGACGGGGGCCGCGGCAAGGGAGGAAGCGTAATGTCGGAATTCGTGCTCGCCATCGACCAGGGCACCACGTCGAGCCGGGCGATCCTGTTCGACCGGGCGATGAAGGTCGCCGCCATCGCGCAGGAGGAGTTCCCGCAGCACTATCCGGCCTCGGGCTGGGTCGAGCACGACCCCGAGGACCTCTGGTCCACCACCGTCGCCACCTGCCGCGCCGCCATCGACAAGGCCGGGATCGACGCCGGGCAGATCGCCGCGATCGGCATCACCAACCAGCGCGAAACCGTGGTGGTCTGGGACAAGGACACCGGCAAGCCGGTCTACAACGCCATCGTCTGGCAGGACCGGCGCACCGCCGACTTGTGCGCCGGGCTCAAGGCAGAGGGCCATGAGGAAATGGTCACCGCCAGGACCGGCCTCCTCCTCGACCCGTATTTCTCCGCCACCAAGCTGCGCTGGATCCTCGACCGGGAAGACGGCCTCCGCGCCCGCGCCAGCCGGGGCGAGGTTCTGTTCGGCACCGTCGACAGCTATCTGATCTGGCGCCTTACCGGCGGGAAATCTCACGTCACCGACGCCACCAACGCCGCGCGGACCTTGCTCTACGACATCCACAAGGGACGCTGGTCGATCCCGATCTGCGAGCTTCTCGGCATTCCCATGGAGATGCTCCCCGAGGTGCGGGATTGCGCCGCCAGTTTCGGCACCGCCGAAGCGCAGCTGTTCGGCGGCGAGATCCCGATCCTCGGCGTTGCCGGAGACCAGCAGGCTGCCACCGTGGGTCAGGCCTGTTTCGCACCCGGAATGATGAAGTCCACCTATGGCACGGGCTGCTTCGCGCTCCTGAACACCGGCGATACCCCGGTCCGGTCGACCAACCGGCTCCTGACTACCATCGCCTATCAACTCGACGGCAAGCCGACCTACGCGCTCGAAGGCTCGATCTTCGTCGCCGGCGCCGTGGTGCAGTGGCTGCGCGACGGGCTGAAGATCATCTCCGAGGCAAAACAGACCCAAACGCTGGCGGAATCGGCCGATCCGGCGCAATCGGTGATCCTTGTCCCGGCCTTTGTCGGCCTCGGCGCGCCCTATTGGAACCCGGACTGCCGCGGGGCGATCTACGGGCTGACGCGCAATTCCGGCCCGGCCGAATTCGCGAAAGCCGCGCTCGAGAGCGTGGGGTACCAGACCCGCGACCTGTTGCAGGCGATGCAGGCCGACTGGCCAGGCGGCGCGGCGCAGACTCTGCGGGTCGATGGCGGCATGTCCGCCTCCGACTGGGCGATGCAGTTCCTCTCCGACATCATCGGCGCCCCGGTGGACCGGCCCGAGGTTCTGGAGACCACCGCGCTCGGCGCCGCCTGGCTTGCCGGGATGAAGGCCGGGATCTACCCGGGCCGTGACGAGTTCGCCAAGACCTGGGCGCTCGAAAGGCGCTTCGAGCCGGCCATGGACGTGGCCACCCGAGCGAAGAAGACCGGTGCGTGGGAGCGCGCCGTCGCGGCGACGCTTTCGGTCTGACGCTGACGCCTGCGTCGCGCGGCTCCCCTCTCCCTGTGGGAGAGGGGATGGGGGAGAGGGTGAGGAGCGGCTCCCGCCACAGGAGCCCTGCCGCAAGCCGTCGCGCGCTCTTCGCCGGTGTACGGGTTGTGTACGGGTTGTGTACGGGTTGTGCGCCCCGGATTCCGGCCCCGCCGGACCTAGACTCGGCCCCGGCGTGGCTCTAAGCCTGAAGGCGGGGCAGGGCCTGTCCTGCCCCCGATCTCCCGTATCCGCCCCGGCCCAGCCGGCTCTCTGGAGGCTTCCATGGACGGCAAATTCAACGAGAACGATCTCTCCGGCATCGTCGCCGCCGACAAGGCCCATGTCTGGCACCACCTGGTACAGCACAAGCCGTTCGAGACCGCCGATCCGAAAATCATGGTCGAAGGCAAGGGGTTACGGGTCTGGGACCAGACCGGCAAGGAACATCTCGATGCCGTTTCCGGCGCGGTCTGGACCGTCAATGTCGGCTATGGCCGCGAGCGGATCGCCAATGCGGTGCGCGACCAGCTCCTGAAGCTCAACTATTTCGCCGGTGCTCTCGGCACCGTGCCCGGCGCCCGCTTCGCCGAGCGGCTGATCGAAAAGATGCCGGGCATGAGCAGGGTCTATTACACGAACTCCGGCTCCGAAGCGAACGAGAAGGCCTTCAAGATGGTCCGCCAGATCGCCCACAAGCGCTACGGCGGCAAGAAGCACAAGATCCTCTACCGCGACCGGGATTATCACGGCACGACAATAGCTTGCCTCTCGGCGGGCGGCCAGCAGGAGCGCAACGCACAATACGGCCCCTTCGCTCCGGGCTTTGTCGAAGTGCCGCATTGTCTCGAATACCGCGCGCAGTGGGACCTGACCGGAGAGGCCTACGGACAACGCGCCGCCGACGCGATCGAGGAGGTGATCCTGCGCGAGGGCCCCGACACCGTGGGCGCGCTCTGCCTCGAACCCGTCACCGCCGGCGGCGGCGTCATCACGCCCCCGCCGGGCTACTGGGAGCGGGTGCAGGAGATCTGCCGGAAATACGACGTGCTCCTGCATATCGACGAAGTGGTCTGCGGCGTCGGCCGCACCGGCACATGGTTCGGCTACCAGAACTACGGCGTGAAGCCCGACATGGTGACCATGGCCAAGGGTGTCGCCTCGGGATATGCGGCCATCGCCTGCCTCGTGACCACAGAAGAGGTGTTCGAGCTGTTCAAGTCGAACGCGGACGATCCGATGGATTACTTTCGCGACATCTCCACCTTCGGCGGTTGCACCGGCGGCCCGGCGGCGGCGCTCGAGAACATGGCGATCATCGAGGAAGAGGGGCTTTTGGAGAACACGGTGGCCATGGGCGCACGGCTCATCGACAACCTGAATGCCCTCGCCGAAAGGCACAGGGTGATCGGCGACGTGCGCGGCAAGGGCCTGTTCTGCGGGGCGGAACTTGTGGCCGACCGGACCACCAAGGAGCCCGTGAGCGAGGCGCAGGTCAAGGCGGTCACCACGGATTGCATGGCCCAGGGCGTCATCATCGGCGCGACGAACCGCTCGGTTCCGGGCTTCAACAACACGCTGTGCTTCGCGCCCGCGCTGATCGCCACGCCCGACGATATCGACCGGATCACCGAGGCCGTCGACGGCGCGCTCGGCCGGGTGTTCGGCTGAGAAACCGACCCTGTTGCTGGTCATTTCGCGTCGCCTGGGGCTCTTCCGGCGGGACGTCCGGTGCCAGGAGCAATCGGCATGCCATTTACCATTCGGCCGGCCCGCCCTGCCGGGCCGATGATCGCCGAGCGCGGTGGATGCTGTGGCATGAGCGCCGCGCGCCCGCCATCGTTTCGGGAGCGCAGACAGTCGGTTGTGGAGAAATCGAGCGTCGCCCGGAGACGGCGTATCGGAGCCACGGCTTGCATTCCTCCGCCGCATCGCGGAGCGTGCGCGCCATTGACAAGGCGGGTGGCCGAGATTCTCAGCGAGCGGTGGCGCCGTGCCGCGAGACATAATGGGTTCTGAAGGGGCGCAATACATGAAACGGATACTTGTAACCGGCGGTGCGGGGTTTCTGGGGTCGCATCTCTGCGAGCGGCTTCTGGAGGAAGGGCACGAGGTTCTCTGTGCCGACAACTACTTCACCGGCAGCCGGATGAATGTCGCGCATCTGTTGCAGAACCCGCGCTTCGAGCTGATGCGGCACGACGTGACCTTCCCGCTGTATGTCGAGGTGGATGAGATCTACAACCTCGCCTGCCCGGCCTCGCCGGTGCATTACAGCCACGACCCGGTGCAGACGACGAAGACCAGCGTGCATGGCGCGATCAACGTGCTGGGCCTCGCCAAGCGGCTGAACGCGAAGGTGTTCCAGGCCTCGACCTCTGAGGTCTACGGCGACCCGCAGGTGCATCCGCAGACCGAGGAGTACTGGGGCCATGTGAACCCGATCGGGCCGCGCTCCTGCTATGACGAGGGCAAGCGCTGCGCCGAGACGCTGTTCTTCGACTACCGCCGGCAGCACGACCTCAGGATCAAGGTGGTGCGGATCTTCAACTGCTACGGGCCGCGGATGAGCCTGAACGACGGGCGGGTGGTGTCGAATTTCGTCACCCAGGCGCTGCAGGGGCACCCGATCACGATCTATGGCGACGGCAGCCAGACGCGGTCGTTCTGCTATGTCTCGGACATGATCGACGGCTTCGTGCGGCTGATGAACTCGCCCGACGAGGTGACCGGGCCGATCAATATCGGCAACCCGCACGAGATGACGGTGAAGGACCTGGCGGAAATGATCATCGGGCTTACCGGCTCCAAGTCCGAACTGGTGTTCAAGCCGCTGCCCTCCGACGACCCGGTGCAGCGCCGGCCCGATATCACCAAGGCGCGGACGATCCTCGGCTGGGAACCCAAGGTTCCCGTCGAGCAGGGCCTCAAGGAGGTCATCGCCTATTTCGCAAGCGTGCTGGACGGAACGGCGCCGCAGGCCGGCGCGCCCGTCGCGGCCCGGTGACGGACCGCGCTACAGGCGGGAGGGGCGGGCTTCTCTGGCTCTTGGCCGCGCTCAGCCTGTCGCTCTCGGTGCTCGCGATCAATCGCGTGCCGCTCTACTATTTCGATTCCGCGGGCTACAAGCTCCAGGGCGAGAGCATCCTTCGCGCGGTGCTGCCGAAGGAGGCGACGAAGGCGGCACCGGCCGGAGCGGCCGGAGGTGTCGCCCAGGAGGGCGACGACCAGGTGAACGTGACCCGTTCGCCGACCTATGCGCTCCTCGTGGCGCTCGGCTGGAAGAGTGGGGCGCCCTATGCGCTGGCTCTTCTGAACTTCGCGGCGGTTTTCGCGGCGGCAGGTCTCGCGGTGCGCGCGGCAGCGCGGGCGAGCGCCGGGGCAAAAGCGGATCTGACGCTCCTCTCGGCGCCGATCGCGGTGGCGGCGCTGACCGCGCTGCCCTTCTACGTGGCCTATGTGATGCCCGACACCTTCGCCGCCGTGGCGATCCTCTTAATGGCCACAATCGTCGCCTTCTCGCGCCGGATGACGCGCTGGGAGCTCCTGTTCGCGCTGGCGCTTCTGGCGCTCTCGGTGGTGGTGCACCGGTCGCATCTGATGATCGTCGGCCTCGCGGTGCCGGTCGCGGCGCTGGCCATCGTCCTGACCGCGCGGCGCCAGGTCTGGATCGTGGCGGGACTGATCCTCGCCGCCGCCATCGTCGGGGTGGGCGAGATCGGCGCCTATAGCGTTGCGGCCGAGAAGGTCTCGGGCAAGACGCCAAGCTTCCGGCCCTTCATCACCGCGCGGCTGGTCGCGGACGGGCCCGGCTATGACTATCTCAAGGCGCATTGCCCCGATGCGGAGATCCCGAGCTGCCCACTCGCCGAGGCGCTCGCCCGGTCCGAAAACCCGCACCGGCTGTCTCCCGAGAACATCCTCTTCGAACGGTCGGCCGAGCTGGGCTCATTCCGGCTCCTGTCGCCCGAGGACCAACTGAGCGTCGCGCGGGATCAGGAACGGTTCTTCTTCCGGGTGCTGGCCGCGGATCCCATGGGCGTGATTGGCGCTCTGGTCCACAACACCTTGCGCCAGGCCGGCCTGGGCGGGATCGAGATGACGATCCCCGACGCGAATTCCATAGATTTCCTCAAGCGCACGTTGGAGAACCCCGGCCTCGACGTCGGCCGCCTCGCCGCCGACCGGAGCTGGATCGGCCCGGTGAATGCAGTGCATTCGGCGATCTATCTTGCCGCGATCGCCGTGATCCTCGGCATCTCGGTCGTGCCCGGCCTCGCCAGCCGCGAGACCCGCATCTTCGCGGGTTTCGTGGTGATCGGCATCCTGATCAACGCCTTCGTCTGCGGCGCGGTTTCGCAGCCCGCCCCGCGCTATGGCGCGCGGGTGATCTGGCTCTTGCCCTACCTCGCCACGATGATGACTGTCCTGGCGCTACGCCGCCGTTCCGAAGTTCCTTCCGGAGAGCCCGCCTGATGACCACGATCAGCGTCGTGATGCCCGCCTATCGGGCCGAGCACCTGTTGCCGAAAGTGCTGCCGCCGCTCCTGAACCTGTTGAAGGCTGGAAAGGTGGCCGAAGTTCTGGTGGTCGACGACCAGTCGCCCGACGGGACCGCGGCGCTCGCGCGCAAGATGGGGGCGACGGTGCTGACCACACCCAGGAACGGCGGCCCCGGCGCGGCGCGGAACCTCGCGGCGCATCAGGCCGTGGGCGAGATCCTCTGGTTTGTCGATTCCGACGTAATCGCCCGGGAAGAGGGCGTCGAGCGGATCACCGCCGCCTTCGCCGACCCGAAGGTCGGTGCGCTGTTCGGCTCCTACGACACCGCGCCCGAGGGAACGCCCTGGTTCTCGCGCTACAAGAACCTGTGCCACCATTTCTACCACCAGCACGGCAATGCCGATGCCAAGACCTTCTGGGCAGGCTGCGGCGCCGTCAGGAAGGACGTGTTCATCGACCTGGGCGGC
This sequence comes from Paracoccaceae bacterium, assembly GCA_003605175.1. Lineage (GTDB taxonomy): Bacteria > Pseudomonadota > Alphaproteobacteria > Rhodobacterales > Rhodobacteraceae > Ovoidimarina. The sequence goes on along the minus strand of QWDA01000013.1, from coordinate 32,177 downwards.
TTCGACGTGGAGACCTACCAGGTGCCGTCCATCGAGGATATCGAGCTCGGCTACCGGATCTCGGGCGCGGGACACCGGATCGTTCTGGACCCGGCACTGTTGTGCAAGCATCTCAAGGTCTGGACGGTGCGGAATTCGGTGATGACCGACATCTTCAAGCGCGCGCTGCCCTGGTCGCGGCTGATGATCGGGCGCGAGGGGGTGACCAACGACCTCAACACCGGCAATGCCGAGAAACTGCGCGCGGTTCTCGCCTGGCTCCTGTTCTTCTCGCTTCTCGCGCTCCCGTTCGCGCCGGGGCTCTGGCCGGCGCCGCTTGTCCTGGCCGGGCTGGCCGTTCTCGCCAATCTACGGCTTGCCGGGTTCCTGTTCCGCACCGGGAGGCTCGGCTTTGCGGCGGCCTCGATGGCCTATCACCAATTCTACTACATCTACTCCTCGGCGACCTTCGCTTGGTGCCTGTTCGAGTACCACGTTCTCGGCAGGCGCGGCCCCATCACCGTCGGCGGTTGACCGCGCAAATCCGGGCCACAACCCGGCGGAAACAGGGCGGCGCGTTCAAGGTTGCGCGGCCTCTTGGCGCAATCGCGGAAACAACCCGCTTGAAAGATGGGCAACTTTTGCCCTGCCGGCGCCGCATCGTGGCGGGCTTCTGACAATTTCTTGAAATGACTCGATATCGACCTGCGGACACTGTAACAAATGTGCCGAGAGAGGTGTTCGCTGTCATTGGCAGCATGAGGGTGCTTGGGGGTTGGCCCGGAGCTTTCATGTCCATGCAGAGCGGTCGCATCGTCGATTTGACGCGCGGCGCGTGTGGGTTTGAGTGTCATGGTTAGGTCATGGATCTTGGACATTTCTATACGCGGCGCGAGATTATGTGCTGAAAGGCGTATTTCGAATGAAATGGAACTGTCTGGCTTTCCGCGGCGCTTCGACCGTGGTGAATGAGATCGATGGAAATAGGTGGTGAGGTGAGTCTCGTGGCGAGTGGCGACAGCAAGAAATCCGTGGTCGTGGTCGGGGGCGGTCCTGCCGGGCTGACCGCGGCATATGAACTCCAGAAACGCAGCGACGACTACGTCCCGGTGGTGTTCGAGGGCTCCGACATGGTCGGTGGCATCTCACGGACCGAATCCTGGAACGGCTACCGGTTTGATATCGGCGGCCACCGCTTCTTCACCAAGGAGAAGGAGGTCGAGGATCTCTGGACGGAGATCCTGGGCCCGGATTTCATCACCGTGCCGCGCTCGAGCCGGATCTACTATCGTGGCCGCTTCTACGATTATCCGCTGAAGCCGATGAACGCGCTGCGCAATATCGGGCTCTACGAGAGCTACAAGATCATCGGCAGCTACTTCAAATGGAAGATCTGGCCGCACAAGCAGGAAGACACCTTCGAACAGTGGGTGATCAACCGCTTCGGGGGCCGGCTCTACAAGCATTTCTTCCACAGCTACACGAAGAAGGTCTGGGGCATCCCGCCGCGCGAGATCCGCGCCGACTGGGCCGCCCAACGGATCAAGAACCTGTCGCTCTGGAAGGCGGTCTGGAACGCGCTCACCGGCGCGAACGACACCGCGAGCCTCATCGAGGAGTTCCGCTATCCCCGCCTCGGCCCCGGCATGATGTGGGAGAAATGCGCCGAGCTGATCGAGGAGAGGGGCGGCAAGGTCGAGATGCGCTCGGAGGTGGTGAAGGTCCATCACGAGGGCAACCGCGTGACCGCGATCGACGTGCGGAAATGGAGCGAGGACGGCGAGGATCTCGGCACCGAGACCGTGACCGGCGACCATTTCATCAACTCGATGGCCTTGCGCGACCTCGTGTTCGCGTTCGACAACCCGCCGCAGGAGGTGGTCGACGCCGCGAACAAGCTGAAATACCGCGACTTCCTGATCGTGACGCTGGCGCTCAACAGCGCCGATCCGTTCCCGGACAACTGGATCTACATCCACAGCCCCGACGTGAAGGTCGGCCGGATCCAGAATTTCCGCGCCTGGTCCGAAGAGATGGTGCCCGATCCGAACACCGCTTCGGTGGGGCTCGAGTTCTTCTGCAATGTAGGCGACGAGCTTTGGGAGATGGACAACGACGCGCTGCAGGAGCTGGCCGCGAAGGAGCTGGAGCAGCTTGGCCTCGGCACCAAGGAGATGGTGCTGGGCGGCACGGTGATCCGTCAGCCCAAGGCCTATCCGGTCTATGACGGCGAATACATGGCGGCGCTCGAGGTGATCGGCGAATGGGTCCGCTCGCTCGAGAACTTCCAGACCGTCGGCCGCAACGGCCTGCACCGCTACAACAACCAGGACCACTCGATGTTGTCCGCGATGTACGCAGCCCGCAATATCTTGGGGTCCAACTACGACGTCTGGAACGTCAACGTCGAGCGGTCCTACCACGAGAAGTTCGAGGTCGAGGAAGAGGAGAAGCGGAAGGCGGCGGAGGTGCGGCATACGCCGGAGCTTCAGGGCCAGGCCGGGTAGCTTCTTCTTCCCAACTGCTGAAATTCGTGGAAATGGCGTCGGGCCTCCGGCGCCATTTTCTTTTCGTTAAGGAGGCCGGAGGGCCGGATTCCGCCCGGCACAACCTGTACACAACCTGTACACAACCCGTACACCGGCGGACCGCCATTCCGGCGAGACGGGCGGCGAACGCGGCGGTGACGAACCGGAAGGGATCGACCGCTTCGGCGGCTTCCACGCAAACCGGTAGCGCGGGGGCGGGGCGGTGTTCTAGGCTCGGACGGGCATCGAGGAGGGAGGCCGGCCATGGGCGATACGACACCGGCAGTGGATCTGGCGGAGGCGGAAGCCGAGGTTGATCTGGCGGAGATCGGCGACGAGAGCCGGTACGAGGCGCTGATGCGGGTGATCCGGAACCGGGTCACGGTGCGGAAGTTCGACCCGGGCTACGTGGTGCCCGAGCGGCATTACGAGCTGATCCTCGAGGCGGCGCGGCACGCGCCTTCGGGGGCCAACGCGCAGCCCTGGCAGTTCGTCGTGGTGCGGGATCCGGCGACCAAGGCCGAGATCGCCGAGTATTTCGTGGCCGAGCAGCGGTTCCGCGCGAAGGCGAAGATGAAGTTCCCGACGCCGGATTACCGGGGGCTCGCCACGGCGCCGGGCTTTGTCGTTGTCTGCTCGGACATGCGCTGGACCAACGCGTTTCCGGTGCTGAACGACGGTTCGGATCTGGACCGGATGTATCACGAGAACGCCGAGCGGATCCTGTTGCAGTCGGTGGCGGCGGCGACGATGTCGGCGCATCTGGCGGCGGCGGCGCTCGGGTACTGCGTCTGGTGGGTGACGGCGATCGGGCAGGAGAAGGCGCAGGCGACGCTCCGGCCGCTCCTGGGGATTCCGGAGGAGATCACGGTGCTGGACATCTTCCTGTTCGGGCCGCCTGCGGACAGGCCGTACAAGCGGTGGCGGCGGCCGATGGAAGAGATCCTGCACGAGGACCGGTACAACCGGGCGCATTTCATGTCGGATGACGAGCTGAAGGACTGGATCAGGACGCGCCGGCACCGGGTGATGTTCAAGGATGCGTCGAAGGTGGATTGAACCCGGCCTGAGTGGGAGGCAAGGATCAGCCGATCCGGATACAGGTCTCGTACACGGTTGCCTGCCGAGCGGCTCCGTCATCCCCGGTGGCGTGCTCGAGGTAGGTCGGCAGACCGGCGGGGATAACCGTGTCCGCTCGGGCCACGCCCAGGAAGATGTGCTTCGAATTGGCGGGGTCGATCGGGAACCAGCAAGGATCGTCGTAGGTCCCGGCATAGATCCCGACCGCATCCGGAAACCGCTCGAAGCTGAGCCAGAGATGCGTTCCGCATTCCGCGCAAAAATGGATATGGACGAGTTTTCCGGAACCGGCCGAGACCTTGTCATAGGTTCTGGGCGATCCGGCGAGCAGGGCAAAGCTGCCGGCATCGAAGATCGGCTCGACCATGTATGCCGATCCCGTTGCCTTCTGGCAGAACCTGCAATGACACACGGTCACCCGGCTTGGCAGCGCAAGCGTCGCATAGCGAACGGCGCCGCATAGGCAGCCTCCCTCATGTCGTTCCATCGTGATGTCCCGCCACCCAGTGCAGCCGTTCCTGGCTGTCATTGCCCAGCGTGGCACAATCGGGCAGGTCCAGAAAGGTCAAACGCCTCTGCCTCCCGCCAGACTCGTCTGGGCGCTCCGCGCGTTCGCGCCTCGGGGGCTTCACCGGAGCCTTTGTCCGGATCGGTGCTTACCCACTTGCAGACTCGGGCGACCGCGCGTATATGCCCTTCAACAGCGGCGCTTCGGCTTCCACCCCCGAAGCTCCACCGGACTTCCGACGGGCCGCGCGCCCGTTTTTTTGTGCTTGCAGGAAACATGAACGACCTCGTTGCGAAGGCCCAGATCGACCGCCGGCTTGCCGAGATCATCACCCCCGTCATCGAGGACATGGGGTTCGAGCTGGTGCGCGTGCGGTTCATGGGCGGCAAGACCAAGACCGTGCAGATCATGGCCGAGCGGCCCGAAGGCGGGATCGAGGTGGACGATTGCGCCCGGATCTCGACGGCGGTGTCGGCGGTGCTGGATGTCGAGGATCCGATCGAGGACGCCTATGCGCTGGAAGTTTCCAGCCCGGGGATCGACCGGCCACTGACGCGGCTGAAGGATTTCGCGACCTGGGAAGGCTACGAGGCACGAATCGAGACCTCCGAGATGATCGACGGGCGCAAGCGGTTCAAGGGCGTGCTCGAAGGGGTCGAGGAGGACGAGGTCCTGATCGAGATCGAGGTGGACGGGGAACAGCAGACCATCGGGCTGAAGTTCGACTGGCTCGCCGATGCCAAGCTGATCCTGACCGACGAGCTGATCCGCGAGATGCTGCGGCAGCGGAAGGCCGCCGCGGTGGACGAAGACAAATACGACGAAATCGAAACCGAAATCGCTTCCGAGGAGGAGTGAGACATGGCAATCACCTCTGCCAACCAGCTTGAACTGTTGCAGACCGCCGAGGCGGTGGCGCGGGAAAAGATGATCGACCCCGCGCTGGTCGTGGAAGCCATGGAGGAGAGCCTCTCGCGCGCAGCGAAGTCGCGCTACGGGGCGGAGATGGATATCCGCGTCTCGATCGACCGGAAGACCGGCAAGGCGACGTTCACGCGGGTTCGCACGGTGATCGACCCCGAGACCGAGGAGCTGGAGAACTACCAGGCGCAAATGACGCCGGAGCAGGCGAAGCAGTATCTCGACGATCCGAAGCCGGGCGACACTTTCGTGGAGGAAGTGCCGCCGGTCGAGATGGGCCGGATCGCGGCGCAGTCGGCGAAGCAGGTGATCCTGCAGAAGGTGCGCGAGGCCGAGCGCGACCGTCAGTACGAGGAATTCAAGGACCGTGCGGGCACGATCATCAACGGGGTCGTCAAGCGCGAGGAATACGGCAACGTCATCGTCGATGTGGGCGCGGGCGAGGGCGTGCTGCGGCGGAACGAGAAGATCGGCCGCGAGGCCTACCGCAACGGCGACCGGATCCGCTGCTATATCAAAGACGTGCGCCGCGAGGCGCGTGGGCCGCAGATCTTCCTCAGCCGGACCGCGCCGGAGTTCATGGCCGAGCTCTTCAAGATGGAAGTGCCGGAGATCTATGACGGCATCATCGAGATCAAGGCGGTGGCGCGGGATCCGGGCAGCCGGGCGAAGATCGCGGTGATCTCCTACGATTCGTCGATCGACCCGGTGGGGGCCTGCGTCGGGATGCGGGGCAGCCGCGTGCAGGCGGTGGTCAACGAGCTGCAGGGCGAGAAGATCGACATCATTCCGTGGAACGAGGACGCGCCGACCTTCCTTGTCAACGCACTGCAGCCGGCCGAGGTGTCGAAGGTGGTGCTCGACGAGGAGGCCGAGCGGATCGAGGTGGTGGTGCCGGAGGAGCAGCTTTCGCTCGCCATCGGGCGGCGCGGCCAGAACGTGCGGCTGGCGAGCCAGCTCACCGGGCTCGATATCGACATCATGACCGAGGAAGAGGAGAGCGCGCGGCGCCAGGCGGAGTTCGAGGAGCGGACCAAGCTGTTCGTGGAGACGCTCGATCTCGACGAGTTCTTCGCGCAACTTCTCGTGTCGGAGGGCTTCACTTCGCTCGAGGAGGTCGCATATGTGGACTCGGACGAGCTTCTCGTCATCGATGGCGTGGACGAGGACACCGCTTCCGAGCTCCAGGCCCGCGCCCGCGACTATATCGACGAGCAGAACCGCAAGGCGCTTGAAGCCGCGCGGGCGCTCGGTGCCGAGGACAGCCTGATCAACTTCGAGGGGCTGACCCCGCAGATGGTCGAGGCGCTGGCGAAGGACGGCGTGAAGACGCTGGAGGATTTCGCGACCTGCGCCGACTGGGAACTGGCCGGCGGCTGGACCGTCGAGGACGGCGAGCGCAAGAAGGATGACGGGCTTCTCGAGCCCTATGACGTGAGCCTCGAGGAGGCGCAGAACATGGTGATGACTGCCCGGGTGCTGCTGGGCTGGGTCGATCCGAACGACCTTGTGACCGAAGAGGAAGCGGCCGAGGGCGACGACGAAGACGAAACCGAGGAGGCCGGGGCCTGATTCCGGGCCCCTGCAGGTCCGAATGACGCGGGGCGGACAGAAAGCGCTACGCGACGCGCCCGAGCGCCGCTGCATCGCCACCGGGGAGACCGGGCCGAAGGCGGGGCTGGTGCGATTCGTGGTCGGCCCCGAGGGGCAGGTGGTGCCGGACCTGGCGGGGAAGCTGCCGGGCCGGGGCATCTGGGTCTCGGCGGACCGGGCGGCGCTGGAGAAGGCGGCGAAGAAGGGGCTCTTCGCCCGGGCCGCGAAGGCGCCGGTCAAGGTGCCCGAGGATCTGGTCGGCCTGGTCGAGGCGGGGCTCCTGCGCCGGGTCGTCGATCTGGTGTCGATGGCGCGCAAGGCCGGCAGGGCCGTGGCGGGCTTCGAGAAGGTGAAAGGTTGGCTCGGGAGCGGGGAAGCGGCGGTGCTGCTGCAGGCCTCGGACGGGTCGGAACGGGGCAAGACGCGGCTTCGGCCGCCGCCCGGAAACGGTGCATTTATTGGTGTTCTGACGGCCTCAGAATTGGGTTTGGCTTTCGGACGCGAACATGTGATACATGCGGCGCTTGCCGCGGGCGGACTCACTGACAGGGTCAGAGAGGACGCGCGGCGGCTTTCGGGCGTTCGCGAAACTGGCGGTGGCGATCCCACCGGAAAGGCAAAGAGACAGTATGAGCGAAAGTGACGGCAAGAAGACGTTGGGCCTTCGCGGTGGCGGGCGCTCTGGTCAGGTGAAGCAGAGCTTTTCCCATGGCCGGACGAAGGCGGTGGCCGTCGAGGTGAAGGGACGCAAGCGCGTGGTCGTGCCGAAGCCCTCCGGTGCGGGAGGCGCGCCCGCGAAGGGACTCGCCGGCGGCGATCCCGCGAAGCGCCCCGCTGGCATTTCCGACGCCGAGCACGATCGCCGGCTCAAGGCGCTTGCTGCCTACAAGGCGCGCGAAAGCGAGGAAGCCGCGGCCCGCGAGGCCGTGGAGCGCGAGCGCGCCGAGGAGCGTGAACGCCGTCGCGCCGAGATCGAGGCCAAGGAGCGCGAGGAACGCGAGCGCGAGGAAGCGCTGAAGAAGAAGGCCGAGGAAGAGGCCCGCGCCGCCGAGCGTGCCGCCGCCAAGGCGAAGGCCGCCGAGGCAGCCGCCGCGCAGCCGGCGCCGGCCGCGCCGGGCGAAGACGCCCCGGCCCGCGGCGCCCCGCGTGGTGGCGGTGCCGGTGCGCCGGCCCGCAAGCCTGAGCGCAGCGACGACCGCGACCGCGCGGCCAAGCCCGCGAAGAGCCGCGACGATGGCAACCGCCGCTCCGGCAAGCTGACGCTGAACCAGGCGCTTTCGGGTGGCGAGGGCGGACGGCAGCGCTCGCTTGCCGCGATGAAGCGCAAGCAGGAGCGCGCGCGGCAGAAGGCCATGGGCGGCCGGATCGAGCGCGAGAAGATCGTGCGCACGGTGCAGCTCCCCGAGGCGATCACCGTTTCGGAGCTGGCCAACCGGATGACCGAGCGGGTGGCCGACGTGATCAAGTCGCTGATGCAGGCCGGCATCATGGCGACCCAGAACCAGAGCATCGACGCCGATACCGCCGAGCTGATCATCGAGGAATTCGGCCACAACGTGCAGCGGGTCTCCGATTCCGATGTGGAGCAGGTGATCGACACGGTCGAGGACAAGGCCGAGGATCTGCAGTCGCGGCCGCCGGTCATCACGGTGATGGGCCATGTCGACCACGGCAAGACCTCGCTTCTCGACGCGATCCGGAACGCCAAGGTGGTGGCCGGAGAAGCGGGCGGGATCACCCAGCATATCGGCGCCTACCAGGTGACGACCGAGGGCGGGCAGGTGCTCACCTTCCTCGACACGCCGGGCCACGCCGCGTTCACGTCGATGCGCGCCCGCGGGGCGCAGGTCACGGATATCGTGGTGCTGGTGGTGGCGGCCGACGACGCGGTGATGCCGCAGACCATCGAAGCGATCAACCACGCCAAGGCGGCCAAGGTGCCGATGATCGTGGCGATCAACAAGGTCGACAAGCCGGACGCGAACCCGGACAAGGTGCGCACCGCGCTGCTCCAGCACGAGGTGATCGTCGAGAAGCTCTCGGGCGACGTGCAGGACGTGGAAGTGTCCGCGATCACCGGACAGGGGCTCGACGAGCTTCTGGACGCGATCGCGCTCCAGGCCGAGATTCTCGAGCTCAAGGCGAACCCGAACCGGCCCGCCCAGGGCGCGGTGATCGAGGCGCAGCTCGATGTGGGCCGGGGGCCCGTCGCCACCGTTCTGGTGGAACTGGGCACGCTGAAGCAGGGCGACATCTTCGTCGTCGGCGAGCAGTGGGGCAAGGTCCGCGCGATGGAGAACGACAAGGGCGAGCGGGTCAAGGAAGCCGGCCCCTCGGTTCCGGTCGAGGTCCTGGGCCTCAACGGCACGCCCGAGGCAGGCGACGTGTTGAACGTCGTCGCGACCGAGGCGCAGGCCCGCGAGATCGCCGCCTATCGCGAGCAGCAGGCGAAGGACAAGCGCGCTGCAGCCGGGGCCGCGACGACGCTGGAACAGCTGATGGCCAAGGCCAAGGACGACCAGAACGTCTCCGAGCTGCCGATCGTCGTGAAGGCGGATGTGCAGGGCTCGGCCGAGGCCATCGTCCAGGCGATGGAGAAGATCGGCAACGACGAGGTGCGGGTGCGCGTGCTGCATTACGGTGTGGGCGCGATCACCGAGAGCGATATCGGCCTGGCCGAGGCCTCGGGCGCGCCGGTGATCGGGTTCAACGTGCGGGCCAACGCGCCGGCGCGGAACTCGGCGAACCAGAAGGGCGTGGAGATCCGCTACTACTCGGTGATCTACGATCTCGTGGACGACGTGAAGGCGGCGGCCTCGGGGCTCCTGTCGGCCGAGGTGCGCGAGACCTTCATCGGCTATGCCCAGATCAAGGAGGTCTTCAAGGTCTCCAACGTGGGCAAGGTCGCGGGTTGTCTGGTCACCGAGGGCGTGGCGCGGCGGTCTGCCGGCGTCCGGCTTCTGCGCGACAACGTGGTGATCCACGAGGGCACGCTGAAGACGCTGAAGCGCTTCAAGGACGAGGTGGCGGAGGTCATCTCGGGCCAGGAATGCGGCATGGCCTTCGAGAATTACGAGGACATCCGCCCGGGCGACGTGATCGAGATCTTCACCCGCGAGGAGGTCGAGCGGAAGCTCGCCTGATCGGGGTCAAGGATGCGGACAGGGGGCAGCCTTCGGGCTGCCCTTTTTCGTTGGAGCCGGTGGATTTGGTGCTCGAGAGACGATCCTGCATCCTGCGGCGAACCTCGGCTTGGAGCCCGCTCTGACCAATGCTGTCCCTGACCCTAGTATCTAACAAAAGCAGATACTGGCGCGAGAAAGAGAAACGGTAGCTCGCAAGGCTCCCGCCCGGAACAAGGCCCGGAGGGCCGCCGGGCGAGCGCCTGCCCGTCCCGGCGGGCTGGCGCTCTGGTGGCGTTCCGCGCCGAACGTCTGTGCGGCGGGTTTGCACCATAAACCGAGAAGAACAGCGGTCGCAGCGCCATCCCACGGGCAGGCACTCGCCCGGCTCCGGTCCGCTGATTTCCGGCGCAGCTTCGGCCAACCGCCTTGTCGCCCGGACCGGCGCTTTCTATAAGCGGGGCAAGCAGGGGACGGGGGGCGCATGGCGTTCAGCGCGAGACACCTTCTGGGGATCGAGACGCTCTCTCCGGAGGATATCCGCACCGTTCTCGACCTGGCCGACAGCTATGCCGAGCTGAACCGGCAGCCCGACAAGCATGGCGACGCGCTGAAGGGGCTCACCCAGATCAACATGTTCTTCGAAAACTCGACCCGCACGCAGGCGAGTTTCGAGATCGCGGGCAAGCGGCTGGGCGCCGACGTGATGAACATGGCTGTGCAGGCCTCGTCGGTGAAGAAGGGCGAGACACTGATCGACACGGCGCTGACGCTGAACGCAATGCATCCGGATCTGCTGGTCGTGCGGCACCCGCATTCGGGCGCCGTCAACCTCCTGGCCGAGAAGGTGCATTGCGCGGTCCTGAACGCCGGCGACGGGCGGCACGAGCATCCGACACAGGCGCTGCTGGACGGGCTGACGATCCGGCGGGCGAAGGGGCGGCTGCACCGCCTGAGGATCGCGATCTGCGGGGATATCGCCCATAGCCGGGTGGCGCGCTCGAACATCCACCTTCTGGGCAAGCTGGAGAACCGGGTGCGGCTGATCGGGCCGCCGACGCTGATGCCGGCAGGCGCCGCCGAGTGGGGCGTCGAGGTGTTCGGCGACATGAAGGAGGGGCTGAAGGATTGCGACGTGGTGATGATGCTCCGGCTCCAGAAGGAGCGGATGGACGGGGCGTTCATCCCCTCGGAGCGGGAGTATTATCACCGGTTCGGGCTCGATGCCGAGAAGCTCGCCCATGCGGCGCCGGACGCGATCGTGATGCATCCCGGGCCGATGAACCGGGGCGTCGAGATCGACGGGACCATCGCCGATGACATCAACCGCTCGGTGATCCAGGACCAAGTGGAGATGGGCGTGGCGGTGCGGATGGCGGCGATGGACCTGCTGGCGCGGAACCTGCGCGCCCGGCCCGCCGCGCCGGTGATGGCATGAGGGAGGTCGCGGCGCAGGAGGCCGGGGTGGTCCGGCTGTTCCGGATCGACCTGCCGGCGGCGGAGATCGACGCCTTCATGGCGAATGACCGGGCGGGGTACGATGCCGATGGCGCGGGGGCCGAGGCGCCGTCCTGGCCCTTGCGGGAGGCCCTGGGGGCGGAATACCTCGACGAGGGCTTCGTCGAGGTCGTCGCGGTGAAGGATATCGCGGGGCTGGGGCTTGCGGGCTACCTGGCTGAGGGGATGGGGATCCCGGAGGAGGATCTCGCGGCGGACCGCGCCATGCTCGACGCCTTGGAGGGGCATGTGCTGGTGGTGGGCTCGCCGGCCTTCGGCGGGCTGGCGCAGGCGCTCGATCCGCAGGCGCCGCTTGAGCCGGTGGGTCTCTATCGCGAGGCGCCGGTGCGGCCGGTGATCGGCCGGATCGAGAGCGCGGCGGCGAAAGGGCGGCTGGCCCGGCGGTCGACGCATGTGGTGCATCACCATGCGAGCACGATCCGGACGCTGATGGTGCTGATGGCGGCGCTCCTGCTGGGCGGCGGAATCGTGGCGATGCTGGCGCTGGGGCTGAGTTGATGACGCGGATCCTGTTCAAGAATGCTAGGCTGATCGACCCCGAGGCGCTGACCGAGGAGGTGGGCGCGCTCCTGGTCGAGGACGGGGTGATCCGGGCCGCGGGCGGCGCGGCGGACGAGGAGGTCGAGTGCGGCGGGCTGTGCCTCGCGCCGGGGATCATCGATATCGGCGTGAAGGTTTCCGAGCCGGGCGAACGGCACAAGGAGAGCTTCCGCTCGGCCGGGCTGGCGGCGGCGGCGGGGGGTGTGACGACGATGGTCACGCGGCCCGACACGACACCCGCGATCGACACGCCCGAGGTGCTGGAATTCGTCACAAGGCGCGCGATCGAGGTGGCGCCTGTGAACGTGCTGCCGATGGCGGCGCTGACCAAGGGCCGGGCCGGGCGCGAGATGGTGGAGATCGGCTTCCTGCTCGATGCCGGCGCCGTGGCCTTCACCGATTGCGACGCGGTCGCGGCGGATACCAAGGTGCTGTCGCGCTGCCTTGCCTATGCGACCTCGCTGGGCGCGCTGGTGATCGGGCATCCGCAGGAGCCGGGCCTTTCGGCGGGCGCGGCGGCGACGTCGGGCAAGTTCGCGGCGCTGAAGGGGCTGCCCTCGGTGTCGGCGATGGCGGAGCGGATTGGGCTCGACCGGGATCTCGCCCTGGTCGAGATGACCGGTGCGCGCTATCACGCCGACCAGGTGACGACGGCGCGGGCGCTGGCGCGGCTGGAGCGGGCGAAGGCGGCGGGGCTGGACGTGACGGCGGGGGTGTCGATCCACCATCTCACGCTGAACGAGCTGGACCTGGGCGATTACCGGACCTTCTTCAAGGTGAAGCCGCCCCTCAGGTCGGAGGATGACCGTCTGGCGGCGGTCGACGCGGTGGCTTCGGGGCTGATCGACGTGATCTCGTCGATGCACACGCCGCAGGACGAGGAATCGAAGCGGCTTCCGTTCGAGGAGGCGGCTTCGGGGGCGGTGGCCCTGGAGACGCTCCTGCCGGCGGCGCTGCGGCTTTACCATGCGGGCGCGATTTCGCTGCCGCGGCTGTTCCGGGCAATGACGCTGAACCCGGCGAAGCGGCTGGGGCTTGCCGCGGGGCGGCTGGCGGAGGGGGCGCCGGCGGATCTGGTACTGTTCGATCCGGATGCGCCTTTCGTGCTGGACCGTTATGCGCTTCGGTCGAAGTCGAAGAACACGCCGTTCGACGGGGCGCGGATGCAGGGCCGGGTCAAGGGCACCTGGGTCGGCGGGCGCCGGGTTTTCGGAGGCGGCGATGCCTGAGTTCGTTTCCTCCCCGGTGGTTCTGCTGATCGCGACTCTCGGCGGCTATCTTCTGGGGTCGATCCCGTTCGGGGTGGTGATCGCGCGGGTCTTCGGGCTGGGCGACCTGCGGAAGATCGGCTCGGGCAATATCGGCGCGACCAATGTGCTGCGTACCGGGAACCGGGCGGCGGCGCTGCTGACCCTGGTGCTTGATGCCGGGAAGGGCGGGTTCGCGGTGCTGGCGGCGCGGGCGTTGGCGGGCGAGGATGCGGCGCAGCTTGCGGGGGGCGCGGCGTTCCTGGGCCATCTGTTCCCGGTCTGGCTCGGGTTCCGGGGCGGCAAGGGGGTGGCGACCTTTCTCGGCACGCTTCTGGCCCTGGCCTGGCCGGTGGGGCTCGCCGCCTGCGCGACCTGGGCCGTGACCGCGGCGCTGTTCCGGATCTCGTCTCTCTCGGCCCTTGTGGCGGCGGCGCTGGCGGTGCTCTGGGCCTGGTTTCTGGGGGCGCCGCAGGCGGTGCTGCTGATCCTCTGCCTCGCGGTTCTGGTCTTCGTGCGGCATGGCGACAACATTCGCCGAATTCTCGCGGGCACCGAGCCCCGGATCGGCGCCGGGAAGTAGATTTTTCGCCCGCTTCCCGAGCGGTCGGGGGTATCATGCAAGCGGAGGGCGAGCGACTCGGGGCGAGGAGGCCGAGGATGGACCGCGATTTCCTGGAAGCATTCGATGCGTTGCCGTTCGGCGGCTACGGCGCGAGCGCCTATGGGAAGCGCTGGCGCATCACCAAGTCGCGCTTCGCCGATGCCCGCAGCCAGAAGCTCGAGGCCGAGGAGCTGGGCGGCAACGGCCATGTCAGCATGAACCTCTACCGGCTCGCCACCGGCCACGCGCTCCTGAAGCCTTGCGAGATGAGCGAGGAGATCGTGCGCGAATTCGTCCTCGAGGTGCGGCCGGACTGACCGCTACCGGGGGTCGAGGCTCGCCATCGGCGGCAGGAGGTCGCCGCGCACCAGCCGCGTCAGGATCGACGGCACCGGGGGCACGGTGCTCAGCGGGAACAGCACCCGGTCGCGGAGCCAGGGGAGCGTGCGGCTGTCGGACTGGTATTGCGGAGTGAAGCTGGCGCTCATCGCCTGGTAGATCCGCACGTGCCAGCGGCGGGCGAGGCCATAGGCCCGTAGCGCCTCGGGCAGCGGATGGAGGGCGAGCGCGCGGGCGAGTGCCATCGCGTCGAGAAGCGCCATGTTGGCGCCCTGCCCGAGTTGCGGGCTGGCGCGGTGCGCGGCATCGCCGATATGGACGATGCCCGGGCCCCAGGGGCGGCGGAGCGTGCCATGGGAATAGCGGGCCATGGTCATCTGGGCGGGATCGGTGACACGCGCGAGGAAGGGCGCGAAACCGGGCCAGAGGCGGGTGGCCTCGTCCTTCCAGGCGTTGAGGCCGCGCGAAAGCCAGTCGGCATGGCTATCCGCCGGCATCGACCAGAAGATCGCGGCCTTGGGCGTGGGATCGCCGGGCAGGGTCCCGATGGGGAGCGCGCCGATCATCCGGTCGGCCCGGCGGTAGCGCTGGGTGAGGCCGTTCGCGGGGAGCGTGGTGTCGGGCCAGTCCACATGGCCCCAGATCGCGCCGTAGGGGAGTTGGCGAGACCGGATCGGCGAGAGGGCGGAACTGGCGCCGAGCGCATCGACGATCAGGTCGAACGGCCCGAGGCGCGTGGCGCCGGCGAGGAGCGCGCCGCCGTCGCGCCCGGTGATCGCGATGCCGGGGACGAGCGTGACGGGTCGCGCCATTGCCGCCTCGTGAAGCGCGTGAAACAGGGCAGCCCGGTGGATCGCGAGACCGTAGCGCTCGCCGCCTTCGGGCCCGTAGGACACGTCGAGTACCGGGCGCCCGTTCTCGGCCTCGTGGCCCAGCATGCGGAAGATCCGCGCGCCGAGTGCCCGGGCGGTTTCGCCCGCGCCGAGCGCGTCGAGAACCGCCTGGCCCACCGGCTGGATCACGAGGCCCGAGCCGAGCGGGCGGGGCCTGTCGAACCGGTCGTAGAGCGTGACCTCGTGCCCGGCCTCCGCCAGGAGCGCCGCCGCCGCAAGCCCGCCGACGCCCGCGCCGGCTATCCCGATCCGCAACCTGTCCCGCATCGCGGGCCACTCTCCGGATTGCACCCGCGCCTTGCAAGGGCCGGGCCCGGTCATCGCGCCTTGCCGTGGCCCCGCCGCCTGCCTATAAACCCTGCCATGACCTGCCTGCGCGCGATCATCCTGCGAATTACGGGCCCGGCGCTCTCCTGAAGATGAGCCGCCGGGTTTCAGGCGTTGAGCCGCTCCGCCGCCCCCACCCATTCCGTTGACGATCTCCAAGGACACATCTCATGTGCGCCGACACGCCCGAGTACAAAGACACCCTGAACCTTCCCGTAACCGATTTCCCGATGCGCGCGGGGCTGCCGGCGCGCGAACCCGGCTGGCTCGACCGCTGGGCGCGGATCGGGGTCTATGACCGGCTGCGCGAAAAGGAGGGGCGCCCGCCCTTCGTGCTGCATGACGGGCCGCCCTATGCCAACGGGCATCTCCATATCGGCCACGCGCTGAACAAGATCCTGAAGGACATGGTGGTGCGCTCGCAGCAGATGATGGGCCGCGACGCGCGCTACATCCCGGGCTGGGACTGCCACGGGTTGCCGATCGAGTGGAAGATCGAGGAGCAGTACCGCGCCAAGGGGCTGAACAAGGACGAGGTGGACGTGGTGGATTTCCGGCAGGAATGCCGGAAGTTCGCGGAAGGCTGGATCGACGTGCAGCGGTCGGAGTTCAAGCGGCTGGGCGTGACCGGCAAGTGGGAAAAGCCCTACGTCACCATGGATTTCCACGCCGAGCGGGTGATCGCCGAGGAATTCCAGAAGTTCCTGATGAACGGGACGCTCTACCAGGGCTCCAAGCCGGTGATGTGGTCGCCGGTGGAGCAGACCGCTTTGGCGGAAGCGGAGGTGGAGTACCATGACAAGGAGAGCTTTACGGTCTGGGTGAAGTTCAAGGTTGTCGAGCCCGCAGTCTTCGTTCCTCCGACCCGACCGGGCGAGCCTATCCCAATGCTAGAAGGCTATTTGCCGCCAGAGGATCTAGTTGGCGCCTACGTCGTTATCTGGACGACGACGCCTTGGACCATGCCGTCGAATAAGGCGGTCGTCTACGGCGATGGCATCTCCTACGGGCTCTACGAGGTCACAGGGACGCCGGAGGAAAGCTGGGCCAAGGTGGGCGATCGTTACATCCTCGCCGACACCCGAGCCGAGGACGTCATGACACGCGCACGGCTCGAGCGGTCAATGTACCGCCGAATGCGGGACCTCCCGTCGCATGAGCTCGCAAGCCTCACCCTAACACACCCACTTGCAGGAGCCCCCGGCTCCCACGGCGAATGGGACGCACCGCGCGATTTCCGCGCCGCCGATTTCGTGACCGACGAGGAAGGCACCGGCTTCGTCCATTGTGCGCCGTCGCACGGGATGGAGGAGTTCGAACTCTTCCGCGACCTCGGCATGCTGAAGGAGGTCATCACCTACAACGTGATGCCCGACGGCACGTTCCACGAGGACCTGCCGTTCTTCGGCGGCAAGGCGATCCTGAAGCCGAACGGCAAGGAGGGCGACGCCAACAAGGCGGTGATTGACAAGCTCGTGGAGGTCGGCGGGCTGCTCGCGCGCGGCAAGATCAAGCACTCCTACCCGCATAGCTGGCGCTCCAAGGCGCCAGTGATCTACCGCAACACGCCGCAATGGTTCGCGGCCATCGACAAGGCGGTGGGCGACGGGCAGGACGCGTTCGGGACGACGATCCGCGAACGCGCGCTGACCTCCATCGACAAGGTGAAGTGGACGCCGAAGACGGGCCGCAACCGGCTCCATTCGATGATCGAGGCGCGGCCGGATTGGGTGCTGTCGCGGCAGCGCGCCTGGGGCGTGCCGCTCACCTGTTTCGTGAAGAAGGGCGCGAAGCCCGACGACGCGGATTTCCTGCTGCGGGACCCGGCGGTCAACGCGCGGATCCTCGAGGCGTTCGAGGAAGAGGGCGCGGATGCCTGGTACAAGCCAGGCGCCAAGGAGCGGTTCCTGGGCAACGACCACAACCCGGAAGACTGGGAGAAGGTCGACGACATTCTCGACGTCTGGTTTGACAGCGGCTCGACCCATGCCTTCGTCCTCCGCGACCGGGAGGACGGGTCGGAAGACGGGCTGGCGGATCTCTATCTCGAGGGCACCGACCAGCACCGGGGCTGGTTCCATTCCTCGATGCTCCAGGCTTGCGGCACCATCGGGCGGGCGCCCTATCGCGGCGTGCTGACACACGGGTTCACGCTCGACGAGAAGGGCAACAAGATGTCCAAGTCGCTCGGGAACACCATCGGTCCCGAGGAGGTGGTGAAGCAGTACGGCGCCGATATCCTGCGGCTCTGGGTGGCGCAGACCGACTATACCGGCGACCAGCGGATCGGGCCGGAGATCCTGAAGGGCGTGGCCGACAGCTACCGGCGCCTGCGCAACACGTTCCGGTTCCTCCTGGGGAACCTGAACGGGTACTCGGAGGCGGAGCGGGTGGCGCCCGGCGAGATGCCGGAGCTGGAGCGCTGGGTGCTGCACCGGCTTGCGGAGCTCGACCATACGGTGCGCACAGGCTATGCGGCCTATGATTTCCAGGGCGTGTTCCGGGCCCTGTTCGAATTCGCCACGGTGGACCTCTCGGCGTTCTATTTCGACATCCGCAAGGACGCGCTCTATTGCGATGGGGCGGACAGCCTGCGACGCCGGGCGGCGCGGACGGTGCTGGACATCCTGTTCCACCGGCTGGTGACCTGGCTGGCGCCGGTGCTGGTGTTCACGATGGAAGAGGTCTGGCTGGAGCGGTTCCCGGGCGAGGAGAGCTCGGTGCACCTGACCGACATGCCAGCGACCCCGGCCGACTGGCGCGACGAGCCCTTGGCCGCGAAATGGGCCGCGGTGCGGCGGGTGCGGCGTGTGGTGACCGCGGCGCTCGAAGTGCAGCGGCGCGACAAGGTGATCGGCGCCTCGCTGGAGGCCGCGCCCACGGTGCATGTGCGCGATCCGGAGGTGCTGAAGGCGGTGAAGTCGGTCGATTTCGAGGATGTGTGCATCACGAGCGGCATCGGGCTCACCGCCGATCCGATCCCATCGACGGCGTTCCGGATGCCGGAGATCGAGGGTGTTGGCGTGGTGTTCGAGACGGCCGAGGGCGAGAAGTGCCAGCGCTGCTGGAAGATCCTGCCGGATGTGGGCAAGCACGCCCGTCCCGGCACCTGCGGCCGCTGCGACGCGGCTTTGGGCTAAGAGAGATGGCGCGCCGGCAGAGGGACACCCGTCTGCCGGCGCCCTGGCTGCGCTGCCTGCGGCTGGAGGACCCGCTTTCGGAGCGGACCGACGACTATCCGTTCACGCTGCCGTGACTTGCCCAGGGCTTCGCGCTGGAATTCGACCAGCCGGTGACGATCCTCAGGGGTGAGAACGGGTCGGGAAAGTCCACGCTGATCGAGGCGATTGCGGCGGTCGCGGGGTTCCCTGTCACCGGCGGCGGAATGTGGGCCGGCAGTGGCGACCGGCCGGGCCGGAAGTCCGAGGGCCCGGCGGCGCTGGCCAAGCTGCTGCGGCCCCAATGGCTGCCCAAGGTCGGGCAGGGCTGGTTCCTCCGCGCTGAGAGCTTTGCCTCCGTGGCACAGTCGATCACCGGGGATTACCTGGCGGTGTCGCATGGCGAGGGCTTTGCCAATCTCGTCACGGACCGGATGGGCGGAAAGGGCGTCTTTCTTCTCGACGAGCCCGAAGAGGCCCTGTCGCCGCGGCGGCAGGCCGAGTTGCTGGGGTTCCTCGCGTCGATCCAGTCGGATGCCGATGCGCAGGTGATCATGGCGACGCATTCGCCGATCCTGATGGCGGTGCCCGGGGCCGCGCTGTTGCGGCTGACCCGGCACGGGATCGGCCCGGTCACGCTGCGCGAGACCGACCATTTCCGGCTCTACCAGTCCTTCGCGCTCGATCCGGACGGGTTCGTGCGGGCGGCGCTCGCGGGCGATCTCGTCGGGTTGGTCTGAGCAGGGACTGGTCCGGCCCGGCGCTTCGTGGCAGGCTTGGCGGATGACGTACAAACCCGACGGATATACCAGCCTGGCGCCCTATCTTCTCGTCTCCGACGCGGAGGAGGTGCTGATGTTCTGCGAGGCGGTGTTCGGTGCCGAGCGGTTGCGGGTCATCCCGCGCGAGGGCGGCGGGATCATGCATGCCGAGTGCCGGATCGACGACACCGTGTTGATGATGGGCGAGAGCGAGGGCGCGCCGGCGATGCTGCACATCTATCTGCCCGACCCGGACGCGGCCTTCGACCGGGCGCTGCAGGCCGGCGCCGAGGTGGTGCAGGAGATGATGGAGAAGGGCGATGGCGACCGCCGCGGCGGGGTGCGCAGCCCGGACGGAACAACGTGGTACTTCGCGCGGCAACTCTGAGCGTCGGGAGCCCGTTCGGGCCGTTGGCACTGACCGAGGAGGCGGGCGAGATCGTGCGCCTGCGCTGGGGAGAGGCGGAGCCGGGGCCGGAAAGCGCGGGTCTGGCGGAGGCGGCGCGACAGCTTGCGGAGTATTTCGCGGGCGCGCGGACCGCGTTCGACCTGCCGTTGCGGTTCGGAAGCGGCCTGCAGGGCGAATTCGGGCGGGCGCTGGCGGCGGTGCCGTTCGGCGAGACCCGGACCTATGGCGATCTGGCGAAGCTTCTGGGGGTGAGCGCGCAGGCCGTGGGGCAATGCTGCGGGGCGAACCCGATCCCGATCCTGATTCCCTGCCACCGGGTGCTGGCGGCGGACGGGCTCGGCGGGTTCTCCGCGCCGGGCGGGATCGAGACCAAGGTGGCGCTCCTGCGGCACGAGGGGGCCGCGTCGCTGCTGATCTAAGTCGCTGTCGCAGAGGGATTTTCTATCGCGACCAGCGGTCGAGCGCGGCCTCGTCCTCGTCCTTCGCGGCGACCCAGACGGTGCCGTCCTTGCGGCGTTCCTTCTTCCAGAAGGGCGCGCGGGATTTGAGGTAATCCATCAGGAAATCCGCCGAGGCGAAGGCCTCGGCGCGGTGGGCGGAGGCGGTGGCGACCATCATGATGACCTCGCCCGGCGCCATGGTTCCGTGGCGGTGGATCACCATCGCGTCGAGCAGCGACCAGCGGGCGCTTGCCTCGTCGACGATGGCGGAGATCGCCTTTTCGGTCATGCCCGGGTAGTGCTCGATCTCCATTCGTTCCAGCGTGCCCTCGGTGTCGCGCACCACACCTGTGAAGCTGACCACGGCGCCCACGTCGTGGCGGCCCCGGGCGAAGCCGGCGAGTTCCCGGCCCGGATCGAACGCCGCTTCCTGGACCCGGACGCGCATCGTCAGCCCCCGGTCATCGGCGGGAAGAACGCCACCTCGCGGACACCGGCGAGGGGGGCGTCGAATTCGGCGAGCTCCTGGTCGAGCGCCACGCGTAGCGAGGCGATGTCGGCGAAGGCCATGGCGTAGCGCTCCTCGCGCGCCTTCAGCTCCTCGACCAGCTCGGCGACGGTGGCGGCGCCGGTTTCGACCCGCTCCTTCGGCAGGCCGATCCGCTCGCGGACCCATGCGAAGTAGAGCACGTCGATCATCGGGTTTCCTTCAGGTGCGGAAGGGCTTTCCGGAAGTAATCCCAACCGGTTACGAGGGTGAGGAGCGCGGCGATCCACAAGAGGCCGACGCCGACCCACCAGCTCATCGTGGCGCCCCGGTAGAGCCAGAGCAGCTCCGTGTGATCGGTCGCGCGGCCGGCGAGGATGTCGCCCGTGGCGGGGCCGCCGAGGGAAAAGGCGAGGGCGCCGAAATAGTGCTCGAACACACCCTTGGCGAAGAGGACGGCGATGGCGACCATCTGCGCGGTGGTCTTCCACTTGGCGAGCTTCGTGACCTTCAGGGTGCCGGCGGTGTCGCCGAGAAACTCGCGCAGGCCGGAGACGAAGACCTCGCGGAACAGGATCACCGTGGCGGGCAGGAGGATCCAGGGGTCCATGCCGGAAAAGCCGGTGATGACGCAGAGCGCGATCACCACCATGGCCTTGTCGGCAATCGGGTCGAGCATCGCGCCGATCCTGGTTTCCTGGTTCCAGGCGCGGGCGAGGCGGCCGTCGATCCAGTCGGTGGCGGCGGCGGCGATGAACAGGATCAGCGCGAACCAGTCGGCCCAGGGGCGGTGGAAATACAGGAACATCACCGCGACGCCGGGCGCCGCGAGGAGCCGGATCACGGTCAGGATATTCGGGATCGTCCACCGCATGGGGGTGGTCTAGCCTGTCTTCGGGGCGCGGGAAAGGGACCCTGGCCGGGAAGCCGGGGCGGGCCCGCGGAGGCCGCGAACCGCCGGGCAGGCGGGGGCACAACCCGTACACAACCTGTACACAACCCGTACACCGGTGAAACGGGCCGCCCGGGCGCCGAAGCCGCGTTCTTGTGGAGGGCGGCGGCTGACCTCGTCTTCGTGAACAAGTTGATCGAGCCTGCTAACCGTTCGTTTACCCTGGAAGCGGAGAACTGGGGTGGGCGCGACTTTCGGTTCGACTGGCCGAAGTCGCGGCGGAGGAACAGGTGGAAATGGCGACCATGATGGCTTTCGGGATGGATTACGCGCGCCAGCCGATCCGTGTCCTTCTTGTCGAGGACGACGACGCCGACGCCGATGGGGTGCGTCGCGCCCTCGAAAACGCGAAGGTGGAGACCGTGGTCGAGCGGGTGTCGGACGGGATCGAGGCGCTCGAGTTCCTGCGCGACGAACAGTTCGGGGCGCAGCCGGACGAGGCGCTCATCCTTCTGGTCGATATCAACATGCCCCGGCTTGACGGGCATGGCCTCGTGCGGGAGATCCGCAAGGATCCGCGCTTGCACAGGCTGGTGATCTTCATCCTGACCACCTCGAAATCGCGTGACGACATCGAACAGGCCTATGCGGGCCATGTCTCGGGTTACATCGCCAAGGAGAAGGCCGGGGAGGATTTCATCAAGCTGACCTCGATGCTCGAAAGTTTCTGGCGCCTCGTGGAACTCCCGTCGCTGCAGAGCGCCTGATCGCCTTCGATCCATGTCCGGCAGGGAGCGCCATCATGCGCGCCGGTCAGCCGTTGCGGCCAGCCCACGGGGGGCGCTCGCCGGTCCGCGTCCGGTCGGAGTGGCCTGCGCTAGCCTTGCAGCGCACCTCTGGCCTCGGCGGCCTTCACCGCCCTGCCGATGCGCTCGATCATGAACTCCATGAAGAGGCGGGTCTTCGGGTCCTGCCGGCGGCGGTGGGTGAAGAGGCAGGCCATCTGCACCGGGACGGGTGGGGTTTCGGAGGCGACCGGCAGGAGGGTGCCGGCGCGGAGCGCGTCGGCCACCTCGAAGACCGGCTTCATCGCGATGCCGCGCCCGGCCAGCGCCCAGTCGGTCAGGACGTCGCCGTCGTCGCATTCGTAGCGGCCGGAAACGCGGAACTTGCGCGGGCCCTCGGCGGTTTCGAGCGTCCAGCGGAACTCGGTGGCGCCGGGGAAGCGCAGGTTCAGGCAATCGTGACGGCCGGAGACGAGATCGGCGCCACTCGCCGGCATGCCGCGCGCGGCGATGTAGGAGGGCGCGGCGCAGAGCACCCGACGGCAATGGGCGATGCTGCGGATCCGGAGCGTGGAATCGTCGGGCCGGCCGAGGAAGAAGGCGAGGTCGAGCCCCTCGCCGGTGAGGTCGATCTTGCGGTCGGAGAGCCGGAGCCGGACCGTGACTTCGGGATAGGCGTCGAGGAAATCGGGAACGAGCGGCGCGAGGAGCCGGCGACCGACGCCGAGCGGCGCGGCGACATGGAGCGCGCCGCGCGGGTTCTCGGTGATGTCGGTGACCTGCGCCTCGGCCCGGTCGAGCGCCTCGAGCACCTCGCAGGCGCCGGGATAGAAGGCGCGGCCCTGCTCGGTGGGCGTCAGGTTCCGGGTGGTGCGCTGGAACAGCCGAACGCCCAAATGTTCCTCAAGCTGCGCGATTCGTGCCGAGGTGACGGCCGGGGAGATCCGCAGGTCGCGCCCGGCGGCCGACATGCCACCCAGTTCGTAGACCCGTACGAAGGTTCGGATATTGTCGAGATAGGACATTGTTCGGAAATTTTTGACGGTGCTTGGCAGCTACCGGCAATACCGAAAGATCGCCGGAATTCCTAGTGTGGGTGCGGTGAAGGAGAGGCTTGCATGTACGAACACGCGATCCTGTGGGACTGGATGGGCTTCGCGCTGCGCTGGCTGCACGTGGTGACGGCGATCGCCTGGATCGGCTCGTCCTTCTATTTCATCGCGCTGGACCTGGGGCTGAACCGGAACATCGCCGGCCCGGCGGATGGCGAGGAATGGCAGGTCCATGGCGGCGGGTTCTACCATGTCCAGAAATACCTGGTGGCGCCCGAGGCGATGCCCGAGCACCTGACCTGGTTCAAGTGGGAGAGCTACGCGACCTGGCTTTCGGGCGCGGCGCTTCTGATGGTGGTCTACTGGGCGGGCGGGCATCTCTACCTGATCGACGCGGAAAAGGCGGACCTGGCGCTGTGGCAGGCGATCCTGATTTCGGCGGCGTCGCTGGGCGTGGGCTGGCTGGTCTACGACGCCTTGTGCAAGTCGCCGCTGGGCGAGCGGCCGACGCTTCTGATGGTGCTTCTCTTCGCGATGCTGGTGGCGATGTCCTGGGGCTATCACCACGTCTTCACCGGCCGGGCGGCGATGCTGCACCTGGGCGCCTTCACCGCGACGATCATGACGGCGAACGTGTTCTTCATCATCATGCCGAACCAGCGGGTTGTGGTGGCGGATCTGAAGGCGGGGCGGGCGCCGGACCCCAAGTACGGCAAGATCGCCAAGCTGCGTTCGACGCATAACAACTACCTGACCTTGCCGGTGGTGTTCCTGATGCTGTCGAACCACTACCCGCTCGCCTTCGCGACGGCGCATGCCTGGCTGATCGCGCCTCTGGTGTTCCTGATGGGGGTGACGATCCGGCACTGGTTCAACACAAGGCACGCGCGGAAGGGCAATCCGCATTGGACCTGGGCGGTGACGGTGATCCTGTTCCTGATCGCGGCCTGGCTGTCGGTGGCGCCGATGCAGGACCGTTACGAGGACGCGGAGGCGCGGGCGCTGACGCCGTTCGAGGCGCGGTTCGCGGAGGCGGAGGGTTTCGGGGAGGTGCATGACATCGTCATGGGCCGCTGTTCGATGTGCCATGCGCGCGAACCGGTCTATGACGGGATCCGCTGGGCGCCGAAGGGCGTGCTTCTGGAGACCGAGGGCGACGTGGCGCGGCATGCACGCGAGATCTACCTGCAGGCCGGGATGAGCCACGCGATGCCGCCGGCGAACGTGACCTGGATGGAGGAGGAGGACCGCCGCGCGCTGGTGCGGTGGTACCGGGCGGCGGTGGGCGGCTGATTGCCGCCGGGCGGCCGCGCGGGGCGCCGGCATATGCCTGCCGCACCCGTATCGGTCGTTCCCGGGCCCCGTTGCCGGCGGCCGGCGCGGCTTCCCCGGCTAGCTCGGCAAGTCCGAACATGTCGCTTGCCCCTGTTACGGCCAGCGCTGACCGAACAGGGCCCGGTCACGGATTGTGCCCAAACCGGCAAGAACCGGCGCGCGCACGTGTTTTTGAGGATAACGCTGCGGCAACCCTGTGGCGTTTTGCTGCGATCCGTTGTCAATCATGTCATGCTCGCACGCGCTTGTGCGCCGGAGGAGTGTGACGGAATGACGGAAACGAAGGGCGATCTGAGCATCCTTGTTGCCGTGAGCGACATGGTGGTCGCAGAGGACATTGCCGGCACGGTTTCGGAGCTTCATCCCGGCGCCGAGATCCTCTCGGCCCGCTCGCTCGAGGAGGCCGAGGAGTTGATGGCCGCCTGCGGCGTCCGGATCGGCATCGCGATCCTCGAGGCCCGGCCGCGTGAACTCGACGCCTCGCTCGCCGGCAATCTCCTCGCCGCGAACGGCACCCGCGTGCTGTTCCTCTGCGACGCGCCGGGCGACGGCGCCTCGGGCACCGTCGCCTATCTGCCGATGCCGTTCACCACCGACGCGCTCCTCGCCGCCCTGCGCGAGGTCGCCCCGCGCCAGACCGCCGATCTCTGAGCGGTCTCAGGCGGCGAGCGTCTCGGTCGAGGCGAAGAACATCGCCTGGCTGACCGCCGAGCGCACCTGCCCTTCGGAGTAGGGCTTGGTGATCAGGAAGGCCGGCTCGATCCGCTCGCCCGTGAGCAGCCGCTCGGGGAAGGCGGTGATGAAGATCACCGGGATGTCCTCGAACTGCGCCAGGATGTCATTCACGGCGTCGATGCCCGAGGAATTGTCGGCGAGCTGGATATCCGCCAGGATCAGGTCCGGACGGTCCTTCATGGCCAGGTCGACAGCGCCCTTGCGGGTCCGCGCGACCCCGGTGATGCGGTGCCCCATCTGCTCGACGATCGCCGAGATATCCATCGCGATGATCGCCTCGTCCTCGATCACGAGCACGTTGCCGGTTATCGCGGCGCGCATTTCCTGGTCGGCCAGGTCGAGAAGCGTCTCCACCTCGGAGACGTCCGTTTCCATGATCCGCGCGATCTCGGTATCCGTGAACCCCTCGATCGAGTGCAGAAGCAGCGCCTCGCGGGTATTCGGGGTGAGCCGCGCCAGATGCGCCTGCGCCCGGGCCGAGAGGCGCGAATCCGGGGCGCCCAGGGGCGCGCCAGCCGACGACCAGACCGCATGGAATGCCTTGAAAAGAAATACTTTCGCATCCTGCGCGCTCGTGGCGCCGGCCATCGGCTCATCGTCGGCGATGATCGCTTCCAGCGTCGCGGCGGCATAGCGGTCCCCGGTGTCCTGACTGCCGGTCAGGGCACGCGCATAGCGCCGCAGATAGGGCAGGTGCCCGGCCACCGTCGTTGCGGTATCGGACGAAGCTTCGTTGGGCATTTCGCTTTTCACTCTTTTTGCGTTACTCAAGGAACCAAACGCGGCTACGCGTGTTGGGTTCCCGCAAATACGCGGGACTGATATGGATAGTAGTTTTTTACGGATGCCCGACGATACCGAAAAGTCAAAGGTTGATCGCGAGATCGATGCGAACCTCAAGCGGGTCTATAGCGGGCTGATCGAAGAAGACGTGCCGGACCGGTTCAAGGCCCTGCTCGACGAGTTGCGGCGGAAGGAGTCAGGCAAGTGACCGACTCCGCAGATCCGCGCGACGAACTCACCACCCACCTCGCCGCCATGCGCGCCTTCGCGATCAGCCTGACGCGCAACGTCTCGACCGCCGACGACCTCGTTCAGGAATCGATCGTCAAGGCCTGGACGAACATCGACAAGTACAAGCCCGGCACGAACATGCGCGCCTGGCTGTTCACGATCCTGCGCAACACGTTCTACTCCGAGCGGCGCAAGCGGAAGCGCGAGGTCGAAGACCCGGACGGCGCCTTCTCGGCCAGCCTCGTCGAACGGCCGGGCCACGACGCGCGGCTCGCCTTCGGCGAATTCGTGAAAGCCTTCGACACGCTCTCGCCGGAACACCGCGAGGTGCTGGTGCTCGTCGGCGCCGAGGGCTTTTCCTACGAAGAGGCCGCCGAGACCATGGGCGTCGCCGTCGGCACGGTCAAAAGCCGCGCCAACCGGGCCCGCGCGCGGCTTGCAGAGCTTCTCGGCCTGGAGAACGGCGAGAACGTGATGGCCGATATCGACAGCACGACCCTCGCCGTGCTCGGCAAGAGCGAGACCGCCGCCGCATGACACCCGACGCGCGGCCGAGCGAGCGGCTGGGGTTCAGGCTCGCCTTTCTGCTGGCGATCGCGCTCCTGCCGCTCGGCGTCATCTCGGCGCTTCAGGCGCAGGCGCTGCTCAACGAATCCCGCGCCCGATCCGAGGCCGCCCTGCTCGGCGCCACCCGGCTCGCTTCCTCGGCGGAGGTCAGCGCCATCCAGAAGGCCCAGGGCGCCGCCGAGGCGCTGGCCGAGATCGCCCCCGACATGATGCGCGATGAAGATCTCTGCATGCGCATGCTCTCGGATTTCGTCGACAAGTCGAACGCCTACTCCTTCGCCGCGGTCTTCGACGACACCGGCCACGCGAGCTGCACCTCGGTTGGCGCGCCGCTGGATTTCGGCGCCAGCGAATCGGTTCGCGATGCCTTCAGCAAGCCGGTGCCCGCCGTCTCGATCAACCGAAACGCGCCGATCTCGAAAACCTCGGTCCTGCTCGCCCGGCATCCGATCACGGACAAGGACGGTCTCCTGCTCGGCTTCGCATCCGTCTCGGTTCCGCATGCCACGCTGAAGCCCGAACGCTTCGCGGACAGCGAGGAGCTGCCGCTGATGCTCCTGACCTTCAACGCCTCGGGCGACATCCTGACCGCGTCGAACGGCCTCGACAATGTCACGCCCATGTTGCCGAAGGACCGGTCGCTCGCCGCTTTCGTGGGCACCGACGCGGTGGCCTTCACCGCCTATGCCAATGACGGCAACGAGCGCACCTTCTCGGTGGTTCCGCTGGTGCCCGGGACGCTCTATGCGCTCGGCTCCTGGCCGGTCGACGCGTTGCCCGGCGCCTGGTCGCTCTCGGCCCTGCCGCCGGTCGCGGTTCCCGCGCTGATGTGGCTCGTCAGCCTCGGCGTGGCGCTGATCGCCGCCGAGCGTCTTGTGACGCGGCACATCAAGTCGCTGACCCGCGCGATCACCTCCTTCGCACGCGGCGACCGCTCCACCGGGCCGCTCCGCTTCTCCGACGCCCCGGTGGAGATCCGCGCCGCCGGCGATGCCTTCGAATCCATGACGGAATCGATCCTCCGCGACGAGGCCGAGCTGGAGAACGCACTGCACCAGAAGGAGGTGCTCCTGCGCGAGGTGCACCACCGGGTGAAGAACAACCTCCAGCTCATCGCCTCGATCATGAACATGCAGGCCCGCCGCGCGCACACGCCCGAGGCCAAGGTGATCGTGCGCCGGCTGCAGGAACGGGTGATGAGCCTCGCTACCATCCACCGCGGCCTCTACCAGACCTCGGGCCTCGCCGATGTGCGCGCCGACGAGCTCCTGCAGGACATCCTGCGGCAGATCGTCAATCTCGCCGAGGGGCCGGGCAACCGCTTCGACGTGAAGAGCGACCTTGCCCCCTTGCGGCTCACCCCCGACCAGGCGGTGCCCCTGGCGCTCCTGGTGACCGAGGCGCTCACCAACGCGATGAAATATTCGGGCGGCCGCGGCGGCCGGGGAAGGCTCGCGCTTACCCTCAGCGCGCTCGACGATGGCGAGGCCGAGGTGGTGATCGCCAATTCGATGCCCCCGGGCGGTGTCTCCGCCCCCGCCGATGGCGAGGCCAGCGGCCTTGGCACCCACCTCGTCCGCGCCTTCGTCGGCCAGCTCGAGGGAACCGAGGAGCGTCAGGTGGACGCTGAGGAGTATCGCCTCACCGTCCGCTTCCCGGTCAGCCCCCTCGCCGGCGCCGAGGCCCGCGCGGCGGGTTCGGGCGCGGGCGAGCCGGTCGCACCCGAGCCGTTGGCGGAGTGACGTCTCGCACATGCAGAATGTTTCAACGGCTGACGTTCCCGTGGCTCACGTCCATGTTAGTGGAACGTCATCGTCCCATCCGACAGGTTTGGGACGCGCCGCGAGAGGCGGCCCGAACTTGATCGCCGAGAAGGAAGCATCCATGTCGAACACCAACAAGACCCTCGCCGTCGCAGGCGCCGTCGCCGCCGCGCTCGCCGCTCAGATGTCGACGCCGGCCCATGCCCAGGCCAAGGAGAAATGCTACGGCGTCGCGCTTGCCGAAGGGAACGATTGCGCCGCAGGCCCCGGCACCACCTGCGCAGGCACCTCGGCCGTCGACTACCAGGGCAATGCCTGGAAACTCGTCGATGCCGGCACCTGCACCGAGATCGACCTGCCCGCGATGGCCGACGGCACGCCGCGCCAGGGTTCGCTCGAGCCGCTCGACCGCGACCTCCCCGCCTGATCCCAAGCGGTCCCGGCCCCCGTGCCGGGACCTCCCACCGACGGGAACAGCCATGCTCGACGCCACCCAGAGCCGCCTGCCCGACGCCCCCGGCATCGGGTACAAGCCGCAGCATTACGCCGCGATTCTCGCGGATCCCGGCCCGGTGCGCTGGCTCGAGATCCATGCCGAGAACTACATGGGCGAGGGCGGCCGGCCGCTGGCGCAACTCCGCGCCCTGGCCGAGCGCTTCCCGATCTCGGTCCACGGCGTCGGCCTCTCCATCGGCGGCGAGGGCCCGCTCGACCCCGACCATCTCGACCGCCTCGCCCGCCTCCTCGGCTGGCTCAACCCCGCGAGCTTCTCCGAGCATCTCGCCTGGTCGACCCATGACGTGGGCTTTCTGAACGACCTCCTGCCGCTCCCCTATACCGAGCCGACGCTCGTGCGCGTCGCCGACCATGTCGACCAGGTCCAGACCCGGCTCGGCCGCCGCATGCTGCTGGAAAACCCCTCCACCTATCTCGCCTTCGACGAAAGCGAGATGTCCGAGACCGAGTTCCTGCGCGAGATCGCCCGCCGCACCGGCTGTGGCCTCCTGCTCGACGTCAACAACGTCTTCGTCTCGGCCACCAACCAGAAGACCGACCCGCGCGCCTATATCGACGGCTTCCCGCTCGAGCTGGTGGGCGAGATCCATCTCGGCGGCCATGACGAGGACGCCGACGAGCACGGGCAACCGCTCCTGATCGACAGCCATGGCGCGCCCGTGGTGGACCCGGTCTGGGCGCTCTACGCCCGCACCGTCGACCGGGGCGGCAGGCGCCCCACGCTGATCGAATGGGACAACGACGTGCCCGACTGGCCGGTGCTCGCCGCCGAGGCCGCCCGCGCCGGGGCCCTGCTCGCGGAGGCGCCCGCATGAGCCAGAGCGCCTTCGCCACGGCCCTCCTCGCGCCCGATGCGCCCACGCCGCCCGGCCTCTCCGACCCGGAGGGCCGCCCCGCGGGCAAGCGCTTCGACATCTACCGCAATAACGTGGTGACCTCCCTCACCGCCGCCCTCGAAACCGCCTTCCCCGTGGTCCGCAAGCTCGTCGGCCCCACCAATTTCAAGCTCCTCGCCGGTGCCTTCCTCCGCCGCCACCCGCCGCGCACGCCGGTTCTGATGCTCTACGGCGCGGACCTACCCGGCTTCCTCGAAGCCTGGCCGCCCGCCCGGACGCTCGGCTACCTGCCCGACATCGCCCGTCTCGAACAGGCGCTGCGCGAGGCCTACCACGCCGCCGACGCCGCGCCGCTCGACCCGACGCGCCTCGCCGCGCTCGCCCCCGACGCGCTGATGGAGGTCCGGTTCACCCTCGCCCCCGCCTTCCGGCTGATCCGCTCGCCCTGGCCGATCCACGCGATCTGGCGGTACAACACCGAGCCCGGCTGCCCGAAACCGGGCCCGAAACCGCAGGACGTCGCCGTGCTTCGCGACGGTTACGACCCCGAGCCGATCCTGCTCCCCGACGGCGCCGTCGCCTTCCTCGCCGCGCTCGCCACGGGCGAAACCCTCGGCACCGCGATGGAAACCGCCACCGCCGAAGCGCCCGAGTTCGACCTCGGCCCGCTCCTCGCGCAGCTTCTCGCCACCGGAACCATCACCGAGCTGGAGACCCACGCATGACCCTCCTCGCCCCCTACAACGCGCTGACCGCAAGGCTCGAGGCGCTCTCTCCCGCGCTCCTGCCCACGCTGGCGCGCTTCGTCTTCGCCGCGACGCTGCTCCTCTACTACTGGAACTCCGCCAGCACGAAGCTCGGCGGTGCCGGCATCGGCGGGCTCTTCAGTCCCAGCTTCAACGCCTTCGCGCAGATTTTTCCGAAAGGCGCCGAGGCCGTCAGCTACGACATCGCCCAGGCCACGCTGTTCCAGAAAGCCGTGATCCTCGCCGGCACCTGGGCCGAATTCGTGCTCCCCGCGCTGATCCTCCTCGGCCTCTTCACCCGGCTCGCCGCGCTCGGCATGATCGGCTTCGTCGCGCTGCAATCGCTGACCGACCTGTTCGGCCATGGCGGGATCTCCGACCCGGCCACGCTCGGCGCCTGGTTCGACGCCGCGCCCGACGGCATCATCCTCGACCAGCGCGCCTACTGGCTGTTCCTCCTGATCGTGCTGGTGCTGAAGGGCGGCGGCCCGCTCTCGCTCGACCGGCTCCTTGCCGGCGCTCAGGCGCCCAGCGCCGCCCGCACCTCGGCGGTCCAGCCGAGATAGCTCACGCCTTCCGCCCGGATCACCGGCCGCTTCATCAGGGCCGGGTGCCGGGCGAGGAGCGCCAGGGGCGGCTCCGCCCGCTCCGCCTCCGACAGCCCCCGCCAGGTGGTCGATTTCCGGTTCACAAGCGCCTCGCCATGCGCCGCCAGAAGCGCCGCGATCTCCGCCTCGGGCAGGGGCGCCGCCCGCACATCCCGGAACGCCACACCATGTCCCGCCGCTTCCAGCGCCTTCCGCGCGGCCCGGCAGGTATCGCAGCTCGCAAGTCCGATAAGCTCCATCCCGCCCTTCTAGCCGATTTGACCGGGGATTCGAGCCGCAACGCTTGATTTTCTGCCGAATCGGACGATCCTTGGAGGCAGCGGACCAGAAGGGCCGCGCGAAGACCTGCCCGCGCGTCGCGGGCGGGACCTATGAAGGAGACGACGGAATGCCGACAGGCACCGTGAAATGGTTCAACACCACCAAAGGCTACGGGTTCATCGCCCCCGACGACGGCGGCAAGGACATATTCGTGCATATCTCGGCCGTGGAACGCGCCGGCATGACCGGCCTCGCCGACAACCAGAAGGTCAGCTTCGAGATGATCGAAGGCCGCGACGGACGCAAATCCGCAGGCGACCTCAAGGCGCTCTGACCGCGCCCCCAAGCCCCCGCGCCCCGGGGAGCCCCTGCGCCCGGAGAAACATCCCTCGCCGGGCGTTTCTCATCGGGGGATGCCCCGTAGAAAGCCCCCATACTCCGCGAGATCGCTCCGGAGCGATCTGTGCCACAAACCTGAATTCGAAGCTTAGCAGGCTGCTGAAGAAGTCGGCCCTTGGCCCGGTTTGAGGAACATGATTCACCGGCTGCACGGTTTTGGCGGGGGATATGATGCGCGGGACGGATGAGGCGAGCGGGTCGCTGTTCAGCTATG
>QWDA01000012.1 GCA_003605175.1 Paracoccaceae bacterium | reverse complement strand
CATGAGCCTTGAAACCCTCGCACGCGTCACCGACACTCCCACCGTCAGGCTGCCCGCCGTGGCATCCTGATCAACGCGGACCTCTCAGAGGGACGGCGCTCTTACACCATTCGGTGGGACACTATCCTTCAGGCAGAGCCTCGACATCCGCGACCCCTATGAACGCACCATCGCAGCGCGCGGGGCCTACGGGGCAATAGTCCGCAACATCCTTCCAAGTTGAGGTGATGTCCGTGTCCAGCTTGTGTCCGCGCCAAAATGCGTTGGCGGGTTTATCTACCTGCTATGACCCGCAAGACCCATGCGATATTAGCGCAAAATCAAAGCGCGCCAACCGCCGAAACGGCGGCCAAGCTGCGCGCGCTGGTCAGGGTACTTGCGCGAGTGGCCGCGGAAGAGGATTATCGGAAGAGCAAACTCCCCGTTTCCAGCGCGTCGAAAGGCTCAATCAAATGAGCACCAAACCGATTCCAGCTGTCATTTATGCCCGCTACTCGACTGATCTGCAGTCAGCCTCTTCGGTCGAGGATCAGATCAGGCTGTGCGAGGAGCGCGCTCAGCGTGAAGGTTGGACGGTCACGCAGTGTTACGCCGACCACGGGATATCGGGCGCAAGTCTCATGCGCCCAGGTGTCCAGCAGCTCCTGCAAGACGCTTTGGCGGGCAAGTTCGAGATCGTGGTGGCTGAGGCGCTGGATCGCATCTCCCGCGATCAGGAAGACATTGCAGGCGTCTTCAAGCGGCTTAGCTTCGCAGGCGTGCAGATCGTCACGCTCAGCGAAGGCACGGTCAGTGAGCTGCATATCGGCCTTAAGGGCACGATGAATGCTCTCTTCCTCAAAGACCTGTCGGACAAGACGCGCCGTGGACTTCGCGGTCGGGTGGAGGCTGGCAAATCGGGCGGCGGCAACAGCTATGGCTACGACGTCGTCAGGAAGTTCAATTCTGAGGGCGAGCAGTTGCGCGGTGATCGAAAGATCAACGAAGAGCAGGCCGAGATTGTGCGGCGCATCTTTGCGGACTACGCAGCAGGAACTTCGCCGCGCGTGATAGCAAAACGCTTGAACGCGGAAGGCATACCCGGCCCTAAGGCCAAGACTTGGGGACCGTCGACGATCCACGGCAACAAGGATCGTGGGACGGGCATACTGAACAACGAGCTCTATATCGGGCGGTTGGTGTGGAACCGGCTTCGCTACATCAAAGACCCCGTCACAGGTAAGCGCGTTTCTCGGCTAAACCCGAAAGACGAGTGGATCGTCCATGATGTACCGCACCTTCGGATCATCGAGGCTGAGCTGTGGAATGATGTGAAGGCAAGTCAGGAAGAAACAGCGCTAGGCAAGCAAGACAAGAGGGAAGGCTTCTGGGAAAAGCGGCGCCCGCGATTTCTCCTGTCAGGTCTGATCAAGTGCGGCAGTTGTGGTGGCGGATTCGTGAAGATCAGCCAGCAGCACTTCGGCTGCGCGAACGCCCGCAACAAAGGCACGTGCACCAACGCGAAGACTGCACGCAAGGACGTCCTAGAGGCGACAGTCCTGAATGGGCTGCAGCATCATCTGATGGATGATGAGCTCTTGGCTGTCTTCTGCGAGGAGTACACGAAGCACCTGAATGAGCTACGGATGGCTGAGACGGGCAACCGCGCTCGTGACGAAGCGCGTCTGGCTAAGATCGTCCGTGACCTTGATCGCATGATAGATGCGATCATCGATGGCGTGCCGGCCGAACGTGTCAAAGACCGTATGGTTGCGCTCGAAGACGAAAAAGCATCGATCGAGGCCAGGCTTGGCGACGCACCTGCTGAAGAGAAGCCTTTGATCCATCCGTCGATGGGCGGTCGTTATCGCAAGGCCGTCAGCGAACTCCGCGCGTCGCTGGCCGATCAGTCTGCGCAGCATGAGGCAATCGAGATTCTCCGAAGCCTCATCGACAAGATCGTTATCCACCCTGCAGAGGCCGAACCGCATGGCTTTGTAATAGACCTTGAGGGCGATCTCGCAGGCATCCTAAGTCTGTGCCAGGAAAGCAAAAAGGCCGCCGGACTTTCGTCTGACGACCTCATGCAAATAAAGCTGGTTGCGGGGGTAGGATTTGAACCTACGACCTTCAGGTTATGAGCCTGACGAGCTACCGGGCTGCTCCACCCCGCGCCAAGAGAGCCCGTAGCTACTGCGCGTCCGGGGCGAGCGCAAGGGGGGCGGGCCGAAAAAGTTCGTCGCTTCGCACAAAAGGGGAAGCTCCGGAGATCCCTGACGAATTCGGGGGCTGTTAAGGGGATCGTGCTAGCTGCGTCGCAGCCGAAAGGAAGTGCTTCGACGATCCATGCGCATTCCCGCATCCCAGATTCGCGCGGCGCTGCGGGCCCCGCCCAGCCCCGAGGACGTGGCCAGCGTCACCGAAAGCACCGGCGTGGGCGTCCTGATCACCGCGATCAATGCGCTGGTCTATACGCTCAGCGTCGGATGGTCCGACAATATCGGCTTCCATCTCGCCTGGCTCGTGTCGACGCTCCTGTTGTGCCTGTTCATGTATTTCCGGTCCCGGCGCGTGATGGGCCACAAGCTCAGGCGGGTTTCGCGGCGGACGGCCCGGAAGCTCGTCGCGTTCTCCGCCCTCCTCGCGCTGCCCTGGGCGATCCTCGCGTTCCACGTGCTGGGCTTCGGCAATGGCGAGCACGAGGTGACGGTGCTCATGATCTGCGCCGGCATGGTCGCGGGGGGCACCTTCATGCTGCACCGCGTCCTCGCGGCGGCGCTGGCGTTCAACTGGGTGATCCTCGGCGCGCTGATCGTGGCCAGCCAGATCCAGGACGTTCACGTGCATGGCGACCATATCTGGTCCACTACGGTTTATGCCGCGGTCTACGGCCTGTTCCTGACGGAAGTCGCCTTTCGCACCGGGCAGACCGCGCGCGAGCGCGATGCCTCGCTCACCGCCTTGTCGACGGCCGTGGCGCGGCTCGAAAGCGCCCAGGCGCAGAACCACCGGCTCGCCCATATGGATCTCGTGACCGGCCTGCCGAACCGCAAGTCGTTTTCCGACCGGCTCGCGGAGATGGCGGCGCGCCATCGGGAAACCGGGCAGGGGTTCGCGCTGCTGCTCCTCGATCTCGACCGGTTCAAGAACGTGAATGACGTCTTCGGGCACGCGATCGGCGACGAACTCCTCCTCCTGGTGGCCGAGCGCCTGAGCAAGTTCTTCGGCGGCGACGACAATGTCGGCCGGCTCGGCGGCGACGAATTCGCGGTGGTGCTGGACAACTCGGCCGGGGCCGGGCGGGTGCGCGCGGTGGCGGCCGAGCTGATCGCGTTCCTGAACGTGCCGGCGGATCTTGCGGGGCGGCAGATCCATCCCGGCACGTCCATCGGCGCGGCGCTATGCCCGGAGCATTCGGTCGAGCCTAGCGCGCTCATGCTCGATGCCGACCTGGCGCTGCAGGGCGCCAAGCGATCCAGACGCGGCACCTGCGTCGTGTTCGACGAACGTCTGCGCTCGGACGTCATCTTCAGGGATACGCTCGAGGAGGGGCTGCGCCGTGCGTTCGACCTCGACCAGACCCATATCGTCTACCAGCCCAAGCTTTCACTCGCGACCGGCGATGTGATCGGGGCCGAGGCGCTGTTGCGCTGGCGGCACCCCGAACTGGGGCCGATCCCGCCCGAGCGCTTCCTGGAGGTCGCCTCCGAACGTGGCTTGCTGCCGACCCTTTCGCGCATCGTCGCCGACGCGGTGGCGTCCGACATCCTCGCCTGGCGCCGCGCCGGGCTCGATTTCGGCAAGGTGGCGATCAACATCCATCCCGACGACCTGAAATCGCCCGAACTGCTGATGGAGAACATCGCCGCGCTGGAGGCGCGCGGCGTCACCAACCGGGACCTGATGCTCGAGATCACCGAAGGCTGCTTCATCGGGCGCGGCACCGACGCGGCGGAGCTGGTGCTCGACGGGCTTGCCGACAGGGGCTTCGAGCTCTCGCTCGACGATTTCGGCACCGGCCACGCGTCGTTCTCGCATCTCAAGAAGCTGCCGGTCAGCGAGATCAAGATCGACCGCAGTTTCGTGGCCGG
The DNA here is from genome assembly GCA_003605175.1 of Paracoccaceae bacterium. Classification (GTDB taxonomy): domain Bacteria; phylum Pseudomonadota; class Alphaproteobacteria; order Rhodobacterales; family Rhodobacteraceae; genus Ovoidimarina. The sequence goes on along the minus strand of QWDA01000012.1, from coordinate 73,891 downwards.
GATCACCGACAACCGCGACGACCGGTCGATCGTCGCGGCGATCGCCGAAATCGCGCGCGGCATGGGCATCCGCTCGGTCGCCGAGGGGGTGGAACGCCCCGAGCAGCGCGCCATCCTCGAGGAGATGGGTGTCGATATCGGCCAGGGCTTCCTCTGGGCGCCGCCGCTCGAGGCGCGGGCGTTTTCCGATTTCCTGCGCACCGGCTCCCTGGCCGGGCCGGCCCCGGCACCGGGCCGCGCGCGCTGAACCTTCCGTCTCGGGCGGCGTGGCGCGCGTGCCCGCGCCCGGTGCCGTGCCGGTGTACGGGATGTGTACAGGTTGTGTACGGGTTGTGCGCCCGCTCAGGACGCTGCCACGGCGCAGGTCCGCACCCACCAGCCCGGGCGCCGCGCGGCGAGGATCTCCGCCCCCCGCGCTGCCGCATCCGCGCTTTCGAAGAGCCCCCAGCAGGTGCTGCCCGAGCCCGACATATCCGCATCGCGGCAGTCCGTGAGCGCTCGCAGTTCCGCCAGCACCTCGGGCACGCAATCATCGAGCTCGGCCGCGCATTTCGTCAGCGCATTGTATTGGCCCAGGAGCCAGACATGGAATGTCTCGAAATCGCCCGCCTCCGGCAGCGCCTCGCCCGGGGACGCTTCTTCCGGGTAGAGCCGTGCAAGCGTGCGAAACACCGCCCCGGTGTCCAGGTGAACGCCCGGATTGACCAGCACCAGGTGCAGCTCCGGCAACCCCTTGGCAGGGCTCAGGATTTCTCCGATCCCGCGCATCATCTGCGGTGCGGGCGCCGCCAGGCAGACCGGCAGATCGGCGCCGAGCGCCAGCGCCTCGGCCCCGTCGAGCGGCGCCACGCCCCAGAGCGCCGCCAGGGCCCGGATCGCCGCCGCGGCGTCGGACGATCCGCCGCCCAGCCCACCGCCATGCGGCAGGCATTTCTCCAGCGCGATCGCCGCTCCCGCCGTCACCCCCCGCGCCTCGGCCAACAGCCGCGCGGCCCGCATCACCAGGTTGCCCTCGCCGGCCGGCACCCCGGCCGCCAGCGGCCCGGAAACGCTCAACGACAGTTCCCGGGCCGGCCGCACCGCCACGCGGTCGCCCAGCTCGCGGGCGAAAACCACAAGGCTTTCAAGCTCGTGGTACCCGTCCGGCCGCCCCCCGGTGACCGCCAATGTCAGATTGATCTTCGCCGGCGCGAAGACCTCAATGGGCGTCATGCGCAACCTTGAGCGGCGGCGCGCCTTCCTCCGACAGCACCGCGTCGAGCCCGACCGCCAGCTTGCGGCGGATCCGGTCGGGATCGGCATCGGTCGGCTCGTTCGCGCTGTCGATGAACGAAAGCGCGCGCTTCCACTGGAACTCGGCCTCGCGGGTGCGGCCCACCGCCCAGTAGACATCGCCCAGGTGGTCGGTCACCACCGGATCGGTCGACAGAAGCTCCACCGCCCGCTCCATATGCGGCACCGCTTCCTCGTAGCGGCCGAGCCGGTAGAGCACCCAGCCGAGCGAGTCGGTGATATAGCCCGAGTTCGGCTGCCCCTCGACGGCGCGCTCGATCAGGCCCAGCGCCTCGTCGAGGTTCTCGCCCTTCTCGACCATCGAATAGCCCAGGTAGTTCAGCACCTGCGGCTGGTCGGGCGAAAGCTTCAGCGCCTCGCGGAAATCGGCCTCGGCCTTGTCCCACGCGTCCAGCCGCTCGTAGCAGATGCCGCGCGAGAAATAGAGCGCCCAATGCGACGGCTGCGGTTCGCCCACCAGCGCGATGGCGCGCTCATAGGCCGGCGCGGCCTCGCCGAACCGGTCGAGCGAGCGCAAAAGGTCGCCCAGCGTGACCTGCACGATCGCCAGATCCGGGTTCGACTTGCCAAGCTGCGTCAGCGCCTCGATCGCCGCATCGGTCCGGCCGCTCTCGCGCAGCGCCTGCGCCCGGCCCAGCTCGGCCAGGTGGAAATTCGGATCGTCGCGCGGCACCTTGTTGTAAACCTCGGTGGCAAGCTGGTAGTTGCCGAGCTGTTCCAGCATGCTGGCCGTCAGCAACAACCCGTCCACATGGTCGGGCCGGAGTGCGTTCACGAGCCGCGCGTAGAGCAGCGTATAGCCGTCCGCCGCCTCGCCCGAGATCGCCGAGGCGATGGTGTAGTCGAGCTCGGCGATCCCGTCGGTGGCGTTCCGCACCACGGTGAAGGGAGTCGGCTCGCCGGCCGCCAGCCGGTCGCGGAGCTGCGCCAGATCGGGGTCCGGATCGGGCCCGAACGCCTCCTCGATCAGCGCCGCGCCCTCGGCGCCGCGGTCGAGCTGCCCGAGGATCTGCGCATGCGCCACCAGCCCGCGCCGGGTCAGCCGCAGGCTCGGACCGTCCTGGCCCGAGAACACCGCGTCGGCACCCTCGAAATCGCCCACCGAGGCCAGTGCCAGGGCGCGGTGATAGAGCCCGAAAGCCTGCGTGCCCCGCGTCTCCGCGACGTTGTCGAACTCGACCAGAGCCTCGCTCATCTGGCCCTTGCCGACCAGCGCCCAGGCCCGCAGCAACCCGTCGAACAGCGGCCCGACCGCATGGCCGTCATCGAGATCGGCCAGGATCCCGTCCCAGTCGCCCGCCTCGGCCATGGCGCCGAAAAGCGCGAGATTGCCCACCTGGTCGTCATAGCCCTCGGCACGAAGCCGGCGGGCGAGGGGGGCGGCCCGCTCCAGATCGCCCAGCGAAAGGTAGGCGGTCAGCGCGGATTGCAGGATCTGGGGGTTCTTCGTGTCGCGCAGCAGCGCGCGGGCGTAGAAATCGGCGGCAGAGCGGAAATCGTTGTCGAACGCGGCCTGCCGTGCCGCCAGATAGGCGCCGGCGTTTTCCTCGGCGAGGACGGGCAGGGCGGTGGCGGACAGAAGCGCGGCAAGCGCAGTGGCGCGAAGGGCGCGGCGTGGGGACATGGGGTCGCCTCCTTGGTCTCGCGCGCGAGGCTAGCGCCCGGGGGCGGCAACGGCAATGGCTCCGCGCCGAAACCGGCGCGGCGTGGCGCATCGGCGGTGAAAATCGGGCGCGTGGCGCCCGGTTTGTTCACATGTTCGGATAGTTCGGCCCGTCGCCGCCCTGCGGCACGCACCAGGTGATGTTCTGCGACGGATCCTTGATGTCGCAGGTCTTGCAGTGCACGCAGTTCTGGAAATTGATCACGAAGCGCGGGTCCTTGCCCTCTTCCTCGACCACCTCGTAGACGCCGGCCGGGCAATAGCGCTGCGCCGGCTCGGCGAACTCGGGCAGGTTGACCGAGATCGGCACCGCGGCATCGGTCAGCCGCAGATGCGCGGGCTGGCTCTCCTCGTGGTTGGTGAACGAGAAGCTCACATTGGTGAGCCGGTCGAAGCTCAGCTTGCCGTCGGGTTTCGGGTAGTCGATCGGCGCGAAATCGGCCGCCTTGCCGGTCGCCGCCGCGTCGGACTTGCCGTGATGCAGCGTGCCGAGCAGCGAGAGGCCGAAGAGGTTGTTCGTCCACATGTCGAACCCGCCCAGCGTGAGCGAGGCAATGAGCCCCTTCTGCGACCAGAGCGGCTTCACGTTGCGCACCGGCTTCAGGTCCTTGGCGATCGGCCCCGAGCGCAGTTCGGCGTCATAGGTGGAAAGCTCGTCGCCCGCGCGCCCCGCCGCGATGGCGGCCTGCGCGGCCTCGGCGGCGGCAATGCCCGACAGCATCGCGTTGTGGTTGCCCTTGATCCGCGGCACGTTCACCAGCCCCACCGAACAGCCCAGCAGCGCCACCCCCGGCGCCACCGCCTTCGGCATCGACTGCCAGCCGCCCTCCGAGATCGCCCGGGCGCCGTAGGCCACGCGCTTCCCGCCCTTCAGAAGCTCGGCCACCATCGGGTGATGCTTGAAGCGCTGGAACTCCATGTAGGGGAAAAGATGCGGGTTCTCGTAGTTGAGATGCACCACGAAGCCCACATAGACCTGATTGTTCTCAAGGTGATAGATGAACGACCCGCCGCCCGCGTTCGAGCCCAGGGGCCAGCCCATCGTATGGGTGACCGAACCCTCGCGGTGCTTCGCCGGGTCGATCTCCCAGATCTCCTTCATGCCGAGTCCGTATTTCTGCGGGTCGGCATCACGCCCCAGATCGAATTTCGCGATCACCTGTTTCGAGAGCGACCCGCGCACGCCTTCGGAAAGGAAGACATACTTCCCCAGAAGCTCCATGCCCGGCTCGTAATGCGGTCCCGGCGTGCCGTCGGCGGCCAGCCCCATCTCGCCCGCGACCACGCCCGCGACGCGGCCATCCTCGCCCCAGACCAGCTCCGAGCAGGCCATGCCCGGGAAGATCTCGACGCCCAGTTCCTCCGCCTGTTCCGCCATCCAGCGGCAGACATTGCCCATCGAGACGATGTAATTGCCGTGGTTCGACATCAGCGGCGGCATCATCATGTTCGGCAGCCGTACTTTCCCCGCTTCGCCAAGGAAGTAGAAGTTGTCGTCCTTCACCGGCACGTTCAGGGGCGCGCCCTTCGCCTTCCAGTCGGGGATCAGCTTTTCGAGGCCGCACGGGTCGAGAACCGCGCCCGAAAGGATATGCGCGCCGACCTCCGAGCCCTTCTCGAGGACGACCACGGAAAGATCCGCGTCGAGCTGCTTGAGCCGGATCGCCGCCGAGAGGCCCGCCGGGCCCGCGCCGACGATGACGACGTCGTATTCCATCGATTCGCGTGTCGCTTCGGCCATGCTGCGTCCCCTCGGCGTGGCGTTTTGGTTCGGACATGGCTAGCGCGGCACTGCGGCGGGGGTCAATCTCGACACGGCGTAAACGGGGCCGGATGCGACCATCCAACCCCGCTTTGCCCTGTTCGACGGGTCGTTATTGCGTACAGACGCCGGCCCGGTAGTTGCCCACGGTACGGATCACGTTCTTCGGCGCCGGCTCCTGGCGGATCCCGGTCAGCTCGGCGCGCAGCACCTGGACGAGGAGCGATTTCAGCGTGGTGACGCGGTAGCAGGGGATGTCGGGCTCGCCATGGGCCCGGCCGACGCCGGAATCGTCGGTCAGGAACAGGTAGCGCCCGCCGGTCATCACCGCCGCCTGCCGCAGCAGGAGCTCGAGGTCGCCCTCGGTATCGCTCGCGCCCAGCCCGAAGACCTGCACATGCCGCGCCGCCGCCTCGGCCGCCGCGCCTAGATAGGCGCCGGCATCCGCGTAATCGGGCGGCTCGTCGCCCACCACGAAGACCAGCCGCTCGCCGTTGCCCTGCCGCCAGGGCAAGTCCACCGCCTCGCGAAGCCCACGATCGACCACCTCATCGCCGCCACGGCCGCCATTCGCCTCGAGGCTGCCGAGCCAGGATTTCATCCGCGACTGCCGTTTCGTGAAACCGAAATTCTTCACAACGTAATCGTCGCCCGGCGACTGGTAGGCAATGAGCCCGTAGCGGATGTCGATCCCCGGCGCCGCGCGCTCCACCTCCCGGATGATCCCGGCGAATTCGCGGGTCAGCCAGGCATGCTCGTCGCCCATGCTCCCCGAGGTGTCGATGACGAAGACCAGATCGAGGAATTCTGGGTTCCATGCACTGGCCTCCGGCAGTGCGACGCGGGTCTCCGCCATGCCGGTGGCGACGGTCCGCCGGTCGATCTCCCTGCCGTCCCGGAAGCTCCGGATCTCCACCTTTTCCAGGGGCTTCTCGCCATAGACCGTCGGGAACACCGCGAGCCGCCCGCTCACCCCCGAGACGCTCTCGAAGAACGGCTCCGCCGCGCCGGGCCGCCGCAGCGTGACCGAAACGCCCGGGGCCGGGGTGCCGTCGGGCCCGGTCAGCATCAGCCGCACCGGCGTCGGCAGGGTCACGGCGGGCAGCCCGTGGGCCTTCGCGGCGCGCGCCTGGTAGCGCTGGAAGGCGGCGAGGTTGAGCGTGTCGTCGATATCCCCGGCGGTCACCACGCCGGCGCGCGGCAGGGCGGGTCCGAAACCCGCCGAGGCCGCCCGCTCGGGGGCCGGGGAAGGTTCCATCAGGACCGACGAGGGTTCGGCGGTGATCGGCGCGGGCTCGACCATCACCACCTCCTCTTCCATCTGGCCGCAGCCGGCGAGGATCAGGCAAAGCGCGGTGCCGAGGCCGAGGGCGGCGCGGCGGGTCAGGGTCGGGATCATGGTCGAGTCTCCATAAATGTGCAATTTGCACATCTCATGACTCACCCGCTTGCGCCCGTCAAAAAAAATGTGCAATTTGCACAACCAGGAGCGCGCTATCCATGTCCGACGATCTTGATCCCCTCCTCGCGGCCTTCGCCGACCTCGCCGTCGCGCGGGCCCTGCCGTTCCCCGAACTGGCGGAGCGGCTGAAGGGCCATTGCATCGCCGCGGCCTCCCAGCGCGCCGAGGGCAAGGTCACCGACAGCCGGCTCTCGATCATGACCGGCCTGCAACGGCGCGACGTGGCCCGCCTCCGCGCCTTCGAGGCCAAGCCGGCGCGGCCGACGCCGCTCACAAGGCTGGTCTCGCTCTGGCGCACGCTCCCCGACTACGCGCCCGGAGGCCAACCCGTACTCCTCGACCGCGCGGGCGAGACGCCTTCCTTCGACCACCTGGCCCGTCTGGTGCGGCAGGATATCCATCCCCGCACGATGCTCGACGCGCTGGAGGCCGCGGGGACCGTCCGGATCGAGGACGACCGCGTGCGCCTCGTGGCGTCGGCCTATCTCCCGCTCGGCGGCAGCGAGGAGCAACTGGCCTATCTCGCCGCCAACGTGGGCGACCATCTGCGCGCCGCCACGGCCAACGTCGACGGCGCCGCGCCGCCCTTCTTCGAGCGCGCGCTGCACCATACCGGCCTGACCGAAGCGCAGGTTGGGGATTTACAGGCACGGTTCTCCGCGGCGATGATGGCGCTTCTGGAAGAGCTGAGCCGCGAGGCCGAGGCGATGAAGCGGGAGGCGGGCGCGGAGGCGCATCACCGCGTCCGGCTCGGCGGCTACGGCTTCACCGCGCCCGAGGAGGAAAATTGATGCGCCGTTTCCTGATCGTCCTGTGCCTCGCCGGGCTCGCCGCCTGCGGGCAGCAGGAAGAAGAAGTCGTCATGGTCGAACCCGCGCCGATCACGGCGGAGCCCTCCTCCGGGCTCGGGCACTACGGCGCGACCTGCGATCAAGGTGATGGCGGGATCGGCGGCACCGGTTGTTCCGAGGAGACCGACTGACATAAGCCGCGCGCGCGGCTTGCCGCGCAGTGCCCTTGCGGCGCGGGTGCAAATTTGATTGTGTCCCGCGAGACCGACCGCCCGAAGCCCGGTATAGGCGAACTCATGGAAAAGATACCGCTGACGCGCGCGGGACATGCCGCGCTGAACGACGAATTGAAGAAGCTCAAGTCCGAGGAGCGCCCGGCGGTGATCCGCGCGATCGCCGAGGCGCGCGAGCATGGCGACCTCTCGGAAAACGCCGAGTATCACGCCGCCCGCGAGAAACAGAGCTTCATCGAGGGCCGGGTGAAGGAGCTCGAGGGCATCCTTTCGCTCGCCGAGGTGATCGACACCTCGAAGCTCTCCGGCGCGGTGAAGTTCGGCGCCACCGTGACCGTGGTCGACGAGGATACCGACGAGGAGAAGACCTACCAGATCGTCGGCGAACCCGAGGCGGATATCGAGCGCGGGCTCCTCAACATCAAGTCGCCGCTCGCGCGGGCGCTGATCGGCAAGGACGAGGGCGACAGCGTCGAAGTGCGCACGCCGGGTGGCGAGAAGGCCTACGAGATCCTCTCGATCCGGTTCGGCTGAGGCGGGCGGCCGCGATGGGCGAAGACGGCAGGAAGGACACGATCGGAATGGGCGTTTTCGGCCGTCCGTCGCGGTTCTCCGGCCTGACCGCCGCCGAGATGATCGCGCTCGTCCTCTCGGCGCTCTGGCTTGTCTGCGTCACGATCTTCTTCTTCGTCTCGGGCACGCGCGGCACCGGCGCCGACCCGATGCGCGGGCTCACGGTGATCTTCGCGGTGTTCATGCCCATCGCGCTGATCTGGATCGCCACCATGGCCGCGTCGAGCGCCCGCGAGATGCGCGCCGAGGCGCGGCGGCTCGAGGCGGCGCTCGAGGCGATGCGCAACGCCTACGTGGCCGAGCGGCAGGCGGCCAACACCGCGGTGAAGCCCTCGGTGGAGAAGAAACTCGACCAGATCCTCGGAGCCCAGCGCGAGACCGGCGCGGCGCTCGCCACCTTCACCACGATGCGCGGCGAATCCCGCGAAACACCCGCTGCACCCGCCACACCCGCCGCAGCGGAGGCGCCCGAGGGCAGGGTGCTCGCCGCGCCCACCGCACCCGCCACGCCCGAGGGCCAGGCGAGCCTCGCGCTCCCCGGCCGCGAGGCGGCGCCGCCGCCGCCGGTGACCATCGCCGATTTCATCCGCGCGATGAACTTCCCGAAGACGGCGGAGGACCAGGACGGTTTCCGCGCGCTGCGCCGCGCGATGCAGGACCCCCGCGCCGGCGGGCTCCTGCAGGCCAGCCAGGACGTGCTGACCCTCCTCTCGAAGGAGGGGATCTACATGGACGACATGCAGCCCGACCCGGCGCGGCCCGAACTCTGGCGCCGCTTCGCCCAGGGCGAACGCGGCCGCGCCATCGCCGCGCTGGGCGGGATCCGCGACCGCTCGGGCATCGCGCTCACCGCGGCCCGGATGCGCAAGGACCACATCTTCCGCGATTCGGCGCACCACTTCCTGCGTCGCTTCGACAAGGTCTTCGCCGAGTTCGAGAAACACGCGACCGACGAGGAGATCGTCGCGCTTTCCGAAACCCGCACCGCCCGCGCCTTCATGCTCCTCGGCCGCGTCGCCGGCACCTTCGACTGATCTTCCCGACCGGAGCGCGCCTTGCGGCGCGCGCATGATGCGTTTGCGCCGCCTCCGGCGTCGCGGCGGGCGAGGGGGCTCCGCCCCCTCGCGCTCCCCCGCGCCCACGCAGCCATTTGGGCGCCCACTGCCCGCAGGGCCGCGGCAGCGGCCCGGAGGGCCAGAAGGAATGCGCCGCAGGCGCGCCGTTGGATCAGCCCAGGTCGAACCCGGCGAAGGGCAGGAAGCGCACCGGGTCGCCGCGGGCGATCTCCCGCGCGCCATCCGCCAGTTCGACGAGCCCCTCCGCCCAGGAAAGCCCGGCGATGCGCCCCGAGCCTTCGGACGGGTAGACCTCGGCCCGGCCTTCGGCGTCGAGCCGTGCGCGGAGATACTCGCGCCGCCCGGGCTTCTTCGATTTCGCGAAACCTGCCGGCACGGTGAAGCCCCGGGCCTCTGCCCAGGGCGCGCCCGCGAGGCGGAGGAGCGCGGGGCGCGCAAAGATCAGCGCGCAGACCAGCGCCGCCACCGGGTTCCCCGGCAGCCCGAAGACCGGCATCCCGCCCCACATGCCGAGCGCCAGCGGCCGGCCGGGCTTCAGCGCGATCCGCCAGTCGGCGAGCGCGCCCGCCTCCTTGAGAAGCGCCGAGACATGGTCCTCGTCCCCCGCCGAGGCGCCGCCCGAGGTGAGGAGCGCATCGGCCCCCGCCGCCGCCTTCTCGAAGCGCGCGCGGATCTCGGCCCGGTCGTCGGTGGCCGCACCCAGATCGACCGTCTCGAAGCCCCAGCGCGCCAGGAGCCCGAGCAGCATCGGCCGGTTGGCGTCGTAGGTCCGGCCCGGATCCGCCGTCGCGCCGGGCTCGGACAGTTCCGAGCCGGTCGAAAGCACCGCCACCCGGAGCGGGCGATGGACCTCCACGGCGGCCAGGCCCGTCGCCGCCGCAAGCGCCAGGTCGGTCGGCCGCAGCCGCGTCCCGGCGCGGAGCGCGACGGCGCCGGCCGCGATATCCTCGCCGGCCTTCCGGGTGTTCGCGCCGGGTTTCGGCGGCCGGAACGCGACCTCGCCATTGCCGGTGCGCGTGTCCTCTTCGAGCACCACCGTATCGACCCCCTCGGGCAGCAGCGCGCCGGTGAGGATCCGGATCGCCTGCCCGGGCGGCACCCGTCCGCCGAAAGGCGCGCCCGCCGCGGCACGGCCCGGAACCAGCGGCAACACCGCATCGCCCGCCGGCAGGCTCGCGAAGGCGAAGCCATAGCCGTCCACGGCCGCATTGGGCCCGGGCGGGTTGGCGCGCGGCGCGGCATGGTCGCGCGCGAGAATGCGCCCGTCGGCCTGCGAAAGCGGCAGGGTCTCGCTCCCCACCACCGGGCGGAGCCGCGCGCGCAGCCGTTCCAGCGCCTCCTCGACCGGCGTCCAGTCGACCCCCGGCGGCAGCGCGAAGCAATCGTCGGTCAGGGGCGGCGGGGCAGGGCTCTTTCCGGCACTCATGGCCGATCCTTTCCGCATTCGGCGCCGGAAATCCAGCCCGCGCGTGCGGGCTCAGAGCCCGAGCTCTGCCGCGATGAAATCGGCGATGCCGCACGTGTCGTCGAGATGCAGGAGCGGCACGCCGCCGGTCTCGGGCGCGGCGGTCGAGGCGACGGCGCGGATCGTCGGGTTCGTCGGCGCGATCAGCGGCTGCCGGGTTTCCGGCCGGTGCGCCTCGACCTTCGGGTGCGCCCCGCGCTTGAACCCCTCGATCAGTACCAGGTCGACCGGCGCGAGCTTGGCCAGCAGCGCGTCGAGATCGAGCTCCTCCTCGCCGCGCATCTCGTGCATCAGCGCCCAGCGTTTGCGCGAAGACAGGAGCACCTCGGTCGCCCCGGCCTCGCGATGGACGAAGCTGTCCTTGCCCGGCTTGTCGATGTCGAAGCTGTGATGGGCGTGCTTGACGGTGGAAACCGTCAGCCCGCGCGCGGCGAACTCCGCCACCAGCCGCTGCACCAGCCCGGTCTTGCCCGAGTTCTTCCAGCCGGTCACGCCCCAGAGTTTCACGAAAAGCTCTCCGCCTGCGCCAGATCCTCGGGCGTGTTGATGTTGAAGAACGGGTCGAAGGGTTCGGCCGGAAAAGTCACCGTGGCGGCGCCGTGCCGGTCGGTCCAGAGCACGACCTTTCTGAGTCCGTCCTCCAGCGCCGCGCGCAGGTCCTCGCGGAGTGCGGTGGGCCAGAGCCCGAAGGTCGGGTGCCGGTTGACCCTGTCGCCCTCCGGCGTGGCGGCAAGCGCTATGGAGGCGCCCGCCGCCTCGGCCCCGGCGGCAAGGCGCTGGGCCAGGTCGCCGGGAAAGAACGGCGTGTCGGCGGCGACCGTGACGATGCTCTCGGCCCCCATCTCGGCGGCCCAGTCGAGCCCCGCCAGAACGCCGGCGAGGGGGCCGGCGTATCCTTCCACCGTGTCGGGCAGCACCGGCAGCATCCACTCCGCGAAGCGGGCCGGATCGCCATTGGCGTTGAGCGCCAGGCCCGCCACCTGCGGCCTCAGCCGCTCGATCACATGGGCGAGGATCGGCTTGCCCCGAAGCTCCCGCAACGCCTTGTCGCCACCGCCCATCCGCGTCGCGAGGCCGCCCGCGAGGATCACGCCGAGGGGGCGGGTCATGCGGCGGCTCCGGCGCGCCAGGCGTGGACCCGACTGGCGAAGGTCTCGAGGGTCATGCCCTCCGGCAGATGCGATGCCGCGACGACCAGCGATTGCTCCGGCGCAAGGCGAAAGATCATGCCGTCTCGAAAGCTGCGGGGTTCGGGAAGGGCGCTCCAGTTGGCGCGGACCAGCCCGTGCGTTGTTTCCGAACGGATGCCGTTCGGGTCGAATACCATGGTCAGCGGCGAAGTGATTTCGTTGGCCGGGAACAGCGGGCCGAACTGCTTTAGGAGCGCCGGCTTGACGTAGCGGTCGAACCAGCGCAGCGCGAAATAGCCGCAATAGGCCGCGATGGCATGGTCGAAGCGGATCAGGCCAAGGATCACCAGCGCCATCGGGACGATGACGAGCACGACCCGCACGCCTTCGACCGCGAGATGATCTTTCGGGCTGCCGAGACCGAAGCGGCGCATCTTCTTCAGCGCGCGGATCGCGTCGGCGGCGCTGTCGTAGCGGACCACGATCTCGTCCGGTCGATCAGACATCCGCACCCTTCCGCCGATGCTTCCGCTCCTCCTCGGGCACCGAGGCCGGATCGACATCCCGCACCAGCCGCTCCGCGCCGGAAAGGCAGAGGAAGCGCTGCCCGCGCATCCGGCCGATCAGGGTGAGGTTCACCTGCCGCGCGATCTCGACGCCCCAGGCGGTGAAGCCGGAGCGGGAGGCGAGGATCGGGATGCCCATCAGCGCCGTCTTGATCACCATCTCCGAGGTCAGCCGCCCGGTGGTGTAGAGGATCTTGTCGGCCGCCTCGACGCCCTCCGACAGCATCCAGCCGGCGATCTTGTCCACCGCGTTGTGCCGGCCGACATCCTCCATGTAGACCAGCGGCCTGTCGCCCTGGCAGAGCACCGTGCCGTGGATCGCGCCGGCGTCGAGATAGAGCGAGGGCGTGCGGTTGATCACCGCCGACAGCGTATAGAGCCACGACATGCGCAGCTCGGCCGGCGGCAGCACCAGCCCTTCCAGCCCCTCCATCATGTCGCCGAAGACGGTCCCCACCGCGCAGCCCGAGGTACGGGTCTTCTTCCTCAGCTTCTCCTCGTAGCGGGTCGCGCCATCGGTGCGGACCACCACGGTTTCCAGCTCCTCGTCATAATCGACGCCCTTCACCGCCTCGCCCGGCTGCAGCATCCCCTGGTTCTTCAGGAACCCCAGCGCCAGGTACTCGGGATAATCGCCGATCGTCATCGCCGTCACGATCTCCTGCCCGTTGAGGAAGATCGTCAGCGGCCGCTCCTCGACCACCCTTGTCTCCACCGTGGCGCCGGTCTGATCCTGGCCGGTGACGCTCCGGGTCAGCCGCGCGGCCGCCGGATCGGGGGCGATCAGATATTGATGGCTGTCATCAGGAATGGCCATTTGAACCTTGCGGCGGGCTGCGCTACGGGCGGTTCAGGCAGACTAGTCCGGACCCATGGCATCCTCCAGACCAAAAACCGTTTACCTCCGGGGCGTCCGCGACGGGCTGCCCTTCGTGCTCGTGGTGGTGCCCTTCGCGCTGGTCTTCGGCGTGGTCGCGGTCGAGGCGGGGCTGACGCTCTCCCAGACCATGGGCTTTTCGGTGCTGGTGATCGCCGGGGCGGCGCAGATCGCCGCGTTGCAGCTCATGGTCGAGAACGCGCCGCTTCTGGTGATCGTCGCCACCGCGCTCGCGGTGAACCTCCGGATGGCGATGTACTCGGCCTCGCTCGCGCCGCATCTTGGCGCTGCGCCGATCTGGAAACGCGCGGTGGTCGCCTATCTCAATGTGGACCAGACCTACGCGATGAGCATGATCCGCTACGAGGCCGAGCCCGGGATGACGATCTCCGAGAAGCTCGCCTATTTCTTCGGGCTGGCGACGCCGGTGGTACCGCTCTGGTATGCGGCCTCCCTGGTTGGTGCGGTGGCGGGCGCGCGGTTTCCCGACTGGCTGGCGCTCGATTTCGCGGTGCCGATCACCTTTCTCGCGCTGGTCGCGCCGATGCTGAAATCCCTTGCCCATGTGGCCGCCGCGCTGACCTCCGTCGTGCTGGCGCTGACGCTCGCGGGGCTTCCCTTCAACACCGGCCTTCTCGTGGCCGGGTTCTGCGCGATGCTGGTGGGGGCCGGCGTCGAGGTGATGATGGAGCGCCGCGCATGAGCCTCTCGGCCCCCGAGATCTGGGCGCTGATCGCGGTGATCGGCCTTGGCACCTACCTGATCCGCTTCTCGTTCCTCGGCCTCCTCGCGGGCCGCGACATCCCGGGCTGGGCGCTCCGCCTGTTGCGCTACACGCCGGTCGCGGTGATCCCGGGGCTGGTGGCGCCGCTCGTGGTCTGGCCCGCGGCGACTGGCGGCACGCCCGATCCCGCGCGGATGATCGCCGCCATCGCCACGCTCGCGGTGGGCGCCTGGACGCGGAACCTCCTTGCCGGGATTCTCGCCGGCGGCGCCGCACTCTACCTGTCGCTCCCGGTCTTCTAGAGTTCGCCCCCCACCTTCCTGCCGGCCCTGCGACCTGTCCCGGCGCGGGCCCGATCCGTGCGCACCCGCGTGGTTTTGCGCAATTTTCTTCGTCCCGTTAACAGAAGTTACCCAATCTTTGACGCTCGGTTGACGCTGCCTCCGGCAAACTTCCCTCGAATCGGGCTGGGTAACCGCCCGCGGGGAAAGGAAGAACAATGGGGATCCAGGACATGCACGCCTACTCGGTGACGCCGCCGAACGTCTCGGCGTCCGAGTCGAACCTGCGCGATCCGCGTGATGCGCCGTGCTTCATGATCGGCATGCCACACATGGACGGGCAGGGGCTCAGTCTCAGTTGGCTCTTGCGGGAATCGGGGCATCTGCACTGGATGTCGGTGGCCGAGTTCGCCGGGCGCCCGCCCCACGGGCTGCGCGACCTGCAGGGCAACCGCGTGCTGCCGGCCGTTGTCGCCGGCACCGTGGCCGGCCGGCCCGGCGCCTTCGGCGAAGATGACGTCGTCGAGCTCAAGCTCGTCCAGCGCCCGAGCCCGCTCAACGGATGGCGCAGCGTCACCGAGATCGGCTCGACCTGCGGCGCGCGCCTTACGGTCGAGCTGGTGACCGTCTTCGCGATCCGTTCCGGCACGTCGAACCGCTCGCTGGAGCTGGCCTGCATGGCCCCCGAGTTCCTCTCCGAGCGCGGCACGATGACCTCGCGCCGGACCGACCAGATCCGGCGCATGGGCTCGAAGGAGCGCCGCGCCGTGGGGGAGGCCGACACGGAACAGCCGGCGCGGTCGATCCTGGTCTCGTCGCACCTGCACTTCAACGGCGCCGGCCTCGGCTGCTTCGCCGGCATGCACGACTACTTCGTCGCCTCCGAGGAAGTCGGGCTACGGGCCGAGCCGGGCTTCCCGCAGGTGGAATCCCGGCGGGTGCACTATTTCGAGAACATCGATGCGGGCGACACGCTCGACATCTTCACCAGGAGCGAGACGCGCCTCGTCGAAGGCGAAACCTGCCTCGTCATGACATCCCACGCGAGGCGCCGGACGGACGGATTTGTGGTGGCCGTCTGTGAAAGCGTCTACGGACGCTGACCCGGCTCCGCCCTGAGAGCCGTGGGGGACCTCAGGGTGCGTTCCGGGCCGGCTCGGTCTCGAGCCGGCCCGCGATCTTCTCGTGCAGCCGCGTGCCCGCGGCCAGTACCCCGCGCGAGGTCGGGTGCGGGTTGTTGAACCGCAACGGCCGCCCCGCCGCGTCGCTCACCACGGCCCCGGCCTCGGCGGCGATCAGCGCGCCCGCGGCGATGTCCCATTCCCAGGTCTCGCGGATCGTCAGCATCGCGTCGTAGCGGCCCTCGGCCACCAGGCAGATCCGGTAGGCGAGCGAGGGCCGGAACACCCGCGTCAAGGGCGGCACGTCGCCCTGCCAATGCTCCGGCGCCAGCGCCGGCCGCGATGCCAGAAGCGTCGCCCCGTCCAGCACCCCCCGGTCCGAGACGCGGAGCGGCACGCCGTTCAGCGTCGCCCCCAGCCCGATCGCCGCCGAATACAGCCGGTCGAGCATCGGCAGGTACACGGCGGCGGCCATCGGCACGCCATTCTCGACCACGGCCAGCGAATGCGCCCAGGTCCGCTCTCCCGCCACGAAGGCCCGCGTCCCGTCGATCGGATCGACCACGAAGACGCGGCCCGCCCCAAGCCGCGCCGCGTCGTCCTCGCTCTCCTCGGACAGCCAGCCATAGCCCGGCCGCGCCGCGCCCAGCACCTCCCGCAGGTAGCTGTCCACCGCGAGATCGGCCTCGCTCACCGGATCGTCCTGGCCCTTGTCCCAGACACGGTTCTCCCGCTCGCCGGCCGCGAAGCTCCGTGCGATCTTGCCGGCCGCCAGCGCCGCCGTCTCGAGCAGCGCCCGATCACGCCCCGGCAATCGTCATCCCCTCGACCAGGCAGGAGGGAACCACCCGCGACAGATGCGCCCGCGCATCGTTCGCCGGCACCAGCGTCATCAGCATCGCCCGCAGATTGCCGGCGATGGTGCATTCGTTGACCGGATAGGCGATCTCGCCGTTCTCGACCCAGAACCCCGAGGCGCCGCGCGAATAATCGCCGGTGGTCGCGCTCACCGAGGCGCCGATCAGCGAGGTCACCAGAAGCCCGCGCCCCATCGACGCGATCAACTCGTCGCGGCTCTGGCTGCCCTGGGTCAGCGCGATATTGTGGTTGGAGGGGGAGGGCGGCGTGGCGCCGCGCCGCGCCGCGTTGCCGGTGCTTGGCATCCCGAGTTGCCGCCCCGTGGCGAGGTCGAGCGTCCAGCCGGTCAGCCTCCCGTCCTCGACGATGGCGCGCCGCGCGGTGGGCAGGCCCTCGCCGTCGAACGGCTTCGACCCGGCGGTGCGTGGGCGGAACGGGTCCTCGATCAGCGACAGCCCCGCGGGCATTACCTGCGCGCCCAGCGCATCTAGAAGCCAGGACGCGCCACGCGCCACCGCGCTCCCGTTCGCCGCCGAGAGGAGATGCCCGATCAGCGTGGAGGCCACCCGCTCGTCATAGAGCACCGGAAAGGCGCCGGTCGGCGGCTTGCGCGGTCCGGCCCGCCCGGCGGCGCGTTCGCCCGCGATCCGCCCGATTTCCTCAGGCGTCGGCAGATCGGCCTGATAGCTGCGCGCCTCGCCGAAATAGTCGCGCTCCATCCCGGTGCCCTCGCCCGAGATTGCCACGCAGGACAGGTGCCGGTCGGTCCGCGCATAGCCGCCGGAGAATCCGTTGGTCGCGGCAAGGTGAACCCGCCGCCTGCCATAGCCCGCCGACGCCGCCTGCACCTGGCTCACGCCGGGCACCGCCAGCGCCGCGGCCTCGGCCGCCACCGCGTCGGCCTGCAGCGCCTCCGGGTCGGGCTCGTCCGCCGGGTCTTCCAGTTCCAGCGCCGCGACATCCCAGCCCCGCGCCAGCGCGTCCGGATCCGCGAGGCCGGCATACCTGTCGTCCGGCGCTTCCCGCGCCATCGCCACCGCACGCTCGGCCATCGTCGCGATGGTGTCGTCGGAAAGGTCCGAGGCCGAGACGCTCGCCTGGCGCGGCCCCACGAAGACCCTCAGTCCAAGTTCGATGCCCTCCGACCGCTCGGCATGTTCGAGCCGGCCCTTCAGCACGTCGACCGAGACCGAGGTTTCCGAGCTCACAACTGCGTCGGCGGCCTCGGCGCCCGCGGCCCGCGCGGCACCGATCAGCCGCGCCGCAAGATCGGAGAGATCAGCCGCCATGGGGATACGCGTCTTTCATCGCGCCGCAGGTAGGGGCTTGCGGCGCCGGCCGCAAGTCCCCGGTGCTGAGGATCACTTGATCCGCTGGCCGTTCGCCATGACCGAGCCGTCTTCCTTCAGCTCGATGGTCGAGACGAGCTCGTCCGCGCCGCCGCCCGGCCGCGCGAAGAGGCCCAGCATCATCCGCGCGCCCATCGCCTGGTCCTCCGGCAGGAGCCCCACCGCGATCAGGTTGTCGATCAGCCCGTTGGCGCCCGTGAGCGTCAGGTCCACCTGGCCCGCCGGCACCGGCGGCATCGCGCTGTTGTCCACCGTCATCGCGCCGGTCCCGGTCAGCTCGGCGCCCAGCGCCGACAAGAGCAGCGTGTTGATCGACACCGAGTCGACCGAGCCCGGAGGTCCGTCCAGGTCCTCGATCGCCTCGGGATCGAGCAGATCCACCGCCAGGGTGCCCAGCGCCGAGATATCGAGCGCAAGGTTGATCGGGTCGCGCGGCAGCCCGCCCTCCGGATCGACCATCATCCAGGCGCTCTCGCCGATCTCCAGCCCGGTCATGTTCATGCGGAACCCGAAATCCTTCGCCTCGTCCGAGGCCATCAGGGGCATCCGGACCTCGCCGCCGCTCTCGGCCATGCTGAGGGTAAAGGGCGGCAGCGGCATGTTCTGAAGCTGCAGCATCATGGTGACGTTCTTGTTGGCGCTGCCATAGGTGAGCCCGTCCGGGGTCAGCGACATGTCGAAGCTGCCCGATTCCGAGCCGCCGGTCATCGTGAACGGGTTCTCCTGATCGTCGGCGTTCATCGTCCACTGGGTGGCGCCCATGGTCATCCGCATCTCGTTCGTGACGCCGGCGCGCAGCATCTCGGCCAATTGCGCCCCGCCCGAAAGCATCGGCAGCGCGCCCGAGGACGTGCTCTCCACGTCACGCATCGTCGCCACCATGTCGAACTTCACGTCCTCTTCGGGCTCGTCCACCGCCATGGAGAAATCCACCGAGGCGGCGCTGAAGTTGCTGACGACATTCTGGACGGCCCCCGCGGTCAGGTTGTAATTCCCGGCCAGTTCGGTCAGCGCCACGGCGAGGTTCAGGTTCACCGGCTCGCCATTCTCGGTGATCTCGTCGAGGATCACCGACACGGCCGGCGCCGAATACGCATAGCTGATCGCGTCCGGATCGCCGCTCGCCACCGTCGTCAGCGCCTCGTTCACGATGCGGAACGCCATCGTCATGTCTTTGCCCTCGGCGCCCTTGGCGTCGAGCGAGAACGGATATTCCGGCGGCATGGTCAGCACGACCGTGCCGTCGCCCTGCTCGGTCAGCACAAGCTCGCTCAGCGTGCCCGTGACCTCGCCCTCGTCGGGCAGCGCCACGCTCGTGGTGATGCCCGTCAGTTTCAACACCCCGCCCGAGTACGATTCGTTCTCGACGGCGATCGTTTGCCCATAGCTCCCAGCAAGCGTCTTCCAGCTGTCCCAGACGTCCTGCGCCGTGATATCGGCAAGGCAGGGCGTCGCGGTGAGTGCGACGAGACCCGTCGCGGTGGAGACAATGCGCATGGCAGACCTTTCGCGTTTTTGAATGCGGCGATACCCTCGTCTTCGGAACGCGCGGGGTCAAGCTCTCACGCGCCGGGAACCGTGGGAAAATCGAATGAAACCCGACCTGTTGCATAAGACCGTGCTCGTCACGGGCGCCAGCCGCGGCATCGGCGCCGAAACCGCCCGTGCCTTCGCCGCAGCGGGCGCCAACGTGGCGCTGCTCTCCCGCGGCCGCGAGGCCATCGCCGCGCTCGCCGGCGAGATCGGCGACCGGGCCCTTGCCATCCCCTGCGATGTCGCCCGCTACTGGGAGCTGGAGGAGGCCGTCAACGCCACGATCCGCACGTTCGGCAGCCTCGACATCCTGATCAACAACGCCGGCGTCATCGAACCCGTCGCCCGCCTCGACCAGTCCGACCCCGAGGCCTGGGGCCAGGTGATCGACGTCAATCTCAAGGGCGTCTATCACGGCATGCGCGCCGCGCTCCCCGCCATGCTCGCGGCGGGCGGCGGCACGATCCTCACCATCTCTTCGGGCGCCGCCCACAATCCCGTCGAGGGCTGGAGCCATTACTGCGCGTCGAAGGCCGGCGCCGCCATGCTCACCGCCATGCTCGACAAGGAATACCGCGATCAGGGCATCCGCGCGATGGGTCTCTCGCCCGGCACCGTCGCCACGCAGATGCAGAAGGAGATCAAGGCCTCGGGCATCAACCATGTAAGCCGGCTCGACTGGTCCGACCACATCCCGCCCGACTGGCCGGCCCGCGCGCTGGTCTGGATGTGTACCCCCGAGGCCGACGCCCATATCGGCCAGGAAATCTCGCTGCGCGACGAAACCATTCGCCGAAAGGTCGGCCTCATCCCATGATCCGGCTCGACCGCGAGGGCCCGCTCTGGATCGCCACCATCGACCGTCCCGACAAGGCCAATTCGCTCACCGCCGCGATGCTCGCCGAACTGGCCGGCATCGCCGAAGCCGCCCGTGACGCCCAGGCCCTGATCCTCACCGGCACCGGCCGTGTCTTCTCCGCCGGCGCCGATCTCGACGAGGCCCGCGCCGGTCTTGCCACCGACCCGGTCTGGGAACGTCTCTCGGGCGCCATTGCCGCGCTCCCCGGCCTCACCATCGCCGCACTGAACGGCACGCTCGCCGGCGGCGCCTTCGGCATGGCTCTGGCCTGCGACCTCCGCGTCGCGTCGCCCGAAGCCAAGTTCTTCTACCCGGTGATGAAGCTCGGCTTCCTGCCGCAACCCTCCGACCCCGCCCGCCTCACGGCGCTGGTCGGCCCGGCCCGCGCCAAGCTGATCCTCATGGCCGGTGCCCGCCTCACCGCCGAAGAAGCCCTCGCCATCGGCCTCGCCGACACCCTCTCCCCCGACCCCCTCGCCCAGGCCCGCACCCTCGCCACCGACGCCCTCTCCGCCACCGCGGCCCATGTCGCGGCGATCAAGGCGATGATTTGAGGCGGTCGCGCCGTCGCCGTCTGCCACAACCAAGCGCAAGCCGGGCGAGCGCCTGCCCGTGGGATGGCGCTGCAACGGCTGACCGGCGCGTCTTCGCCGAACGGCTCGAGGCCGCGGGCAAACCCTTCAAGCTCCGCGCAACCGCGGTCATGCGCAAGCTGATCATCCTCGCCGACACCCTGCTCCGACAGCGCCGGCACTGGGCCCCGAAACAGGCTTGACCCAACACGGATACTGTTCGGGCGGGGGCAACGCGGTCCCGCCTCGGGTGTTGTCAACCGGATAGGTCGGCCGGATCGGCCGGGTTCCCGAGCCGAGGGGGTGCGCCTCCGGTGCGTCGCCGGTGTACGGGTTGTGTACAGGTTGTGTACGGGTTGTGCGCCCCGGAATCCGGGCTGAGGCGCCCGGTTCGGATCAACCCGCCGCCGGTTTCTTCTTCGGCTTGAAAGGCGCCATCCCCGCCCGCGCCAGCGCATCGGCCCGTTCGTTCTCCGGGTGGCCGGCATGGCCCTTGACCCATTCCCAGTTCACCCGGTGCCGCGCCTGGGCCTGGTCAAGTCTTTGCCAGAGCTCGATATTCTTCACCGGCTTCTTGCCGGCGGTCTTCCAGCCGTTCCGTTTCCAGCCATGGATCCAGCCGGTGACGCCGTTCTTCACATAGGCGGAATCGGTGATGACGGTGATCGCCGACGGCCGCTGCAGCGCCTCCAGGGCCGAGATCGCCGCCAGAAGCTCCATCCGGTTGTTCGTCGTCTCCGCCTCCCCGCCCGACAACTCCCTCTCCCGCAACACTTTTTCCCCTTCCTTCGCCTGCAGCAACACGCCCCAGCCTCCGGGGCCGGGATTTCCGGAGCAGGCGCCGTCGGTATAGGCAAAGAGGTCAGGCATGGATCGGGATCAAGTCCTTGAAATGACCGGTATCCAGGGGCATCACAGCGCGACCACCGCGAGACAGGCGATGGCCACCAGCGAGAGCAGAACCCGGAGCGCCATCCACCAGGAGGGCGCGAGCCCCTGCTTCCAGAACATGTAATCGAGCCCCAGAAGCGCGACGAACCCCGCCGCGAGATTGACCGCCGCGGAGACCGGCCCGCCGCCCACGAGCAGGAAGGCCCAAAGCGCGGGCAGGGTGGAAAGCGCATAGCCCGAGCCCGCCACCGCCCCTTCGGCCCGGGCGGCGAAGCCCCAGAGCGCACCCGACATGAAGGCGAGGACAACCTGGCCATAGGCGAGCTGCACATATGGGCCGACGAAGCGGGCGCCCAGATGGGTGAGCCCCACTTCGAACAGCGCCGGCACGTAGAGTGTCGCCGTCCCCCAGAGAAACGGGAGCAATCCGACGAGGCCGAGAAGCAGGGCGGAGCGGGGGATCCGGGTCATGGCCCGGTTGTGCGGAAAAGGCCGGCAGGCTGCAAGGCCTTGTATCCGCCGACCCCGTGACTAGAATAGAGTCCAAGATTGCGGCGGCTCCTCGTGGGCCGCCGTGCAGCTTGGAAGAGGCCCCCTCCAATGTCCTGGACCGATGAGCGCGTCGAGCAACTGAAGAAGATGTGGTCCGAGGGCCAGTCCGCGAGCCAGATCGCCAAGGAGCTGGGCGGGGTCACGCGCAATGCGGTGATTGGTAAGGTCCATCGCCTGGGCCTGTCGAACCGCACCGGGCCGGCGACGACCAAGCCCTTGAAGGAAAAGCCGAAGCCAGAGGCGCCGGCGAAGCCCGAGCCGGTCGCCCGTGCCGCCGAGCCGCGCGAGCCGGAACCGGCCGAGAAGCCTGCTCCCGAGCGCAGCCAGGCGATTTCGCCGCGCAAGCAGATCATCCCCGCCGGCCAGCCCCTGCCGCCGCAGCCCTCGGCCAACGAGATCAGCCCCGAAGCGCTGGCCTCGGTGCGCGAGGTCGAGAAGAAGGCGAAGAAGATCAGCCTGATGGAGCTGACCGAGCGGACCTGCAAATGGCCGATCGGCGATCCGGCGACCGACAATTTCTGGTTCTGCGGCCTGCCGACGCAACAGGGCAAGCCCTATTGCGAGGCCCATGTGGGCGTGGCATTCCAGCCGATGTCCTCGCGCCGCGACCGGCGGCGCTGACAGCGGCTGGTCAGAAGGCGGAGGCGTCTCGGGGGACAAGCTTGGGGCCGACCATCACGAAGGTGACCACGATGCGGTCCGGGCCTTCGATGAAGTAGTTTCCCGACTGAACTCCGTCGAAGTTGATGTAGCCAAGAACGCCGTCGAGGCGGTACTTCCCGGGCATGCGGCGCCAGCGGTCCTGGATCCTTCGATCGAGTCCGGACAGGCGCTTTCCCACGGAGACAGATCTTTGCAGGTCCCGCCACGCGGACACGTAGAGTTGCACATCCTCCGTGCTGACGCGAAAGGTCATGTACCCTACGAACTTGCCGCCCGCGAAGCAGTCATTCCGCGGGCAAACCGCCAATGGCTGTTCGGCATTGGCCAGTTCGGCGCCCGCTCGGGCAAGGCGCTTCACATCGCGAGACGAATTCCGGGGAGCCCGCAGCGGAAGCACTTCGTAGTAGTGTCCCGCCTTCAGCGGAAACGGCCCATTCATCCCGGCAATCGCCGAAACCTCTCCCGATGCGGTCTTGCGGCAGACGTAGAGCAATCGTGGGGAGGCCTCAAATTCGGCCAATCTGGGAGAGAGGTCCGGCGCGGCTCTGTTCTCCGCGATCGGCGTGCAGATCGCTTCGGGCGGCTCATCCGCCCGAGCGGCAGAGATCAAAGCGCATGTGACGGCAGGTGCCATTAGGAGCGCGTAACTCAGTTTCATATGTACCAAACCGACGAACCTCTCACTTGAACAGCTTCTTCAGCCCCTTCGAAAGCTCCTTCTCGAGCTTGTCCTTCGCCGCATCTTCGGCATCCGCGCCGCCGCCGAGCTTTTCGAGCAGCTTCTCCTTCGCCTTCGCTTCGGCCTTGTCCCTGGCCTTCTCGATCTCCGCCTGCGCCTTCGCGTCGACCATGCTTTCGAGGTCGAGCCGGAATTTCGGCGCCGCCCACGTGCCGGTGATCAGCACCGGGACGGAAATTCCCTCGCCCTCTCCCGAAAGGAGTTTCGGCACGATCCGGTAGTTCAGCCGCCGCCCGCCGAGACTGACCTCACCCGAGCCGTTTGCGGTGAAAAGCGGCGCCGTCATCTTGAGGTTGTCGTTGATCACCACCCCGTTCACGATCCGGAACGTGCCGGTGACCTCGTCAAAGATCGTCGCCTTGCCCTCGCCGATGAAGCCTGGGTCGAGATTGCGGATCATGCCCGGGAGGTCGAGGCCGAGAAGCTCGCCCGCGCCGAACCTGAAGCTGCCCTCTCCGTTCATGCCATTCATCAGCGCGTCCATCGAGTTGCCCGAGGCGAGGACCGAGATCTCCATGTCGCCCAGTGTGATGAGCCGGTCGAAATCGAGCAGTTCCGCGAAGAGTCGCGAGATCGCGATGGCCGAGCCCGCGAGGTCGGCGCTGGCCGAGAGGCCGCCGCGGCTGTTGACGACGACCTGGCCGGTCACCGCGCCGTCATAGGCCTTGAGCTCGCGGATCGTCGTCACGAGGCGCCCGTTCTCCAGCGCGAGGCGGAGCCTGGTGCGGCCGAGCTGCGATTGCGAGAGCGCGATGCTCTGGGCGTCCAGTGCTACGTCCGCGTCGAGCGCGCCGAGGCCGGAGACGTCGATCGGCTCCGTCGACCAGCCCTCCGGGCTGTCCGATGCGCTGGCAATCTCCTCTTCCTCCCCGCCGCCCGAAAGGCCGGAGAGGTCGAGCGCGCCGGCGGAGAGCTGCGCGACGAGCTTCGGGCGCGGCTCGGCGAGGGTCAGGTCGATTTCGCCGCTCATCTGGTTCTGGTCGAGCTGCAGCGAGGTCTCGCGCAGGCTCAACGTGTCGCCGGCAAAGGTCATTGCGCTGTCGAGAAACACCCGCTCCGCGCCAAGGCCCTCGGGCAGGGCGGAGGCCATGCCGCCCGCCGCGCGGGTCAGCGGACCGATCCCGTCGAGATCGGCGAGGATCCGGCCCTCGGCGGCCAGGGCCGCGAGCCCGGCGTGGCCATCGAACTCCAGCGTGCCTTCGCCGATGCCGGCCGTCAGCGCCACGGGCACCGCCCCGTCCGACAGGAATCTCGCGAATTGGGCGATGCTGAGCTCCGCCGTGAGCGGAACGCCATTGGCCTCGGCGTTGAGTGTCAGGGCGGCTTCACCGGCGAAATCTGGCAGGGTCAGCGTGGCGTCGATGCCGGTGAGGGTGATGGGCCGGGCGCCCGCGTCAGTGAAACTCACCGTGCCGTCGCTGATCGTGAGATTGTCGAGCGCGATGGAAGGACCGCCGCTCTCGCTTCGGCCGTCCGGCGCCGCGGGGGCGGAGGCCGCCGCGAGCTCCCAGTTGCCGCGCCCGTCGGCAGCGCGGGCGAGACGGATGACCGGGCGAGTCAGTTCGACGCCGGTCACCCGGATGTCGCCGCCGAAGAGGCCCGTCCAGGCGATCCCAACCGAGAGCCCCTCGGCCGCGACCATCGGCGCGGTTCCGGCCCAATCGGCATCGGCGATGGTGATCGGTCCGGTCTTCACCCCGATCTCGGGCCAGAGCCCCGGGCGCACATCGCCCTCGATGGTCAGCGCGCGGCCGGTGGCGGCCTCGAAGCGGCTTTCCACGAGCCCCGCGATCCGGTCGGCGGGCATGAGGAACAGCGCCCCGATGGCCAGCACCAAGAGGGTCGCGAGAAGGCCGAGACTCCGGATGATCCAGCGCATGCGTTCACCTGTCTGCCCGTTTTCCGTCAGGATGAACCGGGAGGCATCCGCACGCAAGCAGGCAGTCTTTCCGCGCGCCATCCAGCATGACAAAACCGGGGATGAAGGACGAACCGGAAGGGCGCCGATGACCCAGAGCCTGGCCCCTGTGGCGCTTGTCGTGCGGGACTACGACGAGGCAATCGCCTTCTATGTCGGCACGCTCGGCTTCGAGCTGGTGGACGATACCTACCAGCCGGCACAGGACAAGCGCTGGATCGTGGTCCGGCCCCGTGGCGCGCCGGGCGGTGCATCGCTGCTCCTCGCCCGGGCCGCCGACCGGCACCAGGAGGGCTATGTGGCCGACCAGGCGGGCGGACGGGTGTTCCTGTCCCTCAGGACCGATGATTTCTGGCGCGACTACCGGCTCTATCGCGCCCGTGGGGTCGAATTCGTGCGAGCGCCCAAGGAGGAGGAATGCAGCCGCCGTCGCGGTGTTCCGGGACCTTTGCGGCAATCTCTGGGACCTGATCGCGTTCGCGGATGACAGGCCCTAGATCAGCGGTGCCAATCCTCGCGCGTACGGCCGAGATCGATCCCCATGTCGCGGAGATGCGGATAGTCCAGCCGTTCGAGCTTGCGTGCCTCGCGGTAGTTTCTGTCTGCGGCGACGAGCGCGCCGAGCAAATTCTGGAGCGTAAGCGATTTCAGGAACTCTGCCGCGGGGCGGGGAAGGGCAAGCGCTGTGCGGGCGTTGGAGCGGATCATGGGTCTGTCCTTTCGGGTCCGTCTGGCGTAACCATCGCTCCCGCCCGCAATCTGCGCGTGATTTCGGCCTGTCGGAATCGACCCGGCTCCGTAAAATCACCGCAAAATCGACCGTGAGAAGGACATCCCGCCCGATGGCACCCTGCCTGAAGCTCCGTCTGTCTGGCTCGTTCCTGGCCGAGGACGCCCGCGGCATGGCGCTGGCACTGCCGCTTCGCGCGCAGGTGATCCTGGCCTATCTGGCCGAGGCTGGGCGCGGTGTGGCGGGCAGGGCCGAGCTCGCGGCGCTGATCTGGCCCGACCGGGGCGAAGAGCAGGCGCGCGCCTCGCTCCGGCAGGAGCTTTCGGGCCTGCGGCGGATGCTGCCGGAGGGCGTACTCCGGGCCGACAGGCAGGCGGTTACGCTCGACCTTGCGGAGGTGGCGATGGCGTCTCCCGAAGGCGCGCGGCCGTTTCTTGACGGGGTCGAACTTCGCTCGGAGCCGTTCGAGGAGTGGCTTCGGGCGGCGAGGGCGCGTGATACGGCCGCGCGGCTCGATGCGGCGCTCGAGGCGGCGCAGGCGGCCGCCGATAAGGGCGCGGCGGCGGAGGCGGCGCGGCTGGCGCTCGCGCTCGACCCGGCCTCGGAGCCGGCGATCCGTGCGCTGATGCGGGCCGAGCCGCGCACCGCTGCGCTCGCCGCCTACGAGGCGTTCCGCGCCCACCTGGCAGAAGCGCTCGACGCCGCGCCCGAGCCCGAAACCGAGGCGCTGGCCGCCGGGTTGCGCGGCGCCGGCCAAACCGTTCCGCCGCGTCCGCCGGTCGAGGATCGCCCCACGCTCGCCGTCCTGCCGTTCGACGAGATCGGCGCGGCGCAGGACGACATGTTTGCGGTCGGCATCGTCGAGGAGATCACCGGCGCCCTCAGCCATATCCGCGAGTTCGACGTGATCGCGCGGCAATCGGCCTTCGTGCTGCAGGGCCTGGGGCTCGACCATGCGGGCGCGGCCGCACGGCTCGGTGCCGATTACCTGGTCGAGGGCTCGGTCCGACGCTCCGGCGAACGGGTGCGGATCGCGGTGCAGCTCGTTTCCGGCGGCGACGGGCGCACACTCTGGTCGGAGCGGTTCGACGACCGGATCGACGACCTCTTCGCGCTGCAGGACCGGATCGCGGCGCAGGTGGCGGGGCGTTTGAGTCCCTCCCTCCGGACCGAGGAAATCGCGCGCGCCGGCCGGCGGCCGCCCGAGAACCGCTCTGCCTACGAGTTGAAGCTGACCGCGCTGCCGCATTTCTGGGCGCACCGGAAGGAAGACAACGCGGTCGCGATCCGGCTCTTCGAGGAAGCGCTCAAGCGCGATCCGGGCTACGTGCCGGCGATCGCGTACAAGTCCTGGGCGCTTGCACAGCAGCCTTCGTACATGTGGTCTGACACGCCCGTCCAGGACCACGCCGAGGCCCTGGCACTAGCCGATCGCGCGGCGGCGCGGGCCGGCGATCACGCACCGACGCTGGTGGCGATCAGCGCGACATATGCGCTTTCGGGCGACGACCCGGAGCGGTCGCAGCACTATGCCGAACGCGCACTCGCGATCGACCCCAGCAACGCCTGGGGATGGATGCGCCGGGGCTGGGCGCTGCATTATCGCGGCGACCAGGAGGCCGCTTTGCGCGATTTCGCGGAATCGGGCCGGCTGAGCCCGCTCGACCCGTTTCACTTCAACGTCCATCTGGGCCGCAGCGCCGCCTACCGGCAGATGGGCGATCTCGACGCCGCCATCGCGGAGCTGCGCACCGGCATGCGCCGGAACCCGGGCGTCACCTGGGCCCTCCGGATGCTGGTTGGCACCTGCGCGATGGCGGGGCGTGATGCCGAGGCCGAGGAGGCTGCGCGCGCCTTCTTCCGCCACTACCCGCACATGACGCTGGCCTACATGAAGGCCTGCATGCCGCCTTCGATCCGGTTTCGACAGGACGGCTACCAGGCCGCGTTCGACGCGGTGTTCGCGTCGGTGGGGATACCGGAGGCGTAGCGCTAAGGAAGCGGCGCGAAAAGCGCGTCGCGCATGGTGCAGTCGCGGATCACGTCGGCGCCGCAGCGGCGTGGGGCGAGATCGCGGGTGAGGCAGATCCGGACCTCGGAAATGCGGGCCGATCGGCAGGTGACGGTGACCATGTCGGCTTCCAGCTCCGGGTTGACTTCGAGAAACGCGGATTCGACGACCGAGGCGGGAAGCCGCACCGGTTCGTCCAATTCGCGGAACACCGGCGGGCGCACCACCGCGTCGTAGGCGCGGCGTGCGGTGGCGAAATACTCTTCGGCCGAGAGGCCCGAGCAGCGGCCGTGCTTGTTCCAGGCGTGCCAGGCCAGGCCGTCGGTGCCGGTGATGTCGGCCATGGCGCGGGTCATGGCACGCGACGGGTTCGGCGCGCCGTCCCGGCAATAGCTCGGCCAGCCCCGTTCGAATTGCGGCCAGAGCCCGTGCAGGATCCAGCCGAAGCCCGCACCCGCCCGGCATTGCGGCGAGCCGCGCGCGTCGCCGTCGGTCGCGCACCAGCTGGGCGACCAGGAAAGCGACAGGACGTAGTAGTCGAACGCGCCCGGCTTCTCGCCCTCGGCCAGGGCGGACAACGGCAGGACCGTCAATGCCGCTGCCAGGCACAATCCTCGCATGTGTCTTTCCAAGCGTCTCTCCTTCCCGGGGATCGGCTCTTGATGGCCGCGGGCGTTCCGCGAATCAATGCCCGGCGGGCCCATGCGAGAGATTCCGCTTTTCTCCGCCTCCCGGGATCACTATATAACGGCCACTTCCCCGACACCGAGGAACAGGTTCGCAAGAACCGGCCGCTAAAACGGCACGGGAAAAATCTGCCCGAGGAGGCCCTGGATGACGAACAAACCGATCATGGCGAAGGCCACCGCCGTCTGGCTCGTGGACAACACGACGCTGACCTTCAAGCAGATCGCGGACTTCTGCGGATTGCACGAGCTGGAAGTCCAGGGCATCGCCGATGGCGATGTCGCGGCGGGCGTGAAGGGGTTCGACCCGATCCAGAACAACCAGCTCGACCAGATCGAGATCGATCGCGCCGAACAGAACCCGATTCACAGACTGAAGCTGAAGTTCAACGCCGCCGCCGTGGGCGAGGAGAAGCGCCGCGGCCCGCGCTACACGCCGCTGTCCAAGCGGCAGGACCGGCCGGCCTCGATCCTGTGGCTGGTGAAGTTCCATCCGGAGCTTTCGGACGGCCAGATCTCCAAGCTCGTCGGCACCACCAAGCCGACGATCCAGTCGATCCGCGAGCGGACGCATTGGAACATCTCGAACATCCAGCCGATCGACCCGGTGGCGCTGGGCCTGTGCAAGCAGACCGAGCTCGACATGGCGGTGCAGAAGGCCGCGGCCAAGAAGGCCCGCGACGGCGAGGTGATGTCGGATGACGAGCGCCGCAAGCTGGTCTCGACCGAGCAGAGCCTCGGCATGGAAAGCGCCGAGCCGCGGATTCCGACGGCGATCTCGGGGCTCGAGACCTTCTCGCTCACCGGCAGCAACGACGACGACGATGACGACGACGTGCGCGGCGACAACACGCTGATCGATGCCGACAGCCTGTTCAACCTGCCCGCCGGCGGCGACGAGGAAGACGACGAGGATTGACGGCGCCGGCGCCCGGCATTCGGGAAACCGAGTGTGGGCGGGCCGGTGCGCGACGGCGAACGTCTGATCGCGTTGGGGCCGGGGCGCGGCCGGCTGGATCTCGTCGAGAGTTGAAGCGCTTCTGGTGCGGCCGGTTGGCGATGGACGGCTGCGCGGCCCCTTCCGGCCGTCACTGCTCGAATGTCACCGGCGCGTCGTCTGCCCAGTCGTCGGCCAGGCGCGCCTCGATCACCACGAAGGCCTGTGCCCAGGGATGGTCGTCGGTGAGCGTGACGTGGATCACCGCCTCATGGCCGGGCGGCGTCATCTCCGCCAACCGCGCGGCCGCCCAGCCGGTGACCTGCATCACCGGCTGACCGCTCCGGAGGTTCGACACCGCCATGTCCTTCCAGGCGATGCCCATGCGCAGCCCGGTGCCCAGCGCCTTGGAACAGGCCTCCTTCGCCGCCCAGCGCTTGGCATAGGTGCCCGCGGTGTCGCGCCGCCGTTCGGCCTTGCGCTGTTCGGTCTCGGTGAACACCCGGTCGCGGAACCGGTCGCCGTGGCGGTCGAGAACGCCCTGGATTCGTTCTATATTGCAGAGATCGGTGCCGATGCCGAGGATCATGCGCCCTTGTGCGATAGCCGGGAACGGCATTGCAAGCGCCATCAACCATTTCGTCAGGCAATGCTGGTAGCGGAATTGCCGACCGTCATGCGATCCGGAGCTTACGCAGAATGCGCGCCACCCTCTTCGCCCCCGCCCTCATGCTCGCCGCCTGCGGTGGCGTCGCCTGGAACACCGAGGTCGCCACGACGCCGGAGGCGCGTACCGCCATGGCGCTCTTCGTCGAGCCCGGCGTGACGACGGAAACGGGCTTCGCCACCCGCTGGGGCAACCCGAGCCAGAAGGTCCGCGAGGGCGGGCAGACCGAGTTCATCTATCGCGACATGAAGAACCTGCCGGGCTGGTACTACCCGCAGTTCGGCGACAGCCACAACTATGTGATCGTTACCTTCCAGTACGGCCTCGCCACGGGCGTGCGCACCTCGGACGGCATCGACTGCCGCGGCACCTTCCCGCCGCGACCGCCGGGGCCGGGCTTCGACAATCCCGCGACGGTGCGGCTCGTAGGGCGCTGTGCACCGCCGCTCAGCGCCGCGGAGGCCGCCCGCAAGGGGCCGATCGCGCGGGCCTGGGACAAGTTGAACGAGACCTGGGACGAGGCGCGGGCCGAGCTTGGCGGGAGCGGTACGACCGGGGCCAGCACCGGGATATCGACCGGCGGCAGCCCGATCTGGCCGGGCGTCGTCGAAGACAGCTACGTGCCGAGCGGCAAGGTCGACAAGTAGGGCGCAGCGGGTCCGGGCGGAACGTTGCGCCGGTCCACCGCCTCAGCCCCGCGCATCGTCCATGATCCGGCGCATTTCCAGGATCGCCGGCGCCAGCCCGCGGAAGATCGCCTCTCCGACCAGGAAATGCCCGATGTTGAGCTCGCGCACTTCCGGGAGCGCCGCGACCGGCGCGACCGTATCATAGGTAAGCCCGTGCCCGGCATGGACTTCGAGCCCCAGCGCATGGGCACAGGCGGCCATCTCGCGCAGCTTGGCGAGTTCCGCATCGCGCGCCTCGAACCGGCCGTCGGCATGGGCGTCGCAATAGGCCCCGGTATGCAGTTCGATCACCTGCGCGCCGATCCGATGTGCTGCCGTGACCTGACGTTCGTCCGCGGCGACGAAGATCGAGACCCGGCAGCCGGCCTCGCGCAGGGGCGCGATGAAATGCGCGAGCCGGTTCTCTTCCCGCGCCACTTCCAGGCCCCCCTCGGTGGTCCGTTCCTCGCGCCGCTCCGGCACAATGCAGACCGCGTGCGGCTGGTGCCGGAGCGCGATCGCCTGCATCTCCTCGGTGGCCGCCATCTCGAAGTTCAGCGGCACCGTCAGATGCGCCATGAGCCCTTCGATATCGGCGTCCGAGATATGCCGGCGGTCTTCGCGCAGATGCGCGGTGATCCCGTCCGCCCCCGCCTCCTCGGCCAGGGCCGCCGCCCGCAGCGGATCGGGCACCGCGCCGCCGCGCGCGTTCCGCACCGTCGCAACATGGTCGATATTCACGCCCAGTCTGAGCTTCCCTTGGTCCGCCATCACTCCCCCGCGCTCTTCTCTTCCGCCGCCGCCTTGCGCGCCTTCGCCGCCTCCAACGCCCGCCGCCGGGCCTCGAATCGCAGCTTCAGTCGCTTGATGCGCCCCTTTTGGTAGGAGGCGATCACCGGATTGGCCATGAAATAGGCCGCTGTGCCGCAGGCGATGCCGGGGAGGATCCCGCCCACGAGATAGGGCAGGAAGATCCGTGAAAAGAACCGGGCGCTTTCGTGCCAATGCATCTCGCCGGGTGTGATCATCGCAGCAAAATTGCTCCAGATCTCCACCGATGCGAGCGAGAAGCCTAGCAGGATCTCGTGCGGTGGCACCGGAGGCTCGCCCAATAGCCAGGTGCCGAATTCGACGGAGACCGTGGCGATGACCGGGAAGGTGATCGGGTTGCCGACGAAAGTGGCCAGCATCGCCGCGAGGAGATTGCCGCCGATCAGCCAGGCGATCGCGGCGGCGGTGATGAAGTGAAGCCCGTAGAACGGCGTGAAGCTCGCGATCACCCCGCAGGCGATCCCGCGGCTGATCTTGTGTGCCGGATCGGGCAGCCGGCGCAGACGGTGCACGACATAGATCGCCGCCCGCCACCAGCCGCCGCGCGGATAGACCATGTGCTGGATGGTCTCGGCATAGGTCCGGGGCGTACGTCGTTTGAACACGTGGCTGACTGCCGCTCCTGGTTAGAGTTTCCGCGTCGGATCTCGGTGACGGTCGATGGTCGCCACATCGCTATCGGCCTCGAGCGCCAGCATCACGGCGTGGAGATGCTCCGTGTCGCGCAGCTCGACGTCTACAATGAGGCGGTAAAAGTCCGGTTTTCTGTCGACGAAGCGCAGATCGGAAATATTTGCCTTCTGCTCACCGATCTGGGTGCAGAGCCGGCCGAGCACCCCGGCATCGTTCGAGATGGTGAGGTCGAGCGACACGTCGTGGACCGGCTGGTGCTGCCCCGAATGCCAGCGCAGGTCGATCCATCGGGCCGGCTGGTGCTCGTACTCCTCGAGCGCGGGGCAATCGATCGCGTGGATCACGACGCCCTTGCCGCGGAAGGTGATGCCTACGATCCGCTCGCCGGGCACCGGCTGGCAACAGGGCGCGCGCTGAAAGCTTTGCTCGCCCTTGAGGCCGACGACGGCGTGGGCGCTGTCGATCTCGCCACCCTGCTTGTCGGGCAGATCGGGATAGAGTGTGCGGATCACGTCGCGCGCCGTGATCTCGGCGGCGCCGAGCCGTGCCAGGAGCTCGCCCGAGTCGGCCAACCCCATATGCTTCGCCGCCGTGGTCAGCGCCTTTTCGGTGGCGCGGCGGCCGATATGCTCGAACGCCACCCGCGCGAGTTCCTTGCCGAGCTTCTCGAAGCGCTGCCGGTCCTCTTCGCGAAGGCTGCGTCGGATCGCCGCCTTGGCCCGGCCGGTGGCTACGATCTCGATCCAGGTCGCCTGCGGGCGCTGCCCCTCGGCGGTGATGATCTCGACCGACTGGCCATTCTTCAGCCGCGTCCAGAGCGGCACGCGAATCGCATCGACCTTGGCGCCGACGCAACTGTCGCCGATCCTTGTGTGGATCGCGTAGGCGAAGTCGAGCGGCGTCGCCCCGCGCGGCAGTTTCACGACCTCGCCTTTCGGCGTGAAGCAGAAGACCTGGTCGGAATACATCTCCATGCGGACATGCTCGAGGAACTCGTCGTGGTCCTCGGCATTGTCGAACCGTTCGGTCAGCGCGGCGATCCACTGGGCCGGATCGACGGCGAACGGGTTCTCGGCCCGCTGACCGTCGCGATAGGCCCAATGTGCGGCGACGCCGGCCTCGGCGACCTCGTGCATCTCGCGGGTGCGGATCTGCACCTCGACCCGCTTGCCGTCGCGGCCCGACACCGTTGTGTGGATCGACCGGTAGCCGTTCGACTTCGGCTGGGAGATGTAGTCCTTGAAGCGCCCCGGCACGGCCCGCCAGCGCTGGTGGATCGCGCCGAGCACGGCGTAGCAATCGGCCTCGCTCTGGGTGATGACGCGGAAGCCGTAGATATCGGAAAGCCGGGAGAAGCCCTGGTCCTTCTCCTGCATCTTGCGCCAGACCGAATAGGGCTTCTTCGCGCGGCCATAGACATCGGCCTCGATCCCCGCCTTGTCGAGCTCCGTGCGAATGTCGCGGGTGATCTTCTGGATCACGTCGCCGGTCTCGCGCTGAAGCGTGATGAACCGCCGGAGAATCGAGTTCCGCCCCTCGGGGTTCAAGACCCGGAACGACAGGTCCTCCAACTCGTCGCGCATCCACTGCATGCCCATCCGGCCCGCGAGCGGGGCATAGATGTCCATCGTCTCATGCGCCTTCTGCACCTGCTTCTCGAGGCGCATCGACTTGATGGTGCGCATGTTGTGCAGCCGGTCGGCCAGCTTCACCAGGATCACCCGCAGGTCCTTCGACATGGCGAAGAAGAGCTTGCGGAAATTCTCGGCCTGCTTGGTCTGGGCCGAGGAGAGCTGCAAGTTGGTCAGCTTGGTGACGCCATCGACCAGTTCCGCGATCTCCTTGCCGAAGGTCTTGGAGATCTCCGAGTAGGTCGAGCGGGTATCCTCGATCGTATCGTGCAGGAGCGCGGTGACGATGGTGGCATCGTCAAGCTGCATCTCGGTCAGGATCGCCGCCACCGAGACCGGATGCGTGAAATAGGGCTCGCCCGATTGCCGGAACTGCCCGTCATGCATCTCCAGCCCGTAGGCATAGGCCTTGCGGATCAGCTTTTCGTTGGTCTTCGGATTGTAATTGCGGACCAGTTCGATCAGGTCGTCAGCGTCGATCATCTGGTCCGCCCAGCGGGGTGCCTGCCCCGTCGTTATTGCCGCTCCTGCGCTTCCATCAGCGCGCGAAGCAGTTTCTCTTCAGACATGTCGTCGTCTGCGGGCCGGTCCTGCTCGGCCTGGCCCATCAGGAGCGCCATCGCGTCTTCCTCGGGCTCGTCGACTTCGATCTGGGTCTGGTGGCTTTCGATCATCCGCTCGCGCAGATCCCCGGCCTGCTGGGTTTCCTCCGCGATCTCGCGCAGGGACACGACCGGGTTCTTGTCGTTGTCGCGGTCGATCGTGAGCGGCGCGCCGGCGGAAATCTCCCGCGCCCGATGTGCGGCGAGCATCACCAGCTCGAACCGGTTCGGGACCTTGTCAACGCAATCTTCGACCGTCACGCGGGCCATTCAGCTTCTCCAATCTGCTGCCGGGAAGTCTCGAAGCCCGTTAGATAAGAGCTTGACAGCGGGAACACAAGGCAAAAACCGACCTTTGGGTGGCCTGGCGCGGGGTCTGCTCCGGACCATGGCGAACGGTTCACGGCGCGTCGAGCGGAACGATGTCCTCGAGCGCTTCGGGCGGCAGCGCGGCAAGCATCTCGGCCACCGTCCGGCCCAGAACCGGATGCCGCCAATCCGGTGCGACGTCGGCGAGGGGAACGAGGACGAAGCCGCGCTCGTGCAGCCTGGGATGCGGCAGGATCAGTTCGTCCGGTGCCTCCTGCCGCTGCCGCTCGAGCGAAAGTCCTCGCCAGGCCTCGAATCCGGCCCTGTCGGGCAAAACCTCATCGCCCACCGCAAGCAGGTCGAGATCGAGCACCCGGCTGCCCCAGCGTTGCACCCGCTGGCGCCCGAAATCGGCCTCTACCGCGTGCAGCGTGTTCAATATCTCGCGAGGTGGCAGGTCCGTTTCCATTGCTGCGGCGGCGTTAACGTAGTTTTCTCCAGCACCTGGAGGAAAGCAGGGGGTGCTGTAGAGCCGGCTCGCGGCCCGGATCCAGAGGCCGCGACCTCTAAGAACCTCAAGGGATTGCAGAAGAATCTCGCGCGGATTCATGCTATGGTGAGGGATGTTTGATCCCATGGCCAAAAGTATAGGTCGTTGCGGTCTGTTAGGGATGGATAGTTGATCCAACATGATTTCTAATTATTTTCACTCAGGCTCTGCCGGTCATTGTCGACCACCACTCGCATTTCGCGACCGGAGAGCCAAGGATCGGAAGGAAAGACTTGATGTTTTATAGGGACGAACGGCTCGCGCTGTTCATCGATGGATCGAATCTGTACGCCGCAGCCAAGGCGCTCGGGTTCGACATCGACTACAAGCTGTTGCGGCAGGAATTCATGCGCCGCGGCAAGCTTCTCAGGGCGTTCTATTACACGGCGCTTCTGGAAAACGACGACTACTCCCCCATCCGTCCCCTCGTCGACTGGCTCCACTACAACGGCTTCACCATGGTGACCAAGCCCGCGAAGGAGTTCACCGACAGCCAGGGACGCCGCAAGGTGAAGGGCAACATGGATATCGAGCTGACGGTCGATGCCATGGAGCTGGCACCGCGGGTCGATCATATCGTGCTGTTCTCGGGCGACGGAGACTTCCGGCCGCTGATCGAGAGCCTGCAACGCCAGGGGGTTCGGGTTTCGGTGGTTTCGACCATCCGCTCGAGCCCGCCGATGATCGCCGACGAACTGCGCCGTCAGGCCGACAACTTCATCGAGCTCGACGAGCTCAAGGAAGTGATCGGGCGCCCGCCGCGGGATTCCCGCGGGGGCGGCGAAGACACCCGCCAGCGGGAATCGGCCGAACAATGAGACGGTGACGGGGTTCGCCCCGTCACCCACCCGACGCTCCGGGCGGCAGATCGCGGGCAGTCCCGAGGAAGGACTGCGGCGCCAGCCGACAGTATGACAAGACTGCCGAGTGCATGACCCGGCCTTCCGTTCGCGAAGCCGGGCGCATGTCGTTCGGCCCCGGGCGCTGGACCTGCTGCACGCTTCGGCATAGGTCTGGCCCATGACCGAGCACCAGCCCCTCACCCTCTATCTCGCCGCGCCGCGCGGCTTCTGCGCGGGCGTCGACCGCGCCGTCAAGATCGTCGAGATGGCGCTCGAGAAATGGGGCCCGCCGGTCTATGTGCGGCACGAGATCGTCCATAACCGCTACGTGGTGGACGGGTTGCGCGAGATGGGCGCGGTCTTCGTGGAGGATCTTGCCGACTGCCCCGGAGACCGGCCGGTGATCTTCTCGGCCCATGGCGTACCCAAGGCCGTTCCGGCCGAGGCCGCGCGGCGCGAGATGGTCTATGTGGACGCCACCTGCCCGCTGGTGTCCAAGGTCCATATCGAGGCCGAGCGCCACCACGCGAACGGGCTCCAGATGATCATGATCGGCCATGCCGGCCACCCCGAGACCGAGGGGACCATGGGCCAGCTCCCCGAGGGCGAAGTGCTCCTCGTCGAAACGGTCGAGGACGTGGCCCATGTCGCAGTGCGCGATCCCGAGCGGCTCGCCTTCGTCACCCAGACCACGCTCTCGGTGGACGATACCGCCGAGATCGTCGCCGCGCTCCAGGCCCGTTTCCCGAAGATCGTCGGCCCGCACAAGGAAGACATCTGCTACGCCACAACCAACCGCCAGGAGGCGGTGAAGGCGATGGCGCCGAAGATCGACGCGATGCTGGTGATCGGCGCGCCGAACTCGTCGAATTCCAAGCGCCTGGTCGAGGTCGGCCGCCGCGCGGGCTGCGGCTATGCCCAGCTCGTCCAGCGCGCGACCGATATCGACTGGCGCGCACTCGAGGGGGCGAAGGCCGTGGGCATCACCGCCGGGGCGAGCGCGCCCGAGGTGCTGGTCGACGAGGTGATCGACGCCTTCCGCGACCGCTACGACGTCACGGTGGAGCGGGTCGAGACGGCGGTGGAGCGGGTCGAGTTCAAGGTGCCCCGGGTCCTGCGCGAGCCCGTCTGAAATCGGTTGACCTTCCCCCCCGACCGGACCGATGGTCGCCGCCGGAGGTGCCGCCAATGTCGCCCGAATACCTTGCCACCGTGATCCTCGTCTGCCTCGCGCCGGGGATCGGCGTGATTTATACGCTGTCGGTCTCGCTCGGTGCCGGCATCCGCGCAGGGCTCCTGGCCGCGCTTGGCTGCACGATCTGCACGGCGGTCCATCTCGGCTTCGCCATGGCCGGGCTGGCGGCGGTTCTTTACGCCTCGGCGTTGCTGTTCCAGACCATCAAGTGGCTCGGGGTAGGGTATATGCTCTGGATGGCCTGGGGCATGCTGAAGGGAACCGGCGCGCTCGCCGTAGAGCCTTCGAAACGGGCCTCCGACGGACGGATCGTCTGGCGCGGCGTCCTGCTCAACCTGCTCAATCCCAAGCTGCCGATCTTCTTCATGGCCTTCCTGCCGCAATTCCTGCCCGCCGACGCGCCCGATGCGAGCGCCCGGCTGGTCGAACTGGGCCTCGTCTTCGTCGGCACCACGTTCGCCGTCTTCGCGCTCTACGCGCTGGCAGCCGGCACGATGCGCGCGCGCGTGCTGGGCTCCGAACGGGCGATGGCCTGGTTCCGCCGGGCCTTCGCGATCTCCTTCGCCGCCCTTGCCGGGCGGCTGGCGATGGAACGGGCGTGACGCCCGGCCGCGCCTGAGGGACCGGCCATGCGCCCGCTCCTCGCGAGTCTCACCGGCGGTGCGATCCTGCTCTTCGCCCGCTTCATCACCGCCGTCCGCGCGATCTGGGAGGGTGTCGGGCCCGAACCGGTCCAGCGTGTCTATTTCGCGAACCATACCTCGAACGGCGATTTCATCCTGGTCTGGACGGTGCTGCCCCCCGCGCTCCGCCGAACCACGAGGCCGGTGGCGGGGAGCGACTACTGGCTCGCCTCGGGGCTCAAGAGCTTCATCGGCCGCGACGTGTTCAACGCCGTCCTGATCGACCGGCGCAAGGAGGCGCGCAGCGAGGATCCGATGGAGACGATCCTCGCCGCCATCGACGAAGGCGCCTCCTTGATCATCTTCCCCGAGGGCACGCGCAACATGACCGAGGATCCGCTCCTGCCGTTCAAGAGCGGGATCTACAACATCGCCGAGAAACGCCCGGGGGTGGACCTGGTGCCGGTCTGGATCGAGAATCTCAACTCGGTGATGCCCAAGGGCAAGGTGATCCCGATCCCGCTTCTCTGCACCGTCACCTTCGGTGCCGCGATGCGCCGCGAGGCCGGCGAGACGCGCGAGACCTTCCTCGCCCGCGCCCGCGCCGCCTTGCTGGCCCTGAAACCCGTAGGGGAGGATCCGGCATGACCGGCGCGGACACGCATCTCGTCTGGCTGCTTCTTGGTGTTCTCGGCCTTCTCACCGTGGCCACGGCAATCGGCGAGGGGCTGAAGCGCCGGAACGGGCCGACGCCGACGATTGAAAACCTGAACGCCCGGATCTACGCTTGGTGGGCGATGGCCGCGCTTCTCGGCATCGCCTTCCTCGCGGGCCGCGCAGGCGTGGTCCTCTTGTTCGCGCTCTGCTCCTTCGCGGCCTTGCGCGAATTCATCACCCTCACCACCCGCCGCGCTGCCGACCATTGGGCCATCGCCACCGCCTTCTTCGCGATCCTGCCGGCGCAGTACTGGCTGATCTGGACCGACTGGTACGGGCTCTACTCGATCTTCATCCCGGTCTATGCCTTCCTGCTCCTGCCGGTGCTCGCGGTGCTGCAGGGCGACACCAGGAACATCCTCGTCCGGATGTCCGAAACCCAGTGGGCGCTGATGATCTGCGTCTATTGCGCCTCCCATGTGCCGGCGCTCCTGACCCTGCAGATCCCGGGATACGAGGGCCGCAACATCCTCCTGATCGCCTTCCTGGTGATCGTCGTGCAGCTTTCCGACGTCTTGCAATACACTTGGGGCAAGCTCCTCGGGCGCCACAAGGTCGCGCCCGCGCTCTCGCCATCGAAGACCTGGGAGGGCCTGATCGGCGGTGCGGCGTCGGCCACGCTCGTCGGCGCGGCACTCTGGTGGATCACGCCGTTCTCGCCCTTGCAGGCCGCCGCGATGTCGGCGGCGATGACGCTCGCGGGGTTCCTTGGCGGGCTCGTGATGTCGGCGATCAAGCGCGACCGGGGCGTGAAGGATTGGGGCCACCTGATCGCCGGCCATGGCGGGTTTCTCGACCGGCTCGATTCGGTCCTGTTCTCGGCGCCGATCTTCTTCCATCTCACCCGGTATTTCTGGTCCACCGTATGAGCCTCGCCGATCGGAACTGGGCGCATATGGCGGGGGGATTCCTGCTGATGGGGGGCTGGGCGGCGTTCGCGAACCGGGGCCATCCGATGCCGGCGCCGCTGGTGGCGGGGCTGGTGCAGGGCGGTCTGACGGCGCTGATCACACTCGGGCTGAAGCGCATGGTCGAGCTTCTCGCGACCCGCCTCC
Organism: Paracoccaceae bacterium; assembly: GCA_003605175.1. Classification (GTDB taxonomy): domain Bacteria; phylum Pseudomonadota; class Alphaproteobacteria; order Rhodobacterales; family Rhodobacteraceae; genus Ovoidimarina. The sequence goes on along the minus strand of QWDA01000012.1, from coordinate 34,253 downwards.
CGGGGGCGGCGGCGCTGGTTCTGCCACCGGTCGCTGCGTGCGCGGTCTCGCTCGCGCTCCTCTCCGGCGTTCACAGGCTGGCCGGGACGCCCGAAATCCTCAGGACCCTCGCGGTCCCGACCACCGTCGCGACGCTTTACGCCGCGCTCTACACGTTCCGCATCTGGAGGCGACATGGCTGAACGCAGACCGATCGCGAGCCGCAACAGCCGCTGGGCCGGCCGGGCCGCGCGAAACCTGGCCGCGAAGGGCGTGACGCCCAACCGGATCTCGCAGGCCAGCATGGGCTTTGGAGCCCTCGCCGGCCTTGTCTTCTGGGGCGCGGGTCATGCACCTGATATCGTTGCGATAATTCTGCTGATCCTCGGCGCGCTGTCTTGCCAGGCGCGGCTTATCTGCAACCTGCTCGACGGGATGGTCGCCATCGAGGGCGGCCTTTCCGCCCCGGACGGACCGTTCTGGAACGAGGCGCCGGACCGGGTGGCCGACTTCCTGATCCTCGCCGGCCTGGGCGCCGGGCTCGGCCATCCGGCGCTTGGCATGGCGGCGGGGGCAGGCGCGGTGCTGACGGCCTATGTGCGGGAGCTTGGGCGGGCGGAAGGTATGCCGGCGGATTTTTCGGGGCCGATGGCGAAGCCGCAGCGGATGGCGGCGGTCACCGCGGGGGCTGTCCTGGCGGCGGTCGAGGTGGCGGTGGCGGGGAGCCAGTGGTGCCTTTTTCTGGCGCTCTTGATCGTGCTGATAGGGAGTTTCGGCACCGCCGCGCGGCGCTCGGTCCGGCTGATCGAGGCGCTGAAGGCGCGGGGCTGAGAGCCGGAATCCGGCGCGCACAACCTGTACACAACCTGTACACAACCCGTACACCGGCGATGCACCGCGGGCGGGGAATGCCCGGCCCCTGGAAGGGCCGGGCGGTGGGTCAGGCGACCGACCAGCGCTCCATCCAGCGGTGGCCGTCCTTGTCCCAATGGGTCGAGAAATCGTCGCCATTGGTGTCGATGCCCGGGCCCGTCGCGAAGACGTAGTTGGCGAACATCGGGATCACCGAGCCGCCATCCTCGTTCAGGATCAGCTGCATCTCGTAATACATGTTGCGGCGCTTGGTCTCGTCGAGCTCGGAACGGGCCGCGACCAGGAGTTCTTCGAACCGGTCGTTCGCCCAATGCGACTCGTTCCACGACGCGCCCTTCGAGTAGACGGTGGTGAACATCGCGTCCTCGACCGGGCGTCCGCCCCAATACGAGCCGCACCAGGGCGACTTGAGCCAGATGTCGGACCAGTAGCCGTCATTCGGCACCCGGTTCACCTTGATGTTGATCCCGCATTCCGCGGCCGAGTTCTGGTAGAGCACGCCGGCATCGACCGCTCCGGCGAAGGCGGCGTCGGCGATGTCGAGCACGAGGTCGATCGAGTCGAGCCCGGCCTCCTTCAGGTAGAACTTTGCCTTGTCCGGATCATACTCGGTCTGCGGCAGGTCGGCGTTGAAGAACCTTTGCCCGGAGCCGATCGGGTGGTCGTTGCCGAGAGAGCCGAAGCCGAACAGGATCTTGTCCACCAGTTCCTGCCGCTTGACCGCGTATTTCACCGCGCGGCGGATGTTGTTGTTGGTGTACGGGTCGACGTCGCAGAGCATCGGGAAGGTGTAGTGCTGGTTGCCCGCGACCGAGTGCACCTTGATGCCCGGATTGCGCGCCATCAGCCCGACGGTCTTGAGGTCGAGCCGGTCGATCATCTGGACATCCCCGGACACCAGTGCCGAGGTCCGGGCGTTGGCGTCGATGACCGCCAGCACTTCGACCTCGTCGAAGAAGCCGCGGTTCCCGTCCCAGTCGTTCCCGTTCTTGACGAATTTCGCCCGCACGCCGGGCTCGAATTCCGCGAGCTTGTAGGGGCCGAGGCCGTCCTTCGAGCGGAAGTCCACGCCGCGGTCGTCGCCGGGGGGCAGCATCGGGATGTGATAGTCGGTGAAGGTGAAGGGGAAGTCGGCATTGCCGCCGGCGAGGGTGAAGACGACGCTGTCGCCATCGACCGCCATGTCGGTGATGCCCGCAAGAAGCGGTTTGGCGGCCGAGGTCGAGTCTTCGCCGCGGTGGAAGTTCACCGAGTTGATCACGTCCTCGGGGGTGAAATCCCTGCCCGAATGGAACGTCACGCCCTGGCGCAGCTTGAAGCGCCAGGTGGCGGCGTCGGGCGTGGCTTCCCAGCTTTCGGCAAGCTGCGGCTCGAGCGAGCCGTCGCGGGCGACGCCGGTCAGGTAGCCGCTATAGGCATAGGCCATGCCGATGGTGAAGTCGTTCTCCCAGTTGCCCGGATCGAGCGTGTCGCTGGTCGAGCCGTGGCCGAAGGCGGCGCGCACGGAGCCGCCGCGTTTGGGTTCGGCCCTTGCCGCCCTGGGCATCAGACCGGTGGTGACGCCCGCCGCGGCAAGGCCGGCGGCAGCGCTGGTACCCAGGAACTTGCGTCGCGAGACGTCGCGCGCCCGGGCGGGACGGATGGTCTTGGTCATGTGATCTCCCCGTGGTCTTCCGGTTTTCTTCGAAGCCGGGACATCCGGCTCCGGGGTCTTTGTGCTGATGATTTTTCTTAATTGACTGCTCAGTCAATCTAAGCCGTGGTTCCGAAGGCGCCCATTGCCCAGAATGGACGGTTCCAGCACCAAAAGCGACATCCCGGGGGCTGTCTACCGCCGCGCGCTTGGCAGATGACCGAATTCGCGGCGAAACGCCCGCGCGAAGGCCGAAGGGTCGGCATAGCCGCAGCGGGCGGCGGTTTCGGCGATGCCGATGCGTTCCTCGGCAAGGAGCCGTCGCGCGGCGAGGAGCCGGGTGCGGCGGTAGACGCCGCGTGGCAGGGCGCCGATCTGGCGGCGGAACCGGGCTTCGAGCTCGCGCTGCGGGCAGCCGGCGGCGGCGGCGATGGCGGGGATCGGCAGCGGGGTTTCCAGGTTTTCCTCCATCGCCCGGATCGCGCGCGCCACGTAGCGGTCGCCGCCGGGGCGAGCGGCGGGCGTTTCGATGTCCGGGAAGTCGGTGAGGAACAGCGCGGCGATCTCGAGCGCCAGTGCGGTGCCGTGGGTTTCGCCGATCAGGTGCAAGACGAGGTCGAAGGCCGAGGCCGCGCCGCCCGCCGAGAGCCTGTCGCCGTCATGGATCCAGCGGTCGCGGCACGTGTCGATCTCCGGGAAGCGCTCGGCGAAGGCGTCGGCCAGTTCGCCGTGGATCGTGGCGCGGCGCCCGTCGAGGAGGCCCGCGTCGGCCATCAGCCAGCTTCCGGTGTCGAAGCCCGCGAGCCCGGCATAGCGCGTCGCGGCGCGGCGGAGCAGGCGGCGGGTGGTGTCGGTGGCGAGGTCGCGGTGGCCATAGCTTGCGACCACGAAAAGGATGTCGCCGCCCGGCAGGTCGCGGATCGGCGCGGTGGGCATCACCGGGAAGCCCGAGGAGGAGGTGACCGGCGCATCGCCCGGCGTGAGGATGTGCCAGTCATAGGCTTGCCGTGCCAGCGCGGTGTTGGCGGCACGCAAGGGTTCCACGGCGTTGGCGAGGCAATAGTTCGAGAAGCGCTCGAACAGGAGCACGCCGATGCGGGTCGTGCCACGGTGCTGTTTTTTCCAAACCGGCATGATTCCGGGTAAATCTGCATGATGCCTTCGGTCAAGCCTTCCTAGGATCGTGGTGGTGAGCAAGGAGGTCGCGATGCCGCTCGAGATGAACAAGGAAGTCTTCATCACCTGCGCGGTGACCGGATCGGGCGGGACGCAGGACCGGAGCCCCCATGTGCCGCGTTCGCCGGCCGAGATCGCGGCCTCGGCCATCGATGCGGCCAGGGCCGGCGCGGCGGTGGTGCATTGCCATGTGCGCGATCCCGAGACCGGCGCGCCCTGCCGCGACCGGGCGCTGTTCCGCGAGGTGACCGAGCGGATCCGCGCGGCGGAGGTGGACGTGGTGCTGAACCTCACGGCGGGCATGGGCGGCGACATGGTGTTCGGGCCGGTGGAGCGGCCCCTGCCGCTGAACGGCACCGGGACCGACATGGCAAGCGCGAGCGAGCGCGTCGCCCATGTGGCGGAATGCCTGCCCGAGATCTGCACGCTGGATTGCGGCACGATGAATTTCGCCGAGGCCGATTACGTGATGACCAACACGCCCGGCATGCTGCGGGCGATGGGGGCGATGATGACCGAGCTGGGCGTGCGGCCCGAGATCGAGGCCTTCGACACCGGGCATCTGTGGTTCGCGAAGCGTCTGGTCGAGGAGGGCGTGCTGGAGGCGCCGGCCCTGGTGCAGCTCTGCATGGGCGTGCCCTGGGGCGCGCCGGACGATCTCAATACCTTCCTGGCGATGGTGAACAACGTGCCGGCGGGCTGGCACTGGTCGGCCTTCTCGCTGGGCCGTCACCAGATGCCCTATGTCGCGGCGGCGGTACTGGCGGGCGGCAATGTGCGGGTCGGACTCGAGGACAATCTCTGGCTCGGCAAGGGGCAGCTCGCCACCAACGCGCAGCTCGTCGAGCGGGCGGTGGGGATCGTCGAGGGGCTGGGCGCGCGGGTGATCGGGCCCGGGGAGGTGCGGGCGCGGCTCGGGCTGACGAAGCGGGCGCCGCGATGACGGGCGTCGCGGCGATCGTCGGCGGTGGGGTGATCGGCGGCGCCTGGGCGGCGCGGTTCCTGCTGAACGGCTGGGACGTGCGGCTTTTTGACCCCGACCCCGAGAGCGAACGCAAGATCGGCGCGGTGCTGGCGAATGCGCGCCGCGCCCTGCCGATGCTCTACGACCGGGCGCTGCCGCAAGAAGGCGCGCTGATCCGCGCCGCGACGGTGGGCGCAGCGGTCAGGGATGCCGGCTGGGTGCAGGAAAGCGTGCCGGAGCGGCTCGAACTGAAGCACCGGGTGCTGGCCGAGATCGAGGCGGCGGCGCCCTCGGATTGCGTGATCGGGTCGTCCACCTCGGGCTTCAAGCCGTCGGAGCTGCGCGAGGGCGCGCGGCATCCGGCGCGGATCGTCGTCGCGCATCCGTTCAACCCGGTCTACCTGCTGCCGCTGATCGAGCTGGTGGCGGGCGACGACCCGGACCCGGGTGTGGTCGCCCGTGCAAAGGGCATCCTCGAAGGCATCGGGATGTTCCCGCTGCATGTCCGCAAGGAGATCGACGCCCACATCGCCGACCGGTTCCTCGAGGCGGTCTGGCGCGAAGCGCTCTGGCTGGTGAAGGACGGGATCGCCACGACCGGGGGAATCGACGAGGCGATCCGCATGGGCTTCGGCCTGCGCTGGGCGCAGATGGGGCTGTTCGAGACCTACCGGATCGCCGGCGGCGAGGGCGGCATGGCGCATTTCCTCGCCCAGTTCGGGCCCTGCCTTTCCTGGCCCTGGACCAAGTTGATGGACGTGCCCGACCTCGACGACGAGCTCATCGGCAAGATCGCCGCGCAGTCCGATGCGCAATCCGGCGCGCTCTCGATCCGCGAGCTGGAACGGCTCCGCGACGACAATCTCGTGGCGATGATGCGGGCTCTCCGGGCGCGGGGCGCGGCCTCGGGCCGGGTGATCGCGGCGCATGAGGCGACACTGCCGGCGACCGATATGGCGGCAGTTCCGATGGAAACCGTGCGGCGGACCGTGCCGGTCGACTGGACCGACTACAACGGCCACATGAACGAGGGCCGTTACGGCCAGGTGTTCTCCGACGCCGCCGATGCGGTGATGATCCATCTCGGCGCGGACGCCGACTACATCGCGCGCGGCCTCAGCTACTTCACCGTCGAGACCACGGTGAAATATCTTGTCGAGACTCATGCGGGCGAGCCGTTCCGGGTGGAAACCCGTATCCTCCTGGGACAGGGCAAGAAGCTCAAGCTGTTCCACGAGATGAAGCGCGCTTCCGACGGTGAGATCCTCGCCACCTGCGAACAGTTCCTTCTGCATGTCAGCCTCGAAACCCGGCGCTCCTGCGATCCGGCGCCCCAGGTCGCCGCCAGGGTCGAGGCCCTTTCGCACGCGCACCGGGAGGTCGGGGCATGATGCCTTCTTCTTGGTGGAAATACTCGCGGGGGAGCGCGAGGGGGTGGCACCCCCCTCGCTCGGGTCGGGTCGCGCAGCGACACGAGGAAGGGAGCGCGCCATGCATTTCGGCCTGAGCGACGAACAGGAAATGATCGTCTCCACCGTGCGCGATTTCGTCGAGCGCGAGATCTACCCGCACGAGGAAGCGGTCGAGTGCACCGGCGCGGTGCCGCCCGCAGTGGCCGAGGCGATCAAGGCGAAGACCATCGCGCTCGGTTTCTACGCCTGCAATTTCCCCGAAAGCGTGGGCGGTGCGGGGCTCTCGCATCTGGATTTCGCGCTGGTGGAGCGCGAGCTCGGGCGCGGCTCGATGGCGCTCACGCATTTCTTCGGGCGGCCGCAGAACATCCTGATGGCCTGCGAGGGCGCGCAGATCGAGCGCTACCTCCTTCCCGCGGTGCGCGGCGAGCGGATGGACGCGCTGGCGATGACCGAGCCCGGCGCCGGCTCGGACGTGCGCGGCATGAGCTGCGCGGCGCGGCGGGACGGCGGCGACTGGGTGCTGAACGGCACCAAGCATTTCATCTCCGGCGCCGATCATGCCGATTTCGTCATCGTCTTCGTGGCGACGGGCGAGGACGACACGCCGAAGGGCAGGAAGAAGCGGATCACCACGTTTCTGGTCGACCGGGGCACGCCCGGCTTCACGATCCGCGAGGGTTACCGCTCGGTGAGCCATCGCGGCTACCGGAACATGATCCTCGAGTTCGACGATTGCCGGCTGCCGGACGCGCAGGTTCTGGGCGAAGTGGATGGCGGCTTCGCGGTGATGAACGAATGGCTCCATGCGACGCGGATCACCGTGGCGACGATGTGCGTGGGCCGGGCGCGGCGCTGCTTCGACCTGGCGCTCGCCTATGCCGCCGAGCGCAAGCAGTTCGGCCAGGCGATCGGCAAGTTCCAGGGCGTGGGTTTCCAGATCGCCGACATGGTGACCGAGATCGACGCGGCGGACTGGCTGACCTTGGCGGCGGCCTGGCGGCTCGACCAGGGGCTGCCGGCGAACCGGGAGATCGCCTCGGCCAAGCTCTATGCCTCCGAGATGCTGGCGCGCGTCACCGACGCGACGGTGCAGATCCATGGCGGCATGGGGCTGATGGACGACCTGCCGGTCGAGCGGTTCTGGCGCGATGCGCGGGTCGAGCGGATCTGGGACGGCACCTCAGAGATCCAGCGGCATATCATCGCCCGCGACCTTCTCCGGCCGCTCGGGGCGTGATGCGCGACCTCTCGCCTCTGTTCCGGCCGCGCTCCATCGCCGTCCTGGGCGGAGGCTGGGGACGGAACGTCGTCGCGCAATGCGCGAAGATGCGGTTCCAGGGCGACGTCTGGCCGGTGCATCCGTCGAAGGGCGAGATCGGCGGGTTGCGCGCCTACCCGTCGCCTGGCGCCCTGCCGGGGGTGCCGGATGCCTGCTTCGTGGGCGTGAACCGCCATGCGACGGTCAAGGTCGTGCGCGAGCTTTCCGCCATGGGGGCGGGCGGGGCGATCTGCTTCGCCTCGGGCTGGTCCGAGAACGGCGCTGCCGGGCTGCAGGCCGAACTGGTGGCGGCGGCCGGCGCGATGCCGATCCTCGGGCCGAACTGCTACGGGGTGCTGAACTATCTCGACGGCGCGGCGATCTGGCCCGACCAGCATGGCGGCTGCCGTGTCGCGCGCGGCGTGGCGATCGTCTCGCAATCGTCGAACATCGCGATCAACCTCACCATGCAGCGGCGCGGGTTGCCGGTGGCCTATGTCGCCTGTCTCGGCAACGCGGCGCAATGCGGGGCGGCGGAGATCGCCTCGGCGCTCATCGCCGACCCGCGGGTGACGGCGATCGGCTTCTATCTCGAAGGGGTCGGCGATGCGGTGGCGCTGGCGGCGATGGCCGAGGCGGCGCGGGCGGCGGGCAAGGGCGTGGCGGTGCTGAAGGGCGGCAGGAGCGCGGGCGGGGCGCGGGCCGCGGCCTCGCATACCGCGGCGATGGCCGGGGACGGGGCGGTCTCGAGCGCGTTCCTCCGGCAGGCGGGGATCGCCGAGGTGGCGACGCTTTCCGAGCTCCTGGAGGTCCTTAAGATCTTTCACGGGGTCGGGCCGCTGCCGGGGCGGAGGGTTTCTGCCTGCGCCTGTTCGGGTGGCGAGGCGGGGCTCGTCGCCGACCTTGCGGCGGGAACGGCGCTCGATTTTCCCGAGCCCGACGCGGCGGCGCGGGCGGCGCTCGCGCCGGTGCTCGGACCGATGGTCGCGCTTGCCAATCCGCTGGATTACCAGACCTTCATCTGGGGAGACCGGGAGAAGACGGCGGCGGTGTTTTCCGCCATGCTCGCGGGCATGGATGCCGGCCTCTTCGTGATCGACCCGCCGCGCGGCGATCGCTGCGACCCGTCGAGCTTCGCCCCCGCCATGGCGGCGGTGGCCGAGGCGGGAAGGCGGACCGGCCGGCCTGCCTTCGCGGTGACCTCGCTGGCCGAGGCGAGCGACGAAGCGGTTGCGGAGAGTTACGCGGCGGAGGGCGTGGTGTCGCTGGCGGGGTTCGAGACGGCGCTTGCGGCGGTGGCGGCGGCGGCGACGCCGGCGGGGCGGCCCGGCTGGCGGCCGTTTCCGCCCGATGCGGCGGGTCGCTGCGGGCTTCTCTCGGAGGATGCGGCCAAGGCGCGGCTGAGAGCGGCGGGGATCGCGGTGCCGCGCGGCGTCTCGGCGACGACGCTTTCGGAGCTTGCCGAGGCGGCGCGGGCATTGGTGCCGCCCTTCGCGCTGAAGGGGCTCGGCTTCGCGCACAAGACCGAGGCCGGTGCGGTGCGGCTGAACCTCGCCACGCTCGAGGGCGCGGCGGAGATGGCGGGGGCGACGGGGTACCTTGCCGAAGAGATGGTGGCGGGCGGGCTCGCCGAGGCCATCCTCGCGGTGCGGCGCGACCCGGTCTACGGCGCGGTGCTGACGCTGGGCATCGGCGGTGTCGCGGCGGAGCTTCTGGCCGATATCGTCACGCTGGTCCTGCCGGTGGTGCCGGAGGAGATCGCGGACGGCTTCCGGCGGCTCAGGCTCTGGCCTCTCCTCGACGGCTACCGGGGCCGGGCGCGGCCCGATCTGGGTGCGGCGGTGGCGGCGGCGATGGCCTTGGAGGCGATGTTGTCGGAGGCGCCGGAACTGGAAGAGATCGAGATCAATCCGCTCATACTGACGAAGACCGGCGCGGTCGCGGTCGACGCCCTGATGCGGGAAAGGGAGACAAAGGCATGACAGACGGACCCATTCGCACCCGCCGCGAGGGTGGCATCCTGGAGGTCACGCTCGACCGGCCCAAGGCCAACGCGATCGACCTCGCCACCAGCCGGATCATGGGCGAGACCTTCCGAAGCTTCCGCGACGATCCGGATCTGCGGGTGGCGATCCTGCGCGCGGAGGGCGAGAAGTTCTTCTGCCCGGGCTGGGACCTGAAGGCGGCCGCGGCGGGCGATGCGGTGGACGGCGATTACGGTGTGGGCGGGTTCGGCGGGTTGCAGGAACTGCCGAACATGAACAAGCCGGTGATCTGCGCGGTGAACGGGATCTGCTGCGGCGGCGGGCTGGAACTGGCGCTTTCCTGCGACCTGATCCTCGCCTCGGACAATGCCACCTTCGCGCTGCCCGAGATCCGCTCGGGGACCGTCGCGGATGCGGCCTCGATCAGGCTGCCGAAGCGAATCCCCTACCATGTGGCGATGGACCTCCTCCTGACCGGGCGCTGGTTCGACGCCGGCGAGGCGCTGCGCTGGGGGATCCTGAAGGTGATCACCGCCCCGGAGGCGCTGCGCGGCGCCGCTTGGGATCTGGCCCGGCTCCTCGAATCCGGACCGCCGCTGGTCTACGCGGCGATCAAGGAAGTGGTGCGCGAGGCCGAGGACATGGCGTTCCAGGACGCGCTGAACCGGATCACCAAGCGTCAGTTCGCCACGGTCGACCGGCTCTACGGCTCGGAGGACCAGAAAGAGGGCGCACTGGCCTTTGCGGAGAAACGATCGCCGGTCTGGAAGGGGCGCTAGAGGAGCGGGCAGTCCTGATTTTCTCCGACGCGGGGGCTGGATGCCCGGCGTGGTTCGTGTTTTGCTACAGACATGTCGCATTCGGGCAGCCCCGAAGGTTCCCGGAGGGGAACAACGCTGGACAGAGCCGCACCGGATCGAACGCGCTCGCAGAAAATGCTACAACTGGGAAAACATCATGACCACGAATGTACAGCGAGACCTGATGGACAAGCTGGCCGAGGCCGCGCGCGCAGGCCGTGTCTCGCGGCGGTCCTTCATGTCCACGGCGATGGCCGCGGGGATCTCCGCGACGACCGCGACCGGCCTCTGGACGAAGCAGGCGGCGGCGCAGCCCAAGTCGGGCGGCGTGTTCCGGGTGGGGATCCACGACAACAACTCCTCGGACAGCCATGACCCGGGGACCTATCTGTCGATCCAGCAGATCTTCCTGGCCCATACCCATCGCAGCTACCTGACGCTGATCAATACCGACCAGACGCTGGGCGGCGATGTCGCGAGCGAATGGACGGCGACGCCGGATGCGGCCGAGTGGACCTTCAAGCTGCGCGAGAACGTCAGCTTCCACTCCGGCAAGAAGATGACTGCCGACGACGTGATCGCCTCGCTCAACTTCCACCGCGGCGATGCGACGACCTCGGCGGCCAAGGCGCTTCTGGCGGATGTCGAGGATATCACCAAGCCGGACGACTACACCGTGGTCATCAAGCTCACCGGGCCGAACGCCGACCTGCCCTGGCTGATGACCGATTATCACCTCTGCATCTGCCCGGCGAAGGATGACGGCACGATCGATTGGGAATCGGGCGACGGCACCGGCCCCTACAAGATCGACGAGGGCGCATTCGGCATCGGCTTCAAGCTGTCGCGGCACGAGGGCTGGCACCTCGAAGGCGCCTATTTCGACGCGGTCGAGATGCTGGCGCTGAACGATCCGAACGCACGGCAGGCGGCACTCGTCACGGGCGATGTCGATGCGGTGTCGTCGATCGAGCTCAAGACGATGGCGCTTCTGGCCCGCGATCCGAACATCGTGGTCGAGAACGTGCCTTCGGCCTCGGCGATCACCATGCCGATGTTCTGCGACCAGGCGCCCTTCGACAATGTCGATGTGCGGATGGCGCTGAAGCTTGCCATGAACCGCGACGAGATCGTCGAGAAGATCGCATTCGGCGCGGCGATCCCGGGGAACGATTTCCACCATTCGCCGGCGCAGCCCTACTATCCCGACGGGGTGGAGCAGCTGAGCTATGATCCCGACAAGGCGAAGGCGCTTCTGAAGAAGGCCGGGGCGGAAGGGCTCTCGGTCAGCCTCTCGACCACCGATTCGGTGTTCTCGGGCGCGGTCGATCTCTGCGTGCTCTATGCCGAGCAGGCCAAGGCGGCGGGCATCGACGTCAAGGTCGTGCGCGAGCCGTCCGACGGCTACTATTCCGACGTCTGGCTGAAGAAGCCGTTCTGCGTCGTGGCCTGGGGTGCGCGTCCGACGCCGGACGTGATGTACACGCTGGCCTACAAGGACGACGCGGCGTGGAACGAGAGTCATTGGAAGAACCCGCGCTTCAACGAGCTTCTGCTCGAGGGCAAGGGCGAGCTCGACGACGCCAAGCGTGCCGATATCTACCGCGAGATGGCGGTTATCGCGCGCGACGACGGCGGCACGATCATCCCGTTCTTCCGGAACTTCACCTACGCCCACCATGCGAAGGTGCAGAACAGCGGCCAGCTCGCGGCGAGCTGGGAGATGGACGGATGCCGGGCCGCCAGCCGGTGGTGGTTCTCTTAAGGACCGCGGCCGCAATGAGCACGCGGTCCCCGAAACTGGACGGGCGGCAGGCGCGAAGCGCGGCCGGATGACATCGCGCCGGATCCGGAAGGCCCGGGTCCGGCGCTTTTCGTTCCGGCCCGGGCGGTTGCCCGGTGCCCGGGGCGCAGGAACAAATAATAATCAATGGCGGCGGGGATGGCCGTCGGCAACAGGAGGGATAAATGGGGGACATCTTGCGCCTTGTCGGGAAACGGCTTGGCTACGGGTTGATCACACTTCTTGTGGTGTCGATCCTGATCTTCTTCGCTGTCGAGCTCTTGCCCGGCGATGTGGCCCAGGCCGTGCTCGGCCAGGGCGCCACCGCAGAGACCCTGGCGGCTCTGCGCGATCGCCTCGGCCTCGATCAGCCGGCCATTGTCCGCTATTTCCACTGGCTCATCGGTGCGGTGCAGGGCGATTTCGGGACTTCCCTGGTGAGCGGCGAGAAGGTGAGCACGGCGATCGCGGGGCGTTTCGTCAATACGCTCTTCCTCGCGAGCTACGCGGCGGCGATCGCGGTGCCGATCTCGATCCTTCTGGGGATCGTCGTGGCGCTCCTGCGGAACACCCTGTTCGACCGGGTCGCCAACGTGCTGACCCTCACCTCGATCTCGAGCCCGGAGTTCTTCCTGGGCTACATCCTGATCCTCTATTTCGCGGTGAAGTGGCAGATGTTCCCGGCCATCTCGAGCCTGTCGAGCGACATGAGCTTCGTCGACCTGCTGCACCGCTCCTTCCTGCCGGCGCTGACGCTGGTGCTGGTGGTGACCGCGCACATGATGCGGATGACGCGCGCGGCGATCATCAACCTCCTCGCCTCGCCCTATATCGAGATGGCGCGGCTCAAGGGTGCGCCGCCCTGGAAGGTGATCGTCAAGCACGCGCTGCCGAATGCCTGGGCGCCGATCATCAACGTGGTCGCGCTGAACCTCGCCTACCTGATCACCGGGGTGGTGCTGGTCGAGGTGGTGTTCGTCTATCCCGGCATCGGCCAGCTTCTGGTCGACTCGGTGCAGAAGCGCGATTTTCCGATCGTGCAGGCCTGCTGCCTGATCTTTGCGGCCACTTTCATCCTTCTCAATCTCGCGGCGGATGTGGGGGCAATCCTCACCAACCCGCGTCTGCGGCATCCGAAGTGAGGGCGGCGTCATGAGTATCTTCGTCATTGGCTACTACGTCGCGCTGATCGGGGCCTCCTGCCTCGCGGCCTATTTCGAGAAGCGGGGCACTTTCATGCTCCTGTTCTCGCTGACCCTGGTCTCCTTCGTTCTCGGCATCATCGGCGGTGTCGCGGCGCTGCGCTTCGTCGCGATCTCGGCGGCGCTGATCGCGGTTTCGGCCGGCATCTCCTATGCGTTCCGGGAGTTCCTGATCCAGATCGCGTCGAAGAACCTCGCCAAGGAGCTGCGCACCGCACCGCTCACGGCGTCGTTCGGGATGTTCGTGATCTTCACCTACGCGATCGCCGGGATCTTCGCGCCCTGGATCGCGCCCCATGGCGAGGCCGAGGTGATCTCCTCGGCCTTCGCGCCGGCGGATGAGAACATGCTTCTCGGCGCCGATCAGCTGGGCCGCGACATGTTCTCTCGGATCATCTTCGGGGCACGGAACACAGTCTCTCTGGCATTGGTGGGAACGCTGCTGGCGTTCATTCTGGGAGCGATGGCGGGACTTCTGGCCGCCGTTAAGGGCGGCTGGTTCGATCAGGCCATGGGACGCATCGCGGACGTTGTGATGTCGGTGCCATCCTTGATCTTCGCGCTCCTGATGCTGTCGATTTTCGGTGGATCGCTTGCCTCCAACAGCACGAGCTTCTGGCTGTTGTTTGTCTTTGCGGTACTCGTTGCGGTCCTGTTCCTTGCAGCGATTGTGTACGGTGCCGTGAGTTTGGCAATTGGAATTGGTGTGTCCATCGTGGCCGCGTTCGTGTTTGGGCAAGCGGGGATCTTCATTTTCAATCCGTCCGAGATTGTTCTGATTCTCGTTGTGGCGGTGATCTACTCGCCGCGCGTGTATCGCCTGACGCGGGCCGTCGCAGGAAACGTTGTTGTCATGGACTACATCGAAGCGGCGAAGCTCAGGGGCGAGCGCGACTGGTACCTGATCCGGCGGGAGATCCTGCCGAACTCCACCGCGCCGCTGATTGCCGAGTTCGGGCTGGAGTTCTGCTTCGTGTTCCTCCTGATCGCCGGGCTTTCGTTCCTCGGACTCGGCATCCAGCCGCCCACGGCGGACTGGGGATCGATGGTGCGCGAGAACGCGACGCTGATCTCGTTCGGGGACATCACGCCGCTGATCCCGGCCGCGGCCATCGCGCTGCTGACGGTGGCGATCAACTTCGTGGTCGACTGGATGCTGTTCCGGTCCTCGGGCCTCAAGGAGCAATGAGATGAGCAAGTTCAAGGAAAAGGACGTTCTCCTGAAGATCCGGGATCTCAAGATCGAGGGTTACTCGGACGAGACCTGGGTGCCGATCATCAAGGGCGTGGACCTGACGCTGCACAGGGGCGAGGTTCTGGGCCTGATCGGCGAATCCGGGGCCGGCAAGTCCACCATCGGCGCGGCCGCCATGGGCTATGCCCGCGACGGCACGCGGATCTCGGACGGGTCGATCGAATTCGACGGGATGGAGCTGACGACGGCCTCGGAGAGCGAGCGGCGGGCGTTGCGCGGGTCGCGGATCGCCTATGTGGCGCAGTCGGCGGCGGCCTCGTTCAACCCGGCGCACAAGATCATCGACCAGCACACCGAGGCGCCGGTGCACTACCGCCTGAGGAAGCGGATGGAGGCGCAGGAAGACGCGATGGAGCTCTACGAGCGCCTGCGTCTGCCGAACCCGACCGAGATCGGGTTCCGCTATCCGCACCAGGTGTCGGGCGGGCAGCTGCAGCGGGCGATGACCGCGATGGCGATGTCGTGCCGGCCCGACCTGATCATCTTCGACGAGCCGACGACCGCGCTCGACGTGACCACGCAGATCGAGGTCCTGGCGGCGATCCGCGATATCGTGAACCAGTTCAACACAGCGGCGATCTACATCACTCACGATCTCGCGGTCGTGGCGCAGATGGCCGACACGATCAAGGTTCTGCTGCGCGGCGAAGAGGTGGAAGAAGCAGCGACCGCCGAGATGCTGGAACGGCCGAAGGAGGACTACACCAAGTCGCTCTGGGCGGTGCGGAGCTTCCAGCGGCCGCAGAAGTCGCGGCCGACGGACGGGTCGAAGCCGATCATCTCGGTGAAGAACGTCGATGCGGCCTATACCGGCGGGCCGAAGATCCTCGATGACGTGTCCTTCGACATCCATGCGGGGATGACCGTGGCGGTGGTCGGCGAGTCCGGTTCGGGCAAGTCCACCACGGCGCGGGTGATTACCGGGCTCCTGCCGCCGTCAAAGGGCGAGGTGCTGTTCAAGGGCGATCCGCTGCCGAAGAAATACACCGACCGGAACCGCGACCAGCTTCGCCAGGCGCAGATGATCTACCAGATGGCGGACACGGCGCTGAACCCGAAGGTGCGGATCTCGGAGATCATCGGCCGGCCGGCGCAGTTCTATTCGGGTCTTTCCGGGCAGGCGTTGAAGCAGCGGGTGGACGAGCTTCTGGACCTGATCGAGCTCGATCCGGCGCGGTTCTATTCGCGCTTTCCGCCCGAGCTGTCGGGCGGGCAGAAGCAGCGGATCGGCATTGCCCGGGCGCTGGCGGCGGAACCTTCGTTCATCATCTGCGACGAGGTGACCTCGGCGCTCGACCAGCTCGTGGCGGAGGGG
The DNA here is from genome assembly GCA_003605175.1 of Paracoccaceae bacterium. Taxonomy (GTDB): domain Bacteria; phylum Pseudomonadota; class Alphaproteobacteria; order Rhodobacterales; family Rhodobacteraceae; genus Ovoidimarina. The sequence continues at coordinate 18,615 of QWDA01000012.1, read as the reverse complement.
ATCCTGAAGCTTCTCGACCGGCTCCAGCGGGAGCTGGGGCTGGCCTACATGTTCATCACCCACGACCTCGCCACGGTGCGCTCCATCGCCGACGAGGTGGTGGTGATGCAGCGGGGCAAGGTGGTGGAGCAGGGGCCGAAGGACGAGATGTTCACGCCGCCGCACCATCCCTATACCGACCTTCTGCTGTCCTCGGTGCCGGAGATGGATCCGAACTGGCTCACCACGCTGCTCGAGGAGCGTGGGGTCGACAATATCGGCGAGGCGGCCGACGTCTGAGGCGTTCGGCGCCCTCCCCCTCTTTCCCCCTCCCGAGGGAGGGGGAGGCGGTACCGTCACGGCCAGCGCTGCCCCTCTCTCGGCGGGAGAGGGGATGGGGGAGAGGGCGTCGCGCGGGCAAGTCCGCGACGCGCGGGTTCAGGTCAGAGAATGGCGGTCGCCGTGAGCGCCATGGTACCCAGAAGGATACCGTAGACGATCGCAAACGCTGGCCAGGAGGCACTGCGGTTGCGGTACTCACGGATCAGATCGTCTCGTGTCAACATGGGTCGCGCCTCCGTCCTGGTGGCCGGACTCTGGTCCGGCGGTGAATCACACGGGCGCAGCTAATCCTGCAAAGATGTCGTTTCAATGGAAATCGGAGCGATTTCTCGCCGCTGTGACTGATTTTTCCGCATCCGGTTAACGCGAAATCGCACGGATCGCTTCGAACCCTGTCCGGACGGTGCGATCCCGGCCCCTTCCGCGCCGCTCCCGGCAGAGAATTCGGCGCTTTTCGCGCGGGCGCGAATCCCACAGTCTTCGCCGCACGCAACCGATTCGCTGGAAGGCCGAAGACCATGAGCACCCCCCCGGACAAGGCCCGCACCGTCATCGTCGGCGGCGGCGTGATCGGCTGTTCCGTCGCCTATCACCTGGCGAAACAGGGCTGGCGCGATGTGGTGCTCCTCGAGCGGCAGAAGCTCACCTCCGGGACCACATGGCACGCGGCCGGGCTGATCGCGCAGCTCCGCTCGACCGCGAACATGACCCGGCTCGCGAAGTACAGTCAGGAACTCTATCACGGGCTCGAGGCCGAGACCGGCGTGGCGACCGGGTTCCGCCGGGTCGGCTCGATCACCGTGGCGCTGACCGGGGAGCGGCAGGAGGAGCTCTTGCGCCTCGCCTCGATGGCCCGCGCCTTCGGGGTCGAGATCGAGAATATCGGCCCGGCGGACATCAAGGTGCGCTATCCGCATCTGAACACCGAGGACGTGGTGAGCGGCGTCTACCTGCCGAAGGACGGGCAGGGCGATCCGGCCAATATCGCGCTGGCGCTCGCCAAGGGCGCGCGGGCGATGGGGGCGACGATCCTCGAGGGCGTGAAGGTGACCGGGTTCGAGACCGACGGGCGGCGGGTGACCGGTGTCAACTGGACGGCGGCGGGCGGCGAGACCGGGACGACCGCGACCGAGGAGGTGGTGAATGCCGCCGGGATGTGGGCGCATGGGGTGGGCCGGATGGCGGGCGTCAACGTGCCGCTGCACGCCTGCGAGCATTTCTATATCGTGACCGAGCCGATCCCGGGGCTGGACCGGCTGCCGGTGCTGCGGGTGCCGGACGAATGCGCCTATTACAAGGAGGATGCCGGGAAGATCCTCCTGGGTGCCTTCGAGCCGGTGGCGAAACCCTGGGGCATGGACGGGATCCCGGAGGATTTCTGCTTCGACCAGCTGCAAGAGGATTTCGACCATTTCGAGCCGATCCTCGAAAAGGCGGTGAACCGGATGCCGATGCTGGCCGAGGCGGGGATCCACACCTTCTTCAACGGGCCCGAGAGCTTCACCCCCGACGACGCCTATCACCTCGGTCCGGCGCCCGAGCGCGACAATGTCTGGGTGGCGGCGGGGTTCAACTCGGTAGGAATCCAGTCGGCCGGCGGGGCCGGGATGGCGCTGGCGGCCTGGATGGACACGGGCGAGAAGCCGTTCGACCTGGGCGATGTGGACATCGCGCGGATGCAGCCCTTCCAGCGCAACCGGCGCTACCTGCGCGAGCGGGCGACCGAGACGCTGGGGCTGCTCTATGCCGACCATTTCCCCTACCGGCAGAAGGCCAGCGCGCGGGGGGTGCGACGCTCGCCGTTTCACGCGCATCTCGCGCAGGAAGGGGCGGTGTTCGGCGAACTGGCAGGCTGGGAGCGGGCGAACTGGTACGCGGCTCCGGGTGACGAGCGGGAGTACCGCTATAGCTGGAAGCGGCAGAACTGGTTCGGCGCGGCGCGGGACGAGCACATGGCGCTCCGGGAAGGGGTTGGAATTCTTGATATTTCCTCCTTCGGCAAGATCCGCGTGGAAGGCCCCGAGGCGGAGGGTTTCCTCAATCGGGTCTGTGGCAACGACGTGGCGGTGCCGGTGGGGCGGATCGTCTATACCCAGTTCCTGAACCGGGACGGCGGGATCGAGGCGGATGTCACGGTGACGCGGCTGTCGGAGACGGCGTTCCTGGTGGTGACCCCGGCGGCGACGCGGCTGGCCGACGAGACCTGGCTCCGGCGGCACCTGGGCGAGGCGCGGGCGGTGATCACCGATGTCACCGCCGGCGAGGGGGTGCTGGCGGTGATGGGGCCGGGGGCACGGGAGCTGCTTCAGGCGGTGTCGCCGGAGGATTTTTCCGGTGCGGGGTTTCCGTTCGGCAGCGCGCGGGAGATCGAGATCGGGCTCGGGATCGCGCGGGCGCATCGGGTGTCCTATGTGGGCGAGCTGGGCTGGGAGCTCTATGTCTCGGCCGACATGGCGGCGCATGTGTTCGAGGTTCTGTGGGACGCCGGGCGCGCGGCGGGGGCGCGGCTCTGCGGGCTCCACGCGATGGATTCCTGCAGGATCGAGAAGGGGTTCCGCCATTTCGGGCATGACATCACCTGCGAGGATCACGTGCTCGAGGCGGGGCTCGGTTTCGCGGTGAAGACCGGCAAGGGCGATTTCATCGGGCGGGAGGCGGTGCTGGCGAAGCAGGAGGCGGGGCTGTCGCGACGGCTGTTGCAGTTCCGGCTGACCGATCCCGAGCCGCTCCTCTACCACAACGAGCCGGTGCTGCGCGACGGGGCGATCGTGGGGCATGTCACCTCGGGCGCCTATGGGCACAGGCTGGGCGGCGCGATCGGGCTGGCCTATGTGCCCTGCGCGGGCGAGAGCCTCGCCGCGCTCCTGGGGTCGCGCTACGAGATCGAGGTGGCGGGGGTGCGGGTGCCGGCGGCGGTTTCGGCGGCGCCGATATACGACCCCGAGGGGGTGCGGATGCGGGGCTGAAATCGGCTGAAATCGGGGTGCACAACCTGTACACAACCCGTACACAACCTGTACACCGGCGATGCGCGGTTGCGCGGGCTTCCCTCTGCCGCGCGGTGCGATAGGCTCCGGCCCATGGTCTTCTCCCCGCTCTTCCGGCGCACGCTGATCCTCGGCCTTCTGGCGGGCGGCGAGGTACGGGCCCATGCTTCCGAGCAGGGCTTCGTGCTGCTCCTGCCGACCGGGCATTACATCGCCGGCGGGGTCGTGGCGGTGGCGCTCACGGTGGCGGTGCTGGTCCTGCTGCCGGGCCGCGCCTTTGCCGCGCTGGTCCGGCCGCACGCGCTCTGGCCCGCTCTGCCGGGGGCGGTGCCTTGGGTGACGGGCTGGCTTTCGGCGGCGGCGCTCGCGGGGCTCGTCTGGATCGGGGCCGAGGGGCCGACCGATCCGCTGCGGAACCCGCTGCCGCTCGCGGTCTGGACGCTCTGGTGGGTCGGGCTCGTGAGCCTTCAGGGGCTCCTCGGGGATTTCTGGCGCTATCTCGACCCGCTGGCCGGACCGGCCGCGCTGATCCGGCGCGCGGCGGGCTGGAGGACGCCGTTTCGGCTGCCACGCCGCTTTGCGGGGGTCGTCGCGCCGGTCCTGTTCCTTGGTCTCGTGGGTTTCCTTTTGGCCGATCCGACGCCGACCGACCCGGGGCGGCTCGCGCGCCTGGTGGCGTTCTATGTCGTGGCGAGCCTTTGCCTCACGCTCCTGTTCGGGCCGCGCTGGCGGGTCACCGGCGAGGTGGTGACGGTGCTGATGCGGCTCTATGGCCGGGTCGGGCTCATCGGGCGGCGGGGCGGGCGGGTCGCGCTGGGGCTCTGGGGCTGGCGGCTGATCGCAAGGCCCGCGGTCACCGGTGGGCAGGCGCTGTTCATCCTGTTCCTCTTGGGCTCGGGGAGCTTCGACGGGCTGAACGAGACCTTCTGGTGGTTCGGGCTGATCGGGGTCAATCCGCTGGACTTCCCCGGGCGCTCGGCGCTGATGGGTGAGACGCTGGCGGGGCTATTCGCGTTCAACGCGGGGCTTCTTGCCTGTTTCGCGGGGGCGGTCTGGGCGGGGGAGCGGCTGGCGGGCGGCGGGCCGGGGTTCCGGGCGGCCTTCCGGATGCTGGCGCCGTCGATCCTGCCGATCGCGCTGGGTTACCATCTGGGGCACTACCTGACGGCGTTCCTGGTCGATGCGCAATATGCGCTGGCGGCGGTGTCGGACCCTTTGGGGCGCGGGGACGACCTGCTCGGGCTCGGGCGGTTCTACGTCACGACCGGGTTCTTCAACACGCAAGACAGCGTGCGGGCGATCTGGCTGGCGCAGGCCGGCGCGGTGGTGGCGGGGCACGTGCTGGCGGTGCTGGTGGCGCATGGGCTGGCCTTGCGGCTCCATCCCGATCCGCGGCGGGCGGCGCTGTCGCAGGCGCCGCTGGCGGTGTTCATGGTGCTCTACACGCTGTTCGGGCTCTGGCTGCTCGCGAGTCCGAGGGGGTGAGCGCCGGTCCGGGTGGAGCCCGGCGAAAGGTCCGGGGGACCTTTCGAGGCGCGAACGCGCGGAGCGCCGGGGCAATGCGCGCCCGGAAATCGGTCCGGGGGAGCGATTTTAGCGCCGAACGCCCGAGCAGAAGCAAGGGCCGGGAGGGCGCCGGTCCGGGCGAAGCCTGGAAGACGTCAGAGTTCGCGGTTCAGAGTTCGTCGCCGCATCCGCCTTCGGAGATCGCGTATCTTGTCAAAACGTATCGACCAAACATTCCGCCAGAGATGATGCGCACAGCGATGAAGTCCGGGGCTTCCGTCGCGTCTTTCTCCTTGACGAAAGCGATGGCCGGCGGGGCGAAGTGGGTGCAAAGGCCCGCCATGATTTCCGGCAAGTTCGGACTGTCGAACAGGCCATCCGGCACCGGGTCGGGTTTGATGTGGATCTCTATGCCGTTCCCGTGTGTCGAATGGTTTTGAGCAAGGATATTGACGACTTTCCAGCGGACCTCTTGCGCTGAAGCCGGGAGGGCCAGGGAGAACATCATCACGATGGAAATCTTCAAGAACTGCCGGGAGAACAACATCGGGTGGGCACCATATTCGAGCGATGTGTTCCATGGTGGTCGCAATCCTTGGTGACGGCAACCCGTAGCTGGGGGTGAGGCGGTCATCTTCGCCACGATCACCTGCGCCACCCCGCCCGCAATCAAGCGGCGAAGCCGCTCCTGGATGGGCGCCGATGCGGCGCTGCGGCAGAAAGCGCTGGACAGCGCCGGGCGGGGTTTTCACACTGTCGCCTGACGGGGTCCGGGACGTGGCTCCGCGGGGTCCGATCAGGGGGATGAGCCGATGACCACCAAAGACGGGGCGAAGCGCGGGACGACGCGGCGCGGGGCGCTGGCGACATTGGCGGGCGGCGCGGCGGCGGCGAGCCTGCCGCTCTGGGCGCGCTATACCCATGCGCAGAGTGCTGAGCCGATCAGGATCGGGTTCCAGGTGCACCGGACCGGGATCGGCGCGGCCTATGGGCGCTGGTACGACCGCACCACGCAGGCGGTCGTCGAGAAGATCAACGCCGAGGGCGGGATCAACGGGCGGCCGGTGGAGATCATCGCCGAGGATGACGGCACCGATCCGAAGCGGGGCGCCGAGGTGGTCGAGAAATTCGCCAACCAGCATGGCTGCGACATCGCCTTCGGGACGCTGTTTTCCCATGTGGTGATCGGATCGGCGCCCAGGGCGGGCGAGTTGAAGCTGCCCTATTTCGTGGTGTCGGAGGGGCATCACGTGGCCTCGGGGATGCTGAACCGCTACACGCTTCAGCCGGGCATCACCGACGTGAAGAGCCAGGTGCAGGCGATGGCGCCCTATGTGGCGGGGAACCTGGGCAAGAAGGTCACGATGATCTTTCCGGATTTTGCCTTCGGCCACGATCACCGCGACTATTTCACCGATGCGATCGAGGCGCAGGGCGGGCAGGTGCTGGCGCATATCGCGATTCCGCCGACCGAGACCTCGTTCACCAAGTATTTCCCGAAGATCCCGCGCGATACCGAGGTGCTGTACCACGTGATGGTCGGCCCGGCCGTGTTGACCTTCGTGAAGGAGCTGGGCGAGTTCTTCGGGCCGTCGGCGCCGGCGTTGTTCGGGTTCATCGACAGCCTCGAGGCGGTGGACATCGCGTCGCCGGGGCTGGAATTCCTGGAAGGGTCGTATTTCTGGGAGGGCAATCCGCGTTATGCGCAGTCCGACCAGACGATCTACGACAAGGCCTATCGCGAGGCGGTGGGCGTCGACGGCAATGGCGCGTCGGTCTCGGACCCGAAGGACGTCTCGACCTACGCGCATATGTTCGGCTGCTGGGAGACGCTTTACGTGGTGAAAGCCGGGATGGAGGCGGCGGGGTACCAGGCGCCGGCCGACCGGGGCAAGCTGATCGAGGCCGTGGAGGCGATGACCGAGATGCCGGAGGGCTACGCGCATCCGCAGGGGGCGAAGCTTTTCAATGGCAAGACGCACCAGGTGTTCGGGCATCAGTATATCAGCCAGGTGAAGGACGGGCGGCTGGTGCGGGTGCACACGACCTCGATCGACGACGGGGCCTATCCCGACGAGGTGGATTACACCAAGCATCCGCTGTGACGGCGTTTCGCGGCGGAGCCACTCCGCGACCTTTGCCGGCGGCCTCCCCACGACCTTTGCGGGCAACCTCCCCCCCATCCCCCCTCCGGGGCGGAGGGGGGAGGCGCTTCTGAGATGGAGTTCGGTCCCCATCTGATGTTGGCGGTGCTGGAGGGCGCGGTGACGGCGGCGGTGCTGTCGTTGACCGCTGTCGGGCTGTCGCTGGTGTTCGGCGTGATGCGGGTGGTGAACGTCGCCCATGGCGAGTTCTTCATGCTGGGCGCGGTGCTGGCCTGGTGGATCGCGGGGGCGTTCGGCGGCCATGCGGCGCTGGGGTTTCTTGCGGCGCTCGTCGTGGCGCCGCTCGCGGTGGGGGCGATGGCGGTGCTGGCCGACATCGTGATCCTCAAGCGGATCGGCTACGACCCCGAGCGGACCATCGTCGCGACGATCGGGCTCCTTTACATCCTCCAGCAGGTCACGCTGATGAGTTACGGGCCGGAGGCGCGGCCGGTGGCGGCGCCGTTCAACACGCGGCTGGCGCTGCCCTGGGTCGAATGGGGCGAGGCGGGGCCGGCGCTCTACTGGCCCTGGGGGCTTTCGATCACCTCCTACAAGCTCGCGGTGATCGGCGCGGCGGTGGCTGTGCTGGTGGGTGTCTGGGCGGTGATGACGCGGACGCGGATCGGGCTGGTGATGCGGGCGACGCAGCTTGATCGCGACATGGCCCTGGCGTTCGGGATCCCGGTGGAGCGGGTCTATGCGCTGGTGTTCGGGTTCGGCGCGGCTTTGGCGGCGTTGGCGGCGGTGCTGATCGTGCCGATCAGCCAGGCGCATTACCTGATGGGGGGCGATCCGCTGCTGCTTTCCTTCATCGTGGTGATCATCGGCGGGCTGGGGAGCCTGCCGGGGACGGTGGTGGCGGCCCTGCTGATCGGGTTGTCGGACGGGGTGATCTCGGTGTTCTTCTCGCCGACGCTGGCGAAGATCCTCGCCACTCTGCTGGTGGCTTTGGTGCTGGTGTTCCGGCCGCAGGGGCTGTTCGGAGCCCGCGCCGCATGAGCCGGGCGCATCCGGTCGCGCTGCATCTGGGGTTCCTGGCGGTGCTCTTCGCGCTGGGCTTCGTGTTGCCGGACTATCACCACGGCAACCTGGCTCGGGTGATGGTCCTGGCGACCTATGCCATCGGCTACAACCTGGCCTTCGGCTATGCCGGGCTCCTGTCGCTGGGCCACGCGATGTTCTTTGCCGCGGGCATGTACGGGATGGGCCTCGCGATCCGGCTCTTTGGCGCCGATCCGGCGCTGGCGATGCTGGCCGGGCTCGTGGCGGGGCTGGTGCTGTCGCTGGTGGTCGGGGCCTTGGCTTTGCGGACGGCGGGCGTGGCCTTCATGATCGTCACGCTGATGTTCGCGCAGGCGGTGTACCTGACGATCCTGCTCGCGGGCGAGTGGACGCGGGGCGACGAGGGCTTCGTTATCCAGGCGGCGGAGCGGGTGGTGCTGGGGGTCGACCTGACCGGTGCCATGGCGCGGTATTTCGCGGCGCTCGGGGTGTTCGCGGTGGGGCTTCTGGCGGCGCTCCGGCTGGTCACGCACCCGTTCGGCAAGGCGCTGGTGGCGATCCGCGAGAACGAGGAGCGGACACGGATGCTCGGCTATGACACCCAGCGGCTGAAGCTCGGGGCGCTGGCGGTGTCGGGCACGCTGTCGGCGCTGGCGGGGGCGGCCTACGGGCTCCTCTTCGGCTATGCGGGGGCGAGCTTCGCGGGAGTGCAATACTCGATCCTGCCGCTGCTCTGGGTGCTGCTCGGCGGGGCGGGGACGGCCATCGGGCCGTTTGTGGGCACGCTCTTCATGTTCTACCTGATCGATCTCGCGAGCGGCGTGACCACGGCCTACATGCTGATCGCGGGGGTGGTCCTGGTCCTGCTGACGCTTTTTGCGCCGCAGGGGATCGTCGGCGGAGCGCGGCGGCTGTTTCCGGGGTGGTTTCCGTGACCTTGCTGGAGACTGAGGGGCTCTCGAAGCAGTTCGCGGGGCTGCGGGCGGTCGAGGCAGTTGATTTCGCGCTGGAGCCGGGCGAGATCCGCGCGCTGATCGGGCCGAACGGGGCGGGGAAGACCACCTTCGTGAGCCTGCTTTGCGGGCGGATCGCGCCGTCTTCGGGACGGGTCCTGTTCGACGGGCGCGACATCACGCATCTGCCGGCGCATCGGCGGGTGATGCTGGGGATGGCCTACACGTTCCAGATCACCTCGGTTTTCCCGGGCCTGCCGGTTCTGGAGAACGTGGCGCTCGCGGCGCGGCGGCGCTTGTCGGATGCGAGGGCGGCGGAGGCGGAGGCGCTCGCGGCGCTGGAACGGGTCGGGCTGGGCACGCGGGCCGGGCAGGAGGCGGGGGATCTGAGCTACGGGCACCAGCGGCTTCTGGAGATCGCCATGGGGCTGGTGCAGAAGCCACGGCTGCTCATTCTCGACGAGCCGACGCAGGGGCTGGCCGAGGGCGAGATCGAGGCGTTCAAGGCGCTGATCCGGGAGCTGCGGGACGAGACGACGATCCTCCTGATCGAGCACAACATGGCGGTGGTGATGGAGACGGCGACGCGGGTGACGGTGCTGGAGTTCGGCGAAGTGCTGGCGGAGGGGACGCCGGGCGAGATCCGCGCGAACCGGGCGGTGCAGGCGGCCTATCTGGGGAAAGGGTGATGCTGGAGCTTCGCGGGATCGGCGCGGGATACGGGCGGGCGCAGGTGTTGCGCGACATGAGCCTGCGGGTGGGGTCGGGCGAGATCCTGTGCCTTCTCGGCCGGAACGGCGCGGGAAAGACCACGGCGATGAAGGCAATCATGGGGCTGGTCCCCCTGATGGCGGGCGAGGTGCTGCTGGACGGCGTGTCGTTGGGGGCGCTGCCGCCGCACGAAATCCCGAAGGCGGGGATCGGCTATATCCCGCAGGGGCGGCGGCTCTTCGGTGAGCTCACGGTGGCGCAAAATATCGAGATCGGGCTGATGGCGCGCGGCGAGGGGCGCGAGATGCGCGAGCGGGTGCTGGGGCTGTTCCCGCGGCTGCGCGAACGGTTGGGGCAGCGGGCGAACACCCTGTCGGGCGGCGAGCAGCAGATGCTGGCCACGGCGCGGGCGCTGTGTCTGCGGCCGAAGGCGTTGCTCCTGGACGAGCCGACCGAGGGACTCCAGCCCTCGATGATCGAGGCGATCCGGGTGGTGGTGCGACAGATGCGCGAGGAGGGCGTCGCGGTCTTGCTGGTGGAGCAGCGGGTGGACGCGGTGCTGGACCTCGCCGACCGGGTGGCGTTCATGGAGAACGGCCGGGTGGTCGAGGAGGCGGCGGCGGAGGCCCTGCGGGCGGATCATGCGATCGTGGATCGGTACGTGGGGGTCTAGCGTCCGGGCTGGCCGCCCGCGCCAGACGGGCTTGGACAGGGCCTGGCTGGCGGGTAGACGGAAGGGAGAGGGGTGTCGGGGGCCGCAAGGTGCTGGAGCGGATCAGGGCATATTACGAGGGCGACACGCCCGAGGCGCAGCGGTTTCGCTATGCGCTTCTGGTTTTCGACCTCGTCACGATCCTCTTCGTCATCGTCACCTCGTTCTTTCCGCGCACCCGCGGGGTCGAGATCGCCGATGTGCTGTTCGGTGTGCTGATCCTCGCGGATTTCGGGATCCGCCTGGCGCTCGAGGAGAAGCGCACGCGCTATTTCACCCGGCTGTCGAGCTGGGCGGATATCGTGGCGGTGCTGTCATTCCTTGCGCCGATCGCGGGCGAAGGGCTGGGGTTCCTGCGGATCCTGAGGACGCTGCGGCTCCTGCACACCTATGAGCTTCTCGCGCGGCTGAGGCAGGATTTCCGGGCCTTCCGCGAAAACGAGGACGTGGTGCTGGCCACCGTCAATCTGGGCGTGTTCCTGTTCGTGATGACCGGGCTGATCTACGCGACCCAGGCCGGGATCAACCCGGAGATCGGGAACTATGCCGACGCGCTCTATTTCACCGTCACGACGCTGACCACAACCGGGTTCGGCGACATCACCCTGACCGGGCCCTGGGGGCGGCTTCTCTCGGTGGGGGTGATGATCTTCGGGGTCACCCTGTTCCTGCGGCTCGCGCAGGTGGTGATCCGTCCGACCAAGGTGCGGCAGGAATGTTCGAAATGCGGGCTTGTCCTGCACGATGCCGACGCGGTGCATTGCAAGCATTGCGGGGCGACGATCCGGATCCGGACCGAGGGCGGGGTCTGAAGGAAAGTCTCCCGCCGCCCCGGCCTTGAGCCGGGGCCTCCTGGTCGCGTTGCCCTTCGGGGCGAGGCCCCGGGTCAAGCCCGGGGCGCGTATGCCCGGAAGGACGGGGCGGTCAGGCCGCCGCGCTCATCCGCTTGCCGCGTGCGGGGCCACGGCGGCGGCGCGACGGTTTGGGCTTCGCGCCCAGGTTCGCCGGGGCGGAGGCGGCGGGATTCGCGCGCCTGCGCCCGCCCTTGGGGCCGCCGCGAGCGGGGCGGCCTTCGTCCCAGCGTTCGCCGCCGGCGATGTCGATCTCGGTCCGGAGCACCTTCTCGATGTCCCTCAGTGCGCCGGTCTCGTCCTCGGAGCAGAACGCCACGGCGCGGCCCGAGGCGCCGGCGCGCGCGGTGCGGCCGATGCGGTGGACGTAGTTCTCGGGCACGTTCGGCAGGTCGTAGTTGTAGACGTGCCGGACCTCGGGGATGTCGATCCCGCGCGCCGCCACGTCGGTGGCGACGAGCACGGTCACGCTGCCTTCCTTGAATTCGCGAATCGCGCGGTCGCGCTGGCCCTGGCTCTTGTTGCCGTGGATCGAGGTGGCGTCGAAGCCCGACGCGGCGAGTTTCTTCATCAGCCGCTCGGCGCCGTGCTTGGTGCGGGCGAAGACCAGCGCGCGTTCGCTCTCATGGCCCGACAGCAGCCGGGCGAGGAGCGCGGGTTTCTCGTCCTGCGCGACGAAATGCACCGATTGCGCGATCTTGTCGGCGGCCAGACCGGGGCGGGCGACCTCGACCCGGACCGGGTCGGTCAGGAACTGCGCCGAGAGATCGGCCATGAGCTTCGGCATGGTGGCCGAGAACATCAGAGTCTGCCGCGATTTCGGCAGGAGCGGCGCGATCCGCTTGAGGGCGTGCAGGAAGCCCATGTCGAGCATCTGGTCGGCCTCGTCGAGGACGAGGAAACCGGTCTGGTCGAGCCGCACGGCCTTGCGCTCGAGAAGGTCGATGAGCCGGCCCGGGGTGGCGATCAGCAGATCGGCGCCGCGGCGCAGGGTGTCGATCTGCCGGTTCATCGAGGCGCCGCCCACCACCACGGCGACCTTCAGATGGCCGCCCTGGGTGAAGGCGCGCAGCGCCTCGGCGATCTGGTTGGCAAGCTCGCGGGTGGGTGCGAGGACCAGCGCGGAGGCGGTCTTCGGCATGGGCGCGGTGCCCTGGCTCATCAGCGCGTTGATCAGCGGGAGCCCGAACGCGGCGGTCTTTCCGGTGCCGGTCTGGGCGAGGCCCATCACGTCGCGGCCGTTCATCGCGTGCGGGATCGCCTGTTTCTGGATCGGGGTCGGGTCGGTAATGCCTTGCGCCTTGAGCGCGGCAACGAGGCGGGGCTGGAGCCCCAGCATGTCGAAATCCATCTTTGTCCTTCCGGGGCGCGCATCTCCGTGCGGCGCCCGCAGTCAATTCGGTTGCCCCGCCATCCGGACCATCCGGCGGCGGGCTTGCGGTCAGAGTGCGCCGGCCGATAGCGGCGGCGCTGCCTCCTCGCGTGATGTGGGAAACGGGGACCGCGCGCCATGTGGCCCGCCTCGGGCCGTCTGCTCACGCGGCAGAGCGTCTCGCGGTCTTGGGCGGCACATGGGGCAGGACGCGGCACAAGTCAAGCTGCAAGTGACGGCGCGCGCCGCGATGGAGGGGGGTGGGCCTTTCCGGCCTCAGGAGGTTTGCGCCGCCCCGGCGTGGCGGGCACCGAGCCTCGGATGCAGACGGCCGGCGATCGCGAAGGCCCCGAACAGCGCCAGCCCCGCCGCCGCGAACACGCCCTGGACCGGCGCCACCAGGAGCACCGCCCAGGCCACCCCCGGCGTCACCACGCCCGAGACGTCGCGGAAGCTCGCATAGACCGCCGACATCTCGGTCCGCTCCGAGGGCTTCACCGCCATCAGGAACGGGAGCCCGCCGGTGAGATCGAGGAGGACCAGAAAGAACGAGCCCGCCGCGAGGCAGAGGATCGCCAGCACCGGCAGAGGCGCGAAGGGCGCGGCCAGCGCGAAGCAGAGCCCGGCCGCGAGGAACCCGGCGCGCACCGCCTGTCGGATCGTCCGCCCCTGCACCCAGCGCAGCATCGCCGGCGCGAGGAACAGCATCGCGTTCGATGCCGAAAGCGCCGCGCCGCCCACCGTGTCGCCGAGCCCGCGCTCGACCGCGAAGATCGGCAGGTAGACCACATAGACCCACCAGCCGCAGGAGCGGATCACCGCGAAGGCCCAGCCCGCCACCAGCCGCGGCTGTGCCACGAAGCGTCCGAGATAGGCGAGCGGGTTGGTGGCCGGCGCCCGCGCGCGGGTGATCAGCCGCCCGTTGCCCAGCCGGAGATGCAGGAACGCCGCGAGGAGCGCCAGTTCCGCGGCGCCGGAGGCGAGGAAGGCGGCGGCCGGCGCCCAGCTCCAGAGCGTGACCCCGAGGAGCGGCCCCACGGTCCAGCCCGCGGCGCTGTAGAAGAGCTTCAGCGTCTCGTTCCGGCCCAGCTCGGCCCGCGCGATGTAGTCGAGCACATAGGCGTTGTGGCAGACGAAGATCGCCGCCGTCCCCGTGGTGGTCATGAAGAGCGCGGCGACCAGCGCCTCGCCGCCCGCCGCCCCGGCGAGCGCTGCCCCGAGGATGTAGAGGAGGCAGGCGGTGATATAGACGAACCGTCTGGGCACCAGCCGGTTGAGCCAGGGGACCAGGAGCGACATTCCGAGCGAGGCGAGGCCGACGAGGAAATAGACCTCCGACACGAGCCGCGCGTTCCCGAGCGCGTCGTAGAGCGCGAGCGGGTAGACCGAGATCAGGAGCCCGCGCGCCCAGGCCTCGCAGCCCGAGAGCAGCGCGAAGCCGCGCACGCCCGGCGCCGGGGCGTGCCGGAGCCATTCGGGGATGTTGCGGGAGGTCATGGATCCGTCCGGCTTGGTCTGGCGTCACCGTCACGCGCCGCCCGCGCGTTGTCGCATCCGATTCCGACAGAAGATGTCTGAAACGAACGTCGCCCCGGGCCGGTCAGGCGGCGATGGTCTGCATGACCGAGAGGAAGCGGGCGATCTCGGCCCCGGAATTGTAGTGGCAGAGCGAGACGCGGACACAGGCCGGGAGGCCGAGCGGGTCGAGCACGTTGCCGGAATAGTGGTCGGCCTTGCGAGTATGGGTGCGGATGCCTTCGGCGTTGAGGCGGGCGACGATCTCGGGGGCCGCGAGCCGGTGGGACCAGAACGAGACGAGGCCTTCGCGGGCGGGGTTCTCCACGCCGCCGAGGATGCGGATCCCGGGGAGTTCGGCGAGGCCCTTGAGGTTGCCGGTGCCGTGCAGCATCGCGTCGGTCAGGCTCTTCTCGTGGGCGTGGATCGCCTCGCCCGCCGCCTCGATCCGCGCGCGGCGGTCGGCGCTGTCGGTGACCTGCGCGCCGAGCCAGTCGAAATAGGCGACCACGTCGGAGAAGGTGGCGTAGGCGCCGGTGTCGCGGGTGCCGAATTCCCAGCCGCCTTCGGGGCTGTCAATCAGCCGTTCGTGGCGCAAATGGCGGAGCCGGTCGGAGACCCAGGCGAGGCCGTAGCCATGGCGGGAGAACAGCTTGTAGGGCGAGATCACGTAGCCGTCGATGCCGTAGCTTTCGATGTCGATCTGGCCGTGCGAGGCGTGCTGGATGCCGTCGACGATGATCAGGGCGTCGGGTGCCGTGGCGCGGATCGCGGCGGCGATGCCCTTGACGTCGATCCCCATGCCGGTCACCGGGGAGGTGTGGAGGATCGTGGCGACGCGGGTGTCGGCGGTGACAAGGGCGGCGTAGGCCTCGGGGGTCACGAGGCCGGTCGCGTCGTCATGGGGCACGGAGATGTAGGGCTTGCCGGCGGTTTCCGCCCAGTAGCGCGCGGCGCTGCGGGAGGCGGGGTGCTCGATGGTCGCGCCGATCACCGCGCCGCCATGGGGGGCGCCCATCACCGCGGCGCGGATCAGGCGGAAGGTGAGCTCGGTGCCGCTCTCGCCGACGAAGAAATGCCCCCCGGGCGCGTTGAAGAACAGCGCCATGTCGGCGCGGGCCTTGTCGATCACCGCCTGGAGCGCCTGGGAGGCCGGGTTGTCGCGGCCCTGGTTGTCGGGGATCGCGGCGAAGCGGGCGCTGGTCTCGGCGACCGCGTTCAGCGTCAGCGCGCCCCCGGCATTCTCGAAGAAGATCCTTGGGCCGGTGAAGGGGCAGGCCTCCACATGGGCGAAGCGGGCGCGGATCCTGTCGAGGAGGCCGGGCTGGGTGGCGAAGGGGCTGGGTTGCATCGGGCGTTTCCGGTCTGGGTCCGGGCAGGTTCTCTCGCGTCCGCACGGCGCCCGCAAGCGGCTTGACACCCGGCCTGTGCCGATCAGGGATGGCGCGGATGCCCGGAACGATCCCTTTCCTCCATCTTGCCGCGCGGCACGGGCGGCTCTGCCTGGTGGCGGGGCTTCTGGCGGGGCTCCTCCTGCCGGGCCTGGCGCTGGCGCTGCGGCCCTGGTTGCCGCTGCCGATCGCGGCGCTTCTGGCGCTGACGGCCTACCGGATCGGGCCGCGGGCGGCGCTGGGCGGGTTGGCGGAGCTTCGGACGGGTCTGGGGCTTGTGGCGGTCTATCAGGTGGCGCTGCCCCTGGGCGCGCTGGCCCTGTTCGCGGCGGCGGGGGTCGCGGCGCATCCGCTGGCGCTTGCGGTTGTTCTCATGCTGGCGGCGCCGCCGGTCGCGGGGAGCCCGAACCTGACGATCCTGGCCGGGCAGGAGCCGGCACCGGCCCTGCGGCTCCTGGTGATCGGGACGGCGCTGTTTCCGCTGACGGTGCTGCCGGTTCTGGTCCTGGTGCCGGGCCTTTCGGGCGCGGGGGTGTCGGGGATGGCCGCGCTGCGGCTGATGGCGGTGATCGGGCTGGCGGCCGGGGCCGGGTTCGCGCTCAGGCTCCGGGGGAGGGCGCCGGATGCCGGGACAAGTCTGGCGCTCGACGGGCTGGCGGCGATCCTGCTTGCGGTCCTGGTGGTGGGGCTGATGTCGGCGCTCGGGCCGGCGCTGCGCACGGCGCCGGGCGGGGTGGCGCTCTGGCTGGGCGTGGCGGTGGCGGCGAATCTGGGGATACAGGTGGCGGCGGCCCTTGTGCTGCCGCGGGACGCGGCGATGCCCGCCCGCGCCATCGTCGCGGGCAATCGCAACATCGCGCTTTTCCTCGTGGCGCTGCCGGCCGGGATCACCGACCCGATTCTGCTTTTCATCGGCTGCTACCAGGTGCCGATGTACCTGACCCCGATCCTCCTCTCGGGGCTCTATTCGCGGCGTTTCCGCCGCGATTGAGGACAGGGGAAACCCCTTGTTTACCGACATTTGCACGCATTGGCGCCGATCGGGGAACTGATTGTGTCCGTACAGAGGAATTTCCGATTCTGACCATCTTTCGGTCATTTTCTTGGGTCATCCAGAGCCTTGGTAAACCGTGTTTGGGGCGCGCGGCGGATTCGGGCCGCGTGGATTCTGGGAGAATTATGAGCGCAGAATTCGATCGATCTGGTGCTGCTTGGGATGACGAAGGCGACGATGCGTTCGGCGACGAGCTTCCCGCAGGCACCACCTTGCTTCAGGGGCAGTACACGCTCACGCGGTTCCTGAACGCGGGCGGATTCGGCATCACCTATCTCGCGCGGGACAGCCTCGACCGGACGGTCGTCATCAAGGAATGTTTCCCCGCGTCGATGTGCTGCCGGCGGCAGAGTTCGGTGCAGGTGCGCTCGGAATCGATGCAGCAGGATTTCGAGGCGATCGTGAAGTTCTTCGGGCAGGAGGCCCGAGCGCTCGCCAAGCTGAGCCATCCGAACATCGTCGGCGTCCACCAGGTGTTCGAGGACAACCACACCGCCTACATGGCGCTGGACCTCGTCAAGGGGCAGGACCTGCTCGACGTGATCGAGTACGAGCCCGACCGGCTCAGCCCGCGCGAGGTGAAGCGGATCCTGATGCGGCTCCTGAGCGCTGTGGCCTATGTCCATGACCGCGGCATGCTGCATCGCGACATCTCGCCCGACAACGTGCTGATCGACGACGCCAACAACCCGGTGCTGATCGATTTCGGCGCGGCCCGGGAAGAGGCCTCGCGGCGGACCCGTATGGTGACCCAGCAGGCCACCGTGAAGGACGGGTACAGCCCGCAGGAATTCTATATCTCGGGCTCGAAGCAGACCCCGGCCTCGGATCTCTACTCGCTGGCGGCGACCTTCTATCACCTGATCGCGGGCGAGGCGCCGCCGATCAGCCAGATGCGGCTCGCCACCGTCGCCGAGGGCAACAAGGATCCGTATATCCCGCTCTCGACGCTGACCAGCGACTATGACCAGCATTTCCTCGGCGCGATCGACAAGTGCCTGGAGATCTTCCCGAAGGACCGGATCCTGTCGGCGCAGGAATGGATGGTCGAGATCGACTCCGAGCGCCGGCAGATGGCCGCCAAGGAGCGGGCCGGCGACGACGAGGACATGCATGCCGCGATCCACAACCTTGTGATGGAGACCAACGCGGCGGTGCGCGAGGCCGCCCCGGACATGCCCGAGCCGGTGAAGAAGGAGCGCAAGCTGACCCGCGAGAGGATCTCGACGCGGGAACGCGAGATGCGCTGGCAACGCTTCCGCGAGTTGAACGACAAGATCTTCAGCGATGACGAGGAGGCCGCGCCGAAGGGCGCGCCGACCGCCGCGGAGAACGCCAGGGAACACCCCGCATCGGACGGGGAACCGGATGTGACCGCGAGGAAGCGCGTCCGGAAACGCACGCTGATCGGCAAGGTGCTGGGCGGCGTGTTGAAGCGAAATGACCGGGACGACGCGGCCAGTGCAGGGGCCGCAGAAAGGTGAGCAGATGAAGTTCCTTCATGAGATGATTGCGAAGAAGCGCTCGCAGCAGGCCGCGGCCCCCGCGGCGGAGGAGGGCGAGGCGCTCGATGCCGGGCCGATGGCCCCGCCGGTTGCGCCCCGTGCACCCGCAGCACGCGCACCCTCCGCACCCGCCCTGGCCCCCGTCGCCGAGGAGGAGTTCGAAGCGTATGACGAATACGCCGACGACGAGGAGGATTTCGCGGAAGACGACGAGGGCAGCCTGTTCGACGACGGCTCCTACGACTGGGATCTCGAGGAGGCCGAGGCGCAGGAGATTCCCGAGGACGAGCCCGTCGCCACCGCCGCGCAATCGCTGGACGATGACGACGAGACCGATGTGAGCGCCGGGGTGTCGATGGTCCTGAAGGATCTCGCCGCGCGGGGCGAGCTCAATCGCCCGGAGCCGCCGGCCCCGGCCGAACCGCCGCGCTCGACGCTGGAGCAGAATGTCGAGAAGATCCGCATCCAGCGGAAGATCTGGGATCTCGAGGGCGATGCCGAGGCCGAGGCGCCGGCCGCCGCGCCCGCGCCGCAGGTGACGCCGCTGCGCCGGGAGCCGCCCGCCGCGGCCGCGCCGGCATCCGCGCC
>QWDA01000011.1 GCA_003605175.1 Paracoccaceae bacterium | reverse complement strand
GAGCGCGCGCAGCAGCTTTCCGCGGAGACCGGCGCGCTGATCTACTGGATGGATGCCGCCGCCGCCGCCGAACGGATCGAGAGCGACATCGCCGTCACAAAGAGGATCAACGAGATGATCGGGCAGTAGGGCGGTCGGAGACACATGGAGGGCGCGCCATTCGGCCTGAAATCAGGTCGATGGGGCGCCCCAACGCGGAGGAAAAGCCTTGCCTGATGGAGACCAGGAACCGCACGTTTTCCCGCTCGGACGGAAGCCCGGAGAGCTGCTGTTCTGTGCCGCCTTCCTCATCTTCGCTGCCGCGCTGCTCGCGATGATCGGCTGGCAGACGAGCTGGATCGCGGGCAAGGGCCTTGCGGCGCAGCCGCGCCTGTGGCCGGCGATCTCGCTGGGCGGGATGGTCCTCGCCGGCGCGATCCTCTGGGCGCGGACGCGCAATGTGCAGCGCACGCCGGGCCGGTGGCGGGAAGCCGCGACCTGGCTGCGCTCGCTCGAATTCGTCGGCTGGTACGTTCTCTACGTCATGGGCATTCCGGTTGTCGGCTACCTGCCGGCCACGATCCTGTTCTGTGTCCTGCTGACCCTCCGGCTTGGCTATCGCTCGCGCATGGCCATGCTGTCCGCGCTCGGCTTCGCGCTCTTCGTCGTGCTGACCTTCAAGACCGCCTTCAACGTGAAGATCCCCGGCGGAGCGCTGTACGAACTGGCGCCGGGTGGTCTGCGCTACATCCTCATCCGCTATTTCTGAGGGGCTCGCGATGGAAACCCTGCTTTCAAGCTTCGACATCATCGCGCGTTGGGACGTCGTGGCGGCCCTTCTCATCGGTTCGATCGGTGGGGTTCTCGTGGGCGCGCTTCCCGGGGTCGGGGCGGCGGTGGCCATCGCGATCATGCTGCCGGCGACCTTCATGCTCGAGCCGATTGTCGGCATCACTGCGCTCCTGGGCATCTACGGCTCCTCGATGTTCGGCGGGGCCATTCCCGCGATCCTGGTGAACACGCCCGGCACGCCGGTGAACGCCTTGACCACCTATGACGGCTTCCCGATGACCCAGCGCGGCGAGGCACGCCGCGCGCTCGGTCTGGCCTACTCGGCTTCCTTCTTCGGCGGCATCTTCTCGATTGTCTGCCTCATGCTGTTTGCCCCCGTACTGGCAAAGGTCGCCCCGATGTTCGGTTCGCGCGAGATCTTCCTTGCCGCGCTGCTCGGCATCGTGCTGGTCATCCTGACGCACCGGGGGCAGGTTCTGGCCGCGGCGATGCTGGCCTGCTTCGGCATCTTCCTTCAGACCATCGGGCTGGAGGGCACGGGCTACACACAGCGCTACACTTTCGGACAGGGCTGGCTGCAGAACGGCATCGACCTGATCGTCGTGGTGCTGGGCATCTTCGCGATCAGCCAGGCGCTGGTCCTTTTCCTGGACAAGGACAAGAACTTCCCGATGCCGCATGTCGGCAAGAAGGGCTTCTTCAGGACCATGGGCGAGCTGTGGATCTTCCGGCGTATCGCGGTCGCGGGATCGGCGTTCGGCGTCTTCTGCGGGATGATCCCCGGCGTGGGCGAGTTCATGTCGCAGTTCATGTCCTATTCCTACGCGCAGCGCACATCGAAGACCCCCGAACTGTTCGGCAAGGGCAACCCGGAAGGGCTGGTCGCCTCGGAGGCGGCGAACAACTCGGTTCCCGCCGCCGCCATGGTTCCGCTCCTGGCGCTCGGCATTCCCGGCGAGGAGCTGACGGCGATGATGCTCTCGGTGTTCTACGTCCACAACGTCATCCCCGGCCCGGCGCTCTTCGCCAACCAGATGGATTTCGTCCTGGCGCTCTACCTCTGCCTGATCATCCTCAACGTCCTCGTCGTGCTGTTCCTGTTCCTGGCGACGGACACGCTGATGAAGGTCATGCTGATCCCGAACCGGTTCCTCGGCATGATGATCCTGACCTTCAGCCTGATCGGGGTCTATTCCCTGCGAAACGCGCTGACCGACGTCTTCGTCGCCGCCGGGTTCGGCGTGTTCGGGATGATCCTGAAACGGCTGGACTACCCGACGTCGCCGGTGATCCTCGGCATCGTTCTGGGCGGGTTGATGGAGGACAAGCTGCGCACTTCCATGGCGCGGGTCGTGACACCCTGGGACTTCATCGACCGTCCGATCGCCTTCATCCTGTTCGTGATGATCCTCGCCGCCGTGGGTCTGCACATCTGGACGATGTGGAAGGCCCGGCACGGCGAGAAGATCGACGAACTTCATTCCGACGCACACTCCTGAAGAGGGAACAGATGGACCTGGACCGGATCAACGCCTTGCGCGCGGAACCCGTCGCTTCGGCGTCGCACATCATCGACGGAGAGCGGCGTCCCGCTTCCGACGGGGCCGAGATAGAGGTCATTTCGCCCATCGACGGGCAGGTGCTGACCACGATCCCGGCGGGCACGGCCGAGGATGCGGCCGCGGCCGTCAGGGCCGCCCGGGCCGCCTTTGACGATGGTCGCTGGTCCGGTATCGCCCCGGCGCAGCGCAGGGCGGTCCTGCTGCGCTGGGCCGCGCTGATCGAGGACAACGCGCTGGAGCTTGCCGTTCTGGGCGTGCGCGACAACGGCACCGAGATCGGCATGGCGCTGAAGGCCGAACCGATGTCCGCCGCCGCGACGATCCGCTATTACGCCGAGGCCATCGACAAGCTCTATGGCGAGATCGCGCCGACCGGGCCGGGCAACCTCGGCCTCGTGCATCGCGAACCGGTGGGCGTGGTGGCCGCCATCGTGCCCTGGAACTTCCCGCTGATGATCGGCGCATGGAAGCTTGGCCCGGCGCTGGCCGCGGGCAATACCGTGGTGCTGAAACCTGCCGAGACCGCATCGCTGACACTGCTGCGCATCGCCGAGCTTGCGCTGGAGGCCGGCCTGCCGCCCGGCGTGCTGAACGTCGTCACGGGTGAGGGCGCGACCGTTGGTGCCGCCATCGCCGGGTCGATGGATGTGGACGTGCTGGTCTTTACCGGTTCGGGCGCGACGGGGCGCCGCCTGCTCGAGGCCTCGGCACGGTCGAACCTCAAGCGGGTCTATCTCGAACTCGGCGGCAAGTCCCCGAACATCGTCTTTGCCGACGCGCCCGATCTGGACGAGGCGGCGAAGGTTTCGGCGCACGGCATCTTCCGCAATTCCGGTCAGGTCTGCGTCGCGGGCTCGCGCCTGTTGGTGGAACGGTCGATTCACGACGCATTCGTCGAGAAGCTGGCCGCGCATGCCCGCGCGATGAAGGTGGGCGATCCGCTCGATCCCGCCACCTCCGCCGGTGCGGTGAACTCGCTTCGGCAGCTGGACCAGAACCTGCGCTTTGTCCGGGAAGCGCAGGATGCCGGGCGCGAGATCGTTCTGGGCGGTGCCCGCATTCTGGAAGAGACCGGCGGCTACTACATGGAACCGACCATCGTGGCGGGCGTCGCTCCCGGCGACCGGCTGGCCCGGGAAGAGGTCTTCGGCCCGGTGCTGGCGGTCATGCCCTTCGACACCGAGGACGAAGCCGTGGCACTGGCGAACGGCACCGATTTCGGCCTTGCCGCCGCGATCTGGACCGCCGACCTGAGCCGCGCGCATCGCATGGTGCGGCGCGTCAGGGCCGGCATCGTCCACGTCAACACCTATGGCGGCTCCGACCTGACCGTGCCGCTCGGCGGCGTCAAGCAATCCGGCAACGGCCACGACAAGTCGCTGCACGCCTTCGACAAGTATCTCGACCTCAAGACCGCGTGGTTCAAACTATAGGGACGGCTCCCGCGTCCGTCCCGCAGGAGACAAGATGAAGCGCTCAAAGGCAAAGCTTATCGAGGACCGCGCACGCCTTCTGGGGCCGGGCGTATCGACCTTCTACGATGATCCCGTGCATGTCGTCCGGGGCGAGGGCGTCTGGCTCTGGGATGCCGACGGGCGGAAGTATCTCGACTGCTACAACAACGTGCCGGTCGTGGGGCACTGCAACCCGCGCGTGGTCGAGGCGATCTGCCGCCAGGCCGGCACGCTGAACACCCATGCGCGCTATCTGCACGACACCATTCTCGACTATGTCGAGAAGCTGACCGGGAGCATGGACGCCTCGCTCGATTCCGCGGTGCTGACCTGCACCGGATCCGAGGCGAACGACATCGCGCTGCGCATGGCCGAGGGAATGACCGGCAAGCGCGGCATCATCGCCACCGATGCCACCTATCACGGCAATACCGCGCTGGTCAGCCAGTTGGGCAAAAGCAACCCGCCGACCGTGGGTTTCGGCCTGGGGCAGTATTTCCGCTTCGTCGCGGCGCCCGACAGCTACCGCAATCCCGACCCCGACGGGACGATATTCGCCGATGCCGTGGCTGAGCAGATCGCCGCGCACGAGGCCTCCGGCGCCGGCTTTGCAGCATTGGTGGTCTGCCCCTACTTCCTGAACGAGGGCTTCCCCGACAACGCCGACGGCTGGCTGAAGCCGGTGGCCGAGGTGGTTCGCAAGGCTGGTGGGCTCCTGATCTGCGACGAGGTGCAGTCGGGCTTTGGCCGCATCGGCACGCATATGTGGGCGCATCAGAAGATGGGCGTGGTCCCCGACGTCATGACGCTGGGCAAGCCGATGGCCAACGGCCACCCGGTGGGCGGGGTCGTCACCCGCGCCGAGATCCTCGGAAAGTTCCGGCGCGGCTACCGTTACTTCAACACCTTCGGCGGCAACCCCGTTTCCTGTGCCGCGGCCCTGGCGGTGCTGGAGGAGATCGAGGAGAAAGCCCTTGTCGATAACGCGAGGACAGTGGGCGAACATGCGCGCAAGCGCCTGACCGCGCTGATGGAGAAACATGAGGTCATCGGCGATGTGCGCGGCTCGGGGCTGATCTTCGGCGCCGAGATGGTGCTGGACCGCGCCAGCAAGGCGCCGGCCACCGGCTTCACCGACCGCGTGATCAACGCCATGCGCCAGCGCGGCATCATCCATTCCAAGCTCGGCCGCCACAAGAACACGCTCAAGATCCGTCCGCCGCTGCCGTTCTCCGTCGACAATGCCGACCTGCTGTTCGACACTCTGGACGAGGTTCTGGCCGAAACCCCGGTGACCGAATGACCGCCACGATCGAGAAGGCGCTGGGGCTCTGGGGCCTCGACGGCGCCGAATGGACGCTGGTCGCGGCCCGTGAGAATCGCGTTTTCCAGGTGGAGGGCCGTGACGGCCCCGTCGCGCTGCGCCAGCACAGGGTCGGCTATCGCCTCGATGACGAACTCCGCTCGGAACTGCAGTGGATGGCTGCGATGGCGGAACGCGGCCTGCATGTGCCGGAACCTGTCCGGTCGCTGGACGGATCCTTCCTGAAGGTTGTCGACGGGGTTCAGGTCGACCTTCTGGGATGGCTCTCCGGACGCCCGGTCGGTACGACGGCGCAGCGGCTCGACGTGCCGGACCGCGCCGGGCTGTTTCGCGGCATCGGGCGCGAGATGGCGCGTCTGCACGCGGCCAGCGATGACTGGACGCCCCCACCCGGCTTCACGCGCTGCCGCTGGGACCGCGACGGGCTTCTGGGCGAGACACCCGTCTGGGGCCGGTTCTGGGACAACCCGTCCCTGTCGCCCGAGGACCGTGACCTGTTCCGCGACCTGCGCGATCGGGCGCGTTCCGTGCTCGGTTCGCTGGAAGGCGGGCGCGATTACGGGCTGATCCATGCCGATCTCGTGCGCGAGAATGTCCTGATCGACGGCGAGCGGCTTCATCTGATCGACTTCGACGATGGCGGGTACGGGTATCGGCAGTTCGACATCGCCACCACCCTGCTCAAGAACATGAGCGAACCGGATTACCCGGCGCTGCGGGATGCACTGATCGACGGGTATCGCTCGGTCCGAAAGATCGATCTGGCCACGCTCGACCTGTTCCTGGTGCTTCGCGCGGCCACCTATGTCGGCTGGATCATCGACCGGATGGGCGAAGACGGCGCGGAACGGCGTAACGCGCGCTACATCTCCCTGACGCGCGAGCTGGCGAACCGGTATCTCGATGGGAATACCGCAGGTCGACGCGGCCCGGGCGGCGGCAGGCAGGCCAGCCGCTACCCCGGGCCACAGGTTGCCCCGCTTGCCGACGAGGACCACGAGACATGACAGGGACACGCGAAGCGCTGGTTCTCGATTTCGGCGGCGTGATCTCGCGCACGATGTTCGAGACTCACGACCTGACCGAAAAGGCGCTGGGGCTGCCCGCGAACAGCCTGACATGGAAGGGGCCCTTCGCGCCCGATGAAGACGCGCTCTGGGCCGCCATGCAGGCCGGCGAGATGTCCGAGCGGGACTACTGGATGCGCCGGATGAGCGAGGTCGGCGCGCTGGTGGGCGAAACCTGGACGGAGTTCCCGCAGTTCATCGCCAGCGCCCGTGGCGACGATCCCGAGGCGGTCATCCGCCCCGAGTTCCGCGAGGCCATCGCCCGTGCCAGGGCCGGTGGCAAGCGGCTGGCCATCCTGTCGAACGAACTCGATCTGTTCTACGGCAAGGGCTTCCGCGACAGGCTTTCCTTCCTGCCGGAATTCGAACTCGTCGTCGACGCCACCTATACCGGAATTCTCAAACCCGATCCCCGCGCATTCGGCTTCGTAACCGAGGGCCTCGGCCTTGCGGCCAGCGAATGCGTCTTTGTCGACGACCAGCTCAAGAACATCCGCGGCGGCGAGGCGGCGGGCATGGCCTGCGTACATTTCGACGTCACGGATCCCGCAGCCAGCTATGCGGAGGCCCTGCGCCTCCTCGGACTTTGAAAGGACGCCCGGTGACCGAACATCGCGATTCCAACTTCATCATCGCCAACAACGCCCGCTACGGCTGGCACCCGATGGCCCATCCCGGCGACATGCAGAAGAACCCGCCCCGGATCGTCACCGCCGCCGAGGGGGTCGAAGTGATCGACATCGACGGGCATCGGCTTCTGGATGCGGTCGGCGGGCTGTGGAATGTCAGCCTTGGCCACTCGGCGCCGTCGGTCAAGCAGGCGATGGTCGACCAGATCGGGCGCATGGCGTTCTACAACACCTTCCGGGGCACGACGAACGACCGCGTGATCGAGCTGTCGGTCGCACTGCGCGAGTTCTTTGCGCCGGAGGGCATGGAACGTGCCTTCTTCACCTCCGGTGGGTCGGATTCCGTCGAAACGGCACTGCGGCTGGCGCGGCAATACCAGCGCATCATCGGTCAGCCGGAACGGACGCGCTTCTTTTCGCTCAAGTACGGATACCACGGCACGCATTTCGGCGGCGCCTCGGTCAACGGGATGAACAAGTTCCGCCGGCAATACGAACCGATGCTGCCCGGCTGTCACCACCTGCCGGCGCCCTACACCTATCGAAACGAGTTCGACAGCGAAGACGCGGCCGTGATCGCCCGGGGGATCGCCGCACGTTTCGAGGCCGAGATCGCCTTTTACGGTGCCGATACGATCGCGGCCTTCATCATGGAGCCGGTGCTGGGTTCCGGCGGGGTCCTGGTGCCGCATGAAACGCTGATGCCGCTGATGCGGGAAATCTGCACGCGCAACGGCATCCTGATGATCGCGGACGAGGTGATCTGCGGTTTCGGCCGGACCGGGGCGGAAAGCGGCTCGCGGCTCTGGGGCGTGCAGCCCGACATGATGACCACTGCAAAGGCGCTGACGAACGGGTTCTTCCCGATGGGCGCCACCCTGATCAGCGGCACCATCGCCGAAGCCTTCGAAACCGCTTCTGGGGCAGATGGCACGCTCAGCCACGGCTACACGAATTCCGGCCATCCCGTCGGGGCCGCCGCCGCTCTGGCGACATTGGCGGCCGTGAAGGCGCAGGGCGTTGTCGCCAACGCCGCAGCGCGGGGCGAGGAATTGCGCGCGGCGCTGGAGCGCCTGAAGCAGAAGCACGAAATCGTGGGCGATGTCCGGGGCAAGGGGCTGATGGCCGCGCTGGAACTGGTTTCGGACCGCGCGACGAAGAAGCCGCTCGACAAGGGCCCGGTTCAGGCCCTGTTCGATGCGACCTACGAAGCCGGTGTCATGGTGCGCACATCCGGCAACAACATCATCATCTCGCCCTGCCTCGTCGTGGAGCCTGCCGACATCGACCGGATCGAGGCGGCGCTCGATACCGGCCTGAAAGCCGCGGCGAACGCGCGCTGACAATCAGCGCAGGTGCGGGAATTCCAATCCGGCACCTGCGCGACGCTTCTGCCATGCTGCTGGCTGATTCGGGCGATCTGTCGCGATAGTGGCACGCAGCTCCCCTCTGGCGGCGGCGGGCGGGGCTGCCTATCTTGCTTCGGAGGCAGGGGATCGCGGCTTGATCATCGGAGATATCGCAGAGGGGCTGACCCGCGGGGTCGAGGGTGCGCTGTCGACCGTGTCGGAGGCGTTCTTCGAGCCGGTGATCCGGCTGGGCGTCACCGGGCTGTCGCGCTCGGGCAAGACGGTGTTCATCACCTCGCTGGTCGCCAACATGATCGGCCGGGCGCGGATGCAGGGCCTCACCGCCGCCGCGACGGGGCGGATCCGCGCTGCCTATCTGCAGCCGCAGCCCGATGACACCGTGCCGCGCTTCGACTACGAGACCCACCTCGCGGCGCTGACCGGACCGGCGCCGCACTGGCCCGAAAGCACCCGCACGGTGAGCGAGCTGCGCCTGTCGCTCCGGGTCCGGCCCTCGGGGCTTCTCGGCGGCATGGCGGGGCCGCGCACCGTGCATCTCGATATCGTCGATTATCCCGGCGAGTGGCTGCTTGACCTCGCGCTCCTCGACAAGGATTTCGCCACCTGGTCGCGCGAGACGCTGGCCAGGGCCGAGAACCGCCCGCTCGCCGCGCCCTTCCGCGAGGCGCTGGCCGGCGCCGACCCGGCGGGGAAGCTCGAGGAGCCCGCCGCGCGCGTGCTGGCCGAGAGTTTCGCCACCTATCTCCGCGCCGCCCGCGAGGCGGGGCTTTCCGACTGCACCCCGGGCCGCTTCCTGCTGCCGGGCGATCTCGCGGGCTCGCCCGTGCTCACCTTCGCGCCCTTGCCCGAGGGCGCCGGCGGGCGCGGCAGCCTGCGGCGCGAATTCGAACGCCGCTACGAGGCCTACAAGCGCGAGGTGGTGAAGCCGTTCTTCCGCGATCATTTCTCGAAGATCGACCGGCAGATCGTGCTGGTCGACGCGCTGGGCGCGATCCATGCCGGGCCGCAGGCGGTGGAGGATCTGCGCGGCGCCATGGTAGAGATCCTCGCCGCTTTCCGCCCCGGCCGGAACGCCTTGCTGAGCCAGCTCCTTCTGGGCCGCCGGGTCGAGCGGATCCTTTTCGCCGCGACCAAGGCCGACCATCTGCACCACCTCCAGCACCCGCGGCTGACCGCGATCATGGAGGCGCTGGTAGCCGATGCGAAGGCGCGCGCCGATTACGCCGGGGCCGAGACCCGGGCGATGTCGCTCGCCGCGCTCCGGGCGACGACCGAGGAGACGGTGGAGCATGGCGGGCAGAGCCTTGACATGGTGCGTGGCCTGCTCCTCGACAGCGGCAAGCGCGCCGCCTTCCACCCGGGCGACCTGCCGGAGGACCCGGCGCATCTCCTCGTCCCGGCCCGGCAGGGCGCCGAGCGCTGGCTCGGCGAGGATTACGAGGTGATGCGTTTCGCGCCGCAGCCGCTCACGCTGAAACCGGGCGAAGGCCCGCCGCATATCCGGCTCGACAGGGCCGCGGAATTCCTGATCGGAGACCGGCTGTGACCGAGCGCAAGGGCCCCGTACTGATCGAGATCGAGGACGAGGGGCCGGCCCCGTCGCCTGCCGAGGCGCCGCCCGTCACCGAGGAGGCCGACCTGCCCTCGGGCCAGGCGATGCAGACCATGGCGGCCATCGCCGCGCGGCCGCGCTCGCGGCTTGCCGCCTGGTTCTGGCGGCTTCTCGGCGCGGTCTTCACCTTCGGGCTCTCGCTCTGGGCCTGGGATTTCGTGTCCGGGCTGGTGGCGCGGAACTGGATCCTCGGGACCATCGCGGTCGCGCTTCTCGGCCTGTTCCTCGTGGTGGCGCTCGCCATCGTTATCCGCGAATGGGCGGCGCTTGCCCGCCTCGGCCGGCTCGACGCGATCCACCGCGCGGCGGAGGCGGCGCGGAACGCGAACGACCTCGCTGCGGCGCGCAGGGTGACGGAGAAGGTGGAGGCGCTCTACCGGGGCCGGGCGGAACTCGCCTGGGCGGTCGAGCGGCTCGCCGAGCGCAAGGGCGACGCTTTCGACGCCGACGCGCTCTTCGACCTCACCGAACGCAGCCTGCTCCAGCCGCTCGACACTGCCGCCCGGGCAGAGGTCGAGGCCGCTGCCCGGCAGGTCGCCACCGCGACGGCCTTCATCCCGATCGCCCTCGCCGACGTGATCGCGGCGCTCACCGCCAATCTCAGGATGATCCGCCGCATCGCCGAGATCTATGGCGGCAGGGGCGGCACGCTGGGCGCCTGGCGGCTCACCCGCGCGGTCTTCACCCATCTCGTCGCCACCGGTGCGGTTGCGATGGGCGACGATCTGCTCGGCTCGCTCGGCGGCGGGCATCTCCTCGCCAAGGTCTCGCGCCGCTTCGGCGAGGGGCTCGTCAACGGCGCGCTTACGGCCCGCGTCGGCATCGCCGCGATGGAGGTCTGCCGGCCGCTGCCGTTCCGCGCCGAGACGCGGCCCTCGGTCAGCGGCACCGTCCAGCGCGCGCTCCGGGGGCTGTTCGGGAAGGCGAGGGGCTGAAGGTCTTTCAGGAAATGCCGTCGGGGTTTCCCGGCTCATGAGTAGCCGCAAAGCACGAAGCCGGGTGGGCGCCTGCCCGTGGGGTGGCGCAGCAACGGTTGAGCGGAGCGCTTTATGGTACAAGCCCGCTGAACTGATGTTGGGCGCGGAACGGTGAAAAAGCGCCAGCCCGCCGGGACGGGCAGGCGCTCGCCCGGCGGCCCGTTCCGGGCCTTGTTCCGGGCGCGGGAAGTAAGACTGCCGCTCCCTGCCGCCCGGATGTTCTTGCGTCAGCCGGCGATCATCTCGGACTGGCGGACGATGACCTCGGCCTGGCGGATCGAGGCGAGGTCGACGAGGCGGCCCTTGTAGACGGCGGCGCCGGCACCGCTCTTCGTGGCCTCCTCCATCGCCGCGAGAATCTCGCGGGCCTCGGTGACGGCGGCCTCCGAAGGGGTGAAGACCTCGTTCGCGAGCGCAACCTGCTTGGGGTGGATCGCCCATTTGCCGACCATGCCGAGCGTCGCCGAGCGCAGCGCCTGGGCGCGGAAACCCTCGTCGTCGGAGAAATCGCCGAACGGGCCGTCCACCGGCAACACGCCATGGGTGCGGCAGGCTGCGACGATGGCGGTCTGCGCCCAGTGCCAGGGGTCGGACCAGTATTTCGCGCCCTCGTGGAGCATGTAGTAATTCGCCTGGGTGCCGCCGATGCCGGTGGTCTGCATGCCCATGGAGGCCGCGAAATCGGCGGCGCCGAGGCTCATCGCCTCCAGCCGCGGCGAAGATGCGGCGATCTCCTCGACATGGGCGAGGCCGGCGGCGGTCTCGATGATCACCTCGAAACCGATGGGTTTGCTGCGGCCCCTGGCCCGTTCGATGGCGGTCACCAGCGCGTCGACGGCGTAGACATCCGCCGCGCAGCCCACCTTGGGGATCATGATCTGGTCGATCCGGTCGGAGGCGTTCTCCAGCACCTCGACCACGTCGGCGTACCAGTAGGGCGTGTCGAGCCCGTTGATCCGGACCGAGAGATGCTTGGTACCCCAGTCGATATCGCCGATCGCCTGGACGATGTTCGTGCGCGCCTCCGGCTTGTCGTCGGGGGCCACTGAATCCTCGAGGTCGAGGTTGATGACGTCGGCGGCCGAGATGGCCATCTTCTCGAAGATCGCCGGACGGGAGCCGGGGCCGAAGAGCTGGCAGCGGTTCGGGCGGGCGGGCGGCGCGGGC
This sequence comes from Paracoccaceae bacterium, assembly GCA_003605175.1. GTDB lineage: Bacteria > Pseudomonadota > Alphaproteobacteria > Rhodobacterales > Rhodobacteraceae > Ovoidimarina. The sequence continues at coordinate 128,961 of QWDA01000011.1, read as the reverse complement.
TGGAGGCGGAAGGACATGGGCTTCTCGGTAAGGATGTTACGTTGAGGTTGCTTGATCGGTTAGAATATTGCGTGCGTGTCTGCAACCGGTTTTCTGCGATGCAGCGCAGACCTCTTGTCCGGGCGCGATGGGGCGATGGGAACCTTCCGCCATCGGCGCCGCCCGCATCCTTGCGATCGGCGAGGCTCCGCGCATGCCGCGCCCCGGGCGCCATGAATTGCAGAATCGGCCCCGGCCTGTTAACGTTTTACTTGATGGGGCGTAGCGGCACCGCATCTTCAAAGATGGAGCTTATCGAGGAAGCGTACATTGCCGCTCAAAGCCAGGATCGAAGAAGCCCTCCGCTGGTCGCCGCCTCTCTACAGACTTGGGTCGCGCATCTATCACCTCATGAACCCCGGATTCCGGTCGCTCAGCCCGGGTGCCATCGACGCGATCCGTGACGCGTTGGAGCTTTCGCAATCCGACAGGGACGCCCGTTCCTTCGAGGGCGATTACTACGAATTCGGCCTGTTCCGGGGTGGGACGTTCCTGGCCGCCGGCCAGATCGCCGAAGAGCTCGGCATGGACGACATGCGCCTCTACGGGTTCGATTCCTTCCAGGGGCTCCCGCCGCCCGAGGGGGTGGACGCGACCGACCCCCGGTTCTTCGAAGGGCAGTTCGCCTGCTCGCGCGAGGAGGTCGAGAAGAACCTCGAAACGCGCGGGATGGACATGTCGCGCGCTGTTCTGGTCGAGGGGTTCTTCGAGGACAGCCTTACCGACGAGCTGCGCGAGGAACACCCGTTCCGCCCGGCGTCGGTCGTGCTGCTCGATTGCGATTACTATCAGTCGACCGCAGTCGCGATGGCCTGGCTGGACCGCTACATCCGTCCCGGCACGATCCTGATGTTCGACGACTGGTTCAGCTATGGCGACGACAGGAGCATGGGGCAGCAGCGGGCGCTCGAGGAATGGCTGCAACGGCATCCGCGCCTGCGACTCGAGCACATGGCCGACTTCGCGGAGAACGGCCGTTCGTTCATCGTGCGCGAGGCTACCAAACCCGGGTCGCTCCAGATGGCCTGGTATCTGCCGATCACGGACATTCTCTGGGATGTCCCGGTGATTTCCCTGATCTGAACCGAAACCCGACACGGTCGCAGCCGCTTCGCAAGGCGGCCGTGTCTTGGTGTCGCGCATGCCGATTCCCATGGGAATCCGCGGCCCGGCTCGGCTATGGAACGGGCAAACCCGAGATCAGATGCCGACGGAGCAGTGCATGAGCAGTACGGTAACCCCTTTCGACCAGCGCATCCGTATCACCGCGCTCAGGCTGTACTTCCTGCTCGCCATCCCCTTGATCGTGTTCTCGAAATCGGCCTGGTCCGAGACGCACTGGTTGTTCGAGCTTCTCGAAGTCGCGGGTGTGTTCCTGATCATTTCCGGGGTTCTCGGACGGTTCTGGGCGATTCTCTACATCGGTGGCCAGAAGAATCGGAGCGTCGTGCAGGACGGGCCCTATTCGATCTGCCGGCATCCGCTCTACCTGTTCTCGACGATCGGGGTGCTGGGCTTCGGGCTGATGCTGGGGAGCATCGTCCTGACGTTGTTCCTCGCGGGGTCGGTCTTCGCGATCCTGTCGATGACCGCGGCGCGCGAGGAGCAGTACCTGCGTGCCACGTTCGGTGCGGAGTATGACGCGTACGCGCGTCGGGTGCCACGGATATTGCCCAGGCCCTCGCTGTTCTCGGGCCCGGAATTCGTGACCTTCAGTGTCCCGACCCTCAGCCGCAACCTGTCGGATGCGCTGGTGTTTCTCGCGCTGATCCCGCTGGCGGAGCTTGCGGAAGGTCTTCACGAGATGTCCGGCCTGCCGCATTTCCTGATCTGGTAGATGCGCGGACGGGGGCCCTTCCGCCCCCGGTTTCCGCTGCCCGCGGATCGTGCAAGGATCGCCTCGTTTGTTCGAGCCGGAGGGATGGCGATGATCGAGACCCCGTATCTGTTGTTTCTCGGCGATGCGCCGGACCAGCTTGCGGCGAAGGTGGCGCAGGGGATCCGCGACTGGCGGCCCGAGAACGTGGTGGGGCAGCTCAGGCTGCAGGGCTGCAAGGCCGACGTGAAGGTGCCCGACATGGGGCTCGACGCGGCGCGGGCGGCAGGGGCGAAGACGCTGGTGATCGGCGTGGCCAATCGCGGCGGGGTGATTTCCGAGACCTGGAAGGCAGAGCTGCACACCGCGCTGGAGCAGGGCTTCGACCTGGCGAGCGGGCTGCACAGCCTGTTGCGCGACGAGGCCGATCTGGTGGCCACGGCGAAGGCGCATGGGCGGCAGCTCTTCGACGTGCGGGTGCCGCAGGTGAAATATCCGATCGCGAACGGAAAGAAACGGAGCGGCAAGCGGGTGCTTGCGGTGGGGACGGATTGCTCGGTCGGCAAGATGTACACCGCGCTGGCGATGGACCGGGAGATGCGGGCGCGGGGGCTGAAATCGACTTTCCGCGCCACCGGGCAGACCGGGATCCTGGTGACCGGCGACGGCGTGCCGCTCGACGCGGTGGTGGCCGATTTCATGGCCGGCGCCGTGGAGTGGCTGACGCCGGACAACGATGCCGATCACTGGGACCATGTCGAGGGCCAGGGGAGCCTGTTCCATGCCTCCTTCTCGGGGGTGTCGCTGGCGCTGATCCATGGCGGGCAGCCCGACGCGCTGGTGCTCGCGCATGAGCCGGTGCGGGCGCATATGCGGGGGCTGCCGGACTATGCGCTGCCGTCGCTGGCGGCCTTGCGGGACACGGCGCTGCCGCTGGCGCGGATCGTCAACCCCGCCTGCCGGGTGGTGGGGGTCTCGGTCAACACCGCGGCGATGGGCGAGGACGAGGCGTTGAGCTATCTCGAGAAGGTCGAGCGCGAGATGGGTCTGCCGGCGGCGGATCCGTTCCGGCAGGGGGCCGGGCGGCTGGTCGACGCGCTGGAGGGGACGTGAGGGGTCGGGTGACCCGCGTCCGCCTGCGGCGAACGACGTCCCACCCGCCGCCGAACCTTCTCGGGGCGTGCCGATGCGGCTGAGGGTGGTGGCGGAGGCGTTTCGCCTCAGGGAGGCGTTCACGATCTCGCGCGAGAGCCGGACCGTGGCGCGGGTCCTGACGGTGCTGGCCGAGGCGGGCGGTGTGGTGGGGCGCGGCGAGTGTGTGCCCTATGCGCGCTATGGCGAGAGCCTCGAGAGCGTGACGGCCGAGATCGAGGGGCTGCCCGAGGGGGTCACGCTCGAGGCATTGCAGGCGCTCTTGCCGCCGGGCGCGGCGCGGAATGCGGTGGATTGCGCGCTTTGGGACCACGCGGCGAAGGCGGCGGGCAAGCGGGTCTGGGAGCTGGCCGGGCTGTCGGCGCCGGGGCCGGAGGTGACGGCGTTCACGCTGTCGCTCGACACGCCCGAGCGGATGCGGGCGGCGGCGGCGCGGGCGGCGCATCGGCCGCTCCTGAAGGTGAAGCTCGGGACGCCCGACGACATGGTGCGGCTGGAGGCGGTGCGGGCGGGCGCGCCCGACGCGCGGATCATCGTGGACGCGAACGAGGGCTGGACGGCGGAGGTCTATGCCGATCTTGCGCCGCATCTGTTGCGGCTGGGGGTGGCGCTGGTGGAGCAGCCGCTGCCCGCCGGGGACGATGCGATGCTGGGCGAGATCGCACGGCCCTTGCCGGTCTGTGCCGACGAGAGTTGCCACGATCGGGCGACCTTGCCGGGTCTGAAGGGCAGGTACGACATGGTGAACGTCAAGCTCGACAAGACCGGCGGGCTGACCGAGGCCCTGGCGCTGCGGGCGGCGGCGCGGGCGGAGGGGTACGGGATCATGGTGGGGTGCATGGTGGGCTCTTCGCTCGCGATGGCGCCGGCGGTTCTGGTGGCGCAGGGGGCGGCGGTGACCGATCTCGACGGGCCGCTTCTTCTGGCGGAAGACCGCGAGGTGCCGCTCCGCTTCGATGCGGAGGGCGTGCATCCCCCCGAGGCCGGGCTTTGGGGGTGAGCAGCGGTTCGGCGCAGCCGATGAAGGCGCCAGTGGTGCCTTCAAGCTGCGAACGCGCGGAGCGCCGGAAAAGCCCCGGTCCGGCGTTGGGAGCGCCGACAAGCGCGCCCGGAAACCGCTGAACGCTCGTGCGATAGCGTGGGCCGGCAGAGCGCTCGCCCGGCCCTGGATTCCGGCGATGCCGCCCGGCACAACCCGTACACAACCTGTACACAACCCGCACACCCGATTGCCGCCACCGGGGCCGCTCACGGATTTGTCGGGTGCAGGAGGGCGGGGGATTTGCTTGGGTCGGAGCGAAGCAACCGGAGCCCACCCATGCGCCTGATCTTCCTTCTCGCCGCCCTTTCGGCCGCGCCCGCCTTCGCCTGCGGACCGGATAGCGACTGCCTGGTCGGCGGTCGGAGCTACCGGCTCTACCTGCCCGAGGGCGGGGCGCCGAACGGGGCGTTCCTGTTCGCCCATGGCTATCGCGGGTCGGGGGCCGGGTCGATGGGCAATCCGGCGCTGCGCCGGCTGGCGGACGCGCTCGGCATGGCCTTCGTGGCGCTCGATTCGGAGGGGCCGGACTGGGCGATCGCGCATACGCCGCAGGCGCCCGGGCAGGCGGAGAATCGGGAGTTCGTCTATGTCGGCGCGGTGCTGGACGACCTCGTGGCGAAGGGGATCGACCCGGCGCGGATCGTGGCGACCGGGTTCTCGGCGGGGGGCATGCTGACCTGGACGCTCGCCTGCGGGATGTCGGAGCGCTTTGCGGGTTTCGTGCCGATGTCGGGGACGTTCTGGGCGCCGGTGCCGGATAGTTGCCCGGCGCCGCCGGCCAATCTCGTCCATATCCACGGGGATGCCGACCCGGTGGTGCCGCAGGCCGGGCGCGCGATCGGGCCGGCGCGGCAGGGCAGCGTGGCGAAAGCGCTGGAGATGTACCGCGAGGAGGGCGGGTTCGAACCGGCGGGAACGGGCCCCGCACCGGGCGGGATGCATTGCGCGCGGGAGCGCAACCCGGCGGGGCAGGTTCTGGAGTTCTGCAGCTTCGCGGGCGGGCATGATTTCTCGACCGAGCGGCTGCGCTACGGGATCGAGGAGGTGCTGGGCGCGGAGTGAGCCCGGAGAATGCACATTTTCCGGGTCGGAGCTTGCGAGAATACCGATTGCGCGAACTCCCGGCGTCACGTGGGAAATTGGTGGACGACACCGGGCCGCCGGGCTAGCCATTCCGGGTTCAGCGAAGGAGGCCCGGCCCATGTCCCGCATCGTCTATGTCAACGGAGAATACCTGCCCGAGGAAGCGGCGAAGGTGTCGGTGTTCGACCGCGGGTTCCTGTTTGCGGACGCGGTCTACGAGGTGACGAGCGTGCTCGGCGGCAAGCTGATCGATTTCGCGGGCCATGCGGCGCGTCTCTCGCGTTCGCTGGGGGAACTCGAGATGGAGAACCCGCTCACCGAGGCGGAGTGGCTGGCGGTGCATCGCGAGATGGTGGCGCGGAACGGGCTCGAGGACGGGCTGATCTATCTTCAGGTCACCCGCGGCGCGGCGGACCGTGATTTCGCCTTCCCCGAGGCGGCGACGCCGACGGTGGTTCTGTTCACCCAGTCGAAGCCCGGCCTGGCCGAGAGTCCGGCGGCGAAGACCGGGATCAAGGTCGCCAGCGTTCCGGACATCCGCTGGGGCCGTCGCGACATCAAGACGGTGCAGCTTCTCTATCCGTCGATGGCGAAGATGGCGGCAAAGAAGCTGGGCGCTGACGACGCCTGGCTGGTGGAAGACGGCTTCGTGACCGAGGGCTCGTCGAACAACGCCTATATCGTCAAGGGCGGCACCATCGTCACCCGCAATCTCGGCACCGAGATCCTGCACGGGATCACCCGCGCGGCGGTTTTGCGCTTTGCCCGCGAGGCGCAGATGAAGGTCGAGGAGCGGCCCTTCACGGTGGAAGAGGCGCAGGGCGCCGACGAGGCCTTCGTCACCTCGGCCTCGGCCTTCGTGATGCCGGTGGTCGCGGTCGACGGCGCGGTCCTGGGAGACGGAACGCCGGGGCCGGTCGCGCTCCGGCTGCGCGAGATCTATCTCGAGGAGAGCCGCAAGGCCGCGGTCTGAGCGGCTTTCCGCGCTAGGAGCCCGGCCGGGAGCCATGATACGCTGCCGCCCGGAAGCGGCGGCGGAGGGCGCGATGGGCGAGGCTGTGATGGTGCTTGCGGGCACCACGAAGGGTGTGTTCCTGATCGCGTCCGGCGCCGGGCGCCGGGGCTGGACGGTCTCGGGGCCGCATTGCGACGGCTGGCCCATCAACCACGTGATCGGCGATGCGGAGAGCGGCACGCTCTGGGCCGCGGGCGGCAGCGACTGGCATGGCGCCGGGGTCTGGCGGTCGGAGGATGGCGGCGCGACCTGGGTCTTGAGCCGGTTCTCCAATGGCGGGTTCGACGACTGGGTGCGGAACGACCCCGAGACCGCTGCGAAATTCGGGCTGGAGCCGAGCCCGCCCGCACCGTTCACCGGCGAGGTCGAGGCGATGTGGTCGCTCGGCCTTTCGGGCGGGGTGCTCTATGCCGGGGGCAAGCCGGGCAAGCTCTATGCGAGCCGCGATGGCGGGGTGACCTGGGAGCCGGTCGAGGGCCTGAACGAGCACGGTTCGCGCGAAGGCTGGTCGCCGGGCGCGGCGGGGCTGGTGCTGCACACCATCGTCGCCGATCCGGCGCGGCCCGAGAAGCTCTGGGTCGGGATCTCGGCAGCGGGTGTGTTCGCCTCCGAAGATGGCGGCGCCACCTGGGAGCGGCGGAACCGGCGCTCCAACGCGGAGGCGGCGGGCGTGTCGGACCATCCCGCCAGCGGCACCGCCGACGAGATCGGCCATTGCGTCCACAACATGGTGCGGGCGCCGGGCAGGGGCGTCGACCTGCTTTACCAGCAGAACCACCACGGCGTGTTCCGCTCGCCCGATGGCGGGCGCAGTTGGCAGGAGGTGACCGGGGGCCTGCCCTCGACCTTCGGCTTTCCGGTGGCGGTACATCCGCGCGACATGGAGACGCTCTGGGTGCTGCCCCTGAACGGCGACATGGCGGGGCGGTTCCCGCCCGACGCCTCGGCCGCGGTCTGGTGCTCGCGCGATGGCGGCGAGAGCTGGCAGGCGATGCGGGAGGGCCTGCCGCAGGGGGCCTGTTTCTTCACGGTCCTGCGGCAGGCGATGGCGGTGGACGGGGCGGACCCGGCGGGGGTCTATTTCGGGACCAATTCCGGCTCGGTCTTCGCCAGCGCGGACGAGGGCGAGACCTGGTCCGAGATCGCGCGGCATCTGCCTACAGTGCTGAGTGTGGAGACGGTGCGGGGTTGAGCGGCCGCGCCGTGGGGATCCGCACAAATTCCGGCCCGGAAGATGTGGAATCTCCGCTCCCCCGCGCGGCTGGAGCAGGATGCGCTTCGGCGGAAACGCTGGTTCTCCGCTGAAATCACATCCTGATGCATCGAAGCACGAGCCGGGCAGGCGCTCGCCCGGCGTCTTTGGCGCTGATCGGGCGGGGCAAGGGCATGGCCGACATCCCGCTCTAGGAATGCCCCGCCGAGAACAGGCCGACTTTCACCGAGTAGTCGGTGGCGACCTGGTAGTCGGGGTCGTCGTCCTGTTCGTCGAACAGGAGCCCGGTACGGGCGAGCAGGCGGTAGCAATCGTGCGACAGGTGGCGCAGGCGGATCGTCTTGCCGGCCTGCATGTAGGCGGCCGACACCGATTCGATCGCCGAGAGGGCGGATTGGTCGGTCACCCGGCTGTCGGCGAAATCGACGATGATCTTGTCGGGGTCGCCCTCGGGATCGAACAGCTCTGCGAAGGCCGAGGCGGAGCCGAAGAACAGCGGGCCGCTGATCCGGTAGATCTTGTCCCCCTCGGGCGTGATTTCGGACCGGGCGGCGATCTGCTTGGCGTGCTCCCAGGAAAACCGGAGCGCCGAGGCGATCACGCCCACGACGACGGCGACGGCGAGGTCGTGCCAGACGGTCACCACGGTCACGAGGAGCATCACGTAGGTCGCGTGGATCGGCACCACGCGCATGATCCGGAAGGTGTTCCAGGCGAAGGTGCCGATCACCACCATGAACATCACGCCGACGAGCGCGGCGAGCGGGATCTGCTCGATCAGCGGCGAGGCGATGAGGATGAAGCTCAGGAGGAAGCCTGCGGCGATGATGCCCGAGAGCCGCCGGCGCCCGCCGGAGCGGACATTGATCATCGACTGGCCGATCATCGCGCAGCCGCCCATGCCGCCGAAGAACCCGGTGACGGTATTGGCGAGGCCCTGGGCCAGGCATTCCTTGCTGGCGCCGCCCTGGGTGCCGACCATGCGGTTGACGAGGTTCAGCGTGAGCAGGCTTTCGATCAGGCCGATGGCGGCGAGGATCACGGCATAGGGCACGATGATCCTGAGCGTTTCGAAATTGAGCGGCACCATGGGCAGGTGGAAGGCGGGGAGGCCGCCCTGGATGGAGGCCATGTCGCCGACGCGGGGCACGTCGATGTCGAGGGCGATCACGCCGATGGCGACGATGGCGATGCCGGCGAGGGGCGCGGGGATCGCCGAGGTGAGTTTCGGCGTGAGCCAGATGATCGCCATGGTGAGGCCGACCAGCGCGAACATCATCAGGAGCGGCCCGCCGCTGAGCCATGTTCCGGCCAGAAGGCCGTGCTCGCCGCTCGCGGCCACGCTACCGGGCACCTTGAACTGGCCGAGCTGCGCCAGGAAGATCACGATGGCGAGGCCGTTGACGAAGCCCAGCATCACCGCGTGGGGCACGAGGCGGATGAACTTGCCGAGCCGGAACACGCCGGCGAGGATCTGCAGGATGCCCATCAGCACCACGGTGGCGAAGAGGTATTCGACGCCGTGATCCGCGACCAGCGCCACCATGACCACCGCGAGTGCGCCGGTGGCGCCCGAGATCATGCCGGGGCGGCCGCCGAAGATCGCGGTGATGAGCCCCACGATGAAGGCGGCGTAGAGCCCGACCAGCGGGTGCACCCCGGCCACGAAGGCGAAGGCCACCGCCTCGGGCACCAGCGCCAGCGCGACGGTGAGGCCCGAGAGGATTTCGGTGCGGATCTCGCCGGCGGTGATCGGATGGGGAACGAGCGCCTGGGCGGCCTGCCGGGGGGTGGTTTCGGACAGGTATTTCACGAAGTCGGTGTAGAACGCCATCGGGCCCGGTCCTTGTTTGCGCAAACGGGGCTGCCCTAGCAGGGTGGCGCCGGGAAGGCCACTGCACGCGCAGAAAACTTCTGCGGTGCGGAACTCCCGTTCGGGCGCCCGGTCCGGGGAACAGGTCTCCCCTCTGACCGTCGATTCGCGCGACGGGCTTCCGGGTGTTGGAGCTACTGGCGGAACAGGCCGCGAAGCGAGTTCCTGCCGCCAAGGATCGAGCGGATCATGCCGCGGCGGCCGCCGCCCCGGCGCTTGTCATGCGCGACGGCGTGGATCGCCGCGAGCTGGTTCAGTGTGAGGCTGTCGACGTCGACCTCGTGAAAGCCGAGGCTGCGCAGGTCGTCGGCGACCAGGAGGCGCAGCTGATCGTCGGCGGAGGCCGGCGGCGCGGCGAGCGTCAGGACGAGGGCGGCGAGGGCGAGGGGGCGTCTCATTTCCGGTCCGGGTTGGTGGCGTCTTCCCAGCGCAGGATCGACAGGATCTGATAGCGGGTGCCGCTGGCGATGCCGTTCTCTTCGTTGGGCGACGACACCGCGAGGTAGATCGCCGCCGCCTGGGCGGAGGTGAGTTGTTCGACATCGGCCTCGACGCGGTATTCGCGGAGGCCCTGCGCGACGAGCCGCAGGAGCTGGTCATCGGGCGCGGCCAGCGCGGCGCCGGGCAGGAGGCCGAGGATCAGGAAGAGTGCGCGCATTGGGGGCTTTCCTTGTTCTGACGAAAGGGTAGGCGCAGCCGCGGGGGCCGTCCAGTCAACTCCCGGAGACCGGAGCGCGATCCGGCCCCAGCCCCCCCCCCTGCGCGAGGTCGCGTCTGGCGGGGCTCAGAAGTCGAGCGGTGCATCGGGGGCGCAGCCGTCTGCCTCCGGATTTGCCACGCAGGCTTCGATGCGGTCGATATAGGCATCCAGGAAGTCGGGGATGTCGGTCGCCGACCTCGCGGTGTTCAGCATCGCTTCGGCGTCCTGGGTCCGGCCGGCCCGAAACAGCGCATAGGCCAGTATGGCGTCGAGAAACGGGCGATCCGCGGCGGGTGCGCGGCTGCGCTCCGTCGCGGCTTCGGCAAGGAGGTCGTCCAGGGCTTCGGCCTCGCCGAGAAACGCCTCGTCGTACCAATACCCGTTCAGGAGCAGGTTGAAACCGGTCGGGGTTCCGGACCCTTCCAGGAAGACCGAAATCCGGTAGGCACGCCGCCATGGGGACAGCGCCGCGATCTCCTGGTATTCCTCGCTGTCCAGAAGCCCTTCCAGCCGGTCGACCTGTTGATCGGAGAACTCCTGGTACAGGGGAAGCCCGTTCGACGGGCAGATCGGAAGCCGGGTGACGAAGTCGCAGGACGAGACGGGCTTGAAGGACATCGTTCTGCCCATGGTCGAGCAACTGAGCGTCCCGACAACGGTGAATTCCTCGCCCCCGACCGGGCAGGTCACCGTTTCTTCCGTCGGCATGCCGGCCAGGGCGGCCTTGCAGAAGAAGGCCAGGGCCGTGGCCAGCAGAAGGGTTCTGGTCATGAAGCGGCTCCGATTGCGGGATTGTGCCCGGACAAGGTAGTTGCCCCGAACCGGATCCGGCAAGCTGCCGGTTCGCGGTCGGCCGACCGCTGCGCTACGGGTGCGCCTTGATCGCCTCGCCGAAGGTCGCCTTCTGGTCGGCGGTCGCCTCGGTCTGGTATTTCGCGCGCCATTCCTCATAGGGCATGCCGTAGACGATCGCGCGGCTCTCTTCCTTGGTCATCTCGAGGCCGCGTTCGTTGGCGGCTTCCTGGTACCAGCGCGAGAGGCAGTTCCGGCAGAAGCCGGCGAGGTTCATCATGTCGATGTTCTGCACGTCGGTCCGTTCCGACAGGTGCTGCAACAGCCGGCGGAATGCGGCGGCTTCGAGTTCGGTGCGGGTCTGGTCGTCCATCTTGTCCTCCGGGGTTGTCTCAGAGATCGGCGTCGTGCCGCGCCGCTTCAAGGATCGGCGCGAGCCGGGCGACCCAGGCTGCCTGCTTTTCGGGCGTGTCGATCAGGTCGTGCCGGAGCTCGATCAGCGCGTTGGGGCGGCCGGGGATGAGGCCGTGGCGGTCGATCGCGTCGCCGGGAAGGTGCCCGGCATAGGGTTCGTTCTCGCCCACCACGATGTCGCCCTCGCCCCTGAGCCGGTCGATCAGCGGGCGCGAGAGCCGCTCGTCGCGCGCATCGTAGAGGATGCCCACATGCCAGGGCCGGTGCGAGCGCCCGTTGAGCCGGGGCGTGAAGCTGTGGACGGCCACGACGAGCGTGTCGCGGCGCCGGGCCGCGAGTTCCGCATAAGCGGCATGGTAGGGGCGGTACCAGTCGTTCAGGCGCCGTTCGCGCTCCTCGGGCGTGAGGTGGCGGTTTCCGGGCACGATGGTGCCGTCATAGACCTTCATCACGATGGTCGGGTCTTCCTCGCCGCGATTCGGGTCGATCACCAGCCGCGAGAAGCGCGAGAGGATCGCCGGCGCCGCGAGCCGGTCGGCAAGATGGCGGGTCACGCCGGCCGCGCCGATATCCCAGGCGATATGGCGGGCCATCTCGCTCTCGGGGAGCCCCAGCGTGCCGCCGTTCACGCTTTCCGGAACGCGGTTCGAGGCGTGGTCGCAGGCGATCAGCCAGGGTCCGGGCCTTTCGGCGCCGATGATTTCGTAGGCGTCTGAATTCATGGCCGTGTCATACATCCGTCGAACAGTCGCAATACGCCGCGCAGAAGGGAAGCGCCAGTTGTCACCGTTAGCGTTATCGGTGATAAGGGCCGCGAATGTTGACCGGGGACCGAGCCATGAGACGACACCGTAGCGTAAAGATCGTTGCGACGCTGGGGCCCGCCTCGTCGGACCACGCGACCATCAAGGCGTTGTTCGAGGCCGGGGCGGACGTGTTCCGCCTGAACATGAGCCATGGCACGCAGGACGATATCGCCGCGCGCCACGCGATCATACGCCAGGTCGAGGAGGAAGTCGGCCGTCCGATCGCGATCCTGGCCGACCTGCAGGGGCCGAAGCTGCGCGTGGGCGTGTTCGCCGATGACGAGGGGGTCGACCTGGTGGAGGGCCAGACCTTCCGGCTCGATCTCGACCCCGCGCCGGGCGACGCGACGCGGGTCTGCCTGCCGCACAAGGAGATCTTCGCCGCGCTCGAACCCGGCGCGTCGCTGCTCGTCAATGACGGCAAGATCCGTCTCAAGGCGAAATCCTGCGCCGAGGATCACGCGATCTGCGAAGTGATCGTCGGCGGCCGGGTCTCGAACCGCAAGGGCGTGAACGTGCCCGACGTGGTGCTGCCGCTCGCGGCCCTTTCGGAGAAGGACAAGTCCGACCTGGAATTCGCCTGTCAGCTCGGCGTCGACTGGCTGGCGCTGAGCTTCGTCCAGCGTCCGAAGGATGTCTGGGAGGCGCGCGATCTTGTGAACAACCGGGCCGCGATCATGGTCAAGGTCGAGAAGCCGGCGGCGGTGACCGCGTTCGACGAGATCCTCGCGGTGTCGGACGCGATCATGGTGGCGCGCGGCGATCTGGGCGTGGAACTGCCGGTCTATGCGGTGCCGCCCTTGCAGAAGCGGATGATCCGCAAGTGCCGCGCCGCCGCGAAGCCGGTGATCGTGGCGACGCAGATGCTGGAATCGATGATCGAGAGCCCGCTTCCGACCCGCGCCGAGGTGTCGGACGTGGCGGCGGCGATCTACGAGGGTACCGACGCGGTCATGCTCTCGGCCGAGAGCGCGGCGGGCAACTACCCGGTCGAGGCGGTGGCGACGATGGACGCCGTCGCGCGCGAGGTCGAGAACGACCCGACCTTCCGCAACGTGATGGATGCGAGCCGGGGCGGCCGGCGCGAGACCCATGCCGATGCCATCGTCTCGGCGGCGCGCGAGATCGCCGAGACCACGAATGTCGCGGCGATCTGCTGTTTCTCGCAATCGGGCACCACGGCCCGGCTGATCGCCCGCGAGCGGCCGCATGTGCCGATCATCGCGATGAGCCATATTCTCGACACCTGCCGGCAGCTGACCCTGACCTGGGGGCTGCATTGCGTGCTCACCGGCAAGCTCGAACGGTTCAAGCAGGCGGTGGTGAACTCGGCCCGCGCCGCAAGGGCGGAAGGCTTCGCCTCGGAAACCGACCAGATCGTCGTGACCGCGGGCGTGCCGTTCAACGTGCCAGGCTCGACCAACATCCTGCGGATCGCGCCCTGCGAGGAAAGATTGATTTTCTCGACCGATCCTGAATAACTGACGAAAGTCAGTTTGGGGGAATTGGGGTGAACCCGGACCTCGTCTTCGTTGTCGGAGTCGTGATCCTGGCGCTGGCCTTTCCTGCGGCGATCAGCGCCTTTTCGAGTTCCGACGTGACCGTGAAACCTGCGATCATCTGCGTGGTCGTGGGCAGCAGCCTGATCGTCCTGGCCTCGAGCATGTCCAGCGGCGGATATTCCGTGACCGAGATCCCGGCCATCGTGATGCGGCTCTTGAAGTAGCGCGGGCGGGGCGGGCAGGCGCTCGCCCGGCGGCCCGTGCCGGGCCTTGTTCCGGGCGGGGCGTCGCTCGACCGGACCAGATGAGCGCACCATCGGACAGCCGCCTCTGCCGAACGCCTCCTGCCCTAAAGACCCAGGAACGTCACATGGGGCATCCCGCGGATCAGCTCGAGATCGGCGAGATAGGTTTCGGTCATCGCGTCGATCATGCCCTGCGACCAGCCGGGCAGGTCGATTTCCTGCTCGACGACGTCTTCCAGCATGTTCTCCTCGACGAACCGCGCCTTGAATTGCCGCCGTTCCTCGCCGGCGAGCCCGGGCTGGGCGTCGAGCGCCGCGGCGAGCTCTTCGATCGCCTCCCCGGAAAGGAGCTGGCCGAGCATGTCGAGCTCTCCGCTGAACACGAAACCGGGGCCGAGGCCGGCCGCCCGGCGCAGGATGTCGGGCCAGATCAGCGGCGTTTCCTCGTGGCACCAGACGGTCATCGGGCAGCCGGGGCATTCCTCGAGGATCTCCGCCACCACTTCTGACCAGCGCAGCGCGAGGAAGTCTGTCCCCGCCCCGAAATCGTCCCAGCCGCGTTCCCCCTGGGCGCCGAAGACCGCCGGGATCAGCGTGGCCGGGTTGCGGAGGCCGAGGAGCAGTTCGCAGGGATGTTCCGAGAACAGGTCGCGCAGTTCGCCGGTATTGCGGCCGGCGTTCTGGAACAGGCAATCGCCGTTCAGCATCCAGGCGGGCGCGCCGAGTGTGTTGGCGCGGCTCAGGACCACCCGGCTGGCGGGGCCGCCGCGCAGGATGCTGTCGAGCAGGCCCGCGCGCTCGATATCGGTGATGTATTCGGTCCCGACCCGGTCGAGCATGCGGCTCAGCCGGCTGCGGTAGAGGCCGGGGCGGCGCACCAGGACGCCCTGCTCGGACAGGGCCTCGGCATCCTTGCGGAGCGACCAGGTGAGCTGCTCCTGGTCTGTCTCCGGAGCGCCGATATGGAGCGCGATGGTCGTGGTCATGGGGGCTTCTCGATCTCGGGGGCGCCGCGCCGCTGCACCTTCGACGAGGGGCGCCGGTGTTTCAAGGCGCAATGCCCGGATCGGCGGGGTTCGCCGGCCGCGCGGCGCGGCGCAGGTGCTCGGCGAAGAGCGAGCGCTCGACGCTGAGCGGTGCCGAGCGCGAGACCGAGATGCCGACAGGCCCGGCGAGGAGCGGCGAGGTGAGATTGACGGCGACCAGCGTGCCGTGCCCGAGCTCGTCGGTGACGACGCCGCGCGAGATGAACCAGAGCGCGTCGGAGGCCTGGACGATCTTGCGGCCCACGGGGAGCGCGACGGTCTCGAAGGCGCCGCGCATCTCGGGGAGGCCGATCGAGGCGAGGTAGCGCTCCACCGTTCCGGCGATCACCGCGCCGCCGGGCGGCGTGATCAGCGGGTAATCGGCGATCTGCGGCACGGGCCGTGCGGCGCCGAGGATCGGGTGGCCCGGGCGCGCGACCAGCACCACGTCCTCGGTATAGAGCTGCTCGAACACGGCGCCGCCGCTGCCCTCGGGCATCCGGCCGACCACGAGGTCGACCTCACCGTCGCGGAGCTGGTTGAACAGGAGCCAGTTTGGTCCGGTGGCGATCCGGAGCCGCGCATTGGGGTTCGCTTCGCGGAACGACAGCGCGGCGCGTGGCACCAGATCGGCGGCCGCCGTGGGCAGCACGCCGACCGAGAGGCGCACGGCAAGGTCGGATTTCGAGAGCCGGTCGCGGCCGCGCATCAGCTCGGTCATCGAGGCGGCGGCATGGCTCTGGAACACGCGGCCGGCCTGGTTCAGCCGGAGACCGCGCCCGACCCGGTCGAACAGGCGCGCGCCGAGAATCTCCTCCAGCTCGCCCAGGGTCCGCGACACCGCGGGCTGGGTCACGTTGAGCCGGCTGGCCGCCTGCGAGACGCTTTCTGTCCGCGCGATCTCGAGAAAGCAGCGGACATGGCGCAGGCGGAGGTGGGAGTCCCAATCCATAATCTATCTGGTATGTATTTTTTCAGATGTATCAATATTCAAAACGCAGCGGCATGGTTAGGGTCCGGCGCAACCCGGGCAGACCGGATCGAGGGAGGATGCCGATGGCCGACCGTTTCGCCGCAGGGATGCAGACCCGCCGCGCGGTTCTGGGCGATGCGCATGTCGACCGCGCCGAGGCCGCCAAGACCGCGTTCGACGAACCGTTCCAGAGGCTGATCACCGAAGCGGCCTGGGGCACGGTCTGGGCCGATGGCACGATCGACCGCCGCGAACGCTCGATGCTGACGCTGGCGCTTCTTGCGGCGACGGGGAATTTCGAGGAAATTCCGATGCATATCCGCGCCACGGCAAATACCGGCGCGACCCGGGAAGACGTGATGCAGGCCTTTCTGCACGTGGCGATCTATGCCGGCGTGCCGAAGGCGAACCACGCGATCAAGCTGGCCAAGGCCACCTATGCCGAAATGGAGGAAGAGGGATGATGAAGCCCGGCGAATACTACCAGCGGGACCGGCGTGCGCACCCGCCGGCGCGCACCGAGATCTACCGCACTTCCGTCGCCCGCTCGCCGAATTATGCGCTGATCAGCCTGCAGAACTCGATCGGCGAGATCACCGGGCCGAAATTCGGGCATGGCGATATCGACCCCCTGGATCGCGACCTGATCTACAACTACGCCCAGCAGGGCGAGAGCGCGATCGGCGAGCGGATCATCCTGCACGGGCGGATCCTCGACGAGAACGGCCGGCCGGTGCCGAACACGCTGCTGGAGATCTGGCAGGCCAATGCCTCGGGCCGCTACCGGCACCGGAACGATACCTATCTGGGCGCGATCGACCCGAATTTCGGCGGTTGCGGGCGGACGCTGACCGACGAGAACGGCTATTACTATTTCCGCACCATCAAGCCCGGCGCCTATCCGTTCCGCAACAACGTGAACAGCTGGCGGCCGGCGCATGTGCATTTCTCGGTGTTCGGCTCGGCCTTCGTGCAGCGGCTGATCTCGCAGCTCTATTTCGAGGGCGACCCCCTGATCCCGCAATGCCCGATCATCGGGACGCTGCCGGACCCGACGGTGGTGGAGCGGCTGACCGCGCGGCTCGACCTCAATGCGACGATCCCGCTCGATACCGTGGCCTACCGGTTCGACATCGTGCTGAGGGGGCGGCGCTCGACCCTGTTCGAGAACCGGCTGGAGGGGAACTGAGATGACGAAGCTCGATTATCTGAAGGAAACGCCCTCGCAGACCGCCGGGCCTTACGTCCATATCGGCCTCGCGCCGGGGGCTGCGGGGTTCGAGATCTACAAGCAGGAGCTCGGCCGCGACATCGCCGGACCGAACGCGAAGGGCGAGCGGATCCGGGTCGAGGGCCTGGTGATCGACGGCACCGGGTCGCCGGTGAAGGACGTGATGATCGAGGTCTGGCAGGCCAATGCCGAGGGGCGTTATGCCCATCCCGAGGGCGGAGGTCCGGTCGAGGAAGGGTTCCGCGGCTGGGGCCGGGTGATCACCGATTTCCGGACCGGGGAATGGGGCTTCGACACGATCAAGCCGGGCTGCACGCCGGGCCGCAATGTCGGGCTGCAGGCACCGCATCTCAACCTGTGGCTGGTGGCGCGGGGGATCAATATCGGGCTCAGCACGCGGATGTATTTCGACGACGAGGCCGAGGCCAACGCGACCGATCCGGTGCTGAACCTGATCGAATGGCAGAACCGCCGGGCCACGTTGATCGCCACGCGCAGCGAGCGCGACGGGAGTGCCGTCTACCGCTTCGAGATCCGGCTCCAGGGCAGTGGCGAGACGGTGTTCTTCGACGTCTGAGGCGCCCGCTTTCCGCCGCGGAGCCGGGAGCCCCTTCGGGGCGGGTGCCGGGTACTGGTTCCCGCCCGGCAACAACCGCGAGGGCGGGTGGTGCGCGTGCCGCCGTGGCACCGTGGCCGGACCGGGCCCCGAAAAGTGGCAAATTTAAGGACATTTCTCCGTTCGAGGCGGGTGGGGGAGGATCCTCCTCCGGTGCGGCGGGGTGCCCGTGGGCGGCACGGTCTTTTGGCTGAGCGGCGCAGAACTTGCCCGATTCCCGTCATGCCCGGTCCGGGGCGGGCTGCGCCGCGTGAGGAGGTCCCGTGCGCGCGCGCCGGGGTGCTCAACGCCTCGAATCGCTGAAAAAATTTGCACGTCCCTGCGTTGGGCGCCGGCCCTGCGCGAATGCTCCACATGCGGCTCCGGGCGCCCCGGGCAGGTGGCTGCCGGAGGCCGATTGTTGCGAAACTCGGCACGAGATCCTCTCCGCCCGCGGCGGCGCTTCTGTCGGATCCGGCCCGATGCTTCGCGAGGGTAACCATTTCCTGAAATTTCTTCGCGAATTCGAAAGTAATCCTGTGGATGCCATTCTTATGCCGTCTTTGGCCGTATCGTTGGGCCGAAAGCGGCAATGCCCGTGTTGGTTACAGAACGGTGAAACAGACGATGGCGCAAAGTGACGCAGAGACGGGTTCCGACATTTCCGAGGACCAGGATTTCCACGACAACCTGAAGCCCGGCACCGAACTTCTCGGCGGTCAGTACAAGATCGAGCAGTACCTGAATGCCGGTGGCTTCGGGGTGACCTACATCGCGCGCGACAGTCTCGACCGGAAGGTCGTGATCAAGGAATGCTTCCCCTCCGCCTTCTGCCATCGGGTCGGAGAGAACCTGCAGGTCCGGTCGCGCTCGAACGAGGACAAGGTCCGCACGATCGTCGACCGGTTCGAGCAGGAGGCCCGGGCGCTCGCCAAGTTCTCGCACCCGAACATCGTCGGCGTGCACCAGGTCTTCAAGCAGAACAACACCGCCTACATGGTGCTCGACTATGTGAGCGGCAAGGACATCAGCGAGATGGTCGAGGCGAACGACCCGATGCTGACCCAGGCCAATGTGGTGATGCTCGTCACCAAGCTCCTGAAGGCGGTGGGCTTCGTGCACGACCACAGCATGCTGCATCGGGACATCTCGCCCGACAACATCCTCGTGACCCCGCAGGGCGAGCCGATCCTGATCGATTTCGGTGCCGCCAAGGAGAAGCTGCCAGGCGACACCCGCGCGCTGTCCACGCTGCGCGCGGTCAAGGACGGTTACAGCCCGCAGGAATTCTACATCGCCGAGAGCGAGCAGAGCCCGGCGAGCGACCTCTATTCGCTGGCCGCGACGTTCTATTACGTGGTCACCCGTGAAGTGCCGGCGGACAGCCAGACGCGCCTGGCCGCGATCGCGTCGGATCAGACCGATCCGGTGGTGCCGCTGACCAAGCGGTCGACCGATCTCTATGACGTCGCCTTCTGCGCGGCGCTCGACAAGGCGATGTCGGTGCTCCTGAAGGACCGCGTGCAGACCGCCGAGGAATGGCTGGCGATGATGAACGGCGACAGCAAGGTGACGCCGCTCAGCGCCCGGCAACCGCGCCAGGACCCGCATGCGGCGCCGCCGAAGCCGGCGCTTGACGCCGCGACCGCGGCCGAGACCGACAAGGTCGTGCCGCGCCGTCCGCAATCGGCGCCGATTTCGCGCCCCAGGCCGATGACCGCGCCGAAGACCGCGCCCAGAACGATGCCGAAGACCGCGCCGCTCGCGGTCGCGCCGGCAAGGAAATCGTCGCTTCCGCTGGTGCTGGCCTCGGTCAGCGTCCTGGCCATTGCGGCCGGCGCCTATGTCATGTTCGGCAGCTCGAAGCCGGAGACCGACACGGCGGCGGCGCCCGAACTGACGGTCCCGGCCGAGGAAACCCTGGCGATTGCCGCGCCCGAAGCGGTGGAAACGCCGGTGGTGGAGGCCCCGGTGGTCGAGGCTCCGGTGGTTGAAGCCCCCGTGGTTGAAGCCCCGGTGGTCGCGGCCGAGTCCGAGGCCCCCGAGCCCGAGGCCCCCGTGGTCGAGGAGCCGCTGGTCGTGACGGCCGAACCCGAGACCCCCGAGGTGGTGGTTGCCGAGCCGGAAGCCCCGGTCGCGGAAGCCCCAGCCGAGGAAGCCGCGGCCGAGGAAGCCCCGGTCGTCGTCGAAGCGCCGGTGATCGAGGCGCCGGAACTGGCCGCCGCTCCGGAACCCGCGCCCGCGCCCGAACCCGAGCCGGAACAGCTCGCCGCCGCCGCTCCGGTGGTGGAGGCGCCCGTCGTCACGCCCGAGCCGGAAGCGTCCGCGCTCGACACGCTCACCGCGAGCGATCCGGGCGCCTTCCCTGCGGCCGAAGAGACCGACACCCGTCCGGTCGAGGACGTTCTGGAGGCCGCCGCCGTCACCGACGCCCCGGCCGCGCCCAGCTTCATCGAGCTGCAATCCGTTCTGACCCGTGTCTCGGTCCAGCTCCCCTTCGAGGCCGCGCCGAACGACCGGGCCGCCATCGGCGAGATCATCGCCCCGACGCCGGTATGGGCCGCGCCGGGGACCCGGATCCTTTCGGTCAATGGCATCGAGGTCGCCGCGCTGTCGGATATTCCCGACGTCGTGAAGGACGAAGCCGCCGCCACCGATGCCGCGACGCTGCCCCTGACCTTCGAGATCGCCGATCCGGCGGGCGGCACGACGGAGCGCACGCTCCAGGTTCCGGTGGTTCGCCAGTACGTGCTGCTGAACGGCCTGCGCTTCGAGGCGCAGCTCGTCGGCGATGCCTGGGTGACCAGGATCGCCTCGCTCGGCAACCTGGGCGATTCCAGGTTCGAGGTCGGTGACCAGGTTGTCGCGCTGGTCGCGACCTCCGAGCGCATCGACGGCCCCACGTCGATCCGCGACGTGATCGAGCGTGAAACCGCGGCCGGAAACGCGCACCTCACCTTCGCGGTGCGCCGCGACGGCTCGATGTATGTCGAAACGCTCACCTACGCGGGGATCGCCAAGTGATTTCGCTGTTTGCTCGCAAGAGGAAGCAGAACCGACCTCCGGCGGCCGAGGTTCTGGCGGCGCCGGAGCCGGTTTCCGAACCTGCTTTCGAGGAAGAAGAACCGGCCGCGCCCGAGCAGCTCGTCTTTTCCGCCGGGTCGGCAATCGACTGCGGAGCCCGCGACTATCAGGAAGATGCGCTGCTGACCGAGACGGCCGACGAGGCGGGGGTCCGTGTCGTGGTTCTGGCCGATGGCATGGGCGGTCACGCCGCCGGGAACGTCGCCAGCGACCTTGCGGTACGGACCGTTTGGGAAGGGCTGAGGGCGCGGATTGCCGGGCTCGACGGCGCTTCTTTCGGGACGCTGCCCGCGATGATCGCCGAGACGGTCATTGGCGCGAACGACGCGATCGGTGGCCATGTGGCCGAGAATCCGGCGACCCGGGGCATGGGCACGACCGTGGTGGCCGCGGTCCTGGCAGAGGGCCGGATCTTCTGGACCTCGGTCGGCGATTCGCCGCTCTACCTTCTGCGCGACAACTCGCTCCGGCAGCTGAACGAAGACCATTCGATGGCGCCGCAGATCGACTTCATGGTGAAGTCCGGCATGCTGACCCCGGAGCAGGGCGCGGATCATCCGAACCGCAACTGCCTGACCTCGGCCCTCACCGGCGATGCGATCCCCCGGATCGACACGCCGGAGCAGGGTTTCGCGCTCGAAGCCGGGGATATCCTGGTGATCTCGAGCGACGGGTTGCAGTTTCTCGAGGAGTCCGAGATCGCCCGGCTGATCGCCGAGCATCGCGCGGCGCCCGCGCAGGAGATCGCCGACGCGCTGATGGCGGCCGTCATCGCGCTGCGCGATCCGGAACAGGACAATGTCTCCTGTGTGGTGATCAAGGCCGAGACCGCGGCCGTATCGCCCCAGGAAATCGCCCCGGTGGCGATCGACCCCGACAGCCTGTCCCGCAAACGACAGCTGATGCTGGGCGAGTGAGCCGGTGGCGCCGGGCAAGGAAACCGCGCGGCGGACCCAGTGTCATGCCGTGACGGCAGGCCATCGAACTGTGCCAAACGGTTACTTTTCGAAGAAAGTCACCAATCCATTCGAAATTCGCCACACTTTTTCCATATCGGGCGAAAAAGGATGTCGCATCCGCGGCCACAATCACGACCCGGCCGGTTATTGCGCAGGAACGGAGTAGATCACATGAACTTCATCCAGGCATTCGGCAGGCGTGCCGCCATCGGCGCGATCGCCCTTGCGGCCACCTCCACCCTTCCGGGCACCGTCCTGGCGGACCAGGTAACGCTGATCTCTGCCGACGGCACCGTCAATCTCGTCGGGGATTTCATCGACTTCAAGGAGGATCACTACCGGATCCGCACCGCGCTGGGCGATCTGCGGATCGCGGCCTCGCGGGTGCGCTGCGAAGGGGAGGCCTGCCCGAGTTTCGGTACCGTCGCGGCGGATGTCCGCTTTGCGGGGTCCGACACGATCGGGGTCGGCCTGATGCCGCTCCTCTTGACCGGCTTTGCCGCCGAGAAGGATGCCGACGCCTCGATCCGTTCGGGCGGCAATGGCGATATCGTCGCCGAGCTTGTGGCCGATAGCGGCTATGGCGACCCGATCGGCAGCTATGTGGTGTCGTCGTCGAGCTCGTCCGAGGCCTTTGCCGCGCTCCTGCAGAACAACGCGCAGATCGGCATGGCGTCGCGCCGGATCCTTCCGGCCGAAGCGCGTGCGCTGACGGGCGCCGGCGCCGGCGACATGGAAAGCGCCGACCAGGAGCATATCGTTGCGGTCGACAGCCTTGTGGTCATCACCCATCCGTCGAACCCCGTCTCGACGCTGACCATGGACCAGCTCCGCGCGATCTATTCGGGCCGGATCACCAACTGGGCGCAGCTCGGCGGCCGTTCGGCGCCGATCAAGGTGGTGAACCGGGCCCAGGGCACCGCCTCGCGCTCGGTATTCGAGAACGTCGTGTTCGGCGGCCGCAGCGCCAGTGCCGGCCAGGTGATTGCCACCGACAACAACGAGATGGCGTCCCTCGTCAACGAGGACCCGAACGCGATCGGCTTCGTCGGCTTCGCGTTCCAGCGCGGTGCCAAGCCGGTGACGCTGGTCAGCGAATGCGGCATCGCCGCGACGCCCGACGCCTTCGCGGCGAAGACCGAGGAATACCCGCTCCAGCGGCGCCTCTACCTCTACAACCGGGCCGACAATCTGAGCCCGCCGGCGCGCGATTTCCTGCAATTCGCCATGTCCGAGGACGCCGACGGCGTGATCGCCAAATCGGGCTTCATCGACCTGGGCGTGGTGCGCAAGCCGCAGGCGATCGACGGCCAGCGTGCGCGGGCGCTCCTGACCGCACGGGCCGATGCCGAGGGCGGTGGGCTGATGCGGGCGATGCTGTCGCAGATGATCACCTATGACCGCCTGTCGACCACCTTCCGCTTCCGTACCGGTTCCTCGCGGCTCGACGAACGCGGCCAGATCGATCTGAAGCGGCTGGTGTCCTATCTCGGGAAGCAGAATGGCGCCGAGGTGATCTTCGTCGGTTTCACCGACGATGTGGGCGCCTTCGACGGCAACCTGAACCTCTCGGTGGCCCGCGCCTCGTCGGTGCTCGACGAAGTGCGCCGCCTTGCGGGCGGCCAGCTTGACGGCGTGCGGATGAGCGCGACCGGCTATGGCGAGATCGCACCCACGGGCTGCAACGAGAGCGATCTGGGACGTGCCACCAACCGGCGCGTCGAAGTCTGGTTCAAGGCGCCCGAGCGGGGCTGAGCGGGACATCAGTAGCAGGGAAGGCCCCGCCATGAACGGCGGGGCGACAATGAGGAAGTTGGAGAGGCGCGATGGCATTTGACAAGCTGGCTGGGGCGTTCGGTTTCGGGCTGACCATTGCATTGACGGCACCCGCTTTTGCCGCAGGGACACCGCAGAAGGTCGAGCACAAGTGGCAGGATATCGGCGCCTCCGAACGCATCGACTATGCCGGCCGGCTTCACACCCAGTCCGAGCGGATCGCGGCCTCGGCCTGCAACATCGCCGCCGGTGTGGAGACCGAGATCAGCCGGGGCATTCTCTGGGCCGCCATGGCCGATGTGGACCGCATCGTCGATGCGCTGGAATACGGCAACCCGCTGATGAGCGTTATCGGCGCCGAAACCCGGCCGCAGACCCTGCGCTATATCGGCGAGTTCCGCGATACCTGGGCGGGGATGAGCGTCGCGGGCGACCGGCTCTATGATAACGGCGACGACAAGGCCGCCTTCGACGCGATCGAGGCCGCCCACAGCAAGCTCTCCGCCATCGCGATCATCCTGACGAGCGAGCTTTCGGGCGAGTATTCGAACCCGGCCGAGCTGCTGCAATCGGATGCGATCCTGGTGGACATTTCCGGTCGTCAGCGGATGTATTCGCAGCGGATGCTGAAACAGGCCTGCCGGATCTGGTCGGGTGACGGATCCGCCGAGGCGCGCAACGCCCTGACCGAGACCATCGGGCTGTTCGAGGTCTCGCTCGATGCGCTCAGGCACGGGATGCCCAATGCCGGCGTCTCGCCGGCGCCGACCGAGGCGATCGGCGGCAAGCTGGACGCGATCAGCGCGAACTGGGGGCCCGTGCGCAGCGATCTCGACCGGCTCCTGGCGGGCGATGCCCTGTCGGACGCGCAGAAGGAGGACGTCTATCTCGGCCTCAATGCGATCCTGATCGATGCGAGCCTGATGGTGACGATGTACGCCAAGAACGCCAAGAAGATGTTCTGACGCGGCAGACCGGCCCCGGGCGGACGGCGCATGGGTCTGCGCCGCCCGGGCGCCCCGATCGTTTCCATTTGGCGGGAAATAGACAGCGAGCCGCCGCAAAATTGCCGGTTTGGGGCGGCACCCAGGGTGGTGCGGCCGTCGGGCATTGGCCCCTTGGTTGTAAAAGTGCGTGTTTTCAGGAGTTCAGCCGATGACGGGGCAGCCATTCGAGGCCGCGCTCTCCGACGATGAGAAGGCCGAGTACGCCCTGGCGGTCAAGTATGCCTCGGTTACGGGTCACGCGCTGGTCGACCTGACCGGCAGCATCCTGACGCAAGGCGCCGTTCCGGACAGCATCGCACGCCTCGCCGCCTCGATCATCGACAGGACCGAGGCCATCGGCGCCGCGCTGGGAGAGGCCAATCCGCGCCCGGCGGTCAAGATCGGCGGCGCGGAGCGCGAGATCGTCGCGCTTCCGATGGCGAAGGCGAGCCTCGTGCTCGTCCGGTCCAGATCCGCGTCCTAGGGGAAGAGCATGCCGGTCGAAGATCATCTGGAAAAGATCCTGTCCTCCAACGAAGGCACGGTGGCGGTTGCGGTGCTTTGCGGCGACGCGACCTGGACGGATTGCAGCGACGGCTACGACCATCTCGACTTTGCCGGGTTCGCCGAGGTCCTCGATGCAATCCACAAGGCCTGCGGCGCGGTGGCGGCGGACGGGATCGAATGCGATGATCTCGTGCTCGCCTTCGATGCGCACAATCTCGTGGCGCGGCCGCTGTCGGGGGGCTGGCTGATCGCCGTCACCGGGCGGATTCGCCGCGGCCCGCTGGTGCGGCTGCAGCTCAACCTGAAACTCGCGGTGCGGAAGATCGAAAGATCGCTGAGCGAGGCGCCGCTGCAGCTGCCCGAGCCGGTCGCCGCGCAGCAGAAGTAGCCGTCGCGCGCGCTTCGCGGGATCGCCCGTTCCGGCGGATCGGGGTTTCCCGGCCGCTTCTGACGGTGAATGGCGGACATGGTGCCGTTTCGCGGCGCTCGAGACCCCGCCGGCCGCGGCATGCCTGACCGACCCGGGAATTCCTTCGGACGAGTGGTGAGCCGTACAGGATTCGAACCTGTGACCCACTGATTAAAAGTCAGTTGCTCTACCAACTGAGCTAACGGCCCACTCGGACCGCCTCCCTAAAGGCGGGTTCCGGACCCGTCAAGGGCCTATTCCGCCCCTGCTTCCAAATCCTTGGAGCAGGGGATATATGCCGCGCGGGAGAGCATGGTGGAGAGCATGGCCGGCCTGACCTTTGCCAAGATGCACGGGCTCGGAAACGACTTCGTGGTGATCGACCGGCGCAGCGGTGCGCCGGCGATGACGGCTGCGCTGGCGCGGGCGCTCGGCGACCGGCACCGGGGCGTGGGGTTCGACCAGCTCGCGGTGATCGAGGACGATGCCGAGACCGATCTGCGGCTCACCTTCTTCAATGCCGACGGCTCCGTCGCGGGCGCCTGCGGCAACGCCACCCGCTGTATCGCGGCGCGCGAGATGGCGGCGCGTGGCACCGGGCGGCTGACGCTCCGGACCGAGCGCGGGGTGCTTCTGGCCGAGGATGCGGGCGGCGGGCTGACGCGGGTGAACATGGGGGCGCCGCTCCTCGACTGGCGGGAGATCCCGCTCGCCGAGGAAACGGACACGCTGCACCTGCCCATCGCGGGCGATCCGGTCGCCACCGGCATGGGCAACCCGCATTGCACCTTCTTCGTTGACGATGCCGAGGCGGTGGACCTCGCCGCGTTCGGCGCGGCGCACGAGACCCATCCGCTGTTTCCCGAGCGGACCAATGTGCAGGTGGTGCAGGTGACCGGCCCCGACCGGCTCCGGATGCGGGTCTGGGAGCGTGGCGTGGGGATCACGCTGGCCTCGGGCTCGTCGTCCTGCGCAGTGGCGGTGGCGGCGGCGCGGCGGGGGCTTGCCGGCCGGGCGGTGGCGATCGACCTCGACGGCGGCACTCTCCGGGTCGAGTGGCGCGAGGACGGGGTGTGGATGGAGGGACCCACGGCCCATGTCTTCACCGCCACGCTGACGCAAGCCTTCCTGGAGGCGCTCTGAGATGGACCGCAAGGTGCCAATCTTCTCGACCCATGGCTGCCGGCTGAACGCCTACGAGACCGAGGCGATGAAGGATCTCGCCACGCGGGCCGGGCTGGGCGATGCGGTGATCGTCAATACCTGCGCCGTGACCGCCGAGGCGGTGCGCAAGGCGCGGCAGGATATCCGCCGCCTGCGCCGCGAGAACCCGGGCGCGCGGATCGTCGTCACCGGCTGCGCCGCCCAGACCGACCCCGAGAGCTTCGCCGCCATGGGTGAGGTCGATCACGTGATCGGCAATGCCGAAAAGATGTCGCCCGCCACCTGGGGCGGGTTGGCCACGGGCGCGACGGAGCCGGTGGCGGTGGACGACATCATGTCGGTCACCGAGACGGCGGGGCACCTGATCGACGGGTTCGGCACCCGGAGCCGGGCCTATGTGCAGATCCAGAACGGCTGCGACCATCGCTGCACCTTCTGCATCATCCCCTTCGGGCGCGGCAATTCGCGCTCGGTCCCGGCGGGGGTGGTGGTCGAGCAGATCCGCCGCCTGGTGGAGCGGGGCTACAACGAGGTGGTGCTGACCGGGGTCGACCTGACCTCCTGGGGCGCCGACCTGCCCGGCGAGCCGCCGCTGGGCGACCTGGTGCGGCGGGTGCTGAAGCTGGTGCCCGAGCTGCCCCGGCTGCGGCTTTCGTCGATCGATTCCATCGAGGCCGATCCGGCGCTGATGGTGGCGCTCGCCGAGGAGGAGCGGTTCATGCCGCATCTGCACCTGAGCTTGCAGGCGGGCGACGACATGATACTGAAGCGGATGAAGCGCCGGCACCTGCGCGCCGATGCGATCCGGTTCTGCGCGGAGGCGCGGCGGCTGCGGCCCGATATCGTGTTCGGGGCCGACATCATCGCGGGGTTCCCGACCGAGACCGAGGCGATGTTCGAGAACTCGCTGGCGCTTGTGGAGGAATGCGGGCTCACCTGGCTGCATGTCTTCCCCTACAGCCCCCGGCCGGGCACGCCGGCGGCGCGGATGCCGCAGGTGGATGGCACTGCCATTCGCGCCCGCGCGGCGCGGTTGCGCGCGGCGGGAGAGGCGGCGGTCGAGCGGCATCTCGCCGGCCAGATCGGGCGGGAGCACCCGATCCTGATGGAAAGCCCCTTGATGGGGCGGACCGAGCATTTCGCCGAGGTGGATTTTGCCGCGCCCCGGCCCGAAGGGTCGATCGTCACTGCCAGGATCACCGGACGCGCGGGCGGTCGGCTCTGCGCCTGAGGCAGGGGGCTTTGCCCCCTCGCGCCCTTGACGGGCGCTCACCCCCAGGATTTCTAGACCCAAAGAGGGGATCGGTGAGGTTCGGCGGCTCCTACCGCGCCCGTGGATGCGCCTTGTCGTAGACCGCCATCAGCCGTTCGGTATCGACGGCGGTATAGGCCTGGGTGGTCGAGAGCGAGGCGTGGCCGAGCAGTTCCTGGATCGCGCGGAGATCGCCGCCGGCGCCGAGGAGATGGGTGGCGAAGCTGTGCCGCATGGCGTGGGGCGTGGCGGAGGCGGGGAGGCCGAGTTGCAGGCGGGCGGCCTCCATCACCTTCTGCACCGCGCGCGGGCCGAGGGCGCCGCCGCGGGCGCCGCGGAAGAGCGGACCGGTACGGCCGAGCTCGAAGGGGCAAAGCCGGGTGTAGGTGTCGACCGCGGCGCGGGCCGGGGCGATCACCGGCACGAGGCGCTCCTTGTCGCCCTTGCCGCGGATCCGCAGGGTTTCGGCGAGCGGCGCGTCGGTGCCGGTGAGCGAGAGCGCCTCGGAGATCCGGAGGCCGAGACCGTAGAGCAGGGTCACCACGGCGGCGTCGCGGGCGGCGATCCAGGGCTCGGCCGCCTGGAGCTCGACCCGGTCGATCACCGCCTGCGCCGCGTCGACGGCGAGCGGGCGGGGGAGGGTTCCGGCAAAGCGGGGGGTACGGGCGGAGAGCACCGCGGTCGGGTCGCCGCCCTCGCGCTCGGCGAGCCAGCGGGTGAAGGACTTGACCGAGGAGACCGCGCGGGCGAGCGAGCGGGCAGAGAGGCCGCGGCCGCGTTCATGGGCCATCCAGGCGCGGAGATCGGAGAGGTCGGTGGCGGCGAGCGCGGCGGCGCCCTGGGGGCCGCCCCGATGGGCCTCGAGGAAGGCGACGAAGCCCCGCACGTCGCGCCCGTAGGCCTCGGCGGTGCGGGGGGCGCGGCCGCGGGTGGAGACGAGCTGGGAGAGCCAGGCGGCGATGGCGGCCTGAGCGCCGGCGCTCACGCGAGCCAGCGCCGGATCGCCCGCTCCAGCGCGCCGGTGAAGAAGGTGAGGAGGTCGGTGCCCTGGGCCGGGGAGAACAGGTGAGGATCCTCGGCGGCGAGGCAAAGGAGGCCCGGCAGGCGGCCGGCGCCGAGATCGAGCCGGAGGCAGGCCTCGGAGCGGATCCAGTCGGCCTCCTCGCCGTAGAGCGTTGTATCGGCGGCGCGGATCTGGCGCAGCGTGACCTTGCGGCGCGGCAGGTCGCGGCCGCCGGTGAGATAGGCGTCGATGAAGCCCGGCGCGCGCACGAGGAGCATGCCGTCGAGCCGGCGGAGCGCCATGTCGGCCCCGTTTGCGGTGCCTTCGAGCACGAGGATCGCGGCATCGACCCTGAGGATCTCGGCCACCTCGCCGCAGAGATCGGCGACGAACTCATGGAAATCAACGGGTTCGAGCAGCCTGAGGATCGCGCGATGGATCTGGTTGGTGCCGGCGAGGTTCTCGTAGGCCGCGGCGATGACGCTGCGGTGGGTGTCCTCGAGCCGGTCGAGGCGGGCCTCGAGCCGCTCCATGGCGATGCCCCGGAGATCGACCACGTTCGAGCCCAGCGTGCGCTCGTTCGCCTGGACGAGGGCGCGCATCACGTCGGGGTCTTCGAGGATCAGATCGGGTTGCGCGAGAATGCTTTCGCGGAGCATGTCCGTTCGGACCGCGGTCTCGGTCATGGCCTGCCTTTCGCCTCTGGTGTCGCCCTCTTGCGGGGCGGTCTGGGAAATGTGTCTCAGGCCGGGCGCCGTCGCGCAAGCCTTGATGCGGGGCCGGGGGCGAGAAGGTTCCGGGGCGCGGCTTCGGAGTCACGCCGGGGGCGGCGACCCGGGGGGCACAACCCGTACACAACCTGTACACAACCTGTACACCGGCGGATCGCCTTCGCGCGCGGCGGACAAGCGTTGCAGCGATGCCAGCCTGCCGGTTCGACGGCGGCGCGGAAGCAATTGGAGGTTGTGCCCGGCCCCGCCGCCCGACAGGGTCGCGCCATGATGCTCCGCTTTCTTCTTCCCGTCCTTGCCGGTCTCGCCGCCGCCCCTGCCGCCGCCGCGCCGCCAGACCGTCTGTCGGTGCTGATCGGTTCCTACCATGCGAGCCCGGGACAGGATTTCGAGGAGTTCAACCCGGGCCTGTTCCTGACCTGGGAAGGGCCGGTGCTGGACAGCTCGATCGGCGCCTACCGCAATTCCTACGGCAAGGGCGCGGTGGCCGTCGCGGCGGCCTGGCCGTTCCTCGAGGGCGAGCACTACGCGCTCTCGCTGTTTCTCGGCGCGGCCTATTACCCCGAGGACGGCCGCCGGTTCCGGTATCACCTGGGCGATATCGTGCCCCTGGGCGGGCTCCAGGCGCGGGCGGGGCCGCTTTTCTTCCAGGCGATTCCCGGCGATGGCGACGAGGCCGACGCGGTGTTCTCCTTCGGGGTGACGATGCCGCTGGGGCGGCGTTAGGCGGAGAGATCGCCCTCTGGCTGGCCTTGGCCCGGGCGACCAGCCCGGGCCGCGCCCGACCCTCCCCCCGGGAGGGCGCATGGCGATGTCGCGCGCCGCACAGAGCGAGACCGGGGCTATCGGGATAAACCGCTGACCACAGGCGTTACGTGCGCGCCCTCCCAGGGTCGGGCGCGGACCTCAGTGCTTTTGGCCTATCGCTTCCCAAACGGAATGTAGATCAGCTCGCGAAGGGGAAGAACTTTCCGGCGGGGGAGAGGGTGAAGATCTCGACGCCGGTTTCGGTCACGCCGACCGAGTGTTCGAACTGCGCCGAAAGGTGCTTGTCGCGGGTCACCGCGGTCCAGTCGTCGGAGAGCACCTTGGTCTCGGGGCGGCCGAGATTGACCATCGGCTCGATGGTGAAAAACATCCCCGGCTCCAGCGTCTCGCGGGTGGCGGGGCGGCCGTAATGCAACACGTTGGGCGGCGCGTGGAACACCCGGCCGAGCCCGTGGCCGCAGAAATCGCGCACCACGCTCATCCGCTGTGCCTCGACATAGGATTGGATCGCGAAACCGATATCGCCGAAGCTGTTGCCGGGGCGGACCGCCTCGATCCCGCGCATCAGCGCGTCATGGGTCACCTTGATCAGCCGCTCGGCATAGGGCTTGACCGCGCCCGCCACGTACATCCGGCTGGAATCGCCGTACCAGCCGTCGACGATCACCGTCACGTCGACATTGAGGATGTCGCCATCCATCAGCGTGTCGTCGGCGCGCGGATGCGGGTCGTTCTTCCATTTCGGGATCTTGCCGCCGGGAATGCCGTGGCAGACCACGTGGTTCACGCTGATGCAGCTCGCGTGGCGGTAGCCCTTGTAGCCGATCGTCGCCGAGGTGGCGCCGGCCTCGTCGACCATCGTCTCGATGCGGCGGTCGATCTCGGCGGTGGTCTGGCCGGGATGCACCAGCGGGCCGATCTCGTCGAGGATGCGCGCGGCCAGTTCGCCGGCCTTGCGCATGCCGGCGTAGTCATTGGCCTCGTAGATGCGGATGCCATCCCGGGTGAGACGGTTGCGCGGATCGTCCAAGCGAAACCTCCTTCGTTTCGACGCTGTAGATAGGGCAACCGGCGCGAAACCGCCAGTCCCGGATCACGCGAGCGGGAGCGGCGCAGCGAGACGGATACCCGTCCGGTCGATCTCCGTGCCGTAGCATAGCATGGTTACGCCGGCCTTATGCGCCTTGTCGAATGCCGCGGCATAGGCCGGGTCGAGATCGGCGGCGGGGCGGAAGCGGGCGCAATCGGTGCGTTGCACGAGGTAGAGCATCGCGGCGCGGTGTCCTTGGGCGACCATGTCGGAGAGCTCGGCGAGGTGGCGGGTGCCGCGGGCGGTGACGCAATCAGGGAATTCGGCGAGGTCGCCCGTGCGGCGCAGGTGGACGTTCTTCACCTCGAGATAGGTGTCGGGGAGGCCCGGTTCGGTCAGGAGGAAATCGACGCGGCTGCGCTGTCCGTATTTCACTTCGGCCCGGGTGGTGCCGTAGGCGGCGAATTCCGGGATCTGGCGTGCGAGGAGCGCCTCCTTCACCACGCGGTTCGGCACCGCGGTGTCGATGCCGGCCCAGTGGCCGCCCGGGAGTTCGGCGAGGCGCCAGCCGTATCCGAGCTTCTTGCGCGGGTCGTCATTCGGTTCGAGCCAGACCCGGAGGCCCGGGTCGGCCAAGCCCAGCATGCTGCCGGGGTTCGGGCAATGGGCGGTGACGGTCTCGCCGGCATCGAGCGCGACCTCGGCGAGGAAGCGTTTCCAGCGGCGGATCAGCGTGCCGGGGACGAGGGGCGTGGCAAAGCGCATGGGCGGGCCATAGCAACGCGGCGCCGCGAAGGCCATCGTGACCAGGATCAGGGTTGCGGCGCGGGCGGGGCTGGGCCAAATCTGGGGGAGGTTTTCCGGAGTTCCTTGCATGTCCAACCCCACTGCCGCGATGCTGGTGATCGGCGACGAGATCCTGTCGGGGCGGACGCGGGATTCGAACATGTTCCACCTCGCGGGCGTGCTGGCCGGGCGGGGGATCGATCTTCGCGAGGTGCGGGTGGTGGCCGATGACCGGGCGGCCATCGTGGCGGCGGTGCGCGCGCTGGCGGCGGGGTATGACCATGTCTTCACCTCGGGCGGGATCGGGCCGACCCATGACGACATCACCGCCGAGGCCGTGGCGGCGGCCTTCGACACGCCGATCGCGGTGCGCGAGGATGCCCGCGCGATCCTCGTGGCGCATTACGACCGGCAGGGGACGGAGCTGAACGCGGCGCGGCTCAGGATGGCGCGGATCCCGGACGGGGCTGTCCTGATCGAGAACCCGATCTCGGCGGCGCCGGGGTTTTCGCTGCGGAATGTCCATGTGATGGCCGGGGTGCCCGCGATCTTCGAGGCGATGGTGGCGAGCCTGATGCCGCGGCTCACCGGCGGGCGGCCGGTGCTGAGCCAGTCGCTCAGGATCCACCGGGGCGAGGGGGAAATCGCCGGTCCCCTGACCGCGCTGGCGGCAGCGCACGGGGCGCTGAGCTTCGGTTCCTACCCGTTCGTGAAGGACGGGGTCTTTGGCGCGACCGTGGTGGTGCGGGGCGAGGATGGCGGGGCGGTGGAGGCCGCGATCGCCGAGCTTGCGGCACTTTTTCCGGACGATATCGGATGAGCCTCCTGACGCCCGAGGGGCTGATACGGCTGACCGAGGCGACCTGGCCGCCCGCGGAGCGGCGCCGGTCTGGGCCGTTCACGCTGCGCCATGGAGCGGGCGGCGGCAAGCGGGTGTCGGCGGCGACGGTGGAGGGGCCGTTCGGGCCGACGGATCTGGACGCGGCCGTGGCGGCGATGCGGGCGATGGGGCAGGTGCCCCTGTTCCAGCCGCGGCCGGGCGATGCGGCGCTGGACGAGGCGCTGGAGGCGCGCGGCTATGCGGTGATCGACCCGGTGGTGGGCTATGTCGCGCCCATCGGCGCGATGGCCGATCCGGCGCTGCCGCGGCTGGCGGCGATTCCCTGTGCGGCGCCCCTGGCGATCCAGGAGGAGATCTGGGCGGCGGGCGGGGTCGGGCCCGCGCGGCTCGCGGTGATGGCACGGGCGGCGGGGCCGAAGACCTATCTGCTCGGGCGGCTGGGCGACCGGCCGGTGGGCACCGCCTTCGTGGCGATCCACGAGGGCGTGGCGATGCTGCATGCGCTTGAGGTGCTGGCCTCCGCCCGGCGGCAGGGGGTGGCGCGGGCGATGATGACAGGTGCGGCGAACTGGGCGGCCAAGGAAGGCGCGGCGGCGCTTTCGCTTCTGGTGACGCGGGCGAATACGGGCGCGAATTCGCTCTACGCTTCCCTTGGGATGGAACAGGTGGAAGGATACCACTATCGGATCGCCCAGGAGTAGACCGCCCGTGACCGACAGCCCCACCGCGCTTGACTTGCCCGCCGTCGATCCGCTGCCCGAGCGGACGCAGGCCTATTTCGACCTTTGCGCCGAGAAGCTGGGGCTCGTGCCGAACGTGCTGCGCGCCTATGCCTTCGATATAGGCAAGCTCGACGGGTTCGCGGCGCTCTACAACGACCTGATGCTGGGCGAGAGCGGGCTTTCGAAGCTCGAGCGCGAGATGATCGCGGTGGTGGTCTCGTCGATCAACCGCTGCTGGTACTGCCAGGTGGCCCATGGCGCGGCGGTGCGGGAGCTGTCGGGCGATCCGGCGCTGGGCGAGGCCATGGTGATGAACTGGCGGGTGGCCGCGCTGTCGCAGCGGCAGCGGGCGATGCTGGGCTTCGTGGAGAAGGTGACGGTGGCGAGCGCCACGGTGGAGGAGGCCGACCGGGCGGCGCTGCGCGACGCGGGGTTCACCGACCGGGATATCTGGGACATCGCCTCCGTCGCGGGGTTCTTCGCGATGTCGAACCGGGTCGCCTCGGCCACGGGGATGCGGCCGAACCCCGAGTACCATTCCCGCGCGCGGTGAGGTTTCTGGCCCCGATAGCGTTGGCCCTGCTGGCCGCCGCGCCGGCCGGGGCGCTGGAACTGCCCCTGCCGCAGGGCGCGCGGCTCGCGGGCGAGGAGAGCGATGCGCTCGACAATCTGTCCCTGCCGGTGGGGCCCTGGAAGGACGGGCAGATCGAGGTCTACGCGACCGAGGGGGCGGTGACGCGGCAGGCCTGGACGCTGGCGCGCTCGGGGCTGACCACCTTGCAGGTGATGGCGCCCCTGCGCGATGCGCTGGAGAAGGCGGGCTACGAGATTCTCTATGCCTGCAAGGATATCGAATGCGGCGGCTTCGATTTCCGCTACCAGTTGCCGCTCCTGCCCGAGCCGGAGATGCATGTGGATCTGGGCGATTTCCGCTACCTCGCGGCGCGGCGGACGGCGGAGGGCGCGGCGGATTTCGTGAGCCTGACGGTGAGCCGGAGCGCCGATGCGCGCTTCGTGCATATCACCCGGGTCGGCGAGCCGATCTCGGTGACCCAGGCGGAGGTGCCGGTGGAAGTGGCGCTGCCCGATCCGGGGGCGGCGCCGGTGCCGGAAAGCTCGCCCGGGGCGGGGGGGGAGACGCTTGCGGCCCGGCTCGGGGCGGAGGGGCATGCGGTGCTGGGCGATCTGCGCTTCGCGACCGGGTCCTCGGCCCTGGAGGACACGTTGTTTCCCTCGCTGGTGGAACTCGGCGGCTGGCTCGATGCCCGGCCCGGGACGCGGGTGATCCTGGTGGGGCACAGCGACGCGGTGGGCGAGCTCGCGGCGAATATCGCGCTCTCGAAGGCGCGGGCGCAATCGGTGGCCGACCGGCTGGTGAAGGCGCATGGGGTGGCGCCGGGGCAGCTCTCGGCCGAGGGCGTGGGGTTTCTCGCGCCGATCGCGAGCAATGCGACCGAGGCGGGGCGGGCGCTGAACCGGCGGGTCGAGGTGGTGGTGCATGATGCCGGTGGCGGCTGAGGCCGGCGGCGCGCGCATCGACGCCGGGCGGGGGCAGTGCACGACCGTCGCAACACGACAGCGCCCACCCGAAACGGCAAACGGGCGCCTCATCCCAGGCGCCCGTCCGTTCCACTGTCCCGTGTGGATTTGTCCGTAGGCCTACCAGGCGTCCGGAGCCTTGTCGGCGAAGGCGTTCACCAGGAAGTCGATGAAGGCGCGCACCTTGGGCTGGGTGAACCGGCCCGGCGGGTAGACCGCGTAGATCCCCTGGGTTTCGACCGGCAGGTCGGGGATAGCCTCTTCGACCAGGCCGTTGGTCATCGCGTCGGCATAGAGGAAGTTCGGCAGGTAGGCGATGCCGAGCCCGGCGATCGCGGCGTTGAGGAGCGATTGCCCGTCATTGACGGTCAGCCAGCCGGCGGTGCGGACCTGGCGCTTTTCGCCGGAGGGGGCGGTGAGCTTCCAGACATTGCCCGAGGACTGGTTCGAGTAGTGCAGGAGCTTGTGCTCGTTCAGGTCGTCGATCTTCTGCGGCCGGCCGTATTTCTCGAAATAGGCGGGGCTGGCGATCATCCGCTTGGTGGTCTCGCAGAGCTTGCGGGCTCGGAGCGTCGAATCTTCCAGCTCGCCGATCCGGATCGCCATGTCGAAGCCTTCGGAGATCAGTTCGACATAGCGGTTGTTCAGCACCATGTTCACGGTGATATCCGGGAATTCCTGAAGGAAATCGCCGATCACCGGGGAGAGGTGATTCACCCCGAAATCGGTGGCGACGGAGATCCGCAGAAGGCCGGAGGGGGCCGATTGCATCGAAGTGACGAGCGCATCCGCTTCGCCGGCGTCGTTCAGGACGCGGCGGGCGCGGTCGTAATAGGCAAGGCCGATCTCGGTCGGGCTCACGCGCCGCGTAGTGCGGTTCAGGAGCCGCGCGCCAAGGCGGGCCTCAAGGGAAGAGACGTGCTTTGAGACGGCGGATTTGGAGATCCCCATCTTCTTCGCAGCGTCCGTGAACCCTCCCTGGTCCACGACCGTCGCGAAAGCTTCCATCTCGGTCAATCGGTCCATACTCAACCTGCTTTACCGTAACCCGCCAGCTAGGGGCGTTGTCGCCGCCAATTCGGGCGACAATGCGGAAGCGGACCGACAATAGTGGGGAATGTTCGGGATCGTCGAACCTGCCGAAACGCAATCGGTGGTTGCCGTGCCGTAATGGTTAACGGCGCAGGGCGGGAAATGCCGTTGTTTCTATAGCTTTGCCGCGAGGCGCGTGCCCTGGTCGATGGCCCGCTTGGCGTCGAGTTCCGCGGCGACATCGGCGCCGCCGATCACGTCGAATGTCACCCCCAGGGCTTCGAGTTCGGCGGCGAGCGGGCGGAACGGTTCCTGCCCTGCGCAGAGCACGACCGTATCGGCGGCGATCAGGGCGGGTTCGCCGTCGCGGGTGATGTGAAGGCCGTCGGCGTCGATCCGCAGGTACTCGACGCCGCCCAGCATCTCGACGCGCTTCTTCGCGAGCGTGGCGCGGTGGATCCAGCCGGTGGTCTTGCCGAGCCCCCTGCCGGGGCGGCCGTCCTTGCGTTGCAGGAGCGTGACCTCGCGGGCCGGCGCGGCGGGTTGCGGGCCCTCGGCGGCGAGGCCGCCGCGGGTGCGCTCCGGATCGCCGACGCCCCATTCGGCACGCCAGGCGGGGAGGTCTTCGGTGGGGCTCGCGTCCTCGACGAGGAATTCGGCGACGTCGAAGCCGATGCCGCCGGCGCCGACCACCGCCACGCGGTCGCCGGCGGTGACGCGGCCGGTGAGGATGTCGGTATAGTAGGGGGCGTTGTCCTGGCCGGGGATCCGCGGGTCGCGCGGGGTGACGCCGGTGGCGAGGATCACCCGGTCGAAGCCCTCGAGGTCCTCGACCGTGGCGTCATGGCCGAGGCGGAGCGCGATCCCGGAGGCGGCGAGCTCGGCCTCGAACCAGGCGACGAGGCCGTGGAATTCCTCCTTGCCGGGGATCTGCCGGGCGAGGTTGAGCTGGCCGCCGATCTGCTCGGCCTTTTCGAACAGCGTGACCCGGTGGCCGCGTCCGGCGGCGGTAAGCGCGGCGGCGAGCCCGGCCGGGCCGGCGCCGACCACGGCGAGGGAAATCGGGTTCTTTGCGGGGGCAAGGACCAGTTCGGTCTCGTGGCAGGCGCGCGGATTGACGAGGCAGGAGGTGAGTTTGCCGGAGAAGGTGTGGTCGAGACAGGCCTGGTTGCAGGCGATGCAGGGGGCGATGCGGCTGGCCGCGCCGCGCTGGGCCTTGGCGACGAAATGCGGATCGGCGAGGAACGGACGGGCCATGGAGACCATGTCGGCGCAGCCTTCGACGAGCACCGCCTCGGCCACTTCGGGGGTGTTGATCCGGTTCGAGGTGACGATCGGGATCGCGACCTCGCCCATCAGCTTCCTGGTGACCCAGGCGAAGGCACGGCGCGGGACCGAGGTGGCGATGGTCGGGATCCGTGCCTCGTGCCAGCCGATCCCGGTGTTGAGGATCGAGGCGCCGGCGGCCTCGACGGCCCTGGCGAGCGTCACCACCTCCTCCCAGGTGGAGCCGTTCGGAACGAGGTCGATCATCGAAAGCCGGTAGATCACGATGAAGTCGGCCCCCACCGCCTCGCGGACCCGGCGCACAACCTCCACGGGAAGACGCATCCGGTTCTCGTAGCTGCCGCCCCAACGATCCTGACGCTTGTTGGTATGGGTCACGAGAAACTGGTTCAGGAAATAGCCTTCCGATCCCATCACCTCGACCCCGTCATAACCGGCCTCGCGGGCGCGGGTGGCGGCGGTGGCGATGTCGGCGATCTGCTTCTCGATCCCGGCCTCGTCGAGTTCCTGCGGCGGGAACGGGGAGATCGGCGACTTGATCGGCGACGGTGCCACGCAGTTCGGCCCGTAGGCATAGCGGCCGGCATGGAGGATCTGCATCGCGATGCGCCCGCCCGCCTCGTGGACGGCACCCGTGACGCGGGCGTGGTTGGCGATGTCTTCGGCGGAATAGAGCCCTGCCGCGCCCGGGAACACGCCGCCCTCGCGGTTCGGTGCCATGCCGCCCGTGACCATCAGCGCGACGCCGCCGCGGGCGCGTTCGGCGTAGAATTCGGCGACCCGGGCCCAGTCCCCGGTTTCCTCGAGCCCGGTATGCATCGAGCCCATCAGCACCCGGTTCGGCAGCGTGACATGGCCGAGATCGAGCGGGCGGAACAGGTTGGGATATGGGGTCACTGGCGCCTCCTCGGTGTGTGGCGACGCTAGAGCCCTTCGGGGGCGGCGGGCAAGCCGCACGCGACGTCAGGCGGGCAGCGTGCCGGTGAGGACGTAACGGAGGATCTCGACCACCTGCTCGGGCTGTTCGGCCACGGCGAGCGCGGCGGCATGGACTTCCTTGAGCGCGTGCTGGTGCTCGGGCGGGTTCAGCACGATGATCGACTTGCCGAGCGCGGCGGCATAGCCGGCGTCGAAGGCGGCGTTCCACTGCTTGTACTGGGTGCCGAAGCGGACGACGACAACGTCGGCGTCCTCGATCCCTTTGCGGGTGCGGATCGCGTTGACCATGGCGCCCTTGCGGTCGTGCCAGAACTTGTTCACCTCCGCGCCGAGGATCGCGACGCCGCAATCGTCGGAGGCCGCGTGGTCGGTCACGGGCGACGAGAACGTCACATCGAGGCCTTTGGCTCCTTCGATGATGCGCTCGCGCCAGTCGGTGTGGATCTCGCCCGAGAGATAGACTTTGAGCATGGGGTTCTCCTTGTTCGGGGAGGGACTAGCACGGGATGCGGGGGCGGTGAACCGGAGCGGGTGTCGCGCGGTGCCTCCGCCCGGAACAACGCCCGGCTTGCGCAACGTCGTGGCTGCGGGGGGGGGCGTTTCAGATCGGGAACGACCGATTGCCCGGGATCCGGGCCCGGCGCGAACTGGCCGGGGGGAACCGCACCGGGCGCCCCCCCGGAGCGAAAGATCAGGCGCGGAGGTCGCGGATCAGCGCGTCGAGATCGCCGCGGCGCTTGTCGAGCATGGCGCCGATCTCGGTCCGCTCGGTCTTCAGGAGGCTGATCCCCTCGATCACGATGTCGAAGAACAGATCCCTGCCCGACTTGTCGGAGACCCGGAACACCACCTCGAACGGCGCCTGGCCCTTGAGCACGGTGTTGGAGACGACCTCGTAATAGTCGCGGACCTTGCGGGTGCCTTCGACCTCGATCCGGCCGCCGATGAACTCGCGGAACCGGCGGCCGTATTTGCGCGAGAGATAGACCGCGAAGGCGTCGGCGAAGGCCGAGAGCTGCTGCGACGTGGCGCTGCGCGCGTCGGGGCCGAGCGCGGTGCGGGCGATGATCGGCACGTCGCCATAACGGCGGAACAGCTTCTCGAAATCGCCGTACATCGCCTGTTCGGAGCGGCCGGAATTGATGATGCTGTTGATGTCGCCGACCACCTTGTCGACAAGGCCGCGGGCCTGGCCATCGGTCAGGGCGGCGGCGGGCAGCGCGGCCAGGGCGGCGGCGCCGGCGAGGAGGGCGAGGGCCGAACGGCGGCCGGTGTCACTGTGCATAGGGATCCTCGGAATAAGGGTCGTCATAGGGATCGAAGGCGAACGCGTCCTCCTGGCCCAGCTCGAAGCGGCGGTTCTGGAGGTAGAGACTGCGGCCCTGGGCGTAGCTGTCCTCGCTTTCATAGAGCAGGCTGTCGATCGTCGCGCCGAACTCGTAGCGCTGGTTGACCCTGTCCATCACGTTCGCCGTCGGCGGAATCCATTCGTCCGACGCATCGATAACGCCCGATATGGGGTTGGAAATGAAGTCTACAACCTGCCCCACCGCATCACGTTCGTTTGAGGGGCCGATCGCCGGCAGTTCGATATAGGCGCCTTCGCGCGCCCCCCAGGTGTAGAGCGTCTCGCCGAACCCGGTCCGGCGGGTCTCGACCCCGATCGAGCCCGCCATGTCGAGCACGCCGAGGCCGAACACGGTGTTCAGCACGAAACGGGTGAAGTTGTGGCCGGCATCGTCGATATTGCCCTGGGCGAGGTCGTTGACGATGAAGCGCGGGGTATCGACATAATTCGCGAAGTTCGAGATGCCGCGGCGCACGGGTTTCGGCAGCGCGAGGCCGTAGACCCGCGAGGTCGGCCGGACGATGGCGCTGTCGAGCCCCTTGTTGAAGGCGTGGATCTTGCGGTTGGTCTTCTCATAGGGGTCGTGGATCTCGGTCGGCTGCTCGGGCGTCGAACAGGCGCCGAGAAGCGCGAGGGAAAGGAGGGCGGCCAGTCCTGCCGTCTTGGTTCGGGTCATCGCGCGTCACTCGCCGGTCTGGGCATTTGTCAAACTGCACTTAGGACACTGGCGGCAAAAAGGCACCAATCCGTCACCCGCAGCCAATGATTTTGTGGCGAATACGAAACATTAACGGCACGAATCCGCGGGTTTTTGCCGGCTTCCGCGGCTCTTGCCGGCCCTGCGCGAGCGGCGAGAATCCGGTTTCGCGGGCGCGGAATGCGCTCTAGGGTCCGGCCGGAATCGATGGATCGGAGGCTGGGAAATGTCTGGGACTGTGGAAGAACGGCTGGCGGAACTGGGCATCACCCTGCCCGATGCGCCGGCGCCGGCGGCGAATTACGTGCCCTTCGTGCGGAGCGGGAACCTCTTGCACGTGTCGGGCCAGGTGCCGATCAGGGACGGCGC
Organism: Paracoccaceae bacterium; assembly: GCA_003605175.1. Taxonomy (GTDB): domain Bacteria; phylum Pseudomonadota; class Alphaproteobacteria; order Rhodobacterales; family Rhodobacteraceae; genus Ovoidimarina. Next base: position 88,216 of record QWDA01000011.1, on the reverse strand, counting down.
CTTCGTGACCGGCAAGCTCGGCGACACCATGGAGGCCGAGGAGGGCGCGGGCGTGGCGCGGCTTTGCGCTCTGTCGCTGCTGGCGCAGGTCAAGCGGGCCTGCGACGGCGACCTGGAGCGGCTTGTGCGGGTGGTGAAGCTGGTGGGCTTCGTCAACTCGGCGCCGGATTTCGGCGATCAGCCCAAGGTGATCAACGGCGCGTCGGACCTGATGGTCGAGGTGCTGGGCGAGAAGGGGCGCCATGCACGTTCGGCTGTGGGCGCGGGCGCGCTGCCCTTCGGCGTCGCTGTCGAGGTCGAGGGGGTGTTCGAGATCAGATGATCCCGCTTCCGGCCGCCTTTCTGGGCCCGCCCCTCGCGCATCGCGGCCTGCATGGGCCCGGGCGGCCGGAGAACAGCGTCGAGGCCTTCGAGGCGGCGGCAGCGGCGGGCTACGGCATCGAGCTCGACGTGCAGCTCACCGCCGATGGTGCGGCGCTGGTGTTCCATGACGAGGGGCTTGCGCGGATGACCGGGGCGGAGGGCCTCGTCCGGGACCGCGCGCTGGCCGATCTGGTGGCGCTGCCCCTGCGCGGCGGCGGGCGGATGGCACCGCTGGACGCGGTCTTGGCGGCGGTCGCGGGCCGGGTGCCGGTGCTGGTGGAGATCAAGGACCAGAGCGGGTGCCTGGGCGACATCGACGGGCGGCTCGAGGCGGCGGTGGCGCGGGCGGTGCGGGCTGCGCCGGGGCCGGTGGCGGTGATGTCGTTCAACCCCGCGAGCGTCTACCGGATGCGGGGGCTCTGCCCCGAGGTGCCGCGCGGGCTGACCACCGAGGATTTCGTGGCCGAGGACGAGTGGTCCGCGCCACGCGCGGTGCGGGAGCGGCTGACGGCGATCGCCGATTTCGAGGGCTGCGGCGCGACTTTCGTGAGCCACAACCGCCGGCAGCTCGGGATGAAGCGGATCGCGGAGCTGAAGGCGGCGGGGGCGGCGGTGCTGTGCTGGACGGTGCGGTCGCCCGAAGAGGAGGCGGCGGCGCGGGCGGTTGCCCATAACGTGACCTTCGAGGGCTACGAGGCGGCTTTGGCGCCGGCTTGACCCGGCGAGGGCTCGACCCAGGTAAGGGACGTGGCGGACAAGGGCCTGATGACGGAAACCGAGATCGAGATCGAAACCCTGGGGTCGCTGGCGCAGATCGACGCCGGCGCCTGGGATGCCTGTGCCTGCCCGGAGGCGGCCGATGGCGGGCGGCCCTTCGATCCGTTCACCACACACCGGTTCCTGCGCGCGCTGGAAGCGTCCGGATCGGTCGGGCCGGGCACCGGCTGGCAGCCGCAATACCTCGCGGTCCGCGCCGGGGGCGAGGTGATCGGCGCGGCGCCGCTCTATGCCAAGGGGCACAGTCAGGGCGAGTACATCTTCGACCATAGCTGGGCCCATGCCTACGAGAACGCGGGCGGGCGCTACTATCCGAAGCTGCAGATCTCGGTGCCGTTCACGCCCGCCACCGGGCGGCGCTTCTTGGCGCGACCCGGCTTCGAGGCGCTGGCGCAGGCGGCGCTGGTGGAGGGCGCGGTGCGGATCGCGGACCGGCACGGGATATCCTCGGTCCATGTCACCTTCTGCACCGAAGCCGAGGCCGAGGCGGGGCGCGCACTGGGGCTTCTGCACCGGGTCACGCAGCAGTTTCACTGGGAGAATGCGGGCTACGCGGATTTCGATGCCTTCCTCGCCGGGCTCTCGTCACGGAAGCGCAAGAACATCCGCAAGGAGCGGGCCACGGCGCAGGCGTTCGGCGGCGAGATCGTCGCGCTGACTGGCGAAGAGATCGTGCCGGCGCATTGGGACGCGTTCTGGCGGTTCTACCAGGATACCGGGGCGCGGAAATGGGGCCATCCCTATCTCACGCGGGACTTCTTCGACCGGGTGCACGAGACGATGCGCGACGACGTGCTGCTGATCCTCGCCATGCGGGAGGGGCGCCCGGTGGCGGGGGCCTTGAACTTCCTCGGCCGCGAGGTGCTTTACGGGCGCTACTGGGGCGCCATCGAAGATCATCCCTGCCTGCATTTCGAGGCGTGCTACTATCGCGCCATCGACCATGCCATCGCGCATGGATTGAAGCGGGTCGAGGCGGGGGCGCAGGGCGAGCACAAGCTGGCGCGCGGCTACATGCCGGCGCCGACGCATTCGCTGCACTGGATCGCCGATGCGGGGTTCCGCAGGGCGGTGGAGCAGTTTCTGAGGGCCGAACGTTCGGCCGTGGACGAGGAAATGGAGATCCTGACGAGCTACGGCCCGTTCAGGCGAACCGGAACGGAGGACAGGCCATGACCGAGACACTCGACGCCGCCCGGCGGGCGGAGCTTCTGGAACCGCTTTTCGCAACCGGCTGGGCGATGGACGCCGAGCGGGACGCGATCCGGAAGACCTTCATGTTCAGGAACTTCGTGCAGGCCTTCGGCTGGATGACCCAGGTGGCGCTTCATGCCGAGAAGCTGAACCACCACCCGGAATGGTCGAATGTCTACAAGACGGTCGAGGTGCTGCTTTCGACCCATGACGCGGACGGGCTGACCGAGCTGGACGTGAAGCTGGCGAAACGGATGGACGCGCTGGCATGACGCTCGACGAGATCGTGAACTACAAGGTGTTCGGCACCTCGCTGGCCGACCTGATGTCGCTGGAACTGGTCCTGAGCCTTGCCGGGAGCGTATTGACGGCCATCGCGATCATCGTTCTGGGCTTCGTGCTGGGCGGCTGGATCAGCCGGCGGATCCGCGCGCTGGGCGGGCGCAACCGGCATCTCGACGTGACGCTGTTCTCGTTCCTCGGCAATCTCGTGCGCTACGCGATCCTGGCCTTCGCCTTCCTGTTCGTGCTGAACACGTTCGGGGTGCGGACGACCTCCTTCGTCGCGGTCATCGGCGCCGCCGGCCTCGCCATCGGCCTCGCGCTGCAGGGCACGCTGTCGAATGTGGCGGCGGGCGTGATGATCGTGATGTTCCGGCCCATCAAGGTCGGTGATTTCGTGGTGATCGACGGGCAGACCGGCACGGTGAAGGAGATCACGCTGAACTTCACCGAGCTCGCCGAAGTGTCGAACGTGCAGATCATCATCCCGAACGCCAATGTCTGGGGCAACACCATCGTCAACTACTCGGCCTATCCGGTGCGGCGGGTGGAATGGGTGTTCGGGGTGAGCTACGGCGCGAACCTGGCGCGGGCCGAGGAGGTGATCCTCTCGACGATCACCGCCGATCCGCGCGCGAAGGCAGATCCGGCGCCGTTCATCCAGGTGACCAACCTGGGCGATTTCTCGGTGGATTTCACGGTGCGGGTCTGGTGCGACAGCGGCGATTTCTGGGCCTTCAAGACCGACATGACCCGCAAGGTGAAGGAGGCGCTGGACGCCGCCGGGATCGAGATCCCGTTCCCGACGCGGACGGTGCTGACGGCACAGGCGGGCTGACGGCGGGCCTGGGCGGTTGCTCCGGGCCGCCGGTGCGGCTAGGATGTCTCTGCCGCCAGGGGCGGCATCCGGGTCCGCGGAAAGCCGTCATCGGCGCCCCTCAGATAACAGACACGACATGTTGTCGGTGTTTCTCATGCCCGATCGAGCGGACCGCCGGGCGATATGTCGAGGAGCCCCGATGCCGAAATCCATGGATCAATTGCGCCGTGACGCCAAGGCGCTGAAGAAAGCCTACGAGGCGCGCGACCGCGAGGCGCTGCGCCGGGTCGAGGCGCATCCGCCGCGGGCGGATGGCAGACCGCTCAGGCATGCCGATTTCCTGCAGGTCATCGCGCGGGAGAACGGCTTCGAGAGCTGGCCGCGCCTGGCCTGGGCCGAGGAGACGATCGGGCTCGACCGGGCCGCGAAGCTCCAGCGGCTGAAGATCGCGCTGGCGCATGGGCAGATCCGGCGGGCCGAGCGGCTCCTGGCCGACACGCCCCACCTCGCGGAGGGCCATTTCGGCCTGCAATGCGCGCTTTACGACCGGGCGGCGGTGGCGGCCGTGCTGGCGGAGGACCCCGGGGCGGCGGTCCGGCTCGCGGGGCCACGGCGGCCGATCCTGCACCTGGCCTTCTCGAAATGGATCCACGCCCGGCCCGAGTTGGAGGCCGACATGCTGGCCGTGGCGGAGATGCTGGTCGCGCACGGGGCCGACGTGAATGACGGCTATGCCCGGCCGGGTGGCGACGGGCATCTCCTGTCGGCGCTCTACGGGGCGATCGGGCAAGCGGACAACATGGCGCTCGGCCGCTGGCTGCTCGAGAGGGGCGCGAATCCCGATGACGGCGAATCGCTCTATCACGCGACCGAGCTTGGCCATCACGAGGGGCTGCGGATGCTGCTCGCGGCCGGGGCCGATCCGCGGGGCACCAACGCGCTGTTGCGGGCGCTCGATTTCGACGATGCCGAAGCGGTCCGGATGCTGCTCGCGGCGGGGGCCGATGTCGAGGAGTTCAACGGCGAGAAGGTCGGCGGCGAGGCGCCCACGGTGATCCCTGCGCTGCACCAGGCGGCGCGCCGGATGTGCGGCCCCGAAGTCGTCTCGCTGCTTCTGGAAGCCGGGGCCGATCCGTTGCGGGAATTCGCGGGGGCCACGGCCTGGGGCTATGCCCGGGTCTACGGCAACCGGGAACTCGCCGGGGCCATCGAGGCGCATCACGGTGCGCTGCCGCTGTCGCGGGACGAGGCGCTTCTGGCGGCGGCGGCCGAGGGGCGGGACTCTCCGGGGCAATATGTCGACCCCGCGCGGCTGCCGCCGGCCTACCGCCACCTGCTGCGCGAGATCGTCCACATGCCCGACAAGCTCGACCATATGCGGCGGCTGGTTGCGCTCGGGCTGGAATACGACGCGCCGGATGCCGAGGGGCTGACGCCGGTGCAGGTGGCCGGCTGGAGCGGGCTGCCCGAGGCGATGGGCTATTTCCTGTCGCTGAAGCCGGACCTGTCCCATGTGAACGGCTATGGCGGGACGCTCCTGTCGACCATCGTCCACGGGTCGGAGAACTGCCCCGAGCGCGCCGGACGCGACTACCTGGCCTGTCTCGAATTGGCGCTGGACCAGGGCGTCGCGCTGCCGCGCGGCGTGATCGAGGGGGCCGGCGAACCGGAGGTCGCGGCCTTCCTCGCCGACTGGGCGGCGGCGCATCCGGGGCAGGTGGTGCAAGGGGACGCGGCATGACGGCGCGTATCGACCCGACCGAGGCGCAGGGCCGGGCGCTGTTTCGGCGCGGGATCGAGGGTCCGGTGGTCATGCTGAACCTGTTGCGATTCCGGGAGGTGGCCGATTATTCGGCCGCCCCCGCGCTGGCGCCGGCGGTGCCGGTTTCGGGGCGGGAGGCGTTCGACCGCTACATCGCCGAGGCGCGGCCGCACCTGGAAGCCGCGGGCGGGGAGATCCTGTTCATCGGCGATGGCGGTGCCTTCTTCATCGGCCCCGAGGCGGAACGCTGGGACCTGGCGATGCTGATCCGGCAGCCCTCGGTCGCGGCATTCTTCGCCCATGCCGGGAACGAGGCCTACATGGCGTCGGTCGCGCATCGCAGCGCGGCGCTGGCGGATGCACGCCTCTTGCCGCTGGTCGAGCGGGGGTGGTGACAGACCGGGCGCAATCCGGGCAAGCTGGCGCCATGGATACGCGCAGATTCTGGCTGATGGTCGCGGGGGCGGGCTGGTTGCTGGCCTGGGCCGCGTCGGTCGCCGTGTTCTGGGCGCTCGAGCCCACGGGCGACGGCTTCGCGCGCGGGCTGAACCGGGTGATGGCGTTTCTCGGCTGGCAGGCGATTGCGGCGATGCTGGCGCCGGTGGTCTGGGGCATCGGCCGGGCCTGGCCGAAGGGCAGCGCGGTGCGGCGGCTGAGCCGCGTGCCGATGGGGCTGGCGGTGCTTCTGGGGATTGCCCTGGGCGCGGTGGTGCTTTGGGCGCGGGGGTAGAGCGGGGTCATTTCGCCGAACCATTGTGCGCAAGCCGGGCGGGCGCCTGCCCGAGGGATGGCGCCGCGACGGTTGAGCGGCGCACTTGATGGTGCCACCCACCTCCGACCTCGAAGGTCCGCGTAAACGTTGACACAGCGCCAGCCCGCCACGCCAGGGGCGTGCCTGCTTCAATGGCGCACCTCCGGTGCGACGACGGGCAGGCGCTCGCCCGGCGGCTTCGCCGCTATTCGGGCGAGGGCACCCGCCTTTGGCAGCACGCGGCGCCGGAGCGCTAACCCTTACGGAGAACGGGAAAAGGGTGAGAGGCTGGACAACGACCCAAGCGGGGCTCGTTACGGCTGCTTCCTTCCGGACCTGACCGGGTTGGCGAGGCGCCTGCCCGCGCCAACCTCTCGAGTGGGAGAATAGGGGATGGCCCGGGCGGTTTCAAGGACCGCCCGGGGCCGGATCTGCATCAGGCGTTCACGAGCGCGGGGACGTGGCGTTCGAACCAGGCATCCTCGGAGACCGGGTTGCCGTTCTTGTCGGTCACCTCGACCACCGGCGCGCCGGCGAGGTTGCCATCATGCCGGATCGTCAGCGCATCGCCGTCGAAGCTGGTGAGCTGCAGCGACATCGGTTCCGGGTAGCAGAGCAACTGCTCCTGGAGGATGCCGATGGCGATCCGCTCGCCCATGCGGAGCGAGTCGTAATAGTCGGCGTAGTAATGCACGCCGGCCATGTTCCGCGCGATGGCGATATTGGCGGCGATCTTGTCGATCTCGCCTTCCACCGTCAGGGTCGCGGCGCTTTCGGCACCGGTATCGGGCACCAGCGCGTGGCCGCCCGGGGTGGGCACCATGAGCTGGGTCATGCCGATCTCGGCGAGGGTCTTGGGCGTCCGGGCGGCCGGATCGGAGTAGAGCTCGAAGAACGCCTTGAGCATGGTCGTGCAGGAGCCCGCCACGGTGGCGTGGCCGGCGCCGTAGGAGGGGTGCATCGGCGAGCCCTCGGGAAAGGCCATCGGCAGGAGGTAGTTCCTGCCCGCCGCGATCGAGGGGTAGGCGCCGCCGCCGGTCGGGCCGTTCCGCGCCGCGATCTCGCCCATGATCGAGAAACCGTTCGCCTCGGCCTCCTCGAGCTTCTTGACGTGGTCCGCCGCGAATTGCGCGGCCGCGCCGAGCACCGCGCCGTGGCCGTTCTTCGAAAGCGTCGCGATGCCGCCCAGCGCCTCGGGACGGGCGCGGAGGTGGATATTGTATTTCTGCCGCCGGACCGCCTTGAGCGAGCGTGTCGCGGTTTCGGTGACCAGCGTCAGGATGTGCGGGCCGCCGAAGGTCGCGAAGGCGTCGCGGGTGCCGGTGGCGTTCATCTCGGGCAGGCCCGAATCCGCCGGGCAGCCGAGGGCGAGCAGCATCAGGCAGGTGTTGAGATAGGCCTGATAGAGCTCGTCGAAATGCACATAGGTCGCGATGTCGCGCGGCGTCGTCAGGAACTTGCGGCCGGGGCCGAACCGGCCGGTGCCCTTGAGATTGGCGCCGTTCTGGACGTCGAGCCAGTCGGACCAGCTCGTCATGTAGTCGGTGCCCGGCTCATGCGCCTCGACGCGCTGGTCGATCTGTTGGGCACCATAGCGGATCAGCCCGTTTTCGGGGCCCGAGCCGCCGCTCCTGTCGGCGGTGCCCTGGAGCAGGAACTGCGAGATGAATGGGCCCTTCTGCGCGCCCGGGGTCGAGCCGCGGAACAGCGTGCCCGGGGTCAGCGCGGTGGTGGTGACGAAGCGGGCCGCGCGTCGCGCCTCGGAGAAGCCGTCGAGCGCCGCGCCGCCCGCGTCGGTGACGGGGCGGGCGGCGTCGAACCAGGGGAGCGCGTTCAGCGCGTCGATCACCTGGTCGGCGGCGCCGGTCTCGAAGGCGGTGAAGGGCACGTCGCGCAGGAGCGCCATGGCGTAGACCTCGGCCATCTCGGCGGCGAGCTCATCGGAGCCGAGCTTCGGTGCGGGCGCCATCCCGACTGCACCGGCATCCGGCCCCTGGAGGTTGTAGACATGGCCGGCGAGCGGGCTTTCCCAGCCGCGTACCGAGGGGTTGGCGGGATGCGAGAAAGCCTTCACCGAGCTCGGTTTTTCGGCATAGCCCAGGGGACGGTGCGCGCCGGGGGCGTTCTCGGGCCCGAGCGGGACCTCGAAGGCGAAATCGGGGCCGTTGATCGCCTCGACGAAGAGCTTGAACGCGTCGGCATCGACGATGCCCTTCACGTCATGGGGCAGGCCCTTGGTGAAATTCGTGGGCCAGCTATAGGCGAAGGCCTCGCATTCGCCGTTCGAGATCGGATCGACGGCGCGGCGCGACACGGCCTCGGCGCGCGCGCGGACGGTCGCCGCCCGGTCGCGGCGGTCTTCTCCGTTCGGATTGGGAAGGGGATGGGCATAGCTGGGCTTGTTCGGAGCGTTCATCGAAGAACTCCCTTTCAAATGGATTCGGAAAAATCGGCTTTGCAAAAATGCGCGAAAGTACGGGGCTTATAGGGGGAATCGCCGTTTCGGCCAATTCACAGCTTCGGTACTATCCGTGAGGTCAGCCGCCCGAATCCTGCCGCGCGTCGTAATCCCGCTGCGCCTCGGCGACGGCGTCCATGTTGCTCTCGGCCCAATGCGCGACCGCCGAGACCGCGCCGGTCAGCGAGGTTCCGAGCGGGGTCAGGGCATATTCGACGGTGACCGGAACCGTCGGGAAGGCGGTGCGGGAGACGAGACCGTCGCGCTCGAGCTTCTTCAGGGTCTGGGAGAGCACCTTGTGCGAAATGCCGTGGATCCTGCGGTGCAGCGCGCTGAACCGGTGCGGCCCCGCGCGGAGCAGGTCGAGGATCAGCAGCGCCCATTTGTCGGCGATCCGGGTGAGGACCTGCCGGGTCGGGCAGCGGTCGCTGTAGACGTCGTAGGCGTGCTTCATCATGCGTGGTCCTCGGTCTTCGGTTTCCAGGAGGTAACCTGGTTTCCGAAAGGTGCGGTCTTGCGGGGTATCGGGTCTGACGCGTATACGCCGGACCTAAAGGTTACTCATGGTAACCTGCATTATTTTGGAAATCAACAGGACTTGGAGGAACTGACATGTCCAGCATTCTCGTCATCGGCGCCACCGGAACCGTGGGTCGTCCGCTCGTGCGCGACCTTCTGGCGAAGGGCGAAAGCGTCAAGGCCGCGTCGCGCTCGGGCGCGCCGGTGGAGGGCGCGGAGGGCGTCGCCTTCGACATCGCGGCGCCGGATTTCGATGCGGCGTTTGAGGGGGTCGACCGGCTTTACCTGCTGCTTCCCGGCGGTCATCTGGCGATCACCGAGCTGCTTCTGCCCATCGTCGCGGCGGCGGCGGAGCGCGGCGTGAAGATCGTGTTCCAGAGCGTGTTCGGCGTGGATGCCGATGATTCGATTCCCTACCGGCAGGTGGAAATCGCGATCGAGAAATCGGGAACGCCCTATGTGATCCTGCGGCCGAACTGGTTCTCGGACAACTTCCTGAACTACTGGAAAGCCGGCATCGACCACGGGGTGATCTCCGTGCCGGCGGGCGAAGGCAAGTCGTCCTTCATCGATGCGCGGGACATCGCGGCCTCGGCGGCGGCGGCGCTCACCTCGTCGGCGTTCGACGGCCGTGCCTTCAACCTGACCGGGCCGGAGGCGCTGGGCTACGGCGAGGCGGCGGCGATCCTGTCGGACGTTCTCGGCAAGCCGGTGCGCTACGAGGCGATCGACGACGCGGCCTTCATCGAGATGATGACCGGGGCCGGGGTGCCGGGCGACTATGCCGGGTTCCTGGCGGCGATCTTCGCGCCGGTGCGCGAGGGCTGGACCGCGACGGTGACCGGCGACGTTCAGGAACTGACCGGAGAGGCGCCGCGTTCGGTGCGGAGCTACATCGCCGACAATGCGGAGCGTCTCGCCGCCTGAGCCGCCACGGGAACGGCCCTGGCTCAGGGACCGGTGAGCTTCGCGAAGCCTTCGACCAGCGCGTCGAAGGCGGCGCGGACGCGGCCGGTCTGGCGGAGATCCTCGTGCGCGACGATCCAGGTGTCGAGATGGGCGATGGCGATCTCAGGCAGGACGCGGGTCAGGCCCGGATCGCTCAGGCCTGCGGGCACCTGGACCACGGCGATGCCGAGCCCGGCGCGGGCGGCGGCGATCTGGGCGGGGTGGCTGTCGGTGCGGACCGCGACGCGGGCGCGGTCGAAGCCGGGCCAGTGCCGCTCGACAAGTGCGAAATCGGCGCGGTTGCGGTCGGGGCCGATGAGGTCGTGCCGGTCGAGTTCGGCAAGGCTCGCGGGCGTGCCCTGCCGCGCGAGATAGGCAGGCGCGGCGAAGAAGCCGAGCGGGATGCGGGCGGCCTTGCGGGCGACCAGCGCAACCTGCGTGGGCGCGACGGTGCGGACCGCGAGATCGACCTCCTGCGAAAGCAGATCGGCGAGGCCGTCGGAAAGCGAAAGCTCGATCCGGAGCGCGGGGTGGCGGTCGCGGAGCGGGAGAAGCATCTGGGGCACCACTTCGACCCCCATGAACTCCGGTACGCTGATCCGGACGGTGCCGGCAATCTCGCCAGCGGCCGCGGAGGCGGTGCGGATGAAGGCCTCGGAGGCCATCGCCATGGCGCGGGCGGGTTCGCGCAGTGCCAGCGCGCCCGGCGTTGGGGTGAGACCCCGCGCCGAGCGGGTGAAGAGCGTGGTGCCGAGCGCGGTCTCGAGCGCCTCGACGCGGCTCCGGACGGTGGGGTGCGAGAGCCCGAGGCGGCGCGCGGCGGCCGAGAGACTGCCCGCCTCGAGCACCGCGAGGAAGATGCGCTGATCGTCCCAGGAGGGGCGTGAGTTCATAAGTTTTTTGCTATCAGATGCAGAAATTTCTGCAATTTCTTTCCATGTCGGTCCGGAGCACGCTCCCCTCGAAACCTCGAATGGAGACCGAGATGGAGACGAAGAGGGTTCTTGTCCTGGGCGCTACCGGCGGCGTCGGCGGCGCGGTGGCGGCGGCGCTGCTGCGGCGGGGCTGGGCGGTGCGCGGCCTCGCGCGCGATGTGGCGGGGGCGCGACGGAACGGCGATACGCGGATCGACTGGGTCGAGGGCGACGCGATGGAGCGCGGCGCGGTGATGCGGGCGGCCGAGGGCGTGTCGGTCATCGTTCACGCGGTGAACCCGCCGGGATATCGGCATTGGGACCGTTTGGTCCTGCCGATGATAGACAACAGCATCGCGGCGGCGCGGGCGGTGGGCGGAGCGCGGTTGGTACTGCCGGGGACGATCTACAATCACGACCCGGCGGCGGAGCCGGTGATCGGCGCCGACACGCCGCAGCGCCCGAAGAGCCGCAAGGGGGCGATCCGCGTTGCCTTGGAAGAGCGTCTGCGGGCAGCGGCGCCCGAGGTCCCGTCGCTGATCGTCCGGGCCGGGGATTTCTTCGGCCCGGGGGCGCGGTCGAGCTGGTTCGAGGAGGGGATGCTGGCACGCGGCAAGCCGGTGCGCCGGATCCTGAACCCGGCCCGCGGCGGCGGGCACAGCTGGGCCTACCTGCCCGATCTGGCGGAAGCATTCGGGAGGCTTCTGGAGGTGGAGGACCGCCTGCTGCCGTTCGAGGTGGTGCAGTTCGAAGGACTTTACGACGCGACCGGGCGGGAGATGACCGACGGGATCCGCCGCGTCGTGGGGCGCGACGTGCCGGTCCGGCGGTTTCCGTGGTGGCTTCTGTCGGTGCTGGCACCGTTCGGCGGCTTCCCGCGCGAGGCGACCGAGATCGCGCCCCATTGGCGGCATCCGGTGCGGCTGGAAAACGGGCGGCTCGTGGCGCTGATCGGGGACGAGCCGCGCACCGATCTCGACACCGCGCTCCGGGTGAGCCTCGAGAGCATGGGGTGCCTCGGCGCGGAACGGCCGGGCGCGCTGGAGGCCGGCGCCGCGTGAACGGCGCCGGCGGCGGTGTCAGAGGTCGATCCGGAACCGGGCGAAGCCGCCCTCGCCATCGCCCGCGCGTTCGATGGTGAGGCCCTGCACCTTGTCGGCATAGGCCTCGGCGGCGGGGCCGGTGTCGAACAGGACGGAGGTGCCGCCCAGGGGCTTGAAGCTCCAGTTCGCGTCGGCCTTGGGGTCGATGGTGCCCTGTTCGACGATGTAGCGCACGATCACGTCGCGGTTGGTGTCGGGCGCCTCGAGAATGATCGTGTCGCCGCCCGCGCCGGGGAAATTGCCGCCGCCCGAGGCGCGGTAATTGTTGGTGGCGATGACGAATTCCATGTCGTCGGTCACCGGCTTGCCCTGGTAGGCGAGGTTCACGATCCGGTGCGCCTCCGCGTTCAGCGGCTCGCCCTTGGGGCCGAATTTCGAGGGCTGCGAGAGGTCGATCTGGTAGGTCACCCCGTCGATCACGTCGAAATTGTAGGACGGGAATTCGGGGTTCAGGAGCACCTGGTCGGCCTTGCCCGGCTCGACCTGGTTGAACATTCCGGCCGAGCGTTCGAGCCAGTCCTTCACCTGCGCGCCGGTCACCTTCACCGCGCGGACGGTGTTCGGGTAGAGGTAGAGATCGGCCACGTTCTTGATCGCCACGTCGCCCGCGGGCACGTCGGTGTAGTATTCCGGGCCGCCCCGTCCGCCGGCCTTGAAGGGCGCGGCGGCCGACAGGATCGGCAGGCCCTCATACGCGGTGCCCTTCAGCATCTCGGCCACGTACCATTCCTGGGCCTGGCTGACGATCTGTACCGAAGGATCATCGGCGACGAGGGCGAAATAGGAATAGAGCGGCGCGGCGGTCTTGCCGACCGGGCGGCGGATATATTCGAGCGTCGCCTCGTGGATGTCCTGCGCGGCGTCGATCACCTGCCGGTCGCTCTCGACGAGCGCAGTGACCGAGCGGTCCTCGTTGCGCTTCGAGATCGGCCGGGTTTCGACCGCGTGGGTGACGACGCGCCATTCACTGCCATCGCGCTCCAGCATCAGGTCGATGACGCCCAGATGCGAGCCCCAGAAGCCGCCCATGACGGCGGGGGTGCCGTGGACCGTGGACTTGTCGAGATCCACCCCCGCGAAACCCTCGTAATCGGGCGAGGGGAACACGAGGTGCGAATGCCCGGTCAGGATCGCGTCGATGCCGTCGACGGTGCCGAGCGCGGTCGAGGCGTTCTCCAGGAGGTCGGTCGGCTCGGCCGCGCCGATGCCGGAATGGGAGAGCGCGATGATGATGTCGGCGCCTTCCTCGCGCATCTGCGGCACGTAGGCGGCGGCGGTGGGCACGATGTCGCGGGTGGTGACGTTGCCCTGAAGGTGGCGCGCGTCCCATTGCATGATCTGCGGCGGCACGAAGCCGATCACGCCGATGCGGATCGGATGGGTCTCGCCGGCGCCGTCGGTCACCTCGCGGTCGAGGATCACGTAGGGCTTGATCAGCGTCGCGTCCTTCGTCGGGTCGGAGCCCTCGGATCTGGCGATATTGGCCGAAACGATCGGGAAATCCGCGCCGTCGAGCGATTTCAGGAGGAAATCGAGGCCGTAGTTGAACTCGTGGTTGCCGAGCGTCGAGGCGTCGAAGCCCACCGCGTTCATCGCGGTGATGACCGGGTGCATGTCGCCCTCCTTCATGCCCCGCTCATAGGCGATGTAGTCGCCCATCGGGTTGCCCTGGAGGAAGTCGCCATTGTCGAGCAGCAGCGAGTTCGTCGCCTCGGCGCGGATATCGGCGATATGGGCGGCGGTGCGGGCGAGGCCCACCGTATCGACGGGCTTGTCGGCGTAATAATCGTAGGGGAAGACGTGGACGTGCAGGTCGGTGGTTTCCATGATCCTCAGATGCGCCTGGCCGGCCTGGGCGCGGGCGGAGAAGGGATGCAGGAGCGTGACCGCGGCGGTGCCGGTCGCAAGAAAGCTGCGACGGCTCATGGGAAGGGCCGGGTTTGGCATTGGGGTCTCCCTGTCATTTTCTGGTGTCCTGTTGCCAGCCCAGCATGACGCATTCATGGCTGCGCGTTCAAATCGAAATGCGCGCGCGCCATCACTCTACCTTGGGTTGCGTTGTTTGGTAAGCCGTCCATTTGGCCATCCCGGCGCGCGGAAAGCGGATTGCATCCGCCGCCGGGCCCGTGGCAGGGAGCGGCGATGAAGGACGCGGAGACAGTCACCTTCGGCGGGTCCGGTCTCGACCGGGCGGCGCATCTGCGCGGCGCGCCGCCGGAAGGCATGGTGCTGCCCTTGTGGCGCGGCAAGCCGCTCGCGCGGGAAGTGGAGGCAGGGCGGGAGCCGGTGTTCCTGCCGCCCGATCATCCGGTCTTCGCCGACGCGCGTGAACCGGCGCTGTTCCTGGGGCTCGACGAGGGGCGGGCGCTTCATGCGCGCGACATCTCGGCCTGGGCGCCGCCCGAGGCGGAGGGGCCGGGGGACAGTTTCACCGACTTCACCGAGCAGCATCACCCGGCACTGCCGACGGATCTGGCCTTTGTCGAAATACGCGCCAACCTCACCGGTTTCGCGCCGCACGCGGCCGAGCTGGCGGCGACGGCGAAGGCGCTGATCGAATGGCACCGGTCGCACCCGTTCTGCGCGCGCTGCGGCGCGCCGAGCGCGATGGCGGAGGGCGGCTGGCAGCGGGTCTGCGGCGCCTGCGGGGCGCATCATTTCCCGCGCACCGACCCGGTGGTGATCATGCTGATCACCCATGGCAACGACGTGCTGGTCGGCCGCTCGCCGGGCTGGCCCGAGGGGATGTACTCGCTGCTCGCCGGCTTCGTCGAACCGGGCGAGACGCTGGAGGCGGCGGTGCGCCGCGAGACCCTGGAGGAGGCCGGCGTGCGCGTGGGCGAGGTGGGCTATCTCGCCTCGCAGCCCTGGCCGTTCCCGGCCTCGCTGATGGTGGGCTGCCGGGGCGCGGCGGTTACCCGCGAGATCACCCTCGACCCGGCCGAGCTGGAGGATGCGCGCTGGGTTTCGCGCGAGGCGATGGCCGAGGCGATTGCCGGGCGCGATCCCGAGCTCAGGCCGGCGCGGCCGGGCTCGATCGCGCGGTTCCTGATCGAGCGCTGGCTGTCCGACCGGCTCGACTGAGCCTCGGGGCGGAACCGGAACGCGGGCGGCGGCGTTTTCCGGGACTTAGTTTCGAGTTTGTCCCGGCCGGGGCGCGTTCCGGCGCCCGGCATGTCGAAAGACCGCCTCCCGTGAAGATCCTCTTTGCCGAAGACGACAAAGCCCTTGCCTCCTACGTCCGTGCCGGGCTGGAGGAGGAGGGCCATGTGGTCGACCATTTCGCCGATGGCCGCGATGCGCTGTCCTTCTGTCTCTACAATCCCTGCGATCTCGCGATCCTCGACCGGATGATGCCGGGGATGGACGGCATCGCGCTGGTCCGCGCGCTGCGCGGGGCCGGGTCGGAGATCCCGGTCCTGTTCCTCACCGGGCTTGCCGATGTGGACGACCGCGTCGAGGGGCTGCAGGCCGGGGCCGACGACTACCTGACGAAGCCGTTCCATTTCGTCGAGCTCTCGGCGCGGGTCGCGGCGCTGACACGGCGGCGGACCAGCCATGCCGAGGCGACAACGCTCAGCGTCCATGACCTCGAGCTCGATCTCCTGGGGCGGACGGCGCGGCGGCAGGGCCAGCCGATCCCGCTCCAGAACAAGGAG
This sequence comes from Paracoccaceae bacterium, assembly GCA_003605175.1. GTDB lineage: Bacteria > Pseudomonadota > Alphaproteobacteria > Rhodobacterales > Rhodobacteraceae > Ovoidimarina. The sequence goes on along the minus strand of QWDA01000011.1, from coordinate 72,666 downwards.
TTCATGCTGCTCGAGGTCCTGATGCGGAATGCCGGGCGGGTGCTGACCCGGACGATGCTGCTCGACAGGGTGTGGAACTACAGTTTCGAGCCCAACACGACGGTTCTGGAAACCCATATGAGCCGGCTCCGGGCGAAGATCGACAAGCCCTTCGACCGGCCGCTGATCCACACGGTGCGGAACAGCGGCTATTCGATGCATGCTCCGCGCTGAGATCCTGTCGGGCGCGCCGTTCCGGGCGGTGATCCGCTCGGCGGCGGTGTTCGTGGTGATCCTCGCGGTGATGTCGGCGCTGGCGGTGCGGCTGATCGACCGCAGCATGACCGAGGAAATCCGCCAGAGCGTGGCCGAGATGGAGGCGACGCTGGTCGATGTGGACCGGAGCGAGGGGCCGGCGGAGCTGCGCAACCAGGTTGATGCGCTGTCGCGTTCGGCGCTGGGCGCGACCTTCGTCCATGCGGTCTACGACCGGGCGGGGCGGCATGTGGCGGGCAATGTCGAGCTGCGGCCGGAGCCGGGCGTCTGGCAGCGCCGGGAGCTGCTGCCCTGGCGGCGGCCGGGCGCGGTGCCCGAGACTTATCTCCTGCACGCAGTCGAGACCGGGGAGGGGCTGATCGTCACCGGTCGGAGCCTGGGGATCGTGCGGGCGGCCGAGCGCTCGGCGCTCTGGGGGCTGATCCTCACCGGCGTCGTCGTTGTCTGTGCCATGCTGCTGTTCGGCTACCTGATGAGCCGCGACAGCCAGGTGAAGCTGGAGCGGATCGAGGCGACGCTCGACCTTGTGGCTCAGGGCAAGGCGGGCGCGCGGATCGGTGCCGGGGAGGGGAGCGGGCAGATCGACCGGATCTCGCGGCGGATCGACGCGCGGCTCGATGCGTTGGAGGCGCTAATGGCGGCGACGCGGCGCACGGCGGCCTCGGTGGCGCATGACCTGCGCCGGCCGCTGGCGCGGGTGCGGCTGTCGCTGGAGCGGGCGCAGGACGGCGGCGCGGCGGGGCAGGCGGCGCTCGAGGCGGCGATTGCCGATCTCGACTCGTTGACCGCGGTGATCGGGACGATCCTGAGGATTGCGCGGATCGAGGCCGGCGAGGCCGGCGACATGGCGCAGCAGGTCGATCTGGCGGCGCTTCTCGCGGAGCTGGCCGAGACCTATGCGCCGGTGGCCGAGGATGCCGGCCAATCGCTTTCGGTCGCGACGGCGAAGGGGACGCTGCACGGCGACCGGGGGATGATCGCGCAGATGCTGGTGAACCTGATCCAGAACGCGATTTCCCATGCCGGGCCGGGCGCGGCGATCACGCTCTCTGCGGCGCCCGCGCCGGAGGGCGGCGTGGCGCTGGAGGTGACCGATACCGGGCGCGGGATCGCGCCCGGGCAGATGGGCGAGGTGCTGGAGCCGTTCTTCCGGGCCGATGCGGCGCGGAGCGGCGAGGGGAGCGGCCTAGGCCTGCCGCTCGTCAAGGCGATCGCCGCCCGCCACGGCGCGACGCTGGAGCTTGCCGACAATGGCCCGGGGCTCCGAGTGCGGGTAACGTTCCCGGGCTGATCGCTGCGGGGAACCTCACCGATTTGTAAGCTCGCGGACATGTCTGTGTCAGGGCGGGAGCCCATGTTCTCCTCATCGACAAACGAGAGGAGACGGCCATGAAAACCGCATCGAAAGTCACCGCCCTCGCCCTCGCGGCGCTTCTGTCCGCCGGGTCCGTGATCGCCTATGCCGCGACCGAGGCCGCGGCACCGCCCAGCTACGAGACCCAGAAGGAAATGCTGAAGACCGCCGACGAGGCGCTGAACGCGGTCACGAAGGCCCATGCGGCGCGGCTGGCGCTGTTCAACGACGATATCGACACCGCGAAGGCGCGGCTCGCCGAGGCGCGCAGCCAGTTCGACAATGCCGAGAAGGGGCTGAACGACCTGACCATCGGCGACACCGAGGATCCGTCGAGCAGCGCGAAATACCTGCCCTTCGACATGTCGATGGCACTGACCGAGGATTTCAACGCCACCGACCAGAACAAGGCGGCATTGCAGAAGGCCTACGGGCTGATGCAGACCGGCTCGAAGGATGATGCGCTCGACGTGCTGCGGCTGGCGTCGATCGATGTTGATGTCTCGGCGGCGCTCCTGCCGGTGGCCTCGACGGCGGAGCATCTGCAGGACGCGCAGACCCTGATCGACCAGGGCAAGTACCACGAGGCCAACCTGGCGCTGAAGGCGGTCGAGGACTCGGTGGTCGTGCGCAGCTACGCGATCGACGCGATCCCCCAACAGGGCAACATTGAATAACCGGACCCTCATCCTGTTGCCCTGGAGCCCCGGCGCCCCCCAGCGCCGGGGTTTTTTCGTGTCGTGCTGGGGGAGGGGGCAGCGCGGAAAATCCCTGATTTTCCGTGCAAAATTCTGGCTTCAAGATTTTTGCGTCGTGCGGGCGGGGCGGCGGAGGAGATAGGTGTCCATGATCCAGCCGTGGCGGGCGCGGGCTTCGGCGCGGAGCCGGGCGATTTCCTCCGCGGTCCCGGCGAGCGGGCCCTGCGCGAGGATCTGGTCCCGGCTGCCGAGATAGGCGCCCCACCAGATCTCCACCCCCGCCGGGGCGAGGTCGCGGAACCGGGCCTCGCCGTCGAGCATCACCACGATCGTGTCGGCGCCCTCGGGCCAGCCTTCCTCGGCGAGCCGCCGCCCGGTGGTCACCAGGACCGGCCCGTTGATCTCGTTGAGCGGGATCGCATGCGCCGCGGTCAGCGCCTGGATCGCGGTGATGCCGGGCACCACGCGGATCCGGGGCGCCGGGTCGAGCCGGCGGGCGATGCGGATCGTGCTGTCGTAGAGCGACGGGTCGCCCCAGACGAGGAGCGCGACGGGGCCGTCCGGCGCTTCGCCGTCCAGGGCCGCCTGCCAGCGCCGGGCGATCTCGTCATGCCAGGCCTCGACCCGTTCGCGGTAGGGGAGCGCGGGGTCGCGGGTGGGGTAGTCGAAGGGGACGATCCGCGTGGTGCTGCCGCTCGCGCGGAGGATCTCGAGGCGGAGTTCGGCGAGTTCGTCCTTCGCCGCGCCTTTCCGGGGCAGGAGCACCACCGCCGCCTCGCGCAGGGCGCGCAGGCCCTCGGCGGTGACGTGGTCGGGATTGCCCGTCCCGATCCCGATCAGCCAGAGATCGGCGATCACGCGCCGCCCTCCGCGAGCGGCCCGTAGAGGATCAGCGCGGGCTTGTCGCCGATCTCGCGGGCGAGCCGGTCGGAGAGCGCCGCGATGGTGTGCCGTTCGAAGGCCTGGCCCGGGAGGCTCACGTCCTGGGCGAGGAGCGCCGGCGTGTCGGCGGGCAGGCCGTGGGCGATCAGGAGCGCGGCGAGTTTCGGGAAGGTGCGCTTGCCCATGAAGACCACGGTGGTCGCCTCGGGGTCGGCGAGCGCGGCGAGGTTGAGGTTGTCCGGCAGCCCGCCGGTCACGTCATGGCCGGTGACGAACTGCACCCGCCTTGCGGTCAGCCGCCGGGTGAGCGGGATCCCGGCAAGCGCGGCGGCGGCGCAGGCCGAGGGCACGCCGGGGACGATCTCGTGCGGGATGCCGGCCTCGCGGAGCGCGGTCAGCTCCTCCTCGAGACGGCCGAACAGGCCGCTGTCGCCGGATTTCAGCCGCACCACGCGCTGGCCGGTCCTTGCGTAATCGACAAGGAGCCGGCTCACGCTGGCCTGATTCGGCGAGGCCCGGCCGGCGCGCTTGCCGACGCTGACCAGATCGGCGCCGGCGCGCACATGGTCGAGGATCGGGCCCGATGAGAGGTCGTCATAGAGCACCGCATCGGCGCGTTTCAGGCGGTCCACGGCCTTGAGCGTGAGGAGGTCCGGGTCGCCGGGGCCGGAGCTGACGAAACTGACGAAGCCGGTCATGGTGCTTCCTCCGCCGCGATCAGGTGGAAGAAGGTGCCGGTGACATTGCCGCGGATCGAGCCGGTTTCGGGCACCGGATTGCCGTCGGCATCGGCGACGCGGGCGAGCGGGCGGTCGGGCTGGTCGAGGATCGTCGAGTAGTGGAACTCGTGGCCGCGGAGCGCGGTTCCGGGGGCGTGGCCGGGGAGGGCCGCGTCGAGCGTGGCGCGGCGGTAGCCCAGGTGGAACTTGCGCTTCTCGTAGCTGGTGACGAGGCCGAGAAGGCCGGCCATCTCGTGACGGTTGCCGTCCTTGTCGATCAGCGCGGTGCCGAGCGCCATGTAGCCGCCGCATTCGCCGTGGACGGGTTTCGTTTCGGCGTGGTGCCGGAGGCCCGCGCGGAAGGTGGCGGCGGCGGCGAGGCGGCCGGCGTGGAGCTCGGGATAGCCGCCGGGGAGCCAGACCAGGTCGGCCCCGGCGGCGGGGGCCTCGTCGGCCAGCGGCGAGAATGGCAGGATCTCGGCCCCGGCATCGCGCCAGCCTTCGAGGAGATGCGGATAGGTGAAGGAGAACGCCGCGTCCTGCGCCAGCGCGATGCGCTGAGCGGGCGGGGTCTTCAGGAGCGGGCCGGCGGCGGGCAGGGCGTGGCCGCCCGCCGCCACGCGCAGCGGGGCGAGGTCCACATGCTCGCGCAGGAAGGCGGCGTAACCCGCGATCGCGGTTTCGAGATCGGGGTGCTCGACCGCCTGGATCAGCCCGAGATGGCGCTCGGGCAGCGTCAGGTCGCCGCGCCTCGGCAGGGCGCCGAGGACGGGGAGGCCGGCGCGCTCCATGCCGAGCCGGGTGAGGCGTTCGTGGCGGGGCGAGGCGACCCGGTTCAGGATCACGCCGGCGAAGGGCAGGTCGGGTTCGTAGCTGCGGAAGCCGAGCGCCGTGGCGGCGGCGGATTGCGCCTGCCCGCCCACGTCGAGCACCAGCACCACCGGCCAGCCGAGCCGGAGCGCGGTTTCGGCGCTGGAGCCGAAGCCCGCGCGCCCGCGCGTGGCGACACCGTCATAGAGGCCCATGGAGCCCTCGGCGATGCAGAGCTCGGCGCCTTGGGCGCGGGCGGCGATGGCGTCGAGCAGGTCCGGGCCCATCGCCCAGGTGTCGAGATTGTAGGAAGCGCGGCCGGCGGCGGCGCGGTGGAAGGCCGGGTCGATATAGTCGGGGCCGGACTTGAACGGCTGGACCGAGAGCCCCGCGTCGCGGAAGGCGCGGAGAAGGCCCAGCATCACGGTGGTCTTGCCGGTGCCCGAGGAGGGCGCCGAGACGAGGAGGCCGGGGGGGCTACTCATCGGCGGGGCTCCATGTGGCCCAGGGGCTCTCGGCGCTCTGCGGCCGGTAGCGGCGGTCGTAATCCGCTGAATAGAGGCAGCTTTCGGCAAAACCCTCGGCGCCGAGCGCGGGGCCGACAAGAATGAGCGCGGTGCGCGCGATGCTCTCTGTGCCGAGCCGTGCCTCGATATCGGAAAGCGTGCCGCGCAGGATCCGCTCGTCGGGCCAGCTCGCGCGGTAGACCACGGCGACGGGGCAGTCGGGCCCGTAGGCGGGGGTCAGGTCGGCGGTCACGCGGGCGAGGTTCTGGATCGACAGGTGGATCGCGAGGGTGGCGCCGGTAGCGGCGAAATTGGCGAGCGTCTCGCCTTCGGGCATCGAGGAGGCGCGGCCGGGGGTGCGGGTGAGCACCACCGATTGGGCGATGCCGGGGAGCGTGAGTTCGGCGCCGAGTGCTGCTGCGGCGGCGGCGAAGGCGGGGACGCCGGGGGTGACGGAGACGGGGATGCCCTCTTCCCTGAGGCGGCGGATCTGCTCGCCCATCGCCGACCATACCGAGAGGTCGCCGGAATGCAGGCGCGCCACGTCCTGTCCCGCGTCATGGGCGGCGCGGATCTCGGCGATAATGGCGTCGAGATCCATGGACGCGGTGTTCACGATGCGCGCGCCTTGCGGGCAATGGGCGAGGATCGCCTCGGGTACCAGCGAGCCGGCATAGAGGCAGACCGGGCAGGCGGCGATCAGGTCGCGGCCGCGGAGCGTTAGGAGGTCGGGCGCACCGGGGCCGGCGCCGATGAAATGGACGGTCATGTCGGGGCTCCTTCGGCAAGCGCGCAGGTGGCGAGGCGGTCACGCGAGACGGCGCGGGGGGCGATCAGCCGCGCGCCCGGCCCGGCGGCGGCGAGCGCGGCGGCTTCGGCGACGGAGCCGGTCCGGCGTGCCAGTTGCGCGGCCTGGGATTGCGTTGCGGTGGGCTGGGCCACGAGCGCGGCGGGCGCGATGGCGTGGACGGGGAGGCCGGTGCCGGCGGCGAAGGCGCGGAAGGCCTGGGTGTCGGCCTTGTCGGCGGCGGTGGCGAGCGCGTCGGGCAAGCCGCCGGCCTGGGCGAGCGCGTCGGCGAGGCTCTCGGCGGTGGCCACGTTGCGGAATCCGAACCCGGCGACGATCATAGCGTCACGCTCCACTGGGTGATCGGATAGGCCGATTTCCAGCCGCGGCGGGAGGCGAGCGGCGCGGCGCGGGCGATGTCGATGCGGAGGAGCTCGCCGCCGTGGCGGGCCTGGGCCCCGGTGAGGAGCGCCTCGGTTTCGAGCGTCACGGCGTTGGCGACGAGGCGGGTGCCCTTGGCGAGGCGGGCGGTGAGCCAGTCGAGCAGCGCGGGCGAGAGGCCGCCGCCGACAAAGACGGCATCCGGTTCGGCGAGGGTTTCGAGCGCGCCGGGGGCGGAGCCGGTGACCACCTCCAGCCGGTCCACGCCCAGGCGGTCGGCATTGGCGCGGATCCGCGCGGCGCGGTCCGCGCGGGGCTCGATGGAGATCGCGGCGAGGCTGGGGTCGGCGAGGAGCCATTCGATGGCCACGGAGCCCGAGCCGCCGCCGATATCCCAGAGCCGTTCGAATGGCCGGGGGGCGAGGGCGGCGAGGGTGAGGGCGCGGATCGGCGATTTGGTGATCTGGCCGTCGCTTTCGAACCAGTCGTCGGGGCGGCCCGGGGTGCGCGGCAGGGCGGGGCCGGGGCCGGGTTCGATGGCGACGGCGACGGGATGGGCGAATGCTGTGCCGGGGAGGCTGTCGGCGGTGACGGTGGTGATCCGTTCGCGCGGGCCGCCGAGGGCTTCGAGCACGTGGAGGGTCGCGCCGCCGAAGCCGGCTTCGGTGAGGAAGGCGGCGAGCGCGGCCACGGCTTCGCCGTCGCGGAGAAGGGCGATCAGGCGGGCGCCCGGCGCGAGCGCGGGGCGCAGGCGGGTGAGGGGCGCGGCGTGGAGGCCGAAGGTCTGGGTGCTCTCGAGCGGCCAGCCAAGGCGGCCAGCGGCAAGCGAAAAGGTCGAGGGGCCGGGGAGCGCGTGCCATTCGTCGGGGGCGAGATGGCGGGCGAGCGCGGTGCCGGCGCCGAACCAGAACGGGTCGCCCGAGGCGAGGACCACGGTGGGCTCTCCGCGCCGGGCGAGGACGAGGTCGATGCCGTCCGAGAAGGGGACGGGCCAGGCGACGGTCTCGGCCGCGAGGCCGGGGAGCAGGGCGAGGTGCCGGGGCGGGCCGATCACCAGGCTTGCGGCGTCGAGCGCGGCGCGGCTTGCGGGGGGGAGCCCATCCGGTCCATCTTCGCCCAGACCGATGATGGTGAGCCAGGGAGCGTCAGCCATGCGCCCGAACCTGCTTGTGCTGGGCGGCACGACCGAGGCGACCGCGCTCTGCCGGGCGCTGGCCGAGGCCGGCATTCCGGGCGTGTTCTCGCTGGCCGGCCGGGTGGCGCGGCCCTTGCGCCAGCCCTTGCCGATGCGGGTCGGCGGGTTCGGCGGCGTTTCGGGGCTGGTGGCCTATCTGCGCGCGGAGGGCATCACCCATGTGGTCGATGCCACGCATCCCTTCGCGGCGGGGATGAGCGCCAATGCGGTCGCGGGCTGCGCCGAGGCCGGCGTGCCGCTCATGGCGCTGACCCGGCCGGCCTGGGCGCCCGTCGCGGGGGATCGCTGGACCCGCGTGGCGGATATCGCGGGGGCCGTGGCGGCGCTCCGCCGGCCGCGCTGCCGGGTGATGCTGGCGGTGGGGCGGATGCATCTCGACGCCTTCGCGGCGAACCCGGAGCATTTCTACCTGCTGCGGCTCGTCGACCCGCCGGAGGGGACGCTGCCCTTCGCCGATTGCCATGTCGTGGTGGATCGCGGGCCTTTCACCGACGAGGGCGACCTCGCGCTGATGCACGAACACCGCATCGAGCTTGTGGTGTCGAAGAACTCGGGCGGCACCGGCGCGGCGGCGAAACTCGCGGCGGCGCGGCGGCTGGGGCTGGAGGTGGTGATGATCGACCGGCCCGCACTCCCGGCGCGGCGGGAGCTGCACGAGGTCGGAGCGGTGCTGGACTGGATCCATCACGCGTCCACCGATCTCGGCGTGTAGACGACGGGCGCGCCGTCGCGTGGCAGGATCCGGGTCGTGGAGGAGCCGACAATCACCATCGTCCGCATGTCGGCCATCTCGGGGCGGCACTCGGGCAGCGGGACGATGCGGATCTCTTCCTCGGGCGTGGTGACCGCGCGGGCGAAGATCACCGGCCGGGCATCGCCGCAGGCCTCTTTCAGCACGTCGAGCGCGCGGGCGAAGCCTTCGGGCCGCGATTTCGAGCGCGGGTTGTAGAAGGCCATGGCGAAATCGGCCTCGGCGGCGAGCCGGAGGCGCTTCTCGATGAGCGCCCAGGGCTTCAGGTTGTCGCTCAGGTTGAGGACGCAGAAATCGTGACCGAGCGGCGCGCCGCAGCGGGCGGCGGCGGCGAGCATCGCGGTGATGCCGGGCAGCACGCGGATTTCCACACGCGCCCAGCGGGCGGGGTCGGCGTCGAGCGCTTCGAACACGGCCGCCGCCATGGCGAAGACGCCGGGATCGCCCGAGGAGACCACCACGACGCGGCGCCCCTCGGCGGCCATGTCGAGCGCGTGGCGGGCGCGGTCGAGCTCCACGCGGTTGTCGCTCGGGTGCAGGGTCAGGCCGTCGCGCGGCGCGATGCGGGCAACATAGGGGATGTAGCCGACGACATCGGTCGCATCGGCGAGCGCGGCGGTGACCTCGGGGGTCACCAGGGCCTCGGCGCCGGGGCCGAGCCCGGCGATGGAGAGGAGCCCGGTCACGGCCGCCGCCCGTTGCCGTGGACCACGACGATGGAGAAATAGGGCGTCACCTTCTCGGGCGCTTCGGCGAGGCGCTGGGCGGTCTGCTGCTCCATGCTGGCATATTCCACGAGCCAGGCGTCGTCATGGCGCCCGGCGGTGCGGAGTGCACGGCGCACCTTGTCGATGTTGCGGCCGATCTTCATCACCACGAGCGCGTCGGCGCGGGCCATGTGACCGGCGAGATCCTCCTCGGGGAGCGTGCCCATCAGCACGGTCAACACGTCGTCGCCCCAGGTGATCGGGCGGCCGGTGGAGGTCCAGGCGGCCGACATGCCGGTGGTGGCGGGCACCACGCGGACCGGTGCAATGTCCTTCAGGCGCTCGTAGAGATGCATGAAGGAGCCGTAGAAGAACGGGTCGCCCTCGCAGAGCACGATCACGTCCTCGCCGGTTTCCGCCAGCCGCATCAGCTGCGCGGCGCAGTCGGCGTAGAAGGCGGAAAGCAGTTCGTTGTAGCGCGGGTCGGAAAGCGGGATCTCGGTGGTGACCGGGTACTCCATCGGGAATTCCACCGCGCCGGGGGCGAGCATACCCTCGACGATCGAGCGGGCCTGGCCGGGGCGCCCGGCTTTCCGGAAATAGGCGACATGGCGCGCGCCGCGCACCAGCCGGTCGGCGCGGACGCTCATCAGCTCCGGGTCGCCGGGGCCGAGGCCGACGCCGTGGATCGTGCCCATGCTCATTCGGCGCGGCTGGCGATGGCGTTCACCGCCGCGACGGTGATCGCGCTGCCGCCGAGGCGGCCCTCGACGATGCAGCAGGGCACCGGCCGGGCCTGCCAGAGCGCGTCCTTGCTCTCCACGGCGCCGACGAAGCCCACCGGGCAGCCGATGATCGCGGCGGGGCGCGGGCAGGCCGGGTCTTCGAGCATGTTGAGGAGGTGAAAGAGCGCGGTGGGGGCATTGCCGATGGCGATCACGGCGCCTTCGAGACGCGGGCGCCAGAGCTCCAGCGCGGCGGCGGAACGGGTGTTCTTCATCTCCTTGGCCAGCGCGGGCACGGAGGGGTCGTGGAGGGTGCAGATCACCTCGTTGCCGGCGGGGAGCCTCGGGCGGGTGATGCCTTCGGAGACCATGCGCGCGTCGCAGAGGATCGGCGCTCCGTCCTCCAGGGCGGCGCGGGCGGCGCGGGCGAAACCGGGCGAGAAGCGCACGTGGCGTTCCAGCCCGACCATGCCGGCGGCGTGGATCATGCGGACGGCGATCTGCTCCTCGTCGGGATCGAAGCGGGCGAGGTCGGCCTCGGCGCGGATCGTGGCGAAGGACTGGCGGTAGATCGAGGCGCCGTCGGTTTCGTATTCGTAGGGCATGGCGGTCAGATCAAGGTCTCGATGTCATCGGGGCCGAGCCCGCGCTGGCGGGGCTCATCCCACGGCGTGCCGTTGCGGACAAGGTCGAAAGCGCCGTCGCGGCCGGTGAGGGTGAGGCTCGCGGCGCGCGGATGGGCGCAGCCCTTGGCGCAGCCGGAGACGTGGAGCGTATCGCCGGGCGCGAGGCGCCGGGCGAGGCGGGTCGCGATGGCGCGGGTCTCGACCGTCGCCTGCGGGCAGAAGGGCGCGCCGGGGCAGGCATGGGCGGCGAGGCGCGGGTCGCCGGGGCTGGTGACGAAGCCGGGGGCGTCGGTGGGGCGGGCGCCGCGAAGCTGGAACAGCCGGCCGGTGGTGACGCGGAGCGCGGTGGCGCCGGTTTCCTGCATCAGGGTTTCGAGCGCCGTCGCGTCGATCTGGCCGAAGGCGGCGCCGAGGATCGGGCCATCCGGCGCGGGGCCGGGTTTCAGCGGGCCGGTCTGCGGGCGGGGCGTGCTGTCCTGCCATTCGGGCGGGAGCGGGCGGGTTTTCAGGTGGCGGGCCATGCGGCCCGCGACCGGGCCGCCGGTCTCGGCGAACCAGCGGGCGAGGTCGAGAAGCGCGGCAATGGCGTCGTCCTCGGCGATGCGCCGGCCGAGCGGAGCGCCATCGGCGCGGAGGAGGAGCTGGCCGGTTTCGGCGAGTTCGAAGCGGAAATCGGCGGAGGCGTTCCGGAAACGGGCGGCGGCGCCCGTGTCGATGGCGATGCCGATCTTTTCGGGCAGGGCCGGAAGCCAGGGCAGCGCGGCGAGGAGCGCGCCGGCGAGGCGGTGGGTGAGGTCGCCTTCGCTCCAGTCGGGTGCGGTCAGGATGTTGCGGCGGGCTTCGAGGGCGGGATCCTCGTCGAGGAGCGCGAGTGCGGCGAGCCCGGCGATCAGCGCCTCGTGATCGGCTTGGGCGACGCCCCGGATCTGCAAGTTGGCGCGCGAAGTGAGGTCGAGCGTGCCGCTGCCGTAGCGGCGGGCGAGGGCGCAGAGGCCGATGACCTGCGCGGCGTCGAGATGGGCGCGGAGCGGGCGGACGCGGACCACGAGCCCGTCGCCCGATTCCATCGGGCGGTGGGCGCCAGGGCACCAGCCCCGGATTTCGGGCGCGGCGCTCATCCGCGCGCCTCGAGCGCCGCCGCGATGGAGTTGCGTCGGGTCTGCCAGAGCCCGGCGTCGCGGAGCGCGGCGAAGCGGCCCAGCATGGCGGCATGGGCCTCGGGATTCGCGGCGCGCAGGAAGGCGTCGGTCTCCGGGTCGCCGAGCGTGGCCTCGTGGTAGAGGTCGAAGAGATGCGGCGCGACAGCGCCCGCGAGATGGGCAAACGCCGCCATGTGATCGAGCGTCGCGGCGATTTCGGCGGCGCCGCGGAAGCCATGGGCGCGCATGCCGGCGATCCAGTCCGGGTTGGCGGCGCGGGCATGGACGACGCGGGAGATCTCCTCGGGCAGGAGCCTTGCGCGGGGGCGGGCCGGGTCGGTCGCGTCGAGATGGTAGAGCGCGGCGCTGCCGCCTGTGACGGCCTGGGCGGCGGCGAAACCGGCCTCGTGTGCTGCGTAGTCGGCGGCGAGGAGGAGGTCGGTCTCGGGCAGGTCCTGGAGATGGACGAAGCTGTCGGCCTGGGCCACGCGGCTGCGGATGCCGGTTTCGTCGCGGGCGGCGGCGTCGCCGTCGAGCGCCCAGGCGGAGGCGGAGAGCCAGGCCTCCCCGGCGGCGCGGCGGCCCTCGGGCGTGTAATCCTCGGCGGCGTGCCCCATGCCGAGACCGAAACTGCCCGGTGCGGGGCCGTAGACCCGGGCGAGGTCGGCGCGGCCGGCATAGGGGTTCCAGTCGGGCGCCTCGTCGCGCTCGGAAAGCGCGCGGACGGCCTGGGCGAAGAGCGCCGAGAGCGCCGGGAAGACGTCGCGGAACAGGCCCGAGACGCGGAGGGTGACGTCGATCCGCGGGCGGTCCAGCTCGGCGATGGGCAGGATCTCGAGGCCGGAGACCCGCTCGGAACCTTTGTCCCAGACCGGTTTCACGCCAAGGAGGTGCAGCGCCATGGCGAATTCCTCGCCGGCCGTGCGCATCGTGGCCGAGCCCCAGAGGTCGACGATCAGCCCGCGCGGCCAGTCGCCCTCGGTCTGGAGATGGAGCCGCACCAGCTCCTCGGCGAGCTTCACGCCCTGGGCATGGGCCGAGCGGGTCGGCACCGCGCGGGGATCGGTGGTGAAGATGTTGCGCCCGGTCGGCAGCACATCGGAGCGGCCGCGATAGGGCGAGCCCGAGGGGCCCGGCGCGATCCGGCGCCCGTCGAGCGCGTCGAGGAGCGCCTGGCGTTCGGCGGCGGTGGAGGCGGCGGTGTCGAAGCCCGCGCCGGGCCGGGCCGGGCGGCCCCAGATATGCAGGCCCTCGCCGAACTGGCTTTCCTTGATGTCGCAGACGAAGCGGTCGATCCGCGTGATCGCCTCGGCGGTGGAGGCGGCGCGGTCGAGGCCGAGATCGTCCTCGACGCCCTGCGCCTGCGCCTCGGCGCGGATGTCGGCTTGCAGCCGGTCGCGGCGGCGCGGGTCGAGCCCGTCGGCATTGGAGAACTCGTCGAGCAGGGTTTCGAGCCGCGCGAGCCGGTCGGGCGTGGCGCTTTGGCGCAAGGGCGGGGGGATGTGGCCGAGGGTGACGGCACCGATCCGGCGCTTGGCCTGCGCGGCCTCGCCGGGATCGTTGACGATGAACGGGTAGACCACCGGCATTGCGCCGGTCAGCGCCTCGGGCCAGCAGGCATCCGAAAGCGCGACCGATTTGCCGGGCAGCCATTCGAGCGTGCCATGGGCGCCGATATGGACGAGCGCGTCCACCTCGCGGCGGAGCCAGAGGTAGAAGGCGACATAGGCGTGGCGCGGGGTGCGGGCGAGGTCGTGGTACTCGTTGTCGCGGCTGGCGCGGGTGCCGCGTTCGGGTTGCAGCGCGACGAGTGCCTTTCCGAGGCGCAGGGCGGCGAAACGGAAGGCGCCGTCTTCGGCGTCGGGGTCGTCCTCGGGGGCGCCCCAGGCGGTGTCGAGCGCGGTCCGGAGCGCGGGCGGCAGGGTGGCGAGGGCCTCGCGGTATTCTGCGAGGCTCCAGCGGATCTCGCGGGCGGCGAGCCGTGCCGGGAGATCGGGGCCCGGCGGGGCAGTGTCGTAGCCCGCATCCGCGAAGTCTTCGAGAATCGCTTCGGCGGAGGCGGGGGCGTCGAGGCCCACGGCGTGGCCGAGGTTCCAGTCCTTGCCGGGATAGGTGGAGAGTACGAGGGCGACGCGGCGCGCTGGCGCGGGTTTGCGGGCCAGCCCGAGCCAGCCCTCGACGCGGGCCACGATGGCCTCGATGCGCTCGGGTTCGGCGCGGTGGGCGTGGCGGCGGAATTCGAGCGCCGGGTCGCGCTCGCCCGGATCGCGGAACGAGGCCACGCCGGCGAGGAGCCGCCCGTCCACCTCGGGCAGGACGACGTGCATGGCGAGATCGGCGGGGGAGAGGCCGCGCTCGGCCTCGGCCCAGGCCTCGCGGCTCGAGGTGGCGAGCGCCACCTGGAAGACGGGCACGCCGGCGGCGTCGAGCGGCGATGTGCCGTCGCCGCCCTTGCCGCTGAACGCGGTGGCGTTGACGATGGCGGCGGGGGCGAAATGCGCGACCTGGCGGCGGAGCCAGAGGGCGGCCTCGGGCTCCTTCAGCGATGGTGCGAAGAGGGCGAGCACGTCGTAGCCCCGGCCTTCAAACGCGCGGTAGAGCGCCTCGACGGGGGCGAGATCGGCGGCGGTGAGATAGGCGCGGTAGAAGGCGAGGAGAATCCGGGGCCGGTCGCCGGGCCGCTGCGCGAGAACCGGGCAGGTGACGCCGTGCTCCGGGGTCCAGGCGCCGACCGTGGGGAGCACCTTGGCGCCGGGGACGGGGCTTGCGTAGAGCCCGGCGGCGAGGGCGAGTTGCGCCAGCGCGGCGCCGGCGGCGACGGTGCCGCCCGCGTCGCAGAGATGCTGGAGCCGGCGGAGCGTGGAGACGGGCAGCGTCGAGAAGGCGTCGAGGCGCGGGTCGGGGCGGCCGTCGGCGGGCAGGACGGCGACGGCGATGCCCTTGGCCTCGGCCAGCGCCGCGACCTGCTGGAGCCCGTATTGCCAGTAGGGCACGCCGCCGATCAGCCGGATCAGGATGCCCTTCGCGCCGGAGAGCGTGTTCTCGACATAGGTGTCGACCGACAAGGGATGCTTCAGCGCCGCGAGATTTGCGAGCCGCAATGTGGGCAGCCCGCCCGCCGCCCGGTGCCAGGCTTCCGCGAAGGCGCCGAGGTCGCTGTCGGAGAAGGAGAGCACGACCAGATCCGCCGGGCTCTGGCCCAGATCGGTCGGCGTCTCCGTCTCTTCGAGGCCGTGGCTTTCGCGGAAGACGACGTGCATGGGCTACTCGGCGGGTTCCGTGGCGACGGCGCCGAGCGCCGCGCGGATCGCGTCGGGCACGATGTCGTCATGCTCGGCGATCACCACGAGCCGCCCGGCGCGGGCTTCGCCCGGCTTCCAGGGCCGGTCGAACTGGTGGCGCACCCGCGCGCCCACGGCCTGGACGAGAAGGCGCATCGGCTTGCCGCGCACGGCGGCGTAGCCCTTGACGCGGAGGATGTTGCGCGTGGTGGCGAGGTGCTCGATGGCGGCGACGAGCTGCGCCGGGTCGTCGAGCTCGGGGATCTCGACGACGATGCTCTCGAAATCGTCGTGGTCGTGCTCGGGCGCGCCGTCGTGATGCGAGGGGCGGGCGTCGATGTCGTCCTCGGCGGCGGCTTCGAGGCCGAGGATCACGCGCGGATCCACCACACCCTCGGCCACCTCGACCACCGGCAGCGGGCGCGGCGCCTCGGCGGCGATGATCTCCTTCGCCCGCGCGACGCCCTCCGGGCCGGCGAGGTCGGGCTTGGTCAGGAGCACGATATCGGCGCAGGAGATCTGGTCCTCGAACACTTCCGACAGCGGGGTTTCGTGGTCGATCGAGTCATCGGCCTGCCGCTGGGCGTCGACACGGGCCACGTCGGGCGCGAAGCGGCCCGCCGCCACGGCCTCGGCATCGGCGAGCGCGATCACCCCATCCACGGTGATGCGCGAGCGGATATCGGGCCAGTCGAAGGCCTTCAGGAGCGGTTTCGGCAGCGCCAGGCCGGAGGTCTCGATCAGGATGTGGTCGGGCCGCGGGTCGAGCGCCATCAAGGCCTCGATGGTCGGGATGAAATCGTCGGCCACGGTGCAGCAGATGCAGCCATTCGCCAGTTCGACGATGTTTTCCTCCGGGCAATCGGGGATCGCGCAGCCCTTCAGGATCTCGCCGTCGACGCCCACGTCGCCGAATTCGTTGACGACAACGGCCAGCCGCCGTCCGCCGGGGTTCTTCATCAGCTCGCGGATCAGCGTGGTCTTCCCCGAGCCGAGGAAGCCGGTGATCACCGTGACGGGGAGTTTCGCAAGATCAGTCATCGTCGGCCCTTTCCAAGGCATCGTTGAAATTCTGCGGCGGCACCCGCGCGACGCAGTTCCGCTTGAAGTGTTCGGGGCGCTGGCGCCAGGGGATCAGCCCGTCCTCGGTGGCGTGATAGAGCGCCGCGCCGTCCAGGAGCATGTCCGCCTGCGACGCTTCGTCGATCTTTCCGAACACATAGGTCCAGCGGTTGCCGCCGCGCAGCGCCACGGTGCAACCGGCCTCGCAGTTCTGCAGGCACTCGACGGCGCGGAGCGTCACGCCTTCGGGGAGCGCGCGGGCGGCGAGGAGGTCGTGCAAAAGGCGGCCGGGGCGGCGGTCGTCGCCGGGCAGCTCGCGCTGGCCTCGGCAGGTGATGCAGACCAGGAGCTCGGTGGGCGCGGGGATATGCGCGTCTTTCATCGTCGGGCCGTCCAGTTCGCCAGGGAACGCCGGGGCTGATGGCGGGACGGGCGCGCATCGGCGCGGATCCCGACACCGGAACCCCCCGTCCGGTTTCGTCGTCTGCGCGGGCAGGTCTCCCGGCTTGCGGATCCCGGCCCCTTCGGGGCCCGCGGTCGCCGCGCCTTCCCGGCCGTGGGGCCAGTGGCATCCGGGCGACCTCTCCGGTCACGGTCGCGGGGGCGGCTGTGCTTGACCGCGGCGCCCGCGGCTGCACATTCCCTTTTCACCTGCTTGCGCAGGCACCAGCGCAGGCCGCAGTTGCGCCGCCATGGCACGGCTTGTCAAGAACGAGGACCGAAGATGCAGAGCGACGAGAACACACGCCACGCCGAAAAGATGAAGAAGATCAAGGCGGCGCGCGACCGGATGATGGAGACGAAGACCGAGGAGAAGGGGCTGGTGATCGTCCATACCGGCGCGGGGAAGGGCAAGTCGTCTTCCGGCTTCGGGATGATTCTGCGCTGCATCGCGCACGGGATGCCCTGCGCGGTGGTGCAGTTCATCAAGGGCAACTGGATCACCGGCGAGGCGGAGATGATCCGGACGCGGTTTTCCGGGGCGTGCCGGTTCTTCGTTTCGGGCGAGGGCTTCACCTGGGAGGTGCAGGACCGCGAGCGCGACATCGCGGCGGCGCGGCGCGGCTGGGAGATCGCCAAGCAACAGATCCTCGACCCGGAGATCCGCTTCGTCCTGCTCGACGAGATCAACATCGCGCTGCGCTACGACTATCTCGATATCGACGAGGTGGTGGAGTTCCTGCTGGAGGAAAAGCCGCCGATGACCCATGTCTGCCTGACCGGCCGCAACGCCAAGCCCGAGCTGATCGAGGCGGCCGACCTGGTGACCGAGATGACGCTGGTCAAGCACCCGTTCCGCGACGGCGTGAAGGCGCAGAAGGGGGTGGAGTTTTGAGGATGGCCCTCGGTTCCGGCCCCGCACTCCCCTCCCCCTCTTTCCCCCTCCCAGGGGAGGGGGAGGCGCGTGACGCCGCCGCCAGCGCTTCAGCGCTCCCGGTCGAGGGGAGGCCCGGCCGGAGATGAGCCGCGCATTGATGCTCCAGGGCACCGGCTCGAACGTCGGCAAGTCGGTGCTGGTCGCCGGGCTCTGCCGCGCGGCGCTGCGGCGCGGGCTGAGCGTGGCGCCGTTCAAGCCGCAGAACATGTCGAACAACGCGGCCGTCACCGCCGATGGCGGCGAGATCGGCCGGGCGCAGGCCCTGCAGGCGCGAGCCTGCGGCCTGGAGCCCCTGACCGACATGAACCCGGTGCTCCTGAAGCCCGAGACCGATATCGGCGCGCAGGTGGTGGTGCAGGGCCGGCGGCTGACCACCACGAAGGCGCGCGACTATGCCGCGCTGAAGCCGACCTTGATGGGCGCGGTGCTGGAGAGTTTCGGCCGGCTGAAGGCCCGGCACGACCTGGTGATCGTCGAAGGGGCGGGCAGCCCCGCCGAAATCAATCTCCGCGCCGGCGACATCGCCAATATGGGCTTCGCCGCCGCGGCGGGGGTGCCGGTGGTCCTGTGCGGCGATATCGACCGGGGCGGCGTGATCGCGCAGATCGTCGGCACCCAGGCGGTGCTCGCGTCGGAGGATGAAGCGCTGGTGCGGGGGTTTCTCGTGAACAAGTTCCGGGGCGATCCGGCGCTGTTCGACGATGGCTATGCGGCGATCGCGGAGCGCACCGGCTGGCGCGGCTATGGCGTGCTGCCCTGGTTCGCCGAGGCCTGGCGGCTGCCGGCGGAGGATGCGCTCGACATCGCCTCGGCGCCGCGCCGGGAGGGGCTGCACGTGGTCTGCCTGCGCTTGTCGCGGATCGCGAATTTCGACGATCTCGACCCGCTGGCGCAGGAGCCCGGCCTGCGCGTCACCATGCTGGCGCCGGGCGCGGCGATCCCGGGCGATGCCGATGTGGTGATCCTGCCCGGCTCGAAATCGACGCGGGGCGATCTCGCCTTCCTGCGCGACCAGGGCTGGGATGTGGACCTGCAGGCGCATTTCCGGCGCGGCGGCCATGTGCTCGGGATCTGCGGCGGCTACCAGATGCTGGGCGCTTCGGTCGCCGATCCGGACGGGATCGAGGGGCGACCGGGCGAGACGCCGGGGCTCGGGTTGCTCGCGGTCGAGACCGTGATGGGCGGCGACAAGCGGCTCAGCCGGGTCGCGGCGGTGCACGCGGCGACGGGGCAGGGGTTTTCGGGCTACGAGATCCATATCGGCCGGACCGAGGGCGCCGATTGCGCCCGGCCCTTCGCGACGGTGGCGGGCCGGCCCGAGGGGGCGGTCTCGCCCGACGGGCGGGTGGCGGGGAGCTATCTCCACGGCATGTTCGCCGAGGACGGGTTCCGCCGGGCCTGGCTCGCGGGGTTCGGCGTGGCCTCGGATCTGGGCTATGACGGTCGGGTGGAGGCGGTGCTCGACGCGCTGGCGGATCACCTCGAGGCGCATCTCGACGTTGCCGGTCTGCTCGAGCTTGCAAGTTAGGGCGAGACGTTTCCGCGGAAACACAGGCATTTTCACAGTCGTACTGTCCCCCGCCCGAATCGCGCCGAAGGCGCCGGGCGAGCGCCTGCCCGCCCCACGGGCTGGCGCTTTGGTGCCGTTCCGCTCTGAACGGTTGTACGGCGGGGCTGGTGAGATAAAGCGCGCCGCTCAACTGTTGCGGCGCCATCCCACGGGCAGGCGCTCGCCCGGCTTGCGTTTCGTTCATCCGGAAAGGGTCGCCAGTTCCCGCCCCTAGCGGTCCTCCCAGGACGTGGGCAGGTTCCGCTGCCAGTCGGCCCGGTGCAAGAGCGGCGTGTCGTCCTCGAATTCCGGGAGGCCGAGGCAGAGATAGGCGGTGAAACGCCAGCTTTCCGGCGCGTCGAACAGGGCTGCGATCCGGGCGGGCTCCAGGATCGAGACCATGCCGAGGCCGATATTCGCCGCCCTTGCCGCCAGCCACAGCGCATGGATCGCCATCGCGGTGGACTGTTCCAGCGTTTCCGGCATGGTCCGCCGTCCGAGGCCGCGTCCCGCCTCGGGTGCCGTCTCGGTGAAGACCGCGAGCTGCTCGGGTGCCGCGTCGAGCCCGGCGAGCTTCAGCCGCAGGTATTCCTGCCGCTCCTCCTCGTCATAGACCCCGGCCGCCTCCGCATTGCAGCGGGTAAACTCGGCCCGGACCGCGGCACGGAGCTCCGGATCGCGGACGCGGATCACCCGCCAGGGCCGCGCATTGCCGACCGAAGGGGCGAGGTCCATCGCCTGCCGCAGGGTCTCGAGCGCGCCCTCGGGCAGCGGGTCGGGCCGGAAATGCCGCACGTCGCGGCGCCAGCGCATGATCTCGACGAGCGCCGCACGGTGGTGTTCGGAAAAACTCATCCCGTTTCCCCCAGCGCCGTGGCGAGCCGGGCCCAGCCCTCCTCGGTGCCCGGCAGGCCGAGCCGGATCCAGCGCGGCGCATAGGGGAAGATCCGGCTCCAGATCCGGTGCCGCGCCAGGCGCTCGCGGGCGCTGGCGGCGTCGGGAGTGGCGTAGGTCCGGAAGAGCGGCGTTCCGCCGGTGAGCGTCCAGCCCGCGCGCTCGGCCAGCCCGTCGAGGCGGCTTGCGTCCGAGGCGAGCCGGGCGGCGGTGGCCTTCTCCCAGGCGGTATCGGCGAGCGCCAGCGCGGCGATCTCGATGGCGGGGCCGGAGACCGGCCATGGCCCGGCGAGCTCGGCGAGACGGCGCGCCCGGTTCCCGGTCGCCAGCGCGAAGCCCAGCCGCAACCCGGCGAGCCCGTAGAACTTGCCGAAGGAACGCAGCACCACGATGTTGCCCGGCCCGCCGGCCAGCGCCGGGGCGAGCGAAAGCGCGGGCTCCGGATCGGCGAAGCTTTCGTCGACCACCAGCGTGCCGACCCTGCCCGCGAGCGCCAGCAGCGCCTCGGGCGCGTGGCGCCGCCCGTCCGGGTTGTTCGGGTTCACCAGTACCGCCAGCGCGGAGCCTTCGAGCGCGGCGAGGTCGGGAACCTCCGCCACCCTCCAGCCGCTGTCGGCGAGCGCGCCGGCATGTTCGTTATAGGTCGGCGCGAGGATCCGCGCCTCGGACGGCGGCACGAGGAACGGCACCGCCTGGATCGCCGCCTGCGCGCCGGCGAAGGGGATCACGGTGGCGCCGGTGCCATAGGCCGCCGCCGCGGCCCCGGTCAGGCGCCGCATCGCCGGGCGGGGCGGCAGCCGGGTCCAGGCCTCGGCGGGTATCGGTGGCACGGGATAGGGCACCGGGTTGATGCCGGTCGACAGGTCGATCCAGTCCTCCGGCGCGCCGCCATGCGCCGCGATTGCCCGCTCGAGATTGCCGCCGTGATCGCGTTCGCCCTGTTCCATGGCCGCCTTAGAGCAGCGCTGCGGCGAGGAGCGCAAGGGCGAGGAGTGCCATCGCCCGGCCGTAGAGCGCGAGGCCGCGGGAGAGGTCGCCCGGCGCCGGGTCGGGGGCGCCGGAGTTGAGCCAGGGCTCGTCGGCGACCCGGTCGGCATAGGCGCGCGGGCCGGAGAGCCGGATGCCGAGCGCGCCGGCAAGCGCGCCCTCGGGCCAGCCGGCATTGGGCGAGCGATGCCCGGGCGCGTCGCGGCGCATTACCGCGAGCGCGGTACGGAGGTGCCGGGGGGACGCCAGCGCGAAGAGCAGCCCGGCGAGCCGTGCCGGGATCCAGTTCGCCGCGTCGTCGAGCCGCGCGGCGGGTTTGCCGAAGGCCTCGTGGCGCTCGGTGCGGTGGCCGATCATCGAATCCATCGTGTTGATCGCCTTGTAGAGCGCGAGCCCCGGCAGGCCCGCGACGGCGCCCCAGAAGAGCGGCGCGACGATTCCGTCGGAGGCGTTCTCGGCAAGGCTTTCCAGCGCGGCACGGGCGATGCCGGCTTCGTCGAGGCGCGCGGGATCGCGGCCGACGATCATCGCCACGGCGCGGCGGGCACCGGCGATGTCGCCGGCGGCGAGCGGGCGGGCGACGGCGGCGACGTGATCGTGGAGCGACCGCGCCGCGATCAGCGGCCAGGCGAGGAGCCCGCCGATCAGGATGCCCGGCCAGCCTTCAGGGAGGTAGGATTGCGCGGCCCAGGCGGGCAGCGCCGCGACGAGACAGGTCACCGCGACGCAAGCCGTGCCACCCGCCAGCCGCGCGGTGCGGGAGCCACGGTTGAGACCCCGGTCGAAGGCGCCGATCAGCGCGCCGAGCCAGGTGACCGGGTGGCCTATGGCGCGGAACAGCCTCTCGGGCCAGCCAACCGCGGCGTCGAGCACAAGCCCGGCGAGCATGATCGCGGCGAAGCTCATGCGCCGCCGGTGTCGAAGGCGAGGATGCCGGTCAGGCCGGCATCGGCGAGGCGCTCGCGGGCGAGGTCCGGCGCGCCGTGCCGGGGAAAGATCAGGCCCCGGGCCGAGCCGGTATGGGCGCGGACGACACCCAGCGCGCCGAGGTCGCGGGCGAGATCCTGCATCGGGTCGGCGCCGCCGCGGAGTGCGGTGCAGCGGGCGGCGGAGGCGGTGGCGACGCGCGCGGCCCCGGCGAGGTCGCCCGCCCGGGTGGCCTCGGCCCAGGCCTCGGCGAGGTCGGCGATATCGGCGAAGGCATCGTCGCCCGGATCGGTCGGGACCGGTGCGCCCCAGAAACCGCCGACGATGGTCGCGGCGGGGGGCGGGGCGAGAACGCGCAGGACCCGGGCCTCGCGCGAGGCCCAAAGCACCCGGTCGGGCGCGTCGAGCATCAAGGGATCGCTCGCGCCCTCCACCGCGAGGCAGGCGCGCGCGAGCGTCTCCGGCGGGCCGCGAAAGCCCAGCGCGCGGGCGTAGGCGACAAGGCTCGCGGTCGAGCCGCCGGCGCCGGCGCCGAGCGGCATGTCGTGGCGGAGCGCCGGCCAGTCGCCCGCGTCAAGGCCGAGCGCGGCGCGGAACGCCGCCATCCTTGCCGGCTCGAACGGCGGCACGGAGCACCCCGGTGCCACATGCACCCGGAGCGCCTCGCAGCGCATGGTGACCAACGCCACCGGCCCCGCGGGACCGAGCCGGCCCTGCAGCCATTCGCCGAAATGGCCCGCGACGGAGCGCGCATTCGGCAGGGTGTCGGGGAACGCGGTCAAGGTGTCGGTCTGCCGGCTTTCCATTTCATGGCGAACGTGCTTTTCCACGCTGGGATGGAAAAGTCGATATTGATCACCGGCGGAGCCCGCTCGGGCAAGTCGGCGCTGGCCGAGCGGCTGGCGCTGCGGCCCACCGGCCGGGCGGTCTATATCGCGACCGCCGAGGCGCGGGACGACGACCCGGAGATGGCGGCGCGGATCGCGGCGCACCGGGCGCGGCGCGGGGCGGGCTGGCGCGACCTGCACGCGCCGGTCGATCTGACGGGCGCACTCGAGGCGAGCGACGGCGGCGATCCCCGGCTGGTGGACTGCCTGACGCTGTGGCTGACGAACCTGATGCTCGGCGGGGCCGACTGGCGTGCCGAGGGCGCGGCGCTGGCCGCGGCGCTGGGGCGGCAGGCGGCGCCGGTGGTGCTCGTCACCAACGAAGTGGGCGCGGGCATCGTGCCGGAAAACAGGCTGGCCCGGGAGTTCCGCGATGCGGCCGGCTGGCTGAACCAGACCGTCGCGGAGGCCGTGGATGCGGTCTGGCTCAGCGTGGCGGGCTATCCGATCAGGGTGAAGCCGAATGACGATCCTTTCTGACCTTCCGAACCTCGACGCGGTCGCGGCCCTTGCCGACACGCTTCCGGTTGCCGACGTGGCTGCCGCAGGCGCGGCGCGGGCACGACAGGACAGCCTGACGAAGCCGCCCGGGGCGCTCGGGCAGCTCGAGACGCTGGCGGTGTTCATGGCGGGCTGGCAGGGGGCCGAGCGGCCCGTGGTGCGGAAGGCGCAGGCGCTTGTTTTCGCGGGCAATCACGGGGTCTGCGCGCGCGGGGTGAACCCGTTCCCGCAGGCGGTGACAGCGCAGATGGTGGCGAATTTCGAGGCCGGCGGCGCGGCCATCAACCAGCTCTGCCGGGCCTCCGGCGCCGATCTCTCGGTGATCGCGCTGGAGCTCGACCGGCCGACGCGCGACATCTCCACGGCTGCCGCGATGGATGCCGACGAGGCTCTGGAGGCGATGCGGGCCGGGGCGGGGGCGGTGGATCCGGGGGCGGATGTGCTGGTTCTGGGCGAGATGGGGATCGGGAATTCGACCGTGGCGGCGGCGCTGGCCTGTGCCGGGTTCGGCGGCGCCGGGGCCGAGTGGGTCGGCGCCGGGACCGGGTCGGACGCGGACGGCAAGGCGCTCAAGGCACAGGTCGTGGACGAGGCGGTGGCGCTGCATCGGGGCGCGCGGGGGATCGCGATGCTGGCGGCTCTGGGCGGGCGCGAGCAGGCGGCGATCTGCGGCGCGGTGCTGGAGGCTCGGGCGCGGAAGATCCCCGTGATTCTCGACGGTTACATCTGCACGGCAGCCACCGTGCCGCTCTACGGCGCCGATCCGCGCTTCCTCGATCACTGCCTCGTCGGCCATGTGAGCCGCGAGCCGGGGCACCGGAAACTGCTCGAAAAACTCGGCAAGGAGCCGATCCTGTCGCTCGACATGGCGCTGGGCGAGGGGTCGGGCGCGGCGCTGGCCCTTGGGGTGCTCCGGGCGGCGCTGGAATGCCATAACGGGATGGCGACCTTCGCCGAGGCGGGCGTGTCGGAGGCCTGAATCCGGGGGGCACAACCCGTACACAACCTGTACACAACCCGTACACCGGCGGAGGCCGCCGGGCGGGTCGGAGAGGGGGCAGGGGGCTCTGCCCCCGCCGCCCGTTCCGGGCGGCTCCCCCGGGATTTTCCGGACCCAAAGAAGGGAGAGGTGGACGCCTCACCCGGCCGGGCGGCGGCCTGGAACACCATCCTGCGGCCGGCCCTGTTCTCGAGCGTCAGGAGTTTGCCCAGCCTGTCGGCGAGGTCATCTCGGCGCGCGCCTGGAAGAAGGCCTTCCCGGCGGCGCGGTCGGGGCAGGATCGGTGGGCGGCCTTGACCGGGCCGATCTCGAACCACGGATAGGGCGCGATCCCGGGGGGCGACCGTGGGTTGCAGGGGCCGTCGCCGGAGACCTTTCCGTCCAGATCCATGACGATCGTCGCATGGGCCGCGAAGGGTTTGCCGTCGATGGTCTCGAGCGTTTAGGGGCGCTCCTCCTGCGCCGGGGCGGCGGCGGGAAGCGCGGCGAGGAGGGCGGCGAGGGCGAGGCGCATGCGCTTGTGATCGCGCAGAGCGGGCCAGGGCGCAAGGGGCGGCGGCACGGCCCGTCTATCGGAGTGGCGCCGATCCGGTCGGCACCTTCTCGCCCTGCTGACGGGCGCGTTCGATCTCTGCGGCGCCGAGCTTGATGGCCTGACGGCCGAACTCCAGTGCATCGGGGCAAGCAAAGACGTATCCGAATACTTCGCGCGCCGGTTCGGGGGCGCTCAGCAAGGCGAACTGTTGGACGCTGTGCAAAGCCTGCGTTGAGCCCGCTTTGTCTGATGCTGCGGTTTCCTCGAATGTCCGGTGTATGGATCGTTCAAACGTTCGAGACCTTGCACGTGGGTCACCATTTGGATCACATTCGCGCAGAGTTTAGTTCGAGGAAAGCTGATGACCTATGGCGATGTCGGTGAACCTGAGATTCCTGACGACCTTTTTGAATGTGCTCTATTTCTAAGAAACAACATCATTGGACTGACGACCAAGGGGGGATCGGAGGCCGAGTACAAATTGGCCAGAAGAAAGCTAATGGAAGACCCGGCGAGCAAGCGGCTTCTGCCGAACTTTGTGCGATTCTCAAATGATGCCGCTTCTGTGCAGTCATCATTGTCGAGCGTTGCAAGTGGTTCAGGTTCCTGGGCCATTCGCCGAGGCCACGTTACTGATGCCTTCGTGCCGCTATTGACCTTCCTAGAATCAGGTGGCGGTGCGGCAGACGCCACGATCACAGACGGCATTGATGTCTATGATGCTCCTGCCGTCCAAGCTTTTTGGACGAAGGCTTTGGAAAGACGAACAACGGATCCGGACGGCGCTGTTACTGCCGCAAGTACGTTACTTGAAGAGGTCTGCAAACATATCATCGAGGACAGCGGTGCAAGGTGGGAGGCAAAATGGAATGTGCCTAAACTCTATTCTGAAGCCGCAAAGGTTTTGAAGCTCGCACCATCGCAGCACCAGGAAGAAGTGTTCAAAACAATTTTGGGAAACTGCCAGAGCGTCGTTCAGAGTATTGGCTCTCTGCGCAACAAAGGTGGTGATGCCCATGCTGGGGGGCGCTCGCGAGTTCCATTCAAGCCGCGTCATGCCGCTTTGACGGTTAACCTTGCTGGTTCCATGGCCCTGTTTCTTATTGAAACTTGGCACGCGAGAGTTGAGGAACAACGGATCAGCGATCAATAGCTGCGGCACAATCCTAAAGCAAACCTTCGTGCGGCCGCAGCAAGCGGCAGCATTGTCCGCTAATCGGACATCGACAGCTGTCGAACCCCGAGCTTCAAGCTCGGTGTGCTGCGGAAGGAAACCCTCCGCTTTGCGTTGCCTGAAAGTCAGCCCAGCAACCGGCGGGCAATCACCTGCGCCTGGATCTCGGCGGCGCCTTCGAAGATGTTGAGGATGCGGGCGTCGCAGAGGACGCGAGAGATCGGGTATTCTTGGGCGAAGCCGTTGCCGCCGTGGATCTGGAGGCCGTTGTCGGCGGCGGCCCAGGCGATGCGGGCGCCGAGGAGCTTGGCCATCCCCGCTTCGAGGTCGCAGCGCTTGCCGTGGTCTTTCTCCCAGGCGGCGAAATAGGTGAGCTGGCGGGCGATCATCACCTCGACCGCCATCATCGCGAGCTTGCCGGAGACGCGGGGGAACTCGATCAGGGCGCGGCCGAACTGCTTGCGCTCCTCGGCGTAGCGGGTGGCGATGTCGAGCGCGGCCTGGGCGACGCCGACGGCACGGGCGGCGGTCTGGATGCGGGCGCTCTCGAAGGTCTGCATCAGTTGCTTGAAGCCCTGGCCCGGGGTGCCGCCGAGGAGGTTTTCGCCCTTGACCTTGAAGCCGTCGAAGGCGAGCTCGTATTCCTTCATGCCGCGATAGCCCAGCACCTCGATCTCGCCGCCGGTCATGCCGGGGGTCGGGAACGGGTTCTCGTCGGTGCCCGGGGTCTTTTCGGCGAGGAACATCGACAACCCGCGATAGTCGGTCGTGTCGGGTTCGGTGCGGGCCAGCAGCGTCATCACATGGGTGCGGGCCGCGTGGGTGATCCAGGTCTTGTTGCCGGTCACCACCCAGTCGTCACCATCCTTCACGGCGCGGGTGCGCAGGCTGCCGAGATCGGAGCCGGTATTGGGCTCGGTGAAGACCGCTGTGGGAAGGATCTCGCCCGAGGCGATGCGGGGCAGCCAGTGCCGTTTCTGGTCCTCGGTGCCGCCGCAGAGGATCAGCTCGGCGGCGATCTCGGAGCGGGTGCCCAGCGAGCCGACGCCGATATAACCGCGCGAGAGTTCCTCGGAGACCACGGCCATGGAGGTTTTCGGCAAGCCGAGGCCGCCGTATTCCTCGGGGATCGTCAGGCCGAAGACGCCGAGCTCGGCCAGTTCGGCGATCAGTTCGAGCGGGATGAGTTCGTCCTTCAGGTGCCACTCGTGGGCGAAGGGTTCGACCTTCTCCTGCGCGAAGCGGCGGAACTGGTCGCGGATCATCTCGAATTCGTCGTCGAGCCCGGTGGCGCCGACGGTGACCGCGCCGGCCCCGTCGCGCATGAGCTGGACAAGGCGCGAGCGGGCGGCCTGGTTGTTGCCGCCCCGGGCAAGGGTCGTCACCGGCTGCGTGGCGAAGGCGGCCAGCGCGTCCGGGCCGAGGCCGAGATCCTGCGGCCGGACGATCTCGCCCTGGCTCATCGGGATGCCGCCCTGGAGCTGCAGGAGGTATTCGCCGAAGGCGATCTGCAGGATCAGCGTCTCGGTCTCGCCGAGCTTGCCCTCGGAGTCGAGCCGCATCGCCCAGGCATGCATCTGGCGCAGCGCCTCGACATAGGTGGCGATCCAGGAAAGGCCGTGCGCGGCGGTCTGTTCGGCCTCGATGGCGGCACCGGAGACCTTGCCCTCCTCGGCGAGCCGGGCGCGGACCGCATCGGTCGCGGCCCGGAGCAGCGCCTCGGCGGCGGGCAGGGCCGCCTCGGTGAGGCGAAGAAGATCGGGAAGGATCACGCTGTCCATTCTCGGGCCCTGTCCGTCATGCGCCATCGTCAGCTCCATTTCTGCGACTGCGAAGGCCGTAATGCAATTGCAGCGTGAGCGCAAGAAGATTTCGCCAGGTGTCGCCCCATTGAACGAAAGTTGCGTGCTGATTGGTGTCGCGGTGAGCGCGCGCGTCACCCGGCGGCAGGGCCGCGCCGCGCTACCGTCTGACTTGCTTTACGCGGGAGGTGCAAAGGAGGGTGCGTCTGGTCCCGAAGGTCCTTGCCGCGCTTGCCGGTCCCGGCATCGCGCGCCAGGAAATGGGGCCCGGGTCGCATGTCGCGCCAAGGCCGTGTCGGGCAAGGCGATTGCCGTTGCCGCCGATACAGGAAATGCGCAGCGCGGGTGGGCGCTGCGCATTTCGAGGATCACTCCTCGACTTCGTAGACGATGGTGATTTCCATGGCGACGCCGAACGGCATGGATGCCGTCCCGATATTGACCCGCGCGTGGGCGCCGATTTCGGGGCCGAACGTGTCGGTCAGCAGGTTCGAACAGCCGTCGGCGATCTTGGTATGGCCAGTGAAATCCGGGGTCGAAAGGCTGGCCACATCCATGCGGACCACCTTCTTCACCCGGCTCAGGTCGCCCAGCACCGCCTTGGCGAAGCGCAGCGAACGGAAGCAGGCCATTTCGGCGACCTTGATGCCGTTTTCATCGGCTTGCAGATCGTCGCCGTAGCGGCCCTTGACCCAGGCGTCCTTTTCACCCAGCACGCCGTTCACGTCCTGCGGCGCCGCGGAGGACACGTAGAGCAGCCCGTTGGCGATATTGCCGTTGACGTAATTGCCGAAGGGCTTCGGGTTTTCTTCGTTGATCTGCGGATAGCCGAGTGCCGCCAGCTTTTCCTCGGGCGTTTCCGCCATGGCGGTTCCGGCAAACGCAAGCGCCAGTGTCGCGGCGGCCAGCCCACCGGTCAGTTTCTTCATTGGCATCGTAGTCCTCCTTGTGGATGATGGTTCTGTTGGGCGGATGGCCCTTGTTCAGCCATGGGTTTCCCGCCAGGTCCTGAACTCTTCGAGCGCGGCCGCCTCGGCTGGAAAAAGGCCGAAGATCGACCGACCTTCGGCGACTTTCTCGGTGACGAATTCCTCATAGCGGGTCTGCGCCCAGGCTTCCCCGGCAACGTCGTTGGCGATCTCGGCGGGGATCACCGCCACGCCATCCGCGTCGCCGACGAGGATGTCTCCGGGAAAGACCGCCACGCCGCCGCAGCCGACCGGCAGGTTGAGGTCGGCGGGGTGCAGGGTGATCGGCGACGATGGCACCGCGGCCTGGCGCTGATGGGCGGGGAACCCCAGTTTCCGGATGTCCGGCGTGTCGCGGAAGCCGCCATCGGTGACGGCGGCCGCCACTCCGCGCTGTTGCAGGCGCGAGACCATGATGTCCCCGGCGGAGGCCGCGCGGCAGTCGTCGCCGGCGGAAATCACCAGCACGGCGCCCGGCGGGCATTCCTCGATGGCCCTGCGCTGGACGTGGTCCGGGCTGGCATAGCGCGCCATCGTGTCGATGTCCTCGCGTGCCGGGATGTAGCGCAGGGTGAAAGCCGGGCCGACAAAGCGGGCGGCATCCGGATTGACCGGCCCGACCCCGGTGATGAAGCGGGTACGGAAGCCCTTGCGGAACATGACCGTGGTCAGGGTGCCGGTGGTGACCTGCAACAGGCGTCGGCGGTTTTCCTCGGTCAGGGCGGTCATGGCCGGCCCTCCCCGCTCCGGACGATATTGCGGCGCATCGGGAAGATCTCGATGCCGGTCCGGTCATAGACGAACCCCCAGAGGCCCTTGGGCATCTTCAGCATCATCACGATCGCGATCACGCCGAGTGCCATCAGGTAGTACGATCCGAAATCCGCGAGATAGCTGCGCAGGCCGAAGAAGACCAAGGTGCCGATGATCGCGCCTTCCAGCCGGCCGATCCCGCCGATGACGACGATGAAGATGATGCTCGCCGTCCATTCATTGATGTCATAGGCCGAGGTCGGCGAGATCCGCAGCTTGCCCAGGAACAGCACCGCGCCGACCATGCCGGCAATCGCGGCGGCCAGCAGGAACACGGCGAACTTGTTGCGCACCACATCGACACCCAGCCCGGCGGCGGCGGATTCGTCGTCCCGCATCGCGGTCAGCGCCAGCCCGCGCGACGAGCGCAGCCACAGATAGGCGGTGGCGATGGCAACCACGGCCACGGCCAGCGCGATCCACCAGAACAGCGCCGCGCGCTCGTCGGATTTGCCGAAGGTCTTGGCCACCGCGGTGGGGAAGCTCAGCCCCGACCCGGCGCCAAGCCTGTCGGATTGCGCGGTGATCAAGAGGAAGATCTCGGCGATCACCCAGGAGCCGATGGCGAAATATGCGCCGTTCAGGCGGAACAGGATATAGCCGACGGGAATCGCCAGCGCGGCGGCAATCACGCCGGCCGCGACGACCGAGGGGATCAGCGGCAGGCCCGCGGAGCCGGCAAGCATGAAGATCGCGTAGCCGCCCGCGCCGACGAAGGCCTGCTGGCCGATGGACATCACCCCGGCATAGCCCGCCAGGAGGTTCCACATGATGGCCAGCGCCATGTATCCGGCCATCTCGGTGGCCAGCCGGAGCGTTGCCTTGTCGGCAAAGCCCGGCAGCGCGATCAGGGCCGCCAGCACCAGCAGAAGCGCGGGCCCGACCGCATAGTGATAGCGGCTGATGCGCGTGATCGAATAGCCGGACATCAGCGACGCCCCCCCAGAATTCCCGCGGGCCGCAGCGCAAGGATGATGACAAAGACGATGTGGCCGGCGAGCGTCTGCCAGGCGGGGTCGAGATATCCGCCAAGCGCCTGCGCGACGCCCAGCGTGATGCCGCCCGCCAGGGTGCCCCAGATCGAGCCGATGCCGCCGATCACCACCACCTCGAAGGCGATCAGCAGCCGCGAGGGGCCGGACAGCGGCGTGAAGCTGGTCCAGGCGGCAAACAGGATCGCCGCAATGCCGCAGATCACCAGCGCTATGGCCATGGCGATGCCGAAGACATGGTCGGTGCGCACCCCCATCACCCTTGCGACCTCGGGGTCGTCGGTGGTGGCGCGCAGCACCCGGCCAAGCCGCGTGCGATACGACAGGAATTGCAGCCCATAGATGGTGGCCACGGCGACGGCGAAGACCAGGATGGCATACCACCCCATCGCGACCGGCCCCATTTGCAGGCTCATCACCTCGATGGCGCCGAAGTCGAGCTTGCGGTTATCGGCGGTGAAGATCTGCAGCAGGCCGTTCTGCAGGATGATCGAGATCCCGAAGGTCACCAGCAGCGGCGGCAGCACATCGGTCCCGATCGTGTGGTTCAGGAGGCCGCGTTGCAGCACATAGCCCAGAAGCCCCATCATGGGCAGCACGATCAGCACCGCCAGCCACAGGGGCAGGCCCAGCATCGACACGGTGGCAAAGGTCATGAAGGAGCCGGTGACGATCAGGTCGCCATGGGCGAGGTTGACCACCCGCATGATCCCGAAGACCAGCGAGAGCCCCGCCGCGAACAGCGCGTAGAGCCCGCCGATCAGGACGCCCTGGGCGAGGGAGTTGATGAGTTCCGTCATGCCTCTGCTCCAAAGAACGCTTTTTCGATGTCTTCGAACGCCAGATCGGCGCTGACGCCCTGCAGGTTGATGCGCCCTTCGAGGATGCAATAGGCGTAGTCGGACATGGCGAGCGCGCGGCGCACATCCTGTTCGACCAGCACGATGCTGATGCCGTTGTCGCGCATCAGGGGCAGCGCCCGTGCGATATCGTTGACGATGGTCGGGGCCAGCCCGAGGCTCAGCTCGTCGAACAGCACCACCTTCGGGTTGGACATCAGCGCCCGGCCTATGGCGACCATCTGCTGTTGCCCGCCCGACAGATCCGAGCCGCGATGCCGGCGGCGGTCGCGCAGGGCGGGAAAGACCTCCATGACCTTGTCCAGCGTCCACGGCCCCGCGCGGCCGGATTCCGTGCCCATCAGCAGGTTCTCATCGACGGTCAGGCTGGGAAACAGCCGTCGCCCTTCGGGAACCGAGGCAATGCCCAGCGAGACGATCTTGTCCGGGCCCATGCCGCCAATCGGCTGCCCGTTCAGCAGGACCGTCTCGCGCGCCACGGGAACCCAGCCGACGAGGCTTCGCAGCAGGGTTGTCTTGCCGGCCCCGTTCGGCCCGATCAGGGCGACGCACTGGCCTTCTTCCAGTTTCACGTCGACGCCGTAGAGCGCCTGGAAATCCCCGTAGAAGGCGTCGAGGTTGCGGGTTTCCAGCAAGGCGGTCATTCCGGCGTCCCCAGATAGATCTCTTTGACCTTGGGCAGTTCGATCACCTCGCGCGGGGCGCCGTTGGCGATCTGCGCGCCCTGGTCGATGACGCAGAGCCGGTTCACCACCGCCAGAAGCGCATGGACGATATGTTCGATCCAGACGATCGCGACGCCCGAGGCGGCGACCTGACGGATGGTCCCGATCAGCGACTGGCATTCCATCTCGGTCAGCCCGCCGGCGACTTCGTCCAGAAGCAGCAGGCGCGGCCTGGTCGCCAGCGCGCGCGCCATCTCCAGGCGCTTGCGATCCAGCAGGCGCAGGCTGCTTGCCTGGTCCTGGGCGTGGTCGATCAGGCCGGTCTGTTCGAGCACGGCGAAGCAATGATCGTAGGTGCCGCGTTCGGGCCGCCGCCCGCCCAGAGTCGCGCCGACCAGCACGTTTTCGAACACCGTCATCCCGTGGAAGGGGCGCGGCACCTGAAAGGCCCGCGCGATGCCCAGTTCGGCGCGCTTCTGGGCGGCGAGGCGGGAGATGTCCTCGCCGTCCAGAAGGATGCTCCCTTCTGCGGGGACCTTGGTGCCCATCATCAGGTCCAGCAGGGTGGACTTGCCCGCGCCGTTGGGGCCGATGACCCCGAGCGCGTCGCCCTTTTCGACGGTGAGCGATACGCTGTCGGTTACCGTCAGCGCACCGTATCGAAAGCTGATGTCCCTGAGTTCGAGCATGTCAGATATCGCGCAGGTTGCGCAGGTCTGCGGTCAGCGGCACCTCGGGGAGGAAATCATTGGAAATGATCTCGACGGCGATGCCGAATTCACCGCCCAGCCGCCATTGGCCGCCGACCAGCGGGGTGATCGAGACGTTGCGGCCGAACGGCCCCTTGGTGAAGTTCACCGGCCCCATCGTGGTGACCACGTCGGTCGCGGCCAGCGCCTCGTTGATGCTTTCGCGGTCGTCGGGGTCCGACGCAGTGGCAAGCGCGTTGACGCCGACATCGAAGATCGCCTGGGTCCAGCCCAGTGGCGGGGTCCAGAGCTTGCCCGACGACGCGGTCCAGTCGGCGGCGAGCTGCGCCGAGCTGCGCCCGGTCAGGCCCGATGCGAAGGGGAAGTTCGGCGCCCAGACGATTTCGGTGGTCAGCCCTTCGGCAAGGTCGCCCAGCGTCTGGACCGCCGCCGGGAAGACCAGCGCCTTGGCGATGGTCGCCGCCTTGGGGCGCAGGCCCTGCTGTTGGGCCTGGCGCCAGAAGGTGTTCCAGTCGGGCGGGTTCAGGACGCCGGTGAGGATCTCCGCATCGGCTTCCTTGAAGGCGCTGAGATGGGCGGTGAAATTGTCGGTGCCGTTCTGGAACGTGCCCGGGTTGATGAGCTGGTAGCCCTTCTCGGGCAGCAGCCTGGGGGCGCCCAGTTCCGGGTGCGACCAGGCGGCGCCATCGGCATCGTTCGGGAAGAGGCCGCCGACCACCTTGTTGGTGTCGAGCCGGTTCCAGGTGGAGGTATAGGCGTTCAGCGCGTCGTTCAGGCCGAAGAAGAAGTGGTAGGTATAGTCGAAACCGCTGTCCGGGGTGCCGCCGCGGCCGAAATACCAGGCCTCCCAGGGCGCCGCGGTCGAGGCGCAGGGCACTTCGGCCAGCTCGCACTGGTCGGCGACCGGGTTGGTGGTGTCCGGCGTTGCGGTCACCAGCATCAGGTTGACCTCGTCGCGCTCGATCAGCTCGGCCGCGACGCTGGCCGCGCGGCTGGACGAGGACTGGCTGTCCTTGACGATGATTTCGACTTCACGGGTCTTGCCGCCTGCCTGAATGCCGCCGGCCAGGGCCTTGCGCACGCCGTCGAGGATGAAGTTGTCGGTCTCGCCGAACACCGCCAGGGGCCCGGTCTGAGGGGATACATAGCCGATCTTCAGCGGACGTTCCTGCGCGTAGAGCGGCAGGGGAAAGCTGGAGGCGGCCACGGCAGCGGTACCGCCCTTGATCAGGCCGCGGCGCGTGATCGGGTGAATTGGTCTTGTCATGTCTTGCTCCCTGTTGCCTGCGGCCGGTCGGGCTGGCCGAGGATCTCACCTACTGAAACGCCACATGACATTTCAGGAATTTCCGCAAAGCCCCCCGTGCCCGCCCGGCGGGTCCGTCGTTCAGTCGAAGAAGGACGGTGGCGGCGCCATGCCCCACTGGGTCGTTTCGTCGGCGGTGCCGACGAAATAGACCGGTTCATATTCGTCGTTGATCAGGTCGGTATCGGTATAGTGCTCGACGCGGTTGCCGAACGGATCGCGCCAGTAGTCGTAGATCAGCGACCCCAGGTAGTGACGCCCGACACCGGCATCCAGGTTCCAGCCCTGAGCGACGAGGTAATCGTGCCCCGAGGTCACGGCGTCGAGATCGAGCACTTCGAAGGACGAATGATGGCAGCCGAAATGCTTGGATTCGTTGATCAGGATGCAGTGATGTTCGACATATTCCGACCCGCGGTCATAGCGCAGGAAGGTGCCGACCACCTTGGGCTCCGGCGCGTCGGTATGGGCGCAGATATAGTCGGACGGCACCAGGTCGAAATGCGCGCGGAACCAGGCGATTTCCTTCGGCGCGTCGGGGACCCAGAGGACGAAATGCCCGATCCGCAGGATCGGCGTGATTTCGGGGCGCTGGCGCACCGCGGTGTTGAAGCGCAGATGCGAGGAGGCGAAGTTGAGCTGATAGACCCGGCGCGCGGGCAGCTCGGGCACCGTCTCGGCACCGAATTCCAGCCAGAGATTGTGGCCGTTCGGGGTGATCAGCGTCACCCGCTCGCCGCCGCCGGGATCGGTGATCGGCTCGATCGCCGAGGCGCCGGGGATCCGGGCCGCCTTTTCCAGTTCGGCCCGGCTCTGCACCCGGAAGGCGCCGCCGATGAACTTGTTCTCGCTCCCCAGCCGCGTGACATGGATGTGATGCGCCGGTCCGGTGCCGCGCATGTAAAGCGCGTCGTCGGTCCGGGCTGACCGTTTCATCCCGAAATCGGTCAGGAAGCTTTCCATCAGGTCGAGATCGGTCGCCATGTAGGAGGTGTAGGCAACGTCATCGAGAAGAACGCGGTCGGACATGGTCATCTCCTCACAGTCTTTGTCCAGAGACATGCGAAGACCCGGCCGGGTGTTCCTCGCCGTCGTTTTGCAGCATCGCTAGGATCTTTTCCGGCGACATCGGCAGTGAGTGCAGCCTGACCCCGATTGCATCGTAGATCGCATTGGCCACGGCCGCCGCCGGATTGACCACACCGGCCTCGCCCACACCCTTGGCGCCGAGCGGACCCTTCTCGAACGGATCCTCGATCATGAGGGCGTCGATCTCGGGCACGTCCATGACCGTCGGCGCGGTATAGGTCAGCAGGGTATCATTCAGCACCTCGCCTGTCTTCTGATCCAGCACGAAGTCTTCCTTCAGGGCAAAGCCGAAGCCCTGGACGGCACTGCCCTGCATCTGGCTTTCCACCAGCAAGGGGTTGATCGTGCGGCCGATGTCATGCGCCGCCAGATAGCGGATGATGCTGACATAGCCGGTCTCGGTATCAACCTCGACCTCGGCGAAGGCGGCCTGGTGGTTGGGATGGTGCGAGTTGGACAGGTAGGATCCGGATGCGCTGATCTGCGAACCGGCATCCGTGAAGTTGTAGATCTCGTCATGCGCGACCTCGCCGATCGGGATGGCCTTGTCGGGCTGGCCCTCGGGGTAGATCTCGCCGCCCCGTGCTACAAGCTGGTCCGCCGTCACGTGAATCTGGCGTTTCTCGAAATGCGGCACCGCGCGCTCGCGGATGATCGCGTTGATCTTGCGGGCGCAATCGGCCACGGCGTTGCCGACGACGAACATCGAGCGGCTGGCATGTGAGCCGATGTCGAACAGCGTCACGTCGGTATCGCCGGTGACGACGCGGATCCTCTCGTAGGGCACGCCCGACAGCTCGGCTGCGACCTGTGCCAGCGCGCCCAGGATGCCCTGGCCCATCTCGCAGGGCGAAATCACCAGGTTGGCCGATCCGTCGGCCTGCAACTTCATGATGGCGCTGGAATGCTCCAGCAGGAAGCCGCCGGCGCCCGAGGCGTGGTTGAGGATCGACATGCCGACCCCGCGCTTGAAACGGCCTTCGTCCCTCGGGCGGTCCCAGCCGCGGAACTTCTCGGCCCAGCCGAACTCCTTAGCGCCTTCGTCGATGCATTCCTGAAGCTTGGAATGCTCCAGCTTGCAGGGCAGGAAGAAGCTCTGCTCGCCTTCCTTGCGGATATTCTTCGAGCGCAGCTCGATCGGATCCATGCCCAGCTTTTCCGCCAGCATGTCGATCGCCTGCTGCAACACGAACGCGCCCTCGGCATTGCCATAGCCGCGA
The DNA here is from genome assembly GCA_003605175.1 of Paracoccaceae bacterium. Lineage (GTDB taxonomy): Bacteria > Pseudomonadota > Alphaproteobacteria > Rhodobacterales > Rhodobacteraceae > Ovoidimarina. The sequence goes on along the minus strand of QWDA01000011.1, from coordinate 36,531 downwards.
AAACCGGCGGTGACGGGCGTGTTGGTATAGACCACCTTCACATGCCCGAAGACATTGTCGCAGCGAAACAGCCCCAGGCTTTTCTGCATGTTGACCAGCGAGGTGGTGGCGGAATGCGAGAGATAGGCGCCGGCATCCGAAACGATATGCTGCTCGATGCCGACCACGGTGCCGTCCTTCATCGCCGCGAGCCGCACTTTCTGGTGCTGGTCGGTCCGCGACGAGTAGCCGTTGAAATCCTCCTCGCGGGTCGAGGTCACGCGCACGGGCCGGCCCGTGGCACGGGCGAGCAGCACCGCAACGGGTTCGAGCCCCAGCGCCAGACGCGCGCCGAAGCCGCCGCCGATGGCCGGTGAAATCCAGCGGATGTCGCCGTCGCTCAGATCCTTGAAGACCCGCTCGGACAGGTGCTTCTTGCCCAGGTGCGGCCCCTGGCTCGGCGAGATCACCGTCAGCCGCCCGGTCTCGTCGAAATGGGCGATGGCGGAATCGGTCTCCATGTGCAGGTGTTTCTGGCGCGAGTTCACGCCGGAGAATTCCACCACTACATCGGCCTCGGCGAAGGCCTTTTTTGTATCGCCCATGTTGAACGGGTGATCCATTTCGAAGGCGATGTTGTTCTGCACATCGTCGTGCACCTTGGGCGCGCCGGGCTTCATCGCCTCGAACGGATCGAAGACCGGGTCGAGCAGCTCGTATTCGACCTCGATCAGGTCGAGCGCCTGTTCGGCGATATAGATATCCTCGGCGGCCACGGCGGCCACGCAATCGCCGCGGTAACGGCAGATGTCGGTCAGGATGCGCTGATCCTGCCGTTCGCCGTCAAACGCGAAACTCGGCAGCGCCTCGGCCATGGTCGAGCGCGAGAACCGCGCCTCGGGCGCGTCCTTTGCCGTCAGCACGGCCAGCACGCCGGGCAGGGCCGCGGCCCTGGATATGTCGATGCTCTTGACGCGGGCAAAGGCATGCGGGCAGTGCAGCAGCCGGCCCTCGGTCAGGCCGGGCATGTCGATATCGTCGGTATAGACCGCCTTGCCGGTGACCTTTTGCGTCACATCGGGTTTCTGCAGATCCTTGCCGACATAGAGCAGGTCTTCGGTATCGCCGCCGTCAAGACGAATGGTCTTCATCCTATGCCCCCTCCGCCGCCTGGATTTCCTCGGCGGCCTGCATGATCGCGTCGACGATCTTCACATAGCCGGTGCAGCGGCAGATATTTCCCGAGATCGACTGCTTGACCTCTTCCCGCGTCGGTCGCGGATTGTCCCGCAGCTGCGCCTGGGCGGTCATCAGCATGCCCGCCGTGCAAAACCCGCATTGCGCCGCGTTGTTCTTCACGAAGGCGTCCTGCAAGGGCGACAGCGCGCCGCCGGGGGCCGCCAGCCCTTCGACCGTTTCGATCCTCTTGTCGCGAGCCAGCACCGCCAGGGTGATGCAGGAACAGATAGGATCCTCATCGGCCAGCACCGTGCAGGCGCCGCAATTGCCGGCGGTGCAGGCGCGTTTGGTGCCGGTGAGGCGCAGCTTGTCGCGCAGCACATCGGCGAGCGTCATGTGCGGTTCGATCACAGTGTCGTAGTCGCGTCCGTTGACGTTGAATGTGGCCAGCATCTTCATCGTGCGTCCTCCAGCATCTCGGTTGCGTCTTCAAAGGGGTCGTGGCGCGATTTCGCGCGGCTCGCGGCCTGGGCGATGGTGTCGCGCAGCAGCACGCGCGCCTGGGCAAAGCGGGTCTTCTCCACCCAGTCCATGTCGGTCGCCGGCAACAGCTCGGCGGTGACCGCCTCGGCGGCGGCAACGAACAGATCGAAATTCGGGGCATTGCCGATCAGCGCGGCCTCGGCGGCGCGATAGCGGTTCGGCCGGTGCCCCCAGGACCCGAGCACAACCCGTGCATCAATGATCCTGTCGCGCTCCTCGTCCAGCGTGACCATCGCGGCGGCGTTGATCTTGTGAAGGTCCTCGATGGTGCGGCGCGAGCGATAGATCTTCTTGAAGCTGCTGCCGGTATCCGGCTTGTAGGGCTGGCAGAAGAGATGCGTGACGATCTCTCCCGGCTTCAGCGCGGTCTGGAATTTCGCCACATAGAATTCTTCCAGCGCGATCACGCGATCCCCGTCCGGGCCGGTGACGTGCATTTCGCCATCCAGCGCCAGGGCGGCGGTGGGCAGGTCGAAATAGGGCACGGCGCTGCACAGGTTGCCGACCACCGAGCCCATGTTCCCGATATGCGGCGGGTAGAGCTGCTCGCAGGCCTCGTGGAGCGCGGCAAAGCGCTTGCCGGCCCAGATGTTCGGCAAAAGCGCCGAGGCCACGACCTTGGCGCCGATCCGCAGCCCGGATTTCGGATGGATGCCGAAGTCGTCCAGCCCTTCGACGCGGGCCAGGCTGATCAGGCATTTGTCGCGGCGCTGCCGGCGGCGCAGGGACGGGACGAGGGTGCAGCCGCCCATGATGTAGGTGCCCGCGTCACGTTTCGCGAGCTCCATCGCCTCGGCGACCGTCTTCGGCTCGTGATACGCAAAAGGTAAAAGGACCCTGCCCATGCTTCCTCCCAGTCCGGAACCTGTCTGACCCTAACACAAAAAAATGTTTTGTAAAATGTTAAATGACATTTTATGCTTGCGAGGCGGGCCTCCATTGGGCATTGTGAGGTCATCCCGCCGGGATTGTGCGAGCCAGGGCATCGGCTCCCGCAGGGCAGGGAGAAAACCAGACAGGCCGGTCGGCAAGGCGGGCGGGAGTGGACATGACGCTTGAAGTGCACAAGGATTGGCAGAAGATCCTGCGAGACAGCCAGGAGGATCCGGGCGGCTGGATCGAGTTCCCCAACGGGCTGCGGCAGTATTTCCTTTTCAAGAACGAGGCGACCGGGGCGTCGATCGCAATTCTCGACTTCCCCAAGGGCGTCGGCATCCCCGTGAAGCACGCGCATGCCTCGAACCAGGCAATGATCTGCATGGAGGGCGAATATCACTACACCGACAGCGATATCGTGCTGACGCCGGGGTCGTTCTATTCCAATCCGAAGGATCACCCGCATGGGCCGACCATGGCGGTGGAGCGGTCGGTGCTGATCGAGTTCTATGACGGGCCGCATTACTACGACAAACCGTCATTCCACTCCGACGATACCTACAAGACCACGCTGACCGACTGATCCGCGGCCGCCGCCGGTGGCGGTTGAAAGGGGGGCACGCATGAAACTTCTCCGATACGGACCCGAGGGCCAAGAGAAACCCGGGCTTCTGGATGCCGGCGGCCGGGTGCGCGATCTGTCCGCCAGGTTCGACGATCTTGACAGTTCGGCCCTCGCCGGCGGTGTTCTGGACGGGCTTCGCGACCTCGACCCGGACACGCTGCCCGTGGTCGAAAGCCCCGGCAGGATCGGCGCCTGCGTCGGCGATGTCGGCAAGATCGTCGCCATCGGCCTGAACTATGTCGAGCACGCCAGGGAAGGCGGGCGGGAAATTCCGACCGAGCCGCTGCTGTTCATGAAGGCCACCAGCTCGATTTCAGGCCCCAACGATCCCATCGTGCTGCCGCGAGGCTCCGAGAAGACCGACTGGGAAGTGGAGCTCGCCATCGTCATCGGCAAGACCGCCCGCAATATCGACGAGGCCGATGCGCCCGCGCATATCGCCGGCTACGCGCTGTTCAACGACGTGTCGGAGCGCGACCACCAGTTGAATCGCGGCGGGCAGTGGACGAAGGGCAAGTGCCATGACAGCTTCGGCCCGCTTGGCCCCTGGCTGGTCACCGCCGACGAGATCGAGGACGTTCATGCGCTCGGCATCTGGCTCGAGGTGGACGGCAACCGCTATCAGGACGGCAACACCTCGGACATGATCTTCGGTGTGGATCATTGCGTTGCCTATATCAGCCGGTTCATGACCCTGAACCCCGGAGACGTCATCATCACCGGCACTCCGGCGGGCGTCGGCAACGGCATGCGCCCCGAGCGCAAGTTCCTGCGCGAGGGGCAAACCGTGACATTGGGCGCGGACGGGCTGGGCGAACAGTCGCATCCGGTGGTCCGCGAAAGGGTCTGAGATGGAGTTCACCAACAGCGTCGAGCTTCCGTTCCCGGTGCAGAGGGTCTGGGATGGCCTGAACGATCCGGACATCCTGCGCGCCTGTATCCCCGGTTGCGAAAGTTTCGACGCGCCCACGCCGGATCATTTCGACGTGGTTTCGGTGCTCAGGATCGGCATGATCAAGGCGCGGTTCGAGGGCGCGGTCGAACTGGCCGACATCGAGGCGCCGACCAGCTATCGCATATCGGGTTCCGGCAAGGGCGGCGTGGCGGGATATGCCTCGGGCCAGGCGCGGGTCTGGCTGGAGGAAATCGCCGAAGGCACCCGGCTGAACTACGAGGCCAGGGCCGAGGTCGGCGGCAAGATCGCACAGCTCGGCAGCCGGTTGATCGACACTGTCGCCAACAAGATGGCCGACCAGTTCTTCCGGAGCTTTGCCGACGAGTTACAGCGCCGCGAAGCGGGCGAACCGGCGGCGCAGGCCGCCGAGATGGCGGTGGGGCCGGCCGGCGGGGCCGCGCCGGCCGCTGCGGCCCGGCCGGCCCCGGCTGCCTCGAAACACGACTGGCTCCTGCCCTATGGCGTGGGCCTTGCCTGCGGCATCCTGATCGGCGCGTTCGCCGCCATGGCGCTGGGATAACGGCATGCGTTTTCACCCCATCACCCTGACGGTCAACGGCGAGGAGCGGCGCGCGCGCGTGAAGTCCAACACCCTGCTGGCGGAATTGCTGCGCGAGGAGTTCCGGCTGACCGGAACCCATGTCGGTTGCGACACCACGCAATGCGGCTGCTGTACCGTGCATGTGGATGGCGAGGCGGTGAAATCCTGCACCATGCTGGCGGTTCAGGCCGCGGGCCGGCAGGTGACGACGATCGAGGGCCTTGCCGCACCGGACGGCACGCTGCATCCGGTGCAGCAGGCGATGAAGGATTGCCACGGCCTTCAATGCGGGTTCTGCACGCCGGGCGTCGTGATGATGCTGGCGGATTTTCTGGGCAGGCACCCCGGCGCGGACGAAGGCCAGATCCGCCACGCGCTGGAAGGCAATCTGTGCCGCTGCACCGGGTATCAGCACATTGTCGATGCCGCGCTCCGGGTCGTTGCCGCCGGTGCCGCGAAGGGTGGCGGCCATGTATGACTTCACCTATCTCCGGCCCAGGACGGTGGCCGAGGCCGTCGAGGCGCTGCGGACCGGGTTCGACCCCAAGCTGATGGCAGGGGGCATGACGCTCCTGCCGACGATGAAGGCGCGGCTCGCCTCGCCCGCGACGCTGATCGACCTGGCGGATATCGGCGAGCTGCGGGGCATTTCGGTGCGGGACAACCGGCTCGAGATCGGGGCGATGACCCGGCACTACGACGTTGCCAGCGACGGGACGGTGCGGGCCCGCATCCCGGCTCTGGCAGACCTCGCCGGCGGCATTGCCGACCGCCAGGTGCGCTATCGCGGCACCATGGGCGGGTCGCTTTCGAATTCCGATCCCTCGGCGGATTACCCGGCGGCGGCCCTGGCGCTCGACGCGCGGATGATCACCAGCCAGAAGACCGAGGCGGCCGGGGATTTCCTGCTGGGCACCTTCGCCACCAGCCTCGAGGAAGACGAGGTGCTGTGCCGCATCAGCTTCGCCATCCCCGAAGCGGCGGCCTATGAAAAGATCCCGAACCCGGCTTCGGGCTATGCCATGACCGGCGTTTTCGTGGCGCGGCTGGCCGAGGGGCACCGGGTCGGGGTGACCGGAGCGGCCAGCGAATTCTTCCGGCACCGGGACCTGGAAACGGCGCTTGACGGCGGTGCCGATCACGCAGCGGCGCTCGATGTGCCCGCGCCGGACCGGGAGTACCTGGCGGACATGCATGGCGATGCCCGCTACCGGCGCAACCTCGTGCGCGTCGCGGCCGCGCGGGCCATTCAGAAAATGCAATCCTGAACAAAACCGACTAGGACCGAAGGCCAAACTGTAAACGCACCGAAAGAACGACCGGCAAATGGCCAACTCGAACAACACATCCGACAAGAAAGGCGTTGCGCCGCGACGCCAATCGTTAAGCGACCTGGCTTATGAGGAAATAAAGTGGCGCATCATTACCGATGAGCTGCGCGCCGGAATGCTGTTTACCGAAAACGACATCTGCGAGATCACCGGCTTCGGCAAGGCGCCGATCCGTGCCGCCCTGATGGAGCTGAAACACGACAAGCTGATCGACGTCCTTCCGCGCAAGGGGTTCTTCGTGCGCCCCTGGTCGGCGGAAGAGGCCGCGCAATTGCTGTTCATCCGCCGCCTGATCGAACCGGAACTTGCGGCACGAGCGGCGCGCATTGCCGATGACCGGACCCGCAAGGACTTGCAGCGGATCGTCGCTTCGGCGGGCGGGTATGCCAAGGCGAACAACCGCCGGGCGCTGCTGGAATCCGACAACGAGCTTCACCTGGCCATTGCGCGCGCCTCGGGCATCGAGGTCGGAGCCGAGGTGATCGGAATGCTCAAGCTGCGCTCGCATTACCTGTGGCATGTGTCGATCTCCAGCCAGGCACAGCTTGAAGCCGTTCAATCCCAGCACGAGGGCATTCTTGCCGCCATTCTGAACCGCGACAGCGAAGCGGCCAGGACGGCCATGCGTGAGCACCTCACGCGGCTGGATGCCGTCCAGGAGATCCTGTGACCCACCTTCCGTCCATAGGCCAGCCCCTGACCCGCAAGGAAGACCGCCGGTTTCTGACCGGAGCCGGGCAGTATACCGATGACCTGCGCGACGCGGGGCAGCTCCACGTCGCGATGGTGCGATCCGAACATGCGGCGGGGAAACTGGCGTCGGTTGATGTGGACGACGCGCGCCGCGCGCCCGGTGTTCGGGCCGTGCTGACCGGGGCCGAGTATCGTGCGGACGGGCTTGGGCCGCTGGTCTGCACCTCGCTGCCGCCGAACCTGGTCACCGATCGGCCCAATCTCGGGAATTTCCTGCCGATTGCCGTGGATCGGGTGAACTGCGTCGGCGATATCGTCGCGGTGGTCGTCGCCGAAAGCGCCCAGGATGCGCGCGACGCCGCCGAGCTCGTCGGCGTCTCCGTCGAGGAAAGCGCGGCCGTCGTCACCATCGCGGACGCACTCGCGGGCGCGGCCGAGGTTGTGCCGGGCGCCGCCAACATCGCCTTCACCGCCGGGCTTGGCGACCGCGAGGCCACCGACCGCGCCTTTGCGGCGGCGGCGCGGGTGATCGAGAAGGCCGTGACCGTGCCCCGGGTGCTCGCCTGTGCCATGGAGCCGCGCGCGATCCATGCCCGTTACGCCCGGCGCGACGGCCGCTTTCACCTGACCACCAGCACCCAGAGCCCGCACCGGCTGAAGGCCGCGCTGGCCCTGCTCTTTGGCCGGGCCGAGGCGGATTTCCATGTGACCGCGCCCGATGTCGGTGGCGGCTTCGGCTCGAAAGGCAACCTCTCGCCGGAAGAGGTGCTGTTGTGCTGGGCGGCGGAAAAGCTGGATCGGCCGCTGGCCTGGTGCCCGCTGCGCTCCGAGGCCTTCATCGCCGATTTCCACGGCCGCGACATGCAGGGCAGGGGCCGGCTGGCGCTGGATGCGGAGAACCGGATCATCGCCGCCGACTTCGATATCGCCTACAACATGGGGTTCGCTGTTGGCCCGTCGGGCGGGGTGTCGCCGCTGCTATGCGCGCGCATGGTGCAGGGCGTCTATGACATCCCGGTGGCGCATTCCAGGGTGACCGGCGTGCTCAGCAACCGGCGGCCGACGACATCCTACCGGGGGGCGGGCCGCCCCGAGGCTACCTATCTGATCGAGGCGCTGATGGATCATGTCGCGCGCGAGATCGGCATGGATACGCTGGAATTCCGCCGCGCGCATCTGATCGCGGCCGACCAGATGCCCTACCGGACCGCACTGGCGGATGCCTATGACAGCGGCGACTACCCGGCGACCCTGGCGCAGGCGCGGGAGCATTTCGACTGGGACGGGTTCGAGGACCGCCGCGCCGGGGCCGCATCCCGTGGCAGGCTGCTGGGCCGGGGTCTGGCCAATTATGTCGAGGTCTGCGGCGTGTTCTCCGAACGCATGGAGATCGCCGTCGAGGCGACCGGCAATGTGCGGATCAATGCCGGCACCTCGTCGCACGGGCAAGGGCACGAGACGGTATTCGCCCAGATGGTCTCCGACTGGCTGGGCGTTCCGGTCGACGACATAACGCTGGTGCAGGGCGACACCGACCGCGTGCATTTCGGCCGGGGCACCTGGGGGTCGCGCTCGATCTGCATCGGCGGCAGCGCCCTGAAGAAAGCGGCCGAGGCCGTGATCGACCGCGGGATCCGCCTGGCGGCCCATTACCTGAAGGTCGATGCGGCGGATGTCGGTTTCGATGCCGGTGTCTTTGCGGCCAAGGGGACCAATGACACGCTGACCCTGCAGGATCTGGCCAGGATGAGCTATGGCCGCCCGGATACACCGATGGAAATCGGTATCGGGCTTGAGGGCGTGGGTTACTTCAACGCCAGTCCGCAGAACTATCCCAGCGGCTGCCACATGGCCGAGGTCGAGATCGACCCGGGCACCGGCTATTGCACGGTGACGCGGTTTCTCTGCGTCGACGATGTGGGCACGGTGATGAATCCGCTGCTGCTCGACGGCCAGGTGCATGGCGGCTTTGCCCAGGCCATGGGCGAGGTGTTCAGCGAAGAGGCGATCTACGACAGGACCGGCCAGCTTCTGACCTCTTCCTTCATGGATTACGGCCTGCCCAAGGCGAACCGGGTGCCGCGCGTGCGCACCGAATTCAACAACACGCCCACCGCCACCAATCCGCTGGGCGCCAAGGGCGGGGCCGAGGTGGGGATCGTCGGCGGGATCAGCGCGCTGATGCTGGCGCTGCGCGACGCGCTGGCGCCCTTGGGTATCGCCGAGGTGCCGATGCCGGCAACGCCGGCGCGGCTCTGGTCGCTGATCGAGGACGCCCGGGACAGGAAAGAGGGACAAGGTTGATGCTGTTTGTAGCCTACAACGTCGATGCCGAAGGCGTTGCCGAGAAACGCGCGGAGCTGCTGCCGGCGCACCGGGAATTCATGACGTCGCTGGGCGCGCGCGTGCTGTGGGGCGGCCCGCTCTTGGGCGACGATGGCGAGGCCAAGCTGGGCGGCATGTATGTTTTCCACGCGGATACCGCCGAGGAAGCCCGGGAGATCACCCAACGCGATCCGCTGGTTATCGGCGGCGTCTACCGCAGTTGCAGCACGACCGCTTGGCGCTGGCAAAGCGGACCCGAGGTTCTGAACAAGACGACGATCTGATCGCCCGGGGTCCGGGCGGAAACGAAGGCAGTTGAGATGCCCGAGGGACTGAAATGTTACATGACCTGTCGGCAAGGCCGAGCTGACCGCCCGCATGGTCGCCCATACCGGCAGCGAGAACGAGGCCGGGCTGGTGGCCTTCGGCTCCGAGGTCGTGGCCCGGGAACCGGCGCTGATCGACTGAACCACGCGCCCTGACAGCGGCCCCCCGGACGGGGCTGCTTTCTCCACCGATGCAAACAAGAGGATCCTCCCGATGCGCAAACGCATATACACCGATGCCGTATCAGAACCCCCCGCCGAGACCTGGTCGAACATGCTGGTGTCGGACGATCTGTTCTTCATCTCGGGCTTCACGGCACGCAACAACGATGGCGTGACCATCGACGGCAGCGATGCCTATGAGCAGGCCAGGATCATCTTCCAGAAGATGCAGCATTACACCGCCGCTGCGGGCGCCTCGATGAATGACATCCTGAAACTGACGATCTTCGTGACCGATATCGCCGACAACAAGGCGGTATGGCGCGCGCGGGCGGAGTTCTTCGAGGATGACTTCCCGGCCTGTTCGCTGGTGCAGGTCGCCGCGCTGGCAACGCCAGAGATCCTGGTGGAGATCGAAGGCATGGGCCGGATCGGTTGCTCCGCCTAGCGGTTTCCCGGGCCTGAGCCAGGCGTTCCAGACAGCTCCGGCTCCCAATCGGGAGCCGCGATGATCCGGGCGCGCGGCCGGGCGTCATCCGGCGGCCCGCCTGCCGTCAGCCGCCCGTCTTCGGGCTTTCCTCGCGGGCCGCGCGGGCGGGCCTGATCCCCAGCCAGTAGACCGAGAAGGCCGACATCAGCAGCAACACGATGGCGACCGGGTGATTGACCAGGTTGGTGACGTCGCCCCGCAGGATCGTCGCGGTCTGCCCCAGTGACAGTTCGAACCTGGGGCCGAGGAAATAGGCGATGACGAAGATCACCACCGGGTAGTTGAGCGCGTTCATCCCCATGCCGAGCGCGGCGAAGATCAGCATCACATAGACCCCGAAGAGCCCGCCGGTGGAGAGATAGACCCCGACGATGCAAAGAACGAGGCCGCTGGCGAAGACGATCGATTCCGGCGCGGTGATCAGCCGGGCCCACAGGCGCAACCCGACCAGACCAAAGACAAGGTTGCAGGCATTGGCGATGAGCATGGCGCCGAACAGGCCATAGACCAGCCGCCCCTGTTGCTCGAACAGGAGCGGGCCGGGTTGCAGCCCGTGGATCAGAAAGGCGCCGATCAGCAGCGCCGCCGAGACGCTGCCGGGAATGCCCAGCGTCAAGAGCGGGATCAGGCTGGCGCCGCCCACGGCGGAATTGGCCGATTCCGTTGCCGCGATGCCGCGAATGTCGCCCTTGCCGAAGCTCTCCGGGTCCTTGGCCGCCTGTTTGGTCGAGGCATAGCTCATGAAGGCGGCGGCGGTCGAACCGATGCCGGGCACGATGCCGATGCCCACCCCGATCAGCGCGCCGCGCATCAGCACGAAACGGCAGGCCAGGTATTCGGCGAGGCTGACACGCTTCTGGTCCGGGGTCTGGTCGCGCGGAATGTGCAAGGCGGGCCGCATGCCGCCCGACATCGTGGCCAGCCGGGCGATGATCACCGACACCGCCAGGGATCCGATCGCCACCGAGGAAATCGGGAAACCGCTGTAGAGGTCCGGGAAGCCGAACAGGAAACGGGGCGTCGAATGTTCCGGGTCGAGGCCGACGGTCGATATCAGCAGGCCGAAGGCCGTTGCGATGATGCCCTTGGTCACCGAGGCACCGATCAGCCCCGAGATCAGCGCGAAGGCCATGATGATCAGCGCGAATATCTCGACCGGCCCCATCTTGAGCGCGACCACCGCCAGCGGCGCGGCCACGGTGATGAGCACCAGATCGCTGAACGTGTCCCCGGTCACCGACGAGTAGAGCGCCATTTTCAGCGCCTTGAGCGGCTTGCCCTTCTGCGTCATCGGATGGCCGTCGAGCGCCGTCGCGCTGGCATCCGGCGTGCCGGGCATGTTGATCAGGATCGCGGGGATCGCCCCGCCGACCAGCCCGCCCTTGTTGACGCCGATCAGGAAGCCGATGGCCGACAGCGGGGTAAGGACCAGGGTAAAGGGAATGGCGATCGCGATGGTCATTTCCTGGCTGCTGCCGGGCATGGCGCCGACGAACTGCCCCAGCACCACCCCGCTCAGGACGAAGAGGATATTGGTCAGGGTAAGGGCATCGCCCAGACCGGCCAGAATTGTCGCGAGATCGACCATGATCGCCTCCTTCAGGCCAGAGTGCGGTCAAGAACGCGCTCGACGAGCAGCCAGACCCCCAAGGGGATGGCAATGCCGCCGAGCAGCAACCAGTACCAGCGCCGCTCGCCCATGAAGAGCATGAGGATCAGGGCCAGGACCGGGGCGACATACTCGAAGGACAGCCGGCCCATCGACCAGACCGCCGCGACCATCAGCGCCAGCAAGCCCGCCGCCTTGATGACGACCATTGCATCGGGCGCGGTGTCGTCCTTCAGCGTGACCATCTGCACGGCGGCCGCGCCGGCGATGATCCAGAGAAGCGCGGTGGGAAGCGTTGCCGGGATGACGCGGCCAAACGATACCGTCTCCACCTGCTGCGGCAGGACCAGAAACAGGAATGTCAGGCCAAAGACCAGGATCCCCCCGGTCACGATGCGTTCGAATGACATCTTCCCCTCCCTCCGCAAGGGCCGGGCCGCGTGCGGCCCGACCGGTCTTGTGCCGGACCGCCTAGTTGCCGGCGGCCTCGATCAACGAGGTGATTTCGGTCAGGCCGTTCACCAGCTTGGCCTCGGTGCCCTCGGCGCCCAGATTGGTCGGCGTGGTCTGCATGACATTGCCGACGAGCTGGGTCAGCGCCTCGGAGGTGATGGCCGCATCGAGCGCCGCCGCCAGTGCCTCGCGGGCTTCGGGCTCCAGCCCCTTGGGCGCGGCGAAGTAGAAATAGGGCTCTGCCGAATAGGGAAAGCCCTGCTCGATGAAGGAGGTCGTTTCGGAGGAATAGTCCTGCCGGGTCTGGGTGGCCACCGCCAGCATCTTCAGATCGCCGGAGTCGACATACTGGATATGCGCACCCGCGCCCCAGCCGGCCTGCAATTGCCCGCCGAGCAGCCCCTGGATGATCTCGGCGCCGCTCTGGTAGCTGACCAGCTCGAACCCGGCATCCTCGGTGTTGTTGATCGCCTGCATCATCAGGCGCATTTCCCCGCCGTCGAAGCCGACCAGCGCGCCGCCATTCTCCTTGGAATAGTCGACCAGTTCCTCGATCGTGTCATAGGGCGCGTCGGCCGGGGCCACCACGGCCAGCGGCGCGACGACGACCGTCGCCAGGTAATCGAAGCTGTCGGCCTTGAAGGGCAGGGTCTCGCCGCGCTCGGCCAGGTTGATCAGCGTCGGAATGGTGACGCCCATGCCCAGGGTCCGGCCATCCGGCCGTTTCCCCACCAGCTGCGAGAACATGGCAATGCCGCCGCCGCCGGGCTTGTTCTCGACGATCACGTCCCAGCCGGTGGCGTCTTCCATTTCCGCGGCCACGGCGCGGGCCAGGGTGTCGGTGCTGCCGCCAGCGCCGAAGCCGACCTGCAAGGTGATCGGGCCATCCGGCTGCCAGTCGGCGAGGGCCGCGCCGGGCATCGCGACCGCGATGGCGCAGGCCGTCGCCTTGAGAATCCTCGTGATCTTCATGATCTTCCTCCGTTGGTTCAGTGCGATAGAAACAGGGGTAGCGCGGTCTTGCGCAGCACCGATGCGGTGACTCCGCCGAGCAGATCCTCGGACAGTTTCGAATGCTGGTAGGCGCCCATTACCAGCAGCCCGGCCTTCACCTCGTCGCAAAAGCCCAGGATGGAATCGGCGACCGAGCCCGACAGCGGAATGAAATGGTGCCGGGCCTTCACATTGTGCCGGGCCAGGATGGTGACCAGATCGACAGGCTTGGGGACCGGCGAGCGCTCGGCCCGGCCGACGGTGACGACCTCGACCTCCTGCTTGGTTTCAAGGATCTGCATCGCGTCGAAGAAGGCGCGGGCGGCGGTGCGTCGCCCGTCCCAGGCGACCACGGCCTTCTCGTTGATCTCGGTCGGCCGGAACCCCTTGGGCGCGACCAGGATCGGCCGGCCGCACTCATAGGCGATGCGGTCCGGGTGCAGCACCAGCTCGTCGGCCGCGATCAGGTTTTCGTATTGCCCCAGCACCGTGATGTCGAAGAGCCGCGAATAGTCGGAAACCGCGCGGTCGGGGTCTTCCCGAACGTCGATCCAATGCAGCCGGTCCTCGGCGATATGGCCCTGTGTGCGGTCGCCGAATTTCACCGCCAGCTCGTCGGTGCGGCGCGCGGTGATCTCGGTGATCGAACTGCGCATGGACTCGCTGAGCCATTTGGGGATGTTGCGGGTGACGTTGGATGCCCCATGCGCAACGATGCCGGTGAGGTGGGCGTCGTATTTGCGGGCCATCTGCAAGGCCAAGTGCAGCGCCGCATCCGACGCCTCCCCGCCGTTATACGCAATCAGGATATTCTTGATCGCCATGACTCAGTTCCCACCAGGCTCGGTTGAAGACCGTATACTAAACGTTGTCTTGTATGTAAAACATTGATTGAGTTCTGCCGGGCAATCCCGGCAAGGCGCTGAAATACCGAAGGGATTCCCGGTTGCGCAGGGCCGGCCACTGGCCACATCGCGCCCGTCGACCGGGGATTCCCCGGCCAGATCGGCGATTCTGCCCGATCGGGCATAGGGAATCGCGGCCACCTTCCGGCAGGGCCGAGCAGGTTTTCGGAATGGTTCGGCCGCGCCTCAGAACCGCCCGCAATCGACCTTCATCTTGTCGCCGGTGATGGCCGAGCTGAGGTCGGAGGCGTAATAGAGCGCCGCGCGGCCCACTTCCTCGGGCGCGACCCAGCGCTTCAGCGCGGCAACGTCGGTGTAGTTCTCCCGCTCGATCTCTTCGGCCGGGCGGCCTTCGGCCTCGGCCCGGCGGGCCAGGATCCGGTCCATGTTCTCGCCCGAGACGGCGCCGGGCATCAGCGCATTCACGCGAACGCCCACCGGGCCGAGCTCGCGCGCCATGGTCTCGGTGATGCCGATCAGCGCGAATTTCGACGCGACATAGGCCGAGCGCATCGGATAGCCCTGAATGCCCATCAGCGACGACATGTTGATGATCGAGCCGGCCCCCTGCGCCGACATGATCCGGGCCGCCTCCTGCAGGCAATACATCGCGCCCACCAGGTTGATGTTCATGCAGGCGACCCACTCGCCCATGTCCACCTCGGCCACCGGCGCGATCGGGCCCGGGCCGCCGGCGTTGTTCAGCAGCACATCAACGGTGCCGGTGATCTGCCTGGCCTGCGCGAACATCGCCTTGACCTGCGCCTGATCGGAGACATCGCAGGCGATGGCGTGGCCGCCGATTTCCTCGGCCACCTTTTGCAGCGGCTCCAGGCGGCGGCCGGTGACCACCACGGTTGCGCCCGCTGCGGCAAAGACCTTCGCCGTCGCTGCGCCAATGCCGCTGCCACCGCCGGTGACGATGGCAAGCTTGCCGTCCAGGCGGGCCGGATCATGCTTTGTCATATCGTATCCTCGTTGAAGTCGCGGGCGGGGTCGAACAGGGGCAGTTCCGGCTCCCGGCCCAGAATGAAATCGCCCATCAGCCCGCCGATATAGGGGCCGATGGTGTAGCCGCCGCGCACGCAGCCCAGCACGAAGGCGTCCTCCACCCCCGGCAGCGCCCCGGCGAGCGGGTAGAAATCGGGCACATTGGCCTCGAAGCCGGTCCAGCTGCGCAGGACGCGGGCCCTGGCCAGCGCGGGCAGCGCGTATTGGGCCAGCGCCAGGTTGGGCATCACGCTGTCGGCGCTGACCTGCCCGCGCCCAGCCTGCGGCGTGCCGCGCCCCTGCCAGCCGCCGCCGACAAGCACGGTACCGTTGGGCTTTTGCTTCATGGTCAGGAGGCCGGTGGCATGGCCGATCACGCTGGCGGTCAGGGGCGGCATCCGCTCGGTCACCGAGACGGTGTTGATCCGCGCCCGCACCGGCAGATCGACCCCCAGAAGGGCCGCAACCGGCTTCAGCCAGGCTCCCGCCGCCAGCAGCAAGCGCCGCGCGCGGATTGGCCCCCCGGCAGTGGTGAGGGCAAAGCCCACGTCCCGGTCGATCGCCGTCACCGGGCAGCGTTCGCGATAGGCGATGCCCTGGTCGCGCAGCCGGCCACGGTAATACTGCCCGGTCAGCGAGGAATTGGCATAGCCGTCCTCCGGGCAATGGCTCGCGGCCAGCACCTTTCGGGTCAGCATCGGCTCGGCGGCGCGCAGCTCCCTTTCCGAAACGAAGCTGATCGGCGCGCCCGCCCCGGCCTTTAACGCCTGCCGCTCATGCAGCAGCCCCGCCTCGCGTTCGGTAAAGGCCAGCGTATAGCCGCCGGTCTTGTGAAAGCCCACCGCCTCGCCCATCGCCTCCCATGCGTGATGGCCTTTCAGCGCATAGGGCATCAGCTTCACGCGCTTGATCTGAAGGCTCAGCGTGCCCGCGTTCACCCCCGAGGCGCCCTGGCCCAGATCGCCCTGGTCGAGAACGATCGGCCGCATCCCGCCCTCGGAAAGCCGCAGGGCCGTGGCGCATCCCATGATGCCGCCGCCAATCACCGCGATGTCGAACTCCTGGCTCATAGCGGCGCCGGTTTCGGGATCGGAAGGTCGGAATAATCGAATTCGCCCGCCAGCGCCGAAACCGGCACCGGGCGCAGCGGCGGGCGCGCGGTGGGCGGCGGCACTTCGGCCTCGGCCCGGTCCTCGGCGGCGGCGATCATCCGGGCCACGGCGGTCTGGCAGAACTTGCCGCCACAGGCGCCCATGCCCGCCCGCAGGCCCGATTTCACCGCATTGGTGCTGCCCGCGCCGGCGGCGATCTCTGCAGCGATCACGCCGCCCGTCAGGCTTTCGCAGCGGCAGACAATGGTGTCGGGTGTCGTCAGTTCGGCCAGCCCCTTGCGCGGCATGCTCAGCGCCGTCATCGCCATGCCGAACCGCGCCGCGCGCGCGTATCTCGGGCGAAGCGCGGCCCGCTCGGAAGCCGTCTCCGCGCCGAGATGCTGCGCCGCGCGCAGGCCGGTCAGCCGCCCGTCGATCTCGGCGGCGGCCGCACCGCGTATGCCCGCGCCATCGCCGCAGAGGAACAGGCCCGGCACCTCTGTCTCGCCATCCGCGCCGCGCCTCGGCAGCCAGCCGCCCAGCTCGGGGCGATGCTCCAGCGCGACCCCGGCCAGCTCTGCCGCCTCGACGGCGGGGATCAGGCCGTTGCCCAGGCACAGGCTGTCGGCCGCGATCCCTCGTTCCGCCCCCACGGGCGACCAATCGGCATCGAGCGGGCGAAAGCCGACCGCCGCGACGCGCCCGTCCCCCGCGACCGTGCTCACCGCATGGCGCCAGTGGATCGGCACCCCGGCCAGCATCAGATCGGCGACCCAGCGGGCGCCGCGCAGCAACAGGTCGGGCCGCGACAGCATCGCGGGCAGGGCGCGCAGCCAATCGCCCCGGCCGTTGGGCGTGATGACCCCCGCCACCTCGCCGCCCAGGCGGCGGATCTCGGCGGCGACAAAGAACACCAGGGGCCCGGTGCCCGAGACGACGGTGCGCTGCCCCGGCAGCGTCAGGTCCTGTTTGAACAGCGCCGTCGCCCCGGCCAGCCCCAGCACGCCCGGCGTGGTCCAGCCCGGCACCGGCTGCACGAATTCCCGCGCGCCGGTGGCGATCACCAGCGCCCTTGCGCGCCGCTGCTCCACCCGGCCCTGGCGCAGCAGATGCAGCACCCAGCCATCCTCGGTACGTTCGATCTGCCAAACGCGGGTATCGCCCAGACGGGCCACGGCGCTGTTCTGCAACCGCTGGCGCAATGCTCCGCCCGCCGCGCTCTCCGGCGTGGAGGGTGCATCCAGGATGGCGGCGCTCCTGGCCCGCCAGACCTGGCCGCCGGGTTTGGACTGTTCGTCGAGCAGGGTCACCGACAGCCCGTGCCGCGACGCGGCCAGTGCCGCGTTCGCGCCCGCCGGTCCCGCGCCGATCACCGCGATATCGACGTGTTCCGTCATGTCCGCGCTTTCAGGGAGGTCACCGCCAGCCCCGATGTCACCATCGCGCGGCAGCTTTCCACGACCTGACCTTCGATCCGCACCACGCATTCCTGGCACAGCCCCATGCAGCAGAACCCCCCTCGCGCCGCGCCATCCTCGGGCGCGTCGCGCAGATGCAGGTGCCCCGACCGGATCAGCGCCGCCAACAGGCTCTCGCCCGAATGCGCAGGGACCTGCGCGCCATCGAAGGTGAAACGCACCTCCGACGCGCGTTTGATCTGCGCCGACTGATCGCGGACAAGGCGGATCATTCGTAGCTGATCCCCAGTTGGTCGAAGGTCCGCTTGATCTTGTCGATATCGGCGCCGGTCGCGGGCAGGACCGGGTCGCGCGGCACGCCTGCGGGCAGGCCGATCAGGTTCAGCGCCGCCTTGAACGAGGCCGGCCAGGTCGCGGTGCCCATCAGCAGCTCATAGAGCACGGTCAGCTGGTAATGGGCGTGACGCCAGATGTCATCCGGTGCGCCCGCGCCCACAGCCGCCATTTCCGACGGTTTCAGATCGGTGAATTCCGGCCCTGTGGCGATGAAGCCTTTGGCGCCAAGCGCAAAGTTCGGCAGGATATAATGGCAGGGGCCGGTCATCACCGACAGCTTGTCGCCGAGCCGTTGCAGCAGGTGCGTATGATAGAAAAAGTCGCGCTGGCTTTCCTTGATGCCAATGACATTGTGGTTGTTCAGAAGCGTCTCGGTCTGATCCACGGTCAGCGAGAACCCCATCCGGCGCGGCGAGTTGTAGAGCACCAGAGGCTTGTCCGTCGCGGCGGAGACCTTGTCGAAACGCGCCATCAGCTCCGCTTCCGAGGCCTTGAGCACATAGGTCTGCGGCATCGAGAGGAGCACATCGGCGCCGTTGTCCTCGGCGGCCTTCACATAGGCCAGAGAGGCGTCGATGGTGGGGGCGGAAATGCCCATCATCACCTTGACCCGGCCCTTTGCAGTGTCCCTGGCCAGCCGCACCAGGCGGCCGCGTTCCGCCGCCGACAGCGCCCAGCTTTCGCCGTTGTCGCCCGCGATGCAGATTGTCGTCGCGCCGCGTTTGACCAGGAACTCGAACAGGTCGACAAAGGCGTCTTCCATGATCTCGCCCTTGTCGTTGAAGGGCGTCACGATGGCCGGCACATAGCCGTGAAGGTCTTGTTTTTGCATGGGTCTGATCCGTCAGTCAGGAATGTCGGCGGCAAGGACGCTGCCCGTCTGGGCATCGACGATGTAAAGGCGGCCCGGCGCGTCCGGGTGGAAGGCGACCGATGTGGTCCATTGGCCCTCGGGCAGACGTATCTCGGCCACCGGATCGCCGAGCGCGTCGAATACATAGGCCCGACCGGCCTGCGCCTGCGCCACGGCGAGCCAGCCGCGTTCGTTGCAGGCCAACCCATCCGGTCCGAGCCCGCCGGAAAGTTGCAGGAAGGTGCCCGCCATCGGCTGGCCGTGTTCGGGCAGAAGGGTGGAGAGGCGCCAGACCTGGTTGGCGCGGGTCGCGGCCACATAGAGCCAGGCGCCATCGGGCGACAGGCAGATACCGTTGGAATAGGGCACGCAATCCAGCAGCAGCCGCAGCTCGCCCGCAGGCGTCAGGCAATAGACCCGGCCCCCGGGATCGCTGAGCGAGCTGCGCCCGCTGTCGGTGAACCACAGCCTGCCATCCTCGCCGTAGCACATGTCCGAAAGGCCCAGGAACGGCTGACCCGCAATCCCGGTGCTCAGCACCTCGAAACGCTCCGGCCCGGTCAGCTCGATCAGCCCGTGGCGGTAATCCACCGCGATATGGCGCCCGTCCGGTGCGATGCGCATGGCATGGGGTTCGCCGTCAATCCGGTGCATGAGCTGCCAGTCGCCCTCGGGAGAGACGCGGAAGACCCGGCCATAGGGCACGTCGGCAAGCCAAAGGTTGCGGGCCTCGTCGAAGAACGCCGCCTCCAGGAAGGAATGCATCGGCTGGCCGGGGCGGGTCATCTTCGCCCAGGCCGAAGGCTCGCCCCTGTGGCGGTGTTCCTCGGGCAGGCTGAAGGCGGGGGCGGCGGTGAGGCGGATCATCGGGCGATCCCTTCGGCGAAGAGCGCGTCGATCTCGGCGGCGCTCAGCCCGGCGCCTTCCAGAACCGCGCGGCTGTCCTGCCCAAGTTCGGGCGGCGAGCTGTGCAACCCGGCACCGCCCATGGACATCCGAAACCCCGCCAGCGGCAGCGACAGCGACGGATCTTCCGGCGACGGCGCGAAATAGCCGCGCTCGGCCAGTTGCGGCGCCGCGATCGCCCGGTCCAGCGTGACGATCGGCTCGGCGGGGATATCGGCGGCCTCGAGCACGGACTGCCATTCACCGGCGCTGCGCAGTATGAAGACATCCTGCAACGCCACCCGGATCGCATCGGAGTTGTCCCAGATGTCGGTCCAGTCGTTGATGTCGTCCAGCAATGGCACCCGGTAGCCCTGCGCCGCCAGGCAGGCGCCCAGCTTGCGATATTGCGACGGCTTGAAAGACCCGAGCATCAGCTTGTGATCGGTGGTGTCGAAGGCGGAGATGCCCGCCTCCTTCTGCTTCGGGGCGCCGGGGGCGGCCTGCCTGGCCGCCACCTCGGGCGCCATGAGCGTCATCGCGACCTCCAGCATCGAGGCGCTGATATGGCAGCCCTGCCCGGTGCGCGCGCGCTGCAACAGCGCCGCGGCGATCGCGAAGGCCGCCGAATAGCCGGCGGCGTAATCGACAAAGGACACGCCCGGCTTGTGCCCGGCGCTTTGCGCGATGATCCCGGAGGCGGCCTGGATCGTATTGTCATAGGCGCCCCTGGCTGCCTGCGGACCCTGATCGCCATAGCCGGTCATGGAACAGTACACGAGGCGCGGATTGTGTTCGTGCAGCGCCTCGTAACCAAGCCCGAGCCCCTCCAGCACGCCGGTCGAATAGTTCTCCAGGAACACGTCGGCGCTTTCGACAAGCTTGAGCAGCGCCGCACGCCCCGGCTCCTTGCGGATATCCAGCGCCAGGGACTGCTTGTTGCCGCCCTGAACCTGGTAGGTCAGGCCGATTCCCTTGGCGTTCAGCCCGGGCACCGGCCCGCGACCGCGCGCGCAATCGGGCTGTTCGGGAAGCTCGACCTTGATGACTTCGGCCCCCAGGAGCGCGAACTGATAACCGCAGAACGGCGCCGCAAGTACCTGCGACAGCTCGATCACCCGTATCCCCGTCAGCGCGCCCAGCATCGGATTCCCTCGTTCTTCGCGGTCGGGCGGAAACTCTCTTGAGTTCGCGCAGTATGTTTTATATACAAAATATAATTCAGTATGCAAGACGGTTGTCGGCCCCATGTCCAACGTGCTCCACCGAACACTCAGCGCATCGCTGCCGACCATCGTCGGTGGCGACGGTAACCACCTGATCGACGATAGCGGCAAGCGATACCTGGATGCCTGCGGCGGCGCGGCGGTATCCTGCCTCGGTCACGACAATGAACGGGTCCGCGCGGCCATCAAGGCGCAGATCGACGGCGTTGCCTTCGCCCATACCAGCTTCTTCACCAACGCGCCGGCGGAGGAGCTGGCGCGCTTCCTGGTGGCGCGCGCGCCGGAGGGCACCGGCGATGGCCGTGTGATGTATCTGGGCAGCGGCTCGGAAGCGATGGAAGCGGCGCTGAAACTGGCACGGCAATACCATCTGGAACGCGGCGAGGCGGCGCGCCACAAGGTGATCGCACGGGCCCCCTCCTACCACGGCAACACGCTGGGCGCGCTGGCGACCGGCGGCCATGCCGGACGTCGCGCGCCGTTCCAGCCGCTCTTGATGGAGACCCACCACATCGACGCCGCCTATGCCTACCGCATGCGGAAGGACGGCGAGTCCGAGGCCGATTTTGCCCTGCGCATGGCCAACCTGCTCGACGCGCAGATCCGCGCGCTCGGCCCTGATACGGTGATGGCCTTCGTGGCCGAACCGGTGGTCGGCGCCTCGCTCGGCACGCAACCTGCCCCCGCGGGCTATTTCAGGCGCACCCGGGAAATCTGCGACACCCATGGCGTGCTGTTCATCGCCGACGAGGTCATGTGCGGCATGGGCCGCACCGGCAGCCTGTTCGCATTGGAGCAGGAGGGCATCGCCGCCGACATCACCACATTGGCCAAGGGTCTCGGCGCGGGCTACCAGCCGATCGCCGCCGTCCTGGCGGCGGAGAAGATCGTCACCGCCATTGCGAATGGCAGCGGCCAGCTTTGGAACGGCCATACCTACATGTCCCATGCCGTCGCCACGGCGGGGGCGCTCGCGGTGCAGCGGGTCATCGAGGACGACAACCTGCTCGACAATGTCCGCCAGCGCGGCGCGCAACTGCACGGGGCCCTGATCGCCCGGTTCGGCCAGCACCCCCATGCCGGCGACATCCGTGGCCGCGGGCTGTTCTGGAGCATCGAGCTGGTCGAGGACAAGGCCGGCAAGACGCCCTTCCCGGCTTCGGCGAAACTGGCCCAGCGCATACAGAAGGCCGCCCTGGCCCTGGGGCTGATGTGCTACCCGGCGCAGGGCTGCGCCGATGGCACCAATGGCGATCACATCTTGCTGGCGCCGTCCTATACCTCGACGCCCGAGGAAATCGCCCGGATCGTCGAGCTGACCGCCGCCGCCATCGAGGCCGCGCTGGCCCCGGTGGAGGCCTGACATGTCCCGCAAGACGATCCTGACCGCCGCCATCACCGGCAACCTGATGACGCCGGAGATCAGCCCCCATCTGCCGATCACCCCGGCCGAGATCGCCGAACAGGCGCTCGATGCCGCCAAGGCGGGCGCCGCGATCCTGCATCTGCACGTGCGCGATCCGGAGACCGCCAGGGGTTCGATGGAACTGGCGCTCTATCGTGAGCTGGTCGAGCGCATCCGCGAGAAGAACGAGGATGTGCTGCTCAACCTCACCACCGGCGAGGGCGGGCGGTTCGTGCCCTCCGAGGACAATCCGCAGGTGGCCGCCGCCGGCTCCACGCTCTGTGTGCCGGAAAAACGCGTCGCCCATGTCGAGGCGCTGCGCCCGGATATCTGCACGCTGGATTTCAACACCATGTGGTCCGGTCAGGCCAGCGTCATCAACGCGCCGCGCAATCTGGAGATCATGGCAGGGCGCATCTACGCCGCCGGCGTCAAGCCCGAGGTGGAGATCTTCGACTCGGGCGATCTGCACATGCTGAAGGACTTCATCGCCCGCGGTGTCATCAGGACCCCGCTGATGGTGCAGATGGTGCTGGGCGTGCGGTTCGGCGCGGTCGCCAACCCCGAAACCATGGCCTATCTCGCCGGGCAACTGCCCGAAGGCACCGAATGGGCGGCCTTCGGCATCGGCCGCATGGCCTTTCCCATGCTGGCGCAGGCCTTCCTGCTGGGCGGGCATTGCCGGATCGGCATGGAGGACACCGCCTATATCGGCAGGGGCGAACACTGCCGCTCCAACGCGCAACTGGTGGAAAAGGCCGTGGGCATCATCACCAGCCTCGGCGGCGATATCGCCACATCGGATGACGCGCGTCAGACCCTCGGGCTGGGTTGAAGCGCCATGCTATCCCGGGCCGCCATATCCGAGTTCGCGCGAGATCCGCAGCGCACAGGCCCGGGTTTCCGGCACGTAGAACGTGTCGATCCGGTCGAAATCGAAGCCGCTGTCTGGGCCCGAGATGTTCACGCAGGCCACGACCTTTCCGGTGTGGTCGCGAACCGGCACCGCCACGCTGGAGCCGCCCGGCTCGTGAAACCCGCGCGAAAAGACATGGCCGTCGGCGCGCACCTGATCGACCCGCGCCCTGAGTTCGGCGACGCTGGTCGGCGTGTGTTCGGTTTTGGCGGGCATCGCCAGGCCCTCGCAGAACGCCGCAAGCTCCGCCTCGTCCAGCGACGACAACAGGCACCAGCCGATGGCCGAGGCATAGGCGTCGACCCGGGTGCCGGTCACCATGTTGGACACAAATCCCGTCCGGGCCTGGTGGCTGCCGAGATACAGCACGTCATGGCCCTCGAGCACGCTCAGATGCGTGCTGACGCCGGTCTTGTCGCGCAGCGCCGCAAGGTGCGGGCGCGCGATGCTCGTGATCGGCAACTGGTTGAGATAGGCAAAGCCGAGATTCAGCACCCGTGCGCCCAGCGTGAAGGTGTTCTTCTGCTCGGCCTCCTTGATGAAGCCCATGTAGCGCAGCGTATAGACCAGCCGGAATGCCGACGAGCGGCTGAGTTCCATCTCGCGGGCAATGTCACTCAGCGACATCGGCTCGGCCGCCGCGCCAAGGATTTCGAGCACCCGCAGGCCGCGTTGCAGCCCGGGAACGAAGTATATGGAATGATTGGCGGATTCGGACATCTTTGGAGATCGGGCTTTCACCGGGGAGCGTGCGGATGTTTTAGATGCAAAACGCATCCCGTTCAATGGAGGAAATGAATGCGTGAGACGCGAGGGGCCAACACCCTGCAACCTACCAACGAGGATACCTGCGGGCCGTATTTCCCGATCTATTTCGGCGATGACAGCCTGGAGGATCTGACCCGTGTCCACCCCGGCGTGGTGGCCGGACCCGCCGGGCAGCATATCATCCTGCAAGGCCGGGTGCTCGACCGCCACGGCAGCCTGGCCAATGGCGTGGTGATGGAGTTCTGGCAGGCCAATGCCAAGGGGATCTACCGCACCCCCGCGACCGAGGGTCACGCGGATATCGACCCGTGGTTCCACGGCTATGGCCGGCTGCGCAGCCGCGGCGGCGATTATGCCTTCCGCACCATCCTGCCGGGGCCGCCGCCGGGCCGCGCGCCCAACATCACGGTGACGCTGTTCTCCGACGGCATCAACCGGATCGTCACCCAGATGTTCTTTGCCGGTCATCCGGCCAATGACGGCGACCCGCTGCTGCGGGAACTGGACGCGGAGGACCGCGCCCGGCTGATGGCCCGGCGCGACGGTACCGCCGAGGATGGCGCGGAGATCTACCGCTTCGACATCGTGATGGCCGGCGACAACGAAACCCCGTTCTTCGATGACCTCGAAAGCTGAGGAGACACCTGATGACCAGACTCGGCAGACAGATCGGCATCGGACCGACCGACAACACCTCCGATCAGCGCACCCCCCGCAAGCGTCTGCGGCTGATTCCCGAAACGGTGCGCGAGAGCTTCGTGCCGGTGGTTCCGGCCCGCGCCATCACCCGCCAGCACGAATGGGACATGACCCGCATCGCCCCCGACCTGCCCCGCGCAGACGGTGCGGCGATCGAGGTTCGCGGCACGCTCAGGACCGCCGACGGCAAGCCCCTGCGCGGCGCCCTGCTGGAGATCTGGAATGCCAACCATTACGGCCGCTACCGCCATATCGACGATCATTCCGGGCTGAAGCTGGACGAGAATTTCTTCGGCATGGGCCGGGTGCTGACCGATGACGAGGGCAATTACCGGTTCTGGACCATCAGCCCCGGCGCCTATCTGGCACGGCCCGACATCGGGCGCTGGCGGCCCAAGCACATCCACCTGTCGATCAGCGGCGGCGCGGCGCGGCTGATCACACAGATGTACTTCCCCGGCGAGCCCAACAACGCGACGGACCCGATGGCGATCCTCATGGGCGATGCCTTCGAGCGCAACCTGGGCAATCCCTACGCAACGCCCGACCAGGACGTGGAGCAGGGATTCCGCTTCGACATCGTCGTCGGCGGGCGCAACGCGACCTTCTTCGAATGAGCGTCCCGTCGAGCCCCTGCCGGTTGGGGGAACTCTCCCCCGGCCGGCCGGAGCCCCGAACCGTTCACGCCCCGGCCTGGCCCGCGTAGACTTCGCGCGAATGGCAGATCGCGCGGTGGTTCGTGTCGGCCCAGGCGATGAGTGCCTTCATCGGAACCAGGAAGGAGCGGCCGAGATCGGTCAGTTCATAGTCGACGCGCGGCGGGACTTCCGGATAGATCGTGCGCCGGATGAACCCGTCTTCCTCAAGATGCTTCAGGGTCTTGGAGAGCATCTGCTTGGAGATGTCTTCGATCGCGCGGTGGATCGCGCTGAACCGCATGACTCCGTGTTCCAGGGACTGCAACACGAGCAGGCTCCACTGGTCGCCGATCCGGTCGAGCACATCGCGGATCGGGCAGGGCTGGTCGAACTCGAAGGGCAGCGCAACGCGCGTATCCTGGTTCATCGGGGCATTCCTTGTCGATGGCCGGGCGGTCACGCCGGGCTGACCTGGTCATTGCAAAATGACGTCTTGCAGTGCGGTCACGATAGGCTACATGGCTGGCAAGGTCCAGAAAATAGACTTGATCGCAAACCTGAACACAAGGACGGGACAATGGCAAAAATCGCTCTCATCGGCGCCTCCGGCAATGCCGGGTCGCGCATTCTCAAGGAACTCTCGGATCGCGGCCATCAGGTGACCGCCATCGCCCGCAATCCCGAGAAGATCGCTGCGCTGCCGGGTGTGACGGCCGCCGCGGGCGACGCCCAGGACGCCGCGTCGCTGGCCGGGCTGGTGCAGGGACATGATGCCGTGATCAGCTCCGTCCGCTTCACCGGCACCGATTTCTCGATCATCACCGATGCGCTGCGCAAGGCAGGCGTCACGCGCTATCTGGTGGTCGGCGGCGCCGCCAGCCTGGAGATCGCTCCGGGCCAGCGCCTGCTCGACCAGCCCGACTTCCCCGAAGCCTACAAGGAAGAGGCCACCAACGGAGCCGCGACCCTCGACTACCTGCGCACGCTCGACGACCTCGAGTGGACCTTCCTGTCGCCCTCGGCGATGTTCGTGCCCGGCGAACGCACCGGCAAGTTCCGGCTCGGCAAGGACGCGTTGCTGAGCAACGAGAACGGCTCGAGCATCTCGTTCGAGGATTACGCCATCGCCATGGTCGACGAGATCGAGAACCCCAAACACATCCGCCAGCGGTTCACCGTCGGCTACTGACACCCAGGTATCTGGCAGCGGCCGGTCCGGTTCCGCCCGCTGCCCGATCGCGACCGGAGTTCAATTCCCATGTCGGAGACGATCCATCTCACCTATATCTTCGATCCGCTCTGCGGCTGGTGCTATGGCGCCGCGCCGGCGGTCGAAACCCTCATGCAGCAGGATGACATCACCGTCACCGCGGTGCCCTCCGGCCTGTTCTCCGGGTCGGGCGCCTTCCCGATGAATGCCGGTTTCGCCGCCCATGCCTGGGAGGCCGACCAGCGGATCGCGAAGCTCACCGGCCAGGCCTTCACCGAGGAATACCGCCGCAACCTGCTGGAAAGCGGTGCGGGCAATGTCGATTCCGGCCCGGCCACCCTGGCGCTGACCGCCGTGCATCTGACCGAGCCCGCGCGCGAATTCGAAGCCCTGAAGGCGATCCAGAGCGCGCGCTATGTCGATGGGCGCGACAATGGCGACGCGGCGGTGATCGCGGCCGTGCTGGCGGAGCTGGGGCTCGATGCCGCCGCTGCCCGCCTTGCCGCGCCCGACGACGAACTGAGGGCGGCCAACCGGTCGCGGATCGAGGCCGCCCAGGCCGAGATGCGGCGCTTCGGGGCGCGCGGCGTGCCGACGCTGATCGTCGGCTCCGGCGCCGATGCCCGTGTCGTCAACTCCAGCGCGCTCTATGGCAGCGCCAAGCCGCTGCTCGACGCCCTGCGCGCCGCGTAAGCCCGCAGGCGGAAACCCGAAATGACCGACACCGCCTTCCCCGACCTCGGCCATGTCTACAAGGCCGATTACGGCGATCCGGTGTTTCGGGTGGCGCTCGACGCCGATGGCAAGGTCATTCGCTGGGCGCCTTTCGCGTCCAAGACTTCCCTTGCCCTGAAGGGCGACTGGACGCGCATCGACTGACTTCATCATCCCAAGCAGAAGAGAGACCCATGTTTTCGAGAAGACAGATCATGAAAACCACCCTCGCGGCCGGCGCCGCCACGCTCGTTTCGCAGCGGGCCTTCGGCCAGTCGTCGCTGACCTGGGATTACTTCCCGACCGATGACAGCGGGTTCCTCCGCGCGCCCGTGCTCCTCAAGGGGTCGTCCGAGGCGGTACTCGTCGGCGGCGGTTTCACGCTCTCCGACGGTCAGGCCGTGGCCGATGCGATCAAGGCGACGGGCCTGAACCTCACCACCGTCTATGTCGGCGTCAACGATCCCGACTATTACTTCAGCCTCGGCCCGGTGAAAGCCGCGTTCCCCGATGCCCGCGTGATCGCCGCTCCCGAAACGGTTGCCCTGATCAAGGAAAAGGTCGCCGGCAAGATCGAGGCCTGGGGCCCGCAGCTTGGCGAGAACGGCCCGCAATCGGTCGATGAGGTGGTCATGCCGGAAGCCTCCGACGCGACTTCGCTGACCGTCGATGGCGAGACGGTGGAGATCGTCACCATCGACGACATGAAGGACCGCCGCTACCTCTGGGTGCCCTCGCTGAAAGCGGTGTTTGGCGGCGTGCTGACCTATGGGGGCCTGCACCCCTGGATCGCCGATGTCCCGACGCCGGAAGACCGTGCGGCCTGGGTCCGCGCCCTCGACGGCATCATCGCGCGCGATCCCGAGGTCGTCGTGCCCGGCCACATGACACCGGACTGGCCGACCGATCTCTCCGGCGTCACCTTCACGCGCGAATACCTGATCGCCTATGAGAAGGAATTCGCCAAG
The DNA here is from genome assembly GCA_003605175.1 of Paracoccaceae bacterium. Lineage (GTDB taxonomy): Bacteria > Pseudomonadota > Alphaproteobacteria > Rhodobacterales > Rhodobacteraceae > Ovoidimarina. The sequence continues at coordinate 8,429 of QWDA01000011.1, read as the reverse complement.
GCCGCCGACAGCGCCGAACTCATTGCGGCGATGAAGGAGCTCTATCCGGATGCCGGGCTCGAGGTTGCCCTGGAAATCGGTGCCAAGGTCGCAAAGGGCGAAATGACCTGGGGCTGAGCCCGAGGAACTGGCGGCCGGCCGGGTACACCCCGGCCGGTCGCCCCCCCCCGCCAGCAGCCTGCCCGGAAACGGCGAACCATCCGGCGGACGGAGCGGAAATCTCCGCGTGGCGTCGAGCGGGGGAGCGGGGCGTTGCACGCAACATCCCTTGCGCGCCTTGGCGCCGGACCTGTTCGAAAACGATACGAAGATTGTCTCGAAACGATACTTCAGTAGGGCTTTTGCCGCGCATCCCATGCGTGTAACGTGGCGCCGCGGGACAACTCGCCTGCATTCGGCAGTGAACGCCTGGGACGGGCAATTTTCACGGGAGCCAAGATGAGGGAACACACCCCGGAATGGGTGGTCGCGGTCCTCGAGGATCTGAGGACGGTCTGCGCCAGGGATCGGTACCAGAGATCCGCCATTCTGATCGACCAGTTTCTGGAGGTCCTGGCCACGGAGACGGGCCCGGATCGCGGGTCCGCGGCCGGCAACGGCCGAAGCCGCCTGGACAGGTAGGCACCGCCGAGACGGCGCGGCCGTATCCTCGGGGCGGCTTGCTGCCGGGCGGGGCCGGTGCCATGACTGGCGGCAGGACGCCCGGGCCGTTGCCGGGGAGAGGTGAAAGCCGATGCCCGATCTGGCGCCGGAGCTTTGGGGGCTGGCCGTCGCGATAACGCTCGCTGCGGGGTTCGTGAAGGGCGTCGTCGGCTTCGGGATGCCGATGCTCATGATCTCGGGCCTCGCCTCGATCATGGATCCGGCGCTGGCGCTGGCGCTTCTGATCCTGCCCACGGTGGCGACCAATCTCTGGCAGGCGGTGCGGGGCGGCGCGGCGGCGGCGCGGGCCTCCTGCGTGACCCATTGGCGGTTCCTCGCGGTGCTGCTCCTGGCGATCCTGATCTCGGGTCAGCTCATCAACGTCCTGCCGAAGCGGGCGATTCTCCTGATCCTGGGCCTGCCGGTGGTGCTGTTCGCCGCGCTCCAGCTGGCGGGCTGGCGGCTGCGGTTCCCGCCCGAGGCGCGGCGGCGGGTCGAGGTGGCGGTGGCCGGTTTCGCCGGCTTCGTGGGCGGGCTTTCCGGGGTCTGGGGCCCGCCGACCGTGCTCTACCTCACCGCGCTCGACACCGGGAAGCGCGAAAGCGTGCGGGTGCAGGGGGTGGTCTACGGCGCGGGCGCGGTGATGCTGGCCCTGTCGCATATCCGCTCGGGCGTGCTCACCCTCGAGACTGCGGCGGGCTCGGCCGCGATGCTGGTGCCGGCGCTCGCCGGGATGTCCGTGGGCGTCCGGGTGCAGGACCGGATCGACCAGGCGCTGTTCCGCAAGCTGACGCTGGCGGTGCTCATCCTGGCGGGGCTGAACCTGGTGCGGCGGGCGCTGGCGAACTAGCGCCCGCGCGGCGGCTCCGGCGGCGGGCCAGCGCCTCGCGCCACAGGGTGAACAGCGCCGCGGTCACCACGATGGCGGCGCCGAGCGCGACATTGGGTTCGAGCCTGTCGCCGAAGACCGTCATGCCGATCGCCGAGGCGAAGACCAGTTGCAGGAAGGAAAACGGCTGGATCGCGCTGGCCTCGGCCACCTCGTAGGCGCGGATCAGCAGGTAATGCCCGGTGGCGCCCATGACGCAGAGCGCCGACATCCAGAGCCAGTCGGGCCCGCTCATCGGCTCCCAGGCCCAGAGGCCGAGGGGTGTGATCGCGACGGCGCCCGCGACGCCGGTATAGAAGAACGAGGTGGCGGCGCTGTCGATCCGCCCGGCATAGCGGGTGAGAAGCCCGTAGAGCGCGAACATCAGCGCGGCGGCAAGCGCCACGAGGGCGGCGGGCGAAACCACGCGGCCGCCGGGTTCGAGAATCACCAGGACGCCGAGGAAGCCGATGCCGATGGCGGTCCAGCGACGCCAGCCGACATTCTCGCCCAGCACCACGCCGGAAAGCGCCGCGACGATCAGCGGGTAGCAGGCGAAGACCGCGTGGGATTCGACGAGGCCGAGCAGCACGAAGGCGACGACGGTGACGCAGATCTCGGCGACCAGCAGCACGCCGCGGAAGCACTGGAGCCAGGGGAGGCGGGTCGCCGCGACCTTGCGGAGCCCGCCCTTGCGGCGCGCCGAAAGCGCGATGACGAAGGCGGCGAAGAACCAGTATCGGACCGTCACAACCATCAGCACGTTGTAGGTCCCGGCGAGGTGGCGGGAGATGCCGTCCTGGGCCGAGAACACAAGGGTCGTGGCGATCATCAGGAGGATGCCGGCGCGGGTGTTCTGTTCCCTCATTTCAGCCGCCCCGCGCTCATGTGGCGCTTGCGGCCGTAGCCCGGGAGGCGGGTGACCTCGAACCCGGCGGCGGCGAGCGCGCGGCGGACATGGCCGGCGGCGGTGTAGGTGGCGAAGCTGCCGCCGGGCACGGTGTGGCGGGCCACCTCGGCCATCAGCGCATCCGACCAGAGGCCGGGATTGCGGGCCGGCGCGAAACCGTCGAGGAACCAGGCATCGGCCTTGCCCGGCCAGGCCGGGAGCGTTTCGGCGGCGGGGCCGAGCAGGATCTCGGCGGTGAGTTCGGGGGTGTCGATGCGCGGGCCCTTCGCCCAGGCATGTGCCAGCCAGGCGGCGTCGGGGCCGAACTCGGGGAAGGCGGCGAGGGCGCGGGCTATGTCTTCGGGCGCCATCGGGTGGGCCTCGAAACCGGTATAGCGCAGCGGCAGGGCCCCGGCGGCGCGCGCGGCGCGGAGCGCCACCAGCAGGTTCAGCCCGGTGCCGAAGCCCAGTTCGGCGATATGGAAGCCGGGGCGGAAGCGGGCGGGCAGGCCGTTGCCGTTCAGGAACACATGGGTGGTTTCGGCAAGCCCGTTCTCGAGCGAGTAATACGGGTCCCGATAGCGGTCCGAGACCGGCACCCCGCCGGACCAGCTCAGGTCTGCGCTCTGGTCTCGCATGCCGCTTCTGTCCTAGATGGGGCCCGCGCGGACACTGAAGAAGGAGCGGGGATTTGGCAACTCCGGAGGTGACGGTTCTGGGTGCGGGCGTGTTCGGGCTCTGCACCGCCTTCGTCTGCCTGGAACGCGGCGCGCTTGTGCGGGTGATCGACCCGGCCGGGCCGGGCGGCGGCGCCTCGGGCGGGGTGGTGGGCGCGCTGGCGCCGCATGTGCCCGACCCGTGGAACGCGAAGAAGGCGTTCCAGTTGGGCTGTCTCGTGGAGGCGGCGGCGCGCTGGGCGCGGGTCGAGGCGGTATCCGGCATCGCCACGGGCTACGGGCGCACCGGGCGGGTGCAGCCGCTGGCGGATGACCGCGCGGTGGAACTCGCGGAGGCGCGGGCCGGGGCGGCGGCGGAGAACTGGGGCGGGGCCTATCGCTGGGAGGTCGTGGCGGAGGCGCCGGGCTGGGCGCCGGCCTCGCCGACCGGGCGGTATCTTCTCGACAGCCTGAGCGCGCGGATCCATCCGCGCCGCGCCTGCGCGAGCCTCGCGGGCGCGGTGGCGGCCCTTGGCGGCGAGCTCGTTTCCGAGGGATCGGAAGCGGGCGCGGTGGTGCATGCCACAGGCTGGCGCGGGCTTCTGGACCTGTCCGAGGCGCTGGGCCGGCCGGCGGGCGGCGGCGTGAAGGGGCAGGCGGTGCTCCTGCGCCACGCGGCGCCTTCCGGGGCGGCGCAGGTTTTCGTCGAGGGGTTGCATATCGTGCCCCATGCGGACGGCACGGTGGCGGTGGGCTCGACCAGCGAGCGGGAATTCGACGATCCCGCGGCAACGGATGGGGCGGCCGACGAGCTGCTGGAGCGGGCCGTGGCCGCGATGCCGATCCTGCACGGCGCGGCGGTGGCGGAACGCTGGGCCGGGGTGCGGCCGCGCGCGCGGAGCCGGGCGCCGATGGTCGGGCCCTGGCCGGGGCGGCCCGGCCATGTGGTGGCGAATGGCGGGTTCAAGATCGGGCTGGGCGTGGCCTGGGGCGTGGCGGATCTTGTGGCCGACCTGGTGCTCGAGAGGCGGGACCGCGTGCCGGAAGGGTTCCGGGTGGAGGCGAGCCTGTAACCTGCCGCCTCGGCGAAACCGCAAGCTGGCGCCGCTCCAACGCAACGGCTGTGCGGCAGCCCCGCCCGAATCGCGCCGAAGGCGCCGGGCGAGCGCCTGCCCGCCCCGACGGGCTGGCGCTCTGGTGACGTTTGCGCGGACCTTCGAGGTCGGAGGTGGGGGGCGCCATAAAGTGAGTGGAAAGCCGTTGCGGCGCCATCCCACGGGCAGGCGCTCGCCCGGCTTCGCGCTTGGTGGCGGCGGAAGGGCTCCGCCCGTTCGCCCCTCGAAACGTCCCCCGGACGTTTCGCCGGCTGCGCCGGACCGGGGCTCACTCCCACGGGCAGGCGCCCGCCCGGCTTCGCTCCATGCCACGGCGGAGGTCGCCTCGGGACCGGCTACGCCGGAACCGCGTCCGCCTCCATGCATTGCCGCCCGTCCTCGCCCGCGACCCAGAGCCGGGTGCCGGACAGAGCGAAGGTCGCGGCCTCGGGCAGGCAGAGCGGCGCGGTGGCGCGGAACGCGAAGCCGGCAAGTGGGCCGAGCTCGCGGGTGGCCATCAGCATCAGGTGCTGCGCGAGGAGCGGGCCGTGAACGACGAGGCCGGGATAGCCCTCGGTCTCGCGGGCATAATCGGCGTCGTAATGGATCCGGTGGCCGTTCAGGGTGAGCGCGGAATAGCGGAACAGGAGCACCGGGTCGAAGCGGCGCTTCTCGCGGGCCTCGGCGGAGATCGGCGCGCGGGGCGGGGGACCGGGGCGCGCGCCTTCGGGGCGGTAGACCAGGTCCTGGTCCTCGGTGAGCGCGAGACCGCCGCGCTGGTGGATCTCGTGCCGGAGGGTGACGAAGGCCAGCTCTCCGCTGCGGCCGGTCTTGCGGGTGGCGGCGAGAAGGCGGCTGTGCCGTGTGGCGCGGATCCCGGCGCGGAGCGGCGCGTGGAAACTCAGCCGGCTTCCGGCCCACATCCGGCGCGGCAGGCCCAGGTCGGGGATCAGCCCGCCGGTCGCGGCGTGGCCATCGGCGCCGAGCGCGGCGGGAGGCTGCGGATCCCAGAAATAGACCTGGTGGAAGAATGGCGGCAGCGGGTCGCCGGTCTCGGGCGCGGGCAGGTCGAGCCCCAATGCCGCCTGGAGCGCCGCCGCCCGGGCGATGTCCATGCGGTCCTCGACCGTGCTTTCCTGTGCCCCTGCCATCGGCGCGACCATAGCGCGCAGGTCCGGAGGGGGAAACTCCGGCGGACCTATCTTCTGGCGTCGGCGCGGAGCGCGTCCATCAGTTCGGCAAGCGCCCTGGTGTAGCGTTCCTCGCGGAGGCGGCCGGCTTCGTCGAAGGCGTTTCGCGCGTCGGCGACCAGCACTTCGGGGCCGGTCAGGAGCCGGGGCCGGAACGGGTTCAGCGCGAGCCGCAGGATGTAGTTCGACCGCGCGCCCCCCGCCCGGCCCGCCGCCGCGGCCATGATCGCCACCGGCTTGTCCTTCCACGGCCCGCCCTTCGTGCGGCTCACCCAGTCCAGCGCGTTCTTCATCACGCCGGTCATCGACTGGTTGTATTCCGGGCAGGAGATCGCCACCGCCTCGGCGCCCGCGATGGCGTCGGCAAGCGCCTGGACCGGGGCGGGGATGCCTTCGGCGTCCTCGAGATCGCCATCGTAGAGCGGCAGACGCAGATCGGCGAAGGCGTGGTCGCCGCCATAGAGCCGGGCCGCCTCGCGGAGGAGTTTCGTGTTGGTCGAGTCGCGCCTGAGCGCGCCGGAGATGCAGAGCAGCATGGAGGGGTCCTTTTCCTCACAGGGATAGTCGCCGCAGCGCCGAGGGCAAGAAGAAGGGATTCGTTAACCATGAACCGGGCATGCTGCGGAAATGCACAGGTTCGCTGCCCTGGCCGCCCTGGCCCTCGCCGGATGCTCGGCGCCCTCGCCCTATTTCCACGGCGCCCGGATCGGCGTGGTGGAGACCGGCGGGATGCGCTTCACCGTGTATCGCCGGGCCGACGAGGTGGAGGTCCATCGCAGGGGCGGCGGCATCCCGCGCGAGCGCGACGTGCTTCTGGGCGCGATCCGGGCGATCGAGATCGCCACCGGGTGCCCGGTGCGGCCGCGCAGCATGAAAGGCGATCAAGGCGTGGTGACCGCCGAGATCGACTGCCCTGTCTGAGCCGGGCTCAGAGCCGCTTCTCGACCAGCACCCCGCTGCGGCCGCGCACCGTCTCGGCCAGCCGGTAGCCATAGCCGGCGAGCCTGTCCGGCGACATGTGCCCGGCGCCGGGGGTGGCGGTCAGCACCCGCAGGCCGATATCGCGGGCGGCGGATTCGAGCGCGGCGACGAGTGCCGCGCCGATGCCGTTGCCGCGTGCATCGGGATCCACATAGAGGCGCCTGGCCTCGCCGAAGCGGAGATGGTCGACAAGCGCGATGCAGCCCACCGGCCGGCCCTCGACGCGGGCGACGAGCAGCGCGGCATTGGGCGCGACCAGGTCGTCGAGCGCATCGCCATCGCCGCCGGCGGCGCGGCTGATCAGTTCGCGGACCCCACCGGCCAGGGGCGATTCGACCGAGATCGAGAGCGTCGGAATGTCGAGCATGGCGTAAGTTCCCACAGGCGTTGCGAAATCGTCTCCGGGCGCCGGGCCGGGCCCGGGCCTCTCCCCCGGCTCACACTTCGCGGGGCAGGGCGGCAGCGGTCAAGCGGAACGGCCCGCCTGTGGATAAAGCCCCCGCAATTCGGCAGGATTTATCCATATATTGTGGATAATGTCCGGTTCAGGGGCAGGGATTGATGGGTGCCGTTGACAGGGCGCTGCCGGGGTCGGAAGGTTGTCGCGGCGGAATCACCCGGCAGAAGGACGCCCTCGTGCAGTTTACCAAACTCCGGCTCAACGGCTTCAAGAGCTTCGTCGATCCCACAGAGATGGTGATCGCCGAGGGGCTGACCGGTGTCGTCGGCCCGAATGGCTGCGGCAAGTCGAACCTGCTCGAGGCGCTGCGCTGGGTGATGGGCGAGAACCGGCCCTCGGCGATGCGCGGCGGCGGCATGGAAGACGTGATCTTCGCCGGCACCTCGCGGCGGCCGGCGCGGAACTATGCCGAGGTCGTGCTGTCGATGGACAATTCCGACCGGCTGGCGCCGGCGGGATTCAATGACAGCGATCACCTGGAGATCGCCCGGCGGATCACCCGGGATGCGGGCTCGGCCTACAAGGTGAACCAGAAGGACGTGCGCGCGCGCGACGTGCAGATGCTGTTCGCCGATGCCTCGACCGGCGCGCATTCGCCGGCGCTGGTGCGGCAGGGGCAGATCTCGGAGCTGATCAACGCCAAGCCGCAGGCGCGGCGGCGGATCCTGGAAGAGGCGGCGGGGATTTCCGGGCTCTACCAGCGGCGCCACGAGGCGGAGCTGAAGCTGAAGGGGGCGGAGGCGAACCTTCTCAGGGTCGACGACGTGATCGAGCAACTGGCGCAACAGCTCCAGCAGCTCGCGCGGCAGGCGCGGCAGGCGGCGCGGTACCGGGAGCTGAGCGAGCAGCTCCGGCGCTCGGAAGGCGTGCTCCTGTACCGGCGCTGGCGCGAGGCGGCGGATGCGCAGGTGGCGGCGCGGGCGCAGCTTGCCGAGCGGGTGCGCGGCGCGGCGGAGGCCGAGCGGCTGGCGCGGGCGGCCGAGGCGGCGCGGGGCAAGGCCGAGGAGGCCCTGCCGCCCCTGCGCGAGGAATCGGCGATCGCCGAGGCGGTGCTGCAGCGGCTCGTGTTGCAGCGCGAGGCGCTGGACGACGAGGAGCGGCGTGTCGCGGCGACCATCGAGACGCTGGCGGCGCGGATCGCCCAGCTCGACCGGGATATCGAGCGCGAGCACGCGCTGAGCCGGGACGCGGGCGACACCATCGCGCGGCTCGAGGACGAGGCGGCGCGGCTCGAGGCCGAGAACGAGGGCCACGAGGCGCGGCTGGCCGGGGCCGCGGCGGCGGCGCATGAGGCGGCGCAGGTCCTGCAGGAGCGCGAGGCGGGATACACGCGGCTGACCGAGGACGCGGCGCGGCTGGCGGCACGTCACCAGTCGGCGCAGCGCATGGTCGAGGACGAGAAGAAGACGGTCGAGCGCGGCGAGGCCGAGGCGGCGCGGGCCGACCAGACGGCGGAGGCCGCGAAGGCGGCCGAGGCGGGCGCGGCGGCGGCCTTCGGCGCGGCAGAGGCGGCGCTGGCCACGGCGACATGACGGCCACCGGCAAGAATGTCGGCGACGATTTCCGCGAGCGGAAGCTGACGCTGCCGGTGATCAAGGCGGTGGCGGCGGCCAATGCCGAGGAGCGGGGCTTCTGGGTGCGGGTGATCG
>QWDA01000010.1 GCA_003605175.1 Paracoccaceae bacterium | reverse complement strand
CGACCGCGTCGCCCGCGCCTCCTGGTCGATCGCGTCGCCGCTCCGGCCCGTGCCGCCGGCCGGCGCCCCGGCAAAGCGCGCCAGCGCCCAGGCCGCCCCGGCGCTGTCGGCGATCCCGGCCCGCACCGACAGCCCGAGCCGCGCGCAATCCTCCGCGGCCCTTTCCAGGAGCGCCGCCTCGCCGCCGAAGAGATGCGCCGCGCCGCTGAGGTCGATCATCAGCGCGGCCGGCGGCTCCTCGGAGACCCAGGGGCTGAACTTCCCCGCCCAGCGCCGGAGTGCGGTCAGGAAGGCTGCCTCCGCCACCGGGTCGCGCGGCCGCGTCACCAGCGAGGGGCAGAGCGCCAGCGCATCCTGCAGCGGCTGCCCGCGAACCAGCCCCGCCGCGCTCGCCGCGGCCGAGAGCGCGGTCAGGACCTGCATCCCCCGGCGCTCCTCGACCACCGCGAAAGGCAACTCCGCCGGGCCCGGATCGAGGCGCAAGAGGCGCTCCGCCCCGAAGCGCGGAAACCAGAGCGAGAGAATGCGGCGATTGGGCATTGTCGGTGGCAGCCGATAATGTTCATGTTGTGTTCTCATACTCCCGGAGCCCCGCGCGAGTCGAGTCCGGACCTGCGGGGATTGCAGGGCTTCCCGCCAGGGTTCCGGAGGCACAGGGCCGAATTGATCTCTGTGCGCACATGATGGAGAACCGGGTCTCCGCCGACGTCAAAGAGTAGAGGCGCATGAAGATCCGTTCCGCGACACCGGACGACGACGAGGCGATCTGGGCGATCCTGAAACCCGCCATCGCGGCGGGCGAGACCTTCACGGCCGATCCGGAGGGCGGGCGCGAGGGCGCCTTCGCCTATTGGCGGCCGGCGGGGGCGCGGAACTTCGTGGCTGAGGTGGAGGGGAAGGTGCTCGGCACCTCCTATCTCAGGCCCAACCAGAAGGGCGGCGGCGCCCATGTCTGCAACGCGGGCTATTGCACCGCGCCCGAGGCGCGGGGGCAGGGGATCGCGCGGGCGCTCCTCGCCCATTCGCTCGAGGAGGCGCGGCGGCGGGGTTTCCGGGCGATGCAGTACAACTTCGTCGTCGCCACCAACACCCGCGCCATCGACACCTGGGAGCGGGCGGGGTTCGAGATCGTCGGCCGCCTGCCCGGCGCGTTCCGCCATCCGAAGCAGGGTTTCGTCGACGCGCTGGTCATGTACAAGGACCTCACCTGAGGAGACCTCCATGCCCAACCGCGACCGCCCGCTCTACGCCGTCCTGATCGACGCCGACAACATCCCGGCGAAATTTGCCGGGCCGATCCTGAAGGAGATCACCGCGCTGGGCGAACCGGCGCTGCGGCGGGTCTATGGCGACTGGTCGTCGGGCCGGCTCTCGAACTGGACCAAGGTGGTGCGCGATCTCGGCCTCGTGGCGCATCAGGAAAGCGCCAACACCACGGGCAAGAACGCCTCCGATATCGGCCTCGTGATCGACGCGATGGACATTCTCCATACCGGCCGCTTCGACGGGTTCGTGCTGGTCTCTTCGGACAGCGACTTCACCTCGCTCGCCAACCGGGTGCGCGAGCAGGGCATGGACGTGATCGGGATCGGCGAGGCGAAGACGCCGGAATCGCTGCGCAATGTCTGCAATCGCTTCATCCTGATCGAGAACATCGTCGACGAGCCCGAGGAACCGGAGGCGGTGGGCGGCAAGCCCGCGCCGAAGCCGGCCAAGACCGCGCCCACCGAAGCGATCCCGCTGATCCTGAAGGCGATGGAGAAGATCGCGCAGGACGACGAATGGTATGCGCTGGGCCAGATCGGCCAGTACATCATCGCCGACAATCCCGATTTCGACACCCGCACCTACGGCAAGCGCAAGCTCTCCGACCTGGTCGAGGGGCTGAAACGGTTCGACACGCGCAAGGTCGCCAACCAGCTGCAGATCCGCCGCGCCGACTGAGCTACCGGTCCGGCGGGGTCCAGTCCGACGGCGGCACGTCGCGGCGCGAGAGGCGCAGCGCGAGGCCCAGGGCGACCCCGGTGGCGATGGCGGCGGTCAGGTCGATCAGCACGGTCATCCCTGCGGTCCAGGCGAGGAGCGCGAGATCCGAGCGGCGCATCCTGAGCCGCTCGCGCCATTTGTGCGGCTCGCTCATGTTCCATGCCGTCAGCACCAGGAGCCCCGCCAGCGCCGGCATTGCGAGACGTCCGGTCAGATCCGACAGAAACAGGATCGCCGCCAGAACGGTCAGGGCATGGACGATGCCCGCGACCGGCGTGCGCCCGCCCGCATTCACATTGGTCGCAGTTCGCGCGATGGCACCGGTGGCGGGCAGCCCGCCAAACAGCGACGAGCCGATATTCGCGGCGCCCTGGGCGATCAATTCGGCATTGGGGCGGTGGCTCCCACCGATCATCCGGTCGGACACTATCGCCGAGAGAAGCGATTCGATCCCCGCGAGGAAGGCGATGAGCAGTGCCGAGGGCATGAGTTCGACGAAGCGCGACAGGGAAAAGTCCGGCAGGGAAGGCGCGGACAGCGTATTCGGCAGCGCGCCGTAGCGGCTCGCGATGGTCTCGACGTCGAGACCGAGGAGCGGCACGGCGGCCGAGGCGGCGGCGACCGCGACGATCAGGCCAGGAAAACGTGGGGCGGCGCGGCGCAGCGCCACGATTGCCACGATGGCGCCGAGCGCGATGCCGGCCGCGGCCGGGTTGAGGCTCTCGCGAGCCGCCCAGAGCGCCGGGATCTTGCCCAGCATGTCGGCCGGCTCGCTGGCGAGGTCGAGGCCGAACAGGAACCTGATCTGGCTCGCAGCGATGATCACCGCGATGCCGATGGTGAAGCCGTCGATCACGGCCTCGGGAATCATCCGGATCAGCGAGCCGATCCGGAACCAGCCGGCGACCAGGAGAAGGATGCCCGCGAGGCAGGTTGCCGCCACCAGTCCGTCGATCCCGTGATCGCGGATCACCCCGAACACCACGACGATGAAGGCGCCTGTCGGCCCGCCGATCTGTACCCGGCTGCCGCCCAGGGCCGAGATCAGGAACCCGGCCACCACCGCGGTGACGAGCCCGCGCGCCGGATCGGCGCCCGAGGCGATGGCGATGGCGAGGCTCAGGGGCACCGCGACCATGGCAACGGTCAGCCCGGCAAGCGCATCGGCGCCGAACGCATGCAGGCCGTAGCCGCGCAGGGTGGTGAGAATCTTCGGGGTCAGCATCTTGGTTGGCCGCAACTATGGCGAAGCGCCGCCGGAGATCAACGCCTTGCCGCGAGGGGGCGGTGGCCGGTTTGCATTCGCTCCCGAAACCGGTAGTCACTCCGGGGTCAGGGATAGCGGACGGGGAAGCGGCAAGATGACGAATTATCCCAATTACGGGCGGATCGACGGGCCCATCGTGATGATCGGCTTCGGCTCCATCGGCAAGGGCACTTGGCCGCTGATCGAGCGGCATTTCGACTATGACGCCTCGAAGCTCACCGTGATCGAACCGGATGCGGGGAACCATACTTTCCTGAAACAGCACCGGATCTCTTATATCGACACCGCGCTCACGCCCGACAACTATCGCGACGTGCTGGGGGAGCTTTTCGCGGAAGGCCGGGGCTTCTGCGTCAACCTGTCGGTCGATACGTCCTCGCTCGACATCATGAAGTTCTGCCGCGAGATCGGCGTGCTCTATATCGACACCGTGGTCGAGCCCTGGGCGGGTTTCTACTTCGACACCGAGGACAACTCCGCGCGCACCAACTACGCGCTGCGCCAGGCGGTCCGCGACGAGAAGGCGCGCAATCCGGGCGGCACGACGGCGGTCTCCTGCTGCGGCGCCAACCCGGGCATGGTGAGCTGGTTCGTCAAGGAGGCGCTCCTTACCCTCGCCCGCGATACCGGCCGCGACGCGACGCCGCCGGCGGACCGTGCCGGATGGGCCCGGCTGATGCAGGCGCTGGGCGTCAAGGGCGTTCATATCGCCGAGCGCGACACCCAGGCGCGGCGCCAGCCGCGGCCGCGCAACGTCTTCGTCAACACCTGGTCGGTCGAAGGGTTCATCGCCGAAGGCTTCCAGCCCGCCGAGCTCGGCTGGGGGACGCATGAGACGTGGTTTCCGGAAAACGGCCATCGCCAGGAGACCGGCTGCCAGGCCGGGATCTGGCTCGAACGCCCCGGGGCTATCACCCGGGTCCATACCTGGTGCCCCACGCCCGGCCCGCAATTCGGCTTTCTCGTCACCCACAACGAGGCGATCTCGATCTCGGATTACTTCACCGTCGGGTCCGGCGACGCGCCCGAATTCCGCCCGACATGCCACTACGCCTACCATCCCTGCGACGACGCCGTTCTGTCGCTGCACGAGATGTTCGGCTCCGGCCAACAGCAGACCAAGCACCACATTCTCGATGCCGACGAGATCGTCGAGGGGATCGACGAACTGGGCGTCCTGCTCTACGGCCACGAGAAGAACGCGCTCTGGTACGGCTCGCGGCTTTCGAACGCCGAGACGATCGAGCTCGCGCCCTACCAGAACGCCACCGGCCTGCAGGTGACCTCGGCGGTGCTCGCCGGCATGGTCTGGGCGCTGGAGAACCCCGAGGCCGGGATCGTCGAGACCGACGAGATGGATCACGCCCGCTGCCTCGAGGTGCAACGCCCCTATCTCGGGCCGGTCGAGGCGCATTACACCGACTGGACGCCGCTGCGCGACCGCTGGCAGCACTTCCCCGAAGACATCGACGAAACGGATCCCTGGCTTTTTCGAAACGTACTTGCGACCTAAGGTTGTTGTACTATCGGACAAGTTGTCGGGTTCGGCCGTTGCGCTATCATTGTGCAACTGCAACGAGAACGGGCAGTCCGACGCTCGATGAAGAACTGGGACGATCTCAAGTTCTGTCACGCCCTTTACCGGCACGGGACGATGAGCGATGCCGCCAAGGTTCTGAAGACCAACGTGGCGACGGTCTCACGCCGTCTGCACCGGCTGTCGGAAGAGGTCGGCGAGCCGCTGTTCATCAAGGAAGGCAACCGCTGGGCGGTGACGGAGACCGGCGCGGAACTGGCGCAGATCGCGGAACGCTTCAACGCGCAGATCGCCCGATCGAACGCGAACGGCCGTGAAACGGACTTGCAGGTGCAGATCCGGATCAGTTGCGCCATGCAGCTTCTGCGCTGCGGGATCGTCGATGGCCTTGCCGCCTTCTTCGATCGGAATCCGCTGGCGCGGTTCCGGTTCGACACGCGCAAATGCAGTCTCGCGCTCAACGAATGCGATATCCGGCTGAGCTTCGAAGAGCCGAACGAGGGCCGGATCGTGCGCCGGCTCTTCAAATCGCTCGAAATCGTGCCGGCCTGTGGAAAGCGCCATCTGGAGCGGCTCGAAGGCTGGGTCAACGTCCTCTTGTCGGACCGCGACAGCCCGCCGGTGCGGCAGCTTCGGGCGCATTTCGGCAGCCCGCCCAAGGTCGAGATCGAGGGCTTCAACGCCGCCCGGACGATCATCCGGTCCTGCCCCCTTGTCGCCCCCCTGGCGCGCTCCGTCGTCGATCTGGATGCGGAGCTGACGGAAGTGCCCGGTGTCGGGCCGCTCGCCTCGCTTCCGGTCTGGCTGAGCTACCATGAATCCCGCCGCAGGGATCCCGCGGTGCGGCTCGCGGTTCAGTTCCTGGAACAGGCGATGCGGCCCGAGGAGATCGGCCAGGGGTGCGGCGCCTTGGAGGTGAGACCGCAATAATGACTCTCCTTGCAATTGTGCAAATCCGGGTTTGCAGCGCCGACACTGCATTGGGCTGGCCAGCGGAACTACCCGCGACTAGCGTGCCCGCCGCGCGAAACCTCAAACGGCTGGGATTGATGGGATGGCAGTAGAGCCGCGCGAGAACTGGATGGTGATGTTGCTGCAGGACCTCCGCGACGTGGCCCGGCGCGATTGCATGCAGGCATCCGCCGATGCGCTGACGGTTGCCATCGACGCGGTTCGCTTGGAAGCGGCGCCGGTAGGCGGAACGACGGCGCCGGACAGGCCGATCCGCCAACGCCTTCAGTGACCGGCCGGCGAGGAAGAACGCTCCACATCACCGGTTGCGGCATCGGCGCCGGAGGGCTCCGGTAGGAAGGCCACCGCGGTTGCCTGGCCTTTCGACCGGGGCCGGGCGGGCCGTTCCCCCGGTTCAGGTTGACCGCTTCCGCCAAGATGGTAGTCACCGGGAACCCATGCGCGGGGGTCCCGTGCGATCGCAGTACCCCGTGTGAGACATGACCTCGGACATTCGCCCGCAGCCCGGCATCCTCGACATTGCGCTCTATGTGGGCGGGCAGAGCGGCATCGAGGGGCATGCCGATGTCCTGAAGCTCTCGTCGAACGAGAACCCGCTCGGCCCGCCGCCCTCGGCGCAGGCGGCGATCCACGAGGCGGTGACCCGGGCGCATCGCTACCCGCCGACCGACCATGCCGCGCTGCGCAAGGCGATCGGCGAGGTGCACGGTCTCGATCCCGACCGGATCCTCTGCGGCGTCGGTTCGGACGAGGTGCTGCAATTCGTCTGCCTCGGCTTCAGCGGCCCGGGCGACGAGATCCTCCATACCGAGCACGGTTTCTCGATGTACCCGATCCTTGCCCATATGGCGGGGGCGACGCCGGTCGCGGTGCCCGAGCGCGACCGCGTGGTGGATGTCGATGCGATCCTCGGCGCGGTGACCGGGAAGACCCGCATCGTGCTTCTGACCAATCCGGGCAATCCGACCGGTACGATTCTGCCCGCCGCGGAACTGGAAAGGCTGGCCGACGGGCTGCCCGAGAACGTGATCCTGGTGATCGACGCGGCCTATGCGGAATACGCCGACGGCTACGATGGCGGCGCCGCGCTTGCCGGGAGCCGGCCCAACGTGCTGATGACGCGGACATTCTCCAAGATCTACGGGCTTGGCGGGCTGCGGATCGGCTGGGGCTACGGGCCGCGCGCGCTGATCGAGGTGCTGACCCGCCTGCGCCAGCCCTTCAACCTGAGCGGCGTGCAGCTCGCGGCCGCCGAGGCGGCGGTGCGGGACCGGGATTGGGTCGCGACCTGCGCCGCGCTCAATGCCAGCCAAAGACAGCGCCTCGCCGGCGCGCTGCGCCAGCTCGGCCTCGCCTGCGACGAGAGCCACACGAATTTCGTGCTGGCTCGCTTCGCCGATGCCGATGAGATGGCCGCCGCCGACGCGGCGCTGCAGGCGCGCGGGATCATCGTGCGGCGGGTCGCGGGATACGGCTTCCCCGAGGGCCTCCGGATCACCGTGGGCGACGCGGAGCAGACCGGCGCCGTGATCGAGGCACTGACACATTGGCGGGAGGGCGCGGCATGACGCCGATCTACGACCGGGTGGCGCTGATCGGCCTCGGCCTGATCGCGGGCTCGATGGGCCTCGCGATGCAGCGCGCCGGGCTGGTGCGCGAGATCACCGGCTACGCCAGGACCGCGAAGACCCGCGAGACCGCCGCCCGTCTCGGGCTCGTCACCCGGGTCTGCGACAGCGCGGCCGAGGCGGCCGAGGGCGCCGACCTCGTGGTGCTCTGCGTGCCGGTGGGGGCGATGGGCGCGGTCGCGGCCGAGATCGCGCCGGCGCTCAAGCCCGGCGCCACCGTCTCGGATGTTGGCTCGGTCAAGCGGTCGGTATTCGACGCGGTGACGCCGCATGTCCCCGAAGGCGTGCATTTCGTGGCGGCCCACCCGATGGCCGGCACCGAGCATTCCGGGCCGGAATCCGGCTTTGCCGAGCTGTTCGACAACCGCTGGTGCCTGATCGTCCCGCCCGAGGGCGCCGACCCGGCCGCCGTCGACCGGCTGGAGCGCTTCTGGCGGGGGCTCGGGTCCAACACCGAGCGGATGGAGGTCGAGCATCACGATCTGGTCTGCGCCGTGGTCAGCCATGTCCCGCACCTCATCGCCTACACCATGGTGGGGGTGGCCGACGATTTTCGCCGGGTCTCCGAACAGGAAGTGATCAAGTTCTCCGCGGCGGGGTTTCGCGACTTCACCCGGATCGCGGCGTCCGATCCGACGATGTGGCGCGACGTGTTCATGACCAACAAGGAAGCGACGCTGGAGATCCTCGGGCGCTTTACCGAGGAGCTTTTCGCGTTGCAGCGCGCGATCCGCACCGGCGACGGCCAGCACCTGTTCGACTACTTCACCCATACCCGCGCGATCCGGCGCGGCATCATCGACGCGGGCCAGGACACCGCGGCGCCCGATTTCGGGCGCGGGGCCAGGAAGCAGTGAGGCGCGCGCTCGGGATTGCGGGGCTCCTCCTCGCGGCGCTCTCGGCCTGCGGCGGCGGGCAGAGCGAGACCGGCGGTGGCCTCTGCGGCGTGCCGGGCCTCGTGGGCGAGGAGCGGGCGCCGTTCCGCGACGGCGGTGCCTGCGGCATCGCGCGGCCCGTGGCGGTCACCCGGGTGGCCGGGGTGTCGCTGAGCCAGCCGGCGCTGGTCAGTTGCCCGGCGGCCCGCGCGTTCGAACGCTGGGTCCGCGGCGCGGCGATCCCGGCCGCCGAGGCGCGGGGCGAGCGGCTCGTCTCGATGCGGGTCGCGGCGAGCTATGCCTGTCGGTCCCGGAACAGCCGCCCCGGCGCGCGGATTTCCGAACACGCCAAGGGCAATGCGATCGACCTCTCGGCCTTCACCTTCGCCAGCGGCGAAACGGTGACGGTGCTCGAGGGCTGGAACGGCGGCCGCCGTGACCGGCGCATGCTGCGCCGGATGCACGGCGCCGCCTGCGGGCCGTTCGGAACGGTGCTGGGCCCCGAATCCGACCGCTTCCACCAGGACCATTTCCATCTCGACGTCGCGGGCTACCGGTCGGGCCCTTACTGCCGGTAGGCGCGGCCTTCCTGCCGCGCCCGGTTTCAGCGGATCTTCAGGACTGGCGCCGGTCCGAGCGGCACCGGTCCGATCGCCACCATCCCGTTCCGGAAGCTCAGGGGCGCGTCGATCGTGCGGGGGTTGCCGGACAGTCTGGCCAGCAGGCTCAGCCCCTCCTCGATGCCGGGCACCAGTTCGGCCGGGATCCAGCCGGCGCCGGCCGCGATCCCGAGCATCTCGCGCCAGTTCACCGCGCGCAGGGTGATCGACCCCTCGGGCAATCCGTCCGCGTCCACGGTGACCGAGCCCGCCGCCTCGATCTGCATCGCGCCCCACAGGAGTTTCAGCCGGTGCAGGTCGAGCCGCACGGGCTGCGGCCGCCGCGTCTCGACGGCGTGCCGGTCCCAGGGCGCGTCGAACCCGGCGCGCAGGTCGAGATCCATCTCGGCGATCTCCCCGGGCAGCCGGCCGGTCGGGTCGAGCGCCAGGAGCACGAAGCGCGCCGGCACCACGTCGCGGGCGACGAAGCGGATTTCGTAGGCCAGCGGATCCGCGTCCGTCCGCGCCGTGGCGAGCGACCCCGACGCGAGCGCGGCCTTCCAGCCGGCCGAGGAGCTCAGCACCACGTCCGACAGGGTCACCTCCGACGTGTCGAGCACGAGATCCGGCCCGGGAACCAGCCCCAATGCCGCGCGCATCTCTCCCGCGGTGATGTCGATCCGTTCCCGCGGCGTCAGCAGGCGCTGGGTCTGCGGCCACACGGCATGGGCCCGCGTCGGCGCATGGGACGGGGCGCCGAACCGGAATTCCGGCGCTTCCCAGCCCAGCCCGGTCTCCGGATCCGCGAGCGCGATCCCGGTCACCGTGGTCTCGAAGGCGAAGGGAAATCCCGTGGTCCCGATCCCGGTCGCCTCGGCCTGCCAGCCCTCGGCGCGACGCGCCTCCAGCCACAGGGCCAGACCGCGCTCGATGCCCCGCGCGCCGGCATACCAGTAGCCGGACCAGAGCGCGGCCGCGAGCGCCGCCAGCCATGCCAGTTTCCGCATCGCACCTCTTTCATCCCCGTCCCGGCTGGTGTTTTAGTGGCGCACCGGCAAGAGGACCAGAGCGATGAGCGACGAGGGCGACCTGTGGGTATTCGGCTATGCCTCGCTGATCTGGAACCCCGGTTTCACCTATGAGGAACGGGTCATCGCGCGGCTGCGCGACTACGCCCGGAGCTTCTGCATGCGCTCGATCCATCATCGCGGCACGCCGGAGGCGCCCGGCCTCGTGCTCGCGCTCGACGCGCATCCCGGCGCGGGCTGCGAGGGCGTGGCCTTCCGCGTTGCGGCGGCCGAAACCGGCCCGGTCCTCGCCTATCTCCGCGAGCGCGAGCTGATCTCCTCGGCCTA
The DNA here is from genome assembly GCA_003605175.1 of Paracoccaceae bacterium. Taxonomy (GTDB): domain Bacteria; phylum Pseudomonadota; class Alphaproteobacteria; order Rhodobacterales; family Rhodobacteraceae; genus Ovoidimarina. The sequence continues at coordinate 165,429 of QWDA01000010.1, read as the reverse complement.
TGTCGAGCAAACGGTTTCGCTCCGGCTCGAGGACGGCCGCGCGGTCGAGGCGCTCGCCTATGTCGTCGATCGCGGCCATGTCCAGTATTGCGGCGGCCTGCCGCTCGAGGAGCAGGCGCGGATCATCGCCACGGCCAGTGGCGGGCGCGGCCCGAACGACGAATATCTCCTCAACACGGCCGCGCATCTCGACGATCTCGGCATCGCCGATGAGGAACTGAGCTGGCTCGCCCGCCGGGTGACCGCGCTCCGCAATTGACGGTTTGGAAAGCGCGCGGCAGGCGCTAGTCTTCCCGCACGGGGAGAAGTGCCCGCAATGCTCCGAAGATCGCTCGCCCTCGCCTGCCTCGCCCTGATTGCCGCGTCCGCCGGGGCGGCCTCCGAGAGGGCGACCTTTCTCGATCTCGCCCGCCGTGGCTGGGTCTACGAGTTGCGCAGCGCGATGTGGGGCCGCGACCCGGCCAGCATCGAGATGCATATCAACGGCCATGTGCTCTCGGGCGCGTCGATCTGCGTCGTGGGCGAAAAGCCCCATCAGGCGACGGAGACCGTGCTTCGCGAATTCACCGGTCTCACCGCGCGCGTCTTCGGCAAGCCCACTCCGATCCGCCATGGGGGCGTGGATCTCGATGGCTGCGGCACCGGCCGCACGATCTACCTCCGGCTCTATTCCCGCGAGGTCCCGCTTGCCGCCTTCGGAAGCGATCTCGCCCGGCTCGACCGCGTCTTCGGGCTCGGCCTCGCCCGTAGCCGCCGGCAATACGTGGTCTCGCCCGGCCAGGCCGCCACGTTCTTCGGCCGCCGGGGCCAGGCGACACACCTGATCGTCAGGCAGCCGGTCGCGGGCAGGGACCTCTCGCCGCTCGAGGGCCGCTTCTACGCCTCGATCCTCGTCGAGGAGCTCTATCAGGCCTACACCTTCGGCATGGACATCCTGCAGCTCGACCGGCGCCTCGCCTTCGTGTCGAAGCTGCAGGAGTTCCCGGTGAACCTGCGCCACGTTCCCTGGGATTCGCCCGCCTTCATGGAGGGCCTCCTGCGCTCCACACCGAGCGGGCTCTGCCGGTTCGATCTCTTCATGCTGCACGCGATCGCGGCGGCGCCGGTCGAGAACACCAACACGCCGGAGTTCCTCGCCTATATCGACGCGCATTTCGACGATCTCCTCGCGCGCGCCGATGCCACCGCCGCCGCGCCCGGTTTCGCCGGGATCCTCGATCCCGGCTGCGTCGCGGAAAACTAGACCTTGGGATATGTTTGTGCCTGCGACCCGGCGCGCTAGGCTCGGGGGTGTTCGCGTGGGGAGGAAACATGGACGCCATGGCAGAAGCGGGCGGCTTCGGTGCGCTCCGGTCGCACCTGTCGGCCGGGCTCGTCGGCCACGAGACGCTGATCGAACGGCTGCTGACGGGGCTTCTCGCGGGCGGCCATGTCCTGGTCGAGGGGGCGCCCGGGCTCGCCAAGACCCGCGCGGTGAAATGGCTCGCCCAGGCGGTCGAGGGCGGTTTCGCCCGGATCCAGTGCACGCCCGATCTGCTGCCCTCCGACCTCACCGGCACCCCGGTTTTCCGGCCCAATACCGGCAGTTTCGAGTTCGTCCCCGGCCCGGTCTTCCACAACCTAATCCTCGTCGACGAGATCAACCGCGCCCCACCCAAGGTGCAATCGGCGCTGCTCGAGGCGATGGCCGAGGGGCAGGTCACCAGCGGCGCGGAAACCCACATCCTGCCCGATCCGTTCATTGTCGTGGCCACCCAGAACCCGATCGAACATGACGGGACCTTCCCTCTGCCTGAAGCGCAGCTCGACCGGTTCCTCCTCCACGTGGTGCTCGAAATGCCCGACCCGGCGACCGAGCGGAAGATCCTCGATCTTGTCGAGGCCGAAGGGCCCGGCGCGCCCAGCCCCGGCGCCCGCGCCACGCTGGCCGATGTCCGCGACGCGCGGAAAGAGGCGATGCGGGTCCATCTCGCCGACCCCTTGCGCGACTACATCGTGCGGCTCGTCACCGCCACGCGGACCCCGCCCTTTTCCGAGGAGGTCGAGCACGCGGTCTCGCCCCGGGGCTCGCTGGCGCTGGCGGCATCGGCCAAGGCCCGCGCCTGGCTCCGCGGCCGGGACCATGCGCTGCCGGAGGACGTGGCCGAGCTTGCCGGCGACGCGCTCGCGCACCGGATGGCGCTGACCTGGCGCGCGCAATCCGAGGGGCGCACCGCCAGGGGCCTCGTCGCGGAGATCCTGAATGCGGTCGAGCCGCTATGAGCGCGGCGCTCGAGGCGCCCGGCATCGCGCTCGCAGCGGAGGTGCTGATCGCGCTCCGCCACGAGGGCGCGGGGCGCCGCCCGCCTGCGCCGGCCTCGGCGCTGCCCGGCGGGTTCGCGACCCGCAGGCGCGGCCACGGTCAGGAAATGGCCGATGTCCGGGAATATGTCGAAGGCGACGACGTGCGTCATCTCGACCGGGGCAGCACCGCGCGCACCGGCACGCTCCATGTCCGTACCTTCCACGAGGAACGCGACCGAGCGACGCTGTTGGTCGCCGATTTCCGGCCGTCGATGCTCTGGGGCACGCGTCGGGCGTTCCGCTCGGTGGCCGCCGCCGAGGCGCTGGCGCTGATCGGCTGGCGGTCTGTCGAGGAGGGCGGCCGCGTCGGCCTCCTCGCGCTCACCGCCGCAGGGCCAGTCGCGGTGCCGATCCGGGGCCGGGCGCGCGGCATGCTCGCGGTGATCGGCGGCATGGTCCGCGCCCATGGGGCGGCGCTCGGGGCCGCGATTGCTGGAGAGGGCGCCGCGGAACCGACCCTCGCCGAGGGCCTTGCCCGTGCCGCGCGGCTGGCGCCCGTTGGCGCCGAGGTGATCGTCGCGTCGGGCTTCGACCTTCCTGGCCCCGATCTCGACGAACGCCTGGGCCAGCTTGCCCGGCGCCGGGTGCCGCGGCTTCTCCACCTGCGCGATGGGGCGACCGACCGGCTTCCGCCCGGCACCTACCCGATCCGCCTCCCGGACGGCCGCCGTCGCCGGGTGCGCGTTGCCGGAGACAGCCCAGCGCCGCCCGCGACCCGCATCGCCGGTCACCCGGTTCTGCCGCTCGATGCCGGTGCGCCGCTTGCCCGGACCGCCGCGCTCCTTGCATCCGCCTTCCCGGAAGACCGGGTGCCCTGACATGGCCGAGCGCGCGCTGACAGAGGAGGCGATGCAGGCGGGGCTCAACGACATCCGCCTGCCCCCCGGCGCGCCCGGTGGGATCGCCGCCGAACTCCTCGCCGCCGCCGGGCTCGGCATCGCGGCCGCGCTGATCCTTGCCGCGCTCCTCCGCCTCGTCACCCGGGTCCGCGTGGCGCGGCCTGCCCGCCCCGACCCCGTCGAACCCGAAATCGACGAGGGCACCGAGGACGCGCGCCGTCGTGCCGCGCTGCGCCGCCTGAAACGCGACGACCCGGCGCGCTATGCCACGCTCGCGGCCGGTCTCTACCGCCCGGGCGGCCTGCCGGCCCCGGAGGTGCTCGAATGATCGAACTCGCCGATCCCCTGGCGCTCCTCCTGCTGCCCTTGCCACTCCTCGCGCTCCGGCTCCTGCCGCCACGGTCGCAGGGCGGCGGTGCGCTCTCGGTGCCCGACCGGATCGGCACGCGCCTTTCCCTGGGCGGCGAGGCTGCCACCGACCAGAGCCTCCGCCGCCGCGCGCTTCCCGCCCTGGTCTGGCTGCTCCTCGTCCTTGCGCTCTCCGGCCCGCGCCAGCTCGAACCCGTCGCCGCGCTGAAGGTCTCCGGCCGCGACTTGGCGATCGCCATCGACCTCTCGGGCTCCATGGTCCGCGACGATTTCCACCTCGACGGGCGCCAGGTCACCCGGCTCGAAGCCGTCCAGAAGGTAGGCGCCGATTTCGCCCGCCGCCGCGCCGGCGACCGGGTCGGGCTGATCGTGTTCGGCTCCGAAGCCTATTACGCCACCCCGTTCACCTTTGACACCGAGGCCGTCGCGCAGCGCATCGAGGAGGCGCAGATCGGTATCTCGGGCCGCGCCACCAACATCTCCGACGCGCTCGGCCTCGCGCTCAAACGGCTCGAGCATTCCGAGGCGAAGACCCGCGTGGTGATCCTGCTCTCCGACGGCGTGAACAACTCGGGCGCCACCAATCCGCGCGGCGTCGCCCGGCTCGCCGCCGAACTGGGCATCCGCGTCCACACCATCGCGCTCGGTCCGAAGGATCTCGAAACCGCCGAGCCGGGCGAGCATGGCGTGGTCGATGCCGCGACGCTCAATGCCGTGGCCGAGCTCTCGGGCGGGGAAAGCTTCCGCGTCCGCACCACCGGTGATCTCGTCGCCGTCACCGAGGCGCTCGACCGGCTCGAACCGACGGTGGGCGACGGGCTCGCCGCCGAAACCTACCGCGCGCTCTGGATCTGGCCGGCCGCCGCCGCTGCCGCGCTCTGCCTCGGGCTCGCCTGGCGGGAGCGCCTGGGATGAGCTGGCCCGATCTCGTTCTCCTCCGGCCGGAATGGCTCCTGGCGCTGCCCGCCATCGCCGGGCTCGCGGCCAGGCTCTGGCACAGAGGCCGCGATGCCGGCGACTGGTCGCGGGTGATCGACCCGGCGCTCCTCGCCGCGCTCGCCGCGCTCGGCCGGATCGACCGCGCCCGCCCCGGCCCGACCGGCCTCGCCGCGCTGGCCGCCGCGGCGCTCGCGGTTCTTGCGCTCACCGGCCCCGCCATCGAGCGCCGCGATGCCGCCGCGTTCCGCAATCTCGACGGCGTGGTCTTCGTGCTCGACGCCTCGCCCTCGGCCACCGGCAGCGCAAGCTGGGAGGCGCTGCGGACCATGGGCCGGTTTGGGCTCGCCGCGCTCGGCGCGCGCCCCGGCGCGCTCGTCGTCTTCGCGGGCGACGCCTATGTGGCGAGCGACATGACTGGCGACACAAGGCAGGTCGGCCCCACCCTTTCGCTCGTCGATACCGATACCGTGCCGGATCCGGGCAGCCGCCCCGAACGCGGCCTCGCCCTCGCCGCGCGGATGCTCGACGAGGCCGGGATCATCGCGGGCGACGTGATCCTCCTGACCGATGGCGGCGGGATCGGCCCCGCCTCCTACGCTGCAGCCGCTGCCATCGCTTCCCGCGGCGCGCGGCTTTCGGTCGTTTCGCCGGATCCGTCGCTCGCGGCCCTGGCGGAGGCCGGGAAGGGCCGCGCCTTCGCTCTCGAAGACGGCACTGCGCTCGCCACCTTCCTGGCCGAAGACGCCCGCACCCGGCGCGAACGGCAGGATTATCCGCTCCTCTTCCGGGCCGATCTCGGCCGCTACCTGCTGCTGCTCGCGCTCCTGCCCGCGCTGCTCCTGTTCCGGAGGCAGGCATGACCCGCTGGGCCCCCTTCGCCGCGGCGCTCGCCTGCCTCGTCCTCGCCGCGGTACTGGGCGGCGGCATGGCGCCCTTCGGCCGGCTCGCCCTCGCTCTCGGCTTCCCCGGCCTCGCCGCCCCGGCCTTCGACGATCCGGACTGGCGCGGCGTCGCGCTCTACCGCGCCGGCCGCTTCGACGAGGCCGCCGCCGCTTTCACCGCCGCCCGCGACCGGTACAATCTCGGCAATGCGCGGGCGCGGGAGGGCAAATACGCCGCCGCGCTCGAAGCCTGGGACGCGGCGCGGCTTCGGGGCGACGACCGCGCCTCCGCGAATTTCGACCTGCTCGCCGCCTATTACGCCGGCCTGGCGCTCGACCCCGACACGCCCGTCGCCTGGTTCGCCGAGAAGGACGGCGGCGAGGATCCTCCGGTCGAATCGTTCATCGGCGAAGGCAACGCCCGGGGCGCCAGCACCGGCGACGGTGTGACAAATACCGGCGCGCTTCTCGGCCTGCCCGAGCTCATGAGCGTCGGCCCGCGCCCGGTGCGCCGGATCTTCGACGACCGCTTCATGGTCGCGAACCGACGCTGGCTCGCGGCGCTCGAGGATGTGCCCGGCGAATACCTCGCCGCCCGGATCGCCCATGAGCGCAAGCGTCGGCAGGAACTGGGCCTCGCGCCGCCCGATCCGGAGGACCCGGAATGAAACGGTTCGCCGCGCTGCTCGTCCTCCTGCTCGCCCCCGTGCTGGCCGTGGCCCAGTCCAGCACCGTCGCGCCCGACGATCTCGAGCTGAAAGTCACCGTCGAAGAGGGCGCGGCCGCGCCCTACCAGGGCGAGATGGTGCTGATCGAGATCCACGGCATCTACCGCCGCCACATCACCCGCGAGAAGCTGGAGCAGCCGGACCTCGAAGGCTTCAACTGGATGCAGCTCGGCAGCGACCACTGGTACGAAAGCCAGCTCAACGGGCGTACCGTCAAGAATTTCCGACGCCGCATGGCGCTGTTTTCGGACCGTGCGGGCACGCTCACCATCGGGCCCTTCACCCACCACCTGACCCTCACCGACGAGCATGACAACTGGTTCGACCACGCCGTCAGCTCCGGGCCGGTGACGATCCGGGTCGCGCCGGCGCCCGAAGTCCCGGGCTGGTGGTTTCCGGTCCGCCGGCTGGAGATTTCCGACGAGTGGTCGAACCCGCCCGACCGGCTGGCGGAGGGGCAGGGCGTGCTGCGGGTGATCCGCGTCACGGCGATCGGGGTCGCGCCCGAGATGCTGCCGCCGATGCCCGAGCTGACCTCGCCCTCGGCGCTGATCTTTCCGCATCCGGAAAAGCGCCTGGTCGAGCTGTCGCCGCACGGGCCGGTGGCGGTGGCGTTCTGGCGCTGGACGATCCGGCCCACCAACGGAACCTCCGCGATCATCGAACCGGTCAGCTTCGACTATTTCGACACCACCACGCGCCAGTCGCACAGGGTGGCAATCTCGGCCCAGCGCGTGGCGATGGACGAAACCGGGCTGCCTCCGGCCCGCAGCGGCCCGCCGGTCGCGGCGACGCTCTCGGCATTGCCTTCCGCCGCCGTGGCCGCCGTGGCGTTCCTGATCGTGCTGGCGCTGATGCTGCGCGGGCGCGAGTTGCTCGACCCGGCGCGGATCCCCGCGCTCGACCCGCTTCGCCGCGGCCTTCGACGGGCGGCGCGCGAGGGGGACCCTGCCGCGCTCAGGCGCAACGCTGCGGCACTCCTTCGCCGCGACGGCGGGGCGGGCCGCGCCGCGCTCCTCTCCGGGCTCGACAGCGCCCTGTTCCGGCCCGCCGCCCCGCCGCCGGATCTGCGCGCCTTCGCCCGGCGTTTCCTGGCCGCCCGCCCGGCCGCCGATCGCGCAACTTTGAAACCCGGAGGCGCCATCGGCGGTTAGCATTCTTGCTTTGCCGACCGGCTTGTTGTTACCCTTGGCGCCGGGAGGAACATGTCATGAAGACAGAAGCCCGGGATCCGATCCCGTGCGGCGTCAAGGCGGTGCTGGTGATCGACGACCACCCGCTCTATGGCGACGCCTTGGCCTCGACGTTGCGGCGTGCCTTTCAGGATTGCCGCGTCGAGACCGCGACCACGCTTTGCGACGGAATCGAGAGGGTGGGGGCGGATTTCCGTCCGGATCTGGTGATGCTCGATCTGAAGCTGCCGGACGTGACGGGCCTGTCCGGCTTTCTCCGCCTGCGCGACCGGATGCCGGATACGCCGATCCTGGTGATCTCGGCGCTGACCTCGCCCGAGCTGGTCCATGCCCTGATGGCAGAGGGGGCCGCGGGATTCCTGCCGAAAGAGGCCTCGTCCCAGGTGATGCAGCACGCGCTCTGCGTGGTGAGCGCCGGCCGCAAGTACCTGCCGCCCGAATATGCCCAGTCGCGGCGCGACCCCTCGCTGCCGCCCGACGTTCATGCGATCAGCCAGCGCATCGCCGAATTGACCCCGCAGCAGACCCGGATCATGAAGCTGATCTGCGCCGGCAAGCCGAACAAGCAGATCGCCTACGAGCTGCAACTGGCCGAGGCCACCGTCAAGGCGCATATCACCGCGCTTCTGCGCCGGCTCGGCGTGCAGAACCGGACCCAGGCCGCCGTGCTGGCGGAAAGCGTCAATCTCGACGAGGCGGTCTAGCGCGGGGGCCGCGCAGGAGGGAGCGCGATGCTGAAAGTGCTTCCAGGTCCGTCCACCGTTCAGGTGGGACAGTCGACGCATCGCGATGCGCTGGCCGCGGTGCGCGAGGCCGCTGCGCGTATCGACCTCGACCAGACCTGTTTCGTCCTGGCCTTCGTGCCGAACACCCTGCCGCTCGATCCGCTGGCTCAGGCGCTGAACGCCACATTGGCGGGCGTGCCGGTGTTCGGCTGCACCACCGCCGGGCAGATCGCCCGCGACGGCTACGAGCACGACGCGCTCCTGCTGATCGCCTTCCCCAAGGCGCATTTCCGCTGTGCCACGCAGCTCCTGACCCCGCTCAAGCCGCTGTCGATCCAGGCGATTTCGGCCGCGGCCAGCCAGCTCGCCACCCGCTTCCATCGGACGGCGGACTGGAACCGCCTCGCGCTCACCTTCGCCGACGGGCTGTCGAAACAGGAAGACGTGCTGGTCGCGGCGCTCGAGATGGGGCTGGGCGAGCTTCCGGTCTTCGGCGGCTCCGCCGGCGACGGGCTCGATTTCCGGGCGACCCATGTCTTCCACGCCGGGCGTTTCCATACAAACGCCGCGGTGCTGATCCTGCTCGAGACCGATCTCGAATTCACCGGTCTCGGCTTCGACCATTTCCTGCCCACCGACGCGTGGATGGTGGTGACCGAGGCGAACCCCGAGGAACGCCTCGTCATCGAGATCAACGGCGCCCCGGCGGCCCCGGAATACGCGCGGCTTGTCGGGGTCGATCTGAGCGAGCTTTCTCCCAGTGTCTTCGCCGAGAACCCGGTGCTGGTGCGCAATTCCGCGCTTTACCACGTGCGCGCGATCCAGGGCGTCGAACCGGGCGGCGCGCTGTCCTTCCTGTCGGCCATCGACGAGGGGCTGCTGCTCCGGCTCGGCCACGAGCAGGAGATCGTGAAGACCCTCGAAACCGGGCTCGATGTGCGCGACGCGCGCGGCTCCCGCCCCGATTTCATCCTGGGCTTCGACTGCGTGCTCAGGAAGCTCGAGATCGAGCAGAAACAGATGGCCTCGGAAGTCTCCGACATCCTGCGGACCCGCCGGGTGTTCGGCTTCAACACCTATGGCGAGCAGCATTGCGGGGTTCACGTCAACCAGACTTTCGTCGGCGTGGCCTTCTTCGCGCCGAAGCGGCGGGACCTCCATTGATCGACCCGAACGACCCGCTCGACGTGCAGGTGGCCCGCCAGGCCAAGATCATCGACGCGCTTGTCCGGCGCGCCGACCGTCAGCACGAGGCCGGGACCACCGCCTATTCCGCCTTCCAGTCGGCCATCGCCTTCCAGAGCCAGGTCTGGGCCAAGACGCGCGATCTCGAACGCGCCTCGAACGAGCTGCAGATGCTGCGCTTCGTCCGCGAACGGACGCAGAAGAACCTGACCGACGCGATCTCGGTGATGGAGGGCGGCTTCGCGCTGTTCAGCGACGGACGGCTCCAGGTGTGCAACGACCTGTTCGGCACGCTCCTGCCCGATACCACGGACCGGATCCGCCCGGGCCTGAAGATCGAGGAGTATTTCGATCTGCTCGCCCTCAGCAGGTCGCTCGAAGGGCTCGACGACCGCGCCGACGTGGTGCTCGAGGAGGCCCGCCGCGGCGCGCAAAGCAAGGCGCAGGATCTGCAATCCTTCGTCATCGAACTGACCGGCGACCGCTGGTTCCAGGTCAGCCAGCAGCGCACCAGCTATGACAACATCGTGGTTCTGCTGACCGAGATCACCGAGATCGTCCGCAAGAACCGGTCCGAGAAGAACCAGCTTATCGACCGGCAGGGCCATTACCTGCAGGCCGCGTTCGACAATATCAGCCTCGGAATCTGCACCTTCTCGCGCACCGGCACGGTGATGATCCACAACGACCGGTTCCGCGAACTCCTGGGCCTGCCCTATGCGCTGATCCAGAAGGGCGCGAGCTTCTCGGCGATCCTGGATTTCATCCATGCGAACTATGCCCTATCGGTCGATCTCGACGGGCTCGACGCCTGGATGGCCCGGCTGCGCAAGCAGGGCCATATCCGCGAGACGCTCCGCCACGTGAGCGGCCGGGTGCTCGACCTGCATGTCCATCTCCTGCCCGACCGGGGGTTCCTCGCCGACATCAAGGACACCACGCTCGAGACCCGCGCCACCGAACTGCTCGAGAAGCGGGTCGAGGAGCGCACCTCCGAGCTCACCGAGACGAACCGGCTCCTGACCGAGCAATACGAGGAGCAGGCGCGAGTCGAGGAGGAGCTCCGCGTCGCCAAGGAACAGGCCGAGGCCGCGGTCTCGTCGAAGACCCGTTTCCTCGCCGCCGCCAGCCACGACCTGCTGCAGCCGATCAACGCCGCCAAGCTGCTGATCTCCACGCTTTTCGACATGGCCGCCGGCACCGAGATGGCCGACGTGGTGCAACGGCTCGACAAGTCCTTCACCTCGATGGAGGATCTCCTGCACGCGCTCCTGGACATCTCGCGGCTCGAAAGCACCGGCACCGGCCTGACGCCCACCGATTTCTGCCTCGGCACGCTGATCCAGGCGGTGACCGAGGACCAGGCGCCGCTGGCGCAGAAGAAGGGCGTGCGCCTCCGGACGGTGCCGACCTCGCTCTGGGTCCGCAGCGACCAGCGCTATCTCCTGCGCTCGATCCAGAACCTCGTGGTGAACGCGATCCAGTATACCGAGGCCGAGGGCGAGGTGCTGGTGGGCTGCCGCCGCCGCGGCGACCGGGTGGTGCTCGAGGTCTGGGATACCGGCATCGGCATCTCGCCCAGCGACCGCAAGCGGATCTTCCAGGAATTCACCCGGGCCGAGAACGTGCCGCCCGGCGCCGGCATGGGCCTCGGGCTTTCCATCGTCGACCGCACCTGCCGGCATCTCGGCCATACGCTCGGCCTCCGCTCCAAGCCCGGGGTCGGCTCGGTCTTTTCCATCGAGATAGAGGTGGTCGAAAAGCGCGAGAGCGAAGCGGTTCCCGCGCTCGCCGTGGGCAGCACGCCGGATTCCTCGCTCGACCTGATCGTGCTCATCGTCGAGAACGACAAGGACGTGCTCTTCGCCCAGACCCGCAGGCTCGAAAGCTGGGGCGCGTCGGTGCTCGGCGCCCGCTCCACCGCGGAGGCCCGCACGCTCGTCGCCGAGATCGGCATGGCGCCCGACATCATCCTGGCCGACTACCAACTCGACGGGCACGACACCGGCATCCTGGCGATCCGCGCGATCCGCGAGGATACCGGCCTCAACGTCCCCGCGATCATGATCACCGCCGACCGGCGCGTGAGCCTCGTCGAGGCCGGCGAGCGGGACGATTTCACCGTGCTGACCAAGCCGGTGCAGCTTTCACGCCTCCGCCCGCTGATCGACTGGAAGACGCGCACATTGCCGCCGCCATTCGCCGCGACGCGGACAGGCACCGACAAAAGTATCGCATGACAGCGCGGCGCTCCGGCGTAGGCTGATCCCCCGGGAGGACTTCTCAATGCGCAAGACGATCATGGCACTCGCAGCCGCCACGTCGCTCGCCGCCGCCCTGCCGGCCGTGGCCGAGATGACCGGCGGCCAACAAACCTACGATCTGCTGTTCCGCAGCGGCACGCTCGACGGGCTGCCCCGCGACGCGGCGCTGATCTACGACCGCCATGTGACCAACAGCTATGTCCCGGCCGCCGAAGAGCGCGACTCGGGCCGGGTCGAGCTCGAATTCGGCGGCGGCGAACCGGAGCGCGCGACGCTGATGTTCCGCAACGACCAGAACAAGCACCGCAGCCTCGGCGCCTTTCCCGCCAGCGTCGGCAACCCGATCATCATGTTTTTCGTCGAAACCGTGGTGCGCGACATGGCCGAAAGCGCCGGTGGCAGCCCGTTCTACATCCGCAACCGCGTGAAGGAGGCGCTGATCCAGCCTGCCGAGATCACCGGAGAGGCCGTGCCCTTCGACGGTCGCGACGTGGCGGCCCGTGCTGTGACGCTCCGCCCCTTCGCCGACGACCCGAATGCGCCAGCCATGCAGGGCTTCGGCGATCTCGAGATCACCGTCACCATGTCCGACGAGATCCCGGGCTGGTACCAGAAGCTCGAGGCGGTGGTGCCGGGCGAGGATGGCGCGCCGCGCTATGCCTCGACGCTCAGCCTCGCCTCCCATGGGAAGGTCGAGTGATGCGCCCAGCCGCGCTGGTCCTGCTCGTTGCCTCGGCGCTTCCGGCCACCGCGCAATCGGTGGCCGAGCAGCTCAACGACTACCCGACCGCTGCGCGCGCCGACTACGTCTTCGGCTGCATGGCGGTGAACGGGCAGGGCCGGGACGTGCTCGAGAAATGCGCCTGTTCGATCGACACGATCGCCGCGCTCCTGCCCTATGACCGCTATGTCGAGGCCGAGACCGTGATGTCGCTGCGCCAGACCGGCGGCGAGCGCATGGCGATCTTCAACAGCTCCGCGGCGGCCAATGCGATCGTCGCCGATCTCAAGCGCGCCCAGGCCGAGGCCGAGATTCTCTGCTTCTAGAGCAGGACGCGTTCCGGTGGGAACGCTCGCGCTCCGCTGAAATGCCTTCCGATGGATCGAAGCGCGAAGCCGGGCGGGGCAAGGCCGCGCCGACATCACGACTCGGGGCGCGCAATTGCGGCACAACACCGATTGCTTGGAAACGCACCTCGCTCTGGGCGGCTATCCCGCGGCCTTCGCCAGAACCTGTTCCCAGCGGTTGCCCTCGGTATCCTCCGCCACCACCCGGAATGCCGGCGACCCGTCGTCGGTGTAGCCGAAGCGGAACACAGGGTTCTCGCTGATCGAGATCCCGCCCTCCATGGTCCACAACAGCGCGTCGCCCTGCCAGACCTCCAGCCGGTCGATGAAATGCGCGTCGATGAAGAGATGCGTGATCTGGTCGCGCTGGAGCCCCGAATAGTTCGGGTGCCGGATCATGATCTGCGCCTCGCGCCTTGGCGTCGAGATCTGCGCGGCGGGCGCGAACAGCTTCAGCCGCATCTCGCCCATGGTCTTCAGCGCCAGTTCCGGGTCCTTCGTCGCGGGTGCCGAGCAGCCGCCCGAGGCCTTCACGAAGCGGCCCGACATATAGGCGCCGGCATCGGTTTCGGCGATCACCCGGATGTTGGAATACTGGTTCACCCGCACCCGCACTTCCATGTCGAGTGGGGCCATCCCGGGGCCGAAGGTGAAAGCGGCGGCGAGCGGCGCGGGGTTCTCGTCGATCACCAGCGCGGCCTTCTCGATCCGGCGGGTCGGGTCGATCTGGCGGATCTGGATCGGCACCGTCGCGGCGTCATGGGCGCGATAGGGTGCGGCGACCGAGATCAGGCCGGTGCCGTCGGAGATTTCCGCTTCGCCGAACAGGTTGTAGCGCAGGTCGGGCCAGGTCTCCCCGTCGATCAGGGGATTGTCGCGCTCCTGCGCCTGGGCCGCTCCGGCAAGTGCGACAAGGGTCGCGGCCACAAGCATCGGTCGCATCGCGCCGTCTCCTCCATGACGCAGACGTGACCCGCTTTATCGCATGAAATGCCGCAAGATGACAGGCGCCATTGGTCGGTGTGGAAACCGGGACCGTTGCGCCTGATGCTGCGTCCGGGGAGGAAAGGCCATGTTCGAGGCGGTCATGTCGCTATGCTTGGGCGCGCTGTGCCGGGACGTGCTGCTGCCGGGCTACGAAGCGGCGAGCGCCGAGGAATGCGCGGCGTTGCTTTCCGGGCAACCGTCTGAGCATGAAGCCTTTTGTCGCCCCGCCGCTGCCGCGCTATCCTTCGAGGAAGTCGCGCCCGGAGTCTTCGTCCACCAGGGCGCCATCGCCGAACCGGATCCGCAGAATGGCGGCGACGTGGCGAATATCGGTTTCGTCATCGGAGACGTCTCGGTCGCGGTGATCGACACCGGCGGGGCGCGCTGGGTGGGGGAGGCGGTCTGGCGGGCGATCCGGGCGCGGACGGATCTGCCGGTGAGCCATGTGATCCTGACCCATATGCATCCCGACCATGTGTTCGGCGCCGGGGTGTTTGCCGAGGCGGGGGCGGTCGTGGTCGGGCATCACGGGCTCGAGCGGGCGCTGGCGGACCGGGTGGAGAACTATCTCGAGGGGGTCGGGGCGGCGGTGGGGCCGGAGAAGTTCCTCGGGACGGCAGCGCCGGGACCGGTACAACCCGTTGAAACGATGACGGAAATCGACCTGGGCGGGCGGAGCCTCGAACTCCGGGCCTGGCCCACGGCGCATACGCCGACTGATCTGACGGTCGAGGACCGGGTGACGGGCACGCTCTTTGCCGGCGATCTGGTGTTCGACCGGCATACCCCGGCGCTCGACGGTGCGCTCCTGGGCTGGGCGGCGGTGCTTGACGCGCTCGAAGGCGCGCGTTTCGCGCGGGTCGTGCCCGGGCATGGGCAGGTCATTCTGCAATGGCCGGAAGGGGTTGCGCCGCTGGATCGCTATCTCGCGGTGCTCGAGGAAGACACAAGGGCGGCGCTCGAAGAGGGGCTCCGGATCGGCGAGGCGGCGGAGAGCGTGGCACAAGGCGAAGCGGGCAACTGGGCGCTGTTCGAGGTCTACAATCCGCGCAACGCCACGGTCGCCTATACCGAGCTGGAGTGGGAGTGAGCCCCGGAAATCGGGGCGCACAACCTGTACACAACCTGTACACAACCCGTACACCGCGCGGCACCGGATCCGGTCGGACCGGCGCCAGCGAGGTCTGGCCCCGGCGGGTGGCTCAGCCGCCCTCGGACGCGGATTGCAGCATCTGTGCGATCGCGTAGAGGCGCTTTTCGAGCAGCACCGGGGTTTCGCAGACATAGGTGAGCGACTGACGGCGCTCGTTGTAGATCCGCTCGTCCCAGTCGATCTGTTCCTCGAGCGCGTCGACCCGGTCGTAATCGGGCTCGGCGGCCTGCATCAGCGTGTCCATCTCGTCGCGGGCCTTTTCGATCCGGTCGGCGAGCGCGATCTGCGAGAGCGAGTACGCGCCGATGCCCTTCATGATCGCGCGGCGGGTGCGGGCGAGCCTCTCGAAGCTCTCCCGGAACACCTGGCCGAGCAGCGCCGGGTCGCGGCCGTGCTTTTCGACGAAGGCGTCCATGGCGGGGCGGACCTCCTCGAGGGTGAGCTTCCTGAGCGCGAAACGCTGGGCGAGGTCGCTCGCGTCCCCGGCCACTTCTCCGGTCAGTTTTCCCTCGGGAATCGGCGCGGGCCACATCAGCCCGACCGACAGGTTCTCGACCTTGCGCTGGACGCAGGGCCAGGACGGATCGGCGAAATCCGCCGCCCGGACCGCGCCCGGAAGGGAAACCATGGCAAGCACCGCCGCAAGCGCCGCGTATCGCTTCATTGTTGAAAATCCTCCTTGTTGGAGCATATCCCTGCCCTGCCGCCCGGGTCTACGGCCGCGAATACCAACCAAGGTCTCGATTGCCGGTCGCGAGAGGCGGCGACTACGATTTTCACAACTAGAAGCCTGCGAGTCAGGCGGATACGGGAGGGACTATGCGGACGCGCGCAGCTGTTGCGGTTTCGGCTGGAAAGCCGCTTGAGGTCATGGAAGTGGAACTTGCCGGCCCCAAGGCCGGGGAGGTTCTGGTCGAGATCAAGGCCACGGGGATCTGCCACACGGATGAATTCACGCTTTCGGGCGCGGATCCGGAGGGGTTGTTCCCGGCGATCCTGGGCCATGAGGGCGCGGGCGTCGTGGTCGAGGTCGGCGCGGGCGTGACGAGCGTCAAGCCGGGCGACCACGTGATCCCGCTCTACACGCCGGAATGCCGGGCCTGCCCGAGCTGCCTGAGCCAGAAGACCAACCTCTGCACCTCGATCCGGGCCACCCAGGGCCAGGGCCTGATGCCGGACGGGACCTCGCGCTTCTCGACGCTCGATGGCGACCCGATCCTGCATTACATGGGCTGCTCGACGTTCAGCAACTACACCGTCCTGCCGGAGATCGCGGTGGCGAAGGTGCGCGAGGACGCGCCGTTCGACAAGATCTGCTATATCGGCTGCGGCGTGACCACGGGCATCGGCGCGGTGATCAACACCGCGAAGGTCGAGATCGGCGCGACGGCGGTGGTGTTCGGCCTGGGCGGTATCGGTCTGAACGTGATCCAGGGCCTGCGGCTTGCCGGGGCCGACAAGATCATCGGGGTCGACCTGAACCCGGCCAAGAAGCCGATGGCCGAGCGCTTCGGGATGACGCATTTCGTGAACCCGAAGGATTGCGAGAACGTCGTCCAGGAGATCGTGAACATCACCAAGACGCCGTTCGACCAGATCGGCGGGGCGGATTACTCGTTCGACTGCACCGGCAACGTCAAGGTGATGCGCGACGCGCTGGAATGCACGCACCGGGGCTGGGGCCAGTCGATCATCATCGGCGTGGCGCCGGCGGGTGCGGAGATCTCCACCCGGCCGTTCCAGCTGGTGACGGGCCGGGTCTGGAAGGGCACCGCCTTCGGCGGGGCGCGCGGCCGGACCGACGTGCCGAAGATCGTGGACTGGTACATGGACGGGAAGATCGAGATCGACCCGATGATCACCCACATCCTTTCCCTCGACGAGATCAACAAGGGCTTCGACCTGATGCATGCAGGCGAATCCATCCGTGCCGTGGTCACCTACTGATGAGCGAGATCGAGGTCATATCGGAGAACCGCTGTTTCGACGGCGTGCAGAAGGTCTGCAAGCACCCGTCGAACACCTGCGGTGTCGACATGACCTTCGCCGTCTACCTGCCGCCGCAGGCGGAGGCAGGCCCGGTTCCGGTGCTCTGGTACCTGTCGGGCCTGACCTGCACCCACGAGAACGCCATGACCAAGGGCGGGTTCCAGGAGCATGCGGCGGAGCACGGGATCGCGGTGGTCTTTCCCGACACCTCGCCCCGGGGCGAGGGGGTGGCGGATGACGACGCCTACGACCTGGGCCAGGGCGCGGGGTTCTACGTGAACGCCACGCGCGAGCCCTGGCGGCCGCATTTCCGGATGTACGACTACGTCGTGTCGGAGCTGCGCTCGGTGGTGTGCGACAACTTCCCGGTCAACGGGGCGCATGGCATCACCGGGCATTCCATGGGCGGGCACGGGGCGCTGACCATCGCGCTGCGGAACCCGGATCTCTACGGTTCGGTCTCGGCCTTCGCGCCGATCGCCAACCCGACCCGGTCGGATTGGGGGCGGAAGCAGCTTTCCGCCTATCTCGGCGACGATGAATCGGCCTGGGGCGTGCATGACAGCTCGATCCTCCTGGAGGAGAACGGCTGGAAGGGCGACATCCTGGTGGACCAGGGGTCGAAGGACCAGTTCCTCGATCTCCTGAAGCCCGAGGCGCTGGCCGCGGCGATGACGCGGCGGCGCCAGCCGGGGCAGGTGCGGATCCAGGCGGGTTACGACCACAGCTACTACTTCGTGCAGACCTTCGCCGGCGATCATGTGGCTTGGCACGCGGAGCGTTTGCACGCTACACACAACTAGAGGGAGAGGTCGGGGCGCCCTATGGTTGCGCCCCGGACCGACAACCAGAATGCGAGGAGGGAGAAGGAGAGATCTATCACCACGGAAGACCCGGTGACGGAGCCAACGAGGCATCGGGAAAGGTCAGGACGTCTCAGGGGAGCACAACGGCGGAAGCCGTCAGAGCTGGGGGTCCATCACACCGACTAGGGAGAGAAAAGCATGAAGAGATTGCTCGCAATCACGACTGCCATGGCGCTGTGCACGTCCGGCGCGATGGCCAGCGATTCGGTCCAGGCCGAGATCGACAATCCGGATCAGTGGGTCCTGCAGACCGGCGATTACGCGAACCAGCGCTATTCGAAGCTCGACCAGATCAACAAGGACAACGTGGGTGACCTGCAGGTCGCCTGGACCTTCTCGACCGGCGTGTTGCGCGGTCACGAGGGCTCGCCGATCGTGATCGGCGACACGATGTACCTGCATACCCCGTTCCCGAACATCGTCTACGCGCTCGATCTCGCCAATGACGGCAAGATCAAGTGGAAGTACGAGCCCAAGCAGGATCCGGACGTCATTCCGGTGATGTGCTGCGACACGGTCAACCGTGGCGTCGCCTATGCCGACGGCAAGATCTTCCTGCACCAGGCCGACACCACCATCGTGGCGCTCGACGCCGATAGCGGCGAGGTGATCTGGTCGGTGGCGAATGGCGATCCGTCCAAGGGCGAGACCAACACCGCGACCGTGCTGCCGGTCAACGACAAGATCATCGTCGGGATCTCCGGCGGCGAGTTCGGTGTGCGCGGGTCGGTCACGGCCTATGACATGAACACCGGCGAGCAGGTCTGGCGCGCCTATTCGATGGGTCCGGACAGCGACACGCTGATGGATCCCGAGAATACCACACATCTGGGCCAACCCGTGGGCGCGGATTCGGGCACGGCGACCTGGGAAGGCGATCAGTGGATGATCGGCGGCGGCACCACCTGGGGCTGGTATTCGTACGATCCCGAGCTGAACCTGGTGTATTACGGCACCGGCAACCCCTCGACCTGGAACCCGGCGCAGCGCCCGGGCGACAACCGGTGGTCGATGACCATCATGGCGCGCGATGCCGATACCGGCATGGCGAAGTGGGTCTACCAGATGACCCCGCATGACGAGTGGGACTATGACGGGATCAACGAGATGATCCTGACCGAGCAGGAGATCGATGGCGAAGAGCGCAAGCTCCTGACCCATTTCGACCGGAACGGCCTGGGCTATACGCTCGACCGCGTTTCGGGCGAACTGCTCGTCGCCGAGAAGTACGACCCGGCGGTGAACTGGACCACCGGCGTCGACATGGACCCGGCCTCCGACACCTATGGCCGTCCGGCCGTGGTGGCGCAGTACTCCACCGAACAGAACGGCGAGGACGTGAACTCGACCGGCATCTGCCCGGCGGCGCTCGGCTCCAAGGACCAGCAACCGGCGGCCTACTCGCCGGAGACGGAACTGTTCTACGTGCCGACCAACCACGTCTGCATGGACTACGAACCGTTCCGGGTCAGCTACACGGCCGGTCAGCCCTATGTCGGGGCGACGCTTGCGATGTACCCGGCGCCCGACAGCCATGGCGGCATGGGCAACTTCATCGCCTGGGACAACATCAACGGCGAGATCAAGTGGTCGATCCCCGAGCAGTTCTCGGTCTGGTCGGGCGCTCTGGCCACCGCGGGCGACATCGTGTTCTACGGCACGCTCGAAGGCTACCTGAAGGCGGTCTCGGCCGAGACGGGCGAAGAGCTCTACCGGTTCAAGACCCCGTCGGGGATCATCGGCAACGTGATGACCTACAGCCAGAACGGCAAGCAGTATGTGGGCATCCTGTCGGGTGTCGGCGGCTGGGCCGGGATCGGTCTCGCGGCCGGTCTGACCAACCCGAATGACGGTCTGGGCGCCGTGGGCGGCTACGCTGCCCTGAGCGACTACACCGCGCTCGGCGGTCAGCTCACGGTCTTCACGCTGCCCGACTGAGGCACGCGGGGATTGAAAAGGGGCCGGCGCAGACTGCGCCGGCCCTCATTCTGAAGGGGAGGAACGCACCAATGAACAAGAAACTTCCAATCACCCTCGCGGCGCTCCTCATCGCCGGAGCCGCGTTCGCGCAGGACATGGCCCTGCATGACGGACCGCCGAAATTCGGACCCGACGACCCGGAGGTGAAGGCGGCCTACGAGGAAGACGGGCGCTGGTACACCGCCGACGATCTGCCCACCTTCAACATCGAGGACGACGGCACGATCGACTGGATGACCTATTCGGGCTTCCGCCGCTACCACTCGGAATGCCATGTCTGCCATGGCCCGGATGGCGAGGGGTCTTCCTACGCGCCGAAGATCAAGTTCTCGGCCGTGAACATGGATTACTACGATTTCTACGCCGTCGTCGCCGACGGCCGGAAGAAGGTCGACGCCGCCGAGAACTCGGTGATGCCCGCCTTCGGCGACAACCCGAACGTGATGTGCTACCTGCAGGACATCTATGTCTACCTGCTGGCGCGCGGCACCGATGCGCTGCCCCGGGGGCGGCCGAAAGCCCGCGTCGACAAGTCGGACGTGATCCGCGAAGACGAGAACAACTGCCTTGGCACCTAGCGGTCTCCGCAGAACGCTTGCCGCGCTCGCACTGGTCCTGGCCGGTGCGGGGAGCGGCTTTGCGCAGACCTCGGACCTGGTGTCGAAGAACCATTTCCGGGTCTGCGCCGATCCGGCGAACTACCCGATGTCGGACCGGGAGGGCCGGGGCTACGAGAACCGGCTCGCCGAGCTTTTCGCCGAGAAGCTGGGGCTGCCGGTGCAGTACAGCTGGTACCCGATGGCGACGGGGTTCATCCGCAACACGCTCAAGGCCAACAAGTGCGACGTGGTGATCGGCTACGCGCAGGGGCACGAGCTGGTGCTGAACACCAACCATTACATGACCTCGGCCTTCGCGCTGGTGGTGCCCGAGGGCGGCGATCTCGCCGGGGTGACGGAGCTTTCCGATCCGGCCCTGAAGGGCAGGCGGATCGGCATCATCGCCGGCTCGCCGCCGGCCACGCACATGGCGCGGAACGGGCTGATCGGGAAGGCGAAGGCCTATAACCTCGTGGTCGACCGGCGCTTCGAATCCCCTGCAACAGACATGCTCGAGGACCTGAAATCTGGCGAGATCGACGCGGCGATCCTCTGGGGGCCGCTCGCCGGGCCCCTGGTCAGGGAGAGCTATCCGGGGATGAAGGCAACGCCGCTCGTCAAGGAGGCGCTGCCGCCCCGGCTGTTCTTCCGGATCACCATGGGGGTGCGGCAGGGCGAGAAGGTGTGGCAGCGCAAGCTCAACTCGCTGATCCGCCGGAACCAGGGCGAGATCAACGCGATCCTCGCCGAGGCGGGGGTGCCGCTTCTGAACGACATGGGGACGGATGTCCTCGACCTTGGCAATTGAGGGGCGTCGCCGTCCTTTTCCTGATCCTTGCGGCGGGGTTTGCCCATGCCCAGGCGACGGAGCCCGAGGGGTTCCGGATGGAGGAGTACCGCGCGCCGGTGCCGGCCACGCTGGAAGGCGCGACGGTGGTGGGGCCCGAGGAGGCCCATGCGCTCTGGGAGGCGGGCGAGACCGCCTTCATCGACGTGCTGCCGCGCGCGCCGAAGCCCGCCAAGCTGCCGCCCGGCACGATCTGGCGCGAGACGCCGCGGGTTTCGATCCCCGGCGCGATCTGGCTGCCGAATGTGGGCTTTGGTGCCCTCGCCGAGGTGACCGACGCCTATTTCCGCGCCGGGCTCGAGGCGGCGACGGGCGGCGACAAGGCGCATCCGGTGCTGTTCTTCTGCCTGGAGAATTGCTGGATGTCCTGGAACGCGGCGAAACGCGCTCTGGGCCATGGCTATACCCGCGTCTACTGGCTGCCCGAGGGCTCGGACGGCTGGGCGCTGTTCGGCTATCCGGTGGAAGAACTGGAGCCGGTGCCGGGGTATTAGAGCAGAAGCGCAAGCCGGGCGAGCGCCAGCCCGTCCGGGCGGGCAGGCGCTCGCCCGGCGCCTCCCGGCGCCATTCGGGCGGGGCAAGGCACGGCCCAGGGGAGCAAGGCCGCTTAGCCAACGCTTTACGGACGAAGCTATGCTTCAACGTGCCTGCACCAATGAACGCACTCAGTCGGGAATGAAACTGGCGAAAAACTCAGCGGATTTCAGATGACCTCCGGGTCGTGATTGTCATGGCCACGTCGACCGACCGGGAGCGCGGCCCGCCGCGGTGGCATCGGGTTCCTGTCGAGGATCGGCGAGAAGGTCAGCGCGGTCTTGACCGGCGCCACCACCCGCGCGGCGAGCCGGGCGCGCGCTTTGGTTTCGGTGCGGGAGGGGCCGTCGCCGTGACCGTCCCCTTCATCGGCGTCACTCTTTCCAGATGAAATCGCCGAAGGCTCTCGGGCCGTCGCCGGTTTCCACTTCAGACAGTGTTTCGAGGCTTTCCGGGTCGATCAGGCTGATCGTGTTGGAAAACCAGTTCGCCACCACGATCGCACCGGCGCTTTCCGACCAGCCGATGCCCTCGGGATATTCGCCCACGTCCAGGGTGGCGACGGGGGCGAGCGTGGCGAGGTCGACGACGCTGACCGTGTCGGCATACTGGTTCGTGACGAAGGCCCGGCGGGCGGCGAAGGCCACGCCATAGGGCCGCTCGCCGACCGGGAAGGTGGCGAGCGTCTTGCCCTGAGCGGCGTCGAGCACGGTCACGTCGTTGGTGCCGACATTGGCGACGAAGAGCTGCCCGTCGGGTGCGAAACCCAGGCCGAAGGGCCGGGTGCCGACACCCACACGGTGGCGCAGGGCGAGTGTGTCGAGGTCGAAGACCGAGACCGCGTCGGCGTCGCGGTCGGCCGAGGCGAGGAGTGTGCCATCGGGCGAGACGGCAATGCCCGCGGGCGCGCTGCCGGTGGCGAGGCTGGCGAGTTCGGCGAGAGAGCGGGCGTCGAGCACCCAGATCCGCGCGTTGTACCAGTCGGAGACGAAGACAAGGCCGCGGGCCGCGTCCACCGCGATGCCGATCGGGCCGCCGTCGAGGGTGACCTCTGCCAGCCTGTCGCCGGTGGCGGCATCGAGAGCGCGGACCTCCTTGGTATCGGGCGAGACCACGTAGACGCGGCCGCCGGCCACGGCGACACCGGCGGGCTTGCCGGGCACCTCGATGCGGCGGATCTCCTCGCGCCGGTCGAGGTCGATCACGCTCAGGTCGGAGCTGTTCTGGTTTGTGACGAAGGCGATATCCCCCGCCGCGGCCGAGGCCGCGACGAGGGCGGGGAGGACCCCGAATGTGACCCTAATTGAGGGCCCCGAAGCGTTCGGCGAGCGCGTCGAGCCCCGCCTGGTAGAGCGCGGTCACGGCGGCGACCGCGGCCTCGTCGCTCAGTTCCGGCGGCGGATCGTTGTTCGGATAGCCGCGATAGAAGGCGCCCCGCCACTCGATCTGCGAGCCGCCGCCCTCGGCGGGTTTCACGGTGAGATGCGAGGAATAGTTGGTGACCGGCAGGGTTTCGACCGCCACTTCGGTGATCCGGTAGGAATAGCTCATCTTCGCGGCGTCGTATTTGTAGAGCACTTCCGAGACGGTCGGGCCGCCCTCCTGGCCGAGGGTCAGGATTCGGGTGGCGTCGATCCCGTTGCCGCCCTCGCCTGTCGAGGAGAAAACCGCCGGGTGCCAGGACATGTCCTGGAAATCGCCGATCGCCGCCCAAACCTCGGCGGGCGGGGCCACCACCGTCTGCGTGAGCGTGACCTTCTGCCGTGTCGGCCCGTGGGCCATGGCCGCCGCCGGCAGCATCAGCGCCAGCCCGGCGATCAGCGCCGTCCTTCGTTTCATGGGGTTCTTCCTCCCTTGAAGATGTTGTTTTTCAGGATGTAGCGGATGCCGCGCAGCCAGCTCTCGTCGCTGTTCGAGCGGAATTCGACGGACTGCCCGCGCACCATCCGGCCCTCGCCGGTTTCGCGCAGGATCAGGTTCATCGACAGGATCAGGTTCGAGACCTTCTGCACCTCGCCCACCAGCACGTAATCGGCGCCGAGCTTTCGGGCCATGCGGACATCGCAGCCGTAACAGTTGGCCGGGTTCACCACGCGGTCGAATTCCTCGGCGATCGGCGAGAGGTCGAGGAAGGTGAAGCCTTCCGTGGCGAATCTTGTGCGCACCTCGTCTTCGAGGAGGCCGATCCGGACGCGCTCCTCGGGGCGCTCGCCGTAATAGGCGCCTTCGGCCGAGGTATCGAGGAAGTGGATGCCGAGGAACGCCACGGTTCCCGGCGCCACGGGCGCTTCCTCCGCCAGGACGGCGGTCGCCAGAGACACCGCCAGACCGGCGGCGAGAAGGGGCGCTTGAAGCATGGGAGGAGCTTAGCCCGGGGCCGGTTTCCTGCAATGAGCCGAAAGTATCGGTTGGCGCCGGGGCGCCTGTGGCACCATCCTGCGCGGCGCCCCGCAAGGCCCGGATTCGCAAGGATTCTTATGATTTCTTAGAACTCGGGTTTTGACGCTGCGGGGTGCGGGCCGGATACTCGGCCCAGTGACGGGCCCGCGGAGACGGGCGAGGGGAGGATCATGCGTTTCGCGGCCCTTGTGCTGGCGTTCGGATTGGCCGTGCCGATGGGCGCGGCGGCGGGGCTTGCGCTGGAGGTGCGGGCGGCGGTGCTGCGGGTGGATTACCCGAAGCTCGCGCCGATCTCGCGCTATGACGATCGCCCGGACGATCTTGGCTTCGCGGGCGCAGTGCTGGCGACCGAGGACAACAGCACGACCGGGTCGTTCCTGGGGCAGACCTATGCGACCGAGACCGTCGCGGCCGCGCCCGAGGCGGCGGCGGATGCGCTGGACGCGATCCTGGCGGAAGGCACAAGGATCGTCGTCCTGATGGCCGAGGAGCCGGAATTCCTCGCGCTGGCGGACCGGGCGGGGCCCGATGTGCTGGTCCTGAACGCGCTGGCCCGCGACACCGCGCTGCGCGACGGCGAATGCCGCGCCAATGTGCTGCATATCGCGCCGTCCGAGGCGATGATGGCCGATGCGGTGGCGGAATTCGCGATCTGGAAGCGCTGGTCGCGCTGGTTCCTGATCCATGGCTCGAACCCGGCCGATCTCGCCATGGCCGAGGCCTATCGCCGCGCGGCCGCGAAATTCGGCGCGAAGATCGTCGAGGAACGGGAGTTCGAGGATACCGGCGGGTCGCGGCGCACGGACACGGGATATGTCCAGGTGCAGCGGCAGCTTCCGGTCTTTACCCAGGATCCGAAGGAGCATGACGTGGTGATCGCGGCGGATGCCTCGGACGTGTTCGCGCCCTATCTGCCGTTCAACCTCTGGACGCCGCGGCCGGTGATGGGCGCCGCCGGTCTGCGCCCCGTCACCATGCATGGCGCGCACGAGGCCTGGGGGGCGACGCAGTTCCAGCGCCGTTTCGAGGCGCTGACCCGGCGCTACATGCGCGACGAGGATTACCAGGTCTGGTTGGCCCTGCGCGTGGTGGGCGAGGCGGTGACGCGCACCGGCACGGCAGACGCGATGGCACTGCGCGACTATGCGCTGAGCGACGCTTTCGAACTGGCGGCGTTCAAGGGGGTGCCGGTCACGTTCCGGCGCTGGAATGGGCAGCTGCGGCAGCCGGTGCTGCTCTATGACGGGCGGATCACGGTGAGCGTGAGCCCGCAGGACGGGTTCCTGCATCAGGTTTCGCCTTTGGACACGCTGGGGCTCGACGCTCCGGAATCGGCCTGCGCGGCCTTCGAGAGAGGATGACGCCTATGCGCTTTCCCCTTGTCCTGTGCCTCGCGGCGCTCGCGTCTCCGGCGCTCGCCAACAAGGTGTTCGTCACGAACGAGAAGGGCAACACGGTGACGGTGCTCGATAGCGGGAGCTGGGAGGTGATCGCGGAGTTCGATGCCGGGAACCGCCCGCGCGGGATTACGATCAGCCCGGACGGGACCAGGCTCTATGTCGCCGCCTCGGATGACGATCTGGTGCGCGTGTTCGATCCGGAGACCCATGCCGAGCTCTACACGCTGCCCTCGGGCCCCGATCCGGAACTGTTCGTGCTCGATCCCTCGGGCAACCCGCTCTACATCGCCAACGAGGACGACAACCTGGTGACGGTGGTCGATACCGAGAGCCACACGGTCATCGCCGAGATCCCGGTGGGGGTCGAGCCCGAGGGGATGGGGATCAGCCCCGACGAGAAATGGGTGGTCAACACTTCCGAGACCACCAACATGGCGCATTTCATCGACACCTCGGATTACCAGATCAAGCACAACATCCTCGTCGACCAGCGCCCGCGCTATGCCGAGTTCACCGAGGACGGGACCAAGCTCTACGTCTCGTCCGAGATCGGCGGCACGGTCAGCGTGATCGACATGACGGGCGAGGAACCCAAGCTCGTCGACAAGATCGGCTTCGAGGTGCCGGGCGTGCTGCCCGAATGGCTGCAGCCGGTGGGCGTGAAGGCCACGGCGGACGGCAAGTATGTCTTCGTGGCGCTGGGCCCCGCGAACCGGGTGGCGGTGATCGACGCGCAGTCGGACGAGGTGCTCGACTACATCATCACCGGCCAGCGGGTCTGGCAGATGGCGTTCACGCCGGGGGAGAAATTCCTCGTCACCACCAACGGCAATTCGAACGACGTCACGGTGATCGACGTGGAGAAACTGAAGGCGATCAAGTCGGTGCAGGTGGGGCAGCAGCCCTGGGGCGTCGTGGTCGCGCCGGACTGAGGGAGAGGGACGGAATGGTGAGATACCTGGGTTTCTGTGCGGCGATGCTGGCTGGGCCTGCGGCGGCGGCGCCCTTGTGCGACGATCTGGGTTTTGCCGGGCTTCTGGCCGCCTGCAACCGGGGTGAGACCATCGCGCTGACCCTGGCCTCGGGGCAGCCCCTGTCGGAGGCGGGCAACTACGATCTCCAGTCGGGGGCCTATTACACGCTCGAGATCACTGCCGACGGCTCGGCCGAGCTGGCGCTGTCGGGGCCGGATTTCTTCCGGGCGATCTGGATGAACGAGATCGTCATCGACGATATCGAGGTGCGGCCGATGGCGATCGACAGCCTGGAATTCGACGACGAGGGCACCGTCGAGCTTTCGTTCATCGCGATCAAGCCGGGCAGCCATGTGCTGCAGATCCCGGGGACGACCGGCGCGGCGCAAAGGGTCGTGTTCAACATCCAGTAGCGACCGGAAGACGAAGGTCTGATGGCGGCCGGTCCCGGTGCCGGATACACGAAAGGAAAGGCGGCACCGGAAGAGGGGCCGCATTCGGGGAGGACGATCATGCGGAAGACTTTCTTAGCTGCAATCGCGGTTCTGGCGGGCAGCCTGGGCTTCGCCCGGGCCGAGGACATGACCACCGTCCGGGCCGCCACGCTCAAGATCGGCACCGTCAACTGGGAACTGGCCACGATCGAGGCGAACGCGTTCGACAAGCAGAACGGGTTCGACCTGGTGATCCAGGAATATGCCGACAACGCCGCGACGCGGATCGCGGTGGAAGGCGGTGAGGCCGATATCGCGGTGGCCGACTGGATCTGGGTCGCGCGGCAGCGGGCGGCGGGGAAGGATTACGTGTTCATCCCCTATTCCAGGGCGGTGGGCGGCCTTGTGGTGCCGGAAGGCAGCAATGCCGAGACGCTGGCCGACCTGAAGGGCGCCAAGATCGGCATCGCCGGCGGGCCGCTGGACAAGAGCTGGCTGATCCTGCGCGCCTATGCGCAGCAGGAATACGGCATGGATCTTGCCGCCGAGACCGAGCAGGTCTTCGGCGCGCCGCCCCTGATCATGAAATCGGGCATGTCGGGCGAGACCCAGGGCGCGATCAACTTCTGGCACTTCATGGCGAAGATGAAGGCCGGCGGGATGCGCGAGCTGATTTCGGTGGACGAGGCGGCGAAGGCCCTGGGGCTGAACCCGGAAACGCCGCTTCTGGGTTACTACATGAAGGAGAGCTTCATCGCCGAGCATCCGGGCATCGCCGATCAGCTCTATGCCGCCTCGCGCGCCTCGAAGGAGCTGATGCTGGAAAGCGACGCGGCCTGGGAGGCGGTGCGGCCGATGATGAATGCGCAGAGCGACGCGCAGTTCGCGGCCTTGCGCGCCGATTACCTGGCCGGCATCCCGGCCGACGCGCCGGTGGACGAGGCGGCGGCCGACAAGTTCCTGCGGCTGATGGCCGATCTCGGCGGGGCCGAGCTGGTGGGCGACGCGACGACGCTGCCGCCGGGCCTGTTCGTGGAGCCCAAGTGACCGGGAGATGACCGGCCGGATCGCCGTCACCGCGACCTCGCTTGCCGGGTTCCTGCTGATCTGGGTCGCGG
The DNA here is from genome assembly GCA_003605175.1 of Paracoccaceae bacterium. GTDB lineage: Bacteria > Pseudomonadota > Alphaproteobacteria > Rhodobacterales > Rhodobacteraceae > Ovoidimarina. The sequence goes on along the minus strand of QWDA01000010.1, from coordinate 137,614 downwards.
CGGCGACGGTCTCGGCCGATCCGCAGATCCTGCCGGCGCCCTGGTCGCTGGTGGGGCCGTTCTGGGACGAGCTGCGCTCGGGCGTGTTGCCCTATCACCTGGCCTGGACGCTCTGGCGGGTGGCCTGGGCCTTCGTGCTGGCGATGGGGGTGGGGATCGCGCTGGGGCTGGCGATGGGGCGCAATCCGGGGGTGGACCGCTGGCTCGACCCCTGGCTGGTGGTGTTCCTGAACCTGCCGGCGCTGGTCCTGATCGTGCTCTGCTATCTCTGGATCGGGCTGAACGAGACCGCCGCGATCCTCGCCGTGACGCTGAACAAGATCCCCAATGTCGCCACGGTGATCCGCGAGGGCGCAAGGGCGCTCGACCCGGAGCTCGACGCGATGGCGCGGGTTTACCGGCTGCCTTGGGCCACGCGGATGCGCCATGTGGTGCTGCCGCAGCTCGCGCCCTTCGTGACCGGCGCGGCGCGGTCGGGGATCGCGGTGATCTGGAAGATCGTGCTGGTGGTCGAGTTCCTCGGCCGCTCGAACGGGGTCGGGTTCCAGATCCATCTCTATTTCCAGCTCTTCGACGTGCGGATGGTGCTGATTTACGCCTTCTCGTTCATCTTCGTGATGCTCGCCGTGGAATGGCTGGTGTTGCAGCGCTGGGAGCGGCGCGTGCGCCGGTGGCGGACATGAGCGTGTCGGTCGAGATCGCCGAAAAGCGCTTCGGCGAAACGCCGGTTCTGGGGCCGATGGCGTTCACCGTGGAACGCGGCGAGACCGTCGCGATTCTCGGGCCCTCGGGGGCGGGGAAGACGACGCTTCTCAGGATTGTCGCCGGAATAGACCCTGATTTCCGGGGCGAGGTCCGGGTCCTGGGCGATATGGCGATGGTGTTTCAGGAGCCGGTGCTGCTGCCCTGGCGGACCGCGCGGGAGAACCTGACCATCGTCCATCCGGGCCTCGGCCGCGCCGGTGCCGATGCCGCCCTGGCGCGGGTGGGGATCGCCGAGCGGGCCGAGGCCTTTGCCGGGCAGCTCTCGCTCGGCCAGCAGCGCCGGCTGTCGCTGGCCCGGGCCTTCGCCGCGAAGCCGCAGGTGCTTGTCATGGACGAGCCCTTCGTGTCCCTTGACCGCGACAACGCCAGCGCGATGCTCGACCTCACGCTCGGGCTTATCGCCGAGACGCAGCCCGCGACGCTGTTCGTGACCCATGCGCGGGAGGAGGCGGAACGGCTCGGCGCACGGCTCCTCGAGCTGTCGGGGTCGCCCGCCGGCCTGACGCCGCTGGAGTGAGGGAAGCGATGAACAGACCCTGTTTCAGGCGAAACGGCCGATGAGCGCGCTGGAGGTCAGCGGGCTCGGCTACAGCTACGGGGCGAAGCGGGCGCTCGACGGGGTGAGCTTCTGCCTCCAGCCGGGACGGTTCACTGCGCTTCTCGGGCCGAACGGAGCGGGGAAATCGACGCTGTTCTCGCTCCTCACCCGGCTTTTCGTCACCAGCGAGGGGCGGATCGTGGTGGCCGGGCACGACATCGCGAGGGAGCCGAGGGCGGCCCTGTCGAAGATCGGCGTCGTGTTCCAGCAGCCGACGCTCGACCTCGACATGTCGGTGGCGATGAACATGAGCTATTTCGCGGCGCTCCACGGCGTCACCGGCCAGGAGGCGCGGCGGCGGTCGGAGGCGGCGCTGGCGCGGCTCGGCATGGCGGAGCGGGCGGGCGAGAAGGTGCGGAACCTCAATGGCGGGCACCGGCGCCGGATGGAGATCGCGCGGGCGCTGATCCACCAGCCCGAGGTGCTGTTGCTGGACGAACCGACCGTGGGGCTCGACACGAAGAGCCGGCGGGCGATCGTCGCCCATGTTCACGACCTGGCGGCGGGCGGGCTGACCGTGTTCTGGGCGACCCATCTGGTCGACGAGATCGCGCCCGGGGACGACGTGGTGGTGCTGCACCAGGGCCGGGTTCTGGCCCATGACGGCGCCGCCGCGCTGACCGGAGGGCGCGACCTGACCGAGGTGTTCATGGACATGACGGCCCCGGCGGAGGCGGGCGAATGAGGGTCTATTTCACGGCATTGTTCGCCATCGTCCGCCGCGAGGCCCTGCGCTTCCTCCACCAGCGCAGCCGGTTCCTCGCCGCGCTGGTGCGGCCGCTGGTCTGGCTGATCGTCTTCGCCGCCGGGTTCCGCGCGGCGCTGGGCGTGTCGATCATCCCGCCCTACCAGACCTACATCACCTACGAGGTCTATATCGTCCCGGGGCTCTGCGGGATGATCCAGCTCTTCAACGGGATGCAATCCTCGCTGTCGCTGGTCTACGATCAGGAGATGGGGTCGATGCGGCTCCTGCTCACCTCGCCCCTGCCGCGCTGGTGGCTCCTGCTCTCGAAGCTCCTCGCCGGCGTCGCGGTGTCGATCCTGCAGGTCTATGTCTTCCTTGCCGTCGCCGCCGGGTTCGGGATCACCCTGCCGGCCATCGGCTATGTGCTGCTCCTGCCCACGCTTCTGGTCACCGGCCTGATGCTGGGCGCGCTGGGGCTTCTGATCTCGTCGACCATCCGGCAGCTGGAGAATTTCGCGGGGGTGATGAACTTCGTGATCTTCCCGATGTTCTTCCTTTCGAGCGCGCTCTACCCGTTGTGGAAGATGTCCGAGAGCTCGGATCTTTTGCACGACATCTGCGCGCTCAACCCGTTCACCCACGCGGTCGAACTGATCCGGTTCTCGCTATACCAGACATTCAACGGCACCGCGCTGATCTGGGTCCTCGCCAGTTTCGCGGTGTTCTTCGGCGCGGCCCTGGTGGGCTACGACCCGGCCCATGGCCTTACGCGCCGCAGGCGCCGGGAATGACGCGCCCTGCCGGGCGAGCGGCTACGCGTCGTGCGCGGCGGTGTTCACGTAGCGGCATTTCCAACGGCCGATGGTCCAGGTCGGATGGGTCTCGGCCCATTTCGCCAGTTCCGGCTGTGCGGCCATCATGCAGGCCATCGGAGTCATGTCGGTGTAAAGCAGGCTCTGCTCTTGGCAATCGCTGGGCGAAGTACTGAGACATGCAACAAACAGGAGCTCTATCATCGGTATACCTTGTCAACTACGACCTAAGTCTCGATCCCCCCTAGGGTGAAGTTCTGTAAATATTGTTATTGATGCACACTGTACGCATTCGCGTGCCGTTTGTCTGTGCGCGAACGGTAACGTCTTCGCCACTGTTGCGCGCAGTGCCTGAATACTATGCAAATCTGACGGCCAGAGGGCCTCGATGAGGCAGTTTCCCGCTTCGTTGAAGGCGCGGCTCGGAATTGGGGCGGCGCTGATCGGCATTGTGGCGCTGCTGGCGGCGGGCCTGGTCGTCTATGCGCTGAGCGCGGTTTCGGCCCGGCTCGACGCCGCGCTGGCCGCCGAACGCCGGCTCGATCGCTACGCCGCGCTCTCCACCCAGGCCTCCACCTTCATGGTCGTCGCGACGGAGGCGCTGCAATCGGGGCTTGATGCCGAGGCGCGGGCCGGGCGGCTGGAGAGCCTTTCGGCCGGGCTGACCGAGACCTTCGCGCGGATCCGCGGCGATCTCGAGAACGCGGTGCGCGAGGCCGAGAGCCTCGGCCTGAACGAGCAATCGCGCCGTGCCACCCAGAGCTTGGGCGTGGCGCGGATGGAGGCCTCGTTCGGCGCGACCCGCAAGGCGCTGCTCTCGCCCGGCCTTTCGCGGGAACGGTTGCAGGGCCATATCGACAGTTTCGCGATCGGGTTCGACCAGCCGCTCAATTCGGTGATCGCCGAGGAAATCCGGGCGCGCGAGGCGATCCTCGCGGGGATCGGCGCGTTGAAACGCCGGCTCGTCTTCGCCGCCTCCGGGCTGGCCATCGCGACGATCCTGTTGTTCGCGGCCTTCCATCTCGGCCTTGTCCGTCCGCAGTTCCGCAGGCTCGACCTGTTGCGCGCGGCGGCGCTGCGGCTCGGCCGCGAGGATTTCGCGGTGCGGCTGCCCGAGGCGCAGGGCGACGAGATCGGCCGGCTTTTCGCCGATACCAACCGCGCCGCCGCGGCCCTGGCCGATCGCAAGGCGGCGGTCGACCGGGAATGGGCGCGGCTGAACGAGACGATCCGTGCGCGCACTGAGGAGCTTCGCGCGGCCAATGCGCGGCTCTCGCAGACCGACGAGGACCGGCGCCGGTTCTTTGCCGATATCAGTCATGAGCTGCGCACGCCGCTCACGGTGATCCTCGCCGAGTCCGAGCTGGGCGAGAAGGGCGCGGGCGAGCCGGCGCAGGCCTTCGCGACGATCCGCAGCCGGGCCGCGCGGCTCAACCGGCGGATCGACGACCTGTTGCGCATCGCCCGCTCGGAAAGTGGCAGGCTCCAGCTCGACGCGGCGCGATTCGACCTGGCCGAGGCGATGGCGGCGGTGGAGGAGGAGACGCGGCCGGACCTTGCCGCCGCCGGAATGATCGCGGATTTCCCTGAAACAGGGTCACATTTCGTGACCGGCGACCGGAACTGGACCCGGCAGGTGATTGCCAGCCTCGTCCGGAACGCCACCCGCCATGCCCGCGAAGGCGGCCAGGTTGCTGTCACTATCGGGCCCGGCACGGTGCGCGTCATCGACAACGGGGCCGGCATTCCGGCGGAGGCTCAGAGCGCGGTGTTCGACCGCTTCGCGCAGGGGCCCTCCCCGGCCCGGGCCGAGGGGTTCGGCATCGGCCTCGCGCTTGCCAAATGGGTGATGGAGGCGCAGGGCGGCGGTATCGCGCTGGAAAGCCCGGTGCCCGAGGATCATCGGATCGGTAGGGCGCCGGGGACGATGGTCGTGCTGGGCTTGCCCGTCGCCGACGGCTAGCATCCTGCGTGCCGGGGCAGTCTATTGCCAGGGCAGCGGCTGGTTCGCGCCGTCGACGCTCCGCGCGGCCCAGATGCCGCGCAGGTAGGCCCAGTGCTTGGCCCGTTTGCGGGCCGAGAGCAGCGTCAGTGGCGACAGGAGCTGCCCCAGGGCCTCCCTGAGGGCAGTGCCGAGGGCGGCGGGCATCCCGTGTTTGCGGCAGGCATAGATCCGCGATTGGCCCATGTACCAGGCCTTGAGCGCGGCGGTGCGGGGCGAGCGCGCGGTGGAATCGCCGAACAGATGCACGACCTCGGCGCCGGTCACCAGACGCAGCGTGCCGCAGTCGCGCCGGAGCCGCAGACTCAGGTCGTCATCCTCGTGATAGAGAAAGATCTTAGGATCGAAGCCGCCCACGGCCTTGAAGGCCGCGCGCCGCACGAAGATCGCCGAGCCCTGCAGCACCGGCAGTTCACAATCGCTATCGGCGGCCTCGCGCGGCAGCCAGGCGGATCTGGGCAGCAGCTTGCTGCGCCGTTTGAAGGCGATCCTGCCCTTGCCGTCGCGCAGGCGCGGGTTGAAGGCGCTGGCCTCGGGATGCGCCTCGGCGGCGGCCAGAAGCGCCTCCACGGCGCCCTGGGCCAATGTCGCATCCGGATTCACGAAGAACAGGAACTCGCTCGTGGCTTGCGCCGCGCCCAGGTTGCAGCCCGGGCCAAATCCGATGTTGCGCTCGGAGACCACCAGTCTGGCACCGTGGGCCTCGGCCAGCGCGCGGGTCTCGGCCACGTCGCGCGACCCGTTCTCCACGATCACGCAGGCCACACCCTCCGGCACTGAGTCCAGCAAGGCGGGCAGCACGGCCGAGGAATTAAAGGCAACGGTGACCAGGGTGACGCGGCTCATGAGATCCTTTCCGATGCCCGGGGGCGGGGCACGCAAAGATGCCCGGGGCCAATCGAGCCCCGAACATCTTATGTCAGATCATCAGAAAACGGGGAACGGCCCATGCCGCGTTTTTCTTCTCTCCGGCCCGCGATCCGGGCGCGTTCCGAAGAAGTTCACGAAGGCGCGGCAGCGGGGACGATGGTCGCGCTGGGCTTGCCCGCCGCCGGCGGCTAGCATCCGCCCATGACCGAGCCCCGCGTCCTGATCGTCGACGACGACCCCGAGATCACCTCCGCGCTTTCGCGCGGCCTTGCGCTGCACGAGTACCGCGCCGTCGCGGTGCACGGGGTCGAGGCGGCGCTGGCCGCGCTGGCGGAGGCGCCGGTGGGGGCGGCCATCGTCGACGTGATGATCGGCGCCGATTCCGGGCTCGACCTGGTGCGGCGGATGCGGGCCGAGGGGCACCGGATCCCCGTCCTGATGCTGAGCGCGCTGACCGAGGTTGAGGACCGCGCCCTTGGGCTCGAGGCCGGCGCCGACGATTACGTGGTGAAACCGTTCTCGCTCGACGAGCTGGTGGCGCGGCTCAAGGTGCAGGAGCGCCGCAGCCGCAGCGCCGCCGCGCGGCTCGACGGCACCTCCTGGACGCTCTCCGCCGCAGGCCGGAATGTGACCCTGACCCAGCGGGAATTCGCCCTTCTGAAGCTTTTCGCCTCGTATCCGGGCGAGGTGCTCTCGCGCCCGCGGATCTTCGAGGCGCTCTGGTCGGGCGAGGGCGCGAGTTCCGAGAACGTCGTCGACGTCTATGTCGGCTATCTCCGCCGCAAGATCGAGCCGGCGGCGAGCTTCGGCTTCGAGATCAAGACCATCCGGAACCGCGGATTCGTGCTCGACGGCGCTCCGCCCGTTCTTGGCTAAAGCACTGGAATCGCGCCGCTCTTATTATTTCTTAGAACACTTCCTTTGACCGGTCCCGCCCTGTTCGCAATCCTCCCGACGAAGGGGCTTCGCTGGTGGAGCCCCGAAAGCGAGGAGAGTGACATGGCCTGGAGCAAACCGACCATCCGCGAGATCGAGTGCGGCATGGAAATCAACATGTACGGACCCGACGGCGACACCGACGGCGTCCTGTTCTGATCCAACGCGCGCGGAAGACCGGCATGGGAGTCCGCGCGCAGGTGCTGGGGGCCGCCGCTGGGGGCGGCCTTCCGCAATGGAATTGCGGCTGCGAGAACTGCAACCTCGCCCGCCGTGGCGAGATCCCCGCGCAGACCCAGTCCTCGCTCGCCGTCACCGGCAACGGAATGGACTGGGCCGTGCTGAATGCCTCGCCCGATATCCGCCAGCAACTGGCCGCGACCCCCGCGCTGCACCCGACCGGGCCGCGCGCGCTGCCGTTGCGCTCGATCTTGCTGACCAATGGCGATATCGACCACGTGGCGGGTCTCCTGACGCTGCGCGAGGTGCAGCCCTTCACGCTTTTCGCCACCGCCGAGATTCACCGGGTGATCGCGGAGAACCCGATCTTCTCCGCCCTGCGCGCCGAAATCGTCGAAAGACGCACCATCGCGCTCGGGCAATCCTTCGAGCTTGCCCCCGGACTGACGGCGGAACTGTTCCCGGTCCCAGGAAAGGTGCCGCTCTATCTCGAAGGCGACACGGTTCAAACCGACCTCGTGGGCGAACAGACCGTGGGCGTGGCGCTCACCGCCGGGGAGACCACGGCGTTCTACATCCCCGGCTGCGCGCTCCTCTCGGACGACCTCCGCGCCCGGCTCGACGGCGCGGCGCTCCTGTTCTTCGACGGCACGCTCTGGACGGATGACGAGATGCAGCGCGCGGGCGTGGGCAGCAAGACCGGCCAGCGCATGGGACACATGTCTATTTCAGGGGAAAACGGCTCGATGGCGGCCTTTGCGGGCCTCGAGATCGGCCGCAAGGTCTATGTGCACATGAACAACACCAACCCGGTCCTGCGCCCCGGCTCGCCCGAACGGGCCGAGGCCGAGGCGGCGGGCTGGACCATCGGACAGGACGGAATGGAGATCGCGACATGACCGCAACCCGCGAGGAGTTGGAGGCTAGCCTGCGCCAGATCGGCGCCGAGCGCTATCACGACCTGCACCCGTTCCATCACCGGCTGCATGGCGGGGGCTGTTCGCCCGAGGAGGTGCGCGCCTGGGTGATCAACCGCTACTACTACCAGCATTCGATCCCGATGAAGGACGCGGCCTTCATGAGCCGGGTGGAGAGCCCCGACCTGCGCCGCGCTTGGCGCTCGCGGATCGAGGACCATGACGGCACCGAGACCAACGAGGGCGGCATCCGCCGCTGGCTGAGACTGGCCGAAGCCGTAGGATTAGACCCTGATTATGTGGCATCCTGCGCGGGCGTTCTGCCGGCGACGCGGTTCGCGGTGGATGCCTATGTCCGCTTCGTGCGTGACAAGACCTTGCTGGAGGCGGTGGCCGCCTCGCTCACCGAGCTTTTCGCGCCGAAGATCCACGCGAACCGGATCGAGGGGCTGTTGAAGAACTACGATTTCGCCGATGACAGTTCGCTCTCCTATTTCCGCAACCGGCTGAAGGAGGCGCCGAAGGATGTGGCGTTCGGGCTGAAATGGGTGCTCGACCATGCCGATACGGCGGAGAAACAGGACGCCGCGGCGAAGGCGCTGATCTTCAAGACCGACGTGCTCTGGTCGCAGCTCGACGCGCTCTGGGGCGCCTATGTGGAGCCGGGGCGGATTCCGCCGGGCGCCTGGGTGCCGGGCGAGGGCATGGCGCTGGCGAAGGCGTCATGATCGGGCCCGACGACATTCCGGTGCTGCCGCGCGGCGTGCGGATCCACTGGGACAAGGTGCGCGCGACCTGGGTGCTCTTGGCGCCCGAGCGCACCGTGACGCTTGATGCCGCCGCCCATGCGGTGCTGTCGGAGATCGACGGGGCGCGCAGTTTCGGCGCGATCACGGAGGCGTTGGCCGAGCGCTACGACGCCCCGGCGGCGCAGATCGCCGCGGACAGCGCTGGGCTGCTCGGCGCGCTGCGCGACCGTCGCTTCCTGGAGGTCGTATCGTGAGTGTCCGCCCGCCCATCGCAATGCTGGCCGAGCTGACCCATCGCTGCCCGCTATCCTGCCCCTATTGCTCGAATCCGCTCGAGCTGGCCCGTATCGACGCCGAGTTAGACACTGATACGTGGAGCCGCGTCTTCCGCGAGGCCGCCGAACTGGGCGTGTTGCAGCTCCACCTTTCGGGCGGCGAACCGGCCAGCCGCCGTGACCTGACCGAGCTGGTGCGCGCGGCGCGGGAGGCGGGGCTCTATACCAATCTCATCACCTCCGGGATTGGCCTTACGGAGCGCCGCCTGCGCGAGCTGGACGAAGCCGGGCTCGACCATATCCAGCTCTCGCTCCAGGGCACCGACGCAGCGATGGCCGACAGGATCGGCGGCTACAAGGGCGGCTATGACCGCAAGATGCAGGTCGCCGGCTGGATCGGCGAGATCGGCTTTCCGCTGACGCTGAACGCCGTCTTGCACCGGCAGAACCTGCACCAGCTGCCCCGCGCGCTGGAGATGGCCGTGGAGATGGGCGCCCGGCGGATCGAAGTCGCCACCGTGCAGTTCCACGGCTGGGCGCTGATGAACCGCGACGCGCTGATGCCGACGCGGGAGCAGGCGCGGGAGGCCGACCGGATCGTGACCGAGGCACGCCAGGGGCTCAAGGGCACGCTGGTGATCGACTACGTGCCCGCCGACTACCATTCCGACTATCCGAAGCGCTGCATGGGTGGCTGGGGCACGACCGGGCTGAACGTCGCGCCCGACGGGCTGGTGCTGCCCTGCCACGCGGCGCAGACGATCCCGCACCTGACGTTCGACAATGTGCGCGACCGGCCACTTGCCGAGATCTGGTATGAGGGCGCGGCTTTCAACGCCTATCGCGGCACCGAGTGGATGGCCGAGCCCTGCCGCTCCTGCGAGCGCAAGCTCAAGGATTTCGGCGGCTGCCGCTGCCAGGCCATGGCGGTGGTGGGCGATGCCGCGGCGACCGATCCGGTCTGCGTGAAATCGCCCCATCACGGCGCGCTTCAGGTTCAGGCCGAAGCTTTCGCGAAGGGTTCGGAAGACGCGCTCACCTGGCGTGCCGCGCCGAAGCGGGCGGCCGAACCGGCCGAGTAGGCTCTAAATCTGGTACAACGGGCGATTGCGAGGCACATTTCTGTGTTGTCCGGCCGGTCGCGAGCCCCTAAGGTCTGCGTTAACCATAAGGCAGTCGTCAGGACACGCCCGTCATGAACCGACTGGAACGTGAGGCCGAGCCCCACTTTTCACAACCGATCCGTCAGATCCTTCTGATGGTCTTCGTCGCGATGCTGGTCGCCGCCGGTGGCTGGATCGCGTATCCGAAGGTCGCGCCGGTCTTCCTCGCGAACCCCTGGCTCAACGGGTTCATCGCCTTCGTCTTCGTGATCGGCATCTTCACCTGCTTCTGGCAGGTGTTCCAGCTGGTCAGTTCGGTGATCTGGATCGAGGGATTCGTGCTCGAACGGCCGGGCCACCAGTTCACCCACGCGCCCCGGCTCCTCGCCTCCCTGGCCGCGCTTCTGCGCACCCGCGGCGCCCGCGCGCAACTCGGAACCGGGTCGACCCGGTCGATCCTCGATTCCGTCGCGACACGGGTGGACGAGGCGCGCGACATCACGCGATACATCGTCAACCTGTTGATTTTCCTTGGCCTTCTCGGAACGTTCTACGGCCTCGCCACGACCGTTCCGGCGGTGGTCGACACGATCCGCTCGCTCGCGCCCGCCGGGACCGACGAGGGCGGGGCCGAGGTGTTCGCCCGGCTGATGTCCGGGCTCGAAGGCCAGCTCGGCGGCATGGGCGTGGCGTTCTCCTCCTCGCTCCTGGGTCTCGCCGGCTCGCTCGTGGTCGGACTGCTCGAGCTGTTCGCCAGCCATGGCCAGAACACCTTCTACCGCGAGCTCGAGGACTGGCTCTCGACGATCACCCGCGTCGGCTTTGCCGGTGGCGACAGCGACGGCGATAGCGGCGGGGCGGCGACGGCGGTGCTCGACCAGATGGCCGAACAGATGAGCGCGCTGGCGACGCTCTACGAGGAATCCGAACTTAGCCGCGGCGTCGTCGACGAGCGCATCGGCGGGCTGGCCAACGCGGTCGAAGCGCTGGTTCAGCGGATCGAGGGCGAAAACGCCGCCGACGCGACGCTGCAACGGCTCGCGGCCGGGCAGGAACGGCTGGCCGAGGCGCTCGAGGCGCGGGTGTCGCAGGGCGGCGGCGGCGAGACCGATGCCGAGACCCGGATGCGCCTGCGCTCGATGGACGTGCAGCTCCTGCGGATCCTCGAGGATATGGCCAGCGGACGCCAGGAAATGCTCGACGACCTCCGCGCCGACATCCACCAGTTGACCCGGGCGGTCGAGGCGCTCGGCGGGCGGCGCTAGGCCATGGCCCTCTCGCGGCGGTCCGCACAGCGCGTCTCGAACTCGATCTGGCCGGGCTTCGTCGACGCGATGACGGCGCTTTTGCTGGTGCTGATGTTCGTGCTGACGATCTTCATGATCCTGCAATACGTGCTGCAGGAAACCATCCACGGGCAGGAAGACGAGCTTGACGAGCTCGCCACGGAGATCACCGATCTCGCCCGGGCGCTCGGCCTCGAACAGCAGCGCACCGCCAATCTCGAGGATGCGCGCGAGCGGCTGAACCAGGATCTCGCGGCCGCGCGTGGCGAGATCGACAGCCAGACCGCGCTGATCGCGACGCTGAACAGCCAGATCGCCGGCCAGGAACAGGAACTTGCCGACCGGGCCGCGCGGATCACCAGCTTCGAGGCGCAGGTCGCCGCTCTGATCGGGCAGCGCGACGAGGCGCTGGCCGAAGGCGAGCGGCTCACGGCGAACCTGGCCGAGCTGGAGGAGGCGCAGGCCAATCTGCTGTCGGAGCAGGAGGCGCTGCAACTCGCGCTCGCCCGGGCCCGCGACGAGATCGACGCTCAGGAGGAGGCCGCGCGCCTGGCCGCCGCCCGCCGCGAGGCGCTGGAGGCGCTGACCGCCGATCTTCGCGCCGAAAGCGAGGGGCTGAAACAGCAGCTCGACGCGGCCGAGGCCGCCCGCCTCGCCGATGCCGCCGCCGCGGAGGCCCTGCGCAAGCGGCTCGCGGATTCGGATGCCGAGCTGACCGCGATGAGCCTGAACCTCGAGGCGCAGCGCAAGAAGGCCGAGGAAACGCTGACGTTGCTGGCCGCCGCCCGCACGGCTGAAGAGGGCCTGACGAAGCGGCTGGCGGAGGCCCTGGCCGCGGAGGCGGAGAAATCCGACGAGGTCGCCGCGCTCTTGTCGGACCAGGAGGCGTTGCGCGACCGGCTTGCCGCGGCGCTTGCCGCCAGGGTCGAGGCCGAGGCGGGTCTGACCGACCGGGAGCGCATGGAGCGGCTTCTGGCCCAGGCCAATGCCGAGCTTGCCGACGAGCAGGCGAAATCGGCCGAGGGCCAGCGCCGGATTTCCGCGCTGAACGAGCAGGTGGCGGCGCTGCGCGGTCAGCTCGGCGCGCTTCAGGCGATGCTGGACGCCTCGGCCGAGAGCGATTCGGCGGCCAAGGTGCAGATCGAGGCGCTGGGCTCGCAGCTCAACGCGGCGCTGGCGCGCGCCGCCGCCGAGGAGCGCCGCCGGGCAGAGCTAGAGGAGGCCGAGCGCAAGCGGCTCGAGGCCGAGACCCAGGATCTGGAGCGCTATCGCTCGGAATTCTTCGGACAATTGCGCGATCTTCTGGGCAACCGCGAAGGGGTGCAGATCGTCGGTGACCGCTTCGTGTTTTCCTCCGAGGTGCTGTTCCCGCTCGGCTCGGCCCAGCTCTCGCCTGCGGGGCGCGCGCAGATCGCCGAGGTGGCAGGCATCCTGAGCGACGTCGCCGACCAGATCCCGCCGGGGATCGACTGGATCCTTCGCGTCGACGGACATACCGACAACCAGCCGATCACCGGTGGCTCCTATGCCGACAACTGGGAGCTCAGCCAGGCCCGCGCGCTTTCAGTGGTGCGCTACATGATCGATCAGCTCGGCTTCCCGCCGAACCGCCTCGCCGCGACGGGCTTCGGCGAGTACCGCCCGGTGAACCCGGCAGACACGCCCGAGGCACGAGCACAGAACCGGCGGATCGAGTTCAAGCTGACCGAGCGGTAGCGGTCTGATCCAAAGGCGCGCCTGCGGCGCATTCCGATCTCCGCGGGGGGGCTGCGCCCCCCGGATCTCGGCGCTGGCGCGCCTCGCCCCCGCCGCTCCTGGTCCCCGTACCGCCTTGAACGGCCCGGGCGTCCCGCTTCCCCTTCTTTGGGTCCGGAAAATCCTGGGGGTGAGCGGCCGCAGGACGCGAGGGGGCAAGGCCCCCTTCGGGTGCATCGGGCAAGGAAAAACCCCACGCGAGATGCCTCGCGCGGGGTTGTTTCGCGGTGGAGCGGGCTCAGTCGGCGGTGAGCAGCGGCGGCTTCTTCGACGAGAGACGCCGGGTTTCCGGCGGCTCGATCCTCAGATCGATCTTGCCGTCCTTGATCCCGACCTTCACCACGCCACCCTTCAGGAGCTTGCCGAACAGGAGCTCTTCCGCCAGCGGCTTCTTGATGTGCTCCTGGATTACCCGGCCCAGCGGCCGCGCGCCCATCTTGTCGTCATAGCCCTTCTCCGCCAGCCATTCGGCCGCCGGTTTTGTGAGCTCGATATGCACGTTGCGGTCGAGGAGCTGCGCCTCGAGCTGGAGGACGAATTTCTCGACCACCTGCAGGATGACCTCCTTGCCGAGCGGCGCGAAGCTGATGACCGCGTCCAGCCGGTTGCGGAATTCCGGCGTGAAGGTGCGCTCGATCGCCGCCGTGTCCTCGCCCTCGCGCCGGTCCCGGCCGAAGCCGATCGCGGATTTCGCCAGTTCCGAGGCGCCCGCGTTCGAGGTCATGATCAGGATCACGTTGCGGAAATCCACCTGCCGGCCGTTATGGTCGGTCAGCTTGCCGTTATCCATGACCTGCAACAGGATGTTGTAGACATCCGGATGCGCCTTCTCGATCTCGTCCAGGAGGAGCACGCAATGCGGGTGCTGGTCGACCCCGTCCGTCAGAAGGCCGCCCTGGTCGAAGCCGACATAGCCCGGCGGCGCGCCGATCAGCCGCGAGACCGCGTGCTTCTCCATGTATTCCGACATGTCGAAACGCAGCATCTCGACGCCCAGCGTCGAGGCGAGCTGCTTGGCGACCTCGGTCTTGCCGACCCCGGTCGGGCCCGCGAACAGGTAGTTGCCGATCGGCTTCTCGGGTTCGCGCAGGCCCGCGCGGGCGAGCTTGATCGAGGAGGACAGCGCCTCGATGGCCAGATCCTGCCCGAAGACCACGCGCTTCAGCGCCGCCTCCAGGTCCTTCAGCACCTCGGCATCGTTCTTCGACACGTTCTTGGGGGGAATGCGGGCGATCTTCGCCACGACTTCCTCGATTTCCTTCGCGCCGATCGTCTTGCGCCGCTTGGAATCCGACACCAGGTGCTGCGCCGCGCCGGCCTCGTCGATCACGTCGATGGCCTTGTCGGGCAGCTTCCGGTCATGGATGTAGCGCGCCGAGAGCTCCACCGCCGACTTGATCGCCTCGGCGGTGTACTTGATGTCGTGATGCGTCTCGAAATAGGGCTTCAGGCCCTTCAGGATCTTCACCGAATCCTCGACCGAAGGCTCGTTCACGTCGATCTTCTGGAACCGGCGCGAAAGCGCGCGGTCCTTCTCGAAATGCTGGCGGAACTCCTTGTAGGTGGTCGAGCCCATGCAGCGCAGCTTGCCACCCTGAAGCGCGGGCTTCAGGAGGTTCGAGGCATCCATCGCGCCGCCCGAGGTGGCGCCGGCGCCGATCACGGTGTGGATCTCGTCGATGAACAAGACCGCGTCGGGATGCGCCTCGAGTTCCGAAACGACTGCTTTCAGGCGCTCCTCGAAATCGCCGCGATACCGCGTGCCGGCCAGGAGCGCGCCCATGTCGAGCGAATAGATCGTCGCGCCCGACAGCACCTCGGGCACCTCGCCCTGCGTGATCTTGCGCGCCAGACCCTCGGCGATGGCGGTCTTGCCGACGCCCGGATCGCCCACCAGGAGCGGGTTGTTCTTGCGGCGGCGGCACAGCACCTGCACGCAGCGCTCGACCTCGAGCTCGCGGCCGATCAGCGGATCGACATCGCCCTTGCGCGACTTGGCGTTCAGGTCGACACAGTATTTGGCCAGCGCGGATTCCTTGCCCTCGCCATCCTGCGCCTGGGTCTCTTCCTCGAAATCCTGCGCGCCCTGGACCGGGCGGCTTTCGCCGAAGCTCGGGTTCTTCGCCACCCCGTGCGCGATGAAGTTGACCGCGTCGTAGCGGGTCATGTCCTGCTCCTGCAGGAAATAGGCCGCGTTCGACTCGCGTTCGGCGAAGATCGCCACGAGCACGTTGGCACCGGTCACCTCGGTCCGGCCGGACGACTGGACATGGATCGCCGCGCGCTGGATCACCCGCTGGAATGCGGCGGTCGGCACCGCCTCCGAGCCCTCGATATTCGTGACCAGCGTCGCCAGATCGTCCTCGATGAAATCGAGAAGCGTCTTGCGCAGGGCCTCCAGGTCGACCGAGCACGCCTGCATCACCTTCGCGGCGTCCGGTTCGTCGATCAGTGCGAGAAGTAGATGCTCGAGCGTCGCGAGTTCATGGCGCCGCGCATTGGCCAGCGCCAGCGCCGAGTGAATCGCATCCTCGAGCGTTTTCGAAAATGACGGCACGATACGTGCTCCTTCCGCTTTGGCCGAGGGGTGAGTGCCCTTCTCGACCGTGGCCCCTTAAGATTAAGGTTCGGTGTTAATTTCGAACCTTCAAGTTTTTTTTGCCCCAGCGCGCTCACAATTTCTGTCGCGGCGAAAAAGCCTCAGTTGCGTGAGGATTTTTCAGGCGCCGTCAGAACCGGTCCTTGCGACTCCGGATCTCCGCAAAGACCTCGGCATCGGTGGCCTCCGACATGCCCAGAAGCGCCTTCACCTCGGGGGTTCCGGCGCGCAGGAACGGGTTTGTCGCAAGCTCGTCGGACAGGATCGAGGGCACCGTGGGCTTGCCGGCCGCGCGCGCGGCCGCGATGGCCTCTGTCCGGGAGATAAGATCGGGATTGCCGGGTTCAATAGTGGCGGCGAAGCGGGCGTTGGCCTCGGTATACTCGTGACCCGAATGCACCACCGTCTCGGGCGGCAGCGCGGCCAGTTTCGAGAGCGACTCCCACATTTGCGGCAAGGTCCCCTCGAACACCCGGCCGCAGCCGAGCGCCATCAGGCTGTCGGCGGTGAAGACGGCCTTCGCGGCGGGAATGTAGTACGCCACATGCCCCACCGTGTGGCCCGAGACGTCCATCACCCGCACCTCGTTCCCGGCGAAACCGAAGGTATCGCCATCGCCGACCCGGCGGTCGAGCGCCGGCAGCCGATGCGCATCGGCCGCAGCGCCGGTCACCGAACAGCCATAGGCGCGGCGCAGCGCCTCGGTGCCCTCCACGTGGTCGCCGTGGTGATGGGTGATCCAGAGCTCGTCGAGCCCCCAGCCCCGTTCGCGCAGCGCCGCGTCGAGCGCCGCCGCCTCGGGCGCATCCACGAGCGCCGTCCTCCCGCTGGCGTCGTCACGGATCAGGAACGCGTAGTTGTCGCTCCGGCAGGGGATTGTGACGATTTCCAGGGGCATGGCTTTTCGGATCTCCTTCGGTATGGTTGCCCCTATCCTAACCCGTGGGCCACACTCCGCAATGCACCTCGACGTGCTCGATCTCAGGAGCTTCTACTACCGGACTGGCCTAGGGCGGGCCGCGCAGCGGGCGATCCGCGAGCAGGTTCGGTCGCTCTGGCCCGATACGCACGGTCAGACCGTGGTGGGCTTCGGCTTTGCCGCGCCGCTCCTGCGCCCGTTCCTGCAGGATGCCGCGCGGGTGATCTCGCTGATGCCCGGCCAGCAGGGCGTGATGCCCTGGCCGCCCGGGGAGCCTAACCTCTCGGTGCTCTGCGAGGAGACCCTCTGGCCGATCGAGACCGGCAGCGTCGACCGGCTGGTGCTGATGCACGGACTGGACACCAGCGAGGACCCGTTCCAGGTGCTCGAGGAATGCTACCGGACCCTCGCACCCGAGGGGAGGGCGCTGCTGATCGTGCCGAACCGCGGCGGGCTCTGGGCGCGGAACGACAAGACCCCTTTCGGCTTCGGCCGGCCCTATTCGATGCGCCAGCTCGAGGGCCAGATCCGCAGCCACGACTTCGTGCCCGAGCGCGCCTTCGCCGCGCTGTTCCAGCCGCCCTCGAACCGCCGCTTCTGGATGAAGACCGGCGCGATGTGGGAACGCCTCGGCCAGCGGCTTCCGGGCGGTTTCGCCGGCGGGGTGCTGATGCTCGAGGTGAAGAAGCAGATCCCCGCCCCGCCGCGCCGCGGGCTGGCGGAGGCGGTGAAGAAGCCGCTCCGCGTTCTCGACGGCATAACCGCGCCCGCGCCGAAGCCGGTTTGATCCGCCCTTCCGCAGGTTTGCCACGGAAGGGCGCAACCGGATCGGGCGCCGCTACAGCTTCAGGAACCGCGCGATCGCCTCGATGGAGGCGTCGTGGGCGGTGGCACGATCCCACCCTTCCGGATCGTCGCAGATCGGATCCTCGCCCTCCTCGATCAGAAGCTGCGAGGCATTGTCCCTGCAGACCGGCAGGAACGAGAAATGGTGCGCATTGGGGATGACGTCGTGCTCCGCATTCAGCAGCATGTCGATCAGCCCGCTGCCCTCCGCGCGCACATCCGTGGTGAACCAGGGAAAGCTGTCGCCCAGCGAGACTATCTGCACCGGAGCCGCGATCGCCGCCGCGCTCTCGGGCGCTGCCGCATAGGTAAAGCCGGGATCGACCGCCACAATGGAAGTGAAACGGGTATCGGCCATGTCGGCCGAGAACTCGGGCGGCAGATGCTCGAAATCGACCCCGCCGCGGATCAGGAACAGACAGTCCTGCGCCGCCTCGCCATGGGTGTGGCAAAAGTCGCGATAGACCCCGGAATCGAGGCGCAGGCCGCCGATACCCAGCACCGTGGATCCCCCGAGCGAAAAACCGAGGGCGGCAATCCGGTCCCGGTCGACATGCGCGGCGAGCTGCGGGTCGGCCAGCACATGGTCGAGCGCGGCGCTCAGATCCGCCGCCCGCTCCGACAGGCGCACGGTGCGGCGCGGAGAGCTGTCGCCCGACGTTGTGCCCGGGTGGTTCAGGACAAGAACCATTGCGCCGCGCCCGGCCAGACCCGCGGCGAGCCAGGCGGTGCCGTCGATGCTGCTGCCCGAGCCGTGCGACACCACGATCAGCGGCAGTTCGCCCTCGGGCAAGGCTGCGCCGATATAGGCTTCGACCGGTTCGAACACCAGGCTGTCGCCGACCGTGGCCGCATAGGTCGCCCGGCCGACCGGGTACCAGATGCCCGCGGCGATCGCGCCCGAGCGATGATCGGCCCGGAAATCGAACCGGTCGAAGCCGACGCTCGGATCGGCCAGCGCCGGGCCGGCGATCGTCAGGACAAGGGCAGAGGTGGCAAGCAGGGATTTCATCTCGTTTCTCCTTGGTTCGGATGATGGCCCCGCCTCGCATGGGGCGGCCCCGTCCCGCGTCCTCGAACCGGTTTCAGGTCGTGCAGAACCGGATCTTGGTCTAAGCGGCCCCCATGCTGACGCTCCCGATTCCGCTTGTGATCGCCCTGATCCTGGGTTTTCTGGCCCTGCGCCACGCGCTGGCCGGCGACCGCTCGATCCTGTTTCCGGTGCTGCTGGCGACCTGTGCGCTCCAAGGGTTCGTGATCTCGCTGACGCAGCACTACGGGCTGAGCTGGATGTGGCCCGCCCAGCTCGCCACCGCCGTTGCGATGCCGCCTCTGGCCTGGCTGACGTTCCAATCCGCCACCCAGCGCCCGCTCGACCGCAAGCGCGACTGGCTCCATCTGCTCGGCCCCGCCTTCAACCTCTTCTGCACGGTCTTCGCTCCGGTCACGCTCGACATCGTGCTGCCCACGCTCTTTGCCGGCTATGGGGCGGCGATCCTGGTTCGCCTGCGGGCGGAAGACGCGTTGCCGCTCGCCCGGCTCGGGTCCGGCCCGCTACCGGCCCGGATTTGGCAAGCCGTCGGCCTCCTCCTGATCCTGTCGGCCCTGTCGGATCTCCTGATCGCCGTTGCGCTTGGGCTCGGCCATGCCGGCTGGCGGCCGTACAT
Source organism: Paracoccaceae bacterium (assembly GCA_003605175.1). GTDB lineage: Bacteria > Pseudomonadota > Alphaproteobacteria > Rhodobacterales > Rhodobacteraceae > Ovoidimarina. The sequence continues at coordinate 118,647 of QWDA01000010.1, read as the reverse complement.
CATCAGCGTCTTCACCTCGTTCACGCTTCTCGGCATCGGCCTCCTGTCGCTCGCGCGCGATGCGGAGGGCGCGGCCGAGGAGCAATCGGGCGAACCCGCGCGGTCGACATCCCGCCCCTCGGAAGAGGATGCGGCACTGATCGCGCGTCTCGACGCGCTGATGAAGGCGGACCGGCCCCATCTCGATCCCGATCTGACGCTTGCCCGTCTCGCCCGGCGGCTACATGTGCCGATCAAGCATCTCTCGGGCGCGATCAACCGGATCCAGGGCGAGAACGTCTCGCGCTATGTAAACGGGTTTCGCGTGCGCGAGGCCTGCGCGCTCCTCGAAGGTGGCGAGACCGTGACCGAGGCCATGCTCGCCAGCGGATTCAACACGAAATCCAACTTCAACCGGGAGTTCGCGCGGGTGACGGGGCAGTCGCCCTCGGCATTTCTGCGTGGCAAGTCCCGGGGCGACGCTTGAGCGGTGCACACCGGAGTGTTTCGGTCGGGAAACCCGATTTCGGTCTGAACGCCCGGAATCGTGCAAACTCCCGTCCAGCATGCATTTTTCCTGCCCGGTTTCTGGCGCAAACAGTCGCATGCCGCGTAAATCATTGAAAGTTATGAGTTTCTCGTTTCGCGGCCATACCACGTAGGCGGTTGCGGGGCCGTGACGGCTCTGCTACATCCACGGCGATTTTGAGGGTGCTTGAGGGAGCGCCCCACGGCAACACGCCCGGAAGCGCGGACGCGCGATCGACCAACGGGCGAATAAGAACGGAAGGGTGGACGTGTCCGAATCTGCTTCGATCTCGACAGGTATCGCGTCCCGTTACGCGACCGCCGTCTTTGAACTGGCGAAGGAGGCGGGCGGCCTCGAGGCGCTCGGCGCCGACACCGAAACCCTGGGCGCGGCGATCTCGTCGAGCGAGGAATTCCGTGCCGTGATCGCCTCGCCGGTCTACAGCCGCGAGGTGCAGGGCCGCGCGGTCGCCGCAGTGGCCGAGAAGCTGGGCCTCTCGCCCACGTTCCAAAACACGCTCGCGCTGATGGCGTCGAAGCGCCGCCTCTTCGTGCTGCCGCAGCTCGTCCGCGAGCTGACGCGGCTGATCGCCGAGGAGAAGGGTGAGGTGACCGCCGAGGTCACTGCCGCCCAGGCGCTCACCGCCGCCCAGCAGGCAAAGCTCGCCGAGACGCTGAAGGCGCGCGTCGGCAGCGATGTGAAGATCAATATGGCCGTCGATGAAAGCCTCATCGGCGGTCTTGTCGTCAAGGTCGGCTCCCGGATGATCGACACTTCGATCCGCTCCAAGCTCGCCGCACTCCAGAACACCATGAAAGAGGTCGGATAATGGGAATCCAGGCTGCCGAAATCTCCGCGATCCTCAAGGAGCAGATCAAGAACTTCGGCCAGGAAGCCGAAGTCGCCGAAGTCGGCCGCGTGCTGTCGGTCGGCGACGGTATCGCGCGGGTCTACGGGCTCGACTCCGTGCAGGCCGGCGAGATGGTCGAGTTCCCGGGCGGCATCATGGGGATGGCGCTGAACCTCGAAAGCGACAATGTCGGCGTCGTGATCTTCGGCTCGGACCGGGACATCAAGGAAGGCGACGTCGTCAAGCGCACCAACTCGATCGTGGACGTGCCCGCCGGTGATGCGCTCCTGGGCCGCGTGGTCGACGGCCTCGGCAACCCGCTCGACGGCAAGGGCCCGATCAAGACCTCCGAGCGCCGTGTCGCCGACGTGAAGGCGCCGGGCATCATCCCGCGCAAATCGGTGCACGAGCCGATGGCCACCGGCCTCAAGTCGGTCGACGCGATGATCCCGATCGGCCGCGGCCAGCGCGAGCTGATCATCGGCGACCGCCAGACCGGCAAGACCGCCGTCGCGCTCGACGCGATCCTGAACCAGAAGACCTATAACGACGCCGCCGGCGACGACGAATCGAAGAAGCTCTATTGCGTCTACGTCGCGATCGGCCAGAAGCGTTCCACCGTCGCCCAGCTGGTGAAGCGTCTCGAGGAATCCGGCGCCATCGACTATTCCATCGTCGTCGCCGCCACCGCCTCCGAGCCGGCGCCGATGCAATTCCTCGCGCCCTATGCCGCGACCGCGATGGCCGAGTTCTTCCGCGACAACGGCCGCCACGCGCTGATCATCTACGATGACCTCTCGAAACAGGCCGTCGCCTACCGCCAGATGTCGCTCTTGCTGCGCCGCCCGCCGGGACGTGAAGCCTATCCGGGCGACGTGTTCTACCTGCACTCCCGCCTGCTGGAGCGTTCAGCGAAGCTGAACGAGGACAACGGCGGCGGCTCGCTGACCGCGCTGCCGATCATCGAGACCCAGGGCGGCGACGTCTCGGCGTTCATCCCGACCAACGTGATCTCGATCACCGACGGCCAGATCTTCCTCGAGACGGAACTGTTCTACCAGGGCATCCGCCCGGCGGTGAACACCGGTCTCTCGGTGTCGCGCGTCGGCTCCTCGGCCCAGACCAACGCGATGAAATCGGTCGCCGGCCCGGTGAAGCTCGAGCTCGCCCAGTACCGCGAGATGGCCGCCTTCGCGCAGTTCGGTTCCGACCTCGATGCCGCCACCCAGCGGCTCCTGAACCGGGGCGCGCGCCTGACCGAGCTGATGAAGCAGCCGCAATACTCGCCGCTCACCAACGCCGAGATCGTCTGCGTGATCTACGCGGGCACCCACGGCTATCTCGACAAGATCCCGGTGGGCGATGTGGGCCGCTACGAGAAGGGGCTCCTGAACCACCTTCGCTCGAAGCACCAGGACCTGCTCGACTACATCACCAAGGAAGATCCGAAAGTGAAGGGCGAGGCCGAAGACAAGATCAAGGCCGCGCTCGACGAATTCGCCGAGGGCTTCTCCTGAGAACCGTAGGGGGACGGTGAGATGCCAAGTCTCAAGGACCTGAGAAACAGGATCAACTCGGTCAAGTCGACCCGGAAGATCACCAAGGCCATGCAGATGGTCGCCGCCGCCAAGCTGCGCCGCGCGCAGGATGCGGCGGAGGCCGCGCGGCCCTATGCCGACCGCTTCAACGCGGTGATGGCGGGGCTCGCCGCCTCGGCGGGCGAGAACGCGCCCAAGCTCCTTGCCGGGACCGGCAAGGACGACGTGCATCTCCTTGTCGTGATGACCGCCGAGCGCGGGCTCTGCGGCGGCTTCAACTCGTCGATCGTGAAGCTCGCCAAGACCCATATCGAGAAGCTCCGCGGCCAGGGCAAGACGGTCAAGATCCTGACCGTCGGCAAGAAGGGCCGCGAGCAGCTCCGCCGCGACTACAGCGCTCTCCTGACCGCCCATGTCGACCTGAGCGACGTGAAGCGCGTCGGCTACCAGAACGCCGCCGATATCGCCAGGGACGTGCTCGGCCGCTTCGATGCCGACGAGTTCGACGTGGCGACGATCTTCTACGCCCGCTTCGAGAGCGTCATCAGCCAGGTGCCGACCGCGCTCCAGGTGGTCCCGGCGAGCTTCGACGAAAGCCAGGGGGCCGATGACGGCACCGTCTACGACTACGAGCCCGACGAGGAGGAGATCCTGAAGGACCTCCTGCCGCGCGGGGTCGCGACGCAGATCTTCACGGCATTGTTGGAAAACGGCGCCTCGGAACAGGGCGCGCGGATGTCGGCCATGGACAACGCCACGCGCAACGCGGGCGACATGATCGACAGGCTCACCATCGAGTTCAACCGCTCGCGCCAGGCCGTCATCACCAACGAGCTGATCGAAATCATTTCGGGCGCCGAGGCGCTCTGAGTTACCCGGGAGACCATAGGATATGGCACAAGCAAAAGGCAAAATCACCCAGGTGATCGGCGCGGTCGTCGACGTGCAGTTCGGCGAGCACCTGCCCGAAATTCTGAACGCACTGGAAACCGAGAACAACGGCACGCGCCTTGTGCTCGAAGTGGCCCAGCATCTCGGCGAGAATACCGTGCGCACCATCGCCATGGACTCGTCCGAGGGCCTGGTTCGCGGCCAGGAAGTGCGCGACACCGGCGGCCCGATCATGGTGCCGGTCGGCAATGCGACGCTCGGCCGGATCATCAACGTCGTCGGCGAGCCGGTCGACGAGGGCGGCCCGGTGGAAGCCGAGGAGAAGCGCGCCATCCACCAGCCGGCCCCGGCATTCTCCGAACAGTCGACCGAGTCCGAGATCCTCGTGACCGGCATCAAGGTCGTCGATCTGCTCGCGCCCTATGCCAAGGGCGGCAAGATCGGCCTGTTCGGCGGCGCCGGCGTGGGCAAGACGGTTCTGATCATGGAGCTGATCAACAACATCGCCAAGGTGCACTCGGGCTTCTCCGTGTTCGCCGGCGTGGGCGAGCGGACCCGTGAAGGGAACGACCTCTACCACGAGATGATCGAATCGAACGTCATCAAGCCCGACAACCTCGCGGCCTCGCAGGTGGCGCTGGTCTATGGCCAGATGAACGAGCCGCCGGGAGCCCGTGCCCGCGTTGCGCTGACCGGCCTGACGCTGGCCGAGCAGTTCCGCGACCAGTCCGGGACCGACGTGCTGTTCTTCGTCGACAACATCTTCCGCTTCACCCAGGCGGGTTCCGAGGTGTCTGCGCTTCTCGGCCGGATCCCGTCGGCGGTGGGCTACCAGCCGACGCTCGCGACCGACATGGGCGCGATGCAGGAGCGGATCACCTCGACCAAGGCCGGCTCGATCACCTCGATCCAGGCCGTGTACGTGCCCGCGGACGACCTGACCGACCCGGCGCCGGCCACCACCTTCGCGCACCTCGACGCCACGACCGTGCTGTCGCGGGCGATCTCGGAGCTGGGCATCTACCCGGCGGTGGACCCGCTCGACTCGTCGTCGCGTCTTCTCGACCCGGCGGTGATCGGCGAGGAGCACTACCAGGTGGCGCGCGACGTGCAGGGGATCCTCCAGCGCTACAAGTCGCTGCAGGACATCATCGCGATCCTCGGGATGGACGAACTGTCGGAAGAGGACAAGCTGACCGTGGCCCGCGCCCGGAAGATCCAGCGCTTCCTCTCGCAGCCCTTCGACGTGGCCAAGGTCTTCACCGGTTCGGACGGCGTCCAGGTGCCGCTCGAGGACACGATCAAGTCGTTCAAGGCGGTGGTCGCCGGCGAATACGATCACCTGCCCGAAGCGGCCTTCTACATGGTCGGCGGCATCGACGAGGTGCTCGCCAAGGCCGAGAAGCTGGCCGCCGACGCGGCCTGAGCCTGACCATCCTGCACGGCCCGCCGGTGCGCGGGCTGTGTACGGGTTGTGTACAGGTTGTGTACGGGTTGTGACCGGTCGTTTCGGCCGGGAACCGCAGGAGAAAGAGAATGGCCGAGACCATGCAATTCGACCTCGTGAGCCCCGAGCGACGCCTCGCCTCGGGTGAAGCGACGTCGGTGCAACTGCCGGGTTTTGCAGGACAATTGACGGCGATGCCAGGTCACGCGCCGCTGATCACGACACTCCGTCCGGGCGTTCTGAGCGCGGAGATGTCGGGCGGCGCGATCCAGCGTTTCGCCGTCGTCGGCGGCTTCGCCGAGATCAACGCCTCAACCACCACCGTCCTCGCCGAAGCCGCCTATTCGGCGACTGCCGAGAACCGTGCGGATATCGAGGCGATCCTCGAAGATGCCCGCGCCAAGGCGGCGAATGCCGAAGCCGAGCACAGGGACATGGCGGAGCTCATCGTCGCCGATATCGTCCAGCTTTTGGAAGACATGGTCTGACGGGCGCGTCCCCGCGCAAACCTCCTGCAAGGCGGCCTCCCGGGCCGCCTTTTGTTTTCGGGGGCGGGACGCATTGTTGTTCCGCAGCTCCTGACATTTCGGTCGACCCCGCATAGGATATCCCCATCCAACAAGTGGGGGCTTGGGATGGAACCGACCGACTGGCGCAGACGCGCCCATGATTTCCTGTTCGGAGACTATCAGGGCGCACCCGTCGCCTATCTCATGGCACTCGCCATCGACCTGGCGATGATGCTGGTGATCGCGATCAACCTGGTCGGCCATGTTGCGCCGGACTATGGCCGCCTGCTGCTGGAGGCAGTCCATTTCATGCGCCTCCTCTGACGGGGAAAGCGCGCCGGACGCCATGGCGGAAGCGATCCATTGAGCATTCCGATCGGGGAAGCGGCCGCCCGGCAGTGCCCGGGTGGCGCAGGGATTACAGCAGGAAGACGTCGTCGACATAGAAGCTGTCGCCGGCACCCGCCACCACGCTGAACTGGCTGAGGTCGTTCGCGTTGGTGAAGCTCAGCACGCCGTTCGCGTCCAGATCGGCCTCGGTGACCGTGATCTCGGCATAGTTCCCGGAGCCGTCCCAGAGCGCCACGGTCGCCGCTTCGCCGGCATCAAGCCCGCCGAAGGTGAGGCCCCCCAGGTCGAATAGGGTCTGGTCGGCGCGCGTGATGTTCATCTCGTGCGTCGTGCCGTCGGCATCGGTCCAGATCCGGAACTCGTCGTCGCCGTCCAGGTCGTAGTCGAAGCTCATCGCCCCCTCGTCGCGCTTCTCGAACGGCATCCCGTCCAGATCCGCGCTGGTGAGCTGGCTGACGAGGTACTCGCCGTTCGGCCCGTCCTGATAGATCCACCAGCCGAAGAGATCGGCGGTGAAGTCGTCGTAGAGGCCGACCATGTCCTCGAACTGGATGTCGCCCGCCTGTGCCGGGTAGGCGACCTGGAAGGTCACGTCGCCGTAATCCACCGCGCCGGCCTCGTCGTTCCCCTCGTACCAGAACTGCACGACATACGGGTCTTCGCCGATCCCAGGCTGGGTGTCGTACTGCCCGTTCGGATCCCAGGTCAGCGTTCCGTCGGCGTTGAGCGTCAGGATCGAGCCGTCGTTCAGGAGGCCGCCGCCGGTAAAGTAGGAGATGTCCGTTTCCGCGGTATCGGGGATCAGGTCGAGGTCGTTCACGCCGTCGCCGTCGAGGTCGATCTGCACGTCGAGGATCGCCGTGATCGTCAGGCCCTCGCCGGGATTGCCTCCTTCGAGATAGTCGTTGGCGAGCACGTCGATCGTCGCGGAGCCGTCGAACTGCACCGTTTCGAAATCGCCTTGGGTGATGATCGTGCCGGGCGTCGGATACTGTACGAAGATCAGCTCTTCGACATTGGTGATCTCGTCCACGTCGCCGGACCCGTCGAGCGCCGTCACCGTGTAGCCCGAGACGACATCGCGGGCGTTCTTGCCCTTGCCGACAGTCGTGGTGTGCACCACCACGTCGTAATCGACGCCCTCGACCCCGTCGTAGACTACCGTGTCGATGCCGGCGCCGCCGTCGATCGTATCGTTGCCGGCCCCGTTGAAGATTACGTCGCTGCCGTCGCCGCCATTGACGATGTCATCGCCGTCGCCGCCGTAGACCGTGTCGTCTCCCGCACCCGCCTCGATCGTGTCGTTGCCGTCGCTGCCGTCGATCACGTCGTTGCCGTCGAGTGCCCAGATCACGTCGTCGCCCGCTGTGGACGCGACAGGTGACGTGGTCGGGTCGATGATGTCGTCGCCGCTGGTGCCGACCAGCGCGCCTGCCGGCGGCGTCGCGGCTCCGCTTCCGCCGCCGTTCTTCGGTGGTTTCGCCATTCCCGGGTCCCTTCGCTCCGTTGCCAGGCCGTCCGCCGCCTCGAGACGTCCTATCGGCATGGTTCAGGCGATCGTGACACAGGAAGGCCGAAACCCGGCCGATTTCCCGGCATTGGTTCGGAGCGCGAAAGAGTGGGGGAAACCGCCAGCGAATGTACCGCGCTGCGGTCACCCGCGTGGATACATTCCTTCGTAAATTGGTTCGAGCGTCTTGGGATCGAACAGCGAGGACACGCTGGTGCCGTTCCAGATGTTCAGGATCGCCTGGGCGAACATCGGCGCGGTCGGCAGGATCCGGATGTTCTTGGCCTCCGCCACCGGCTTGGTCGGCGCGATGGTGTCGGTGATGACGAGGCTCTTCATCACCGAGTTGGTGACGCGCTCCACGGCCGGTCCGGAAAGCACGCCGTGGGAGATATATGCATGCACCTCCTTGGCGCCGGCGCCCTTCAGGACTTCCGCCGCCTTGCAGAGCGTGCCCGCCGTGTCCGCGATGTCATCGACGATGATGCAGGTCTGGCCCTTCACGTCGCCGATCACCGTCATCTCGGCCACTTCGCCCGCCTTTTCCCGGCGCTTGTCGACGATCGCGAGCGCGCAGCCGATCCGCTGGGCCAGCTCCCGCGCACGCGCCACGCCGCCCACGTCGGGCGAGATCACCGTGAGTTTGCTCGGGTCCCTGAACTGGTCGCGGATGTCGAGCGCGAAGATCGGCGAGGCATAGAGGTTGTCCACCGGGATGTCGAAGAAGCCCTGGATCTGCGCGGCGTGCAGGTCCATCGTCAGCACCCGCTCGATCCCCGCCGAGACCATCATGTTGGCGACCATCTTGGCGGTGATCGGCGTCCGCGCCTTGGTGCGGCGGTCCTGCCTTGCATAGCCGAAATAGGGGATAACCGCGGTGATCCGCGCCGCCGACGACCGGCGCAGCGCGTCGGTCATGATCAGCAGTTCCATCAGGTTGTCGTTCGCCGGGTTCGAGGTCGACTGGATGATGAACATGTCCTCGCCGCGGACATTGTCATAGACCTCGACGAAGATCTCGGCGTCGTTGAACCGCTCGACCCGCGCCTCTACCAGGCCGACGGCGACGCCCCGGTGCATCGACATCCGGCGGGCGATAGCCTGGGCCAGTGGCGCGTTGGAATTGCCCGAAATCAGCTTCGGTTCGATATGGTGGGCCATCGGCAGCGGTCCCTCGCTTGGCCGTCTTCATGACGGATTCGTGACTTTGGCACCGCTTAGCACGCGCCTAGGGTCGCGCAAACATCGCAAGGGCAGGGGGGCAAAAAATGCCGCATATCGACTACTATTTCACGACAATCTCGCCATTCACCTATCTCGGCGGGACGAGAGCGGAAGAGGTCGCGGCACGGCATGGCGCCAGCGTGACCTACAAGCCCCTCGATCTGGGCGGGCTTCTCGGGCGGACGGGCGGAACGGCCCCCGGAGACCGGCACCCGAGCCGGCAGGCCTACCGCCTGCAGGAGCTCCGGCGGCAGGCGGCGAAGGCCGGGCTGCCGATCAATCCGAAGCCCGCGCATTTCCCCACCAACCCGGCCCCCTCCTCCTATGCCTTCATCGCCGCGCAGCAGGCGGGCGGCGGCGATCTGGGGGCACTGCGTTTCGCGCTCGGCCGGGCCTGCTGGGCCGAGGAAAAGGACATCGCCGAGGACGCGGTGATCCGGAACTGTCTTGAAGGCGCCGGGTTCGACCCGGGGCTCGCCGATAGCGGGCTCCTGGCCGGGGCCGAGCAATATGTGCGGAACCTCGAGGAGGCGGTGGAACGCGGTGTCTTCGGCGCGCCGTTCTTCATCACCGACACAGACGAGCGGTTCTGGGGGCAGGACCGGATCGAGGATCTCGACCTCTACCTCTCCGGCAAGCTCTGATCAGGAGACGAGTTCGAGGAACCGGTCCACTTCCGCCTCGGTCGTCGCCCAGTTGGTGACGAGCCGCACCGGGATCGGGTCTTCCTCGGCGCCGCCGGCGAGCTCTTCCATCGAAAGGTAATACTGCGCCCCGGCGCCGACCGCGCGGCGATGCGCGGCGCGGGGCAGTTCGGCATAGAGCATGTTCGCCTCCACCGGGTGCAGGAGCCGCCCGCCGGGCGTGCGTGCCAGCCCCTCGGCCAGCCGTGCCGCCGCGGCATTCGCCGCCCGCGCGGTGTCGAGCCAGTGCTCGCCTTCGAGATATGCCGCCATCTGCGCCGAGAGGTAGCGGTGCTTGGAGAAGAGATGCCCCGACCGCTTGCGCCGCAGCTCCAGTTCGCGGCCCTTCGCCGGGTCGAACAGCACCACCGCCTCGACCCCCATGCAGCCGTTCTTGGTGCCGCCGAAGCTCACCGCGTCGATCCCGGCCTTCCAGGTCATCTCGGCCGGGCTGCAGCCCAGCGCCACCAGCGCATTGGCAAACCGGGCGCCGTCCATGTGGACCGGCAGCCCATGCGCCTTCGCGACCCGGGCGAGATCGGCGAGCGAAGCGCAGTCGTAGACCGTGCCGCGCTCGGTCACCTGGGTCAGCGAGACCGCGCCGGCCTGGACATAGTGCAGCCCGCGCTCGAGCCCCTCGGTGATCGCCGCCGCGAGCGCCTCGGGCGAGATCCGGGCGTCCTCCTCGTCGACCAGAACGACCTTGGCGCCGCCCGTGAAGAACTCCGGCGCGCCGCATTCGTCCACGTGGATATGGGCGAGGCGGGAGCAGTAGATCGCCTCCCAGGGCTGCGCCATAGTGGCCAGCGCCAGGCTGTTCGCGGCGGTGCCGGTCGCCACCAGGTGAACCTCGGCCTCGGGCGCCTCGAAGATCTCGCGGATCCGGGCGCGCACCTGGCCCATCAGCGCGTCATCGCCATAGGGCATCGCGTAGCCCTCGTTCGCGCGGGCCAGCGCCTCCATGATCCTCGGATGCACGGGGCCGGTATTGTCGGAGGCGAAATTCATCCCGTGGGCTCCTCGATGATGTGGTCTTCCCAGTCCTCCTCGTCGATCTCGAACTCGGGCAGGGTCCAGCCGCGCACCGAGACGCCCGCCCGGTGGACGCTCTCCGGATCGCCGGTCAGGAGCGGGTGCCAGTCGGGCAGGGGCTCGCCCTCGAAGAGGAGCTTGTAGGCACAGGTCGCCGGCAGCCAGTAGGCGATGTCCGGGATCGTCTTGGGCGTCAGCACGATGCATTCCGGCACCAGCGTCTTGCGGATCGCGTATTGGCCGCAGCGGCAGCTTTCGCCGTCGAGCAGGCGGCAGGCGATGCGAGTCAGGACGACGATTCCGGTCTCCTCATCTTCCAGCTTGTTGAGGCAGCACTTGCCGCAGCCGTCGCAGAGCGCCTCCCACTCGCCGGAAGTCATCGACTTGAGCGGGATCCGCTCCCAGAAGCGGGGCCGCATGTCGGGGCTGTCGGTCACGCCAGGATCTCCCGTGCGCGGGCGCTGTCGGCGTCCATCTGGGTGATGAGCGCGTCAAGGCTGTCGAACTTCTCCTCCGGGCGGATATAGGCGACGAGGGCGACCGAGAGGTGCTGGCCGTAGAGGTCGCCCTTGAAGTCGAAGAGGTGCGATTCGAGGTTGGGGGCGTTGCCCGTGCCGAACATGGGCCTTACGCCGAGGGCGGCGACGCCCTTGTACTCGCCGGCATTGGGGCCGGTCAGAACAGTGATGCGGACGGCGTAGACCCCGAGTTTCGGGGTGTGGAGCCCGGCGATGGAGAGGTTCGCGGTGGGGTAGCCCAGGTCGCGGCCGCGCTGGTCGCCGCGGATCACCTCGCCCTCGATGCGGTGGAGATGGCCGAGCATCCGCGTGGCGTTCTCGGGGCGGCCCTCGGTCAGGGCGCGGCGGATGGCGGTGGAACTGACCTCGACCCCGCCGGTTTCGAGGAGCGGCGCGATGGTGACGCCGAAGCCCATCTCCTCACCGAAGCGGGCGAGATCGGCGGCCGATCCGGCGCGGTCGCGGCCGAAGCGGAAATCGCGGCCGACCACCGCATGGCGCAGGCCGAGCCCCTCGCAAAGCACGGCTTCCGCGAAGTCGCGCGGGGTCAGGCGGGACAGGTCGTGGTGGAAGGTGAGCTCGTAAAGCCGTTCGATTCCAAGGCGTTCCAGACGGTGCGCCCGGGCCTCGGCATTCATCAGTCGGAACGGCGGCGCCTCGGGCGCGAAGAATTCGCGGGGATGCGGCTCGAAGGTGACGATGCCCGAGGGCGCGCCGATCTCGCGCGCCTTGTCGCGGGCGAGGTCGATCACCGCCTGGTGGCCGAGATGCACGCCGTCGAAATTGCCGATGGCGGCCGACGCGCCCCGGTCTTCGTCTGACACGTATTGGTAGTCCCGGACCGTCCGCATGGGCTCCGGATAGCCGGGGCCCCGCCGGGGTGCAAGCTCAGTCGAACTTGCCCGAGGGGGCGAGCACGGTGGCTTCACCCTTCAGGACCGGCTTGCCGTCGACCTCGCAGATCGTGTCGAGCGTGACGCGGCGCTTGCCGTAGTCGATGGCGGTCACGGTGACCACCGCGCGTACCCGGTCGCCGGGACGGACCGGGGCGAGGAACCTGAGCGACTGGCCGAGATAGACCGTGCCGTGGCCCGGAAGCTGTTCGCCGATCACCGCCGAGATCAGCCCGGCGGTCAGCATGCCATGGGCGATACGGCCGCCGAAAATCGTGTCCATGGCATAGGAATCGTCGAGATGCACCGGGTTCCGGTCGGTGGAGACTTCGGCGAAAAGTTCGATATCCCGATCAGTTACGATCTTGGACAGCTCGCGCGACATGCCGATCTCGAGGTCTTCGATGACGATGGTTCCGCGGGGCATGTTGTCCAGCATTTCAGATCCGTCCAGTAATTTTCGAAGCAATGATGGCCTCGAGTTGAAACTTAATTACTTTGCGGATGCAGAAATGCAAGCGATTTCGGGTCAGCGAAGCTGCCCTATCGAATAGGCCGGATCGAACCCTTCCTGGGCGAGATATTCAGCGAGCGCGGCGTTTTCGGGGTCGCGGACGGTTTTCGTTTCGGCGGCGGCGAGGCCCCCTGTGACAAAAAGCGCGTCGATATCCTCGCCCATGGCGCCCTTCACGTCGGTCAGGATGCCGTCGCCAATGGCAAGAATTCGTGAATCCGCCGTTTCGCGGCCGATTTCGGCCAGCCGGCGCCGTGCGAGGTCGTAGACCGGGGGGTGCGGCTTGCCGAAATACAGGCTTTCTCCGCCCATTTCGGTGTAGAGCCGGGCCAGGGCGCCGGCGCACCATTCGCGGGTTTCGCCGCGATCGACGACGATGTCGGGATTGGCGCAGAGCAGCTTGAGGCCCTTCTGCTTGGCGCAGAGGAAATCGGGGCGGTTGACCGACGGGTCGGCATGGGCGTCGAACGGGCCGGTGCAGACGATGCCCTCGGCCTCTCTGAGGTCCACCCGTTTGATTTCCGGGCAGTTTTCGATGAGGTGCAGCGGCTCGAAGAAGGTCAGGTCATGGGGCTGGCCGATGAAATAGACCTGGGAACCGATGGCGCCCTGGAACATGGCGAGCCGTGCGCTGTCGCCGGAAGTGGCGATAGTGTCCCAGGAATCCTGAGGAACATCAAGGTCCTGGAGCTGCTTGGCCACTTCGTGCCGGGAGCGGGGGGCGTTGGTCAAAAGGACGACGGCGCCACCTTGTGCCCGGAAGCTGCGCAGGGCGTCGACGGCTTCGGGGAAGGCCTTGATTCCATTGTGCAAACACCCCCAGAGATCGCAGAAGACGGCATCGTAGCCGGCGGAGATTTCGGCGAGCGAATGGACGATCTGGGTCATGCGAGAGGCCTCCGGAACCGGGAAAATCGGCCGGCACAACCTGTACACAGCCCGTACACAACCCGTACACCGCCGGAACGGAAAGTGCGACCTTTGGCGGAGCCCGGGCGCTGTTCCGGCCCGGATCCGGACGCGCACAACCCGTACACAACCTGTACACAACCCGTACACCGGCGATGCGGCATCCGGGCCCGGAGGCGGGTTTCAGGAGGTTCGGCGCACGCGGGCGGCGGCCAGGGCGGCCAGGCCGCCGAGGAGCAGGAGGGCGCTTGCGGGGAGCGGGACCGGCGCGGGTTGCGGGCCGGGGCCGCCCACCATCTCGATGTCGAAATCGCGGATCCAGACATTGCGGATGTCGTTCCGCCCGCCGGCGATATCGGCGAAGAAGGTGAAGTCGCCCAGCCCCGCGACAGTGCAGGAGGAGAGGCCGCATTCCTCGAGCCCCTGCAGCAGCTCGAGCGGGGCGCCCAGCTCGGCGAAGCTCTGGAGCGCGGCGAGCTGTTCGGCGGCGAGGTCGGGCCAGAAGCCCGGGAACACCCGCAGGGTCAACGAGGTGAGATCGGTGAAGGCGGCGAGGGTCTCGGGGTCGAACACCACGTCGATGCCGTCGAACAGCGCGGGATAGCTGTAGAGGTCGTCATCGCCGCGCCAGTTCGCAGCGGTCTTGGTGGTGCCGGTGCCGGTGACCTGGGTGCCGTCGGCCTTGATGCCGACGAGTTCGAGCGAGGGGCCGAGGAGCGGCAGGAGCGCGACGACGGTATCGGAGATCGCGCTGCCGACCTCCGGGTCGAGCTGGCCATAGGCGGCATAGCCCTCGTAGGTGGTGCCGGCGCCGATCCGGGAGAGGTTGAACCTTCCGCCATCGCTGCGCTCGATCCGCATGGTCTCGGTTACGAACGGGTCGGCGCCCGGATCCTGGTCGGAGAGGTTGCAGAACAGATCGGGCGTGATCTGCTCGGGTTCGAGACCGTAATCGGTGAGCAGGTCGGAATACATCTGCCAATGGGCATTGACGCCGTTCTCCTGCCAGACCCCGGTGGTGACGCTGCGGGCATAGCCCGAGGGCGAGCCGGGCAGGATCAGCGCCGAGCGGACGGCGACATTGGCGCCTTCGTCGAAATCGACATTGACGGTGGAGGCCATGGCCGGGCCCGCGAGCGCGGTGCCGGCGAGAAATACGGGAAAAAGATATCTGTGCATCGGAAAATCCCCTGAACCAAATCGGCGGGTCCCCCCGACCCGCGCGGCCATCCTTGCCGCATTGCCTCTATACCGCAAAACGTGGCTCCAGGGGTTAATGAACTATTTAGGGTTGTGTGTCTTGGCGGCAGCACCAGCGCGCGGGCCTGCCGGCTTTCGGGGTGCCACCTGTCTCGGGGCGAGGCAGATGCGCGGGCTCTGCGACCTATGTTGGACAGACAAGGCGGGCGGCTTCGCAGTAATTGCGGGACATCCCCCGGGTGGAGGACCCGGACGACTGGAGGAAGACCCATGAACGAGATGACCCAGGCCGCGGCGCAATTCGCCTCGCCGTTCAAGACGCGCTACGACAACTTCATCGGCGGGAAATTCGTGCCTCCGGTCTCCGGACGCTATTTCGACAACATCACCCCGATCACTGGCGGTGTGGTCTGCGAGGTCGCCCGGTCGGACGCGGCGGATGTGGAACTGGCGCTGGACGCCGCCCATGCGGCGAAGACCGCTTGGGGTCGGACCTCGGCGGCCGAGCGGTCGAACATCCTTTTGAAGATCGCCGACCGGATCGAGGAGAATCTCGAACTGATCGCCACCGCCGAGACCTGGGATAACGGCAAGCCGATCCGCGAGACCATGGCGGCCGACATCCCCCTGTCGGTGGACCATTTCCGCTATTTCGCGGGCGTGCTGCGCGGCCAGGAAGGCACGATGTCTGAGATCGACCACGACACGGTGGCCTATCATTTCCACGAACCGCTGGGCGTCGTCGGGCAGATCATCCCCTGGAACTTTTCGGTGCTGATGGCCGCGTGGAAGCTGGCGCCGGCGCTGGCGGCGGGGAACTGCATCGTCCTGAAGCCGGCCGAGCAGACCCCGGCGGCGATCATGGTACTGGTCGAGCAGATCGCCGATCTCCTGCCGCCGGGCGTCCTGAACGTGGTGAACGGCTACGGGCCGGAAGTGGGCGGGCCGCTCGCGACCTCTTCGCGGATCGCGAAGATCGCGTTCACCGGCTCGACGGCGACGGGCCGCAAGATCATGGAGGCCGCGACGGTCAACCTGATCCCGGTGACGCTGGAGCTGGGCGGAAAGAGCCCCAATATCTTCTTCTCGGACGTGATGGCCGAGGATGACGCCTTCCTCGACAAGGCGGTGGAAGGCTTCGTCCTGTTCGCCTTCAACCAGGGCGAGGTCTGCACCTGCCCGAGCCGTGCGCTGATCCAGGAGGACATCTACGAGCGCTTTATCGAGCGGGCGATTGCCCGGGTGAAGGCGATCAAGCAGGGCGATCCGCGGCTGCCCGACACCATGGTCGGCGCGCAGGCGAGCCGGGAACAGCAGGACAAGATCCTGTCCTACCTGACGATCGGGGTCGAGGAAGGCGCCGAGGTGCTGACCGGCGGCGCGGCGGCGTCGTTCGGCGGGGATCTCGCGAACGGGTTCTACATCCAGCCGACGATCCTGAAGGGGCACAACAAGATGCGGGTGTTCCAGGAGGAGATCTTCGGGCCCGTGGTCTCGGTGACGACCTTCAAGGACGAGGAAGAGGCGCTCGCCATCGCGAACGACACGATGTACGGGCTCGGCGCCGGGGTCTGGACCCGCGACGGCACCCGCGCCTACCGGTTCGGCCGCGCGATCGAGGCGGGGCGCGTGTGGGTGAACAACTACCACGCCTATCCGGCCCATGCGGCCTTCGGCGGCTACAAGCAGTCGGGCATCGGTCGCGAGACGCACAAGATGATGCTGGACCACTACCAGCAGACCAAGAACATGCTGGTCAGCTACAACCCGAACAAGCTCGGGTTCTTCTGAGCCGCTGATTACCTGGACCGGGGGGCGTGCGCGGGCTGCGTGCGCCCCTTTTCAGGCGCTGCGATCCAACTCGGTTCGGCCGCGATCCCCTTCCCTATCCGGGGCGGGCTGGCGCCTGGCCAGCCAGGCGCTGGCGGCCTCCGCCGGCATCGGGCGGGCGATGGCATAGCCCTGGACGGAGCTGCAGCCGAGATCCTTCAGGAGCCGCAGGTCGGCCTCGGTCTCGACGCCTTCGGCCAGTACCTCGATCCCCAGAGCGCGGCCGATCCCGATGACCGCTTCGAGGACGAGGCGGCGGTTCCTGTCCCGCCTTGCGCCGGTGACGAAGGTGCGGTCGATCTTGATCCGGTCGACCTCGAGCGAGACCAGCTTCTCCAGCGAGGAATATCCGGTGCCGAAGTCGTCCAGATCGATGTTGAAGCCGGCCTTCTCGAGGCTTTGCAGCGTGTCGAGGGCCGGGTCGTCCGCGCGTTCGAAGATCACCGATTCGAGGATCTCGACGGCGATGTTGCCCGGGTCGAGCCCGTGCGAGAACGCGAGGTCGAGCAGGGCTTCGGCGGTGTTCGGGTCGCGGAGCTGGGACTGGGTGACGTTGATGCCGAGTTGCGCATCGGCGCCGAGCCGGCCGGCCGCGATCTCCGCGGCGAGCCAGGCGCAGGCCTGGCGGCGCGTTTCGGCGTCGATCGCGGCGAGCAGGGCGCCGTCATGCAGGGAGCAGAGGAACTGTTCGGGCGTCTGCAGGCCGAACTCCGGGTGGTTCCAGCGCATCAGGCATTCGAAGCCGGTCACTGCCCCGGTCGCCAGGTCGATCTGCGGCTGGAAATAGGGGACGAATTCGCCGCGCGACACGCCGGACGTGGCGTCGGCCAGGATCCGGGTTTCGATCTCGAGGCGGATCCGCATGCCCTGGTCGAACACGGTGGCGC
Source organism: Paracoccaceae bacterium (assembly GCA_003605175.1). GTDB lineage: Bacteria > Pseudomonadota > Alphaproteobacteria > Rhodobacterales > Rhodobacteraceae > Ovoidimarina. The sequence continues at coordinate 101,353 of QWDA01000010.1, read as the reverse complement.
GGCCGCGGCCCTGGGCCTTGGCGGCATAGAGCGCGATATCGGCGTTGGAGATCGCCGCCTCGACCGCGCGGGGATCGGCGCCGGCGGGCAGGAGCGCGATGCCGGCACTGGCGCCGATGTTGAGCTGCGCCGTGCCAAGCCGGATCGGCTCGGAGACCGCGGCGATGATCCTCTCGGACAGGCGGGTCGCCGCCGCGACCGACCCCATCTCGCAGAAGACGACGAATTCGTCGCCGCCGAAGCGGGCGACGGTGCCGCACCGGCCGATGGCATCGGAAATCCGCCTGGACACCACCCTGAGCACCGCGTCGCCGGCCTTGTGGCCGAGCGTGTCATTGATCGGCTTGAAGTTGTCGAGGTCGAGATGGATCAGCACGTGGTCGCCATCGGGGGACCTTTCGCAGGCGTCCTCGATATGGAGATTGAGCCCCTTGCGGTTCGGCAGGCCGGTGAGCGCGTCGGTGCTGGCCTGGATCTCGAGCGCGCGGCGTTTGCGGATCAGCGCCTCGGTCATCTGGTTGAAGCAGCGCGCGGCGGCGGCGATCTCGTCCTTGCCGATCACCGGGACACGGCCGGAGAGATCGCCCTGCGTTACCCGTTCGGCGCCCTGTTTGAGCGCGTCGACCCCGCGCATCAGCCGGCGGAGCGCGAGGGTGAAGGCGGTGACGACAGCAAGCGCCGTCAACACCACGTCGGTGAGGCCGGCGCGGATCAGATGGTTGGTGGTCTTGTCGACGGCGGCGATCGACATGTCGAGGCGGATCGCGCCGATCGGCCGGGCGATGCCGCGCACCCGGGCGGTGCCGACCATCCGGGCGCCCTCGAAGCGCACCACCGGGTCGGGGCCGATCCGCGTCAGCCCCGGCGTGGGCCCCGGATCGCCGGCGGCGGCGATCTCGCGCCCGCCAGCATCGTAGACCCCGACAAAGAGCACCCCGCCCTGCGCCGCGAGCGTGTCGGCGAGGTCGGTGAGTTCGGCGCGGTCGACGGTCTGGAGCGGATCCTGCACCGCGGCTTCGAAGAATTTCAGCGCAAGGACGATGTTCGTCCGGTTCTGGTCATGCGCAACTTTCCTCAAATCGAGGAGAAAATGGTAGGTGATGGTCGCCAGGGCCGCCAGCATGATGGCGGTCGTGAGGAGGGTCAGCTTCCACCGGAACGACACGGATCAGCCTGTTGCGGAGCGGTATTGAGCCCGGATTCTTCCTGCGCGATGCCGGGCGCGCCGGCGCCGGCCGCTGGCCGCGATACGACCCCCAAGTAGAGCGGATCCCGGGCGCGGGCCGGCCCGGGCAGGGCGGCCGGCGCGAGGATCGGGGCAGTCGGGAAGCAGCGCATGCGGGGCAGTCCACAGGGAACGGTTCCCGGTGGTGATAGGGCAGCCGGCTTTCCAGAGGTCTAACGCTTGCCCGTTTATTTGGCGAAGATGCTGCCGGGCGGGCGGCAGGACCGCCCGGCGGGAAGGAGCCTCAGAGCTTGAGGTTGGGGATGATCTGCTTCTTGCGGCTGACCACGCCCGGGAGCACCACGGTGTCGCCGGTGACGGTGGCGCCGAAGCTGTTCTCGGCGACGGTCTTCACCAGGTCGTTGGGGACGAGGAGGGTCGCTTCCTCGTTCAGGATGTCGACGACGAACAGGAGCACCTGGTCGGCGCCGTCCTCCCGGGCGACGGGCCCCATGGCGGCGACGAGGGCGTCTTTCCGCGAGAGCACGGTGCCGGGCGAGGTGGTTTCGAGCACCGAGACGCGGAACTGCTTGCCGCCGACTTCGTATTCCTTCGAATCCATGCGCAGGAGCTCGGCCTCGGAGAAGCGCGAGACGTCGGACTTGGCGGCGAAGAGTTCGGCGGCGTAGTCGGGGATCGAGATCGAGAGTTCGGCGGCGAGCGCCTGGGCCACTTCGCGGTCGCGCGGGGTGGTGGTGGGCGAGCGGAATTCGAGCGTGTCGGAGAGGATGCAGGAAAGCATCGCGCCCTTCACCGGCATCGGCGCCTTCGACATGTCCTGGCCGATCAGGTCGTGCATGATCGTGGCGGTGCAGGCGAGCGGGCGGATGGTGATGTCGATCGGGCCCTTGGTTTCCAGGCCGCCCACCAGCTTGTGGTGGTCGATGATGCCCTGGATGTCGGCCTCGTTGATCGCGGCGGGCAACTCGGCGGGGTTGTTGGTGTCGACGATGACGACGGGGGTGCCGGCGGCGACTTCGGAGATGATCGCGGGCTTTTCGAGCTTCCAGCGCTCGAGCACGAAGGCGGCCTCGGTGTTCGGCTCGCCGAGGAGGCGCGGCTCGGCCGGGATGCCCTGCACCTGCGAAAGGTACCAGGCCCAGATGATCGGGGAGCCGGTGGAATCGGTGTCGGGGGATTTGTGGCCGAAAACGAGGGTGGTCATGGCGGCACCTTGGCAAGGGAAATTCAGGACGCGCGCGCTTATAGGCAAGCGTGCGCGGCTTGTTAAGGGTTGCCGGTGCCGCTTTCTGTCACAGGAGCCCGGGGCAGCGCCGGGCGCCGGTGGCCGCCCGCATCTCCTGGTGGAGCGGGTCAGGCCTTGGGGGGCGGCTCGTCGTCGGTCTCGTCGAGATCGGCGGCGTTGACCACGCGGTTCCGGCCGAGATGCTTGGCGCGGTAGAGCGCGGCGTCGGAGGCGCGCAGGAGATCGCTGGCGGTGTTGCCGCGGCTGTAGGTGGCGACGCCGGCCGAGGCGGTGATCTGGGAAAGGCGGTTGCCCTCGGAGGAAAGGCGGAGCGCCGAGAGCCCCTCGCGGATCTCGTTGGCGAGGCCGACGGCCTGGGGCCCGCCCATGCCCGGGCAGAGCACCACGAATTCCTCGCCGCCCGCGCGGCAGACCGCGCCCCGGTCGCGCGCCACGTCGACCATCACCTCGGCCGATTTGCGCAGGACCACGTCGCCGGCCTCGTGGCCGAAGGTGTCGTTGAACGCCTTGAAATGGTCGATGTCGATGGAGATCAGCGAGAGTTGCCCGTCGCCGGTGCGGGCCTGGGCCAGCATCTTGTTGGTGGTATCCACCAGCCAGCGGCGGTTCCAGAGATTGGTGAGCGGGTCGCGCACGGATTTCTCGAGGAGCACTTGGCGGAGCCGCACATTGGCGATGGCGAGGCTCATCTGCTCGGCGCAGAGCAGGCTGAGATTCCAGCGGTGGTTGATGAAGATGTCGAGCATCTTCCGGTCCATCGATTTCAGGGAAAAGCTGGTGAAGCGCAGGTGCAGCATGCCGATGGTCTCGCCGTCGGCGACGATGGGCAGGCAGAAGAACGGGTGATCCTCGGTGCCCACGTGATCGCAGGCGAACTCGATGGCGCGGGTACCGAAATTGTAGGCGCGGCCGCGGCGGAGCGCCCAGCAGGCGTCGGGATCGACCGAGTCGATCGAGCGGTTGTCGCCCCAGGCGGAGGCGACCTCGAGCGTGTCGCGCGATTCGGAGTAGATGTAGAGCGATCCCTCGGCCTCGGGGATCAGGGTCGACATGGCCTTGCGGGCGACGAGCAGGAGCTCTTCCAGCGACTTCGCCGAGTAGAGCCATTCCGAGACCTGCGACAGGAGCTGGCGCTCGGTCTCGCGGTGCTTCTCGCGCTGGATCAGATCGGCGGTTTCCACCTCGCGGCGCTTGCGGTGGGTGACGTCGCGCTGGATCGTGACGAAATGGATCGCGGCGCCCTGGTTGTCGAAGACCGGCGTCATGTGCAGTTCGGCCCAGTAGGTGCTGCCATCCGCGCGGTATTGCAGGATATCGGTGACGATCGCGCGCCGTTCGGCCCGGGCGCGCTCGATCGCGGCCAGCGTCTCGCGGTCGGTTTCGGGGCCCTGCAGGATTTCGGCCGAGTGGCAGCCCATCAGGTCGTCGACCGGGTGCCCGGTGATCCGGGCGAAGGCCTCGTTCGCCCATTCGATCTGGCCCCTGGCATCGGATACCGACACGGCATCGGCCGCTGCCTGGGCGGCCATGGCGGCAAACTGGTCCGAAGGAATGATCTGCGTCGGTTTGTTCATGGCACCCGGCCGGTCGGTCCGGGGTGGTTCTTAGCCATGCGAAGTTAAAGTTGCGCTACCGGTTTCAGAGCCGGGTCAGGCTGTAGCCCATCTTCTCGAGCGTCACGAGGATGCCGGTTTCGCCCGAGAGATGCGCCGCGCCGACGGCGATGACGGCGTTCTTGCCGTCGAGAAGCGCGGGGAGTTCGGCGGCCCAGGCGGTGTTGCGGCCGTCGAGGAGGTCGGCCTCGAAGGCCTCGAAGCTTTCGTCGCCGATATCGGCGCCCCGGGCGAGCAGGCGCGAGAACTCCCAGAGCTCGCGGTGGCGTTCGGCGAAGTAGCTGTCAAGCGTGGTCGCGGTGGCCGCGTCCATGTCGCTGGCGGTGTCGAGCGCAATGCGGAGCATCTCGACCTCTTCCTCGATCGCGCCGCCGGCGAGCAGGTCGAGCACCGCCTCCATGTCGTCGAGCGTGGCGATGGGGAGGCCCTGCGCCTGGGCCAGGGCCTCGAGCCGCCCGTCGAGCCCGGTCTCGCCCGCCGTCATCGCATTGAGCGCGCACTGCGGGATCGCGAGCGTCATCGAGAGCAGCCAGGGGCGGAACTTGGCGGCGAGGAAGGGCGGGATGCCGCGGGCCTCGAGTTCCGGGGTCAGACGGTTCCAGGTCTCGTCGCCGAGAAGGTCGATGAGGCTGGGGCCCTCGGTCAGGAAGGCGAGGTCGGGGCGCGAGGTCATCAGGCGCTGCATGTCGGCCTGCATCTCGGAAGTGGCCTCGAGGATCAGGAGATCGGCGGTCCCGAGGGCCGGGCGGACCCGGGCTGCGACACCGTCGAGCCGCGGGTCGGGGATGTGGATCGTGCCGACCACGTGGACGGTGCTGCCGGGTTTTTCGGCGCGCCAGAAATTGCCTTCCGGATAGGGCGCGGCGGCGACGGCGGCGTCGAGCGCGGCGCGGTCCTCGGGGGGCAGCGCGTCGATCAGGTTCGCGCCGGTGCAGGCCGCGGCGGCGGGGCCGGTGAGCGCAAGGGCGAGGAGGAGGGAGAGAAGGCGGGGGATCACTCGGGCAGGCTCGTCATGGGTTTCCGGGGGTGTCGCAGGGAATGGTGGCAGGGGTGTGGCGAGGCGGCAAGGCTGGGTGCGTCCGGCCGCACTTGCCTCATGGATGCGAAGGGACGCAGCTCGCCGCGCATCGGGCCTGCCGCCCCCGCGGTCACGCGGTCGCGGCGAGGTATTTTCTCAGAACCGCGTCGAGAAGTTCGCGTTCCTGCGGCGACAACACATCCAGAAGCCGGGCTTGTGTCCGGACATGCGCGGTCACCGCCGCGTCGATCGTTGCCTGCCCGGTCGCGGTCAACCGGATGAGCACGCTGCGCTTGTCGTCCGCGTTCGCGATCCGCTCCACCAGCCCCGCCTTTTCAAGCTGATCGATCCGGTTCGTCATCGTGCCCGATGTGATCATCATCGTTTGGAGGAGCTGGTTCGGGGAAAGGGCGTGCGGCGGTCCGGACCTGAGGAGCGTCGCCAGCACGTCGAAGCCGGGCGCCGTCAGCCCGAAGCGGGCGAAGGTCTTTTCCATCTCCTGCATCATGTGCCGGGCGACCCGGTTCAGCCGCCCGATCACCGCCATCGGGCCGGTGTCAATGTCCGGCCTCTGCCGCGCCCATTGCGCCCTGATCCTGTCGATATCGTCCATGGCCGCATCGAAGCGGCAGTTTATCTTGACGTCAAGATTTATCGGCTTATCTTGACGTCAAGATAAATTCGAGAGCGACATGACCCGAACTTCCACGACGCTTCTGACCGCGCTGGCCCCGGCGATCTGGGGCACCAGCTACCTTGTCACCACCGAGGCCCTGCCGAACCTCGATGCGATGGTGGTCTCGCTATCGCGTGCCTTGCCGGCGGGGGTGCTGTTGCTGCTGATCGTCCGGGTGGTGCCGCGCGGCATCTGGATTCCCCGGATGCTGGTCCTGGGGGCCCTGAACTTCTCGATCTTCTGGACGGCGCTGTTCTTTGCCGCCTACCGGCTTCCCGGCGGCGTGGCCGCGGTCATCGGGGCGTTGCAACCCTTCATGGTGCTGTTCCTGGCGCGGGCGATTCTCGGGGCGCCGTTCAGAGCCCTGGCGGTCGCCGCGACGCTCGCGGGCCTCGTCGGGGTCGCCCTGCTGCTCCTGACGCCCGAGGCGCGCCTCGACGGGTTGGGAATCGCCGCTGGGCTGGTCGCCTCGCTGTCGATGGCGCTGGGAACGGTGCTCAGCCGGAAATGGCAGCCGCCCGTCGATGCGCTCACCTTCACGGCCTGGCAGTTGACGGCGGGCGGCCTGCTCCTGCTTCCCGTCATCTTCGTCACGCCCGTCCGTCTGGCGGACCTGACGACGGGGAATCTGCTCGGGCTGGCCTATCTGGGCCTGATCGGCGCGGCGCTGACCTATGTGATCTGGCTGAACGGCATCGCGAAACTGCAGCCGGTGGCGGTTTCCATTCTCGGCTTCTTCAGCCCGGTCACGGCGACGATCCTGGGATGGTACTTTCTGAACGAGACGTTGAACGGTCTGCAACTCGCTGGTATCGGCATCGTGCTCGGGAGCGTGTTCGCCGGACAGGCGGCCCTGCGCAGAGGTTCCGAAGTGTCCTGACGCGGAACCTTGCGGCGCGCCTTTCGGATTTTCCCTTCGCAGACCTGTTGACAGCTCTCCGCCGAGCGCCTATCTCCCGGCCGTTAGCACTCACATAGCCTGAGTGCTAAAAGGGAGAAACGTGAACCAAGGAGCGTTCCAAGATGGCTTTCACTCCGCTGCATGACCGCGTGCTCGTCCGTCGCGTCGAGAGCGACGAGAAGACCAAAGGCGGTCTCATCATCCCCGACAGCGCCAAGGAAAAGCCCGCCGAGGGCGAAGTCGTGGCCGTTGGCCAGGGCGCCAAGGACGACGAGGGCCAGCGCGTCGCGATGGACGTCAAGGCCGGCGACAAGATCCTGTTCGGCAAGTGGTCGGGCACCGAGATCACGCTGGACGGCGAAGAACTCTTGATCATGAAGGAAAGCGACATTCTCGGCGTCATCAGCTGAGACCGTCCTTCAAGATCGCGACAAACACAGAAATTCTGACAGGAGTAGCGAACAATGGCTGCCAAGGACGTCAAATTCGACACGGACGCCCGCAACCGGATGCTGCGCGGCGTGAACATCCTCGCCGACGCGGTGAAGGTGACGCTGGGCCCGAAAGGCCGCAACGTGGTCATCGACAAATCCTTCGGCGCGCCCCGGATCACCAAGGACGGTGTGACGGTCGCCAAGGAAATCGAGCTCGAGGACAAGTTCGAGAACATGGGCGCGCAGATGGTGAAGGAAGTCGCCTCGCGTACCAATGACGAGGCCGGCGACGGCACCACCACCGCGACGGTTCTGGCCCAGGCCATCGTCCGGGAAGGCATGAAGGCGGTTGCCGCCGGCATGAACCCGATGGACCTGAAGCGCGGCATCGATCTGGCCACCTCGACCGTGGTCGAGCAGATCAAGAAAGCCTCGCGCAAGGTGAAGGACTCCGACGAGGTCGCCCAGGTCGGCACCATCTCGGCCAACGGCGAAGCCGAAATCGGCCGCCAGATCGCCGACGCGATGCAGAAGGTCGGCAATGACGGCGTGATCACCGTCGAGGAGAACAAGGGCCTCGAGACCGAGACCGAAGTGGTCGAGGGCATGCAGTTCGACCGCGGCTACCTGAGCCCCTACTTCGTCACCAACCCCGACAAGATGATCTCGGAGCTGGAAGACTGCCTCATCCTCCTGCACGAGAAGAAGCTCTCCTCGCTGCAGCCGATGGTGCCGCTGCTCGAGTCGGTGATCCAGTCGCAGAAGCCGCTCCTGATTATCGCCGAGGACGTGGAAGGCGAAGCGCTCGCCACCCTCGTGGTGAACAAGCTGCGTGGCGGCCTGAAGATCGCCGCCGTCAAGGCGCCGGGCTTCGGCGACCGCCGCAAGGCCATGCTGCAGGACATCGCGATCCTGACGGGCGGCCAGGTGATCTCGGAAGATCTCGGCATGAAGCTCGAGAACGTGACGCTCGACATGCTCGGCTCGGCCAAGCGCGTGCTGATCAAGAAGGACGACACCACGATCATCGACGGTGCCGGCAACAAGAAAGAGATCGCGGCGCGGGTCGACCAGATCCGTCAGCAGATCGAGGAAACCACCTCGGATTACGACCGTGAGAAGCTGCAGGAGCGGGTCGCGAAGCTCGCCGGCGGCGTCGCCGTCATCCGCGTCGGCGGCATGACCGAGGTCGAGGTGAAAGAGCGCAAGGACCGCGTCGACGACGCGCTCAACGCCACCCGTGCCGCCGTTCAGGAAGGCATCGTGGTCGGCGGCGGCGTTGCCCTGATCCAGGGTGCCAAGGCGCTCGAGAAGCTGGAAGGCGCCAATGGCGACCAGAACGCCGGGATCGCCATCGTCCGCCGCGCCCTCGAGGCCCCGCTGCGCCAGATCGCGCAGAACTCGGGTGTCGACGGTTCGGTCGTCGCGGGCAAGATCCGCGAGTCGAAGGACAAGTCGTTCGGCTTCAACGCGCAGACCGAGGAATATGGCGACATGTTCAAGTTCGGCGTGATCGACCCGGCGAAAGTGGTCCGCACCGCGCTGGAAGACGCCGCTTCGGTGGCCGGCCTGCTCATCACCACCGAGGCGATGGTGGCCGACAAGCCGAAGAAGGACGAGCCCGCGATGGGCGGCGGCATGGGCGACATGGGCGGCATGGGCGGGATGATGTAATCCCGCCGGTCACTCGACCCGGAACTAGCGAAAGGGCGCCCATCGTGGCGCCCTTTCCGATTCTCGCAGACGGCGGCCGGGGCGCCCTGCTATGAGCGTGCCCGAGGCGAATCGGGAGACGGCTCATGTTCCTGCGCGTTGCATGTTTCTGCGTGGCCTTTCCGGCCGCGGTCCAGGCCGGGGTTTGCGACCACAAGCCGTCGAAGCTGGCCGGGGAGGTGGGCGCGGCGGTTGTTTCCGGCGTGAAGGCCGGAACGGCGGCGGCGGTCGATGGGGTTAAGGCCGCGGGGCATTACGCGCTGATGCATCCCGGCAAGGGGCTCGCCATGGCGAGCACGGCCGCGGGCAATGCCAGCGGGCTCGCGGCGGGCGCGGCGGGGGTGATGGGCACGATCGGGACGATCGTGACGGCGCCGGTCACGCTGACCGTGGGGGCGGTGAGTTTCGGCGCGGCGGGGACCTATGAGGGGCTCTGCTATTTCGCGGTCGACCGGGTGACGGACGAGGCGGAGGTGCGCCGGGTGCTGGAGAACATCGCGGCCAACGATCCGGCGGTGCGGATCCTGCCGGACCCGGGTGGCGACCGGTTGGAGCTCATGCAGGGAGGCGCGACCGAGACCTACCTGATCCGCAAGCTCTACATCGCCGACGGGGTGCTGAAGCATCGCGACTGGGGGCCGAACACCGATCTCGGCCCGGTCGCCTTCGTGGCGCCGCAGGAAGGCGAAGAGTAGCGCGGGGCTGCTCCATCGGAAGGTGTTGCGCCGCCTCCGGCGTCGCCGGGGGCGAGGGGGCTTTGCCCCCTCGCGCTCCCCCAGAGTATTTCCGACCAGGAGAAGCAGCCGGGTTCCGGCCTCGACGGGGGTGAGGCCCGCAGGGCCGAGGGGGCGCAGCCCCCTTCCACGGCGACGCCGGAGGCGGCGCAAACGCATCATGGGCGCGCGTGCAACGCGCGCTCCGCCGGATCCGGATCAGCCGGTGAAGATCTGGGTGACGTAGAACCGCCCGCAATAGCCCTCGCCCGAGAGGCTCGCGGCGGCGCTCATCCGGCGCTGCGAGGGATCGAGCAGGTTGCGGCGGTGGCCGGGGCTCTTCATCCACATGGTCACCACCTCGCGCGCCAGGCTCTGGTAGCTGTGCTGTCCGATCCGGTGCCCGTCCACCGACATGAACTGGCAGGACGCGCGGTCGGCCACCCGGAAGGGTTTGCCGCCGAAGCGGTAGCGCGGCAGGAAGGCCAGGTTCTCGGCATAGGTCGCGGGGCGCAGCCCGGCGCGGCGCACCCGGTCGGTCAGCGTGCGGCCGGTCTCGCGGCCGCCCACATGGCTCATCGTGCCGGCGCTCGCCATCCAGGTGCTGTGCCCGAGCGCGACATTGGTGAGGTTGTCCTGCGCCAGCGTGAGGGCGTGGCGGCCTTTCCGGCACCGCACGTAGTTCACCTCGTCGAGGATCGCGCGCGACAGCATCGCCTGGTTGATGCGGTCTCGGGGAATGAGGATGTCGGATCCGGACGGGGCCCGGCAGGCCAGCGCGGGGCCGGCAGCCAAGAGGGCGAGGAACGCTATCCGTAAGATCCGTAGTGCCATCTTTCCGCGATACGTCCCGAGTCCAGCATATCGAGGGCACCAATGTGGCCGAGATGTGTTAACCGAGCACTATGGGCAAACCGGGCATGGGCGAAAACCGGCACAAGGGTCAGGGCCTCCTGGGCGAGAATTCGCCCAAGTTGTCCATGGATCTCGTGGCGGAGGGCGGAATCCTGCGCAGATCTTGACTCGGCGAGCAATCTGTCGAAGCCGGCCGGGTCGGTGAGCCCGTCTCTCGGGAAGCGTCTGAGGGCCAGGTCGCCGGTGGGCTGCGCCGGCGCCAGACTGGCCCGAATCTGGGGATTCTCGGCAACCGAGAGGGTCAATCCGGCGGCGCCCGCGAAGTCGCTCAGGCTCCGCACCAGCGAATCGAGCCCGGGCAGTCCGGAGAGGCCGGGGCCGAATCCCAGGGTGGCGCGGTCGATGCCGGCGCGGGCGAGGATGTGGCGGGCCTGCCCGGGATCCGGGCGGGGCGCGTCCCCGGGGCGAATCGGCAGCGGGTGATCGGCGGCGAGGCCGCCGGCGCCGCCGAGGAAGCCGTCGCGCAGCGCCGCCCGGTCGAGCCCGGCCTTCAGCGCCGCCGCGAGCGCCGGGGCGCCCGGTCCGCGCACGGAGAGGCGCAGGTGCATGCCGCTCTCGGCGGAGACCAGGACCGGGCCGCGGGGTCGCGGCTTCAGGAGCACGGGATCGGGCGCGGCGGCGGCGTCGACCCGGCCGGCGAGGAGCGCGGCGCTGCGCTCGGCCGGGTCGGCGATGCGGAGGAGTTCCACCGCCTCGAACCAGCCGGCACGGCCGTCCTTGTAATGCGCCGCGACCCGGCGGAGCCGGAGGCCCGTGACGGTGGGCGCGCCGTCGAGACGGTAGAGGCCGGTTCCGGTGCCGGCGGCGAGGGCGCCCTCCGGGTCGGCGGCGGGGAGCATGACCAGCGCGGGATCGGCCAGGAGGAAGGGGAAGCCCGGGTCGGGCGCGTCGAGCGCGATCAGGATCTGCCGGGGCCCGGTCTTCCGGAGCGAGGCGATGCCGAGCCCTTCCATGCGGGACGCGTGGAAGCGCAGCGAGGCCAGGGCGTCCTCGGCGCCGAAGATCTGACCGTCATGGAAGCGCACGCCGTCGCGGAGCGTCACCGCCCAGAGCCGGGCGCCGTCGCGGGGTTCCCAGCTTTCGGCGAGCTCGCCATGGAGCCGGCCGTCGGGGCCGATCTCGGCGAGGCAGTCGAACACGCTGCCGGGCGCGACGAGGCGACCGAAGAGATCGCCGGCAAGCCCGGTGCCGCTTCCCGGCGCGGCGAGGCGGAGGAGGCCCCGGCGGACGGGTTCGGCGCGGACGCCGACGCTGGAGGCGGCGAGGAGCGTGGCCGCGGCGCCGCTGCGGATCAGGTGCCGCCGGCTGATCCGGCGGCCGTCGCGGCCCCCGGCGCTCATTCCCCGGCCCTGACCGGGAGCGGGTACTTCTGGCGGAGCAGGTCCATCGTGCGCACCAGCCGGGCCGAGATCCCGGGTTCGGAAAGCGCGTGGCCGGCGCGCGGGATCAGCGCCAGTGCCGAGCCGGGCCAGGCCTGGTGCAGCCGATGCGCCGAGACCGGCGGGCAGATCATGTCGTAGCGGCCCTGGACGATGGTGCCGGGCACGTCGCGGAGCCGGTCCATCCGGTTCAGGATGTGGTTGTCTTCCTCGAGGAAGCCGTTGTTGATGAAGTAGTGGTTCTCGAGCCGGGCGAAGGCGCGGGCGTATTCGGCCGGGCTGTCGCCGCCGGGCCCGTCATTGGCGATCGAGGCGAGCGCGTTCTCCCAGCTCGCCCAGGCGCGGGCGAAGCGGGTTTCCTCGGCATGGTTGCCGGAGAACAGCCGGCGGTGATAGGCGCCGATCAGGTCGTCGCGCTCGTCCTCGGGGACGAGGCGGGTGAAGTTCGACCAGATATCGGGCCAGAACTGCCCCGCGCCGCCGCCATAGAACCAGTCGAGCTCGGCGCGGGTCATCAGGAACACGCCGCGCAGGACGAGGTGCAGCGCGCGGTCGGGATGGGTCTGGGCGTAGATCAGCGCGAGCGTGGCGCCCCAGCTGCCGCCGAACACGATCCAGTGTTCGATGCCGAGGGTTTCACGGATCGTCTCGATATCGTCGACCAGGTGCCAGGTGGTGTTCTCCTCGACCGAGGCATGGGGCCGTGACCGGCCGCAGCCGCGCTGGTCGAACAGGACGATGCGGTAATGCGCCGGGTCGAAATAGCGGCGCATCGCCGGGCTGCAGCCGCCGCCCGGCCCGCCGTGGAGCACCACCACGGGGATGCCCTGCGGGTTGCCGCATTGCTCGACATAGAGCCGGTGGCCGTCGCCCACGCCCAGCATCCGCTGATCGAAGGGTTCGATCGGCGGATAGAGAAACTGGGTCGCACCCTTTTGGCCTGACGTCTTGTCCATGGACTCCTATATAACCCGGGACAAACGCATTTGGAGCGCGTTGATAACAGATCGGGACCGGGGCCGACAGATGGCGAATGCAGGAATGACCGTCGACGCGGCGGAAATCGAGAAGTTCCAGAACATGGCGGCGGAGTGGTGGGACCCCGACGGCAAGTTCAAGCCGCTGCACATGCTGAACCCGTGCCGGCTCGACTACATCACCACGCAGGTGGCTGCCGAGTTCGGGCGCGACCTGGCGGGCGACGCGCCATTTGCGGGGCTGCGGGTGCTGGATATCGGCTGCGGCGGCGGGCTTCTGTCCGAGCCGATGGCGCGGCTCGGCGCCGAGGTGGTGGGCGCGGATCCGGCAGCGCGGAACATTCCGGTGGCGCGGCTCCATGCCGAGCAGTCGGGGCTGACGATCGACTACCGGGAGACCACGGCCGAGGACCTGGCGGCGGCGGGCGAGGCGTTCGACGTGGTGCTGAACATGGAGGTGGTCGAGCACGTGGCCGATCCGCAGGCCTATCTCGATGCCTGCCGGAGCCTGTTGAAACCGGGCGGGCTGATGATCTGCTCGACCATCAACCGCAACCCGAAGAGTTTCGCCATGGCCATCGTCGGCGCCGAGATGGTGATGCGCTGGCTGCCGCGCGGGACCCATGACTGGGCGAAGTTCATCACGCCGGACGAGCTTTGCGGGATGATCCGCAAGGCGGGGCTGGAGCCGGTGGATCGGAAGGGGTTCGTGTTCAACCCCCTGGGCTGGAGCTGGCGGTTGTCGGACCGGGACCTGTCGGTAAATTACGTGACGGCGAGCGTGCGGCCGGGGGGTTAGGGCGCAGAGCAAGCCGGGCGGGCGCCTGCCCGTGGGATGGCGCAGCAACGGTTTTCAACGCGCTTTATGGTACCACCCGCCTCCGACCTCGATGGTCCGCGCAAACGTCAGCCCGGTCGTGCCGGAGGCACGCCTCTGGCGTGACACGGGCAGGCGCCCGCCCGGCGGCCCTTCGGGCCTTGTCCCGGGCGGGGCATTGCTGAGCCGTTGCGAGGGCGCCAGCCCGGCCGTGCGGGAGGCGCACCTCCGGTGCGACGACGGACAGGCGCCCGCCCGGCTTCGCGCTTGGTTGCCAGGAGAGAAGGGAGTTTGCCCTATTCCGCGGGCGCGTCCGCCGGGGCCGGTTCGGGTTCCGGCGCGGGCAGGTCGCCCTTCACCGCGGGGGGCAGGCCCATCAGCATGCGGATGATGGTGACGAGCTCGTCCTTCATCTCGGAGCGCCTGGTCACCCGGTCGAGCATGCCGTGATCGAGCAGGTATTCGGCGCGCTGGAAGCCCTCGGGGAGCTTCTCGCGGATCGTCTGTTCGATCACCCGGGGGCCGGCGAAGCAGATCAGCGCGTTCGGCTCGGCGATATGGACATCGCCCAGCATCGCGTAGGAGGCCGTGACCCCACCCGTGGTGGGATGGGTCAGGACGACGATATAGGGCAGGCCCGCCTCGCGCACCATCTCGACCGCGACGGTGGTGCGGGGCATCTGCATGAGCGAGAGGATCCCCTCCTGCATCCGCGCGCCGCCGGCGGCGGAGAACAGGATCAGCGGGCGACGCTGCTTCACCGCGGCCTCGGCGGCGGCGATGATCGCGTTGCCCACATACATGCCCATCGAGCCGGCCATGAAGCCGAAATCCTGCGCCACGGCGACGACCGGCGTGCGCCCGATCTCGCCCTGGGCGACAAGCATCGCCTCCTTTTCGGAGGTTGCCTTCTGCGCCGCCTTCATCCGGTCGGGATAACGCTTCTGGTCGCGGAACTGCAGCGGGTCGGCGAGCGGCAGCGGAACGTCGATCTCGGTGAAGATGCCGCCATCGAACAGCGCGTTGAAGCGTAGCCGCGGCGAGATCGGCATGTGGTGGCCGCAGGAGGTGCAGACGTTCAGGTTGTCCGAGAGCTCGCGGTGGAACAGCATGGTTCCGCACTCGTCGCATTTGGTCCAGAGATTTTCGGGGACCTCGCGGCGCGAGAACAGCGAGTTGATATGCGGGCGGACATAGTTGGTGATCCAGTTCATGCTGGGCGGCGGTCCTTGTTTCCCGGTCGGTCTGACTTAACCACGGGTCGTCGGAAATGCAATCAGCGCCGGATCGCGATGCGGCAGACCATCCAGAGCATCCAGAGATGGATGAGGTCCATGCCGAGGCCGAGGGCGGTCATCGGTTCGTCGAACCAGTTGGTCGGGAGCGTGAAGAGGCTGAAGCCGGACATCTCGCCAGCGGGCGCGAAGAGGATGACCAGAGGCAGGTTGTAGGCGAAATGGAGCCCGGTGGCGGCGCCAAGAGAGCCGGTGCGGGCGGTGAGGTCGGCGGCGGCGAGGCCGAAGGCGGCGGTCCAGATCATGTACGCGAGCGTCGCGTCCCAGGGGATCGTCGGGTCGTAATGGGCAAGGCCGAACAGGGCCGAGGGCAGCACCATCCAGACGGCGGGATGGTCGTGGAGCGCGCCGAGGCTCTGCTGGAGATAGCCGCGATAGAGGAACTCCTCGGCGCCGGTCTGGATCAGCACGGCGAGGCAGGCCACCGGCAGGAGCGCGAGCCAGGCGAGCGGGCCGAGCGCGAGGCTCATCCCCTCCCAGTCGTTGCCGGGGATCGCGAGCAGCACGGCGAAGAAGATCAGGAGCGCGCGCGCAGTGCGGAGGAAGTCGCGCGGGGCGCGGTCGAGGCGGCCGAGCAGCGCGACGGGGTTGCGCCCTTGCAGGGTGCGGGTGACGAGGAAGGTCGCGGCGGCGAGCAGGAGGAACAGCAGGTGCACCGCAAAGGTGCGGAAGGCGGTGCCGGTTTCGTCCGGCGGCCAGGGCTGGAGCAGCGTCGCGCCGAAGGCCCAGACGAACTCGACGATCAGGAGGCCGGCGACGATGCCGCCAATGGTGGCCATCCCGCGGGCGGGCGCGAAGAAGGCGCGCCGGGCCTCGTAGGGGTCGGGCGCGCTCACCTCAGCGTCACCACGCGGCGGATCGCGAGCCAGACGAGGATGGTCGTCGCGATGTCGAGGGCGATCAGGAGGCCGAAATTCCCGGCCTCGGTTGCGGGGACGGCGCTTCGGTAGAGCGCGAGGCCGTTCAGGCGCGGTTCCGACGAGAGGAACAGGAGGACGAGCGCGTTGTTGGCGAAGTGGAAGCCCCAGGCGGCGCCGAGCGAGCCGGTGCGGATGGTGAGGTCGGCGGCGGCGAGGCCGAAGGTGGCGGCGGCCGCGCCGATCAGCCAGGCTTTCTGCCCGAAGGTGCCGAGATCCACATGGGCGAGGCCGAAGAGCAGTGCTGGCAGGAAGAGCCAGAGGAGCGGCGTGCGGAACCGGGCGGCGAGCTGCTGTTGCAGGTAGCCGCGAAAGAACGCCTCCTCGGAGGCTGTCTGCAGGAGGATGCCCGGAATGGCGAGAGGCAGGTAGCGGAGCCAGTCGGCGGGGGCGAGGGCCGGGGTCCAGTCGGAGAAGAAGCTCGCGGCAAGCGAGAGGGCGCCGAGGAGGATCGCGGCCGTCGCGGCGGCTTTCGCGAAATCGCCGAGGACGCGGGGGGCGCGGCCGAACAGCGTGCCGGGGCGGCGTTTCTGGAGCAGCCGGGCGGCGGCGAAGGTGCCGAGGAGGAGGCCGAGGAAGGTGCCGAGGATCGTCAGCATCGGCAGCGGCTTCTGGCCGAGCGTGACCTGGATGACCCAGAATTGCAGGTCGGACCGGTCGCCCGAGAGGCGCCAGCCCAGCGCCACCGCGCCGAGGGAAACCGGGACGTAGACGGCGAGTGCGAGGAGAACACCGAGGAACAGGCGCCAGAGCTGCGGCCGCGCGCGGGCCGGGTCGGTGAATTTCGAGAAAGCGGGCGTCATCGGCGGCGGCGGTCCTGCTCGGGCGGCAGGGTTTGTTCGGCCACCCGCCGCGCGAATGCAAGGCGTTTCGCCGCTTTCGGCCGGGAAAGGGCGCTTGTCTGCTCCGGCGCGCTGGCCTATTCCCGGGCGCGAACCCAGCGGGGAGCGAGGACATGCTGAAGGGCAAATGGGACAAGTCGCGGCTGCCGAGCCGCCATGTGACCGAGGGGCCGGCCCGGGCGCCGCACCGGTCGTATTACTACGCGATGGGGCTCTCCGAGGAGGAGATCGCCCAGCCCTTCGTCGGCGTCGCCACCTGCTGGAACGAGGCCGCGCCCTGCAACATCGCGCTGAACCGGCAGGCGCAGGCGGTGAAGCTGGGCGTCAAGCACGCCAACGGCACGCCGCGCGAGTTCACCACGATCACCGTGACCGACGGGATCGCCATGGGCCACGAGGGGATGCGCTCCTCGCTCGCCTCGCGGGAGGCGATCGCCGACACGGTCGAGCTGACGATGCGCGGCCATGGCTATGATGCCATTGTCGGCCTCGCGGGCTGCGACAAGTCGCTGCCGGGGATGATGATGGCGATGGTGCGGCTGAACGTGCCTTCGGTCTTCATCTACGGGGGGTCGATCCTGCCGGGCCGGCTGAACGGCAAGGACGTGACCGTGCAGGACGTGTTCGAGGCGGTGGGCCAGCACCAGGCCGGCAACTATTCCGACGAGCAATTGCGGGTTCTCGAGCGGGTCGCCTGCCCGAGCGCCGGGGCCTGCGGCGGCCAGTTCACCGCGAATACCATGGCCTGCGTCTCGGAGGCCATCGGCCTCGCGTTGCCGAACTCCTCGGGGGCGCCGGCGCCCTACGAGAGCCGCGACCAGTACGGTGTGGCCTCGGGCGAGGCGGTGATGGTGCTTCTGGAAAAGAACATCCGTGCGCGGGACATCGTGACGCGGAAATCGCTGGAGAATGCCGCGCGGGTCGTGGCCTGCACCGGCGGCTCGACCAATGCGGGTCTGCACCTGCCGGCCATTGCGCATGAGGCCGGCATCGATTTCGACCTGTTCGACGTCTGCGACATCTTCCGCGACACGCCCTATTTCGTCGATCTGAAGCCGGGCGGGCAGTTCGTGGCGAAGGATCTCTACGAGGCCGGTGGCGTGCCGGTGGTGATGAAGGAGCTCCGGAAGGCCGGGCTCGTTCACGAGGATTGCATCACCGCGACCGGCCGGACCATGGGCGAGGAGCTCGACCTGATCGAACGCGAGGCGGACGGCAAGGTGATCCACCCGGTCGCGACGCCGCTCACCAGGACCGGCGGCGTGGTGGGGCTGAAAGGCAATCTCGCCCCCGACGGCGCCATCGTGAAGGTCGCGGGCATGTCGCCCGAGGAGCAGGTGTTCTCGGGCCCGGCGCGGGTGTTCGAATGCGAGGAAGACGCCTTCGCGGCGGTGAAGGCGCGGAGCTACAAGGAAGGCGAGGTCATCGTGATCCGCAACGAGGGCCCGGCGGGCGGGCCCGGAATGCGCGAGATGCTGGCCACCACGGCGGCGATCTCGGGCCAGGGCAAGGGCAAGAAGGTCGCGCTGATCACCGACGGGCGGTTCTCGGGCGCGACGCGGGGCTTCTGCGTTGGCCATGTGGGCCCCGAGGCGGCCCATGGCGGGCCGATCGCGTTGCTCCGCGACGGCGACGTGATTACCATCGACGCCATCAAGGGCGAGATCTCGGTCGACCTGTCGGACACGGAGCTCGCGCAGCGAAAAGAGCAGTGGGCAGGGCCGCGTGAGACGATCTATTCCTCGGGGGCGCTGTGGAAATATGCCCAGCTTGTCGGGCCGACCCGGCTGGGCGCAGTCACCCATCCCGGCGCGAAATCGGAGAGCCATGTCTACATGGACCTGTAAGGCGCTGCTGCCGCTTCTGGGGCTGGCGCTGTCGGCCTGCGCGGACGGCGTTGCGGTGTCGCGCAGCGCGCCGGAGGCGGTGTCGGTCGCGGGCAACAGCGTGGTCGTGGCGGGGCCGCCGGGCTATTGCGTGGACCGCTCGGTGTCGGGCGACCGCGCGGGCGGCGCCTTCGTGCTGCTCGGAAGCTGCGCCTCCATCGCGCGCGATGCGACGAAGCCGCATCCGGCGCAGCCCGGGGTGCTGACGGTGACGGTGGCGGAGGTCGCCATCGGCGATCCGGCCGATCGGCCGCTCCTCGAGGCGCTCGCCGCCTATTTCCGGACCGAAACCGGCCGCGCCGCGCTGAGCCGCGACGGCAGGGCGCAGTCGGTGGAAGTGCTGGAGACCCGGATCGAGGACGGGGCGCTCTATCTCCACGCGCGCGACGCGAGCGGGCGCGAGCGGGGCATGGCCGACGAGTACTGGCGCGCGCTTCTGAGCGTGAACGGGCGGCTGGTGACGCTTTCGGTCAACGCGTTCTCGAAATCGCCGCTTTCTGCGCGGGCCGGGCGGCGGACGCTCTCCAGCTTTGCCGCGCGGATCCGGGCGGCCAATGCCGGGGCGCGGCCGTCGTGACGGGCGCGGAGGGCTGAGCCGATGGCGGGGGCCGGACGGGTTCGGGACGGGATCGCCAGATGGCTCGACCGGCGTGCGCTCCGGCGCTGGACCCGGACGGCCGACCGGGCGGGCCAGGCCGGGCTCGACGAGTTGAAGATCCTGCGCGCACGGGCAAGGGCGCTGCAGCAGCAGCTCGACCGGGTGCTGCACCTGGCCGAGGGGCGGCTGGCGCTGCCCGGCGGCGGCGAGGACCGGATCGAGCGACCCTTGCATTGCGATTGGGCGTACCGGCCCGAGCTGTGGCGCGGGCCGGTGGTGCCGGCGGGGATCGCCGGGGTGGACACCAACACCGCGCTCGGCAGCGAGACCTCGCTGTTTCACGATTGCGGCGCGGGCGAGATCACCTTCCGGCAGCTTCGCAACGCCCGTGCGGGCGACCGCGCGCCCTATGGCGTGCGGCTCGACGTGTTCCGCTTCGACGGCTCGTTCCTGAGCCTCGTGGTGAACCCGCCGCCCGAGAGCGTCGCCGGGCTGAAGAAGCGGCACGTGATCCGGCTGGCGGTCGCGGTGGAGACGGAGAAACCGCTCGAGCTGTTCGGACGGCTGAACGTCCGGCACGGGCCGAATACCGAGCAGCTGGTGCGCGAGTTTCCGATGGACGGGACGGAGATGCAGGTGGAGTTCGACCTGGGCTTTTCCGACCTGAACGAGAAACGCATCGAACGGATGTGGATCGACCTGATTTTCGAGGACCCCGCGATGAACCAGATCCTGATCAGGGACCTGGCGGTGACGCGGCGTCCCAGGGCGGAGATGTAGCCGATGGCGGATGTCGAGATCAGCGGGACGGCGCTCCGGGCGGGGGTGTGGCACGGTCGCGCGGTGCGGGCCGATGGCGCCGAGGCGCCGGTGCCGGCGGTCTCGGCCTGGCATCTGGAGCGGCAGCTCGAGGGCGTCACGGTCGCGCCGGCCGGGGACCGGCCCGGAACCTGGGAGGTGGCGGTGCCGATCCCGGCGGAGATCCTTTCGGACGGGGTGCAGACCGTGCTCATTCGCGACGATGCCTCGGGCGAGGTGGTCGAGAGCATCATCCTCGTCGCGGGCGCGCCGCTCGCGGCGGATCTGCGGGCGGAGATCGCGCTCCTGCGGGCCGAGCTCGACATGCTGAAGCGCGCCTTCCGGCGGCATTGCGTCGAGACCGGGTGACGTCGGAACCGTGCCGTAGAGCGCCCCCCCGGGGGCCTGATGTGGCTTGTCTTGTCCCGGCCGAATAGTGCCGAAGGTTGCCCGGGCGAGCGCCTGCCCGCCCCGACGGGCTGGCGCTCTGGTGGCGTTTGCGCAGACCTTCGAGGTCGGAGGCACGTGGCGCCATAAAGCACGCTGATCAGATGGCAGAGCGCCATCCCACGGGCAGGCGCTCGCTTGGCTTGCGCCGCGGTGTGTCGGAAGGTGACCTCAGTCGAGGGCGCGCGATTCCGCCGGAATGTATCCCCCCGGGCGGCAAGGGATGCCCGACCCGGTGGGGTCGGGCTGCGCGCCCCGGATTACCGGGGCGGGATGTTCAGGCCGCGCTGCACCGCGGGGCGGGCGAGGAAGCGGTCGAGATAGGCGGTGACGTTCTTGTAGCCATCTAGGCCGACGATATCCCTGGCTTCGTAGAAGTCGAACGCGCGGATCCAGGGGCAGATCGCGATGTCGGCGATGGAGAACTCGCCGGTGATCCACTCCTTGCCCTCGAGCGCGCCGTCGAGCACGTTCAGGAGCCGTTTCGCCTCGGCGACATAGCGCTCCCGGGGGCGGGGATCCTCGATTTCCTTGCCGGCGAACTTCACGAAAAAGCCGAGTTGGCCGACCATCGGGCCGACGCCGCCCATCTGCCACATCACCCACTGGATCGTCTGGTATTTCTGCGTCTGTGTCGCGCCGATCAGCTTTCCGGTCTTCTCGGCCAGGTAGATCAGGATCGCGCCGGATTCGAACAGCGGCAGCGGCGCCCCATCCGGCCCGTTCGGGTCGATGATCGCGGGGATCTTGTTGTTGGGGTTCAGCGAAAGGAATTCGGGGCTCTTCACGTCGCTGTCCGAGAGCGTGACCCGGTGCGGTTCGTAGTCGAGGCCCAGTTCCTCGAGCGCGATCGAGATCTTCACGCCGTTCGGTGTCGGGAAGGAGTAGAGCTGAATGGCCTGCGCGTTTTCCGCGGGCCAGCGCCTGTCGATGGGGAAGGGGCTCAGGTCGTTCATGGGGGACCTCCGAGGTTGTTGGTGCTCGCCGTGAAGGTAAACGGATATTGCCGGTCGGAAACCCTTCGGACAGTGCGAAATCATGCTACGTCATGTGCACTGGCGCAGGCGGATTTGCGGCACCGGCAGCGAAAGACAGGATAGAGGGAACAATGCTTCAGGAATTCAAGGACTTCATTGCCAAGGGCAACGTCATGGACATGGCTGTTGGCATCATTGTGGGTGTGGCTTTCACGGCGATCGTCACGTCGCTGGTCGATGACCTTGTGAATCCTCTGCTGGGGATCTTCATCGGCGGATTCGACTTTTCCGGCTTGAGCCTCGGCCTGGGCGAGGCCCAGATCATGTACGGCAATTTCATCAACGCGGTGATCAAGTTCGTCATTATCGCCTGGGTGGTGTTCCTTCTGGTGAAGGGGGTAAACCGCATGCGCGCCATGGGCGCGGGCGAGAAGGAGCCCGAGCCCGAGGCGCCGAAGGGTCCGACGCAGGAAGAGCTGCTGATGGAGATCCGCGACGCCCTGAAGGCGAAGTAGCGCCCCGGGTGATCGGGAAGGGCCCGGGCCGGCGGCCGGCGCGGGCCCTTGTCGTGCCGCGGGGTTGCCGATTGGCCACGCGGGCCGGTGCATGCATCGGCAAGAACACGCCGAAATTGTGCGTGCCCGGTGCCGCGGCTATCCATTGCCGCCATGACGCGCCTTTTGGTTCCGGTTCTTCTTTCGTGCCTGTGGGGTCTTCTGCCCGCGCCGGTCGCGCATGCCCAGGAGGCCGTGGCCGAGCCGCTCAGCATCGAGCCATCGGGCGAGGACTACCTGCGCGCGGTGCGGCTGACCCGGATCGAGTCCGATGTGGGTTATTTCGCCCCGGGCGCGCCGCCGCCCGAGCTGTCCACCACCGAGCGCCCGGAGGCGCCGTCGGATCCGGACGAAACCGACCTGCCGGATGTGGGCCGGGGGCCGATGATCCTGATCGCCGGGGCGTTTCTGGCGGCGGTTCTCTACATGTTCGCGCGGTTCGGCGGCAGCGTGTCGCTTTCGCTCCGGCAGGAAGCCGGGAACGCATCGCGGCGGCGCGACGCGGGGACGCGGAACGGCGGGTTCGCCGAAGAGGCGCGGAGCCGCACCCTGGCCTCGATCCTCCGGATCGGCGACCGGCGCATCGCGCTGGTGGCGCTGGCCCAGCACGCGCTGGCCAAGGTGATCGCCGATAGCGGTGTCCTGTTGCAGTCGAGCTGGACGGCGCGGGACGCGCTGCGTCATGTGCCGCGCGAGCACGCGATGCTGGCCGCGCTGCGCGATCTGGTGCTCGATGGCGAGCGGGTGCAGTTCGGCGGGCGCGACGTCTCCGAGGAAGACTTCAAGGCCCATGTGCAGCGGATCGGCCCGCTGTTCGGCCGGGGCGGCCCGGCATGAGCGCCTCGGAGGACAGCGGGGCGCCGCAGGGGCTGAAGCTCGAGGTGGTGGTGCTGATCGGCGTCTTCATCTTGGCGCTGGGTCTGGTCTGGTATTTCATGTCGCAGCGCCAGCAGGAGCTTCGGAGCTCGCCCGCCGGGCTCGACGGGCTGCAGACCTGGCTCTCCGCCGAGGGCGTGCCGGTGCAGAGCTTCGCAGGCGGCTGGCTGATCGACGAGGCGACGGTCGGGCTTCTGGTCGTGCCGGTCTATGACAGCGCGCTCGACGTGCCGCGGGTGCATCCGAGGACGGAGCAGGAGCTGCTGCTCCAGGAGGACGAGTACGACCTCTATCTCGAGGGGATCCTCGCGAAGGCGGCGCAGGCCGACACGCTCCTCGTGCTGCCGAAATGGCGCAGCGGGATGCGGCTGACCGGGCTCGCGCATCCGGTGCTCCTGGTCGATCCGGGCGCGGTGGAGGGTACGCTCCGGCAGGTGACCGGGATCGACGGGGCGCGGCTCCGGCCCGCCACGGCGCCCTTCACCGCGTTCGACTATCCCGCCGAGGGGGGCGAGACGCTCCGGGCGAGAATCTACATCGCGCAGACCTTCGACGCGCCGGGCTGCACGCCGGTGATCGGGCAGCCCGGGCGGATCCTTCTGGGCGACTGCCCGGTGGCGGAGGACGCGGAGGCGCGCATCCTGGTGCTGGCGGATCCGGATCTTCTGAACAATCACGGGCTCCGGCTTGGCCAGAACGCGGAGATCGCGCGCGATTTCATGGCGGCGCGGGCGGGCGGCGAGACCCGGGTGCTGATCGATTACAGCCCCTTCGATTGGCTGATCGAGGCCGGTACGAACACCCGGCGCGAGCGGACCTGGGACGACCTTCGGAAATTCTTCGGCCCGCCTTTCCTGGTCCTCTGGCTGGGCGTGGGGCTGCTTCTGGCGATGACGCTCTGGCGCTCGGCACTGCGCTACGGGCCGGTGCGGGATGCGCTTTCCGGGCCGGGTGCGGCGAAGAGCCAGGCCATCGCGGCCCATGCGCGGCTGATGCGGCTCACCGATCAGGACGGGCCGATGGTGGCCGATTATGCTGCCGCGCGGGTGGCGGCGGTGGCCGCCGCGCTGTTCGGGCCGGCCCATGCGCGGCAGCTCGGCAACGAGGAGGCGTTCCGGCGCTTCGTGCGGCGGCGGCATCCGCGCCATGCGGACCGGCTGGACCGCGTGCTGACCGAAATTCACCGCCTTCCGGCGCGGATCTCCGCGACGGAGGCGATCCGACATGTCGACCAACTCGAAGACGTCCTGGAGGCCATTGCCGATGACACTTGAAACGCTCCGCGACAGGGCCGAGGCGCTGAAGGCCGAGATCGGCAAGACCGTGCTCGGCCAGGAGGAAGCGATCGAGCTGTTGCTCGTCGCGCTGTTCGCGCGGGGGCATGTGCTTCTCGAAGGCCCGCCGGGGACGGCGAAGACGCTGCTCGCGCGGAGCTTCGCGGCGTCGCTGAACCTCGATTTCGGGCGGATCCAGTTCACCCCCGACCTGATGCCGGGCGATGTTCTGGGGACCTCGATCTTCAACTTCCAGACGAACGATTTCGTGCTGACCAAGGGGCCGGTCTTCAGCCAGGTGCTGCTTTCCGACGAGATCAACCGGGCGCCGCCGAAGACGCAGGCGGCGCTGTTGCAGGCGATGAACGAACGGGTCGTGTCGATCGACGGGACCGACCATTCGCTGGGCGCGGAGTTCATCGTCGTGGCGACACAGAACCCGATCGAGCAGCAGGGCACCTATCCGCTGCCCGAGGCGCAGCTCGACCGGTTCCTGTTCAAGCTCGTCATCGATTTCCCGCCCGAGGGGATCGAGATGGACATCCTCAGGCAGCATGCCGGGCAGCCCATCGAGGCGGGGCTGGAGACGGCGGAACTGGCGAAGGTGCTGGATTCGGTGGCTCTGGCCGAGAGCCGGGCGCTGATCGATTCGATCATCCTGAAAGACGACATCCTCGCCTATATCCTGCGGCTTGTGCGGGCGACGCGGGAGAATGCCGAGATCGCCTATGGCGCCTCGACCCGGGCGGCTGATGCGCTGGCCCGGGCGGCGCGGGCCACGGCGGCGCTGAGCGGGCGGGATTTCGCGATTCCCGACGACGTGAAGCGGCTGTTCATCCCGGCGATGCGGCACCGGATCGTGCTCGGCCCCGCCGCCGAGATCGAGGGGCGCGATTCCGTTCAGGTGCTTGAAAACATTCTCAACCAGATCGAGGCCCCGCGCTGATTCGTCCATCGCTCCTCCTGCTCTATGCCGCCGGTGCGGCGCTCTTCGCCTCGGTGCTTGCCGTGGCGCTGGGCGGCGTGCTGCGCGATCTGGCGCCGCTGCCCTGGGCGGTGCTGGGCGGGCTCGTGCTCGTCGACCTGGTGCTGTCGGTCCGCTACCGGAACGCGCTTTCGGTGGACCTTCCGGTCGAGATCTTCGTTGGCGAGACCGCGGAGATGGTGCTGGAGATCGCCCGGGCGCCGGCGGGGCTGCATGGACGGCTCGACTGGCCCGAGGGGCTCTCGGGGCCGGCGGAGATCGAGTTCAAGCCGAAACGCGGCGGCGCGGCGGTGGCGAACGTGCCCTGCCGGGCGGTACGGCGGGGCGTGTGGGCGTTCAGCCATCTCTGGCTGAGCTGGCCGTCGCGGCTGCGGCTCTTCGAGCTGATCCCGCGCCTGCCGATGGAGCTGTCGACGCGCGTCGTGCCGAATATCCGGATGGTGCAGTCGGGGCAGATCTCGACCACGGTCACCTCGACGCTTTACGGCGTGAAGGAGAACCGGGCGATCGGCGAGGGGTCGGAGTTCCACCAGCTTCGCGATTTCGTGGCCGGAATGGACGTGAAGACCATCGACTGGAAGCGCTCGGCGCGGAAGCGGTCGCTGGTGGCGCGCGAGCTTCGGGCGGAGCGGAACCACCATGTGATCATCGCGCTCGATAACGGCTACCTGATGCGCGAGGAGATCGCCGGGCTGCCGAAGATCGACCACGCCACCACGGCGGCCCTGGCGGTGGCCTGGGCGGCGGCGATCGGCGGCGATCTGGTGGGCTATTACTCCTACGACGTGCGGCCGCGCGCCTTCGTCCCGCCGAAGCCGGGACGAAACGCCTTTCCGCGGCTGCGGAGCTGGACGGCGGACCTTTCCTATGTGAGCCGGGAGACGAACCACACGCTGGCCCTGACCGAGCTCAACGCGCGGACGCCGAAGCGGAGCCTGATCATCGTCTTCACCGATTTCGTCGATACCACTTCGGCCGAGCTCCTGATCGAGAACGTGGGGCTTCTGGCGAAACGGCACGTGGTGCTGTTCGTGACGATCCGCGATCCAGGCCTCGAAGGGCTGGTCGAGACGGTGCCGGACGATCTCGACGGGGTGGCGACGCTGGTGGCGGCGAACCAGTCGATCAGCGAGCGGCGGCTGGTCCTGGAGCGGCTGACGCGGCTCGGGGTGACGGTGATCGACGCCAAGCCCGCGGCGGTGACGGCGCGGCTGATCTCGGCCTATCTGGAAATCAAGGCGCGGGACCTGATCTGATGGAGCGGGTGGATCTCATGCGCTCGGCGCGGTTCCGGGCGGAGCGGGAGGCGGACTGGCGGCGGCTCGAGGAGCTGGTCACCCGGGCCGAGCGGCGCGGGATGCAGGCGATGGGCTATGCCGAGGCGCGCGACCTGGCGGCCTCGTACCGGCAGGCGACAACCTCGCTCGCCATCGCGCGGGAAATCTCGCTCGACCGGGCGCTCCTCGACTATCTCGAGGCGCTGACGGCGCGGGCCTATCTCTCTGTCTACGCGCCGCAGGAGCGGGTGGGCGGGATCGTCTGGCGGTTCCTGACCGCGACCGCGCCGCAGGCGATGCGCCGGTCGTGGTTCTTCGTGCTGCTCGGCTTCCTCTGCATGGGGCTCGGGGTGCTGGTGGGGTACCTGCTCTATCTCGAGAACCCGGCCTGGTACTACGTCTTCATGCCGCCGTCGCTGGGAGACGGGCGCGGGCCGGACAGCACCACCGAGTATCTCCGCTCGATCATCTATGACGCGGATCCCGATGCGAGCGGGCTGGGCGCCTTCGCGACCTTCCTCTTCTCGCACAATACGCGGATCGCGATCTTCGTCTTCGGGCTGGGCGTCTTCGCCTGCGCGCCGGCGATCCTTCTGACCTTCTACAACGGGCTGTCGCTGGGGGCGTTCCTGGCGCTCCATGTGGAGCGCGGGCTGGGCTGGGATCTGGGCGGCTGGCTGTCGATTCACGGGGTGACCGAGATTTCGGCGATCTGCATCGCCTGCGGCGGCGGGTTGCAGCTTGGCGCGGCGGTGCTGTTCCCGGGCCAGCGAACCCGCAAGGACGCCCTGCGGCTTGCCGGGCACGATGCGGTCAAGCTGGCGCTCGTCGCCTCGGTGATGCTGATCGTCGCGGCGATGCTCGAAGGGTTCGGGCGGCAGCTCGTGCAGGACATGACCACGCGTTACACGATCGGCTGGTGCGTGGGAGCCCTGTGGCTCGCCTGGTTCGCGCTGGGCGGGCGGGGGCGGTCCGCATGATCTTCCGCCGCCGCAAGGACAAAAAGAAGAAGCCCGGGATCGCGGAGGCCGGCACGCTGATGCCGCCCGAAGGGGTCGCGCTGAACCTCGCCATCGCCGGGGTCGGCGTGCGGCTCGCGGCGCAGATCACCGACGTCTTGATCACGCTTGTGGCGATGGTCTGCATCCTGCTCCTGATGGGGCTTCTGAAGCTGACCGGGCCGCAGACCTTCTTTGCGGTGGCGATGCTTTTGTTCTTCGTGATCCGGGTGCCCTATTACGTGGTGAGCGAACTGGCCTGGAATGGCCAGACGCTGGGCAAGAAGCTGATGAAGATCAAGGTGGTCTCCCATGACGGGCGGTCGCTCACCACCCATGCGCTGGTGCTGCGCAACCTGATGAAGGAGGCCGAAGTGTTCCTGCCCGGCACGCTCCTCCTGTCGCTGGACGAAGCCACGCCCACCGCCTCGCTGATCGCGCTGGGCTGGGTCGGGATGGTCTTCGCGATCCCGCTCCTGAACCGCTACCGGATGCGGCTCGGCGACATGATGGCGGGAACCCATGTGATCCACCTGCCGCAGCCGATCCTCCTGAAGGACCTCGCCGCCGAAAAGCCGGTGGAGGCGGAGAAGGATTTCGTCTTCCTCTCGCACCAGCTCGACCATTACGGGGCGTTCGAATTGCAGACGCTCGAGGCGCTGTTGCGCGCCGAGGGCAATCCGGTGACCGACAGCGCGCTGCTGAGCCGGAAGCGCACGCTCGCCGCCATCGTCGAGAAGATCCGCCGCAAGATCGGCTATGCCGAGCCGGTGCCCGAGCACGACCACGCGCGGTTCCTGAAGGCGTTCTATGCCGCCCAGCGCGGGCATCTGGAACAGCGGCAGCTCTTCGGCGACCGGCGGGCCGACAAGCACCATGCGACGAACGGGACGGAGACGGAGGGAGCCGAATGAGCGACATGCAGATGCCTTCCCGGCAGCCGCTCGGGGTGGGCGCGATCATCGGCGAGAGTTTCTCGATCATGTTCGGGCATTTCGGCGCGGTGCTGGCGGTCAGCTTCCTGCCGGTCCTGATCGGTCTCATTCCCTCGATGCTCCTGGGCGTCTGGATCGCTCCCCGCATCACGCAGACCGGCGTCGATGCCGGCTTCTGGGTCGGGATCGCCCTGAGCACCGTGATACAGCTCGTGCTGACCGCAATCATGCTCGCGCTTGTCGTGCGGCTGGCCTATGACGCGAAACTGGACCGGCGGCCGCAACCTGCCCGCTATATCGCACCGGCGATCCGGGCCGCCATTCCGCTCACGTTGATCAATCTCGTCGTGTTCCTGCTGTTCGGGTTGGGCTGGATTCTGTTCTTCGTCCCGGGCCTGTGGGTGGCGGCGGTATTCTGCGTGACCGCGCCCGTGCTGGTCATCGAGGGCGCCGGGTTCAGCGCCATGTCGCGCAGCGTGGCGTTGACCAAGGGTTATCGCTGGCCGATCGTCGGAACGCTGATCCTGGTGTTCCTGTGCATGCTCCTGATGGCCGTTGCGGTGGGGTTCGTCGCCGGGGTCGTTGCCGGAGCCAACATGGTTGCCACCATCATCAGCGTTCTGATCAACCTTATCGGCAGCTCGCTCCAGTTCGGTTTCGCGGGGATCGCCGTCGCGCTGATCTATGCGCGGCTGCGCGAGATCAAGGAAGGCATCGGGCTCGACGAGATCGTGAGCGTGTTCGACTGAGGCGGGCGTCACAGGACTTGCAAGTTCGGAAATCCGGTGCCAGTCCGCTGGGGGAGGCCGCCGTTTCCTTCGGCGGCGATCTGGCGGATTCGGGGATCGGGCGATGCGGAACGGCGGGCAGCTTCTCGTTGAGTGCCTTCTGGCGCTGGGGGCGACCAAGAGCTTCGGCGTGCCGGGGGAGAGCTATCTCGCGGTGCTCGATGCGCTGCACGACACCGCCGGGCGGCTCGATTACGTGCTCTGCCGGAACGAGGGCGGCGCGGCGTTCATGGCGGCGGCCTGGGGCAAGCTGACCGGGAGCCCCGGCATCTGCATGGTGACGCGGGGGCCGGGCGCGACCAATGCCTCGATCGGGATTCACACCGCGATGCAGGACAGCGCGCCGATGCTCCTGCTGGTCGGCCAGGTGGGCACCGACATGAAGGGGCGCGAGGCGTTCCAGGAGGTCGATTACCGGGCGATGTTCGGGACGGTCGCGAAATGGGCGGTCGAGATCGACCGGGTGGAGCGGATCCCGGAGATCGTCGCGCGGGCCTGGAAGACGGCGCTGACCGGGCGGCCCGGGCCGGTGGTGATCGCGCTGCCCGAGGACATGCTGACGGATGTGACCGACGCCGCGCCGGTCTCGGGGCCGGGCACTTATCCCGAGCCGGAGCCGTCGGCCGGGGCGGTGGCGCGGGCGCGCGAGATCCTCGCGGGCGCGGAACGGCCGGTGATCCTCTATGGCGGCAGCAACTGGACCGAGGCGGGCCAGCGCGCGTTGCAGGATTTCGCAGAAAGCTCGGACATCCCTGTCCTGTCGGTGTTCCGCTACCAGGACCAGTACGACAACCATTCGCCCTGTTTCTGCGGCGAGGCCGGGGTGGGGATGGTGCCGTCGGTGAAGGCGCTGCTGGCCGGGGCGGACGTGATCCTCGCGGTCAATAACCGGTTCGGCGAGAATTCGACCGCGGGCTACACGCTCCTGTCGGTGCCCGAGCCCACGCAGCGGCTGATTCATGTGCATGGCTCGGACCTGGAGCTCGGCAAGGTCTACCGGCCGGAACTGGGGATTCAGGCGGGGCCCAATGCCTTCGCCGTTGCACTGGCGGCGGCGGGGCCGGTGACGGGCGGCTGGGCGGATTGGCGCGCGCAGGGGCGGGCGGGCTACGAGGCGGGGTTCGACCTGCCGGATCTGCCCTCGCCGGTGGATATGGGGAAGGTCATGGCGCATCTGGCGGCCGTCTTGCCCGAGGACGCGATCCTGACCAACGGGGCGGGGAATTTCGCGGTCTGGCCGAACAAGTTCTTCCGCTTCGGGCCCAAGGCGCGGCTTCTGGCGCCGCAGGCCGGCGCGATGGGCTACGGGTTGCCGGCGGCCATCGCGGCGAAGGTGGCGCACCCCGAGCGGGTGGTGGTCTGCTTCGCGGGCGATGGCGATTTCCAGATGAACTGCCAGGAGCTCGCCTCGGCGACGCAGGCGGGCGCGCAGCCGATCGTCCTGATCCTGAACAACGGTATCTACGGCACGATCCGCGCGCATCAGGAGCAGCATTACCCGGCGCGGGTGTCGGGGACGACGATGCTGAGCCCCGATTTCGCGGCGCTGGCGCGGGCCTATGGGTTTCATGGCGAGCGGGTGGAGACCACCGAGGATTTCGAAGGCGCTTTCGCGCGGGCGCTGGCGTCGGAGACCGGCGCGGTTCTGGACCTGGCGATTTCGGAGGAGGCGTTGACGCCACGGGTGACACTGAGCGAGATGCGCGCGGCGGCGCTGAAGAAGAAGGCGGGAGCATGAGCGGGACGGGGGAAATCCGGCTGGGCGCGGATATCGGCGGGACCTTCACGGATATCGCGCTGGACCTGCGCGGGGCGATCCATTCGACCAAGGTGCTGACGAACTATGCCGCGCCGGAGCAGGCGATCCTCGACGGAATCGGGATCGTGCTGGAGGAAGCGGGCATTGGCTGGGGCGAGATCGACATCGTCATTCACGGTACCACGCTCGCCACCAATGCGTTGATCGAGCGGCGCGGCGCGCGCACGGCGCTGGTGACGACCGAGGGCTTTCGCGACGTCATCGAGATGCGGACCGAGAACCGGTTCGAGCAATACGATCTGAACATCCGCCTGCCCGAGCCCTTGATCCCGCGCGAGGACCGGTTCCCGGTGAAGGGACGGATCGGCGCAGGCGGCGAGGAGTTGCAGCCCTTGGACGAGGCGGCGCTGGAGGCGCTGGCGGAGCGGATCGCGGCGGAAGGGTTCGGCGCGGTCGCGATCGGGTTCATCCATTCCTACATGAACCCCGCGCATGAGGAGCGCGCGCGAGAGATCCTGGCGGCAAGGCTCGACATTCCGATCTCGATCTCGTCGGAGGTCTCGCCGCAGATGCGCGAGTTCGAGCGGTTCAACACGGTTTGTGCCAACGCCTATGTGCGGCCGCAGATGGCGGATTACCTGGGCCGACTGCAGGTGCGGCTCAAGGAGATGGGCGCGGACTGCCCGGTCTTCATGATCCATTCGGGCGGCGGGCTGATCTCGGTCGAGACGGCCTCGGCGTTTCCGGTGCGGCTGGTGGAATCGGGACCGGCGGGGGGCGCGATCTTCGCCGCCGATATCGCGGCGCGGTTCGGGCTGCGGAAGGTGCTCTCCTACGACATGGGCGGCACCACGGCGAAGATCTGCCTGATCGAGGAGTTCCAGCCGCAGACCGCGCGGAGCTTCGAGGTGGCGCGGACCTATAGGTTCTGCAAGGGCTCGGGCATGCCGATCTCGATCCCGGTGATCGAGATGATCGAGATCGGGGCGGGCGGCGGTTCGCTCGCCTGGGTCGACGCGATGGGGCGGATCCAGACCGGGCCGGAATCGGCGGGCTCCGAGCCCGGGCCGGCCTGCTACCAGCGCGGCGGGACGCGGCCGGCGATCACCGATGCGGACCTGGTGCTGGGCAAGCTCGATCCGGAGAACTTCGCGGGCGGGAAGATCCTTCTGTCGGTGGACGAGGCCAGTGCCGCCATCGCCCGCGAGGTGGGCGAAAGGCTGGGCCTCGATGGCGTGGCGGCGGCGTTCGGGATCGTCGAGGTGGTCGACGAGAACATGGCGAACGCGGCGCGGGTCCATGCGGTCGAGAACGGCAAGAACGTCTCGGACAACGTGATGATCGCCTTCGGCGGCGCGGCGCCGCTCCATGCCGCGCGGCTTTGCGAGAAGCTGGGGATCGACCGCTGCCTGGTGCCGCAGGGCGCGGGCGTGGGTTCGGCCATCGGGTTCTTGAAGGCGCCGTTCGGATACGAGGCGCTGGCCTCGCAGATCGCGGCGCTGAGCGCCTTCGACGCCGGGGCGGTGAACGCGATGCTCGACGGGCTGCGCGAGACCGCCGAGGGATTTGTGCGGATGGGCACGACGGGCGAGATCCGGCGCGAGGTCACGGCCTTCATGCGCTACCGGGGGCAGGGCTGGGAGATCCCGGTGCCGCTGCCGGACCGGGCGTTCGCGGCGGACGACCGCGCGATGATCGAGACGGCGTTCAAGGAGCGCTATGCCCGGTTCTTCGGGCGCGCGGTCGAGGGGCCGGAGATCGAGTTCGTCACCTGGTCGGTCAAGGCGCAGGATATCCGGCCGGCCCCGGCGCGGGTGGCGCTGGACGCGGACGGCGAGGCGAAGCCGGCCGGCGCGGCGCGGGCGGTGTTCGACCCGGCGAGCGGCAGGGCGCTGGAGACTGCCATCGTGGCGCGCGAGGCGCTGGCGCCGAGGGCGCGGGTCGCCGGGCCGGCGGTGATCGTCGAGAGGGAGACCGCGACCGTGGTCACCTCGCCCTTCGACGCGGTGATCCAGCCCGAGGGCAGCATTCTCCTCGTGCGGAAGGGAGCCTGAGCGATGGCGCAGATCGACGAGATCCGTTTGCAGGTGATGTGGAACCGCCTGATCTCGGTGGTCGAGGAACAGGCGATGACGCTGCTGCGCACCGCGTTTTCGACCTCGGTGCGCGAGGCGGGCGACCTTTCGGCGGGGGTCTACAACGCGCGCGGCGAGATGCTGGCGCAGGCGGTGACCGGCACGCCGGGGCATGTGAACACCATGGCCGAGGCGGTGGGCAATTTCCTCGCCGCGATCCCGCGGCAGGAGATGTTCGCGGGCGATACCTATGTGACCAACGACCCCTGGCTGGGCACCGGGCACCTGCACGACATCACCATGGTCACGCCGGTCTTCAAAGGGGCCGAACTGATCGGGTTCTTCGCCTGCACCGCGCATGTGGTCGATGTGGGCGGGCGCGGCTTCGGGGCCGACGGGAAGTCGGTCTACGAGGAAGGCATCCAGATCCCGATCATGAAATTCGCCGAGCGCGGCGAAGTGAACGCGGTACTGGTGCAACTGCTGCGCGCCAACGTGCGCGAGCCGAACCAGGTGGTGGGCGATTTCTATTCGCTGGCCGCCTGCAACGACGTGGGCAAGACGCGGCTTCTGGAGATGCTCGACGAGATCGGACTGCCGAACCTGGAGACGCTGGGGGAGTTCATCCTGTCGCGCACCCGCAAGGCGACGCTGGAGCGGATCGCGGCCTTGCCGAAGGGCAGCTGGTCGAACGACATGCTGACCGATGGTTATGACGACCCGATCCGGATCGCGGCGAGCGTCACCATCGGCGAGGACCGGGTGAGCGTGGATTTCGACGGCTCGTCCGGGATCAGCCGCTGGGGCATCAACTGCCCGATGATCTACACCAAGGCCTATGCCTGTTACGCGATCAAATGCGTTGTGGCGCCGGATATCCCGAACAACGCGGCCTCGCTGGCGGCCTTCGAGGTGACATCGCCGGTGAACGTGGTGAACGCGGTGCGGCCGGCGCCGGTATCCTTGCGCCACGTGATCGGCCACATGGTGCCCGACGTGGTGCTGGGGGCCCTGGCGCAGGCGCTGCCGGGGCAAATCCAGGCGGAGGGCGCTGGGGCCTTGTGGAACGTGCATATCTCGGCGCGGCCGGTGGCGGGCGCCGAGGGGCGGCGGGCCGAGGTCTTGATGTTCAATTCGGGCGGGATGGGCGCGCGCCCCACGCTCGATGGGCTCTCGGCCACGGCCTTCCCCTCGGGGGTGATGACGATGCCGATCGAGGCGACGGAGCAGACCGGGCCGATCGTGATCTGGCGGAAGGAGCTGCGCCCGGATTCGGGTGGCGACGGCGCGCAGCGGGGCGGTCTGGGGCAGGTGATCGAGATCGCGGCGGCGCAAGGCCACGAGTTCGAGTTCTCGGCGATGTTCGACCGGGTGACCGAGCCGCCGCGCGGGCGCGATGGCGGCGCGCCGGGGGCACGGGGGGTGGTCGAGTTGGACGACGGCACGAAGATGCGGCCGAAGGGCTGGCAATCGGTGCCGGCGGGGCGGCGGCTGATCCTGAAGGCGCCGGGCGGCGGCGGCTATGGCGATCCGGCCGAGCGTGCACCCGAGGCGCGCGCGCTCGACCGGCGGCGGGGCTATGTGACGGATGGGAAGGAATGAAGAGCCACTATGACGTGGTGATCGTCGGCGGGGCGGTGATCGGCGCGTCGGTGGCCTATTACCTGACCGCGAACCCGGATTTCGACGGCTCGGTGCTGATCGTCGAGCGGGATCCGAGCTTTTCGCAGGCCTCCACGTCGCTCTCGGCCTCGTCGATCCGCACCCAGTTCTCGAACCCGATCAACGTGCGCGTGAGCCAGTACGGCTACGAGGTGATCCGCAATTTCGGCGAGATGATGGAGGTGGCGGGCGACCGGCCCGACCTGGGGTTCCAGCCCGGCGGCTACCTGTTTCTCGCCGATACCGAGGCGAAGGCGCAGATCCTGCGCGAGAACCACGTGGCGCAGACATCCTGCGGGGCGGATGTGGTGCTGTGGGGCCGGGACGCGCTGGCGGAGGCGTTTCCGCATCTCAGGGTCGATGACATTGTCCTGGCGTCCTACGGGCGGTCGGGCGAGGGCTGGTTCTCCAATACCGGGCTGATGAACGGCTTTCGGGCCAAGGCCCGCGCGCAGGGCGCAGACTACGTGACCGACGAGGTGGTGGCGATCGCGCGCGAGGGGGCGCGAGTGGTGTCGGTGACGCTGAAATCGGGCGTGGTGGTGGAGGCCGGCACGGTGGTGAACGCGTCCGGGCCCCGCGCGGCGCTGACGGCGCGGATGGCGGGGCTCGACGTTCCGGTGGAGCCGAGGAAGCGGACGCTCTTCGTCTTCGACTGCGCGCGCTCGCCGCAGGGCTCGGCGCGGGTGAATGAAGGGCGCCTGCCCTTGATGATCGACACCACGGGCGTCCATTGCCGCCCCGAGGGGCGGTATTTCCTGACGGGCGGCGTGCCGAAGGACGACGCGGCGGTGGACTGGGACGATTTCGAGCCGAACCACGCGGAGTTCGAGGAAATCGTCTGGCCCGCCTTGGCGGAGCGCTCCGAGGCGTTCGAGGCGATCAAGGTGGTGAACCAGTGGGCCGGGCACTATGCCTACAACACGCTCGACCACAATTTCGTGGTGGGACGGCACCCGGAAGTGACGAATTTCATCTTCGCGAACGGGTTCTCGGGGCACGGGCTGCAGCAGGCGCCGGCGACCGGGCGCGGCGTGTCGGAGCTGATCGTCTACGGCGGATATCGCAGCCTCGACCTGACCGAGGCGGGCTACGAGCGGGTGGTCGAGGGGCGGCCGTTCCTGGAGAAGGCGATCATCTGAGGAGCGGCGCGGCGCTTCGGCGCCAATCGGGCGGGGGCAAAGGACAACCGACTTCGGCACTCGGGCGCGCGCGATTGCGGCACGACTGCGGCACGACTGCGGAGCCGAGGGCGCGGATCCCGCTCAGGACGAATACCGTCAAGGGGCTGTGTCGCGCAAACCAGGTGATGGCCGAGCTTCCCCTATCCCCGAACGGACTCGCCCTGCGACGTTTGCGACGGGTATCCCCCAAAGAACGAGAACGACCCGCTCGCCGGTCTGGTGGGCGCCGCGATCTGGGCCCCGGTCATCGCCAACTTCAGGCAGGTGGTGAAGGAAGTCCTGGAGAAGATGGGGGCGCGGCGTGCGGCGTCCGGGGGGGAATTGAGATGATGTCGGCGGTGAACTTCCGGACTGACATGTTTGGCACCCATTACCCAACCCATGTCATCGGTTTCGACATGGTGCTCTCCGATGAACTTTACGCCGCAATCAAGACGGGGAGGCTCCAGGTCCGGAACCTTCGGATCTTCCAGATGAAGGAAGTTTGATCGTGGCCACCGGTCTTCAGGGCTTGCACGGGGTCGCAAGTGGCGTC
This sequence comes from Paracoccaceae bacterium, assembly GCA_003605175.1. GTDB lineage: Bacteria > Pseudomonadota > Alphaproteobacteria > Rhodobacterales > Rhodobacteraceae > Ovoidimarina. The sequence continues at coordinate 65,103 of QWDA01000010.1, read as the reverse complement.
AGCGAGGGCAGTCTCCGGAAGCGGGGCAGACGAGCGCGAGTCGTTTGCAGCGGTAGCGACCGGCCCCCGTCGGCGGAAAGGGGATGATCGCCGCGCGTCTCACGAATATCGACGTCGCGGCGTCCCTTGTTGTTGGTCTTTTTCGCCGTGCTCGAAACCCGGAACCGGTGGTGCGCCTTCCAGGATCAACCTCGTGCCGGCTTGCCGCCTCTGGGCTGCGGCTTTGGCGTACCGGCCTTGGTCCGGCTTTTTCCCGAGCCTTTGCCTGACGATGCCGCGCGAGCGCGGTTCTTCTTGCTGTTCGCCTTGCCCCTGGGTGGAGGAGGTCCCTTGGGTTTGCGCCTGGGTTTGGCAACGGCGCCCGGTTCCGCAGGTGCGTGATTGGACGCTTCCCCGCGGTCATCGCTTTTCCGGTGTTTGCGCTTTCGATCGGGCATTGGCGCCGGACCGGGCTCCTGCACAACCGGCGCAGGCGCCTTGGGGCGATGCGACGAAGCGCCGCCGGCCTTGCGCCCGGCGTCATCGCGCCCGGGGCCCGGCCCCTTGGCCGTGAGGTCGGGCTCCGAGGTGAGTTGGGTGAGCCGCGCGCCCTTTTCCAGCACCATCGTCTCGCCCACACGCGCGAGGAACCCCGTGACGGCCTCGTTGCGGATCTGCACGAAACTCTGGTCTTTCTGAACCCGGATTGCGCCGATGTCGTCTTTCGACAGGCCGCCCGCCTTGCAGAGCGTCGGCAACAGGCGGCGCGGCTCGGCGCCCGCGTCACGACCGCCCGAGACTGCAAACCACGTCGCGGGGCCGAAATCCCTGCTGCGTTCTTCCGGCTTGGCGTCCGGTTCGGCCAGCTCTTCGGGAGGGGCGCGCAACGTGTGCAGGAGGCGCAGGTATCCGGCGGCGATCTGCTCGGGCGAAAAGGCTTCGAGAAGCCGTGTCACGCTGTGTTGCTCTGCCTCGGTTGCGGGCTCCTGCCAGGCCGGGTCCGAAAACAGCCGCTCTTCATCCATGGAGCGGACGTCGTCGGCTGACGGAGCGCTGTCCCAAGCGGCTGTGACCTTGGCCCAGCCCAGCAAACGCTCGGCCTTCTTGCGTGTGCGTGGCGTCACGATCAGTGCGCTCACGCCCTTGCGCCCGGCCCGGCCCGTGCGCCCGGAGCGATGCAGCAGGGTCTCCTGGTTGGAGGGCAGCTCGGCATGGACCACGAGGTCGAGCTTTGGGAGGTCGATGCCACGCGCGGCCACGTCGGTCGCGACGCAGACCTCCGCACGCCCGTCACGCATGGCCTGAAGCGCATGGGTGCGTTCGGACTGCGACAACTCGCCCGACAGGGCTACCGCCTTGAACCCGCGATTCGACAGACGGGCCGCCAGTCGGCTGACCATGGCGCGCGTGTTGGCAAAGACCAGGGCATTGGGTGCTTCATGAAACCGCAAGATATTGATCACCGCGTTGTCGACATCGCGTTCGGCAACCATCATGGCGCGGTACTCGATATCGTCGTGCTGCGGGGTTTCGGATTTCGCGACGATCCGTTCCGCGTCGTTCTGGAAGCTCTTGGCGAGAGTTGCGATGGCTGGTGGAACTGTGGCCGAGAACAGCAAGGTCTGCCGTGCGGAGGGCAGCTCGCCGAGAATGAACTCGAGCTCTTCGCGGAAACCGAGGTCAAGCATCTCGTCGGCCTCGTCGAGGACAACGGCGCGCACGGCGGAAAGGTCGATGGAGCCGCGGTTCATGTGATCGCGCAGCCGTCCGGGCGTCGCGGCAACTATATGCGCCCCGCGTTCCAGCGCGCGGCGTTCGTCCCGCATGTCCATGCCGCCCACGCAGGAGGCGAGAACCGCACCCGCTTTCGCAAAAAGCCAGCCCAGTTCCCGTTTGACCTGCAAGGCGAGCTCCCGCGTCGGGGCGATGACGACGGCAAGAGGTGTGGCGGCCGGGGCGAACGCCTCCGCGTCACCCAGGAGCGTGGGCGCGATGGCGAGGCCGAAGCCAAGCGTCTTGCCCGAGCCGGTTTGCGCCGAAACCAACAGGTCACGGCCTTTCAACGCGGGGTCGAGAACCGATGTTTGAACCGGCGTCAACGCGGTGTATCCACGGTCATCAAGAGCCGCGCGAAGTGCTGGGTGCATGGGGGATCTATTCTCTCGGGAACTGCTCGGGGGCCTTTCTGGCCGGCGAGCGGGTAGGTTTCATGCCGGCGACAGCGCACCAGTGGCTTCGTTTAGGTCAACTACGATCGCCTGTACAGGTTCAAGGTCGCGCCGTTGCACCTGGTGGCGTCGATCTCCTGTCACGAGAATTGTGCCATCGGTCAAGACTGGCTCTGATGGTGTGACCGGTCCCCGACGGCATCATCGTGCCAAGGTGGGTCATCAACGATCCACAAAGGAGAGCGGTCATGCCGGATCATGAACTGAAACGGGTTGTCGACGCTGCCGATCGTGCGATCACGGCGGCAGATCCCTACATTGCGCTCAAGCTGCGATTGCCGCCGGATCTGGTGGCGAGAACGCTGACCGAGTTCGCAGAAACCGGACATGCGTCATCGCAGGCAGCGTCGTCATCGCACCCGTTGGCTTCTTGCGACGATCTGACGAGGGAGCTTGCAGCCCCGTTGCTGCGTCTGATCCGGTCGTTCGACGATCCTGCCGACTGCGGGATGCTGGCGCCTTCCTCTCTGCGCGAGATCTGCTACGGGCTGCTGCGCTCGCGCGCCGTCCGGTCAGGACATGACAGCGGCTGACCATCTGGCGAAACCTGGCAATGAGCGCGCTGTTGTTCAGGCCGCGGTCCACTGCGAAGGAGACGTGACACCGCAGTCGCCGTGAATGCGCAGGTTGTGCCGGCCAAGCTGGTCAATCCTGGTCACGCCCATCAGCTTCATGTCGCGTTCGATCTCGGCCCGCATCAGGCCAAGCGCGCGCTCGACCGCCGGTTGCCCCCCCGCCGCCAGCGCGTACAGGTAGCCGCGCCCGATCCCCACGGCCTTGGCCCCGAGCGACAGCGCCTTCAGCACATGGGTTCCCCGCTGGATGCCGCTATCCATCATCACGTCGATGCGGTCGCCCACGGCCTGAACGATTTCGTCAAGCTGGTCGAACGGCGTGCGCGAGCCGTCCAGCTGCCGTCCGCCGTGGTTCGACAGCACTATCCCGGAGCAGCCGATCTCGGCGGCTCGGCACGCGTCCTCGACCGTCATGATACCCTTGAGGCAGAACTCCCCATCCCAGTCGCGCACCATCGCCGCCACGTCGTCCCAGGTCATCGCCGGATCGAGCATCTCGGTGAAGTAGCCGCCAATCGAGCTTGCGCCGCCGCTCATGTCCACGTGCTCTTCAAGCTGGGGCAGGCGGAAACGCTCGTGGGTGACGTAGTTTATGCCCCACATCGGCTTGATCGCGAACTGGATCATGCCCTGCAGAGTCAACCGGAACGGAATCGAGAAGCCGGTCCGCAGGTCGCGCTCGCGATTGCCGCCGGTGATGCTGTCGACGGTCAGCATCATCACTTCGACCCCGGCGTCCTTGGCGCGTTGCATCATTGCCTTGTTCAGCCCGCGGTCCTTGTGGAAATAGAACTGATACAGCTGAGGGTTCTCATGCTTTTCGCGCATCTCCTCGAGCGATACGGTGCCCAGCGACGACACGCCGAACATGGTGCCGTATTTCTCGGCCGCCGCCGCGACGGCCCGCTCGCCCCTGTGGTGAAACAGCCGTTGCAGCGCGGTGGGCGAGCAGTAGACAGGCATATCCAGCTTCTGGCCCATGACCGTGACGGACATGTCGACTTCCGACACGCCGCGCAGCACCGAGGGCAGAAGACCGCAGCGGTCGAAGGCGCGGGAATTCTCGGCCAGCGTCACCTCGTCGTCGGCCCCGCCATCGATGTAGTTGAAGATCGGCCCCGGCAGGCGGCGCTTGGCCAGCCTGCGGAAGTCATGGAAGTTGTGGCAATCCTTGATGCGCATGAGTTCTTCTCCCTAATAGGCGACGGCTGGCAGCCAGGTGGCGAGCGCGGGCCACAGGAAGACAAACGCAAGGCCCGTTAGCTGCAGGATCACGAAGGGGATGATGCCCTTGTAGATATCCGTCAGCTTGATTTCAGGCGGACAAACCCCCTTGAGGTAGAAAAGTGCGAAGCCGACCGGCGGGGTCAGGAACGATGTCTGCAGCGTCACCGCGACCAGGATCACGAACCAGACCAGCGCCGGTTCGTCGATCACGCCGAAGCCCGGAATGTCGATGCCAAGCCCGTTGATGATCGGACGCATCAGCGGCAGCACGATCAGGGTGATCTCGATCCAGTCGAGCACGAAGCCCAGCAAGAACACGATGAACAGGATGAAGATCACTGTGCCGCTGGCGCCAAGGCCGGTGGACTGCACCACGCGCTCGATGAGTTCGTCGCCGCCCAGTTCCCTCAGCACGTAGGAAAACACGGTCGCGCCGAGAAAGATCGCAAAGATATAGGCGGTCGTGTTGAAGGTCGACACCAGCACGTTCCAGAGCTTCTGAAAGGTCAGCTTGCGGTAGCCCAATGCCAGAAGCGTGGCGCCAAGCGCGCCGATGCCCGAGGCTTCGGTCGGTGTTGTGAGCCCGACAAAGATCGAGCCGAGCACGGCCAGGATCAGCGCCAGCGTCGGGATCACCGCGATGAAGACGTCGCGAACAGCGCGCCAGTCGGGTCGTATCGCGCCTTCGGGCACCGGGGCCGCATCGCGTTTGAAGAATGCGAGGAAGAAGATGTAGACCAGGTATAGAACGCCTATGATGACGCCGGGAAACACGGCCGCCATGAACAGGTCGCCCACCGACAGCGCCATCTGGTCGGCCATGATCACCAGCATGATCGACGGCGGGATCAGGATCCCCAGGGTGCCGCTGGCAGCGACGACGCCCGCGGCCAGTTTGGGCTGGTATCTCTGCTGCATCATCGACGGAAGCGACATGACGCCCAGCAGCACGACAGAGGCGCCGATGATGCCGGTCGAGGCCGCCAGGATGATGCCGATCAGCGTCACGGTGATTGCCAGGCCGCCGCGCACCGTGCCGAAGAGGCGTTGCATCGAGGTCATCAGGCGCTCGGCCACGCCCGACTCGTCCAGCATGAGCCCCATGAAGATGAACATCGGCAGCGCAACCAGAACCGCGTTCGACATCGTCGCATAGACCCGGTTAACCACCGCGCCGAGGGTTAGGTAATCGAGCCCGGTGAAGGTGCTTTCCAGGCCGGTCCAGAGCAACAAGTCGTTGTCGAACAGATAGGCGAGCCCGCAGAACGCGACGCCGACGCCTGCCAGCACCCAGGCCACGGGGTAGCCGGAAAAGAGCAGGGCGATGAAGGTCAGGAACATCGCGATGACCAGCTTTTCCTCGGTGGTCTCGACGAACAAGGTCAGCGCCGCGCACACCACGGCAAAGCCCAGGATCACCAGCAGGATCGGCTTGAGCGATCGGCCTTCGCGTTCGGATGCGGGGCCGAAAAGCAGTGCGTGGCCGTCATGGATCAGCCGTGCGAACGCAGCCAGGGCCAGAAGAATGAAGCTGATCGGGATGATTGCCTTGAAGGCCCAGCGGGCCGGCAACCCGGTGGGGCTGTCGGACCTTTCGTTGACCCGGAAGCTCTCGTGGAAGTAATCGAAGCCCTGATCGATCATCAGATAGATGAACGGTGTGAGCAGCGCGATCATGCCGATGACTTCGACGATCCGCTGCGCCCTCCGGGACAGCTGCATGTGCAGCACGTCGACCCTGACATGGCTGTCGGTGATCAGCGCGTACGAAATGCCGATCATCGTGACGATTCCGTAGAAGTGCCACTGGATCTCGTCGAGCTTGGGGTAGTTCTGGCTCAGGAGATAACGTAGCGCCACCTGGCTGAAGATCGCGCCGATCAGCAGCACGTTCGCCCACATCACGACGTGGCCGATGGCCTTCACGCCCCTGTCAATGGCAACCGCCACCGCCTGGTTGTCCGTTTCTGGATGCTCGATGATGTCTTCGAGCGCCTCGACCGGGTCCCGACGTTGCTCGGTGGTCATGAAGTGGTCCTCCTCCGGGGCGCCCCCAAGAAACGGCGCGTGGTGCAGTCGCATGAAAATGGCGAAAATCGATGAGGTGCCGGAGCGGCGAAACATGCCGCCCCGGATGGTCCGGCGTGCCTACTGCCGCGGAAGGAAAGCGTGGGTCTTCCACAGCTTGTAGCCGTCGCGGAATCTGTTCATGTCGTCGAGAACCTTGGCGAAGAAGGGGTCATTTGCGGCTTCCTCGGCAGCCACCTCGTCCCAGGTCGCCCGGAAAGTGGCCAGCATCTCCGGCGACCAGTCCTTGATGGTCACGCCGTTGTTGTCGACATTGTCGATCATCGCGGCGTATTGGATCGCCTCGCCCTCGGCGAACGAGTCGGTCATCGACGCCTTGCAGGCGTTCTCGATGATCGCCTTGTGGGCGTCGGTGGCTTCGGCCCAGACATCCTTGTTGACCAGCAGCTCAAAGACAGTGGCCTGCTGGTGCCAGCCGGGGAAGTAGTTGAACTTGACCAGCTTGTGGAAGCCCAGACGCGCGTCGATTGCGGGCATCGAGAATTCGGTGGCGTCAATCGCGCCCTTCTCGAGCGCCGGGAAGATCTCGCCGCCGGGCAGCAGCGACGTGGCAACGCCAAGCTTCTGCATGACCTTGCCGCCCAGTCCGAAGAAACGCATCTTCAGGCCGTCGAGGTCGGCCGGCGAGTTGATTTCGGTCGCGAACCAGCCCGAGGTTTCCGGCGCGATGATGGCGCAGGGGATGACCTTCACGTTGTAGCCGGCCTGGTCGTACATTTCCTGATACAGGTTCAGGCCGTTGCCATAGTAGAGCCAGGCCATGTATTCGCCTGCCTCGGGGCCGAAGGGAACGGCCGAGAAAAGCGGCGCGGCCGGGATCTTGCCCGCCCAGTAGCCGGCGGTCGTGTAGCCGGAGTTGATCTTGCCGGTCGAGACTGCGTCGAGGATCTCGAAAGGCGGCACCAGCTTGTCCGGCTCGTAGACCTTCATCTTCAGGGTCCCGCCCGACATCAGGTCGAGTTGCTCGGCGACGCGCGGAATCGGTGAACCGAGCCCCGGCAGAGCGGTCGAGAACGCAATTGGCGTTTTCAGAAGCAGCTTGTCCGCCGCAACCGCCGGCGCTGCGATCAGGCTGGCGGCCACGGCGAGGCTCGTCAGGGTCTTTTTCATGGAAGTCTCCTCCAGACAGTTTTGAATTGGTGTCCCGTGCATTGACGCCGGGACGTCCGACGCCCTATCGGTGGTTCATATTGTTTACCAGTATATCAAGTCAACAATTTTGTTTACCACTTGGCGGGAGGATCGTCCCTTGCAGTGCCTTCCTGGCAGAAGCGGAAAGTCCGATGGCCATACGGAGCTCCAAGGGGGATCGGGTAAAATAGTTTGCGATCAATCCCTTGTTTCGACGTCAGTCGTCATGGAATGGGTTGAAATCACCGCCAGCATGGTTATTTTACTTTACCATCAAGCCCGAAACTCTGGGCGATCGAGGCAAGCACAGCATGAAGACCATGACGATTTTCGATCCGGTTGGACACGGATCTCTCGCCGAAGCCGTCGTCGCGCAGATCGAGGACCTGATTGCCTCGGGGATCCTGAAGCAGGGGCGCAAACTGCCCTCAGAGCGCGATCTGGCTGAAATGCTGCACGTGTCCCGGCCGAAGCTGCGCGAGGCGCTGCAGGTTCTGGAGGAGCGCGGCCTCGTCGTCACCCGGCACGGTGAGGGATCCTTTGTCGCGCCGCTGACCGGCCAGGCAATGCTCCCGGCGCTGCTGGCGCTCTATGGGCGCCATGAGCCAGCGTTCTTTGACTATCTGGAATACCGCCGCGAGCAGGAAGGGTTCGCCGCCCGGCTCGCCGCGCGTCGGGCTACCCGGGCCGACAAGGCGAGGCTCGCCGAGATCCTGGCCGACATCGAGCGGGCATGGAAAGAAAACGACGCAGAGGCGGCGCGCGAGACCGATTTCGCGCTGCACACGGCGATCGTCGATGCCAGCCAGAACGCCACCCTGATCCACATGATGGCCTCGATCTACGAGCTCACGCGGCAGGGCGTATTCTACAATCGCGATTTCCTCAGATCGATCGACGGGTCAGGCCAGCGGCTGTTCGAACAGCATGTCGAACTGGGCCGGGCCGTCATCGAAGGCGATGAAGCGCGAGCCGAAAAGGCCGCATTGGATCACATCGACTTCGTCGAGCAGTCGTTCCGGCAGGGCATTGAGCAACAGCGCCGTGAAGCCATGGCCGAAAAGCGAAGAGTGGCGTCGAAGGATGCCCGGCCAACGGAACGCTGATCCAATTGGCGCGCTCGCGCGGCGGCGCCCGCCGTCCAGACTCAGAGAAAGTCTTCCGTCCGGCGTGAACTTGGGTGACACGCATTGGGTGTTCAGTCCCGGCATCTGGTGGATCGGATCAGGGATGAATCCCGGCTCCGAGGGCCAGACGTTGCAGATGTGTTCGTAAGGCGTGGGGCCGCCGAGGGCCTTGAGGCGTCGAGCGAAGTTGTAGGCTGCCATGAAGTCTGCGGGATGCGTGCGGAGCTGGCCGGTCGATGCCGACGAAGAGATCGAGCTTGCCCTCGGCGGTCCGCACCTCGGCGATGTCGATGCGGAAGACGCGGCCGAAGATGTGCTCGAAGGCATGGCGGTCGGGCGCGGCAGGCTCTCGACGAAGTCGGTCGTCTCCCCGGGCGCCATGCCGAACAGCACCTTCATCGACAGGCAGGCCTGGATGGCGGCGTCGCTGCGGGCCTGCTGTCGGCCGCGCTTGCCGTTCGGCTCGGCATCCCGGTTCATCGCGGGGTCGAACCAGATCTTCAGCGAGGCCAAGGAGCGGCGCGCTCGAGCGCTTCGTTACGGGCCGGCCAGTTCGAAGTCTTGCAGATCGCGGGTGTCGGTCCGCTCATGCCAGCCAGCTACCACGCTGGATTCACGAGATGAATCCTTCACGGGATTTGTGCGGCACGGCACCGTCAAGGCGATCTGCGGCGATCAGACCTGCAGCGCCAGGGCGAGGTCCATGACGTTGGTGCCGGTGGGACCGGTGGTGACGCGGGCGGCGCGGCTGTCGAGATAGGGACCGCTATCGGCATTGGCGAGATGGCGGGCGCCGGCCCCGGTCCAGGTGCTGCCGTCGACGAGGCCGCCGGCGGCGCCGGTGGGGCCGTCGGAGCCGTCGGTGCCGGCGACGAGGAGCGTGAGCCCGTCGCGGCCGGCGATTTCGTGGGCGAGGGTGAGGGCGAGGGCCTGGTTGCGGCCGCCATCGCCGGGGTGCTCGGGGAGCACCACGGTAGGTTCGCCGCCCCAGATCCGGAGGCCGGGCGTGCCGTCGAGCCGGGCGGCGATGCGGGCGGCGGCCTCGGCGACGTCGCAATATAGGTTCTCTTCGGACGAGAGCACCGCAAGGCCGAGACGTTCGGCTTCGGCTACGGCGGCAGCGCGGGCGATGGCGTTCGAGGCGACGATGCGGCCGTCATGGGCGAAGGCGGGTGCCTCGGGGGCCATGCCGATGCCGGAGCCGATCACGCCGATATCGTCGCCCTCCACGTCGGAGATCGCGAACACGGTGGCGCGAGCGCCGGGGAAGGCGGCGAGGAGGCGGCCGCCCTTGATCTGCGAGATCTGCTTGCGGCGGCGGTTCATGGCGTGGATGTCGAGCCCCGCGGCGAGAAGGCGGCGGTTCTCGGCGGCGAGGTCGGCCAGCGTGAGGCCCGCCTCGGGGACCTCGACGAGGGCGGAGGCGCCGCCGGAGACGAGGAGGAGGAGGTGGCTCGCGGGGCCCAGCCCCGAGACGAAGGCCAAGGCGCGGGTTCCGGCGCGGAGGCTGTTCTCGTCCGGGACCGGGTGGGCGGCCTCGACGATTTCGGCGGTCGCGGGCAGACCGGCCTCGGCGGAATGGCCGTATTTGGTGCAGACGAGACAGGGGATGTCCGGGCCGAACCGGTCGGTCGCGGCCTTCGCCATCGGGGCGGCGGCCTTGCCGACGGCGAGGATCGCGTCGGGGCGCGGCGTGTCGCCGAGCGCCGCCGTCACGGCCGGGTGCCCGCTCACGGCGCGCACGCCGGCCCACCAGATCGCGGTCAGGAGTTCTTTCGGGTCGGTCACGGCAGCCCCCTCCCCGGGATTGCAACCCCGCCTTCATGGCGACATATAGGACGGGCTTCAAGGGAGCCTACCGGATGACCCACTACCTCGAATTCGAAAAGCCGCTGGCCGAGATCGAAGGCAAGGCGGAAGAATTGCGGGCGCTTGCCCGCAAGAACGAGGAGATGGATGTCGAGAAGGAGGCCGCGGCGCTGGACGCCAAGGCCAAGACGATGCTGCGGGACCTCTACAAGAACCTGTCGCCCTGGCGGAAATGCCAGGTGGCGCGGCATCCCGACCGGCCCCATACCAAGGATTACCTGAAGGCGCTGTTTACCGAATACACGCCCTTGGCCGGCGACCGGAACTTTGCCGACGATCTGGCGATCTCGGGCGGGCTGGCGCGGTTCCGGGACCGGCCGGTGGTGGTGATCGGCCATGAGAAGGGGCACGACACCAAGTCGCGGATCGAGCACAATTTCGGGATGGCGCGGCCGGAGGGCTACCGCAAGGCGATCCGGCTGATGGATCTCGCGAACCGGTTCGGGGCGCCGGTGATCACGCTCGTCGATACGCCGGGCGCCTATCCGGGCAAGGGTGCCGAGGAGCGCGGCCAGTCGGAGGCGATCGCGCGGTCGACCGAGATGTGCCTGAAGCTGAAGGTGCCGCTGATCAGCGTGATCGTGGGCGAGGGCGGCTCGGGCGGGGCGGTGGCCTTCGCGACGGCGAACCGGGTGGCGATGCTGGAGCATTCGGTCTACTCGGTGATCTCGCCCGAGGGCTGCGCGTCGATCCTTTGGAAGGATGCCGAGAAGATGCGCGAGGCCGCCGAGGCGCTGCGGCTGACGGCGCAGGACCTGTTGGGTCTCGGCGTGATCGACCGGATCATTCCCGAGCCGATGGGCGGCGCACAACGCGATCCGGCCGTGGCGATGGCCTCGGTGGGCGATGCGATCGCGTCGATGCTGGCGGAGCTGGTGGAGCAGTCGCCGGAGAAGATCCTGAACGACCGGCGGAGGAAGTTCCTCGAGATGGGCTCGAAAGGCCTCGCCGCCTGAGGAGACCGGGGCCGCCGGAGCGGCCCCGCGCCCGGTCACTCGGCCGGGGGCAGCGCGCCCTCGCCGTGGCCCGATAATCCGCCGGAGACCTCTTTGGTGGCCTCGCCGGTGAGCTCCTCGGGCAGGACGAGGTTCAGCACGATGGCGATCAGCGCGGCGGGCAGGATGCCCGAGGTGCCGAGGATCTTGAGCGTCGCGGGCAGGTGCTGGAGCGCATCGGGTTCGAGCTGGAGCCCGAGGCCGAGCGAGAGCGCGATGGCGAAGATCACCATGTTGCGCCGGTTCCAGTTCACGTCGGACAGCATCGAGATGCCGGCCGCGACGACCATGCCGAACATCACGATCACGCCGCCGCCGAGCACTTCGATGGGCACGGTCGAGATCACTGCGCCCACCTTGGGCACGAGGCCGCAGAAGATCAGGAACAGCGCGCCGATGGTCACCACATGGCGGCTCATGACGCCGGTGATGGCGATGAGGCCGACGTTCTGGCTGAAAGACGTGTTGGGCAGCGCGCCGAACGCCCCCGCGACGGCGGTGCCGAGACCGTCGGCGAAGGTGGCGCCCCGGATCTCGCGGTCGGTCGCCTCGCGGCCCGCGCCGCCCTTGGTGATGCCCGAGACGTCGCCCACCGTCTCGATCGCCGAGACCACGCCCATCAGGCAGAAGCCGATGATCGCGGCGAGCGAGAACTCGACGCCGAAATGGAACGGGTCGGGCACCGCGAAGCTCGCGGCGCGGCCGACATTGCCGAAACTGACCATGCCGAGGGCGAAGGCCACGAGATAGCCCGCGATCAGGCCGATCAGCACCGCCGAGATCGACACCATGCCGCGGGCGAAGAACTTGAGGCCGAGCGTGACGAGGATCACCACCGAGGCCACGAACCAGTTCGCGGCGCTGCCGTATTCCGGGGTGCCGATGGCGGGAACGCCACCCGCGGCGTACTGGATGCCGACCTTGACCAGCGAAAGGCCGATCATGGTGACGACGAGGCCGGTGACGAGGGGCGGCAGTGCGAAGCGGATCCTGCCGATCACGAGGCCGAGCGCGGCGTGGAACAGCCCGCCCACCATGATGCCGCCCATCAGCACCGCGATGGCATCCACGCCCTTGCCGGCGACCAGCGGGATCATGACCGGCAGGAAGGCGAAGGAGGTGCCCTGGACGATGGGGAGTTTCGCGCCCACAGGGCCCACGCCCAGGGTCTGGAACAGGGTGGCGACGCCGGCAAAGAACATCGACATCTGGATCATGTAGATCATCTGCGGAAAATCGGCCGAGTTCGAGCCGAAGCCGAACCCTGCCGCGCCGCAGACGATGATCGCGGGCGTCACGTTCGAGACGAACATCGCCAGCACGTGCTGGATGCCGAGCGGCACCGCCTTGACGAGCGCGGGCGTATAGTCCGGATCGCGGAGTTGTTCCGGCGTTCCGATGGATGTGTCAGCCATGTTTGCCCCCTGTCGTTGTGGTCAGCCGTCCGGTGCGATCACGCGGTAGGGCGTGTCGAACCAGTGTTCCTCGAGATTGGCGCCCTTGCCGATCCGGTCGATCACGGCGAAGAGCCCCGGAGCGGCAAGCGGCGTGAGGACGCCGTGCCATGTGTTCGCGAAAAGGTTGATGGCCTGGCCGGGGGCGGTCAAGAACGCCAGTGGCCTGCCCGGGCCCGCGTCGGTATCGGGCGCGACGGTGATGAGAAATGAGGCGAAATTCATCGGGATGAAGGCCTGGCTGCCCAACGGATGGCGCTCGACCATGTCGAGGAGATAGGGCAGCGCGCGGGGTTTGGCGTCGAACAGGCTGAGGCCGGGGTGGCCGTCTTCGGCGGTCAGGGTGGCGCGGTCGTGGTAGCGGCCGCAGAGGCCCTGATTGATGATCCGGTCGGGCTCGCCCGCGGTGTCGATCACCTCGCCGAAGGGGGCGAAGGCCTTGGCCGTGAGCGGCTGGGCGGTGATCGTACGGGTCACGGGCCCATTTTCTCCTTCAGGCGCAGCTCCGCGATGCGTTCGACCTGGCGGCAGGCCTCGGCGAACTCGGTTTCCGCGTCATTGCCGAGGCGGCGGAGGAAGGCTTCGAGGATCGTGTCCTTGGTGTTGTCGCGGACGGCGATGATGAAGGGGAAGCCGAATTTCGCGGTGTAGTCGGCGTTGAGCCCGGTGAAGGTCGCGCGCTCGTCGTCGGTGAGCGCGTCGAGCCCGGCGGAGGCCTGTTCGGCGGTGCTCTCGGGGGTGAGCCGCTTCGCGGCGGCGAGCTTGCCGGCGAGGTCGGGATGGGCATGGAGCACGCCGAGGCGCTCCGCTTGGCTGGACGAACGGAAGATCCGGGTGAGCGCCGAATGGATGCCGGTGGCGGTGTCGTGGGTCGGGCCAAGCTCGAGCGCGTGGGCACGTTCGGCGATCCAGGGGGAGTGCTCGTAGATGCCGCCGAATTCGGCGGTGAAGGTGGCAAGGTCCATCTCGGAGGGGCGCGGGCCGGCGGGGGCGGGATGGGTCGCGGCCCAGTGCTCGGCGATCTGGAGCCGGGTGGCGAACCAGACGCCCTCGTGGGCGGCCATGTGGTCGAGCGCGCGTTTCAGCGCCAGCGCGCGGGCCGGGCGGCCGACGAGGCGGCAATGCAGGCCGATCGAGAGCATCTTGGGGCTGCCCGCCGCGCCCTCGGCATGGAGCATGTCGAAGGCGTCGGTGAGGTAGCTTTCGAACTCGCGCGGCGCGCCGAAGCCGGCGGCGACGGCGAAGCGCATGTCGTTGGCGTCGAGCGTGTAGGGCACGATGAGCTGGTCGTGGCTGCCGAAGCGTTTCCAGTGCGGCAGGTCGTCGTCATAGGTGTCGGCGACATAGGCGAAACCGCCCTCCTCGGCGGCGAGGCGGACGGTGTTGACAGAGGAGCGGCCGGTGTACCAGCCGCGCGGGCGGGTGCCGGTGACCTCGGTATGGAGCCGGATCGCCTCCTCCATATGGGCCCGCTCCTCGGCCTCGGCGAAGTCCTTGTACTCGATCCACTTGAGCCCGTGCGAGGCGATCTCCCAGCCCGCGCCTTTCATCGCCGCGACCTGTTCCGGCGCGCGGGCGAGCGCGGTGGCGACGCCGTAGACGGTGACGGGCAGGTGTTTCAGGAGCCCGTGGAGCCGCCAGAACCCGGCGCGGGCGCCATATTCGTAGATCGATTCCATGTTCCAGTGGCGCTGCCCGGGCCAGGGCGCGGCGCCGACGATTTCCGACAGGAACGCTTCGGAGGCAGCGTCGCCGTGGAGGATGTTGTTCTCGCCGCCCTCCTCGTAATTGAGCACGATCTGCACGGCGATCCTGGCGCCGCCGGGCCAGTTCGCGTCGGGCGGGCGGCCGGCATAGCCGGTCATGTCGCGTGGATAGCGGTTCAAGATCTGCTCCCCTTCGTCGCCTGTCTATCGCAGGTCAATTGCTCGCATTTTCAAAAAGGAAGCGAAAGAGCGTCGGCGCGGCTCGGCAATTGCCATGGCGGGCGGAAAGCGGTTCAGTGAGCCCAAGAAGGAGGCGGCGGATGTCCGGATACCTGACGACCCATGTGCTCGACACCGCGCGGGGCTGCCCGGCGGAGGGGATCCGGATCCTGCTCTACCGGGTCTCGGGAACTTCGCGCCGCAAGATCGCCGAGGCGGTCACCAACGCGGACGGGCGGACCGACGCGCCGATCCTGCCAGAGGCGGGGTTCTCGGTGGGGACCTACGAGCTGGTGTTCTGCGCGGGTGCCTACCTGCGCGCGACCGGGCAGGTGGCAAAGGAGCCGCTTTTCCTCGACGAGATCCCGCTCCGCTTCGGCGCGAGCGACGGTGCGGCGCATTATCATGTGCCGCTTCTCCTGTCGCCTTTCGGGTATTCGACCTATCGCGGGAGCTGAGGCTCAGGCGGATTCCAGAAGCTGGAAATCGGGCTTCAGCGCCGGGGCGCCGTAGAGATAGCCCTGGAGGAAGTCGATACCGGCGGCGGCCAGGAACTCGGCCTGGGCGCGGGTTTCCACCATCTCGGCCACGGTGAACATGCCGAACTGCCGGCCGATGGTCACCATCGCCTCGACCAGCACCTGGTTGTCGGGGTCGCTCTCGATGCCGCGGATGAACTGGCCGTCGATCTTGAGAATGTCGAAATAGAAGTTCTTGAGGTAGCGGAACGAGGTGTAGCCGGCGCCGAAATCGTCGAGCGCGAAGGTGATGCCCTGGCTCTGCAGCCCCATCATGAAGGATTGCACCACGTCGGGCATGACCATCGCCGAAGCCTCGGTGATCTCGAGGATCAGCCGCCCCGACACCGTTGAGCCGGCCCGGGCGAGGCCGGTTTCCAGCGTGTGGATCCAGCGGCGGTAGCCGATGGAGCGGGCGGACATGTTGATCGAGAGCTTGAGGGCCGGGTTTTCCTCGAGCGCCTTCAGCCCGAGTTCGAGGGTGACGCAGTCGAGCGCGCGGCCGACCTCGTGGGTTTCCACCGCGTCGATGAACTCCCGCGCGGGGATTGCCCGGCCGGTCGGGTCGAGCACCCGCGCGAGACCTTCGTAGAAGGCGGGTATGCCCGGCGCGCCCGCGGCCACCACGGGCTGATAGGCGAGTTGCACCCGGCGGTTGGCGACGGCCTGCTCGACGGAGGCAAGCACGTTCCGGTCGCGCTCCGCGACCGCCACATCAAGCGGGGTGTCCGACTGCCCCGAAACCGCATAACTCATTGTGAACATGCTCCAGTCCGCTCATCGGGACAGTGCGGGCCGAAACGCTAACATCGCGTAAATTTCGCCGCATTGTACCGATGCCGCCAGCGCGGATTAACCTTGCCGAAAGCAGCGCCGGTCCAATGTCGCGCGACGAAACGGCTGAGGTGCATGATGAGCGATCCCGACGCTTCCGCGGGCAGTGTTCAGTTCGACATCGGTGAAGTGTTCTTCTCGCGGACCGACAAGCGCGGGATCATTCGTGCGGGCAACACGGTGTTCCGGCGCGTCGCGGATTTCGACTGGCCGGAACTCCTGGGCGCGCCGCACAAGATCGTCCGGCATCCCGACATGCCCAAGGCGGTGTTCCGGATTCTCTGGGACAGGATCCAGGCCGGGCGCCTGACCTGCGCCTATGTGAAGAACAGGACGAAGGGCGGCCAGTCGTACTGGGTCTTCGCGGTCGTGACCCCGATCGAGGACGGATATCTCTCGGTTCGGGTCAAGCCGACGAGCCCGCTTTTCGCCAGGGTCCAGCAGGTCTATGCGGCGCATCTGGCGCGCGAGACGGAGGAGGATCTTTCGCCGGAGGGCAGTGCCGCGGCGATGCTGGAGACGATCCGCGGGCTCGGCTACGCCGATTACGACGCCTTCATGGCCGCGGCGATTTCCACCGAACTCAAGCAGCGCGATGCGGCGATCGGACAGGTCGAATCGGAACGCTATGGCCTGTTGCGGCGGCTGAGCGAGCAGACCGAGGAGCTCGGCGGCCAGTGCGACGGCCTGACGCGCCAGTTCGAGGCGATCCGCGCGGTGCCGATCAATCTCGGCATCGCCGCGGCGAGCCTGGGCGATGACGGGCGCCCGATCGCGGTGATCGCCGAGAACTACGCGATGATGTGCCGCGAGGTGTTCAAGAAGCTCGCGACGCTCGAGAGCGACGGATCGGGCGGCCATTCGGCGATCGCCCGGGCGGCGGTGCTGGCGATGAACCTCGGCGGCTGCGCCCAGGTCCTGGAGGAGGCGTCGGCCGCCTTTGCCGCGGAACAGGAAACCATTCCCGTCGACCGCGCGGAGGAGATCGGGCGGCTCACCGCGCTGGCCGCGCGGATGAAGGAGATGGCGCTGGACAGCCTGCGCGGCGTCTGCACCGAGCTTGCGGTGCTCGCGATGACCTTCGGCGACCTCGAACGCCTGGTCGCCGGGCTCGACGTGACGCGCATCCTGTGCCGGGTCGAGGGCGGGCGCCTGCCGCCGGCGCGGGCCGCGGACCTGATCGACATCATCGAGTCGCTCGACACGTTCCATACCGGGCTGTCCGAGCGGCTGGCGCATCTCGATCAGCTGACCGAGGCGATGAACGCGACCGGTGGCGCGCTCGGCGCCGACGAACGCCGGGCGGTACGCCGCCAGGCGGCCTAGCGTTTCCGGATCGGGAAGGCGCCGGATCGGCCGCGCGGCAACTCGACGCCCTCCGGCCGGGCGGCGTGTTCCTGGCCCGATGCCGCCGGTCGGGCGGGAACCCGCCGTAAGGATCCGCTTACGGCGCCCTGCCTAACTGTTCTGCCAATGGCGGCGGGGGCGGCGGCAATTCTTTCTGTGGGGCGCCGGGGCATGGTGCTCCGGGCGAACCCGAAAGGATACCCTCATGAAGACATTCGCATTTGCGGCCGCCGCCCTGACCCTGCTGGCGGTGCCCGCATTCGCCGAGCCCGATTGCCGCGCGGCCAAGGAGGTGAAGCCGATGTGGGAAGTGGTCAAGGCCTTCGAGGAGGGCGAGGGCGCCACCGTCGATATCGCCAAGGTGACCGGCGAGAAGTGCTACGAGATCTACGGCCATGCCGGCAAGACGAAGCTAGAGATCTATTACGACCCGGCAACCGGCGCGGTGCTCGACCGCGAGGAAGACTGAGCCATGGCCGCCCGCATCGGGGCGCCCGAGGCCCGCCCGGTCTGGGACATCGTCGTGCGCCTGTTCCACTGGTCGACCGTGACCCTGTTCGTCCTGGCCTATCTGATCGAGCGGCCTCGAGACCTGCACGAGGCACTCGGCAACGCGCTGATGGCGATTCTCGCGATCCGGGTGGTCTGGGGCTTCGTCGGCACCCGCCACGCGCGGTTTTCCGACTTCGTGCCCACCCCCGCCGCCTTCCTGCGCTACCTGCGTGACCTGGCGGCGGGAAACGAGCGGCGCCATCTCGGGCACAACCCGGCCGGGGGCGCGATGGTGGTCGCGCTGATGCTGGTGCTCGCCGGGATCGGGGTTTCCGGCTGGATGATGGGGCTCGATTCCTTCTGGGGCGCGAGCTGGGTCGAGGAGTTGCATGAAGGGCTGGTGGGCTTCGCGCTGCTCCTCGTCACCCTGCATGTGGCCGGCGTGATCTACGAGAGCGTCCGGCACGGCGAGAACCTTGTCCGCGCGATGATTACGGGCAAGAAACGCCCGGACTGACTCGGCAGCCGGAAAGGGCAGCGGCCATGCGCGACAGGCGCCCAATTCCCGCCTCGTCGCGGCGGCTTTTCCTGGCCGCCGCGGCGCTTCAGATCGCCTGCGGCGGCGCGTTCCTCCTGGATGCGCTGTCGGAGTTCGGCGAGAACGGCCCCTGGCACATCTCCTCGGAGCTGGCGGCCGTCGCCGCGCTCTGGACCGGCGCGACGATCACGCTCTTCGGGCTCCGGCGGCTGATCGCGCGGAACGCGGCGGTGGAGGAACAACTCCACCTCGCGACCGGGGCGTTCCATTCGCTGCTGGAGCAGAAATTCGAGGCCTGGGGCCTCACGCCGTCGGAGCGTGACGTGGCGCTTCTGGCGATCAAGGGGCTCTCGGCCGGCGAGATCGCCGGGATCCGGCAGACCCGCGAAGGCACGATCCGTGCCCAGCACGCGGCGATCTACCGCAAGGCCGGGGTCAGCGGCCGCCCCGACCTCCTTGCGCATTTCATCGAGGAGATCGCCGCCGGCCTCCCGGCCCCGGGCAGGGGTTAGAGCGGCCCGCGTTCATTCGCATTCACGCGATCCGCTCCAACCATCCGATTTCGCATGTCCGGGGCGCGCAAGACCGGATCCCGCTATTGCGCGACATGCTCTTGCCTCAGGCGCCGGCGCCGAGCGCCGTGAGGATCGCGCGGGCGCTGTCGGAATTCCATTCGGCATCGCCGAGGAGCCGGGCGATCTCCCGGCCCTCGGGGTCGAGGATCACCGTGATCGGCAGGCCGAGCACCGCCATCTCGCGCGCGAGCGCCTGGTTCCGGTCCATCAGGATCGGCAGCGCGGTGATCTCCTCCTCCTCGAAGAAGCGGTGGATGCCGCCGAGCGAGTTGCGCCCGGTGGCGATGGTGACGACCTCGAACCCGTCGCCGCCCATGTCGCGCTGCAGGGCGTCGAGCCCGGCCATCTCCTGCCGGCAGGGGGCACACCAGGTGGCCCAGAAGTTCACCAGCACGAGCTTGCCCTTCCAGTCCGAGAGCCGGTGTTCGCCGCCCTCGGGATCGGTGAAGGCGACATCCGGCACCGGCGCGGGTTCGGCGTGGAACACGAGCTTCTTCATGCTGCCCTCGCGCAGCGCCTCGAGCGCCGGGATATCGGCGGCGAGAGCGGCGTTTGCACCGAAGGCGAGGGCCGTGTAGAGCACGGCGGACCAAAGACGCTTCATTCTTCCTCCGGACAGGCACATATGACCGACAAGACCTCGAACGCGATGTGGGGCGGCCGTTTCGCCTCGGGTCCGGACGCGATCATGGAGGCGATCAACGCCTCGATCGGGTTCGACCGTCGGATGGCGGCGCAGGACATCGCAGGATCCCGCGCCCATGCGGCGATGCTGGCCGCGCAGGGCATCATCACCGATAGCGATGCCGAGGCGATCCGGGAAGGGCTGCTCACGATCTTGTCAGAGATCGAGGGCGGGAGCTTCGAGTTCTCGACCGCCCTGGAAGACATCCACATGAACGTGGAGGCGCGGCTGAAGGCGCTGATCGGCGCGCCGGCGGGGCGGCTGCACACGGCGCGGTCGCGGAACGACCAGGTGGCGACGGATTTCCGGCTCTGGGTGCGCGACCAGACCGATGCCGCCATCGAGGGGGTGACGGCGCTGCAGAAGGCGCTGCTGGGCCAGGCCGAGGCGGGGGCGGACTGGGTGATGCCGGGCTTCACCCATCTCCAGACCGCGCAGCCGGTGACCTGGGGCCATCACATGATGGCCTATGTCGAGATGTTCGGCCGCGACGCCGCGCGGCTCCGCGACGCGCGGGTGCGGATGAACGAATGCCCGCTGGGGGCGGCGGCGCTGGCCGGCACCTCCTTCCCGATCGACCGGGAGGCCACCGCGCAGGCGCTGGGCTTCGACCGGCCGATGGCGAATTCGCTCGACGCGGTGGCGGACAGGGATTTCGCGCTGGAGTTCCTCTCGGCGGCGTCGATCTGCGCGATGCACCTGTCGCGGCTGGCGGAGGAACTGGTGATCTGGTCCTCGGCACAGTTCCGCTTCGTCGCCATGTCCGACCGGTTCTCCACCGGCTCCTCGATCATGCCGCAGAAGAAGAACCCGGACGCCGCCGAACTGATCCGCGCCAAGATCGGCCGGATCCTCGGGGCCACGGTGGCGCTCTTCACGGTGATGAAGGGGCTGCCGATGACCTATGGCAAGGACATGCAGGAGGACAAGGAGCAGGTCTTCGACGCCGCCGACACGCTGATGCTGTCGCTCGCGGCGATGGAGGGGATGGTGCGCGACATGGCGGCGCGGCCGGAGAACCTGCGCGCGGCGGCCTCCTCGGGCTTCTCGACCGCCACCGACCTGGCCGACTGGCTGGTGCGCGAACTGGGCCTGCCGTTCCGCGAGGCGCACCATGTCACCGGCGCGCTGGTGGCGAAGGCGGAGGCCAGGGGCTGCGACCTGCCGGAGCTGACGCTTGCCGAGATGCAGGAGGTGCATGGGGAGATCTCCGAGGGGGTGTTCTCGGTCCTGGGCGTCGACAATTCGGTGGCGAGCCGGACCTGCTACGGCGGGACCGCGCCGGCACAGGTGCGCGCACAGATCGCGCGCTGGCGGGAGCTTCTGGGCTGAGCGCCGCGCCCGGGCTATCCTGGGCCGGACCGAGAGGGAGATAGGCGGATGAGACTTGCCGCGGTTCTGGCGCTACTTGCGCTGACGGCCTGCACCGGCGGGCCGGATCTGGGTGTGGGCATCGGCGTGGGAGGCGGCGGCGTGTCGGTCCATCCCTCGGTGTCGGGAAGCGTCGGCGGTGTCGGCGTGAGTGTCTGGGGATGAGGCGGCTCGCGGTTCTTGCGGCGCTGCTGGCGCTGGCCGCCTGCGGGGCGGACGGGGCGCCGGAGCCGCTGCGCGACACCAGCCCGCTCGAGGGGACCATCGGGCTTCCAGGGAAATGACGCCGCTCAGGCTCGTCTATCTCGGGCTGGCGATCTGGGGCGCGGTGCATCCGATGGCATGGTTCCTCGCCCATATGCGTGCGACCGGGACGGGGCTCTCGGGGCTGATCGACGCCTGGTACGTGAATGCCTCGACGACCGGGCTTGCCTGGGACCTCACCATTTCCGCGCTCGCCCTGACGGTCTGGATCCTCGCCGAGACGCGGGTGCGCGGGAACCGGGCGGCGCTGGTCGCGATCCCGGCGACCTTCTGCATCGGCGTTTCCTGCGGGCTGCCGCTCTACCTGTTTCTGCGGGCGAAGCCGGGCTGAGGGTTTTCGCCGCGCCTTCGGCGCGTCGATCCGCCGGGGGCTCCGCCCCCGGACCCCCGGAGTATTTCTGCCAGGAAGAAGGAGCAGGAGCGCGGAATTGCGAACGCTCCGGAATCTGCTAAGAGCCGCCGGGATGGATCATTTTCTCTACAGGGACGGCATCCTGCATGCCGAGGACGTGCCGGTGCCGGAGATCGCGGCTTCGGTGGGCACGCCGTTCTACTGCTATTCGCAGGCGACGCTGACGCGGCATTACCGGCTGTTCGAGGAGGCGCTCGACGGGCTGCCGCACCTGATCTGCTACGCGATGAAGGCGAATTCGAACCAGGCCGTGCTGAAAATCATGGCCGGGCTGGGTGCCGGGGTCGATGTGGTGTCGGGCGGCGAGTATCGGCGCGCGGTGGCGGCGGGTGTGCCGGGGGAGCGGATCGTGTTCTCCGGCGTCGGCAAGACCGGCGAGGAGATGCGGCTCGCGCTTTCGGGCGGAATCCGGCAGTTCAACGTGGAGAGCGAGCCGGAGATGCGGCTTCTCTCGGAGGTCGCGGTGTCGATGGGCGTGCGTGCGCCGGTGACGATCCGGGTCAACCCGGACGTGGACGCGAAGACCCATGAGAAGATCGCGACGGGAAAGTCGGAGAACAAGTTCGGCATCCCGATCGCGCGGGCCCGCGAGGTCTATGCCGAGGCGGCGGCGCTGCCGGGGCTGGAGGTGGTGGGGATCGACGTGCATATCGGCTCGCAGCTCATCCAGCTCGAGCCCTACGAGCAGGCCTATCGCAAGGTCGCGGACCTGACCCGGGCGCTTCGGGAGGACGGGCACGACATCCGCCGGCTCGACCTCGGCGGGGGGCTGGGCATCCCCTACGAGCGGTCGAATTCGGCGCCGCCCCTGCCCTTGGACTACGGCGCGATGGTCAAGCGGACGGTGGGCGACCTGGGCTGCGAGATCGAGATCGAGCCCGGGCGGCTGATCGCCGGCAATGCCGGGCTCCTGGTGAGTTCGGTGATCTACCTGAAACACGGCGAGGGGCGCGATTTCCTGATCCTCGACGCGGCGATGAACGACCTGATCCGTCCGGCGATGTACGGGGCCTGGCACGATATCGTGCCGGTGGTCGAGGCGCCGGCGGGGGTGGAACTGGGCCCCTGCGACATCGTCGGTCCGGTCTGCGAGAGCGGCGACACCTTCGCGCGGGGGCGGCCGCTGCCGCCGCTCGCGACCGGCGACCTGGTGGCGTTCCGTTCGGCGGGGGCTTACGGCGCGGTGATGGCGTCGGAGTACAACAGCCGGCCGCTGATCCCCGAGGTGCTGGTGCATGAGCATCACTTCGCCGTCATACGGGCCAGACCGAGCTATGAAGAAATAATCTCGCGCGATACCATTCCGGAATGGCTCTGACGCATTATATGTGTCGATGAGTCTTGGCGCGAGTAGATGACAGACCGGACCGGACTACCCGAGAGCGCGGCCCGAAAGCTCAGATGGCCGCTCCGCCTGACCCTTGCGGGTCTCTATGCCGAACGGCTTCTCCGTGCGGCCTGGCCGCTTGCGAGCGTCGTGATGGCGGTTCTCGCCGCGCTGATGCTCGGCATTCATGACAATCTGCCGCTGGAACTGGCCTGGATCGGGGCGGTCGCCGCCGTGGCGGGCACGCTCTGGGCCGCGTTGCGCGCGGTGCGGCAGTTCCGGCGGCCGCGGCTGGGCGATGCGCTGGCGCGGCTCGACCGGACCCTGCCGGGGCGGCCGCTGGCGGCAATGGCGGACCGGCAGGCGATCGGCGCGGGCGATCCGGCCTCGGAGCGGCTCTGGGACGCGCATGTGGCGCGGATGGCGGAGCGGGCGCGGGGGGCGAAACCTGCGCGGCCGGATCTGCAGCTTGCCTCGCGCGACCCCTATGCGCTGCGCTACGTGGCGCTTCTGGGTTTCGTCGCCGCGCTGCTGTTCGGGTCGATCTGGCGGGTCTCGACGGTCGCCGAGATGGCGCCGGGGAGCGGCGCGGCGCTGGCTTCGGGCCCGGCCTGGGAGGGTTGGATCGAGCCGCCCGCCTATACCGGGAAGCCGAGCCTCTATCTGAACGATATCGAGCGGGCCACGCTTTCGGTGCCCGAGGGCAGCCAGATCACGCTCCGGCTCTATGGCGAGGTCGGCGCGCTCTCGGCGGACGAGACGGTGTCGGGCCGCACCGGCGAGGTGCCGCCGGCGAGCGCGCCCGAGCAGAGCTTTGCCGCGGTGCGGAGCGGGCATCTCGCGGTCGAGGGACCGGGCGGGCGTGGCTGGGAGATCACCATCCTGCCCGACGAGCCGCCGACGGTAGAGGTCACCGCGCCGATCGAACGCAGCGCGGGCGGGGAGTTCCATCAGCCGTTCCGGGCCGCGGACGATTACGCGGTGGTGGCGGGCCGGGCCGAGATGGTGCTGGACCTCGCGCGGGTGACGCGCCGCTACGGGCTCGCGGCCGATCCCGAGCCGCGGGAGCCGATCGTGCTCGACCTGCCGCTCACGATCGCGGGCGACCGGGGCGGCTTCGACGAGACCCTGGTCGACGATCTCTCGGAGCATCCCTGGGCCGGCCTGCCGGTGATGCTGACGCTCCATGCCGAGGATGCGGCGGGCCAGACCGGCGCGAGCCCGGCCGAGGAAGTGGTGCTGCCGGCGCGGCGGTTCTTCGACCCGCTCGCGCAGGCGATCATCGAGCAGCGCCGCGACCTGTTGTGGTCGCGGGCGAACGCGCCGCGCACCGCGGCGGTGCTCCGGGCGGTGAGCTACAAGCCCGAGGACCTGTTCCGCTCGGAAACCGCCTATCTGAAGCTGCGGGTGGCGATCCGGCGGCTCGAGACCGCGTTCCGCTATGGCACCGTGACCGAGGCTTTGCGGGACGAGACCGCCGCGGTGCTCTGGGACATCGCGCTGATGATCGAGGAGGGCGACCTCTCGGACGCGCTGGAGCGGTTGCGCCGGGCGCAGGAGCGGCTGGCCGATGCGATCAAGAACGGCGCGACGGACGAGGAGATCGCCGAACTGATGCAGGAGCTGCGCGAGGCGATGCAGGACTACATGCGCCAGCTCGCCGAGAATGCCGATCCGTCGCAGATGCAGGAGCTGGCGGAGAACCAGAACATGCAGCAGATGACGGGCGACCAGCTCGAGGAGATGCTGCAGCGCCTGCAGGAGCTGATGGAGCAGGGCCGGACCGAGGAGGCGATGGCGCTTCTCCAGCAGCTCCAGGAGATGATGGAGAACATGCAGATCGCCCAGGGCCAGGGCCAGGGGCAGAGCCCGGGCGAGCAGGCTATGGAGGGTCTGGCCGAGACCTTGCGGCAGCAGCAGGGCCTGTCGGACGAGGCGTTCCGCGATCTGCAGGAGCAGTACGGGCAGCCCGGCGAGGGGCAGCCGCAGGGCGACGGGCAGCAGCCCGGTGAGGGCGACCAGCAGGGCCGGAACGGGCAGGGCGGGCAGCCGGGCGGGACGGATCCGAACCGGTCGCTGGCCGAGCGGCAGCGGGCGCTTCGCGACGAACTCCGCCGGCAGCAGGAGAATTTGCCGGGGGCCGGCACCGAGGAGGGCGAAGCCGCGCGCGACGCGCTTGACCGGGCCGGGCGGGCGATGGAGGGCGCCGAGGAGGCGCTGCGCGACGAGGATTTCGCCGGCGCGCTCGACGACCAGTCCGAGGCGATCGAGGCGCTGCGCGAGGGGATGCGCGAGCTGGGCGAGCAGATGGCGCGCGAGCAGGGGCAGCCGGGCAGCCAGGGCGAGGCGACGGGGCAGAACGACCCTTCGTCGCGGCGCGATCCCCTGGGCCGCGACGTGGGCGAGAACGGGCGGCTCGGCACCGACGAACGGCTTCTGCAGGGCGAGGACGTGTACCGCCGGGCGCGCGAGCTTCTCGACGAGATCCGCAAGCGCTCGGCCGACCAGAACCGGCCCGATGTGGAGCTCGACTACCTGAAGCGGCTGCTCGACCGGTTCTGAGCTATTCGGCGGGCGTCGCCGCGCTGGCCACCGGGTCGGCGGTGCGGATCGGGATCACCCGGACCGGGCCGGGATACCCCGCGACAAGCTGCGAAAGCGTGGCCTTCAGCTCCTCTGCCTCCCCGGCCTCGACCTGGCGCGCGAGGGTGGCGAGCACCCGGCGGACCTCCAGTTCGGTCGGGTATTCCTCCTGCGCGCGGAGGATCTTTTCATGCGGCGTGGGCAGCATGTCGTCGTCGATCAGGAGCTCTTCGTAGAGCTTTTCGCCCGGCCGCAGCCCGATCTCGCGGATCTCGATATCGCCGTCCGGGTTGGCCTTGTCGCGCAGGGTCTTGCCCGAGAGGCGGATCATCCGTTCCGCCATGTCGCGGATCCGCACGGGTTCGCCCATGTCGAGCACGAAGACATCGCCGCCCCTTGCATAGGCGCCGGCAAGCAGCACGAGGCCCGCGGCCTCGGAGATCGTCATGAAATAGCGGGTGACGCGGGCGTCGGTCACGGTGACCGGGCCGCCCTTGCGGATCTGCTCCTTGAAGAGCGGAATCACCGAGCCCGAGGAGCCGAGCACGTTGCCGAAGCGCACCAGCGCGAACTTGGTGCCCGGAGAGCGTTCCTGCAGGTCCTGCACGACGATCTCGGCAAGCCGCTTGGTGGCGCCCATCACCGAGGTCGGGCGCACCGCCTTGTCGGTGGAGACGAGGATGAAGCGGCCGACCCCGGCCTCGCGCGCGGCCTGCGCGGCGGCGAGCGTGCCGAGCACGTTGTTGCGGATGCCCTCGGCCGGGTTTTCCTCGACCATCGGCACGTGCTTGTAGGCCGCGGCATGGACGATCACGTCGATCCCGTGCTCCTCGATCACCCGGAGCATCCGGCCCTTGTCGCAGACCGAGCCGAGCCGCGGGGCGATCTCGACCCCGCGGGCATCGGGCAGCGCGCGCAGCTCGCGCTCGATGGCATAGAGCGCGAATTCCGAGAGCTCGAACAACACCAGCCGGGCCGGGCGGCATTTCAGGATCTGCCGGCAGAGCTCGGAGCCGATCGAGCCGCCGGCGCCGGTCACCATGACCGCGCGGCCGCGATAGGTGCGCGCTACCTCGGGGGTGCCGGGGTCGACGGCGTTGCGGCCGAGAAGGTCGTCTGGCGAGAAGGCGCGCAGGCTCTCGACCAGGGTGCGCGAGGCGATCATGTCGCCGAAGGAGGGCAGGAACTTCACCTCGACCGAAAGGTCGGAGAGCGTGCGGGCGAGTTCCGAACGCCGTTCGCCGGTGAGGGACGGGATCGCCAGGAGCACGCGGGCAGCGCGGTGCCGGGCGATGAGCCGGTTCAGGCTGGCGGCGGGATGGACGGCGAGCCCGGCGACCGTGAGCCCGTGCAGGCCGGGATTGTCGTCGACGAAGGCGACGGGCCGCATGTCGCGCCCGCGCCGGAGCGCCGTGACGAGCTGGATCCCGGCGGTGCCGGCGCCATAGACGATGACCCTTTCGCTGGGTCCGTGCCGGCCGCCCCGGAGCGCGTCGAGCAGGCGGAGCGCGGCGAGGCGGTGGGCGACGGCGCCGAGGAAGAAAAGCGGCGCGAAGATCATCGGCACCGAGCGCGGGGTGGGGAGCGTCAGGATGTAGCTGATCGTGAAGGCGAGCATCATCAGCCCGCCCGCGACCCAGGCGATGCGCGGGACCGAGCGGGCCTCGAAGGCCGAGAGCTTGATTCTGGGGAGGCCGGCGGCGGCGATCAGCGCGAGGCCGAGCCCCGGCAGGACGGCGAAGAGCGGCGCGGAACGGGCGATGTAGGGCGCGGCGGCCTCGGGCGAGCCGAGCCGGAGCCAGAACGCGAAGACCAGCGCGAGCAGGATCGTTCCCGTGTCACAGGCGACGAAGATGGATGTCTTGATCCATCTTGGCAGTCCTTGAAGCTGATCGTGCATCCTTGTCCCGCGGGTCCCCCAACGCCCGCGATCAGACCGCGGAAACCCGGCCATATTGTGGCGGAAATGTTGAGGAACTGTTGCGCCGGTCAGGTCCCCGCGGCGCGCAGGATCTCGAACAGCCGGGCGGCGATGTCGGGCGGCGGCGGGACGCTGCCGGGAAGCAGCGCCAGGCGGGTGAAGAGCCTTGCCTCGTCGGGGTCGGCGAGGCAGGCGGCGATCCGGGCGCGGTGGGCCGCGATGGCGGCCTCGCGGGCCTCCGCGACCCCGGGCAGGGCGAGGAGCCGGGCCATTTCCGCGTCGCGCGCGGGTTTATGGCGCAGGACGCTGCGGTCCTCGGCGGCGTTGAAGTTCCGCTCGGCCCAGTAGGTCGCGTCGAGCGGCTTCGAGGCCCGGTTCGGCAACCCGCGCCGCCGCTTCACCAGGAAATCCGCCGCCGAGCGGAGCGAGTAATGGTTGAGCTGCACCGCGCTTCGGCGCACCGGCATCGGGGCAAGGATGCGGTCTTCTGCAGCGGCGAATTCGGGCGGCAGCGGGCGGCCCGATCCGTCGGCCCAGCGGGCGGGCCGGTTGGGGCGGGGTTTCGGGCGGTGGATGCCGGGTTTCTGGAAGGCGGCGACCCGGTAGAGCGTCTTGAAGAAGCGCCCGGTGGCCGGAAACGCCATGTCCGGAGGCGCGGCCCTGGTGAACCGCTCGGTGACCGGGTCTTCGGAGAAATCGAGATGCCCGGAACTGCCGAAGAGCCGCCAGGGCAGGAGCAGCGCGTCGGTCTCGAGGGCGGCGAGGAGCGCGGGCAGGTCGTCATGGCGCATCGGCACCACGAATTCGTCGCAGTCGATGCACATCGCCCAGTCGGCTTCGGCATGGAGCGGATGCGCCTTCGCGGCCTTCAATGCCTGCCACTGCACCGACCCTCCCCGCGGCGCGTGGCGGACATGGGTCACCGCGCCGCCTTCGGCGAGCGCGTCGAGGAGTGCGTCGGTGCCGTCGTCGCAATCGTTGCTGAAGACCAGCACCGCGCCGACCCCGATGGCACGATGATGCGCGAGCCATTCCAGCACGAACGGGCCCTCGTTCCGCATCGTGGTGATCGCGAGAATCGTCATGCCCGGCAACGCCCCGCCACGGCGCGGCGGGAGTTTTTGCGGCTCGCCTTGTTGCGGCCGGTCCCGCGGTCTACATGGGCTGGCATGAGACGCTTCATTCCCTTCATCCGCCGCGATCCTGTCGTGCCGGTGATCCGGCTGCAAGGCGTCATCGCCGCATCGGGCCGCGGCACGGCACTGAACGACGCTTCCCTCGCGCCCCTGATCGAGAAGGCGTTTCGCAAGGGCAAGCCCGCCGCCGTGGCGCTGGTGATCAACTCGCCCGGCGGCAGCCCGGTGCAATCCTCGCTGATCGCGGCGCGGATCCGGCGGCTGGCCGACGAGAAGGGGATCAAGGTCCATGCCTTCGTCGAGGACGTGGCGGCCTCGGGCGGCTACTGGCTGGCCTGCGCGGCGGACGAGATCTGGGTCGACGAAAGCTCCATCGTGGGCTCCATCGGGGTGATCTCGGCGACGTTCGGGCTCAACAATTTCATCGAGCGCCACGGGGTCGAGCGGCGGATCTACACCGCCGGGAAGTCGAAGAGCTTCCTCGACCCGTTCCGGCCGGAGAACCCCGAGGACGTGGCACGGCTGCGGGCGCTCCAGGGGCAGATCCATGGCAGTTTCATCGACCATGTGAAGCGCAGGCGGGGCCTGCGGCTCGCCGAGGGCGAGCTTTTCACCGGCGATTTCTGGACCGGCGGGAAGGCCTGCGATCTGGGCCTCGCCGACGGGATCGGCCATCCGGTGCCGAAGCTGAAGGAGCTCTACGGCGACAGGGTGCGTCTGGTCGAGCACCGGCAGAAGCTGCCGCTCCTCGCCCGGTTGGGCGCGCGCCTTGCCGGCGACATGCTGGGCTTCGTGGAGGACCGCGCCGCCTATGCCCGGTTCGGCCTCTAGCCGATGGTTCAGGCTGTTCTCGTCTTCCTCGTCGCCATGATGGTGCTCGCCATCGCCGGGCGCCTGAAACGCGGCAAGGAGCGCGCCTCGCGCTGCCGGTCCTGCGGGCGCCCCCTGATCGGCAAGGGGCCCTGTCCCTGCGGCGGGAGGCGCTGAGCCAGGTGCACGCCTATCTCTATGCCGGTCTCGGGCTCCTGATCCTGCTCCTTGCGGGCGACGCGCTGGTGCGCGGCGCGGTCAATGTCTCGCTCCGGCTCGGGGTGCCGGCGCTGATCGTCTCGCTCACCGTGGTCGCCTTCGGCACCTCCGCGCCGGAGCTCCTGATCTCGGTGAGCGCGGTTCTCGACAACGCGCCGGGCATCGCGCTCGGCAATGTGGTGGGCTCGAACATCGCCAATATCCTCCTGGTGCTCGGGGTGCCCGCGCTCGCGGCTGGCGGGCTCCACACCAGCAAATGCGAGACGCGGAAGAGCTATCTCCAGATGCTGGGCGTCACCGTCCTGTTCATCGCGGTTTGCTTCCTGGAACCGCTCGGCTGGCTGCACGGGCTGGTGCTGCTGGCGGTGCTGGCGCTGATCCTCCGGGACCAGACCCGTGACGCGCTGGCGCACCGGAACGGCACCCTCTGCGAGCCGAAGATCGAGGACCTCGAGGGTGCCGACCCGGAAATGCCGGGCTGGAAGATCGCGGTGTTCCTGGCGCTCGGCCTGATCGGCCTGCCGCTCGGCGCCGAACTCCTGGTCGACAACTCGATCGACATCGCCCGCCGCTTCGGGGTGAGCGAGACGGTGATCGGGCTGACGCTGATCGCCATCGGCACCTCGCTCCCCGAGCTTGCGACCACGGTCATGGCGGCGCTCCGGAAACAGGCCGACGTGGCGATCGGCAACGTCATCGGTTCGAACATCTTCAACCTTCTCGCGATCATCGGCGTCACCGCCCTGGTGGGGCGGATCCCGGTGGACCCGACCTTCTTCCGCTTCGACCTCTGGGTGATGCTGGGTGCGGCGCTCCTGCTGATTCCCTTCGTGTTCTCGAACCGGCGGAACCTCACGAAGCGTTGGGGAATCCTGTTCGCCTGCATCTACGTGGCCTATCTCTGGATCGTTGTGGCAAACGGAGCGGTGACATGACGAAACGTGCATTGGTGACCGGGGCAGGCGCGCGGCTCGGACGGGCGATGGCGCTTTATCTGGGCGGGCGCGGCTACGACGTGGCGGTGCATTACCATGCCTCGGCCGAGGGGGCCGAGGCGACGGCGGCCGAGATCGCGGCGATGGGCATGCGGGCGGTGGCGCTGCGGGCCGATCTTCTGGACGAGGACGAGACCCAGGCGCTGGGTCCGGCGGCGGCCGAGGCGCTGGGCGGGCCGCTCACGGTGCTGGTGAATTCAGCCTCGGTCTTCGAATACGACACGGTGCAGACCGCGACCCGCGAGAGCTGGGACCGGCATATGGGCTCCAACCTGCGCGCGCCTTTCGTCCTGACCCAGTACCTTGCCGCCCATGCGCCCGAGCCGGCGGCGGATGCGAACGGCGAACCCCTGCCCCGGGCGCTGGTGGTCAACATGCTCGACCAGCGGGTGCGGAAGCTCACGCCCGGCTTCATGACCTACACCATCGCCAAGATGGGGCTCTGGGCCTTCACCCAGACCGCCGCGCGCGGCCTCGCGCCCAGGGTGCGGGTGAACGCGATCGGCCCCGGTCCGACGATCCAGGGGCATCGCCAGAGCGAGCGGCATTTCGCGAACCAGCGCGCCGCGACGGTCCTGGGGCGCGGATCGAACGCCGAAGACATCACGGCCACGCTGGGCTATTTCCTCGACGCGCCGGCGGTCACGGGGCAGCTGATCTGCGTCGATGGCGGCCAGCACCTGGCCTGGCAGACCCCGGATATCCAGGGCCCGGAATAACGGCAAAACCACGGAATGCCGCAATGAGGGGCTTGACTTGTTCACCCGCCGCCAAGGGCTTAACGAATCTGTTACGAATTTGTCAAAAATATCAGTACATTGCGGCATGCCCAAAAATTTCCACTTAAGTTTCAATGGGTTGAAGTATGGCCCATTTTTTGGGCATTTCGACGAAGCGCTCTGAAAAAAAGGGAAATTCCGGGATGCGGCAAAGTTATCCGCAGATTTATCCCCCGTTACGGTGGAAAGGTTCTTCTTGCCCTTCGCCTTCCCAGATTGCAGCCGGTAACAGAATCATGACGCTCCCCCGCCGCCGATGACCGAGACCCGCCCCGAGACCGGACATGCCGTGATCCGCCGCTTCCTGAAGTCGCTGGAGGCGAAGCCCGGCGTGTACCGGATGCTCGATCCGGCGGGCGCGGTGCTCTATGTCGGCAAGGCGCGGAACCTGAAGGCGCGGGTGTCGTCCTATGCGCGGCCCACCGGGCACAGCCCGCGGATCGCGCGGATGATCTCCGAGACCGCCTCGATGATGGTGCTCACGACCGAGACGGA
The DNA here is from genome assembly GCA_003605175.1 of Paracoccaceae bacterium. GTDB lineage: Bacteria > Pseudomonadota > Alphaproteobacteria > Rhodobacterales > Rhodobacteraceae > Ovoidimarina. The sequence goes on along the minus strand of QWDA01000010.1, from coordinate 33,204 downwards.
AACCGAGGCGCTGCTGCTCGAGCAGAACCTGATCAAGCAACTCAAACCGCGCTACAACGTGCTCCTGCGCGACGACAAGTCCTTCCCGAACATCCTCGTCTCGGCCGAACACGCCTTCCCGCAGATCAAGAAGCACCGGGGGCGAAAGGCCGAGAAGGGCAGCTATTACGGGCCGTTCGCGAGCGCCGGCGCGGTGAACCGGACGCTGAACCAGCTTCAGAAGGTGTTCCTGCTCCGGAACTGCTCCGACGCGACCTTCGAGAGCCGCACCCGGCCCTGCCTGCTCTACCAGATCAAGCGCTGCTCGGCGCCCTGCGTCGGCTATATCGACGCGGCCGGCTACGGCGCGCTCGTTGCCGATGCGGAGCGGTTCCTGCAGGGCAAGTCGACCAGGGTGCAGGGCCAGCTCGCCGAACAGATGGCCGCGGCCAGCGAGGCGCTGGAATTCGAGCGCGCGGCGGCGCTGCGCGACCGGATCCGCGCGCTGACCCAGGTGCAGCAGAACCAGGGCATAAACCCCGCTGGCGTGGCCGAGGCCGACGTGATCGCGCTTCATGCCGAGGGCGGGCAGGCCTGCGTGCAGGTGTTCTTCATCCGCGCGCACCAGAACTGGGGCAACCGCGACTTCTACCCGCGGACCGGCGGCGCGGAACCGGCGGAGATCCTGCAGGCCTTCATCGCGCAATTCTACGATGGCAAGGATCCGCCCCGGCTTCTCCTCCTGTCGCACGATGTCGAGGACCGGGAGCTTCTTGAGGAGGCGCTGGGCCAGAAGATCGGCCGCAAGGTCGAGATCGCGGTGCCGCAGCGGGGCGAGAAGGCCGATCTCGTCGCGGGCGCGATGCGCAACGCGCGCGAGAGCCTGGCGCGGAAGATGTCGGAGACGGCGACCCAGGCGAAGCTGCTCGACGGGCTCGCCGGGGCGTTCGGGCTGGACGGGCGGCCGGAGCGGATCGAGGTCTACGACAACTCGCATATCCAGGGGACCAACGCGGTGGGCGCGATGGTGGTGGCGGGCGCCGAGGGGTTCCTGAAATCGCAATACCGCAAGTTCAACATCAAGGACACGACGCTGACCCCCGGCGACGATTTCGGGATGATGAAGGAGGTGTTGACGCGGCGCTTCAAGCGGCTCCTCAAGGAGGATCCCGACCGGGAGACCGATGCCTGGCCCGACCTTCTCCTGATCGACGGCGGGCAGGGGCAGGTCTCGGCGGTGCACGAGATCCTGACCGAGCTCGGCGTCGAGGACGTGCCGATGGTCGGCGTCGCCAAGGGGATCGACCGCGACCAGGGCAAGGAGGAATTCCACCGCATCGGCGCGCGGCCCTTCGCGCTGAAGCGCGGCGACCCGGTCCTCTACTTCATCCAGCGGATGCGCGACGAGGCGCATCGCTTCGCCATCGGCGCGCACCGGCAGAAGCGGGCCAAGGCGGTGAGCGCGACACCGCTCGACGACGTGCCGGGCGTGGGGGCGGCGCGGAAACGGGCGCTTCTGGCGCATTTCGGCTCGGCCAAGGCGGTGTCGCGGGCGGGGCTGACCGACCTGAAGGCGGTGGAGGGGATCTCGGACGCGCTGGCCGAGACGATCTACAACCATTTCAACGACGCCTGAGGCGTCGCGGGATCGGCCCTTCGCGAGGGGCGCCTTCGCCGGGCGGACCCGGCCACCTCGGCCGGCCTGACATGTTTTCGAAAACTTTTCGTTGCCGCCAGGGCCGACAGTCCCGGGACGGGCGTCTGTTGCACCGTTTCGATAGGCGCGTGAAAACGGTTGTGCGGGTCAAGAATGCAAGATGGTGCCGCAGGGGAGGATTGAACTCCCGACCTCACCCTTACCAAGGGTGCGCTCTACCACTGAGCTACTGCGGCCCGGTCGCGCGGGGGATAAAGGCATCGGACCTGTGACGCAAGCCGATTCTGGACCGCCCCCGGCGCCTGCGTTAGGAAGGCGTCATGAAGAAAAAACCCCCCGACGCGCCCAGGGAAAAGGCGGAGAGCCGCGAGGCACGGCTGAAGGCCGCGCTCAAGGCGAACCTGCAGCGGCGCAAGGCGCAGGCACGCGCGCGGGCGGCGGGCGGGGCGGCCGACAACAAGGCGTGAGGGCAGCGACATGGACTCGATTCTGATCCGGGGCGGCACGCCGCTCCACGGCGAAATACCGATTGCCGGGGCAAAGAACGCCTGCCTGGCGCTGATGCCGGCGACGCTCCTTTCGGAGGAGCCGCTCACGCTCACCAACGTGCCGCGGCTCTCCGACATCAAGACCATGTCGCTCCTGCTGCAATCCCTCGGCGTCGAGGTTTCCGCGCTGCAGGACGGCAAGGTGGTGGCGATGTCCTCGCACGGGCTCGCTTCGAGCTGCGCCGATTACGACATCGTCCGCAAGATGCGCGCCTCGAACCTGGTGCTCGGCCCGCTTCTCGCCCGCGAGGGGCAGGCGGTGGTCTCGCTGCCCGGCGGCTGCGCGATCGGCGCGCGGCCGATGGACATCCATGTGGAGGCGCTGGAGGCGCTGGGCGCCGAGATCGAGCTCAGGGACGGCTACCTGCACGCGGTGGCGAAATCGGGCCTGAAGGGCGCCATCGTCCCGTTGCGCTTTGCCTCGGTCGGCGCGACCGAGAACACGCTCATGGCCGCCACGCTCGCCCGCGGCACCACGGTGATCGAGAACGCCGCGCGTGAGCCCGAGATCGTCGATCTCGCCACCTGCCTCAGGAAGATGGGCGCGCGGATCGAGGGCGACGGCACCTCGCGGATCGAGATCGAGGGGGTCGACCGGCTCACCGGCGCGACCCATCCCGTGATCGCCGACCGGATCGAGCTCGGCACCTACATGCTCGCCCCCGCCATCACCGGCGGCGAAGTGGAATGCATCGGCGGCCGGCTCGACCTGGTGGAGAGCTTCGCCGAAAAGCTCGATGCCGCCGAGATCTCGGTGGAACAGACCCAGCGTGGCGTGAAGGTCTCGCGCCGCAACGGGCGGATCGGCGCGGTGGACGTGGCGACCGCGCCCTTCCCCGGCTTCCCCACCGACCTCCAGGCGCAGATGATGGCGCTCCTCTGCACCGCCGAAGGGGTCAGCCACCTGGAAGAGACGATCTTCGAGAACCGCTTCATGCACGCCCCCGAACTGACCCGGATGGGCGCCGAGATCGAGGTCCATGGCGGGACCGCGACGGTGACCGGGGTCGAGAGGCTCAAGGGCGCGCCGGTGATGGCGACCGACCTGCGCGCCTCGGTCTCGCTGATCCTCGCCGGGCTCGCCGCCGAGGGCGAGACGCTGGTCAGCCGGGTCTACCATCTCGACCGCGGCTACGAGCATGTCGAGGAAAAGCTCTCGGCGGTCGGCGCCCGCATCGAACGGGTGGCCGCCACATGACCGGCGACGCGCGCTTCGAGGATGCCGACGAGGGGCCCCTCCGGCTCCGCGCGCTCGATGCCGAGGATCTGGCGGTGATTTCGGCGGCGGTGCAGGATTCGGTCTTCCCGATCACCGAGATGCGGTACCTCCGGGGAAAGCGCCGCTTCGCGCTCTTGCTGAACCGGCTTCGACGGGAGCGCCCGACACGACAGCCCGAACGGGTGCAAAGCCTGCTCGCCTTCGAGGATGTCGGCCATGTCGCGAGCCAGGGCATCGACCGGAGCGACACCGACACGGTGCTGTCCCTCCTGTCGATCGGCTGGGAGCCGGGCGATGACGGCGGCGGCCGCATCACCCTGACACTTGCCGGCGATGGCGCGGTCGCGCTCGACGTCGAGGCCCTCGAGGCGACGCTCACCGACGTCACCCGGCCCTATCGCGCGGTCTCGGGCCGCCTGCCCGACCACGGGGAATGATCCTCCGGTGCCTCGGACCAGAGGACGCCCCGCACTTTCTGGCGATCCGCCGCGCGGCGCTAGCGGCCGACTGCGAACGCAATGGCCCCATCACCTCCATCAGCGGGCGGGCTTCCGCGGCGTTGGCGCGATCCCCGATGCGTTCCGGCACGATGGACGCGGGATCGAAAAGCATATCACGGTCTGCACGTTCGGCGACTGAAACCCCTCGGGAGCACTTGGCCACACGAGCGCCGCAATCGGTGCCTATCCGGTTGCGGCACGTAACTATCATGAGGACGAAGGATTGAAATTCACGCATTTGGCAGTGGCTCTTTTCACTGCCCTTCTTGTCGCCGGCTGCGCGGCCAGCCCGGAACAGGCCGCCAGGAATCGGGCGGCCCTGACCGACAAGGTTTTTCCCGATCCGGCTGACCGGCAAGGCGTCTTCCTGACGTTCCCGCTCGAATCCGCCGGCGTCTACAATACGCTCGAGGTCTTGTGGTTCCCCGATCAGGTGACGCAAGGCGAGATCGTTCGCCGCGTCCAGGGCTTCTGCCTTCGACAGGGTACGACCCGGTTCTCCGGCAAGGTCGGGATCAAGAAGGATCTGGGAACGAAGGCCGTTACCTTGGCCAATGGTCAGAAGAAGATGGCACGTGGCGCCTTCTTCTCCTGCCTCTGAGGCGCTGTTCTGCTTGAGCTAGGGACTGGCGGCGGATAAACCGCCGCCAACCATCGGTCGTCGAGCATCGGGCGCGCAATGCCACAGTTTCTGAACACCCGCGACGCGGATTTCGAGCAGCGCTTCGCGGCGGTGCTCGCGATGAAGCGCGAGGACGCGCCCGACGTGGACGCGGCCGTGGCGGCGATCATCGCCGATGTACGCGCGCGCGGCGATGCGGCGGTGATCGAGCTCACCGAGCGCTTCGACCGGCTGAAGCTCACCCCCGAGACGCTGGCCTTCTCCGAGGCCGAGATCGACGCCGCCTGCGCCGCCGTCCCGGAGGCGGAACGCGCCGCGCTGGAACTCGCCGCCGAGCGGATCCGCGCCTATCACGAGAGGCAACTCCCCGCGGACGAGAGCTGGACCGACGCGTCCGGCGCCACGCTCGGCTGGCGCTGGACGCCGGTTTCCGCCGCCGGGCTCTACGTGCCGGGCGGGCTCGCCTCCTACCCCTCCTCGGTCCTGATGAACGCAATCCCCGCCGCCGTCGCCGGGGTGGAGGATCTGGCGATCTGCGCGCCCACCCCCGACGGCAAGGTCAATCCGCTGGTGCTCCTCGCCGCGCGGCTCTCGGGCGTGAAGACCGTCTACCGGATCGGCGGCGCCCAGGCGATCGCCGCCATGGCCTGGGGCACCGAGACCATCCGCCCCGTCGACAAGATCACCGGCCCCGGCAACGCCTTTGTCGCCGCCGCCAAGCGCCGGGTGTTCGGCAAGGTCGGCATCGACATGATCGCCGGCCCCTCGGAAATCCTCGTCATCGCCGACGCGCAGAACGACCCCGACTGGATCGCCATCGACCTCCTCAGCCAGGCCGAGCATGACGAAAGCGCCCAGGCGATCCTGATCACCACCGATGCCGGTTTCGGCGCGGCCGTGGCCGAGGCGGTGGAGGCGCGGCTCGAGACGCTGGAGCGCCGCGCCATCGCGGGGCCGAGCTGGCGCGATTTCGGCGTGGTCGTCACGGTCGGGGATTTCGACGAGGCCGCCGCGCTCTCCGACCGGATCGCGCCCGAACACCTCGAACTCTGCGTGGCCGACCCCGAGGCGCTGCTCCCGAAGCTCCGCCATGCCGGCGCGATCTTCCTCGGCGCCTGGACCCCGGAAGCGATCGGCGACTATGTGGGCGGCCCGAACCACGTGCTGCCCACCGCGCGCTCCGCCCGGTTCTCCTCGGGCCTCTCGGTGCTCGACTTCATGAAGCGCACCACGCTCGCCCGCATGACCCCCGCAGCGCTCGCCGCCATCGGCCCCGCCGCCGAAACCCTCGCTGCCTCCGAAAGCCTCGAAGCCCACGGCCTCTCGGTCCGGGCCCGGCTCGACCGGTTGAACAAGGCGGCGGAGTGAACCGGAAATCCCCACCGACACCTGACCCCCCGCGATTGCCCTTGCCGCCGCACTCTCGTATCGACGGGACATGAGCAGGATCAGCCATATCGAGATCGACGACAGCGGCCTCGCCACGCCCACGCCCGAGATCGAGCAGGAGCGCAAGGTGGCGATCTTCGACCTGCTCGAGGAGAACCGGTTCGCGCTCCCGGCCCGCGATGGCCGCCCGGCGCCCGAGGGCCCCTACAGGCTCCTCCTCGCGATCCGCGAGAAACGGCTGGTCTTCGACCTCAAGACCGAGGCCGGTGAACCCGCGGCGGAGTTCCACCTCTCGCTCGGGCCGTTCCGCCAGGTGGTGAAGGACTACTTCCAGATCTGCCAAAGCTATTTCGATGCGGTGAAGAAGCTGCCGCCCAGCCAGATCGAGACCATCGACATGGCCCGACGCGGCATCCACAACGAGGGCGCGCGGGTGCTTGAGGAGCGCCTCGACGGCAAGGCCGAGCTCGACCACGATACCGCGCGGCGGCTTTTCACCCTGGTCTGCGTACTCCATTTCGGGGGCTGAGGGTTGGAGGACTTCCCGCAATCGGTCCTCTTCTGTTGCGATCACAACGCGGTCCGTTCGCCCATGGCCGAGGGGCTCATGAAGAAGCTCTACGGCCACCGCGCCTATGTGCAATCGGCCGGGGTGAAGGGCGACATGGAGATCGACGGCTTCGCGGTGGCGGTCTGCCAGGAGATCGGCATCGAGCTGGCGCGCCACCGCTCGCGCTCCTTCGAGGAGATGCAGGAATGGGGCGACGACCTGTCGTCCTTCGACCTGATCGTCGCGCTCTCGCCGGCCGCGCAGCGGATGGCGCTGGAATTCACCCGCTACCACCATCTCGAGATCGCCTACTGGCCGATCATGGATCCGACCGGCCTCGGCGAAGGCCGCGAGGACAAGCTCGCAAGCTACCGCCAGAGCCGCGACCAGATCAGGGACCGCATGCTCGCCCGCTTCGGCCCGCCGAGCGAGGACGCCTGACCTGGCCACCCGGACCCGACAACAACGGAAGCACCATGAAGCAAACGATCCAGCGCTATTTCGCCGCCTTCAACGCCGGCGACACCGAAGGCATGCTCGACTGTCTGACCGAGGACATCGCCCACCACGTGAACGAGGGGAAGATCCGCCGGGGCAAGCCCGCCTTCGCCGAGTTCTGCGCCCATATGAGCCGCTGCTACCGCGAGGAACTGACCGAGATCGTCGTGTTCCTCGACGAGACCGGCACGCGGGGCGCGGCCGAGTTCATCGTGAACGGTACCTATCTCGCCACCGATCCGGGCCTCCCCGAGGCGACGGGGCAGGGCTACCGCCTTCCCGGCGGTTCGTTCTTCACGCTCGAGGGCGGACGGATTTCCCGCGTCACCACCTATTACAACCTCGCCGACTGGATCGCCCAGGTCTCCTGAGCCGCCGCCTCGCAGGGGGAGAGGGAATCGGCGCCGTGCGGGAGATTTCCGTCCGGCCCGGCGGCCGGCGATCCGTGCCTTCCCGACCGGAGCCGCGTGCGGGTGGCGGATCGCGCCGCCACCGCCGTTTCCGTGATCGGCGGTGTACGGGTTGTGTACAGGTTGTGTACGGGTTGTGCGCGGGGGTTTCGCCCCCGGATTCCGGACAGGGACCCGGAGCCGGCGGGATTTCCGGGCTTGAATTATCAATGTTTCGGGCGCATCTAGTGCCCGGGCTCGCGGATCGGCGGGCCAAACTGCAATGGAGTGACCATGGCCAAGGAAGAAGAGCTCGAATTTCCCGGCGTCGTGAAGGAACTCCTGCCGAATGCGACGTTCAGGGTCGAGCTTGACAACGGCCATGAAGTCTTCGCGCATATGGCAGGAAAGATGCGCAAGAACCGCATCCGCGTCCTCGCCGGCGACAAGGTGCAGGTGGCGATGACCCCCTACGACCTGACCAAGGGGCGGATCAACTATCGCTTCAAGTAACGGCGGGCGCGCGCCTGTGCGCCTGATTCTCGGATCGGCAAGCCCGCGCCGCCGCGAGCTTCTGGCACAGCTCGGGCTGGTGCCCGACCGTGTCCTCTCGCCCGATATCGACGAAACCCCGCTGCGGGGCGAATTGCCGCGCCCCTACTGCCTGCGCATGGCGGTGGAAAAGGCGCGTGCGCTCCCGCTCGGCCCGGGCGAGGTGCTGCTTTCGGCCGACACCACCGTTGCGCTCGGCCGCCGGATCCTCGGCAAGCCCGGGGATGCGGACGAAGCGCGCCGCTTCCTCGAAAGCCTCTCGGGCCGGCGCCACACCGTGATCACCGCCGTGGCGGTCCGGGCCGGCGACCGGCTCCGGACCCGCGAGAACGTCACCGCCGTGAGGATGAAGCGGCTGTCGGAACCCGAGATCTCGGGCTACCTCGCCACCGGCGACTGGCAGGGCAAGGCCGGCGGCTACGCCATCCAGGGCCCCGCCGCCGCCTTCATCCCGTGGATCCAGGGCAGCTATTCGGGCGTCATGGGCCTGCCGCTCGCCGAAACGGCGGCGCTGTTGCAGGCGGCCGGGTTGGAGTTCTCTCGATGAAGGGCCGGGTGATCGTTCTCGACACGCCCAATGAGCGCGGTTTCGCCGCCGCCCTCGTCGTCGACGGCCGCCTCGAAGACCTGATCCTCGACCCGCCCAAAGGCTCCGCGCTGCCAGGCTCCGGCGACATCTGCACCGTCCGCGTGACGCGCAAGCTCCCGAAGGCCGGCGCCTTCTGCGAGATGGCCGGCGGCCAGGAAGGCTATCTCCGCGAGGCGAAGAACGTCCGCGAAGGCGAGCGGATCCTCGTCCAGGTCGTCAGCCTGCCCGAACCGGGCAAGGCGGTCACGCTCACCACCCGTCTGCTCTTCAAGGGGCCGCGCCTGATCCTGACCCCCGGCGCTCCCGGCGTGAACGTCTCGCGCAAGATCGGCAACGAGGCGGAGCGGGAACGGCTCGAAACCGTCATCCGCGAGGCCCTTGCGGCCAATCGCGCCATCCCCGGCCCCGATAGCCTGGGCGTCATCGTCCGAACCTCGGCGCGGGGCGAGGGAGCGCCGGAACTCACGCGGGAATTCGACCGGCTCGTCGGATCGTGGAGCGAACGGGCAGCCGCACTCCGCGCACCGGACGGCGCCCACGGGGAGACGCCTGGGCTTCCCCACAACCACGCCCTGCGCGAATGGCTTTTCCCGCGCCCCGATGCCATCCTTTGCGATCCGGAACTTGCCCGGAACCTGGCATCCGGCAACGAACTCGGCCCTCGGGGCTTCTACGGCGACGAAAGCTTCCTGCCTCTCCTCCGTCCCGAACCCGACCCTTTCGAAGCCGCCGGCGTCCACGACGCCATCGACGCGCTCGGATCGCCCGATATCGCCCTCGACGGCGGCGCTTCCATGGCCGTCGAGCCGACCCGCGCCCTCGTCGCCGTCGACGTCAACACCGGCGCCGACTTCTCCCCCGCCGCCGGGCTCAAGGCCAACCTCGCCACCGCCCGCGAGCTGCCCCGCCAGCTCCGCCTCCGTGGCCTCGGCGGCCAGATCGCCGTCGACTTCGCGCCGATGCCGAAGCAGCACCGCCGCACGCTGGAGGAGGCGCTGAAGAAGGCGTTCCGCGACGACCCGGTGGAAACCAGCCTTGTGGGCTGGACCGCGCTCGGGCTCTATGAGTTGCAACGCAAACGCGAACGCCGCCCGCTGGCGGAGGTGCTCTGAATGGCCTGCCCGATCTGCAACAAGCCCACCGAGCAGGCCTACCGCCCGTTCTGCTCGCGCCGCTGTGCCGATGTCGATCTCGGCCGCTGGATGACCGGCGCCTACGCGATCCCGGCCGAGGAGGCCGAGGATCCGGAGCCCGAGGACGGCCCCGCCGACGACCCCACAAGGCACTGAGATTCCCACTGGACAGCCCCCGGCCCCCCGTCTAGAACACCGCGACCCAAGGGGCCGGTTCGCCCGCCCCACCCGTGCCCGGGTAGCTCAGGGGTAGAGCAGTGGATTGAAAATCCTCGTGTCGGTGGTTCGATTCCGCCCCCGGGCACCATTTAAACACCTGAAAAACAAAGCGTATTCCTGAATTCGAGACAGGGCGCTTTCGGTCGAAAGTTTCCTTGGGGGCCGATTGGGTGCTGACGAGCCACTTGGCGTCCAAATGACGCGACAACGGAAGCTAGGTGCAACGGCTTCCCCGAGAGCAGTCGATGTCTCCTGACTGGCGCGGGAAGCAGCGAGCTCAATCTTTCGAAGTGGCTTGAGGGGTTTCGGCCCCTCTTGCTTCCACGATGCGCAAAAACACAAACGCCGCCCCGGAGGGCGGCGTTCAAGCGTTTGGAAACGCGTGTATATTTGGTTGCGGGGGCTCGATCTGGACTTTGTTTGCTGACGAGAACTAGAAGAAAAACAGTGGGTACGATCAAACCCTCCGCAAGATAGACTCAAACCTCTAACCATTCTATGAAGTCGCCCCGGCGCTCGTGAACTTGCCGCAGAGCATCCTTCAAGCGAGATGGTCGTTTGGACAAGTTGATGACAAGCGTATCCATAGCGCGAGTGATGGGTATCATGACCCATTGCGCAGCAAATGCGGCGGCCAGGTCTTCCTTGGTGTCAAACAACCCGCCAAGGTCCGGTGGCGATGACAGCCACTGTTTCAGCTTGTAGTCGTAGAAATCGTCAAATGCATAGTTGATGACCGTCCAGCCTTCGAGGCCGCGGCAGGAATCATACTGAACAATACGCAAAGCGTCCCGTTCTGTCGGGTAGTTCTCTCTGACATCTTTTGAAGACGCGTCCCACACAAGTCCACCGGCCTTCTGGATCGCTCGTCCCGGGATCGCATAGGTTTGATCTTCCTCATGAACAACGAGCGTCGGAGGAACACAGGCAAGAAGATCGACTGGATAGTTACCGAGTTCGGCGGCCTCCTCCTTGAGCCGTTCGTAGATCACGGTGTTTCCCGCCATCTCACCCTCAACAATCATGACGCGACCGCCATTGGCATCGGGATTTGGCTCCAAGTCCCAGTTCTCGAGCCCCAACGCCCCTGCGCAATCGGCAACGAAGTGCGCCAAGTTGGCCTTCATCCGAAGGCATCGTCTTAGCCGGCGCGGCCGGAGAAGGTCGCGCGAAAGACCAGCGTCCCAGTCGGCGACCGAGTCGCGAACGTATTGATCTACACCATCCGCAACGACGATCTGCTCGGGTCTGAAAACAGTACGCAGTATCTCGATTTCGTTTGAAGGCCAGTCCTGGCCCTCATCAACAAAGATAACGTCCCATGCGAACTCGTCAGCGTTCTCTTCGATGAGGTTCTTGAGATCGTCCTTCGATACCGCGCCGCTACGGAGATAGTCGAGCAACCCCAGCTTGTGCTTCTCGTAGTTGGCGAGGAAGTCGTCCTCGCTTCCGATAATCCCAAGTTCTCGCATGAGGCGCCCGAGGAATGCGTGGACAGTCTCAATTCCGATACCGCCTTTCGAGAGATGGCGAGGGACACCAAGAAGCGCCATGGTGCGCCGCATGTCAGCGACAAGTGCCTTGTTGTAGGTGAGCACTAGTGATCGCATTCCGGCATTGTCGAAAGCGCGGTACGCCATCTGGAGCAGAATAACGGTCTTTCCCACGCCGCCGCGTCCGCGTATGACGATTTGCTTCTTGGTAAGGTCGTCAAGCCACTCGTCTGGTAGAGCGGATTTCACAATCCGATCCATCCGCTTTCGATCAAGCGCCGTTGGCTCCAAAGTCTTTAGAACCGTTGCCTGCGGCGATAATATTGCACGAAAGTTCTCGTCACTGCCGAAACTAATCGTAACGAATCGATTCTTCACAACCGGCTGGGATACTTGACCGACGATATTGAGAATTTTCTCGAAACTGGCATCTATCCCAAAGCAGTTATGTGGGCGCACAGGGAGATCGGTTTCGCGCAAACCAGACATGAAGATAAGGTCTTGCACATAAGGGTTCGGGAGCCCCGCCCGCACTAGATAACTTTTCAGTTCGAATACCTGCTTGAAGGCCTTTTCGGTCACACACTCCCAACCACGCGGGTACTTTACTGAGACGAGTTTGTCATCGAAGCGAACGCCACTTGCGTCATGCGACTTAACCTCGACAGCCAAGGCGAAGCTACGGACATAGGCTCGCTTTGGTAGGATAGGTTCACTATCTCGTGGATAGAATTTCATTTCGACGTCGAATTCTCGTGGTTCAGCGAAGTGGCCAACCACAAAAACATCGATGTCCTCGTACTTCTGACCATAGAGCTTTAGACCCACGAATAACTTGACATGGTCATCCGGATGCTGGCTGAGGTCGGGCCAAACGGCGAGAATGAGTTTACGGAGATGAACTGCCGCCTCGAATTCCTGGCCTTCATTCGCACCAACAATCTCAATCATGCGCACAAACCAAGGCCAAGATGCTTTGACAAGCATCCCAGAGGAAGAACGAACGAGGACGGAATTGCGATCACTTCACCCTCACGTTCTAATCTGTTGAATAACTTTGCGGCTTACCGAAGGAAGATTTCCACGCACTTCTAGCTCGTTTTCGACGATTACACGGTGACTGGTACTGTTTTCGCGAAGGTCTGCGACTCTAGGGTCTGCCGGGTGGCCGCTGGTCAATGGTCCTGACAAAGCTATGACGAATGTCTTTCCGCCGAATTGTGCAAGGATCGGAACCTTTATGGTCTTTGCGGCGCCATAAGTGATGCTGGCATCCGCCTTAAAAGATATACTGTCATCGCAGCGCCTCTTTAGGTCGTTCAACAAGAGCGCAGTAGAATCTTTCAAACGTTGTTCGTTAAACCCTGAGTGCTGGCCGGACAGTAGATATTCAAGAAGCTCGACCCCGACATGACGGTCGAGAAGTCTATGTTCGAGCTTGTTCTTGAAGCTCCTGAGGCAACGGTAGCAAGAGCCGTCGCAGTCTTCAGGACAGTTCTTGAGAGTGGATAGCGCCCGCTGGAAAAGTTCGAGGCCACGAACAGCAATCTGGCTGGCAAAACCTGCGCCCCCTGGCAACGTGTCGTATAGGAAAATCTCAACTTCTTTTCCCGACTTCCCGCCCGGCGTCAGGGCAGGACGAAACTCTGCCATCAACTCGCCCGACTCGACTTCAAGCAATTGACAGGCGGCCTTGGCCAAAGCCTCACTGACTGTCCTGAGTGCGACGTGTGTGGAGTAATGGGCAGGTCGGAGTTCAATGGGTTTCTCCACACGCATGGAGAAAAGGCCGATGTCAGTGATGAAGTCTGTGCCCAGAACCAAGTGTCGCGTCGGACCGATACCGTCGCACATGAGATTGTCGTCTTTCTCCGGGAAGGGTTTGCGGTGCGGGCCGGCAAGGCTCGGGTGCGGTGTCGAGCTTGCTTCGATCCGCCCGCACTTGACGCAATAAGTGTAGCCGTCATCTTGCGGTCCGGTATTCGATACTAACAAGTGTTCTCGCGTACTAAGGCCGCGGACGCGGTCATTGGCATGAACCCAACCGGCAGTGTCGCCTGGTGTACCCATAGTGAGTTTGGCCCGCGTAGCGTAGCTTGTCTCCGGTATCTCGTCCGGAGATGTGACCTCCTCCTCAAAGACGGGATGTGCGAAACCGGGTGGGCGAAGCCAATACCGTGCTGGTCCAAAGCTGCCGGGCTCACCGCAGGCTTCGCAGTCTGTCGTATCACTGCGAACGACCTCTCCCTGCTCGTATGTCTTGGCGTACCCGCATTCAGTGCATTGCATGTACAATTTGCGTGCTTGCCAGGCCTCAAAGAGATCATCCCTCATTACCGAGTAAATTGCGCCAGAGGTGTAGCACTTCCCCGCAATCCAAACCTGCTTTCCGGGCGCGTACTGCGAGAGTGCAATCGGCAGACCCTGCGAAGGAGCAAACTTCATGATGTGTCGGAACGGTGTGGACCGGTCACGGTCAAAAACATGGAAGGTCGCTACGTCCGTCGGGAACGCATATCGGGGCAGTTTCCCGCAATAAAGCAGGCGGTCGAGGAGCTTATTGGGCTGAGAAGCCTGCTGCGGACGTTCCTCTCCCTCCTCCGGTGCTTCCTCATCCCCGCTATCATCCTCGCCGTCTTCCTGGTCATCACTAGTGGCATCCGAGGAGATTGCATCATCAACGGCTTTGAGGCAGTCCGCCACGAAGCCTCCGAGAAGTTCGCTACGGTCCGCATCCGAGAGTTCAATCGGGAGCCAGGAGGCAATCCGCATACGGAGCGCCTCTTCCTTCTCATTGAGCCACGAAGCGAAATCATCCCGGTTCAGTACAGACTCCGGCTTGCGGAAAGCTGAGACGCTACCGAGAACCGAGAAAAGGTCGTGCGGCTGGCTAGCATCAATCGTCGGCAGCCGGTCCTGATGATAGCCTTGAAGCAGATAGGCGCGGATATGCCGCCGTGCGATCTCAGGGTTATCCAGCGTGAGCTTCGGGTCGATGACCTTGCCGCGGATCATTTCATCCGGCCGTGAGAAATAGTGCTCGTCATGACTGTCCGCGCTTCCGAAAGCCAAGACAGTGGCAACTGCGTTGCCACGACGACCGGCCCGGCCTGCGCGCTGCTGATAATTTGCGCGACCAGGGGGCATATTCCTTAGCGCGACACCTGTCAGAGCACCAAGGTCGATACCGACCTCCATAGTCGTGGTACTGGAAAGGATATCGATCGCTGTAGCGCGAGACCTGAGGTTGCTGCCGACAAGGGCGATATCTTGGAACAGCAGTTCGTGCTCCTCGGCTTTGGAGAAAACATCCTCGTTCTGAGGCGCGTTCAACTGAGCCGTGTGCTCAGCCGCAATAAGCGCCATGGGCTGCCTTGGGGGGTCCTGGAGAGCCTCAGTTACAGGTTTACGATAAAACCCTTTCCGGGCGAGGAAGACGGGATCGCTATCTGGGTCGAGCGCACTGACGGAAAGACTGCCACAGTCAAGGCAGCGATCATGTCCGGGAATGGGTCTATGGACTGACTTGCAGCTTGTGCAATGTACCCAGTTACCCTCAAACTGCAGCGATAGCTCGCTTCCATTGAGATACCTGTTCCCGCCTTCCTTGGATTTCGTGAAGGTTGAGACCAGTATGGGATGCCATTCATCCCAGAACAGCCTCCGCGCGGCCTTGTCGGTGATCACGGCATTAATAGCGTCAATCTTTGTCTGTGCCTTACGCGATCTGACGCGATAGCCGTCTGATGCAGGCCGGTCGACCCAGATTCCCGGCATTTGTGCGAGCCAGAAACCGTTCCAGCTACGAAGCCAAAACCGCGCCAGAGCAAGCTTAGCCTCGTCCGTTTCCGCGAGTCCGGGAATGGCCGGCAGACCAATTACTTTCTTGCGATGGCGGTCCTTCTCGCACAGCGTAGCTAGCGCGAGTGCTTCCATCCCGTAAAAACGGTCTGAGAGAGTAGTAAGCATGCTGCCGAGCAGCGCTTCCGGCGGACGATCCTGCCGCACATCATTGAGTAGCAAGAGTAGAGCGGTCGGATCGTCAAGGTCTCCATTCTTGATCGCCGTCTCAACAACGTCTTCAACCTCAAAGCTCTCGTGAGCATGCAACTCCGGACGAAGACGCACATTAAGCCTTTGCGATGCAAGCAATACTCCGAGATAAAGATCATCAAGCCCAAGTAGCGGTCTTAAAATGTCCTGTTCCTGAAGCCATTTGAACCCGCTAATGATCAATGGCCTGAGCGAGTCCCGCTCTGAGTACATTTGAATGTTTGGCGCTAATCGGGCCGCAACTTGTCGGGAGTCGCTAAATGCGAGCACCTTGCGTCCTCGCAACGGCGCGAAACGTGTTGGCTCTTGAGGACCGGGCGGCTGAATCTGAATTTGACGCGTAAGTAGCGCCTGAAATGGCTGATCGCCCTTAGTCTGGTGATCCTGAACGTAGCTGCGCCCGAAGCGGGCCGTCTTCCCACACACGGCGCACGGTACAAACTTTCCCCGTGCTTCCGGGGTGCTTCCACCTTCGTCATCATCATCGGTTGTGTCGGCTAGCCGCGCCTGCCGAATATAGACTGTTCTAGTGCGCGGCCCTAGCGTGTTCGGGTTAAGCTGTCCTGTCTCAAGATCGTAGTCAGCTGGCTCCGCGACGTCGTCGTGGGCGGGCTCCTCAAGAAGCAGGTCGATGGGCTCAAGTGGCGCGCTTTCTCCGCTTGCCATGCGAAGTTGCTCGCCCGGCTCTGCCCAGAGATCGTGTGGCTCGTCGATATCGTCGGTGTAGGCCCGCCCGTAGGCTGTACCACAATTCCGGCATGTGAATAGTTCGAGTACGCGCGCTCCACAGCCGCACGCATCCATGGGCTGCGAGTACATCTTCCCGCATATTCCCCCGCGCTCTTCCTCTGCCAGTTCGCTGCATTCGGGGTCCATGCAGACCCAGAGACCCGGCAGTCCACGGAAGAAGTTATGAACCCTGCATGGCAATAGCCCAGGAAGACCTGGCGACGGCCTTGCGACACTGCCAAGCGCCATGAGTGCGGTGACGGCCTGATCGGCCACGTCTGCCGAAACGCCTTCTGGAAAGACTAGCGCGCCGAGTTCGGCGATCGGTATGGCCTCTTTCATGGTTGCATTGATGAGCCGTCCCATTGGACCGCAGTCATGGAGAGCTTGGTAGAGGGCCACTTCTGTCGGTCCGCTGGCTTCGGTCTCGCGATAGGTCAGAAACGGTGCAACTGTTTTGAGGCGCGCCTTATCACTCTCGGCTTCGTAAAAAGCCCTGAGGTCTATGGCCGATAGAACTGCGGCATCGGCGGATGTTCCAGCGTTCTGAACCGACTTTAGGTCGAGCGCGCCTTGAACAGCGACAAAGGTGCTTGCGGGAACGCCAGAGAGTTGAGCACCAAAGTCGAGGGCGTATGTCGGGTCGTCAAAGCTTGCTGTCGCGCAAATAACCTGGAGCCGGTCCTCGGATATTCCGAGCCGGTCTCGCAACCTTCGCAGCAAGAGTCCCACTTCTGCGCCCGCGGCGCCGCGATAAAGGTGCGCTTCATCGAGCACAACGAGGAACGTCTCCTCGGGGTTGCTATGTAGCCACTCCCTTGTCCTATCGAAGATCGGCCGTTCTATCGGCCGCATTAGCATATATTCCAGCATCGAGTAGTTTGTGACCAGCAAGTCAGGCGGGGCGACCTGCACTTCGTGACGAGTCAAGAGTTCGGAATCGTCCGGCAGTGTTACGGCCCTGACAAATTCGCCCTTACTTTCCCATCGGCTTCCCTTCGGGCCAAACCAAGTCTCAAGGTCGGGTTTTGCAGGCCATTTTCCTCTTTCTCTGAGGGCTGAGAGAAGTGCTCCCGCCTCTTCGCTCTTCTCGGGGTCAGAACTGGCGGCGTTTTGCAGTACATCGACATAGAACTCGCCGAACGACTTGAGCCTTTGACCATCCTTTTTCGCCGTACGAACACCTGCATAAGGCGTCCGACTTGTATACCGCGCAAAGCGTGGCGGCCGTCCGCACCAAGCCTTGAAAGTTTGAACTAGCCTAGGATCGCCCAGCATCGCTCGCAAGCGACCGAGTTGGTCGTTCACGAGAGCGTTCATTGGATACATTATGAGGGCTCGCATGGCCGGCTGATCTGCGAATGCCTGAGGGTGCGCTTGTGCTTCCTTTGCAAACTTGCCGAGGATTGGCAGAAGAAATGACTCCGTCTTACCGGAACCCGTTCCAGTCATGATGACGAGGTTCTTGCCGTCGATCAGGCAGTTTCTTAGGGACTCGCCCTGGTGCATGTAAGGGGGGTCATAAACGAGGCGCGGCAGGTCTCCCTCAAGTGTGCTTAAACGGCTAAGCAGTTCCAGCGCAGCGCTCGGCAAACCCGACATCGAGGCGAAGGTTTCTCCCGACTGATATTTGGGGGTCGACTCAAGAAATGGGACGCGGTGGATAACGCCGTCCTTGTCGAGAAGTGCCTGCCGCTGCGCGATAAGCGAGGGCGCACTGATATGATACGTCGCCTCGATGTAGTCCTTGAGAGAGGCGTGCAGGTTCTCGATCGTCTGTTTTATTGTTTGCATTACGCACTCCTCGTCTCAGATTTGGTTTCAATAGGCGAAAGCCAGAGGTTCTCCTGCAAGAAGTCCTCTTCTTGTGCGGCCTCATCGCTAGGAATTTCATAAGTAAAAAGACTCTTCACTCCTTGACGTTTTCTGCCAAGAATCATGAGCCGGCGCTCCGCCCACAACGGAATCGGAGAATAGAAACTTAATCGGCACATG
Source organism: Paracoccaceae bacterium (assembly GCA_003605175.1). GTDB lineage: Bacteria > Pseudomonadota > Alphaproteobacteria > Rhodobacterales > Rhodobacteraceae > Ovoidimarina. Next base: position 15,090 of record QWDA01000010.1, on the reverse strand, counting down.
CCATCTTCGGCGGTATCAAGGCTGTATCGTTGCGGTGCTTTGCGCTCATGGTCCATTGCCATTTGCAGGTGCCATGCCGCATCGCACCCTCGCCAGCGATAACCCCGGAATGGCAGGTCAATAATACGCTGGATCGATCCAGAATGAATTTCTGCCAAACACCACAAAGCTGCGCCAAATTCCTGAGGACGCCGTGCGATGAAAAGTCCAGAGTGATCCTTCGGAGAAGTCCAGCGCCCTTTGTAGTAGGTCGGCTTGGTTTCAGGATCGATGATCTCAAGTCCTTGCACTGGTGCGCATGGCTGTTCACCGGCAAGAAACTGAGCCGCTCTGGAAAGGGCTTCACTTGGTGCGACAGTCTTGGGCGCCTTGAGCCACGTCGTTTCAGGTAATTTGCTGAGACCTTCGCCGATAAGCTGTCCAGCTAGGTCTTCTCCGTCATGCGGTTTGATGGATCGCGTGCTATTCGAGAGGACGATACGGCTGCGTATGTTTTCAGGCAGCCAATCATCTTGGTCGGGAACGATCCCGGTCAAGAAAATGCTGCCGCTTTTGCGCACCACAAACGAAGGTGGCGCCGCAAAGACCCACGTTCCCTTCGCTTCCGCATCTCCGGTCGTCACGTCGGACAGTTCCAGCAGGTCTCCCACGACGAGCAGATCATCGATCAGGTTTTCAAGGCGTGCAGGCAAGGAGGCTGGCTCTTGATCCAAATGGCTCAAGCTCTCAACAAGTGCTGCGCGTAGAACGGCGCGCGAACACGGGCAAAGCGCACCGGCAGTTCGCCTGAGCATGGCAGACAGGAACGTATCATCGATACCATGACCCTCTCCCTGCAAGTTCAGGATCGATCGGCAGTACCGCACGATATCTTCGGGGGCGACGACTGAGATCATGAATCCGCCTCCGGAAGAAGTCTCGCTGCTTTTCCATTCGAACCAACCGTGCAGAGGATCGCGAGCCTAGCAGCCCGAATGAGGGTCTGGCTCGCCTTGGCACGGCGGATATGGTTTTCAAGCCCCTCCAAATAAAGTGTTGGCAGTGCGTAAGGCCGACTGGCTAACTCCAGCGCGAACTGACAGAGGTCATCATCGGACGCGATGCGATAGCGCTTTGCAAGATCGCTAAACCAAGCGATCAGTTGTTTCCGCCCGCCCGCAATGGTGCCGGCGTCGCGGACGATGACGCTAGCAAAACCGCTCTTGTGATTGACCAGAGATTGAAGTCGCGAAAGGGCATTGCCAGGATCGCTGGCCCCGATGAACTGGGACTCGGCGCGCGCCCAATCCCAACCAGCCATTATTCCGACTATCCCGTGCATCAATGTATTGATCACTTGCCACCGGTGAATGCTCCCGAGATCGCCTGCAACACGGGCGCTGTTCCAGTATCTTAGAATAAGTAGCAAGTTGATGATGGCCTTCGGGTCGCCTGAGATATGCCCATGATTGGGGCGGACGCCGAGGCCGGCCAGGTGCGAAGCTGATAACCCGGTACTGACAGCAATGTAATCGCGTGATCTTCCGATCTTCGCTGTGAACAACCCGCCAGGGGGCTCTATTCTATAACCTCGTAGTGCTTTTTCGGGATCAATTGACTGCATATCCCGCGGACGCTCCATGCCATAGAACCGGCAAACAGGCCCTGTCCCTTCCTGACTCGTTTCGTCAACGAGCCGGATGTAGATCCCGTCGCTCTGATGACGTAGAACCCAGCGAACGGGCTTTACCTCATGTTCAAAACGTACCTCGTAGCGGCCAAGCTCACCGCCATCGAGCGTGAGAAGTCCTGATGCCGCCTCCAGATAGCGCCATTCACATTCTTCGCGCTGGAGGAAGTCATTGAAGCGCTTCTTCCAGACTTCCGGCGAAACGGGCAGATTGAGAGAGCTGCACACCTGTCGCGTGAATATCTCGTCTTCAGCAGCGTTGTGGAGTGCTACAGAAGGCGTCACTTGACGGCCGTCCGGACCAGCAACCGAGAGATCAAATTCGTTCTGCCAAAACGTATCCAGCGTTGCATCGTGAGGGTTGCGCGTAACGATCAGGCCAGCGTGAAGAGAGGTGCCGGAAATCCAGGGCTCAGGTTCACGGACACGGAGTTCGAGATACCCCTCGTGTGAAGCGAGACCTGCTCCCTCCTTGTTCTGAGTCTTGGCGCTGACCCGTAGCAGGTGTCTGCCAGCCGCTAGTTCCGGAAGCTGGATGAATGTCGGCTCACCTGGCTCTCCGGCAGGGACTGCTTGCGCCTCACCGCCATCGATGCTGACCTGGAACGCTTCAACTTTATGATCAGGAGAGATACCGAGACACGGCCTCTCCGTCGTTAGCCACTCACCACGACCTTCTCCATCCCAGCTTCGACCGGGAAGGCCGGCAGGCCAAACGCGTATGGTTCGCGCAATCTCAAGTTTCCATGCCTTGAGTTGCTGAGCCAGCAACTCCGGAATCGCCTCCGGAATGCTTAAGTGAATGGCATGGATGTCGGCGCAGTTGACTGTGCAAGGCTGATGAAGATTGAGCGGATCGTTGAGTGGCTCTTTGGAAACGATAACGTAAGTCTGGCCGGGCCGCACGGTGCGACCGGCGATCTCTCGGGCTAGGCCATCTTTGCCAATCCGAAAGAGCCAGACCGGTCCCGGGCTCATACGGCATTCGCTGCTTAGAAGATGATCGACAGTGCCGTTCTTCGCCTCGAAGGCGACCATCGGCTGATCCGGGTCAGGCCAGTTGCGAAGAACGGCCTGGCGACGACCGGAAAGAAGCCATCCAGGCGGCTTCTTCCCTGTGCTCCCGTTAACGGTGCAACGCGTCTGTATGAGAAACTGGCGGACCTCCGGGTTGAGCGCCCCTACATCCTTGAAACTTGGAATATCGACCTGAATATCCCAGTTTCCTTCGCCCTTATAATGTAGCCGCAGATCGGGGCGAATATCGGGACGCCCTTCAAATGAGGGAAGACCCTTAGTTCCGCGTGCCGCAGTGGGCTGCCCAGAGCCTGTATCGCGGCCGAGGCCTTTAAAGCGGTCCGAGACGACACGGCTGGCCTCTTTGATCCAAGCTCTTGCGTCACGAACCTGTTCTAGGTCGCTGACGATGCGGTTTAGCGTTGCAGGGAGAAGCGGTTCTTTGCCTTCAACCTGATCTTGATGCAGAAGCGCAAGGACGAGGCGACCGACCAGTTCTTCCTGCTGGAGGAATTGCTCCAACCGTGTTGAGGCATAGACATTGGACGCGATAAGGCGGCCGATTGTGGCGGGGTCTACGTCGTTCAGTCGTGCCAGCCGGTAGCGCAAATCATAGAGTGTGCGAGCAAACTGCCATTGGAGAAAGCGCGGCAGAACGGCATGTGTTATTGGCCAAGCAATGATACTGAAGTGCCCCGCCCAAGGTCCGGACGGTACGACACCATTGTATGACTCTTGGAATTTGCGAAACCAGTTGGAGACTCTGTAGCGATCACGGGAATCCCAACCCGGCGTCGATTCCTCAAAAGATTGCCAGTATTCTCCGCCTTCATATGTATAGCCCCGCTCTGCGGCGTAGATTGTCCAAAGTAGCCAATGGGGCGCGAGCCTTTCTCCGCGGATTAGACGCTGACGCAACTGGGCTGCGATCTCCTCGATGCTCTCTTCCGCGAGGCCATGTTCCATTGCGAAGATCGGAAGTCCGGACCGATCACGTCGCGCCTTGAGGTCCGCAAAATGGACCTCCATTCGTTCCTGCCATGTATCAAGAGGAACGCTCATATCAGATCACACCGCCGCGGAGGAATTCTCGTGCGAACCTTGCTGCGCAAGGCGGGATTGCATCTGGCGGCTTTGGCTTCCGAAAAGCCCCATCAAGTCTTCAACGGTCCAGTCGCGATACTCAGGTCGCCTTTCTGCACGCGGCTGCATCCATCGTTCGGTCGCAAGACCTGCGATCTCTTTGGTCGACAAAAGGGATTCTATTTGAGGTTTTCCTTTTCCGGACTTCAGGATCGAGTCTGCATTTGCCGCAAGTCGACTGATGAAAACTTCGCGCTTAATTCCGTGCCGAAGCATATCTTCTTTGAATCCCAATGCGGCAAGCGCTGCCCTAGTTGTCCGCAGACGCCAATTCGGGCCTTGGCCAAACCGGTGCTGGTCAGCATAGCTGTGATCTATGTCTCTAAGATAATCTCTCAATTCAACAAAGAGGCGGTCCGGGATGTGGAAATGCCCCCACCCTCCAGTGAAGCCAATCGGTTCCATATATTGGACACCGTCCAGTTTCAGGCGGTTGTAAACTGATGAACGCCCCATTGAGGATGATGTCGTGACGGCCAGTAGCCGGGCCTTCTTTCCCTCCCCAGATATGATGCCAGTCGTATCGCCGTAGGCAGACGCGAAATCGTCATACAGTTCGCGGCTACGTAGAAGACACGCGACTAGCTTACCGCCTAGCAACTGGTTGTAAGGCGGTATCGCACCAAGCACATAGGCGTCCATGATGTTGACCAGACGCGCGCTGCGGTCCTTGGATGTCCAGCCGATCAAACGATCGCGCACGGCGAGATTAAAAACAGGATCGCCGATAGCGATCAAACCCATCAGTTTCCCGTTGTTCTCGTCCCACACAAGGTAGCGCAGCCGCCTACCAAAGCCGTTCGACACCGGCACAGACCAAGTAAGGGAGGCAAGCCGGAAAAGGTCGCCATGCTGTGTACCTGAAGAGATACGTTCGAGAACTGGAGAAATTTTCGAAGGGTTAATATCGTCGCCATTTGCGAAGTGGTGAAGGAGTTTGGGCGCTCTTGTTGCTAAGAAATCCTTGTTATCCTTGATGCGGTCTTCGCGCTGAACGCGATGAAGCGCACGCACTATCTCTTTTCCCTCACCCTCTATCTTGAGTTCGCCGTTCCTCGATTTGGAAAAGCCAATGCTGCGCAAGTGTCGACGCAATTTACGTTTGATTACTGCTTCGCGTGATGAAATACTGATTACTGAAATCTCATTCTTTCCCACTTTTTCACTGCTCCCTCCGGGTTTCGCGCTTTTGCACAAAATAGTGGCGTCTGCGTCCCGGCACTTGTTTTTCGAATGCCTCAAGTAGTGCCACATCCTTGGATTGAATGAAAGATTTTTCTCATGAATACAGTAAGTTGCTGTAGAAACGACAAATATCTTCTGGCCTGCTTCGCCGGCGCCGTCCGTCACCCCTCACATGCTGAAGGGGGTGCGGCGGCGACAAGATGCAGGCCATCCCTACCCTGCTTTGCTGGTGAGCTTCAGAGCCCTTTCCTAGACCCTGAACTTACTTCTAGCTGCTCTTTGAGCATTCTATAACCCACGAGATGGCCTTATGGGTCATATTTTACCCAGCGATTTGACTTCGATCTCATTCTATGCCTATAATGGGCATTAAATGACCCACGAGATGGCCTCACGGGTCTTAACTTACTCAATTGGCACTAGTATGAGACGGACACGCAGCTACTCCCGCGTCACAAAGCAGGCGCTCTCGATCCTCGGCAAACTGATCAAGGTTGGCCGCTTGGAGCGTGGCCTGACGGCTGCAGAACTGGCCGAACGTGCCGGCATCACGCGCAAGACACTACGCAGGATCGAGTACGGCGAACCTGGCCCCGAGATCGGCACAGTATTCGAGGTCGCCTCACTCGTGGGCGTGCGCCTGTTCCAATATGACGAGCGCACCTTGCAGATGCATAACGCCCGCCTCGATGAAAAACTGACGCTGCTACCGAAGAGCGTCCGCCCTTCCGGCACGGAGGTCGATGATGACTTCTGATGTGAAGACGCCCGATGGCGCCTTTGTCTGGACGTGGCTGCCAAACGAGACCGAGCCTGTCGTCGCTGGCCGCATCACGGCCGAAGGCGAGCGCTACATATTCAACTACGGCGCCAGCTATCTCGCGCGCAAGGACGCCATCCCGCTCTACGAGCCGGAACTGCCGCTGCGCCGCGGACGCATCGAGCCACCAACGAACATGGAGATGGCAAGCTGCATACGGGACGGCTCGCCTGATGCGTGGGGACGCCGCGTCATCATCAATCGCCTCGTCGGCCCCAAAGCGGCCGACACAGGCGCTGATAACTTGAACGAACTGACCTACTTGCTTGAGTCTGGCTCGGACAGGATTGGAGCACTCGACTTTCAGCTATCAGCCACGGACTACGTCCCGCGCGAGAAGTCCCAGGCAAGCTATCAAGAACTGCTTGAAGCAGCTGACCGCGTCGAAAAGGGTCTGCCGCTGACACCTGTTCTCGATCAGGCGATCAATCACGGCACGTCGATTGGCGGCGCGCGCCCCAAGGCGCTGATCGATGATGATGATCGCAAGCTGATCGCAAAGTTTTCTTCGAGCAAAGACCTCTACAGCGTCGTGAAGGCAGAGTTCATTGCCATGCGGCTCGCTGCCATGGCCGGCCTGAATGTTGCTCCGGTCGATGTTTTCGAGACCGCCGGAAAAGAAGTTCTGCTGATCGAGCGCTTTGACCGCACCAAGGGAAAGACGGGCTGGCAACGCCGCGCGTTGGTCTCGGCACTAACCATGCTTGAACTAGATGAATTGGAAGCGCGCTACGCATCTTACGAAGAACTGGCAGAACTCATCCGCCATCGCTTCACCGACCCCAAGGATACGCTCAAGGAACTCTACGGGCGGATTTGCTTTAACGTGCTCTGCGGGAATACCGACGATCACGCGCGCAACCACGCCGCGTTCTGGCACGGCAAGATGCTCACGCTGACCCCTGCTTACGATATTTGTCCGCAGGGACGATCTGGCAACGAAGCCACGCAGGCCATGCTGATCAAGGGCGAGAACCGCATGAGCACTCTGGCAACCTGCCTGACGGCTGCCCCTGACTTCCATCTGAATGAGGCCGAAGCGCTCGCCATCATGGAAGCGCAGATCACCACGATCGCGGACAACTGGGCCGCCATATGTGGTGAGGCCGCTCTGACCGACGTCGACAAGAAGCTCTTCGCCGGACGGCAGTTTCTCAACCCGTTTTGTGTTGAGGGGCTCGATCCGAAGCACAAGGCATTGATCAAAACCTTCGATGACGCCCGAGGGCGCATCGTCGGCTGACAGAGATGGTGAAGCAGCGATGACAGAGTTTATTACCGATCCCGACTACGAAGAGTATCTTGTTACGTTCTTCGACATCGGTAATGGATTTTCGTCCTGCCTTGCCGGCGGGATTCAGCCCCTTTACCCGGCACTCTCTCTTTGAAAGACTCCTATCTTGATACCCTTGGGTACACATATTTCACTATTTTCAAAGAGATCGCTAGCATGCTCTTTAAGAATATGCTATTTTGTGACCTATGAGTACACAAACAGAGGATAAGCTAAAGAACACACTGGAAGCCTTACCACAAGGCTTTCTGGTCGATAGCGCATGGCTCGAACGCCACGGCGTGAGCCGCTTCCTCACTCAAAAATACGTCAAGCGCGGCTGGCTAGAGCGGGTTCATCGCGGAGTCTTCCGCCGCCCGGCACCAAACTCTTCCAAATCAAACACTCTAGACTGGAAGACGTGCCTGCTCTCCATGCAGCACATCATGGACTACAAGCTCCATGTTGGCGGCATGAGCGCGTTCGCGCTGCAGGGTCATAGCCACTACCTGCGCCTCGGCAATGAAGATGCTGTGTGGGTCTATGGCGATGACGTACCAAAATGGCTTTCAAAGCTCCCTCTGAACGCGAAGCTGGAAACCCGCTCACTCTCGCTATTCAGCGAGCTCGACCTCGGTCTCAACGACCAAGATGATCAGCGAAGCCCTGCTTCGGCATCGCTGCCATGGGACTGGACACTGACCATGTCCACGCCTGAGCGGGCTATCCTCGAAGCGCTCGACGAACTGCCTGACCATGAGAGCTTTCATAATCTCGATATGGTGTTCGAGAGTCTTGCCAATCTGCGCCCGCGCCGCGTCACCGAGCTTTTGAAGTCCTGCAAGAAGATCAAAGTCACACGCTTGTTCTTCGTCTTTGCCGACCGTCATGATCATGCCTGGCGGAAGCGCCTCGACCCCGAAGAATTCAATCTGGGCACGGGCGACCGCGCTTTGGTCAAGGGCGGAAAAATCCACCCGCGCTACCGCATCATGGTGCCTGAAGAATTCGTGAAAGCGGAGGCAGGCGATGGCGCGTGAAGCTTATGAAGGCCAGGTCGAACTTCTTGTGCGCATACTCCCGTATGTCGCCAAGGAAGAGATACTTGCGCTTAAGGGCGGCACGGCAATCAACCTGTTCTACCGTGACCTGCCGCGCCTGTCGGTCGATATCGACCTGACCTACCTGCCGATCAAAGATCGCGCCGAAAGCCTTGCCGAGATCAATGACGCATTGGAGCGGATCGCCAAGGCAATCGATGCCGGCATCCCTGATGCGAAGGTGCGACGCATAGACGGGGGTGGCAAGAATCCTACCCGCGTGCAGGTCAGTCTCGGCGCTGCCACGATCAAAATCGAAACCTCTCCTGTGACACGCGGCGTTGTGCATGACCCTAAGGTGATGAGCGTCACCGAGGCGGTCGAAGACGCCTTCGGCTCCGCTGAAATCCAGATTGTTTCATTTGAAGACCTTTATGGCGGCAAGCTATGCGCAGCCACTGACCGTCAGCATCCGCGTGATCTGTATGATGTGAAACTGCTCTACGAGAACGTGGGGCTGACTGATCCTCTGTTCCGCACGTTTCTTGTCTATGTGGCGAGCGCCAAGCGCCCGCCGCATGAACTCCTGAACCCGAACCTGATCGATCTCGATCAGCCATACACCCGTGAGTTCGAAGGCATGACGAAGACGCCCGTGCCGCTGACCGACCTCATCGCCACGCGCGAACAATTGGTTGCCGACCTTCGCTCTAGACTGGATGCGAACGCGCAGGAGTTCCTGCGGGGATTGCATCAGGGCGCACCTGATTTTTCACTAATCGGAACCCCTAAAGCCGACGGACTGCCTGCAGTCCGTTGGAAACTGCAGAACATAGAAACCCTGAAATCCGAGAACCCTAGCAAGCACGAAGAACAAGGAGAGATGCTGGAAGCGCTCTTCAGGTAACAAAGCGAACAGTCATGACAGATTTTCAGACCGATCCCGGATACGAAGAGTGCCTTGTCACCTTCTTTGATATTTTGGGGTTTCGCAGCCTGCTGAATACAAGGAGCGGCCCCGAGATCGCGCAGTTCCTCTCGATATTCAGGCAAGTCTCGCAAGGTGATGATATCACTCCTGCTACAAGATCGGACGAGCTAAGACTTCATAGCGAAGTAACGGCAGAGATCATGTCCGATGCCATCGTGCGCGTCAGAACCATCGACACCCAATACTATATCGGCGCTCTGTATTGGGAGCTTTTGGACCTACTTCATATCCAAATTGATTGCCTGAATGCGGACATACTCGTACGCGGCGCCATGACCGTCGGGTATATGCATGTCGGTACGAATCTTGATGGCCCGATATTCGGTCCAGCCCTGGTACAAGCCTATGAGATGGAAGGCAGCGAGGTGATATACCCGCGGATTGTCGTCCATGAGGATGTGCTCGCACGCCTTCGCGAAGATGAGCGACTACGCCGGGAAGAGCACACCGTCGAAGAGGAAGAAGAATACTTAAGCCACATCCTCGTCGAGGATGAAGCCGGGCTTCACTATATCGATTATTTGCGGGCAAGCTCCATCGCTTTTGAACCTGACTTCGAAGACTGGCTGGCCTTTCTTGTCGAACACAAACAGCTCATCGAAACAAGACTACCTCAGGCAGTAAACTCCTCCGTCCGCCGCAAACTCAACTGGATGAAAATCTACCACAACCGCGTCGTACAAGAAACGCTCACCAAGCTTCAACCTGACGCCAGGCTCGAAGACGGACAGTTAGCCGAGGGCGTCCTTGAAGACTTGCGCATAACCTAACGATCACTCCCCGCGCTTAAACCCGTAGCCATTGCCGCGTCCGCGACCGTGCCTGTGGCCTTTGTCCTGACCGCGCTGTTTCCAGCTGCGGCGCGGTTTGCGGCCACCTTCTTCCTCACCTTCACCACGATCATCGCCACCATCATCGGCTTCGATTGCTGCAGCTTCTTCGTTAAACGCGCGACCGAAGGCGCCCTCTTCGAGAAGGCGTGGATCGGTGCGCAGGAATTCGGCTTCGGCGGATGTTTCCCGCACCTCCAGACCTTCCGCTTTTGCTGCAGCACGAAGCTGCTCCTGGCGCAGCATTCTTTGCAGCGCCTCGCGCCTGAGATCGCGCTCAAACGAAGCCATCTCGCGCTGTTCGGTCTTTTCCATCGAACGCTTCTTGCCTGCCAGTGCCATGCGCTCGCGCCCATGACGGCGGGCAAGCGCTTCCTGTTCCAGGCGATGCCGGTCACGCGGATCAAGCCCGACTTTTTCGGTGATATGACCGAGCACGGAATGCAGCGCGGGGCGGTTCTCGATTAGCTCGGCAACCCGCGTCCGCATGCGGAAGAAGAGCCCGCCGCTCTCCGCTTTTTGTGCAGCATCAAGGGCGAGTTTTTCGTCCTGATGGCGGGTCAGCACCTGCTGCTCGGCCTGCACAAACGCAAGACGCCGATCCCGTTGCACGCGCTCCATTGCTCCGCGCTTCTCATCGATGCTGCGACGATGACGATCATCATCATGCCGATCATCATCCTGATCATCGAGGCGATGATCGCGATCGCGCCGATCGTGCCCATGGTCATCATCACGGCCATGCTGCACATCCTGCTGCTCACGCAGCTGTTCCTCTTGTGCAGCAAGATGGGCGGCCGCCTGCTCTTTGGCCTGATCAACAGACGGCAGGCGGCTAGCATCGAGCGCTGACAAACGCGCCTTGATGTCCTTAGCGCTGACACCCTTCACGTAGCGCGAGAGGCTGTGCACATCGCCGAACTTATCGACGATGACAAAGGCGCGGCTGTCACCCTTGGCGAGCACATAGCCCTTCTCTTCGAGCGCGTTCACAAAGGCCGCAGCACTGTCCGCCTGCATGTACGCCGACGTGATTTCTTCGCGGCGCTGCTCGGGGCTGATGCCGGTCTTCTTTGCATTCACGTTTTCCGCGAGCGTGGCCTCAAGCTTGTCTTCGAACTTGCGGTTTTTATCGCGCCATTGCTTGAGCCCTTCGGGGAGTTCGTGCCCGAATCTCTCGGCCAGAACGACAGCCATGTCGCAAAGCTTGGACTTGTAGAATGAGTCCGTGATCGCCTTCATTTCGGAAGCATCGATGCGCGACCAGACGACATGGCAATGCTCGCGGCCTTCCTTTTCATGGAAGACGACGGCACGCGGCTGGCCTTCAAAACCCAGCTTTGTTTCGATGGCATCAATCGCCTCGAAATACTGCTCGCGCGTCAGCGCCTCATGGGGATTGATGGACAGGGAAAAGAGTGGCTTTTGCGCTCGTGTTCCCGAAGCGATCAGCTCGATTTCGGCAAAGGCGCCGTGCAAATCATCGGCGATGGTGCCGCGCACCTGACCGAGTTCGGCACGCTCGTTGTCGTAGCCGTTCATGAGGTGGGTTGCGAGATCGGCGCCGTTTGCGCGGCTGCTGCCTTTGAGGATCATGGCGTCCTCCCGAAAGCAGACATGATCACCGTGCGGATTTCAGCGAGGTCGCGCTGCGCGGCGATGATGGTCTCGGAAAGATGATCGACATCACCGGTCTCGGCAGCCTGCCTCATGGCGCACGCAATTGGCCCGAGTTCCGCCATCACACGGGCAGCAGCCTCGCGATCGATTGGCGGTGTACGGGAGGCGCGAATGGGGTTTTGATCGAAGAGAGCGAAACAGACTACAGCGGACACAGACAGACCGGCAGCTTCGGCCTGCGCCTTGATGAGCTTGAACTGCTGCTCATTCACGCGCGCCTGAATGACGTGTTGGCGCTGTCGATTTTCACTGCCGCTGCCAGCCATAGCGTATTCCTGGTTTCACCTCTCGTAGGCCACCGGCTGCAGGACCGTTTCCTGCTCGTGATCCAACGCCGAAACGATGGTCGATGGAGTTCCAAGAGGAGAGCCGAAGTCTCCCTTTTGGTCGCCGTCCAGGGTGCGAATGCCCTGGTGCATGGGTTCAGTCCGGATGGGAGAGGCATGTCTCCCAAGGTCCGGTCGATGGTTGTAGGAGAGCGAAGTCTCCTGCTCAGGTTTCCAAAGGGCACGAAGGCTCTTCGGTCGTGGTGCAGCAACGAAATGCTGCTGTGGTGTGAACAAGGGGGACGATTCGTCTCTCTTACGGTCTCACCACACGAGCGGGGGATGGAACGGGGGCAGCTCTTAGCCCCCTTCCCAAGATGGCGCGGTATGACCGCGCACATCTTGTATCGCTCTGAAAACGACCTATTCAGCTAATGATATCGGAACAAGATTAGGGATTTCTTAACGCCTGCACTGCATCCCGCGCTCAGCAAGCGATCCCATTGATTTACATTCATTTTTACCCTGAATGTTGCGACTGGACAAGAGCTGGACACGCTCTTACCCGCCATCAAAAAGTAGCTTGCCTCGCGGGTTCAAACGGATCGGGACGGACTGCCGCGCACTAGCGAGGCCTCGTCCCTAGACGACCCTGCGGTTAGTCTCTCGGGAACTCGGGTCCGTCGATTTTGACTAAGCGCACCTGCCCGATGCCGTCCTGTCCTGTTTCAGGGGCTATGGTCTGAAGGACATGCCCGCTTAGTAAAGTTCGTATGTCGGCATCATCGGGCGTCGTATCGCGTAGTAGTGTGAACCCTAGGTTCTCAAACGCAACGGAGGCCAATAGGAACTGGCCTCTGCCGCACTTCATGAATGCGAGATTCGAGCTCTCGTGAAAGTACTGCGGCTCTTCGCCTTCGCCGCCATCAAAACGCGTCATTGAAAATACACGCAGCGTCTGCTCGGACGCACCAGGCAGAAAGACATACCTTCTCGAACTTGCGGTATCGGGATCGGGATCGGGAACTTCCGCACCGTATCCGGAATGTTCGACATCATAGACGCCCTGGTAGTCGATGAGGGGTTTACGCCAATAGAATTGATCGAAGGAAACGGCCGTGATGAGCTCTATGATTTCGCCGTCTTCCTCATACTCCATGGTTCCGTTTTGCACGCTGGCGGGAAAGACCATCTTCTCGCGCAGCAGGTTAACGAAGTCCTCTCCGAAGCCGTCGGATTTCGGAAAGACGATCTCCAGAAACTTTCTATAGCGCACGACCTTCTCGTCGGCCGTGCGGACATCATCACGCATGAAGCGCTGCAGTGAACGCAGATCGAGATGGAACAGGTCGATGTTGATCTCACGCAAGTGGTAGCGCATGTGCTCGTAGAGTTTGGGCACGCCCATTTCGCCGTGACGCTGCTGATACTGCTGTAGCCTCCAGCGGATATTCTCGCGCTCCTTGTCATCGATGATCGGTGAATTCGTCATGGAAATCCTGCACTCTAAACCCGTTTTGCATCATCGAACCCTGCAGGCTGCGTCAGGGCAACCCCTTCGCGATGATCGTTGGTCAGGCAGATGTCGATTCAGGCAATGCCGAGATCAATTGACGCGATACATTCAAAAAAGGTAATATAATTGTATCGTTTCGTTAAGACGCAAATTGAGGCGCGCTGCTCATGACAGTGCGCCTCTTGCTTTTTGAAGGACTGAATCAGAACAAGCTCATCTGCTTGCTCTCCTCTACGTAGCGTTTCCATTCACGGGAACGGGCATCGTGTGCCAGCCACGCTTCGACATAGGGGACTGGGCCACCGTGTGACTCGACTTGCTCACGATGTACGAAGTGGGAGCGATATCCGGTTTCAGTCATCGGTAAACGCTGACACGGTTCGGTTCGGAGCTCCAGATGCGCAATCTCGCAGTCATCGCCTCGATAGTGGGTAGGATTCCATCGTATCTCGATGGCAATCCCTTCCCATGTGATGTGGTGCGACTGATATGGTCCCATCACGCACCTACCTCGACGACACGGAATTCATCCCAGTCGTAACCCTCATCGGGAGCACGCTGCCCGATTGCGATCTCTTCATCGATCTCGGCGAAGAACTCTTCGAGAGCGGCTTGCGCCGCTTCTCGTGTAGCGAATGTTTCGGGATAGCGGCAGCCTGTCGCGTATTCCACGAACCAGGTGTTCACCCAGCCATCGCAGAGTGTGAGTGTTTGCACTTCATAGGTCATGCGATGATCCTCCCGTTCGCCCTGGCAAGTTCGGCATAGGCCGACAGGCTGCGATCTGCGGTAAAGAACCGGTCACGCTCGGCGGGAAGGCCAAGGGCACCTCGGACACTTTCGATCTCGCTGATACGCACGCTGCCAAGTTCGGGGCAGCCGAAGCCAAGGTCACAAAGACCGAAGGCAAGATCGGGATCATCGGGATCAAGCTCCGATATCAGCCAGGTGCAGTTCGCATCGGGGGTGAAGAGCTTGACGACCGGCATGTGGTCGGGCTCATCGAGGCCTTCGAGTTGGGCCGCGCTTGTTGCGCGACCCTGCTCGATCAGCTTCTTGGTCTGGTTATCAAGAAGTAGCTTCATCAGATGCGGCCTCCTTACCCGGTTTGAAAGATGCGGGAAGGATAACGAGGCGGCCTTCGGTGGCGGCAATCGGCGTGGTCAGGTTGCCCTTGAATCCTTTGCCGGATTTGGTGGGCCAGAGGCCGGACAGTTCTGTCCAGTGGGCTTCACCTTCGGGCGTGTCCTGCACCAGCCATGCCCGGAATTTCGGGCGAGCGCCTGTGCTCTTCGTTTGATCGTTGGTTTCGTTTTCGTTCGTCATTTCAAGTCTCCTTGTTGAATTGGGCCAGCTCCATGCCAGCCGATGCAGATGCGACCGGCGTGTGCGTCGGGGCGGTTGCAACGCTTTGTTGGGGGAGACCTGAGCGGAGCGGAGGGGGAGCCGACAAAGCAAGTTGCGGCCATCAGCCCCGCGTCATGCGCCAGCTTCTCGCACGGTCTGGCAATGCGAGCGGCAAACAAGACGGCTTAGCAGGCTGCTGAAGAAGTCAGGGCGTGGGAACGGTTTTCTGTTTTCGCAGTGACGGCTGTCAGGTGATCTGCCGACGACGTGGACGGACTGGCCGCTGTTGGTGTCACCGTCATGCCCCGAGCAG